>JAXLQR010000002.1:2230000-3479236 GCA_046331545.1 Holophagaceae bacterium | reverse complement strand
CTGCACGACCAGCCCGTGGACTGGCTGGCCACGGAGACGCGCATCCGCGACCTGCGTTAGGGCCGTGCGAGACTGAGAGCCTCATCCAGGACCCTTCATGCGCCAGCTCCCCGCCTCCACCGACGTGCTCATCATCGGCGCCGGCCCCGCCGGCACGGTGGCCGGCGCCACCCTCGCGCAGGCGGGATTCTCCGTCCTGGTCGTCGAGAAGCAGTGGTTCCCCCGCCACGTCATCGGCGAAAGCCTGCTGCCCCGCTGCAACGAGCTGCTGGCCCAGGCGGGCTTGCTGGAGGCGGTGGAGGGCCGGTGCTACATGCCCAAGCATGCGGCGATGTTCTTCCAGGGGGAGCGGACCCAGCGCTTCGCCTTCGTCAACTCCCTGCCGGGCGACTGGACCTCCAGCTTCCAGGTGCCCCGCGATGATTTCGACCAGACCCTGGTGACCGCGGCCCGGGCCCGGGGCGTGGACGTCCGCTTCGGCCTCGAGGTGCGGGACGCGGCCTTCCGGCAGGACGGCGCGACGGTGGAGCTCCTGGACACCGAGTCCGGGGCGGCCCATGCCATCGAAGCCGCCTTCGTCCTCGACTGCAGCGGCCCCGCGCGGGTCCTCTCGCGCCTGCTGGGCCTCGAGATGCCCGCGGACATCCTCGCGCGCTCGGCCTACTACACCCACGTCGAAGGCGACCTGCGCCCCGGGGGCGAGGAGGAAGGCGACATCTGGGTGGTGCTGCATCCCAATGGCGCCTGGATCTGGATCATCCCCTTCAGCAACGGCCGCACCTCGGTGGGCGTGGTCGCGGAGCAGGCGACCTTCGACGCCTATCCGGGCGGGGACGGCGAGAAGCTCTGGGCCATCCTGCGCCAGGAGCCGAACTGCGCGGCGCGCCTGGCGAGGGCCGAGCCCGTGATGAAGACCCAGCGCCTCCACGGCTGGAGCACCGTCACGAAGCGGCTCCATGGCCCGGGCTGGGCCGTGGCCGGCAACGCCGGCGACTTCCTCGACCCCGTCTTCTCCAGCGGCGTCATGTTCGCCCTCGAGAGCGCCACCCTGGCCGCCCAGCTGGTCTCGAGGCAGCTGAAGGGCGAGGCCGTCGGCTGGGACGCGGCCTACGACGGCCACATGCAGAAGGCCATCGGCACCTTCAAGACCTTCGTCCAGGCCTGGTACAGCGGCGAGCTGCCGAGGATCTTCTTCAGTCCCGTCAAGCCCGAGCGCGACATCATGAGCATCTGCTCCATCCTCGGCGGCAACGTGCTCAACGAGGAGAACTACCTCGTCAGGGACGGCTGCCGGAAGGGGCTGGACCGGATGCTGATGGGGCTCAAGCTGCTCGAGGCGGGCATGAAGGCCAGGGCGGAAGCGGTGGCGAAGGCCCAGGCCTGACGCCGACCTCAGGACCCGTCATCCCTAGAAGCCGGGCTGCGACGTGCCGAAGGGTACGGGGCAGGTTTTCGAAGAGCACCTCGATCTGCGAGGCCCGCGCCCTCCGGGGCTCGCAGATCGAGGTGCCAGACGCGCGCAGTGCGTCGTCGCCCGGCGTTCCAGGCACGTCGGCCCCGAGTCACAACAGAGACCTTCCCCTCCGGCCGAATCACCCCGAAGTCTGGAGTCTCCCCCTACCCCTTCACCGGCAGCGGATACTTCGTCTCCTTCGTCCGGCTGGCCCTGAAGAACAGCATCGTGTGTCCCACGGTCCACACGTGCTCGAGCCCTTCGAGCTTCCCCAGGAGCCCGTCGATGACGGTCTGCTTGTCCTCGAAGCTGTTCTGGTTGATCTTCACCTTGATGAGCTCGAGGCTGTCGAGCATGACGTCCAGCTCGGCCACCAGGGCGGGCGTGATGCCGGCCTTGCCGACGTGGACCACGGGCTTGAGGTGGTGGGCCTCGGCCTTCAGGAACTGGCGCTGTCTGGGCGTGAGCATGGCGGTCTCCCGGCTCCGTCTCAGGCCTTCCGCCGCACGATGACCACCGTGCGGTCGTCGGTGGCGGGGGCGTGGCGGGTGAAGGCCTCCAGCTCGTCCATGAGCCGGTGCTCCATCTCGTGCAGGGGAAGGGCGCGGTTGGCGGAGACGAAGGCCTCCACCCGCGGCAGGTCGAAATCCTCCCCGTCGGGACTGGTGGCCTCGGTGATGCCGTCGGTGTAGAGGAAGAGCATGTCCCCGTCGTGGAGGAGGCGCTGCTCCTTCTGGTAGGCGTTGCCCGGCAGCATGGCCAGCGGCATGCCGTGGCTCAGCAGCTTCTCCACGCTGCCGTCGGCTCGCACCAGCAGGCCCGGGTTGTGGCCCGCGTTGGTGAACTGCACCTTCCCCGTGTCGGGGTCCACCACGAAGATGAAGGCCGTGATGAAGCGGTTCGGCGTGGTGCGGTGGGCCAGGCTCACCGAGAGCTTCTTGGCCAGGTCGTCCGTGGGCATCTGGGCGTCCGCCCAGGCCTCCAGGTAGGTCTGCAGGGCCGACATCAGGAGGCCCGGTCCCACCCCCTTGCCGCTCACGTCCGCGATGGCGCACAGCCACTTCCCGTCGGGACGGGGCCAGAAACCGAAGAGGTCGCCGCTCACCTGGCGGCTGGCGGTGTTGGCCCCGTGGACCTCGAGACCCTCGATCACCGGCGCCTCCGCCGGCAGCAGGCGCTGCTGGATCTGCCGGGCGATGCTCAGCTCCTGCTCCATGGCCCGCTTCTTCGCGACCTCGGCCTGGAGGCGGTCCTGACGGATCTTGCCCGCGGCCACGTGGGCCAGGGAGGCCACCAGCCGCAGCTCCTCCTCGTTGAAGGGCTGCCGGTAGGGCCGCGCGTCCAGGTAGAGGAGGCCCACCACCTCGCCCTCGTGCTCCAGCGGCGTCGCCAGGATGCTGCTCACGCCACTGAAGACCAGGGACTGGCTGGCGCTGAGCTTCGGGTCGTTGGTCGGATCGTTGATGAGCAGGGCCTCGCGCCGCTCCACCACCGCCTCCACCAGGGTCTTCGAGACGCGGATCTGGGTGGCCTTGGCCATGTTCGACTTCACCGCCGCCGGGATCAGCTCCCCGCTGGGGTCCTTCAGCAGCACCACGCCCCGGTCGGGCTTGAGCAGCTCGAAGAGGCGGCCCATGAGCTTGTCCAGCATGTCCTCGACGCTGATGTCCTTCACCAGGTCCAGGGTGGTCTCCTGGATGAGGGTCAGCGAGCCCATCCAGCGCATCTGGCCGCTGTCCTTGGGCTCCGGCGCCATGGATTTCAGCAGCTCGGCGATGGGCTTCACCATGGTCACGCCGCTGGGGGCCTGGCTCTCCTCGATGAGCACCGCGCTGGTGGGTTCCGCGTCCACCGTGAGGTCCACCTTGCCCAGGGAGATGCGGTCCCCGGCCTTCAGCACCTGGACGCCCTCCGCGGGCCGGCCGTTCACCAGCGTGCCGTTGAGGCTGCCCAGGTCCTCCACGCAGGGCACGCCGTTCTTCAGGGTGAAGCGGGCGTGCACCCGGCTCAGGCTGGGGTCCTCGATGACGATGTCGTTCCCCGCCGCTCGCCCCACCGTCATGACAGGGGAATCCCCCGAGAGCTTTCGGGAGGGCTTGCCCGGAATGCGCAGGATCAGGACGGCCATGGGTGCGGGGACAGATTGCCAGGATTCGGCAGGGGTTCGAGGGGAATTCCGGATTTTTTCATGGCCGGCAAGGGGTGCCACACTGGGAGGCGGAGGTCCCATGCGCCCAGTCCCCGCCCTCGTCCTCGCCCTCGCGGTCGGCCTGAGGGCCCTCGCCGGCGCCCCCACCCCCCGCACCCTCCGGGTGGACGTCGTCCATTCCGGCACCGCCACCACCGAATCCTTCGGCCTGGACCGGGTGGTCCGGGAGCCCCTGCCCTGGCCCGGCAACCCCCGGAAGCCCGTGGACGACTCGAACCTGGGGCTCAACAAGTTCGAGGTGCGGGACGCGAAGACCCAGGCGGTGCTCTACTCCCGGGGCTACGCGACGATCTTCGGCGAGTGGCGGGACACGCCGGAGGCCAGGGTGCGGGCCCGGGCCTTCGGGGAGTCCTTCCGCTTCCCCGAGCCGGACGGCCCCGTGGACGTGGTGGTCCTCACCCGGGCCGCCGACCTCTCCTGGAAGGAGGTCTGGCGCCTGCCGGTGGACCCCAAGGCCCAGGACGTGGTCCAGGCCGTGCCCACGAACGCCGGCCCGCTGGTCCCCATCCTGAAGAGCGGACCCTCGGCCTCGAAGGTGGACCTGCTCATCCTCGGGGACGGCTACACCGCCGCCGAGCGCCCCAAGTTCCTGAAGGACGCCCAGCGTATGGCCTTCCTGCTGCTGTCCCAGGAGCCGTTCAAGTCCCGGGCGAAGGATTTCAACGTGTGGGGCCTCTGCCCGGCGGCCAGGGAGTCCGGCATCTCCCGGCCCAGCACCGGCGTGCACCGCCGCAACCCCACCGGCGCCACCTACGACGCCTTCGGCAGCGAGCGCTACATCCTCACCTTCGACAACCGCGCCTGGCGGGACCTCGCGTCCCAGGCCCCCTACGACTTCGTGGAGATCCTGGTGAACGGCCGCACCTACGGCGGCGGCGGCATCCACCAGCTCTACGGCACCGTGTCCTCGGACAACGCCTTCACCCCCTACGTCTTCGTCCACGAGTTCGGCCACCACATCGCCGGCCTGGCCGACGAGTACTACACCAGCGACGTGGCCCAGGAGCTGGGGAAGCCGCGCATGGAGCCCTGGGAGCCCAACGTCACCGCCGACCCGAAGAATCCCAAGTGGAAGGCCGCCCTGAGTGCCGGCGTGCCCCTGCCCACACCCTGGAAGAAGGCCGAGTTCGAGGCCTTCAGCCATGCCATCCAGAAGGAGCGCCGGCAGATCCGGGCCGACCGCAGGCCCGAGTCCGAGATGGAGGCCCTCTTCGCCCGGGAGGAGGCCCACGAGACGCAGCTCCTCAACCACGACGCCCACAGCGGGCAGGTGGGCGCCTTCGAGGGGGCCCTCTACGAGTCCACCGGCTACTACCGCGCCCAGGAGGACTGCATCATGTTCACCCGCGACAAGGTGGGCTTCTGCGCCGCCTGCCGGGCGGCCATCGGGAAGGTGATCGACCAGTACGTCAAGTAGGCCTCCGGTTCCGGCCGGCCCGGGGGACCGTCCCGCCCCCGACCCGGCGCCTCGGGACTAGAGCCTTCGCAGCAGGAAGAAGGTCTGGTCGTCCGAGGGGCTCTGGCCGCCGAGGTGGGCCTTGAGGGCGGCGACGAGGGCGTCCCGGAGCTCGGTCAGGGGGCGGGCGCCGGACTCGGAGAGCACCCTCCGCAGGCCTTCGGTGCCGAACTCGTCCCCCTTCGGGGACTCGGCCTCGAGCAGGCCGTCGGTGTAGAGGAGCACCAGGTCCCCGCGGCCCAGTTCCGTCTCGCCCTGGCCGTAGGGGGCGCTGCCCGGCAGCATGGCCAGGGGCAGGCCCGGCGCGTCGAGGATCTCCGTGCCGCCGCCCGAACGCCGCAGGAGGGCCGGGGGATGGCCCGCGGAGGCGTAGCGGAGCCGGGCCGTCTCGGGATCCAGGTGGAGGAGGAAGGCCGTGATGTACCGGTTGGACTCGGTGTGCCGCGCGAGCGTCCTGGACAGCCGTTCCAGGAGCACGTCCGGCAGGCTGGACCAGTCCGCCCAGGCATCCATGTAGGCGTGGAAGGTGACCATCAGGAGCCCCGGCCCCATGCCCTTGCCGCTCACGTCCGCCACCGCCGCGCAGAGGCTGCCGTCCTCCAGCAGCCAGGAGCCGTAGAGGTCCCCGGAGACCTGCCGGGCGGGGGCGTTGAACCCGAGCACTTCGTAGCCGTCCACGCAGGGCGGCCGGGCGGGCAGGAAGCCCTGCTGGATGCGCCGGGCGTGGTCCATCTCCATCTCGAGGGAGCGATGGCGCTGCGCCTCCGCCTCGAGCCGGGCCGCCCGGACCTTCGAGGCGGCCAGGTGGGCGATGACCGTGGCCAGGCGCAGGTCCTCCCGGTCGAAGCGCCGGGTCGGGTGCTTCACGTCCAGGTAGAGCATGCCCAGCACCTGCCCGTCGGCCTCCAGGGGCGTGGCCAGGGCGCTGCGGATGCCGAAGTTCACCATGGAGGCCGAGGCGGGCTCGGCCCCCTCCATGCCGGTGTCGGCGAGCAGCACGGCCTGCCCCTGGCCGAGGGCGGCGTCCACGAGGGTCTTCGGGATCTGGATGGCCGTCCCGTCCGTGGCGCCGCCGCAGGAGGCGGCCGGGAAGGTGCGGCCCTCCCGGTCGCGCAGCAGCACGGCGCCCCGGTCCGCGGCGAGGTGCCCCTGCAGCGCCTCCAGGAGGCGCAGCAGGTGCGACTCGGCGCTGCCCTCCCGGGCCAGGTCCGTGGCCGCGTGCTCGAGCAGGTCGAGGGCGGCCTGGGCCCGCTGCCCCACCGCCGCCGGCGCCCCGCCCCGGCGCAGCTCTTCCGCGCCGAGCACGAGGGAGGGCACCCAGGGCGCGGTCTCCCGGGGCTGGATCACCACCGCGGGTCCCGTCTCCGAAGCGTCGCAGACCGTCAGCCGCAGGTTCCCGGGCGCGAGTTCGTCCCCGGCCCGCAGCGCCTTCGCCCCGGTGAGCCGCTCGCCGTTCACCCGGGTGCCGTTCTTCGAATCCAGGTCCTCGGCCAGCCATTGGCCTCGGTAGAAGCGGAGGCTGGCGTGGTGCCGGCTGAGGCTCAGGTCGTCCAGGGCCACGTCGTTGTCCGAGGCGCGGCCGATCTTGTAGACCCCGTGCTCGGGATCCAGGGTCACGGTGGGATGGCCGGGGACGACCAGGACCAGCTTGGGGGACATGCCTGGAAGGGTACGAGGCTCCCCCGGAATTGGAAGCCCCGGCTCCGGCTCCAGCCCCTATTCGTTGTAGCGGGCGCAGAGGTAGCGGATGCCCACGCCCATCACCTTCTCCCAGGCGGCCCGGACCTCCTCGGAGGCCTCGGAGTCGCAGACGGAGACCGTGGCCAGGAGGCTGTCCAGCCACAGGTCGTAGTACTCCGAGCCGATGTCCAGGTCCTGGGCCCCATGGCGGCGCGCCAGGTCGTCGAGGTAGCGCGGCGGCCCCAGGTCCTCCTCCCGGGCGGCCCGCAGCATGAGGTTCAGCGAGGCGTGCAGGGCCCGCTTCTGCTTCACGAAGTCCGTGTTGGCGAACTTCTCCCGGACCTTGGGGGAGGAGCCCAGGAAGGCCTCGTAGAAGAGGTCCAGGAAGTCCGGATGGGCCGAGCAGCGCTGGAGGCTGTCGCCGAAGATCGAGAGCGTGCGGTCGTCCATGGATCCCCTCCCCTGCAGCTTGGGGCGGGAGCGCGCGGACGTCCATCACAGGTGGGCCGCCCCGTCCTCGGGCCCCCCCGGGCCGCCCTCCGCCGGGCCTCGCCAAGCCGGGCCTCGCCAAGCCGGGCCGGACCCGGTCGGGTCCACCCGGCGGAACCCTTAGGAGGCCGGACCCGGGCGAAGTAGCATGGTCCCCACCCACCCATGACCCTCCAGCCTGGAACGAGACTCGGCCCCTACGAGGTCCTCTCCCCCCTCGGCGCCGGAGGCATGGGGGAGGTCTGGAAGGCGAAGGACGCCCGCCTCGACCGCTTCGTGGCCATCAAGGTGCTGCCGGAACACCTCACCGCCAACGCCGACGCCCTGGGCCGCTTCGAGCGGGAGGCCAAGGCCGTGGCCGCGCTGAACCACCCGAACATCCTCGGCCTCTTCGACACCGGGAGGCAGGACGGGCTCGTCTTCGCGGTGATGGAACTGCTGGAGGGGGAGACGCTCCGCGCCCGCCTCGCCCAGGGGCCGCTCCCGCCCCGCAAGGCGACGGAGCTGGCCATCCAGATGGCCAAGGGCCTCGCCGCCGCCCACGAGAAGGGCGTGATCCACCGCGACCTCAAGCCCGAGAACCTCTGGCTCACCCGGGACGGCCGCCTCAAGATCCTGGACTTCGGCCTCGCCAAGCAGGCCGCGAAGCCCGGCCCGGGCTCCGGCTCCAATTCCCTGCTGCCCACCGAGGCCCTCGCCGCGGGCGCGGCGCCGCACCAGACCGAGGCCGGCATGATCCTCGGCACCGTGGGCTACATGAGCCCCGAGCAGGTGCGGGGCGAGGCCGTGGACGCCCGCAGCGACCTCTTCAGCTTCGGGGTGGTGCTCTTCGAGATGCTCACCGGGAAGAAGGCCTTCGCCCGGGACACCACCAGCGACACCCTCGCGGCCATCCTCCGGGACGACCCGCCCGAGCTGGAGGCGTCGGGCCGTGCCGTGCCGCCGGGCCTCCAGCGGATCCTCCAGCACTGCCTGGAGAAGGATCCCGGCCAGCGCTTCCACGACGCCGAGGACCTGGCCTTCGCCCTGTCGAACCTGGGCTCGGGCACCGACAGCGCGGCCCCCTTCACCGCCCCCTTCGCGCCGCCCAACCGCCGCGCCACGCGGCTCTGGGCCGGTCTGGTGGCCCTTGCGGTGCTGGGCGCCGGCGTCGCGGGCTGGGTCCTCCGGGGCGGACCGCCGCCCACGCCCGTGGTCACGTTGAGGCCCGTCACCCACAGCGGCCACGACACCTCGCCGGCCGCCAGTCCCGACGGTCAGACCCTGGCCTTCACCTCCGACCGGGAGGGCCGGCCCCGCATCTGGCTCAAGCAGCTGAAGGGCGGCGCCGAGCGGGTGCTGACCGAGGGGCCCGACGACTTCCCCCGCTTCTCTCCCGACGGCTCCTCGGTGCTCTTCGTGCGCGCCGCCGGACGCACCGGCACCCTGTACCGCACCTTCGTCATGGGCGGGGAGCCCCGGAAGGTCGCCGAGGACGTGGTCCAGGGCGACTGGTCGCCCGATGGACAGCAGATCGCCCTCGTGCGCCTGCGCATTGAGAAGGATCGCACCGACAGCCTCGTGGTGCTCCTCCCCGCGGCGGGGGGCGCCGAGCGCGTGCTCGCCACCTTCCCCGGAGAGTCCATCGGCAATCCCCGGTGGAGCCCGGACGGCCGCCGCATCGCCCTCAACACCTTCTCCGCGGCCACCACCGGGGGGCAGCTCCGCAAGGTGTTCGTGGTGGAGGTGGAGGGCGGGCGCTTCCAGGAGCTCAAGCCCCCCCTCGGCTCCGGGACCCTCTCCAGCGCCGTGTGGGCCGGCAACGAGGAGCTCATCTACATGCAGTCCGAATCGGTGGCCGGCAACGGCGTCGCCGTCAGCTCCTGCCAGGCCGTGCGTCAGAACATCCGCACCCAGGCCATCCAGCGCCTGTTCTGGGCCCCGAACAACGGGAACACCTTGGACCTGCTCCCCGACGGCCGCATCCTCTACGACTGCCTGACGGGCCGCCAGAACCTGCGGGAGTGGGACCTCGCCGGCAAGGCGGCCCCCCGCTGGCTCACCCGCGGCAGCATCAACGACCGCCAGCCCGTGTTCAGCCGGGACGGCGAATGGGTGACCTTCTCGTCGAACCGCTCCGGCAACCTCGACCTCTGGGCCGTCTCCACCCGGAGCGGCGTGGTGCGCAGCATCACGGACGATCCGGCCGAGGACTGGGATCCCGGCCTCACGCCGGACGGCAAGAGCCTCCTCTGGAGCTCCAACCGGATGGGCGTCTTCGAGATCTGGGCCTCCAACCCCGACGGGACCGGGGCCCGCCAGGTGAGCCGGGACGGCGAGGACGCGGAGAACCCCACCCAGACCCCCGACGGCCGCTGGATCGTCTACGCGTCCGGGAACCGCCGGACCCCCGGCATCTGGAAGGTGCATCCGGATGGCAGCGGCACCCAGCTCCTCGTCCCCGGGGCCGCGGCCCTGCTCCCCGAAGTCTCGCCGGATGGCGTGTGGGCCCTCTACCTCACCGCCGAGGGCACCCGCTCCACCCTCCAGGCCGTGCGCATCGAGGACGGGAAGGACGCCGGGGTCAGCATCAGCCAGGAGACCAAGCGCAAGTCCGTCGTCACCGTCGGCCGCTCCCGCTGGATGCCGGACGGGCGGCGCATCGTCTTCACGGGGCAGGACGAGCGGGGCCTCGACGGCGTCTACGTCCAGGACTTCGTGCCCGGCAAGGACACCACCGCCACCCGCCGCAGGCTCGCGGGCTTCGACCCCGACTGGAAGACCGAATCCCTCGGCCTCTCGCCGGACGGGAAGCGCCTCGTGCTCTCGGAGACCGAGAACCTCTTCAGCATCCTGGTGGCCGATGGTGTGCCGGGCCTGGCGCGGAAAGGCAAGACGCGATGACCCTCCAGCCCGGCGCGAAGCTCGGCCCCTACGAGATCCTGTCGCCCCTGGGCGCCGGCGGCATGGGGGAGGTCTGGAAGGCCAAGGACGCCCGCCTCGACCGCCTCGTGGCCATCAAGGTGCTGCCGGCGCACCTCGCCGCCAACGCCGACGCCCTGGCCCGCTTCGAGCGGGAGGCCAAGGCCGTGGCGGCGCTGAACCACCCGAACATCACGGCGCTCCACGACATCGGCCGCGAGGGTGCCGCGGTCTTCGCCGTGATGGAGCTCCTGGAGGGCGAGTCCCTCCGCGCCCGCCTGGCCCAGGGCCCGCTCTCGCCGCGCAAGGCGGTGGACCTCGCGATCCAGATGGCCCATGGCCTCGCCGCGGCCCACGAGAAGGGCCTCATCCACCGGGACCTCAAGCCGGAGAATCTCTGGATCACCAAGGACGAGCGCCTGAAGATCCTCGACTTCGGGCTGGCCAAGCAGGGTTCCGCCCTCGCTCCGGGCGGCGGGTCGAACTCCCTCCTGCCCACGGAGGCCCTGGCGGCGGGAGGGGCGGGCCTCACCCAGGCGGGCATGATCCTCGGCACCGTCGGCTACATGAGCCCCGAGCAGGTGCGCGGCGAGGCCGTGGACGCCCGCAGCGACCTCTTCAGCTTCGGCGTGGTGCTCTTCGAGATGCTCACGGGGCGCAAGGCCTTCGCCCGGGACACCACCGCCGACACCCTGGCGGCCATCCTCAAGGAGGATCCGCCGGACCTGGAGGCCGCCAGCGGGCATCCGGTCCCCTCGGGCCTCCAGCGCCTCCTCTCCCACTGCCTGGAGAAGAATCCCGCCCTGCGCTTCGCCAGCGCCCACGACCTGGCCTTCGCCCTCGAGTCCGCGGGCTCGACCTCGTCCACCTCCCAGGCCCCCTTCACGGCCCCCTTCGCCGCGCCGAACCGGCGGACGACGGGGTTGTGGACCGCGGTCATCGCAGGCGTGGTGGCCGGGGCGGCCTTCCTCGGATGGACCCTGCGGGGCGGCGCCGCCCAGCCCACCTTCAAGCGCCTCACCTTCGGCAAGGGCACCGTGGACCGCGCCCGCTTCCTGCCCGGCAGCCAGGAGGTGGTCTACAGCGCCCGCTGGAACGGCGAGCCGCCGGAGGTCTTCAGCGTGAACCCCCTCGCGCTCGAGCCCCGCAGCCTCGGCGTCAAGGGCGGCACCATCCTGTCCGTCTCCCCTTCGGGGGAACTGGCCTTGAAGATGGACCCCCGCCTCTGGGCGGGCTTCGAACTCGGGCAGCTGGCCCGGGTCACGCCCGGCGGCGGCGTGCGCGTGGTCCAGGACGGCATCTTCGACGGCGACTGGATGCCCGACGGCCGCGATCTGGCGGTCGTGTTGACCGCGCCCCTGTCCGCGGGCGACAAGGCCGCGACGAGCCAGCAGACGGTGCTGGAGTTCCCCGCCGGCCATCCCGTCGCCAGCCGGGCGATCTTCACCTGGGCGGTGCGCCTGTCCCCCCGCGGGGACCGCCTCGCCTGTTTCGAGCAGCCCAGCTTCCGCCAGGGGGACGGCCGGCTCGTGCTGGTGGACCTCCAGGGGCAACGGAAGGTCCTCGCGGAGCTGAAGGGATTCACCGGGCTGGCCTGGGGTCCCGGCGGCGACGAGGTCTGGTTTACCGAGTTCCGGGATGGCGCCAGCAGCCTGTGGGCCCTGTCGGACTCGGGACGCCGCCGCCTCCTGGCCCGCCAGGCGGGCCTCCTGGAACTGCTGGACGTGGGCCGGGACGGTCGCGCCCTCGCCTCCCTCGGCCTCGTGGTGAAAGGCGCCATGGGGATGAGCGCCCCGGACTACCGGGAGAAGGACCTCTCCTGGAACGAGGCCACCACCGCCTTCGACATCAGCCCTGACGGGAAGCGCCTGCTCCTGGGCAGCGGCAGCGTGTGGACCAGCGTGGACGAGCGCCGGTACGTCTACCTGCGCACCTCCGATGGCTCCCTGCCCACCCGCCTGGGGGAGGCCGCCACCGCCTTCTTCATGGCGGACGGCCAGCACGTCATGACCACCCAGCGGGACGGGGAGGACACGCCCACCGTGAGCGTCGTGCCCCTGGGGCCAGGACCGACCCGCACCTGGCCCGTGGACGAGCTGAAGGTCACCTTCAGCGCCGAGCCCTTCCCCGATGGCCGCCGGGCGCTCATCCCGCGGGTGGGCGCCGACTCCAGCAGCACCTACCAGGTGCTGGACCTCGGGACCGGGGCCCGGACCCCCCTGGCGACCGAGGGCATGAGCGGCACCGCCGGCTCCCAGGCCATCTCGCCGGACGGGGCCTGGATCCTGCTGCGGGAGCGGAGCGGGAGCCTGCTCGACGCCCCCTACGTCCTCGTCTCCACCCGCGGCGAGGCCAAGCGGGCGGTGAAGGGCGTCGAGCCCGGGGAGGTCCCGATGCGCTGGAACGCCGACGGCAGCGCCATCTACGTCTTCAACCGGGACGGTTTCCCCACCCGCATCGTCCGCGTCGACGTCGCCACGGGGAAGCGGAGCCTGGTGCGCGAGATCACCCCCGCCAACCCCGGCGGGCTTCCGGGCCTCCGCTCCTTCGCCATGACCCCCGACGCCAAGGCCCTCGCCTACAACTACGTCCGCAAGCTCTCCGACCTGTACCTCATCGAGGGCCTGAAATGACCCTCCAGCCCGGAGCCAGGCTCGGTCCCTACGAGCTCCTCGCCCCCCTGGGCGCGGGCGGCATGGGCGAGGTGTGGAAGGCCAAGGACGCGCGCCTCGACCGCCTCGTGGCCATCAAGGTGCTGCCGGAGCACCTCGCAACCCACCCGGATGCCCTGGCCCGCTTCGAGCGCGAGGCCAGGGCGGTGGCGGCCCTGAACCACCCGAACATCACCGGCCTCTTCGACATCGGCCACGAGGGCGACACCGCCTTCGCGGTGATGGAGCTGCTCGAGGGCGAGACCCTGCGCAGCCGCCTTGCCCAGGGCCCCCTGCCCGCCCGCAAGGCCCTCGATCTGGCCCGCCAGATGGCCGCCGGCCTGGCCGCGGCCCACGAGAAGGGGATCGTCCACCGGGACCTCAAGCCCGACAACCTGTGGGTCACGAAGGACGGCCGCCTCAAGATCCTCGACTTCGGCCTCGCCAAGGTCGCCGACGCGCCCCTCCTGCCCAGCGATCCCGACCAGCCCACCCGGGCCCTCGACTCCGGCCCGAAAACCCAGGAGGGCGTGGTGCTCGGCACCGTGGGCTACATGAGCCCCGAGCAGATCCGAGGCCATGCGGTGGACGCGCGCTCGGACCTCTTCGCCTTCGGCGTGGTGCTGTGGGAGATGCTCACGGGGCAGCGGCCCTTCTCGGGCAGCTCGGCCATCGAGACCCTCAACGCCATCCTCACCCAGGAACCGCCGACGCTGGATCCGGCGCTGGGTGTGCCTCCGGCCGCGGCCCAGATCCTGGATCACTGCCTGCAGAAGGACCCTACCCAGCGCTTCCAATCCGCCCGGGACCTGGGCTTCGCCCTGGAGACGCTCACCCAATCCAGCCTGAGCCAGCCGCTGGCCCACCTGGGCGGCAGGCGCGGCCCGCGGGTTTCCATGGTCTGGGCCCTGGCAGGCCTCCTGGGCTGCCTCCTCCTCGGAACGGGCGTGGGCCTGTCGTTCCGCCGGAAGCCCGCCGTTCCGGTCTTCCATCGCCTGACCTTCGAGAGCGGCAAGGTGGAGGCGGCCCGATTCGCGCGGGACGGCCAGACGATTCTGTTCTCGGCCTGGTGGACCGGGGCGCAGCCTGGCGTCTATTCCACCCGCGCGGGCAGCACCGAGGCCCGCTCCCTGGATCAGCCAGGGGCGAAGCTCCTGGCTGTTTCTCCGAGGGACGAGGTGGCCACCGCGCAGAGGGTGCTCAGGGCCCCCTCTCGCACCTACGACACGTCCGGTACCTTGGCCATCGGCCAGCTCGCCGGGGGCTCGCCGGTGCTTTCGGAGTCGAACATCCTGGCGGCGGACTGGGCTCCGGACGGATCGCGGATGCTGCTGGTCAGGGCCGAGGAGCGGAATAACCGGCTGGAGTGCCCCCCGGGCACCGTGCTCGAACAGGGAGAATGGAGCTACCAGAATCCTCGATTCTCCCCGGACGGCCAGAGCATCGCGTTTCTGCGCATGGAGCCAGGGACTTCCCAAGGCCGGGTCACGCTGCTCGACCTCAAGTCCGGAAAGGCGAGGGCCCTCACGGGCATGGTCATCTCCCTGGGCGGCCTCTGCTGGCATCCCGGAGGCCAGGAGATCTGGTTCACCACCTTCAGCGATCCGGAGGGGAACCTCCGCGCTGTGGATCTCAAGGGCCGGGTCCGGGTGGTGAGCGCCATCCCCGATGACATCCGCCTCGAGGACATCGCCGCGGACGGCAGGGTCCTGCTGACCCATGGCGTGCTCCGCAAAAGCGTGCTGGTGCAGCCGGGTCCTTCAGAACCGTTCCGGGAGATCGGCAAGTACAAGTGGTGCAGCCTGCTCACGCTCTCCACGGACGGCCGGCAGGCCATGTCCTACGAGGACCCCCTCGACAAGGACCGGCCGTTCTTCATGTTCCTGCACAATGTCGACCCCTCCGGCCCTGGCCCCAAGCCGCAGCCCGACAGCCGCTGGATCACGATTTCCCCGGACTCCGGGGAGGTGCTGAGCTGCAGCGTCGAGAAGGCGGGAATCCGTGTCCACATCCGCCCCCAGGACGGACGCGCGGAAGCCTCCTTTCTCGAGGAGAAGGGGCGGTTCCCGATGCCCCTGGCCGTCCTCGGCGCCTCGCTGCTGCTCTGCGAGTTCCCCCGTGGCGCCGCGCCGCGCATGGTGTTGAGGACGTTCGAGGGGGCGATGGTGCGGGACCTCGGGGAGACGCCCGAATGCGCCGACCAGCTGGGCGTCCGCTTCCTCCTCAGCCCGGACCACACCCGGCTGCTGTTCGGGTGCGTGGGGAGGGGCCACCGGATCCTGCCGCTGCAGGAAGTCGGCCCCGCGGTCCCGGTTCCGTTCCTCCAGAAGGGTGACGACCCGGCCCAGTGGAGCCGGGACGGCAAGGCCCTCCTCCTGGCCGCCTCGGGGCATGCTCCCCTGCCGATCACTCGGCTGGACCTGGCCACGGGGCACCGCACGGAACTGCGCACCCTCGCACCCCCGGACACCGCCCTGGACGGCCTGGGGTGGGTGTGTCTCGACCGGGATGGAAAGGCCGCGGCACTCGAAGTGCAGCGGAACCGCTCGAGCCTGTACGTGGTGGAAGGCTTGCGGTAGGGCTTCCCCTAGGCCGGCCCCGTCGCCGGCACGGCCCCGAACACGTCCGTCATCCGCTCCCTTCTCAACCGCTGCACGTGGTCGCGGATCTGGGCGGCCTCCTCGAACTTCATCTGGCCGGCGAGGTCGCGCATCCTCTTCTCCAGCTTGGCGACCTCCTTCTCGAAGCCCTTGTCGTCGAGGTAGAGGATGGGGTCCTCGGCGGCCTGTTCCCGGGGCACGGTGATGAACTCCCGGGCCAGGGCCTCGCCCATGACGTCGTCCAGGTTGCGCTTCACGGTCTCCGGCGTGATGCCGTGCTCGGCGTTGTAGGCGAGCTGCTTGCGCCGGCGGCGCTCGGTCTCGTCGATGGCGGCCCTGAGCGATCCGGTCATGACGTCGGCGTAGCAGAGGGCCTTGCCGTTCACGTTCCGGGCGGCGCGGCCGATGGTCTGGATGAGGGAGCGCGTGTTGCGGAGGAAGCCCTCCTTGTCGGCGTCCAGGATGGCCACGAGGCTCACTTCCGGCAGGTCCAGGCCCTCCCGCAGGAGGTTGATGCCCACCAGCACGTCGAAGTCGCCCCGGCGCAGGCCCTTCAGCAGCTCCACGCGCTCCAGGGTGTCGATCTCGCTGTGGAGGTACTGGCACTTCACGCCCACCTCCTGGTAGTAGGCGGTGAGCTGCTCGGCGAGCTTCTTGGTGAGCACGGTGACGAGGACCCGCTCGTCCCGGGCCACCACCTTCCGGATCTCCCCCAGCAGGTCGTCCACCTGGGAGCCCACGGGGCGCACCTCGACGATGGGGTCCACCAGGCCCGTGGGCCGCACCACCTGCTCCACCACCACGCCGCCGCTCTGCTGCAGCTCGTAGTCCCCGGGCGTGGCGCTGACGTAGACCACCTGCTTCACCCGCGCCTCGAACTCCTCGAACTTCAGGGGCCGGTTGTCCAGGGCCGAGGGCAGGCGGAAGCCGTAGTCCACCAGCGTCGTCTTGCGGCTGCGGTCCCCGTTGTACATGCCGTGGAGCTGGCCCGTGGCCACGTGGCTCTCGTCCATGAAGAGCACGAAGTCGTCGGGGAAGTAGTCGATGAGGGTGTGGGGCGGCTCTCCGGGCGCGCGGCCGTCGAGGAAGCGCGAGTAGTTCTCGATGCCCGAGCACATGCCCATCTCCTTGAGCATCTCCACGTCGTAGATGGTGCGCTGGTGGAGGCGCTGCAGCTCGACGATCTTGTTGTCGGCCCGGAGGACGTTCTCGCGATCCTCCAGCTCCTCCTTGATCTGGCGGATGGCCTGCTTGAGCTTGTCCTCCGGCGTGACGTAGTGGGTCTTGGGCCAGATGGTGAGCGTCTCCAGCTTCTCCACCACCGTGCCCCGCAGCGGATCGATCTTGGAGAGGCGCTCCACCTCGTCGCCGAAGAGCTCGATGCGGTAGGCCAGGTCCTCGTAGGCGGGGTAGACCTCGATGACGTCGCCGCGCACGCGGAAGACGCCGGGCTCGAAGCTCATCTGGTTGCGGGTGTACTGGATGGCGACGAGGTCCCGCAGCAGCATGGCCCGGTCCTTCGTGCCGCCCACCCGGAGCGTGACGCTGAGGTTGAGGTAGGAGCTGGGATCGCCCAGGCCGTAGATGCAGCTGACCGAGGCGATGACCAGCGTGTCCCGGCGCTCCAGCAGGTTGCGCGTGGCCGAGAGCCGCAGCTTCTCCAGCTCCTCGTTGATCTTGGCGTCCTTGTCGATGAAGAGGTCCCGCTCCGGCACGTAGGCCTCGGGCTGGTAGTAGTCGTAGTAGCTGACGAAGTACTCGACGGCGTTCTCCGGGAAGAACTGCTTGAACTCCGAGAAGAGCTGCGCCGCCAGGGTCTTGTTGGGCGCGAAGATCAGCGCCGGCCGGTTCAGCCGCGCGATGGTGGCCGCCATGGTGTAGGTCTTCCCGGAACCCGTGACGCCCAGCAGCGTCTGGCACCGCTCCCCGGCCTCGACGCCGGCGACCAGCTGGGCGATGGCTTCGGGCTGGTCGCCAGCGGGCTCGTAGGGCGCGTGGAGGACGAAGGGCTTGTGGATCGGCATGGGAGGATTATCCCGCAGGCGGACGGAGCTCGTGTGGGCATGTGGGAGCGAAGCCCAGGACAGGGACGAGGTGTCAAACTTGCAGTGGACTTTGCCCTTGACCTTGACCTTGACCTTCCAGGAGTGCCTCGATCTGCGTGCGCCGCGCCCTTCGGCGCACGCAGACCGAGGTACCAGAGCGCGCAGCGCTCGGTGGCCCAATCCGCCAGGCACGGGTGTCGGAGACTGGACGAACTCATCCTCTCCTGACCGGACGCCCTGGCCGAATCAGATGGAAGGGCGGCACGGGAGGGAAGGCGTGGCGGCTCGGAAGGATTGTTCCCGGCCTCCAGGGCCACCGAGCGCTGCGCGCTCTGGCACCCGCGTTCATCGCGAGGGGAAGGCGCCCTCGCGATGAACTCGGGTGCGCTTGTCAACTGCAGGGTGCCGATGAAAGACGCGGCGTGGGTCGCTTGAGATCCGTGGAGGCCGTTCAGTCTCGTCCCGGCCCAAGCCTTCCCCTCACCCCTCACCCTCCGCCTCGAACTCCGCCACCCCGCTCGGCGCCGCCACCCACCCGCTGAGCAGGATCCCCAGGCACGCGCTCAGCACCCCGGCCGGCAGGTCCCAGACGTAGTGCTGCTTGGTGGTCAGGATGGTGAGGCTCAGCAGCAGCAGCGTGGGCCAGATCCAGATCCGGTGCCTCGGGTGTTCCCGGCTCAGGGCCCAGCAGCCCACCACCGGCGACGTGATGTGGCCCGACGGCAGGCAGTTGGCCGGCGTGTCGATGCTCACCAGCCACCGGTACGCGAAGCCCGTGAGCCCCGGATCCTCCGGCTTCGGCGGCCTCGGATAGACCGTGGGCCAGACCATCCACACCACGATGTTGATGGTCACCGCGAAGGTGAAGGCCCAGAGCGCCCGGCGGTAGAGGGCGCGGTCGCGGATGCCGAGGGGCAGGAAGAGCAGGAGCACCAGCAGGAAGTAGGGCCACACGGTCCAGAGCAGGAAGGGGATGGCCCGGTCCAGGCCCGTCATCGGCAGTTCCCGCGGCTCCAGGACATGGATGCGGTTGCTCAGCTGGTAGCCCACGTAGAGGAAGGCCGTCAGCGGCAGCAGGGACGCCGCGTTGCGGCCCCAGGGGATGCGCCCGTTCACAGCCATCGCAGCACTCCCAGGTAGGCCGCCGCCGAGCCCAGCACGCCGCAGCAGGCCTGGCGCGCCCAGCGCGCGCCGTCGGCGGGGCAGTCCCGCAGGCCCGGCTGCCAGAGGGCGAAGGCCAGGGCGCCCACGGCCGCGCCGGCGAAGAGCATGGCCTGGGTGGCGAGCATGGCCATGGGCGTGGCCCGGAGGGCCAGGTCCTTGATGAGCATCACGGTGCCGATGCCGAGCCAGCCGAGGCCGATGCCGACGAGCGCCAGGCCCGGCAGGCCGCGTTCAGGATCCTTCCAGGCGCGATGGGTGAACGCCACGATGGCCAGGTGCGCCGCATAGCAGGCGGCGAAGGGCACGAGGTGGTGCCCCTTCACGTCCAGCCGGTGGAGGATGAGCCAGAGCACGCCAGGCCCCGCGGTGCCTAGCACGGCGTTGATGTCGTGGTGGTGGACGCCGTGGCTGCCGGGGTTGAGCACCGGGAACAGGAGGAAGAAGGCCAGGGGCGGCAGCAGCCAGGCCCAGCCGCCCAGGGCGTAGAAGGCGTAGCCCGCCAGCGCCGCGCCCATGAGGCCGGCGTCATCCAGGGTGGTCCGCCTGCGCCAGGCCAGGGTGAACAGGACGAGGCCGAGGGTCACCAGGAAGCGCGCCACCAGGGCCTTCACGTCCAGCACGAGGTAAATGCCCAGGAGGAAGTGGGTGCCCAGCGGGATGAAGACGTTGTCCAGCCCCTCCCACGCGATGGCCTCGAAGAGCATGACCACGAGAGCCAGCGTCATGGCGATGAGCAGGGATTCCGCGCGGCCCGTGGAGGTCCACAGCAGCAGGGGCACGTGCACCGAGAAGAAGCCCACGAGGAAGAAGGCCAGCGACCCCTCCCAGCTCTTGCGGCCCTCCTTGGTCGTGTAGGGCGACTGCCCGTACTTCGTGCCCACCAGCGCGGCGACGGCATCCGCGAGGGTGAGCACCAGGACCGGGATCATGTAGCGGACGGGCGAACCAAGCGTCAGCGCAAAGATGATCGAGACGGCAATCGGGAAGTAGAACTCCCCGAACGACCGCCGCTTCACCCCATCCAGCACGCCGCCGCCGACGGCCTTGGCCGGCGACCACCACCGCACCGCCGCCAACGATCCCACCGCCAGCCCGCACAGCGCGAAGACCGGCCACGCCGACGTGAAGATCCACGGGAAGGCCAGCGTCACGAAGCCCATGCCCATGTGGACCAGCTTCCGCGACCACTCCGGCGACAGCGCCCCCGAGCGGCCGGCCAGCTTCACCGTGCCGATGAGGAGGCCGAGGGCGGCGAGGACGAGGGCGATGCCGAGGAGGGGGTTCATCCCAGCACCTCCTCCACCACGAACGCCGAGTAGAACCAAGCCTTGTCCCGCTTGAACAGGTCCGATGCCTCGGGTTCGACGGGCCGCAGCCGCATAGCCAAGCTCTCCGGCCGCCGCCGCGGCGCCAACATGTTCCAGTACGCGAGGCGCGCGCCGGGCTTCCCTGAATCCGCCAGTCGATTCAGCAGCGCCTCGAAGGGCTCCATGCCCATGTACTCGAAGATGTCGCTGAGATTGAAGGCGTCCACGGCGCCCTTGCCGAGCTCGTCCAGCGCGTCCTCCAGCGGCGCCACGCGCCACTCCAGCGCACCGAGGTTGGCCCGGATGGCGTCGAAGTGCTCCTCCCGCAAGGCCATGGGCAGTGCCTCGCCGTGCGTCCCCTTCAGGATCCAGTGCAGGTAAGGATTCGCCGCTGTGTCCAGCTCCGTCAGGGCGTGCTTCGTGCGGGCGAGGATCCGGTCGGCGACGGAGCCTTCGACGTAGGCGAAGAACTCCGGGTCCCGGCCCATGCGGCCCATGACGAAGCGGGAGAAGAAGAGCTTGAAGAGCATTCTCCAGCGCCAGGTGTTCCAGCGGTCGTCGTAGAAGCGTCGCCTTGCTTCGAGATCCTTGGGTGCCAGCAGCGCGTCCACGGTCTTCTTCGAATGGATGAGCGGGATGATGCGGTCCTTGAAGAGGCGGAAGTAGCGCTCGAACTTCCCGCCGGTGCCGATGCCGTTCGCGATCACCTCGGACTTTCCGTCCCAGAAGTTCCGCACGTCATTCGAGAGCTGGCTCCGGCAGCGCTTGTAGAGCTGGTCTCGCCGCAGGCTCGGCCGCGAGCCCATGAGTTCGAGCAGCTCGCCGTGGGCCAGCTCCCGGTAGGCGGCGACCCGGAGTTCGAGACAGGCGATCTGCACGGGATTCAAATCCAGGGCGATCAGCCGCGACGGCCCCTTCGCCAGCATCGCCAGCGCATTGTCTCCCGCGCTCGAGATCGAGATGCCCACATAGCCCGGCTTCAGGGCCAGGCCCGCCACCAGCACGTCCGCGTCCTCCCAGACCTGGGCGTAGCGGATCTCCGTGAACTCGGCCCGTTCCTGGATCTCACTGGGCATCGGGTCCCTCCAGCCTGCGCACCACACCGCTGCTGCCGTCGAACTCCACCCAGTCGCCGTCCTGCAGCCACGCGGTCACGCCGGGGATGGACACGATGGCCGGCAGGCCCAGCTCCCGGCTCACGATGGCGCTGTGGCTCAGCAGGCTGCCCCGCTCCACCAGCAGGCCCGAGGCCGCGGGGAAGAGCATGATCCAGCCCGGATCCGTGCGCTCCGCCACGAGGATCGTGCCCGAGGGCAGCTCCACGCCCCGGGGATCGCGGACCACCCGCACGGGTCCGCGCACGCGCCCCGGGCAGCAGCCCAGGCCCTTGCGCGTGTCGCCGTCCAGGTCCGATGGCACGGCCGCAGGCTCCCCCTCCAGGCGCTGCCCCACGTGCACCCAGCCCCAGGTCGCGAAGCGGTCCGCCGGCGCGGGCCCTTCCGAATAGCCGCGGAAGGCCCCCTGGCGCACCTTCGCCAGCTCGGCCAGCGCGTCCGACGTGCTCGTGCCCTCGATGTAGCCCAGGATCTCCTCCACCTCCAGGTGGAACACGTCCCGGGGGTCCGCCAGCCGGCCCACGGCGTGCAGCCGCCGGCCCAGCTCCACGAACATGCGCCGCACCCGCCCGAAGAGCCGCGTGCGCTCGAAGCGCAGGTTCTCCCGGTCCCGCACCCGTTCCCGGGCCCCGCGCAGCACCCAGCCGAAGAGCAGGTGCTTGACCGGGTTCCAGCCCAGCCGCGCCGAAACCACCCGCTCCGCCGCGGCCCGCGTCCGCTCCGCGTGGCCCTCGTTCCCCGTGGCCTCCCGGGCCGCGAAGTGGCCGATGGCCCGGAAGAGGCTCAGGGGTTCGTCCTCCAGGGTGGGGCTCTCCAGCTTCAGCTCCTCCAGGCAGCGGTCCCCGAAGGCCGCGAGGTAGGATTCCACCTCCCGGGCGAGCGCGGGATGCTTCGTCACCTCGGCGCGGATGGCGCGCACGTCGCCCTCCCGCAGCAGGGCGCCGAGCTCCGGGACGGTCTTCACCAGCTCCGCCATGTGGCGCACCCGGGCCGCGGGCTCGGCGCTGATGATGCCCCCTTCGCCGCCCACCAGGTCGTTCTGCAGGGTGCCGTCGGTGTCGCCGCACCACGTCACGCAGAGCCCCTTCAGCACGCCATAGAAGATCATCGCGAAGAAGTCGTTCACCAGGGGCGCGTCCCAGCGCGTGAGGAGGCGGTGCTCCAGGTCCCGGTAGTGGGCCGCCAGCTCGTCCGGGCGCTGGTCCGCGAGGGGCACCGCCGGCGGCGCCAGGGCCTCCTCCAGGCGCAGGGTGAAGTCCTCGATCTGGCCCTGGAGGGTGAGGTGGTTCCAGGCCATCCCCGCCACCGTGCGCAGCAGCCGGAGCGCGTCGAGGAGCTTCTCGCCGAAAGAGGCGTTCCCCTCGAACTCCTTCAGGAAGGCCGCCGGGAGGCCCTCCTTCACGCCCATCATCTGCTCCATGAAGCGCCGGTTGAGCTGGAAGCCCGGCAGCAGGGCCAGCACCCGGTACCAGGCCAGGAGGTTGTAGTAGACCCGGCCCCGGACCAGGCCGATCATGCCCCGGAAGGTGCCCGCGTGGGCCTCGATGCGCGCCTCGCTGACGCCCATCATCCGGCAGAACTGGCGGTAGACCTCCTCGTAGGCCCGGCGCGCGAAGCTGTAGGTCAGCGGCGTCGTCACGCCCCCGTAGCTCTCGGCGATGTTGCTGTTGTCCCACAGGGCCGGCAGGCCGCCGGGATCCGGCGCCTGGCCCAGCGTCGTGATGGGCCGGGACTGCAGGAGCCAGAGGCGCCCGCCCTCCACCGCCCATTCGATGTCCTGGGGCCGGCCGAAGGCGCGCCCGCAGCGGCGGGCGAGTTCGGCCACCTCCGCCACCCGCGCGTCATCGAGGCAGGGCGCCTGGATCCGGTCGGCCGCCACGGGCCGCGGGGAGACGCCTTCGTGGGCCGAAGGATCGAAGCGGTGGGCCGTGGCCTTCAAGGCGACCGTGCGCTCGCGGATCCCGCCGCCCCGGTCCACGGACCAGGTGTCGGCGTCCGCGTCGCCCCCCACCAACGCCGTGCCGAGCCCCCACACGCCGCTCACCAGGGCCCGGTCCCAGTCGCCCGAGATCGGATCCACGCCGAAGGCCACGCCCGCGGCCTCGGCGTCCACCATGCGCTGCACCAGCACCGCCGGCGGTTCCGGATCGCCCAGGCCGGCCTCCTTCCGGTAGGCCATGACCCGTTCGCTGAAGCCGCTGCGCCACACGTCCGCCACCCGGGCGGGCACCTCGGCGGCGGCCACGAAGAGGTAGCTCTCCAGCTGCCCCGCGAAGCTGTGCTGGCCCCCGTCCTCGTCCCCGGCGCTGCTGCGCACGGCGAAGCGGTCACCGGCGTCGCCTAGCGTCTGCAGCGCCTCGCGGATGGCCGAGGCCACGGATTCCGAGGGCTGTACCGAGGCGAGGTCCTGGCCCGACCCGTGGCTGGCGTGGAAGGCCTCCGGCGCCACCACGAACCAGCCCGGGATCTCGAAGCCCGCGTCCTGGATTCGGGCCAGGGCGCCGGCCTTGCCGCCGAAGGTGCCGGTGTCGCCGGGCCGCAGGATGAAACTCATCGGGCCAGCCCCAGGGGCGCGAGCCAGCGGTGGGCGTGGGGCAGCAGGCCCAGGCTGAGGTAGAGGGTGAGGGTCCAGAGGCCCGAGCCCACCTCGATGGCCTTGGCGCGGCCCGGCAGGGGCGACGCCACGTAGCGCAGGGCGAGGAGCATCCGGATCAGGAAGGCGGCGCCCAGCACGATCCCGATGGCCAGGGGCGCGCGGGTGCGCAGGCCGGCCAGCGTCCCGAAGACCGCCGTGGCCAGCACCATCACCAGCCAGAAGGTGGCGGCCTTCCGCGGCCCCCACAGGGCGCTGTAGGTCTCCACGCCCTCCTCCTCGCCCTCCGGCGCGCGGATCTTCCGGCCCAGCTCGATGACCACGCCGTTGCAGAGGCTGGCCAGGAGGAAGAACTCCAGGCCCCGGGGCGGCAGCGGCTGGTGCAGGGTCCAGTCGCAGCTCGTCGCGTAGAAATCGATGAGGGGCATGATCACCATGTGGGACCAGAGGTAGACGACGGGCCGCGCCTTCAGCCAGTCCTTCACCCAGAACTCCTTGGACATGGCCGCCAGCCAGGTCCAGGTCACGCAGAGCCACAGCACGAGGCCGGGCTTGTGCCAGAGGGCGAGGCCGAGCTGGATCGCGCAGCCCACCGCGAAGAGGGCCGCCAGCTCCTTCAGGGTGACGAGCCCCCTTGGCACCGGCCGGTAGGGCCGCCAGCGGCTGTCCTCCTCGAAGTCCTTGTGCTCGTCGGCGACGCGGAGCTGGAAGAAGAAGATCAGCGAGGTGGCGAAGGCCACCAGGAAGGACCGCAGCGAGGGCCAGGAGCCCGCCGCCCGCAGGTTGGCGCTGTAGGCCACCGCGCAGAAGCTGAAGGCCGCGATGAGGGGCCCATGGGCCGCCAGCGGGAAGCGCTCCGCCTGGTAGGTCCACCAGCGCTTCACGCGCGGGACTCCCGGGCGTTCAACGCGGGTGCCGATCGGTCAGGCGATGCAGTCATCGTTCGAGGCGTTCCAGGAGGGCGAGGAGTCCAGGGTAATCCACCTTGGCGTTGTGGCGGCGGTCCAGGGGGATGCGCGCCACGCGCACCGCGTCGAGGCCGGCCCAGGCCAGGCTCGCCTTCACCTCATCGGGATCCGGGGCCTCCTCGGGGATGCCGGAGCCTTCCACCACAAGGATGCGGCGGTCCCGGAAGGCGGCCAGGGCCGCGCGGCGGACACCTTCCACCTGGAGCGCCGCCGTCTCCACCGTGAAGGGGAAGAGCTCGCCCTTGGCGTCCCGGATGCGCGCGGAGCAGCGTCCCAGGAGCCAGACGCGGCCTTCCGCGTCCAGGCGCCCCGCGTCCCCGGTGCGATGCCACACCTCGCCGTCCACCCGGAACTTGGTCTCCTCGTCCCCGCGCCCCTCGAAGTAGCCCTTCAGGACGTGGCCCCCGGTCACGACGATCTCCCCGGCCTCGCCCCGGGGACAGGTCATGGCGTCGAAGGCTGCGCCGTCGAGGTGGCCCAGGGGCGTGCCCCAGGCGTCGCGAAGGATGCGCAGCCGGATCTCCGGTTCCACCGGCGGTCCCGCGAGCAGCCCCTGCCCCGCGGCCATGGCGGCGAGATCGGCCGCGGACATCTCCGAATAGGGCATCTCGGCGATGGGCTCGGCTTCGGTGGAGCCGTAGACCGCGACGACCTCGGCCTGGGGCGCGAGGGCCTGCAGCCGCTGCAACAATCCCGGGAAGACCGGCGCGCCGCCGGTGTAGAGGGAGCGGAAGGAATCCAGGGCCTGGCCCCGTGCTTCGGCCCCCTCGGCGAGGCGCTCGAAGAAGGCCGGGCTGGCGGCGCAGGTGGCGGGGCGGTGGGCCGCGAGCTCGTCCAGCACGGGGCCGGGCTTGATGCGGCCGGGGCTGCGGAGGTCCGCGTCGGGGATCAGCGTGCCCTGCCCCGAGGCGAGGTTGGCCAGCACGAAGACCGGCAGGGTGGCCAGGTCCAGGAGGCCGGCCTCGTGGCGCAGGGTGCGGGCCAGCACCGCGTGCTGGGTGAGGAGGAAGCCGTGGCTGCGCACCGCCGCCTTGGGCTCGCCGGTGGAGCCGCTGGTGAAGGTGACCAGCGCGGCGTCGTCCTCCGCCCGGGGTTCGAGGTGATCGTCCTTCCCGCCGCCCCGGCCGAAGGGGATGGCGAAGGGCCAGTACCGCGCCGTCACGATGCGCCGGGGGATCCTGCGCAGGGCGGGCACCCACCAGCGCAGCACCTGGGCCATGGGGGTGCCGAGGTAGCCCTTCGGCGGGATGCGGGCGCAGCACTTGGCCACGTGCGCGTCCCCGGCGCTGGGATCCAGGAAGACCGCCACGGCGCCGATGCGCAGCACCGAGAGCAGCACCTCGTAGAGGTCCAGGCCCATGGGCACGAAGATGAGCACGGGGTCGTCCTTGCCCAGCCCCTGGGCCCGCAGGAAGGCCGCGCCCCGGGCGGTGCGCGCCTCCAGCTCGCGGAAGGTCCAGCTCCGGCCGCGGTGGCGCAGGGCCAGGGCCCCGGGCCGCGCCGCGGCCTGCTCCAGCAGCCGCTCGACGAGGTTCACGCCAGGGCCCTCGAATACAGCGTGTAGCGCCGGATCACCGTGGCGTCCTCGCCCATCGTCGCGCTGCGGTTGGCGTCGTGCATGAGCGCGTGGATGGCCTTCGTGAAGCCCAAGGCCTGGGCCTCCCGCTGCACGTTCGCCAGGAGCAGCTTGCCCAGGCCGCCCAGGCCGCGGTCCGGCACCTTGGCCAGGGTCTTCACGATCAGGGTGTCGGGCTGCTGGCCCGCTTGGGCCTGGAGCAGGTCCGGCACGCAGAAGACGAACCCGACCGGGCGCGGTCCGACCGGGCGCGGCACGGAATCCGTCGCCTGCTCGGCCAGCCACACCAGCCTTGGGTGGGCGTAGGGCTTCACCCTGGCGTACATGGCCAGGAACTCCTCCCTGGGCAGGGGCGTGTAGAGCACGTTGGCGGCGAAGGCGGACTCGCTGATCTCGAAGATGCGCGCCAGCTCCCCGTCGAAGTCGCCAAGGTCCAGGGGCCGCATCGTCACCCCCGCGGCCCCGAGCTTCCGCTCCAGCTCCGGAAGCCGCGGATCGGCGGAGGCCATGCGGGCCTCGAGCGCCGACTGGTAGGTCTGGAAGGGCGCGAAGCCGCTGGCGTTCCACCAGGCCGGCCACGCCACGGGATTCCACGGTTCCAGGGCGAAGCGCGGATACCCGCAGTCGTCGGTCATGAAGCGGTAGCTGCGCCAGGTGTTGCCGTCCATGGGGCCGACGGCGAGGGTGCGGCCCCGGGCCGCGAGCTCGGCGCAGGCCGCGTCGAGCAGGGCGCGGGTGGTTTCCGGATCGGCGGCGGCGAAGTGGCCGATCACGCCGAGGCGATGGCCGGGCCAGGCCGGCACGTCGGACCACCAGAGGCTCGCGCGGCCCCGACCCGCCGCATCGGCGAGGTGGAGGTCCGGCGCCTGGAGCGCGAGCTGGGCGGCATCGAGGCCCGGCAGGCCTTCCACGGGCGCGGGCAGGTCCGTCCAGGGCGCAGGGATTCGGCGCAGGTTCATGCATCCCCCAGGGGTTCGAAGGCCAGCATCGCCCCCCCCGGCACCCGGAGGGTGAGGCCGGCCACGGGACGGGGCAGCACGGCTTCCGGCGCGGTGACGTGGAAGCGCGAGAGGAGCACCGAAAGCACCGTCACGCCCTCGGCCATCGCGAAGCCCATGCCCAGGCAGGTGTGGGGGCCGAGGCCGAAGGGGAGGTAGGCGGAATGGTCTCCCTCGTCCAGGAAACGCGCGGGATCGAAGCGCTCGGGATCCTTCCAGTAGGCCGGATGGCGGTGCAGGACGTAGGGGCTCACCAGCACGCTGCCGCCTTCGGGAATGTCGAAACCGCCCAGGGTCTCGGCCTGGATGGCTCGGCGCTCCAGGATCCAGATGGTCGGATGCAGCCGCAGGGCCTCCTGGAAGGCGGCGCGGGCCTGGACCAGGCGCGGCAGGTCCTCCGCCTCCGGCAGGCGGCCGCCGAGCACGGCCCGGGCCTCCCGCCGGACCGCCCTGGCGGCCTCCGGGTTCCGCGCCAGGTGGTGCAGGGCCCAGGCCATGGCGTGGGCGGTGGTCTCGTGGCCGGCCATGAGGAGGGTGAGCACCTCGTTGCGCAGCTCGTCCAGCGCGAGGCCGTCCTTTCCGCCCTCGGCCCGGAGGCGGTCCAGCAGGTCCATGCCCAGCTTCTCGGTGCGGGCGGCGAGGATGCGGTCCACCACGGCGCGGATGCGGGCGAGGCCCGCGCGGTAGCGCGTGCGGGAGGGATTGGGCAGGCGCTGGGGCCAGTCCGAGAGGGTGGACATGCGCTTCCAGTAGTGGCTGAGCACGTCCGCCTGGGCCGACTCCATCGCGTCCACATCCCCTTCCACGTCGCTGGAGAAGAAGGCCTCGGCGGCGACGCGGAAGGCCAGGCCCGCCATGGCCGCGCCGGCGTCCACGGCGAGGGGCCCTCGCGAAGCCTTCGCCCGCCAGCCGTCCGCCAGGGCCGACGCCGCGGACGCGAAGCGGGGCACGAGGCCCGCGATGCGGTCGGGGTGGAAGGCGGGGCCCGCGAGGCGCCGCCGCCGGGCCCAGGCGGCGCCGTTGGCGGTGAGGAGGCTCTCGCCGGTGATGTCCATGAGCAGGGCCACGGAGCGGGTGCGCCGGTCGAAGGCCGCGGCGCGGGTCTGGAGCACCTCCTTCGCCAGCTCCGGGCTGGACAGCAGGTGCAGGGGGAGGGGCCCGAGCTTCAGGAGGGCGACCTCGTGGGCGTGGCCGGCCTCGGTGAAGACGCCCAGGATGTCCTGGCGCAGGCGCCAGGCGTGGCCCAGGACAGGCAGGCCCTTCGGGCCCGGGGCGGTCCTCAAGGCTCGGCCTTCAACAGGCGCGGGACTCCGCGGGGCGGGGGGCGCATCGGTCTCCGGGGGTGGTCGGCCAGTGTAGCGTCCTGCCCTGGGCGGGGCGAAACGGCGCCGGGGCCGTCCCGCGGCTTCGCTATCCTGGTCGGATGCGCCGCACCGTCCTCCTGTCCTCCACCCTCGCCGCCCTCCTGGCCGCCTGCGCGAAGCCGGCGACCCAGCCTTCCGCCCCCGCCCCCGCCCAGGCCGCGTCGGCCCCGAAGCCCGGCATCCTGCCCATGCTGCCGCCGGAAAAGGAGGGCGACCTGCCCTGCGACCCCAAGGACCGGGGGCCGCTGCTCATCGGGCCCGCGACCCGGGAGACGATCCTCGCCCACCGCCCCGTGTTCAGGACCAACACCGAGAAGGCCCTGCTGGATCCGGCGTGGCAGGCGCGGTGGAAGGCCGTCGACACGCCCATGGTCCTCGTCACCGCCTTCGGCTCCTGGTGTGGCGACAGCCAGCGCGAGATGCCCGACATGCTGGCCCTCGACGCCCTGGGCAACCCCTTCATCACCGTCCACTACTTCGGCGTCTACCGCGACAAGAAGGCCCAGGACGCCTACTGGCCCAAGGGCCTCCCGCCCCAGCCCCTCTCCCACGTCCCCACGTTCTGGCTCTACGTCCAGCAGCCCGGCGGCGGCTGGAAGTTCGTGGACAGCATCGTCGAGAACCCGCCGAAGAAGGGGCAGCGCATGGGCGAGGCGATCCTGGAGATGGTGGAGCGGGCGAAGTAGGATCCAAGGCCTGCACTGCGACGGCGCCCCGTGGGGCGCCGTCGCATTTCGGGAATTCGGTTGGCTTACAAGCGCTCGACGCGGATCTCGGTCTTCCCCGGCTTGCCCTTCGCCTCGTCCTTCGGCGCCTCGCGCTCCCGATCCCGGTCCCGGTGCTCGCGGCGGGGCTCATCGCGCCGGGGCTCATCGCGGCGGTGCTCCTCCCGGCGGTGCTCCTCCCGGCGGTGCTCCTCCCGGCGGTGCTCCCGGGGCTCCTCGCGGCGGTGATCGCGCTCGGGCCGCGCCGGCGGCGGGAGGGGCTTCGGGGCCGGCGGGGGCGCGGCGGCCACGGGCTTGCCGCCCCAGGCCACGCCCACCTGCTTGATGCGGTCCACCAGGCGCTGGGGTTCCAGCACCTGGATGCCGTCGCCGAACTGCATGCACCACCGCGCGATGGCACGGAGGTCCGTGGCGGTGAAGGTCACCGTGGCCTTGCCGTCGGGGGCGTCCTCCAGGTGGAAGTCCGGGAAGGGCGCCGGCGCCTGCTTCACCGCGAAGATCCACTGCTTCATCAGCGTGGCCTTCACCGGGATGGGCTCGCCCCCCAGCCAGCCGCCGATCTGGTTGGCCGGCGTGCCGTCCTGGTAGGGGCCCTGGGCCGCGCGACCGGGACCCTCCACCGGATTGATCTCCTTCAGGAGGTCCAGGCGGTGGTGGCGCTCGGCGTTGTAGCGGCGATCCCAGCCCCAGGCGAACCAGGCCCGGGTGAACACGTCGAAGATGAGCCGGCGGGGCTCGAAGGTGCGGGGCGGATTGGCCACCTCGTCCAGGAAGATCAGCTCCACCGCCTGGCCCGCGCCGATCGCGGCCAGCACCGTGGCCGCGTGGGCAGTGAACGAAGGCGGCTCCGTGGAGACCTCCAGCGCGGCGGCCTTCTTCGCCTTGGGGGCGGGCCTGGCCTCGACCTTCGGCGCCGGGGCCTCCACCACCTCGGGGATCAGGGGCGCGGCCACCGCCTCGGCGGGGGCGGGCTTCGCCGCCTTCTTCGCCGCGGCCCTGGGTTCGGGCTTCGCGTCGACCTTGGCCGCGGGCTTGGGCTCGGGCTTGGGCTCGGCCTTGGCGGTCGCCTTCTTCCCGGCCTTGGCTTCCGGCTTCGCCGGCGGCTGCACGGTCTTCGGCTCGGGCTTGGCGGCGGTCTTCGCCGGGGTCTTGGAAGCCTTGGCCGGGGCGGCCTTGGCGGTCTTCACGGGCGTCTCGGCCTTCGGCGCCTTCCCGGGCTTCTCGGCCTTGCTCGCTGTGGGGGCGGTCTTCTTCGTCGCCATGCGGGGGATTCTCCGCCCTCCATCATGGCCGGGGCCGCGGCGGGCCGTCCATCCTGGGCTCAGGGCGCCGCGCCGCCGGCCCGCGGAGGCTTGGCGTCATGGAGGGCCCGCGGCCGCGCCTGGTGCACGTGGGACGGGGCCCCCTCCGCGAGCGCGCGGAGCGAGGAGCGGGAGGGCAGGACTCGATGTCCTGCCCGATCGGGGGGAGGGTTCCCGCCTCTGCGAGCCGTCAGGCGAGCAGGAGCGCGCTCGGCGCGCGTCAGGCGGGATCGGCGGAGCCGCGCGGATGCAGCTTGTCGTACAAGGCCCGCAGCCGCGCCTGGTGCACGTGGGTGTAGATCTGGGTCGTGCTGATGTCCGCGTGCCCGAGCATGGACTGCACCGAACGCAGGTCGGCGCCGTGGTCCAGGAGGTGCGTCGCGAAGGCGTGGCGCAGCACGTGGGGGCTCACGGCCCGGGCGGGGAGGCCGGCCCGGGTCGCGTAGCGCTTGAGGAGGCGCCAGAGCTGCTGGCGGCTCAGCCCTTCGCCGTGGCGGCCCACGAAGAGCTCCGGGCCCCGGGGCTGGAGACTGCCCCGCACCTCGAGCCAGCGGCGCATCCACACCTCGGCCCCCTCGCCGAAGGGGATGAGGCGTTCCTTGCGCCCCTTGCCGAAGACCTTCAGGAAGCCTTCGTCCAGGAAGACCGAGAGGGCCGGCAGCCCGGCCAGCTCGCTCACCCGCAGGCCCGTGGCGTACAGCAGCTCGATCCAGGCCCGGTCCCGCAGGCCCAGCACCGACGCGGTGTCCGGGGCGGCGAGCAGGGCCTCCACCTGGCCTTCGCTCAGGGTCTTGGGCAGCAGCCGGGGCGGGCGGGGCGCCTTCACCACCGCCTCCGGGCCGGCGCCGCCCTCCCCTTCCAGGCGCAGGAAGGCCAGGAACTGCCGCAGGGCCGAACTCAGCCGGGCCATGCTCCGGGGCGCGCGGCCGGCGCCCTGCTGGGCCACGAGGAAGGCCGTGAGCCGGTCGCGGTCCAGGTCCGGAGGGGGGAGCCCGGCCCCGGCCGCCCAGGCCGCCGCCAGACGCAGGTCCGAGAGGTAGCCCGAGACGCTGCGGGGGCTGAGGCCGCGCTCGACGGCGAGGTGGGCCTCGAACTCCCTCAGGGTGGCCGCCCAGCCGAGGTCCTCCGGGCCGGGGCGGCCAAGGCCAGTGTCTTCAGGGTCCTGGGGCATCCCGGAAAGTCTAGCGTTGGTCCGTCACGGCCCCTGTGGTAGGCTCGACCGGTTCCACTCAGGAGAGCCCAATGGCCGAAATCCGGAAGAAGGTCATCGCCATCATCGCCGAGCAGCTGGCGAAGCCCGAGGATTCCATCACCGAGAGCAGCCACTTCGTGGACGACCTGGGTGCCGACAGCCTGGACACCGTCGAGATCATCATGGCCATCGAGGAGGCCTTCGGCCTCGAGATCCCCGAGAGCGAGCAGGAGAAGATCAAGACCGTGGGCGACGCCATCGCCTACATCGAGAAGAACGCCAAGGGCTGAGGCCTTCCGAGCCTGAACGCGCCGCACGGACGGGTCCGTGCGGCGCGTTTCACGTTCCGGACGTCCAGGCACCCAATCCACGGATAATGACCTCCGCGAGGACAAGACCATGAGCCACACCAACCGCCGCCGCGTCGTGATCACCGGCCTGGGCACCCTCAACCCCTGCGGCAACAGCGTCCCCGAGACCTGGGCCAACCTGCTGGCCGGGAAGAGCGGCATCGGCCTCATCGACCGCTTCGACACCACCGACTTCGCCTGCAAGATCGCCGGCCAGGTCAAGGGCTTCAACCCCGACCTGACCATCGACAAGAAGGAACAGAAGAAGATGGACATCTTCATCCAGTACGCCCTGGCCGCGACCCACGAGGCCATGGTGGACGCGGGCCTGGCCGACCGTGAGATGACCAAGGCTGAGCGGGAGATGTTCGGCGTCTACATCGGCTCGGGCATCGGCGGCCTCTCCACCATCTGGGAGGAGGCCAACGGCTACCGCGGCCCCCGGCGCACGAGCCCCTTCTTCATCCCGAGCCTCATCATCAACCTGGCGTCGGGCTTCGCCTCCATCCGCTACGGCCTCCAGGGCCCCAACAGCGCCGTGGCCACCGCCTGCGCCACGGGCAACCACGCCATCGGCGATGCCGCGCGCCTCATCATGCACGGCTACGCCGACCGCATGATCGCCGGCGGCTCCGACTCCGTGGTGAACCAGCTCGGCGTCGGCGGCTTCGCCGCCATGCGCGCCCTCTCCACCCGCAACGACGCGCCGGAGAAGGCCAGCCGGCCCTTCGACGTGGGCCGGGACGGCTTCGTCATGGGCGAGGGCGCCGGCATCGTGGTGCTCGAGGAGTATCAGACCGCCATGAACCGCGGCGCCAGGATCTACGCCGAGGTGGCGGGCTACGGCATGAGCGGCGACGCCAACCACATCACCAGCCCGGCGCCGGAAGGCGAGGGCGGCCAGCGCGTCATGCGGGCCGCCATGAAGGACGCCGGCATCGCCCCGGAGCAGGTGGGCTACATCAACATGCACGGCACCAGCACCCCCGTGGGCGACAAGCTCGAGTGCATGGCCATCCACCGCGTCTTCGGCGACCACGCCCGGAAGCTCAAGGTCAGCTCCTCCAAGTCCATGCACGGCCACCTCCTGGGCGCCGCCGGCGGCCTCGAGAGCATCGTCGCCATCATGGCCGTGAAGACCGGCCAGATCCCGCCCACCATCAACGTGGACCAGCAGGACCCCGAGTGCGACCTCGACGTCACCGCCAACGTGGCCGGCAGCTTCGACGCCGAGTACGTCCTCAACAACGGCTTCGGCTTCGGCGGCACGAACGCGTGCCTGGCGCTGAGGAAGTTCCAGGGCTGAGCGCCAGCGCCCGGCGACGACGGGCGAACACGCACGACCGCAGGCCCGAAGGTTCGAAGCGAACCGACGGGCCTGCGCTTTTAGACAGGCACCGTGGACTGCGCCCGGCGCGCCCTTCGCCGGACGCAGGCCGCGGTGCTGCCAAGCGAAGCGCGGCAGGATCATGACCCATGTCATGCCCGGGCCGAACCCTCCCCAAGCCACCCTGCCATCCTGAAGCCCTTCCCAGGACGACCCATGCGCCGAACCGCCACCCTCTTCCTCGCCGCCCCCGCCCTCCTCGCCCAGGCCCCCGCCGCGCCGCCGAAGCCCTGGACCGACAAGGCCACCCTCTCCTTCGTCTCCGCCCGGGGCAACGCCGTCACCGACACCCTCGGCTTCGCCAACGCCTTCGCCTGGGCCTCGGGCCTCGACGCCCTCGCCTTCAACGCCGGCATGGTGCGCGCCTCCTCGGAGACCGTCGCCCGCAAGGCCATCGGCACGGCCGGCGGCTACGCGCTGGAGGAGACCCGCACCAGGACCACCGTGGCCGACCAGGTCTACGCCAACCTCCGCTTCGACCGGAAGTTCAAGGACGTCTGGTATGCCTACGCCGGCGCAGGGTGGGAGCGGAACCGCCCCGCGGGCCTGGACGGCCGCACCAGCGCCGCCCTCGGCGTGGGCCGCACCTGGATCCAGACGCCCCGCACCACCTTCAAGACCGACCTCGGCCTCGGCCACACCTGGGAGTCGCCGGTGGTGGCGGATCCCACCGCCAAGACCCGCTACGGAACCGGTGTGCTGACAGCGAAATTCGCCCAGAAGATCGGCGCCAACGCCGAATACACCGCGGACCTGGCCTTCACCGAGAACCTCAGCGACAGCCGGGACTGGTCCGGCGTCCTGCGCCAGGGCCTCGCGGTGAGCCTCAACAAGCGCCTGGCCCTGAAGGTGGGCTACGACCTGACCACCCGGAACCGGCCCAAGCTCATCGCCGTGGACCTCTATGCCTCGCCGTCAGCTCCGGCCCCCGCGGGCAGCGTGAACATCCCGGCGAAGAAGACGGACAGCCTGCTGTCCACGAGCCTCGTCCTCACCTTCTAGGGACGCCTCAGTCCGGGAAGTCCATGGCCAGGGCCGTGGCCTCCCCTGCCTCCAGTTCGCGCTGGACCTGCCGCAGCTTCAGCTTCATGCGGTCCACCGCCACCTTGCCCAGCAGGATGCGCAGGGAGCTGGATCCCTCCTCCACCAGCCGGATCATCTCCCGGGCCGCCTGGACGGGGTCGCCCTTCTGCTTCCCGTCGATGTCGCGCACATAGCGGCGCGTCGCGCCCGTGGTGGAGGCATAGGCCTCCAGCACCGGCGTGTCCACGATGGAGCGGCCGGCGAAGTCCGTGCGGAAGGGCCCCGGCTCGACGATGTGGACCCGGATGCCCAGCTTCGCCACGTCCAGGGCCAGGGCCTCGGACAGGCCCTCCACCGCGAACTTGGTGGCGTTGTAGATGCCGAAGCCCGGGGTCGCGGTGAAGCCCGCGATGGAGGAGATGTTCAGCACCACCCCCGAGCCCTGCGCGCGCATCACCGGCAGCACCGCCCGGGTCACCGCCATGAGTCCGAAGACGTTGGTCTCGAAGACCCGCCGGATCTCCGGTTCGGGCACCTCCTCCAGGGCGCCCACCACGCCGTAGCCGGCGTTGTTCACCAGCACGTCGAGGCGTCCGAAGTGCGCGGCCGCGGAGTCCACGGCCGCGGCGACATGGCCGGGATCCGTGACATCGAGGCGCAGTGCCAGGAAGCGCGCGGGATCGCCGGGATCCAGCCCCGCCAGGCTCCCGGGTTGCCGGGCGCTGGCCGCGACGCGATGGCCCGCCGCCAGCAGCTCATGGACGAGCACGCGGCCCAGGCCCGTGGAGCAGCCGGTGATGAACCAGACCGGAGCGGCAGGCGGGATGGCGTCCATGGGGTCCTCCTGCCCCGAGTGTGACGGCCCCGGCGGAGCGCGGGGCGCGGCCGGATCCGGACACCTGGGTCCCGCCACCCGGTTCCGCCCACCCGCCGCGAGGCCGCCGGTCCGGTCATTAAAATTGACCAAAACGCTCGGGAATCCTATTTTTGGAAGGAAGGGAAAGGAATCGGCACGGTGAAGATCTCGGCGCGGGGACGCTATTCCATGCAGGCGCTCTTCGACCTGGCCCACCACAGCCACGGCGCGCCGGTGCCCCTGCACGCCATCGCCGAGCGTCAGCAGCTCTCCCTGCCCTTCCTGGAGCAGATCTTCAACAAGCTCAAGAAGGCCGGCGTGGTGGCCTCGGTGCGCGGCCCCAAGGGGGGCTACGTGCTCTCGCGCCCCTGCAACGAGGTGGCGGTGGGCGAGGTCCTGCGCATCACGGATCCCGGCTTCCACGCCGCCGCCAAGGCGGACCCGGAGGAGGCCAAGGGCGCCCTGCTGGAGGACCAGCGCATGGCCCGGCTGCTCTGGCGGCAGCTCGACGAGCAGATCGCCGCCTTCATGGAAAAGGTCACCGTGGCCGACCTCTGCAGCGAGTCCGGCAGCAACACCTGCCCGGTCTGCACCTGCCCGGACTATGTGAAGGGTGTGCAGGAGGACCTGCAGAACGGCAAGCCCCGGGGCTGCGCGGCGTTGCTCGCCTGAGGCACCACCGATGAGCACCCTCTGCGCCCTGCCGAGCCTCGCGGCGCCGCCCACGGACGCGGACCGCGCGGGGCTGGCGAAGCTGGAGAAGCGCATCCTGCGCCGGGCCGGGGAGGCCATCCAGGCCTACCGCCTGATCGAGGAGGGCGACCGCGTCCTGGTGGGCCTCAGCGGCGGCAAGGACTCCTGGGCCCTCCTGGAGGTGCTGGAGCTCCTGCGCCGCCGCGCGCCGGTGCGCTTCGAGGTGCACGGCATCACCGTGGACCCGGGCTTCCCCCGCTTCGACCCCGACCGCATCGCCGAGGAATGCGAGCGCCGGGGCGTGAGCCACCACGTGCTCCCGGCCCCCATCGACGCGATGGTGCGGGCCCGGCCCGACAGCACGCCCTGCATCATCTGCTCACGCCTGCGCCGGGGCGTGCTCTACACCTGGGCGAAGGAACGCGGCTTCACCAAGATCGCCCTGGGGCACCACCTGGACGACTTGCTGGAGACGCTGCTGCTGAACCTCTTCTTCGAGGGTCGCCTGGCGTCGATGCCGCTTCGCCTCACCAGCGACGACGGCGCCAACGTGGTGATCCGGCCCCTGGGGATGGTGGAGGAGGCGGACCTGCAGCGCTACGCCTGGCTGAAGGGCTATCCCATCGTGCCCTGCGGCTGCCCCCTGTGCGGCGCCTCGGCCCTGGAGAGCCGCCGGGCCCAGGCCAAGGAGCTCATCGCGCAGCTCCAGGCCAGCATCCCTCGGTTGAAGTCCTCCATGCTCAAGGCCCTCCAGAACGTGAAGCCCAGCCACCTGCTGGACCTGGACCTCGGCGCCCTCGCGGCCTCGGGCTTGGACGAAGGCGTGCAGCGGCTGGGCTGAGGGTTTCCGCGCTGGCCGGGCCCGGCGGTTGGCTCTATCCTGGGTCGCACGAAGCGGGGGACGCATGAAGGCCATGGCCAAGGCGTGGGTCGAGAAGGCGGAAGCCGACTTCGGCACGGCCCAGCGGGAGCAGAAGAACAAGAAGGGCGCCAACTACGACGCCGTCTGCCTCCACGCCGAGCTCTGCGCCGAACGCTACCTCAAGGCCCGCCTCGCCGAGGACGAGATCCCCTTCCCCTCGACCCGGCACATCGTGGTGCTCCTCATGCTCTGCGTGGACCTGGAGCCGAAGTGGGAGTCGTTCCGCGAGCAGATCCGGACCCTCAGCTCCTTCGCCATCGAGGTCGAGGACCCCGACATGGTGGCCGACGAGAAGATGGCGGAGATGGCCATGGAGGCCTGCGAAGCCTTCCGGACCGCCGCGCGGAAGAGCCTGGGGCTGAAGTAGGGCTGGGGGGTACGGTCTGCTTCAGACGGGCCTTGAGAAATCGATAGGATATGCTATCATTGATATCAACGAGGCCGCCATGCCCCAGCTGCTCGTCCGAAACCTCCCCGATCGAACCCACAAGGCCCTGCGCCTGCGGGCCGCCGAACACGGTACCTCCCTCGAGGCGGAGGTGCGTTCCATCCTCGAGGAGGCCGTGCGCCTGGACGACCAGTTCGTCCTGCCGGAGCTGGTGGTCGCCCGCAGGAAGAAGGGGAAGAGCCTGTCAGACCTCGTGTCGGAAGGCCGGCGGTGATCTACCTCGACACCTCGGCCCTCGTGAAGCTCTTCGCGCGGGAGGACTTCTCCGACGAACTGCGCGAAGCCGTGCGCGGCCAGGCCGTGAGGACCGCGTCCATCGCCTTCGTGGAGGCCCTCTCGGCCTTCGCCCGCAAGGCCGAGTTCACGGAGGCCGAGCGGGTCGCCCTGAACAGGGAATTCCTCGCGACCTGGCACCGCTTCCGCGCCGTGCCCACGGACGACGTGCTGGAGGCCGCCGGGGTCCTGGTGCGCGGGCACCGCCTCCGGGCCTTCGACGCCCTCCACCTCGCCGCGGCCCGCAGCCTCGGCGCGCCGAGCCGGATCCGCTTCGCCGTCTACGACCGGGAGCTGGCCCGGGCCGCCGCGAAGGAGGGCTTCGGCCTCATCACGGATCCGGGCTTCGGGCTGCCGTCCTAGGCCCTTTCGGCCAGCTCCGCCCGGATCGGGCCCAGCACCTCGTCCTCCAGCCCGTCCCGGTAGAACAGGTTGAAGGTGTCGAAGGGGATGATGCGCCCGTCGGGCTGGGCGATGTGGACGCAGGTCTTGCGGATGGACCGCAGGTCGAAGCCGTGGGCGTCGATGAAGGCCATGATGATCACGCGGAAGACGTTGTCGTACTTCAGGCCGCTCGGGCCGATCACCCTGGGCAGGCAGCAGAGCAGCTCGGCGAGGCTGTCGGCGCTGCTGGCCGGGCTGTGGGCGGTGGAGAAGGTCTTGAAGAGCGCGGCCTGCAGACCGGTGTCCTTCTCGTAGACGATGGTGTTGCGGCCGCCTTCGATGAGCACCTTCGGCTCCACGTAGCGGGTGAGCGGATGCACTTGTCCATCCACCTTCAGCGCGTAGGCCATGGCCAGGCTGTCGGGATGGCAGGGCACGGGAAGGAGGTCTTCGGGCCGGAAGGCCGACGTCTGCTCGAGGATCCTCCGTCGGACCTCGGTGAGGGTCAGGCGGTCCCGGACGGGATCGTAGCCCTCGTTGCGCCCGGCGTCCTGGACGGGCTGGAAGGTGACGCCCCGGACGCAGGGCTGCTTCAGGGCGAAGTCCACGATGGCCCCCAGCTCGCCGTCGTTGACGCCCTTCTTCACCGTCACCACCAGTGTGGTGGAAAGACCCAGGGCGTTGAGGCGCTCCAGGGCCTTCATCCGGATCTCGCGGAGGTCGGCGCCCCGCAGGTGCAGCAGGGCGTCCCGGTCCAGGCTGTCCCACTGGAGGTAGAGCTCGAAGCCGGGCATGTAGGAGGCCAGCCGCGCGGCGAAGGCTTCGTCCTGGGCGATGCGCAGGCCGTTGGTGTTCACCATGAGGTGGCGGATGGGGCGCTTCTTCGCCTCGTCGAGGAGTTCGAAGAACTGCGGATGCAGCGTGGGCTCGCCCCCGCTGAACTGCACGATGTCGGGCTCGCCTTCGCTGGCGACGACGGCGTCCAGCATCCGAACCACGTCCTCGAAGCTGCGATGGGTGAGCCGCTCGGGCCCGCTGCCGGCGTAGCAGACCGGGCAGCGCAGGTTGCAGTGGTCCGTCAGTTCGATGAGGGTCAGGCAGCTGTGCTGCTCGTGCTCCGGGCAGAGGCCGCAGTCGTAGGGGCAGCCGTACGTCACCGGCGTGTGGGGCGCCCGGCACATCTCCGAAGGCTTGAGGAAGACCTCCCGGCTTCTACGGTAGTAGTCCACGTCATCCGCGATCAGCACCCGCTCCGCCCCGTGCCGCGGGCAGCGCTTCAGCATGTACACGCACCCGTCCTGGAAGACGATCTTCGCGTCCACCTTGCGCAGGCAGGTCGCGCAGACCGAGACCGCGGTGTCGTAGTAGAGGTAGGGGCGGGTGGGGGCGGGCATTGCGTGGCTACTTCATCCCCGACGCGATCGCGATCGCCCCGAAGCAGATCACGACGGGCAGCAGCGTGAGGAAGGCGTAGCAGATCACGCCGCCGACGATCCAGCCGGCGCGGTGGCCGCTGGGGCGGCGGCGGAAGGCAAGCACGACCACCAGGGCCAGGGGCACCAGTCCCATGAGCATGGAGAGCAGGATCGCGAGGCCGCCGAGGTTCTGGTCGATCTTGTAGCTCATCCCGATGGCGAGGATGCAGGCGCCGCCGAGCAGCACGCAGAGCAGCAGGCAGAGGCCGAAGCCTTTCCAGAAGTCGGGCCAGAAGCGCCAGGGCCTGGGCGGTGGGACTTCCTGCTCAATGGGAGGCGGGAATTCGGAAAGCATCCGGAAGGATACCCGGCTTCAGGCGGAGGCCGCCGTGCGGCGCAGGCTCCAGGCGGAGGCACCCAGCCAGACGAGGCCCGCCAGCGCCGCCCACTGGATCGCGTTGAGCCCGAGGATCGCCGGATAGGGCTTCAGGCCGTCCACGCCGAGCCGCCAGGCGCAGTAGGCCGCCAGGAAGAGGCGCCACAGGCCGCCGCTGGGCAGGCGCTTGCGGACGATGAGGGCGAGACCGAGGAATCCGACGGCAAAGGCCACCTCGTAGAGCTGCGTCGGGTGCCGCCGCACGCCGTCGCCGAAGTCCACGCCCCAGGGCAGTGCGGTCGGCGTTCCGTACGTCCCGTCCGCGAGCCCCGTGAAGAAGCAGCCCAGCCGCCCCACCGCGATGCCGACGCAAAGCGGCCAGACGAAGAGGTCCCCGGTGCGGCGGGTCTCGCCGATGAGCTTCTTGGCGATCTCCACACCGAGGTGCCCGCCGAGGATGGCGCCCAGGATGCTCTTGCCCCCCAGCAGCGCAATCCAACCCACCGCCTGCCGGTCCGGCAGCAGCGTGAGGATGTGCAGCGCCTTCGCCCCCAGTCCCGCCCCCAGCAGCGCGCCGGCGATGACGGAGATCCGCGTCCGCGAATCCAGCGCGTCCGCGCCCCGGCGGCGCAGGGCCCAGAAGAGCTGGCCTGCGAGGAGGTAGGCGAGCACCTCGAAGAAGGCGTGGGGGTGCAGCTTCCAGGGGCCGAGGGGGATGAGCCAGGGAAAGGTCATGTACGGAATGGAAGCCCCACTAACAGGAGATACAAGACAACGATCATCACTGGCCAAATGCCAAGAAATATCAATCCACCCAAAATTGCCCCCTGACCGAAGTCTTTGGGTGCATTACCCCAGCGGAGGTACGCGACCCTCGCCAATGCAAACAGAATCGAAATCATGCCAAGGAAGATGCCAAGTAAACCGAGAAGGAAGGGTAATGGATAAGGATCTGCCAGCAACACCAAGTGTCCAAACAAGTTGGAACAAACGCCCATCGCCAGCGGAGTTCCTCCCCACTTGAGGACACTGATCACTCCCTTCCGCTTCCAGGAATTTTCGCGATGTTTAGGGACCTGGAGACGCGCGCGAGGCGGTTCGAATGGATTCCAGTCTCGTGGACGATTCACACCACCCTCAACCACAGCCCCTTGAGGTAGAACCCCTCCGGATGGTTCAGCCCGTACGGGTGATCCACGGGCTGCCCCAGATGCGCGAGCACCTGCGCCTCCCGCCCGGCCTCCAGCAGCGCGGTCCACACGGCCTCCTGGAAGCGGATGCGGTCCAGGTGCTGGCTGCAGGAGAAGCACCACAGCATCCCGCCCGGCGACGTGGCGCGCGCGCCGAGGCGGAAGACGTCCTTGTAGGCCTTGAATGCGTTGTCCACGTCCTTGCGGGCTTTCGCGAAGGCAGGCGGATCCACGATGACGCGGTCCCAGGCCATCGGCTCCAGCGTCCGCATGAGCTCGAACGCATCGCCCTCCATCCGCGTGTGCATCGCCGGATCCAGTCCGTTGGCGGCCCAGTCCTTTTCGGCCTGGTCCAGGGCCGCCGCGCTGATGTCCAGGGTGGCGACCTCACGCGCGCCGCCCAGCCCCGCGTGGATGGAGAAGCCACCGGTGTAGCCGAAGGCGTTGAGCACCCGGGCGTCCTTGGATACGCGGCCCACTGTCAGGCGGTGCTCCCGCTGGTCGAGGAAGAATCCCGTCTTCTGGCCCTTCAGGAGATCCACGCTGAGCTTGGCGGCGCCCTCGTGCACCGTGACGGGACCGCCGAGGGAGCCCTTCAGCAGGCGGTTCACCGGATCCAGGCCCTCCTCCTTGCGGCCCGCCTGGCTGCGCTCCACGAAGACGCTGCAGCCCTCGCGCTTGCCGAGCTCGAAGAGGATGGGCCACCAGGTCTCCCGCAGCGCCTCCAGCCCTGAGGTACCCACCTGCAACACCAGCGCCTGGGCGTAGCGGTCGATCACGAGGCCCGGCAGGAAGTCGCCCTCGCCGAAGACTAGGCGCGTGCCGCCGTCGGGCTCCCACAGGCCAAGCGTCTTGCGCAGCGCGATGGCCGCCTCGAAGCGCTCCCGGAAGAAGGCCTCGTCCAGGGGCCGGTCCTCGAAGGCGAAGACCCGCGCCGCCAGCGGGTTCGTGGGGCTCGCGGTGCCTACGCCGAGGACGTTGCCGGAGTGGTCGGCGATGCGCACCACGGTGGCCTCGGGCGGGGATTCGAGGGCGCCGGAGAAGAGCCAGGGGTGGCGGCGCGAGAGCATGGCCTCCTTGCCGGGCTTGAGGCGGAGGAGGGGATAGGGCCAGGACGGGCTCATTCCTCCACCTTAACCTTCCCGGAATCGTGCTCCACTGGCCGCAGCAGCGCCTGCAGGGCCTCCCGCAGCGCCCCGGGCCCGGCGGACGCCTCCAGGCGCTGGTGGGGGCCCGCGCCCTCGGGACCGCCGACCTGGATCCAGCGCGTCTTCCGGCGGGCCGGGTCCTCCCGCCGCCAGGCCGCGAACACGGCGGGTTCGCCTCCCCAGAGGACGAAGGCCGGATAAGGCCCCTGCCGGGGCGGTTCCCCGTCCCAGGCCTCCACCCGGGCGCCCCACTCCCGCAGCCACGCCGCCATCGAAAGACCCTCGGGCCGGCCGTGCAGGGCCACGGCCACGGTCCAGCCCGCCAGGAAGCCCGCCGCCTCCGGCGCCACGTCCGCGCGGGGCTGCACCAGGCCCACCTCGCCCCCTCCCTCGAGACGCGTCCAGCGCAGGTCGTAGGCCACGCCATCCAGGCCCACCATGCGGTCCCGCAGGATAGCGCGCCAGGCCGGCCCGAAGAGGGTCTCCATCATCGGGGAGCCCTCCGCGCCCCGCCAGGTGAGGCCTGGCATGAGCCCGCGCCAGGCCTGGCTCTCCGCCCGCGCCGCGGCCGACTCCTCCCGCAGCGTCCGGGTCACCATGGCGTGCCGCGTATGGCCCAGGGCCACCGCCAGGATGAGGCCGAAGAGGCCCGAGATCGGGAAGCGGCGGCCCGTCGCCACCACCGCGACCTCCACCGCGATGGGCACCAGGCTGAGGAGAAGCGCGGCCAGCATGCGCCGGGAGGCCTCGTCGCCCTCCCGCGCGCCGCGCAGCATCGCCCGGCCCATCCAGGCCAGGCAGCCCAGGAAGACCAGCAGGCCCGCGTCGTGGAGGCGCAGGGACCAGGGCGCGTCCATGGGCAGCGCGAGGCAGCGCAGGAGGCCGGGCGCCAGCAGCGCCATGGCCAGCGCCTGCCCCCGCCGGGAGAGGCCCGGCACCACCTGGGCCACCGCCCGGATCAACACCGCCAGGATGATGGCGGCGAGGCCCGTGATGATCCGGCGCGCCAGGACGGGGTCCAGCAGGCCCAGGACCTCGGCCAGGCCCGCCACGTGGCGCAGCCCCGTGAGGGCCGCCACCGCCGCGGCGTAGGTGAAGAAGCGGTCGCGGCGGCTCCAGCGGTCCCCCAGGAAGAAGGCCGCCAGGGTCAGGAGGCCCCCGGCCTGGAGGGCGTGGGCGGGCACCCACACCGCGGGGTCCATGGGCGCGGCATAGGAGCGCAGCGGCCCGGCGAGGCCGAGCTGCACGAGGATCGCGGCGCCGAGGGTCATGGCAGGAAGGGTCATCACGAGCGTGTCACCGGACCAGGATCCGCTTCAACGCCCCGGCGAGGGCGTCCAGATCGGATGCCACCGTCCCCGGCAGCAGGGACACGCGGATGACGGACCGTGCCTCAGCCTCCGTGCAGCCCAGCGCCATCACCGCGTGGCTGGGCTTGGTGGCGCCGCTGTGGCAGGCGCTGCCGGTGCTGACGGCGAAGCCGGCGAGGTCGAGGGCCATGTGGACGGCTTCGCCGCTGTGGCCGCGGAGCAGGAGCGACGACGTGTTGGGGAGGCGGGGCCGGCCCCTGCCGAGGACCTCGAAGCCCTTCGACCAGCCGAGCACCTCGGCCTCGAAGGCATCCCGCAGCGGCGCGAGGGCCGCGTTCGCGGCGATCCGTCCGGGGACGTGCTTCGCCGCTTCCGCGAGCCCGAGGATGGCCGCCGTGTCCTCGGTGCCGCCCCGGCGCCTCCGCTCCTGGGGACCTTCCATGATCGGCACCCAGGGCAGCTCGGGACGCATCCACAGCAGGGCCGCGCCCCGGGGGCCGCCCATCTTGTGGCCGCTGAAGACCGCGGCGTCGCAATCCACGAGGTCCACGGGCACCTTGCCCCAGGCCTGGGCGCAGTCCTTGATCCGCACCGCACCGATTGCTTGGGGCATGTCGGCGAGGATCCCCGTCTCGTTGTTCGCCGCCATCTGGACGATCGTCGCGACGCCCGCGAGGCCGCAGGGCAGCCAGCGCACGTCCTGCCAGTCCTTCAGCGGATTGAGGCAGGCGCTGTGCTCGCCGGGGTTCGCCGCGGCGGGCTTCGCGCCCAGGGCGGGCTGGAGTCCGCGGATGAGCAGGTGCAGGGCCTCCGTGGCCGAAGCGCAGAAGACCAGCTCGCCGGGCTTCACTTGGAGGGCTGAAGCAAGGCTGCGCCTCGCTTCCTCGATGGCGTGCCGCGCCGCCTGGCCCTCGCGGTGGGTGGAGGTGGGGTTGGCCCAGAGTTCCCGCGCCGCCCGGGCCATGACGTCCAGCACCGCCGGCAGGGGCGGCGCGGTGGCGTTGGCGTCGAAGTAGGTGCGGGGCATGGGTCCAGTGTCGCCCAAGATCGCCGCAAGAATCGGGTCGAGGAGGTGCGGCCCGGAGCCGAAGCTGGGGGCCTGGAGCTTCCCATGACCGCCCTGCCCTCCTTCCCCGCCGTGACGCCCCGCCTTGCGCCGCCGCCCGCCCTCCCCCACCGTAGGCCCATGGCCTCGGACTACGCCCGCATCGAGGCGGCCCTCCAGCACCTCGACGCCCACGCGGCGGAACAGCCGTCGCTGGCGGACCTCGCGGCCGTCGTCGGGCTCAGCGAGTTCCACTTCCAGCGCCTCTTCCACCGCTGGGCCGGGGTCACGCCGAAGACCTTCCTCCAGGTGCTCACCCTCCAGGCCGCCAAGCGCCGCCTGGAGGCCTCGGGCAGCGTGCTGGAGGCCAGCCTCGAGGCCGGCCTCTCGGGCCCCGGCCGCCTCCACGACCTCTTCCTGGGCCTGGAGACCCTCACGCCCGGGGAGTTCAAGGCCCGGGCCGCGGGGCTCGAGATCCGCTGGGGCGTCCATCCCACGCCTTTCGGCGAGGCCTGCTTCGCGATCACGCCGCGCGGCCTCGCGGGATTGAGCTTCGTGGACGGGGATGCCGCCGAGGCGGTGGCGCACCTCCGCGAGCGTTGGCCGGGCGCCCTCCTGAAGCACGATCCCGCCGCCACCCGCCCCGCCGCCGCGGAACTGGAGGCCCGGCTCCGGGGCCAGGCGCCGAAGCCCCTGTCCCTCCTGCTCAAGGGCTCGCCCTTCCAGCTCCGCGTCTGGGAGGCCCTGCTGCGCGTGCCCGAGGGCGCGGTGGTCTCCTACGGCCAGCTCGCCGAGGCCGCCGGCGCGCCGGGCGCGTCGCGGGCCGTGGGCACGGCCCTGGCGAGCAACCCCATCGGCGTGCTGATCCCCTGCCACCGCGTCATCCGGGGCACCGGCGCGCTCGGGGAGTACCGCTGGGGTCCGTCCCGGAAGCGGGCGCTGCTTGCCCTCGAATCCGCCCGCAGCCTCGAACAGGGCGCCTGAGGTTCTTTCCAACCCCCCATCGACTTCCTAACGGAGGCCCGCCATGGCCCTGTCCTTCCGCATCTCCGCCCTGCCCCGCGAACCCTTCGAGGCGCTGTTCGCCCTGGGCGAACTCGAACTGGCCAGGCTCGGCATGCGACGACGCCTCGCCCGGGAGAAGCCCGGCTATCCCTGCCGCGTGAGCCTCGAGGACGCCTCCGTGGGCGAGTCCGTCCTGCTGCTGCCCTTCGAGCACCACGCCGTGGACTCGCCCTACCGCGCTTCGGGGCCGATCTACGTCCGCGAGGGGGCCGTGCGGGCATCGCCCGGGGCGGGTGAGGTCCCCGCCTTCTTCCGCCACCGCCTGCTCTCGGCCCGGGCCTACTCCGCGAAGGGCATGATGCGGGACGCCGAGGTCGTCGAGGGCACGGATCTGGAGGCCGCGCTGGAGGCCCTCTTCGCCGATCCCAAGGTCGCCTACGTCCACCTCCACAACGCCAAGCCCGGCTGCTTCATGGCGCGGGTGGACCGGGCCTGAGGATTTGGGCTCTGGGCTCTGGGATCTGGGCTTTGGGCATTCGGCTCGGGCCAAGGCCCAGGCAAAGCGGAAGCAGGCTGCACGACCAGCTTGGGGTCCCTGCGAAGCCATCCTGACCAGAGCCCAAAGCCGAGGGCCCAGAGCCTAGAATGGTTCCATGCCCGCCAGTCTCGAAGGCCAGCTCGTCGTCGCCATCAGTTCCCGCGCCCTCTTCGACTTCGAAGAGGAGAACCGGGTCTTCGAGGCCCAGGGCGAGGCGGCCTACACGCGGCTGCAGCTGGAACGCCTGGAGCGCCCCGCCCTCCCCGGCGTGGCCTTCCCCCTGGTACAGAAGCTCCTCGCCTTCAACGAGGGCGGCGCCAAGCGCGTCGAGGTGGTCATCCTCTCCCGCAATGATCCCGTGAGCGGCCTGCGGGCCTTCCGCAGCGCCAAGGAATCGGGCCTCTCCCTGGAGCGGGGCGTCTTCACCCGGGGCCGCAACCCCTATCCCTACCTCGAGTCCCTCGGCGCCAGCCTCTTCCTCTCGGTGCAGGAGGAGGACGTGCGCGCGGCGCTGGAGGCGGGCTTCCCGGCGGCGCGGGTCTATCCCGAGAGCGCCGTGCAGGCGGAGCGGCACCCCGACGAGGTGCGCATCGCCTTCGACGGCGACGCCGTGCTCTTCGGCGACCAGGCCGAGCGGGTCTACCAGGACCAGGGCCTCGCCGCCTTCCACCGCCACGAGGCCGACCACTCCGCGGACCCCCTGCCTCCGGGCCCCTTCAAGCCCCTGCTGGAGTCCCTCCACAGGCTCCAGACCGCCAGCGCCGGCGGCTCCATGCGCATCCGCACCGCGCTGGTCACTGCCCGCAGCGCCCCGGCCCACGAGCGCGCCATCCTGACCCTGCTGAAGTGGAACATCGCCGTGGACGAGGCCATGTTCCTGGGCGGCCTCAACAAGGCCGAGTTCCTCAAGGAGTTCGCCCCGGACTTCTTCTTCGACGACCAGACCCGCTACTGCGAGGCCGCGTCCAAGGAGGTGCCCACCGGCCACGTGGTCGGGGGGGTGATGAACCCCGAGGCCAAGGCATGATCACGGTTCGCGCCTTCGCCCGCTACAAGGGCCTGCTGGGCTTCGAGCGCCTCGAACTGCCCTGCCCCGCCACCCTCGGCGACCTGCTCGCCGACGCACGCTTCACCGCTCTCCCCAAGGACGCCCTGCTGGCGGTGAACCAGGCCTTCGCGGGGCCCGACCAGGCCCTCTCGGACGGCGACGAGGTGGCGCTCATGCCGCCGGTGAGCGGGGGCTGAGGGCCCGGAGCGCCTTGCGGTAGTAGGCCTCCTCGGCCGTCAGGCCGTTCCGCGCGCAGAAGCCGGCCATCCGCCGCAGATGGTCCGGGGGTGCCGTCTCCGTCGCCCAGCAGAGCTTGGCCAGGCATTCCGGGCAGAAGGCCAGGGGATAGCGGTCCGCCTCCTCGAGGGTCTCGCTGCCGGCCATGGTGCATTCGTAGCGGGTGCAGTGCTGGAAGGAGAACATGTGCGCCGTCTCGTGCCCGGCGGTCTTGATCGTGCGCAGCAGGCACTGGCGGAAGGCCTCGGGGCTCCTGGAAGGGTCGCCTAGGCGAGCCAGGGACCAGACGCCGACGCGGTCCTGCAGCGAGGCGTCGCCGAAGACGAAGCTCCAGCCCTGCCCCGGCCAGAGGTCCGTGGCCGTGAGACCCAGCATCGCCGCGCCGTCCGCCGGCAGCCGGGGCTTCAGCAGCCCCTCCCGCAGGAAGCGGGTGAGGAACTGGAGCTGCCCCTCCCCCGGGTGCCGGCGCCGGGCCTTCGAGGGGACCAGCACCTCCGGCAGGCCCGGCAGCACCTTCACCGGGCGGTTGAAGGTGACGTGCAGGTACTCCGCCGTGAGGTCCACCACCCGCCGCTGGGCGGGGGTGAAGGCGCCCACGGGCTGGAGGTAGAGCACCGTCCGCGTCCCCCGGGGCAGGGTCGGGCCGCAGGCCAGGTACTGGTCGAAGGTCTGGCCCGGCTCAGGGTGCAGCGCCAGCCAGTCCCCGGGCCGGGGCCGGCCCATCACCGCATGGAGGGGTCGCAGGGAGGCCATGGACGCTCGCAGCCGCTCCGGCGAGGCGGACTCCGGGGGGCGGGGGCCGGGGAGCGCCGTGGCCCCCGCGAACGCGAGGGCCACGAGGCTCAGGGTCCCACGGAAGGTCATGCCGCCATGCTAGCCGTGCCGCGGCGGCCGGATCACCCCGCGGGTGAAACCCTTCGCCACGCGTGGCCGTCATAGCGGAAGAGCAGACTGGCGGCCCGCCCGTCCGGCAGGACGGCATGGACGTGGGCGACGCGGCCTACGCGGCGGGCCTTGAGGGTGACCGGGAGGCGCTCCCCGTCCGACTCGACCTCCGGGTTCGTCCCGGGATCCGAGCCCAGGGCCGCCTCCACCGCGGCGCGGAGCAGCGCCTCCTCCGCGGCCTGGACGGACGCTTCCGGCGAAGGAGCGGCCATGAGGCTGGCGGGGACGAGGGCGCAGGCGGCGGAATAGGGCACGCGGCGGGGCATGGAAGACTCCGGATTGTCGAAAGAGCTTGGAGCGGGTACGACGGTTCGGCTGGGTTCGTTTATCGGATGACGGAGCCCGGCGGGATGTTCCCGGAAAAACGCGGAGCCCGTCCGGCCTCAGGGGCCAGCCGTGTCACAGCGGTGTGAACCGTGGCCGGAGGCGGGCTCAGCCCTCCGTCCGCACGTCCACGATCTCGCCGTTCGTCGCCTTCAGCAGCTCCTGGAAGGCGGGCTCGCGGCGCAGCCGGTCCTCGGGCTTCTCGTTCACGCCGTCCTCGAAGCGCAGGTCCAGGGCCTCCACGCCGGGCACCACCCCGCGGATGGCGTCCATGAGGAAGGGGTCGGCCTTGTGGTGCTCCAGGTCCTTCGCGGTGTTGCGCACGTTGGCGGGGAAATGGAAGCGCAGGGTGAAGCCATCCACCTCCAGGCGCGTGGCCATGTGGGGCAGCGTGGCGAGGGTGCGCGGCAGCGCGTTGCCCAGGGACTTCAGCACCTCGGAGACGGCGCGGCGCAGGGCCTCGGGATCGGAGGCATCCACCGGCCTCAGGACGGGTCCTGGCGGGGACGCGGGGGGGGCGTCTTCCGCGCGGGGGCGCGAGGCCTCGGGCGGGGCGGTCCCCGGCCCGGCCGCTCCGGGCATGGACGCGCCTGGCCTGGACGCCCCGGGCCCGACGGCCCCGGTCCGGGCCGGAGCGCCCTCGGTGCGGGGGACCGCGGGCGGCACGCCGCCCGAGAGGGCGTCCAGGGGCGCCAGGTGGGGCAGCTGCGCCGCCGTGAGCAGGGCCAACTCCACCACCACCCGGGGCAGGCTGGTGTCCCGCAGGTCCCGCTCCCGGGCCAGCAGGAGCTGGAGCATGCGGGCGCTGCGCAGGAGAACCTGGGGGCTGGGGTCCCGGCGGGTGTCGGCCTCGAGCCGGTCCCGGAAGGCCTCCATGAGTTCCTTCCAGAAACTGGTCCAGTCCGCGCCCAGGCCATGCAGGGCCTGGCAGTGGTCCAGGATGGCGGCGGTGTCCCCGGCGTGCAGGGCCTCCAGCATCCCCTGCACCCGCACCGCGGGCACCACGCCGAGCTGCTCCCGGACCAGGTCCTCCTTCACCACGCCGTCCCCGGCGGCGATGACCCGGTCGAGGGTGGTCAGCGCGTCGCGCATGGAGCCCTGGCCGGCTTCCGCCACCAGGCGCAGGGAGCCCTCCTCGACGGTGACGCCCTCGGCCTCGCAGACGTGGCGCAGGCGGTCCTCGATGAGGCCGGTGGGGATGAGGCGGAAGGGATAGATCTGCACCCGGCTCTTGATGGTGTCGGGCACGTCCTGCAGTTCGGTGGTGGCCAGCACGAAGACCGCGTGGGGCGGGGGCTCCTCCAGGATCTTCAGCAGGGCGTCGAAGGCCTGCCGGCTCAGCATGTGCACCTCGTCCACGATGTAGACGCGATAGCGGCAGAAGGCCGGGCGCGTCTGCACCTGCTCCCGCAGGGCCCGGGCGTCCTCCACGGAGGCGCGGCTGGCGGCGTCGATCTCCACGATGTCGAGGTTGCCGTCGGGGTTCTCCGAGGCCTCGCAGGGGTCGCAGGCGCCGCAGGGCGTGGCGGTGGGGCCGTGGACGCAGTTCAGGGCCCGGGCCAGGATCCGGGCGGTGCTGGTCTTGCCCGTGCCCCGCACCCCGGCGAAGAGGAAGGCCTGGTGATGGATGCGGCCGGCCTCCTTCCCCCGGCGCAGGGCGTTGCCCAGGGCGCGCACGGAGGCCTCCTGGCCGACGAGGTCGGCCAGCAGCCGGGGACGGTACTTCAGGGCGAGGGTGGTCATGGAGCTTTCATTCTACGGGGCTTGTGAGCAAGGTCCGGAAATCCGTGCGGACCCGGGCCAGGGCGCGGCGTAGCATGGCGCCTGAGGGGACGGACGCCATGCACGTGCTGGTGGCAGGAGCCACGGGGTTCGTGGGGCAGGCCGTGGTGAAGGAAGCCCTGGCGCGGGAGCACCAGGTCTTCGCGATGGTGAGGTCAGAGTCGGAGTCCGCCTTTCCGGTGGACCCCGAGGCGCGGGGACGGTTGACCACGGTGCCCTGGGGCGCCGGGGCCGACGCCCTGCGGGAGGACTTCGGGATCGGGGCGGGCGCCTGGGTGGTGAACGCCGCGGGCCTCCTCCGGGAGCGGCCGGGCCTCGATCCCCACCGCGTCCACGGCGACATCGCCCGGATGGTGGTGGCCCTGGCGGAAGGCCTGCAGGCGGATCGCCTCGTGCACTTCGGCCCTCTGCTCAGCCCCACCGGGGACGCCTTCATCCACAGCAAGGCCGAGGCCGAGCGCATCGTCCGCTCGGCGAAGGCGCCCTGGTCCGTGGTGCGCTCGGGGCCGGTGTACGGTCCCGGGGACGAGTTGCTGGACGAAGTGGGTGCCTGGATGGTGCGGAGCCCGGCCATCCCGAGGTTCCTGGAGCAGGTCCCCCTCCAGCCGGTGTGGGTGGGCGATCTGGCGGTGGCCCTCCTCGAGGCCCGCCCGGGGGACCAGGAGATCGGCGGCGAGCGCCTTCGGTGGGGCGAATTGATGGAGCTCTGCGCCCGGCACGCCGGCCGCAGGCTCCTGGGTCCCACCCTCGCCGACGACACGGTCCGGCGCCTGGCCCGGGCCTTCGGACACCGGCCGATGTTCATGAGCCTGGTCCCCTTCACGGAAGCGGGGTTCATGCGACACCTCGCGGGCTATGAGGTGAAGGAGAACGTGCTGGCGGAGCTGCTGGGCCACCCCCCCCGGACGGTGGCCGACTACCTGGCGAAGGACTGGCCGTACCGCAAGGCACCGGACCGGGAATCCGGGTCCGCGCAGGAAGAGGAGGAGACGCCCGTCCGCTGACCTCAGCTGGCGTGCTCGAAGAGGCTGGGCTGGACGGCTCGGCGGCTGGATGCGGCCCCGTCGGGGGTCCCGGGCAGGCCGGCGGGAACGGGCACCCACACCGGCTCGGGGCGCAGGCGTGCCACCGGGCGCGCCTGGGGCGGCAGGGCGGCCCGGAGGGTGGCCCGGATGCCGTCCACGTAGGCGCTCTCGAGGATGTGGAGCCAGCCCTGGCGCTCCAGGAGGGCCCGGAAGGGATCCTCCTTCAGCAGGCGCAGGCCACCCACCCAGGCGCTGCCCGCGCCGCTGGCCTTGGCCCGGCGGGCGAAGGCCTCCGCGTCGTGGACGGGCATGAGGGGCGCGGCGGCGATGCCCACCCGCACGCCCGCCTTGGCCAGTTTCTCGACGGCGCTCCAGCGGGCGGGGAGGGGGGGCGCGTCGGGCTCCACCACCTGGCGCACGGTGTCGTCGTCGGTGGGGATGGAGAAGCCCACCACCAGCCGCTCCCCGAAGGCCCGGATGAGGCCGAGGTCCTGCAGGATGAGGGGCGAGCGGGTGTGGAGGACCACCTTCGTCGTCGGGCAGGCCAGCAGGACCTGGAGGCACTGGCGCGTCAGGCGGAAGTCCTTCTCCAGGGGCTGGTAGGGGTCGGTCGCGCTGGCCATGAAGACCTTCTGGCCATGGAGCTTGTGGCGCTGGGCCCAGAGCAGGGCCGGGGCATTGATCTTGGGCGTGACCCAGGAGCCCCAGGCCCCGGGGTCGCGGAGCCTGGGCTGGCCGTTCCGGGGGTCATGCCCTGGCGCCGGGGCCGGGTACTCCCGCACGTAGCAGTAGCGGCAGCCGTGGCTGCAGCCCCGGTAGGGGTTCAGGCTGAAGCCCCAGCCATAGCGTTCGTCCTTCTGGGCGCGGAGGATGCTGCGGGCCTCCTCGGGGTCCACCTGGATGTCGCGGAAGAGGCGGGGCTCGGACTCGGAGAGGGGAAGGAAGGGGGCCATTCCCCCAGTTTTCGCTTTTTGTTCGCTTCGTCAAGGTGCCGCGGTGATTTTCCCTTCGACCGCGGTCCCCCGGCCGATCACGTTGATCCGCCCCGTGTTCTCGAAGATCGCATAGCGCACCTCCGTCAGGTCCGCCAGGCCGGCCTGCCGCACGGCGCTGAGCAGTTCATGGCGGGTGATGCGTTCCCGCTTCAGCGCGGCTTCGTCCACGGTGCCGTTCTTGACGATGACCAGGGGCTGGCCCTCGAGGATGGCCTCCAGGCGCTTGCTCTTCCAGGTGAGCCAGCCCATGACGGCGTTCACCGCCACCAGGGTCAGCACCAGGATGTAGCCCGCGCCCACGGTGTTGTCGCCGGCGTTCATGCTGTTCTGCACCGCGTTGCTGAGCACCAGCAGCAGCACCAGGTCGAAGGGGGCGAGCTGGCCCACCTGGCGCTTGCCCGTGAGGCGCAGCACCACCAGCAGGAATCCGTAGACGAGCAGGGCCCGCACCACGAACTCCCACCAGGGCTGGTTCAGGTGCCAGAGGGAGGTGGAGACGGGAAGGCTGGGATCGAGCAGGGCCGGGAGGGGCATGGGAAGCTCCGGGAGGACTGTCCCGAGGGTACAGCCTCCGTCGGTGGGCCCCCGGCCGCGCTCAAGGCTCGATCACGAGGCCGTTGAGGAAGGCTTCGAAATCCGCCTTGTACTCCTGGAACAGGTTCTGGGAGGTGAAGGCGATCGCCTGGATGATCCCCCGCTCCCCGGAGTAGTAGTAGCCGTAATAGATGAACGCGATGCCGTTGATCGTGCCTTTGATCTGCAGGGCGAGCAGGTCCTGGCCGTTGACCCTGCGCATCTCCCGGAAGGCGACCGTGGCGTCGGGAGCCGCGGCCTTGGCATTGTCCAGGGCCACCTTCTCCAGGGAGGCCAGGGGCATCTGGATGCGTTCGGTGATGACCATCGACTGGGCGTCGCCATCCACATGGTTGAATCCGCTGCGCCCGCCCTCCTCGGGGCCCTTGGGCTTCCACTTCTGCGGGTCGTAGTAGATCGAGGCCTTGCCCTTGAGGACCGGGAACTTCTCGGTGGCGGACCGGGGGCGGGTGGCCCCTTCGCGCCCCCCCGGGACCGCGGCAGGCTTGTCCTCCTTCCACGTCCCGTCGGGGAAGAGCAGGACCACCCGGCCCGAGGCCGTGGTGGCCTTCTCCTGGCCCGGCAGGGGCAGGGCCAGGAGCAGCAGCGGGACGAGCCGTCGCGTATGCAAGAACATGGATCCTCCAGGGGGTCGGGGGCTTCACCCGCGATTCTGCCAGCCTGGGCAGCAAGAGGGGGCACGTGCGGCCGCGCTTCAGCCCTTCAGCCATTCCTCCAGCCCCTCCGCCACGTCCCGCACGCCGGGCCCGAAGCGGGCGTTGGAGATCCAGTCGAGGCCCGGGGGCAGGCCCGCCAGGGCGGCGGCCACCCGGGCGCGGTGGCCCATCTCGGCCCGGGGGATGGCGTTCTCCGCCACCTCGGCGCGCACCTGGCGCGGGGCCCGGAGGTCCGGCTGCCAGCGCTTCAGCGCAGCCTCCACGCCCTCCCAGCGGTGCAGGCTCGGGTCCGTGGGGAAGGCTCCGCCGATGAAGCTGCGGAGCTGCATCGTCCCGGCCGGCGCGCAGCCCGGGTCGATCCAGGAGGGCACCAGGGCGCCCAGGAAGCCCTCGCCCTCCGGCGGATGCACGAGGAAGCCGAAGCCGTCCTTGAGGTCCTGCAGAGGCGCGTGGCGGCTGTGGAAGAGGCGCACGGAGGTGTAGGGGATGGCCGCCAGGGCCTCGGCGGAGCCCGGCGCCAGCGGCGCCAGCAGGGGCGCCGCCTCGTAGGCCGGCAGGGCGAGGAGGAGCCGTGTCGCGTCCCGGCGCTCGCCGTTGGCGGCGGTGACGCGGTAGCCCTCGGGGGTCTTTTCAATCGAGGCCGCCTTGAGCCCGCAGCGCAGGGTTGCGACCTTCGACGCCAGGGCCTTCGTGAAGGCGCCCATGCCGCCCACCGGCACCGTCAGGGCGCTGCGCGATCCCGACATGCCCTTGGTGAGGCTGCCCATCTGCTCCCAAGTCCGCAGCTTGGGCAGGGCGTCCACGCTGAGGATGTCTGGGGGCGCGGCCAGGATGCCCGCCACCATGGCCGGGAGCAGCTCCGAGGCCATCTCCTTCCCGAGGCGCCGGGCCACGAAGGCCGAGAGGTTCTCCTCGGGCTCCTCCGGGCGCACCTTGATGAAGGGCTCCAGGGCGAGGCGCAGCTTGGCGCGGACGGAGAGCAGCTTCGACGTGATGAGGGCCGGCGGCGCCGAAGGCACGGGGATGAGCTTCCCCCCCTTCCCCACCCAGCGCGCGCCGTGGCCCGGGCTGCGGGTCGGCAGGTCCAGCTCCTTGAAGATGCCTTCGATCACCGAGCCCGGCGCCACCAGCACGCCCTGGGGCCCGCGCTCGACATAGCCGGGCTCGCCCTGCTCCCCTTCCCAGGGCAGGGTGCGCACCCAGCCCCCGGGGACCTCCGCCGCCTCCCAGACCTCCACGCTCTCGCCGCGCTGCTGGAGCTTCCAGGCCGCCAGGAGGCCGGTGACGCCGCCGCCGAGGATGAGGGTGCCCATGTCAGTCCCCGAAGTCCCACGCGTGGGTGGCCGCCAGGGCCGGTGCCTTGGCCTTGCCGGAGAGGAAGAGGCGCATCAGCCCCTTGTTCTCCAGGTGGGTCGTCCCCACCAGCAGGTCGAGCCTCCCGTCGCCGTCCAGGTCCCCGGCCCACAGCAGGTCCCAGGTGCAGTCCTCGCAGTCCTCCAGCAGCAGGACCGCGTGGGTCTGGCTGCCCATGCGCAGGCGCAGGATGGCCTTGGCGCTGCCCTCGCCCATGGACTCGGACCAGAGCTCGAAGGGCTCGCCCTGGAAGGCGCCGGTGACCTTCTGGGCGCCGGCCTCGTTGCCCTCGAGCCTCAGGTCGATGGCCGCCGGCACGGGTCCGGCCTGGAGCTTGAGGCCCCGCACCAGCAGCACCGCCTCCGCGTCCTCGGCGGTGCCGATCTCCACCCCGTCCATCACCTTCGGCCGCGCCTCGTCCAGGGACAGGGGCGTGGCCTTCACCTTCAGGGGCCGGAGGCTGAAGGCCTCGCCCTCCTTCACGAGGCCCCACCAGACGCCGGCGGCGTCCTTGGCGACCTCCGTGCGGGCGTAGGTGCCCGGCGCGAGGATGCGCACGGCGGAGGCAGGAACGGGCTTGGCGACGGACCGGGGCCCGGCCGGCTTCGGCGCGGCCGGCTTCGGCGCGGCCGGCCTCGGCACGGGGATGGCCGTGAAGGCGGGGACGAGGAGCAGGGCGAGCACGGGCATCATGCGGGGAGGTCCTCCTTCAGGGCTTCCAGGGTGTGGCGCTCGAGGCAGCGGATGAAGGCCGGGTGGACGCCGGGCACGGGCACGCGGCGGTAGCCCCGCACGCCGGCGTGCTGGGCCACCTCCCGGTACTCGATGTCCAGCTCGTGGAGGGTCTCGATGTGCTCGCTCACGAAGCTGATGGGCACCACGATGACGTCCTTGCCGGCGCATTCCGCCAGCACCTCCTTGAGGTTCGGCTCCAGCCAGCGGATGGGCCCCACGCGGCTCTGGTAGGCCAGGCGCGTGCCGCCGGGCAGGTCGCCGAGCTTCGTGGCCAGGGCCGCCACGCAGGCCTTGATCTCGCCTTCATAGGGGTCGCCGGTGCGGACGATCTGCTTCACCGGCAGGCTGTGGGCGCTGAAGATCACCGTGGCGCCGGGGAGCTCCGCCAGGGCGTCGCGCACCGGCCCCGCGACGGACTCGAGGTAGTCCTCGTCGAGGGCGTAGTGGTTCACGCCCTCGAGGAGGATGAGTCCGAGATCCTTCGCCACCCGCGCCAGTTCCCGCAGGCTCGAGCCCGTCGTCGCCTTGCAGTCGTGGGGGTAGAGGGGCACCGGCAGCAGCTTCGTGACGCCCCGTCGCCTCAGGGCCTCCAGCAGGCCCGCGGCCCGGGGCTGGGAGGTGCGGAAGCAGAGCTTCACCGGCGAGGCGATGCCCGCCGCCCGCAGCTTCGCGCGCAGCTCCCGCGCCTGGGCCGCGCTCTCCCGGAGCAGCGGCGAACCCCCGCCGATCTCCGCGTAGCGCGCCCGGGCCGCCTTCGCCCGGCCCTTGCTGATGAGCTTCGCGAAGACCGGCTGGAACCACGCCGGCCCAGGGAGGCGGACCAGGTCCCGGTCCGCGAAGAGGGCGTGGAGGAAGGGCTCCACGTGCTGGAGCTTCACCGGGCCGCCCAGGTTGAGGAGGAGGACGGCGGTGTCGGCGTGGGCGCCGTTCCGTTCGGGGGCGGCGGCGCTCAAACCGTCCTCGAGAAGGTCTTCCCCGCCAGCTTCGACAGGTAGGCATCAAACGGCATGGCGAGGTTGCGCACGAAGCGCTGGCCGAGCTTCGTCACATGCACGCCCTCGTCGTCCACGTTGACGATGCCCCAGGGCTCCTCCGCCTTCAGGGCCTCGATGGCGTCCGCGAAATGCGTGGGCCCGTCGATGCCGAACTTGGCCTTCAGGTCCGCCCAGCGCAGGTCGAAGCGGCCCATGACCTGGTGGATGACCCAGCGGCGCATGCGGTCCTCGCCGTCGCAGGTGAAGCCCTTGTGCATGGCGAAGTGGCCCGAATCGACCGCCTTCTCCCACTTGCTGAGGATCTTGTCGTTCTGGTGGTAGACGTAGCCCACGTCGCTGATGGCGCTGGGGCCCACGCTCACCATGTCTGGGCCGCCCTGCACGGCGTAGCCCATGAAGTTGCGGATGATGGAGCCGTCCAGCACCGCCTTGGCGAGGCTGTCGTCCGGGTGGGCGAAATGGTCCATGCCCACGGGCACGTAGCCCGCGGCCTCCAGCTTCTCCGAGGCCAGCAGCAGGAGCTGCAGCTTGGTGTCCGGGTCCGGCAGCGTGTCCTTGGGGATGCTGCGCTGGAAGGGCATCATCGCCGGCAGGTAGGCGAAGCCGTAGACCGCCAGGCGGTTGGGCTGCAACGCGACGACCTCGTCCAGGGTGCGGCGGAACTTGGCGAGGTCCTGGCCCGGAAGCCCGTAGACCAAGTCCACGTTCACGCCCTCGAAGCCCACCTTGCGCGCCTGCTCCACCGCCCGGAGGGTCTGCTCCCAGGTCTGCCCCCGGGTGATGAGCTCCTGCACCTCCTCGTCCAGGTCCTGCACGCCGAAGGAGACGCGGTTGAAGCCGAGGCCGCGAAGGGCCGGCAACTGGTCGTCGGTGAGGAAGGTGGGATCGGCCTCCAGGCTGATCTCCGCGCCGGGCAGGGTCGGGAAGCGGTCCGTGATGAGGCGGAAGACCCGCTCCAGCTCCGGGACCTTGAGGTACGTCGGCGTGCCGCCGCCCCAGTGGAGCTGGATGACGCCGCGCCGGTCCGGCAGGTGGGAGGCCCACAGGTCCAGCTCCCGCTCCAGGCTCTGGAGGAAGGCCTCGACGGGGTCGTAGTGGGGGCTGATGACCACGTTGCAGCCGCAGTAGGCGCAGCGCCGGCGGCAGAAGGGCAGGTGCGCGTAGAAGCTGAGGGGCTCGCGGCTCGCGTTGGCCCGCTTCAGCCCGGCGATCAGCTCGGCCTCCTGGAAGTCGTCGTGCCAGGCCGGGGGCATGGGATAGCCCGTGTAGCGGGGGCCGGGGCGGTCATAGCGCTGGATGAGTTCGGAGAGGGAGGCCATGGTTCACCTTAGCCCGGGCTTGGCGCAGGCCGTCACGCCGCCGGCCTGGACAGGGCCGGGACGGCGGGGGCGCGGCCCGCGGACGTTCATCGTTTCACTTCCTCGATCACCGCGGCCAGCACCTCGGGATCGGTCTCCGGCAGGAGGCCGTGGCCGAGGTTGAAGACGTGGGGGGCGCCCTTCATGACATCCACGATGGCCCGGGCCTTGGCGGTGGCGGGGCCGGCGCCGGCCAGGAGGATGGCGGGGTCCAGGTTGCCCTGGAGCACCTTCCCTGGCCTGTCCCCGTGGGGGGCGAAGCGGTGGCGGGCCTCCACCATCGGCACCTGCCAGGGCACCGCGAGACCCTCGCAGGGCAGGTCCAGCAGTTCGTCGGGCAGGTGGCCGCTGCGGGCGAAGAAGAGGCGCGGCGCCCCCTGCACCTGCTCCAGGGTCCGGCGCACCGCGGGAAGGCTGAACGTCTCGTAGTCCATGGGGTCCAGCTCGCCGGCCCAGGTGTCGAAGAGCTGCACGCCCTCGGCCCCGGCGGCGATGTGCAGGTTCAGCAGCCGCGCCGCGGCGTCCGCCAGCCTGTCCAGCCAGGCCTTCGCCTTCGCGGGCTCCCGGTGGAGGAAGGCCTTGGCCTTGGCCCAGGTCTTCGACCCCTTCCCTTCCAGGCCGTAGGCGAGCAGGGTCCAGGGCGCGCCCGCGAAGCCCAGCATGGTCACGTGGGGGGGCAGTTCGGCCTTCACCTTGCGGATGGCGGCCTGCACGGGCTCGAAGACGCGCTCGTCGAGCTCGACGGAGGGATCGAGCTGGTCCAGGGTCTTCGCCAGCCGCGGCCCGCCCTCGGGGATGGTGACCCCGCAGCCCAGCGCGTCGAGGATCACCAAGATGTCGCTGAAGATGATGGCGCCGTCGATCCTCGGGAAGCGGCGGATGGGCTGCAGCGTCACCTCGGCGGCCAGGTCGCTGTCGTTCAGCAGCTCCTCGAAGGTGGCCTTGGCCCGGATCGACCGGTACTCCGGCAGGAAGCGCCCCGCCTGGCGCATGAACCAGACCGGCGGCGGCGAGAGCGTCTCGCCCTTCAGGACGTTGAGCAGGGGCTTGGTCATGCGGATTCCTTGTTCCCGAAGAGGCTTCCGTCGTCGGGAAGCGGCCGGAGGTGGATCCAGAAGAAGGCCGGCATCGCGAAGAAGCCGAACATCAGGATGAGGATGAGCCAGAGGATGCGGCGGTCCTGGGGCAGGGCCGGATGCTTGAACACGCACACGGCGTAGAAGGCCACCAGGGCGAAGAGGAGGAGGATGGTGAAGAGGTGGCAGAGGAAGAGGAGGATGAAGGCCGCGGGTGGACCGTCCCCGGGTCCGTTCGGAAGGTGCCGCAGGCCGCCGAGGATCCCCCAGAGCACAAAGCTCATGAAGAGGGCCATGTACAGCGGAGGCCAGAAGGTGAGGACGCCCACGAGGCGCTTGAGCCATGGGTTCATGACGCGGCCTTGGGTCCCAAGAAGGGTTCCCCCAGAGGCTGGGGCTTGATGAACATCCAGTAGTAGATCGGCACCGCGAAGACGCCGAGGAAGAAGAGCAACAGCACCCACAGGACCCGCTGGTTCCCCTCGGCGAAGCGCGGATGTTTCAGGCAATGCACCACGTAGAGGATCTGCGTGCCGATCATCAGGAGGATGCTGAGGAAGTGCATCGCGAAGAGGGCGATGATCCCCACCATGAACAGCGGCCCCGGCTGGCCGTGGCCGCCCTGGCTGGCGGTCGTCGCGACCAGGCCGAGGATGGCGACGAAGAAGAAGGGCAGGTAGAGGAAGAACCAGTGGCTCATGATCCCGAGGGCCACCTTGTGCCAGGGCTTCATCGCGCGCCCCCCGGTTTCGACGGCAGCACGCGCGCCCAGAAGTAGGCGGGCACCATCACGGCCCCGAGGACCAGCATCGCGAGGGCCCGGAAGGCCTTCAGCCCGCCCGACAGGGACGCGTCCCGCACGCAATGCACCAGCCCGGCGATGAGGGTCGCGAAGAACCCGAGCCCCGACACCGCCAGGGCGAGGCCGAAGCCCGTCCACGCGCGCTCGATGCTTGCCCCCTGCTCCGGCGACGCCACCGGTCCCGGCGGGAAGAGGAAGAGCATCCCCACCAGCGCCACGGGTCCCACCACCCAGGGGCTGTGGGCTCCAAGGGCGAAGAGGAGCTTGGCCAAGCGGCTCATGGAGCAACCCCGAGGCTCCAGTCCTCGCAGACCAGGCCCGGCACCCGTGCGAACTCCCGGGTGTTGTGGGTGACCACCGCCAGCCGCCTGGCCGCCGCCACCGAGGCGATGACCAGGTCCCGCTCGCCGATGGGTTTCGCCCTCAAGGCGAGGCGCAGCTCCGCGTGGGCCAGCGCCGCGCCTTCGTCGAAGGGCAGCACGCGGATCGGTTCCAGGAAGGCTTCCACCTCGCGCCACGTCTTCCCAGGCTGCTTGCTGCGCAGGCTGCCGTAGCGGAGTTCCGCCAGGGTCATGGCACTCACCGCCACGTCGTCGGGGCTCACCTTCCCGAAGCGCCGCCGGACGTCCGCCTGGTGCTTGAGGGCGAACACGCAGGTGTCCGTGTCCAGGAGGTACCTCACAGCCCCTCCAGGATCTTGTCGCGCTTCGGGCTGCGGGGCAGCGCCTCGGGGACCTCGAAATCGTCGCCGAGGGGACCGAAGGAGGCCCAGTAGCCTTTGGGCCAGGGGCGGGGCCGGAGGGGGCTCAGGATCACCTCGTCGCCCTCCTTCCGGATCGCGACCTCGTCAACGTCGAACCTGAAGGCTTTGGGCAGGCGCACCGCTTGGCTGCTGCCGGACATGAAGACCTTGGCGGTGGCTTCGAGGGGGGGCGGCATCGGGGGCACCTCGGATATATAGGATATATCCCCAGGCTTCACCCCGCCAGCCTCCGTCCGTTCCCGGGCGCTGGTCGCTCCTCGACCGGAGGCGGGCCGTTTCCGAGTCATGCCTTTCCTTCCCCGAACTCCGGCGCCACCGCCGCCACCGCCGTCTCGAAGGCCGCCAGCGCCTCGTCCCCGTGGACCGCGCTGAGGAAGGCCACCTCGTAGCCGCTCGGCGCCAGGTAGACGCCCTGGTCCAGCATGAGCCGGTGGAGCTTGTTGAACTGGGCGATGGCGCCGGACTCGATGCGGTCGGCGCGGCGGACCTCGGGCTGGAAGAGGGGCCAGAGCAGGCTGCCCACGTGGGGGCAGTGGAGGCCGGGGATCTTCTCGAAGGCCTTCGACCAGCGCGCGGCCTTGGCCTCGAGGTCGGCGAAGAGGGCCGGCGTCAGGCGCTCCATCGTGGCGAGGCCCGCCGCCATGGCCACGGGATTGCCGCTCAGGGTGCCCGCCTGGTACACGGGCCCGTCGGGGCTCACCACGCCCATCACGTCTTTCCGGCCGCCGTAGCAGCCCACGGGCATGCCGCCGCCGATGATCTTGCCGTAGGTGGCGAGGTCCGGCGTGATGCCTAAGAGCTCCGCCGCGCCGCCGGGCGCCACCCGGAAGCCCGAGATCACCTCGTCGAAGATGAGCAGGACGCCGTGCTTCGTGCACAGGCCGCGCAGGGCCTTCAGGAAGTCCGCGCGCTGCACCAGCAGTCCGTTGTTCGCCGGGATGGGCTCGATGATGGCCGCGGCGGTCTCGGCGCCGTGCTTCGCGAAATAGGCCTCCAGACCTTCCAGGTCGTCCAGGCTCAGCACGCTGGTGAGCTCCCCGACGGCCCTGGGGATGCCCGCGCTGCTGGGTTCGCCGAAGGTGACGAGGCCGCTGCCCGCCTTCACCAGCAGCGCGTCGGCGTGGCCGTGGTAGCAGCCGTCGAACTTCAGGAGGCGCTCCCGGCCCGTGAAGCCCCGGGCGGCGCGCAGCGCGCTCATCACGGCCTCGGTGCCGCTGGAGACGAAGCGCATTTTCTCCACGAAGGGCACCATGGCCTTGATCTTCCGGGCCAGGGCCAGCTCGCGCCGCGACGGCGCGCCGAAGGTCAGGCCCTCGTGCATGGCCTCGGTGACCGCGGCCAGGATGTCGGGGTTCGCGTGGCCCAGGATGAGCGGGCCCCAGCTCATGCAGAGGTCCAGGAAGGTGCGCCCCTCCTCGTCCTCGAACCGCCAGCCCCAGGCCCGCTTGAAGAACTTCGGCGTGCCGCCCACGGCGCGGAAGGCCCGCACCGGGCTCGAGACGCCGCCGGGGAAGTGGGTGAGGGCTTCCTGGAAGAGGGTGTCGTTGCTCATCGGGTCCTCGTGAGTTCGCTGCGCAGGAAGGCCACCAGGGCGTCGGCGTCGGGCTCCACGGTCCCGTCCGCAGGGCGTCCGGACGCCGCGAAGGCTTCCGCGGTGCGGGCGCCCCAGGCGTAGCGCCGGAGCGCGGAGGGCGCGCGGGAGAGGAGTTCCGCCTGCAGCGGGCTCAGGGCCAGCACCGCGTCCAGGCCTTCCAGCGAAGGCGCCGGCACGTCGGCCACTTCCCGATGGGTGATCCAGGGCTCGATGCGCCAGGCCGTGCCCGCCGAGGCCTGCTCCAGGAAGCCGCGGCTGCGCTCCCCGCGCACCAGGAGGAAGCGGCCGCCCTTCGGGAAGCGCGTCCGGAGCAGCTCCCACAGCCCTTCGGCCCGGGGGCTGAAGGCCACCTGGGCCGCGCCCTCCGGCGCGCCGAGGGCCTCGAAGGTGCCGTGGCCCTGCACCAGCACCGCCTGGTCCGGCCGCAGCTGCGCGGCCACCGCCTTCGCGCCGGCGGGGCTGAGGACCAGCACGCCGTCGGCTTCGGCCACGGGGATGGGCGGCGGATCCTGGCTCGGCTCCGCGTGGCTCAGGGGCAGGAAGACCGGCTCCCAGCCCGAGCGCGCCACCGCGAGGCTCAGGGAGTGCTTGGGGCTCCGGGCCAGGCCGAGCCTCAAGCGACCCCCAGGCCCGCGAGGACGGCGCGCAGGGCCTCGGCGTCGTCCCTCGCTTCGGATTCCGAGCGGCGGATCCCGTCGTCCGCGGCGTGGACGGCCCGCAGCCGGATCGCGCCTCCAGCATCCACCGTCGCCAGGGCGCCGAGGGGCATCTGGCAGCCTCCGCCCAGCCCCTTCAGCACGCCCCGCTCCAGGGCCACGCAGCGGGCCGTGGTCTCGCAGTGCAGGCCGGCGAAGGCCTCGATCACGTCGGCGCGGTCCGGCCGGGTCTCCGCCAGCAGGGCCCCCTGCCCCGGCGCCGGCAGCAGCTCCTCCGGCGCCATCGGCCGCACGTCCAGGTCCGCGAGGTCGAGACCCAGGCGCTTGAGGCCCGAGGCCGCCAGCAGGGTGGCGTGGAGGGGCTCGTCCCGCAGGCGGCCGTCCCGCACCCGCTGCACGCGGGTGGGCACGTTGCCGCGGATCCAGGTGAAGCGCCAGTCCGGATGGGCCGCGCGGAGCATGCGCTCCCGGCGCACGGAGCTGGTGCCCACCACGCCGTCCGCCGGGAAGTCCCGGCGCATCACCATCCAGTCGCTGGGGTCCTCGCGCTCGGGGATGCAGGCCGTCACGATGCCCGCGGGGCGCTCGATGGCCACGTCCTTGAGGCTGTGGATCAGCACGTCCACCTGCCCCTGCACCAGGGCGTCCTCCAGCTCCTTGGTGAAGAAGCCGGTGCCGCCCCGCTGGTCCAGGGGGCCTTCGAGCCAGCGGTCGCCGCTGGTGGTGAAGAGCTTCCACGCGACCTCGAAGCCCTTCGCCTTCAGGTGTTCCACCAGGAATTCGGCCTGGGCGGTGGCCAGCTTGGACCCGCGGGTCCCGACGATGACGGGCTTCATGAGGCTTCGCTTTCCGGGTGCGGGTTCGGGTCGGTGCCGGGGGCCTTGGGGCCGGCTTCGGGCGCCTTCGGCGCGCCCCGGGTGAGCAGCGCCAGCACCTCGGGGGGAAGCTGGCTCTGGGCCAGGGCGCGATAGGCCAGGGTGCGGCCCCGCTGGAGGAACTGGGCCATGGACTCCCGCTGGGTCTCGTCCAGCTCCCCCAGGGCCTCCTGCACGAGCAGTTCCCAGGCCTCCTCCAGGCGGGTGGAGGCCAGCTCCCGGTCCCGCTTGTGGGCGCGCTCCTCGGCGCGCTTGCGCAGGCGCGCGACGGCGGCGAGGAGATGGGGCTCGGCCTTCGCGGCGGCCTCGGCTCGCTGGGCCTTGGTGGTGGCGGTGGCCTCCAGGAAGACCGGCAGGTCCACCCGCTGCACCCAGGGGATGCGCTCCAGCGCCGGCTCGCTGTCCGGGGGCAGGGCCAGGTCCAGCAGGCGCAGGTGGGCCCGCTTGGGCAGGCCCCTCCAGGCCTCGAAGGTGAAGATGGGCTCCGGCGCGCTGGTGGCGGTGACGATGGCGCCGAAGCCGTTGGGATCCCGGCGCAGGTCCTCGAGGGGCTCCACGGGCAGGCCCAGGGGCTCGGCCAGGCCCCGCGCCTTGGCCTCGGTGCGGTTCACCACCGTGACCGGGAAGCCGCGTTCAGGCAGGCGTTCCGCCAGGTACTGGCTCATGGGGCCCACGCCCACCACCGCCACCTTCGTGCCGGGCTCCAGGGCCTCGGAAAGGTGCCGCAGGGCGGCGGTGGCCACGCTCACGGTGCCGTCCGCCAGGCCCACCCGGGAGCGCAGGCGCTGGGCCTCGCGGATGACGTCCTCGAAGACCGCCAGGGCCTCGCCATCGGCGGCGCCGGTCTGGCGGGCCACCTCCAGGGCGTCGCGCATCTGGCCGGGCACTTCCCGGTCGCCGAGGTTGGCGCTCTCCAGGCCCGTGGCCACGTCCAGCAGGTGGCGCCAGGCGGCCTCGCCCTCGAGGCGCTGGGCCTCCAGCTCGCCGAGGTCCTCGGGTTTGCCGCCCCACACGAGCCACATGACCCGCTGGCAGGTGGCCACGTAGACCAGCTCCCGGGCCTGGCTGGCCTGCTTCCAGGCCGCGAGCCGCGCGGGAAGGTGGTCGGCCACCACATGCCTCGCCACCTCGTCGAGGCCGTGGGCGGCGGCGTTGTAGCTGAGAATCACGGGTTCCATGGGGTTCCAGCGGCGGCGGGACCCTGCAGTCCAGCCTGAGACACAGTCTAGCCCGCGAAGGGGCGCCGGACCTAGGCTTCCGGGGAACCTGTGACCTTCGCCAAAAGGCTTGTGATCTTTTCCCAGTCCCAGGCTTCGGCTTCCTGGACACTGCCCTCCCGCAGATCCTGCTGGGTGAGCCACGCGTCGTACACCACCAGCGCGGCCATCGCCTCCAGCACGGGCACGATGCGGGGCGCGATGCAGGGGTCGTGGCGGCCCTTCGTGCTGATCTCCGCGGCCTCGCCGGCCTTCGTGATGGTCTTCTGGGCGTGGGCGATGGAGCTGGTGGGCTTCACCGCGGCGCGCAGCACCACCGGCGCGCCGGTGCTGATGCCGCCGAGCGTGCCCCCGGCGTCGTTCTTGAGCGGGCCCTCGGGGCTGAGGGGATCGTTGTTCTCGCTGCCCCGGACCCGCGCCGAGGCAAAGCCCGCGCCCAGCTCCACGCCCTTCACGGCGCCGATGGACATGGCCGCGTAGGCCAGCAGGGCGTCCAGCTTGGCGAAGGTGGGGTCGCCGAGGCCCACGGGCAGGCCCTCGATCCAGACCTCCGCCACGCCGCCCACGCTGTCGCCCTGGGCCCGGGCCGCCTCCACGGCCCGCTTCTGGGCCTCGAAGGCCTCGGGATCCGCGACCCGCAGCGGGTTCTTCTCCACGAAGCCCCAGTCCACCGTCCGCCCTTCGATGCCCGCGATCTCCCGGTTGAAGCCGCGGATGGTGACGCCGAGTGCCGCGAGCTGCTGCTTCGCCCAGGCGCCGGCGGCGACGCGGGCGAGGGTCTCCCGCCCGCTGCTGCGGCCGCCGCCCCGGGGATCCCGGATGCCGTACTTGCGGTCGAAGGTGAGGTCCGCGTGGCCGGGGCGGAACAGCTCCGCGATGGCCTTGTAGTCCGAGCTCTTCTGGTTCTCGTTGAAGACCGCCAGGGCGATGGGGTGGCCCGTGGTCCTCCCCTCGAAGACACCGCTCAGCACCTGCACGCGGTCCGCCTCGTTGCGCGGCGTCACCAGGTCCGACTGGCCCGGGCGGCGGCGGTCCAGCTCCTTCTGGATGGCCTCCAGGTCGAAGGGGAGCCCCGGCTTCACGCCGTCGATCACCACGCCCACCGCGGCGCCGTGGCTCTCCCCGAAGGTGAGGATGCGGAAGGCGCGGCCGAAGGTGCTGGGGGAGTCGAAGAGCATGGGGAGAGCCTCAGGCTGGAGGGAAGGTCAGTCCGCCGGGTTCAGGCGCTGGAAGACGGGCCCCCAGGCGATGCCCGCGGCCCGGGCGAGGCGCACGGTGCGTTCCCGCCGGCGGGCGGCGCGGAAGGTGAGGGCCGCGAAGGCCACCGCGAGGGCCTCGGTGAAGGGCTTGTGCCAGCGGCGCCGCCAGAGGCCCCAGCCCTGCTCCATGAACTCGCTCAGGCCCTCGGCGAACTGGTGCTTCAGCACCCAGGACCAGGTGAAGCGGCTGCCGCGGATCCAGTGCTTCACGCGCGCCGTGGCGCAGTAGGCCGAAGCCCAGCCCTTGGCGTGGATGCGCTCGGAGATGTCCAGCTCCTCGCGGCCCAGGGGGAAGCGGCCCCGGCGGCCCAGCTCGGGCCGGCAGCGGATGTCCCCGAGGGCGTCCATGCGGTACATGAGGCAGGCGCCGATGAGGCAGGGATGCTCGGGGAACACCCGGTCCTCGGGGCCCAGGTCCTGGCCGTTGGTGTCGAGGAACATCGCGGCGAGGTGGGGATCCCCCTCGCCCACCTGCACCGCCTGGATGCGGCAGCCCACCATGCCGATGCGGGGATCCAGGCGGGAGGTGGCGAGCATGCGTTCGATGAGGTCGGGCGTCTCCACCGAGGCGTCGTCGTCGAAGTAGAGCAGCCAGTCGCCCTTCGTGGCCTCGATGCCGGCGTTGCGGGCGTGGGAGACGCCCTGCCGCTCTTCGAGGACGCGCCGCACCGGATAGCCCGCCAGGAGCTCGGCGGTGCCGTCGGTGGAGCGGTTGTCCACGACGATGACCTCCCTGTTCGGGTAGGTGAGGGAGGCCAGCGCGTCCAGGCCGCGCCGCAGGTCCTCCCTGCGGTTGTAGGTGCAGATCACGATGGACACCAGCGGCGCCTCGGGCAGCGGCGGAAAGGCCTCCGGCCCGCCGCCGGCGGTCCCGGACCCGGCCCTCACAGCGTCCACACCGCAGCCCCCCCGGGCGCGGCCGTCCGGCCCGGCAGGGCCGGCCAGGGCGAGTCCCCGCCAACGAAGCCGGCCACCCTCACCCCGCCGAGGCGCTCCGCGCCATAGGCCAGATAGGCCGCCAGGGCCCCTTCCCCGGCGATCCACACCTCCTGGGCGTCGGGATCCCGGAGCTGGAAGGGGCAGAGGAGACCCGACATGACGTCGCCAGGCAGGCGCTTGAGCTTGTGGTCGAGGGGCGGCAGCCCCTTCACCATCCACCGGAGGGCCTGGGAGGCGCCGGTGCGGCCCTTGGAGCGCGGGTAGAGGACCCGCGCGCCGTGGGGCGGCTCGTCCCGGATGGGGAGGCCCAGGAGGCGGTTCTCGGCGCCGATGGCGGTGGCGTCTACGAAGCCGGCCACGGCGCGGTGGAGTTCGCCGCAGGCCCAGGCCATCCAGAAGGAGCCGGGGCCGGTGCCGCTGATCCAGACGGGGTCCACGCCGCCCAGGCCGGCGAGGTGGCGCTCGCAGCGGATGCGGGCCATGCGGGAGGCCACGGCCACGTGCCGGCGCGCATGGTCCAGCCCGCCCGCGAAGGGATCGGGGAGCCCGGCCGGGCGCTCCCGCGCCGCCTGCAGCACGGAGCGATGGATGGCCTGCTGCACCCGGTCGAGGCCGCCCTGGAGGAAGCGGGAGGCGGGGTGCGTCCGATACTCCATCTGGGGACGGTGGAGATGCACCCGGGGGCCGTGGGCATCGGCCTTCAGGACGAAGAGCACGTCGTCGGCGAGGTCGTCGGTGGAGAAGCCCCCGACCTTGCGCGCGAGGTCGAGGCTGGCGGCGAAGGGCACGCCAAGGGTGTCGGTGCTGAAGAGCCGCGCCAGGGGGAAGGGCTCCGGCCGGCGGCGCAGCTTCCGGCGGCAACCCTCCTCGGTGATCTCCCAGTAGTCGCAGACCGCCAGGGCGCCGGGGTGGGCCTGGAGGGCCTTCCGGTGCTCCGCCACGAAGCAGGGCAGGAGCCGGTTGTCGGTGTGGAGGTACGCGAAGAAGGGCCCCTTGGCCTCCGCGAGCATGCGATTGAGGCAGGTGCCCACGTCCATCCGCTCGGGGATGTGGGTGAACCGGATGCGCGGGTCGGTATAGCGCGCCATCACCCCGGGCGTGCCGTCGCTGCTGTTGTCCAGGATCAGCAGCTCCCAGTCCGGGTCGGTCTGGGCGAGGACGCTGTCCACCGCCTCGCCGATGTAACGGGCCTGGTTGTAGGAAGGCATGAGCAGGGAGAAGGTCATGAACCTTCCAGCTTAGCCCATGGGCTCGGATCCTCCGCCCGCCCGTTCCAGCACGGACTCGTAGACCGCGTGGTAGGCGCGGGCCGTGCGCTCCCAGCTCCGCGGCGCCATCCGCGCGGCGCCCCGGGCGCCCAGCTCCTCGGCGAAGGCCGGGTCGGTCCACAGCTTCTCCACCGCCGCGGCCATGGCGGCGGGGTCGAGGGGGTCGAAGAGGAGGCCGGCGTCGCCGACGGCCTCGGGGATGCCGCAGACCGTGGAGGCCGCCAGCGGGCGGCCCAGGGCCAGGGCCTCCAGCACCGGGATGCCCGGGCCGCCCTCGAAGAGGGTGGGCACCACCACCAGGGCGCAGGCCCGGTAGAGGGCCTTCACCAGGGTCTCCGGCACGAGGCCGAGGAAGCGCACCTGGGATTCCAGGCCCAGCTCGCGGAGCTTCGCCTCGAGCGCCGGGAAGTGCTCGTTCGTCTGCCCCGTGCAGAGGAGGGGCACCTCCCGGCCCCGGCTCCGGAGCAGCGCCAGGGCCTCGAAGAGCCGCGCATGGTTCTTGTGCGCCCAGGTCTGGGCGGGGTAGAAGGCGAAGCGCGCCGGCAGCCCCTCGGCGGCCACGAGGGCCCGCGCGGCGGCCTCCCCGGGCACCTCCGACGGATCCCACGTGGGCGCCAGGGGCACCGCGTGGACGCGGTCGGGGTCCAGGGGCAGGTGGGCGAGGATGTCCCGCTTCGTCCACGCGTCCGCCACGAAGACCGCGGCGGCGGCCTGGGCGGAGGCCAGGAAGCGCGCGCGCCGCTTGCGGAGGTCCTTCGGCGAGAAGAACTGGGGGAAGTGCTCGTGCTGGATGTCCGCCAGGTTCATGGCGTAGGGCAGGTTCCAGTGTCGCGGCGGGAGCGGGTGGATGGTCTGGGTCGGCACGTGCACCACCGTGTCCCGGGACCACGCGTCCGGAAAGCGGTGCGCGCGGCGCGCGAGGCGGCCGGCCAGCACCGCCAGGCGGCGGCCCGGGGCCGGCGCCCCGAAGGCCTGCTCCACCGCCCAGCCCAGGGCGGGCTTCGAGAGGCCGGTGCCGTCGAGCTGGCGGAAGGGACCCTCCAGGGGGAAGCTCTCCGCCCAGGTGCGGTGCCCTAGTACCGCGAGGCATTCGGCGCCGGGGGGGGCGGTCGCGGAAAGATGCCGGGCCAGGCACTGGGCGAGGCGCGCGGCGCCGCCGACCTGGAGCGGGTCCATGGACGCGAAGTTGAGGATGAGCCGCCGGAGCCGGGCCATGGGCCCATCTTGACGCACTTCGCCGCCGCCTTCGCCGTGGCATCCTGGACCTTCTCCGCGGGAGCCGCCTTGACCCACCGTGTCGCCCTCATCACCGGCATCACCGGCCAGGACGGCAGCTACCTCGCCGAGCTGCTCCTGGCCAAGGACTACGAGGTCCACGGCGTCATCCGCCGCGCGTCGAACTTCAACACCGAGCGCATCGACCACCTCTACGTGGATCCCCACCAGCACCCGAAGCTGCACCTCCACTACGGGGACCTCAGCGACGGCGGCGGCCTGCGCCGCCTGCTGGACGAGGTGAACCCCGACGAGATCTACAACCTGGGCGCCCAGAGCCACGTCAAGGTGAGCTTCGACCAGCCCGAGTACACCGCCGACGTGGTGGCCCTGGGCGTGCTGCGGCTGCTCGAGTGCGTGCGCACCTGGCAGAACGCCTCGGGCAAGCAGGCCCGCCTCTACCAGGCCGGCAGCTCGGAGATGTTCGGCTCCGCCAGGCCGCGCCAGCACGAGGGCACCCGCTTCGAACCCCGCTCGCCCTACGCCGTGGCCAAGGTCTATGGCCACTACCAGGTGGTGAACCACCGGGAGAGCTACGGCCTCTTCGCCTGCAATGGCATCCTCTTCAACCACGAGAGCCCCCGCCGGGGCGAGACCTTCGTGACCCGCAAGATCACCCGCGCCGCCACGCGCATCAAGCTGGGGCTCCAGGACAAGCTCTACCTGGGCAACCTGGACGCGAAGCGGGACTGGGGCTTCGCCGGCGACTACGTGGAGGCCATGTGGCGCATGCTCCAGCAGGACGCGCCGGACGACTACGTGGTGGCCACCGGCGTCTCCATCTCCATCCGGCAGTTCCTGGACCTGGTCTTCGCCGAGCTGGACCTGGACTGGCACCGGCACGTCGAGATCGACCCCCGCTACTTCCGCCCCGCCGAGGTGGACCACCTGGAGGGCGATCCCGCCAAGGCCCAGCGCGTCCTCGGCTGGACGCCGGCCACCTCGGTGGAGCAGCTCGCCCGCATGATGGTGGCGTCCGACCTGCGCCTGGCCGAACGGGAAAAGGTGCTGCGGGAGGCGGGGCACCACGAGGCCCCGCGCGGGGGCTACCGGTGAGCCCGTCCGACCGCTTCCCCGCGACCTTCCCCCTCGAGGACCGCACGATCTGGGTCACCGGCGGCCACGGCTTCCTGGGCCGGGCCGTGGTGGCGGAACTCCAGCGCCGGGGCGCGACGGTGATCGCCACCCGCAGTTCGGAGGTGGACCTCCTGGATCCCGGCGCCGCCGCGCGCTTCCTGCGGGCCGCGCGCCCCGACGGCGTGGTGCACCTGGCGGCCCGCGTGGGCGGCATCGGCGCCAACCGCGCCCATCCCGGCTCCTTCTTCTTCGCCAACATGGCCATGGGCCTCCACCTCATCGAGGCCTGCCGCACCCAGGACATCGAGAAGCTGCTGGTGCTCGGCACCGTCTGCGCCTACCCGAAGTTCTGCCCGGTGCCCTTCCACGAGGACGACCTGTGGAACGGGTACCCGGAGGAGACCAACGCCCCCTACGGCGTCGCGAAGAAGGCGCTGCTGGTGCAGATGCAGGCCTACCGGCAGGAGTACGGCACCCGGGGGGTCTTCCTCATCCCGGTGAACCTCTACGGTCCCGGCGACCACCTGGACCTGGAGACCAACCACGTGATCCCGGCGCTCACCCGGAAGTTCCTCGAGGCGAAGGCGAAGGGCCTGCCTTCCGTCGAGCTGTGGGGCACCGGCGCCGCGAGCCGGGAGTTCCTCTATGTCGAAGACGCCGCCCGGGGCATCGCCGAGGGCATGGCGAAGTACGAGGACACGGATCCCGTGAACCTGGGCACCGGCGAGGAGATCACCATCCGCGACCTGGCCCTGAAGATCCGCGCCCTGACCGGCTTCGAGGGCGAGCTCACCTTCAACCCCGCCTACCCCGACGGCCAGCCCAAGCGCCAGCTCGACACGAGCCGCGCCCGGGAGCGCTTCGGGTGGGAGGCCCAGGTGCGCCTGGACGAGGGGCTCGCGCGCACCGTGGCCTGGATGCGGCAGGAGCTGGGGCTCTAGCTTCCCGCAGTCTCGTCCGGCCCGGACGCCTCCGGCAGCTTCCCCGTCGCCAGAGCCTCCAGCTCCGCTTCGCCCACCGGCGGGAATTTGAGGAGCCACCGGGCCTTCTCCAGTTCTTGCGCCTCCACCACCACGCGGTAGCCGCCGGCGTCCGTGGGCAGGGCCGCGACGTTCCAGACCCGGGCGGCAAGGCCCTCGCTCCGCAGGTAGGCGGCGTCCACTTCGGCGGCGGAGAGGCTGCCGTAGTCCGCGAGCGGGCGCCAGCCCTGGGCTTCGGGATCGTCGTTCATGGGGACTCCGCTCCGAGGAAGGCGTCGAGGGCCGCCAGCAGCCGGGCGGCGTCCAGCCCCCCAAGGCAGGGCCGTCCCTCCACCGCGCAGCCGTGGGCCATGCAGCCGATGCAGGGCAGGTCGTCCCGGCGCACCACCATGGCGCGATCGGTCCAGGGCCGCGTCACCCCCGGGTCCGTGGGTCCGTAGGCGACCACCACCGGCGTGCCCACGGCGGCGGCAAGGTGGGCCAGGGCCGAGTCGTTGGCCAGCACGGCGCGGGCCTGTCGCAGGATGGCCGCGCCGACCGACAGGGGCGCGCGGCCCACGAGGCTCGGGAGTCCCGGCCGGGCCTTCAGGATCTCGGCGGCCTGGGCCTCGTCCTCGGCGCCGGCGCCCAGCAGCACCGCGCCCAGCCCGCGCGTCCGCAGCGCGTCGGCAACCTCGATCCAGGCCTTCGTGCCCAGCCGCTTGTTCCAGCTCATGGCACCCAGGGCGAGGGCGACGAAGGGCGCGCTCACGCCGGCCTCCGCCAGCAGCCGCTCCGCCTCCGCCTCCGCCTCCGCCCGCGGCGTGAAGGGCGCCGGCTCGCAGGCCTCGAGCCCGGGGAAAGCCTTCGCCAGCAGGGCCCGGTAGCGCTCCACCTGGTGGCCCGGCGCGGCCTTGAAGGGCAGCGCGTGGGTGGCCAGCAGGGCGCCGCCGCCTTCGCGCCAGCCCGCGCGCACCGCCACCCGCGCTAGCAGCGCGCCCGACAGGGCCCGCTGGCTGCGGGGGAAGTTCACCACCGCCGCGGCCCGGTGGGCCTTCAGCAGCTTCGCCGTGGCCCAGCTCCCGGGCTTCCTCGGCGGATCCGGCGACACGGCCGTGAAGGCGTTGCCGCCTTCGAAGAGTTCGCAGACGAAGGCGGGCCCCCAGGCCACGAGAGGCTTCCCCGCGCGGCGCAGGGGCTCCAGGGCCTGGGCGATCATCACGGCGTCGCCGATGAAGCGCGGCAGCCGCGCCCACACCGCGCCTTCGGGAATGGCCGCGCTCACGGCCGCCAGGGCTCCAGGTCCCGCCCCGCCGCCTCCCGGGCCAGCAGGTGGAGGGTGTTGAGGACCCGGGCCGGCGTCACGCGGTCGCCCCGCAGGTCCGGGCCCAGGTCCCGCTCGGCGGGATCCATCGCCACTTCCGGGGGACGCAGCAGCGCCGCGTGGGGCCCCTGGGGCGCCACCAGGTGCTCGTAGCTGTGGACGTTGATGCACACCAGGGGCCGGCCCGTGGCGGCGCCGGTGTGGGCGAGGCCCGTGTCCACGGCCACGGTGCCGTAGGCGGCGGCCTGGATGGCCGTGGACTGGGGCAGCGAAGTGCGGCCGCAGAGGTCCAGGCTGCCCGGCGCCAGGTCCGCCAGCCGCGCGCCCAGCTCCCGCTCGTCGGGGCCGCCCAGCCAGACCGCCGCCAGGCCCTGGGCCAGGATGCGGCGGGCGAGGTCGGGCCAGAGCTCGGCCTCGGGGCGCCAGCGCTTGCTGTCCCCGCGGGTGCCGAAGGCGAGGCCGACGAAGGGCCGGCCGTCCCATCCCGAGGACCGCAGCAGGTCCAGGCCCGAGGCGCCGCCGAGGTTGTGCGGCCCCAGGCGCATCCAGTCGAGGCGGTCGTCCCCGGTGAGGAGGGCCAGCAGCGGCGCGAAGCGCCGGGCGCAGTGGACGTCCAGGTCCCGGTAGCGGAAGGGGTGCGTGTAGAGCAGCCGCAGGCGGTTGTCGGCGATGCCCGCGCGGATGGGCACGCCGGCCATGCGCGCGGCGAGGGCCAGGCGCACGCTCTGGCTGAGGTTGATGACCGCCACGGGCGCCTCGGCCTTCCAGGCCTTGCGCAGGGCCAGGGGCTCGGGCTTGCCCTCCCCGCCCTTCTCGATGACGGTGCGGGCGATGAAGTCCTCCCGGGCCTCGCTGAAGAGCGCCGCCCCGATGGCGTGGCCCACGGCGATCCACCGCAGCTCGGCGCCCCGCTCCCGCGCCACCGCATTCCACCGCGCCTGGAGGGTCCCGAAGAAGGGGAGGCTGAAGATCACGTCGCCGAGCTGGCGCGGGAAGCGCACCCAGACCTCGCGCGCGGCGCCCGGGCGCAGGTTCTCGCCTAGAATGACGCTTCCCGTCCGCTCCCCGCTGCCATAGGCCACCGATGACTCCTTCCGTCCCATCCTTCCAGAAACTCGCCGTCTGCGCCCTGGTGGCCCTGGCCGTCCGGCTGCCGGCGCAGGAGCCGGTCCCGCGCCCGCGCTTCGCGCCGGCGGACGCGGTGCGCGCCGAGTGGGCCCGCCAGGCGCCCGAGGTCGCCCCGGAGGACCGCGACCTCTTCAGCGAGGCGGACGAGGCGCGCTTCGTGCGGACCCTCAAGCGCATCGGCGCGCCGGGCTGCCCGGACCTGCTCCCCCCGGAGCTGGACAAGCCCACGGAGGAGGCCTGGGTGGCGAAGGCGAAGGAGGCCCGCACGCCCCAGGAGCGCTTCACGGCCCTGCACTTCCTCAACCGGCTCAAGTCGCGGCAGGCCTTCCTGGCCCTCGAAGGGCTCGCCGCGGAGGACGCGAAGGCCTGGCCCGCCGCGCTGCACCTGGAACACGCCGTCGCCACCGCCCGCATCAACGGCTCCCCGGCGCCGCCGAGCCTGCGGGTCTTCCTCAACGGCCTGGCCGAGGCGGGGAAGATCGACGAGGTCCGCATCGCCTCGGCCCAGCTCCGGCTGGTGCTGGCCGGCGTGGAGAAGGTGCTGCTGGACCCGCTGCCGCCGACGCCCGGGGCCGTGCTGGCCATGATGGACGCGTGGAACCGCGCCACACCGGAGCAGCGCCAGGCCCGCCCCGGCGCCGAGGCCTTCCTGGAGGCCCCCGCGAAGCACCTGCAGGTCATCGGCCTGAAGGACGAGGTGCCCTCGGAGGCCGCCCTGACCTGCCTCATGCAGCGCTGGTTCGAGGGCCTCCCGGAAAAGGCTCCGCTCACCGCCTGGCCGGTGCTCCAGGCCTCGCTGGAGGGCCTGGACGACCTGCCCCTGGCCTGGCGCCTCGCGGCGGTGGGAGCCCTGGGCAAGTTCACCAGCCAGGTGGACGCCATCGCCTGGGCTTCGAAGCTCGCCGAGCGCGAGAGGGACCCGCGCCTCCTCGGCGCCCTGCTCCCCTCCCTGAGGAGGCTCTCCCCCGACGAGGCCGACGGCCTGCGGGAGCGGCTCCTGATGGGGAAGGACCCGGTGGCCCGCGCCGCCGCCCTGGAAGACTGTCCGCGACTCCCCGGCAGGCTCACGGAATTCCTCAAGCTGGTCTGGAACGATCCCGAGATCGACGCCTTCCAGGCCCTCGTCGCGTGCTTCAAGCGCTGGGGCACCCCGCCCGAAGTGCAGGCCGCGCTCCTGAAGCCCAGCCTCCAGCACCCCGCCTGGATCCGCCGCTACGAGGCCTGGAAGGCCCTCAGGGCCTTCGACCCCGACCTGCCCTGGCCCGCGGCGCCGAAGGACGCGCCCGCGGACGCCGCCCTGCGCGCCGAGGCCGAAGCCCTCGCCGAGAAGGGCGGCCCGGTGCGCCTCCGCGTCACCTACGAGGGCGGTCGGAGCCTGGTGATGCGCCTGGATCCCACCGTGGCGCCCATCAACGTGGCCAACCTCGCGCGCCTCGCCCGGAAGGGCTACTTCGACGGCCAGCTCGTGCCCCGGGTGGTGCCGGACTTCGTGGTGCAGATGGGCTCGCCGCTCAGCACCATGGACGGCGGCCCCGGCTACGCCGTGCGCTGCGAGAACAGCCTCGACTGGTACGGCCCCGGCAGCGTGGGCATGGCCCTCTCGGGCAAGGACACCGGCGGCTCCCAGTTCTTCATCACCACCAACGCCACCCCCCACCTCACGGGGAGGTACACGCGCCTGGGCGAGGTGGAGGACCCGGAGCGGGCCCTGCCCCTGCTGGACGCCCTGGAGCTGAACGCCCGCCTGGAGAAGGTGGAAGTCCTCGCGGAGGGGAAGTCCCCGGTTCCTGCGAAGGCCAAGCCCGCGCCGAAGGCCCGGTCCGCCCCGAAGGCGGCCCGACCCAGGCACTCGAAGCCCCGGGCGGGCGCCAAGGCGCGGAGCAAGGCCCCGAGGACCTGAGGCCGGCCCCCCCTGGGGCTATTCCTGGGGGGACTCCAGCACCCGGACGACGGCTTCGGCCTTGAAGGTCCGGGCCAGACTCAGGGCGGCGGTGCGGGAGGCGGCGTCCCCGTCCCGCACCAGGGCGGAGGCGGTGGTCACGGCCGCGCCCGCGCGGCCCAGGCGGAGCTGGGCCTCCAGCTGGAGGGTGAGCCAGCGGCCGAAGCCCCGGGAAGCGGCGATGGCGAAGCCCAGGGTCACCTTCGGCTGGGGGGGCGGCGGGGAGAGGCGGGCCAGCCACTGGCTCGGCCACTCGGGCGCCAGGGCCAGGGCCCGGTCCTTGAGGAAACCCACCCGCTCCTCGGCGTAGGCCTCCAGGCCCCGCCAGTCGTCCAGCCGCCGCAGCTGCTGCTCGGCGAGGCCGAGGGCCTCGGGGGTCGGCCACTCCAGGGCGGCCTCGAAGCCCAGGGGCGGGGGCTCCAGGTCCTTGACCAGGGCCGCGAGGCGGGGCTCCGTGTCGGGATGCCACGCGGCGAGCTGGGCCGCCAGCATCCAGGCGGCGGGATTCCGGGGATCCCGCTGGAGGGTCTCCCGCACGTCCTCGAACCGGGCCCGGGCCAGCTCCGTGAGGCTGTTGCCGAAGGCCGGGGCCTCGCTTCCCGCGCGCTTGGGCGCCGGGAAGACCGCCAGCCTCGGCACGTCGCCCCCGGCCCAGGCGCCCGTGCGCAGCAGACCGTCCAGGGCGTCGGCCAGGGCTTCCAGGTCCTTCAGGGCGAAGCGCCGGGGGACCCGGCGCCAGTACTCGGCCGCGAGGCTCCACCGGAGGTCGATGCGGTCCGGCCGGGTGCGGAGGGCCGCCTGCAGGTTCTCCGCCCGGGTGCGCCAGCCCGCCTCGGCGAAGGCCGCCCGGATGTCCGAGGGCGGACCGCTCCGCCAGCTTCCCAGCACCTGCCCCGCCTCGTTGAGCAGGTAGGCCGCCGGACCCGCGAGCCCGAGGCGCTGCGCCACCGGATCCGAGGAGGCCACGTTCTCGAAGGCCAGCTCGTAGGCCACGTCCTCCAGGGCGGGATCCAGCATGCGGTTCGCCCAGCCGGGGTTGAGATCCACCAGCAGGAGCATGGCCCGCCCGCCGCCCAGCTTGGCGGTCCAGGCCGCGCCCTCCTGGGCCGCCAGGCCCGCGGGGGCGGTCAGGCAGGCGAGGAGGAAGGCGGGGGCGGAGGGGCGCATGCCCCCACGATGACGCGGATGGCCGGGGAGTTCCCGGAGATCCGCGTCCGCGGACCGGCGCAGACCGCGCGTCCCGGGCCCCGTGCTAGGCTGGGCCAGCATCCGCACCGTCGAGGAACGCATGGCCCTTTCCCGCGACCAGCTCGTCCGCCGCGCCGCCCAGGAGCTCCGGGACGGGTTCTACGTGAACCTCGGCATCGGCATCCCGACCCTGGTGGCGGGCGCGATCCCGGAAGGGATGGACGTGGTGCTCCAGAGCGAGAACGGCCTGCTGGGCATGGGGCCCTTCCCCACCGCCGACGAAGTGGACGCGGACCTCATCAACGCCGGCAAGCAGACCGTCACCACGGCGCCGGGGGCGAGCTTCTTCAGCAGCGCCGACAGCTTCGCCATGATCCGCGGCGGCAAGATCGACCTCAGCATCCTCGGCGCCATGCAGGTGGACATGGAGGGCAACCTCGCCAACTGGATGATCCCCGGGAAGATGGTGAAGGGCATGGGGGGCGCCATGGACCTCGTCGCCGCCGCCAAGCGCGTGGTGGTGGTGATGGAGCACACCGCGAAGAACGGCGACTTCAAGATCCTCCGCCGCTGCAGCCTGCCCTTCACGGGCCAGCGCTGCGTGGACCGCATCATCACCGAGCTGGCGGTCATCGACGTGGTGCCGGGCCGGGAGGGCTTGAGGCTCGTGGAGGTCGCCCCGGGCGTCAGCATCGAGGAGGTGCAGGCGAAGACCGAGCCGCCCCTCGTGAAGGATGCCGTGATCGAAATGGCGGGTGTCTGATGCGCCTCTCCCTCGTCCTCCCCGTCCTCGTCCTCGGACTCGCCATGCCCAGCGCCTGCCAGACCCCCCGCGGCAAGTTCCAGCCGGTGCTGAAGATCACGCCCAAGGCCCCAAAGGTCGCCCCGGGCGCCACCGTCTCCTTCAGCGCCAGCATCAACTACGAGCCCGACGGGCCCCGCTACCCGCGCCAGCCGGTGAAGTGGAGCGTGGTGGAGGGCGACAAGGGCGGCACCATCACCCGCACGGGCCTCTACACCGCGCCCGGCCTGGAGGGCGTCTTCCACGTCCGCGCCGAGCGGGAGGACTTCCCGGGGGTCTTCGCCGAGGCCACGGTGACGGTGAAGGCGCAGCCCTAGCCATGCTGCTGGACGCCCTCTACCGGGCCGCCCGGCCGCTCATCTTCCGCCTGGCCCCCGAGAAGGCCCACGACCTGGCCTTCGCGCTGGGCGCGCGGCTCTGCGACTGGCCGGGCCTCGACGCGCCGGCCTTCGAGCCCACCCTCGCCCGCGCGGTCTTCGGCCTGCGCTTTCCCACCCCCCTGGGCCTCGCCGCCGGCCTCGACAAGGGCGCGCGGCTGCTGCCTCTCTGGAAGGCGCTGGGCTTCGGCCACGTCGAGATCGGCACGGTGACGCCGAGACCCCAGCCGGGCAATCCCAAGCCCCGCTTGTTCCGGCTCCCGGAGGAGGGCCTGATCCTCAACCGGATGGGCTTCAACAGCGAGGGGGCGGAGGTGGTCGCTGCCCGCCTGAAGGACCGGCCGCGGGGACTGCTGGTCGGGGGAAACCTCGGCAAGAACAAGGAGACCCCCGAGGAGGGCGCCCTGGACGACTATCGCGCCGCCTACCGCCTCATCGCCCCCGAGGTGGACTACGTCGCGATCAACATCAGCAGCCCCAACACGCCAGGGCTGCGGAACCTCCAGGCCCCGGAGGCCCTCAAGCCCCTGCTGGCGGGGCTGCTTGACCTGCGCAGGGACATGGCCCTCGAGCGCCAGCCCCTGCTCCTGAAGCTCGCCCCCGACCTCGCCCCCGAGGACCTGGACGCCGCCGTGGACGTGGCGGCGAGCAGCGGCATCGACGGCCTCATCGCCACCAACACGACCCTCGACCGCGGCATCGTGTCCGAGGCGAACCGCGCCAGGGTGGAAGCCTGGGGTGCCGGCGGACTCAGCGGGCGCGGCCTGCACGACAAGGCGAGGCTGGTCCGGAAGCGCGTGCTCGCCAGACTCGCCGGGAGACTTCCCCTCGTCGCCTGCGGCGGGCTCGGCAGCGGCGCGGAGGTGAAGGAGGCCCTGGACGACGGGGCGGCACTTGCGCAGGTCTACAGCGCCCTGATCTTCGAGGGGCCGGGGCTGGTGGGCAGGATCAACCGGGAGCTCGCGAACCGGGAGCTCGCGAACCGGTAGGCGTGACCGTCCGACGCGAGGTGGTAACGCACTTGCCGTTGACGTTCAAGTTGACCTGGAAGTTGACTTTCTTAGAGCGCCTCGATCGGATGCACTCCGCGCCCTGTGCGGAGTGCATCCGATCGAGGTGCCGCCAACCGAAGGGCGGCAGGCCGGAGAATGTGACCTTCGATCCTCCAGCAGGCGGGGGCGTCTGGAGGACGGGTGATGCGAAGTTGACGTTGACCTTCGATGGACGGGACCTCCATCCCGGCCACTCCCCCCCGACCCAACCTGGCGCGCTCTCGCTTGCCCGCACATCGATCGAAGAGGGCCATAAAGCGCGGCACTCGTTGATCGAGGTGCCGCATGAAATGCCACCCCCAAGGCCCAGGTTTCTTGCCTGGATCATCCCCAAGGCACAGCCGTGATGCCTGGACCTTGAGGAGGGCGACATCCGTGTGGGATGAGGCCTAGGCTTCCTCTCCCACCCCCGCCAGCCGCGCGTGCATCGCCGCGGCGGCTCGCCGCCCCTGCCCCATGGCCAGGATCACCGTCGCGCCGCCGGTGATGACGTCGCCGCCGGCGTAGACGCCGGGCACGGTCGTCTCGCCGGTGGCCTCGTCCACCACCACCACGCCGCCCTTCAGCGTGCGCAGGCCCTGCTCGGTGCGGGCGATCAGCGGGTTCACGTCGAAGCCCAGCGCCACCACGAGCGTGTCGCAGGGGATGGTGACGCGCTCGTCGGTCATGCGCACGCCGCGCCGGCCGTCGGGGCCGGGCTCGGTGAGCTCCATGACCGCGCACTGGGCGTTCTCCAGCCAGCCCTTCTCGTTGCCCAGGAGCTGCACCGGCGTGGTGAGCCAGTGGAACTGCACGCCCTCCTCCTCGGCGTGCTCCAGCTCCTCCTTGCGGGCGGTGGACTCCTTGATGGTGCGGCGGTACACCACGTGGACGTGCTCCGCGCCCATGCGCCGGGCGGCGCGGGCGGCGTCCATGGCCGTGTTGCCGCAGCCCACGATGATGACGTTCTTCCCGACGGTGACGGGCGTGGTGTGGTCGGGGAAGAGGTCCGCGCGCATGAGGTTGATGCGGGTGAGGAATTCGTTCGCCGTGTACACGCCTTTGAAGTTCTCGCCGGGCACGCCCATCATCTTCGGCAGGCCCGCGCCGGTGCCGATGAAGACCACGTCATTCTCCTGGCGCAGGTCGTCCAGGGTCATGCTGCGGCCGATGAGGGTGTTCAGGACGAACTTCACGCCGAGGCGGCGCAGGGTCTCCACCTCCTGGTCCACGATGCTGTTCGGGAGCCGGAACTCGGGGATGCCGTAGAGCAGCACGCCACCGGGCTTGTGGAGGGCGTCGTAGACCGTCACCTCGTGGCCCTTCTTCACCAGCTCGCCGGCCACCGTCAGGCCCGCCGGGCCCGCGCCCACCACGGCGACCTTCCGGCCCGTGGCCGCTTCCACCGGAGGCAGTTCCTCGGAGCCGAGCAGCGAGTCGCAGGCGTAGCGCTCCAGGCGGCCGATGGAGACCGGCAGCCCCTTGATGCCCACCACGCACTTGATCTCGCACTGCTTCTCCTGGGGGCAGACCCGGCCACAGACGGAGCCCAGGCTGGACGACTCCTTGATGATGCGGGCCGCGCCCTCCGGCGACCCGTCCACGATCCGCTGGAGGAAGGCCGGAATGTCGATGCCCACCGGGCAGCCCTCGATGCAGTGGGGCTGCTTGCACATGAGGCAACGGGCCGCTTCCAGCCGCGCCTGCTCCGGGCTCAGCCCCAGGCTCACCTCGTCGAAGTTGCACACGCGCATCTCCGGGGGCTGGCAGGCCATCTCCTGGCGGGGGATCTTCATCTTCTGGCTGGGCTTCAGCTTGCCGAGCTCCAGCTCCCGCCAGTCCAGGTCCGCCACGGGCTCGTTGAGGAGCGAATCGTAGTCGAAGGCCTCCGAGGCCGGGCGGCGGCCGATGCGGCAGTCCTCCGGCGCGCAGGCGTCCTTCTCCGCGCCCTTGTACCAGTCCTGGCGCATGCGGAGCATGTCGAAGTCCACCTTGTGGCCGTCGAAGTCCGGGCCGTCGAAGCAGGCGAACTTGGTCTCCCCGCCCACGGAGACCCGGCAGCCGCCGCACATGCCCGTGCCGTCCACCATCAGCGCGTTCAGGCTCACCAGCGTGAAGATGCCGTGGGGCCGCGTCAGCTCCGAGACCGCCCGCATCATGGGCATGGGACCGACGGCCACCACCTCGGCGATCGGCTCGCGCGCGATGAGGTCCTTCAGGACGTCGGTGACCAGGCCCATGCGGCCCCAGGACCCGTCGTCGGTGGTGATGTGCAGCTCGGTGCTGGCGGCCTCCAGCTCCTCGGCCAGCAGCACCCGCTCGTGGGTGCGCCCGCCGAGGATGGTGATCACGCGCCGGCCCTGGGCGTGGAGCTTCTCCGCGGCTGGCAGGATGGCGGCGGAGCCGTAGCCCCCGGCCATGAGGACGATGGTCCCCTCCTCCACCAGCTCCGTGGGCTCGCCCATGGGCCCTGCCACGGCGTAGAGGCGGTCGCCGGCGCTGAGGCGGCCCATGGCCTTCGTCGTCGCGCCCACTTCCACCATCACGAAGCGGATCCAGCCCCGCCGGGCGTCGCCGCCGGCCAGGGTGAGGGGGATGCGCTCGCTCTCGGGGAAGGGCGCCACCATAAAGAACTGCCCGGGCTTGCGGCCCCGGGCCACCATCGGCGCGTGGACCACGAAGGACCAGGTCTCCGGCGCGATGAGCTTCTTCTCGAGGATGAGGTAGCCCTCGGAGGTGTCCTCCTCCGCCCAGTAGAGGGACTTGCCCCGCAGCAGGGGCAGCATCAGGCGCTCCTCGGCCTCGATGTGGTCCTGGATGAGGTCCACCAGGTGCTGGCCCAGCAGCGTGGTGACCTTCGCGTCCTTCACGTGGCCGTCGGCGATGTCCACCAGGAGCTGCAGGGTCATCTCCCACATCTGCCGGTGGTCGTCGTAGAGCCGCGCGTGCAGCGCCTCGGCGCCCAGCTCCTCCAGCAGCGGGAAGAGCTCGCGCTCCTCCGCCTCGTTGTGGGGGCGCAGCACGTCGTAGATCCAGCGGGCGCCGGCGTCCACGCCGGTCCAGTCGCCCTCGGCGAGGGCCTGGGCCAGCTTCCGGAGCCGGGCACCGGCCTCGGCGTGGGTGGCGTGCCAGTCCGGCGGAGGCTGGACGCCTTCGGGGGAAGCGGCGAGCGGATGGTCGGGAGCCATGGCCATGGCGGTCCTCCTGCCTCCGCAGCATCGCGTGCCCGGGCTGGGAGGATCGTCACCAAGGGCCGCGGGACGTCCCGGTTGTGCCGGGCGTCACAGGGGTCCGGCCGCCCCGGCGGCTTCGTGCAGGAAGGCGGAGGCCTCGCGCCAGAGCGGGTTCCCCGGGGAGGGATCCCACGTGTTGTGCCCGGCGCCGGGCGCGGTCCAGAGCCGTTTCGGACCCGCGTGGTCCGTGAAGAGCCTGCGCCCCAGGGCGGCCGGGATGACCTCGTCCCGCTCCGCCACCATCACCGCGAGCGGAACATGGGCCCCCTTCAGCGCCGTCCCCGCGTCCAGCCGGTCCCGCACCAGGAACCCGGGCAGGTAGGGGTAGTGCACCTTGCCCACCGCCACCATCGAGGTGAGGGGCGTCACCAGGAGGAGCCCGTCCACCGCGCCCGGCCGCAGGGCGGCGCAGCGGGCCTCACGCCGCTCCCCAGGGACTCCCCGAGCAGGATCGTCCGGCGCCGCCCCTCGGCGCCCAGGGCGTCCAGCGCCTCCAGCCCCGCGTCCACCAGGGCCGCCTCCGAGGGGGAACCCGGCCTCGCCCCATAGCCCGGGTATTCGAGGAGGTAGACGTCCCACCTTTCGGCTACCGCGGGCGCTTGCAGCCCCCGGGCCAGATAGGAGCGCTGCACCGCGCACCCGGCGTTGCCGTGGAAGGCCAGGACGCGGCCGGCCGAGCCGCCGCCGGGGTGGAGGGACTTCCACCCGCGAAGGCGCCCGGCGGAGTCCCGCCAGGGCTCGAGGCCCGCGCGCCGCGCCTGGGCCAGCAGGTCCGTCTCGCGGGCCCGGTCGGGGAAGTACATCAGGTCCCGCTGGAACACGAAGGCGAGGGCGCAGAGGGCCGCGTAGGCCCCGGCGGGCCAAGCGAGGAGATGGATCAGCCAGGCGCGGGCCACGCCGGAAGTCTAGGTCCTCGCCCGGGACCTAGCCGACCCGTTCCTCGTCCCCGAGCTTGGCGGCCCGCATCATGGTCCAGGCGAAGGAGGAGGTGATGAGGGGCTCCACCGCCTCGAAGGGCTGGATGAGCAGGCTGGGCCGCTCCAGGCGGAGCATGCGGCCCAGGGCCCGCTCGGCGAGGTGCGGGCCGAAGGCGGCGTGGAGGATCTCGCCGTCCCGCATGTGGATGCTGCCGAACTCCCCGCCCCACTCGACGCGCACCCGGCAGCTCTTCTTCTCGAGGTTGAACATCTGGAGCAGGTCCGGCAGTTCGACCCCGCGGATGCGGTTCGGCTCGATGGCCTGGATCACCCACCGCGCCTCCTGGAGCAGGCGCCGCGCGTCCACGGGCTTGGGCAGGAAGCAGACGGCCTTCTCCCGATCCGCGAGACCGGTTGCCTCGAAGGGGATGCCGGACACCACGATGGCGGGGATGTGAGGGTGGAAGGCCTCCACGTACCTGAGGAGGTCCTGCCCCGGCAGGCCGGGCATGGCGAGGTCCGTGACAAGGAGATCGACCGTCCGTCGCTCCAGGACCTGGATCGCCTCCTGCCCGTCCCGGGCGGACCAGGCCTCGAACCCCCCGGGACCGCGGAAGGCGACCTGCAGGACCTGGAGCGACAGGGGGTCGTCATCGACGAGGAGGACCGTGGGCATGGGGGCACCGGAGGAGAAAACACCAGGGGCATGAAGTTTCGGTAGGAATCCCCGCTCGTACCATGAAATTTTTTAGATTCCTGGTTATTTCCAGGTGAACCCACCCGTCGCCCCGGGGACCGGATGCCCGCGGTCACCCTCCCGGCCCGGCGGCCCCGGGGCCTCCCCGGCCCCCGTCCCTCGAGACCTCCAGCCCCCGCACCAGGGCCTGGAGGGAGGTCTCGAACATCGGGCCGAAGGACACGTCGAGCAGTTCGAGCCCGGGCGCCTGGAACAGCGCCCGGACCCGGGCGGGCGGATGGGCGACCTGCCAGGCCCCCAGGGCGAGGGCGTGGATGCGCAGGACCAGCGCGGCTCCTTCCCCGTCCCCCAGGAAGGGAAGCCGGTGTTCGAGCAGCCGGCCGGTCCGCAGGCAGCGGTCGGCCAGGAAGGCATGGAACCGGAGGGCCGCATCCGGGTCCACGTTCCGGGCCAGCACGGTGTGCAGCAGGGCGAGCAGCGAACCCAGTCCGGGCTGGGAGTCGTAGGCCCCCCGCGCCAGGGCGGCCAGGGCCTCCGGTGCCATCGGCTCCGGAAAGAGCCCCCCGGCGCCGGGTCTCAGGCCTTCGTCCAGGGCCTCGAACCAGCCCAGGAGCCGGACCTCCGCAAGCTCGAGGAATATTTCCTCTTTAGTATTGAAATAAATATAAGTTGTACCCTTGCCAAGGCCAGCCTCGCGGGCCAGGTCCGCCATGGTCAGGTCCAGGAAGCCCCGGGCTTCCAGCAGCCCGGCCGCCGCAGCGAGCAGGGCCTGCCGGCGCTCCTCCTTCTCGTGGGCCAGCCTCGCCCGGACCCTGGGCCTCAGCAACTGACCAGCATTCATATTGTGGTCCCCCATTTAATTGACTCTCGGTCATCAATATTGATGACCGAGAGTCAATTGTCAACCGAGCCTTCCCGAGGACCCGCCTCCCGGTCCCCCGCTAGTTCGTGTCGCCGTCCACGTAGCGCCAGCGGCCGTCCTCCCGGACGAATCGGCTCAGCTCCACGTGGAGGTGCCGCTTCCCGTTCACCTGGAGGCTGGCGTGGAACTTCACGGTGCCGCGCTCGTCGGAGGGCCCGCCCTGCTCCCCGCCCAGGATCTTCAGCCCCACGCACCGGATGCCGCGGCAGTAGGCGGCCAGCTCCTCCCGATCCAGGGACGCCCGCTCCGCGCGCGCAGTCGTCTCGATCAGGTAGTCCACCTTTCCCAGGGCGTAGGCGCTGAAGCGGCTGCGCATCAGCTGCTCGGCGGTGTCCGGGGAGGCCTTGCCGGCCAGGAAGGGGCCGCAGCAGCGGTCCAGGGTGGCCTTCGAGAAGCAGGGGCAGGGTCGGGACATGGGCCAGGATACCGGGCGGCTCAGGGTTCGGCGTCCCAGTCGATCTCGAAGTGGTGGCGGCAGGCGTCCAGCCCCTCCGCGCCCGGGCCCGGCGGCGTGTAGCGAAGCCGGAGGCCCTCCGCCCCCGTCAGGCTCAGGGCCGCGTGGATCCACCCGCTCAGGCCGGGATGGAAGAACTCCGGCACGAATCCCTCGGCATAGACGCTCATCAGGCAGTGCCCCGTCTCCAGCCTCTCGAGGTGCACCGCCCCGCCGTCCATGTAGAAGCCCCAGATGCGGGGGATGTTGGAGACCAAGAAGCTGGGACTCAAGACCCGGAGGATCCAGCGGTTGAGGGTGGTCAGCTCCTCCCGGGCGGCGACCTCGCCGGCCCGGAAGGGGTCGTGGTCCCCGGCCTGGGCGACGAAGGCCCGGCTCACCTCGGTGTAGAGGGCCGCGTCCACCCACTCGTAGATGCCGACGGGCTGGGCGAAGGCCCGCCGGCAGGCCGGCGAGAGGCCCGCCAGGAAGGCCTGCCACCCCGCCTCGCCTTCCCGTTTCAGGAACCAGCGCCGGGGCAGGCCCACGTTGGGCCCCCGGATCCGCTTCATCCGCACCGCCTCCAGGGACAATCCCGGGGGAGGAGGCGCGAGGGCGGTCCCGAGGTTCACGGCGGACTCCGGGTAGGAAGGTAGGCCCTGGAGCCGGGACCGCCAGGAAATTCACGCGGATGTCAGGGGCTCCAGCGGATCAGGTACCGGTGCCGGTGGGCCTCCAGGCCCTCCCCCGCCGGCGCGGCGTAGACCACCCGGATCTCCTGGGCCCCCGTCAGCCCCAGGGCGAACTCCATCCAGGCGGTGAGGCCCCGCTCATACCAGCCCCGGTAGAAGCCGATGGCCCACAGGCTCAGCTCGGCCCGCCCGTCCTTGAGCGCGTCCACCGTGACCCGGCCGCCGCGGTAATAGAAGGCGAAGATCCTCGGCACGTTCTCCAGGAAGAAGGACGGCGTCATCAGGCGCAGCATCCACCGGTTGAGGATGGTGATCTGCTCGCGGGCGGCATCCACGCTGCGCCGCCGGATGAAGTCCGCGTCCCCGTGGGCCAGATAGGCCAGGCTCAGCTCGTTGGACATCTGGGCGGGAATCCATTCGTAGAGCCCGATGGGCCGGGAGAAGCACTCCCGGCAGGCCGGGGACACCGTGGCCAGCAGGGCCTGCCAGGCCTTCTCGCCGCCCTGCCGGAGCACCTCGTGGCGCACCTGGCGGGTCATGGGCCCCCGCAGTTCCGTGATCCTCAGGTCCTCGAGCCCGAGCTCGAGGACCCTGTGGGTGCCGGTGGAGGGGAGGGGCATGGCGGCGGGGTCCCGGCCCTCAGCCCATGGGCACGTGGAGGCCGATCGCCTCCGCGTGGGCCCTGGCCTCGGCGTAGCCCGCGTCGGCGTGACGGAAGACGCCCAGGGCCGGGTCGTTCCAGAGCACCCGCGCGAGGCAGCGCGCGGCGCGCTCGGTGCCGTCGGCGACGATGACCACGCCGCTGTGCTGGCTGTAGCCCATGCCGACGCCGCCACCGTGGTGGAGGCTCACCCAGGAGGCGCCGCCCGCCGCCGCGGCCATGGCGTTCAGCAGGGGCCAGTCGCTCACGGCGTCGCTGCCGTCCTTCATGGCCTCGGTCTCGCGGTTCGGGCTGGCCACGCTGCCGCTGTCCAGGTGGTCCCGGCCGATGACGATGGGCGCCTTCACCTTCCCGGACTTCACGAGCTCGTTGAACTTCAGGCCTGCCTCGTGGCGCTCGCCGGCGCCGATCCAGCAGATGCGCGCCGGCAGGCCCTGGAAGGCGATCTTCTCGCTCGCGGCCCGCAGCCAGCGGATCATGCCCTCGTTCTCCGGGAAGAGCTCCATCATCGCCGCGTCCGTCACGGCGATGTCCCCGGGGTCGCCGGACAGGGCCGCCCAGCGGAAGGGGCCGATGCCCTTGCAGAAGAGCGGGCGGATGAAGGCGGGCACGAAGCCGGGGAAGCCGAAGGCGTCGGGGCAACCCGCGCGCTGGGCCTGGGCGCGGATGTTGTTGCCGTAGTCGAAGACCACGGAGCCCCGGGCCTGGAACTTCAGCATGGTCTCCACGTGGATCCGCATGCTGTCCAGGGCGCGGCGGACGTAGTCGTCGGGGGCGTTCCTGCGCAGGTCCGCGGCGGCCTCGAGGCTGAGCCCGGCGGGGATGTAGCCGTTGTACTCGTCGTGGGCGGAGGTCTGGTCCGTGACGAGGTGGGGCTTGGCGCCCCGGCGCATGAGCTCGGGCAGGACCTCGGCGGCGTTGCCCAGCAGGCCGATGCCGCGGGGCTCCCGGGCCTGCACGTAGGTGTCCACCATCTGCAGGGCCGTGTCCAGGTTGTCGGTCCACTCGTCCAGGTAGCGGGTCTGGAGGCGCTTCTCGATGCGGGTGCGGTCCACCTCCACCGCGAGGCAGACGCCGTCGTTCATGGTCACGGCGAGGGGCTGGGCGCCGCCCATCCCGCCGAGGCCGGCGGTGAGGGTCCAGGTGCCGGCGAGGCTCCCGTTGAAGTGCTGGCGCGCCGCCTCGGCGAAGGTCTCGTAGGTGCCCTGGACGATGCCCTGGGAGCCGATGTAGATCCAGCTCCCGGCGGTCATCTGGCCGTACATCATCAGGCCCTTGCGGTCGAGCTCGCGGAAGGTCTCCCAGGTCGCCCACTTCGGCACGAGGTTGGAGTTGGCGATGAGCACGCGTGGCGCGTCGGCGTGTGTCCGCACGACGCCCACGGGCTTGCCGCTCTGGATGAGCAGGGTCTCGTCGTCGCCCAGGTGCTTCAGCTCCTTCACGATGGCGTTGAAGCAGTCCCAGTTCCGCGCCGCCTTGCCCAGGCCGCCGTAGACCACCAGGTCCTCGGGCCGCTCCGCGACGTCGGGGTCCAGGTTGTTCATCAGCATGCGCAGCGCCGCCTCCTGCACCCAGCCCCTGCAGTGGAGGTGCGTCCCGTGGGGCGCGCGGATCACGGGGGCGGCGGTGTCGAGGGTCATGGGGGGCTCCGGCGGAACCCGGCATTTTCCCACGGGACGCGACCCGTCCCAAACGCCGCCCCGGCGGCGCTATCCTTCCCCTCCCGGAGGACCCATGAAGGTTCCAGCCTGCCTCGCCCTCGCCGGCCTCCTCGCCCTCCTCGGCTGCCAGGAGGTCCAGTCCCAGAACCAGGTCACCGGCCGCAAGCAGTTCGTGGCGATGACGCCCGCGGAGGAGGTGAAGGTCGGCCGGGAGTCGGCGCCGGAGGTCATCAAGCAGCTGGGCGGCCTCGACCCTTCGCCCCGGGCCCAGGCCTTCGTCGCCGAGGTGGGCCGGAAGGTGGTGGCCCGGAGCGGCGCCGCCGCCAGCGGCTACCCCTTCGAGTTCCGCGTGCTGGCGGACCCGAAGACCGTGAACGCCATGGCCCTGCCCGGCGGGCAGGTCTTCATCACCCGCGGCCTCCTGGACAAGCTGGACAACGAGGCCCAGCTGGCGGGCGTCCTCGGCCACGAGGTGGGCCACGTCGTCGCCCGCCACGCCTCCCAGCACCTGGCGAAGGCCCAGGCGGCCAACGTGGGGCTCGCCATCCTGGCCATCCTGACCACCGACAAGGAGAAGCCCGACCAGCCCAATCGCGCCGTGAGCGTGGCGGCGGTGGGCGCGCAGCTCCTCACGCTGAAGTACGGGCGGGAGGACGAGCTGGAGTCCGACTCCCTCGGGGTGCGCTTCATGGCGGAGGCGGGCTACGACCCGAGGGCCATGGAGGGCGTCATGGCGGTGCTCAGGAAGCTCGGCGGCCAGCGCCAGCTCGAATGGCTCAGCACCCACCCCGACCCCGGCAACCGGGAGGAGCGGATCCGCGGGCTCATCGCCGGCCGCTTCCCCAAGGGCGTGCCCGCCGCCGCGACCCTCGGCGCCCGGCCCCTGCCGGTGCGGTAGCGCGGGGTCCCGGCACCGGGGACCGGAGGCCTACATCGCCTTCCGGATGGCCTCGATGATGGCGCGGCGCTGGTGCGGGCTGGCCTCCCTGAGGCCCGCGACCCGCAGGACGCCCTCCTCCAGCGTCGCGTCCACCCGGCCCGCGAGGGTGATGTGGACCTCCCGGAGGCTGCGCTGGACCACGGAGCGGGAGAACCGGTCCTTGGCCAGCTGCACCAGCACCGCGGACGTGTCCTCGATGGCCTGGGCCATGGCCTTCAGCAGGGCCGGGCTCATGGTCTGGCCCTCGGCGTCGAGGCGGCACGGGATCTCCTTGCCCACCGCGGCGCTCATGCGGCGGCCGAACTCCGCGGCCTTGTCCGAGAGCTGCATCAGGCTCGCGGCGGCCTCCTCCCGGGCCTGCCGGGCCTCGGCGTCCGGGACCGGCAGCAGCGCCTTCGCCTCCTCCACCAGCACCGCGGCGAGCTCCGCCACCCGCACGTAGGCCGCGTCGCGGCTGGCCTCATGGCCCACGTCCGGGAGCTGCAGCACCGCCATGGGCTCCCCGTCCGCCTCGCCCACCTCGATGACCCGGCCCCGGATCTCGTGCCCGCTGCGCAGCACCAGGGTGGCCCAGGGCGTGCCCTGGGCCCCATGGCGGCGGCGCAGCTCCCGCAGGGCGTCCAGGACCCCCCGGACGCCGAGGGGCGGAAGGTCGTCGAGGGGCGCGTAGAGCATGGGGCCTCCGCGCCCTACTGGCTTCGGGACAGCAGGGCGTTGGGGATCTCGAGCAGGAGGGACTTGGTGACCGGATCGCCGTCCAGGGACTCGATGGCGCGCCGTGCGGCGGTGGAGGCCCGGGCGGCGAGCTCCCGGGTCTCCGCCAGCGCGCCGTGGCCCGCCAGGAGGCCCCGGAGCGCGGCCTCGACCTCGGGTTCCACGGGATGCTCCTCGCCGTTGGACCACACGCGCTCCACCAGCGGAACCGCCTCCCCGGAGGCCTTCTCCAGCAGGGTGAGCATGGGCAGGGTGAGCTTGCCCTCCCGCAGGTCGCTGAAGGCGGGCTTGCCGAGCTGGTCCGAGGTGGCGGTGTAGTCCAGCAGGTCGTCCACGAGCTGGAAGGCCCGGCCCACTTCGAGCCCGAAGGTCCGCATGGCCCCGCAGGCCTCCGGTCCCAGGCCCGACATCACCGCGCCGGACTCGGTGCAGCCCCCGAAGAGGAGGGCGGTCTTCCGCTCCTGGATGTCGAAGTAGTCCTTCCGGCTGGTGTCCAGGCGGTAGAGGACGTCGTTCTGGATCAGCTCCCCCTCGATCATCCGGGTGGTGACCTCCGCCAGGATCTCCATCAGCCGCCAGTTCCGGCCCTGGATGGCGCTGGACATGGCGTGGATGTAGAGGAGGTCGCCGAAGAGCACCGTGAGGGTGTTGCCCCACAGGGCGTTGAGGGTGGGCCTGCCCCGGCGCAGCCGCGCGTGGTCGATCACGTCGTCGTGCACGAGCGTCGCGGTGTGGATCATCTCGAAGATCGCGCCGAAGCGGACGTCCAGGTCCGCCGGTGGCGCGGAGCCCCCGGCGCAGAAGCGCGCCGAGAGCAGCACCAGGGCCGGGCGGAGGCGCTTGCCCTGCCCCGCCCGCACGTGGGCGCCCAGCTTCTCCACCACCGGCACGTCGCTGCCGAGCACCCGTTGGAGCTCCGCCTCGACCCCCTGGAGCTGGGGGGCGATGGGCAGGAAGAAGCGGCTGAAGTCGAGGCGGGACATGGGCGGGGCCGGGGCTCGGGCTCTCCAGGGTACACGGGTCGGCGGCGGGGCCCCGCGCGGGCCCATTCCCATCGGGCGCGATCCATGGGATTCCTGGGGGCATGGACACCGCCGTGACGAGGGAGGGCCGGCCCGGCGCCCTGGCCCGCTGCCTGGGCCTGGCACCGGCCACCGCCCTCGTGGTCGGCACCATGATCGGCACGGGCATCTACCTGAAGCCCGCCGAGACGGCCCAGCAGGCCGGCAGCGCGGCCTGGGCCCTCGCCGCCTGGGCCGCCGGCGGCCTGCTCTCCCTGCTGGGCGCCCTGGTCTACCTGGAGCTCGCGACGGCGATGCCCGAGGCCGGCGCCGACTACGCGTACTTCAGGCGCGGCCTGCATCCCGCCCTGGGCTTCCTCTACGGCTGGAAGGGAGCCGTGGTGCAGGGCCCCGCCTCGGCCTCCGCCTTCGCCGCGGGGATCGCCCGCTTCGCGACCTACTTCCTGCCCGGCCTGGACGCGCCGGTCCTGGCCGCGGGAGCCCTGCGCCTGAGCCGGGGACAGCTCCTGGCGGCGACCCTGGTGCTGGGTTTCGGGGCGCTGAACCTGCTGCCGGTGCGGAAGGTGGGCTGGCTGCAGGTGCTGCTCAGCGCCCTCAAGGTCGGGGCCCTGGCCGCGGTGGTGGGCCTCGCCCTGTTCCTCGGCCCCGCCGCCCGGGCCGCCCTGCCGGCGGAGGCGCCGGGGGCGGGCTTCCACGCCCCGGGCTTCCTCGCCGCCGTGACGGGCACCCTCTGGGCCTACAGCGGCTGGCACACCCTGCTCCTGGTGGGCTCGGAGGTGGCCGAGCCCGCGCGCACCCTGCCCCGGGCCGTGCTGGGCGGGTTCGGGCTCACGGTGGGGCTCTTCCTCCTCGTGAACCTGGCCTGCCTCGCGGTGCTGGGCCACGGCGCGGTGGCGCGGTCCCCCCATCCGGTGGCGGACCTGCTGGAACGCCTGGCGGGCCGCTCCGCGTCGGGGTGGCTCACCGCCGCGATGATCCTCAGCGCCCTGGGCTCCCTGAACGCCTCCCTGCTGGGCACCTCCCGCGTGCCCTACGCGATGGCCCGGGACGGCCTCCTGCCCCCCTTCCTGGGCCGGGTACGCCCGGACTCCCGCGTGCCCGCCGGCGCCGTGCTCTACACCACGGCCTTCGCCACCCTGCTCGTGCTCACGGGCTCCTTCGAATCGCTGACCGCGTTCTTCGTCTTCACCCAGTGGTCCTTCTTCGCCCTGGGGGCCGTGGCCCTGTTCCGGCTGCGCCGCCTGGAGCCGGACCTGCCCCGGCCCGCGCGGGTCCCGGGCTATCCCGTCCTGCCCGCCCTCTTCCTGGCCCTCGCGGGGCTGCTCACGGTCCACGCGGTGGTGCGCCGCCCGTGGCGCTCCGCCGCGGGGCTCGGCCTCATCCTCGCCGGCCTGCCCTTCTACGCCCTGGGCCGGCGCCGCGCCCGGGCCGGGGAAGCGTCCGGGGCCGCCGTCTCCGGAGCCTGAAACCATGGGCCGCCGCATCGCCATCCTCTTCCACGAATCCGACCGGGAGCGGGAGGGCTTCTATTCGGTCTCGCGCATGGTGCCGGTGTGGCGGTCCGACGGCCACGAGGTGGTGAGCCTCTTCGGGGTGGAGGAGTTCGTGCCCGCGGACCTGGTCTTCGTCCACGTGGACCTGAGCGACGTCCCCGAGCCCTACCTGGCCTTCGCCGCCCGCTACCCGGCCGCGGTGAACGGGCGGGTCCGCTCCATCCGGAAGCGCACCTTCAGCCCCCACCTGCTGGCGCGGGGCGATGCCTGGGCGGGTCCGGTCATCGTGAAGTCCGACCGCAACTACGGCGGCTGGCCCGAGGCCCTGCGCGGCCTGCCCCGCCTGGACGGCCAGGGCACGCGGGCCCCCTTCGCCTCGCCCCTGTACTACCGCGTCCTCGACCGCCTCGCCGACGTCCCGCCGGAGATCTTCGACTCCGAGGACTTCGTGGTGCAGCGCTTCCTGCCGGAGCTGGAGGACGGCCTCTACCACGTGCGCACCTACACCTTCCTGGGGGACTGGGGCGACTGCCAGCGCCTGGCCTCGGAGAGCCCCGTGGTGAAGGCCGATTCGAAGGTGTTCAGTGGCCCGGCGCCGGTGGATCCGCGGGTGGAGGCCCTGCGCGCGGAAGCGGGCCTGGACTACGGGAAGATCGACTTCCTCTACCACGGCGGCGAACTGGTGGTGCTCGACCTCAACAAGACCATCGGGAGCCGGGGCGGGGGCCGCGAGGCGAACCCGCACCTGGCCCGGGCCCGGGCCGCCCGAGCCCGGGGCCTCTACGCCCTCTTCCCGCCCGACGCTCCGCCCGGGGCCGGGGCTCAGCCCCGGTAGTTGGTGAACTGCAGGTCCAGGCCCTGGTCGTTCTTCTTCAGCAGGGCGATGGCCTCCTGCAGGGCGTCCTTGTCCTTGCCGCTCACCCGGAGCTGGTCCCCCTGGATGGCCGCCTGCACCTTGAGCTTGGCGTCCTTCAGGACCGCGACCAGCTTCTTGGACTTCTCCACCGGGATGCCCTGGTTGATCTTCACCTCCTGGCGCACGGTGCCCTTGGCCGCCGGATCGATCTTCCCGAACTCCATGGACCGGATGCTCACGCCCCGCTTGTGCAGCTTGCTCTGCAGCACGTCCACCACCGCCTTCAGGCGCGTCTCGTCGTCGGCGGTGAGGACGAGCTGCGCGTCGTCCTTCAGCTCGATCTTCGAGACCGACCCCTTGAAGTCGTAGCGCTGGCCGATCTCCTTCATCGCCTGGTCCACCGCGTTGCGGACCTCCGAAATGTCCACCTTGGAGACGACGTCGAAGCTGCAGTCGGATGCCATGGGATACTCCGGATCAAGCCTTCCATCTTCGCGTGGATGGGCGGCGCGGAGAAGTGGGCGGAGTGCGGCGCGCGTGTTGGTTGCGTGTCATGGAACGTGATTTTGATTTTGATTTTGATTTTGATTTTGAACTTGAAGTTGACCTTGAAGTTGACCTTCCAAGAGCACCTCGATCAAGCGCGAGGGCGCCCTTCCCTCGCGCTTGATCGAGGTGCCAGACGCGAAGCGACAACGGCAACCCGTTCCAGGCACGCCAGCCCGGGCCTCTCCCAGCCCCTCCCCGCCCGCCGACACGGAGCGGCCGGACCGTTCCAGCCTCCGTCCCCGGAACGTCCTCCCACGAGCGCTGCGCGCTCTGGTTCCTCGATCTGCGAGCGCCGGAAGGCACGGCGCTCGCAGATCGAGGAACTCCTGGAAGGTCAAAGGCCAGTGCCCGATCGCAGGATGAACCGCGATCGAGCAGCCTCTGGCCCATGACGGCCCCTGCAACCGTTCCCGGCAGGAACCGCTCACGCGCCCACGGATGAGCGCCGCACCATCACCCCGGCAGCCCGTCCGCGTTCCCGCCGCAGACCACCACACCCACGGGCCCGTCGTCCCGCGGAACCCACCGCCCGCTCATCACCGCCGCCAGCGCCACGGCCCCGCCGGGCTCGGCCACGAGCTTGACCTCCCGCCACAGCCACCGCTGCGCGTCGAGGATGGCCTCCTCGGGGACGAGGGCGGTGGTCCCCACGCGGTCCTTGAGGATGGCCCAGGGAATCGCGCCCAGCATGGGCGGTCCCAGCGAGGTGCGCGCCGCGCCCTCGGCCCGGGCGGGCACGGGGCGGCCGGCGCGCTGGGCCTCGTAGAGCGTCGGGCACAGTTCGGGCTCCACGGGCACGGCCTCGCCGTGGCCCTCCAGGGCCAGGGCCACGCCGGCGGGCATGCCGCCCCCACCCACCGCCACCAGCCAGCGGCGGACCCCGGGGGCCTGGCCCCGCAGTTCGAGGCCGAGGCTCCCCTGCCCCGCCACCGTGGGCGCCTGGTCGAAGGGATGCACCAGCGGGATGCCGGTCTGGGCGACGCGGCGGTCCGCCTCCGCCAGGGCCTCCGCGGGGGCCTCGCCGATCTGGACGACCTCCGCGCCGCAGGCCTTGATGGCCTCCACCTTGGTGCGGGCCGCGGTGGCGGGCACCACGATGAGGGCCCGCTTCCCCAGCGCCCGGGCGGCGTAGGCCACCGCGAGGCCGTGGTTGCCGCCGGAACTCGCGATGACCCGGTCCCCGTCGAGCTGGAGCAGGCTGTTGAAGGCGCCCCGGGGCTTGAAGGAGCCCGTGTGCTGGAGGCACTCCAGCTTCAGCGCCACCTTCCGCGCGCCCGCCGGAGTCGGCACCTCGACCTCGAGGATGGGCGTGCGCCGCACGAAGGGCGCCACCCGGGCGGCGGCGGATTCCAGGTCCTTACGGGTGATCACGGGGCCTCCAGGCGCGCGCGCAGGTCGGGCCAGCCCTCCCAGAGGCTGAGCTTGAGGCAGGCCGTCAGCACCAGGGCGTGGTGGACCTCGCCGTTCCGCAGCAGCCCCTCCCACTCCCGCCAGGAGCAGGCGAACACCGCCAGCTCCTCGGTGAAGTCGGGGTCCAGGTCCCCCGCGGGCCGGCAGTCCAGGGCGAGGAAGGTGTGGGTGCGGTTGCACTGGGTGGCGGGGTTGGGCGTGCAGGAGCCCAGGGGGATCCAGCGCTCCGAGGCGTGGCCCGTCTCCTCCAGCAGCTCGCGCTGGGCGCTGCGCAGGGGCGCTTCCCCGGGATCGCAGGCGCCTCCGGGGATCTCGAAGGTGGCCGCGTCGATGCCGTGGCGGAACTGCTGGACCACCAGCAGCTCGCCGCCCTCCTCCAGGGGCGTGAAGGCCACCACGTTCACCCAATCGGGTCCTTCGAGCCGGATGTAGGCGTGCTCCCGGCCCGTGTGGGGGGAGGCCCGCCGGCTCACCACCCGGCGGAAGATGCGCGTGTCCTCGCGGACGTCCCGGTCCAGCTCGATCCAGGGCCGCGAGGGGTCCACGTCCGCGGGGTTGCGCGCCAGGAGCCTCATCCGTAGCTCGGGAAGTCGGGATCCACGCGCCGCCAGGCCTCGGTGCCGCCGCTGAGGTGGACCACCTGCGCGAAACCGTGGTGCTTCAGGAAGGCCAGGCCGTGGAGGCTCCGCACGCCGTGGTGGCAGTAGAGGGCCACCGGCCGCGCCGGGTCCAGCTCGGCGCAGCGGACGGGGAGCTGGCCCAGGGGGATGTGGCGCGCGCCGGGCAGGTGGCCCAGCTGCCATTCCCAGGCTTCCCGCACGTCCACCACCTGCGCCTCCGGAGGCAGGTCGCGGAAGGCTTCCGGGGAGAGGTGGATGCCCTCAGGCATGGTCCGCGTCCAGGTGGTCGGCGCTGCGCTGCCCGCGCACGCGGCTGAGGACGTGGTGGACGATCATCTCGAGGGCACGGCGGTTCTCCACGCCGGTGGGCACGATGAGGTCTGCCCAGCGCTTGCTGGGTTCGACGAACTCCAGGTGCATGGGGCGCACGCTCTGCTGGTACTGCTCGATGACGCTCTCCAGGCTGCGGCCCCGCTCCGTCGTGTCGCGCTGGATGCGGCGGAGGATGCGGATGTCGGCGTCGGTGTCCACGAAGACCTTCACGTCCAGCAGCTCCCGCAGCTCCGGCAGGGCGAGGAACAGGAGCCCCTCGAGGATCACCACCGGCGTGGCGGCCAGGGGCTCCTCCCAGCCGGTGCGGTCGGAGATCGTGAAGTCGTAGACCGGCTTGCGGATGGCCTCGCCCCGGTGCAGCGCCGCCAGGTGGGCGGCCATCAGCTCGAGGTCGAAGGCGTGGGGGTGGTCCCAGTTGATTTCCCGGCCCTCGAAGCGTCCGCGCACCACCTCCAGGGGCGCGTAGTAGGCGTCCATGTCCAGCAGCAGGGCCTCGGTGCCGGCCTTCTTCACCCGGCGCACGAGTTCCCGGGCCACGGACGTCTTGCCGCTCCCCGAGCCCCCCACGATCCCCACCAGCATGGGCCTGTCCGGCATGGCGCCTCCTGAGTTCGATCCTAGCGGCCCTTGCGGTCCGATCGGTGGGGTTCCGAGCGGACCGCTAGGGCCGTTTGTGCCGGCCACGGCCTAGCGGCCCTTGCGGTCCGATCGGTGGGGTTCCGAGCGGACCGCTAGGGCCGCTTGTGCCGGCCACGGCCTAGCGGCCCTTGCGTTCCGTTCGGTGTGGTTCCGAACGAAACGTTAGGGCCGCTTGTGCCGGCCACGGCCTAGCGGCCCTCGCGGTCCGATCGGTGGGGTTCCGAGCGGACCGCTAGGGTCGCTCGTGCCGGCCACGGCGCAGCGAGAGGAGGCGGGATCGCCCCGAGGGCTCACCCGGGGCGGGAAATCTGCTAGCGTTCCTGCATGCGCCCCCGCCTCCTGGCCCTCGTCGCGCTCACGCTGCTCGCCGCGGGCTGCGACGCGGAGGACCCCCGCCTCCCCGACCGCCTCTACGACGAGTCGAAGTCGCTGACCGCCAAGGGCCGGGCGGAGGAAAGCCGGGCCCTGCTTCAGACCATCGCCGAGAAGTACGCCGACACCGAGGCGGGCCGACGGGCCGTGCGGGACCTCTTCATCATCAACACCAACCTGAAGGAGGACCAGGCCCGGGAGGCTCAGCAGGTCTCGGGATCCATGAAGCGGGTGGCCGACGCGCTGGCCCGCTACAAGGCCCGGCGCAACGAGTACCCCTTCACCCTCCACGACCTGGTGCCGGAATACCTGGACCAGGTGCCCCTGACGCCCTGGGGGCATCCCTTCTTCTACCGGCCCTTCGTGGCCAACCCCGTGGAGGAGGTCCGCGACCGCCGGGGGAACATCAGCCAGCACTTCAACACGCGCCTCGACTCGTACCACCTGGTCTGCCTGGGCCGCGACCTCGCCCCCGGGGGCCAGGACGCCGCCGCCGACGTGATGATCAAGGACGGGGAGGTCATCACCAACGGCATGCTCCCCCCGGTGCCCGGGCCGCAGCCCGTCCGCTGATAGCGGGTCGCGGAGCGCGCGCAGCGCGGCGGAGCGGGGACCCGCTTCAGCGGACGCATCCGGGCGGGTCGCGGAGCGGCCCGGTCCTCGCGGCGGCTCCGGCACCCCCGCTCCCCCTCAGGGCCACCGCAGCCGGTACCCCACCCCCGGCTCCGTGAGGAAGTCCTTCGGCCGCGCCGGGTCCTCCTCGAGCTTGTGCCGGAGCTGGGCCATGTACACGCGGAGGTAGTGCGGCTGGGCCTGCGCGTGGCCCCAGACCTCCCGCAGGAGCTGGTGGTGGGTCAGGACCTTGCCGGCGTGGCGGACCAGCGTCGCGAGCAGACGGTACTCGTTGGGCGTGAGGTGGACCGGCTCGCCCAGCACCTTCACCTCCCGGCGGGCCTGGTCCAGGCTCCAGCGGGGCGTCTCGAAGACCGGCGAGGACGCGCCCTCGGAGGCCCCTTCCCGGTGGCGGAGCGCCACCCGGATGCGGGCCATCAGCTCCCGTGTCCCGAAGGGCTTCGTGAGGTAGTCGTCCGCCCCGGCGTCCAGGGCCCGCACCTTGTCCTCCTCCTGGCCCCGGGCCGAGAGGACGATGATGGGCGTGGCGCTCCAGGCGCGCAGGCGGCGGGCCAGCTCCAGGCCGTCCAGGTCGGGGAGGCCCAGGTCCAGCAGGATCACGTCGGGATGGTGGCTGGTGGCGAGGGCCGTCCCCTCCTGGGCGCTGGAGGCTTCCACCACGCGGAAGCCGTGGCTGCCGAGGGCCGCCTGCAGGAAGCGGCGCATCGGGGCCTCGTCCTCCACCACGAGCACCAGCGGCCCGGCGGTCATTCGGCCCCCTCCTCCGGCTCGGGCGGCGGCCCCGGGGGGAGGCCATCCAGGGGCAGGGTCACCAGGAACTGGGCGCCGCCCTGGGGCCGGTTGGCGGCCTGGATCCGGCCTCCGTGGGCCTCCGCGATGGCGCGGCAGATGGCGAGGCCGAGGCCGGAGCCCGGCTCGTCGCCGTGGCGGCTTCCGCGGACCAGCTTCTCGAAGATGCGCTCCTCCTCCCCCTCCACCAGCCCCGGGCCTCCGTCCGCCACCACCAGGGTCAGGGCCGATCCCGTGGACCAGGCCCGCACCTCGATGGGCGTGCCGGCGGGCGTGTGCCGCGCGGCGTTCTCGAGGAGGTTGCCCAGGAGCTGGGCCATGAGCACCTCGTCCACCGGCGCCAGGGGCAGGTCCGCCGGCAGGGAGACCGTCACCGGATGCCCGGCGAGGGCCTCCTCCAGCCGGCCCAGGGCGGTGCCCACCAGCTCCTCCACGGGGGTCCACGCCTTGCGCACTTCGAGGGCCCCGGACTCCAGCCGGGTGATGTCCAGGAGGTTGGTGACGAGGCGGTGCATGCGCTGGGCCTCGCCCTGGATGGATCGGAGGAGTTCCTGCCGGGTCTCAGGAGGCAAGGACCCGGCGGGATCCAGCAGGGCGCTGGCGGCGCCGGTGATGGTTCCCAGCGGCGTCCGCAGGTCGTGGGACACCGAGCTGAGCAGCGTGGTGCGCAGCCGCTCCTCGTCCATGCGCCGGCGCGCCTCCTCGTGGCGTCGGGCCAGTTCCAGCCGCTCGATGGCCAGCGCGGTCTGGCTGGTGAAGCCCTCCAGCAGGCGGCGCTGGTCCGGATCGGTCCAGGAGGCTCCGTGGCCCGGGAGGATGCCCATGACCCCCACGGTGCCCGAGGCGGCCCGGAGGGGGAAGTAGGTGGCCCGCCCGCCGGGCAGGGTCTCGGTGCCGCGGCCCGCGGGCTCCCCGTGTTCGAGGACCCACTGGGCCACCCCCACCTCCCGGTCGCTCGCGAGGAAGGCGGTCGGCGGGCTCCCCACCGCCCGCAGCCGGCCCTGGCCGTCCGGCAGCAGCACCACCGCCTCCGCCTGGAACTGGGCGGCGACCCCGCGGATGGCGGAGGCCACCAGTTCGAGGGAGTCGGCCCCGGCGGCCAGCTCCCGGCTCAGGCGCAGGAGGGCGGCGGTGCGCTGCTCGCGCCCCCGGGCGAGCCGCGCCTGCTGGCGGATCCGCTCCGTGAGCGTGCTGATGGCCCAGCCCGTGAAGAGGAGGATCCCGAAGGTCCCCACGTGGCGGAAGTCCGAGACCGCGAAGGTGTAATAGGGCGGGACGAAGAGGAAGTCGAAGGCCGCCACGGAGAGGCCCGAGGCCAGCAGGGAGGGGCCGCGGCCGTAGCGGGAGGCCACCAGCACGATGGCGAGCACGTGGAGGGTGATGATGTCCGCCAGCTCGGCGCGGTGGAACAGGAGCCCGGAGAGGGCCGAGGCGGAGGCCACCGCGAGTCCCGCGGCCAGGTAGTGGGTCCACGGGCTGCGGGGCCTCGGGGCCAGGACGGGACGGGCGCCGTCGGCCTGGGGGTCCCCGGTGATCACGAAGACGTCGATGTCGCCGCTGTCCCGGATCAGCTCGTCCACCAGGGAGCCCTGCACCACCTCGCGCCAGCGCGACCGGGTCGGCTTCCCCACGACGATCTTCGTGACGTTGTGGTCCCGGGCGTAGGCGAGGATGTCCCCGCCGATGGCCGGACCCCCCTCCACCACCGCCGTCTCGCCCCCCAGCTGCTCCGCCAGGCGCAGGTGGGCCTCGATCCGGGCGAGGTCGTCCTCCCCGTAGCGGAGGTGCCGGGGCGTCTCCACGTAGAGCGCGATCCAGGAGGCCCCCATCGTGGCGGCGAGGCGGCGCGTGGCGCGGACCAGGCGCACGGAGAGGGGATGCGGCCCCACGCACACCAGGAGGCGCTCCCCGGCCGCCCAGGTCTTCTGGATGCCCTCGCTGGCCATGTAGCGCCGCATCTGGGCGTCCACGCTCTGGGCGGTCTGGCGCAGGGCGAGTTCCCGGAGCGCCAGGAGGTTGCCCTTGCGGAAGAAGCGGTCGATGGCGTGCCGGGCCTGTTCCGGGACGTAGACCTTGCCCTCCCGCAGCCGCTGGAGCAGGTCCTCCGGCGGCAGGTCCACCAGCTCGACCTCGTCGGCGCGCTCCAGCACCGTGTCCGGCACCTTCTCCTGCACGACGATGCCGGTGATCTGGGCCACCACGTCCCGGAGACTCTCCATGTGCTGGACGTTGACGGTGGTGTAGACGTCGATGCCCGCGTCCAGGAGGTCCAGCACGTCCTGCCAGCGCTTCTCGTGGCGGGACCCCTGGACGTTGGAGTGGGCCAGCTCGTCCATCAGGATCAGGTGGGGCTTGCGCGCGAGGGCCGCGTCGAGGTCGAACTCCTTGAGGAACATCCCGCGGTAGGGCAGCTCGCGCTTCGGGATCTCCTCGAAGCCCTCGGCCAGGGCCGCCGTCTCGCCGCGCCCGTGGGTCTCCACCACGCCGACGACCACGTCCAGGCCCTGCTCCCGCCGCTCCCGGGCCTCGCTCAGCATCGCGTAGGTCTTGCCGACGCCCGGCGCCGCCCCGAAGAAGACCTTCAGCTTGGCGCGCCGCTCCCGGGCCTCCTCCTCCTGGACCTTGCGGAGGAGGGCGTCGGGGTCGGGGCGCTCGGGGGCCATGGCCAGAGCTTAGCGAAGGCCGTCGAGGTCCAGGTTGAGCTTCAGCACGTTCACCCGGGCCTCGCCGAGGAGCCCGAAGGCGCGCCCCTCGGTGTGCCGGGCCACGAGGTCGCGCACGCGCGCCTCCTCGAGGCCCCGCGCCTTCGCCACGCGGTGGACCTGGAACGCGGCGGCGGCGGGGCTGATGTGGGGGTCGAGGCCGCTGCCCGAGGCGGTCACCAGGTCCACCGGCACGGGCCCCGTGGCCTCGGGATCGGCGGCCCGCAGGGCGGCGATGCGCTCCCGCACCGTCTTCTCGAGGTCCGGGTTGCTCGGCGCGAGGTTCGAGCCGCCGCTGTTGGCGCCATTGCAAGGTCGCGGCTTCCCGTCGGCGTCCACGGTGGCGGAAGGGCGCCCCCAGAAATGGCCGGGGTCCGAGAAGGGCTGGCCGATCCAGTCGGAGCCGATCACCCTGCCCTCCCGCACGAGGAGGCTGCCCGCGGCCTGGCGGGGGAAGAGGGCCCGGGCGAGGCCGGTCAGCGCCAAGGGGTAGGCCACGCCGCAGAGGGCGCTGAGGGCCAGGAAGGACACGAGGGCGGGGCGGAACTGGAGGTTCATGGGATCCCCCTCAGGCGGCCAGTCGCAGGGCGACGAGGAGCAGGTCGATGGCCTTGATGCCGGCGAAAGGCACCACGAGGCCCCCGAGGCCGTAGACCAGCAGGTTGCGCTGCAGGAGCTGGGCCGCGCCCACGGGGCGATAGGGCACGCCCCGCAGGGCCAGGGGGATCAGGACGACGATGATCAGCGCGTTGAAGATCACCGCCGAGAGGATGGCGCTCTCGGGGCTGTGGAGGCCCATCACGTTCAGCGCCCCCAGGGCCGGGTAGGTCGCCGCGAAGGCCGCCGGCAGGATGGCGAAGTACTTCGCCACGTCGTTGGCGATGCTGAACGTGGTCAGCGAGCCCCGGGTCATGAGGAGCTGCTTGCCGATCTCCACGATCTCGATGAGCTTCGTGGGGTTCGAGTCCAGGTCCACCATGTTGCCGGCCTCCTTGGCCGCCTGGGTGCCGCTGTTCATGGCCACCGCCACGTCCGCCTGGGCCAGCGCCGGCGCGTCGTTGGTGCCGTCCCCGGTCATGGCCACCAGCCGGCCCCCGGTCTGGTACTCGCGGATGAGCTTCAGCTTGGCCTCCGGCGTGGCCTGGGCCAGGAAGTCGTCCACCCCGGCCTCGGCGGCGATGGCGGCCGCGGTGAGGGGATTGTCCCCGGTGATCATCACCGTCTTGATGCCCATGGCGCGGAGCTCGCCGAAGCGCTCCTTGATGCCGCCCTTCACGATGTCCTTCAACTGGATCACGCCCAGGGCCCTCGGGCCGTCGGCCACCACCAGGGGCGTGCCCCCGGCCATGGCGATCTCGTCCACCTTCCGGCGCAGGTCGTCGGGGAAGTGCCCGCCCTGGGCCTGAACCCAGTCCTGGATGGCCGCCGCGGCGCCCTTCCGGATCTCGCGGGAATGCCCTCGGGTGCTGATGGTCACGCCGCTCATGCGGGTCTGGGCGGTGAAGGGCACGAAGTGGGCGTCCAGGGCGTGGAGGTCCCGTTCCCGCAGACCGTGCTTCTCCTTGGCAAGCACCACGATGCTGCGCCCCTCCGGAGTCTCGTCGGCGAGGGACGCGAGCTGGGCGGCGTCCGCCAGCTCCCGCAGGCCCACGCCCTCGGCGGGGAGGAAGGCCACCGCCTCCCGGTTGCCCAGGGTGATGGTGCCGGTCTTGTCCAGCAGCAGCACGTCCACGTCCCCGGCGGCCTCCACCGCCCGGCCCGACGTGGCGATGACGTTGGCCTGGATCATGCGATCCATGCCGGCGATGCCGATGGCGGAGAGGAGCCCGCCGATGGTGGTGGGGATGAGGCAGACCAGCAGGGCCACCAGGACGGTGATCGTCACGGGGGCGCCCTGCCCGGCCGCCTTCACGCTGAAGATGGAGAAGGGCAGGAGCGTGGCCGTGGCCAGCAGGAAGATGATGGTCAGCCCCGCCAGGAGGATGTCCAGGGCGATCTCGTTGGGGGTCTTCTGGCGCCTGGCGCCCTCCACCATCGAGATCATGCGGTCCAGGAAGCTCTCGCCGGGATTGGCGGCGATGCGCACCACGATCCAGTCGGACAGCACGAGGGTGCCGCCGGTGACGGCGCAGCGGTCGCCACCGCTCTCCCGGATGACCGGGGCGCTCTCGCCGGTGATGGCGGCCTCGTTCACCGTGGCCACCCCCTCGATGACCTCCCCGTCGCCCGGGATCATGTCGTGGGCCTCCACCAGCACGAGGTCGCCCACCCGCAGGGACGTGGCGGGCACGGCCTCCCAGGCCCCGTCGCGGTCGGTGGAGGCGAGCTTCTTGGCGGTGACGTCCTTCTTGGCCTTCCGCAGGCTGTCCGCCTGGGCCTTGCCCCGGCCCTCGGCCATGGCCTCGGCGAAGTTGGCGAAGAAGACCGTGAACCAGAGCCATCCGGCGATGGCCAGGATGAAGCCGGGACGGGCCTCGCCACGGCCGGACAGGGCCTGGATCCAGAGGCCGGTGGTGAAGGCGCTGCAGACCCAGACAGTGAACATCACGGGGTTGCGGAGCTGGTGGAGCGGATTGAGCTTGCGCAGGGCGTCCAGGAGGGCCCGCTGGACGAGGGCGGGCTCGAAGAGGGGACGGGCCTGGGCGGCCTGCCGGGCGTGGGGGGAAACCATGATCGGCTCCGGATGGATCAGCGGACGGGGGAGAGGAGGGCGATGCCGCCCAGCAGCCAAAGCACGGGGATCGTCATGGCCAAGGCCAGGCGGAGCCAGGGACGGCGGCGGAGCCAGCGGGCGGATCGGGATGCGGGGTGGACGGTCATGAAGGCCTCAGTGCAGCGCCAGGTGCTCGGCGATGGGCCCGAGGGCGAGGGCGGGCAGGAAGGTGAGGGCCCCCACCAGGAGGACCACGCCCACGAGCACGCCGACGAACAGGGGCGTGTGGGTGGGGAGCGTGCCGGCGCCCTCCGGCGTGTATTTCTTCCGCCCGAGGGAGCCGGCGATGGCCAGCACCGGCCAGATGACCCCGAAGCGGCCGACGAGCATGGCGATCCCGAGGCCGAGGTTGTACCAGGCAGTGTTCGGATTGAGGCCGCCGAAGGCGCTGCCGTTGTTGTTGGCGGCGCTGCTCCAGGCGTAGAGCACCTGGCTGAAGCCGTGGGGGCCGGGATTGCTCACGGAGGCCGCGCCGGACGGCGCGAGCACGGACGCGGCGGTGCCGAGGAGCACCGCCGCGCAGGGCAGGAGGATGGCCAGGGAGGCCATCTTCATCTCGAAGGCCTCCACCTTCTTCCCGAGGTATTCCGGCGTGCGGCCCACCATCAGGCCGCCGATGAAGACGCCCACCAGGACGAACATGAGCATCCCGTAGAGGCCCGAGCCCACGCCGCCGTAGACCACCTCGCCGAGCTGCATGAGCACCATGGGGACCAGGCCGCCCAGGGGCGTGAAGGAGTCGTGCATGGCGTTCACGGAGCCGTTGGAGGCCGCCGTGGTCGCCGTGGCCCAGAGGGCCGAGGGGCCGGGGCCGAAGCGCAGCTCCTTGCCCTCCATGTTGCCGCCGGGGCTGTCCGCCGTGGCCGCCTGGGCCGCGCCTGCCCGGGCCAGGACGGGATTGCCCTCCCCTTCGAACCGGGTGCAGACGGCGAGGCCGGCCACGAAGATGACCGTCATGGCCGCCAGCAGCGCCCAGCCCTGGCGCCGGTCCTTCACCATGCGCCCGAAGCTGAGCACCAGGCCCGCGGGGATGATTAGGATGGCCAGGGTCTGGGCGAAGTTGGAGAGGGGCGTGCTGTTCTCGAAGGGGTGGGCCGCGTTGGCGCCGAAGAAGCCGCCGCCGTTGGTGCCGAGCATCTTGATGGCCACCTGGGAGGCCGCCGGGCCCATGGGGAGCACCTGGGACGATCCCTCGAGGGGGGTCGCATGCACGTAGGCGGAGACGTTCTGGATCACGCCCTGGGAGACGAGGAAGAGGGCGAAGACGAAGGACAGGGGCAGGAGGATGTAGACGGTGCTGCGCACCAGGTCCACCCAGGCGTTGCCCAGGGTCGCCGCGCTGCGGCGGGTGATTCCCCGCACCAGGGCCACCAGCACGGCGATGCCCGTGGCGGCGGAGAGGAAGTTCTGCACCGCCAGGCCCAGCATCTGGGTGAGGTAGGAGAGGCTGCTCTCGCCGCCGTAGGCCTGCCAGTTGGTGTTGGTCATGAAGCTGACGGCGGTGTTGAAGGCCAGGGCCGTGGAGGTGCCGGGAAGCTTCTCGGGGTTGAGGGGCAGGCCCCCCTGGGCCTTCATCAGGGCGAAGACGGCGGCGAAGCCCAGGAGCTTCACGAGGGTGATGGACCAGCCGTAGGCCGCCCAGCCCATCTCCTGGTCCTCCCGGACGCCCATCACGCGATAGAGCCCTCGTTCCAGGGGCCCGAGGATGGGATGCAGGAAGGTGCGTTCCCCGTCCAGGACCTTCCCCATGAAGCTGCCGAGGGGAATGGCGAGGCCGAGGAGGCAGGCGAGGGTGAGGAGGTTCTGGATCCAGGCGTGGCTCATTGGAACTTCTCCGGCTTGAGGAGCGCGAAGGTGAGGTAGGCCAGGAGCCCGAGGGCGAGGATCGCGGCGGCGAGGGTCATGGCGTTCACGGGGGGCCTCAGTCTTGGGGGACGATCAGGGAAAGCAGGCCGGCGAGCGTCGGGAACCAGCTCACGGCGAGGAGCATGGCCCGGTCCTTCGGGCTGCTGCCCCGGGCGGAGTGCGTGCCCCACAGCCCCACCAGGAGCGAGATCACGAGGATGAGCCCGCGGGGCATGGTCAGAACTTCACGAGGAGGGCGAGGGTGAGGCGGCTTTCGGTCTTGCGCAGGTCCGGGGCCCAGCCGGTCACCGCGGATCCGGGCGCGCCCTGGTTGCCGCCCGGAGGCGTGACGCCCCCTTCGCCGGCGAAGTAGGGCACGCTGGCGCCCCGGCGGTTGAACTCGGCGCGGAAGGTGGCGAACTGGGAGGGCATCCAGTCGTAGGTCAGCGACCCGTCCCAGGCGTGGAAGGGATCGCCGGGATTGGCGGTGAAGTAGGACGTCCCCGAGGCGGCGGTGGCGCCGTTGATGGGGGGCACGAGCACCAGGTAGCGGCCGGGATTGGTGATGGCGCCGCCGCCCAGGGTGAGGGCGTGGCGCTCGCCGAACCAGAACCGGTTGTAGAGCATCCAGCCGGCGAAGTACTGCTTGGGCTCGGCGGCGCTGCCGGAGCGGCTCACGCCCCCGCCCTGCTCGTCGCCCAGGTCGAAGGTGAAGGTGGCGGCCGCCCGGGTGATCCAGCTCCCGGGGCGGTCGAGATACTTCCACTGGATGCTGTTGTCCGTGTGGCGGCGGGTGCGCTTTTGATTGCCCGGCGTGTCCGTCCCAAGGACGTAGTTGTTCGAGATGAGGCAGAGGTCCCCGGTGGGGCGCCACGTCACCGAGGCCCCGATGCCCGGCGTGTTGTTGAACATGGTGTAGGACTGCCAGCCGTTGGTGAGCCAGAGCTCGAGCTTCAGCTTGTCGGTGGGGAAGAGCTGGACCCGCAGCCCGTTGAAGAACCAGGGCGTGTTGGAGGAGACGTAGGAGGGCTGGTAGGCCCAGTTGTCGAAGTTGTAGTAGCTGAAAAGGCCGATGTAGGACATGAAGATGCCGGCGTCGAGGTTGAGGCCGTGCATCACGTCCCAGTGGTAGCCGCCGTAGGCCTCGGAGACATAGCGGTAGGCGTTGTCCGTCTGCCACTGGCCCTTGGCGGGGCTCGCGTCGTTGCGGGGCGTCATGGTCGAGTAGAGGCCGAACTGGGTCATGATGCGGCCCCGCACGTTGTCCCAGTGGAAGTCGCCGCCGACGCCCAGCTGCTGGACGTGGACCTCGTTGGTGCGACCCAGTTCGCTGGAGCCCGCCAGGGTGTGGTCCTTCGGGTGGTTGAAGTCGTACACGAAGTTCACGTCGGCGCGGAACTCGCCGGTGAAGACTTTCGAATCGAGGATGGCGTCCTTGGTCCGGGGGTTGCCGTTCAACCAGGTGAAGTCCGCGAAGGCGAAGGGCTCGGCGGGCTTGGCTGGAGCCTCGGCCGCCGGAGCCTTGGGCAGTGCCGCGTCAGGAGTCTGGGCCGTCATGGTCAGGGCCGCGGCAGCCGCCAGGGCCAAGGTCAGGAATCCCGCGCGCATCGCTTCTCCACGGCCCGACGGGGCCAGGACCAGCTTCAGGACGGGCAGGTCAAGACGGCCTCAAAGTGCAGGGCCCGGGCATCAAGAAAACATCAAGACCCCGGCCTCAGCCTTCCAGCATCCCCCGCAGCTTCGTCATCGTCGCCCAGTTCCGCAGCGTCCCGACGGTCTTCAGCCGACCGTCGAACCATGCGCTGGTGAGCTTCGTGCGGCCGACGCCGTTGGGCAGGTGGAGGTGGACCACGTCGCCGTCCAGCGCGAAGTCGTCGGGCAGGAAGGGCGAAGTCCCCAGGGCCTTCACGCGGTCCTCGGTGGGGGCATCCTTCAGGAACATCAGGTGCAGCACGTCCTCCGGAACGCCCCGGGCGCGGAACGGCGAAGCATCCATGGCCGCGGCCACGGCCTCCCCGCTCCGCGCCACCACCGGCGCGTCGAAGCCGAAGTGCTTCCGGATCCCGGCTTCCACGACACTAGGGATTTTCTGAGCGAGCTCGGCGTCCGCCTTGTAGACCACGTTTCCGCTCTGGATGAGCGTGCGGACCTCCGAAGCGCCCGCGGCCTCGAACATCGCCGCGAGGTCCTTCATGGGCAGGAGGTGCTTCCCGCCGACGTTGATGCCGCGGAGGAGGGCGAGGTGGCGGCTGGACATGCGCCTAGGCAGTCGCCCAGTCCAGGATCACCTTCCCCGACTGCCCGCTCCTCATGGCGTCGAACCCCTTCTCGAACTCATCGATGCCGAAACGGTGCGTGATGATCGGGCTGAGATCCAGCCCACTCTGCAGCATGGCGACCATCTTGTACCAGGTCTCGAACATCTCGCGGCCGTAAATGCCCTTCACGACGAGGCCCTTGAAGACGATCTGGCCCCAGTCGATGGCCTCCTGGCCGGGCATGATGCCGAGCATGGCGATGTGGCCGCCGTGGTTCATGACGTCCAGCATCTGGCGGAAGGCGCGGCCGTTGCCGCTCATCTCCAGGCCCACGTCGAAGCCCTCGGTCATGCCCAGGTCCTGCATCACCTGCTTGAGGTCGGTGGTCGCCACGTTCACCGCCGCCGTGGCGCCCATCCGCTTGGCGAGGCCCAGGCGGTAGTCGTTCACGTCCGTGATCACCACGTGCCGCGCGCCCACGTGGCGGGCGATGGCCACGGCCATGACGCCGATGGGACCCGCGCCGGTGATGAGGACGTCCTCGCCCACCAGGTCGAAGGAGAGCGCCGTGTGCGTGGCGTTGCCGAAGGGGTCGAAGATGGCCGCCAGCTCGTCGGGGATGTTGTCGGGGATGTGGTAGACGTTCTCCGCGTCGATGACCAGGAACTCGGCGAAGGAGCCGGGCCGGTTCACGCCGACGCCCACCGTGTTGCGGCAGAGGTGCCGCTTGCCCGCCCGGCAGTTGCGGCAGAAGCCGCAGGTGAGGTGCCCTTCCCCGCTCACGCGGTCCCCGGGCTTGAAGGCCGTCACCTCCTCCCCCACCTTCTCCACGATCCCGAAGTACTCGTGGCCCACCACCATGGGCACGGGGATGGTCTTCTGGCTCCACTCGTCCCAGTTGTAGATGTGGACGTCCGTGCCGCAGATGGCGGACTTCCGGATGCGGATCATCACGTCGTGCACCCCCACCGAGGGCAGCGGCACGTCGGCCATCCAGATGCCTTCCTCGCGCTTGGCTTTGACCAGGGCTTTCATGGCGGCTCCTTCCCCCCTAGCATCGCACCGCCGGGGGGGCCGGGCCATGGGGGGCCGGCTGCGGCCGCCTACCAGTCGGGCCCCGCCGGCGAGGGGGCGCTCGTGAGGGCCGGCATCAGGGTGAGGGTGGCCGTGTTGGTGGATCCCAGGGGATTCACCGCCGGCAGGGGCGGCGTGCCCGTCCCGCCGGACCAGTAGTTCCCCGCGAGGGGGACGTCGGAGGAGGCGGTGACGAAGTACAGGACCGCGTCCTTCGCCCCGTTCATCAGGTTGCCGGTGAACTGCCCCGCCGCGAGCCCCGGGCTGGTCAGGGGCCCCACGTAGATGCCGTAGTAGCCGCCGCTGAAGGTGCACTGGGACAGGCTGAAGCCCTGGCTGCGCAGGTCGCCGTTGAGGGTCGGGACGACCCCGGTGAAGGCGCAGCGCGTGATGGCGGCCCCGCAGCCCGTCATGAGCTCCAGGTAGGTCCGCCCCTGGGGGTCGTTGCTCGCGATCTTGCAGTGCCGCAGGGCCGGGGCCGCGTTCAGGATGCGCAGCCGGGCGTTCCCCAGGGCCAGGCCCGTGATCTGGGCGTGGTCGAGGAGGCAGCCAAGTCCGGTGCCGGCGTTGTAGGCCGTGGCGCCGTCGAAGACGACGCCGATGCCCCGGGCCGGATCGTTGGCGGCGAAGCCGTGCCCGTTGACCACCGCCGGGGCCGCGGCCGTGCCCAGGGCCCGGAAGGTGCCCTGCACCCGCAGGGTGGCCGCGTCCTGGAGGCTGAGGACGCCGCCGGGCTTCACGCAGAGCATCGCGCCGGCCTGGACGGTGACGTCCCCGCCGTCCACGGTGGCGGTGCCCTCCACCACGTAGGGGCTGGCCACCGTCGAGGCGGTGAATCCCGCGGGGTTCGCCGCCGGGAGGCGGGTCCCGTGGAGGTTCGCGGTGGAGGCCGACGGTGCGGACTCCCCCGACGCGCTCGCCGCGGTCACCTGGTAGGTGTAGAGCACCCCGTCCGCGCCCGGCGAGGCCAGGAGGTCGTCGTAGGCCAGGGCGGACACCGGGCTCGCGTTGAGCCGCGCGGGGGAGCCGCCCGGGGCGCTGCGGTACACGTAGTAGCCCGAAGCCCCCGGGCTGGCGTTCCAGGTCAGGGAGATGCGCCCCAGGGCGCCGGTGCTCGCGAGCCCCGAGGGCGGGGAGGGCGGGCCTCCGCTGGACAGGGAGGTGCCGGCGCCGCCGCCTCCGCCGCCGCAGGCCAGGGCGAGGACGAGGGCCAGGGCCGAGCCGAGGCGGAAGGGACGTGGGGACATCGGAGGGCTCCAGGACGCGTGAGGCCACCCTGCGGCAGCCGGCCGGAGGCGGGCAAGGCGGGGCGCCCCGGTCCTGGGCCTGAGGCACCGACCCGCCCGCCAGAGGTTCAGTCCGCGGGCCGAACGGGAAGGGTGAGGACGAAGGTCGCGCCGGCCGGGGCGGCCTCGAAGGCCAGGTCGCCCCCCAGGATCCGGGCGAGCCTCCGGCCGAGGGCGAGCCCCAGCCCCACGCCCGGCGCGCGCCGCGCCTCCCGGGGGCCGGGCGTTCCGAAGGGCCTGAACAGGCGCCGGCGCTGGTCCGGAGGGATGCCCGGCCCCGAATCGGAGACGCGGATGGCGAGCCTTCCGCCCGCGGCCTCCAGGGCGATCCCCACGCGCCCGTCCCCGGCCGCCGGGACGGCGTACTTGCAGGCGTTGTCCACGAGGTTGAACAGGATCTGCTCCACCATCAGGGCGTCGGTGCGCAGGCGCAGGGCCCGCAGCGCGGGCGGCGCCGCGCGATCGAGGGCCAGCCCCGCCTGCGCGGCGCGGGCCTCGAGCCGCGGAACCATCCGGTCCAGCAGCTCCCCGGCTCCGTGGTCCTCGAGGCTCACCTCCCGCCCCGCCTCCAGGCGGGCGTAGGCCAGGACGTTCTTCACGAGGTGGTCCAGCCGTTCCGCCTCCGAGGCCAGGGTGCGGTGGAGCTCGGCCTGTTCGGCGGGATCCGACACCATGCCCTGGGCCAGCAGGTCCGTGTAGAGGCGGAAGGTGGTGAGGGGCGTCCGCAGCTCGTGGGCCACCGCCGAGGCGAAGGCCCCGCGCCGCTCGCCCTGCACCGTGGCGCGGTGCAGCACGAAGGCCCCCGCGAGGGCGCCGGCGAGGGCGCAGAGCCAGCCGAAGAGCAGGGCCGCCCGCGAAGGCGTGGACAGCCCGGGGGCGGCCTTCGCCGGCGGGCCGGGCAGGAGGCGGACCGGCAGCGAGCTGAGGCGCCCGGCCCCGCCCTTCCCGGCCTCCGCCCCGATCGAGGCCTCCGCGGGCACGAGGTCCGCCTGGGGCAGGTTCTCGCGGATGGTGCTCATGAGCACCTCCTTCAGGGCCTGCCAGTCCAGCCAGCAGGCCTGGAGCAGCTCCCGGTCCCCGACCCACACCTGGCGCGCCATCAGGAGCCGGTCTCCGACCCAGAAGGCGGTCCAGGAGCCCTGGGAGACCTGGAAGGGCGAGAGGATCCTCACCTCCCCGGGCGGCGCGGCGCCGCCCCTCCGGTCCGTGAGTCCCTGGAGCTCCCGGCGCTGCCGGGCGTCCAGCAGCACGCCGCCGTGGCGCGCCAGGTCCGCGCGGACCGAGTCCCAGCTCACGAGGCCTTGGACCTCCCGCAGGCGGGCCTCGCAGAGGGCGCTGCGGCCGGGATCCAGGGCCACCGCCCGGGCCAGCTCCCGGTCCCTGGGCCCCGGCACCAGGGGCGAGGTGAAGCGGCCGTCCCGGTCGATCTGGAAGCGCAGGAGCACCATCCAGTCGCCGGTGAGCAGCAGGGGCGAGGGCACGAGGTCCCCCCGTCCGCCCTTCCGCCCGTCGCGGGTGAGGCCGGGCTCCGGAGCGTGGAAGGGCTCGTAGTCGGACCAGGGCCGAGCCGCCTCGGGCAGCAGGAAGAGCGCCATGGTGGAGTCCATGCGCCAGAGGGCGAGGCGCACCTTCTCCTCCAGGTCCGCCCGGCGGCGGGCCTCCTGCTCCGCCCGCTCCGAGCGCACGGCCTTGAGGGTGATCCAGCCCATGGCCCCCAGGCCCAGCACCAGCGCCAGGGCGTAGAGGAGCCAGGGGCCGGGGCGCCGCCTCACGGGTTCCCCGCCGGGCCGTCCTCGCCGGCCCCGGGGGCGAAGGCGTAGCCCCGCCCGCGCAGCGTGAGGATGATGCGCGGCTCGGCCGCGTCATCCCGGAGCTTGGCCCGCAGCCGCGTCACGTGCATGTCCACCGTGCGCGTCTCCACGGCGTCGGGGTTGAGCCGCCAGACCTGGGCCAGGATCTCGTCCCGGCTCACGGCCCGGCCCGCGTTGCGGGCGAGGAAGGCCAGCAGCTCCGCCTCCCGCTCGCTGAGGGGCGAGGTCGCCCCGTCGTCGAACCGCAGCTCCCGCTTCCCCAGGTCCAGCACCCCGCCGGGCACGGACACGAGGCGCGATCCCGCGGGGCGCGACGGCGAGCGGCGGAGCACCGCCTCGATGCGCGCCAGCAGCTCCAGCGCGCCGAAGGGCTTCACCACGTAGTCGTCGGCGCCGAGCCTGAGCCCCTTCACGCGGTCGTCCTCGTCGCCCCGGGCGGTGAGGATGATGACCGGCACCGCGGCGTTCGAGGCCCGCACCGCCTTGAGGATCCCCAGGCCGTCGCCGCCGGGGAGGTTGAGGTCCAGCAGCAGCAGGTCGAAGGGCGACGCCGCGGCCTGCAGCCCCCCGGCCTCGTCCACGGCCTCCACCACCTCGTAGCCGTTGAACCGCAGGCTGTGCGCGACCCCCTTCCGGATGGCGGGATCGTCTTCGACCACGAGGATGCGCTGCTTGTCCATGGGTGCCCTTGCAGGGATGCCGAGGGCCCATGATCGCAGAGCCGCCCGCCCGGGAACCGAGGCGGCGGGGCTTGTGACCGAGCTGTTACGGAAGGCCGCGCGGATCCGCCCGATGCTGTCCCTGCGGCGCCGGACCCGCGCCCTTCCCTTCCACCCCCGACGACGAAAGGAGGCCTGCCATGGGCCTGTCCCGATCCCTCGCCCTCGTTCCCTGCCTCCTCCTCGCCGGAGCGGCCCTGCCGGCCCAGACCCCCGCCACCGCCGTCCTTTCGGGCACGGTGGTGGACGCGGGCGGCGCGCCCGTCGCCGGCGCCACCGTGCGCCTCGCCTCCTTGGCCCTGCCCTCGGACCGGGTGGTGAGCACCGACGCCAGGGGCGCCTTCCGCTTCTCCCTGCTGCTCGCGGGGTCCTATACCGTCCAGATCACGAAGGAGGGCTTCGCCTCGGCGCGGACCCAGGTGGTGCTGGTCGCCGGCCAGGAGTTCCGCTCCAGCTTCCGGCTGGCCTCCGAGGCCGCGGCGGCCTGCGTGGTGGAGGTCGTGGCCAGCGTCGCCACGGTGGACACCACCACCGTCACCGCGTCTGCCACGTTCAGCCAGGAACGGTCATTGAACCGGGTCTGCCTCGCGCCCGGCGCGGCCGGCCCCGGCGGGGCTCCCGCCTCGGTGCGCCAGGCCAGCGCGGCCCCCAACACGGAGGCCTACCACGCCCTCCAGGACAACGCCTTCCGGTCCGCCCGGCGGGATCCCTTGTCCACCTTCTCCATCGACGTGGACACCGCCAGCGCCAGCAATGTCCGCCGCTTCGTCGAGCAGGGGCAGGCGCCTCCGGCGGACGCCGTGCGCATCGAGGAGCTGCTCAACTACTTCACCTACAGCTACCCCGAGCCGGAGGGGAAGCACCCCTTCTCCGTGGCCACCGAAGTCTTCGACTGCCCGTGGCGGCCGGGGCACCGCCTGGTGCGGGTGGGCCTGCAGGGGCGGCGGCTCCGCCTCGACCAGCTCCCGCCCCGCAACCTCGTCTTCCTCATCGACGTGTCGGGTTCGATGATGGAGGACAACAAGCTGCCCCTGGTCAAGCGGGGCCTCATCCGCCTCTGCGAGAGCCTGCGCCCCGAGGACCGCGTCGCCCTGGTGGTCTACGCGGGCAACAGCGGGCTGGTGCTGGATTCCACCCCCGGCTCGGAGAAGGCCCGCGTCCAGGAGGCCCTGGCACGCCTCGAGGCGGGCGGCAGCACGCACGGCTCGGCGGGCATCCGGCAGGCCTACGACGTGGCGCGGAGGAACTTCCAGAAGGGCGCCGACAACCGCGTCCTGCTGTGCACCGACGGCGACTTCAACGTGGGGACCAGCGACGAGGGCAGCCTGGTCCGGCTCATCGAGGAGGAGCGCAGGAGCGGCGTCTTCCTCACCTGCCTCGGCTTCGGGATGGGCAACCTCAAGGACGCGACCCTGGAGCAACTCGCCGACAAGGGCAACGGCAACTACGCATACATCGACTCCCTGAAGGAGATGGAGAAGGTCTTCGGCGCGGGCGGGGCCAGCCTCGTCACCATCGCCAAGGACGTGAAGCTGCAGGTGGAGTTCAATCCGGCCCGCGTCCAGTCCTACCGCCTCATCGGCTACGAGAACCGCCTGCTGGCCGCGGAGGACTTCAACGACGACGCCAAGGACGCCGGGGAGATGAACGCGGGGCACAGCGTCACGGCCCTCTACGAGGTCGTCCCTCCCGGCGCCGACGCCGAAGTGCCCGCGGTGGATCCCCTGAAGTACCAGTCCGACGAACGCAGGCTCGCCAGGGGCTCCCGGGACCTGCTCACGGTGAAGGTCCGCTACAAGAAGCCGGACGGCTTCTTCAGCCGCCGGCTGGAGGTGCCGGTCCGGGACGAGGTGCGGCCCCTTCCGGAAGCCTCCGCGGACAGCCGCTGGGCGGCGGCGGTGGCGGCCTGCGGGATGGTCCTGCGGGAGTCCCCCCACAAGGGCTCCGCCACCCTTCAGCTCGCCCAGGGCCTGGGCGCCGCGGCCCTCGGCGAGGACCCCGGCGGGCTGCGCGGCGACTGGCTGAGACTGATGGGTTCCTTGGCCGGGATCCAGGGCCAAGCTCGGGCCCTGGCCCGGAAGTGAACCGGGACATGAGGCCTGGGCCCGGGCAGTCCCGTCCCCGCCTCCGCCTCGAGGGTCTCCTGGCGGGGCGATGGGGCCGGGCTCCTCCGACGCCGCGCCGCCCCCGGGCTTCCCCACGGCCGCGGAGCCTCAGGGTGTCCTCCGCGGCCAGGGGGCGGCGCTCAGCCGATCACCCCCAGGTGCCGCCCGACCTTCGCGAAGGCCGCGACCGCCGCGTCGAGATCCTGGATGGTGTGGGCGGCGCTCATCTGGGTGCGGATGCGGGCCTGGCCCTTCGGCACCACGGGGAAGAAGAACCCGATGACGTAGACGCCCTCGTCCAGCAGGCGCTTCGCGAACTCCTGGGCCAGAGGCGCGTCGTAGAGCATGACGGGGATGATGGGGTGCTCGCCGGGCAGGAGGTTGAAGCCCAGCTTGCCCATCTCGATGCGGAAGTGGGCGGCGTTGGCCCGGAGCCGCGCGCGGAGCTCGACATCCTTCTCCACCAGGTCGAGCACGGTCAGGGTGGTTTCGGCGATGACCGGGGCGAGGGTGTTGGAGAAGAGGTAGGGCCGGGCCTTCTGCCGCAGCCACTCCACGGCCTCCTTCGAGCCGGCCACGTAGCCCCCCGAGGCGCCGCCCAGGGCCTTGCCCAGGGTTCCGGTCATCAGCGCCACCCGGCCCATGACGCCGCAGTGCTCGTGGGTGCCCTTCCCGTTCGCCCCCATGAAGCCCACCGCGTGGCTGTCGTCCACGAGGACCATCGCCCCGTGCTTCTCGGCCAGGTCGCAGATCTCCGGCAGCCTGGCGATGTAGCCGTCCATGGAGAAGACGCCGTCGGTGACCACCAGCTTGAAGCGGGCGCCCGAGGCCTCCTGGAGCTTGGCCTCGAGGTCCGCCATGTCGGAGTTGGCGTAGCGGAAGCGCTGGGCCTTGCAGAGACGGATGCCGTCGATGATGGAGGCGTGGTTCAGGGCGTCGCTGATGATGGCGTCCTCCTCCCCCAGCAGCGCCTCGAAGACGCCGCCGTTGGCGTCGAAGCAGCTGGAGAAGAGGATGGTGTCCTCGAAGCCGAGGAAGGCCGCGAGGCGGGCCTCCAGGGCCTTGTGCACGTCCTGGGTGCCGCAGATGAAGCGGACGGAGGAGAGGCCGAAGCCATGCTTCTCCAGGGCCTTCTTGCCCGCCTCCACCAGCTCCGGCCGGCCCGAGAGGCCGAGGTAGTTGTTCGCGCAGAGGTTGATCACCCGCCTGTCGTTGGCCTCCACCCAGGAGCCCTGGGGCGTGGTGATCACGCGCTCGGTCTTGAAGAGGCCCTCGGCCCTCAGGCCGTCGAGCTGCTTCGTCAGGTGGTCGGTGAAGGCGGCGGACATGGGGACTCCGGTGGGAATCCCCATGGTATCGGAGCCGTCGCCGGCCACCGTCACGCCTCGGCGTAGCCCGACCCGTGCACGTCCACCACCGCGCGGCCCGAGGGGTCCACCAGCTTCTGGAAGGCGGCGTCCCACTTGAGGGCGGTCTCGGTGCTGCAGGCCACGCTGCGTTCCCAGGGCACGCAGTTGACCGCCGTGGCGCTGGGAAAGTGCTGCTCGAAGAGCTGGCGGTAGAGGTAGGCCTCCTTGGTCTCGGGCGTCTTCACGGGGAAGCGCTCGGCGGCGCCCCGCAGCATGCCGTCGCTCACCTCGCGCTCGGCGTAGTCCTTCAGCGCGTTGATCCAGCCGTAGCCCACGCCGTCGCTGAACTGCTCCTTCTGGCGCCACAGCACCTCGTCGGGGATGGCCCCGTCGAAGGCCTGGCGCAGGGGCCACTTCTCCATGGGCTTCGGGCGCGGGGCGTTGCGGGGCAGCTTCACGGCGGGATCCATCATCATGGCGACGTCCAGGAACTCCCGGTCCAGGAAGGGCACGCGGGCCTCCACGCCCCAGGCGGCGCTGGCCTTGTTGGCCCGGGCGCAGTCGTAGAGGTGCAGCTTGGCGAGCTTGCGCACGGTCTCGTCGTGGAGCTCCCGGGCGTCCGGCGCCTTGTGGAAGTAGAGGTAGCCGCCGAAGACCTCGTCGGCCCCTTCGCCCGACAGCACCATCTTGATGCCCATGGCCCGGATCTTCCGCATGAGGAGGTACATGGGGGTGGACGCGCGGATGGTGGTGATGTCGAAGGTCTCCAGGTGGTGGATGACGTCGGAGAGCGCGTCCAGGCCCTCCTGCACGGTGAAGTGGATCTCGTGGTGGACGCTGCCGATGGCGTCCGCCACCACCTTCGCCTTGGGCAGGTCCGGCGCGCCTTCGAGGCCGATGGCGAAGGAGTGGAGGCGCGGCCACCAGGCCCCTTCCCGGTCGTCCGACTCCACGCGCTTCGCGCTGAACTTCGCCGCGATGGAGGCCACCAGGCTGGAGTCCACGCCGCCGCTGATGAGCACGCCGTAGGGCACGTCGCACATGAGCTGGCGGTGCACTGCGGCCTCCAGGGCGGCGCGGAGTCTCGCCGGATCGTAGGGCTCCGAGGGCAGGAAGCTCGGCTCGGCCCAGACGGGCGCGTAGTAGCGCTGGAAGCCCTTCCCGGCCTGGGATCCCCGCAGGAAGTGCCCGGGCGGGAATTCCTTGATGCGCTCGCAGATCCCCTCCAGGGCCTTGAGCTCGGAGGCGACGTAGAGGTGCTCCGCCCGGTCCCAGCCCACGTAGAGGGGAACCACGCCGATGGGATCCCGGGCGAGGAGGAAGTCCTTCCGGGCGGGGTCGTGGAGCACGAAGGCGAAGATGCCGTTCATGGCGTTGAGCCAGGAGGCCGGATCGTCCGGGGCCTCGTCGTGGAGGTAGAGGATGGGCTCGCAGTCCGAGGCCGTCTGGAAGTCATGGGGCGCCTTCAGGCTCCGCTCCAGGTCCCGGTGGTTGTAGATCTCGCCGTTCACCGCCAGCACGGCGCCCGTGCGGACGTCCTTCAGGGGCTGGGCGCCGTGCTCCACGTCCACGATGGAGAGGCGCTCGTGGCAGAGCACCGCCCGTTCGTCGCTGAAGACGCCGCTCCAGTCCGGTCCGCGGTGGCGCAGCTTGCGGGCCTGGGCGAGGGCCTGGCGCCGGAGGTCGGGCGGGATGGGCTTCGCGGGGTCGAGGCTGAGGATGGCGAGGATGCCGCACATGGGAGCTCCTGGGGAAAGGGCCAAACGAAAAACCCCCGATCCGGGCCGCGGATCGGGGGTGGAAACCGGGGAGGTGGGGTTCTAGCTCGGGCCCTCGCCGGCCACCGCGCGATCCGCGCGGGAGCCGTTGTTATTCCGATTGTTGAGGGCGAAGAAGGTCATGGGAGCGTCGAAGAAGCATCCAGCCTAGCGGCAACCGAGAGCCCGGGGCAAGCTCCGCCCTTGCCGAAGCGGCAACCGGGCTTGCCCTCCCGCGGCGAAGGGAGTCCACTGGGCCCGTTCCGGAGGGCACGATGAGCGCCCTCGCCGACCTGCTCTTCCAGCGTTATCCCGAGGTTCGCTACGTCGCCCTTCTCCAGGGGGACGACCTGAGCCTTGAGGCGCGCCCGGACCTCCGGGGCGCGAGCTCCTCCGAGACCGACCGATACGAGGAATGGCTGGTGAATCCCGCGGTGCTCACCCTGCTCAAGCGCCGGGGAGCCCTGGACTGCGGCGGCCTCGACCACCTCTGGATCCGCTACGGCAACTTCGGGACGGGGCTCTTCCCCCTCGCGGGAGGCCACCTCAACGTGGGGCTCGAACCCGAAGCGCGGCCCACGGACTTCGACGCAGGCATCCGCGCGGCCATGAAGGAGACAGGACTGGCCTGAGGGCTTTAGCTTCGGGAGGCGGGAAGCAGCCGGTTCATCATTTTGATCGCCACGCACGCGGCGCCGAAGCCGTTGTCGATGTTCACCACCGCGATGCCGGGGCTGCAGCTCGCCAGCATGGAATGCAGGGCCACGGTGCCGCCGGCGCTGATGCCGGCGCCGATGCTGGTGGGCACGGCGATGACCGGCGAATCCACGAGGCCCGCCACCACGCTGGGCAGCGCCCCCTCCATGCCGGCGGCGACGATGAGCACGGGGCAGGCGCGCACCTCGTCCATGACGCCCTGGAGCCGGTGCAGGCCGGCCACGCCCACGTCGTAGAAGGTCCGCGCGGGATGGCCCAGAGCCGAGAGGATCGCCTCGGCCTCCTTCAGGACCGGGATGTCGCCGGTGCCGCCGCTCAGCAGGCCCACCGCGGGCTGGTCCCGCAGGGGCCGCGGGTTCAGCACGGCGGTACGGCTCTCCGCGTCGGTCGTCGCGAGGTCCCTCAGGGCCTCGAGGTGGGCCTCCCCGAGCTGGGTCGCCACCCGCAGGTGGCCGGCCGTCTTGGCCTCCTCGAAGAGGCGCACCACCTGGGCCACGGTCTTGCCCCGGCCGAAGATCACCTCGGGGATGCCCGTGCGGGCCTCCCGGGCGTGGTCCCAGCGGATGTCGGTCACGCGCCCGCCTCGGTGCCCAGGGGCTTCGCGAGGCTGCCGCTCTGGATCCCGCCCAGGTCCACCGCGACGAAACGGAAGCCGGCGCGCCAGGCGGCGCGCTCGAGTTCCGTGCGCAGGGGTTCCCGCAGCGCGCGAACCATCGCCTCCGGTTCCAGTTCGAGCCTCACCACGCTCTCGTGCCAGCGGGCCCGGGCAGGCCACAGCCCCTTCGCCCGGAGCACGTCCTCCATGGCCTCCACCTGGGCCAGCCGTTCCGGCGTGACCTCGGTGCCCACGGGGAAGCGGCTGGCGAGACAGGGCGCCGCGGCCTTGTCGGCGTTGGGCAGGCCCCAGGCCCGGGCCAGGTCGCGCACGGCCGCCTTGTTGAAGCCGGCGTCCAGGAGGGGCGACTTCACGGCGTGCTCCCGCGCGGCGTTCAGCCCCGGCCGCACGTCGCCGAGGTCGTCGAGGTGGGTGCCATTCATCAGAACGGCCGTTTCCCCCCGGGCCGCGGCCAAGGCATCGGCGACGCCGTAGAGGGTGGACTTGCAGAAGTAGCAGCGGTCCCCGGCATTGGCGCGGTAGCCCTCGAGGTCCGTCTCGTTCGTTTCCAGCTCCTCGAGATCGGCGCCCAGGGAGGCGGCGAGATGATGGGCCTCGGCGCGCTCCGCCCGGGGCAGCGAGGGGCTCACCGCCAGCAGGGCCTTCGTGTCCAGGCCGGCCCGCAGGCAGGCGGCCAGCACGAGGGTGGAGTCCACGCCGCCGGAAAAGCAGACCCGCACCGGCCGGCCGGCGGCGGCGCGGACCGTGGCGGCCAGGAGCCTGGAGTCGAGGTCGGGCGCGGGCATCCGCCCAGTGTGGCACCATTCCCTTCGATCCCGGAGCCGCCATGCGCCTGTCCATCCTTCCCGCCGCGACCCTCCTCGCCCTCGCCACGGCCTGCGGCAGCGGCAGCCTGAGCACCTCCACGGCGGCGAAGCTCATCGCCCCGGACTATCCCGCCATCGCCCCCCTCCGCGTGCCCCGCACCTTCACGGTGGAGAAAGGCACGCCGCGGTTCGCGGACATCCAGCTCATCCACGCCGCGCTCCAGCAGGAGGGCAGCGTGGACATCCAGGCCAAGGAGGAGGGCGCGAAGGTGACCTATTCCTACAGCCTCTCCCCGAAGGCCGCGAAGGGCTCCAAGCCCACCGCCGACGGCTTCCACGTGCCCGCGGCCTATGTGGAGTTCGTGAAGGTCCTCGGCGTCGAGACCCGCGGCAGCCAGGCCCGCGCCACCTACCAGGTGAAGCTCACGCGCCCCACCCCCCTCTTCCCCATCTTCCAGAAGAAGCACCCCGGCGCCCAGATCGGCCAGACCAAGGTCCGCACCGCCAAGTTCGACAAGCAGGACGGCAAGTGGGGGCTGCTGGAGACGGACGAGAAGCTGGACATCAAGGAGTAGGGGGCGCCACCTCGAAGCTGAGCGAGGCCCACAGGCTCTCCCAGTCGGCGTCGGCGGCACTCCGCGCGGGCACCATGTGCACGGCCTTCACCATCCAGCGCCCCGGCGCGCCGAGAGGAAGCCGGGCCCTGCCCTCCGCGTCGGTGCGCGAGGAGACCTCCCGTCCAGGGTCGCCTTCCCGCTGGGCGACGAGCTTCACCCCGGCCAGGGGGGAGCCCTCGAAGACCACGCGCAGGGGCAGGTCAGGCGCGCCCGGCGCCTGGGGGTCGGACTCCGGGACCAGCTCCAGGCGCAGGCCCAGGGGCCGGTCGAAGCCGGCGGCCGCCCCTTCGCCCACCTGGACGAAGGCCTTGGCGCAGCGGATGAACCGCTCCCGGCCGGGCCGGTCCGTGGCCCCGTCCGCCCTGCGCTTCGCGATCACCGCCTCGAGGCCCTCCTCCCGGAGGTAGGCCTCGAACTTCGCCGCGGGCAGCTCCAGCACGGCGGGCCTGCCCCGGTAGGCCACGACGTAGAGCCCGGGCTGGGCGGTCTTCAGCAGCCCCGCGGGGTCGCCGCCGTCCAGTCCCGGCAGCGGAAGCTCGCCCGAGGGCCCCACGGCCGTGAGGGATTCCATGCGCGCGGGGTTCCGCCGCACGGCCTCGCCCTTCATGTGTTCGCCGACCTTGAGGTGGACCTTCACCACCTCGCCCGGCGCGGCGCGGTGGCGGCTGGGGCGGATCCAGAAGTCGTGGGCCGAGGACGGAAGGGCGGCGAGGGCGAGGACCATCGGTGGGATCAGGCGCATGGAGTTCCTCCCAGGGGCGCGCCCCGGAGGCCAGGACCTCCGGGGCGCGCGCGCGGCGGTTCAGTTGGCGGGGAAGAGGCTGTCGAAGGCGTGCTCGTCCTCGGTGTCGAAGCCCGCGAGGTCGAGGCTGTCGAGGTCCTTCGGCTCCTCGGTTTCCGGGGAGGTCGCCACGAGGCTGGCCACGGTGGCGAAGGCCGGGGGCACGGACACCGGCTGGGCCCGGGACGTGGAACTGCCGGAGCAGGCCACGAAGGCGCCGACGCAGGCGAGGCCCAGCAGCGTGAGGAAGGCGTAGCGGAGGCGCCGCATGCTTACCTCGTCCCGCCGGCGGCCGCGTGGGCCGGGGTCTCGTTGGGCGAGCCCGCCAGCGGATCCTTCAGGTAGGGGAAGGCGCCGTCGAAGAAGGTGGCGTCCACGTAGGCGCCGTCCGTGAAGGGCAGCTGCCCGCTGGGGGCCTGCTGGGCGCTCAGGAGCCTGCCCATCACCACCCGCAGGGCCACGTCCACCACGTCGTCCCCGGGCCGCCGGCCGTTGGGGAAGCCCGCCGCGTCGCCGCCGATGACGCCGAGGCGGTTCTGGCTGGCGGCCGGCACCGCCGGCGTGGCCGTGTTGAGGCGGAGCATCTCCGAGGCCACGACATTGGCGGGCTTGTTGAGCCCGTCCACGCCGGTGAGGAAGACGCTCACGAGGTCCGTGCGGGGAAAGGCGGTGGGCGCCTTCACGCCCGCGCCGCCGTAGAGGATCTCGAGGATCGCCGGGAGCGTGGGGTTGGTGACGTAGTCCGCGAACTGGCCGTCGCCGGAAGGATGGCTGGCGTTGAAGCGGTCCTTGTCCTTCAGGCCGATCACGACTTCGTTCACCAGCGGGTGGCCCAGGCGGGACACCTGGGTCCAGGCGCCGCCCTCCTTCGAGGGCTGGGCGTAGGTGGGCTTGGGGTTCAGCACCCGGGCCTGGCGCAGGCTGGCGGTGGTCCAGCCGCCCAGGATGGGGTTGGCGCCGTTGTTCGTGAGGAAGCTGATGGGCAGTTCCAGGATGATGCTGGTGACGTTGCTGTCCGCCAGGCTGTCGGCCTCGGCGTTCTCGGGCCCGAGGGGATTGGTGATGTTCACCAGGTCGAAGGTCTCGCCCAGGTTGACCACGAAGGGGTCCTTCCGCTGGCCCACGAAGACGCGCCCCGTGGCGCCGCCGGGCAGCGCGAGGTTGGACACGAAGCTCGCCGCGTAGGCGTGGTAGTTCGGGATGGACTTGGTGCCGATGTTGTCCACGGGCTTCCCGAAGGTGCTGGAGCCCGCGCCGTTGGTGAGGGGCGTGCGGGCGCCCTTGCGGCGGTCGCCGGCGACCAGGGTGACGGTGTAGGACTCGGTGACGTTCAGGGCCGAGGTGTTGCCCGCGGAGATCTGGCCCACGTTGACCACGGGCACGGCCACCTGCTTCCCCCCGACGTTCAGCGCGATCCCGCCGCCGTTGTTGGCCAGGCTGTTGGTGAAGCGGAACTGGAAGGTGAAGTCCTCCTTCGCGTCGCCGTTGTTGTCGACGTGGATCTCGTAGAGGGCCTCGGGGTCGAGGGTGAAGAAGTTGGGACCGCCGTAGGTGGCCTGCACGGGGTTGTAGTTCGCGATGATCGTGACGTAGCCGCTGCGGCCGCTCTCGTAGCTGCGGAACATGTAGAAGTCCGTGGCGTCCACCTTGGGGTGCTTGGTGATGGCGGGAGCCTCGCGGTGGCTGCTGGGCAGGGGGCCCGTGGCGAGGGCCGGCAGGGCCGAGAGGGCCGCCAAGGCGGAAAGGGCCGCCAGGCGATGGGCCAGACTGGAAGGAACCTGCATGAATGCCTCCGGAAGTGGGTTCGCAGCCCCAACGGGCGGCCCCGGGATCCGGATGAAAGATCCCGAGGGGGCCGGTTCCGGGCCCGGCGTTCACAGCCGGCGCCCCGCCGGCATCCCAGGCTCCTGGTGGGAGGGTCATGGCCGCGCTCGAGGAGGAGATCACCGTGGAGGGGCGCCCCGGCGCGCATCCGCCGGTCCGGGACGCGGACCTCCTGGCCGCGGTGGCCGGGGGCAGCCAGCCGGCCTTCCGGGCCCTCTACGACCGCTTCGCCGGCCGGCTCCTCGCCTACGTCCGCCGCATGGGCGGCCCCCGCGTGTCCGCGGAGGACGTGGTGCAGGAGATCTTCGTGTCCATCTGGGTGAAGGCCGGCCAGTACCGCCCCGCCCTGGGATCGCCGGAGGCCTGGATCTTCACCATCACGCGCCACAAGGTCGTGGACATCTGGCGCTCCGGGAACCCCGTAGTGGACCTGGGAGAGACTCCGATGGAGGCGGTGATGGAGCCCGTGATGCCCGAGGACAGCGTGACCCGCCTCAGTCTCGCCAAGGCCCTGGCGGCCCTGGCCCCCGAGCAGCGCAGGCCCCTGGAACTCGCCTACTTCGGCGGCCTGAGCTACGAGGAGACCGCCCACGCCCTCGGCCTGCCCGTGGGCACCCTGAAGTCCCGCATCCGGGCCACCCTCGGCCTGTTGCGCGCGCATCTGGGAGGGGCCGGATGAGCCCCCGACCGCCCCGTCACCACCCCTCCGCCGACGCCCTGCTCGCCTTCGCCGGCGGCCAGGCGGACCCGGCCCTCCGCCTGCTCGTGGAAGCCCACCTGGAGGCCTGTGACGCCTGCGCCGCGGAGACAGGCAGCCTCGGGCAGCCCGGGGGGGCCTTCCTCGCGTCGCTGCCGCCGGCCCCCGTGCCGGCGGACCTCTTCGCCCGCATCCTGGCCGGCCTGCCTTCCCGGGGTGGTGTCGACGAGGCCTATCCCTCGGCCGTGTCCCGCCTCCTCCCGCCGCCGCCGGCCCGGCGCTGGCGGGGGGTGCTCAAGCGCGGCATCCGTTTCCTGGAGCTCCTGGACGCCTCCACCGCGCGGGCCTCGCTCTACCTGCTCCACCTGCGGGACGGGGCCGCCTTCCCCCACCACCGGCATCCGGGCCTCGAGGACGCGGTGATCCTGGCCGGCGGCGCCGTGGACGGGGCCCTGGACCTGGAGCCCGGGGACTGGCGGCACATGGATCCGGGCTCGGCCCACGCCCCCCGGGCCAAGCCCGGCGAGGACTGCTGGTTCCTGGTCCGCGTGGAGGGTGGCGTGGCCTTCCAGGGATGGCGCCGCCTCGTCCCGGGCGGGTGAACCCGTCCGGCGTTCCCCGGGTGCGCGGTGGGCCCGCCCTCAGCCGCCGAGCTTGGACTTGATCCACATCCCGGCGAGCTGGAGCATGCCGGGCTTCTTCGGCTTCCGGGGCTTCACGGGATCGGCGCTCCAGGCGGCCCAGGCGCCGCGCAGGAGGGCCATGTCCCCGGCGAAGGCGAGCTGGCCGCCCAGCAGCGCCGGGCCGGGCTCGACGCGGCCCTCCACGAGGGCGCGGACGGAGGCCTCCTCGCCCGTGAGCTCGGGGCCGCTGCCCCAGGCGTCGGCCCCGACCTTGACCGTGAAGCCGGAGGCCAGGACCGCGAGCCTTGCCGGCACCAGCTCGGCCAGGGGAATGCCCGAGCCCGCGGTGCTGGCCGGGCGCTTGAAGAGCTTGGGGAACTTCATCAGGAGGTTCTGGTCGCCGGTGGCCTTGAGCTTGCCGCTCATGTAGGCCGCCATGGGATCCAGGGTCCCCTCGTTGAGGGCGATCCAGTCCGCCGCCGAGATGGTCACCGTGGCGTTGGCGTCGGCCCGGGCCCCCGTCTCGAGGGTGAAGGCCCCGTCCTTCACGATGCACGTGTACTCGCCCCCGCCCTCGCCGGTCACCTTGTAGGCCACCGCCGCGTCCACGCCCGCCGCGCGGTCCGGCTGGAAGAGGCCGGGCATGCGTTCGAAGATCTCGGGCACGGTGAGGGGCATGGGAGCCTCCGGGGCGGTGTCCCGAGCATCGCGCCGGGGCCCGGTCCGCGGCAACGGCTACCTTTGGTCAGGAGCCGTGAAGCCTATCCTGGAGGGCATGGTCCCCGAGCGCATCCGCTGCCCCTACTGCGGCCAGATCGCCGAGCTGGTCTGGATCCACGGCCATGGGCAGTGCTCGGTCTGCGGCACCAACGTGGACGAGTGCTGCCGGGGGGAGTCCTCCGACGAGGAGGCAGGGGTCGAGGGGTGAGGACACCCTGCGGGGGGGAAGCCGTGATTCCCTCACCACGCGAGGCATGGGACACTGCCCCTTTCGTCCCGAGGACTCCATGCGCGCTCCGGCCCCCGCCCTGCTTTCCGCCCTGCTTCCCACCCTCCTCGTCGCCCAGGCGCCGGCCGCGAAACCCGCCCCGGCCGCCAAGGCCGCGCCGGCTTCCGTCGCGAAGCCTGCCGCCAGGCCCGCCGCGAAGGCCCTGCCCTTCCCGATCTTCCAGAAGACCCTGCCCAACGGCCTGAAGGTCGCCGTCATCCCCACGGGCATGCCCAACCTGGTGAGCCTGCAGATCCCCGTCAGCACGGGTTCGCGCAACGAGGTCGAGCCGGGCAAGTCGGGCTTCGCCCACTTCTTCGAGCACATGATGTTCCGCGGCACGCCCACAGTGACGCCGGCGGAGTGGAACGCCACCCTGCAGCGCACCGGCGCCTCCCAGAACGCCTACACCTCCGACGACCTGACGAACTACCACACCCTCTTCAGCAAGGACGACCTGGAGACCTGGATCAAGCTCGAGGCCGACCGCTTCCAGCACCTCGCCTACTCGGAGGAGGGCTTCAAGACCGAGAGCCGCGCGGTGCTCGGCGAGTACAACAAGAACAGCGCGAACCCCCTCTCCAAGCTCCTCGAGGTCCAGCGCGAAGCCGCCTTCACGACCCACACCTACAAGCACACCACCATGGGCTTCCTCAAGGACATCGAGGACATGCCCAACCAGTTCGCCTACTCCAGGGAGTTCTTCCAGCGCTGGTACAAGCCCGAGAACGTCACGGTCGTCGTCACCGGCGACGTGGACCCGGAGGCCACCTTCAGGCTCGTGGAGAAGTACTTCGGCCCCTGGAAGCGCGGCGCCGCGAAGCCCCCGGCGATCCCGGCGGAGCCCGAGCCCAAGGGCCCCGTGACCGCCCACGTGCCCTGGGACAGCCCCACCACTCCGTGGATGACCGTGGCCTTCCACGCCCCCACGAAGTTCAGCGTCAGCGACAACTCCGCGCTCGCCCTCCAGTTCGCCGCCGACCAGCTCTTCGGGCAGCAGAGCGAGCTGTACCAGCGCCTGGTGGTGAAGGAGCAGAAGGTCAACGCCCTCTTCGTCAACGGCGGCATGGGCAAGGACCCCGGCCTCTTCACCGTCGCCGCCCAGGTGAAGAAGGCCGAGGACATGGCCACCGTCCGCGACCTCATCCTGGAGGCCTGCGCCAAGGGCGTCGCCCTGCCCTTCTCCCCCGCCAAGCTCGACGACGCGAAGGTGGAGTCGAGGCTCAACCTCCAGCGCAGCCTGGACAGCACCAACGCCGTGGCCGGGATGGTCGCCCGCATGGCCAGCTACGAGCGGGATCCCGAGGCCCTGAACAAGGTCGCCGCCCTGCGGGACACCGTCACCGTCGCGGACCTCGCCCGGGTGGCCAAGGCCACCTTCCGCGACAACGCCCGGGTCATCACCACCCTCGCCCACGGCGCGCTCCCGGAGAACCTGAAGGCCGCCTTCGACGGCGTCGAGGCCCGGGCCGCGAAGCTCTCGGTGCTGCCGGACCTGAAGGTCCTGGAGGAGCCCAACCCCGCCTCCGCCCTGGTGAATGTGCGCCTGGCCTTCCGGGTGGGATCCATCCACGACCCCGAGGGGAAGAAGGGCCTCGCCCAGCTCACCGCGAGCATGCTCGCCGACGCCGGCACGAAGTCGAAGAGCCTGGCCGAGCTGACCAAGGCCTGGGCGGCGACGGGTTCGGGCCTGGGCGCCCTGGTGGACAAGGAGCGCACGAGCTTCATCCTCAACGCGCCCAAGGCCAAGGCCGCCGAAGCCCTGGACCTGGCCCTGGAGCAGATCGTGGAGGCCGGCTTCAAGGAGGAGGACTTCCGCCGCCTCAAGGCCCGCCAGCTCAATGCGCTGAAGATCGGGCTGAAGGCCAACAACGACGAGGAGCTGGGCAAGCTGGCCCTGGAGGCCCGCATGTACGCCGGGCCCTACGCCACGCCGGTGCTGGGCACCGAGACGGGCCTCGAGGCCATCACCCTCGACGACGTGAAGGCCTTCGCCAGGGCCTTCTACACCCGCAAGCGGCTGCTCCTCGGCCTGGGCGGCGCCTTCACCCCCGAGCAGAAGGCCGCGGTCCTGCGGGGCCTCGCCGCCCTGCCCGAGACCGACGCGCCCAAGGTGAGGGTGAGCGAGGCGGAACACCTGACCGACGGCTCCCACCTCTTCATCGTCACCAAGGAGACCCGCGCCACGGCGATCTCCGTCGGGATCCCCCTGCGGGAGCGGGACGCCAAGGGCGTGCCCATCGACGAACGCGTGAACCGCGCCCACCCCGACTTCGCCGCCCTCTGGGTGGCCACCAGCCACCTGGGCCAGCACCGGGACAGCACCGGCGTGCTCTACCAGCGCCTGCGGGAGGAGCGCGGCCTGAACTACGGGAACTACGCCTACCTCGAGGCCTTCCCCGGCGGCATGTTCCAGTTCCAGCCCGACCCCGGCGTCGCCCGCTGGTTCAACCACTGGCAGATCTGGATCCGCCCCGTGGACCCGAAGAACGGCGCCTTCGCCCTCAAGGCCGCCCTCTTCGAGCTGGACAAGCTCGTGAGGAATGGACTCTCGGAAAAGGAGTTCGAGGCCTCCCGCACCTTCCTGGTGAAGTTCCTCGACCACCTCAATGACACCGGCGGCAAGAAGCTCGGCCACGACATGGACATGGCCCAGATGGGCCTCCCCGCCGACTACGCCGGGACGATGAAGGCGAAGCTGCGCGCCCTCAAGGCCGAAGACGTCAACCGCGTGCTCCGCAAGTACCTCCGCACGACGAACCTCGACATCGCCGTCATCACGAAGGACGCCGAGGCCTTCCGGAAGGACCTCTTCGCCGAGGCCAGCCCGGTGCCGAAGTACGACGCCCCCAAGCCGAAGCTGGCGGAGGAGGACGCCGCCATCGCCCGCTTCCGCCTCGACGTGGATCCCAGGAACGTGGCGGTCCAGCCCCTGGACGGGCTCTTCCGCTGAGGCGGCCTCAGGGCTGCTTCGAGCTGGCCGCCACCAGGGCGTCCAGCAGGTCCAGGTCCGACGCGCGGCTCCCGAGGCGCACCTCGGGAGTCCCCGCGTCGAGGACGGGCGCCTCCTCCGCCAGGACGACCGCCGCGTAGGGGTCCCCCGAGGTCCGCGCGAGGCGCAGGGCCGCCTGGGCGGCCACGGGCCCTGGGCAGCCCTCGGCCCGGGCGTTCCAGCGCCGCAGGGCGTCCGCCCAGCCGTGCTCGAGGCGTCCCTCCCCCACCACCAGGACGCGCATCCGCTTGAAGTCCACCTCCGGGGCCTCGTGGTCCGGCCGCTCCTCCAGGACAGGGATGTCGAAGTAGAAGGTGGAACCCACCCGTTCCTCGCTCTCCACCTGGAGGTGGCCGCCCATCATCTCCACGAGCTGGCGGGTGATGGCCAGCCCCAGGCCGGAGCCCCCGAACTTCCGGGTGGTCGAGGTGTCCGCCTGGGTGAACTTCTCGAAGAGCCGGGGCAGCACGTCCCGCGCGATGCCGATGCCCGTGTCCTCCACCCGCACGAAGAGCCGGCGGGCGCCTCCCTTCAGCTCCAGGGCCAGGCTGAGCACCACGCCGCCCCGGGGGGTGAACTTGATGGCGTTGCCCGCGAGGTTCATGAGGACCTGGCGGAAGCGCAGCGGGTCCCCGATCATGCGCTGGGGCAGGCCCTCCGCGCCCCTGAGGCCCAGCGCCAGTCCCTTCGCCCGGGCCTGGGGACCGAGGATCTCCATCACCTCCGCGGCGACCGAGCCCGGGCTGAAGGGCACCGCCTCCAGGTCGAGCTGCCCCGCCTCGATCTTGGAGATGTCGAGGATGTCGTTGAGCAGGGTCAGGAGGCCCTGGGCCGCGGTGCCCACCGTGTCCGCCAGCTCCCGCTGGTCCTCGTCCAGCTCCGTGCGCTGGAGCAGGTAGTTCATGCCGATGATCGCGTTCATGGGCGTGCGGATCTCGTGGCTCATCACCGCCAGGAACTCGCTCTTCGCCCGGGAGGCGGCCTCCGCCGCCTCCTTGGCCTTGAGCAGCTCGGCCTCCGCCTCCTTCCGCGCGGTGATGTCGCCGATGGAGCCCGCCACGCGCGTGGCCCGCCGGGCGGCGTTCCAGGTGGCCTGGCCCCGCACGCGGAACCAGCGGTAGGACCCCTGCACGCTCCGCATCCGGAACTCGATGTCGAGGCTCGCGACGCCCTTCACGTGGGCCACCAGGGCGTCCTGGACCCGGTCCAGGTCCCCCGGGTGCACCCAGGCCGCCCAGCCCCGCAGGTCCGGCGGCATCTCCTCCGGCGCCATCCCCACCATGGCCTTGAGGCGGTCGCTGAAGTAGAGGGCGCCCGTCTCGAGGTTCACGTCGTAGATGCCCTCGTTCGAGCCCTCGGCCACCAGCGCGTAGCGCGCCTCGCTCTCCCGCAGGGCCTCCTCCGCCTGCTTCTGGCGCGTGAGGTCGCGGATGGAGGCGACCCGCATGGGCTTGCCCTTGTACATCACCGTCTTGCCCCGGATCTCCGCCGGGTAGCGGGTGCCGTCCTTCCGGAGCGCGGTCACCTCGTAGGGCTCCTCCGTGCCGGTGCGGATCATCTCGACGATCTTGGGGTGGTCCTCGGGCACGGCGAAGCTGAGGGCGGGCCGCCCGCGCAGCTCCTCGTCGGTGCCGCCCCACATCCGGGCGAGGCTGTGGTTGGCGTCCACGACGATGCCGTTGTCGTTCACCAGGACCGCGTCGGAGGTGCCTTCGCTGAGGGCCCGGAAGCGGTCCTCGCTCTCCATCAGCTCCCGCTCGTGCCGGTGCTGGTCCGTGAGGTCGTAGAGGGCCGTGAGGGTGGCGGGGCGGCCCTGGAAGGTGATGAGCCAGGAGGACAGCGAGATGGGGCGGATCCCCTGGGGCGTCCGGATGTTGATCAGGTGGCCGTCGATGGCGCCCCGGGCGTGCAGCGCCTCCATGATGGCCTGCCGGTCCTCGTCCCTCTCGTAGAAGTCCAGGCTCTTCCCGCCGACGATGCGCTCCCGCGGGACGCCCAGGAGCTTGGCGAGCTGCTCGTTGGCGAAGAGCACCTCGCTCACGGTGTAGTCGATGATCACCAGGGGCACCGCCACCGTCTCCGCCACCACCCGGAAGCGGTCCTCGATCTCGCCGGCGTCCTTGCGCGCGAGGTTCCGCTCGGCCAGCACCGCGCAGAGCAGGAGGGAGGTGCCGGCCAGGATGTCCAGGAAGGTGCGGAGCAGGATCATCGACGGGCTGGTCTGGCCGATCACGAGGGGACCCATCCGCTCGATGGTGGCCGGGATGGCGAAGGCGGCCACCAGCGTCACCGCCAGGACGCCCCCGCGCTGCCCGTGGCGCAGGCCCGTCCACAGCACCAGCGGGAACACCAGGAAGGGCAGCGGGATCTCCCGGGCCGGGTAGCCGAGGCCGTGGGCGAAGACCACCCAGGAGACGAAGGAGAGCACCGCGGCCAGGAGCACCGCCTCGACCGCCTGCAGCAGGCGCATGGCCGGCCAGGGCCGCGCAAAGATCAGCAGCAACGGGGTGACCAGGAGCGTGCTGGTGAACTCGCCCAGCCACCAGCGCCCGAAGAAGGCGGCGAAGGCCTGGGGGGGGAGCAGGCCCGAGGCCAGGATGCAGGCGGGCCCGATGGCGGCCCCCACCGTGGTGGAGAGGACGCCGCCGAGGCCCACCAGGGCGGCCACGTCGCGCACCCGCTCCATCTCGAGGCTGAACCGGGCGCGCTCCAGCAGCCAGGCGCCGGCGAGGGCGCCGAGGGTGTTGGCCGCGGCCACGCCGAGGGGGACCAGGAGCGGGAAGCTGCTGGGGTTGTAGAGGAGGAAGGTGGCGAGGCCGCCGATGAACACGCCCGGCCAGAGGCGGCGCCCGCCGATGAGCAGGGCGGCCAGGGCCAGGCCTTTCGGGATCCAGAAGGCCGTGTCGCGGCTGCCGGGGAAGGCCATGGCGTAGCTGAGCCGCGCGGCCATGGGGTACACGAGGGCGAGCAGGAGGATGCCCAGGGCGGTCTTCAGGAGGCGTGGGTTCATGGCGGGGGCTGTGGCATCTTAGCCGCCCGGGCCCTCGAGCGCCCGCGCCAGGGCGGGCGCGAGGCCCTCCGGGGCGCCCAGCCTGCGCAGGCTCGCGCGCATCCGCGCGAGGTAGCGCGCCCGCAGCCCGTCGCCAGGGTCCCGGAAGACCGCGCGGTCCCAGTCGAGGCAGCGCAGGATCCCGTCGGCCCCGAGGTGGACGTTGGTGGCGTTCAGGTCCGGCGCCAGCAGGCCCCAGGCGGAGAGGGCCCGCAGGGCCCGCGCGAGGGCCTCGAGGGTCTCCGGCCGCGCGTCCCAGGTCCGCGGCCAGGGCCGGCCCTCCACGTGGCGCGTGAGGAGGACGCCCTCGTACCCCGCGCCGCGCGCGCGGTGGGCGCAGCCCACCGGCTCCACCGTGGGAAAGCCGCGCTCCCAGAGGGCCCGGTGCACCCGCAGTTCCCGCTCGAAGCGCGCGGGGCTCGCGTAGCGGTCGGGGTTGAGCCGGCGCAGCAGCCCGCCCCGCCGGTACGGGCGGAGGACGAGGTCCCCCGACCGGAGGATCCCGCCCCGGCCGAAGGCGTCCGCCAGCGGCGCGGCGGGGCCGGAGGACAGGGCGAAGTCCGGGGAGGCCAGGAGCGTCCACCCGCCGCCCAGCCCCGGAAGCGCCGCGTCCTGCCGGGACAGCAGGGGGGGAAGCTCCGTGCGAGGCTGGTAGGGCCAGGTGGACGGGAGGGCGGGCATGGGGCGGGCGGGCATGGATCGGACGGGCATGGGTCGGGCGGGTGTGGGTCTGGCGCGCCTGGCGGTGGCGGTCCTCCTCAGCTTCGCCTGCCTCGCGGCGGACCGCAAAGGCGGCGTGGCCGGGCGCTTCGAATCCCGCCTCCTGCGCCGGAGCGTGCCCCTCGCCCTCCACGTCCCCGATCCGGCCGTCCTGTCCGCGTGGCGCGCCGAGCACGGCGACGGGCCCCTCAACCTCGTGCTCTGCCTCCCCGGGGCCTACGACGGCCCGGAGGACCTGCTGGACAAGGGCATCTTCGCGGACCTCGCGCGCCGGGAGGCGGAAGGCTCGCTCCGGCCTTCCCTGTGGGTGGCCGTCGCCCACTTCCGCGCGTGGTACGCCGACCGCCGCGACGGAAGCTTCCCCTACGAGCGCTTCCTCGTGGAGGAGCTGATCCCGGCCCTGGAGCGCGAGCATCCCGGCTTCGGCAGCTCGAGGGCGCGCCGCGGCGTGGCCGGGCTCAGCATGGGGGGCTTCGGGAGCCTGAACCTCGCGGGCCGCACGGCCCTGTTCGGGCGCTGCGCCGCGTTCAGCCCCGCGCTGGTGGAGCCGCCCTTCGACCGGGTGGGATTCCTGCTCCGGCGGAGCCTCCGTCGCGCCTTCGGCGACGACCCCGCGGCCTTCGCGCCGTGGAATCCCTGGATGCATCTCGGAGGGGAGACGGAACTCTACCTCGGCTGCGGCCGCGAGGACAAGTACGGGCTCGCCGACCCCACCGCCGCCTTCGCCGGACGCGCGCGGAAATCCGGCCGGACGGTCCTTCTTTCCCTCCGGGAGGGCGGCCACGACTGGCGGTACTGGACGCCGGAATTCAGCCGCGTGGCGGCCTGGCTCGCGGGAGGGGCCGAGCCTGGACCGTGATGCACACCGAATGCAGCAGTCCGGAAAACGCCTCGCACGGCTGACCATTTCCCCGCCCGGGGCCGCGCATTCCGCAGGGCCTGCGGAAAACCCCACGAAGGCCTTGCGCGCCAAGGGATCGTCGCCGCGCGCCCGGAGGAATCCCGCGGCGCGCATCGCGTATCCTGAACCGATGCCGAACCTTGAACCGGAATCCGAAGGGCTGCTCCAGGCCTGGGACGCGGCCCTCGCGGGGGCGCCGGATCCGGTGTTGGAACACCTGATCCGCGACCTCGACCGGGAGGGGCTGATCGAGGAGGCCTGGGCCCGGTTCAGGCGCGCTCCCGCCGCCCGTCAGGGAGCCTGGTCGCCGTGGCGGAAGCGGCTCGAGGTCCGCGCGACCCGGGCCCGCGCGCTGCGCCAGCAGCGCGAGCAGCTCGCGGCCGACCGCTGCCGGCTCCGTCTGTGCTACGCCAGGGGCGCGGCCCTCAAGGACCTCCACCCCGGCGCCTTCCATGCCGCCTTCGTGCAGGTCCTGCGGGAGGCGGGCCTGGCGCTCTCCATGAGCCTGGAGAAGTCGCCGCGGCCGCTGGTCGCCCTCGGCCATCCGCTGCCGCTCGGCGCCGAAGGGCGCTCGGAGTGGGCGGACGCGACCCTCGACCGCCCGCCGGCCCCGGGCTGGCGGGAGGCGGCGAACGCCGCCGCCCCGGAGGGCCTGCGGATCCTGGAGGGCACGGTCCTTCCGCCCTACGCCCAGGAGTCCCTGGAGCTCTCCCGGCGCTCGCGGTGGTTCTGGCCCTGTCAGGGGCCGGCGAGGGCCGCGGCGGAGCCGAGGCTGGAGGCCTTCCTCCGCGCGGAGACCTTCGAGATCGAGAAGGGAGGGAAGGTCGGGGGGCAGAAGACGGTCAAGCGCCTGGACGTCCGGCCGCTGGTGGAGTCCATGGCCTGGGAGGACGACGGCCTCGCCTTCCAGACGGTCATCCACCACGGCGAGGCCCTCAACCCCGCTAGGCTCCTGGCGGGAATCCTGGGGACCGCCCCCGACGCGATCCAGGGCCTCGTCCGGCGGGGCGTGGACCTCGCGCAGGACGCGCGCCTCGCCCGGCAGGACCGCTTCGCGCCCAAGCTCAAGAACATCTACGAGGACGCCGTCCTCCTCGGCCAGGGGGGCAACATCACGCTGGTGGACGAGGACGAGGACGAGCCGACGGTGCTCGGCTAGGGGCCGGAGGGCCCCCGGGATTCAGCCGCTCGCCTCCTTCGAGATGCTGAGCAGCAGGCCGAGGCACACGAGGCTGGCGATGAGGCTCGTGGGCCCGTAGCTGATGAAGGGCAGCGGGATGCCCTTGTTGGGGGCGATGGACAGCACCACGCTCATGTTCATGAGGGCCTGGAGCACCAGCAGGAGGGTGAAGCCCATGGCGGAGAGGCGCAGGAAGGGGTCCCGCACCCGCCGGGCGACGCGGTAGCCCCGCCAGAACACGAGGCAGAAGAGGGCGAGCACGATGACCGTGCCGATGAGGCCGGTCTCCTCGGCGATGACCGCGAAGATGAAGTCGTTGTGGGCTTCGGGCAGGAAGAACAGCTTCTGGCGCCCCGCGCCCATGCCCACGCCCGCGAGGCCGCCGTTGCCCACCGCGACGAGGCTCTGGAGGGCCTGGTGCCCCTTGCCCAGGGGATCCGCCTCGGGATTGAGGAAGCTGAGGAAGCGCGCGAGGCGGTAGGGGCTCGCGGCGATGGCGATGCCGCCGCCCACCGCCAGGGCGGTCGCGAGGCCCGTCAGCACCCAGCGGTGGAGGCCTCCCAGGTAGATCACCAGGAAGACCACGATGGCCGTCAGCGCGGTGGTGCCGAAGTCGGGCTCCAGGAGGATCAGGCCCAGGGGCAGGGCGAGGATGAGCAGGAGCAGCAGGAGCTTGGGGAGCGACTCCTCGAAGCGCGCCCAGGTCTCCTGGTGGCGCACCATCCACCAGGCCGCCAGGAGCACCGCGAAGGGCTTGAAGAGCTCGGAGGGCTGCAGGCTGATGAAGCTGAAGCGGATCCAGCGGTGGGCGTTGTTCACCTTCGGGAAGGCGAAGACGGCGAAGAGCAGCACCACCAGGGCCACGTAGGCGAGCTGGAGGATGCGCGGATGCTCCTTCAGCACGTTGAGGTCCACCTGGCTCAGGGCGAGCATGAGGGCGATCCCGATGCCCCCGCCCACCAGCTGCCGGAACAGGTAGGCCGTCGCCGCGCTGGACCCCTGGGCCGCCTTCACCGCCGAGGCCGAGTAGATCCACACCATCCCCACCGCCATGAGGAGCACGGCGAAGAAGAGCAGGAGGCGGTCGATGGGGCGGCGGACGTCCATGCGGGGGGGTCCGGGCTAGAGTACCAGCCGCTCCTGGTATTCCCCGAAGACCTCCCGCAGGGCGTCGCAGACCTCGCCCAGGGTCGCCTCGGCCTTCACGGCTTCGAGGATGGAGGGCATGAGGTTGGCGGTGCCCCGGGCGGAGGCGCCCAGGGCCTCCAGCCGCCGCCGCACCGCGCCGTTGTCCCGGCTCGAACGCACCTCGGCGACCTGCTGCCGCCGCGTCGCGCCCAGGGCCTCGTCCACCCTGAGGAGTTCGGGCTTCGCCTCGTTCTCCACCGTGAAGCGGTTCACGCCCACCACGACCTGCACGCCCTTCTGCACCGCCATCTGGTAGGCGTAGGCCGCGTTCTGGATCTCCCGCTGGGGGAAGCCCTTCTCGATGGCGGCCACCATCCCGCCCAGGCCGTCCACCTTGGCGATGAGCTCGGCGGCGCGGCGCTCCAGCTCGTCCGTGAGGCTCTCCACGTAGTAGCTGCCCGCCAGCGGGTCCACCACGTCGGCCACCTTCGACTCGTAGGCCAGGATCTGCTGGGTGCGGAGGGCGATGCGGGCCGAGGTCTCCGTGGGGAGGGCCAGGGCCTCGTCGCGGCTGTTGGTGTGGAGGCTCTGGGTGCCGCCGCAGACCGCCGCCATGGCCTGCACCGTGGTGCGCACGATGTTGTTGTCCGGCTGCTGGGCCGTGAGCGTGCTGCCGGCGGTCTGGGTGTGGAAGCGCAGCATCTGGCTCTTGGGATCGTCCGTGCCGAAGCGCTCCTTCATGATGCGGGCCCAGAGGCGGCGGGCCGCGCGGAACTTCGCCGCCTCCTCGAAGAACTGGTTGTGGCTGTTGAAGAAGAAGGAGAGGCGCGGCGCGAAGGTCTCGAGCCTCAGGCCGGCGTCCAGGGCCGCCTGCACGTAGGCGATGCCGTCGGCCAGGGTGAAGGCGATCTCCTGGGCGGCGGTGCAGCCCGCCTCGCGGATGTGGTAGCCCGAGATGGAGATGGTGTTCCAGTTGGGCACGTGGTCGGCGCAGAAGGCGAAGATGTCTGTGATGAGGCGCAGGCTCGGGCGGGGCGGGAAGATGTAGGTGCCCCGGGCCATGTACTCCTTGAGGATGTCGTTCTGGACGGTGCCGCCCACCTTCGACCAGGGCACGCCCTGCTCCTCGGCCACGGCGAGGTAGAGGGCCAGCAGCACCGAGGCCGGCGCGTTGATGGTCATGCTGGTGGTGACCTGGTCCAGGGGGATGTCCTGGAAGAGCCGGCGCATGTCGCGGAGCGACGCGATGCTCACGCCCACCTTCCCCACCTCGCCCAGGGCCATCGGATGGTCCGGGTCCAGGCCGATCTGGGTGGGCAGGTCGAAGGCCACGCTGAGGCCGGTGGTGCCCTGCTCGAGCAGGTAGCGGTAGCGGGCGTTGCTCTCCTCGGCGGTGGCGAAGCCCGCGTACTGGCGCATGGTCCACAGCCGCCCGCGGTAGCCGCTGGGCTGGACGTGGCGCGTGAAGGGGAACTTCCCCGGCGCGCCGAGGTCCCGCAGCGGATCGTGCCTGGCCAGGTCCGCGGGGGTGTAGCTGTTCTTCAGCGGGATGCCCGAGCTGGTCTCGAAGGCCGGCTGGCGCAGCCTGGCGGGATCCTCCTTCACCGCCATCTGGGCGCGGACCTGGTCGAGGAAGTCGGGTGCGTACATGGGCCACCGGAAGCAAAGCTCCAGTCTATCGGCCGCGGACGCGGCCTAGCAGCCCTTGGTGCGGCCGGTGGGGTCCCGGCCGGGCTTAGGGCTGCTTGTGCCGGAACGCCGGCCTAGCAGCCCTTCGTACGGCCGGTGGGGTCCCGGCCGTGCTTAGGGCTGCTTGTGCCGGAACGCCGGCCTAGCAGCCCTTGGTACGGCCGGTGGGGTCCCGGCCGGGCTTAGGGCTGCTTGTGCCGGAACGCCGGCCTAGCAGCCCTTGGTACGGCCGGTGGGGTCCCGGCCGTGCTTGGGGCTGCTTGTGCCGGAACGCCGGCCTAGAATCAGGGAGACCCCGAGGATCCTGAATGCCGCTGCTTCCGCCCCCGACGCTCCCCCCGCCGCCCCACCAGGCCCGGCCCGCGGCCACGCTCCTCGTGGGCGCGGCCGTCTGGCAGGACGATGGCCGGGAGGCCGGGCCGCGCCCGGGCCTGGCGGTGCTGCTCCAGGGCGGCCGCATCGCCGCGGTGGGGCCCGAGGCCTCCCTCCGGAAGGCCCATCCCAAGGCCCGGCTCGTCGCGCTCGGGGGGGGCACCCTCCTGCCCGGCCTCGTCGAGGGCCACGCCCACGTGCGCGGACTCGGGGAGATGCGGCTGAAGACGGACCTCACCGGCGCCGGCAGCCTCTCGGAGGCGCTCCGCAAGGTGCGCCGCTGGATGGGCGACCACCCCGAGGGCTGGATCCTCGGCCGCGGCTGGGACCAGAACCGGTGGCCCTCGAAGGCCTTCCCCGCCGCCGCGGACCTGGACAACGTCACCGGCGACCGGCCGGCCGTGCTGGAGCGCGTGGACGGCCACGCGGTGTGGGTGAACAGCGCCGCCCTCCGCCTCGCGGGCATCACCCGGGACACGAGGGATCCCGCCGGGGGCCGGATCCTGCGGGACGCGCGGGGGGAGCCCACCGGGATCCTCGTGGACGCCGCGACCACCCTGGTGGAGCGCCTGGTCCCCGAGCCGTCCCCCGAGGACCTCCAGGCCCGCCTCGCCGCCGGCCTCGAGGAGTTGAAGGCCGACGGCTTCACCGCCGTCGCCGACATGGGGATCGAGGCCTCCACCCTCGCGGCCTACCGCGCCCTGGAGGCCCGGAACGCCCTGCCCATCCGCGTCTTCGCCTACCTCGCCCACGACCGCGCGCTCATGCTCAGGGAGCTGAGGCACGGAGGGGCGAAGGGCAGCTTCTTCCACGTGCAGGGCGTGAAGTTCTACCTGGACGGCGCCCTGGGCAGCCGCGGCGCCAGGCTCCTGGAGCCCTACGCCGACGCCCCCGACACCTCGGGCCTCTGGGTCACCGATCCCGCGAAGGTGGAGGCGGACGTCGCCGTGACGCTGGCCTCGGGCTTCCAGCCCGCGATCCACGCCATCGGCGACGCGGCGAACCGCGCGGCCCTCGACCTGCTGGAGCGGACAAGGCGCAAGGCCCCGAAAGGCGCGCCCCCGCCCCGCATCGAGCACGCCCAGATCGTCACGGAGCGGGACGCCGCGCGCTTCGGGCCCCTCGGCGTCGTGGCCTCCGTGCAGCCGGTGCACTGCACGTCGGACCACGCGTGGACCCCGGCCCGGCTCGGCCCGGCACGGGTCCGGGAGGCCTTCCCCTGGCGGCGCTTCCTGAACTCGGGCGCCGTGCTGGCCTTCGGCAGCGACGCGCCGGTGGAGGACTCCAACCCCTACGTCGCCCTGGCCGCCGCGGAGACCCGCGAGGATCCCCAGGGCGATCCCCCGGGCGGCTTCCTCCCCGACCAGCGGCTCACCCGCGCGGAGGCGCTGCGCGCCTACACCTCGGGCAACGCCCGGGCGCTCGGACGCGCCGACCTCGGCGTCCTCCGCGCCGGGGCCGCCGCGGACCTCCTCTGGGTGGAGGCGCCCCTGGCCACGCTGCCCGCCGAAGCGCTCCGGAAGCTGAGGGCCGGCCGCCTCTGGGTGAACGGCGTCGAGGTGGAGCTGCCCGCCCGGCGCTGAGACGCCGGAGGCCCTGTGGTCAGGGCAGCGCCGTGGCGAGCTTCGCGCGGAGGTGCGGGTCCGCCGCGAAGAGGTCGCGGAGTTCCGCGGGCGCGGGTCCGGTCTGGGCCCGGAGCGCGCCACGCAGGGCGCGGGCCGGGCGCCCGCCGGGATCCCGGGCCAGGAGCCGGTCGCAGGCGGCGAGGCCCTCCGCGACGGGAGCCGCGGCGGAGGCTCCCCGCCGCCGCAGGCCCGACGCCTCGGCCAGGCAGAGCTCCGCCGAGGCCAGATCCACCGCGGGCAGCGTCGGGTTCAGCTTCCGGGCCTCCGCCAGCCGGGTCCGCGCGGCCCTGAAGCCGGCGGCGGGGTCGGCGCCCCCGGCCGCCGCCGCGAGGGCCGCCTCGAGCCGGGCCATCGCGGCCTCCACGAGATCCTGGGCCGTGCGCCCCTTGAGGGCCGCGACCGCGTCGGCCTCCGCCAGGGCCTCGCGGAGCGGCGCGCTCCCGTCCCCGCCCCGCTGGCGTTCGGCCCGGGCCGAGAGGGCGAGGAGGCGCACGAGCACCGCCCGCGCCCCCGGGTTCTCGGCGTCCCGGGTCGTGCGGCGACGGATCCGCTGGAGCGCCAGGGAGAGGAGCCCGGTGTCCGGCCGGCCCTCCTCGAGGTCCCACTGGGCCTGGTCGGCGGCCAGGGAGGCGGCGTTCTCGAGGGCGTAGGGCTCGTCCGGATCGGAGCGGAGCACCTCGTCGAAGAGGCGCAGCGCCTCGGTCCAGGCCGGCCGCGGATCCCCGCCCCGGGCCCGGGCGTCCTCGGCGCGGACGGACTGGAGCCACGCCACGTAGCGCAGCCCCGACGGCCGGGGGGTGCCGGCCTCCATGGCCTTCTGCATGCTGCGCAGCCCCTCCTCGATCTCGGCGCCCGCGCTCTCGCCGCGGTGCAGCTTCTGCTCCGCGAGGGTCCCGTAGACCGAGGCGCGGGTGCGCCACGCGTTCATGGACCCCGGGTCCGCCTGCACCGAGGCGTCGGCGGCCCGCCGCGCGGCCTCGATGCGCGCGGGGCCGCCCTCCCGCCCCAGGCGCTCGGACTCCTGGGACAGGAGGTAGAGGAAGCGCGCCTTCTGCTGGAGGAGTTCGCCGGCCTCGGGATTCAGCTTCAGGCCGGCCTCCACCGCCGCGAGGCCCCGCTCGAGGGAGGGGAACTGGGCCAGGGGATCCTTCACCGCCTGGGCCAGGGCGATGTTCCACCAGCGGGAGGCCTCGAGGTAGTAGAGCCGGGTGTCGCTGGGGGCGATGCGGAGGGCCTCGTTCACGGGGCTCTCGGCCGAGGGCCGCACGCGGTCCCGCTCCTCCGGGGTGAGCCGGTCCATGGTGGCCACCTCGAAGAAGGCCTGGAGCTGGATCGCCTCCGCCATCCACGGCGCCAGGGCCAGGGCCTCCCGCGCCTTGGCGAGGCCGCGGTCCGGGCGGTTCTCGCAGTAGGCCAGCAGGGCCTCCCCGTAGGCCTGGGTGGCGGGATCGTCGGCGCCGCCGCGCTTCAGGTGCTCGGCCGCGGGCACGCCGAGCTCCTGGGCGAGCTTCGCCTCCTGGGCGCGGCGGGTGACGGGATCCACCACGAAGCCCACCCCGAAGCGCCGCGTCATGTAGACGCTCGCCAGGGTCCGGCCCAGGTCCAGCTCCAGTTCCGGGGTGCGCAGGCCGAGGGCGTAGGCCTTCTCCAGCTCCGCCCTGGCTTCGTCCCAGCGGCCGAGGGCGAAGTAGCCGCGGCCCAGGGCGTGGTGTCCGGGGGCGCGCGCGGCCTTCCCGCCGCCGCCGATGCGGACCTTCAGCCGCTCGAGCCGCGCGCGGATCACGCCCAGCTCGGCCCGGACGTCATGGGGAGGCTGCATGCGCATGTAGCGGGCCAGCGCCTCGATGCGCTCCACCTCCTGGCTGAACTCCTGGACGTACCTCGCCTGGTCCCGCAGGCGCCGGGCCTGGACCCCCAGCAGCACCGCCGTGACCGCCACCGCCGCCAGGGCGAAGCCGCCGCCGAGGGCCAGGGCGCGGTGGCGCGCCACCCATTTCCGCAGGCCGAAGCCCGCGCTGCCCCGGCGCGCCTCCACGGGCTCGCCGTCGAGGAAGCGCTGGAGGTCCTCGGCGAAGGCCAGGGCGCTGGCGTAGCGCTGGGCCGGGTCGCGGGCCATGGCCTTGGCGAGGACCGCCTCGAGGTCCCGCGAGAGGTCGGGGGCCACGTCCCGGAGGGGGCGGGGCAGCTCCGTGGAGATCTCCTGGAGCAGGGCCTCCTGGCTCCGGCTCCGGTAGGGCCACACGCCCGAGAGGGCCGTGTAGAGGGTCACGCCGAGGGAGTAGATGTCGCTCCGCCGGTCCAGGTGGGCCCCCCGCCCGGCCACCTGCTCGGGGGAGGCGTAGGGTGGCGTGCCCACCGGGCCCTCGTCGTCCCCTTCGCCCTCCAGCCGGCCGAGCCCGAAGTCCGCCACGAAGGCGTGGTGCCGCGATCCCTCCCGGCGCTCGAGCAGGATGTTGCCGGGCTTGAGGTCCAGGTGGAGCAGGCCCAGGCGGTGGGCGGCGTGGATGCCCTCGGCCACGTCGCGGACGATCTCCACCTTCTCGCGCACCTCCAGGCGGTCCAGGGCGTGGTGGAACGTCTCGCCGCCCACCAGCTGCATCGAGATGTAGGGGATGCCCTCCACCTCGGCCACCTCGTAGACCCGGCAGATGTGCGGGTGCTCCACCTGGGCCTGGGCCCGCGCCTCCCGGAGGATGTGGTCCTGGCGGGCCCGGACGCCCTCCTTCAGGAACTTGAGGGCCACCCAGCGCTGGAGCCGCGGATCGAAGGCCTTGTAGATGCGCGCCGAGCCGCCCGCGGCGAGGTACTCCAGGAACTGGTAGCGGTCCCAGGCCAGCTCCTCGGGCCGGCGGAAGCTCCCGCCGCGCTCCCACTCCCCCGAATCCGCGAGCACGGTCCAGGCGTCCGGCAGGGCGGTCGCGGGGCCGGGCTCGTGGAAGCCGCCGCGCTCCAGCTCCCAGGCCAGGGAGTCCACCAGCTCCCGCGTGAGCAGGCCGCGCTCCACCAGCGCCTGGACGCGCGGCCCGTGCTCGAAGGGGCCCGGGCCCGGCAGCGGCCGCACCTCCTCCGGGGTCTCGGGGATCAGGCCCCGGGACCAGGCGAGGTGCAGGATCCTGGATTCCAGCTCGACGGCGTTCATGGGTGGCTCCCCCGCAGCATAGCCGCGGGCCTCCCGCCTTCAGGCGATGGCTTCCTCCATGGCCGCCAGCATGATGTCGGCCACGAGGGCGTAGGCCGTGGCCCAGGCCTCCCGGACCTCGGGCGTGAAGGCGGTGCCGAGTCCCTGCTTCAGGGCCCACATCAGCGCCTCGCCGACCAGGTCGAAGTCCTTCGCCGCGAGCCCGAAGCGCCGATGGCCCCGGCCCAGATCCTCGAGGACGGGGACCAGCCGCTCGGGATCCCCCAGGTTCCCCACGATGAAGTCCAGGGCGCCCATGAGCTTCACGCGCTGGCCCTTGAGGTCCGTCGGGAAGAGGGGCCTCAGGGTCGGGTCGAGGCGGAAGAGGCGGTCGTAGAAGATGGCCGAGGCCGCGGCCTGGACGGGGAGGATCTGCTGCCAGGTCCCGCGGACCAGGTCGCGCTGGCGGGTGGTGATCATGACTTCCTTTCGGGGGCGGCGGCGCCGGAGGCCGCGTCCAGGGGGACGGCGGCCTCGAGGCGGTCGAGGCGGATGAGCAGGCGGGTGTGGTCGGGCCGGCGCACTTCCACCGAGGTCTCCTGGAGGCGGACCACCACGCCGGGGATGGCCTGGCCCCGGATCCGCAGGACGATGGGGCGGTGCTCGCGGCGGCTGGCCTCCAGGATGGGCCGGAGCGCCGCGCCGGCCCCCGGCGCGGCGCCGGCGGTGGTCGTGGTCAGGAGGGCGAGGAGGAGGAGCATGGGGCCGTCTCCCGGACGGGGGCCGTCCGTGCTCCCAGCATCCACCTCGGCTGGTTTATCCCAAGGTCCGGTTATACAATTCAGGCCTAGACCAGTTCCCCAACCAGGACCAACCACCCTTCCTCCCGGAGCGCCGATGCGGCTGCGCGACCTCGCCCTCAGTCTGGACGCGAGCCGCAAGGAGCCCCTGGTCCTCCAGATCACCCGCACCATCGCCACCGCCATCCGCAACGGCCGGCTCAAGCCCGGCGTCGCCCTGCCGGGCTCGCGGCAGCTCGCCGAGGAGCTGGGCGTGCACCGCAACACCGTCATCGCCGCGCTCAAGGAACTGGAGGCGGAGGGCTGGATCGAGAGCCGCCAGGGCAGCGGCACCTACGTCTCCGAGCGCCTCCCGGACCTCACCCCCACCCGCTGGGGCCGCGTCCGGAAGGCCTCCACGCCCGCCCAGCAGGCCGGCTTCGACATCCCCACGAACATGAACCCCATCACCGCCCCGGTGGTCGCGGTGATGAACATGGTGGAGGGCCTGCCCGACGTGCGCCAGGCGCCCACGGACGCCATGGCCAAGGCCTACCAGCGGGCCATCCGGCTCCACGGCGACGAGCTGCTCCAGTACGGCGAGCCCAAGGGCAACCTCACCTTCCGGCGCACGCTCGCGGCCATGCTGTCGGAGCGGCGCGGGCTGGTGGTGGATCCCGAGCAGATCCTCGTCACCCGGGGGAGCCGCATGGGGCTGGACCTCGTGACCCTGACGCTGTTCCAGAAAGGCGGCGTGGTGGCGGTGGAGGACCCCGGGAACCGGGCGGCCTGGGAGACCATGCAGCAGAGCGCGGCGGTGACCCTCCGGCCCGTCCCCGTGGACGCCCAGGGCCTGGACACGGACGCCCTGGAGGCCCTCCTGCAGAAGGAGAAGGTGAGCCTCCTCTACCTCACGCCCCACCACCAGTTCCCCACCACGGCGACCCTCAGCCCGGCCAGGCGGATGCGGCTGCTCGAACTGGCCCAGCGGCACCGCATGGCCATCCTCGAGGACGACTACGACTACGAGTACCACTACGACAACCGCCCCATCCTGCCCCTCGCCAGCGGCGACCCCACGGGCCAGGTGATCTACATGAGCTCCCTCTCCAAGCTCATCGCGCCCGGGGTGCGGCTGGGCTTCCTGGTGGCCCCGCGGGACCTCATCGACCGGCTCGCCCGGGTCCGCCTGCGCATGGACTGGCAGGGGGACCGCGTCCTGGAGTGGTCCGTGGCCGAGCTCATCCGCGACGGCGACCTCGCCCGGCACATCCGCAAGGTGCGCCGGCTCTACGAGGAGCGGCGGGACTTCCTCGCGAAGCGGCTGGAGGAGGAGATGGAGGGCCGGCTCGCGTTCGACCTGCCCAAGGGCGGCCTGGCCCTCTGGGTCCGGTCCGCGAAGGGGCTCGACCTGGACGCCTGGGTCCGCGAGTGCCGGGTCCGGGGGCTCTTCCTCCATCCCGGCCGGCACTTCTCCTTCGGCGGCCGGGACCTCCCGATGACCCGCATCGGGTTCTCGGAGTTCGAGGAGGCGCAGCTCGACGACGCCGCCCGGCGCATGAACGCGGCGCTGCGCGCCCTCCGGGGCTAGGCCCCCGCGCCGGCGATGAGGGCGAGCTTGGCCGCGCGGCCGAGGGCCTTCACCGCGCGCTCCCGGCGCAGGGCCTCGCCCCGGCTGCCGCAGCGCTCCACGTAGGCCAGCACCAGGGGCCCGCGGCCCCGGGTGTACCGGGCCCCCTTCCCCGCGCGGTGGGCCTCCAGGCGCGCGGCGACGTCCAGGGCGATGCCGCAGTAGAGGGTGCCGTCGCCGCAGCGCAGGAGGTAGAGGTGCCAGCCCATCCCGTCCACCCTACCGTCCGTCCGGCTCCCCGGGGCGTCCGGACTGGTCCAGGGGCGAATCCGGGAAGTGGTCCAATCGCGAGGGGAAGGATGACGGAAAATTCCTCGAACCCTCCAAGGAGATCCGATGATCCGACGTTCCCTGCTCGCCCTCGCCCTCCTGGCCGGTGCCGCCGCCCCGGCCCTGCGCGCCCAGACGCACCTGGGCGTCCCCGCCAAGGACTTCACCACCATCCAGGTCAACCTCGTGGACGACGGCTCGGGCACCCTCACGAAGCTCTGGACCGAGAAGCGATTCGGGAACGCCATCACCTTCACCGGCGAGGAGTACGTCCTCGGGAAGAAGGAGACCCTGGTGATCACCGACGCGGAGTTCACGGTCTACTGCGCCGCCGCCTCCACCTCGGCCCCCCTCTTCAGCCCGATCATCAACGACGCCACCGGCGCCGGCTACCTCTACCCCACGCGCTTCCGCCCCACCCTGACCACGCCCGGGCAGGAGCAGATCCACGTGAGCTTCACCGCCGGCATGGCCCTGCCCCCGTCGTTCCAGTTCGCCTTCCCGAGCATGCAGCTCGGCAACTACACCGTGCGCCGCGCCATCTTCTTCGGCTACTACACGAAGTAGCGCTCCGCCCGGCCACGGGAAAGGGGACCCTCGCGGGTCCCCTTTCCGCGTCCGCGGGCCGGCGCTCAGTTCATGGCCACCGCGTCGATGCGGTCCAGGCGGATGAGGATGCGGCCGTACTCGCGGTTCTTCACCTCCACGTCGTGCTCGCCCACCTTCACCACGACGCCGCCGACCGACTGGCCCCCGCAGAGGTGGAACATGAGGCCCTTCTTCTCCTTCATGCTGAGGTCGAACAGCTCCTGGAAGGGGTTCATCGCGGGACTCCCGGCGGGGGCGGCCACGGGCCCGGCAGGGGCGGCCGCGAGGGTGGGGACGCCGGCGGCGAGGAGGCCGAGGGCGAGGGACAGGGAACGGATCATGGATCACCTCCGGCCTCCATCATGGCCGCGGGGGTCCCGGGATGGATGGTCCACTTCCCGAAGGGGTCCCTGGGCCACTCCGCCTCCAACTGGTCCATGGGCGGATCGCGGAACCGGATCCTCCCCGTTCCGCGCCGGGAGCCCACGCTGGAGGTCCACATCCCTCCCGGAGCCCCCATGCCGCGCCTCAATCCCGGTCCCGCCCTCCTCGCCCTCGCCCTCGCCCTCGGCGGCGCCTTCGCCCCGGCCGCCCGCGCCCAGGGGGTGACCCACCTCAACGTCCCCGCCAAGCAGATGGTGCGGATCTCCTTCTCCCTGGTCTTCGACGGGACGAACTGGGTGCCGAACTGGAGCGAGACCGTGATGGGGGTGAACAGCACCCAGTCCGGCTTCATCTTCCAGGTGGGCAAGGAGCGGAACCTCGTCCTCACCGACGTCGAGTTCACCTACCAGTACCTCGGCACGGCGGGCGTGACCGCCCCGGTGGTCTACCCCGTCGTCCAGGATCCAGGCCTCGCGAACGCCTACGCCCTCACCCGCGTGAAGTCGAACCTGACCGCCTCCGGACGGGAGGTGATCAACAAGAGCTTCGTCTCGGGGACCCTGATCCCCGCGGGCTACCAGATCGACCTCTCCATGGCCGACCAGCCGAACCACAAGATGATCCGGGCCTACTTCTACGGCTACTACGTCGACTGAGCGGCGCGCTTCCCCGGAGGGCCCTGGCCGACCACAATGGGCCATGGCCCTCCGCCCGCCCAAGCCCCTCCTCGCGCCGTCCATCCTCAGCGCGGACTTCACGCGCCTCGCCGAGGCGCTGGGGCTCCTCGAGGCCGCCGGCGCCGACGTCGTCCACGTGGACGTCATGGACGGCCGCTTCGTCCCCAACCTCACCCTCGGCATGCCGGTGGTCGCCGCCCTGCGCAGGGCCACGAAGCTGCCCCTGGACTGCCACCTGATGATCGTCGAGCCCTCGCGCTACGCCCTCGAGTTCGTGGAGGCGGGCGCGGACTGGGTCAGCGTCCACCAGGAGGCGGACCCCCACCTCCACCGCACCCTCCACGCCATCCGCGCCAAGGGCGCCAAGGCCGGCGTAGTGCTCAACCCCTCGACGCCGGTGGAGACCCTCGCGGACCTCGTGGGCGACTTCGACTTCGTCCTCCTCATGAGCGTGAATCCCGGCTTCGGCGGACAGTCCTTCATCCCCCGCGTCCTCGACAAGGTGCGGCGCCTCGACGCGCTGCGGACCGAGCGGAACGTCCCCTTCCTGATCCAGGTGGACGGCGGCGTGGGGATGTCCAACGCCGCGGACCTCGTGAAGGCCGGCGCCGACTGCCTCGTGGCGGGGAACGCCGTCTTCAGGGCCGCGGATCCGGTCCAGGCCGTGAAGGACCTGCAGGCCCACATGCAGAAAGGCCGTGGCTGAAGAGCTCCGCGTCACGGAAACCGTCCGCATCCCGGGCGACGCGATCGGCGTGAAGGCCGTCCGCTCGGGCGGGCCCGGCGGGCAGAACGTCAACAAGGTCTCCACCAAGATCGAGCTCCGCATCGACATCGGCCGCATCCAGGGCCTGGACGATGCCGCGCGGGGCCGCCTCGAGCACCTCATCCGCAACCAGCGCGCCGCCGACGGCGCCTGGATCCTCACCAGCGACCGCACCCGGGACCAGCCCAAGAACCTGGAGGACGCCCGCGCCAAGGCTGTCGCGATCATCCTCAAGTCCCTCGAGGCCCCGAGGCCCCGGACCAGGACCCGTCCCACCCGCGCCAGCCAGGTCCGGCGGGTGGAGGCGAAGAAGCTCGCCGGCGAAAAGAAGAAGGGGCGGCGCGGAGGATGGGACTGAAGGCCGGTACACTCAGCCATGGCCAAACCCAACTACGCCTTCGCCAAACGCCAGCGGGACCTCGCCAAGAAGCAGGCGAAGGAGGAGAAGCGGCAGAAGAAGCTCGAGGCGAAGGCCAAGGGCACCGAGGGCGATGAGGCCGCCGCCGAAGGCGGGGAAACCGAGCCCGACGAGGCGGGAGCCGAACCCCCGGAAGCCTGAGCCGGCCCGCGCCGACGCGCATTCAGGCTTGCCTCCGCGCCCCGCCCCTGGGAGAATCTCCCTTCGTGCCGGCGTAGCTCAGGGGTAGAGCAGCTGATTCGTAATCAGCAGGTCGGGGGTTCAAATCCCTCCGCCGGCTCCAGACCGAAGCGGCGGGCGGGACCCCGGTTCCCCCGCCGCTTCCCGCGTCCGGCGGGGTTTCACGGGCCCGGGCGTGCCGCGGATCACGAATGCCGGGTCGGGCCCTGCCTCCATGGCCGCGGCGGCCCTACGTTGTCCCCGACCGGAGGCCGCCATGGCCCCGATGGACCTCTTCCGTGTCACTTTCACCGGCCTCACCCGCAACGTCCTGCGGGGCGTGCTGACCATGCTGGGCATCGTGATCGGCGTGGCGGCGGTGATCGCCATGGTGGGCATCGGCGAGGGGTCCCGGCGGGCCTCGGAGTCGCTCATCCGGGGCCTGGGGACCAACATCATCATGGTGCTGCCGGGGTCGGCGAGCCGGGGCGGGGGCGGACCCGTCGGCCTCGGCGGGGTCCCCACCATCCGGGAGTCCGACGCCGACGCCATCGTCCCCCAGCTCGCCGACACCGTGGCCGCGGCCACGCCGGTGGTCCGGGGCAGTCGGCCGGCGGTCCGGGGGAACGCGAACTGGCTCGTGGGCCAGGTGCTGGAGGTGAACGCGAGCTATCCCCTCATCAGCCCCTGGAGCCTGGCGGAGGGGCGGTACTTCACCGAGCAGGAGGTGCGGTCCCAGGCCAAGGTCTGCGTGCTCGGGCAGACGGTGCGGGAAAACCTCTTCCCGGGCGGCGAGAGCCCCCTGGGCGCCACGGTGCGGGTGGGGCGCCAGCCCTTCGAGGTCGTCGGCGTCCTCGAGCGCAAGGGCGGCAACGCCATGGGGGACCAGGACGACGTGGTGCACGCGCCGTACACCACCGTGATGCGCAAGGTCCTCGGCCGCGACCGCATCCAGGCCATCGCCGTCTCCGTGCGCTCCGAGGCGCTGATGGGATCGGCGGACGCGGAGATCACGGCGCTCCTGCGCCAGCGGCTCAAGCTCCAGCCCGGCGAGGAGGGCAGCTTCACCCTGCGCCGCCAGGACGACTCGATCAACGCCGCGGCCCAGCAGAGCTACGTCATCACGCTCCTGCTCACCCTGGCCGCCGCCATCAGCCTCGTGGTGGGCGGCGTGGGGATCTCGAACATCATGCTCGTGGGCGTCACCGAGCGGACCCCGGAGATCGGCCTGCGCCGCGCCGTGGGCGCCTCCCGCGCCAGCATCCTGGGCCAGTTCCTCCTTGAGCCCGTGGTGATGTCCACCGGGGGAGGGGCCGCCGGCGTGGGCCTGGCCCTGGGCGTCCTCCGCCTGCTCCAGGCCTTCAGCATCCCCGCCGCGGTGGTGGGCTGGGGCATCGGCCTCGGGGTGGCCTTCTCGGTGGTGGTGGGGGTCGTGTCGGGCTTCGTGCCCGCCCTCAAGGCCGCCCGCCTGGACGTGGTGGAGGCCATCCGGCACGAATGACCTCCACCCCGTCCTGGCCGCGGGTCACTTCCCGAAGCCCTCCGGCAGGGTCATGCCCAGGTTCTTCACCAGGAAGGCCCACATGTCCGTGCGCTCGGCGATGAGCTTGGCGGTGGGCTTGCCGGCGCCGTGGCCCGCGTCGGTCTCGATGCGGGTGAGGATCGGCGCCGGGCCGGCCTGGGCGGCCTGCAGGGTGGCGGCGAACTTGTGGCTGTGGGCGGGCACCACGCGGTCGTCGTGGTCGCCGGTGGTGACCAGGGTGGGCGGATACTTCGTGCCGGGCTTGATGGTGTGAAGCGGGGAGTACTTGATGAGGTTCTCGAAGCCCTCCTTGGTGTCGCTGCTCATGTAGTCGCTCTTCCACATCCAGCCGATGGTGAACTTGTGGTAGCGGAGCATGTCCATCACGCCCACCGCCGGGAGGGCCGCGCCGAAGAGCTCCGGGCGCTGGGTCAGGCAGGCGCCCACCAGGAGGCCGCCGTTGGAGCCGCCGAAGATCGCGAGCTTGGGGGTGGAGGTGACCTTCTCGGCGATGAGGTACTCCGCCGCGGCGATGAAGTCGTCGAAGACGTTCTGCTTCTTCTCCCGCTTGCCCGCCTCCCACCAGTCCTTGCCGTACTCGCTGCCGCCCCGCAGGCAGGCCACGGCGTAGACGCCGCCCATCTCCATCCACACCTGGTTCACCGGGCTGTAGCCCGGCGACATGGCGATGTTGAAGCCGCCGTAGCCGTAGAGCAGCGTGGGGTTGGTGCCGTCGAGCTGGAGGCCCTTCTTGTGGGCGAGGAACATCGGAACCTTGGTGCCGTCCTTGCTGGTGTAGAACACCTCCCTCACCTCGAAGTCCGCGGGGCGGATGTCCACCTTGGGCTGGCGGAACACGCTGGTCCTCCCCTTCCTCAGGTCGTAGCGGTAGAGGGTGGGGGGCTGGTTGTAGGACGTGAAGGTGTAGAACACCTCGGTGTCCTTGCGCTTCCCGCCGAAACCGCTGAGCGAGCCCAGGCCCTCGGGCTTGATCTCCTTCAGGAACCTCCCCTTCAGGTCGTAGAGCTTCACGGTGTTGAGGGCGTCCACGGACCAGGTCACCGCCAGGGTGTTGCCCAGCAGGTCCGCCGAGGCCATCACGTCCCGGCCCGGCCCCTCGGGAACCAGCACCTTCCAGGCCTCGGGCCGCGGGTCCTTGCGGTCCACCGCCACGATGCGGTGCCGGGGGGCCCCGAAGTCGGTGTGCACGTAGAAGGTGTCGCCGTCGTTGCCCAGCACCGAATAGCTGCCGTCGTACTGGTCGAAGAGCGGCACCACGGAGCTGCCGGGCTGCGCGAGGTCCTTCAGGAAGACGCGGTTCTTCCGTTCCGTGCCCTGGCTCTGGTAGATCACGAGCCACCGGCCGTCGTCGGACACGCCGGCGCCGAAGCCCCAGTCGGGCTGGTCGGGGCGCTCGTAGACCACCACGTCCTTCTCCACCGGATCGCCGAGCTTGTGGAAGAAGAGCTTCTGGTTCTTGTACACCGCGGTGAGGGCCTTGCCGGCCTCCACCTTCGGGTAGTCCGTGTAGTAGAAGCCGCTGCCGTCCTTCGCCCAGTCGTTCACCCGCAGGCGGCCCGCGGGCATCGTGTCGGGCAGGTCCTGGCCCGTGGCGACGTCCCGCACCTTCCAGGTGCTCACGTCGGAGCCGCCCCTCGACAGGGCGTAGGCCACCTTGGCGCCGTCCTCGCTGAAGCGCATCCCGCCCAGGGAGACGGTGCCGTCCTTGCTGAGGGCGTTGGGGTCGAAGAGCACCCGGCCCTGCTCCTCCAGCTTGTCGGTGATGTAGACCACCGACTGGTTCTGGAGCCCGGAGTTGTGGGAGTAGACGTAGTGGGCGCCGTGCTTGCTGGGCGCGCCGAACTTCTCGTAGTTCCACAGTTTCGTCATGCGCTCGCGGATGCGCTCCCGCTCGGGGATGGCCGCGAGGTAGGCGAAGGTGACCTCGTTCTGGGCCTTCACCCAGGCCTGGGTGTCCAGGCTGTGGTCGTCCTCGAGCCAGCGGTAGGGGTCGGGGACGTTCACGCCGAAGTAGGTGTCCACCACGTCCAGCTTGCGGGTCCTGGGCGCCTTGAACGGGGCGGCCTCCTGGGCGGCCAGGCCGCCGGCGAGGGCGAGGAGGAGGGCGGAGGCGAGGAAGGGGCGCATGGGGGCTCCTGGGGGATCAGTGGAACGAGGCGGGGACCTTCATGCCGAGCACCTTCACCAGGAAGGCGAACACGTCGGCCCGCTCGGCGATGGCCTTGTCCGTGGGCTTGCCGGCGCCGTGGCCCGCGTCGGTCTCGATGCGGGTGAGGATGGGCGCGGGTCCGGCCTGGGCGGCCTGGAGGGTGGCGGTGAACTTGTGGCTGTGGGCGGGCACCACGCGGTCGTCGTGGTCGCCAGTCGTGACGAGGGTCGGGGGATAGGCGGTGCCCGGCTTGATCGTGTGAATCGGCGAGTACTTCATGAGGACGTCGAAGCCCTCCTTCGTCTCGCTGCTGCCGTAGTCGCTCTTCCAGCCCCAGCCCAGGGTGAACTTGTGGAAGCGCAGCATGTCCATCACGCCCACCTCCGGCACCGCGGCGCCGAAGAGGTCCGGGCGCTGGGCGAGGCAGGCGCCCACCAGCAGGCCGCCGTTGCTGCCGCCGTTGATGGCGAGCTTCGGCGTCGAGGTCACCTTGTTCGCGATGAGCCACTCGGCGGCGGCGATGAAGTCGTCGAAGACGTTCTGCTTCTTCCCGAGCCGGCCGGCCTCGTACCAGGCCATGCCGTACTCGCCGCCCCCCCGCAGGTTGGGCATCGCGAACACGCCGCCCATCTCCAGCCAGGCGACGCGGCTCGAGGAATAGGAGGGCGTGAGGCTGATGTTGAAGCCGCCGTAGCCGTAGAGCAGCGTGGGGTTCCTCCCGTCCAGCTTCAGGCCCTTCCTGTGCACCAGGAACATCGGGATCCTCGTGCCGTCCTTGCTGGCGTAGAAGACCTGCCGCGTCTCGAAGGCGGCGGGGTCGAAGGCCAGCTTGGGCCCCTTCCAGAGGCTGCTGCGGCCGGTGCGGAAGACGTAGCGGTACACGGCGCCCGGGTGGGTGAAGCTGGTGAAGGTGTAGAAGGTCTCCTGGTCGGCGGCCTTGCCGTCGAAGCCGCCGGCGGTGCCGATCGTCGGCAGCTTCAGCTCCTTCTGTCGCGACCCGTCCTTCGCGTAGAGCTCGATGACCGTGTGGGCGTCCCGCATCCAGTTGGCCACGAAGCGGCCGCCCACGAGGGAGACGCCCGAGAGCACGTCCCGGCCCCTGGACTCGGGAATCAAGGTCTTCCAATCCTTCGCGTCCGGGCGCTCCCGTCGGATGGCCACGAGGCGGAAGCGGGGGGCGTCCTTGTCGGTGAGCACGTAGAAGGTGTCCCCGTCGTTGCCCACGATGCTGTAGGAGGCGTCCATGGCGTCGAGGAAGGGCTCCACCTTCGAGCCCGGCTTCGAGAGGTCCTGGAGGAAGATCCGGGTCTTGGGATCCGTGCCCTTGCCCGCGTAGAGGGCGAGCCAGCGGCCATCCTCGCTCACGGCCGTGCCCAGGTACCACTCGGGCTGGTCGGGCCGCTCGAAGACCAGGAGGTCCTGGGCCTGGGGCGTGCCGAGACGGTGGAAGAAGACCTGGTGGCCCTGGTTCAGGCCCTTGAGGGCGTCGCCCGCCTTGGGCTCGGGGAAGCGGCTGTAGTAGAAGCCCGTCCCGTCCTTGCGCCAGCTCGCGCCGCTGGCCTTGGACCAGCGGACCTCGTCGGGAAGGTCCTGCCCGGTGTCCACGTCGCGGACCTTCCAGGTCTGCCAGTCGCTGCCCGCGGCGGAGATCGCGTAGGCGAGCCGCTTCCCGTCCTCGCTCACCGCCGCGCCCGCAAGGGCCACCGTGCCGTCCTGGCTCAGGGTGTTGGGGTCGAGGAGGACGCGACCCTTCTCCTTCAAGGATTCCGTGACGAAGAGGACCGACTGGTTCTGGAGCCCCGTGTTGTGGCTGTAGAAGTAGCGCCCGCCATGCCTCGAGGGGGCGTCGAAGCGCTCGAAGTCGAAGAGGGCGCGGATGCGCCGGCGGATCGCGTCCCGGCCCGGGATGGAGTCCAGGAAGGTGAAGGTGACCTTGTTCTGCGCCTGGACCCAGGCCTTGGTCTCCCCGGCGTTGTCGTCCTCCAGCCAGCGGTAGGGGTCGGGCACCTTCGTGCCGAAATAGTCGTCCACCACGTCGGCCTTCCGCGTCGGCGGGACCTTGAGGGGCGTCTGGGATGCAAGGGTCGTTGCGGCGAGGGCGGCCATGATCAGGAACCTCATCCAACCTCCGGAGGTTCCTCCATTCTCGCAGCATCGTCTCTTGAGGCAATAACGGATGCGCCTGTGGGCCCGGGGTGCTAGGCTCCGGGGCAACAGCACCCCGGGAGGCAAGGTTGGCCGCATCCAGCAAGAAGGTGTTCGTCCTCGACACCAACGTCCTTCTCCACGACCCCAAGGCCATCTTTCACTTCCAGGAACACGACGTGACCATCCCGATCGTCGTGATCGAGGAGGTGGACCACTTCAAGAAGGACCAGTCCGAGATCGGGCGCAACGCCCGCACGGTCTCCCGGCACCTGGACCGGCTGCGCGAGAGCGGCAGCCTCAACCAGGGCGTGAAGCTGGAGAACGGCGGGACGCTGAAGGTGGACGTCGCCGTCCATCCCCTGGACATCGGCATCCCGAGCCTGGACAAGCACCACGCCGACAACCAGATCCTGGCCTGCGCCTTCGCCCTCCTGAAGACGCGCAAGGAGAAGGTGGTCCTCGTCACCAAGGACACGAACCTGCGCATCAAGGCCGACGCCGCGGGCCTCCAGGCCGAGGACTACACCACCGACATGGTGGAGATGGAGGAGCTCTTCACCGGCGCGCGGCAGGTGGAGGTGGACGCCGCGGACCTGGACCGGCTCTTCGACGGCGGGCTGCCCAACTTCGCCGACAGCCCGATGCTCCCCAACGAGTTCGCGACCCTCGTGGACCGCGCGAACCCCAGCCACACGGCGCTGGCCCGTTTCCACGGCAACGAGGGCGTCCTGCGGCCCCTGCGCCGCCTCGAGGCCCCGCCCTGGGGCATCAAGCCGCGCAACCGGGAGCAGCAGTTCGTCTTCGAGCTGCTCCTGGACGACAGCGTCCAGGTGGTGACCCTGCTCGGCAAGGCCGGCACCGGCAAGACCCTCCTCGCGATCGCGGCCGGGCTGCAGCAGGTCGTCGACGAGGAGCGCTACCACAAGCTCCTGGTGAGCCGGCCCGTCATGCCCATGGGCCGGGACCTCGGCTACCTGCCCGGGGACGTGGACGAGAAGCTGCGGCCCTACATGCAGCCCATCTACGACAACCTGGACTTCATCGTCACCGCCAACATGGAGCAGCGGCGGCGCACGACCATGACCGCGGGGCAGCTCGAGGAGGGCGGCTACCTCAGCGTCGAGCCCCTCACCTACATCCGCGGCCGCAGCATCCCCAACCAGTACCTGATCGTGGACGAGGCCCAGAACCTCACGCCGCACGAGGTGAAGACCATCCTCACCCGCGCGGGGGACGGCACGAAGGTGGTGCTCACCGGCGACCCGCACCAGATCGACAACCCCTACGTGGACGCCAGCACCAACGGCCTCTCCTTCCTCGCCGAGCACTTCAAGCACCAGGCCATCGCCGGGCACGTGACCCTGAACAAGGGCGAGCGCAGCCAGCTGGCGGAACTCGCGAGCAACCTGCTCTGAAGGGAGGCCCCATGGACTCCTCCTGGGACAATGGCGGACAGGGCCCGGCCCCCGCGCGGCGCGGCTGGCCCGTCTGGGTGAAGGTGCTCCTGGGCTGCGGCGTGGTGATGCTGCTCGGGCTGGGCGCCTGCGTGGGCGCCGGCTTCTGGCTCGGCCAGAAGGCGAAGAGGGATCCCGAGGGCTTCAAGCGGGGCGCCCTCGGCTTCGCCGTGGCCGCCATCCGGCCCGAGTACGACCGCGGCGCGGGATTCGTGGACCAGCTCCTCAGCGAGGCCGGGACCCGCGCCCTCTGGGCCCAGCAGCCCGGGATCCACGCGGCCTTCGGCGACGAGGCGGCCTTCCTCGCCGCCGCCGCGGGCTGGCGGCCCCACCTCCACGCGCTGCCGCCCCTGGAGGCCGAGCACCTGGAGAAGAACCGGATGCAGCTCCAGAAGGACGTCTTCACCGGCGTGCGCTTCGGATACCGCATGGACGACGGGACCCGGATCCGCATGGCCTGGAACCCCTCCACCCACGCGCTGACCTCCCTGGAATGCGACGTCGCCCCCGCGGGCCGGAGCGGGGCGTCCCGATGACGGACGCCTCCTGGGACAACGGCGGCCTGGGCCGGCCCCCGAAGCGCGGCTGGCCCCTGTGGGGCAAGCTGCTGATGGGCTGCGGCGGGGTGGTGCTGGTGGGCCTCGCCGCCTGCGTCGGGGGCATCGCCACCTGCGCCGGGGCCGTGAGCAGGGCCGCCGACGCCGAATGGGCCGCGGCCCGGGCCATGGTGGCGCAACTCGGCACCGACGAGGGCGCACGGGCCGTCTACGCGGCCAATCCCGGGCTCGCGGACCGCTTTCCCGACGAGGCCGCCTTCCTGGGGGCCGTGCGGGGCTGGCGGCCCCGGCTGGAGCCGCTCCCCGCGCAGAAGCCGGAGCTCACCTCCGGGCGCGTGGAGATGAACATCGCCATCAACAACGGTCATCGCCGCGTGGAGCTCGGCTACCTCAACGGCAAGGGCGCGCGGCTGTCCACGCGCTGGGCCGACGGCCGGCTCGAGGACCTGCGGGTGGAATGATGGACCTCCCGGCGCGGGACGCTCGGGTCCAGGGCTCCCTCGGCCTGAAGGTCTCCCTGGGCTGCGGCGTCCTCCTCCTCCTCTTCCTGGTCACCTGCGGCTCCTTCACCTGGATGGCGAAACGCCAGGCCGAGGCCGCCGCCGACCTGGGCTGGGCCCAGCTCCGCGGCCCCCTCGACCGCGTCCTCACAGAGGAGGGCGCCCGGGGCCTCTACCGGGATTCCCCGGCGCTGAGGTCCCGCTACGGCTCCGAGGAGGGCTTCGTCGAGCGCGCCCGGAGCTGGAAGCCCCGGCTGGAGCGCCTGCCCCGCCAGCGGCCGGGGCTGCGCGACCTCCTCGGGCCCGACGGCTCCCGCTTCCGCATCCGCACCGAGCCCGTGAAGGGCCAGCCGCGGACCTGGATCCGCTACGCGCCCCCCGGCGGCGCCGCCTACACGGTGGAGTACGGCGACGGGAAGGTGGTGGACCTCGACGTCCAGTAGCCCCGCGGCCCTTGGTCCCGACGCGCTTTTCCGCCAAGATTCGGGGATGGTTTCCAGCGCCGCGTCCCAGGCCCTTGAGCTGCTCCTCAAGGGCACCGTCACCTGCCACACGAGGGAAGGCCTCGCGACGAAGCTGGCCCAGGGCCGGCCCCTGCGCGTGAAGGCCGGCTTCGATCCCACGGCGCCGGACCTGCACCTGGGCCACGGCGTGCTGCTGCGGAAGATGGCCCAGTTCCAGCAGCTCGGCCACGAGGTCACCTTCCTCATCGGCGACTTCACCGGGATGATCGGCGATCCCACCGGGAAGAAGGCGACGCGGCCGCCCCTCACCCGGGAGGAGGTCCTCGCCAACGCCGAGACCTACAAGACGCAGGTCTTCAAGGTGCTCGACCCCGAGCGCACCCGCATCCGCTTCAACAGCGAGTGGCTGGGGGACCTCAAGGGCGAGGACTGGGTGCGCCTCACGGCGCGTTTCACCCTGGCCCAGATGCTCGAGCGCAACGACTTCCAGAAGCGCATGGGCGCCAACGAGCCCATCGCGGTGCACGAGCTCCTCTATCCCATCACCCAGGCCTACGACTCCGTGGCCCTGGAGGCCGACGTGGAGCTGGGGGGCAACGACCAGCTCTTCAACCTCATGCAGGGCCGGATCCTCCAGGGCACCTGGGGGCAGGAGCCCCAGGTGGTGCTCACCGTGCCTCTCCTGCTGGGCCTGGACGGCGTGGAGAAGATGTCGAAGTCCCTCGGCAATTACATCGGCTTCACCGAGGACGCGGACACCCAGTTCGGGAAGGCCATGAGCGTCAGCGACGCCACCATGTGGGACTGGTGGCTGCTGCTCACCGACAAGCTCCCGTCCGAGATCGAGGCGCTGAAGGGGGGCCACCCCATGGACGCCAAGAAGGGCCTGGCCCGGGAGATCGTGCGCCAGTTCCACGGCGCGGCGGAGGCGGAGGCGGCCCTGGAGCGCTGGATCCGCCGCTTCTCCGAGCGCAAGGCCGACGACGCGCCCGAGGTCGCGGTGGAGCCCACCGACGGCGAGGCGATGCTGGTGAAGCTGCTGGTGGAGCGCGGCCTCGCCCCCTCGCGCAAGGAGGCCGAGCGCCTCATCGGCCAGGGGGCCGTCAGCCTCGATGGCGAGAAGGTCACGGATCCCAGCTTCCGCCTGGCGCTCAAGGCCTCCATGAAGCTGCTGGTGAAGGTGGGGAAGCTCAAGCTCGAGCGGTGGGTGGTGAAGTGAGCCTCGCCGCGCTCCGGGACCTCTTCGCGCGCGTCCGCGGAGCCCAGACCGGGGTCTGGAGGCTGGGGCAGGATCCCCACCGGACCCTCTACCTGGAGCGCGGGCAGATCGTCTTCGCCCAGAGCACCCACCCCCTGGACCGGCTCACGCACCTGCTGGTGGAAAAGGGGAAGCTCACCCAGGCGCAGATGGACTACGCCATGGACAACCTCGCCCCGGGGCTGTCCATCGGGCGGAACCTCATCCAGATGGGCTTCATCACCCAGCGGGACCTGCTGGACATCGCGCGGTTCCAGGTGGAGCGCGTGGTCTGGGGCGCGCTGGGCTCCGACGGGGCGGATGCCCGCTTCGAATCCCAGGACCTCGACGCGTCGGTGGTCCGCCTGGCCCTGGACACGCCCGCCCTCCTCCTGGGGGGCCTGCTGAACCTCCGGGACCGGGAGCGCCTCCTGGACGTCCTCGGCCCCCTCGACCAGGTCCTCACCCTCCGGTCGGCCCCCCGGGAGGGCGTCCTTCCGCCGGACCTGGCCCGGCTCCCCGCCCTTCTGGACGGCCGCCGCAGCCTGCTGGACCTGGCCCGGGAGGCGAGCACCGAACCCGTCCGCGTCGGCGCCCTGGCCCTCTTCCTCAAGGAGCTGGGCTGGGCGGAGGCCCTTCCTCCCGAGGGCGCGCCCGGCCTGGCGCCCGCCCCGCCGGCCGCCCCGGAACCCGAGGCGCTGGTGGTGGTCGCGCCCCCAGCCCTGGAGGAGCCGCCTGGGCTCACGGAGACCCGGCCCATCCCCGCCCAGCCCTCCCCCGCGGAGGAGCCCGCCCGCCGGCCATCGCTCATCGAGCACATCCAGGCCGCCCAGCTGCCCACCGCGAACCTCGACCGCATGGCCGAACAGCTGGACCGCGTGCTCGACCCCGCGGCGGCCGCCCCGCCGGGCCGGCGGGAGCCTCCCCGGCGGGACGACGACGAGATCACCGCGGAGAACCCGGTCCCGCCCGACCTGCCGGAGACCCACGAGGACGCCGCGTGGCACGTGGAGGAAGGGCAGGCCCTGCTTCCCGAGCCCGCCCAGGCCCCGCCGGAGGGAGGGGCGCCGGAGGAGCCGCCCCTGCCCCTCCGCCTCGAGCCCCTGGAGCCCGGACCGGAACCCTTCCCGGAACTCCCCACCCCCCCCGCGCCATCCGAGGCGCCGGATTTCCGCCCGCACCATCGCCGGGGCTCCCGGAAGCCCTCCCTGCTCCTCCTCAGTCTCCCCTTCCTGGCGGTCCTGGGCCTCGCCTGGTGGGTGTTCCGGTCCACGCCCCCGGCGGAGCCCCTTCCCTCTCCGCTGCCCCCGCCCGGAGCATCCAAGGCGGGGACCCCCGCCCCCTCCGCAGGCCCGGGGCCCGGGGAGGGCCCCGCTGGTCCCAGGCCGGCCGGGCCGGACCTCAAGCCCGCTGGCACGGAGCTCAAGCCTCCCCCGGCACCACCCACCGAACCGCAGCCCGCCGCGCCGCCGCCGGCCGAACCGAAACCGGCCGCACCGGGGGCCGAGCTGCGCTGGTCCACCCTGCGGGCGGGGAAGGTGGAGCAGGCCCTCGCCCAGGGACGGGCCCACCTGAAGACCCTTCCCCAGGGCCGCTGGATCCTGCGCCTGGAGATCGCCTGCCAGGCCGAGACCCTCCGGAACGCCGCCGCCTGGATGGAACCCCGCAGCAAGGACCTCTTCATCCTCCCGATGGACCTGCGGAGCGGCCAGACCTGCAACCAGCTCTTCCTGGGCTCCTTCGGGTCCCGCGGGGAGGCCGAGGCCGAGATCGCGAAGCTCCCGCCGCCCTTCCGGGAAGGCGGGAACAAGCCCCGGGCCTTCCAGGTCTCGGAGATCCCGACCCGCCAGTAGGCCGGAAAACCGGGGCCGCGGAGGCCCGTGAACACTGGGGTTCCGCCGGCTCGAGGCGGTTTTTTCCGCTTGCCTTGCCGCCGGGTCGCGGTAGTCTATCAGGATGGCTCCGGAGGCCTCCGGATCCCGGCGTCACCGCTTCCGAGGACCCTGCTTGGCGGAATTCTTCCTGCATCCCGAGGGCCGGACCGGCCTTCCCGTGAACCTCTCCCGGGCCTGCCGGGTGAGCCTCGGGGTCGTCCAGGTGCGCCTGGGTCCCTTCCTGCCGGTCCGGGTGGGCGGAGGCGGACTGGTGCGCAGTCTGCGCGCCTGGATCCTGCCCCTGGCCCCGCTCCTGGCCCTGTCCTTCACGGTGCACTGCACCCGCCCGCCGGTCTCGGCTCCCGCCACGGGCCCCGCCGTGGGCGGCCTGTCCGCCGACGCCCTGGCCTACCACGAGGAGGGCGAGAGCAGCTGGTACGGAGGGAACGGGGACGGCTTCGCCGGGAAGCCCACCGCGAGCGGCGAGCGCTTCGACCCCGACGCCTACACCTGCGCCCACCGCACCCTGCCCCTCGGGACCCTCCTGGAGGTGGAGAACACCGCCAACGGCCGGAAGGTCCTCGTGAAGGTCAACGACCGGGGGCCCTTCGCCCGGGGCCGCATGCTGGACCTGAGCCGGCAGGCCGCGAAGGACCTGGGCTTCCTGAACCAGGGCGTGGCCCGGGTGAGGATCCGCAGCGTGGATCCCGAGGGCCGGCCGGCGCCCCTGGACGAGCGGGCCGAGCGCTCGGACCCCTACACCATCCAGGTGGCCGCCCTGGCCGACCCCGCCAATGTCGGACGGCTCAGCGCCGACCTCGCGCGCTATGGTCCCGTGACCACGCGGGACGCCTTCACGCGGGGTGGCGTGGCGGTGAAGCGGGTGCGTGTCGGGGCCTTCCCGAGGCTGGAGGACGCCCAGCAGGCCCTCCAGGAGATCACCCAGGCCTTCGCCAAGGATCGCGGTGTCGAGCCCTTCATCACCCGGCAGCGCTGAGGCCCCCGGTCGGGCCGCCGAGGCCTGGCTGGTCATCCCCGCGGGGGGCCGGGGCCTCCGGATGGGCGGCGGGGTGCCGAAGCAGTTCAGGGACTGGCGGGGCCGGCCCCTGCTCCGCGCCACGGTGGAGGCCTTCCTCGCGCCGGGCATGCCCCGCCTGGCGGGGATCGCCCTCGCCGTCCCCGCGGACCGCGTCCCGGAGGTGCAGGCCTGGGATTTCGGCGTGCCGGGCTTCGTCGTGGTGGGCGGTCCCACCCGGCAGTCCAGCGTGGCCGCGGCCCTCGCGGCCCTGCCGGAAGGGCCGGACCTTCCCCTCCTCATCCACGACGGGGTGCGTCCCTTCCCGCCCCTGGAGCCCATCCGGGAGGCGCTCCGGTCCCTCGAAGCCTGGGACGGAGCGGTGCTCGGCGAGCCCTCCACCGACACCCTGAAGCGGGTGGACGACCAGGGCCGCATCCTGGCCACGGAGCCGCGGGAGGCGATCTTCCGGGCCCAGACGCCCCAGGTGGCCAGGCTTTCGGTGTGGCGCCGGGCCTTCGCCTGGGCCGCCTCCCGAGGATTCGAAGGGACGGATGACGCCTCCCTCCTGGAGGCCATGGGACTGCGGGTGAGGCTCGTGCCCTCCCCGGGCACGAACCTGAAGATCACCCGGCCCGAGGACTGGACCCCCGGACCCTGACGGGGCGCGGACCACACCGTGTGGCCTTCGCGACCACGGGCCGGGCTGGGAACCTGGGATGTATATATTGCATTTATTACTTGTTGACGCTTTGGCATGAATCGAGCTTCTCGGCTGCTGGACAACGAGAAGACATGCACGAAGACCTCCAGCCCCGAACCATGATGCAGGCCGCGACTTTGACGGGTCGCGGCCTGCATGGGGCCCTTCCGTGCACCGTGACCCTCGTGCCCGTCGCCGCCCCCGTCGGGCTGTCCTTCGTCCACCGGCCGACCGGCATCGCGATCCCCGTGCACGCCGACCATGCCGGAGACACCCGCCTCGCCACCACCCTCGTGAAGGACGGCCTGAGGCTCCAGACCATCGAGCACCTCCTCTCCGCCCTCTCGGGCCTCGGTGTGGACCACCTCCGCATCGAGGTGGACGCCGAGGGCGTCTCCGCGGACGGCGTGACCAGCGTCGAGCTGCCCATCCTGGACGGCAGCGCGGCGCCCTGGGTGGACGCCATCCTCTCCGCCGGACTGAAGGCCCTCCCCGGCCGCCGCCGCTTCCTGCGGGTCCTCAAGCCCGTGGAAGTCCGCCAGGGCGACAAGTGGATCCGCGTGACGCCCTTCGACGGCTTCCGGGTCCGCTACACCATCGACTTCGACCATCCCTCCATCGGCCGCCAGTGCCGGGAGCTGGCCATCACGCCCTCCCGCTACGCCCAGGAGGTCGGCCTGGCCCGCACCTTCTGCCTGGAGCACGAGATCGAGTTCATGCGCGCCCACGGCCTCGCCCTCGGCGGCAGCCTGGACAACGCGGTGGTCTTCGGCCTCGAGGGGCCGCTGAACGAATCCCTGCGCTTCGAGGACGAGGCCGTGCGCCACAAGATCCTGGACCTGGTGGGCGACCTCGCCCTCCTTGGCGCGCCGATGCTGGGCCTCGTGGAGGCCCATGCGGCCGGCCACGCCCTGCACGTCGCCCTGGCCCAGGCCCTGCTCGCCGACGCGACCGCCTGGACCTGGTCCGAGGCCCAGCCGCTGCGCCGCGCGCCGCGCCCGGACTTCGCCGCGGCCCTCTCCGCCTGAGTCCAGGCCTTGGCCCTTGCGGTCCGGGTCCCCGGCCGATAGGCTCTCCCTTTCACCATCGAGGTGCACAGGTGTTGCTTCATCACGTCCATCACGCTTGAATCCCGGGCCGAGCTGCCCGGACGGGTGGCTTCCCTGGCGCGCGACGAGGACGCTGAGCGAGACACCCGGAACCAAGTGGAACGCATCCTGGCGGAGGTCCGCCGGGAGGGCCTCGCCGCGGGGCTTCGATTCACGGAGGCCTTCGACGGCCTGAGGCTGGAGGAGGCGGCTCTGCGCGTCCCGGCCTCCGCCATGCGCGAAGCCCTCGACCGCCTGCGCAGGGAGGATCCCGACCTCGTGGCCGCCCTGGAGACCCTCAGGGCCAACGTGCAGCGCTTCGCCGAGGGGCAGCGCCGCGCCCTCACCGATCTCGAATTGCCCCTGCCCGGCGGCGGCGCCGTGGGCGAGCGCTGGGTGCCCCTGGAGCGCGCGGGCGTCTACGTGCCCGGCGGCCGGGCCTTCTACCCCAGCACCCTGGCCATGACGGTGATCCCGGCCCAGGTGGCCGGTGTGCGGCGCATCGTGGCGGTGACGCCGCCGCGGGCCGGCGGCGTGGACTCCCTCGTCCTGGCCTGCGCGGCGCTGCTGGGCGTGGACGAGCTGGTCACCCTGGGCGGCGCCCAGGCGGTGGCCTGGCTGGCCTACGGGGAACCGGCGGTGGACCTCATCGCGGGCCCCGGCAACCGCTTCGTGGCCGAAGCCAAGCGCCAGCTGGTGGGCCGCTGCGGCATCGACAGCGTGGCCGGTCCCACCGAACTGCTCATCCTCGCGGACGGATGCGCCGACCCCGCCTGGCTGGCGGAGGATCTCCTCGCCCAGGCCGAGCACGATCCCGACGCGGCCGCCGTGCTCGTCTCCGAGGACGCGGCGCTGCTCGCGAACGTCGAAGCCGAACTGGAGGCCCGGGTGGCCGCCTCGCCCCGCCGCGCCATCCTCGAAGCCAGCCTGGCCCGCCACGGGCGCCTGATCCGCGCGGAGCGCGGGCTGGCCATCGAGTTCGCCCAGCTCTGGGCCCCCGAGCACCTGGAGCTCATCGTCCGCGACCCCGAGGCCTGGATCCCGCGCCTCACCACCGCCGGCGCGCTCTTCCTCGGCCCCAGCAGCGCCGAGGCCTTCGGGGACTACGGGGCCGGCCCCAACCACGTGCTGCCCACCAGCCGCACCGCGCGCTATGCGAGCCCCCTGGGCGTGGCCACGTTCCTCAAGCGCCAGAGCCTGCTGCGCCTCGCGCCCGCGGACGCCGCCGCCATGGCGCCCTGGGTCGCCCGGCTCGCCGAGGCCGAGGGCCTGCCCCACCACGGACGCAGCGCCGCGCTGCGCCGGGAGGGGCGGCCATGAGCCTCCTGCGCTCCGACCTCGCCTCCCTCCAGCCCTACACGCGTCCCGCGGACGAAGGGGACCCGACCGCCTTCGTGCGCCTGCACATGAACGAGGCCCCCGAGGACTGGCCCGCGCCGGCGAAGGAGGCCCTTCTCGCGCGCCTCGCCGCCCTGCCCTTCCAGGTCTACCCCGAGCGCCAGGGCGACCTCACCGAGCGCCTGCGCCGGCGCCTGGGCGCCCCCGAGGGCGGGCTGCTCCTGGGCGCCAGCAGCGGCGCCCTGCTGGACCACGTGGCCCTCGCAGGGCTCGACCCCGGCGACACCGTCGCGGTGCCCGATCCGGGCTTCTCGCTCTACCCCCTGCTGGTGACCCGGCACCGCGGGCGCCTGCGCCGCGTGGGGGTGGGCCGGGCGTTCCCCCTGGAGGGCTGGTTCGAGGCCCTGGAGGCCGGCGCCCGCCACCTCTGGATCACCCTCCCCAACAATCCCACCGGGGCCTGGGTGGGTCCTGACGACCTGGAGCCGCTGCTGGAGGCCGCGGCGGCGAAGCCCGCGCCGCCCCTGGTGCTCCTGGACGAGGCCTACGCCGAGTTCGCCCCGCGCACCCACCGCCTCACGGTGGACCGCTACCCGAACGTCCTGCTGCTGCGCACCTTCAGCAAGGCCCTGGCCTCGGCGTCCTGGCGCCTGGGCTACCTCCTCGGCGATCCGGCCCTGGTGGGGAAGCTCGCGGCCCTGCAGCTGCCCTACTCGATCCCCGCCGCCAGCCTCGAGGCCCTGGACGTGGCCCTGGACCACGCGGAGCTGTTCGACTCGGCGATCCGCGCCACCACCGCCCGCCGGGACCGCCTCGCCGCCGCGCTCCCGTCCCACGACGCCGCTCCCAGCGCGGCGAACTTCCTCCACGTCGTGCCCGATCCCGCGCCCGCACTGAACCAGGCGGGGCTGCTCGTGCGCGCCCTTCCTGGCGCGGATGCCGCGCGGGTGGGCGTGGGCGGGGAGGCGGTGGCCCGGCGCACCGCGGAAGCCCTGGGCGGATCCCTGCCGCCGCCAGAACAACCGAGCACCCGCCGCCTCCTGGTGCTCGACGTGGACGGCGTCCTCATCGAGGCCGACCGCAGCTTCATGGAGGCGGTGCGCCTCGCCCTCGAGGAGCTCGCCCCGGGCCAGCCCTGGAGCGACGAGCACTTCCGGGCCTTCAAGCGCGCCGGGGGCTTCAACAACGACTTCCGCCTCGCCGCCGCGGCCTGGGTGCTGGCGGAGCGCGGGGAGATGGACCGCCTGCGGGAGGCCGAGGGCGTCGGCTTCCCCGACCTCGAGGCCGACATCGCGGCCCGGGAGCTCGAAGCCCAGCGCTTCGTCCAGAAGCACTACGCCGAGACCTCGAAGCTGGAGAAGCCGCTGATCGAGCTGCACGCCCTCCAGGCCCTGGGCTGCGACCTGGCCATCCTCACGGGCCGGCCCCCGGAGGAGCTGGTGATGGCCTTCCAGGTGCTGGGCTGGTCCCTGCCCGCCATCGCCGACGCGGCCCCGCACCTGCGCAAGCCCGAGCCCGCCGGGCTCCTGCAGCTTGCCGACGCCTTCCGCGCCCAAGCCGTCACCTTCGTGGGCGACACCCGGGACGACGCCGCGGCCCTGCGCGCCGCGAAGGAAGCCCGGCCGGACCTCGCCTGGCGCTTCGCCGGCGTGGGCCCGGACCGGGAGCGCTTCATCCGGGAGGCGGACCTCCACGGGCCCACCCTGCTCGACCTGCTGCCCCTGCTGAAGGAGGACCTCCCATGAGGACCGCCGCCCTGCGCCGCGAGACCGCGGAGACCGACATCACCCTGGAGCTTTCCCTGGACGGAGGGGAGGCCCGCATCGCCACCGGCCTCACCTTCTTCGACCACATGCTGATGCAGCTCGCGAAGCACGGCGGCTTCGGCTTCCGGCTCGAGGCCCGGGGCGACCTGGCGGTGGACAGCCACCACCTGGTGGAGGACGTGGGCCTGGCCCTGGGCGACGCCCTGCGCGAGGCGCTGGGGGACAGGCGCGGCCTCGCCCGCTGGGGCGAGGCCCACGTGCCCATGGACGAGACCCTGGCCCGGGTCGTGGTGGACCTCAGCGGCCGGCCCTACTGCGTCTTCGACGCCGACCTGCCCCGCCTCGTGCTGGGCGACGGCTTCCAGGTGGAGATGGTGCGGGAGTTCTTCATCGCCCTGGCCATGCGCGCCCAGATGAACCTGCACGCGTCGGTCCTCTACGGCCAGAACACCCACCACCAGGTGGAGGCGCTCTTCAAGGGCCTGGCCCGGGCCCTGAAGCGGGCGGTGCGGGTCGAGGGCGACGCCATTCCGAGCACCAAGGGGACGCTGACGACATGATCACCGTCCTCGACTACGGCGGCGGGAACCTCGCCTCCCTGGAAGGCGCCCTGGAGGCCTTCGGCCTGCCCTTCCGCCGGGCCGCCACGCCCGCGGACGCCGCGCCCGAGGGCGTGCTGGTGCTCCCGGGGGACGGCCACTTCGCCACGGCGAAAAGGGGTCTGGTGGATTCCGGCTGGTGGGCGGCGATCCCCGACCTCGTCGCCGCCGGCCGGCCCCTGCTGGGCATCTGCGTGGGGCTCCAGCTTCTCGCCGAGGGCAGCGAGGAGGCACCGGGCGAGGCGGGCCTCGGCCTCCTGCCCGGCCAGGTGCGGCGCCTCGGGCCGGGAGTGAAGGTCCCCCACATGGGCTGGTCCAGGGTCCGCGCCGCCGCGCCGCATCCCGCCTTCGAGGGCCTCCCCGAGGCCTGGCTCTACTTCGTCCACGGCTACGCCCTCGACGTCACCGGAAGCACGCTCCACACGGCGGACCATGGCCGTCCCTTCGCGGCCGTGGCCGGCCGGGGGCGCGTGCTCGGCTTCCAGCCCCACCCCGAGAAGTCCGGCCGCGAAGGCCGGGAGATGCTCCGGCGCGCCCTCGCGTGGCTCGCGTCCCAGGAGGCCCCGTGATCCAGCTCATCCCCTCCCTCGACCTCCTCGGCGGCAAGGTCGTCCGCCTCCTCCACGGCGACTTCGAGAAAGTCACCTACTACGATCTCGAGCCCACCGCCTGGGTGCAGCGCCTCCTGGACGCCGGCGCGACGCGGATCCACCTCGTGGACCTGGACGGCGCCTTCGGCCTCGCGCGCCAGGGCGCCTTCAAGCTCTTCCCCAAGCTCTTCCCCGAGGCGGCCTTCCAGCTCGGCGGCGGCCTGCGCACCCGCGCCGCGGTGCAGGAGGCGCTGGATCTGGGCTTCGAGGCGGTGGTGGGCACCCTCGCGGTGGAGAAGCCCCGGGACCTCGCCGGCCTGCCGCCCCACCGCGTCCTCTGCGCCCTGGACCTGCGGGGCGACCGCATCGCCACCAAGGGCTGGCAGGCGGAAAGCGTCTGCGAGAGCACCGACGTCTTCGAGGCGCTGCTGACCCTCGGGTTCAAGCGCGCCCTGGTCACCGACGTGGGCCGGGACGGCACGCTGGAGGGCCCCGGCCTGGAGGCCACGCGCCTCGTGGCGCGGGAGGGCTTCGCCGTCCAGGCCAGCGGCGGCCTGCGGGACCTCGCCGACCTCGCGCCCCTCGCCGGGATCCCCGGCGTGGCCGGCGCCATCACCGGCAAGGCGCTGCTGGAGGGCCGCATCGACCTCGCGGATCCCGCCACCCGGGCCGCGCTGCAAGGGAGGCCCTGATGCCCGCCCGCCGCGTCATCCCCTGCCTGGACGTGAAGGGCGGCCGCACCGTGAAGGGCGTGCGCTTCGAGCACCTCCGCGACCTGGGCGACCCGGTGGCCCACGCCCTGCGCTACGACGCGGAAGGGGCCGACGAGGTGTGCTTCCTGGACATCAGCGCCTCCGAGGAGCAGCGGAGCACGCAGGAGGCCTGGGTGCGGGCCGTGGCCCGCGCGCTGACCATCCCCTTCACCGTGGGCGGCGGCGTGGGTTCCGCCGAGGACGTGGCGCGCCTGCTGCGCCTGGGCGCGGACAAGGTGGCCATCAACACCGCCGCCGTCCGCCGGCCCGGGCTCGTGAAGGAGGCCGCGGAGCGGGTGGGCGGCCAGAGCGTCGTCGCGGCGGTGGACGTGAAGCGCGACCCCGAGCTGGGCTGGCGGGTGTGGATCCAGGGGGGCAAGGTGGCCACGGAGCGCGCGGCCCTGCCCTGGCTGCGGGAGCTGGAGGCCCTGGGCGCCGGCGAGATCCTCCTCACCTCCATGGACCGGGACGGCACCGGCGAGGGCTTCGACCTGGACCTGCTGAGGGAGGCCGCGCGCCTGGGCATCCCCGTCATCGCCTCGGGGGGCGCGGGCGCGGAGACGCACTTCCTGGAGGCCCTGAGGGCCGGCGCGGACGCGGTGCTGGCGGCGACGCTCTTCCACGAGGGCACGCTGCCCGTCCCGCGCCTCAAGCGCTTCCTCCTGGACGCGGGCCAGGACATCCGAGGGGAGGCCGCATGATCGATCCGGACACGCTCGTCTTCGACGCCGCCGGCCTGATCCCCTGCGTGGCCCAGGGCCGCGCCGGGGACGTGCGCATGGTGGGCTGGATGAACCGGGAGGCGCTGCAGCGCACCCTCGACACGGGCCAGCTCACCTTCTGGAGCCGCTCCCGCCAGTCCCTCTGGACCAAGGGCGAGACCAGCGGGAACCGGCTCAGGCTGATCGCGCTCCGCGCCGATTGCGACCGGGACACGCTCCTCGCCATCGCCGAACCCGAAGGCCCCACCTGCCACCGGGGCACCGAGACCTGCTTCGAGGCCGCGGAGGCCCCCGAGACCACATGGCCGTGGATGGAGCGCCTCGAGGGGCTGCTGCGGGCCCGGAAGGCGGCGGCCTCCCTGGAGGGCTCCTATACCCAGAAGCTCTTCGCCCGGGGTACGGACCGCATCGCGAAGAAGGTGGTCGAGGAGGCCGGGGAGGTGATCCTCGCCGCCAAGGCCTTCGAGCACGGACCCAGTGACGAGCACCGGGAGGAGTTCCTCGGCGAGGCCGCGGACCTGCTCTTCCACCTGGACCTGCTCCTGGTGGACGCGGGCCTGAGCCTCCAGGACGCCGTGGACGTGCTGAAGGTCCGCCACGCGGCGCGCACGGCGCCGAAGGACTGAGCCATGCCCACCCACATGCCCCACTTCCCCGACCTGCTCTTCGAGCCCGCGGCCCGCCTGCGGGCCTGGGAGCACGCCCTCATGGGCCTGCTCGCGGAGGGCGGCTACGCGGAGCTGCACCCGAGCCTCGTGATGCGGGAGCCCCTCGAGCCGGAGGCCGTGCGCTTCTTCGACGGCGCGGACCTGGTGGCCCTGCGTTGGGACTTCACCGTGGCCCTGGCGCGCCTCCTCTCCACGCGCTTCGACGCGCCGCCTCCGCGGATCAGCTACGCCGGCGCCGTGTTCCGCCGCCCCCAGCAGCCCTGGGAGCCCGTGGAGCGCTTCGAGGTGGGCTGCGAGCGCCTCCAGGCCCCCGGCGAGGACACCGCGGCCGCCGACGTGGAGCTGGCCCGGCTGATGGTGGCCATGCCCGCGGCCCTGGGCCTGAAGGGCGGCATCCTCCAGCTCGGCCACGCGGCCCTGCTGCGCCGGCCCATGGAGGCCGAGGGCCTGGACGCCGAGACCACCGCGCGGGTGGTGCGGGCCCTCCACCGCCGCGCGGCGCACCGCGTGCGCGAGGCCCTGGACGGCCATCCGGCGGCGGCGCGGCTCGCCGCCCACGCCGAGGCCCTGCTCGCCGAGCCCGACGGCCCCTCCACCCTGCGCGCCCTCGGCGCGAGCCCCTACGCCGCCATGCTGGAGGAGGAGATCGCGCACCTGGGCCGCGCCCACGCCGCCGTCGCACCGCTGCTGCCCCCCGGCCTCGAGCTCCGCCTCGATCCCGCGGACGTGCAGGGCATCGGCTTCTACACCGGCCCGACCCTGCGGCTCTGGGCACCGGGGGCCCAGGCGGAGCTGGCCAGCGGCGGGCGCTACGACGGGCTCTACCCCGAACTCGGCCGGGACTGGAAGGCCGCGGGCTTCTGCCTGCGCCTCTCGCGGCTGCTGGACCTGGCCGAGACGCGGCCCGAGCTCTTCGCCGGGGAGGGCCTCCGATGAGCCTCCTCCTCGCCTTTCCCAAGGGCCGCCTCGGCGACGACCTCGTTCCGAAGCTGCGGGGCACGGGCCTCGCGCTGGACGAGGCGGCCCTGACGTCCCGGGCCCTGCGCGTCCCCACCGCGACCGCCGGCGTGGAGGTGCTGCTCCTCAAGGGCGCGGACCTCCCCCGCTACGTGGCCACGGGCATCGCGGCGCTGGGCATCGTGGGCAGCGACACCCTGGACGAATCCTCCGAGGACCTGCTGGAACTCGCCGACCTCGGCTTCGGCGCCTGCCGGCTGTCCCTCTGCGCCGCCCGGGGCACCACCCTCGAGGACCTGCGCCGGAAGCCCCACCTGCGCCTGGCCACCAAGTTCCCGAAGGCCACCGCCGCGTGGCTGGCGAAGGAGGGGCTCACCGCCGAGCTGGTGGGCCTGGCCAGCAGCGTGGAGCTGGCGCCCGTCCTCGGCCTCGCGGACGCCATCGTGGACCTCGTGCAGACCGGCGGCACGCTGAGGGCCCACGGCCTCGCCGAGGCGCACGTGCTGGGCACGACCTCGGCGCGGCTGGTGGCCTCCCGCGCCGCCTACCTCGCGGAGGCCGCGGCCCTCGGCCCGGTGGCCCGCGTGCTGGAGCGCGCGTTGCGCGCCTGAGGCCGCGGTCGCGCGGCCCGCGAATCCGCCTACACTGGAGCGCACCCGAGGACGCGATGACGATGCACGAGCTCAAGGCCTTCGATGGATTCGCCGACGACGCGCGCCTGTGGCTGGCGGCCTTCCCGCGGCCCCTGCTGGCGGAGGAGGCCGCGAAGCTGAAGGCCCACTTCGAGGGCTTCCAGCCCCACTGGAAGACCCGCGGCACGCCCATCGACAGCGCCTTCGACCTGCTGGAGAACCAGATGCTCGCGGTGGTCGAGCGCACCATGGGCACCCAGCCCTCGGGCTGCGCCATCGACTCGATGCTGCGCCAGCTCTACAAGCTCGCGGACCTCCTCGAGCTGCCCCTGCTGGACGCCCAGAAGGTGCTGGTGCGCGCCGCCGGCGGCCTGACGGTGGTGCCCAAGGCCCGCCTGGAGGCCCTGCTGCAGTCCGGCGAGCTGGACGGGACCACGCCGGTGCTGGACCTCACCCTCCAGCACCTGGGCGAGCTCCGCGAGGGCCGCCTGGAGCGCCCGCTGGCCCAGACCTGGATCGGCCGGAAGTACGCCGCGCTCCTCGGCGCCAGCGCCTAGAACCCGGAGCCCAGGCCCGGGCCCAGGCCCAGAGCCTAGAGCCTAGAGCCTAGAGCCTAGAGCCTAGAGCCTAGAAGATCGGATCGCCGGGCTTGCGGCGCCAGGCCTCGGTCTTCTTGCCGTTGCCGTCCTGCTTGGGCTTGGCCTCCTTCGCCGCGGCGAGGGTGTCCAGCAGGCTGCCCGTGAGGCTGGTGGCCACGGCCTTGGTCAGGGCCGGCTTGACGGGGTTCTCCGCGGCGGGCGCGGCGGCCTTGGCCGCGGCGGGCGCGGCCGCCTGCTCCTTGAGCCGCCGGTCGTGCCAGGCCTTGCGCTTGGGATCCACCACCTTGGCCTTCACCTGCACCGCCTTGCGCCCATCGGCCTTCTTGGCCTTCACCACCTTGCGGTCCTCGCGGACGACGGATTCGGGGTTGGCGGACTCCTCGAGGATCTTCGCCAGGTCGGCCAGGCTGCCGAGGCTGCGCTTGCTCATGGGTGGGGGGATCTCCTGCGGCCGCCGGGTTCAGGGGGACGGGCCAGCGCTCCAGAATACCGGCCGATGCCAGGCCCGCCAAGGCGATTCCTCGGCCCGACTCCAGGTAGGCCCGGGCAGGTGCCGCGCAGCGGGGATCCGTCACAATGGTCCATGCCTCCGGCTCCTCCATTCCCCGCGCCATGAAGGCCAAGCTCCTGGCCCTGCGGGCCCGCTACGAGACGCCCGAGGCCCTGGCCCTGGATCCCCTCGCCATCCCCCGGCGCTTCGAGGATCCCCTCGACCAGGAGGCGGCGGCCTTCCTGGCGGCCCACCTTGCCTATGGCCGCGTGGCGCCGATGCTCCGGGCCATCGAGGCGGCCCTGGCGCCCCTGGGGCCGCGGCCCGCCGCGTGGCTGCGGGAGCGCGGCCCCGGGCGCGGCCGGAAGGACCTCGAGGCCGCGCTCGCGGGCTGGGCCTGGCGCTTCCACACCGGCGAGGACCTGGCCTGGTGGATGGGGGCCTGGGCGGTCCTCGACCGCGAGAGCGGGCACGGCCTCGAGGCGCACCTGCTGCCCGGGGAAGGCGGGGACGCGGACGCGGCCCTCTCGCGTTTGGTGCGCCGGCTTCGCGCGGAGCTGCCGGACACCCATGGCCTGCGCTTCAACCTGCCCGATCCCCTGGAGGGCTCGGCGTGCAAGCGCTGGCGGATGTTCCTCCGGTGGATGGTGCGCCGGGGCTGGCCCGACCTGGGCGTCTGGAGGCGCTACCCGCTGGACGCCCTGGTGATCCCCCTCGACACCCACGTGGCGCGGGTGGCCCGCTTCATCGGCCTCAGCCGCCGCGCCACCCCGGACGGGAAGATGGCCGCGGAGGTCACGCGGGCCCTGCGCCGGCGGGACCCCGACGATCCCCTGGCCTACGACTTCGCCCTGTCGCACCTCGGCATCCTCGGGGACTGCCCGGGGGTGCGGAGCCTGCCGGGCTGCCGGCCCTGCCCGCTGGTGGGCGTGTGCAAGGCGGGCCGCGACACGCCGGCCCGGCCCGTTCGCGCCGCAGGCGCGAAAGGGCCGGGCTGACCACGGCACTCGAGGCGACGACTTAGGGCTGCTTCTTCCGACCTGACCCGGTTCATCGCACCCCGATGCATGGGGCCCGGCTTGGATCCAATATAGCGGCAGCGCGGGTTTCCAACCATCCGAGGGGGTCTTCCGGACTCGACAAGTGCTGAAGATCCGGAGGTTGCCGGAGGGGTGGAAAATTCCGTATGGGGCTCCCTTGACACCCCCAGATCTTGGGGTGATGCTTTGACTCCGGCACAACCCCTTGAGGTCCATAACGCCCAGCCGCACCTTCGCCCTCCCTTGACCGGAGGGTGGGTTTTGTGCCGCCCGGAACCGATCTTTCAGTACCCATCCCCACCCTTGCCGGACCTGCGCCCCACCCCCGCCGGTCCCCCAGCCTGAGGCATCGCATGAAGATCGCGCGCCACTTCACTTCCCAGGGCCAGGATCCCCTCAAGGACATCCCCTTCGTGCCGAGGACCTCCCGCATCACCAAGCTGGACGGCACCGTGGTCTTCGAGGCCAGGGACGTGCTGGTGCCCGAGTCCTGGTCCCAGGTGGCGGTGGACATCCTGGCCCAGAAGTACTTCCGCCGGAAGGGCACCGACGCGCAGAACAACGGCGAGAAGGACGCGCGGCAGGTCTTCCACCGCCTCGCGGGCTGCTGGCGCATGTGGGGCGAGTCCCACGGCTACTTCGACACCCCCGAGGACGCCCAGGCCTTCTACGACGAGCTGACCTACATGCTCGCCCGGCAGATGTGCGCGCCCAACAGCCCGCAGTGGTTCAACACCGGCCTGCACTACGCCTACGGCATCTCGGGCCCGGCCCAGGGCCACAGCTACGTGGACCCGAAGACCGGCGCCATGATGAAGTCCACGTCGGCCTACGAGCGGCCCCAGCCCCACGCCTGCTTCATCCAGAGCGTGAGCGACGACCTCGTGAACGAGGGCGGCATCATGGACCTCTGGACCCGCGAGGCCCGCATCTTCAAGTACGGCTCGGGGACGGGCTCCAACTTCTCCCGCATCCGCGGCGCCGAGGAGCCGCTCTCGGGCGGCGGCCGCAGCTCGGGCCTGATGAGCTTCCTGGCGGTGGGCGACAAGGCCGCGGGCGCCATCAAGAGCGGCGGCACCACCCGCCGCGCCGCGAAGATGGTCTGCCTCGACCTGGACCACCCCGACATCGAGGCCTTCGTGGACTGGAAGGTCCTCGAGGAGCGCAAGGTGGCCATGATCGCCGCGGGCAGCATCCTGCTGAAGCGCACCTGGAACGCCCTGTGCGAGGCGGTGGAGGGCAACACCCACGGCGACGCCGACCCGAAGACCAACGGCGCCCTGAAGAAGGCCCTGCAGCAGGCCAAGAAGGAGGGCGTGCCGGCGGCCTTCCTCAGCCAGTGCCTCTCCCGCCTGGCCGACGGCGACTTCGACCGCGACATCGCGGGCTACGACACCTCCTGGGACGGCGACGCCTACTACACCGTGGGCGGCATGAACTCCAACAACTCGGTGCGGGTGCCCGACGCCTTCATGCGCGCCCTGGAGCAGGACGGCGACTGGGAGCTGAAGCGCCGGGTGGACGGCAAGGTCTCGAAGAAGCTCCGCGCCAAGGACCTCTGGAAGAAGGTCAACTACGCCGCCTGGTCCTGCGCCGACCCCGGCCTGCAGTTCGACACCACCATCAACGACTGGCACACCTGCCCCGAGCACGGCCGCATCAACGCGTCGAACCCCTGCTCGGAGTACATGTTCCTGGACGACACGGCGTGCAACCTCGCGTCGCTGAACCTCTGCACCTTCCTCACGGCGGACGGCGGCTTCGACCTGGAGGGCTACCGCCACGGCATCCGCCTCTGGACGGTGGTGCTGGAGATCTCGGTGCTGATGGCCCAGTTCCCGTCGGAGGCCATCGCGCAGCTCAGCTACGACTTCCGCACCCTGGGCCTGGGCTACGCGAACCTGGGCGCGATGCTGATGCGCCTGGGCATCCCCTACGACAGCGTGGAGGGCACCCAGTGGTGCGGCGCGCTGACGGCGATCCTCACCGGCGACGCCTACGCCGCGTCCGCCGAGATGGCCGCGGAGCTCGGCCCCTTCCCCAAGTACGCCCCCAACCGCGACCATATGCTCCGAGTGGTGCGCAACCACCGCCGGGCGGCCTACAACGCGCCGGAGGCCGAGTACGAGGGCCTCTCGGTGAAGCCCCAGGGCCTCCACGGCGCCGGGGTGCCGAAGTCCATCCTGGACGCGGCGCGGGAGAGCTGGGACCGCGCCCTGCTGCTGGGCGAGGCCCACGGCTACCGCAACGCCCAGGTGACGGTGCTGGCCCCCACGGGCACCATCGGCCTGCTGATGGACTGCGACACCACGGGCGTGGAGCCGGACTTCGCCCTGGTGAAGTTCAAGAAGCTGGCGGGCGGCGGCTACTTCAAGCTGGTCAACGGCGCCATCCCCGAGGCCCTGATGCGCCTGGGCTACACGCCCTCGCAGATCAAGGACATCGAGCGCCACGTGGTGGGCTGGCAGGAGCTGAGCGACGCGACGCCGGGCATCACGCGCAGGGAGTTCCTGGCCAAGGGCTGGACGGAGGAGGAGCTGGCCGCCATCGAGGCGAAGCTGCCCACGGCCTTCGACCCGAGCTTCGTGCTGCCCATGGAGAAGCTGAACCAGCAGTTCGGCGCGGACCAGGTGAAGGCCTTCCTGGCGGCGCTGAGCGGGACGATGACGGTGGAGGGGGCGCCGCACCTGAAGGCGGAGCACCTGCCCATCTTCGACTGCGCCAACAAGTGCGGCCGCACGGGCCAGCGCTACATCGCGCCCCTGGGCCACCTGCGGATGATGGCGTCGGCGCAGCCGTTCCTGTCCGGGGCGATCAGCAAGACGATCAACCTGCCGGCCGAGAGCACGGTGAAGGACGTCGCCGACGTCTACGAGGCGAGCTGGAAGCTGATGCTGAAGGCGGTGGCCCTCTACCGCGACGGCTCGAAGATGAGCCAAGCCATGGCGACGAACCTGGACCTGCTGGACGGGGCCGAGGCGAGCGAGACGCTGCAGGACGAGGCGGCGCCGAAGGCGGAGAAGGTGGCGGCGATGGCCGTCGCCCAGACCCAGGCGCTCTCCAACCAGATCGTGCGCACCTACCGCAAGAAGCTGCCGAACCGCCGGGGCGGCTACACCCAGAGCGCGACGGTGGGCGGGACGAAGATGTACCTGCGCACCGGCGAGTACGAGGACGGCCAGCTGGGCGAGATCTTCCTGGACATCCACAAGGAGGGCGCGGCCTTCCGCGCGGTGCTGAACTGCTTCGCCATCGCGGTGAGCATGGGCCTGCAGCACGGGGTGCCGCTGGAGGAGTACTGCGACGCCTTCCTGTTCACGCGCTTCGAGCCCAACGGCCTCGTGCAGGGCAGCGACACGGTGAAGTTCAGCACCAGCATCATCGACTTCGTCTTCCGCGAGCTGGCGATCTCGTACCTCGGCCGCTACGAGCTGGCCCAGGTGGAGCCTGAGCAGCTCATGCACCTCACCACCAAGCCCGTCAGCCACGCGCCGGGGTTGGCCACCGAGGCGCCCGCGGCCGAAGGCGGCATGACCCCCCTCTTCAACGCCGGCGACATGACCGCCCCCGCGGCCCCGGTGTCCCCCGCCCCCGCCCTCGTCGCCGTCAGCCACCGCACCGTGGCCGGTGCCACCGCCAAGAGCGCCATCCAGGCCGCAAGGGAGAAGGGCTACACCGGCGATCCCTGCCCCGAGTGCGGGCATCTGACGCTGGTGCGGAATGGCGCGTGCATGAAGTGCCAGACGTGCGGGGCTACGACGGGGTGCTCATGAATGGACGAGCCAAACACATTCGCCATGATTGTCCGACGCAAGACATTCAAATCCCCCGATCTAATCAAGCTATCTATAACAATATGAATGGGGTTATCTTAAATTCTCAATAGATACACCAATGCTGGATCCCTTCCGAAAACCCTTGCACGAGGTAGAATCCAGGGATTTGCATGTCTTGAAAGAGGTCTCAGAAGGTTGGTACATTGATTACAAGCAAGATCTGATTGACCTTAAAGATATCGCCAAACATTTAACATCTTTCGCCAACACTTATGGCGGATGGATTTTTTTTGGAATCAAAGAACACACCGCGACTCATGCCGCTGATAAATTTATAGGGATCAACGGAGAAGTTTTAGACACGTTGCTCACTCGACTTAGAGAAGCTTCAAGTGCTCATTCATTCCCTACGGTATATTTTGAAACAAAGACTATTAAAGGCCCATGCGCTGAGATTGAATTAGATGCGGATAAATACATATTGATCGTTAAAATAAGTGAAGGAGAGGAACCGCCCTATGTGCACTCATCTGGGCGAATATATAAAAGAACTGCGGATCACTCGAAGCCGGAGGCCGAAACAAACAGGTACGCAATCGACAGGCTGTTCGATAAAAGTGCAAGCGCCGATACACTATTAAAGCAATTTATTGATGATTCCCCACATTTGCATAAAAAGCAATCAGAAGACTCGATTTTACACATCTATCTTCTCCCACAAAGCTCGGATGAAAGCAGTCTCAATCAAATAAAGATTGATGACTTCAAAACTATTTGTTGCGAGAGAAAGACTCCGTTCTCCCTCAACTTTGACCATGTTTTCCCATCTAAATATGGGTTCACAGCTAGGTATGTCCAAGAAAACCACTTTTACTACTTCCTCCCAACGCTGCGCTTTTGGCATAATGGGAGATTTAAAATCTCAATACCCATTAATAGTTTCTCGATCGATGGGTACATGAAGGATCCTAGATTCAAACACAAAAAAGAACTTATAACAATGGTGGATATTAAAAAGAGCGAAGATCTTAAAATATTAGATCTAACGCAAGTAGGAGTCATCCTTTCCTGCTTCCTAAATACCATAATTGATATTAAAAAAAGAACGATGGACCATAGAGACTTACTTTGTGCTGTTAAAACAACAAACACAGGGGGCAAATGTCCGTATATTGATAAGCCACAATATTTTGAGCACTGCAAAAAATACGGGATTCCAATACTTCTCGAGAATTCATTGCAGATCCCAACTCATATAAAGAAGTCATATCTTTTACCTCTAGAAATGCAAGATTATTTCAAATCTAATTCGGAAGAGATAATTCCATTTCCGGCCTCAACACTCGTCCCTATTTTAATTCTTTTATTTGAGGGGTTAGGAATTCATATTGGCCAAGATAATCCCATTGAATTATTACTGACAATTTAAAGATGAATATGTCATATATCAAACTAATACCCCTAAGCTAATTTCTTTCAACGGAGTATAGATGAAATATTGTCTTCGTTCATTTTTGATTTCATCTCTACTGTCCGGCGCCCTCCTAGCCCAACCCTCCCCCGACGTCGCCCGCTACATCAAGATCGATTCCCCCCGGGTGGTGCTCACCCACGTGCGCGTGATCGACGGCCTGGGCAATCCTCCGATGGAGGACCGCAATGTGGTCCTCGAGGGAGGGAAGATCGCCTCCATCTCGCCAGGCGCGGACGTGGCTGCGGCTCCCAACCAGACGGTGCTGGACCTGCGCGGCGCGACGGTGTTGCCGGGGCTGGTGGGGATGCACGACCACCTCTTCCACATCGCGCGGCCGAACATGAAGGCGGACGCGTCGTCGGATGCGCCGCTGCTGGTGCCGCAGATGACCTTCTCGGCGCCGCGGCTGTACCTCGCGGCGGGCGTCACCACCATCCGCACCACGGGCAGCGTGGAGCCCTACGCGGACCTCAACCTCAAGCGCCTCGTGGACGACGGGAAGCTGCCGGGGCCCCACATCCACGTCACCGCGCCCTACCTCGAAGGCGCGGGCAGCCCCTTCATGCAGATGCACCCGCTGAAGGGCCCCGACGACGCCAGGGCCTTCGTCAACTTCTGGGCCGACGCGGGGGCCACCTCCTTCAAGGCCTACATGAACATCACCCGGGCCGAGCTGAAGGCCGCCATCGAGGCCGCCCACGCCCGGGGCCTCAAGGTCACCGGCCACCTCAGCTCCGTCACCTACGACGAGGCCGCCGACCTGGGCATCGACGACCTGGAGCACGGCTTCATCGTCAACACCCAGCTCGACCCCGGCAAGGTCCCCGACAAGGCCTCCAGCGCGCCCCTGGGCACCACGCCCATGGCCATGGACCCCGAGGGCCCCGTGGCCAAGGCCCTCTTCGCCAAGCTCATCGCGAACCATATCGCCGTCACCTCCACCCTGCCCGTCTTCGAGCACATGGTCCCCAACCGCCCGCCCCTGCGGCCCCTCGCCCTCGAGGTCTTGAGCCCCCAGGCCCGGGAGGCCTTCCTCTATGCCCGCAACCGCATCGCGTCGAGGCCGCCGGACGGTCCCACCGCCATCTTCAAGCGCGCCATGGCCCTCGAGCGCGCCTTCGTCGCCGCCGGCGGCCTCCTCCTCGCCGGCTGCGACCCCACCGGCAACGGCGGCACCATCCCCGGCATCAGCGACTGGCGCCAGGTGGAGCTCCTCGTGGAGGCCGGCTTCAGCCCCGTGGAGGCGATCCGCATCGCCACCCACAACGGCGCGACGTTCCTGGGCCTCGAGCACCGCATCGGCTCCGTCGCCCCGGGCTTCGACGCCGACCTCATGGTCGTGCGCGGCAACCCCGCCGCCACCATCGAGGACCTCGAGAAGGTGGAGCTGGTCTTCAAGGACGGCGTCGGCTACGACCCCGCAAAGCTCTTCGACTCCGTGAAGGGGCGCTACGGACAGTACTAGGCCTTCCCGGGCAGGCCCCCAACCTTTCCCGGTGGTACCGTGTCCCCATTCCAAGCCCCGATCCCGCGCGGGATCCGAAAGGACCGGCCATGGCCACGCGCATCCTCGCCCCCATCCCGTCCGGGAGCCTGCGCTCCCTCCGCCTCGGCGCCCTGACCCTGGCCCTCGCCGCCGGGACCTTCGCCTCCGCCGGGGACGACAAGGACAAGGACAAGCACCGGCCCGAGCCCCGGAAGGTGGAGGCCCGGCAGGAGAAGCGGGAGGAGAAGCGGGAGCAGAAGCAGGAGGCCCGCCAGGAGCGGCACGAGCAGCGGCAGGAGCAGCGCCGCGACGTCCGCCAGGAGCGCCAGGAGCACCGGGACGAGCGCCGCGACGCCCGGCCCGAGCCCCGGACGCAGCCCCGGCCCGAGTTCCGGCCTGAGATCCGCCCGGAGCCCCGCCGGGAGACGCCCCGGCCTGAACTCCGGCCCGCGCCGGTCCCCCGGCCCATGCCCGCCCCGACGCCCGCCCCCGCCGCCCGGATCGCGCCGCCCCGCGTCGTCGTGCGCACCCGGGAGGGCGCCGAGATCCACCGCACTCCCGCCGGCGCCATCCGCGAGGTCCGCACCCCCGCCGGCGCCGTCATCCGCCACACCGCCACCGGCACCCGCATCGTCGAGGTCACCCGGCCCGGCAACCGGGTCATCGTCGCCAACGCCACCGGCCGCGCGGGGTACGTCCAGCGCCCCGTGGTCATCCGCAACGTCACCCTCGTGCAGCGGACCTACGTCCTGAACGGCGTGGCCCATCCCCGGCTCTACCGGCCCTGGACCTACGGCGCCTTCACCTACCCCGTCTACGCGCGGCCCCGCTACTACCGGCCGGCCTTCTACACCTGGGTCTACCGCCCCTGGGCCCACCCGGTGCGCTGGCGCTGGGGCTGGGAGGCCCGGCCCTGGTACGGCTACTACGGCGGCTACTTCACCCCCTATCCCACCTACGGCAGCCCCTCCCTCTGGCTCGCCGACTTCCTCATCGCCACCACCCTGGAGGCCGCCTTCGTCGCCCAGAACGCCAGCAGCGCCGCGCCCCCGGTCGCCTACGGCACCGCCACGCCGCTGACCCCGGAGGTGAAGCAGGCCATCGCCGACGAAGTGCGCCGCCAGATGGACGAGGCCCGGATGGAGGAGGAGCGCTACGGGCGGGCCCCCGCCCAGAGCGCCATGAGCGCCACGGAGGCCCCCGCCATCTTCAGCGCGAAGGGCCCCCGGGTCTTCCTCGTGAACACGCCCATCACCGCCCACGTGGGCATCGACGAATGCGCCCTGGTGGAGGGCGACGTCCTCCAGGTCCTCCAGACGCCCTCCCCCACCGCCGAGTGGGCCGACGTGTGGGTGATGGCCAGCCGCAATGCCGTCTGCCCCAGGGGCACCGCCCTCTCCATCCGCGTCGCCGACCTCCAGGAGATGCAGAACCACATGCAGGCCACCGTGGACCAGGGCCTCGCCCAGCTCCAGGAGGGCTCCGGCAAGGAGGGCCTGCCCGCCCTGCCCGCCGGCGCCGCCGGCAGCACCCCGTCGCCCTACGCCTCCGCCCTGCAGGCCGACCCCGAGGCCGCCGCCGACCTGGCCGCCGCCGCCCGGGAGGCCAACGCCGCCGAGCAGGCGGTCATCGCCCAGGGCCCCGCCGAGGCCCCGGCCCCGGGCACCGTCACCCTCGGCATGACCCCCGCCGAGGTGGAGGCCATCCTGGGCCGCCCGAAGAACACCGTGGACCTCGGTGCCAAGAAGATCCACGTCTACGGGAGCCTGAAGGTCACCTTCCTCAACGGCCGCGTCAGCGACGTGCAGTAGCCCCGGCGACCCCATGGCCCCCGCCGACCTCCCCTTCGTCCGGGCCAGCCTGCGCCCGGGAGCGCTCTATGCCGAGGCCTGGGCACGGATCAAGGACCGGTACGCCCTCTTCCTGGGGGTCACCTTCGTGGGCGTCCTCGTGGGCGGGCTGGGCCCCATGGGCATCCTCATGGGCCCGATGATGGTGGGCATCTTCCTCTGCCACCGGGCCCGGGCGCGGGGCGAGGAGGTGCGCTTCGACCTCCTCTTCAAGGGCTTCGACCGCTTCGTGGACGCCTTCATCGCCGCCCTGCTGATGATGGCCGCCAGCCTCGTGGTCGTCCTGCCCCTGGTCCTCGTGCTGGTCTTCGGCGCGGTGTTCGGCACCGTCGGCCTCGCGGCGGCGGGACAGCACTCGGAGGGGCTGGCCGGGGGCGCCGCCGCCGGGCTCTGCCTGCTCTGGGCCGGGATGATCGCCCTCATCCTGCTGGCCTCCACCCTGGTGAACCTCCTCTTCACCTTCGCCTTCCCCCTCCTCGCCGACCGCGGCCTCGCCGGACTGGACGCCGTGAAGCTGAGCTTCCGCGCCGCCTGGGCCAACCTCGGCGGCCTCGTGGTCCTGGCCCTGGCGACCTTCGCCCTCACCTTCCTCGGCCTGATGCTCTGCTACGTCGGCGCCCTGCTGCTGATGCCCCTCACCCTCGGCGTCCACTGGATCGCCTACGAGCGGGTCTTCGGCCGCGCGGGCGAGGCGGACCTGGCGGACTTCCCCGCCTGAGCGCCGGCCCGGCGCCTGGAACTCCCGGGGCGATCCTGCCACCGTACATCCAGCCCCTCCGGAGTCCCCGTGCGCCGAGCCCTCCTTCCCGCGATCCTCGCCCTCGCCGGCCTCGCGGCCTGCCGGACCCCGGAGCCCGCCGACGCCAGCGGCTACGGGCGCTACCGCTTCATGCTCGAGATCAGCCCCGACGCGACGGCGGGCTTCGTCTGCATCGCCTCGGTCACCGACCAGATGGGGCGCGGCACCCTCACCACGCGGCCCTTCCGGGTGCTGCCCGGGAAGTCCGGGAGCGCGGTGCTGGACGAGCCCGTCAGCGGCTCCCGGCTGGAAGCCACGGTGAAGGTGGACGCGGCGGGGAAGCGCGCCACCTACCAGGCGCGCCTGGTCCAGAAGGAGCAGCGCACCGTGGTCTACGAAGCCACCAAGGACATCCCCAGGTCCTGAGCCCCGGTCCCATGGCCCGCCGCCGCGACCCCTTCCTCGCCCGCGTGGACGAGGCCCTGGCCGCCCTTCCCGCCGAGTTCCGCCGGCACCTGGACCGCGTGCGCATCGAGGTCCAGGACTGGCCCGAGGCCGAGCTCCTCGACTCCCTGGGCATGGCGCCCGACGAGGCCCTCTACGGCGTCTTCCTGGGCACGCCCCTCCCCGAGCGCGGCGCCGATCCCGGACTCCTGCCGGACCGCATCCTGATCTTCCGCGGCCCCCTGGAGGAGGACTTCGAGGAGGACGCGCTCGCCGACGAGATCGCCATCACCGTCATGCACGAGATCGGCCACGCCTTCGGCATCGACGAGGCGCGGCTGGAGGAGCTGGGGCTGGACTGAGTCCCCGGGCGCCCCGAGGCTCCGCGAAGGGCCGCCTCCAGCCTCCCCGGGTCGCGGGCCTCCGCGCGGGGCCAGCCCGGGTGCTACCGTGGACCATGCCCCACGCCGAACCCTGGCCGCGGATCTACCGGGAACGGCCGGACATCTTCGCCGCCTTCTGCCGGGCGGAGGACCCCGAGGGCCGCATCGTGGGGCGGCTCCGCGCCCTGGCGGACCTCGAGGGCGCCACGGCGGTGGAGGTGGGCTGCGGCACGGGGCGCTACACGGCGGAGCTGGCCCGGGCCTGCGGCCGCTACGTGGCCACGGATCCGAGCCCCGCGCTGCTGGGCCTCGCCGGGGCCTCGAACCCGGGCCTCGCCCTCGTGCGGGCGCGGGCGGAGGCCCTGCCCTTCCGCGACCGCGGCGCCGACCGGTTCCTCGCCACCTGGGTGCTCGCCTACCTCCGGCCCGCGGCCCGGGAGGCCGCCGTGGACGAGGCCCTGCGGGTGCTGCGCCCCGGCGGCGCCGCGTGGCTGGTGGAGAACCACTGGGAGGGCGACTTCCAGGAGCTGCGGGACTGCGCGGGCTACGGGGCCGAGCCCGGCGTGAAGGCGCTGCTCGAGACCCACGGCTTCCAGGTCGCGGAGCGCCTGGAGACCGAGCTGCGCTTCGATTCCGCCGGGGACGCGGAGGCCATCCTCGGGGCGCTGTGCGGCGAGGCCGTGGCGGCCAAGCTGCGGCGCTCGCCCCGCGCCCGCTTCGGCCACGCGGTGGTGCTCCTCCGCCGCCCGGCCTGAGGCCGGTCAGCCCACCTTCAGCCGGCCTCCTTCGGCCCACACGTAGGCCACCGAGGAGGCGTGGACCATGTCGCTGCGCCGGTACACCGGGAAGCCCAGGTCCTCCCGGCGCGCGGCCTCCACCGCGGCGCGGTAGGCCTCGGTGTCCGTGGCGAGGCGGTCCGCGTGGCGCGCCCCGGAGCGGCCGATGGGGAGGAAGCGGTAGAGGTGCCAGGCATGGATCCGCGCGCCCCGGGCCCCGAGGGCGCGCAGCGCCACGGCCAGGTCCCCGAGCCCGTCCAGGTTCTCCCGGGTGACCACCGTGGACAGCGTGACCTCCCGGCCCGCGGCCCGCAGGGCCTCCAGCCGGCGCCACACGAGGGCGTGGTGGCCGCCGGGGTGGTGGCGCAGGCGGTCGTGCACCGCCGGATCGGCGGCTTCCAGGGGCAGGATGAAGCGGTCCACGGCGTCCAGGCCGTCGAGGGCCTCCGGCAGGTGGATGGCGTTGGTGCAGAGCTGCACCGTGCAGCCCATGCCCTTGGCGAGCCGCGCCAGGTCCCCGAGGCCATGGGGCCAGAGGAGGGGCTCGCCGCCCCCGAGCACCAGGTTGCGCACGCCCTGGGCCGCCAGGTCCGCCAGGGCGCCTTCCGCCTGGGTCCTCGACATCGTGTCGAAGCCCCCCTCGCTCCCGCAGAAGTCGCAGGCCATGTTGCAGTCCGGGAGCAGGAACAGGGACGCGATGCGCTTGCGGGGGTCCAGGCGGGGCAGGAAGGCCTTGAGGGGCATGTCAGGCGGGATCGAGCAGGTCCGCCGCGCCCAGGGCGCCGGCGCCCTTCGGGTCGCCGGTGGCCGCCCGGCGGTGGGCGTCGAGCTGGCCGAGGTGGAAGGCGAGATGGCTGAGGAGGTGCAGCAGGAAGCGGCGCGTCGGCGGATGGCCGCCGCCCACGGCCAGGGGGAAGGGCTCCCGGAGCCGGGCGGGATCGAGGTCCTGGAGGGCCGCGTCCACGTCGGCGGCGGCGCGGCCGATCTCCGCCACGACCTCCGCCCGGGTGCGGCCCCGGGTGCTGAACTCCGCGTCCCGGTCACGGACGTAGCCCGTCCGCCCCAGCCCCGCGCCGATGAAGTGGCGCAGGTTGCCGCAGAGGTGCAGCGCGAGGTTCCCGCCGCTGTTGGGCAGGCCCGGCACGGCGGCCCAGAGGCTGGCGTCGTCGGGATAGGCGTCCACCTCCCGGCGCAGGGTGGCCAGCTCGCGGGCCAGGAGCTTGCGCAGGTCGGCGATCATGCGCCCGCCTTCCGGGACGCCTTCTCGGCCAGCTTCGCGTCGAACTTCGCGCGCTGGATGACGGCCCGCTCGTGGGTGCCCCGGGAGATCAGGTCCACGCCGTCCCGGGCCTCCACCTCGAAGCGCAGCCGCCGCCCTTCGATTCCCACGAGCTTCGCCTTCGCGACCACCTCGAAGCCCGGCGGGGTGGCGGCCTCGTGGCTGACGGCGATGGCAGTGCCGAGGCTCTGCTCGCCCTCCTCCAGGTGCGGCGCGATGAGCTCCACGCAGGCCCACTCGAGGAAGCCCACCAGGAAGCCCGTGGCGAAGACCCCTGGCATGGCGCGGAAGCCCTCGGATTCGGGGTAGAGGGCGGGGACGGTCTTCGCGGGCGTCACCGTGAAGCGCAGTTCGCGGACCAGGCCCGGCACCAGCGTGTCCTTCATCGCGGCCTCCCGGGCTCCATCATTCCACGACCGGGCGGGCTCAGGGCTTCAGCCGCTCCTTCAGGAAGGCCACGGCCAGGGGCCACGCCGCGCCGGCGGCCTTGGCGTTGGCGCCCTCGCGGCCCGCCTGCTGGCGCAGGAAGCCGTGGCCGGCGCCCTCGAAGACGTGGGCCTTGAAGGGCTTCTTCAGCTTCGCCAGCTCGGCTTCGGCCGTGGGGATGGTCGCGTTCACCCGCGCGTCGTCGCCGCCGTAGAAGCCCGCCACGGAGGCCTGGATCCGGGCGTAGTCCGCGGGGTCCGAGGGCGAGGTGCCGTAGAACACGATCGCGCCATCCAGCTTCGGCTGCGCCACCGCGTAGGTGAAGCTGGCGCTGCCGCCCCAGCAGAAGCCCAGGGTCGCGGAACGGCCGTTGGCGGCGGGGAGCTTCAGGCCGTAGTCCCGGGCGGCGTTCAGGCGCTCGGTCATCTGGGCGGGCGTCAGGGTGCGGATGGCCTTGCCCACGTCGGGGCCCAGTTCGTCGGTGCCGCCGCCCTTGGGACCGAGGCCTGACAGGAAGTCCGGCGCGATGGCGATGAAGCCCTCCTTCGCCACGTGGTCCGCCACGGCGCGCACCCAGTCGGAGAGGCCGAAGATCTCATGGATGACGATCACCACGCCGGCCTTCGCCTTCGTCTCCGGATAGACCACCCAGGCGGTGAGGAGCTTCCCGCCGGCCAGCGGGATGTCCACCCACTCGCCGTGGCGCGGCGAGGCCGCGAGGGCCGCCTTCGCACCGTCCGCGTCAGGCGGGATGGCCGGGTTGCGGGGCGCGGGCGTGGGCGCGTCCTTGGGAGCAACGGCCCGGGCCCTGGCTTCGGCGGCGTGGCCGGCGTGGGGATCGGGCTCGGGCTTCGACTGGGCGGCGAGGGCGAGGGCGGTGAAGGCGAAGAGGGCGGCGCGCATGGGGAACTCCTACTTGTTCATCGCCGCCACGACGACGCCGAGGAGCAGCAGCCGCGCGGTGTCCAGCACGCACTGCTTGACCACCAGCATCCCCGGCGTCGGCTGGACGACGTAGTAGATGAGGAAGGTGGGGATCGCGAAGAGGCAGGCCATGGCCAGGCCGAAGCGCAGGCCCTGCAGGAGCCAGGGCCGGCTCGTGCGGCCCTGCTCGTAGATCCACACGAAGGCGCCGGTCATCAGCACGTGGGCGAGGAGCATCCAGTGGAAGTACTTCTGGCTGTCCGCCTCGGTACGCATGAGGTTCGGGAGGGCCAGGTAGTCAGGATGCAGGGCCAGGCCGTGGATCAGGAAGTCCGTGCCCATGGCGAGCACGAAGATGACGAGCCAGGAGAGGAGGAACTTCTTCATGGGGGCTCCGGAAGGATCCGGACATGCTAGCCGGGCCGCGAGGAGAAAGGAGCCTCCCGGGGACGAGCCTTGACGATCCGCCCAAGGTTTTGACCTTCCAAAGGCATGCGAGACAGGCCCCGCCTGCCCTTGGCGGGGGCTGGCTCGCATGCGGCCAAGCGATAGCGTGGCAGGAACATGAACCCGGAGGGTCCCGGGATGGAGGGGGAGGTGGGACGAAGTCCACACCCTGCGGGCCGTTCCTCTCCCGGCCCCAGAGCCGATCGAAGGCCAGCTCTCCGGCCTGCCGCGCTATCGCTTGGCAGCACCGCGTTCAAACCTCGCCTGCAAAGCGCAGGCGAGGTTTGAACGCGGTGCCGTTCTCAAGACCCTGATCCACCCGCATCCCTGACATGCGAAGGCCCCGGTCGCCCGGGGCCTTCGGTTGCGTCGTGAACGGAGGGCTACTTCACGAGCCCCAGGTCGATGACCGCCTTCCGCTCCTCCTCGAGCTCCTTGGCCGTGGCGTCCATCTTCGCCCGGCAGAAGTCGTTGATCTCGAGGCCCTGGACGATGCTGGCGACGCCGTCCTTCACGGTGCAGGGGTAGCCGTAGACGAGGCCCTTGGGGATGCCGTAGCTGCCGTCGCTGGGCAGCGCCATGGAGGTCCACTCGCCGTCGGGCGTGCCCATGACCCAGGTGCGCATGTGGTCGATGGCGGCGTTGGCGGCGGACGCGGCGGAGCTCAGCCCGCGGGCCTCGATGATGGCGGCCCCGCGCTTCGCCACGGTGGGGATGAAGGTACCCTCGTACCAGGCCTGGTCGTTCACCGCGACGTGGGCGTTCTGGCCGTCCACGGTGGCGTGGTAGAGGTCCGGGAACTGGGTCGTGCTGTGGTTGCCCCAGATCGTCATGTTCTTGATGGCGGTGACGGGCTTGCCCGTGCGCTCGGCGAGCTGGGCCACGGCGCGGTTGTGGTCCAGGCGCACCATGGCGTGGAACTGCTCGGGCTTCAGCTTCGGCGCGTTGGACAGCGCGATGAGGGCGTTGGTGTTGGCCGGGTTGCCTACCACGAGGATCTTCACGTTCCGCGAGGCCACCTCGCTCAGGGCCTCGCCCTGGGGCTTGAAGATGCCGCCGTTGGCGCTCAGCAGGTCGCTGCGCTCCATGCCCTGCTTGCGCGGCATGGCGCCCACCAGCAGCGCGAAGTCCACGTCCTTGAAGGCGACCATCGGGTCGTCGGTGGCCACCACGCCCGCCAGCAGCGGGAAGGCGCAGTCCTTGAGCTCCATGATCACGCCGTTGAGGGCCTTCAGGGCCGGCGTGATCTCCAGGAGGTGCAGGATGACCGGCTGGTCCTTCCCGAGCATCTCGCCGGAGGCGATGCGGAAGAGGATGCTGTAGCCGATCTGGCCGGCAGCACCCGTGACGGCGACGCGGACGGGGGTCTTCATGGGTTCCTCCAGGCAAACCCTATGATCCTACCGGAGGGCGCCCCGGCCCACGATCACGAATTGCCCCGGGCCCCCCTCAATCCTCCTCCTTCCCCGGCAGCAGCGGCTCCGTCGGCAGGATCCGCGGCCCGGCCTCGTCGCAGACGGCGTAGGTGGAGGCGTACATCGAGACGCCGGCGTGGCTGCCGTCGGCCCCCAGCACGTAGAAGCTGAGCCCGAAGTTCGGCAGGCCCCGGCCATTGAGCAGGCGCTTCTCCACGGTGCTGGCCTGGACCCGGCGCAGGGCCTCCATCCCGGCGTCCCTGGGCTTCATGCCCTTGCGCATCAGCTCCACGATCAGGAAGGACGACAGGCCGTAGAGGTTGGCCTCGCCCCGGCCGGTGCTGCCGGCGGCCCCGACCGTGTTGTCCACGTAGAGCCCCGCGCCGAGGATGGGCGAGTCCCCCACGCGGCCCGGGATCTTCCAGGCCAGCCCGCTGGTGGTGGTGACGCCGGCCACCTCGCCCTTGGCGGTGACGGCGGTGCAGTTGATGGTGCCGAAGACGTGCTCGGGGTCCAGGAGGCCGTCCCGCACCATGGAGGCGCGGGCCTCGGCGGCGGCCCGGGCCCGCTTGGCGGGGTCCAGCCAGTGCTCGGGGTCCAGGCGGCGCCTCCACTCCATCCACTTCCTCCGGCTGTGCTCGGTGTTCAGGTCGGCCTCCACCGTGAAGCCCAGGCCCTTCGCGAAGGCCTGGGCGTCCCGGCCCACCAGGAGGTGGTGGTCCGTCTCCTCCATCACCGCCTGGGCCACGCGGCTGGGGGTGCGGACGCCCTCCAGGCAGGCCACGCCGCCGGCCGCCTTCCGCGGCCCGTGCATGCAGCAGGCATCGAGCTGCACCACGCCCTCGGCGTTGGGCAGGCCGCCATAGCCCACGCTGTCGTCCAGGGGATCGAGTTCGACCACGTTGACGCCGGAGATCACCGCCTCCAGGGGATCGCCGCCCTTCGTCAGGAAGTCGAAGGCCGTCTCCACGCAGGTCTGGCGGCCGCCGTTTTTGAAGCGGTGGCCGTTGGCGCTGGCGATGACCACGGGGCGTGGGCCGCCCTTGCGGATCGCCGGCGCCTGTCCCGGCGCGAGGCCCTTCGGCCCCGAGGCATCAAGGGAGGCCGCCGCGCCCGCCGCGAGGCTGGCGAGGAGGAAGTCGCGGCGGTTGCGCACGGCGGACATGGAGGCCTCGGGGCGATCCCGCCAGCCTAGCGCAACGGGGCGCCTACTTCCCCAGCTCCTTGACCACCGCCTCCCCGCCGAGCTGCTGCATCTGCTTCAGGATCCAGGCCTGCCGGCCCAGGATGTAGGCGGACGGCGCGCTGGCCTTGAACTTGTGGGGGTTGGGCAGGACCGCGGCCAGGAGGGCGCATTCCGACTGGGAAAGCCGCTTCGCCGGCTTGCGGAAATAGGCCTGGCTGGCGGCCTCCACGCCGTAGATGCCGTCGCCGAACTCCACGATGTTGAGGTAGACCTCCAGGATCCGGCGCTTGGACCAGAAGGTCTCCATCAGGAGCGTGAAGTAGGCTTCCGTGCCCTTCCGGATCCACGACCGGGAGGACCAGCAGAAGAGGTTCTTCGCGGTCTGCTGGCTCACCGTGGAGGCGCCGCGCTTGCGGCGGCTCTTCTCGTTGTGGTCGATCGCCTTCTCGATGGCCTTCCAGTCGAAGCCGGAGTGCTCCGGGAAGGTCTGGTCCTCCGCCGCGATGACCGCCAGCCCCATGGACGGCGCGATGTCCTCCAGGTCCTTCCAGGTGGACCTGGCCGCGTAGGGTCCAGGCTCCGACCAGGAGGCCACCCGGCGCTGCACGCGGATGGCGGTCACGGGGGGGTCGATCCAGCGCAGGAGGAGGACCAGCAGTCCGGTTCCCGCGATCAAGGCCCCCGCGAGCCCCGCGCCCCAGCTCAGCAGCCTCCGCCACCACCGTCGCGGCTTGCCCTTGGTCTCAGCCACGCCCGGGCTCCACCAGGTCCTTCACCAGGATCAAATGCGGCAGCGCCACGCCCGCGACCCGGACCTCCTCCCTGCCCGCCTCCCGGAATCCCCACCGTCGGTAGAAGGCCCTCGCCCGCGGGTTGGCCTCCCACACCTTGAGCCACAGCCAGCGCGCGCCGCGCCGCCGTGCCTCGCCCACGCAGGCGGCCATCAGGGCCTCGCCCACGCCTTCGCCGTGGCGGGCGGCGCGGACGTAGAGGCGGCCCAGTTCCACGGAGGGCCCGTCGAGGTCCAGCGGCGAGGGATCGGGCTGCACCACGCCGTAGCCCTGGAAGCCCTCGGCGTCCTCGGCGAGGAAGATGGCGAAGGCGGGATCCTTCAGCTCGCCCCGGAAGCGCGCCAGGGTGAACCGCTCGGCGAAGATCGCCTCGAGCACCGCCGCGGGCAGGGCCGGGCTGAAGGCCTCCTCGAAGGTGTCCAGGGCGACCCGCTGCAGGCGCTGGGCGGCGGCGGCGGCGGCGGGGCGCACGTGGAAGGTCTTCACGCCAGCCTCCCCGCCAGGGCCGCCACGGCCGTCTCCGTGCGCAGGATCCGCAGGCCGAGGGAGACGGGTTCGAAGCCCGCCTTCTCGAGGCTCGCGAGTTCCGCGTCGATCCAGCCGCCCTCGGGGCCCAGGGCCAGGGTCACGGGCCCCTCCACCCCGCTGGGGCAGGCATCGACGGCGCCGGGATGCGCCACCAGCCTCCGCGAGCCCGCGGCCAGTGCCGGCAGCTCTTGCTCCACGAAGGGGAGGAAGAGCCGCGCCAGACGCAGCTCCGGCAGCACCGTGTCGCAGGCCTGCTCGAGGCCCAGCAGCATCTGGGCGCGCAGGCTCTCGGGCTCGAGGCGCGGGCTCTTCCAGTAGCTCTTCTCCACCCGCCACGCGTTGAGGAGCACGATGCGCGCGACGCCCAGGCTGGTGGCGGAGGCGATGACGCGGTTCAGCACCTTGGGACGCGGGAGCGCGACGAGGAGGGTGAGGGGTAGCTTGGGAGGTGGCGGCGTGTCGAGGGTGAACGCGAGGTCGAGGTGCTCCTCCCCCATCTCGATGACACGGCCCAGGCCGGCCTCCCCGCCGAGGAGCCCCACCCTCAGGGTCTTCCCGGCCTCCGCGCGGTGCACGTCCCGCACGTGGGCGAAGCGGCGGCCCGTGAGCCGCGCGCGGCCCGGGCCCGCCAGGTCCCCGTCGAGGAGCAGGACCAGGTTCATTCCTTGGGCGCCGCTGCCAGGAAGCCCCGGAGGGTGGTGCCGTCCTCGTAGGTCAGGTCGTCGATGCGCCAGCCCGCCGGCAGGCGCACGAGGGACACCTTGAAGTCGCGGGTGAAGCCCTCGCCGGCGAGGTGGAGGGCCACCTCGATGCCCTGGCCCGCGGCCCTGGCCGCGCCCACCTTCAGGCTCCTCAGCGGCTCCTGGCTGTTGGTGAAGGGATCGCCGTCGAGGTAAGGCACCTCGTCGGGCTTGGAGGGCTTGGCGAGCTCCTTCTGGACCAGGTCGAGCACGGCGGGCGTGAACCAGCGGCGCTTCGCCCTGAGGGAGGCCGCGTCGTAGCCGAAGCGGCGCCGCAGGTGGTCCTTGTAGCAGGCCGCCACCACGCTCCGGGCGAGGGCGAGATCGGCCTCCGTGGGCGCGGCCTGGGGCGCGGGGGCCTGCAGCGCGGGGACGGGAAGGGCCAGGAAGGGCAGCATGCTCAGACTCCGTAGCGGTCCTTCAGGACCGCGAGGTGGTGGGCCGCGTGGCCGTAGAGGATGGCGGCCAGGGCCCGGGCGCTGACCTCCTTGCCGCTGGCGGTGCCGCGGCGGGCCCAGCCCTCCTCGGGCATGTGGCGGGCGAGGAGGTAGGTGGCCCGGCGCAGGGCCTCGAACTCCTCGAGCAGGTCCGGCAGGGTGCGGGCGTCCGAGCCCGCCGCGGCGACGTAGGCGTTCTCCTCGAAGCCCGGCAGGGGCGTTCCGTCGCCGCGCCCGATGCGCAGCATGCGGTAGGCGAAGACCCGCTCCGCGTCGCAGAGGTGGCCCACCAGCTCCTGGATGCTCCACTTGCCCTCGGCGTAGCGCTCCCGGCCGCGGCCCGCGTCCAGGCCACCCAGGCGCGCCTTGAGGTCGGCGAGCTGGTCCAGGTAGGCCCGGGGCAGCTTCGCGCCCTCGGCCTTGGCCACGTAGCCGGCGTAGAAGTCCGCGTATTCGTCGGGTCCGGGTGGGGGGATGGGGCGGGAGTCCATCCCGCCATGCTAGCGGGGCCCGGGCGCCTTCCCGACCTGCTTTGACACTCCGCGGGGAGAGGGGCCCCGGCAAGCCCTCGTTTTTCGAGGTAGACTGCCCGGGCCCCGACCGGAGCCCCCATGCGCCTCGCCTTCGCCCTCGCCACCCTCTCCCTCGCCCTCGTCGCCGGGGCGCCGAGGGTGGTCTCCACGCCGGACATCCACGGTGACGCGGTCGTCTTCTCCTACGACGGCGACCTCTGGCTGGGCAGCCTGTCCGGGGGCGCCCCCCGCCGGATCACCAGCCACCCGGGGGCGGAGACCTATCCCCGCTTCAGCCCCGACGGGAAGTGGATCGCCTTCAACGGCACCTACGACGGCGGTTCGAACATCTACGTCATCCCGGCCTCGGGCGGCACGCCCAGGCGCCTGACCTGGCGCCCCGGGGCGACGGTGCAGGGCTGGTCGCCGGACGCCTCGAGGGTGCTCTTCCGCGCGGCCTGGGAGGCCTCGGAGCGGGCGGTGACGCGGCTCTACACCGTGCACCTGGAGGGCCACGAGCCCGAGGCCCTGCCCGTCCCGCGGGGCGTGCAGGGGGCCTTCATGGGCGACACGCAGCACCTCCTCTACAGCCCCCGCGGCCACGTCTACAACCCCTACGGCCCGGAGGAGTACTACTGGAAGCGCTACAAGGGCGGCATGCACCAGGAGATCTGGAAGCTGGAGCCCGGGGCCCAGGCGCCGGCGCAGCTCACGGACTACGTGGGCAAGAACGCGTACCCCATGTGGGCCGGAGGCCAGGTGCTCTTCGTCTCGGACCGCGGCCCGAAGGGCATCGCGAACCTCTACGCCATGGACGCCGAGGGCCGGAATCCCCGCGCCCTGACGGATTTCCAGGACTTCGACGTCCAGTGGCCCGCCACCGACGGTCGGCGGGTGGTCTTCGTCCAGGGCGGCCGGCTCCACGTCTACGACCTCCAGGCGCGCACGGAGCGCGCCCTCGACCTGGACCTCGCCACCGACGACTGGCGCGTGCGGCCCCGCACCGTGAACCCCAAGGACTGGATCCAGGGCATGGCCCTGGGACCCGGCGGGGAGTCCGTGGCCCTGGAGGCCCGGGGCGACGTCTTCGTGGTGCCCGTGGACGCCTCGAAGCCCGCCCTCGACCTGACCCGGACCCCCGGCGTCCGGGAACGCTTCCCCCAGCTCTCGCCGGACGGCACGAGGGTGGCCTACCTCTCCGACGAGAGCGGCGAGTACGACCTCTACGTGCGCCCCGCCGCGGGCGGCCCCGCCCAGCGCCTCGCCACCGGGCTGAAGACCACCCTCTACCACCTCGAGTGGAGCCCCGACGGGAAGAAGCTCCTCTTCGGCGACAAGAGCTTCGCCCTCTACGTCATGGACGTGGAGACGAGGAGGCTCTCGAAGCTCGACGAGAGCCACGAACTGAAGAACGACCAGTTCTTCTGGGAGGTCAGCGACTACACGTGGTCCCCGGACTCCCAGTGGGTGGCCTACTCCTTCGTGCAGCCCAACCGCAACAACCGCATCTTCCTCTTCCACCTGCCCACCGGGCGCAAGGTGGCCCTCACCGACGGCTTCTTCGACTGCCTCAACCCCAGCTTCGACGCCGACGGCAGCACCCTCTACTTCCTCAGCTACTCGAACTTCCACATCCAGCTCGACCCCAGCCAGGACCACCACATCGAGCCCACGCCCACCCAGGTCATGGCCGTGAAGCTGAAGCAGGGCGACGCCGCGGGCCCCTTCCGCGTGGACGTGGAGGGCCTGGCCGAGCGCATCGCGCCGCTGCCCGTGAAGCCCGGCAACTACTTCCACCTGCGGGCCGGGAAGGGCCTGGTGTCCTGGGCCTCCGCCGAGGGCTGGGACGACGGCCTGAACGAGCAGGTCTTCCGCGCCCGCACCCAGGACAGCTGGAAGCTCCACCTCTACGATCCGGCGGCGAAGAAGCTCACGGTGCTGGCCGACACCGTCAGCGACTGGCGCTGGAGCCCCGAGGGCGCCCACCTGCTCATCCGCAAGCAGGGCGCCTTCCACGTGGGCGAGGCGAAGGCCCTGCTCGGAAGCGGCCAGCTCCCGGCGAGGCTGGACCTGGAGCGGCTGAGCCTGACCGTCTCGCCCCGGGAGGAGTGGACCCAGATCTTCAACGACACCTGGCGCTGGTACCGGGACTTCTTCTACGACGCCGACATGCACGGCCAGGACTGGCAGGCCATCGGCGACAAGTTCCGGGCCTTCCTGCCCCAGCTCAACACCCGCTACGAGCTGAACTGGCTGCTCTCCCAGATGGTGGGCGAGCTGTCGGTGAGCCACACCTACGTGGGCGGCGGGGACTTCACCCACGGCATCGCGCCGCCGCCGGCCCCCACGCCGGTCTTCACCGGCCTGCTGGGGGCGGACCTCGCGGCGGACGCCAGCGGCCGCTACCGCTTCACCCGGGTCTACGGGCCCACCCCCTACGACCGGGACGCCAAGGGTCCCCTCGCGGACCCCGACCCGAAGGTGAAGGAGGGCGAGTACCTCCTCGCCATCGACGGCCAGGACCTGAAGGCGCCCGACGCCGTCGCGCGGCGCCTGCAGGTGGTGAAGGGCCAGAAGGTGAAGCTCACGGTCAACGCGCGGCCGGGCCTCGAGGGCGCCCGCACCGTGGAGGTGGAGCCCGTGGCCAGCGATACGCGGCTCCGCTACGTCCGCTGGGTGGCGGACCGGATCGCCCTGGTGGAGCGGCGCTCCCGGGGCCAGCTCGGCTACATGCACATCACCGCCATGGGGGACGAGAACGTCGGCGAGTTCGACAAGTACTGGCGGGCCTTCCGCTACCGCAAGGGCCTCGTGGTGGACGTGCGGGGGAACGGCGGCGGCTGGACCGAGTTCTTCATGATCGACCAGCTGGAGCGCCGGCAGGTGGGCTTCAACGTGCTGCGCGGCATGGCGCCCTTCCGCTACCCCGGCACCGCCTCCGACGGCCGCTACGTCTTCGTCAGCAACGAGCTGAACGGCAGCGACGGCGAGGCCTTCCTCGCCCACGTGAAGGCGCGGGGCCTGGGCACCATCGTGGGGATCCCGAGCTGGGGCGGCCTGGTGGGCATCATCAACACCCAGTTCACCGTGGACGGCGGGACGGTGGAGCAGAGCAACAACGCCTTCTACGGGAAGGAGGGCCGCTGGTGGGTGGAGAACCACGGCGTGGACCCCGACGTCCTCGTGGATCCGGATCAGACCCCCGAGGCGGTGCTCCAGGGCCGCGACCCGATGCTGGAGACCGCCGTGGACACCCTCCTGAAGCAGCTCCAGGAGAAGCCCACGGAGGCCTTCCCGCCGGTGCCCGCCTACCCGAAGCGCTAGGCCTTCCGCCCCTTCGCCCGGCCCCTGTCCGCGGCGCGGGCGGCCACGGCGAGGGCCTGGCGCGCGAAGGGCTCCAGGCGGTCGAGGTCCTCCAGGAGGTCCCCGGGCACTTCGTAGTAGCCGCGCATGGGCTTCGCGGGGTCGCCGAAGGGCAGGAAGGGGCCGCTGCCCAGGGCCACGAGCCCGGGCCGCGTGGCGTCGTCCACCTTGAAATAGAGGCGGTCGTCATCCAGCAGGGCGAAGAAGCGCCCGTCCCCGTAGAGCCCCACGCCCCCGAACATCGGCCTCGCCTGCAGGCGCGCGAAGGGTTCGAGCTGCTCCAGGACGAAGGTTCGGAAGGCGGGCGAGACGGCCACGGCGGGCTCCACTGAACGGAGAGGCCCGGCCATCGTATCCAGGGCAGCCCCGGGAGTCCCATGGCCGACAGCAGCTGGAACACGCCCGCCCCGGTCCGCGGCCGCCGCCGCTTCCGCGCGTCCTGGCTGCTGGTGCCCCTGGCCCTGGCCGCCGGGGTCGCGGCCCTGGTCTTCGCCCTCGTGGGCCGGGCCACGGGGCTGCGGCGGCAGGCCTGGCCCCTCATCCAGGCGGTCAACGCCCGCCTGGCCACCGACGAGGCGGCCCGCGACCTCTTCCGGAAGAACCCCCTCTGCGCGGCGGGCTACGCGTCCGAGGAGGCCTTCGTCGAGGCGGCCCGGGCCTGGCGGTCGAAGGGAGGCGGCCTTCCCACCCAGGAGCCCCGCGACGACCGGCGGGGCTACACGGTGGAGAGCGACCCCTTCGAGCTGGACGTCGCCATCCAGGGCACCGGCGGGGGCTGGATGCGCGCCCGCTTCGCCACGGGCCCGGCCACCCAGGGCCAGGAGGCCGGCGAGGGGCTCGTCCGGCTCGTCTTCGCCGACTCCTACCGGGGCTTGCAGGACGCCGCCCGGGACGCCCGGCGCCAGGCGAGGTCCCGGGAGTGGGAGGAGTTCCGGCGCCTGACCTCGGCCCTGGCCACCGACGAGGGGGCCCGGGACCTGTTCCGGAGCTCGCCAGGCCTCGGCCGCGCCTGGCCCTCCGAGGAGGCCTTCCTCCAGGAGATCCACGGCTGGCGGCCCCACCTCGCGGCGATCCCGGCGCGGCCCGACGACGGGGAGAAGGGCGACGGGGAGAAGGGCGGCGGGGTGCAGGTCGGCTTCTCCCGCCACCAGTCGCCCCTCGGGTCGAGCGTGGAGATCCGCGTGGACCACCCGGGCGGCCGCTGGAAGGCCCTGTGGCGGGACGGGCTCCTCGCGGACCTGCGGCACCTCCCCCGCGCGGCGGACTGAGCCGCCGGCCCGTCAGCGGCCGTCCACCCGCACCGCGTCCACCCAGACCACTTCGCAGGCGCCATCCCCGGTGTCCGTGCGGGAGAGGGAGCTCACCCACCCGAAGCCCTCGGGGCTCTCGGCCCGCACCAGCTTGCCGCGCAGGCGCACCACCTCCCCCTCCCGCACGTCCAGCAGCGCCGCGCGGACGGCGGCGTCGGCGGGGATCATGTGCATGTTCGCCGCGTGGGAGATGATCTGGGACTCCGGGATCGGCAGTTCCCGGGCGGCCCAGTGGAACCATCGGTTGTCCTGGACGATGGTCAGGCGCTCCAGCACCCGCGAGTCGCTCATGGGTCCCCAGCCGAGGGCGAAGTCCACCGGGCTGAGCACCGAGGGCGGGTCGAAGCGGTAGCGCTCGGTGGAGAGCACCCGGGCGTGGATCTCGAAGGAGGCGAGGCCCGTGAAGGCGTGCCCGTAGGCGTTCCACCGGGGCGGGGGCTTCAGCAGGACCTGCTGGGGCTCCTCGGGCGCGAGGACGCCGGGGCCGTGGGTGACCGCGCGACGGGTCCAGGCGTGGCAGCCGAAGACCAGGGCGCCCAGGAAGAGCGCCAGCAGCAGCGCTCGGTCCCGCGCCCAGTCCAGCGCGTCCTGCAGGTCGTCCCGGTCCATGCCCCAGGGTATTCCCGATTCGGATCGAAGGATGCTTCGGGATTCCCGAGGTCCGAGCAAGCCCGGGGCCCTCCCGGCCGCGCCCTGTGATCTCCGTCACAGTGCCGGGACGGCGCCGCGCCTACGCTGGCCCCTTCGATGATCCTTCCCACCTCCCGCGCGCATGGCGTCCCCGAGCCCAGAGGCAAGGCCCTCCGGACCGGGACGGCGGGGGATGGGACGGGCCGCGGCGGCCCTGCCGGGCGGCGGTCTACACTGTTGTCCCCCATGCCTTTCCAGGAGTCCTCATGGACCTCATGACCGGGGCCTCGGCCCATCCGTTGGCGACCTTCGCCTTCTTCGTCTTCGGCCTCTTCCTCCTGATCCTGCTCTCGAAGTGGATCCGCTACATCCCGAACACGCGGGTGGGCATCGTCGAGAAGCTGATCAGCGGCAAGGGCTCGGTGAAGACCGGCCTCATCGCCCTGCAGGGCGAGGCGGGCTTCCAGCCCGAACTGCTGCGCGGCGGCTGGCACTTCCTCACGCCCTTCCAGTACCGCATCCACAAGGTGCCCCTGGTGACCATCCCCCAGGGCAAGATCGGCTACGTCTTCGCCCGGGACGGCCGGGACCTCCCCGCCACCCAGGCCCTGGCGGCCAACGACAAGGCGAGGGACTTCCAGGACGTGCGGGCCTTCCTGGCCAACGGCGGCCAGAAGGGCCCCCAGCGCCAGATCCTCCGCGAGGGCACGTACGCCATCAACCTGGCGCAGTTCATCGTCATCACCGAGGACCAGCTCTACTACCTGCCCCTGGACCGCTCGGAGCTGGAGACCTTCCAGAAGATGAGCGCCATCATCGCCGAGCGCGGCGGCTACCGGCCCATCATCATCAAGGGCACCGACGACGTGGTGGGCATCGTCACCGTCCACGACGGCCCCAGCCTGCCCACCGGCGAGATCATCGCGCCCACCGTGGGCGAGGATCCCCATTCGCCGGAGACCTACCACAACAACTTCCAGGACCCCGACAAGTTCCTGCGGGCCGGCGGCATGCGGGGCCGGCAGCTGCAGGTGCTGGTGGAGGGCACCTACTACGTGAACCGCCTGTTCGCCACGGTGGAGCCCATCGCCAAGACCGTGGTCGAGGTGGGCACCGTGGGCGTGGTGGTGAGCTACACCGGCGAGCAGGGCGCGGACCTGTCCGGCTCCGAGTACCGCCACGGCGAGCTGGTGCACCAGGGCGAGCGCGGCGTGTGGAACGAGCCCCTCATGCCCGGCAAGTACGCGTTCAACACCTACGCCGGCAAGGTGCTCATGGTGCCCACGACGAACTTCATCCTGAAGTGGGCCCGGGGCGAGGTCGGAAGCCACAAGTTCGACGAGAACCTCGCCGAGGTGAGCCTCATCACGAAGGACGCCTTCGAGCCCAGCCTGCCCCTCTCGGTGGTGGTGCACATCGACTACCGCAAGGCCCCCCTGGTCATCCAGCGCTTCGGCGACGTGAAGAAGCTCGTGGAGCAGACCCTCGACCCCATGGTCAGCGCCTACTTCAAGAACATCGGCCAGACCCGCACCCTCATCCAGCTCATCCAGGACCGCAGCGCGATCCAGCAGCAGAGCGGCGAGCAGATGAAGGCCAAGTTCGAGATGTACAACCTCGAGCTGCAGGAGGTCCTCATCGGCACGCCCAACAGCGGCAGCAGCGGCGGGCAGATCGAGCAGATCCTCACCCAGCTCCGCAGCCGGCAGATCGCCGACGAGCAGATCGAGACCTACGCCCGCCAGGAGAAGGCCAGCCTCAAGGAGCGCGAGCTCCGCGAGGCCGAGGCGAAGGCCCGGCAGCAGACCGTGCTGACCGAGTCCGACATCGCCATCGCCATCCAGAGCAACCAGGGCAAGGCCGAGTACGCCCGCGCCCAGCAGGAGGCCAACCGCATCCAGACCCTCGCGGCGGCGGAAGCCGAGCGCCTGCGCATCACCGCCGAGGGCGAGGCCAAGCGCATCAAGGCCCTGGCGGACGCCGACGCGGAGCGCGCGGCGCGGGTGGGCATCGCCGAGGCCATCGCGGTGGAGGAGAAGGTGCGCGCCTACGGCGGGCCCCAGTACCAGCTCACCCAGCAGGTGATGAACCGCTTCGCCGAGGCCATCGAGAAGGGCCAGATCGAGGTGGTGCCCCGCATCCAGATGGCCGGCGGCCAGGCCGGGGGCCAGGGCGGCACGCTCATCGAGAACCTCCTGGGCCTGCTCATGACCACGAAGCTGGCCGAGACCACGGGCGTGGCCACGGAGCGCGACCCGGCGGTGCAGGCCCTGCGGGACGAGATCAAGACCCGCATGCACAAGCCCCAGGCCTGAGCGCCCCGGGCACGGTGGACGGGGGCGGGCCGGGCCCGCCCCCATTCCCCGTGCCGCCCCTCCCGGTTCCCGCTATCCTGGCCCTTCGCCCATCCAGGATCCTTCTCCCATGGCCTTCGACCGCGCCAAGCCCGACCGCCAGAGAATGATGGAGACCGCGGACCGGCTGGTCGCCGAGGGCCAGCTCCTCAAGGCCCTCCAGGAGTACCGGCTGCTGCTCCGGGAGTTCCCCGGGGACATGGCCCTGATGAACCGCCTCGGCGACCTCTGCGTCCAGGCCCACCGCCTGGACGAGGCCGCGGCCACCTTCAAGGTCCTGGCCCTGAACCTCCAGAAGGACCGCGAGGACAAGAAGGCCATCGCGCTCCTGAGGAAGGTCCTGCGCTTCGCCCCCGGGGACGAGGAGGCCGCCCAGCAGCTCGTGGAGCTCCTCCACGCCGGCGGGCAGCCCCGGGAGGCCGCCCAGGTCCACTTCCAGCTTTCGCGCCACCTCGAGCAGTACGGGGACCCGGCCCGGGCCCTGGAGCAGTTCGCCGCCGGCGTGGGGGCCGATCCCGGCAACGTGGACCTGAGGTCCCAGCTCGCCCAGCGCTACGCCGAGGCCGGGCAGAAGGACCGGGCCGCGGGCCAGTTCCTCGAGGCCGCCGAGGCCATGGCCCTGGCCGGGCGCTACCCCGAGGCCGAGGCCCTCCTCGACCGCGCGGCCCACCTCGCCGAGGGGCCGCGCCTCTCCCTCTCCCGGGCCCGGGTCGCGGTGCTCAACGGCAACCTGGCGAAGGCCGCGGGAATCCTCGAGGAGTCCCTGGGCCACTACCCCGGGAACCCGGTGCTGCTGGAGGCCCTCGCGGACGCCCGGCTGCAGGCCGGCTCTCCCGAAGGCTGCCTGGAGGCCCTCCGCGCGGTGCGCCAGCCCACCGCGCGCTGCCTGGCGAGCAGCGAGCAGGCGATGGCGGACCTGGCCCAGAAGGGCCAGGCGCGGCTGGCCCTGCGCCTCTTCCGCCCCCTGGCCCTGGCCCTGGCGCGCAAGGGCAGCGCCACCGCGGTGATGGCCGCCCTCAAGGCCGCCTTCAAGGGCCGGCCCCACCCGGTGCGCTGGATCCTCGAGGCGGAGGTGGCCCAGGAGGGGGACATGAAGGACGAAGCCCTCTTCGCCCTCCGCCAGGCCCACACCCTCCTGCAGGGCCGCCGCAGCCCCCACCTGCTCCGCATCGTCCACGGCCGCCTCGAGGCCCTGGAGGGCGTGAAGAAGAGCGCGCAGCAGATCACCCGGGAGCAGGCCGGCGGCGCCACCATGACCGTGCCCTCCCTCAGCATCCGCATCGAGGCCCCCCAGAAGATCCAGATCGAGCAGATGGAGAAGGACGCCTTCGCCCAGGCCAAGCTGGGCAACCACCTCGGCGCCGGCGCCCTCTTCCAGCAGATCCTCGGCCAGGAGCCCGGGCGCATGAGCGCGATCCTGGGGCTCGTCTCCACCCACCTCGCCACGGGCAACCTCGCCAAGCTGCAGATGCAGTGCATCCAGGGGGCCCAGGCCCTCGTCCTCCTGGGCCGGCGCCAGGAGGCCCGGCAGCTCCTCGACACGGCCGAACTCCACGTCCCGGGCTCCACCCGGGCCCACCGGCATGCGCTGGGGTTGTGATTTCCCGAGACGGGATGTGAGCCCCGTCTCAACCGGCGCGGCCTAGGCTGGGACCGCCAGCCGCGAGGGGACCGCCCGGCCGCTGCGCCGCCGCCCTGGTTCCCGCCCTCCGGACCGGTGAGCCGCACCCTGCCCGAAAGGATCGCCCCATGCCCCGCCACACCGATCCCCGCGACGCCATCGCCCGCATCCGCTCCGGCCAGCGGGTCTTCCTCCACGGGGGCAGCGCCACGCCCCTGGCCCTGGTGGACGCGCTGCTGGAGCGCGCCCCCGAGCTGCGGAACGTGGAGATCATGCACCTCCACACCTCGGGCCGCGGGGCCTACGCCGATCCGGTGTACGCCGACTCCTTCCGCACCACCAACCTCTTCGTCGGCCACAACCTGCGGGACCGCGTGGGCAGCGAGCAGGTGGACTACCTGCCCTGCTTCCTCTCGGAGATCCCCAACCTCTTCCGCTCCGGGCGGCGCGCGCCGGACGTGGCGCTGATCCACGTCAGCCCGCCGGACCAGCACGGCTACTGCACCCTCGGCACCTCGGTGGACGTGGCCCGGGCCGCGGTGGAGACCGCGGCGGTGGTCATCGCCCAGGTGAATCCGCGCATGCCGCGCGTCCACGGGGACGGCTTCATCCACATGAGCCAGATCCACCACTGGATCGAGACGGAGGTGGAGATCCCCGAGTCCCCGGCGGCGCCCCGCGGTCCGGTGGAGGAGGCCATCGGCCGCCACGCCGCGGCGCTGATCGAGGACGGCGCCACCCTCCAGATGGGCATCGGCGCCATCCCCGACGCGGTGCTGGCGGCGCTGCACAGCCACCGCCACCTGGGCCTCCACACCGAGATGTGGAGCGACGGCTGCCTGGAGCTCCTCAAGTCCGGAGCCGTGGACAACAGCCAGAAGAAGGTGCACCCCGGCAAGACCATCGCGGGCTTCGTGGTGGGCTCCCGCCCGCTCTACGACTACATCCACGACAACCCGGCCTGCATCCTGCTCGACATCGCCTACGTCAACAACCCGGGCATCATCGCGCGGAACCCGCGGGTCACCGCCATCAACTCGGCGGTCGAGGTGGACCTCACGGGCCAGGTGTGCGCCGACTCCATCGGCAGCCGCATCATCAGCGGCGTGGGCGGCCAGATGGACTTCATCCGCGGCGCCTCCATCTCCGAGCGCGGCAAGCCCATCATCGCCCTGCCCAGCCGGACCCGGGACGGCAAGTCCCGCCTGGTGCCCCAGCTCAAGGCCGGCGCGGGCGTGGTCACCACCCGGGCCCACGTGCACTACGTGATCACCGAGTACGGCGCCGCCGACCTGGCCGGCAAGACCCTCCACGAGCGGGCCAAGGCCCTCATCAACCTCGCCCACCCCGACGACCGGGAGGACCTGGCCCGGGCCTGGCGCGCGCTGACGAAGTAGGCTCCGGCGGACGCCCCCGCCTAGAGCCCGCCTCCCCGCTCCGGCTCCCAGGTGCGCTGGGCCCGCTCCTCCTCCACGAGGAGCCGGCGGAGGATCTTGCCCGAGGGCGACTTCGGGATGGTGGCCGCGAAGGCCACCTCGGCGATGCGCTTGTGGGGGGCGGTGCGCTCGGCGGCGTAGGCGATGAGGGCTTCGGCCCCGGCCTGCTGGCCGGGCTTGAGGACCACGTAGGCCTTGGGCCGCTCGCCGGCCTTCTCGTCGGGGATGGGGATCACGGCGGCGTCCGCGACGGCGGGGTGGGTGAGCAGGATGGCCTCCAGCTCCGCGGGCGCCACCTGCATGCCCTTGACCTTGATGAGCTCCTTGAGCCGGTCCACCACGAAGACGCGGCCCGCCTCGTCGGCCCGGGCGATGTCTCCGGTGTGGAACCAGCCCTCGGCGTCCAGGACGTGGGCCGTGTCCTCCGGACGGTTCAGGTAGCCCTTCATCACCTGCGGTCCGCGGATCCACAGCTCGCCCCGGGCCCCCGGGGCGGCCTCGGCGCCGGTCTCCAGGTCCACGATCCGCGCCTCGGTGCCGGCCACGGGCATGCCGGCGGCGTCCTTGGGCATGCTGCCGTCGAGGGCCGAGACCAGGGCCACGGGGCTGGTCTCCGTGAGGCCGTAGCCCTGCATCACGGCGCAGCCCAGGCGGGCCTCCACCTCCCGGGCGAGCCCGTCGCCGAGGGGCGCGGCGCCGCTGAGGAGGCGGTCGAGGGAGCTGAGGTCGTACTTGGCCACCAGCGGGTGCTTGGCCAGGGCCAGCAGGATGGGCGGCACCACGAAGGCATAGGTGGCGCGGTGCATCTGGATGGCGCCGAGGAAGTCCTCCAGGTCGAAGCGGGGCATGAGCACGAGGGTGGCCCCGATGCTCAGCCCCGTGTTCATGAGCACGTTCAGCCCGAAGATGTGGAAGAGGGGCAGCACGCCCAGGAGCACGTCCCGCTCCGTGAGGCCGCAGGCGACGTTCTGCAGGACGTTGGAGGCGAGGTTGGCGTGGGTGAGCATCACGCCCTTCGGAAGCCCCGTGGTGCCGCTGCTGTAGGGCAGCGCCATGAGGTCCGCGTGGGGGTCGATCGCCACCTCCGGCGGCGGCGGCCCCTCGGCCTCCAGTTCGGCGAAGGGGATGAAGCCGGGCTCCGGGTGGGTCGCATAGAGCTCGGCGAGGTTGGCGAGGCGGGCCGCCTCCCGGGCCTTCTCGGCGATGACGGGATGGGCGAGGAGGCGCGTGGCGCCGGCATCCTTGAGCTGGGCGGCCATCTCCTCGGCGGTGTACGCGGGGTTCAGGGTCGTGACGACGCCGCCCAGGAGCCCCGCGCCATGGAAGGCGAGCACGAACTCGGCGCAGTTGGGCGTCGCGAGGGCGAGCACATCCCCTTTTCTGAACCCCCGCGCCGCCAGGTTTCCCGCCACCCGCCGCACCGCCGCCTCCAGGGCATGGAAGGTGAGGTGCCGGCCCGTGCCCAGGTCGATGAGGGCCGTCTTGTCGGGCAGGTCCTTCGCGCGGCGCAGGACCAGGTGCTGGAGGGGCGCCTGCGGGACTTCGGGCGCGGGCAGGGGGCTGCGGAGATGCATGGCTCACCGGGATGGGTGAGACAGCCTAGCGGGACCCCGAGGGTGGAGCGAAGCCCTCAGTGCCCCTTCCCCGTCCATGCCTGCAGCCCGACCCCCGCCACGATGACCGCCAGGGCCACCCAGCGCATGGGCGGAATGGCCTCGCCGAGGAAGGCCCGGGCCATGAGGGCGTTGGCGAGGAAGCCCAGGGCGAGGAAGGGGTAGGCGTAGTTCACGTCGACCATGGACAGCGCGCCCAGCCACACCACCACGCTCACGGCGTAGCAGGCCAGGCCCGCCAGCACCCAGGGCTGGAGCAGCACCTTCACCAGCGCGCCCAGGTGGAGGTCCAGGCCGCCGGCGGCCTGGAGGCCCTTCTTCAGCGCGATCTGGGCCCCGGCGTTGAGCAGCACGCCGACGACGATGAGGGGGATGGCTTTGATGGTGGGGGGCATGGGGGCCTCGGCTCAGGGTTTCGGGTCCTTCCACTTCAGCAGTAGCAGTTCGCCCCCGCCGCTGGGCATGCGCAGCAGCACCTCGAAGCGGGCGCGTCGCTCGGGGGTGAGACCCCGGGCGTCCTCGTTCCACTCCCGGGCCATGGACACCAGGCGGTCCTCGGGGCCGAGTTCCCTCTCGAGGGTTTCGAAGTCGCGGACCTCGGGCATGCGGTGCTCGGTGTAGACCATGGCGCCGCTGCGGATGGTCTGCCAGAAGCGCACCTTGCGGCCCGCGATCAGGGGCTGAACGGCCTCGGTCCAGGCGAAGAAGTTCTTCTGGGGGTCCAGCCGGCGGAAGCCCCAGGTGCCGCCCACGAGGTAGACCGCGCCCAGGGTGAGGGCCGTGACCTGCACCGCGCGGCGGCCGTCGGCCTTGAGCGCGGCCGCCGCGGCCAGGATCGAACCGGCCACCAGGAGCAGCCCGAGCGCGCGCACCACCGGAAGCAGGGGCGCCCCCTGGGCCCGCAGGGCCGCGTCGCCGAGGGGCAGGAAGGCCACGAGGCAGGCGATGAGGGCGAGGAGGCTGAGGGCCGCCGCCAGCACGCCGCCGAGCCTCCGGGTCCGGACCGCGTCCGCCCCCGCGTCCACCAGCGGCCGCAGCAGCCCCGCCACCAGCAGGGCCAGGGCGGGATAGCTGGGCAGCAGGTACTTGCCCTGCTTGCTCTGCACCGTGGAGAGGAAGAGGAAGGGCAGCGCGAAGCAGAGCAGGAGGAAGCGCTGGCGCGGGTCCTTGCGCGCCTCGCCGCCCGCGAGGTGGAAGGCCAGGGCCGGCAGCAGCAGCACCCAGGGGAAGAAGTCGGCGCCGAGGTACTTCCCGTAGGCCCAGAAGGGCTGCACGTGGTCCCAGGCTTTGGTGGCGCGCTCGAAATTCTGGTGGATGATCAGCGCGTAGGCGTAGACGGCGCCCCCCTGCAGCCCCGCCGCCACGTACCAGGGCAGCACCACCGCGGCCACCACCAGCACGCCCAGGGGCGTGTGGGCCTGCCACGCGGCCTTCCAGTCCCCCTGCCAGAGCAGGAAGAAGAACAGGATCATCAGCGACAGGACGACCGCCAGGGGCCCCTTGGCCAGGAAGGCGAGGCCCAGGCAGAGGTAGGCCTGCAGGAACCAGCGCCGGGCTTCGCGGGGGCGACGTACGGACACGTGGCCCCGGAGCAGCAGGTAGCCCCCCAGCCACGCGAGCCAGCTCCAGGCCAGCAGGGCCGCGAACATCAGGTCGATCTGGATGAAATGGGACTGCCAGAACCAGAGGGGGGTGGAGGCCAGCACCAGCACGGCGAGGTCGGCCCATTTCAGGTCCAGGAACCGCGCGGTCCACCGCCGCAGGGCGAAGACGAAGGCGATGGAGGTCAGGACCGAAGGCAGGCGCAGGGCCCAGGCGGCGATGCCGTGGCGGAAGCCCGCGCCGCCGGTGATCGCGTCCCCCGCCACCGCGCAGGCCTTCATGGCCCAGTAGAAGAGGATGGGTTTCTCGTCGTAGGGGACGCCATTGAGCCAGGGCATCAGCCACGTGCTGCGCTCGCGCATCTCCCGCACGCACTGGGCGAAGTCGGGCTCATCCGGGGCCCAGAGGTCCCGCATGGGCAGCACGAGGAGCATCAGCAGCGCGAAGAGGAGGGGCCAGCGGTTCGCCCGGATCCACGCGGCGAATCCGCCCTTCCCGCCCGGGCCCTGGAGCTGGTCTTCGTCCATCCCTCCAGTTTCCGCGAGGCCACGCCATCCTCCAAGGCCGGAGCTACACTGGCGGATTCCCGGAGGCCCCATGCTCCCCGCCCTGCTCGCCGCGCTCCTGGCCGCCGCCCCGGGCCAGGAAGGGACCGTGAAGAAGGACCTGAAGGACGCCGGCCACAAGGTGGGAGAGGCCGGGAAGAAGGTGGGCCAGGCCGCCAGGAAGGGCGGGAAGAAGGTGGGCCAGGTGGCCAAGGACAGCGGGAAGGCCGTCGGCCGAGGGGCGAAGACCGCGGGCAAGGGCATCGCCGAAGGCGCGAAGGAACTGGGCCACGGCGTCAAGGACGCCTTCACGAAGCACTGATCCGCCTGGAGTCACCATGCGCCGCGCCCTGCCCGTCCTGTCCCTTCCCTGCCTGCTCGCCGCCCAGGCGCCGCAGGCCCAGACCGCGCCGGTCCCCAAGCCGGACCCCGCCCTCGCCCACGCCCGGAGGCTGCTGGCCTCCACCCTCCTCGTGGACGGCCACAACGACCTGCCCTGGACCATCCGCGAGGATCCGAAGGCCCCCCGGGACGTGGAGGCCTACGACCTCCGCAGGCCCACCTCCGGTCCCACGGACCTGGCCCGCTTGAAGCAGGGCATGGTGGGCGCCCAGTTCTGGTCCGTCTACGTGCCGGGCGAGACGAAGGAGGGCTTCGCGAAGGTGCAGCTCGAGCAGCTGGACCTCGCCCGGCGCATGATCGCGCGGTACCCGGAGGCCCTGGAACTGGCCCTGGGCACCGCCGACATCCGCCGCATCCGCGCCAAGGGCAAGGTGGCCTCGCTGCTGGGCATGGAGGGCGGCCACGTGCTGGAGAACAGCCTGGGCGCCCTGCGGGCCTACTACGACCTCGGCGCGCGCTACCTGACCCTCACCCACAACGTGACCCTGGACTGGGCCGACGCGGCCCTCGACGCGCCGAAGCACCACGGCCTGACGCCCTTCGGGAAGGAGGTCGTGCGCGAGATGAACCGCCTGGGGATGCTGGTGGACCTCAGCCACGTGAGCCCCGACGTCATGCGCGACGTGCTGGACACCAGCGCGGCGCCGGTGATCTTCTCCCACAGCAGCGCGAGGGCCCTGGTGGACCATCCCCGCAACGTGCCTGACGCGATCCTGGCGCGCATGGCAGCCAACGGCGGCGTCGTGATGGTGACCTTCATCCCGTCCTTCGTGAACAAGGACGTGAAGGCCTGGAGCGAGGGCCTGGAACAGGAGGCCAAGGCGAAGGGCATCGCCTTCGACGCAGACTACAAGACGCTGGAGGCCGCGTACGCGAAGGCCCACGGGCCGAGCCCGAAGGCCGCGCTCAAGGACGTGGCCAACCACATCGACCACGTGGCGAAGGTGGCCGGCCACGACCACGTGGGCATCTCCAGCGACTTCTGGGGCGGCGACATGCCCGTGGGGCTCGAGGACGTGTCGAAGTACCCGGACCTCCTCGCGGAGCTGGTCCGCCGCGGGTGGCAGGACGACGATCTCCGGAAGCTCGCCGGCGGCAACCTGATGCGCGCCTTCGCCCGGGCCGAGGCCGTCTCCGGCCGCCTGCGAAAGGAGCGCCCCGCGAGCACGGCCACGCTCGAGCGCCTCGACCGCGCGCCGAAGCCCTAGGCCCTCGCGGCTTCCGCCGGGCTCCAGAGCCAGGCCGCGCCCCGCACGCCGCTGGCGTCCCCGTGGGCGGCGGGCAGGAGCCGCGTCGCCACCGCGTCCGAGAAGATGTGGGGGAGCCAGAGCCGCGGCACGGTGCGGTAGAGCCGCGGGATCCTCGAGAGGCCTCCGCCCAGGACGATGACGTCGGGGTCGAGGAGGTTGATCACGCCGGCGAGGCCGCGGGCGAGGCGCTGCTCGTAGAGCCCGAGGCTCACGTCGCAGGCGTCGTCCCCGGCCTGGGCCCGGGCGGCGATCTCCGGCGCCTCCAGGTCCTGGCCGGTGCGCCGGGCGTGGTCGGCGGCGAAGGCCGGCCCCGAGAGGTAGGCCTCCACGCAGCCCCGGCGCCCGCAGTAGCAGTTCGGCAACGGCAGGTCGGGCCCTTCGGGCAGGGGCAGCGGGTTGTGGCCCCACTCCCCGGCGATGGCGTTCGGCCCCGTGAGCAGCTGCCCGCGCACCACGACGCCGCCGCCGACGCCGGTGCCGAGGATCACGCCGAAGACCGTCTCCGCCCCCTGCCCCGCGCCGTCCACGGCCTCGGAGAGGGCGAAGCAGTCGGCGTCGTTGGCGAGGCGGACGGGTCTCCCCAGCCGGGCCTCCAGGTCCGCCTGGAGGGGCTTTCCGATCAGGCAGGTGGAGTTCGCGTTCTTCATCAGCCCCGTGGCCCGCGACGCCGCCCCCGGCGTGCCGACGCCGACGGTGCCGCGCACGCCGGCCTCGGCTTCGAGGGATTCCACCAGGACGGCCACGGCCTCCACCGTGGCGGCGTAGTCACCCGGGGGCGTGGGGACGCGACGGCGCGCCACTTCCGTGCCGGCGGCCGAGAGCGCCAGGCCCTCGATCTTCGTGCCGCCCAGGTCCACGCCGAGCCGGAGGCGGCCGCTCACGGCGCCTCCGCCGGCCCTTCCGTCCGCTTCTCCCGCCCGAAGGGGTTGAAGTCCGTCCCCACGTCGTAGACGTCCACGCCCTCCGCCTTCTTGAGCCCGTGGACGATGGCGTAGGTGAGCGGCGTGGCCAGGCTCTCGTAGAGCACCTTGGCCACGTAGCCCGAGGCGATGATCTGGAGGATGTGGGGCACGCTCTCCCGGCCGTAGAAGAAGCCGAAGGTGACGATGATGCTGTCCACCAGCTGGCCCGCCACGGTGCTGCCGATGGTGCGGGTCCAGAGCCACCGCCCGCCGGTCCAGACCTTCATCCTCGCCAGCACGTAGGAGTTGGTGAACTCGCCGGCCCAGAAGGCCAGGAGGCTGGCCGCCACCATGCGCGGAACGGCGCCGAAGACCGCCTCGAAGGCCGCCTGGTTCCGGAAGCCCTCGGCGGGCGGGATCCACACCATGAACATGCCCATGGCCGCCATGAGGATGGAGGCCACGAAGGCGATCCAGATGGCGCGCCGGGACGCGGCGTAGCCGTACACCTCCGTGAAGATGTCGCTGAAGATGTACGTGATGGGGAAGAGGAGCTGGGCCCCGCTCACCCGGAAGGGGCCGAAGGCCGAGGTCTTCTGGCCCACGAGGTTGGAGATGAGGAGCACCACCACGTAGAGGTGCACCAGCAGCTCGAAGTAGCGGTAGCTGGCCAGGCGGTGGTCCTTGGCGGTGATCTTCTCGAGGAGGCGGGAGCTCATGGCTTCATCATGGAGTTCCCCGGGCCGGGCCCCAAGGCCGATCACTCCGCCAGCACCGCCAGCACCATGCCGTGCTGCCGCCGCAGCTCCCGGAAGGCCGTCCGGGCCTCGGGGAGGGCACGATCCCAGTCCCGTTCCTTGGCGAGCAGGGCGACCGGGCGGCCGGGCGCCTCGGCGCGCATGCGCCGCGCCAGGGGGAGCAGGTCCCCCGCGTGCTCGGGGATCCACCGTTCGCGTTCGGCCTGGGGCGCGCGATCGCGCCCGTCGGCCAGCTCTCCGGTGCCCGCGACGACGGCCACCCGCTGCCGGGCGTGGAAGGGGAGGCCGTGGAAATGGACGCCGTAGCTGATCCACTGGGCGCCGGGCGGCGCCGCCCCGACCAGGGGGGCCGGGTCCTTGTCCAGAATGGCGACCCGGTGCCCGGCCTCGACGAAGAGCAGGCTGCAGCCCGCCAGGGCGGCCAGCCACCGCGGCGCCGTGAGGCCGCCCAGGGCCTGGGGTCTCAGGGCCCAGAGCCCGAGCAGTCCGTAGGCGAAGCCCGCGGCGAAGGCCCACTCCTCTCCGTCCACCTCGGCCCGGAAGACCACGGCGGCCACCATCAGCACCGCGCCCAGGATGAAGAGCTCGAAGGCGGCGCGCCGGAGGGCGGCGGGCTCCTCCCCCTCGCGCTCGAAGGCGCAGGCGAGGGCCAGCAGGGGCACCACGCAGGGGAGGACGTAGGGCGGCAGCTTGGAGCCCGAGAAGGTGAAGAAGAGGAAGGGCCAGAGGGCGGCCCACCACACCGCCGCCACGGTCCACCGGCGCAGGGAGGCGCCCTCCATCACCGGGCCCGAGGCGCGGCGGAAGAAGGCCAGGCCCCGCTTCAGCCCCACGACGGCCATGCTCAGCCAGGGCAGGAGCCCCAGGGCCAGCACGCCCACGAAGTAGAGCTTGTCGAGGAGCGGGTTGGCGGCGCCCTGGCGGTTGTGGACGGTGCTGCTGAACCGGGCGAAGTGCTCGTGGATGAAGAAGTAGGCCGCGTGCCCCGGGTGCGCGCGGTCCACCCGCACGAACCAGGGCGCCGCCAGGGCCAGGAAGCAGGCCCAGCCCAGGGGATGGAAGCCGGTGGCGAGCACCGCCCGGCGGAGCCGCGCGTCCCGCCACGCCACGGGCAGGGAGAAGAGCAGCACGCCGCCCAGCAGCACGGGGCCCGCGAGGCCCTTCGTGAGCATGGCCGCGGCGCAGGCGGCGAAGGCGCCCAGGGTCCAGGGCAGGTGGGGCCGGTCCTCCACCCGCGCGGTGACGGCCTCCACCGCCGCCGCCAGGGCCGCCAGGGTGAAGGCGGTGAAGAGGGCGTCCAGGGTGAGGAGTTGGCCCGTGACGAAGCCCAGCAACGTGGTGCCCGCCAGGATGGCCGCCCAGGCCGGCCGCCGGGCCCCCAGGCGCCAGGCCAGGCGCCAGGCCGCGAGCATCATGAGCCCCGCCGCCAGGGCCAGGGGAAGGCGCGCCGCCGGGGCATTCAGGCCGAAGAGCTTCATGGAGAGCGCCGACAGCCAGTACTGCAGGGGGGGCTTCTCGAAGTAGAGGAGGCCCTGGAGCCGGGGCGCCAGCCAGTCGCCGGTGGCGAGCATCTCCCGCGGGATCTCGGCGTAGCGGGTCTCGTCCGGCTCCCAGAGCGGCCGGATGAAGAGGGGCAGCAGCCCCAGGAGGACCCAGGCGGCCAGGAGCTGCAGGCGGTCGCGGCGCGTCATCGTCGGGGGGCCTCAGCCTTCGTCGGCCACCTGCTCCATGGCGGCGTATTCCTTCAGGAAGAAGTCCAGGCTGGTGGCCAGGCTCTGCATCATGCCGATCTTCGGGTCGAAGCCGAAGGCCTCCCGCATGCGGTGGATGCTCGGCGTGCGGGTCAGCACGTCCTGGTAGCCCTTGCCGTAGAACTCCCCGCTGCTGGTCTCCACCAGCTCGCTGAGGGCCACCCCGAGCTCGGCGCGCTTCGGGTGGTCCTTCCAGAGCCCGCGGAGCATCTCGGCCACCTCGCGGACGCTGTGGTCGTTCTTCGGGTTGCCGATGTTGAAGATGCCGCCGTCGGCCTTCCCGCCCTCGTTGCGCAGGATCATCATCAGGCCGTCCATGGCGTCCTCGACGTCGATGAAGCACCGCCGCTGGGCACCTCCATCCACGAGCTTGAGGGGCTGGCCCTGGATCAGGTTCCAGACGAACTGGGTCACCAGGCGCGAGCTGCCCTCCTTCGCGGTGTTGAGGCTGTCCAGCTTGGGCCCCATCCAGTTGAAGGGCCGGAAGAGGGTGAACTGCAGGCCCTCCTTCTGGCCGTAGGCCCAGATCACGCGGTCCAGGAGCTGCTTGCTGGTGCTGTAGATCCAGCGCTGCATGGGGATGGGGCCGGTCACCAGGGGCGAGGTCTCCTCGTCGAACTCGGCGTCCCCGCACATGCCGTAGACCTCGGAGGTGCTGGGGAAGACCACGCGTTTCCGGTACTTCACGCACTGGCGGACGATGCGCAGGTTCTCCTCGAAGTCCAGCTCGAAGACCCGCAGCGGATCCGTGACGTAGATCTTCGGGGTGGCGATGGCGACGAGCGGCAGCACCACGTCGCACTTCTTCACGTGGTACTCGATCCACTCCTTGCTGATGGTGATGTCGCCCTCCACGAAGTGGAAGCGGGGATGCCCCACGTGGTCGGTGATCTTGTGGGTGCCCAGGTCCATGCCGTAGACGTCCCAGGCCGTGTCGCGGAGGATGCGGCCCACCAGATGGCTCCCGATGAAGCCGTTCACGCCGAGGATCAGCACTTTCATGGGCGCTCCCAAAGGTTCGAATCCAAATCTAGCAAGGGGGGACGTCGCGGCGGCTCAGTTCGTCCGGTACCGCTCGGAGGTGTAGAGCTCGTCGGCGACCTGGAAGAGGGCCGTGGCGTCCCGTTCCAGTTCCTCGTCGCCCGCGCCCTCCTTTTTCGAGGGGACCAGCAGGCGCGTCGCCGGGTCCATGGCGTAGAACTCCTTGGACTTCTTCAGCCCCAGCACCACCATCCGGCCGTTGCGGTAGAGGCCGACGTCGCGGTTGTGGTGCATCACCGCCCAGCGCTCCTCCGCGGGGAGGGGCGCCAGCAGGTCGCGGCCGAAGAAGGTGCTGCGGTAGCGCGGGCCCAGCATGGCGAGCAGGGTGGGCGAGACGTCCAGGGAGCCGCCCAGGGTGTCCACCCGCCGGGCCTGGGGGGCGCGCGGGTCCACGATGAGGAGGGGGATCTCGTAGGAGTGGATGGGGATGGTCTGGCGCCCGTAGACCCGCGCCCCGTGGTCCGCCACCACGGCGAAGAGCGTGTCCTGCCAGAAGGGTTCCTTCCTCGCCTTGCGGAAGAACTCGCCGATGGCCCAGTCGGTGTACTTCACGGCGTGCTCCCGGCGCTTGGCCAAGGGATCCTCCGGGATGTGGCCCGCCGGGTAGGTGTAGGGCTTGTGGTTGCTCACGGTCAGCAGGGTGGCCAGGAAGGGCTTGCCGGACTGGCTCATGGCGCGGCACTCGGCGACGGCGCGGTCCATGAGCACCTCGTCCGCCACGCCCCAGACCGTGCTGAAGGCGTCGGAGGGGAAGTCCTTCTGCTCGATGAAGCGCTCGTAGCCGTTGCGGACCATGAAGGAGCGGAGGCCGTCGAAGACGCCGCGCCCACCGTAGAGGAAGGTGCGCTGGTAGCCCTGGTCCGCGAGCACCCGCGCCACGGTGGCCACATGGTCCGAGCGGTCCCGCTTGAGGATGGCGTCCCCGGGCAGGGGCGGGAAGGAGGCCAGCACCCCCTCCATGCCCCGCACGGTGCGGTTGCCGCTGGCGTAGAGGTTGGTGAAGAGGATGCCTTCCTTCGCCAGGGCGTCCATCTCGGGGGTGAGCGAGTCCTTGCGGCCCAGGCAGCCCCAGAACTCCGAGCCGAAGCTCTCCACCAGGATGATCACCAGGTTCCGGGGCCGGCCCTCCGCCGCCGCCGCCGGGCCGACCACCCGGGTCAGGCCCTGGGTGGGCGAGGCGAAGGCGTCCCCGGGCAGGGCCACGAGCTTCCGGGCCCGGGCGTGGGCCTCCTCCCGGGGGATGGTGGCGTAGAAGGCGGGGTAGTCGAGGTGGTTGGTGGTGGCCGCGAAGATGAGGGCGTAGTAGCCGTTGCCGGCGAACTCGTTCACCACGCGGCTGGGGGAGAAGTGGGTGCGCCGGTAGGAGATGGAGAGGACGGCGGCCGCCCCCACCAGCAGGTAGACGCCGAGCGCCTTCAGCCGGTGGCCGAAGGTGTCCTTCGCCGCCATCGACCGCTTCAGGGTGGGATGCGCGAGGCGCAGGAAGATCAGGCCCAGCACCGCCGCGGAGCCGACGTAGAGGGCGACGGGATAGCTCTCCCAGATGTTCACGAAGACTTCGTAGGGGAAGAGCAGGTAGTCCACCGCCACCGAGTTGAAGCGGGCGTTGAACTCCTCGAAGAAGAAGTACTCCACGACGAAGCCGAAGGTCTGCCCCACCAGCCAGGCGGTGAACACGATCCAGAAGAGGACCTGGTGGAAGCGCGAGCCGTGGAGGCGCTGGGGCAGCAGGGTCAGCCAGAGGGCGAGGGGCAGCAGCAGCCAGGCGGCCGCGGCGAGGTCCACCCGCAGGCCGTAGCCGAAGACCTTGAGGACGCCGAGGGCGCCCACGGGCTCGGAGCCGCCGAAGCGGAGCAGCAGGAAGAGGCGGAAGAGGGTGCAGCCCCCGAGGTAGAACGCCGCGGCGGCCAGGAGGACGTGGAAGCGGTGCGGGATGCGATTCGGATTCTCGGGGGTCAAGCGGGCTCCACCGGGCCCTGGAAGGCCCGAACCCTTCATCCTATCGCCTCCCGCCGCCGGAGTCCGCGCCGGAGGCGCGGGGACCGGCTCATTTCAGCCAGCCCTTGCGCCGGAACCAGGCGAGGATGCCCAGCACCGTCGCCGCCATGACGGCCCACGCGAGGGCGTAGCCCCAGCGCCACTTCAGTTCGGGCATGTGCTGGAAGTTCATTCCGTAGACCCCCACGAGGAAGGTCAGCGGGAGGAAGAAGGCGCTGAAGACCGTGAGCACCCGCATCACCTCGTTGGTGCGGTGGCTCTGGAGGGCGAGCTGCATGTTGAGGAGGTGGGTGGCCGACTCCAGCAGCTCGTCGGCCCAGGCCTGGAGCCGGTCGGCCTCCTCCTGGAGGTCCGACCACCAGCCCCCCTCGTCCGGGAACTCCGCCCGCAGCTCCTTCGCCACCAGGAGGCTGCGCCAGAGCATCCGCTTGAAGACCGCGCAGCGACGCTTGATGGCGTAGATGTGGCGCAGGTGGTCCCGGGCGTGGCCCCGGTCCAGGATCAGCGTCTCCACGCGGTCCAGGCGCTCCTCGGCCTCCCGGAGGGGCTCCTCGTAGCTGCGCACCGCCCCCGCCGCCAGGTGGCTGAGCAGGGTCTCGGGCCGGGGGACCCGGGCGTCGGGCTGGGCGAAGCGCTGGACCACCTTCGCGGCGAAGTCCTGGTCCTTGCGCCGCACGGTGAAGAACCACTCCGGGGTGATGAAGACCACGAGGCGCCGCGTGAGGGCCTGGTAGGTGTCGTTGCCCCGGGCCTGCTCGTCGTAGGCCCGCAGCACCACCATCAGTCCGCCCGCCATCCGCTCGAACTTCGGGAGGTGGGGCTTGTTGAGGAAGTCCCGGACGACCTCGGGGGGCAGGCCGTAGGTGGGCGCCGAGCTGAGCAGCTCCTGGTCGCTGGGGTTGACGAGGTCCACCCAGGTGAAGGGCGTGCCGGAGGGGAGGCTGTTGACGCGGGGCATGGCGCTTCAGCTTCGCGCCGGGCCCGTGACCCGGTAAAGGGGCCACGCGAGCAGGAGGCCCGCGGCCAGGGCCGGGGCGGGCCGCGGCTCCCGGGCCAGGGCCCCGGCCAGCGGGGACAGGGCCACCGCCAGCCCGGAGCCCGGCCCCAGGACCCGGAGGAGGCTGCCCTCCTTCACGCTTCGCAGACCACCTTCCCGAAGGCCTGGCCGGCCTCCAGGTGGGCCTGGGCCGCGGGGTACTCGGCGAGCGGGAAGACCCGGTCGAGGATGGGCCGGAAGGGCGGGTTGGAAGGGTTGCGCTGGAGGTGGCCCAGCAGGGTCCAGAGGTGCTCCCGGCGGCCCATGTAGGAGCCCATCAAGGTGAGCTGCTTGGCGAAGAGCACCCGCAGGTTGAGGCGGGCCTCGTGCCCCGTGGTGGTGCCGCAGGTCACCAGCCGCCCGCCCCGGGCCAGCGTGGCGAGGCTGGCGTCCCAGGTCGCGGCGCCGGTGTGCTCGAACACCACGTCCACGCCCCGCTTGGCGGTGAGCTCGCGGACCCGTCGAGCCACGTCCTCGCGGCTCCGGTCGATGACGTGCTCCGTGCCCAGCTCCCAGCACTTCATGGCCTTCTCCAGGGAGGAGACCACGGCGAGGGGCCGGGCCCCGAGGAACTTCGCGAGCTGGATGGCGGCGGTGCCGACGCCACTGCCCCCGCCCCACACCAGCACCGTCTCGCCGGGCTGGAGCCGCGCCTTGTGGAGGAGCATCTCCCAGGCCGTGAGGAAGACCAGGGGGAAGGCCGCCGCCTGGCGGAAGTCCCAGTTCGGCGGGATGGGCAGGAGGTTCGCCGCGGGCACGAGGACGTGGCTGGCGGCCGTGCCGTCGCAGGCGTGGCCGAGGACGCCGTAGCGGGCGCAGCGCATGTCGTCGCCCCGCAGGCAGTCGGCGCAGAGGCCGCAGGAGAGGCCCGGCGCGATCATGGCGCTGCCTCCCGCCTCGACCCCCGGCGGCAGGGCCGTGCCCGGGCCCACGGCCTCCACGATCCCCGCGCCGTCGCAGCCGGGCGTGAGCGGCAGCGGCAGCTTCACCCCCTCGATGCCCCGGGTCGTCCAGAGGTCGAGGTGGTTGAGGGCCATGGCCTTCACCGCGAGGCGGACCCAGCCCGGCGGGGGGTCCGCGGGCTCGAAGGGCTCTTTCACGAGGGTGCCGTGGGTGGGGATGCGGAAGCGGAAGGGCTTGGACACGGTTCCTCCTGGGCGGCCCCGGGCCGGGCCGGCCTACTCCGACTTCAGGCTGCGGCCCATGAGCCGCGCCACGGCCTCCCGCGGGTCGGCGCCGTCCAGCAGGCGGCCCACCTCCTCGGTGATCGGCAGGTCCACGCCGGCCTCGGCCCCCAGGGCCAGGGCGGCGCGGGTGGTGCTCGCGCCCTCGATCACCTGGCCGCCCATGAGCTCCGAGGCCTGCGCCAGCGTCTTCCCCTCGGCGAGGTAGGCGCCGCAGCGGCGGTTGCGGCTCTGGGGTCCGGTGGCGGTGAGGAGCAGGTCGCCCATGCCCGCGAGGCCCATGACGGTGTCCGGGGACCCGCCCAGGGCCGCCACGAGGCGGGCCATCTCCGCGAGGCCGCGGGTGATGAGGGCCGCCCGGGCGTTGTGGCCGAGGCCCAGGGTCTCCACGAGGCCCGCGGCGATGGCCAGGACGTTCTTCAGCGCGCCGCAGAGCTCGGCGCCCGTGACGTCGCGGCTGAGGTAGACCCGCAGCCGCTCGGTGGCCAGGGCGTGCTGCAACGCCACCGCCCGGGCGTCGGAGACGGCGGCGGGAAGGGCCATCACCAGGGCGGAAGGCAGGCCCTGGGCCACCTCGTCGGCGAAGGTCGGCCCGCTCATGACGCCCACGGGGATGCCGAGGAGCGGCTCGAGGGCCTCGCTGAGGCGCTGGTGGGTCCGGGCGAGGATGCCCTTGCTGGAATGCAGCAGCACGTCGGGCCACGCCGTGCCCGAGGCTTCAGCCTGGCCCTTCAGGGCCGCCCAGGCCTCCGGGCTGGACTGGGTGGTCATGCAGGAGACCCACACCGGCGCGGGGAAGGCCTCGGCGGGATCGCTCACGGGCCGCAGGCCCTCCGGCAGCTCGACTCCGTTGAGCCGAGGATGCCGCCGGGTCGCCGCCATCTCCGCCATCTTCGCGGGCGTGTGGCCCCACAGCGCCACGCGCTTCCCGGAGCGCGCCCAGTTCACCGCCAGGGCGCTGCCCCAGACCCCCGCGCCGAAGACGGCGATGTCGGGGACGGCGGCGTCGGGGACGGCGGCGTCGGGGACGGCGGCGTCGGGGACGGCGGCGTCGGGACGCTCAGCCATCGGTGTCCCCGGGCTTCGGCGCTCCGCCCCAGAGCTTGGACTCGGTGCCGAGCTGCAGGCGGCGGATGTTCTCGTGGTGCTTGGCGATGACGAGGACGGCGAGGAAGGCCCAGGCCAGGAGGTAGGGCAGGTTGTCCGCGAGGGCCCTGAATCCGCCGTACTCGCCCGCCAGGGCAAGGAGCACGACCTCCGCGGGCAGGAGCAGCGCGGCGAGGATGGAGCCCAGGCTCACGTGGCGGGTCAACCACAGGGCCGCGAGGAAGACCGCCATGGGCAGGGCCCCGAGGCGCCAGTTCACCGCCGCGACGACGCCCAGGGCCGTGGCCACGCCCTTGCCGCCCTTGAAGCCCAGCCAGGGTGAGAAGACGTGGCCGCAGACGGCGCCGAATCCGATCCAGGGCCAGGTGGGTTCCGGGATCCCCGCCCGCTTGGCCAGGACCACCGGCACCACACCCTTGGCGATGTCCAGGAGGAGGACGAAGAGCCCGATCCCCTTCCCCGCCACCCGGCTGACGTTGGTCGCGCCGATGTTGCCGCTGCCCTGGGACCGGACGTCGCCCTTGCCCAGGAGCTTCACGATCACCAGGCCGAAGGGAATGGATCCGGCCAGGAAGGCGGCGAGGCCCCAGAGGAGCAGCTTCGACGTGTCGGGCGGCATGGCATCACCTTATCAGAGGCCGCGGCCCGCCCTCTCCCGCTAGGCTGGTGCCATGAAAGCCCGCCAGTGCCAGCGTTGCGGCGCGCCCCTCCCCGAGGCCGATGGCCCGGTCACCTGCGCCTACTGCGGGATGGCCTACGATCCCACGTCGGCCTTCCGCCCCAATGTGGCGGTGAAGCTGCCGCCGGGGGCTGGCCGCAAGCTGCTTTGGTTCGTCGCGGCTATCGTGCTCATCCCCGTGCTCGGCGTCGCCCTCGTCACCTGCGGGATCTTCGTCACCGCCAACAAGGCCATCGACACCGCCAAGGCGGGCATGACCGGCCGCCGGGAGGGCCTGAAGGCCTCGATCCTCGCCGCCGCCAAGGCGAAGGTGAAGCCGTCGGAGCTGGTCGCGGGCCGGGGCTGGCAGGCCCTGGACGTGGCCGAGCCGCCCGGGGGCGCCGGCAACCTCGACGCGGTGGCCGCGATCCCCTGGGCCGTCTCCCTGGCCCAGGCCTGGCGCGCCGACGCGCGCCTCGAGCGGGTGGACGTGGAGAAGGTCCGCCCCGACGGGCTCGTGAACGCCCGGGACGACGAGGCGGCCTCGGTGATGTACCGCTTCCGCTCCCCCGCCCTGCTGGAGGAGCAGCGCCGCCAGATGGACCTCGGGAAGTCCGACGTCCAGGCCGGCCTCTTCCTCGAGGTGAAGCAGGGCGCCGTCCGCGCCCTCGTGACCTCCGTGCACGATCCGCGGGAGGAGCTGCCGCCCCACCCCGCCAGCCTCCCCTTGAAGGCGATCTTCGAGAGCCTCGGCCACGCCGGGAAGCTCCCCGCCAAGCCCTTCTACGGCGGCTACCTCATCCACCTCGAACGCGAGGGCTGGGTCTGGTACCTGCACACCCTCGCGCGGCAGGATTCGATCCCGCGGGCGCGGGCCAGCGACGGGGAGGCCTACCCGTACCGCTGAGGGTTCAGACCAGCCGCCGCCGCAGCCAGTCCAGGCTCCAGCCCGCCGCGCGGAGCTGCACGTCCTGGCGCTCGCCGGGCACGACGAAGCGCTTCGATTCGACGCCACCAGGCCCGGCGATGGCGATGAGGCAGGTGCCCACGGGGTTGGCGCGCTCGACGTCGCCCTGGGGATCCACGCTGGGCCCGGCATTGCCGGTGATGGCGAGGCCCCAGGTGGCGCCGAGCTTCACGCGGATGCCCTTCGCCAAGGCCTCGGTGGTGGCCTCCGAGATGGTGCCGTGGGCTTCAAGCACCGCGGGATCGATCCCTGCGAGGGCCGTCTTCGCCTCCGGCGTGTAGACGACGGCGCCGCCCTTGAAGGCGTCGCTGGCGCCGGGGATGGCCGTGAGCCGCGCGGCCAGCAGGCCGCCGCTCATGCTCTCCGCCACTGCGAGGGTCTCGCCCAGGGCCTTCAGCCGGTCCAGCACTGTCGACTCCAGGTCGCCGTCCCCCTCGCAGACCCGGTCAGGGCCCAGCGCCTCCGCGAGGTCCCGGCGCGCGGCCTCGAGGGCCGCGGCGTCGGCGCTGCGCACCACGAATTCCACGTGGGTCAGCGAGGCCAGGATGGTCCAGTCCAGCTCGGCGTGCCGCGCGCGCACCGGCGCCGTGCGCTCGTCGAGCGTGCTCTCGGGCACGCCGCCCACCACCACGCGGAGCGTGTGCACCGGCGCGCCGGCGAGCGGCTTCAGGCGCGCATGGACGTGGTCGGTCCACATGCGCTTCATCTCCCGCGGCACGCCGGGCATGAGGACGATGCGCTTGCCGGGCTGGGAGGGCGGATCCTGCCACCAGACGCCGGGGGCCGAGCCGAGCGGATTGCGCAGGGGCTCGGCGCCCTCGGGGATGAGCACCTGCTTGTAGTTGTTGGCCGAGGGCACGCGGTTGCGCGCCGCGTACCAGGCCTCCAGTTCCGCCCGGCACCGGGCGTCCTCCTTCAGTTCGGCCCCCAGGGCCTCGGCGAAGACCTCCTTGGTGAAGTCGTCGAAGGTGGGCCCCAGCCCGCCGGTGCAGAGGATGACGTCGCTGCGGGAGAGGGCCTCCTCCACCAGGGCCCGCAGGTCCGCGCGGTCGTCCCCCACCGCGGTCTTGCGGTGGAGGGCCAGGCCCAGCTCCGCGAGGCGCTCGGCGATCCACACCGAGTTGGTGTCCAGCCGCCGGGTGGTGAGGAGCTCGGTGCCGATGGCGATGCATTCGAGGCGCATGGAGGGAGGGTACCCTGGGGGCGAGGCGAGGATGATCATCCCGGACATCGACGACCTGACGCTGGAGCACGACGAGGATTCGGCGCTGGAGGAGCTGGGGCGGCGGGTCCTCAGCCGCGGCCCCTGGACCACCGTGGCCTTCCTCGTGCGCACCCGGCGCGGACCGGAGGCCGGCTGGGAAGGCCCCTTCCTGTGGCTGCACCGCTACCAGCGCGTCGCCCAGGGCTGGAAGCTCGTGAGCCGCTTCCACACCACCAGCGCCGATCAGCTGGAGGGCCTCGTGGAGGCGCTGCGGGCCTGGGGCCTCGCCTGAACGGGGCTCAAGCCTCGAAGTGGTCCCGCCACACCCGGATCGCGACCCAGAGCCCGAAGCCCGTCCCGAGCATGGAGAGCACCACCGCCGTGGTGATCCCCACGAAGGCCCCCAGCCACCACCCCAGCCAGCCGCCGGCGGTGGTGAACACGAGGTTGAGGGCCCACTTCATCTCAGAACGTCATCACTTTCATCGTGTTGGTGCTGCCGCTCTTCCACAGGGGCAGGCCCATGGTCATCACCACGTGGTCGCCGGGCAGCAGCTCGTGCTTGGCCAGGAGCAGCTCCCGCACCGCCTCCACCATGTCGTCGGTGCTCTGGACCCGCGGGATGATGAGGGCGGTCACGCCCCGCAGGAGGCCCATGCAGCGGGCCGTGGCGCCATCAGTGGTGGCGCCGAGCACCGGCGTCTGGCCCGCGAGGCGGCTCACCATGCGGGCGCTGCCGCCGCCCTCGGTGAAGGCCACGATCCACCGCGCCCCCAGGTCCTCGGCGGCCCGGCAGGCGGCGAAGGCCACCGAGATGTCCGTGCGGCCCCGGGCCATCTCGCCGATGTCCCGGCGGTAGGCCATGCCGGGCACGTGGGCGTCCGCTTCCGCCGCGATGCGGGCCAGCCACTGCACCGCCTCCACGGGGTAGGCGCCGGCGGCGCTCTCGGCGCTGAGCATCACGGCGTCGGTGCCGTCCCAGATGGCGTTGGCCACGTCGCTGGCCTCGGCGCGGGTGGGCGAGGGGTTCTCGATCATGCTCTCCAGCATCTGGGTCGCGGTGATGACCGGCTTCAGGGCCTTGCGCGCCGTGCGGATGATCTTCTTCTGGAGGGAGGGCACGCGCTCCACGCCCAGCTCCACGCCCAGGTCCCCCCGGGCCACCATGACGCCCCAGGAGACCTGCAGGATCTCCTCCAGGTTCTCGAGGGCCTGGGGATGCTCGATCTTGGCGATGACCGGCTGGTTCCCGCCGGCCTCGCGGATGCGCTGCTGGAGCTGCTCCACGTCCGCGCGGCGGCGCACGAAGCTCTGGGCGAAGAGCTCCACGCCGTTGGCCACGCCCCAGCGGACGTCCTCCAGGTCCTTGGCGGTCAGCGGGTCCAGGGCCAGCTCGAGGCCGATGGGATGCACGCCCTTGCGCGCCTTCAGCTCGCCGCCCACGCGCACCTTGGCGCGCACCGCGTCGGCCCGCGCCTCCAGCACCTCCACCTCCAGCGCGCCGTCGTCCAGGAGCCAGCGCTGGCCCTCCCGCGCGCCCTCGAAGAGCTCCGGGTGGGGAAGGGGCACGCGCCAGGCTCCGCCTCCCGCGCCCTCCGCCCCGGGCGGCACGAAGCAGCCCTCGCTGCCCTCGGCCAGGTCCACCGGCGCCTCGAGGGCGCCCACGCGCCACTTGGGGCCCTGGAGGTCGAGGAAGACCGGCAGCTCCCGGCCGAGCTCCGCCGCGACGGCGCGGACCCGCGCGAGGACGCCGCTGCGGGCCGCGGGATCCCCGTGGCTCGCGTTCAGCCGGATGGCGTCGGCCTCGCGCAGGACCTCGCGCAGCTTCTCGTCGTCGGCCAGCGCGGGCCCCATGGTGATGACCAGCTTCGTCTTGCGCATCTCGCTCCCCAGGGGTTCCACAGGTATTCCACAGGGTTTTCCGCAGGTTGGGAAGGGCGGGCCCGGCGCCGGCGGAATCATTTTGTTTCCCCGCGCCGCGAACGGGTGCTACGTTCGCACTTCCCGATTGAGTTGGAGCCCGACGATGCGAGATGAGCTGCGGCGCCTCGTGGCCGAGATGGTGCGCAAGGGCGTCCCCCTGGACATGGCCAAGCGCGAGTTCGAGCGCGTCTACCTCGAGGAGGTGGTCACCGCGAACAAGGGCAACCAGAGCGCCGCCGCCCGCGTCCTCGGCATCCACCGCAACACCCTCTCGAAGAAGCTCGAGGCCCCCGCCCTCGCCCTGCGGCGCCGGGCCTCCCTGGCGAGCTGAGCGGCCAGGGACGGGACGCGACGCAGGTCACAGGCCAGGCTTCAGGCCGGCCCCGAAGGGCGTTAGGCTGGACCCCTTCCGCACCGGGGAGCCGCCATGAAGAAAGTCGCCATCAACGGGCTCGGCCGCATCGGCCGTCTCGTCCTGCGCCAGCTCATGAAGGCCCCCCACGTCCAGGTGGTCGCGGTGAACGACCTCACGGACGCCGCCACCCTCGCCCACCTCATGAAGTACGACTCGGTGCACGGGCACGCGGACTTCTCCGTGGCCGCGGACGGCAACCACCTCGTCCTCGAGGGCCGGCGCATCCGGGTCTACGCAGAGAAGGACCCGCACCTCATCCCCTTCGGCCAGCTCGGCGCCCAGGTGGTGCTGGAGTGCACGGGCATCTTCACCAAGAAGAAGGACGCCTCCAACCACCTCCACGGCAGCGTGAGCCACGTCATCATCAGCGCGCCCGCCGACGACGCGGACCGCACGGTGGTCATGGGCATCAACGAGGGCGCCCTGGACCTGGAGAAGGAGCGCGTGCTCAGCAACGCGAGCTGCACCACCAACTGCCTCGCGCCGATGGTGCAGGTGCTGGACGCCGCCTTCGGCCTCGAATACGGCCTGATGACCACGGTGCACAGCTACACCAACGACCAGCGCATCCTCGACCTGCCCCACAAGGACCTGCGCCGGGCCCGGGCCGCGGCGCTGTCCATGATCCCCACCAGCACCGGCGCGGCGAAGGCCATCAGCCTCGTGCTGCCCCACCTCAAGGGGAAGCTCGACGGCGTGGCGGTGCGCGTGCCCACGCCGGACGTGAGCCTCACGGACCTCACGGCCATCCTGAAGTCCGACGCCTCCGTCGCCTCGGTGAACGAGGCCTTCCTGAAGGCCAGCGTCGAGGGCCCGCTCGCGCCCTACCTGGACGTGATGAAGGACGAGCTGGTGAGCGTGGACCTCATCGGCTGCGAGGCCAGCTGCACCTTCGACCCCTTCCTCACCCGGGCCCTCGGGCCGCGGATGGTGAAGGTCTTCGGCTGGTACGACAACGAGTTCGGCTACGCCACGCGGCTCATGGACCTCTGCTGCCACGTGCTGGACCGGATCTGAGCCGGCGGGCCGTCCTGGCATGATCGCGATCAACGGCCTCGGCCGCATCGGGCGCCTGGCCTTGAAGCGGCTGGCGGTCGGCGCTCCCGCGCGGCTGGCGGCGGTGAACGACCCGGCGGACCTCGGGACCCTCGCGGCCCTGCTGCGGCGGGATTCGGTGCACGGGGCGGAATCGCTGGAAATCCTCGCCGAGGTCGAGCGCGGGGAGGAGTTCCTCCGCCTCGGCGCGGCCCGGGTGCGGGTCTTCCACGAGACCGAGCCCGAGCGCGTCCCCTTCGACGGCCTCGACGTGGGCCTCGTGGTGGAGAGCAGCGGCCGCTTCACCCGCCGCGCCGACGCCGCGCGGCACCTGCGGGGCGGCGTCTCCCACGTGGTCATCAGCGCGCCCAGCCCCGACGCGGACTTCACCGCCATCCAGCCCCTCAACGGCGCGGGGCTCGATCCCGGGCGGCACCGGGTCGTCAGCAACGCGAGCTGCACCGCCCACGCCACGGCGCCCATGCTGCGGGTGCTGAGGGACGCCTTCGGGATCGCCCACGCGGGCATGAGCACGGTGCACGTGGTCACCAACGACCAGCGCCTCCAGGACGCGCCCCACAAGGACCTGCGCCGGGCCCGGGCCGCCTTCCAGAGCATCATCCCCACCAGCTCCTCGGCCTTCGGGGCGCTGCACAAGGCCCTGCCCTGGCTGGACCCCGCCTTCAGCGGCTCGGCGCTGCGGGTGCCGACCCTGAGCGTGAACCTGGTGGACGTCACGGCCCTCCTGGAGAAGGACGCGTCGGTGGAGTCCCTCAACGCCGCCTACCGCTATGCCGCCGAAGGCTCGCTGAAGGGCGTCCTCGCCCTCGCCGAGCCCGACCTGGTGAGCCGCGACTTCACGGGCCGGGAAGAAAGCGTGCTCATGGACCTCCAGCTCACCCGCGTGCTGGGTTCCCGCTTCGTCAAGGTGTTCGGCTGGCACGACAACGAGACCGCCTACGCGGCGAGGCTGGTGGAGCTGGTGCTGGCGATGGCCGAGCGGCTCAGTCGCTGAAGCTCCACACCCGGGCCTCGCTGACGCGGTCCAGCACCGCCGCCACCACGTCCGGGGCGGGTTCGCCCTCCGTGCGCACCCGCGCCTCCCCCGCCCTGGCCACGCTCACCACGTGCACCGAGGCCACCGCGCCGCCCCAGGCCGGATGGCGGGCCAGGGGCCGCGCGAGGGATTCCAGGTCCAGGTCCTCGAGCCACCGCGCGGGCAGCGGCGCGGTGCGCGCGCCGGGGACGAGGGCGCCGAGCTCCCGCGGCTGCAGGAGGACGAGATGGTGCTGGCCCTCCACCAGCCCGTGCCAGCTCAGGAAGGGCGGCAGGTCGCCGAAGCCGATGCCGCCCTTGCGGGCCTCGGGCCAGGCGCGCAGGGTCTCGGTCCCGAGCTCGTCCGCGACGTCCATGGCCAGGCGCGCGAGGTCCGGCCGCGGGGGCGGGATCCAGGGCTCCACGGTGGGGACTTCCATGCTTCCAAGGTACCCTTCCCCCCATGTCGACCTCCCGCCCCCTCGTGGTGACCGGCCAGCAGATCGGCGCGGGGTGGACCCCGGCCCTTTCGGTGGTGAAGGCCCTCGCCGCCAAGGCCGAGGCGGACCGCCTCGGCGGCGAGGCGGTGTTCTGGATGGCCGACGAGGACCATGACGCCCTGGAGGTGGCCGCCACGGTGGGCTTCGGGGCCGGCGGCCGCCTGCGCCCCCACCGCTTCCGGTTCGCCGCGCCCCTGGGCACCGCCACCGGCTGGCTGGCCTGGACGGCGAACCACCAGGCCGAGGCCGAGGCGCTCTGGGGCGAGGTGCCCGGCGCCCCGGAGCCGACGCTGCGTGGCCACTTCCTCGCCTGCGGCGCGCCCCTGTGGCGACGGGGCGTGCGCGCCTTCTCGCCCACGGAACCCGGAGCCAGGGCCGCGATCCAGGACGATCTCCGGCGCTGGCGGGCCCTGGGCCTGGAGCGGGACCTGGTGGCCCAGGCCGAGAGGCTGGAGAGCGCCCGCCTGGCCCTGCCCCTGGATCCGCGCACCCAGGGCGCCTGGTTCAGCCTCGACCCGTCCACCGGCGCCCGCGCCCGCCTCGATCCCGGCGAGCCCTGCCCTCCCGGCCACTGGCTCAGCCCCGGCGCCGCCCTGCGTCCGCTCATGCAGCAGCGCCTCCTGCCCGGCACGGCCGCGGTGGTCCTCGGCCCCGCCGAGCGTGCCTACTGGCGCCTCGCCGAGCCGCTGTGGGAACGCGTGGGCCTGGAGGCGCCCCGGATCGTGGCGCGGCCCTCGGCGGCCCTCGTGCCCAGGGGCGCCCACCTCGACGCGGCGGACCTCGATCCCCTCCGCACCGGCGACTGGGCCGCCTTCGCCCGCGCCGACCACCTTCCCTCCTCGGCCCTCAGCCTCGACCCCGCGGGCGCCGCCGCCTGGGGCCCGACGCTGCTGAAACGCGTGGAGGACGAACTCCAGCGCACCCGTGCCCGCCTGGCGCGGCTGGACCGCCGCCACCGCCGGGATCTCGCCGCGGCCCGCTTCGGCACGGATCCCGAGAAGCTCCGCCAGGCCCTCTTTCCCCTCGGTCGGCCCCAGGAGCGTGTGCTGCCGGGCCTCTCCTGGCTGCGGGACGGCGCGCTGCTGGACCGCCTGGAAGCGGCCCTCGCCGCGCGCCTCGCCACCCATCCCGAGGGCGGCGGCACCCTGCTGGTGGAGGCCCCATGACCGCGATGCTCGACCTGCTGGCCGTCGGCGCCCATCCCGACGACGTGGAGGTGCACGTGGGCGGCCTCCTCGCGTTGGCCGCGGACCGCGGCCTGCGCGCGGGCATCCTCGACCTCACCCGCGGGGAGCTGGGCAGCCGCGGCACGCCCGAGATCCGCCGCGCCGAGGCCCTGGAGGCCGCCCGGATCCTCGGCGCCTCCCGCACCACCCTCGACCTCCCCGACGGGCGCTTCGACGAGGGGGAGGCTTCCCGGCGCGCGGTGATGACGGCCCTCAGGACCCTGCGCCCGACCGTCCTCGTGATCCCCGCGCCGGAGGACCGCCACCCGGATCATCGCCGGGCCCACCGCCTGCTGCGCGCGGCCGCCTTCCACGCCGGCCTGAAGGGCTATCCCCACGAAGGCGAGCCCTGGCGCGTCGAGGCCCTCGCCTGGGTGGGGGGCGAGAACCCGGACCGGCCCGACCTGGTGGTGGACGTCAGCGCCGCGTGGGCCCGGCGCATGGCCGCCTTCGACGCCTTCGGAAGCCAGTTCAGCCCGGATCCGGCCCAGCCCGCCGTGCGCATCGCCCACCCCTCCTTCCGCCGGGGCATCGAAGGGCGCGCCATGCACTGGGGCTCGCTCATCCAGGCGGACTTCGCCGAGGCCCTGTGGTGCGAGAAGCCCGTGCCCCAGGCCCTGCTGAAGCTCCTGGAGCGCCTGAGGTGATGCCCGGCGCGGAGGCCGGCCCGTGAACCGCCTCGAAGCCGATCTCCTGGCGGCCCTGCGCCGCAGGGGCGACGGCGTGGCGGGCGGCCGGGTGCTCGTGGCCTGCAGCGGGGGCGGGGATTCCACCGCCCTGGTCTCCCTGCTCGCCGCGCTGCGGAAGAGCCTCGGCCTCGACCTGGTGCTGGCCCACGCGGACCACGGGCTGCGGGAGGCCTCGGCCGGGGATGCCGCCTTCGTGCGGGCCCTGGCGCGCCACTTCGGCCTGGACCTGGCGGAGGCTTGGCTCGACGTGCGGGGGCACGCCAAGGCCGCGGGCCAGGGCCTCGAGACGGCCGCGCGGGAGCTGCGGTGGTCCTGGCTGCGGGCCGAGGCCGCCTCCTCCGGCGCCGCCGTGGTCGCCACGGGCCACACCCTGGACGACCACACCGAGACGGTCCTCCTGCGCCTGGGGCGCGGCGGGGGCCTCGGCTCGCTCACGCCGCTTCCGCCGCGCCAGGGCCTGCGGTGGTCGCCCCTGGTGCACCTGCGCCGCGCCGAGCTGCGGAGTTACCTCGAGGCCCGGCGGATCCCCTGGCGGGAGGACGCGAGCAACCAGGAGGCCTTCACCCCCCGGAACCGCCTGCGTCCCCTCCTCGAGCCCCTGCGCCGCGAACTTCCAGGGCTGGATGCGCACCTGCTGGAAACCCACGCCCAGGTCCGCGAGCTGCTCGAGTGGCGCGCCGCGGAGGTCGCGGCCCGCCGCAAGGAAAAGTGGAGGCTCGCGGGAGGGATTCTCGAACTCAAGCGCGGAATCTGGACGGAGCCGGAGCTGCGGGCCGTCCTCGAGGCCGCCTTCCGCGAGCAGGGCTGGCCGCGGGAGGCCGAGGCCCTGCGCGGGCTCGCGGCCTTCCTCTGGCCCCACGTCTCGGGGCCCGCGCCCCGCCGCGCCCGGTCACGGACCCACGGCCACTGGCGCATTTCCCATGAACCATCAGGGGTCTTCCTGCATCCAATCGAGGACCAGGGACCGCTTCACGGTTAAACTGGAGAGCCCGGGACCCGTACCCGGGACACACCCGTCCGGGAGTCCGCTTGAATTCGATGATGAAGTCCATGCTGGTCTGGGTCGCCATCCTCGCCATGGTGTTCCTGGCCCTGAAGTACATCCCGGCCGGCGCCGCCGTGCAGGAGATCCCGTTCTCGACCTTCATGACCGAAGGCGTGGCCGGGAAGTACAAGACCGTGACCATCTCCGGGCAGGAGGTCGAAGGCACCTACCGGCAGCCCCAGCGCACCGCCTCGGGCCAGGTGGTCGAGAAGTTCAAGTCCATCGCCCCTCCCCTCCAGGACCTGCCCAAGCGCATCCTGGACTGGAAGGTCGAGGGCCAGCTCGACGAGTTCAGGGCCGCCAAGCCTTCCGAGAACAACTTCCTGATGCTGATCATGTTCTGGGGCCCGCTCCTGGTCTTCGTGGTGCTCTGGTTCGTCTTCATGCGCCAGGCCCAGGTGGGGGGCAACAAGGCGCTCAGCTTCGGCAAGGCCCGGGCCAAGGGTCTCGCCGGCGGCCAGAAGCGCGTGACCTTCGCCGACGTCGCCGGCTGCGACGAGGCCAAGGAGGAGCTGAAGGAGATCGTGGAGTTCCTCAAGGACCCCGCGAAGTTCGTGAAGCTCGGCGGCAAGATCCCCAAGGGCGTGCTGCTCATGGGCCCTCCGGGCACCGGCAAGACCCTGCTGGCCCGCGCGATCTCGGGCGAGGCCAAGGTCCAGTTCTTCTCCATCTCCGGCTCGGATTTCGTGGAGATGTTCGTGGGCGTGGGCGCCAGCCGCGTGCGCGACCTCTTCGAGCAGGGCAAGAAGAGCGCCCCCTGCATCATCTTCATCGACGAGATCGACGCCGTCGGCCGCCACCGCGGCGCCGGCCTGGGCGGCGGGCACGACGAGCGCGAGCAGACCCTCAACCAGCTCCTGGTGGAGATGGACGGCTTCGAGGGCAACGAGGGCGTCATCCTCATCGCCGCCACCAACCGCCCCGACGTGCTTGACCCCGCCCTGCTCCGCCCCGGCCGCTTCGACCGCCGGGTGGTGGTGGACCGCCCCGACGTGAAGGGCCGCTTCGAGATCCTCAAGGTCCACACCACCGACAAGATCCCCCTCGCCCCGGACGTGGACCTGGAGGTCATCGCGCGGGGCACCCCGGGCTTCGCCGGCGCCGACCTGGCCAACCTCTGCAACGAGGCCGCCCTCTACGCCGCCCGCGTGAACAAGAAGTGGGTGGAGATGTCGGATTTCGAGAACGCCAAGGACAAGGTCTACATGGGAGCCGAGCGGCGCTCCATGGTGATGACCGACGAGGACAAGAAGATCACCGCCTACCACGAGGCCGGCCACACGGTCCTGGCCGCGGCGGTCCCCGGCGCCGATCCCCTCCACAAGGTCACCATCAGTCCCCGGGGCCGTGCCCTGGGCGTGACCTGGCAGCTCCCGGAGCGGGACCGCTACAACACCACCAAGGAGTTCATGGAGGGGCGCATCGCCATCTGCATGGGCGGCCGCATCGCCGAGGAGATCTTCTTCAACCAGTTCTCCACCGGCGCCAGCAACGACATCCAGCAGGCCACCGACATGGCCCGCGCCATGGTCACGGAGTACGGCATGAGCGAGAAGCTCGGCCCCCTGAACTTCGGCGCCGGCGCCAACCACGAGATCTTCCTGGGCCGCGACTTCAGCCAGCAGCGGAACTTCTCCGAGGAGACCGCCCGGGTGATCGACGCGGAAGTGCATGACATCGTCATGCGCAACTACGAGCGCGCCAAGAAGCTGATCCTCGAGCGCAAGGAGGCCCTGGTGGCCATCGCCGAGGCCCTGCTGGTGCGCGAGACCCTGGACGGGAACGACGTGGACCTGCTGATGAAGGGCGGCACCCTGCCGCCCCGGCCCGGCGGCTCCGCGCCGGCCACCGCCGCCACCGGCGAGAAGGGGGCGGATCCGGGACTGAACCCGGCCCTGCACCCGGCCTGATGGCCGCGCCCTTCGCCTGGGGGCCGCGCCTCCGGCGCGGCCCCTTGTTCATCGGCATCCTCAACCTCACGCCGGACTCCTTCAGCGACGGCGGCCGCTTCCAGGCTCCGGAGGCCGCCCTGGCCCAGGCCCGCCGGCTGGTGGCGGCGGGCTCGGGGATGCTGGACCTGGGCGCCGAGAGCACGCGGCCCGGCGCCGCGCCCGTGGCCCCCCGGGAGGAATGGGCGCGCCTGGAGCCCGTCCTGGCGCTGCTGCGCTCCGAACTCCCGCACCTCGCCCTGAGCCTCGACACGCGGCATCCGGAGGTCGCCGAGCGGGGGCTCGAGGCCGGCGTCGCGGCGTTGAACGACGTCACGGGTTTCTCGGAGCCGGGGATGCTCCAGCTCGCCGCGGCCTCGACCTGCGGACTCATCGCCATGCGCAGCCGGCTGCGGGACGGGGCCTTCTGGATGCCCGCCTACGAGGGCCCGGGCGAACCGGATGACGTCCGCGCCGTCTCCGAACTGGCCGGCGTGCGGGACCGGCTCCTGGGCGCGGGGCTCGACGGGGCGCGGATCCTCCTGGACCCGGGCTTCGGGTTCGGGACGACCTTCGGGGAGGACGCCGCGCTGTGGCGGGGCCTGGCCACGCTCCCCGCCCGCCTGGGCTGGCCCGCGGAGGGGTTCTGCCTCGGCGTCTCCCGGAAGCGCTTCCTGGCCTGGCGGGCGGGCCGCCCCGGACTCCCGCCCGCGGCGCGCGACGCCCTCACCGCCGAGGCCCACCGCGAGGCGCGCGCCTGGGGCTTCCGGGTCTTCCGCACCCACGCCCTTCCGGAACCGCCGGCGGAAGAAGCTAGGCTCTAGGGATGACCCTCCGCTACTTCGGCACCGACGGCATCCGGGGCCCGGCCTTCGCCCCGCCCCTCACCCTCGACGAGGCCGCCCGCTGGGGCCGGGCCTGGGCCGAGGTGGCCGAGCGGCGGGGCGTCCGGACCCTCGTGCTGGGCTGGGATCCCCGGCTCAGCTCGCTGCCCCTGGCCCAGGCCTTCGTCGCGGGCCTGGGCCGCGCGGTCCGCCCGCGGGTGCTCGGCATGGTCCCCACGCCGGCGGTGGCCTGGGCCACGGCACGGGAACCCGAGGCCTGGGGCGTGATGATCAGCGCCAGCCACAATCCCCCCGAGGACAACGGCCTGAAGGGCTTCAACGGGGCCGGGGAGAAGCTGGAGCCCGCGGAGGAGGAGGCCATCGAGGCCGCTTTCGAGGAGGGTACCTGCGCCGAGAACGCCCCGGCCACGCTGGCGCGGGACGAGGCGCCCGTGGAGGCCTACCTGGCCCACCTCGGGCTGCTGGAGCTGGGGCCGGACCTGCCCGTGGTGGTGGACTGCGCCCACGGCGCCACGGCCCCCTGGGCCTGCCGCGTGCTCGGAGGAGCCGTGGCCTGGACCGGGGTGCCCGCGGACGGGGCCCGCATCAACGTGGGCGTGGGTTCCACGCACCTGGAGCACCTGCAGGCGGAGGTCCGCCGCACCGGTGCCGCCCTCGGCCTGGCCTTCGACGGGGACGGGGACCGCTGCCTCCTGGTGGACGGCGAGGGGACCCTGGTGGACGGGGACCAGATGCTGTGGCTCCTGGCCCTGGACCGGCTGGAATCCGGGGATCCGCCCCTCGGCGTGGTGGGCACCCTCATGAGCAACGGCGGCCTGGAGGAGGCCCTGGCGGCCCGGGGCGTCCCCTTCGCGCGCACGCCCGTCGGGGACAAGTTCCTGCTGCGCAAGCTCGCGGAGACGGGCTGGGACCTCGCGGCGGAGGCCTCAGGTCATGTCATCCAGAAGCGCCTGGGGCCCAGCGGGGACGGCCTCGCCACCGCCCAGGCGGTGCTCCGCGCCCTCCAGCGCCGGCCCGCCGGACACCGGTGGGACTGGCGCTTCCCGGCCTGGCCCCACCGGCTGGTGAACCTGAAGGCCGCCCGGCGGCGCCCCCTGGAGGACTGCGCCCGCCTCCAGGCCGCCCTCTCCGAGCTCGAGGCCGCCCACGGCCCCGGCCTCCGGCTGGTGGTTCGCTGGTCGGGGACGGAGCCCAAGCTGCGCCTCATGGGCGAGGCCCGGGATCCGGGGCTCCTCGCCGGAGCCATGGCGAGGCTCGAGGCCGCCGCCGCCGGGGACCTGGACCTCGGCTAAGCCCGGCCGCTAGGAGAAACGATGGAGATGGTAGGCTTTTTCCATCGGCCGACCCAGCCTGACCTGGAGGATTGACGATTGAGTCCCCGCCTGGGCGTGAACATCGACCACGTGGCCACCCTGCGCCAGGCGCGGGGAGGGCGGGAGCCCGAGCCGGTGGCCGCGGCCCTGCTGGCCCAGAGCGCGGGCTGCCACGGCATCACCGTGCACCTGCGCATGGACCGCCGGCACATCCAGGACAAGGACCTCCGGCTGCTCAAGGAGGTCATCGCGGTCCCACTCAACGTGGAGTGCGCCGCCACGCCGGAGGCCCTGGAGGCGGTGATCCCCCACAAGCCCCACACGGTGACCCTGGTGCCGGAGTCCCGGGAGGAACTCACCACCCAGGGCGGCCTCGACGCCCTCTTCCTCCAGTCGCACCTGCGGGGCGTGATCCGCGAACTGCGGCAGTCCGACATCAAGGTGAGCCTCTTCCTTGACCCCGTGCCCGACCAGATCAAAATGGCCGCGAAGCTGGAGGCCGACGCGGTGGAGCTGAACACGGGGACCTACGCGGACCTGCCCCTGGGGGCGGACCCGGCCTTCGAGCTGGGCCGGCTGCGGGACGCCGCGCGCTGGGCCGCCAAGCTGGGCCTGCACGTCCTCGCGGGCCATGGACTGACCCTGCGGAACGTGGGCCCGGTGGCCGACATCCCCGAGGTGGAGGAACTAAACATCGGCCACAGCATCGTGGGGCGCGCGGTCCTGGTGGGCTTCGAGCGCGCCGTCCAGGAGATGCTCGGCGCCCTGGCGAGGAGGCCATGAAGCGCATCCTGGTGGTGGACGACGACGGGGCGACCCGCGAGCTGATGAAGGCCATCCTGGGCAAGGACGGCTTCGAGGTCGTGGAGGCCGGGGGCGCGCACCACGCCCGGGAGATCCTCGCCCGGGGCCCCGTGGACCTCATCTTCCTCGACGAAGCCATGCCCGGGGAGAGCGGGCACGAGTTCTGCCGCTTCGTGAAGCAGAGCCTCGGCCCCGCCGCCCCGAAGGTCGTCATCCTCACCGCCATGGAGGCCCAGCGGGACTGGCAGGAGGGACTGGAGGCCGGGGCCGACGTCTACGCGGTCAAGCCCTTCGGCGGCGAGCGCATCCGGCTGCTGGCGCGCAACCTCCTCGGGGAGGGCGCCTGATGTCGAACCTCAAGGGCAACCTCCAGAGCATCAGCCTCACCGACGTGCTGCAGCTCCTGCACGTCAACAAGAAGGCGGGCCTCCTCCAGGTGAACGGGGAGAAGGTCAACGGCGTCCTCTACATCAGCAACGGCGAGGTGGTGCACGCGGAGACGCGGACCACCAAGGGCGAGGCCGCGGCCTTCGAGATCCTGGAATGGGAGAAGGGCGACTTCGAGTTCCTCGCCTCCAAGGTCTCCTCCCAGCAGAGCATCCGCCGGACGGTGCCCGACCTGCTGATGGAGGCCGCCCGGACCTCGGACTCCCGCCGCCGCCTCAAATCCCTCTTCCCGAACCTGGACGCCGTGCCCGTGCCCGCGCTGCCGGAGCCCCAGCTGACGGCGGGCCTCAAGCTCTACGCCGAGGACCGGAAGATCATCCCTTTCTTCGACGGCTACCGCACCTTCCGCGAGGTCATGATGGTGGCCGAGACGAACGAGGTGGGCGTCCTCCAGGCCGCCAGCCTCCTCAAGGACGCCGGGCGTCTGGAGACCCTCGTCACCGACGTCGGCGTCACCGTGGGCCTGCTCAAGACCGGCTTCTTCAAGAAGGCCGACCACCTGGAGCTCTCCCCGATGGTGGAGTCCATCTGGAAGGGCATGGCGCCCTACGCCCACACCACCATCCAGAACGTCCGCCTCATCTGGCCCGGCGGCCCGGCGGTGGAACCCGTGAAGTTCAACAAGGACCTCAACGAGCGCATCCTCGCCCTCCCCAAGGACCTCATGGAGGCCTACGGCCTCTTCGAGGGCCAGACGATCACCGTGCGGCCCGCGCCGTAGGGCGTGGCGCGATCGCTCCGCGGGCAGGTCCGCGCGGTCGCGCCGAGAGCCTTTCCGCGCAGTTGCGCTGCGAGCCTTCCCCCGCGGTCGCGCTGCGAGCCGTCCCGCGCCCTTGACCCTCGAGAAGCACCTCGATCCGCGAGCGCCGTGCTTTCCGGCGCTCGCGGATCGAGGTGCCGGCAAGCGGGAGCGCGCCAGGTCGGGAGGACCTCGGGGGGAGGTTCACGGGGGCCTGGAACGTCCGAACAGCGGGTGCAGCCCGATCTCCACCCTGGCTGTCGTTGTGAGGCATGGATGCGACGTTGAAGCCGAGGATCCGACGGGAATCGGGAACCCCGGATCCGGCCCGCCGGGGCACCCGGCACCGGGATGATCACGATTCATGGCCCTGGCGCGCTCCCGCTTGCCCGCATGCGTGTCCGCCGCGGCATGCTGCCGCCGCGACGGACACGCATGCCTTTGGAAGGTCAAGGTCCAGGTCCAGGTCCAGGGCAAGGGCAAGGGCAAGGTCAAGGTCCAGGTCCAGGGCAAGGGCAAGGGCAAGGGCAAGGTCAAGGGCAAGGTCAACGTCTGGGTCGACGTCCGGATCCACGGCCTCGCCACCACCCATGTCAAGGCCACGGGCAACCGCCAGGTCCTCGGCTGGTTCACGATCCGCGACGGGATCGACGACTTGGACCGTGGGAGGCCTCCGCCGCGGGGCCTACGCCTTCCTCGCCCTCGGGTGCGCCTCTTCGTACGTCTTCGCGAGCTGCTCGAGGTCCACATGCGTGTAACGCTGGGTCGTGCTCAGGCTGGCGTGGCCGAGGAGCTCCTGGATGGCGCGGAGGTCCATGCCGCGGTTGAGCAGATGCGTGGCGAAGCTGTGGCGCAGGGCGTGGGGGCTGACGCGGCTGCGCACGGCGGTGGACTCCAGGGCCCGGGCCAGGAAGGCCCGCACGGAGGTGGGGGTGAGCCGGCCGCCGCGCTGGTTGAGGAAGAGGGCCGGGGAGGGCGGCAGGCCCTTCTCCGCGAGCAGGGCGCGGCGGTGGGACAGGTAGGCCTCGAGCTCCCGGGCGGCCTCCTCGTGGAAGGGCACGAGCCGCTCCTTGCGCCCCTTGCCCAGGACCCGGAGGGTGCGCTCCGCGGCGAGCACGTCCCCGAGGTCGAGGCCCACCAGCTCCGAGACCCGCAGGCCGGAGGCGTAGAGCAGTTCCAGCAGGGCCCGGAGGCGCGCGGTGGGGAAGTCCACCGCGGGAGGCAGTTCCAGCAGGGCCGCGCTCTCGCCCTCGGTGAGGAAGGCCGGCAGGCGCGCGGCCTGCCGGGGATTCCGGAGCCCGGAGGCCGGATTCGAGCCCAGCCGGCCGGTCTCGAAGAGCCAGCGGAAGAAGGCGCGGACGGTGCTGAGGACGCGGGCCTGGCTTGCCGGGTCGAGGCCCCGCCGGCCCAGTTCCAGCGCGAAGCCCCGCAGGGTCCGGGGCTTCACGTCCCAGGAGGCCCACCGGGCGTCCACCGCGTGCACCAGGAGCTTCTCCAGGTCCCCCTTCTGGGCCCGGGCCGTGTGGGGCGAGACGCCCCGGGCGCGCTGCTCCAGGTGGAAGGCCTGCAGGGCCCCGGCGAGGAGGGACGGCGCGGCGTCGGAAGGGCGCTCCATGCTGCTACATTGACATCTTCCACCCCCATCCGGAGCCGCCGCGTGGCCGAGCCGACCACCATCGCCGAGATGTTCTACGCCGGCATCGCGCACGGCCTCCCGGACGCCCAGGCCGTGAAGCGCGGCGGAGCCTACGTCCCCATCTCCAGCCAGGAGATGCTCGACGCCGTGGAGCGGCTCGCCCTGGCCCTGGAAGGGCGCGGCCTGCGCAAGGGCCAGCACGTGGCCCTGCTCTCGGAGAACCGCCCCGAGTGGGCCTGGACCGACTACGCCTGCGCGATCCTCGGCCTGCCCGACGTCACCATCTACTCGACCCTCCAGGCGAACCAGGCGGCCTTCATCCTCGGCAACAGCAATGCCGCCTGGGTCTTCTGCTCCAACGCCGAGCAGCTCCAGAAGGTGCTGGAGTCCTGGGACGGGCTTCCCGACCTCCAGGTGGCGGTGCTCATGGACGGGACCCCGCCGGTGGTGGAGGGCCGCGCCATCCTCGCCTTCCGGCGGCTCCTGGAGGAGGGCCGGGAACGGGAGGCCGAGCGGCCCAAGGTGCGCGAGTGGGCCGCCGAGCGCATGCCCTCGGACCTCCTCACGCTCATCTACACCAGCGGCACGACGGCGGACCCCAAGGGGGCCATGCTCACCCACGGCAACGTGGTCTCCAACATGCTGGCCTGCCTGAAGCACCTGCCCATCCAGTCCGGGGACCGCTGCCTCAGCTTCCTGCCCCTGACCCACATCTTCGAGCGCCTGGCGGGGCACTACGTGATGCTCTACATCGGCGCCTCGATCTACTACGCCGAGAGCGTGAACACCGTCCCCCAGAACCTGCTGGAGGCGCGCCCCACGGTGCTCTCCTCGGTGCCGCGCATCTACGAGAAGATCCACGCCAAGGTCATCGACAGCGTGACGGCGAGCCCGAAGCCCAAGCGCATGCTCTTCAGCTGGGCCATGAAGGTGGGCCGCGAGGTGGCGCCCTTCCTCTACGAGGACCGGAAGCCGGGGCCCTGGCTCGCGCTCCGCTACCGGCTCGCCAGGGCCCTGGTCTTCGACCGCATCCACGCCCGCACCGGCGGCCGCCTGCGCTTCGCCGTCAGCGGCGGCGCGCCCCTCTCGCCCATCATCATGGAGTTCTTCTGGATCATGGGCCTGCCCATCCTGGAGGGCTACGGGCTCACGGAGACGAGCCCCGTGATCACCTTCAACCGCGTGGGCTCGGTGAAGCCCGGCACCGTGGGCCTGCCCATCTACGAGACCTGGGAGGGCAAGCCCTTCCTGAAGATCGCCGAGGACGGCGAGATCCTCTGCCATGGCCCGAACGTCATGCTGGGCTACTGGGCCAACGAGCAGGCCACGAAGGAGGCCATCGACGCCGACGGCTACTTCCACACCGGCGACATCGGCGAGCGGGACGAGAAGGGGCGGCTGAAGATCACCGACCGCAAGAAGGAGCTGCTCGTGACGTCGGGGGGCAAGAAGATCCCGCCCACGCCCATCGAGGACGCCCTGAAGGACGACAAGTACATCGCCCAGGCGGTGCTCATCGGCGACCAGCGCAACTTCGTCACCGCCCTCGTCGTGCCCAACTTCGACAGTCTCAAGCGCTGGGCCGCCATCAAGAAGCTGCCCTACGCCAACGACCACGAGCTCGCGAACCTGCCCCTGGTGCACGCCAAGCTCATGCAGCGCATCGATCGGGTGAACCAGAAGCTCAGCGGCTACGAGCGCATCAAGAAGATCGCCATCCTCGAGCACGAGATGACCACCGAGGGCGGCGAGCTGACGCCGACCCTCAAGGTCAAGCGGCGGGTGGTGGCGCAGATGTACAAGGACCGCATCGAGGCCCTGTACGCGGAGGGGAAGGAGGGCTAGCCAGGCCCGACGCCGGAGCGGCGACCCTTTGGTACGCGTCGTGCTTCAGGGGCTGGAATCCCCGAGGCTCCCATGCCCCGCCAATCCGGCTTCACCCTCATCGAGCTGCTCCTGGTGCTCGCCATCATCGGGATCATCTCCTCCATCGCCATCCCGGCCCTGCTGGGCCAGCGGGAGAAGGCCAAGATCCGGGCGGTGGAGGCGCTGGTGAACACCATCGCCGGGGAACTGGCCCGGGCGGGAGACGACCGCCGGGAGCGGGACGGGGCGGCCTTCAACGTGGCCACGGTGCCCACGGCGGTGCTGCAGCTCAGCAACTACCGCTACCCGAAGGCCAAGAACCCCTACGGCGGGACTTCCACCCCCTATGTCGCCGGCAACGGAACGCTCCGCCCGGGCATGGTGCGGCTCATCGCCCGACGGAACTACGTGGACCCCATCTCCCTCGAGCGCCACAACACCATCCTCATCCGGGCCCAGTACCTGAAGAACGGCTCGGCGGTGGACGTGTCGAAGGTCGTCTCGGTGGACTGAAGCCGGACGCCCAGGACCCGGTGTGTCCAGGGCCCGGGGGCGCCTGACGCGGCGCGGCAGGCGGCCGGGTGGACCAGGACTCCGGAGCCTCCGGCCGGATCCTGCCGCCCCGGTCCCCGCCCGGTGGCCTACGACGGCGCGCTGAGGGCCGTGAAGCGCCCCTTGAGCCTCAGGAATGGGCTCTCCAGAAATCGGTAGCTCAGGTGTGCCGTCAGGAGGGTGAGTGCCAAGCCCAGCACGCCGGCCACGATCATGGGCTCGTAGGGCACGAAGGCGAGGGTTTCCGGCACGCCGTAGAACCCGTTGACCAGGAGGGCGGCGAAGCCCAGGGCAAGGCCATGGAAGACGTAGAGCCCATAGCTGATCTTGCCTAGGTAGGCTAGGCCGTCGAAGAGGCGGCCGGCCCGGGCCTTGCCTTGGCTCAGGAGGAGGGTGCTGAAGAGGACGAGGTAGCCGGACCAGGCCACCAGGGGAAAGCCCACCACGTTGAACTGCTTCCGGCTGAGAAGGGAGCCCCGGGCGACGGTCGTCCAGAGGTACCCTGCCACCAGGAAGCCGACCACGCCCAGGGCCAGGGTCGTCCAGGAGCCGAGGAGGCGGTAGCGCGGGCGCTGGAGGGAATCCTCGCGCAGAGTGGCCCATTCTGCCGCCACGAGAAGGCCCACCGCGATGGGATCGAGGCGGGCGAAGGTATTGGCATAGATCCACAGCTGGGGCAGGTCCCAGGCGTCACATGTCCACCGCATGACCACGGCGAGGACCAGCATGCCCCAGGCGAGGATCCGGACCCTTCGGGGGGAGACCGCTCGGAGGACGATGGGCCATAGGAGGTAGAACTGCTCTTCGATGCCCAGGCTCCAGAAGATGATGATGGCGCTGAGGGGCTGGAGGGCCGTGGGCGGAGTGCCGAAAGCGACCCAGGACCAGTTTGGCGAGAGGAGCACGAAGGGCCAGAAATGGGGCCGAAGCCCCCGTTCATTCAGGAGCCAGCCGGCGCCGAAAACCAGGAAGACGACGGTGAAGTAGAGGGGCCAGATGCGCAGGATGCGGCGCGCGTAGAACTTCCCGAGCTGGATCCCACCGGTGGCCCGGTACTCCTCCAGGAGGAGGGACGTGATGAGGAAGGCACTCAGGGTGAAGAACATGTCCACCCCGAAGGCCCCCGCGCGCTGGACGATGAAGGTGCCCAGCCACACGGCCTCCCGGGCGGCCGAGATCCCCGGCGTGGGAGGCGGAATGCGCATCAGGGCGTGGTAAATGAAGACCACAAAGAAGGAGATGAAGCGGATAATGTCCAATTCCCGGAGGTAGTTGCGGCTGGGATTGAACAATCGTCACCTTCGAAATACGCGGTCTCGATATGTGGTCGGAGGCTCAGGATACCAATGTCAAGCCGTCGCTCCAAGGGCGGAGCGGACTCGGAGCCGAGGTCAGGGCCGCAGCTGCAGCATTTCCTTCAGCACGTCCCCCGGCACGGCGTCGCCGGCGAATCCGAGCCCCCGGGCTGGCCGAAGGCGATGCGGCCGCAGGCGAGGAGCTTGCGCCCGCACGTGAGGCTGAGGGTGTGGTAGCCGCCGCAGCGCAGGACCAGGATGTCCAGGGGCGCGTCCCTGGCTGAGAGCCGGATAGGTAACAGACTCCGCTCGGCCAGCGGGTTTCCGAGTCGGCCCTGGCTGGGGTGCACTCACACAGCCAGTTCCTCCCCCTCGGGCACAATGGATCTATGAATACGGCTCTGCGCCAGACCCGCGACCTGCTCGACATGATCAAGTTCGAGCACACGGTCTTCGCCCTGCCCTTCGCCTTCCTGGCGGCCTTCGCGGCGGCGCAGGGGATGCCGTCCCTAGAGAAGTCGCTCTGGATCCTGGCGGCCATGGTGGGGGCGCGGACGGCGGCCATGACCTTCAATCGCCTCGTGGACGCCGACGTGGACGCGGACAACCCGCGCACGGCGCAGCGGCACATCCCCGCGGGCCGGGTCTCCCGGGCCGGGGCCGTGGCGCTGCTCGGGGCGGGGGTCGTGCTCTTCGGCTTCTCCGCGGGCAGGCTCGGCCCCCTCTGCTGGAAGCTGGCGCCCCTGGCCCTGGCGGTCATCCTCGGCTACTCGCTCTGCAAGCGCTTCACCAGCCTCGCCCACCTGGTGCTGGGCCTCTCCCTCGCCGGCGCCCCGCTGGGGGCCTGGATCGCCATCCGCGGCGAGCTCGAGTCGCCGGCGGGGTGGCTGGCCGGGGGCGTGCTGGCCTGGACCGGCGGCTTCGACATCCTCTACGCGCTCCAGGACGAGGCCTTCGACCGGGCCGTGGGCCTGCGCTCCGTGCCCGCGGCCCTGGGCACCCAGGGCGCCCTGTGGGTCTCCCGCATGCTGCACCTCACGGCCCTGCTCTGCTGGGGCCGCTTCAACCTCCTGGTGCAGGGCACGGCCTTCCCCTGGCTGGGCTGGCTGGCGGTGGCGGGCATCCTCATGCGCGAGCAGTGGCTGGTGAAGGACGGGACGCTGGAGCGCATCGACGAGGCCTTCTTCACGATGAACAGCCTGGTGGGGCTGGTCTTCTTCGCGGGCCACCTGATGGACCTCTTCCTGGTGCGCAGCGCCTTCGCCTGAACGCGAAAATCCCGCCGCGCCGCGCGGGCCCCGCCGCGATTCCGCCAGTGCCGCGCGGGCCCGGCGGCGCCGGCCTCGGGCCGGCATTCGAGCCTCGACAGCCGAGGCCCCCGGTGGCATGGTGGGAGGTTCCATGAAGGCGACCCCCACCACCCGTCGGGCCCAGCGCCTGAGCCGCCCGGACGCCCACCGGTTCATCACGGTGATGCTGGTCTTCAGCCACCGGACCTACCGGCTCTCGATCACCCGCAAGTTCCTGGCCTGGACCCTCGGCATCACCGCCGGGGTCGGGGCGGTCGCCATGATCGGCAGCGCCTACGGCCTCTGGGCGACGAAGAAGATCATGTCCTTCGACCGCCTCCAGAAGGAGACCGAGGCCCAGGCCCGCCAGCTCCGGGACACCCTGGGCCAGGCCCAGGGCCTGGACGCGGAGATCAACGACCTGCGCAAGCAGCATGAGCAGCTCATGAAGCTGCTGGACCCGCGCAATCCCGCGAACCAGGGGCCGGTGCTGCCCTCCAAGGGCACCGACCGGGACCGTCCGGCGGATCCGAAGAAGATCAGCGAGATGAAGGCCGAGCTCGAGCGGCGGGCCGAGGCGGCCCGGGCCATCCGGGCGCGGATGGAGCCCATCCTCCAGGCCTGGTCCCACACGCCCTCCATCCCCCCCACCGCCGGCTTCCTCTCGTCGGGCTTCGGCATCCGGGTGAGCCCCTTCAGCCCCACCCGGGACGAGGGCGAGGGCCTCCTCGGCTTCCATTCGGGCCTCGACATCACCAATGCCGAGGGGACGCCCATCCAGGCCACCGCCGACGGCGTGGTGGAATCCGCCGGGTGGGCGGACCGCTACGGCTACGCGGTGGTGGTCCGCCACAACGACGAGCTGGAGACCCTCTACGCCCACATGAGCCACTTCTTCGTGAAGGAGGGCGACAAGGTGAGCCGGGGCCAGATCATCGGCCGCATGGGCCGCAGCGGCCACGTCACCGGCGTGCACCTCCACTACGAGGTGCGCCTCCGCGGGAAGACCGTGGACCCCAAGCCCTACCTGCGGCTGCAGAAGGAGTGGCTGGCCCGGCTCGGGCTCGAGACCTAGACATCCACCCGCTGAAATCATTGGAATTGATTCCAAGGTTCGATTGTCCGTCGGGGGATGGTAATCTGGCCCTTCGCCCCTTCCGGAGGTCCCGATGTTCGCCCAGAAGAAGCGCAACGACTCTGTGAATCCGGTCCATTCCCTCCTGGGCAAGGGCACCACCTGGAAGGGCGAGATCCACACCGGCGAGACCAGCCTGCGCGTGGAGGGCCACGTGGACGGCGCCATCCACAGCGAGGGCGAGGTGACCGTCGCGCCGAGCGGCCTGGTGACCGGCACCATCCACGCCAAGCACCTCATCGTCACCGGCAAGGCCGTGGGCGTCTTCAAGATCGCCGAGTGCCTCGAGATCCATGGCAGCGGCTGCGTCGAAGGCGAAGTCGAAGTGGGCAGCCTCGTGGTGGACGAGGGCGGCATCCTGCAGGGCACCTGCACCCGCCGCGGCCACAAGGCCACCGTGCCCGCGCCGAAGCCGGCCGAGAAGGCCGCCGACAAGCCCGTCGAGAAGCATCAGGACAAGAACGGCGCCAAGAACGGCACCCGCCTCCCCGACTCCAAGCCCGCCGAGATCAAGGCCGGCGAGACCAGGCAGCCCGAGTCCGTGAAGGCCGGCGACCCCGCCAAGGCGGTCGAGGCCAAGATGGAGGAGCTGCTGGTGGGGGCCGGGAAGCACTGAGGCCAGCCAAGCCTTCCCTCAGCCCATCAAGTCCTTAGTCGAGCCCACGTCCCCGTGGGCTCGATGTTTTTCATCCCTTGAACAGGCACCGCGCTCCGCGAGGACCCCGACCTTGGGTCCTCGTGTATCGCGGTGCGGCCAAGGGAGAGCGCGGCAGGAACATGACGGCAGCCATGTTCCGGGCGCTCGGCTCCGACAGGAACGGGCCTGGAGCTTCCCGCCCTACCCCGGCCATCCCCCCGGTGCCCACAACCCCGCCGTCTCCTCCATCCCCAGCGCCAGGTTCAGGTTCTGCACCGCCTGCCCCGCCATGCCCTTCAGCAGGTTGTCCAGGGCCACGAGCACCACGGCATGCCGGCCTTCCACGTGCACGGCGAGGTCGCAGGCGTTGGAGCCGTTCACGGCGTTGAGGCGCGGCGTGCCCTCCACGAGCCTCACGAAGGGGCAGCCCGCATAGGCGTTCTCGAAGCGGGCCCCGAGCCCCTTCGCGTCCACGCCCGTCGGCAGCCGGAACTGCGCCGTGGCGAAGATGCCCCGCACCAGGGGCGCGCTGTGGGGCACGAAGGCGACCTCGAAGCCGGCGCCGTGGGCGGCGAGGCTCTGGGCTACTTCGGCGGCGTGCTGGTGCTTCAGGGGCTTGTAGGCGCGGAAGTCCGTGGCCCGGGTGGGATGGTGCGTGGTCTCGGAGGGCAGCGCGCCGCTACCGCTGGAGCCCGTCACGCCGCTCACGGCCACGTAGTCCACGTCCAGGCCCGCGAGGGGCAGCAGCGCCAGCTGCACCGCCGTGGCGAAGCAGCCCGGATTGGCGATGCGCGTGGCGCCCCTGAGGGCTTCGCGGTTCCACTCGCTGAGGCCGTAGACGAAGGTCCCAAGCTTCCCGGGCGTGGGATGCGCCAGGCCGTAGGCCTCGGCGAAGACGCCCGCGTCCTTCAGGCGGAAGTCGCCGCTGAGATCGATCAGGACCACCTTCTCCGCGAGGCCCGCCCTGGCCCAGGCGGCTTCGAGGGCGTCGAGCTCCTTTGCCAGCGTGACGTGGGGCTGGGCCGAGAAGACCGCCACCACGTCCGCTTCCGCGAAGGCCCCCCAGTCCGTGTCGGCGAGGAACGTCCCCGGCACGAAGCCCCGCAGGTTGGGGTGCGCCGCGTGCAGCGGCTTGCCCGCGTGGGACTTCGACACGGCCTGGACGGCGCCCACCGCCGGATGCCCCGCCAGCAGGCGCAGCAGCTCCCCGCCGCCGTAGCCGGCGGCCCCGAGGACGGCTGCGTGGACTCTGGGCAGTCCGGCCTTCACGCCTTCACCAGCCGGGCCTGCACCTTCTCCAGGACGAAGGCGCCCAGCCCCTTGGCGTCGTTCCGGGCGTTGATGGCGGGCAGGTGCAGCTCCCGCTCCACGAAGCGCACGCCCACGCGGTTGTCCGTGGCGGGACCGGTCACCACGTCCACGGCGATGCCGTACTTCTCCGAGAGGTCCCGCACCCCGCCGGAGGCGCCCACGGGATCGTTCGCGCAGAGCAGGAAGGCCGCCGCGAGGCCCCGCAGCTCGGGATCCGCGAGGATGGACTGGACGCCGTAGTCGCCCATGATGCCGTCCCCGGTCTCCGCCACGATGACGTCCACGCCGCTGGCGGCCACGTGGGCGAGCAGCGTCCGCGCCGCCGCCAGGGCGTTCTCGGCGTGGGTGCAGACCACGCCGGCGTCGGTGAAGTCGAAGGCCACGTCGGCGCCGTAGTCCTTCATGCCCAGGATGTCCCGCTGCAGGCTCACGCCGGTGAGTTTGGCGCCGCCCACCTTCAGGCCGGCTTGCGTGAAGTGGCGCACCAGGGCGCAGGCCGCGTGGGTCTTGCCCGCGTTCATGCAGGTACCCGCCACGAAGACCACGGGCACCGACTTCGGCGCGGGCCTCGCCTCCAGGGCGCCCTGCTGGATGGTGGCGGGCTGGCCCACCCGGGAGCCGAATTCGGGATAGACGAGCACCTGGCCGAGGATCTCCACCTCGAAGGGCTTGCCCACGTCCGGATTGTGGGAGACGCAGACGCCGATGACGCCCCCCAGGTTCAGGAGGTTGAGCCGGTCGCCCACGGCCACCTTCTCCGGCATCACGCCCTCATAGCCGTGGAGCGCGTTGCGATGGCCCAGGGCGCCCACCACGATGTCGCCGCCGTGGACGATGCTCATGCGGCCGTGGACGTCCTCCAGCTGGTTGTAGGTGCTCTTCTCGCCGAGCACGCGGCCCGCCACGACGGCCCCGGGCACGGCCTGGACCTCGTCGGCGAGGGTGAGGGTCCGCGCGAGGCGGAGGTTCCGGGTGACGGAAGCGATCTTGTCGATGTGGATCCGCATGGCTCCTCCTACGCCTGGCTGGCCAGGGCCTTGCGGGCCTTGAGCGACAGCACCTGGGGCACGCCGAAGATCTTGGCGTAGCAGGCGGCCTCGGCGCCGGTCCACGCGCGGCTCCCTTCGCCGTAGGCGGCGACGGAGGGATCCATCAGCGCGAAGGGCGAGCGCACGCCCTCCACGAAGGCGCTGCGGGGCCGCAGGGTGAGGCGCACCTCGCCGGTGACGGTGGCCTGGGAGGATTCCAGGAAGGCCTCCAGGTCCCGGGCCAGGGGATCCAGGAAGGCGCCCTCGTGGAGGAGCGCGCCGTAGAGGTTGCCGAGGCTCTCCTTCCAGAAGAGCTGCTTGCCCGAGAGCACCAGCTTCTCCAGCTCCCGGTGGGCCTGGATCAGCAGGTGGGCCGCCGGGGCCTCGAAGCCAACCCGGCCCTTGATGCCCAGGATGGTGTCACCCAGGTGCACGCCCCGGCCGATGCCGTAGGCGCCGCCGATGGCGTTCAGCTCCGCCACCAGGGCCACGGGGTCCAGGGCCTCGCCCTCCAGGCTCGAGGGCACACCCTTCTCGAAGCCGATCACCAGGGTCTTGTCGGGCAGGGACGGATCCACGGCGCCACCGGGGAAGGCCGCCTCCGGCAGGGAGGACCAGGGATCGAGGGTCTCGCGCCCGCCGACGCTGGTGCCCCACATGCCCTCGTTCACGCTGTAGGCCTCCACCTTCTCCGGGAAGTCGAAGCCCTTCTCCGCGAGGAAGGCCCGCTCCTCCGCCCGGCTCGGCGAGAGCTGGCGGATGGGCGTGATGAGCTCCAGGTCCGGGGCCAGGGCCGAGAAGGCCACGTCGAAGCGCACCTGGTCGTTGCCGGCACCCGTGGAACCGTGGGCCAGGGCCTGGACGCCCAGGGACCGCGCCACCTCCACGGTCTTCGCGGCCTGGGCCACGCGCTCCGCGCTGACGCTCAAGGGGTAGAGGCTGCCCCGCAGCACGTTGCCGTAGACCAGGAAGCGCAGGTAGCCGTCCCACAGCTCGGCCTTGGCGTCGGCGGTGGTGTGGGAGGCCGCGCCCAGCTTTGGGGAGAGGGCCTCGATGCGGGCCAGCTCCCCGGCCGAGAAGCCGCCGGTGTCCACGGTGACGGTGTGGACCTCCCAGCCGCGCTCCTTGAGCCAGACCACGCAATAGGAGGTGTCGAGGCCTCCGCTGAAGGCGAGGAGGACTTTCTTCATGGGGTCGTCTCCAGGAGGGATTGGGCCAAGGCGGCCTGGGCGGCCTGGCGCTGGGCGATCCAGGCCCGGTGGTCCGCCAGCTCGGCGGCGACGGCGTCCAGGGCCAGGTTGGCGGTGCCGCCGGTGTGGGTGGCCTCCAGGGCCCGGCGGTCGGGATGGAAGGCGCCGGCGGCGATCTCGGCGGCCACTTCCCGGTAGGCGTCCCGGAAGGTCCAGCCCTCCTTCACCAGGAGGAAGGCCGCGTGGGCGGCGTAGAGCTCGTCGCCGCAGGCCTCCGCCGCGCGTCCGGCGTTCACCTGCAGGGCCGGCACCAGGGCCTGGAGGATGGCCAGCCAGGCCGCGGCGTCGTCCAGGGCGCCCAGGAGGGGCTTTTTCAGGAGCTGGAAGTCCCGGTGGTAGTTGGAGGGCATGCCGCCGGCGAGCTGCTCCACGGTGTGGGCCGCGCCCCGCAGGGCGCGGCAGGTGGCCCGGGCCAGCTCCACCACGTCGGGATTGCGCTTCTGCGGCATGATGCTGGATCCGGTGGTGAAGCCCTCGGGCACGTCCAGGTAGCCGAACTCCGGCGTGCTGTAGAGGGCCACGTCCCAGAGGAACTTCTCCAGCACCATCGCGAGGTTCCCGATCCACTGCAGCAGGGCCAGCTCGTGGCGGCCCCGGGAGTTCTGGACGTCCACGGGGTTGCGCTGGACGGCGGAGAAGCCCAGCAGGCTGGCCGTCAGCTCGCGGTCGATGGGCAGGGGCACGCCGAAACCCGCGGCGGCGCCGAGGGGGCAGCGGTCCAGCTTGGCGTCCAGGGACCGCGCGTCGGCGAGGCACTCCAGCAGGCCCTCCGCGAAGGCCCCCGCCCACTGGCCGAAGGAGCTGGGCATGGCGGGTCGGAGGTGGGTGTAGCCCGGCAGGACGTCGGCCTCGTGGGCCTTCGCGAAGGCGAGGAAGGCCTCCGCGAGGCCCGCGGCGAGGTCCGCCAGCTCCGCCAGCCGCTCCCGCATCAGGAGCCGCAGGGCGGTGATCACCTGGTCGTTGCGGGAGCGCCCCAGGTGGATGCGCTTGCCCGCCGCCCCGAGGCGCGCCACCAGGGCGGCCTCCAGGGCCGTGTGGGCGTCCTCCTGCTCCGCCAGGATGACGAAGCGCCCGGCCAGGGCCTGGTCCCGAAGCTCCCGCAGGGCCGCCACGAGGGCCCCGGCGTCCTTCGGGTCCAGGAGCCCAGCGCGCGCCAGCATGCGCGCGTGCGCGGCGCTGGCCACGCAGTCGTGGGGCACCAGGGCCAGGTCCGTGAGGGGGTCCTCCCCGACGGTGAAGGCGTGGATGGCGGGGTCGAGGGCCTGGCCCTTCGCCCAGAGCTGGGCGGCCTCCTGCGGCTGTCCCTGCGGGGTCTCAGGCATGGTCCACCTCCGGGGCACGGGCATGGGCGAAGTAGGCGCGGATCGCGCGGCCGTAGAAGGCGGCGCCGCCCTCCAGCTCGGCGAGGTCCAGCCACTCGTCCGGGCGGTGGCTGCGCAGGGTGTCGCCGGGGCCGATCTTCACCGTCGGCAGGTCTCCCAGGAAGGCCCAGTCCGAGGCCGTGGCCGAGCCGACGCCCGCGCGGCCGGAGGCCTCCACGGCGGCCTTCGCGATGGGATGGTCCGCCGGCGTGGCCTTGGGGAGGTAGCGGGCGCTGTGGACGTGGACCTCGCTCTCCAGCTCGGCGCCGAGGTCCCGCGCGACCCGCGCGTTGTCCAGGTTCGGCGTGGTGCGCACGTCCACGAAGAACTCCACGGCGTCGGGCAGCTGGTTCTTCGCGAGGCCGCCCTGGATGGTGGTCACCTGGGGCGAGGCCGCGCCCAGCAGGGGATGGGGATCAAAGGTCTTCGCGGCCAGCTTCGTGATGTCCCGGGCGGCCTTGTGGATCGCGTTGTCGCCCAGCTCCGGATGCGCCACGTGGGCGGAGACGCCCCTGGCCACGCAGCGCAGCATGAGCATGCCCCGCTGGGCCAGGCAGGGCACGAGGCCCGTGGGCTCGCCCACGAGGGCCGCGTCCAGGGGACCGAGGTCGCCGAGGATCGTGCCGAGGCCCGCGCCGCCGGTCTCCTCCTCGGCGGTGAAGGCGAAGACGGCCGCGCCGGGATGGGCGGCCGGATCGGCCTTGAGGGCCGCGGCGGCCAGCACCATGGCCGCCACGCAGCCCTTGGCGTCGTTGACGCCGAGGCCCGTGAGCCGCGTGCCCGACCAGACCGGCGTGAGGGGGTCCGAGGTCCAGCCCGCGCAGGGCGGCACCGTGTCCAGGTGGGAGTTCAGCAGCAGCCGCGGGGCGCCCTGCCCCACCTCGAACCAGAGGTTTCGACCCTTGCGCGCGACGGCGAAGCCCATCCCCTCCAGCCTCGCCTGCAGGGCGTCCGCGAGGGCGCCCTCCTGGCCGGAGACGCTGGGGATGGCCACGAGGGCCTCGAGGAGGTCGGCGGGCTTCACGGCTGGATGGCCTCGGCGGTCTGGGCCGCGTGGGAGACCACGAGCATGGTCCCGCTGCCTTCGTTGGTGAAGACCTCCGTGAGCAGGGCGTCCTTGGACACGCCGCTCACCAGGTGCACCGCCGCCACGCCGCCCTTCAGCGCCGTTCGCGCCGCCTCGATCTTGGGCCGCATGCCGCCCTTCAGGGCGCCCTTGGCCTCCAGGGCGTCCAGATCCGCGAGGTCCGCCAGGGGCACGAGGCTCGACGGCTTGTCCTTGTCCTCCAGGAGGCCGGGCACGTCCAGGAGGAAGAAGAGCTTCTCCGCCTGGAGGGCCACTGCCACCGCGGAGGCGATGGTGTCGGCGTTGGTGTTGAAGACCTCCCCCTCGGGACCGCCGGACAACGGCGCGATGACGGGCACGTAGTCCGCCGCCAGGAGGTGGTTCAGCAGGGCGGGATCCACCGCCTGGATGTCGCCCACGAGGCCGAAGTCCACGGCCTGGGCCTGGCCTTCGTCGTCGGTGACGGTGACCGGCGGCCGCTGCTGCGCCTCGACGAGGCCGCCGTCCAGGCCGCTGAGGCCCACGATGGGCAGGCCCGCGGCCTTCAGGCCCGCGAGAAGGTCCATGTGGGCCTTGCCGGCGAAGACCATCTTGGCGGCGTCCAGCACCTCGGGGCTGGTGACCCGCCGCCCCGCGATCTTCCGCACGGGGATGCCGAAGGCCGCGCAGGCCTCGTCCAGGCCGGCCCCGCCGCCGTGGACGATGACGAGGCGGATGGAGAAGCTCCACAGCAGCGCGAGCTGGCCGGCCACGGCCTTCAGCGCGGCCGGATCCTCCAGCAGTTCGCCGCCCAGCTTCACGACGAAGGTCTTGCGCCGGAAGCGCCGCACGTACTGGGCGGCGGAGCGCAGGGTGGCGTAGGGATCGGGGGAGAGGGGCATGGCCGCTCCGGCTCAGAGGGTGAGGGCAGTCTGGGGATTGAGGAGGGCGTCGAGGATGGCCCGCTGGACGTGGAAGCGGTTCTCCGCCTCGTCCACCACCCGGCAGCTGGGGTGGTCGAGGACCCCGTCGGACACCTCCACGTTGCGTCGCACCGGGAGGCAGTGGAGGAAGATGGCGTCCTTCGAGGCCAGCGCCAGGTGCCGCCGCGAGGTGAGCCACGCCGGGTGGGCCTTCACGGCGTCCGGACCGAGGCCCGAGGCCGTGGCCGGTCCCCAGGCCTTGGCATAGACCGCGGCGCTGCCCTCCAGGGCGGCGTCCTGGTCGTGGGTGAAGACGAGCTTCCCGCCGGCGGCGGCGGCGTAGGCCTCGGCCTCGGCGATCACCGAAGGATGCAGCTCGAAGCCCTCGGGGTGGGCCACCCGCACCTCGCAGCCGGCGGCGGCGGCGGTGAGGAGGAAGGAGTTGGGCACGGCCTTCGGCAGGGGCTTGATGTGGGGCGCCCAGGTGAGGGTGACGGGCAGGCCCTTCGTGGCGCCGTGGACTTCCCGCACCGTGAGCAGGTCGGCGAGGCCCTGGCAGGGGTGCTCCCGGGCGCTCTCCATGCTCACCACGGGGACGGTGCTGTGGCTCCGGAAGGCGTTCAGCACCGGGTCCGCGTGGTCGGCCTCGTCGTCCACGTTGCCGGCGAAGGTGCGCACCGCGAGCGCGTCCACGAAGCGCGCCAGCACGGGCACGGCCTCCTTCACGTGCTCGGCCCGGTCGCCGTCCATGACCGCGCCCTCCCGGTCCTCGAGCTTCCACACCCCGCTGCCCACCTCCAGCACGATGGCGCTGCCGCCGCCCCGGGCCATCACGGCCTCGAAGCTGGCCCGGGTCCGCAGCGACGGGTTGAAGAAGACCATCCCGAGGAGCTGGTCCACGAGGTGCCTGGGAAAGGTCCCCTTCCAGGCTTCGGCCTGGGCGAGGACGGCCTCGAGCCCGGTGGGGCCGAGGTCCTTGAGGCCGGTGAAGTGCTTCATGCCGTGGCTCCGGGGAAGGATCGGACGGCGGCCACCAGGGCGTCCAGGGCCGCGTCGCTGAGGTTCAAGGGGGGCATGAGCCGCAGGACGGCGCTGTCGGAGGAGGCGCCGACGAGGACGCGCGCGGCCTCCAGGTGCTTCTTGAGGGCCGGGGCGGAGGCGCCGGCGTCCAGGCCCAGCAGCAGGCCCTCGCCCTTCACCCGCTGCACGACCGTGTCCTCGAGGCCTTCGCGGAGCTTCGCGGCGCAGGCGGCGGCCCGGGCCATGAGGCCCTCGTCCTGGATGACCTTCAGCGTCGCCACCAGCGCCGCCATGGCCAGGGGCCCGCCGCCGAAGGTGCTGCCGAGGTCTCCCGGCTTCAGCTGGGCCGCGACGTCGGCGCTGAGGAGCAGGGCCCCCACGGGCACGCCGCTGGCGAGGCCCTTGGCGGAGGTGATCAGGTCGGGCTCGACGCCGTAGAACTCCGCCGCGAAGGGCGTCCCGAGACGGCCGACGCCGGTCTGGACTTCGTCGAAGATCAGCAGGGTGCCCGCCTCGGCGCACTTCCGCCGCAGGGCCTGGAAGAAGGCCGGGTAGGCAGTCCTGATGCCGGACATGCTCTGGATGGGCTCGAGGATGACCGCGGCCGTGGCGCTGAGGTCGGCGGCCTGGAGGGCGTCCAGGTCGCCGAAGGGGAGCCAGGTGGTGGGCGCGAGGTGGGCCTGGAGCCCGGCGTGGAGCCTGGGGTCATCGCTCACGGACCGGGCCAGCAGCGTGCGGCCGTGCCAGCCCCCTGCGAAGGCGACGAAGGCGCTCCGGCCGGTGAGCTTGGCCGCCAGCAGGAGCGCGTTTTCGTTGGCCTCGGCGCCGCTGTTGCAGAAGAACGCGGACGCCATGCCGCTGCCCGACGCGAAGGCCACCAGGGCCTCGGCGGCGGCGCTCCGCACCTTCAGGTCGCCGGCGGCGGAGTAGAAGATCAGTTGGGCGGCCTGCTTGGCGATCGCGTCCACCACCGCCGGGTGGCTGTGGCCGGTGGCGGTGACGCAGTGGCCGCCATAGAAATCCCAGTAGGCGGTGCCGTCCTCGCTGAAGACCTGGTCGCCCTTGCCGTGGCTGAGCACGAAGGGGAAGGGCGTGTAGGTGGGCAGGAGGGCGGGGGTGAGGGTCGGCGTCATGGGGTTCGCATAGGGCTGCATGAATTGGGGGATTCCATTCATGGAGTTGCATAATATGCTCATTCATGCGAGCCCCTGTCAACCGACTTTTTCGATCCGGCCCTGTCTTCTTGCATTCTCATGCGTGAATATGCAGACTGCCCTCCCAGGAGGCCTGCCATGACCGTCGACCAGACGATCCTCCGCCTCATCGAGCAGCACGAGGTCCCGGACCAGTTCGCCCTGCTGAAGCGCCTCGCCGACGAGGGCTTCCACCTCACCCAGAGCACGCTCTCCCGCCACCTCAAGAAGCTCAGCGTCCAGAAGCGCGAAGGCCGCTACCAGCGCGTGGAGCCCCAGCGCCTGGGCATGCCCGCCTTCACCCTCAGGGAGGCGCCCCCGAACCTCCTCGTCCTCACCACCACCCCCGGCTTCGCCCAGGCCATGGCCGAGCTGCTGGACCAGGCCCAGCACGAAGCCATCGCGGGGACGCTGGCGGGGGACAACACCGTGTTCATCGCCCTGGCGGATTCCAGCGCGATGAAGGAAGTCCAGGAGGAGATCCGGGAGATCCTGACGGCGGGGCGGTAGGGCGGGATCCCTGGAGGTAAATCATCGGACGGTCCGACCCGATGGCATGAGTCGAGCCGACCAGGTTTTCACTCGAGCACCTCGATCTGCGAGGCCCGCGCTCTTCGGGGCTCGCAGATCGAGGTGCCAGACGCGCGCAGCGCGTCGTGGGAGGAATGGCCGGGAGGGATCTCAAGGTGGCTCCCGGGCCCAGCAGTGACGGGAACCCCGGGGCTGGCGGGCCGTCCCATCCAAGCTCCGGCCCGGCCTGTAGGTCGGACGAGAGTCGTGGCCTCGCCCATCCCCGCGCGGCCCTCGTCCGGGCTCGCTCCGCTCGCTTGCGCCTTCGCAAACCGCGTCGAAGGGCGCGACGCGGTTTACTCAGGCGCTCCTGGAAGGGCGACCCCTTCGGCTCCGCTTGCCTTGTCGTTGGGCATTGAACTCGTCGGTACGCCACACCGTGGCAGTTCGGGACACGTGCTCGGCGGAGCACCCTACTCGAACAGCGGCCCCGCCCCGCTCCCCTTGATCCCCAGGTACGCGTAGGCCCGCTCCGTGGCCTTCCGCCCCTGCAGCGTCCTATCCAGGAACCCGATCTGCATGAGGTAGGGCTCGACGAGGTCCTCGAGGCTCTCGCCTTCGACTTCGCCCAGCGCCGCCGCCAGCGTCCTCAGGCCCACGGGCCCGCCGCGGAACTTGGAGCAGAGGGCCTCGAGGTAGGCGCGGTCGAGGGCGTCGAGGCCCAGCTCGTCCACCTCGTGCAGGGCGAGGCAGGCTTCCGCCGTCGCGGCGTCGATGACGCCGGCGCCCTTCACCTCGGCGTAGTCCCGGCAGCGGCGCAGCAGGCGGTTGGCGATGCGCGGCGTGCCCCGGGAGCGGCGGGCGATGGCCTCGGCGCCCGCGGTCTCCAAGGGCACCTCCAGCACGTGGGCGCTGCGGTGGGCGATGATCTCGAGCTCCGTGCGCGTGTAGTAGTCGAGCCGGTGCACCATGCCGAAGCGGTCGTGGAGCGGCTTGCTGAGCAGGCCCGCCCGGGTCGTGGCCCCGACCAGGGTGAAGGGCCGCAGGTCCACCTTCAGGGTCTGGGCGCTGGGGCCCTGGCCGATCAGGATGTCCAGCTTGCGGTCCTCCATGGCCGTGTAGAGCAGCTCCTCGATGGCCGCCGGCAGCCGGTGGATCTCGTCGATGAAGAGGAACTCGCCCTCCTCCAGGTTCGTGAGGATGGCCGCCAGGTCGCCCTTTTTCTCCAGCGCCGGCGCCTGCACCACCTTGCAGGGGGCGCCCATCTCGTTGGCCAGCACGTGGGCCAGCGTGGTCTTGCCCAGCCCCGGCGGCCCGAAGAGCAGCACGTGGTCCAGTGCCTCCCCGCGCTTCAGGGCCGCCTTCAGGGCGATCTCCAGGCGGGCCTTGACCTTCTCCTGGCCGATGTACTCCCCCAGGCGCTGGGGCCGCAGGGACAGCTCGAAGACCTCCTCCCCGCGCACGGGATCCAGGTCGGGATGGCGGTGGGGCTCCATGCCTCCAGTGTATTTTCGATCGCCCCCTTCCGATTTCCGTTTTTCCGTCCCCCGCCCCGATTCGCCTGGAAGGACGGATCTTGCTACCGTGGAGCACCCTCCCGGGACCCGACCCATGCCCGAGCGCCACTTCCTGCTGATCCGCGACCGCCACGGCTTCGAGCGCTCGGTGCCCATCAACCGCACCGTCACCCTGGGGCGGCAGAGCCACTGCGACATCGTGCTGAGCGACAGCATGGTGAGCCGCACGCACCTCAAGATCGAGAACGTGGGCGGCGAGTGGTTCGCCGAGGACCTGAGCAGCTCCCACGGCACCTTCCTCCAGTACGAGCGCCTCACCCGGGCCAAGTGGGAGCCCGGCGCGACGCTCCGCATCGCCGACGGCGCCTACTTCCTCACCCTGAAGCGGGAGAGCAGCACCACCTCCGAGGTGCACCTCCAGGCCATCCTCCAGACCGCCCAGCTCCTCGCCGAGGACGTGGACCTGGACGAGGTGCTGGAGCAGTCCCTGGAGCGGCTGCTGGCCATCTCCAACACCGACCGGGGCTTCATCATGCTGCTGGAGGGCGGCGAGCTGATCCCCAAGGTCCAGCGCAACCTGGGCAAGGAGCTGGTGCGCGACATCCAGCTCTCCATGTCCACGGTGCACGCCGTCTTCGAGAAGGGCGACCCCATCTGGATCCACAACGTCGGCGCCGACGAGAAGCTCAGCAGCCACCAGAGCATCCTGGACCTGCAGCTCAAGACCATCCTCTGCCTGCCCCTGGTGATCCAGGGCCGGCGCACCGGCGTCGTCTACCTCGACTCGCGGCGCATCATCACCGAGCCCGTGGACCGGGCGACCTTCGAGGCCATCGTGAGCCTCTGCGCCATCGCCATCGAGCGCACGCGCCTCTCCGAGGACAACCTGCGCAACCAGGTGCTCGCCACCGTGGGCCAGGTGGCCAGCTCCATCGTCCACGACTTCAAGAACGCCCTGTTCGTGGTGCGCGGCCACGCGGAGCTGCTCGAGGTCGTCTCCCCGGACCCCAAGATCCACCACCACAGCCAGGCCATCCTCGAGGCCGTGGAGCGCCTCAGCGCCCTCAGCATGGACGTGCTGGACTACGCCAAGGTGCGCGAGCCCCTGCGCAAGACCCTCGAGATCGGGCCCTACCTGACGGGCATCGTGGAGCCCCTGAAGCAGCGCGCCAAGGAGCTCGGCGTCACCCTCGACACCGAGGGCACGCCCTGCACCGCCAACCTCGACCCCAACCGCTTCGCGCGGGTGGTGGAGAACCTCCTGGCCAACGCCCTGGACGCCACCGCGGAGACCCGGGGCACCGTGGTCCTGAGCTGGGAGCGCGTCACCGGCGGCGTGCAGGTGCGCGTGAGGGACACCGGCAAGGGCATCCCCCGCAAGGTGATGCGGCGCATCTTCGAACCCTTCTACAGCTACGGGAAGCGCAAGGGCACGGGCCTGGGCATGGCCACCGTGAAGAAGATCGTGGAGGAGCACGGCGGCAGCCTCGAGGTCCTCAGCGAGGAGGGCCAGGGCACCACCGTGATCATGACCATCCCCGACCACGGCCCCAGCGCCCAGAGCAGCGGAAGCTCGAAGATCACCGGCTCCTTCGACTCCCTGAAGGCCTCCGGCGAGCACCGCCGCCCGGGCAGCGGCGAGCACCTGGCGCCGAACTCCGGCGAGTTCAAGCGGCCGGACGCCCCGTGACGCGCCCCACCTTCCGGCAGTCCCTGCGGGTGGGCCAGGGCTTCGACGTCCACCGCTTCGCGGCGCCGGAGGAAGGGCGTCCCCTGCTCCTCATGGGCTGCGAGATCCCCCACGACCGGGGCCTCGCCGGCCACAGCGACGCCGACGTGATGCTCCACGCCCTCATGGACGCCCTGCTCGGCGCGGCGGGCCTGGGCGACATCGGCCAGCACTTCCCCGACACGGATCCGCTCTACAAGGGCGCGGACTCGATGCGGCTCCTCGAGCGCGTCATGGCCGGCCTCCTGGAGCGCGGCTGGGTGGTGGTGAACGCCGACGTCTGCCTCGTGGGCGAACGGCCGAAGATCAGCCCCCACCGGGAGCGCATGCGCGATCGCGTGGCGCCGGTGCTCGGGCTGGATCCCGGGGACCTCAACATCAAGGCCACCACCACGGAGCTGCTCGGCTTCACGGGCCGGGGCGAGGGGCTGGCGGCGATGGCGACGGTCCTGATCGAGCGCGCGACGGGCTGAGCCTCAGGTCCGGCCTTCGGGGCCTTCCAGCCAGCGCCGGGCGAGCGCCTCCAGCGCCGCCGCGGTGTTGAGGGCGGGATCCTCGATGACCGACTCCAGCAGGTGCTTCTGCAGCCGGCCCAGCCAGGGCCCGCCGGGGCGCCCGGCGACGTCCATGAGGGTCCGGCCCTGGAGGGCGAGGTCGGCGACGCGCAGGGGAGGCCGGGCGTCCCTCAACGCACGTAGCCGCAGCATCACGGCCTCGTGGTTGGCGCGGCAGGGCTCGTCGCCGAAGCCCTTCCCGAGCTGGTCCGCGAGGCGGAAGGCCCCCCAGCGCTCCAGGTCCAGGCCGTCCTCGTCGAGGCGGCGCAGGAAGCGGCGGCAGGCCGCGCTGCTCCAGGCCTCGTCGGGGTGCATGCCGTGGTGGCGGACGAGGGCGAGGACGTCGGCGAGGAGCGCATGGCTGGCCTTGAGGCGACGCAGGATGCCCTCCGCGAGGGTCAGGGAGTGCCCCTCGTGGCCGTAGAAGTGCACGGACCCGGCCTCGGAGACCGAGCGGGTGCCGGGCTTGCCGACATCGTGGAGCAGGGCCGCCCAGCGCAGCCCGGGATCCGCCGGCGCCGCCGCGACCACGGCGAGGCTGTGCTCCCAGACCGGGAAGCGGTGGTGCGCGTTCTGCCCGCATCCGATCATCGGCCGCAGCTCCGGCGTCCAGAGGTCGAGCAGGCCCGTGTCCGCCAGGAGCTGCAGGCCCGTGGCCGGGGCCGTGCCGCAGAGCAGCTTGGTGAGTTCCACCTGGACGCGCTCGGCCGCGACCTTCGCCGCCACGTCCAGGCAGCGGGGGATGGCGCCCCGGGTGGACTCGTCCAGCCGGAAGCCGAGCTGGGACGCGAAGCGGCAGGCCCGGAAGGGGCGCAGCCCGTCCTCCCGGAACCGCGTCTCCGCATCTCCCACGGCGCGGATGAGCCGGGCCTCCAGGTCCGCCAGGCCCCCGAAGGGATCCACGATCCGGGTCCGCCAGTCGCGCGCGCCGACCGCCTCCACCGGCAGGGCCAGCGCGTTGATGGTGAAGTCCCGCCGGGCCAGGTCCTCCTCGAGGCCCACGCCGAGGCGCACCGCGTCCGGGCGTCGCCCGTCGCTGTAGCCCTCGTCGCCGCGGAAGGTGGTGACCTCCACCGCGAGCTCCCCCGAGAGCAGCGTGACCGTGCCGTGCTGGAGGCCCGTGGGGATGGCCCGCAGCCCCGCCGCCTTCGCCCGGCGCAGCACCTCGTCGGGCAGCAGCGCCGTGGCCAGGTCCCAGTCGCCGCCCTCCCGTCCCAGGAGCCGGTCCCGCACGGCGCCGCCCACGGCATGGAGCCGGGCGTCCGGCCCCAGGGCCTCGGCGATGGGGCGCAGCAGCTCGTTCAAGGCGCCCCTTCAGCCAGCCTTTGGAGCGCCTCCCCCTCCACACGACAGGTCAGCCAGTCGTGCATGACCTTCGCGCCCATGGCCTTGTAGAACTCGATGCTGGGGGTGTTCCAGTCCAGCACCTGCCAGACGTAGCGGGTGCAGCCGCGCTCCACGGCGATGCGCGCCAGCCGCTTGAGGAGGGCCTTCCCGATGCCGTGCTTCCGGAACGCGGGGCGCACGAAGAGGTCCTCCAGGTAGAGGCCGGGCTTGCCTTCCCAGGTGCTGAAGTTGAAGAAGTAGAGGGCGAAGCCGGCGTCCCGCCCCTCCCACTGGGCCAGCTCGCAGAAGATGAGGGGCTGGGGGCCGAACAGGTGGCGCTGGAGGTCCTCGGGCCGCGCCACGGCCTTCTCGGGCGCCCGCTCGTAGTCGGCGAGCTCGGCGATGTAGGCCAGGATGAGGGGCACGTCGGCGGGGGTGGCTTCTCGGATCGTCAGCATGGCTTCATGCTAACGCCATGGATCAGGCCGCCGCCCGCGCGCTCCACGAAGCCATGCTCCTCACCCGCCTGGCGGAGGAGCGCCTGGTGAAGCTCTTCCGCCAGGGCCACACCATGGGCAGCGTCTACCGCAGCCTCGGGCAGGAGGCCACGAGCTGCGGCACCGCCTTCGCCCTGGGGGAGGAGGATCTCATCGCGCCCATGATCCGCAACCTGGGTTCCATGTTCGTCCGCGGCGTGAGCCCCGAGGAGGTCTTCCTCCAGTACCTCGGGCGGGCGACGGGCCCGACCCGGGGGCGGGAGCACAACAACCACTTCGGGGACGTGGCCCGCGGGATCATCGCCCCGACCTCCATGCTGGGAGCCCTCATCCCCGTCTGCGCCGGGGCGGCCCTGGCCATCCAGCAGAAGCGCCAGCAGCGGGTGGTGATGACCTGGATCGGCGATGGCGGCTCCTCCACCGGCGCCTTCAGCGAAGGGCTCAACTTCGCCGTGGTGCAGAAGCTGCCCCTCATCGTGGTGGGCGAGGCCAACGGCTGGGCCTACAGCACGCCGCCGGAGAAGCAGATGAAGGGACGGATGCAGGACCGCGGCCAGGGCGCCACCACGATGGTGGTGGACGGCAACGACGCCGCCGCCGTCTTCGAAGCCGCCTCCGAGGCCCGCACCACGTGCCTGGCCGGAGAGGGCCCGGTCTTCCTGGTCTGCGAGACCTACCGCCTCAAGGGGCACGCCGAGCACGACGACCAGCGCTACGTGGATCCCGCGGAGCTGGAAGGCTGGTGCGCGAAGGACCCCCTGCCCCGCTTCGAGGCCTGGATGGCCGGGCAGGGCTGGATCGTGGACCCGGACCTGCCCCGGCGCCTGGAGGCGCGCCTCGCCGCCGACGCCGAGCGGGCCCTGGCGGCCCCCATGCCCGATCCCTCCACCCTGCTGGAGGGCGTGTTCGGGGCCTGAGCGCCTACTCCGGGTGCTCCCGGAGCCACGTCCGCGCCCCCTCGGCGTTGGCGTAGGCCGGATCGAGCTCAAGGGCGCGGCGGTAGTGGGCGCGGCCCCCGGACAGGTCGCCGGACGCCGCCAGGGCCTCGGCGAGGGAGTCCTCGGCGTTGGCCGACCGGGGGAAGTCCTGGCAGACGCGCCGGAACACCGCCAGCGCCTCGGGGAAGGCCTTGCGCCCGAGGAGGGCGTAGCCCAGGTCGTTCGCCGCGGCCTCGGAGGCCAGGAAGGAGGACGGCGCCTCCACCCGAAGCCGGTCCATGAGCCGGTTGTAGGCTTCCCCGTCCCGGCGCCCCATCCACTCCGCGAGGAGGTCCCCGGTGAGGAGGGCGTCCGGGTCCGCCTTGGACAGGCGCTGGAGGCCCGCGACGGGATCGGACTCGAAGGCACGGGCCAGCCCCTGCCGCAGGGCCACATGGGCCGCCGGAGCGCCGGCCTTCCAGGCCGCGAGGCCCTTCGCGTCCCGCCAATGTCCGGCGTACACGACGCCGGCGAGGGCCCGGGTGGCCCGGACGTCCTTCAGGGGGTCGCCTTCGACGAGGATCAGGTCCGCCCGTTGCCCGGGCTCCACGGTGCCGCGCTCGCCGGGCCGATGGAAATAGGCTGCCGGCGCGGTGGTGGAGGCCCGCAGGGCCTGGTAGGGCGTCAAGCCGGCGGCGACGAATTCCTCCAGTTCCTGGTGGACCGAGGCGCCGGCAACCGGGCCGATGCTGGCGGCGTCCGTTCCCGTCATCAGGGGCACGCCCGCGTCGGACAGGGCCTTGGCCAGCTTCAGCTGGAACGGGTAGGCCGCCTTCAGGAAGGCCGTCTCTTCCGCCGTGTAGCGGCCGTGGTACCGGTTGCGCCCCGGCTCGAGGCGGGCCCGGACCCAGGGCGGCAGGGTGCCGAGGTCGGGGTTCTTCAGGAAGGTCCCGAGGTCCGTGGCCTGGCGCACGATGTCGTGGAAGCAGGTGAGGGTGCAGGTGACGGAGACCCCCGAGGCCGCCACCTTGCGCGCCACGTCAGGGAGCCGGCCCTCGGCCAGGGCCTTCATCCCGAAGGTGTCCTCGACCCCGGGATTGAAGGCCGTGTAGACCAGTTCCTCGGCGTGGGCGATGGACTGCCCAGCCTGCAGGGCGGCCTCGAAGCCGGGCTTGCGGGGGACGTGCCCCATGAGCAGCAGCCCCCGGCGCTTCGCCGCGGCGATGAGGGCGGGATATTCCTCCCGGCCGACCTGGTTGTAGACCTTCACGGCGTCGTAGCCGGCGTCGGCGATGGCGTCCACCTTCGCCACCGCAGCCGCAGGGCTCAGGGCCTCGGCGAAGGTGGGCCCGGCGCTGAGGATGCGGGGACCGGCCAGGCGCCCCTCGGCCACGGCCTTGCGCCAGGCGAGGTGGGCCGGGCGGCCGTTGAGGTTGAAGACGGTGGTGACGCCGTGGGCGAGGTAGAGGGGCAGCTCCGTGGGGCTGGCGAGGTGGACGTGGGTGTCGGTGAGGCCGGGCAGCAGGGTGCGGCCGGCGCCGGGAACGCGCAGGGCGCCCTTCGGGACCTTCACGGTGCCCAGGGGACCGACCCGCGCGATGCGTCCGTCCCGCACCACCACCACCTGGTGCTCCAGGCGGCGCTCGGCATCCATGGGCAGGACCGCGACGTCCACAAAAACGAGGGGACGGGATAAGGCCCGCGCCGGGGTCCCCGGGAGGGGCGTGGCAAGACCGGCCCCCAGCGCGCACACGAGCCACAAACCCGGCATGGGCCCTCCCGCAAAGATCCGGATCGGGTACGGGGGAGCAGGGCGGACGGTTAGCCGGCCGGGGCCATTCGCCGGTCCGGTGGGGCGGTTGGCCGGGGGCGGGGACGATCCGGCCGATCTCCCCGGCCGCCGGCCCTAAACGGCCCCAGCCTGGGGCCCGTAGCGTTTCCAGCACGTCCGACAGGCTCGGAGTCTTTCACAAGCGGGGGTTATCCATGAACAAGCGCTGGTTGGCCATGGGTGCGGTGGGCGTCGTCATTGTCGGTGGCGTCATGACGGCCCGGGGCGGCGACAAGGACACGAAGAAGGCCGAGGCCCAGACCCCCTTCCGCCTGGGCAAGACGCAGGCGGAGGACCTCCAGGTGAGCGTCCGCGAGGTGGGCGTGGTGGACCCCGTCACCAAGGTGGACGTGAAGAGCTCGGTGAGCGGCCGCGTCGTGGGCCTGAAGGTCCGCGAGGGCGCCCTGGTGCACGCCGGCGAGGTGCTCGCCGAGGTGGAGCCCGACGTCACCCAGGCCCAGAGCCTCAGCGACGTGCAGGGCAGCCTGAGCCAGTCGAAGCTCACCTTCCAGAACGCCGAGCGCGAGTACGCCCAGCAGAAGGCCCTCTTCCAGGCCGGGCTCATCAGCGAGCAGCAGCACCGGGACGCCAAGACCAAGCGCGACCTCGCCGAGGAGTCCTTCAAGTCCGCGCAGATGCGCTACCAGATCGTCGAGGACCGGGGCATCCCCATCAGCGGCAACGCCGCCAGTCAGCGGGCCCGGGTCACCTCGCCCATGAACGGCGTGGTCATCAAGAAGGGCGTGGAGCTGGGCGACACCATCACCAGCGGCGTCTCGAGCTTCAACGCCGGCACCGTGGTCTTCACGGTGGCCGACCTGAAGAGCCTGATCGTCCGCGTCAACCTCAACGAGGTGGACATCGCCAAGGTGGCCGTGGGCCAGCCCGTGCGCGTGACCCTCGACGCCTATCCCCAGCGGTCCTTCACCGGCAAGGTGCGCTTCGTGGCCCCGGCGGCGAAGCTGGTGGACAAGATCAAGGTCTTCGAGGTGGAGGTGCAGCTCGACGAGCTGGGCGAGGCCTTCCGCACGGGCATGAGCGCCAACGTGGAGATCCTCGGCGAGAAGCGCGCGAAGGCCGTCTCGGTGCCCCTGGAGGCGCTGCAGCGCAAGGACGGCCAGACCGTGGTCTACCGCCTGAAGAAGGACCTCAAGCCCGAGCTCCTGAAGGCCGCGAAGGAGGGGCTCACCGGCCGCGGCAAGTTCGTCTGGCTGAGCGACCACTGGCAGGACTACTTCGAGCGCGTGGACGTGAAGGCCGGCATCGCCACCCTGGAGCGGGTCGAGGTCCTCTCCGGGATCCAGCCCGGCGACCAGGTGGCCCTCGAGGACCCGACCCGCAAGAAGGTCGAGAAGGACGACGAGAACAACTAAGGACGAGGGGGACCGCGCGCTCGCTTTGCTCGCTCTCCGTCCCCCTCGTGCTCCCCACGTCGTGCCCGGGCGAAGCCCGGCCCCGACGTCCGGCCGCCCCGAAGCAACGACCCACCCCGTCAAGAATAGCTGGAGTCCGCGATGAACCCTGTCATCCAGACCACAGGCCTCACGAAGACCTACGGCACGAAGGACGCCGCGGTGCATGCGCTGCGGGGGATCGACCTGACGGTCGAGCCCGGGGAGTTCGTGGCGCTGATCGGGCCGTCGGGCTCGGGCAAGTCCACGCTCATGGCCATCCTGGGCTGCCTGGACTCCCCCACCAGCGGCACCTACGCGCTGGACGGCCACGAGGTCCAGGGCCTGGCGGGCGCGGAGCTGGCGGCCATCCGCAACGAGAAGATCGGCTTCGTGTTCCAGAGCTACAACCTGCTGCCCAAGGCCAGCATCGTGCGCAACGTGGAGCTGCCCATGCTCTACGCGGGCGTGGGCGGTCGGGAGCGGCGCGAGCGGGCCATGGCCCTCCTGGAGAAGGTGGGCATCGCCGACAAGGCGAAGATGCTCCCGGCGAACCTCAGCGGCGGCCAGAAGCAGCGCGTGGCCATCGCCCGCGCCCTCGCCAACCACCCGAAGATGCTCCTGGCGGACGAGCCCACGGGCGCCCTGGACTCGAAGACCGGCGCCGAGGTGCTGCAGCTCTTCCGGGAGCTCCACGCGAGCGGCAACACCGTGCTGCTGGTGACCCACGACCCCTCCATCGCCGCCCAGGCCCAGCGCCGGGTGGAGATCCGGGACGGGCTGGTGGCCACCACCGTCGAGGGAGCGGCCTAGCCATGTTCAACGGCGCCTTCAGGGAACGCCTCCATTCGGCCTTCACCGAGGTGAAGGAGAACCTGGGCCGGAGCACGCTGCAGGCCCTGGGCGTGATGCTGGGCGTGGCCTCAGTGCTGGGGGGCTTCTCCATCTCCGACAGCCAGCGCCGGCGCGCGGATGAGATGTTCGTGAAGATGGGCGGGCTGGACAAGCTGAACGTCCAGCCCAGGGCCCTGGCCACCGAGGGCCAGCCCACCGCCCTGCAGCAGGCGAACCTGGGCCTCCGGGAACTGGACGCCGAGGAGGGGAGCGAAGCCTCCAAGGGCGCCGTGAAGGGCGTCAGCGTCCAGCGCAACGCGCGGGCCCGGGTGCGTTCCGAGCACACGGAGCAGGAGCGCATGGTCACGGGCGTGGCGGCGGACTTCATCCCCACCAACGGCTACGAGATCGCCAGCGGACGGGGCTTCTCCGCCGAGGAGCTGCGCGCGGGCGCCCCGGTGGCCGTGCTGGGCACCGAGGTGCTGTCCGTCTTCTTCCCCAACGGCGACGCGGTGGGCAAGTCCATCCTGGTGGGCGACGTGCCGGTCACCGTCATCGGCACCTTCAAGGAGCGGGTCTTCTTCTTCCGCAGGCAGCCCGGGCAGCGCAACCAGTTCCGACGGCAGAACCGCATCCTCGCGGTCCCCGCCGCCCTGGTGGCCCGGCGCATGCAGGGCGACGCCTACCGGCGCATGGACCGGGTGACCTTCAAGGTCCCGGACCTGAACGCCATGGAGGTCTTCGCGAGGGATCTGGGCGCGGTGCTGAAGGCGAACCACCGCCAGCAGGACGACTTCCGGCTGGACGACGTCGCGGCCCGGGTGCGCCGCAACCGCAGCCAGGGCGACGTCTACAACATCATCTTCATGCTCTCGGGGGTGCTCAGCCTCCTGGGCGGCGGCCTGGTGAACGTGAACATCCAGATGGCCAGCCTGAAGGAGCGGGTCCGCGAGGTGGGCGTGAAGATGGCGATCGGCGCCTCGGGCCGGGAGGTCTTCAAGGAGTTCATGACGGAGGCCCTGGTGCTGACGCTGCTGGGCAGCTTCGTGGGGCTCTTCCTGGGCATCGGCTTCTCCAAGTTCATCACCTGGTTCCTCGGCATCCCGCTGTTCATGCAGCCCGGGAGCTTCCTCTGGGCCACGGTGCTGGCCTCGATGTTCGGCTTCGTCTTCGCCCTCTTCCCCGCCTGGAAGGCTTCGCGTTTAAGTCCCATGGAGGCGCTTCGCTATGAATAGCGCGTTCCAGATCCCGGCTCCGCCGACCACCCCCGGATCGGACAGGACATCAAGTCCTGTCCTCCCGCTCCTCGCTCCGCTCGATCGCGGACGGGGCCCCTTGGAGGCCTTGCGCTATGAATGAGCCGACCTCCATCCTTTCCGCCCCTGGCCCCTCGCTGCTGGGCGAGGCCGAGCCCGCGCCCGCGCCGAAGATGGCCCGTCGCTCCGTGGCGGCCCGCCTGGCCCTGGTCTGGGAGGTCGTCCGCACCGGCCTCGTGGAGCTCTGGAGCCACAAGCTGCGCTCGATGCTCACGCTCACGCTGCTCATGCTGGGCGTCTTCGCCCTGGTGGTGATGACGTCGGTGATGGACGGCGTCATGGACAAGATCGGCACGGGCTTCGCGGGCATGAGCTGGGACGGAACCGTGATGGTGGCGCCGAAGGCGCCGGAGACCGGGGAGGAGCAGAAGCGCTTCGCCATGAGCCCCGGCCTGCGCTTCGAAGACCTGAGCCGGCTGACGGCGCCGGACCCGAAGGTGATGGCCTTCCTGCCCCGGGCCCGGAAGCCGCTGACGGTGCGCACCCTGGGCGGCAGCGAGCGCTTCTTCGCGGTGGGCGTCACCCACGAGTACTCGCGCTACATGAACCGGCCCGTGGCCCTCGGCCGGGGCCTCACCGAGGACGACACGCGCCGCCGCTCGGCGGTGGCGGTGGTGAGCGGAAGCGTGGCCAACGCGCTGACCGGCGGCTCGGACCCCATCGGGCGCAACGTGGTGCTGGACGGCCAGCCCTTCCGCATCGTGGGCGTGCTGGCCCCCATCAACATCATCAGCGAGGACACCTGGATCGACTCCAACGGGATCCTGGTGCCGCTCGAGGCCTACATGGACCGCCTGGAGCCCGGCCACAAGCTGGACCAGATCGCGGTGAAGCTGAACGCCAAGCGGGACATGGAGGAGGTCAGCGCCATGATGCTGGGCCGCGCCAAGCAGGCCCACCACGGCATCGAGGACGTGGAGGTCCTGGACCTGGACCAGGAGGCCGCGAAGAGCTGGGCCAACTTCCTGGAGCAGATCTTCGGCTGGCGCGTGGTGCTCCTCAGCCTCGCGGGCACGGTGCTCCTCGTGGGCGGCGTGGGCGTGCTCAGCGTCATGCTCATCAGCTTCAGCGACCGCCGCTTCGAGATCGGCCTGCGCAAGGCCCTCGGCGCCAGCGACCAGGAGATCTTCATCCAGTTCCTGCTGGAGAGCCTCGTCCTCGCCGCGCTGGGCGCCCTCGCCGGAACCCTCGGCGGCGCGGCGCTCTGCCGGGCGCTCAGCGAGAACTTCCCCTACGGCCTCATCGTGAACCCCATCGGCCTGATCGTCGCCTGGGCCGTCGCCCTCGGCCTCGCCCTCGTGTTCGGGCTGTATCCGGCCTTCAAGGCCTCGCGGCTGAGCCCGATGGAGGCGATGCGGTAGGGGGAGGTCCCGGCCCTTGCGCGGCCCGGTCAGGCTAGGCGCCGGCTGCGCCACGGTCCGCGGGCGCGATCCTGAACAGGCTGTAGGTTGCCCCGGACCAGGAGGCGAGCACCAGGGCGACCCGGACCAGGTTGGCGCCGGCCCACTCCCGAGCGGCCCTCGCCACGGCATCCGGAGCCTCCGACAAGGGCGAGGTGAACATCAGGCGAAGCCGCGGGTAGTGGAAGGCGAAGGTGAGCGCGTCGGTGGCGACCAGGGCGCCCAGCCCGGCGATGAGGGCCCATCGGCAGGCCCGGTCCTTCCAGTTCGCCACCAGGGCCAGGAGCAGCAGGATCTGGGTGAGGGGGGACAGGACCCGGAAGAGGTTTGCCGGAGTCGCGGCGGTCATGAAGAGGCGGCCGTGTTCGAGAGCCTCGGGGCCCTGCTGGAGGTTCGGCGCGAGGACGACGGCATCGTAGAGGGAGGCCCCCACGAGCGCGCCCGTCCCCAGCACGGCGGTCGCGGTTGCCAGCACACGCAGCGTTCTCATCGTCCTATCCTCCCTGGAATGCGGTGGCCCGGTGGCCCGAGTCGAAGGGTTGGCCGGTCCGGGCCTCCTCAATCATGGGATTGCCCCGCCCCCTCCGCCGGCGTGAACATCCGCATGAGCGACGCGACCAGCGCGATGCCCATGACGAAGGGCGGGATCACCTTGGTGGCTTCGGGGAAGCCCAGCGCGAAGTCGCCGACGATGAGGACGCCGTAGCAGAGCAGGGGCAGGATCACGATCCAGGGCTTCATCTGGCCGATGGGCTTCAACGGGATCTTGTGCTCGATGACGCGGTAGGCCAGGCCGGCGGTGAAGGTGGTGGCCACCCAGCCGACGAAGTTCTGGATGGGGATGTTGAAGTAGGGGCCGCCGTCCAGCCAGATCCAGGCCTTCTGCTCGCCGGCCATGTAGGGGTCCATGCTGAGGTCCCACGCGCTCATGGCCAGGGCCGCGAGCAGCGCGGCGTAGAGCGAGCCCCAGAGGGGCAGCTCCTCCGTGACCACCGAGCCGTGGAGGATGAGGTTGGCCATCATCGTCGCCGGGTAGAGGACCATGAAGTAGGCCAGCGGGATGGGCCACGACACCGTGCCGAGGATCTTCCAGCCCAGCACGTCGGTGTAGACGTAGCGCCCGAAGATCGCCCCGGTCTTCACCCCGGCGAACTCGAAGCAGAAGCCGATGAGGGCCGTGGCGGCGAAGAAGGCCAGCGCCCGCTTCCAGCCCAGCATGAAGCAGGCGTGGCTGATGACGAAGAGGCTGAAGAAGACCGTCATCTGGTCGAAGGGCAGGCGCGCCCCCGTGGCCACCTGCACGCCGTGGAAGAGCACGTGGACCAGGAAGAGCCCCACCACGAGGGTGAGGAGCAGGTCGGCCTTGAGGGAACGGGTCGTCGTCGCGTCGCTCACGGCTCGGGCTCCGGGAAGGAAAGGGGCTGCGGCATCTGGGTCAGGCGGCCCAGGGCCGCGAGCACCGGGATGCCCATGGAGAAGGGCGTGAGGATGCGGGTCGCCTCCGGCGTCCCCACGAAGACGAAGGGCAGCGCCAGCACCCCGTAGGCGAGCACCGGGACCGCGGTGGCCAGGCGCGTCAGCCGGTCCGGCGGCGGGTCCGGCAGGGAAGTCTCGATGAGCCGCCAGACCACGGAGATGATGAAGGCCGTCTGGAGGCCCGCGAGGAAGGCCGCGAAGGGGATGCCGAAGTAGGGCCCCGGGTACTTCCACACCCAGGCCTTCTGCTGGAGCAGCAGCCAGGGGTGCATCGCCAGGTCCCAGGCGGTGACCACCAGCGCCGTGAGGAAGGCCATGCAGGCCACCCACCAGCCCTTCTGGATCGTCGGGGAGGGCTTGCCCTCCCCGATGAGGTTCGCGATCACCGTGCTGAAGTAGAACATCGTGAACCACGTGAGCGGCACCGTGAACGGCACCAGCCCGATGCGCGGCCCCAGCGCCTCCGTGTAGGCGTAGGGCGTCGCCAGGTGCGTGGCGATGGCCAGCGTCTGCGCGGTCCAGCTCGCCCCGTAGACGAAGCCGAACATCGCCGCCGCCGTCCTCCAGCCGAGCAGGTACCAGGCGTGGGACAGGGCCAGGAGCCCGAAGATCAGGCTCCCCGTCACCACCCCGAGGCGCTCCCCCTGCCCCGCGGCCTGGAGGATGTGCACCGCCGCGCCCGCGAGGAAGAGCAGCAGGAAAAGGGCTGTCATCAGCCGGTCCTTGGAGGACGGATCGTCCATGGGCGCCTCGAAGATGGGTTGTGGAGCCAGCATACGCGAAGGGGATTCGATTAGTCTGGTATGCGGCAACCATGACCTCTGAAGGCTTCCAGGGAACCGACCGGCTCCTGATCCGGCGCAGCATCGGATCGGGCTCCTTCGGCATGGTCTTCGAGGCCTTCGACCACCACCGCCAGGGCGTGGTGGCCCTCAAGACCCTCACCCACATGGGCCCCGAGGCCCTGCTGCAGTTCAAGCGGGAGTTCCGGGCCCTGGCGGACCTCAGCCACCCCAACCTGGTGGGCCTCCTCGAGCTCTTCGCCGAGGAGGGCCGCGCCTACTTCACCATGGAGCTGGTGGACGGCCAGCCCTTCGCCGCCTGGGTGCGCGAGGAGGCGCGGACGCCCCGGGGCAGCCGAACCAGCCGCCACCGCACCGTGGCGGAAGGCCTGCCGGGCCGCCTCCTGAACATCCAGTCCAGCCAGGACCAGTCCATGCTCCAGGCCGAGGACATGGCCACCTGGCTCTCGGACTCGGACCGCACCCTGAACGTCCCCGTCACCGGCCCGGGGAAGCCCGTGGGGGATCCCGAGCGCCTGCGGGGGGCCCTGGGCCAGCTCGTGGAGGGCGTCGCGGCGCTGCACGGCGCCGGCAAGCTCCACCGCGACCTGAAGAGCAACAACGTGCTCGTCACCACCGACGGCCGCGTCGTGATTCTCGACTTCGGCCTCGTCCTGGACCTCGCCCCCCAGGACATGTGGGCCCTGGGCCTGCCGCCCAAGCTGGTGGGCACGCCCAGCCACATGGCCCCCGAGCAGGGCGCCACCGGCGTCGCCACCGAGGCCAGCGACTGGTACAGCGTGGGGGTGATGCTCTACGAGTCCCTCAGCGGGCGCCTCCCCTTCCAGGGCACGCCCATGGAGATCATCCAGGCCAAGAACGAGATGGATCCCCCCCACGTCCGGGACCTGGCCCCGGGCGTGCCCGATGACCTCGCCGAGCTGGCCATGGCCCTCCTGCGCCGGGGCCCCCACCTGCGCCCGGACGTCTCGGAGATCCGCGCCCGCCTCGGCCGGGCCGCCGCCCAGGAGCTGGACCCCGCGCCCCAGCGGCGGCTCCTGGTGGGCCGGGACGGCGAGATGGCCGCCCTGCGGGAGGCCTTCGACGCCCTGGAGGGCGGCCACGGCCGCACCGTGCTGGTCCATGGCAGCTCCGGCCTGGGCAAGACCTTCCTGGTGCGCCGCTTCCTGCGCGGCCTCCAGCAGGACCACCCCCGCGCCATGCTCCTCTTCGGCCGCTGCTACGAGCAGGAGAGCGTGCCCTTCAAGGCGGTGGACGGCCTCATCGACGCCCTCAGCCAGGTGCTGCGCTTCCTCCCGGCCCCGGAGGTCGAGGCCCTGCTGCCCCGCCACATCCAGGCCCTCGCCAAGCTCTTCCCCGTGCTGCAGCAGGTGGGCCCCGTGGCCCGGGCCCAGGCGCGGGTGCCCGAGATCCGCGATCCCCAGGAGCTGCGGCGGCGGGCCTTCGGCGCCCTGCGCGAGCTGCTGGCCCGCCTCGGCGAGTCCCGTCCCCTCGTGCTGGTGGTGGACGACCTCCACTGGGGCGACCTGGACAGCGCGGCCCTGCTCCTCGAGCTGGTCCGCCCCCCGGACGCCCCCCGTCTGCTCATGGTGCTCTGCTACCGGAGCGAGGAGGCGGAGACCGCCCCGGTCCTCGCCGAGCTGCTGCCGGAGCTGCGCGCCCAGGATCCCCACCTCGCCGAGGTGAACCTGGCCCAGCTCAGCCTCGAGAGCGCCGAGGCCCTCGCCCGCAGCCTCGTGGACGACCCCGCCCGCGCCGAGGCCATCGTCCGGGAGGCGGGCGGCAACCCCCTGTTCATCGGCGAGCTGGCCCGCGCCGGGGCGCTGGACGCCGCGGAGCCCGCCGAGGACGCCCGGCCCGTCTTCGAGCGCGCCCTGATGGCCCGGGTGGCCGCCCTTCCGCCCCGGAGCCGGGACCTGCTCCGCCTCCTGGCGGTGGCGGGCTATCCCCTGGAGTGGGAGACCCTCCGCCGCGCGGCGGCGGTGGACCCCAGCGGAGCCGATCCCTTCGCGCCCCTGCGCACCGCGAGGCTGGCGCGCGTCCGGGGCGTCCCGGGCCGCCGCATCCTCGAGGCCTACCACGACCGCGTGCGGGAGACCGTCGCCGCCAGCCTCGCGCCGGAGGAGACCCGCGCCAGCCACCTCAGCCTCGCCGCCGCGGTGGAGCAGTCCAGCCGGCCCGACGCCCAGGCCCTCGCCTACCACTACGAGGCGGCGGGGCAGCGGGACCGCGCCGCCATCTACACCGCCCGGGCCGCCGCCGAGGCCGAGGCCGCCCTGGCCTTCGAGCGGGCCGCCAGCTTCTACGAGCGGTCCATCGCCCTGCGGGAGGCCGGCGACCCGGAGGTCCCCGCCCTCCGCCTCGCCATGGCCGAGGCCCTCAGCCATGCCGGGCAGTGCCCGAAGGCCGCGGACGTCTTCCTGGAGGCCGCCGGGGCCCCGGGCCTCGATCCCGCCGAGGCCCGCCGCCTGCGCCGCCGGGCGGCGGAGGAGCTCTTCAACTGCGGCCACCTCGGGCGCGCCCTCACCATCAGCCGGGAGCTCCTGGCCTGGGCGGGGGCCTCCATCCCCGAGGGGCGCCTCGCCTCCATCCTCTCCCTGCTCGCCTCGCGACTGCGCCTGAAGCTGCGGGGCTACGCCTTCCGGCTGCGGCCGCCCGAGGAGATCCCCGCCGAGGCCCTGGAGCGCCTGGACATCCTGTGGACCGTGGCCCACGGCCTCGGCCCCTACGACATCTTCCGCGCCGCGGACCTCACGGCCCGGGAGCTGCGCCTGGCCCTGGACCTGGGCGAGCCCCAGCACATCCTCCAGGGCCTGGCCCACGAGACCACCATGACCAGCACCAAGGGCGTCAAGGCCGCGGCGGAGGTGGCGGCCCTGCAGGCCATGACCACCTCGCTGGCCGAGCGCATCGGGACCCCCGACGCCCTGGCGCGGGCGGCCATCAGCGCGGGCCTCGCGGCGCTGCAGACCGGGCGCTGGCAGGCCTCCGCGGAGGCCCTCGAGAAGGGCGAGGCCATGCTGGTGACCGGCGCCTCCTACGAGTTCCACGTGGCCCAGCTCTACGGCCTCTGGTCCCGCAGCATCATCGGCGACTACCGCGCCGTCGCCCGGCGCTACTACGAGCTGCTCCAGGCGGCGCGGCACCAGGGCGACCTGCTCATGGAGGCCAACCTGCGCATCGTCTTCGGCAGCCGGCTGCTGCTCCGGGAGGACCAGCCCGCCGCGGCGCTGCAGGAGGTGGACGAAGGCATCGCCCTCCTGCCCGGGGGCGCCTTCCTCTCCTCCCACTACAACCACCTGACCAACCGCGGCGACGTCCTGCTCTACATGGACCGTCCCGGGGAGGCCCGGGCCTTCCTGGACGGCTGCCGCCGGCCCCTGAAGCACTCCTTCCTGCTCTCCATCCAGGCCATGCGCGCGGCGATCCTCGAGCTCGACGCCCGGGTGGACCTGGCCCTGGCCGCCCGGGGGGACGCCCGCGCGGCCGCGCGGGCCCGGGGCCTCCACCGACGGCTGGCGAAGGAGGGGCTGCCCTTCGCCACCGCCGCGGGCCTGCGCAACGAGGGCGGCCTGGCCTGGGTCCAGGGCCGCCGGGACGAGGCCCTCACCCTGCTGCTCCGGGCGGTGGAGCTCTACGACAGCCAGCAGATGGGCCTGCACGCCGCCACCTGCCGGCGCGCCCGGGGCCTCATGCTGGGCGGCCCGGTGGGCTTGGACCAGGTGGCGCAGGCCGAGGCCTGGATGCGGGCCGAGGGCTTCACGGATTTGGCCTCCGTGACCCGGATGTACCTCCCGGTGGCGCTGCCCGCCTAGGCCGCCGCCCGGCCCGACCCGGGCGAGATCCAGGTGTCGCGGTTCGGGAGGCGCCCCCGGAGGCGGCGCCGGCGCACCGGCCGCCCCTCGGCCACGATCCCGTCCCGGTCCGGACCCGGGAGCAGGAGGGAGCCCTCGTCGCCGGCCTCGCCCTCCGCCGCCTGGTAGAACAGGTCGTGGTCGAAGGCGGCCTCCGGACGCACGCGCCCGTCGTGCACGTGCACCGTGGGCAGGAAGAGGCGCGACGGATCCCGGGTGAGGAAGCGGAAGGCCATGGGGTGGACGCGGGCCTTCCGGCCCGGCTGGAGCTGGAAGACGGAGAAGCCGTAGTCGCCGTAGCCGCCCAGCGCCTCCCAGACGGCCCGCGGAAGGCGGAAGCGGGGATCCAGGCGGTCGAAGTCGGCGGGGCTCGGCACGTAGGAGGCCGCGAAGGCGCCCACCGCGTGGACCTTCAGCCGCGGGCGGGCCTTGGCCTGGGGCGGGGCCTGGAAGCCCAGGGACCGCGAGGCGGGGGGCGGCACCGCGAAGAGGGATTCCAGGGCGTCGAAGAAGCCCTCGCGGCCTTCGAGGCTGGTGAAGCCCAGGGCCTCGTCGCCACCGCCCGGCGGCACCGGCACGGGCAGGATCATCGCCACCTCCCCGGCGGCGCTCAGCTCCATGCTGTAGACGATCCACTGCCGGTCGCCCTCGAGCCGCGCGAAGATCCGCGTCCCGGAGACGTGGACCCTGGCGGGGAAGAGGCGCCCCAGGAAGCCCAGGGGCCGCGAGACCGGGGAGAAGCAGCACACGGGCCCGGCCTCAGAAGCTGTACTTCACGCCGAACTGGAGCTGCCGGCGGTCGGCGAAGCGCACCGGCGTGCCGTAGGGCGGCTGGGCCGACGCGAGGTTGTTCTGGACCTCCAGCACGTCGCCGGAGTTGAACACGTTGAAGACCTCCAGGGTCGCCTCCAGCCGCGCCGCGCCGAGGCGGAAGCCGCGCCCCGCCCGGACGTCCACGCGGCGGGTGGAGGGCAGCGTCTCGGAGTTGCGGCCCACGCCCTCCGGGCGGTCCGAGGTGCCGTCGCCATCGTAGTTCCGGTCGTAGCCCGCGAGCTTCGTGTAGGGCCGGCCCGAGGCCCACGTGGCGATCCAGCCGACGGTCCAGTCCCGGGTCCAGGCGCTGGCGCGGTCCCCGCTGTGCCAGACGCCGCTGCAGAGGACGCGGTGGCGCTGGTCCTGGACGCTGGGTCCCCACTCGCTCCCGGGATCGAAGGTGTCCTGGGGGGTGAAGTCGGCGGTCCAGTCGATGAAGTTGTCCCGGGTGCGGCTGTGGGTGTAGCTGGCCTTGAGCAGCGTCCGCGCGTCGGGCTTCCAGGTCCAGGCGAGGCTCTGGCTCTCGTGGCGAGTCTCGCCGGAGCCGTCGGCGCGGTTCAGGGAGCTGTAGCGCAGGTCGGGGCGGCGCTGGATCGGGGCCGGGGAGACCGCGGGGTCGAGGTAGAGCACGTAGGCGTTCACGTCCCGCACGTTCAGGAAGCCCCGGCCGCGGGACCGCAGGGCCTCGAGCACGACCTGGTGGGCCGGCGAGGGGTTCCACTCCAGGCCCGCGCTGGCCATGTCCATGCGCGGCATGGCCACGTCCCCCGGCACGACGAGGGTGGTGGGGCCCGCGGGGAGCGAGGCGTAGCGGCGGCCCTGGGCCACTCCGTCGGCGTTGGCCCAGGTGATCATCGGGCTCTGCAGGGGCGGGTCGATGAAGGTGCGGATCACCGTCCTCACGTCCTGGCCGTTGAAGAGGCGGATGCCATAGATCGGCCCCTGGTTCACCGGGCCGCTGTAGCGCCCCCAGCCGCCGTAGGCGCGCAGGGCGGGCGTCGCCTGCCAGCTCAGGTGGATCCGGGGCGAGACCAGGCTCGAGGTCCAGTCCCGGGTCACGCGGAAGTTGGCGGGGTAGTCGCGCCCGCCCAGGGGCGCGCCGGCGGGGAGCTGCACGGGGCCGAGGCCCGGCACGGTCCCGGCCGGTGGCGCCTGGAGGGCACGGTAGTCCCCGGTGTCGGGAAAGGGCGGGAAGGCCTGGCGCTCCCAGCGCAGGCCGGCACGGACCAGCAGCGTGGGCGTGGCCTGCCACTCGTCCTGGAGGAAGGCCGCCTCGCTGCGGGACGCGTAGGAGGCGCGGGCGTTCCCGTAGCTCTGCACGAAGGCCACGGGGAAGCCGGTTCCGCCGAAGGGGTTCGGGGCCGTGAAGGCGTCGAGGCTGGTGGGGAAGTAGAGGGGCACGTTGAAGGGCCGGAGGTCCAGGGCCTGGAAGCGGTAGAGGCCCGAGAAGTTCTGGGGCACGGTGGCCGTGTTGTCCGCCCGGAGCGCGTCGAAGCCGGCCTTCAGGGCGTGGGCGCCGAGGAGCACCGTCACGGTGTCGGCGAGCTGGGTGTAGGAGATCGCGCTGGACTGGTTCGAGAGCCGCTGGGTGCCGAAGCTCGCGGCGCCCAGGATCTCCACGAAGACGGTGCCGTCGGCGTCCAGGCTGTCCAGGGTGGAGGAGCGCCGGCTGCGCATCAGCTTCGCCTCGTTGACGAAGCGCTCGCCCACGAACTGGTGGCTCAGGGTCAGGGTGCGATCGGCGGTGCGCCGCTCGGCGCCCGCGGACTTCGCCACCAGGCCACCCCAGCGCACGGCGTTGCCGTCCTCCTCGCCGCTGTAGAGGTAGCGCAGGGTGAAGCGGCTGGCCTGGCTCTGCACCCAGTCCAGGCGCAGGAGGACGTTGAAGGCCGTCTCGTCGTAGGGCAGCTTGCCGGTCTCGAGCCGGAAGCCCGCCGCCCGCACCGCGGAGGCCACCGCCGGCGTGATGGCGACGTCGTTCTCGTCGGTCTTCCGCAGGCGCTCGAAGGCCGCGAAGTAGAAGAGCCGGTCCTTGAGGATGGCCCCGCCGGCGGTGGCGCCATATTGGTGGAGGTCCAGGTCGGGCCGGTCGGCGGCGAGGCTGCCGGGCCGCAGGTAGTAGAAGGCCGAACCGGAGAAGGCGTTCGTCCCGCTCTTCGTCACCGTGTTCACGATGCCGCCCAGGGCGCGGCCGTACTCGACGCCGTAGGCGCCGATGATCACCTGGAACTCCTGCACGGCCTCCTGGCTGAGCCCCGAGCGGAGGGCGCCGCCCCCCAGGTCGTTGTTGTCCAGGCCGTCCAGCAGGAAGTTGTTCTGCCGGGCGGGCATGCCGTTGACGCTGAGCTTCGAGCTGGGGGCGCCGTCGTTCACGGGGGCGTTGCTGAGGGCCACCGCGGGGGTGGTGAGGGCGAAGTCGGAGAAGGCGCGCCGGCTGATGGGCAGGTCCGCGATGAGCTCGGGGCCCACCACCGCCGCGGCCATGGTGCGGGTGGGATCGGCGAGGTCGCCCGGGGCGACCACTTCCACGCGGGCGCCGGCGTCCCCGAGGCGCGCGTCCACCTGGACGGTGCTGCCCACGGCGAGGTCGAGCACCGGGGCCGTCCACGCGGCGCCGCCCGCCGCGCGCACTTCCAGGCGGTAGCGCCCGGGCGGAAGGAGCCGCAGCACGTAGCCGCCGTCGGCGCCGGCCCGTCCGGTCCGGACTTCGCCCGTGGCCTCCCGCAGCAGCCGCACCTCCGCGCCCGCGGCCGGGCGCCCGGCCGCGGTGACGGTGCCCCGCAGGTCCGCCGAGGTGGGCCCCGTGCTCTGGGCGGCGAGGGACACGGGCAGGGACGCGAGGAGCAGGGCTCGGCGGCGGGCGGGCAGGGTCACGGAAGCCTCGGAGGTTGGCGTCCGTTGTATCACGGGCGGCGGGACGGACTCCGGGAGGGGGAAGCTGGCGCCGCGGCGCCTTCGCGCCTACGCTGGGCTTCCGTTCTCGGAGGTCCCATGCCCCGCGCCACGCCCGGTCGATGGCTCGCCGTCCTGGGCTGGGCCGTCCTGCGCTGGGCCGCCCTGCCCTGCGCCGCCCAGTCCGCGGTCCCTCCCGTGCGCGGCGGCATGCTGGTCTCCACCGCCTGGCTCGCCGCCCACGCCAAGGATCCGGACCTCGTGGTGCTGCACGTGGCCGACACCTTCGCGGACTACCGGCGCGGCCACATCCCCGGCGCGCGCTTCCTGGCCACGGCCAAGTTCATCGAGAACGGGGGCAAGCTGGGCTCGGAGCTGCCGCCGGTGGAGGGCCTGGCGAAGGCCTTCGGCGAGCTGGGCGTCTCAGCGAAGAGCCGGGTGGTCCTCTACACCACGGCCTGGCCGCCCACCGCCGCCCGGGCCTGGTTCACCCTCGACGTCCTGGGCCTGGGGGACCGCGCGGCGCTGCTGGACGGCGGGGTGGAGCAGTGGCTCGCCGAGGACCGCCCGGTCACCCAGGCCCTGCCGGCCTTCCCGCCGGCCTCGCTGGAGCCGCGTGCGCGGCCGGAGGCGCGGGCCACGCTGGAAGAGGTCCGCAGGGCCCTGGATGCGCCCGGCGGTCCGTCCTGCCGGCTGGTGGACTCCCGGCCCGCCTCGCGCTTCCAGGCGGGCCACCTGCCCGGCGCCGCGAACCTCTACTGGAAGGACACCCTGGAGAGCGACGAGCACCCCGTGCTCCTGCCGGCGGAGAAGCTGCGCGCCCTCCTCGCCGCCCGGGGCCTCAAGCCCGGAACCAAGGTCGTCACCTACTGCGAAGTCGGCCTCCAGGCCAGCCACGGCTACTTCCTCCTGAAGTACCTGGGCTATGACGCCGCCATGTACGACGGCAGCTACCAGGAGTGGAGCGCGGCGAAGCTGCCGGTGGTGACGGGGGAAAAGTAGGGCGTCCCGGAGGCTGAACGAAAAAGCCGCCCAAGGGGGCGGCTACTGGTGGTCTCTCAGGGACTCGAACCCTGGACCCGCTGATTAAGAGTCAGCTGCTCTAACCAACTGAGCTAAGAGACCGTCTGCAAGTGTACCTGAATCGCCGCGGCCCGCAAGGGGATTTCTGATCCCGGAACGGCGCCAGGCCTGGGTCTCAGAAGCTCGGCATCTTCATGGCGTCGCGGACTTCGGCCATGGTCTGGGCGGCCACGGTTCGGGCCCGGGCGCTGCCGTCGTGGAGGACCTGGCGGAGCTCGCCGGGGTTGGCCAGCTTCGCCTCGATGACCTGCCGCACGGGCTCGGTGTGGGCGGTGACGGCCTCGGCCACCTTCTTCTTGCAGTCGAAGCAGCCGATGCCGGCGCGGCGGCACTCGATGTTCACCATCTCCACGGTCTCGGGGCTGGAGAAGAGCTTGTGGAACTCGAAGACCGGGCAGATGTCGGGGTTGCCGGGATCGGTGCGCTTCACGCGGGCCGGATCGCTGGCCATTTCGCGGGTGCACTTGTGGAGGATCTGCTCCGGCGTGTCGCGGAGGTAGATGCAGTTCCCGTAGCTCTTCGACATCTTGCGGCCGTCCAGGCCGGGCACCTTCGGCGTCTTGGTGAGCACCGCCTGGGGCTCGGGAAAGATCTCGGCCTTGAACAGGAAGTGGAAGCGCCGGGCGACCTCGCGGGTGAGCTCCAGGTGGAAGAGCTGGTCCTCCCCCACGGGCACCTTGTGGGCCTTGTAGACGAGGATGTCCGCCGCCTGCAGCAGCGGGTAGCCCAGGAAGCCGTAGCTGCCCAGGTCCGCCGTGGCGTTCTGGAGCTTCTCCTTGTAGGTGGGCACCCGCTCCAGCCAGGACAGCGGCGTGATCATGCTGAAGAGCAGGTGCAGCTCCGCGTGCTCCTTCACCAGGCTCTGCACGAAGATCGTCGCCTTCTCCGGATCCAGCCCTGCCGCGAGGTACGTGGCCGTCAGCTCCTCCGTCGCCGGCCCGATCTCCTCCACGGCTTCGTACTTCGACGTCAGCGCGTGCCAGTCCGCGATCATGTAGAAGGCCTCGCCCTCCCCCTGCAGCCGCGTGAAGTTGTCCAGGGCCCCGATGAGGTGGCCGATGTGCTGGGAGCCCGAGGGCTGGATGCCTGAGAGAACGCGCTGCATGGTCAGAGTCCGAGGAGGATGCGGGCCACGGGGAAGATGCCGTAGCCGATGACGAGGCTGAAGAGGGGGCCGAGGATGTAGCGGGCGCCGCCCGTGAAGACGAGGACCATGAGGACGAGGCCCATCGGACCGCGGTACTTCTCGAAGGTGTCGGCCATCCGCCGTGGCAGGAGGCCGATCAGCACGCCGGCGCCGTCCAGGGGACCCACGGGGAGCAGGTTGAAGAGGGCGAGGCCGATGTTCAGGAGGACGAGGGTCCCTCCGAAGGAGAGGAGGAGCTGGGCGGCCGGCTCATTCACCCGCGCCGAGACGGCTTCGTAGCCCCGCAGGCCCGCCATGAACAGCGAGGCGCGGCCCTCCGCGTCAGGGACCAGCACCCGCAAGGAGAGGCACATCAGCGTCAGGAACAGGAAGCTCAGGATCAGGTTCGAGACCGGCCCGGCGCTGCTCACGATCGCGCCGCCGCCCCGCACGGTCCACTTCCGGTCGAAGTTCAGCGGGTTGTAGGGCACCGGCTTGGCCCATCCGATCATGGGGATGCCCGTGGACATGCCGATGAGGGGGAACAGGAAGGTCCCGATGGGGTCCATGTGGGCGATCGGATTGAGCGTCATGCGGCCCAGGCGCTTGGCGGTGTCGTCGCCCAGCCAGTAGGCGGACGTGGCGTGGCTCGCCTCATGCACGCAGAGGGAGAAGAGCAGCGCCGTGTAGCCGATGAGCAGGCCGGAGAGGGAGAAGTTTTCGAACATCAGCGGGACCGTGGCATCAGATGACGATCTTCTCGTGCACCAGCGCGCCTTCGGCGAAGCGCGACCAGCGCAGGGGCGTGCAGTCCACGGTCTGGTACTTGCCCGTCAGGATCAGTTCCGCCAGCGCGATGCCCACCGCCGGGCTCTCCATGGCGCCGTGGCCGCTGTAGCCCACCTGGAGCAGCAGGCCGGGATGGTTGCCGTGCCAGCCGACGATGGCGTTGTGGTCCGCGGAGTTGGTGTCGTAGAGGCTGCCCCAGCCGGACTTGAGCTTGCACACGGCGGTGCTGGGGATGCGCTCCTGCATGGGCAGGTTCACCTCGTCCCGGTAGTAGTCCGGCTCGAAGGTGGTGTCGAAGCTGTCGGGCGCGTCCTTGCGGGCCTTGCCGATCATCAGGTTGCCGGCCTCGTGCTTGAAGTAGATGCCCTGGTCGATGATGGTGAGCGGGATCTCCTTCCAGCGCGGATCCTCGTGGGGATGGCCCGGGAAGTCGGTGATGAACATCATCCGCTTCTGGCTGATGACCGGGCAGAGGTCCGCGTCCGGCAGGCCGCTGCGCTTGAGCAGCTCGTTGATCCAGGGGCCCGTGCAGCAGGCGACGATGCCCGCCTCGACGGTCTCCTCCGTCCCGTTCGCGTCCTTGAGCACCACGCCGCTCGCCTTCGCGCCCTCGAAGGTGACCTTCAGGACCTCCGTGTTGAGCTGCAGCACCGGCTTCGCCGCGTAGTCCGTCATGGCCCGCTCGAAGTAGCCCACCGCCGCCTGGCTGGGATCGAAGCTGCCGCAGTCCCGGCCGAAGACGCCGCCCACGATGGGCTCGAAGCCCAGGAACTCCCGGACCTCCTCGTCCATGTGGTCGACCCCGCATGTCATCCCCGGGATCCTGGCCTCGATCTGTTCCGGCGTGAGCAGATCGAAGTTCACGCCGTTGCGCGACCAGATCTCGGCGGCCTGGGGGATCTTCTCCCAGGCCTTCGCGTAGTAGGTGAACAGGTAGCCGCAGGGGTCGTAGCCGCAGCTCACCCCCATGTCGTCCTGGAAGGTCTTCAGCAGGCCGATGGCCTTGGTGCAGAGCTGCTGGTTGATCTCCGTCGTCCAGAGGTTGCGGAAGCCGCCGGCGCTGAAGGCGGTCGGGCCGAAGGCGATCTTGTCGCCCCGCTCGACCACCAGGATGGAGCCCGTGAAGCCCTGCTTCAGCAGGTTGTAGACCAGCGAGCCCGCCGAGATGCCGGCGCCCACCACCACCAGGTCGAACTTCCGCACAGGCCCTCCGCGGCGCGAAGACTCCAGCTTACCCGTGGTCAGCAGGGCCCGCCAGGGCGCGGATTTGCTGGGCCTGCGCCCTGGCGTGCCCCCCTACCGCGTGAGCACCGGCAGGTACTCGGTCCAGGGGCCAACCTCCTCCCGGTACCGTCTGGCCATCACCCGCGCCGCCTGGGCGATGTGGCCGAGGTCATGGACCGCCCAGGTGGCCAGGAGCTGCCGCAGCGTCACGGGGCCGAAGGCGGGGTGGCGGCCCCGGCGGTCCAGGTCCGCCGCCCCGAGCCCCGTCGCGTCCAGGGCCGCGAGACTCGCCCTGCGCTCGGCCTCGAAGGCCCTCAGCAGCTCCTCCAGGGGCCAGGCCCGGGCCTCGTCCTGGAAGCCGTCCCGCTGGAAGGGCGGGAAGGCCGCCGCCTCGCCGACGTCGAGGATCATCCGCAGCCGCGGGATCCAGTCGGTGCGCTCGCCGTGGACGAGGTGGGCCAGCACGTCCCGGGACGACCAGGTGTCCGGGCCTTCGTCGGCCACCAGCCACGCCTCCGGCAGGCCCGTGAACCAGGCCCGGAACAGGCCCGGTGTGCGCGCGAGGATGGCGCGGGATTCCGAGATCTCGAAGGTCATGGCGTCCTCCCTTCCCTTCCAGTGCTGGACACCAGCCTCGCCCGTCCGCGCCGCGGGGCAAGCCAGGCTTGACGCTTCGGAAACCGGACCGGCTCAGGCGGCCAGGATGCCCGCCGCCACCGGCGCCACGCGGGCCAGGGCCTCGGCGACGTCGGCGTCGGTGAGATCCCGGTGGGTGATGAAGCGCAGGCTCGGACCCACGGGCAGGACCCGCACGCCGAGGCCTTCGAGGACCGCCAGGGCCTTCGCCGTGTCCGGCACCGGGACGAGCAGGATGTTGGTCTCCGGCTCCGGCGCGGCGAAGCCCAGGCCTCGCAGGCCCGCGGCCAGGGCCTTGGCCTTGGCGTGGTCCTCGCCGAGGCGCGGCAGGTGGTCCAGGGCCACGAGCCCCGCGGCGCCCATCACGCCGCCCTGGCGCACACCGCCCCCCAGCATCTTCCGCAGGCGCCGGGCTGCGTCCATGGCGGCCTTCGAGCCCGCCAGGAGCGAGCCCATGGGCGCGCCGAGGCCCTTGCTGAGGCAGACGCTCACCGTGTCGCAGCCCTCGGCGAGCTCGGGGAGCCCGCAGCCCAGGGCCGCCGCCGCGTGCCAGAGCCTCGCGCCGTCCAGGTGCACCGCGAGGCCCTTGGCCTTGGCAGCGGAAACCAGCGCGCGGTGCTCGGCCACGGGGGTGACGGATCCGCCGGCGAAATTGTGGGTGTTCTCCAGGCAGAGCAGCCTCGTGCGCAGCACGTAGTAGGGCCCCGGAGTCCCGGCGGCCTTCGCCACCTGCGCCGCCGAGGGCCGGCCCGGGCCGCCCTCCCAGGGCAGCGCCTCGGGCATGCCGCCGGCCATCCAGGCGGCCTGGCCCAGCTCCGAGCCCAGGACGTGGGCCTGCGCGGGCGCGAGGAAGCGGTCGCCGCGCTGGAGATGCAGGAGCATGGCGAGGGCGTTGGCCATGCAGCCCGTGGGCGTCCACAGGGCCGCCTCCAGCCCCAGCAGCTCCGCCACCCGGGCCTCGAGGCGCGCCAGGGTGGGATCGCCCTCCAGCACGTCGTCGCCCACTTCGGCGGCGGCCATGGCGGCCCGCATCCCGGGGCCGGGCTTCGTGACGGTGTCGGAGCGGAAGTCGAGGGATCGCATGGTGGAAGCATTCCATAAACCGGGAACCTTCCCCGTCCGTAGGCCAGGATTCAACGAAGTTCTTCGTAGGAGCCGACCATGACCCTGGCCCGCCTCGCCCTCCTCGCCACCGCGGGGATCTCCGCCGTCCTGCCCCAGAATCCCGTCGATCCCCAGGAGGCGGTGAAAGCCGAAGGCCGGGCCCTCACGGCCGCCTTCCTGGAGGGGAAGGACCTGGAACGGATCTTCGCGCGCCTCTCCCCGGCGTTGAAGGCGAAGGTCCAGACCGTGGAGGGCTTCCGGGCCTTCCAGCAGAACGTCGTCCGGGCCCTCGGCCCCGCACCGGACCTGGTGTCCGAAGCCACCGGAACCGCGGGGACCGCGACCCTCTACCAGCGGATCGTGAAGGGGGCGGTCGGTTCCTCCTTCGAGATCGTGTGGGGCCTGGAGCCCGACGGGACCGTGAGCACCTTCCTCGTGCGGCCGCCGAAGGGGTCCAGGGCCGAGGCCGCGCCCTCGAGGCACCTCGACCACGTGAACCGCACCGCCTTCCGCCTCCCCTTCGAAGGCGAGTGGACCGTGGTGTGGGGCGGCCGCACGGTGGCCCAGAACCACCATGCCGCCAACGCCGCCCAGCGCTTCGCCATGGATCTTCTCGTCACGAAGGACGGGAAGCGCCACGGCGGGGACGGGAAAGCCGTGACCGACTACTACGCCTGGGGGCAGCGCATCCTGGCGCCGGCGGACGGCACCGTGGCCTCGGCCTCCGACGGCGCCGAGGACATCCCGCCCGGGCCGCCCGCGACGCCCGGGGGCAACCCGGCGGGCAACCACGTGGTGATCGACCACGGGAACGGCGAGTTCAGCCTGCTGGCCCACCTCCAGAAGGGCAGCGTGAAGGTGAAGCCCGGCGACAAGGTGAAGGCCGGGCAGCTCCTGGGCCTCTGCGGCAACAGCGGCAACACCTCCGAGCCCCACCTGCACGTCCACCTCCAGGACCGCGCGGAGTTCCCCGGCGCCGCCGAGGGCCTGCCCATGGCCTTCACGGACTTCGTCGCCGACGGCGGGAGCGTGGCGAAGGGCGAGCTGGTGAAGGGCATGAAGGTCCGCCCGAAGTGACACGGTAGGCTGGAGGATTCCGGAGCCTCCATGCAGCTGTGGCATGCCATCCTCCTGGGCCTGATCCAGGGCCTCACCGAGTTCCTGCCGGTGTCGTCCACCGCCCACCTGACCCTCGCCGAGCACCTGCTCATCGGGCGGGGCATGCCCCTGGCCTTCGACGTGCTCCTCCACGTGGGCACGCTGCTGGCGCTCTTCCTGTACTTCCGCCGGGAGCTGCTGAAGGTCCTCTGGGGGCTCCTGGGCCGGGACGAGGAGGGGCGGCGGCTGGGCCTGCTGCTGCTGGTGGCCATGGTGCCCACGGGGATCCTCGGCCTGGCGACGCGGACGGTGAAGGAGGTGGCCAAGGAGCACCTCTGGATCTACGGCGCCTGCCTGCTGCTCACGGCGGGCCTGCTGGCGGCGGCGAACGCCTTGGCCAAGGCGCGCCCCGGCCGGGAGCTGCAGGAGCTGACGGCGGCGGACGCCCTGGCCGTGGGCGCCATCCAGGGCCTCGGCGGCGGCTTCGGACTCTCCCGCAGCGGCAGCACCATCGCCATGGGCGTGTTCCGCGGCCTCGCCCTGCCGGCCTCGGCGCGCTTCAGCTTCCTCCTGGGCATCCCCACCATCGCCGCCGCGGCGCTGGTGGAGACCCGGGGCCTGCTCAAGCCCCTGCTGCGCCACCAGCCCCTGCCCGCCGAGCTGGCCTTCCCCGGCGGGAACGTGAGCCCCGCCGTGGCCTGCCTCGTGGGCGTCGCCGCGAGCGCCGCGGCCGGCTACCTCGCCATCGGCCTGCTGGACCGCTTCACCCGGAAGCCGCGGCTGCTGGGCTTCGCGGCCTACTGCATCGCCGCCGGCGCTCTCATGCTCGCCCTGGGCCTGCGGGGCTGAGGCCGCCGCTGGGCCCCCTTCCGGCGGCCGTTCGCCGGTCGGCCCCGGCGTCCGGCCGACGCCATGGCGGAAGGCCCGGGCCCGCCCCCTAGACTGGTCCCTCCGCGAGGCTCCCATGATCCGTCTGGAGAACATCCACAAGTCCTTCACCGTGAAGGACCGCAAGACCCGCAAGCCCCGGCGCATCGACGCCGTGCAGGGCATCTCCTTCGAGGTGAGGCCCGGCGAGATCTACGGCCTGCTGGGCCCCAACGGCGCGGGCAAGAGCACGACGCTGCGCATGATCGCCTCCCTGATGAAGCCCGACGAGGGCGTCCTGGAGGTCTGCGGCGTCGACGCCGTGCGGGAGCCGGACCGCTCCCGGGCCGCGGTGGCCTACCTCGCCACGGACATGAACGTCTACGAGCGCTTCACGCCCCGGGAGCTGCTGCGCATGTTCGGCGAGTTCCAGGGGGTGGACGCCGTCGTCGCGGAGCGGCGGGGGCTGCACCTCCTGGAGAAGCTGCACCTCACTGAGTTCGCCGACGTGAAGATGGACGGCTTTTCCTCGGGCCAGAAGCAGAAGGTCGGCATCGCCCGGGCCCTGCTCCACGACCCGAAGGTCGTCGTCTTCGACGAGCCCACCACCGGCCTCGACGTGCTGACCGCCAAGACCGTGCTGGACCTGCTGCGCGTGATGAAGTCCGAGGGCCGGGCGGTCGTGGTGAGCACCCACGTCATGCCCATGGTGGAGCAGATCTGCGACCGCGTCGGCATCATCTACGGCGGCAAGCTCCACGGCGACGCGCCCCCGAGGGAGCTGCTCAGGTCGCGCGGCGTGACGACCCTCGACGAGGTCTTCTTCCAGCTCGCCGCCGAGACTGAGGCGGCCGCCTTCGGAAAGGGGGCCTGAGATGCAGGGCGCGTTCCTCATCCTCAAGAAGGAGCTCATCGAGTTCTTCAAGGACCGGCGCACGGTGTTCTTCACCTTCGTGATGCCCCTGGTCCTCTACCCCGTGCTGCTGACCATGATGGCCAAGCTGGCGATCCGGGAGGCGGGGGAGCGGGAAGGCAAGCCGAGCCGGATCGTCCTCCTGGATCCGAGCGGCGCGCTGCGGGGGCGGCTGGAGGCCGACCCGGCCAAGTTCCAGATCGTGCCCAGGCCCGACGGGGACTTCCTGCAGGCGGTCACGGCCGAGAAGGTGGACCTCCAGGTCGAGGTGGACCCCGGGGCCGCGGACGCGAAGGCCCGGATGGAGACCTTCAGGGTCTCGGCCCTGTTCGACGAGTCCACCGGGACCTCGCGGACCGCGCTGAAGCGCCTCAAGGAGGCGCTGAAGGACTACGACGAGGCCGAGGTGAAGGGCCGGCTGTCCTCCCTCAAGGCCCCGGAACTGCTCGCGAAGCCCACGCGCCTCGAATCGAAGGACGCCGGGGACATCAGCCGCCAGATGCGGAAGATGCTGGGCTCCTTCCTGCCCTACGTGCTGCTGATCGTGATGTTCGCGGGCGCCATGCAGCACGGCGCCTACATGAGCGCCGGCGAGCGCGAGCGGGGCACCCTGCTGAGCCTGCTGGCCACCCGCGTGCCGCGGATCCAGATCATCCTGGGCAAGCAGCTGGCCCTCTTCACCCTCAGCCTGCTGACGGTGGTGGTGAGCCTGGCCAGCATGGCCTTCGGCATCGGGCGGATGGGCCGGGAGTTCCAGGTCGCCGAGGCCGCCGAGGCCGCGGCCAGGGGCGGCGCCGCCGCGGCCGCAGGAAGCCTGTCGGGGCTGGTGACGCCGTCCACCTTCCTGCTCACCTTCCTCCTCCTGGTGCCCCTGGGCTTCTTCTTCACGGCCATCGTCATGCTCGTGGGCACGCAGGCGAAGACGACGCGGGAGGCCCAGACCGCGCTCACCCCGGGGATCTTCATCGTGATCGTCCTCGGCGTCTTCTCCATGGCCCCGGGCATCGAGAAGATGGCCTTCCTGCCCTACGTGCCGATCCTCAACATCAGCCTGGCCATCCGGAAGCTCTTCAGCCAGCAGGCCAACGCCTTCGAATACGGCGTGGCCCTGGCCATGACGGTGGCCCTGGCGGCCCTCATGACCTGGCAGAGCTCCCGGGTGCTCGGCCGGGAGTCCTCCCTCTTCAAGGGCGGGGACTGAGGTATAGTCGAATCCTCTCCCCCGAGGACCCCGAATGGCGACCAAGTCCAAGTCCACCGCCACCTCCACGCTGCCCAAGGCCCTGGGCGACAAGCTGGCGAAGGCCATCCAGCTCGTGGACGGAAAGAAGCCCGCCGAGGCGGAGCCGCTCCTGCGGGAGTTGATGAAGGAGGCCGCCGAGGCCCGCCACCTGGGCCTGGAGCGCACGGCCCACACCTACCTGAAGGTCTGCGAGGCGGCCCACCCGGCCAAGGGCGCGGCGAATCCCGTCGAGCTCCAGGCCCAGCTCCACCTCAACCGCCGCGAGAGCGCTGAGGCCCTCGAGCTGGTGGACAAGGCCCTCAAGAGCCACAAGGACCGGGCCGCCCTCCACTACCTCAAGGCCCTCGCCCACGCCCAGGGCGGCGACGGCGCGGCCGCCGCGGCCTGCCTGACCCAGGCCCTGGCACTCGACGGCGACCTGCGCTTCGTCTACCGGCTCGAGCCCGACTTCGACGCCTTCCGGCGCGAGGCCGCCTTCGTGCCCTTCGAGACCTAGGGTCGACACGGCCGGCGAACCGCCATGCCCCGCGGCCTGGACCCCGACCGCCCCCTGCGGGTGGTCACCCTGGGCGGCGGCACGGGCCTCGCGGCCCTGCTGCGGGCCCTGAAGCCGGAGGCCGGGCGCTCGAAGGACCCCTGGCACCTCACGGGCATCGTGACCGTCACCGACAACGGCGGCTCCAGCGGCCGCCTGCGCAGCGAGCTGGGGGGCATCCCGCCCGGCGACCTGCGGAACTGCCTCGCGGCCCTGACCCGGGAGGAGTCGGTCCTTTCCGAACTGCTGAACTACCGCTTCAAGGGCGAGGGTTCCCTGGGCGGCCACGCCCTGGGCAACCTCATGCTCCTCGCCCTCGCCGACCTGACCGGCGACTGGGTGCAGGCGATCCGCCAGCTCTCGTCGGTGCTCGTCACCGTCGGCCGCCTCTATCCCTCCACCACCGTGCCCGTGACCCTCTGCGCCGAGGACGAGGGCGGCGCGCGGTACGCGGGGGAGACCGCCGTGAACGCCTGCGCCGCGCCCATCCGGCGGATCTGGATCGAGCCCGAGGCGCCGGATCCCCTCCCCGAGGCCATGCTCGCCATCCTGCGGGCGGACCTGGTGCTCCTGGCCCCGGGCAGCCTCTACACCAGCACCATCCCCAACCTGCTGATCCCCGACCTGCGGGAGATGCTCGGGCAGGCCCGCGCCCCCGTCGTCTACGTGGCCAACCTGATGACCGAACCCGGGGAGAGCGCGGGCCTGGGCCTCGCCGACCACGTGAGGGCCATCCAGGCCTACGGGAAGGTGAAGCTCGCCGCGGTGCTCGCCAACACCACGCCCCTCTCGCCCTCGGTGCGCCACCGCTACGACGAGGAGGGCGGCGCGGAATTGCGGCCCGGGGAGGCCGCAGTGGAAGGCGCCCCGGTCCACGGCCACGCCCTCCTCGACCCCGAGGGCCTCCAGGCCCGGCACCATCCCACGCTCCTCAACCAGGCCATCCGCGAGCTGCTGCCCGGCCTCTGAGGCCCGCGCGGCGCGGCCGCCGGGAGGATTGAGGTAGAGTCGTGGGGGGACCCGACGTCCCCCGGGAGTCGAATGGGCATCAAGGGCGAGCTGGCCACCATGGGGCTGGAAGACATCTTCCAGTGGCTGGCGGTCGGCCGGAAGACCGGGGTGCTCCACCTGAACGGCGTGGTCCACCGGAAGAAGGTGGACTTCCACGACGGGCGCATCTCCGGCTGCTGGTCCTCGGACCCCCGGGAGTACCTCGGGCAGTTCCTCCTCAGCTTCAACCGCATCACCGAGGCCCAGCTCCGGGACGCCCTGGCCGCCCAGGAGGACGAGAACCAGCTGCTGGGCCGCATCCTGGTCAACCGCCAGCTCCTCACCGAGGACGAGATCCGCCAGGTCATCCAGCAGAAGGTGGAGGAGAGCGTCTATGACGCCTTCCTCTGGAACGCGGGGCACTTCGAGTTCATGGACGGGGAGGCGCCCGCGGACAAGGCCACGGCCCTCAACCTCGAGGTCACGGGCATCGTGCTGGAGGGCACGCGCCGGCGGGACGAGTGGCAGCGCATCCGGTCCGTCATCAAGGGGCCCGACGCGGTGCTGGACGGCGTCAGCGAGGTGATCGCCGAGTACCTCCCGCTGGCCCCGGTGGACGCCAGCATCCTCTCCCAGGTGGACGGGCAGCGCACGGTGGAGGAGGTCGCGGCGGAACTGCGCTGGTCCCACTTCAAGGTGAGCCACCACCTCATGGAGATGATCGAGAAGGGCATGCTCACGGTGGTGGACCCCGGCGGCCACGCCAACGAGCGGACCCAGGCGCGCCTGGCCGAGGCGGAGGCGCACCTCAAGGAGGGCCGGCTGGCGGAGGCCGAGGCCGTCCTCGGCGCCCTGCTGAAGGAGGCGCCTTCCCTCGCCCAGGCCCAGAAGCTGATGGACCAGGTGGAGGAGGCGAAGGGCGCGCGGATTCCGCCCCCCCAGGACGGCGACGTGCCGATCCTGGCGGTGAGCCTCGACCAGCTCATGACCGCGAACCTCTCCGCCAACGAGGGGTTCCTGGCCAGCCGCGTGGACAGCCTCAGCAGCGTGGGGGAGATCATCGCCATCATGCCGCTGCCTCCGGAGGAGTGCCGCGCGCTCTTCACGAGGCTCCTGCGGAAGGGCATCCTCCGGGTCGAGGGCTCGGCCCCGGTGAAGCCGGCCCCGCGGCACCCCTGAGCCCGCGGGGGCCGGGGCGGGCTAGACTGGAGCCATCCGAACGCCGAGGTCCCGATGCGCCGAGCCCTGACCCTTGCCCTGGTCCTGCCCTCCCTCCTCGGGGCCGCCCCGTCCCAGAAGAAGCCCCGGAAGCCCGCGTCCAAGGCGGCCAGGCCTTCCACCTCGGCCCTCCAGGCCCAGGTCGCGAGGCTCACCGCCGAGCGGGACGAACTGAAGGGAAAGCTGGCCTCCCAGGCCGCGGAAGGCGGCGACCTCGCCGACGCCGTGAAGAGCCGCGACCTCGCCCGGGAGGAGGCCGCCGCCTCCCGCCGGGAGCTGGAGCAGCTCAAGGCGACCCTCCAGGAGAACAAGGCGGGCGGGGACGAGATCGTGAAGGAGCTGAAGGCGGCGAAGGCCGAGAACGGCACGCTCCGGGAGGAGAACGCCCGGCTGAAGCAGGAGCTGGAGGCGGCCACCGCGAAGCTCCAGGGTTCCGTGCCCGAGGGAGGCCTCGTGGGCTACAGCCCGGACATCCTCCCTGCGCGGCCCATCAACCTGAACCGCGTGACGCCCAAGGTGAAGAAGGTGGACCGCGGGGTGGTGGTGGTGAACGTCCTGGTGAGCGAGAACGGGGAGGTGCTCCAGACGAGGCTGCTCCAGGGGCTCCCCGGCGACGACAAGTACGTCCAGGCGGCGAACGACGCCTGCGTGGACGCCGCCAAGCGTCTCGTCTTCGAGCCCGCGCGGGGCAAGGACGGCACCACGCGGGTGAAGGTCTGGCAGGGCGTCGGGTTCTTCATCGAGTAGGCGCGTCCCGCACCCAGCGCGCCATCGCCGGGAAGGGCTCCCCCGGCCCATGCCCCTGCCAGGAGGTCATCTCCATCCAGGCCAGCAGGGGCTGGCCGAGGTTGGCGCCGGCGCGGTAGGTCGCGAGGATCCGCTCGGCCTCGCCGCGGTAGCCATCGGGGTGGAACACCACCTCCGGCGGAAGGCCGAGATGGACCGCGGCGGCGTAGGACCAGGCCATGGAGGCCATCTCGAGGCCGGGGTCCCTCAGCCCCGGGGCGTCGGGGGCCTTCCGTTCCTCGGGAAGGAGCACGGCGAGATGCCCCGCCTCGTGGAGGACGTCGCCGGGATGCCGGAGCCGCGCCGGATCCACGAGGATGCGCCCCTCCGCGACGTCCAGCCCCGGGAGCACGGTCCCGCCCGGAAGCTCCGCCAGCGCCCAGTCCAGCCCGACGCGCTGGACGAAGGCGAGCATCGCGGAGACCTCGGGAGGCATCGCCAGCAGCGCGCGCAGCCAGGGATCCAGGCGCGCGTCCACGACGAGGTGGAGGCGCGGGTCCGGCCCATCGTTGACGACCGCGTGGGGATCGCTGAGGCGCAGGCACCAGGCCTCGCCGGCCCGGAAGGGCACGGGCTCGCCGTTCAGGAGGAAGCTGACGCCGGGATGGGTGGCCAGGGGGACGTGGAGGCGCACCACGCCGTCGGCGCCGTCCAGGTCGTGGTCGCGGTGCTCCAGGACGCGGGAGCCGGGCCCGAGGGCCATGACCCGCGTCGAGAGCAGGGGGCAGCGGAACCGCGACAGCAGCCGGCGGGCGGCCTCCCCCAGGAAGGGCGTGTCCTCGAAGTCGTCCACGCAGGGGTTCGACGTGGCCATCCGGATGGGATGGGTCTCGCCCGCGGGCCCGCGCAGGGGGAGCACCCGCCAGCTCCCCTCGTAGTGCTGCGGCACGAAGTGGTCGACCCAGGCCGCCTCCGGGAGGGCCCGGACCTCCGCCAGAAGCTCCTCCACCGGGCAGTGCAGGGGCAGGCGGATGCGGTCCTGCAGGAGGCTTCCCCGGGGCGAGAATGCATCGGCCATGAGCCATCATCCCATTCCAGCCCGGCCCCGGCCCAGCGCTAGACTGGACCGGGAGGACGCTTGCACGAGGCCGCGCAGACCCATCCCCTCGCGGGCTGGATCCCCTGGAGGCCCACGGAGGGGCAGGAGGCGCTGGAGTGGCTTCCCCTGGACGGCCGTCCCTTCCTGGAGCCCTTCTTCGAGGACGCCCTCCGCCGGCTGCGAAGGACCACGCGGGACCGCCGTCCGGTCCGCACCGCCGGCGAGGCGCTGGACGCGCCCCTGGACGGCCTGCCCGCCGCGGCGCCGGCCCTGTTCATCTTCCACGTCTCCCGGTGCGGCTCGACCCTCCTGGCCCAGATGCTGGCCACGGACCCCGCGACCGTCGTGCTCTCCGAGCCGCCCCTCCTCGACCACCTGGCCCGCCACGGCCAGGCGGCCCGGATCCCCGCCCTCCTGCGCCTGCTGGGACAGCGGCAGCGGGCCTCGGAACGGCGGCTGGTGGTGAAGCTGGACTCCTGGGCCCTGGCCTACCACGGCGCGCTTCGGGCCCTCTTCCCCGGGGTGCCCTTCGCCCTGCTCTACCGCCGGCCGGGCCCCATCCTCGAGAGCCAGCGGCGCCTGCGGGGCCTCCAGGCCATTCCGGGCGTCCTGCCCGCGGAGCTGTTCGGCCTCGAGGCCGGGGACCTCCCGGCCCTTCAGCCGGGCGTCCCGGCGGAGGAGGTCTTCGACCGCTACTTCGAGCGGGTCCTCGCGCGCCTCTTCGCCTGGATGGCGAAGGTGGCCGCGTCGGATCCCGGCGCCTTCCTCCTGGACTTCGAGGCCGGCGCCGAGGCGTGCCACCGCCGCCTCCTGCGGAGCCTGGGCCCGGACCCGGATCCGGCCGTGCTGGAGGCCGCGCGGGCCCGCGCCGCCCTGGACGGCAAGCGTCCGGGCCTCGTCTTCCAGCCGCCGCGTCCAGCCGCACCCGCGCCGCCGCCCTTGGAAGCCGCCTACACCCTCCTGGACAGCCTCCGTTCTGAAAGGCGCGACCCATGACGCCGCCCTCCCCGCCCGGCCCCTGCCTGCTCCCGGACTTCCTTCCCCCGGAGGCCCTCGCCGAGGCGCGGGAGGTCTTCGACCGGGCCCGGTTCAGCGAAGGCGCGGCCACGGCCACCGACGCGGCCCGGGCCGTGAAGCGGAACCTCCAGGTGGACGCCGGGGACCTCGCCTCCCTCGGGAGGCTGCAGCGCCTCCTCCTGCAGGCGGCCAACGCCTCGGAGCGCCTGCGCGCGCACGCGCGCCCCCTCGACCTCCATTCCCCCCGCTTCGCCCGTTACGAGGCCGGGATGGGCTACGGCTGGCACGTGGACAGTCCGCTGATGGGACAGCCTCCCCGGCGCACCGACTTCGCGATCACGGTCTTCCTGGACGGTCCCGAAGCCTACGAGGGCGGCGACCTGGAACTGCGCGGCCCTGGAGCCGCGGCCTTCCGGCCTCCCGCTGGCCACGCGGTGGTCTATCCCTGCGACCGCGTCCATCGCGTCGCGCCGCTCCGCGCCGGCACGCGGCGCGTCATGGCCGCCTGGATCCACAGCCTCGTGCCGGACGCCGGCCATCGCGAGGTGCTGGCGGGCCTGGAGGACGTGCACCGGCGGCTGGATCCGGCGACGCCGGAGGCCACGGACCTCCAGCAGCAGATCGCGGTGCTCACCCGCCGCTGGGCCCGGCCCTGAGGGCCCCGGCCGCTCAGGCGAAGCGCGCCCCGCCGCCCAGGCCGAGCTCCCGCAGCCGCGCGCCGGAATAGAACCCGTCCTCCAGCCGCAGCAGGCCGAGGCGGAGGCCGCGCCCGTCCCGGCAGGCCACGGCGAGGCCGCCGTCGCCGAGGGGGCGGACCGTGCCGGGAGCGCCGTCCAGCGCACCCAGGGGCGAGGTCTCCAGGAGGCGGCACGGCTCGCCCTCGAGGGCAGTCCAGGCGCCCAGGTTCCAGGGGTTGCAGGCCCGCACCAGCGCGTCCACCTGGTCGGCGCCCATGCGGTCCCAGGCGATGCGCACGTCCTCCATTCCGGGCCGGGGGCGGATGCGCGCCTCCCCGGCCTGCGGCGTGGCGCGGGCGAGGGCCGCCGCGCCCTCCCGGGACAAGGTGTCGAGGACCGCCCCCGCCAGGGCCGGTGCCGCCTGGGCCAGGGCCCGCGAGGCGGAGCCGTGGGTCGGCCGCGGGCCGAAGCCCACGGGCAGGCTGGCCAGGACGGGCCCCGTGTCCAGCCCGCCGTCCATGAGGTGGGCCACGAGCTGGGCGGACTCGGCGCCCTCCCGGAGCTGCCAGAAGAGCGGCTGGGGCCCGCGGAAGCCCGGCAGCGCGCCGCCGTGGAGGTTGATCCAGCCCCAGCGCGGGGCCTCCCGCAGCGGGGGTGGAATCTTCCACGGCCAGCCGAAGGCCAGGGCCACGTCCGCATCGGCGGCGGAGCCCCAGCCCGCGAGGGACGCGGGCCCGTCCGCCGCCAGGAAGGCCGCTCCGGCCGCCGCGCAGGCCTGCCGGACCCAGTCCCGGCAGGCGGGATCCGCCGCGCCCCAGGCGGCGCCGTGGAGATGGCCCGCGCCGGCGAGGCTGGCGAGCAGGGGCGCGGCGAGGGCGCCGTCCGCGGCGAGGAGGACGCGCATCAGTTGCGGGAGGGGTAGATGCCCTCCGAGCAGATCACGTAGTTGAGGCCCAGGTAGGGCTGCATGTTGTTGTGCGGCTGGCTTCCGCCCGCGAGGCCGATGGTGGGCGGCGCGAGGGAGGCGTTGGGCGTGCCGAAGTTCTTCGAGACGCCCGCGCCCAGGGTGGCGGGGCCCGCGGCCAGGCCGGTCCCGGGGACGGCCGTGGTGGCGGCGCTGGCCCCGGGGGCCGAGGCCGTGTGGTTGTGGGCCGGCATCTCCGTGGAGATCAGCGTGTGGGTGGGAGCCCCGGCCATCTCCCCGAGCTGCACGGGGGGCAGTCCGGGCCCCTGCCCCGTGCCCACGGCCACGCGGCCCCGGAAGTCCGGCAGGCCGAAGGTGACCTGGCCGTCTCCGCCGTAGGTGGTGCCCAGGAGGGAGAAGAGGGCGGTGTTCTGGGCGATGGAGAGGAGCTGCCCGTTGCAGAAGAACCAGCCCCGGGGGGGGAAGTTGCCGGCGAAGAAGCGGATCTCGGCGAGGGTGCCTTCCATGGCCTGCTCCTAGTTCCGTGCGGGGAAGATGCCCTGCAGGCAGATGATGTAGTTCATGCCCAGGTAGGGCTGCATGTTGTTGTGGGGCTGGCTGCCCCCCGCGATCCCGATGCTTGGCGCCGCCAGGGAGCCGTCCGCGGTGCCGAAATTCTTCGAGACCGCCGCCCCGAGGGTGGCGGGGCCCACGGCCACGCCGGTGCCCGGGGTGGCCGTGGTGGAGGCGGTGGCCGCCGGGCTGGTGGCGGTGTGGTTGTGGGCGGGGATCTCCGTGATGCTCAGCGTGTGGGCGGGCTCGCCGGCGGCCTGGCCCATCACCACGTTCGGCAGGCCCGGACCGGTGCCGGTGCCCACGGGGACGCGGCCCCGCAGGTCCGGGAGGCCGAAGGTGGTCTGCCCGTTGCCGCCGTAGGTCGTGCCCAGGATGGAGAAGAGGGCGGTGTTCTGCGAGATGGCGAGGATCTGGCCTTGGCAGAAGGCCCACGTGCGGGGCGCGAAGTTGCCGGCGAAGAGCCTGATTTCTCCGATGGTGCCTTCCATGGGGTGCTCCTGGGATCAGTAGACGGGATAGGGGTTCACGACGGCCTGGCGTCGACCGCGCAGGAGGCCGTCCACGGCGATGTCGGCGAGGCCGAGGGCCGGCTCGCTGGCGAGGAGGCCTTGGCCGGCCGCGCCGGGGCCGGCCGCGCCACAGCGGCTGAGATGCACCTGGCCCCGGGAGACGTGGGTCGCGGCGTCCATGGACCGGGGGCCGCCAGGGCCCTCCCAGGTGGCGCGCTCGAGGGCCTCCCGCACGAAGCGGGCGTGGCCGCCCCCATCCTGCATCGCCGACACCAGCAGGCGGCCGGTGTCGAAGCCCAGGGCCGCGAAGGAGGAGGCCTCGCGGCCGGCGCGGCGGCGGTAGGCGGCGAGGAAGGCGCGGTTGGACGCGGTGGCGAGCCCGGAGGTCCAGGCGGAAGCCGTGACGCAACCCTCCACGGCCGCGCCGAGGCCCGCGGCGAGCGCCTCCTCGACGAGGTAGGGCGTGCCCACCAGCGGGACCTCCCCGACCAGGCCGGCCTTCAGGAAGGCCGACAGGAACTCCAGGCCTTCGCCCCGGCCCAGCAGCGCGGCCACGAAGGAGGGACGGAGCCGCCGGACGCGATCCACCGACTCGGCCGCGGAAAGGCCGCCCGGCGCCTCCTGCAGGGGCATGCCGGGGATGTGGCGGCCCTTCTCGAAGCCGCCCTCCGAGAGGGTCCCGAGGCGGAAGGCGGACAGGGCGTCATGGCCGCCTTCGAAGGCCGAGGTCACGAGGAAGCCGCCCTCGCCGTAGGCGCGGGTGGCCCACCGGCCGAGGGCCCAGCTGGACTCCCAGGCGCCGAGGGTGTTGTAGAAGATCCAGGGGTCGCGGTCGGCGGGGCGCACCAGGTTGGCGCCGCCATCCACCACGAGCAGGGAGCATTCGGCCTTGGCGAAGAGGGCGCCGAGGCCCTGGACCAGGGCCGGCTGGCCGAGGACCACCACCAGGTCCGCCCCGTCCTCCCCGAGCAGGGCCTCCGCGGCGCGCCGGTAGGCCGATGGCGAAAGGGTGCAGGCGCGGCGGACCAGCTCGACCTGCGGAGCCGGGCCCCCGGCCGGGGAGGCCGAGAAGGCCAGGTCCAGGCCGGCCCCGAGGTCCTCCCCCAGGCCGCGGGCCGCGGCGGGGAGCAGGAAGCCGATGCGGCCGGCGAGGGCCGGGGGCGGGGGCGCGTCCCGGGGCGCGGACCGCGGGGCGGCCTTCGCGAAGCCGGGGAGGCCCGCCAGGGCGGAGCCCCAGAGGCCGAGCTGGGCGAGGAAGGTGCGCCGGCCCGGGAAGGGGGTGGGGAATCGGAGCGGGGATGCCATGGAGCGCCTCGTGTCGTCCGGAGGGAGGGGGTGCGCGGCCGGGACCCTAGCGGGAACCCAGGGACTCCACCAGGCGTTCCAGGCGCTCCAGGCGCAGCTGGAGGGTCTGGATCTCCTCCCGCTGGCGCTGGATGACCTGGTGCTGCTTCTGGAACTCGTTGAGGAGCATGGGCGCGAGGAACTGGTAGGCCACCGAGAAGGGCCGCCCGTCGCGTCCCAGCACCACCATCCCCGGCATCACCTCCGCGACCTCCTCGGCGATGAGGCCGAACTGGACGGGCTGCGGCGCGCCGCCGGTGGCCGTGTAGGTGAAGGTGACGGGCCGGAGCTGGAGCAGGGCCTCGCTCTGGTCCCCCATCGGACGGATGTTGTCCTTGAAGCGACGGGAGGAGTTGAGCACGCCCAGGGTGTTGTTGCTGTCGATGAACACGGGCAGGCCCGAGGTCTGCATCAGCGCGCTGTTCAGGTTGGCCCGGATGGCGGGCCAGATGACGTTGCCGTTGGCGTCGAAGGTCATGCCGGAAACGGTTCCCGTGGCCCCGGTGGCCCCGGTCGGTCCGGTGGGGCCGGTGGGTCCCTGGACCCCGGTGGCGCCCGTGGGCCCCGTCGCGCCCGTGGCCCCGGTGTTCCCCGTGGCGCCCGTGGCCCCCGTCGGGCCGGTGGCTCCGGTCGCGCCGGTGGCTCCGGTCGCGCCGGTGGCCCCCGTGGCTCCGGTGGCACCGGTCGCGCCCGTCGGTCCGGTCGGGCCCGTGGGCCCCTGGATGCCCGTGGCGCCCGTGGGTCCGGTCGGCCCCGTCGCGCCGGTCACGCCGATGGGACCCGTCGGCCCGGTGGGGCCCGTGGGACCCGCGACGCCCGTGGCGCCGGTGGGCCAGACGGGCCCGATGCCGCCGGTGGCGCCCGTGGGTCCCGTCGGTCCCTGGATGCCCTGGGGCCCCGGGGCCCCGGTGGGTCCGACCGCGCCGAGGGTGACGTCGAGCTGGTACACGTTCCCGTCCGGCGCCCAGGCCACGACGTGGTAGGTCCCCGGCGTCGTGCCGGCTGGAAGGTTGGCCACGAGGGTCTGGGGCGGGCCGGGCTGGTAGGTCAGCCCGGTGAGGGCCACGTTCCGGAGCTTGACCAGGGTGGGGACCGAGGTGGCCCCGGGCCAGACGCCGGTCAGGGTGAGCGTCGTGAGGCCCGGGTCGGACTTGCCGGTGAGCAGCGTGGGCGCCTGCGCGAAGGCCACGGAGGCGGCGCCGACGACGAGGAGGGAAGTTCGGGACAGGTGGCGCGTGCTCACGGAGCTCTCCTGGGTGGATTCCCGCGGATTGTGGGTGGGGGGTCGTGATGATGATCACAGGATTCACCGGTTCCACAACCCCTTTCCATTGAGGATCTGCTGGTCGAGATTTGGGAAATTACCGATGGCGCGGCCCGCCCCCCCATCCCGGGAGGCCCTGGGAAGGAAGGTGGCGGAGCCGGGTCCGGCCCCCCTCCGGGTTGGAGCCGCTCAGCCCCGCAGGTCCCGGCCCGGGACCCCGAGGGCGCAGGCCACGTCCCCCTGGGCCCAGGCCTGGCAGGCCAGGCGCTGGTCCGGGGCGGCCTTGAGGATCTGCAGGATGCGCCGCTCGGCGTTCAGCGGTTCGCTGACGCGGCCCGAGGCCGGCAGGATGGTGACGAGGCAGGTGCCGCACCGGGCATGGCCCCCGCAGCGGTGGGTCAGGTCCACGCCGGCCTTGGTGGCCGCCGCGAGGAGGCTGAGCTCCCGCTCGAGTTCGGCCTCCCCGAGGGGAGCTCCGGTGGACTGGGACTGGAAGACGACCTTGAACATGGCGGATCCGGGCGGCGGCTTGGCGTCGTCCAGCGCGGGCCCCGGAAGGCCGGGGCGCTGCCACACTGGGCGTGGGGCCAGTCTAGCAGCCGCCCCGGAGGGACCCCGCCCCCATGAAGGCCCGCCTCGCCCAGCACACCATCGACTGCAGCGGCCAGGCCGACGCCGCGCGGGAAGCCTGGAAGACCCAGGGCATCGGCTGGCTGGCCCTGCCCGGGGAGACCTGGCGGGCCCTCCCGGGGGATTCCGGAGGCGGGGCCTGGGCCTGGGCTTCCGCCCGCTGGGGCGCGGAACTGCGCGTGCTCCACCTGGTCGAGCCGGGGGACCATGGCACCCGCGTCCACGCCCGCGTGGAGGTGGAGGGGCCCCTGGCCTGGCTCCACCGGATCCTCCTCCAGGGCGACTACCGTTCCCGACTCCCCGGGGCGTTGCGGGCGGTGGCCCGGGGCCTGGCCTCCGCTCCCGTCGCCTGAGCGGCGGAACGGCAGGGGCCCCCGGCCGGGGGCCCCTGCGCGCGTCCCGAGCGGATCAGAAGCCGATCTGGAACACCGCCACCAGGCTGTCGCCGCCCTGTTCCCCGCTCTGACCGGTGCGGGGGAGCAGGAAGTTCTTGCTGCGGTGGATGTAGTTCAGCTTCACCTGGCCGTAGGAGTACTTCCCGGGGTTGAGCAGGTAGTTGTAGCCCACCACCACCTCCGTGTACTTCGGCGTGTAGTCCGCGCCCAGGGAGGCGCCCGTGGAGGTCTGGGTGTAGGGGTTGTAGCTCGTGTACCAGTCGTCGCCCTTGTTGTAGTTCATGAAGTCGTAGCGGCCGGTGATCTGGTGCTTGCCCATCTTGTAGACGCCGGTGAGCGTGTAGCCGAGGAACTTCTGGTCCAGGTGCTGGCGGACGGCGGCGGCCACGCCGATGGAGCCCCAGCGGCGGCCCAGGAGGCCCGTCATGAGCTCGGCGGAGGCGTGCCACTTGGCCGTCTCGTAGACGTAGTAGGCGCCGGTGGCGGTGGTCTTGTCCTTGTTGTCGATGACCGACTGCTTGAACGCCGGATCGCTGTTGGGCGCGCCGAGGAAGGTGCCGACGGTGAGGCCGCCCTTGTCGGCCTGGTCCGTGACGCCCTGCTTGGAGTAGAAGCCGAACTTGTGGTCGGCGCCGTAGTTCATCTCCAGGCGGAAGGCGAAGTCCTTCTGGGCGTTCGCGTCGTTGGCGCGGCCGAAGTCGCGGTCGGCGCTGCCGTTGAAGAAGCCGGCCACCAGCTTGGCCCCGAACTCCTTCGGGTTCCCGAAGGCGTAGGCGGCGGTGAAGCCGCGGTCGCGCCGGTCGCCGATCTGCCGGTTCATCATCGAGCGGTCGTAGAAGTACAGGGCGGGCGAGCCGACCAGGGTGGCCTCGTAGCTCGTGGGGGGCTTGAACTGCCCCAGCTTCACCTCGAACTTCGGGTTCGGCCGCCAGAAGAGGATCGCGTCGAAGACGAGGTTCGGGAAGGTGGTGGAGCCCGGGGCCGCGCCGCTGGTGCTGGTGGTGGTGTTGGGATCGAACATCAGGTTGAAGGAGACCTCGTCCGTGATCTTCCCGTTCAGGTAGACCTCGGCGCGCCGCAGGCTCAGGCCGTTCTCCCGGAAGTCCCCGCGGAGCGGGTAGTAGCTGCCCGAGCCCGTGCCCGCCGCCAGCGTGCCCGTGGGCGTGTCCAGGCGCAGGTTGCTGTCCAGCATCTGCGTCCAGTAGATGTTCAGGCAGGCGGTGACCTTGACGTCCTGGGCGCCGAGGGCCGACCCGGCGAGAACCGCGGCGAGGAGGGTGAGGGACGGTTTGCGCATCGGGGTGCCTCCAGGGTGGGCCGGACTCGGAACCGGCTGTTTTGGACAGATCGGTCTCGAATACACCAGACCGGTCCCGTGGTGGGAATCACAGGTGCAGTCTAGGAGGCCTCCCCCGGCGCGCAGTTCCGGAACACGGGGTTGTGACCAAGATCCGCAACTTCGGGAGGGCCCGGCCGGGGCCCGGGAGCGGCCGGGCTGGGAAGAAGGCGATCGGGCGGGTCGCCGGGACGCGCCGGGGTCCGTTTCCCGGCCTTTCCGGGGGCCCGCGCACATCGGTCACAACTTGCCCTTCCCGGCCCGCCCTGTGGCCTGCATCGCTGGACACGTGCGAGGGGGAGTCATACCTTCCAGTCCGATTCCCCCGTCCGGAACAGGTCCGGACTGCCCGCTGGACTTCCCCGGAGGCCGACCATGACCCGCTCCCTTCTCGCGTTCTCGCTCGTCCTCGGGCTCTCCGGCCCGGCCTGGGCCCAGGCCCTCAAGATCGGGGTGATCAACTCCATGAGCGGCCCCGAGGCCCCCATCGGCGAGAACCTGACCAACGGCATCAAGCTCGCCGAGGAGGACCTGAAGAAGCAGGGCTTCCAGGTCCAGCTCGTGTGGGAGGACGACACGGGCAAGCCCCAGATCGCCATGAGCGCCATGGAGAAGCTGGCCACCCGGGACGGCGTGACGGGCATCGTGGGCCCCTACACCTCCGCCTGCGCCAACGCCGTCTCCAAGCTCGCCGAGCGCTACAAGGTGCCCCTCCTGGTCCCCGCCGCCGCCAAGGAGGAGATCACCCGCCAGGGCCTGAAGTACGTCTTCCGCATGAACGCCCCGGCGGACGTCTACGCTTCCGTGCTCATCGACGCGGCCCTCACGCTCGGCAAGCCCAGGTCCATCGCCTTCATGTACGAGAACACCGACTTCGGCACCAGCACCAGCAAGACCGCCAAGGAGTACGTGGCCAAGAAGGGCATCCAGGTGGTGGCCGACGAGTCCTACCCGAAGGGCGCCCAGGACTACCGCTCCACCCTCACCGTGATCAAGTCCAAGAACCCCGACCTGGTCTTCCTGGTGAGCTACGTGGCGGACGCCATCCTCCTCATGCGCCAGAGCAAGGAGGTGGGGTTGAAGCCCCAGGCCTTCCTGGGCGGCGGCGCGGGCTACACCACGACGCAGTTCGCCGCGGAGAAGGCCGCGAGCAACTTCGTGTTCAGCTGCACCCAGTGGACCGACGACGTGAGCTGGCCCGGCGCGAAGGAGTTCGGCGCCCGCTACAAGGCCAAGTTCGGGAAGGAGCCCACCTACCACGCCGCCTGCGCCTACGCCTCCATGATGGTCATGGCCGACGCCGCCAGGACCGCCAAGGGCGACAAGGACAAGACCCAGGCCGCCCTGAAGGCCGGCAAGTGGAACGGCATCATGGGCGAGGTGAAGTTCGAGGACTACAACGGCTTCAACAACCAGAACAACCACCCGATGCTGGTCCAGCAGCTCTTCGAGGGGAAGTACGAGACCGTGTTCCCCGCGAAGTTCGCCACGAAGAAGCCCGTGTACCCCTTCCCCGGCTGGAAGTGAGCGCCTGAACCCGGGCCGGGGCCTCCCCCGGCCTCCCCTCGAACCCATGACCGGAGACGCGCCATGGACGTGTTCCTGCAGTCGCTCATCAGCGGGATCCTCCTGGGCGGCGTCTACGCCCTCATCGGGACGGGCCTCACGCTGATCTTCGGGGTGATGCGCATCATCAACTTCGCCCACGGGGACATCCAGATGGTGGGGATGTACCTCACCTACCTGCTGTTCACCCACCTGGGCGTCGACCCCTTCGTCTCCGTGCTGATCACCTTCCCGGCGATGTTCCTCTTCGGGGGGCTGCTCCAGAAGGTGTTCATCAACCGGGTGCTGGACGCCCTGCCCCAGAACCAGATCCTCCTCACCATCGGCCTGGGCCTGGTGATGAGCAACACGGCGATGCTCGCCTTCACCTCCGACTACAAGATCCTCACCACCTCCTACAGCTCGGGCAGCCTCAAGCTCGGCGGGATCTCCATCAGCCAGCCCATGTCCATCTCCTTCCTCATCACCGTGGCCATCACCGCGGCCCTCTGGTGGTTCCTGAAGAAGACGGACACCGGCCAGGCCATCCGCGCCACCGCCCAGGACCGGGACGCGGCGCGCCTCATGGGCATCAACGTGAAGCGCATGTCCATCCTCGCCTTCGGCCTGGGCTCGGCCCTGGTGGCCACCGCCGGCGCCCTGATCTCCCCGACCTACTACATCTATCCGCAGGTGGGGTCGGCCTTCACCCTCAAGGCCTTCGTCATCACCGTGCTGGGGGGCATGGGCAGCATCGTGGGCGCGGCCCTGGGAGGCGTGCTCATCGGCATCGCCGAGAGCCTGGGGGCGGCCTACATCAGCGCGGGATGGAAGGACGTGGTGGTCTTCGCCATCTTCCTCCTGGTCCTTCTCGTGAAGCCCTCCGGGCTCCTCGGCAAGTCCGCGGCGTGAGGAGGCGACCGTGAGCACCGCCTCCCCTCTCCGCGCCCGCCTCGCCGCCGGAGCCTCCCTCCTGCTCCTCGCGGCCCTCCTCCTCCTGCCCCGCCACGTGCAGAGCCCCTACGCCCTCCACGTCCTCATCCTGATCTTCCTCAGCACGATCATGGGCCAGGCCTGGAACATCCTCGGCGGCTACACGGGGCAGTATTCCGTGGGCCACGCCGCCTACTTCGGCGTGGGCGCCTACGTCACCGCCTCCCTGCTGCTCAACCGCCAGGTCGCGCCCTGGGTGGGCATGTGGGCCGGCGCGGCGGCCGTGGTCGTGGTGGCCCTGGTCATCGGCAGCATCTGCTTCCGGCTGCGGGGCCCCTACTTCGTGCTCGCCTCCATCGCGGTCACCGAGATCATGCGGCTGAGCGCCACCAACCTGAAGGAGCTCACCAACGGGGCCGAGGGCCTCCTGGCCACCGACATCCCGCCCCTGAAGCTGGGCGGGACCGTCCTGACCGACTTCGGCTCGAAGGTGCCCTTCTACTACATCGCCCTCGGGCTGGCGGTGCTCACCATCCTGGCGACCTGGGTCGTGGAGCGCACCAAGCTCGGCTACTGCTTCCAGGCCATCCGCGAGGACCAGGACGCGGCCCACTCCCTCGGCATCAACCCGGCCTTCCACAAGAACGTAGCCCTGGTGATCTCCGCGGTGCTCACCTCCTTCGCGGGCGCCTTCTACGCCACCTACGTGGGCTTCGTGGACCCGCCGACGACCCTCGGCCTCGACCTCAGCGTGCAGATCGTCCTGATCTGCATCATCGGCGGCATCGGCACCCTCCAGGGCCCGGTGGTGGGCGCCTGCATCCTGGTGCCCCTCTCGGAGATCCTGCGGAGCAACGCGGTGCCCGAACTGCTCATCAAGTGGGGCTGGATGAGCGAGACGGGGCCGGTGGGCGCCTTCCTGAAGGAGCACCTGGCCCACGCCCACGTGCTCATCTACGGGATCCTGGTGGTGCTGGTGATCCTTTTCATGCCCGAAGGCCTCGTGGGCTTCTTCCGCCGCCTCGGCCGGGGCAGGAGGGCCGCCTGATGCCCATCCTCGTCATCGACCACGTCAGCAAGTTCTTCGGCGGGCTGGCCGCCAACTCCGACGTCAGCTTCAGCATGGAGGAGGGCACCATCCTCGGGCTGATCGGCCCCAACGGCGCGGGCAAGACCACCCTCTTCAACTGCATCACCGGCTACTACCCGCCCTCCAGGGGCGAGATCTGGTTCGACGGCCGGAGGATGAACGGCCTGCAGCCCGACCGGGTCTGCAAGCTCGGCATGGCGCGCACCTGGCAGAAGGTGCGCCCCCTGGCGAAGATGACCGTCCTCGACAACGTGATGGTGGGGGCCCTCGCGCGCACGAACTCCCTGCGGACCGCGCGGGAGGCCGCCCGCGCCCAGCTCGAGGTGGTCCGGCTGGCGCACAAGGCCGACATGCTGGCGGGGGGCCTGCCCATCGGCGAGCGCAAGCGCCTTGAGGTGGCCCGGGTGCTCGCCACGGAGCCGAAGCTGCTCCTCCTGGACGAGGTGATGGGCGGCCTGAACCCCGCGGAGAGCGAGGAGATCATCCAGCTCATCCTCGACATCCGCACCCGCGGCCTCACCCAGATGGTCATCGAGCACGACATGAAGGCCATCATGCGCATCTCCGACCGCATCGTCGTGCTCAACTCCGGGGAGAAGCTCGCCGAGGGGAGCCCCGAGGAGATCGTGGCGAATCAGGACGTCGTGGACGCCTACCTGGGGGAGAGCCATGCTGAGGATTGAGAAGCTCAGCTTCGCCTACGGCGACCTCCGGGTGCTCTGGGACGTGGACCTGGAGGTCTCGGCGGGCGAGATCGTGACGGTGGTGGGGGCCAACGGCGCCGGGAAGTCCACGATCCTGAAGAACGTCTCCCGGCTGGTGAAGCCCCTGTCGGGGTCCATCCGCTTCCTCGACGAGGATCTCGCCCGCTGCGAGCCCCACGACGTGGTGGGCCGGGGCGTGGTCCAGGTGCCCGAGGGCCGCAAGATCTTCCCGGAGCTCACCGTGACGGAGAACCTGCGGATGGGCTCCTACCTCCCCGGGGCGCGGAAGGACCGCGGCAGGAACCTGGAGTGGGTCTTCACCCTCTTCCCCCGGCTGAAGGAGCGGGAGAAGCAGCTCGGCGGCACCATGAGCGGCGGCGAGCAGCAGATGCTGGCCATCGCCCGGGGGCTCATGGCCAACCCCAAGCTGCTCCTCCTCGACGAGCCCTCCCTGGGCCTCTCCCCCCTCTTCGTGAAGAACATCTTCCGCATCATCCAGGACATCAACGCGGAGGGCGTGACCATCCTCCTGGTGGAGCAGAACGTCTACCAGAGCCTGCGCATCTCCCACCGGGCCTACGTGCTGGAGACCGGCCGGGTGGTCCTCCAGGGGCCGGGCCGGGAGCTGCTGCAGGACGAGCACGTGAAGAAGGCCTTCCTCGGCATGTGAAAGGAGCCGCCATGACCACCGTGGGCGAGTGGATGACCCGCAACCCCTTCACCATCGACGAGAACGCCTCCGTCATCGAGGCCATCCACCTCATGAAGGAGAAGAGCATCCGGCGGCTGCCGGTGATGCGGGAGGGCCGCTTCACCGGCCTCGTCACCGACCGCATGCTGAGCGAGTACGCCCCCAGCAAGGCCACCAGCCTGGACACCTGGGAAGTCCACTACCTCCTCTCGAAGACCCCCGTGAAGGACGTGATGAACCCCGCTCCCGTCACCGTGGGCCCCGGCATGAACATGGTGGACGCCGCCCGCCTCTTCCTGGAGCGGAAGCTCTACGGCCTGTGCGTGGTGGACGAGGCTGGCCACCTGGTCGGGATCATGTCCGTGGGGGACATCCTCAAGGCCGTGGTGGCCCTCTTCCCCAAGGCGTGACGTCCGCCCGGCCGGGGATCGGCTATGGTGTCCCCTGACCATCCCCGACCCTGAACCCGAAGCCCTGCATGGAGGCGCCCATGAGCCAGGACCTGTATCCCGTGAAGCAGAAGATCCGCGACCGCGCCCATATCGGGAGCATCGAGGAGTACGAGCGGCTCTACCGCCTCTCCCTCGACCTTCCCGAGTGGTTCTGGGGCGAGCAGGCCAAGGCGCTCACCTGGTACCACCCCTGGCAGTCGGTCTTCGACGCCGACTACGAGGAGGTGGACTTCTCCTGGTTCTCCGGCGGCCGGCTGAACGCCTCCTTCAACTGCGTGGACCGCCACCTCGCCGACCGCGGCGACAAGACCGCCATCATCTGGGCCAAGGACGAGCCCGGGGACTACCAGCACATCACCTACCGGGAGCTGAAGCACAACGTCTGCCGCGTGGCCAACGTGCTGCTCCACCACGGGGTGCGCAAGGGCGACCGGGTCTGCATCTACCTCACCATGATCCCCGAGCTGGTCTACACCATGCTCGCCTGCGCCCGCATCGGCGCCGTGCACTCGGTGGTCTTCGGCGGGTTCTCCGCCGAGTCCCTGAGAGACCGCATCGTGGACGCGAAGTGCAAGGTGGTGGTCACCGCCAACGAAGGGCTGCGGGGCGGCCGCAAGGTGCCCCTCAAGAAGACCGTGGACCGCGCCGTGGAAGGCATGTCCCTGGTGGAGACCGTGCTGGTGGCCCGCCGCACCGACGCCGAGGTGCCCATGGAGCCGGGCCGGGACCTCTGGCTGGAGGAGGAGTGCACCAAGCAGCGCTCCACCTGCACCAACGCCTGGATGGGGGCCGAAGATCCGCTCTTCATCCTTTACACCAGCGGCAGCACCGGGAAGCCCAAGGGCCTGATGCACACCACGGGCGGCTACCTCACCTACGCCGCCTTCACCCACAAGATGGTCTTCGACTACCAGCCCGGCGACGTCTACTTCTGCGCCGCCGACATCGGCTGGGTGACCGGCCACAGCTACATCGTCTACGGCCCCCTGGCCAACGGGGCCACCACCGTGATCTTCGAGTCCACGCCCCTATTCCCCGACGCCGGGCGCTACTGGCGCATCGTGGACGACCTCCACGTGAACATCTTCTACACCGCGCCGACGGCCCTGCGGGCGCTGGCCCAGGCCGGGGACGAGTGGGTGAAGAAGTACAGCCGCGAGTCCCTGCGCATCCTCGGCACCGTGGGCGAGCCCATCAACCCCGAGGTCTGGCGCTGGTACCACGACACCATCGGCGAGGGCCGCTGCGCCGTGGTGGACACCTGGTGGCAGACCGAGACCGGCGGCATCCTCATCACGCCGCTGCCCGGCGCCATCCCCACCAAGCCCGGCAGCGCCACCCTGCCCTTCTTCGGGGTGAAGCCCGTCATCGTGGACCCCGCCACCGGCCAGCCCCTGGAGGGCAACGGCGTGAGCGGGGCGCTGTGCCTCGGCACCCCGTGGCCCGGCCAGGCCCGCACGGTGCACGGCGACCACAAGCGCTTCCAGGAGACCTACTTCACCCAGTACCCCGGGTACTACTTCACCGGCGACGGGGCGCGGCGGGACGAGGACGGCTACTACTGGATCACCGGCCGCATCGACGACGTCATCAACGTGAGCGGCCACCGCCTCGGCACCGCCGAGATCGAGAGCGCCCTGGTGGCCCACGAGGCCGTGGCCGAGGCCGCGGTGGTGGGCTTCCCCCACGACATCAAGGGCACGGGCATCTACTGCTACGTGCTGCTCAACACCGGCTACGAGAAGGACGACCCCGAGCAGCTCCAGGGCGCCCTCAAGGAGCAGGTGCGCCAGGCCATCGGCGCCTTCGCGACCCCGGACCGCGTCCACCTCGCCTCGGGCCTGCCCAAGACCCGCAGCGGCAAGATCATGCGCCGCATCCTGCGCAAGATCGCGGCCTCCGAGTACGACGGCATGGGCGACATCAGCACCCTGGCCGAGCCCGACGTGGTGGCCCGGCTCATCGAGGAGCACAAGGCCGGCCACGCCTGAGGCTCAACCCTCCACGGACCCGCCGGGGGGCCTCCCGCCCCCCAGGTGGGCCTTGGCCGCCGCGAGGAAGTCCGCCCGGGCCCGGGCATGGTCGAGGATGGGCGCCGGGTAGTCCAGGCCCCGGCGCAGGTCCTCCGGGGCCTCCCAGGGCGCGTGGATCCAGCGCGCGTCGAGGCCGGCGAGTTCAGGCACCCAGCGGCGCACGTAGTCCCCGTCCGGATCGAAGCGGCGTCCCTGGCTGGCGGGGTTGAAGATGCGGAACCAGGGCTGGGCGTCGCAGCCGCAGCCCGCCGACCACTGCCAGCCGGCATTGTTGGGCGCCCAGTCGCCGTCCACCAGCCAGCGCAGGTAGTGGGCCTCGCCCCGGCGCCAGGAGATCCGCAGGTCCTTGGTGAGGAAGCTGGCGGCGACCATGCGGGCGCGGTTGTGGACGAATCCTTCCGCCTTCAGCTGCCGCGCCGCGGCGTCCACCACGGGATAGCCCGTGCGCCCCTCCGACCAGGCCTCGAAGCCGGCCTCGTCCGCCAGCCAGGGAAAGCCTTCCCAGGCGGGCTTGAAGGGATGTTCCAGCAGGTCGGGCCGGTCCCACAGCAGGTGGTGGGCGAACTCCCGCCACACCAGCTCGTTGAGGAAGGCGTCCACGTCCGCGTCGTGGCCCGCGCCGAACCGCTCCGCCACCGCCCACCACACGGCCGCCGGCGACAGGGTTCCGAACTTGAGGTCCGCGCTGAGCCGCGAGGTGGCGTCCCAGTCCATGCGGTTCCTCCCCTCGCGGTAGCGGGAAATCGGGCCGGCGAGGAAGGCCTTCAGCCGCGCCCGCGCGGCCTTCTCGCCCCCGCGGACCAGCCGGGGGTTCTCCGGGATGCCGAGATCCGCCAGGGTCGGGATCGCGGCTTCCGGGACGGCCTCGAGCCCTGCGGGCAGGGGCGGCAGGGCCCGGGGCGCCGGATTCGCGGAGGGCACCGCCGCGGCCCGGGCGAAGGCGCGGGCGAAGGGGGTGAAGACGCCGAACATCGCGCCCGCCTGGGTGCGCAGGGAGCCCGGCGGCACCAGGGTCGCGCCATCGTGCAGGTCGAAGGGGATGCCGTGCGCGCCGAGGGCCGCCGCCACGCGGCGGTCCCGCTCCCGGGCGAAGGGCTCCACCCAGGCCTGGGCCGAGACCCGGTCCACCCTCCAGCGCGCCGCCAGTTCGGGGATGCGCTCCACCGCGCGGCCCTCCACCACGATGAGGCGGGAGCCCAGGTGGGCGAGGTTCGCCTGGAGGCTCCGCAGGCCGTCGAGGAGGAAGGCCATGCGGTGCGGCAGCGCCCGGGCCCGCGCCGGCGCGAAGAAGAAGGGGTCGAGGCAGAACACGGGGATGAGTCCGCCCCCCTCGACGGCCTGGCGCAGCGGCCCGTGGTCCGCCACCCGGAGGTCCTTGCCCCGGAACCAGACCAGCGTGCGCATGGTCCGGACTCTACCGGCCCCGGCGGGCCTCCAGGGCCGCCAGATCCTCGACAAGGGACGCGGCCTCCGTCAGGGGCCGGCTGCACGAGCCTTTCCCGCAGAGGAAGGCGGCCGGCGCCTTCACGGGCGGGAAGCCCAGGTCGGGATGCCGCGGAGGGCCCCAGGCCGGGTCGTGGCGCACGACCACGCGGTTCGCCGCGAAGGTGGCGAGCGCGGCCTGGAAGAGGGCCTGGGTGCGGGGATCCTCCGCGGCGCCCACCACCGTCAGGTGGGCGGGCTCGCCCGAGGCCTCGAGGCAGGCCGCGGCGAACTCGCCGACCCAGCGCCCCTGCCCGTCCACGGCGCCAGGACCGTCCAGGACGCGGAGGATCCCGAGGGCCCGGTCCCTCCAGGCGGGGTCCCCGGTGAAGGCGTGCAGGCGCAGGAGGCCGCGCGCCAGGGCCGCGTTGTCATCGAAGGGGGTGCGGACCTCGGCCAAGGCGCCGAAGGCGCCGGGTTCGGCGGCCCGGGCCCGGTAGAGGCCGGACGCCGTGGCGAAGCGCCCGGTGATGAAGGCGCCGAGCCGCTCGGCCCTGGCCAGGAAGGGCCGCTCGCCCGTGGCCTCGTGCAGGGCCAGGAGGCCCTTCAGCATCGCGGCCTGGTCGGAGAGGAAGGCCGCGCCCGGCGTCTCCGCCTCGTGCCGGTAGCCGTCCCCCTCGGCCAGGGCGCGTTCCGCGTACGCCTCGGCCCGGCGCGCGGCGGCGAGGGTGTCGAGCTCGGGCGCCGCCGCGTGGAGGCTGGCCAGGGCCGAGATCATCAGGCCCTGGACCTGGGCGTAGCGGCGCCGGTCCACCCGCGGGATCCCCGCTTTCACCCGTCCGGCGTCGTCGAGGGCGAAGTAGGCATGGCCGTCCAGGTAGGGGCGGTCCGTCTCGTAGCCTCCGAGGTCCGCGTCCATGGACGCCGCGAAGCCGCCTTCCGGGGCTTCCAGGAAGCGGGTGGCGAAGGCGAGGGTCCGTCGCGCGTCCTCCACCCAGTCCCCGTCCCCCGTGGCGCGGGTGGCCAGGGCGAGGTTCTCCAGGTAGCCCGCCTGCAGGGTGGCGAGGCGCTCGAAGTGGACGTCGTGCCACGTGGGCCCCACCGAGTACTGGTAGAGGCCGCCCCACACGGGATCCGTGATGGCCCGCTGGCGCACGAGGGTGTAGAGGGCCCGCAGCCGCATCGCCGGGTCGCGGCCGGCTTCGCCGGCGAGCAGCGAGGCCTCGACGTTGGCGGCGATGGGGTACTTCTGGGTCACCCCCCAGCCCCCGCGGTCGGCGTCGAAGGTCCCCGCCAGCTGCCGGAGGGCGCGTTCCAGGGCCGGTCCCTCGGGCGTCGCTACGGCCGGAGCCTGGGGCGTCTCCCCCCAGGGCGTGAACGCGCCCCGCGCCTGGTCCGCGAGGAGGCCCCTCAGCACCGCCAGGAAGGCCGCGGGCTCCAGGTAGCCCCGGTGGCGGTAGAGGAGCGTCCCATCCGGGGCGTAGATCGCCGTGCCGGGCCAGCCGATGTCCTCGTAGAGCTCCCGGGCGTCCGGGTGGCGGTCGATGTCGGCCTTCACGGCCACCACCTTGGCGCCCAGGAGGGCGACGACCGCTGGATCGCTGTAGGTGCGGGCCTCCATGACGTGGCACCAGTGGCACCAGGTGGCCTCGGCGTCCACCAGGACGAGCCTCCCCGTGGTCCTGCCCTCGGCGAAGGCCGCCGGCCCCCAGGGCCTCCAGGCCACGCCGGACTGGGCAGAGCCGGACCGCCCGGCCAGCAGGAGAAGGGCGAGCATCAGCCAGCGGACCATGGGACGCCTCCGGGGTTCCCTGTCCAGAACGCGGGGGGCGCCTCCCCGGATGACAGGGACGACCCTGCGGGGTATCCCTGGAGCATGGCCGCAGACCCGAACCTTCCCGCCGTGCGCCGGGTCGTCCTCGCCGGAGGCAACGGTCTGCTGGGCCGCAGGCTCGCGGAGGCGCTGCGCGGGGAAGGGACGCGGGTGCAGGTCCTGAGCCGGGATCCCGCCCGGGCCAGGGTTCCGGAAGGCGTGGACGTCGTGCCCTGGACCGGCCTCGGGCCGCTCCTCGACGGGGCGGACGCCGTCGTGAACCTCGCCGGCGAGGGCATCGCGGACCGGCGCTGGACGCCGGTCCGCAGGGAGGCCATCCTCCGCAGCCGCCTGTACAGCACGCGGCGCCTCGTGGAAGCCCTGGACGCGACCCGGAAGCGGCCCTCCGTCCTCGTCAACGCTTCGGCGACCGGGTTCTACGGCGGCCGGGACGAGGTTCCCGTGGACGAGTCCTCCCCGCCAGGCACGGGCTTCCTCCCCGAGGTCTGCCGGGCCTGGGAGGCGGAGGCGGACCGCGCGTCCGCCCTGGGCCTGCGGGTGGTGAAGGTGCGCATCGGCATCGTGCTGGCCCGGGAGGGCGGGGCCCTGGTCCCCCTGGCCCGCGCCGCGCGGTGCTTCCAGGGCGCGAAGCTGGGGGACGGCCGCCAGGGCTTCCCCTGGATCCACCTCGACGACCTTCTGGCGGTCTTCCTCCGGGCCGTGAAGGACCCGGCCCTGGCCGGCGCCGTGAACGCCGTGGCGCCGCAGCTCCTGAGCAACGAGGCCTTCACCCGCGCCCTCTGCCGCGCCGTGCACCGCCCCTACCTCGCCCTGGCGCCGGGCTGGGCCACGGCCCTCGGCGCCCGGGTCCTCAAGGGGGAGATGGCCTCGGAACTCCTGCTCCAGGGCGCCTACGTCCGTCCCCGCAGGCTCGAGGCCGTGGGCTTCCCCTTCCGCTTTCCCACCGCCGACGCGGCCCTGGAGGACCTCTGCCATGCGTGAGGAGCTGCTGATCTCGATCCAGGACGTGCCGGCGCCCCGGAGCGAGGTCTTCCCCTTCTTCGAGGACCCCTCGAACCTCGAGGCCCTCACGCCGCCCTGGCTGGGCTTCCGCATCCTGACGCCGGCGCCCCTGCCCCGGGGCGAGGGCGCGGTCTACGACTACCGCCTGAGCGTGCACGGCCTCCCCCTGCGCTGGCGCACGCTCATCGAGGCCTTCGAGCCGGGGCGGCGCTTCGTGGACCGGCAGGTCGCCGGACCCTACGCCCTCTGGCACCACACCCACCGCTTCGAGGACCTGCCCGGGGGCGGGACGCGGCTCGTGGACCAGGTGCGCTACCGCGTCGGCTGGGGCCTGCTGGGCAGGATCGCGCACGCGCTCTGGGTGCGCCGGGACCTGGAGCGGGTCTTCGCCTTCCGCCGGGAGGCCATCGCCGAGCGCTTCGGCGCCCTGGACCGGGCCGCCTGAGACCTCAGGCCAGTTCGGCGGTGAGGAAGTGGGGGCCCGCCTCGGTGATCCGGGCCATGACCAGCTCGCCGAAGGGCAGGGGCCGCGCGGGCCCGGCGGCGAGGCGCACGTTCTTCCAGGAGGCGGTGCGGGCCAGCCAGTGGCCGTGCTCCTCGGCGCCGGCGCTCTCCACGCGCACGGGCAGGGTGCGGCCCACTTCGCGGCGGTTGGAGGCCAGCGTCAGCTCGGTCTGGCGCCGCTGCAGCTCCGCGAGGCGCGCGGACTTGACGGCCTGGGGCGTGTCGTCCTTGAGGCGCAGGGCCGCGGTGCCCGGCCGCGGGCTGTAGACGAAGCTGAAGGAGGCGTCGAACTTCACGGCGTCCAGGAGGCGGAGGGTGTCCTCGAAGTCCTGGTCGGTCTCCCCGGGGAAGCCCACGATGAAGTCCGTGCTCAGGGTGAGCTTGAAGCGGCCCTCGCCCAGGTAGGCCAGGCGCTCGAGGTAGTCCTCCACCGTGTACTCCCGCAGCATGCGCCGCAGCACCCGGTTCGAGCCGCTCTGGACCGGGAGGTGGAGGAAGGGGGCGATCCTGGGGTTGGTGACGAGCACCCGCGCCAGCTCCCGGGTGAAGTTCATGGGGTGGCTCGTGGTGAAGCGGATCCACTCGAGCCCCTCGACCTCCGAGACCCGCTCCAGCAGCTCGGCGAAGGTGCAGCCGCCGGCGTAGCTGTTCACGTTCTGCCCGAGCAGCTCGACCTCCCGGTAGCCCGCCTCCACCAGGCCGCGGACCTCCGCCACCACGTCCTCGAAGGGCCGGGAGCGCTCGGCGCCGCGGGTGGTCGGCACGATGCAGTAGGTGCAGGCGTGGTTGCAGCCCTCGATGATGGTGACCAGGGCCTTGGCGGTGCCCCGGCGCCGGGCCACGTCCGGCGGGAAGAGGTGGTTGTCGGGGTACTCGCCGGTGTCGATGACCTTCTTCCGTCCGGCCTTCGCCTCTTCCACCAGGCGGGGCAGCTGCTTCAGGGCCATGGTGCCCAGCACGAAGTCGATGTGGGGGGCGCGGCGGAACAGGGCCTCCTGCTCCTGCTGGGCGAGGCAGCCCGTCACGCCGACGAGGAGCGGCCGGCGCTCCTTCTCCTCCCGGAGGCGCCCGAGCTCGGAATAGACCTTGTGGACCGCCTTCTCCCGGATGCTGCAGGTGTTCAGGAGCACCAGATCGGCCTCCCCGGGGGACGCCACGGCCTGGAATCCGTCGCGCTCCAGCAGGCCCGACAGCTTCTCGCCGTCGTGGTCGTTCATCTGGCAACCCCAGGTCTGGATGTGGAACTTCATCCGCGTGCCCCCAACCCTTCATCCTATCGGCGGGTCCGGAAGAAGCATGTGAAAACCTGTGAAGACCGGGGTGGCGCCTCCCGCGTCGCGCTTTTTGCCTAGGTAATCCCAGTAAAAAATCCCGGGAAGGGTGGCACGAAGGCTTGATCACGCGCTAACTTAGGGGCGATTTCCCAAGGCGACAAGGAACGGACGGCATGTCAGGCCAACCCAAACGACTCGGCGAACTGCTCGTGGAAGCGGGCCTGGTCAACGCCTCCCAGCTCCAGGAGGCCCTCCGCTACCAGCGGATGATGGGCGGCCGGATGGGCGGCGCCATGGTCGCCCTGGGCTACATCACCGAGGAGGTCCTGATGGACTTCCTCGCCCACAAGACCGGGGTCCCGCGGGTGGACGTGTCCCACGTCGAGGTGGACCTGGAGGTGCTGAAGCGGATCCCGCGCCGACTCGCGGAGCAGCTCACGGTCCTCCCCATCGCCTTCAAGGAGCCCAAGTCGCTGGTCCTCGCGATGGCCGATCCCCTGGACCTGAACGCCATCGACAGCGCCCGCTTCGCCTCGGGCATGGGGATCGAGCCCGTGGTGGCCTCCCACAGCTCCCTCAAGGCGGCCATCGCCGACCAGTACCGGAGGCTCGAACGGCAGCCCAGCACCACCGTCGAGGTCGGAGGCCCCGTCCCCCTGGAGGGCGGCCTGCCGGTGAACTTCTCCTTCCAGGAGATCCCCATCCAGCGCAAGGAGGAGGCCCCGCCGCCCGGCAACCGGCCCTACGGGCGCGACCCCTTCTTCGACGGCCCGGCGCCGTCCCACTCGGCGGGAGAGGGCCCGGCCCTGGACCCCTTCGGGCTCTTCGGCGCCCCGAGCCTCCTCGCCCCCGACGCCCTGCCGGTGCCGGACCCCTTCCCGGTGGTCCCGGGCGTCGCCGGGGAGGAGGCGCTCCCCGCCCTCCTCCACGAAACGCCCCGCGCGGTGCCGCCGAAGAAGCGGCTCTCCGCCTTCCGCACCCGGACGATCCTCTTCGGGCTCATCAAGCACCTCGAGCAGCGGGGCGTGCTCAACGAGGACGAGCTGGCGAATCACATCAACCAGCTCGTGGACGGCGGCATCCTGAAGGACGAAGGCCGCACGGGCAGCATCCGGATCATGCCGGAGTAGCCCTCAGGAAGCCGCTCCCGGTTCCCGGGGGGCACCGGCCGAGGGCGCCTTCGGGAGGGCTTCCAGCCGGGGCAGCGGACAGGCGGCGCGGTGGCCGCAGCCGCCGCAGCCGGACGCGCAGCCGCTTCCCGTGGCGGCCTTCCAGAGGCCGCGGCCGAACCAGAGGGCCGCGCCGAGCACGGCGAGGAGGGCGAGGGAGAACTGGAGGGTCATGGCCGCGCGTCCCTCCTCAGCCCAGGCCCAGGAGCCGCCCGGCCTGGACGGTGCCGTAGGCGAGGAGCCAGCCGAGCCCGAGGCCGTAGGCCACGGTGAAGCCCGCCCAGCGCCAGCCCCCGGCCTCGCGCCGGATCATGCTCACGGTGCCCAGGCAGGGCGTGTAGATGAGGGTGAAGACCATGAAGGCGAGGGCCGTCAGGGGCGTCCACCCGCTGCGGTCGCGGAGGTTCTGCTGGAGGGGGCTCAAGGTGCTCCCTTCGGCGGGCTCCTCGCTGGCCTGGTGGATCACCGCCATGGTGCTCACCACGATCTCCTTCGCCACGAAGCCCGCCGTGAGGGCGATGACGTCCTTCCAGGCCTCGGCGCGGCGGTGCTCGGGATCCACGATGGGACGCAGGAGCGGCTCCACCGCCCGCCCCAGGCGCGCCGCCAGGGAGGTGTTCACGATGCGGCTCTCGTAGGCTCGCCGCAGGTCCGCCAGCCGCTCGTCCTTCGCCTCCTTCGGGAGCTCCGACACCGCCACAGCCTGCTGCTGCTGGCGGTACTCCACCGCCCATTCCCGGTTGGCGATGCCGGGGTAGCGGGAGATGAACCAGACCAGCGTGGCGCCAGCGAAGATGGTGGTGCCCGCGCGCTTGAGGAAGATGCTCCCCTTCTCCCACATGTGGATGCCGGTGGTCTTGAGCACCGGCAGGCGGTAGGGCGGCAGCTCCATCACGAAGGGCGCGCTGGGACCAGCGAAGAGCGTGCTGCGCAGGACGCGCCCCATCAGGATCGCCAGCAGCATCCCGCCGAACTGCAGCCCGAGCACCACGAGGCCGGCCTTCCAGGGCACGAAGAAGGAGCCCGCGATCACCACGAAGACCTGGTAGCGCGCGGAGCAGCTCACCAGCGGGGTCACGAGGATGGTGATGAGGCGGTCCTGGCGGCTCTCGATGGTGCGGGTGGCCTGGATGGCCGGCACGTTGCAGCCGCTGCCCATGATGAGGGGGATGAAGCTCTTCCCGTGCAGCCCCATGAGGTGCATCACGCGGTCCATGATGAAGGCCGCCCGGGCCATGTAGCCGGTGTCCTCCAGGAAGCTGATGCAGCCCATGAGGATCATGATCACCGGCAGGAAGACCACCACCGTGCTGACGCCGGGGATGACGCCGTCCACCAGGAGGCTGGTCAGTTCGCCCGGGGGGAGCCGGTCGGCGAGCAGGCCGGAGAGGGCCTTGAAGCCTTCCCCGATCCAGTCCTGCGGGTACTTCCCGAGGGTGAAGGAGAGGATGTACACCACGCCCATGACGGCGAGGAAGATGGGGATGCCGAACCAGCGGTGGGTGAGCACCCCGTCGAGCCGGTCCTTGAAGGCCCGGGCGGGCTGGGCGGGCTGGCTCAGGACCTCGCTCACGAGGCCGTGGGCGAAGCCGTAGCGGCGCTCGGCGATGAGGGTGGCGGTGTCGTCCCCGAGGTGGGCCTCCAGGAAGGCGACGCTCTGGGCCACCTGGGCCTCCACGGCCTCCCTCGCATGGCTCTGGGCCAGCAGGCGCGCGCCCTCGGGGCTGCCCTCGAGGAGCAGCAGGGCCATCCAGCGGGGCGAGACGCTCCGGCCGAGGGGCTCGTCCTTGCGCACCTCCGCCTCGATCTTTCCGAGCTCGCCCTCGATGTCGTGGCCGTACTCCACCGGGCCCTTGCCCGGGGCGGCGGCGGACCAGTCCCGCAGGGCCGGATGCCCGCCGCGGGAGACGGCCACCAGCGCTTCCTTCAGTGCCTGGATGCCTTCCTCCCGGTTCCCCACGGTGGGGATCACCGGGCCGCCGAGGAGGGTTTCCAGGGCCGGCAGGTCGAAGCGGATACCCTTCGCCTCGGCGTCGTCCATCATGTTGAGGACGAACACCATGGGCTTGCGCAGTTCCAGGAGCTGGGTGGTGAGGTAGAGGTTGCGCTCCAGGTTGGAGGCGTCCAGCACGTTCACCAGGACGTCCACGCCCCGGCCGGACTCGTCGCCCATGGAGAGGAAGTGGGCGGCGATGCGCTCGTCCTCGCTGCGGGCGGCGAGGCTGTAGGTGCCCGGCAGGTCCACCACCTCCAGGGAGAGTCCCTGGTGCGCCAGCTCGCCGCTGCGCCGTTCCACAGTGACGCCGGGCCAGTTGCCCACGTGGTGGCGCGCGCCGGTCAGGCCGTTGAAGAGGGTGGTCTTGCCGCAGTTGGGATTGCCCGCCAGGGCGACGGTGACCATGGGCTTCAGGCCGGTACGACGAGGATGCAGGCGCTCTCCTCCCGCCGGAGCGAGAGGTGGTAGCCCTTGATGACCAGCTCCATGGGATCCCCCAGCGGCGCCAGCTTCTCGACCCGGAGCCGGGCGCCCTTGATGAAGCCCATTTCCAGCAGGCGCTGGCGGATGGCGCCCTTGGCCACCACCTTCGCCACCGCGGCCTCCTGGCCCGGGCGCAGCTCGCTCAGGGGGCAGGGCTCCAGGGTCGCGGCAGGGGCGGGAACAGGCTGATTCTGAGTCATCGTCTCAACACCGGATTCAAGTTTACGGCGCCCGGGCGCCGTCACAACGCGAAAAGGCGGGACCTGGATCACAGGTACAATCGAGGCCACCCATGACCGTACCCAACGCCCTGACCCTGCTGAGGATCCTCGCGATCCCGTTCTTCGCCATCGCGGTGTGGTACGGCCACCTCTGGCACGCCCTGGTGCTCTTCGTGGCGGCGGGCCTGACGGACCTCCTGGACGGCTGGATCGCCCGGGCCTTCAACCAGCGCAGCCGCCTGGGCGCCATCCTCGACCCGGCGGCGGACAAGCTGCTCATGACCACGGCCTTCATCCTCATGGCCCTGCCCAAGGACCACCTGCGGCTGCCCATCCCCGCCTGGGTGGCCATCCTCGCCATCAGCCGGGACGTGGTGATCTCCCTGGTGGCCCTGGTGGCCTGGGTGAAGGACGAGCGTCTCGACCAGCGGCCGAGCCTCCTCGGCAAGTTCACCACCGGCGCCGAGATCGTGGCCCTGGGGGCGGGGCTCCTCGTGAACGCCCTGGGCCCGGTGCCCTGGCAGGGCCTCGTGATCCCCTGGGTCTACTACGCCATGGCCGCCTTCGTGCTGGCCTCGGGGATCCACTACTACCACCGCACCAGCAAGGACATCCACGAACACCACCACGAGCCCGGAGGGCGGTCGTGACCGGCCCCGGGGAGCGGCCTTGAGCGAGCCCGCGGACCGCGCCCTCTTCGGCGGGATTCCGCTGCGCTACGCCGCCCTGGGCGTCGGCGCGCTGGTGGCGCTGTGGCTGCTGCGCGGGGCGCTGATGCCCTTCTTCGTGGCCATGACCCTGGCCTACCTCCTCGGCCCGGTGGTGGCGCGCCTGGAGCGCCACATGTCCCGCGACCGGGCGGTGGCCCTGGTGCTGCTGGCCGCGGTGGGGATCGCCGGAGCCCTGCTCCTCTGGGCTCTGCCCTTCCTGCAGGATCAGGCGCTGCGGCTGGCGGGCTCCCTGCCCGCCTGGAAGGCCAAGCTCGACGCGCGCCTCGCCCTGGTCTTCCAGGCCCACCCCGACTGGGCGGACCGGCTCCGGAAGGCGGTGGAGGACGTGGACGCCAGCGCCGCCCTGGGCCGCCTGCTCACCGTCTCCGCAGGGGTGCTGGGCCTCTTCCTCAACCTGCTCTCGCTGATCCTGGTGCCCCTCATCCTCTACCACCTCCTGCACGACGGTCCGGCCATGCTCCGGGCGCTGCAGGCCCTCGTGCCCCCGCGCCACCGCGAACGGACCCAGGGCGTGGCCCGGGAGATCCACGAGCGGCTGGGCGGGTACATCCGCGGGCAGCTCGCCGTGGCGGCCGTGATGAGCCTCCTCCACGGCCTGGCCCTCACCCTCCTGGGCGTGCCCTACGGCTGGCTGCTGGGCCTGCTGTCGGGCGGCTTCACGGTGATCCCCTACTCCACCTACCTCGTGGGCCTCGGGCCCGCGCTGGCCCTGGTCGCCCTGGAGGGCGCCAGCGGGGCGCGCCTGGGCCTGGTGGCCGCCGTGTTCACCGGGGTCCAGAGCCTGGAGGCCCTCTACTTCACGCCGGTGTGGGTCGGGAAGGCCAGCAAGCTGCACCCCCTGGAGGTGCTCCTGGCCCTCATCGCCTTCGGCCACTGGTTCGGCTTCCTGGGCCTGCTCCTCTCCGTCCCGCTGATGGTCTGCGTGAAGGTGGCCCTGGAGCGCGTCCTCGAGGACTACCGGAAGCATCCCTGGTTCGCGGAGGAGGCGGCTCGCATCGAGGTGCCCTGACGGGCATACTCGAGGCTTCGCGTCGGGAGACGCCGAGGAGATGCCCATGGCCGGAAAGCCATCCTTCAAGCGCGGCCCCGCGCGCCCGTCCAAGCCCGCGAAGGTGACGAAGCCCGCGAAGGTGGCGAAGCCCGCCAAGGCGGCCAAGCCTCCACGGCCCTCCAAGCCCGCCCGAGGCGCGAAGCCCGCCCGGCCCCGCACCGCCCGACCGGAAGCCACGTCCGCTCCGGCCGCCCGGGAGGCCGCCCGCAGTCCCGTGGTCCGGCGTGCGGTGAAGCCCGCGCCCCGGAGGGCCGCCCCGGCAGCCCGCCCCGCGTCCCCGGCCCGGCCCCGGTCCGGTCGACCCGCCGAAGGCGAACGTCTCCAGAAGATCCTCGCCCACGCCGGCATCGACAGCCGCCGCAAGTGCGAGGAGCTCATCCTCGAGGGCCGCGTGCACGTGAACGGCGTGGTGGTCACGGAGCTGGGCGCCAAGGCCGATCCGCGCCGGGACGAGATCACCGTGGACTTCGTGCCCATCGCGAGGGAGCGGCCGGTCTACATCCTGCTGAACAAGCCCAAGGGCTACGTCACCACGGTGAAGGACGAACAGGGGCGCCCCACGGTGATGGCGCTGCTCCACGGCATCGACGCGCGGGTCTATCCCGTCGGCCGCCTGGACTTCAACTCCGAGGGCCTGCTCCTGATGACCAACGACGGCGCCCTCGCCAACCGCCTGATGGCGCCGGACCACGAGATTCCCAAGGTCTACCTCGTGAAGGTGCACCGCCTGCCCACCAAGGAGCAGCTCGACGAACTGCGGGGCGGCTTCCGCCTGGACGGCCGGCGCCTCAAGCCCTGCGCCATCGAGTTCGCCGAGAAGGGCGACAATCCCTGGCTGCGGGTGACCCTGACCGAGGGCAAGAACCAGCAGATCCGCCGCATGTTCGCCGCCATCGGCCATCCCGTGAGCAAGCTGCGGCGCGTGCAGTTCGGGCCCCTGGCCGATCCCGCCCTGAAGCCCGGCGAGTGGCGCTTCCTGTCGCCCCAGGAGCAGGCGGCCATCACCAGCCTTTAAGCAATCCCCTCCAGGCTTCCTTCGGGCGTACACTGCTTCCCGCTGGACAGGAGGCGCCCATGGCTGGCCCGATCCGATTCCGCGTGAACGGCAAGGAAGTGTCCCTCGACACCGACGGGGGCGGCGCTCTGGTCTGGGCCCTGCGGGGCGAACTGGGCCTCACGGGCACCAAGGTCGGCTGCGGGGAGGGCCTTTGCGGTTCCTGCACCGTGCTGGTGGACGGCAAGGCGGTGCGCGCCTGCCAGACGGAACTGAAGTCCGTGGCCGGCAGGGAGGTCACCACCATCGAGGGGCTGGCGAAGGGTTCCACCCTGCACCCGCTGCAGCGGGCCTTCCTGGAGGAGGGCGGCTTCCAGTGCGGCTTCTGCACGCCGGGCATGGTGATGAACGCCCTCGCCCTGCTCCACGAGCATCCCCATCCCACCCGGGCCCAGATCGTCGCGGCCATGGACGACAACCTCTGCCGCTGCGGAGCCCATCCGCGCATCGTCGCCGCCATCGAGGCGGCGGGGAGCCGGTCGAAGGGTTCGGGCTCAGCCCGAACCGGAGACGGGGGAGCCGGAGGGGGGACGCAGAGTGACCGAAGGGAACGGGCGGTCCCCTCTCAGGAGGTCCAGTCATGAGCGCCTTCCTCGATCGTCGCGCCTTCATCCAGGCCCTGGGCGGGGGCCTTGCCATCCTCGTGAGCCTGCGCCCCGGCGCCCTGCGGGCCCAGGACCGGCGCCGCATGTATCCCGAGGACCTGAACGCCTACCTGCACGTGGGCGCCGACGGCCGGGTCACGGTCTTCACCGGGAAGATCGAGATGGGCCAGGGCGTCATGACCTCCCAGGCCCAGATGGTGGCGGAGGAGCTGGGGGTCGCCCTCGCCTCCATTGACATGGTGATGGGGGACACCGACCGCTGCCCCTTCGACGCGGGGACCTGGGGATCCCTCACCACCCGCATGTTCGGCCCCGCCCTGCGCGCCGCCGCCGCCGAGGCCCGGGCCGCCCTCACGGCCATGGCCGCCCAGTCCCTGGGCGTGGCGAAGGACAGGCTCGTCCTCAGCGAGGGCGTCTTCTCCGTGGCGGGCGACCCCTCGCAGACCGTGACCATGGGTTCCCTCGCCCAGGGCCGCAAGCTCACCCGCGTGGTGGGCGAGGCCGCGGTGCTGCGGAAGGCCGCGGACTTCAAGGTCATGGGCCGCTCGCCCCGGCGGCTGGACGGGTTGGAGAAGGTCACCGGCGCGGCGAAGTTCGCCGGCGACCTGCGGCTCCCGGACATGGTCTACGCGAGGATCCTGCGGCCCCCGGCCCACGGCGCGAAGCTGAAGACCCTCGACGCCTCCGCCGCCGAGCGGATGGCGGGCGTGAAGGCCCTGCGGGACGGCGACCTGGTGGCGGTGCTGGCGGCCGATCCCGAAGCCTGCGCCCAGGCCCTGGACGCCCTCAAGGCCACCTGGACGCCCCAGCGCCGCAGCGAGGACCCCGACACCATCTTCGACCACCTCCGCCGCGCCGCGCCGACGGCCCAGGGGGCGGACGGCGGGCCCGCGAAGGGCGCCTCCGCCCGGAAGGTCTCGTCCACCTTCACCAAGGGCTACGTGGCCCACGCGCCCATGGAGCCCCACACGGCCCTGGCCGACGTGAAGGGCGGCAAGGCCACGGTGTGGGCCTCCACCCAGACGCCCTTCGGGACGCGGGAGCGTGTCGCCCGGGCCCTCGGCCTCGAGACGAAGGACGTCCGCGTCATCACCCCCTACGTGGGCGGCGGCTTCGGCGGCAAGAGCGCCGACCCGCAGGCGGTGGAGGCCGCGCGCCTCTCGAAGCTCGCGGGACGGCCGGTGATGCTGGCTTGGACCCGCGCGGAGGAGTTCTTCCACGACGCCTTCGACCCGGCCGCCGTGGTCACCATCGAGGCGGGCCTCGACGCGAAGGGCCGCATCGCCTCCTGGGAGAGCCACATCCACGCCGCCGGCGGGCGGGGCGCGGAGATCTTCTACGACGTGCCCGGGGCCCGCGTCCTCACCCACGGCGGCATCTTCGAGGGAAGGAACAACGCCACGCCCCTCCATCCCTTCGCCGTGGGCCCCTGGCGGGCGCCGGGGGCCAACATGAACGTCTTCGCCCGGGAGTCCCAGATGGACCTCCTGGCCAAGGCCGCCGGCCAGGACCCCCTGGCCTTCCGCCTCGCCCACCTGAAGGAGGGCCGCATGAAGCGGGTCCTCCAGGCCGCCGCCGAGGCTTTCGGCTGGAAGCCCCGGAGCGCCGGCCGGCCCGCGGGCGTCGGCTGGGGCATCGCCTGCGGCGAGGACGCGGGCACCGTCGTCGCCACCATGGCCGAGGTGAAGGTGGACCGCGCCACCGGCAAGGTCACGCCCGTCCGCATGGTCTGCGCCCAGGAAATGGGCCTCGTGGTGAACCCCACCGGCGCGAAGATGCAGATGGAGGGCTGCCTCTTGCAGGGCCTGGGCTACGCGCTGATGGAGGAGCTGCGCTTCAAGGGCGGCGAGATCCTCGACCGCAACTTCGACACCTACCCCCTGCCCCGCTTCTCCCACGTGCCCAAGCTCGAGACGGTGATCGTGGAGAACCCGGGCCTCGCGCCCCAGGGCGGCGGCGAGCCGGCCATCATCACCGTGGGCGCCGTGCTGGCCAACGCCGTGGCCGACGCCTGTGGCGCGCGGCTGTACCGGCTGCCCATGACCCCCGCGCGGGTGAAGGCCGCCCTGTCGACGCCAAAAGCTTCCCCGAAGAAGGACTCCGCCTAGGCCGATCCCGGCCCAAGGCCCTCTACAACTCCTCTTCCCGGAAATTCAGCAGGTGCCCGCTCTTCTTGGCCTTGGTCTTGAGGTAGCGCAGGTTGTGGGGATTGCTGGCCTGCTGGTGGGCCTCCCGGTGCACCTCGATGCCGGCGTCCTCGAGGGCGGCGATCTTCTTGGGGTTGTTGGTCAGCAGGCGCACCTTGCGGATGCCGAAGAAGCGCAGCATCTCGATGGCGGACGCGTAGCTGCGCAGGTCGTCGGCGAAGCCCAGCGCCTGGTTGGCCTCCACCGTGTCCATGCCCTGCTCCTGGAGGGCGTAGGCCTTGAGCTTGTTGAGCAGGCCGATGCCGCGGCCCTCCTGGCGCAGGTAGAGCACCATGCCGCCGGTCTCGCCGATATGGCGCAGGGCCATCTCGAGCTGGTCCCGGCAGTCGCACTTGAGGCTGCCCAGCACGTCGCCGGTCCAGCACTCGCTGTGGATGCGCACCGGGATGCGCTTCCGGGCGTCGATGTCGCCGGCCACGATGGCCATGTGCTCCTTGCCGGTGGCCTTCTCGAGGAAGCCGTAGACGGTGAACTTCCCGAAGCGGGAGGGGACCTCGGCCTTGGCCACGAAGGGCACGGCGTCGGTGTCGAACTGGGTCACGAGCTCCAGGCGCTTGGCCGAGCTGGCGTTGTCGGGGGACATGGGGTTCCTGTCGAGGATGGGTTCGAGGATGGAGACGTTCAAAGGGTTCTGAATGGGCCGGTCGGGCGGCAGTTCCAGTGTGGCGGGGACCGGCGGGTCCGCCAGAATTTTGTTTAAATTAAACTTTGGACAAATCCAGCTCGAGTTGGGCGAGCACCGCCTCCCGGATGGATGCCCGGGCCTGGTCGAGTGTTCCATCCAGCTTGCAGCCCGAGGCCAGGCGGTGCCCGCCCCCCTGGAAGCGCCGGCAGACCGCGTTCACGTCCACCCGCTCCCGGGAGCGCAGGCTGGCCTTGATGCGGCCGTCCGCGGTCTCGTAGAGCAGCGCGCCGACTTCGATCCCGGCGAGCTTCATGGGCTCCTGCACGAGTTCGTCCAGGTCGTCGTGGGTGGCGCCGCAGGCCGCGAGGTCCGCGCGGCCCACCGCCAAAAGCCCGAAGCGCCCGTCCGGCGTGAGCTCGAGGCGCTCGAGGGCGTGGCCGAAGAGGCGCAGCCTGGCGGGGGTGAACACGTTGTAGAGGTTCGAGTAGACCCGCGCGGGGTCCACGCCCTGGTCGATGAGCCGGGCCGCCATGCGGTGGGCCTTGGGGGTGGCGTTCGAGAAGCGGAAGTTGCCCGTGTCCGCCACCAGCGAGGCATAGAGCGCCGTGGCCATGGCGTCCGGCAGGGGCGCACCCATGCGGGGCAGCGCCAGCTCGTAGACCAGCTCGCCGCTGGCGGTGGCGGTGGGGTCGGTGAACTCCGCGTCGAAGCCCTTCGGGGCCTCCTTGAGATGGTGGTCCAGGCAGGCCTTCACGCCCCGGGTGGCCTGGAAGGCGCCGAGCATCGGGCCGAGGCGGTGGGGCTCCGACGCGTCCACCAGGAGCCACACGTCGGGCCAGGCGGGCAGGTCCGCGTGGGCTCCCGCGGGGTCGTAGGCCTCGATCCAGCCTGCGGGGTCCAGGAAGCGCAGGTTGGCCAGCAGGTGGGGCGCGACGACGATGCGCACCTCCTTGCCCAGGAAGCGGAGGTAGTGCGCCAGTCCGATGGACGCGCCGACGCCGTCCCCGTCCGGATTCTCGTGGGTGGTGAGGAGGAAGCGCTGGTGGCCGTCCAGGAAGGCGGCGAAGCGGTCGAGCATCTTGACTCCGAGGGTCAAGAATACCGCCAAGTCACGCCGCGGTCTCGAAGAGGCCCACCCGCGACGCCTCGGCGCGATCGCTTCGCGGGCGCGAACCTCCCCCCATGAGCGTGGCGATGGAATCGCCTCCCCGGGCTCAGCCCTCCACGCCCCAGCGTGCCAGGAAGGCCGCGCGGTAGGTGCGGCTGAGCACCACGTGGCCGCCGTCCTTCAGCACCAGCAGGGCGTCCCCGTGGTCCCAGGGCTCCAGGTGGGCCACGGCGTCGAGGGCCACCAGGTCGCTCCGGTGGACCCGGACGAAGCGCCGGGGATCGAGGCGGCGCTCCAGGTCGGAAAGGCTCCGGCGGAGGACGTGGACGCCGCTCTCGGCGTGGACCCGCACCGACTTGCCGTCGGCGCTGAGGCGGCGCACGGTGCGCAGGGGCACGGGGAACCAGCGCTCGCCGTCCTTCACCAGCAGCCGTTCGAGGGGCGCCTGGGCCACCCGGTCCATCAGCGCCTTCAGGGGATCCGGTCCCGTCCGCCGCAGGGCGAGGGCCCGGTCCAGCGCCTGGGCGAACCGCGCGGCGTCGCAGGGCTTGAGGAGGTAGTCCACGGCCGCGGCCTCGAAGGCGTCCAGGGCGAAGCGGTCGTAGGCGGTGGAGAAGATGACCAGGGGCCGCGGCCGCTCCAGGGCCTCCAGCACCTCGAAGCCCGTGAGGCCGGGCATCTGGATGTCGAGGACGAGGAGGTCCGGGCGCAGGGCCTGGACCTGCCGCACCGCGGCCAGCCCGTCGGCGGCCTCCCCCGCCACGACGACGCGGGGGTCGCCCTTGAGGAAGCGCCGGAGCTTGGCGCGGGCCGGCGCCTCGTCGTCGACGAGGAGGACCTTCAGGGGCTCAGCCACGGGACGTCCCGGGCAGGATCATCGCCACCACGGCGCCGCCCTCCGGCGCGTTCCCCGCCTCGAGCCTGGCGCGGGCGTCGTGGAGCAGCTCGAGGCTGCGGCGCAGGTTCTCCAGGCCGACGCCGTTCGAGCCGCCGGGCGCGAAGCCCGCGCCGTCGTCGGTGACGGCGAGGCGCACGGCGCCCGCCTCCCGCCGGGCCTCGACGGTGACGCGGAGCGCGCGGCCCACGGCGTCGGCGTTGTGCTTGAGGGCGTTCTCCACCAGGCGCTGGAGGGCGAAGCGGGGCACCTCGAGGCTCCCGAGGCCGGCCTCGATGCGGAGGTCCACCGCCACGCGGTCCCCGAAGCGGGCCTCCACGAAGGCCAGGTAGTGGGCGAGGTGGGCCAGCTCCCGGTCGAGGGTCCAGGTGGGACTTTCCGCGGCGAGGCCGTCCCGCAGCATGGCGCCCAGGTCGGCGAAGAGGCGGTCGGCCCTGGGGAGGTCCTCGTACATCACGGCGCTGAGGGTGTTCAGCGCGTTGAAGAGGAAGTGGGGGTCGAGCTGGGACGAGAGGGCCTGGAGGCGCGCCTCCTTCAGCTCGGCCTCCAGCTTCGCGGCGACCAGCTCCCGGGCCTGGCGTTCCCGCCGTGCCTCGACCGCGTGGAAGAGCGCCGCGAGGGCCGCGAAGCCCAGCAGGTCCTTGAGACCCTCCATGGGGGCGCGGAAGGCGATGGCGCCGTAGTCGTAGGCGCCCCAGCCGAGGAGGCGGTAGATCACGGTGCGGGAGCCCCACATCCAGGCCACGTGGATCGTCCAGAAGAGGGCGGCGCCCGCGAGGTGGAAGGCCAGGAACCGGGGCCAGGCCACGCGCTTCCAGGGCGCGTTCAGGGCGACAGTCTGGGCCAAGGGCAGCAGGGCCCAGACGATGAAGGCCGAAGTCAGCTCCCACACCAGGGGCTCGGTCCAGGGCGTGCGGGAGCCCGAGGCCCGCAGGTCCAGGGCCACGGTGGCGGCGAGGCGGAGGGCGTTGAGCAGGAAGAAGGCTGCCGCCACCGCCGCCCAGCGCAGGCGGATCGCCGGCCAGCGCCAGGCGGGAGCGGGTTCGGCAGGGATCGGCATTCAGCGGGCCTCGTCGGAAAGTATGGCCTCGAGCTGGCCCGGCGTGAGGCGCGCGGGCCCCTTGCGCCGGAGCGGGGCGGGCTTCGGGCCCATGCCCAGGCAGGGGCGCAGCCAGGACGACGCCGCCGCGGCTTCGCAGAGCGCGAGGGTGAGCAGGAAGGAGAGGAGCGTGAGGGCGGCGAAGAAGGCCCAGGGCCCGAGGTTCCAGCGCAGCATCCACCAGCCCAGCACCACGATCACGCTCTGGTGGAGGATGTAGAAGGGGTAGGCCCGGGACTGGGCGCAGGCGAGCCAGGGCTTCGCAGTCGTCACCCGGGCCTGGGCGTAGCCGAGGGCAGCGCAGAGGCTGGACCACACGAAGGCGTAGAGCGCGAGATGCTCGAAGGGGAACGAGAACTCGCCGGGGGGCAGGAGGGCGGCGAGGAGACCCAGGGCGATGAGCAGGTTCCACTGGCGCAGGGCCACGAGGCGTTCGCCGAGCCGCGGCAGGCGTCCAAGGAGGTGCCCGGCGAGGAAGAGGCCGCCGTAGAAGGCGAGGTTCTTGGGGTCGTGGAAGAGGTCGTGGGTCTCGGGATGGTTCCGCAGCAGGAAGCGCGCGCCGAAGATCGCCGCGGCGATCCACCAGTGGTGGGCGCCCCGGGCGAGGAAGGATTCGACACGGGCCAGGAAGGCCCTACCCCGTTCGCGGCGGAACCACGCGAAGAGGGGCAGCGCGGCCATGCAGAAGGTGAAGAGGTAGGCCACGAACCAGAGGTGGTGCCAGCTGGTGGAGCCCTTCGGATACGGCACGCCCTGGAGGACGGAGGGCCAGAAACTCCAGTAGGAACCGCCGTACTCGCCCTTCCACCCGCGCTCCACCCAGATCTGGGGCGGCACGATGACGAGCATCCCGAAGACCAGGGGCAGCAGGAGCCGCTTCACCCGGTCCCAGGCGAAGGCGCCGACGCCACGCTTGGAAAGGGCGAAGGCGGTGGCGGTGCCCGCGATGAGCATGAGCAGGGGCATGCGCACCAGGTGGAGGACGTCCATGGGCCCGTTGAGGATGGGCAGCAGCACCGGCGCCTTCACGTGCCAGGGGTCGTCGGCGTTGAACATCCTCGCCGAATGGTAGAGGTGCAGCAGGAGGATGCAGGCCACCCGGAGGAAGTCCAGGTCGGGGCGGCGGGTGGAGGGGGCGGCGGATTCGGACATGCGGGGCTCCGGGATGGCCCAGCTTGGCCCGGGAGGATGGCCCGGATCCGGTCCGGCGGCACGAGACGGACGGGGGCGGCGCGAGCCGGACGGGAAGCTACCTGGCCGTCAGAGCAGCGCATTGAACTCCTGTTCGGTCAGTCCGGCATCCTGCACGATGCCGCCCATGGTGAGGCGTTCACGGGGTTGTGCCGTGGGATCGTGAGGATCCGGGCTCCCTTCGACATCACGATGTGCTTGCCCTGCCGGACGACCTTGAATCCGGCCTTCTCCAGGGCCCGGATGGCGTCCAGATGGTGGATGCCCGGGATCTTCGGAACGTCTCAGGCCGAGACTTCGATCTGGCGGAACTCGGCGCCCTGGAGCTGGGCGTCCACGACCGCCAGGTACTCCTGGATGGCGGCCCTGATGTTCTCCAGGGCCTCATCCTCGGTGGCGCCCTGGGACCAGCAGCCCGGCAGGCCCGGCACCGAGACCGCGTAGCCTTCCTCGGACTTCTGGAGCGCGACCTTGTAGTGCAAGGGGAGCCTCTGGAACGAGTATAGGCCTCGACCCTACCAGTAGCCCGCCATCAGCTCCGTGGCCCAGGCGGGTTCGCGGATGTCGCCCTGGGGCTGGAAGCCCTTCATGACGGGCTTCAGGTCCAGCACCGGCGTGCCGTCCACGGCGTCGAGGCCGCGCACGTGGACCGTGGTGCCCTCCACGCGGAGGATCTCGCAGGTCGAGAGGCCGAGGTGGTTCGGCCGGTCCTTCCCCCGCTGGGCGAAGATCCCGACCTCGGGCCAGGCCGGGTTGTTCCGCGGATGGCGCGCGCCGGTGACCGTGCGGGACGCGTCGGCGCGGTGGAAGTGGAAGATCACGACGAGGTGGGAGAAGGCGTCGAGGCCCTTCAGGGCGTCAGAGCGGAAGCGGGCGACGTCGAGCTCGATGCGGGATTCGACCAAGCCCCAGGCGTCGTCTTCGACGTCGGCGCGGCCCCCGCGGACGCTGGCGATGGGGTGGAGTTGGATCGGAGATGACATCTCGGTCAGGGGCTCGTTCAAGGCCTTGGGATCCCAAGGTCATGGCAGATCTTGAGGACCAGGGTGTCCTTGATTTCCGTGTGACGAGGGACCGCCGAGCGACGCCCCGTGGTCGGGTTCGACCACCACGAGTGCCGGGCCCCTTCCCACAGGAGGTCACAGCCGTGCTCACGCAGATGGCGCTGCAGATCACGGAGCTTCATACCGCGATGGGGCGCTCTTCGAATCCCTGGCCGGCGGCCAGCCGGGCTTCTTCGCGATTGAATTCAATGGCCTCCCCGAGGGTGATCCGAAGCGATTCCATCAATGCTTCGCGGGAGTCTTCCTGGCAGTTCACCCCCGGGATCTCCTCGATCCAGCCGATCCAGACATCCCCTTCCTGCTTAACCACGGCGGTGTAGGTCTGGGACATGGCGCACCTCTGTGATGGAGAAGCATACGCCAATTGGCCCGGTCGATAGCCCCATTGCCTTCAATGCTCACTTGGCGCAGACCAGCAATTCCACGGATGCAGGCTGACCTCTGAGGCCTTGCAGGAAAGCCTCCGAATTCATTGCGCTTGGATGGAAATCACCTCTTTATCGATCAGCTCAAATCCTTGACCGGAGAAGACGTAATACCATCGTACCAATTTCCCTGAATTGCTCTCGACCTCGTTGATGTTCCCAGTGAGAACCATGAGGCGACTGTTTATCCGAAATGCGATTCGTTCCCATGTTTGGTTTGGAAGACCAGGTGGGTCGCTCACTCCCCCAGGCAAGGGAAAGGCCTGCCCTGTTGTTGCATCGACAATTCCACCGCCTTCGCAGCCAGCTCCACAGCCGAGCGGAATGAAGACGTACTTGCCACCGAACCCGATCTTACCTCTCTGGTACCGTCGTCGAATCTCGGCCTCTTCGGGCTTTGCCTCCTGTGGAATCGACAAGGGCGCCTTGACAGCAATCTCTTGAGGCTTCGAAGGAAAGTCCTCGAACCGATGCTTCAAGGGAGGCAAGCGCCGTCCCTGGAATCCCAAGATCAGAGCGAGAAAAAGGATCGTTGAGCTCACGGTTGTCAGTCTGGGGATCAAGGTCGGGGCGGTTGTTAAGTGGCCGATAGCACCCGGTGTCATACACAACGAAAGAAGCAGAACACTGCTTGCCTAAAGCGATCCGCGGTCATCCCCTTCGAAGCTGCAAGTCAGAGAAGTCTCGGCCCTATTGGGAGCAGCATCAGAGCTGCTCCCGCTTGCTCTCCAGACTCTTCGGCTTGAACGCCTTCAATTCCTCCACCACCTCCGCCAGCATGGCCCGCTTGATGGCGTAGGGGAGGAAGGCGCTCTTGAAGCCCATGATGATGATCTCCTTGATCTCGTCGAGGCTGAAGCCGAGCTCTTCGTGGATGGTGAGGTACTCCTTGCTGACGGATGTGTTCGTCATGAGGCGGTTGTCGGTGTTCACCGTGACGCGCAGGCCGAGGTCGTAGAAGAGGCGGATGGGGTGGTCGGCCATCCTTTTCACGGCCTTGGTCTGGACGTTGGAGTGCGGGCAGCACTCGATGGGGATTCGGTGGTCGTTGACGTAGTTGAGCAGGTCCCCGTCCTCGATGAGGCGCACCCCATGGCCGATGCGGTGGGCGCCGCAGAGGTGGATGGCCTGGTGGATGCTCTCGGGGCCGAAGGCCTCGCCCGCGTGGAGGGTGCAGTTGATGTTGTTGGCCAGGACCCTTCCGAAGGCGTCCTTGAACTTCTTCGCCGGGAAGTTCTCCTCGGCGCCCGCCAGGTCGAAGCCCACCACGCCCTTGTTCTTGAAGGCCACCGTGAGGTCCGCCAGCTTGTTGCCGAGCTCGGGGCTGATGTGGCGGATGCCGCAGATGATGACGCCGGTCTGGATGTTGTACTTCTTCTTGGCCTGCTTCAGGCCCTCCAGCACCGCCTGCACGATGTTGTGGAGCGTCAGCCCCTGCTGCTGGTGGAGGATGGGCGCGTAGCGCACCTCCATGTAGCGGACGTTCTCCTTCGCCGCGTCCTCCGCCAGCTCGAAGGCCGTGCGGACCAGGCTCTCGTAGGTCTGCATCACGCTCAGGGTGACGTCGAAGGCCTTCAGGTACTCCACCAGCGACTTGCAGTCATCGCCCACCTGCACCAGCGGCCGCAGGCGGTCCACGTCCTCCGCCGGAAGCTTGACCTTCTGCTTCTCCGCGAGATCGAGGATGGTCTCCAGCCGGAGCGAGCCGTCCAGGTGGACGTGCAGGTCGGTCTTGGGGAGGCGCTGGATGTCCTGGTAGGTGAGCTTAGGCATGGAGAATCTTACAGCCAACGCCCCGGGGCCAGGATCACCAGGATTTCTGGGGCGCGGCCTTCCGCGGATCGGCCTTCACGTCGGCCTTCGGCTCGGCCTTCCCGTCGGCCTTCGGTTCCGCCTTGGCCTCCGCCCGGGCCTCGGCCTTCCCCTCCGCCTTCGGGGCCTCCGCCGTCCTGGCGGGCTCCGCCGCCAGGTCCGGCTCGCTGCGGGGCCTCCCGCGGCCCCAGACCCTCACCTCCGCCACCATGTGGTGGGCCTTGTCCCGGGCCTCCCGGATCCTCGCGATGGCTTCCGCGGTGCTCTCGGCCTTGGGCTTGAGCCCCGGCGGAAAGGCCAGGCTGAGCACCTTGTCGGTGGTGGCGCCGCTGGCCAGCAGCCCGGTGTAGCGGTCCACCTGGGCCCACTCCATGCCCTCCGGCGCCTTGAAGTCCTCCCGCGGCGTGCCCTGCACGGCGGTCTTCATGAATTCCGTCCAGATGGGCACGGCCACCTTGCCGCCGTCGGCGCCGCGGTAGATCGTCTTCTTCTCGTCCAGGCCCACCCAGACGCCGCAGGCGAGGCGGGTGCTGAAGCCGATGAACCAGGCGTCGGTGTGCTCGTCGGTGGTGCCGGTCTTCCCGGCCACCGGCCAGTTCAGGTCGTTGGTGCGGGCCCCGGTGCCCTGGGTGGCGACGCCCTGGAAGCACTGGATGAGCTCGAAGGCCACCTTGGGATCCACCACCTCGTCCCCGGGGTTCCCCTCGTGGGACTCCAGCACCCGGCCGTTCCGGTCCACCACCTTGCGGATCAGGAAGGGGGCCGGCGCCAGCCTCCCGTAGTTGGCGAGGGTGGCGTAGGCCCGCACCATCTCCTTCAGGCTGAGGTCGGCGGCGCCCAGGGCGAGGCTCGGGTAGGGTGGCAGGTTGCCGGTCACGCCCAGCTTCGCCGCGAAGTCCCGCACGTGGCCGATGCCCACGTCGTCGAGGGTGCGCACCGCCGGCAGGTTGCGGCTGTCCCGCAGGGCCTCCCAGATGGGGATGGGCCCCCAGAAGTCCCGCTCGTAGTTCTGGGGGGCGTACTCCTTGGCGCCGGGGCGCGAGGGCCGCACCTCCACCCGGCCGTCGGGGCCGTCGGTGACGTCGAACTGGGTGGGATCGATGAAGCGCGTGGGCACGTCGTTCACCAGCGTCGCGGGCGTCATGCCCTGCTCGAAGGCGGTGCCGTACACGAAGGCCTTCACGGTGGAGCCGATCTGCCGCTCCGCCTGCCAGGCGCGGTTGAACTTGCTGCGGGCGTAGCTGTAGCCCCCCACCATGGCCCGCACCTCGCCCGACTTCGGATCCATGGCGAGCAGCGCCGCCTCCACCTCGGGCTCCTGGTCCAGCTCCACCTGGACGGGCTTGCCCTCGTCGTCGGCGTCCTTCACGAGGAAGAGGGGCGCGGCGCCCCGGGGCAGCATCCTCGCCACGTCCTTGCCCGCCCACGCGAAGGCCGAGCCGGGCACCTTCAGGGTGGTGGCGCCGAAGCGGACCTCGGCGGAGGCGTCCTTGGCGCCGGGGTTCGTCCAGCCGAGGATGATGCCCCGCACCTGGTCCCCGTCCTCGAGGAAGCGCTTCCAGCCCGGGAGCTGCGCCTTCTCGGGATCCTCCACCACCTGCACCGCGTCCTTGCGGAAGCCCCGGCGGCGGTCCACCGCCCGCAGGCCGTTGCGCACCGCGTCGTTGCCGGCCACCTGCCACGCCGAGTCGAGGGTCGTGTAGACCTCGAGGCCGCCGTTCAGCACCGCGTCCTTGCCGTACTTCTCGTAGAGGTACTTGCGCACCTCCTCCACGGCGTAGGGCGCGACGGCCTCCTCCACCGCGTTCTCGCGGGCGAGGCGGATGGGCCGCTCCATGAACACCTTGGCGTCGGCCTCCTTCAGGTAGCCCTCGGCCACCATCCGCCTCAGCACGTGGTTGCGCCGCTCCTTCACGGCCGCGCGGACCCTGGGATCGGGGTTGTAGGGGTGGTACCAGCTCGGATTCTGCACCAGGCCCGCCAGCAGCGCGCACTCCTCCACGTTGAGCTGGGGCGCGCTCTTGCCGAAGTAGTACTGGGCCGCGGCCTCGATGCCGTAGCGGCCGCCGCCGAAGTAGACCTCGTTGGCGTAGGCCTCGAAGATCTGCTTCTTCTTGTAGGCCTTCTCCAGCTTGCGGGCGAGGACGATCTCCTTGAGCTTGCGGTTGAGCTGCTTCTGCCGCTTGGCGGTCACCGTGCGCACCAGCTGCATGGTCAGCGTGCTCGCCCCCTCCTTGCGCCGCCCGAAGGTGGCGACGTAGGTGAGGCCGGCCCGGAGGATGCCCCGCGGGCTCACGCCGTCGTGGCTCCAGAAGTCCGCGTCCTCGGTGGCCACCAGGGCGCCCACGAAGGCCTTGGGGATGTCGCCGTAGGGGATCACCACCCGGTGCTCCTCCGCGAACACGCCGATCACGTCCCCGTTGCGGTCCAGCACCTTCGTGATGGTCTTCGGGACCCGGAGGGCGAAGAGGGTGAGGAAGCTGTCCGCCTCGCGGCTGTAGCTGCTCCAGAGCCACGCGAAGAAGCCTCCGCCGCCCGCCAGCCCGAGGGCGAGCAGGAGCAGGATGGCTTTCAGGAGGCGGCGGCGCGGTCGGGCGCCGCCGGACTTCGCGGGAGGCTTGGTGGAAGGCTTCGAGGGCATCCCCCAAGTGTATGCTGGCTTCCATGTCCCCTCCCCGCCTGGCGCTGGTGGCCAAGACCAAGTCCCCGCTGCTGGTCCAGACCCTGCAGGCGGTGGCGCCCCCCTTCCTCTCCCGGGGCTGGGAGGCCCACGGCGACCCGGAACTCGCCCAGGCCTGGGGGCAGGCCGGGCTGGATCCGGCGGCCCTCGGCACGGCGGACCTCCCTTCCGGCGCCGACCTCTGCCTCGTGCTGGGGGGCGACGGAACCCTCCTCGCCGCGGCGCGCCGCGTGGGCATGGGGGGCACGCCGCTCCTGGGGATCAACCTCGGCTCCCTGGGCTTCCTGACGGCCCACCCGGCCACGTCGGCCCGGACCATGGTGGACGCCTACTTCGAGGGCTCCCTCCACCGGGAGGTGCGCAGCCTCATCCGGGTGGAGCTCCACCGGGACGGGGCCCTGCTCATGGCCCAGGACGTGCTGAACGACGCGGTGATCGGCAAGGGGGCCCTGGCCCGGATCATGGACCTCAACCTCCGCGTTGACGGCGAGGACGCCGGGGACCTGAAGGCCGACGGGCTCATCGTCTCCACGCCCACGGGCTCCACCGCCTACGCCCTCAGCGCCGGCGGCCCCATCCTCCACCCCGCCATCGACGCCTGGGTGGTGGCGCCCATCTGCCCCCACAGCCTCACCCTGCGGCCGATGGTGGTGCCCAGCGCGGCGGGGGTCACCGTGGTGATCGGCCACGCCGAGGACGGCTACCTCACCCTGGACGGCCAGACCGGGCACGCCCTCCAGGCCGGGGACCGCATCGAGCTGCGGCGCTCGGAGGCCTCGGTGACCCTGCTCCAGAATCCCGCCCTGCCCTTCTTCGCGCTGCTCCGGGAGAAGCTCCACTGGGGGGACCGGTGAGCCCACGGCCGCGGGTCCTCTCCCTCCTCCAGCGCTACCCCCAGCTGTCCGAGACCTACATCCGGACCGAGCTGGAGGCCCTGAAGGGGGACTTCGACCTGGAGATCCTGGGCTGCCAGCCGGTGGACCTGCCCGACCCCGACCACCTCCCCTTCGAGTTCACCGAGACCTGGCACGACATCCTGAACGCGATCCGCGCCTTCAAACCGAGGGTGATCCACAGCCACTACCTGGTCTTCGGCGACGTCGTCCTCGAGGCGGCCCGGCGAACGGGCGTCCCCTTCACGATCCGCGCCCACTCCTTCGACACGGCCTGGCAACCGGGCACCCCCGTGCCGCCGCACCTGTCCGCCGCCCCCGCCCTCGCCGCCGACGAGCTGTGCCTGGGGATCCTGGCCTTCCCCTACTCGATCCCGGTGCTGGAGGCCCTGGGCGTGCCGAGGCACAAGCTCCACCCCGCCCCGCCGGTGGTGGACGTCCGGGCCTTCCTCGACGCTTCGCCCAACGGGGAGGGCGTCATGAACACCGGCTCCTGCCTGCCGAAGAAGGCCATGGCCGACTTCGTCGCCGTGGCGGCCAGGGTGCCGGAGCGCCCCTTCAACCTCCATCCCCTGGGCTACGAGGTGGCGGACCTGGAAGCCGTGAACCGGGCCGCGGGCAGCCCGGTGCGCATCCATCCGCCCCGGCCCTTCCGCGCCATGCCCGGGGTCTACAAGGCCCACCAGTGGCTCCTCTACACGGCGGACTTCGCCATGAAGAAGGTGGGCTGGCCCATGGCCCTGGCCGAGGCCCAGGCCGCGGGGGTGGGCGTCTGCATGGCCGGCATCCGCCCCGACCTCGAGGACTACCTGGGCGGCGGCGGCCTGCTCTACCGCTCCCTCGAGGAAGCCGCGGAGATCGTCCGGGGCCCCGTGCCTCCGGACCTGCGGGAGCGCGGCTTCGAGAACGCGCGGAAGCTGGACTTCGCCCTCCAGCGCCACCGGCTCACGGACCTGTGGGCGCCGGCGCTGTGACGGCCCCCTAGAGGCCGCCCCGCAGGTTGGCGGTGGTCCAGAGGAAGCCTTCGCGCTCCTTCAGCAGGGCCACGAGCCGGTCGCCGTGCAGGCCCCGCAGGGGCGTCTCGGGCACAGGGAAGCCGCCGGGGAAGGGCCAGCCTGCCGGCTCCGCGGACCCGGGCGGGATCGGACGGCCGTGGAGGAGGTGGTCCAGTTCGGCGTCGTCCAGGCGCCGGGAGGCGCACCAGGGGATGAGGGCGTCGCCCTCGAGCCAGACGCGGTTCCCTTCGCCGGGATCCGTCCAGGGCCCGATGGCGGTACGACGGAGGGAGGCGAGGTGCGCGCCGCAGCCCAGCGCTTGGCCGAGGTCCCGGGCCAGGCTGCGCACGTAGAAGCCACCCTTCACGGTGAGTTCCAAGGTGCTGCGGCGGGGCAGATCGTGGGCGAGCCAGCGGGCGGAATGGAGGTAGACCTTGGAGGAGGGCAGCTCCACGGCCTCGCCGCGGTGGGCCTTCTTGTAGGCGCTCTCGCCGCCGATCTTCTTGGCGCTGGTGGCGGGAGGAACCTGGTCGAGCCAGCCGTGGAAGGGGGCGAGGGCGGCGTCGAGGGCTCTAACCGTCAGTCCCGAGGCGTCTCCTTCCGACACCGTCACGCCCAGGTGGTCGCCCGTGTCGGTCTCCGTGCCCCAGGCCAGGTCGGCGAGGTAGGTCTTGGGCAGGGGATGCATGAGCTCCATGAGCCGCGTGGCCTGGCCCGCGAGGACGAGGAGCAGTCCGGAGGCGAAGGGGTCCAGGGTGCCGCCATGGCCGAGGGGGAACTTCTTCAGCCCGGCCTCCCGGGCCTCGGCGGTGAACGCCTTGACCATGCCGAAGCTGGAGGGTCCGACGGGCTTGTGGACCAGGCAGATGCCGGAGCGCATCAGGCCTGGTCGTCCGCGGGTGTCCCCTCGTCGGGAACCGGCGGCCGCGCCGCGCGCTCCCGTTCCAGTTCGGCGAAGAGGTCCTCCATCTTGGTGCCGTCCTCGAGGGTGGAGTCCGGGAAGAAGCGCAGCTCCGGAACCCGGCGGAGCTTCAGCCGCGACGCCAGCTGCGTGCGCAGGAAGCCCGCCGCCCGCCCGAGGGCCTTGCGGCTCCTCGCGGTCGCGTCCTCCTCGGACTCGCCAGCCCCCGGCATGACCGTGTAGTAGATCTTCGCCACGCCCCGGTCCCCGCTGAGGCGGACGGCGGTGAGCGTGAGGAAGCCCAGGTCCGGATCGCGGACCTCGCGCTGGATCAGCGTGCTGAGGAGGAACTGGATCTGGTCTTCGAGGCGTTCGGGGCGAAGCATGGGGGGACAGTGTAGCCGGGCGGAGAGGTTCCGGTCGGGCACGGAGGTCCCATCCATCGGCAGACGTCCGTCAGGTCCTAGGGGTGTCGACCCTCGAAAGGCATCCTCGTCAACCATGGCCCGCGCCCTTCGGGCCATGATTGACGAGAATGCGGCCAAGCGAAGCGTGTATGTTTCGGTCGTCCCCGGGGGTATGTTCCCTTCAGCCCCGCGGCCGGGGTCTTTGACACGGGAGCAGGGCGGAGGGGGGATGAGGCCGGAAGCGTAGCTGGAACCTTGATTCCGTTGCCGCGATTGAGCCCTCCCCCCTCCTCGTGCTCCACCGAAGGCCCGGACACCATCTCGGACGAATCCGAATTCACATGCTGGGGCAGGTGGGCACTTGCTTGTGCCTCCGTGAGGAGGAACGCCATGACCATACACCCAACCCGTTGGCTCGGGCTCGACATCTCCTCGGCGACATTTGACGCCGCGTTAGGGGTGGAAGGTTCTGCCCCGGAACTCCGGGCCGACGTCCACAACCACCCCCGAACGCGGGCCGGGATCCAAGCCTGCCTGGACCAGGCCGGCGAGGTTGCCGGTGTGGCGCTGGAGTCGACTGGCCGCTTCAGCCAGGAGGTGGCCGAATGGCTAAGGGAAGTCCGGCCGGGTCTTCGCGTGTGCGTTCTGAACCCGATGCAGGTCAAGGCCTTCGGACGATCCCTTGCTGTCCGGAACAAGAACGACCGGATCGACGCGCGGGTCATTGCCTGTTTCGCGGCGTCCCACCGCCCCGAAGCGAGCTGGGTCCCAGAGCCGGAGCGGATGCGGCTGAGGGAACTGCTCCACGAACGGGAAGCCCTGGTCCAGATGCTCGCCGACACCCGGAAGCGACCCAATTCGGGCCAGTCCGACCTGCTCACTGACGTGCGGGAAGGCCTCGAGCGCCAACTGAAGGATGCGATCTCTCGGATCGAGGCCGGGATCCACGACTTGATGGATGCGCACCCTGCCATGAAGGCCGACATGAGGAGGCTGATGACCATTCCGGGGATCGGCCCCATCGTCGCCATCAGCGTGCTGGCCATTTTGGGGGACCTCCGCCGGTTCCAGCGGGCCAGGCAGCTGGGGGCTTACGTGGGTGTCTCGCCGAGACAACGGCTGTCAGGGACTTCCGTGCGCGGCAGGACCCGGATGTGCAAGCAGGGCAACAGCCGGATCCGCCAGTTGCTCTACCTCGCGGCCATGGCCTCCCTGCGCAGCGATGGGCCAATGAAAGCCGTGTTCGATGCGCTGGTCGCCCGGGGCAAGGCCCGGAAATCCGCGCTGGGAGCCGTGATGCGTCGGCTGCTCCTGCTCATGAGAGCCCTCCTCGTGCACGAGATGGACTACCGAGCGGATTACCCTTCCGGCCCCATTCCCGCGGCGTCCTGATCCATCCACCTTTCCCTTCGTATCGGCAGCAACAAGCCTCCGGGGCAGGCGGACAAAGCCTCAGCGGGACCGCGAAAGGCCTGACAGCGCCTTTCCTGGCGGGCCTTTCGCGTCCTTGTCCGCCTGCCCCGGAGGCGCATCCTCACCTGGCGAAGGGAAAGGGGGTTGCGCGCGACCACACCATCACGGCAGGAACATGAGCCATGAGCTGGCCGGGATCGGCTCCCGGGTGGGACGAACTTCATAACGACTCTCCTCCAGACGTCCCCGTCTCGGAGGCGGATCGATATCTCCGTTCCCCGACCTGGCGCGCTTCGCTTGCCGGCACCGCGATCAAGCACGGCCGAAGGGCGCGGCCGTGCTTGATCGTGGTGCTCCTGGAAGGTCAACCCCAACTATGGGTGGTCTTCCCGTCGGTTGATTGGACTTCTCCCCTACCTCAACTTCAGCGACGCCAGCGCCAGCACCGAGCAGATGATCGCCGTGATCCAGAGCCGGATCACCACCTTCGTCTCCGCCAGTCCGCCCAGCTCCATGTGGTGGTGGAAGGGCGCCATGCGGAAGATGCGCTTGCCGTCCCTCAGCTTGTAGCTGCCGACCTGGAGGATCACGGAGATGGCCTCGATGACGAAGAGGCCGCCGGCGATGGCGAGGAGCAGCTCCTGCTTGATGGTGCAGGCCACGGTCCCGAGCGCGCCGCCCAGGGCGAGCGAGCCGGTGTCGCCCATGAACACTTCGGCCGGATGGGCGTTGAACCAGAGGAAGCCCAGGCAGGCGCCCACCATGGCGGCGATGAAGACCGACAGTTCCGCCGCGCCGGGCACGTAGGGCACGACGAGGTAGGTGGCGATCTTCACGTGGCCCGCCACGTAGGCCAGCACCGCGAAGGTGAGCGAGACGATGAGCGTGCCCCCCGCGGCCAGCCCGTCCAGGCCGTCGGTCAGGTTCACGGCGTTGCTGGTGCCCACCATCACGAAGGCGATCCAGGGGATCAGGAAGATGCCCACGTCCGGCACGAAGTTCTTGAGGAAGGGCACCGAGAGCTGGGACGTCTGGGCGCCCCGCAGGCCGAAGTCCAGGATGAGGAAGCCCACCACCACCGAGATCACCGTGAGCGCCAGCATCTTCTGCCAGGTGCTGAGGCCGAGGTTCTGCTTCCTGAGCAGCTTCTTCGCGTCGTCCAGGGCCCCCACCGCGCCGAAGCCCAGCAGCGCGATGAGCGAGACCCAGATGGTCCCCGCCTTCAGGTCGCACCAGAGCAGCGTGGACACCGTGATCACCACCACGATGAGCAGCCCGCCCATGGTGGGCGTGCCCGCCTTGCCCTGGTGGTGCTGCGGGCCCTCCTCGCGGATGTGCTGGCCCATCTTCAGCTCCCGGAGCTTGCGGATCATCCAGGGCCCGAAGACGAGGGCCAGCAGGAAGGCCGTCGCCGCGGCCATGGCGGCGCGGAAGGTGATGTAGCGCAGGACGCCGAGACCCCGGATGGCGTCGCGGAAGGGAAAGAGGAGCCAGGGGAGCATCAGGCCTTCAGGGAAGCGGCGTCGAAGCGGTGGAAGCGGAACCGGAGACGATCATTCTGGCCTATTTTCCGGCGCGCTCCCGCCTGGACGAGCCTCCAGGAGCCAGTCCACCGCCCGCTCCGCGCGCCAGAAGCGGCTGCCCTTCACCAGGATCCGGGCGCCCGCCGGAAGGGCCGCCAGGCCCGACGGGTCGTCCCGCAGGGCCTCGAAGTGCGGGAAGGCCCGGGCCCCCGCGCCGAAGCCCCGGGCCAGGTCCATGGCCTCCGGGCCGTAGACCCACACGCCCTGGAGGCCGAGGGCCCTCAGCCCCGCCCCGGTGGCCTCGTGCAGCCGGGCGGACTCCGCGCCCAGCTCCCGCATGCAGCCCAGCACCGCCACCGCCGATCCGCCTTCGAGTTCGAGGAGGGAGGCCGCGCAGGCGAGGATGGAGTCCTGGCTGGCGTTGTAGCTCTCGTCCAGCAGCCAGCCGCCCCCGCCCAGGGCGTGGAGGCGGCCGCGGCCGGGTTCGGGTTCCACCGTTCCCAGGCCCCGGGCCACGGCGTCCCGGTCGAAGCCCGCCAGCAGGGCCACGGCGCCAGCCAGCGCCGCGTTGCGCACCTGGTGGGCGCCCCGCAGCCGGAGGGCGACGTCGAGCCGTGCCTCCGGCGTGCGCAGCACGAAGCGCTCCCCCTTCGGGCCGAGGGACTCCGCCGCCTCCCAGCCGAAGTCCTGCCCCTCCCCCACGGGCACGGCGAGGACGTGCGCGGCCCAGGGCTGCTCCGCGATCCAGCGGCACCAGGGATCCGCGGCGAGGAAGGTCCAGGCGCCGCCGGGACGGAGGCCCGCCACCAGCTCGCCCTTGGCCTTGGCGATGCCGAGCTGGCCCTCGCTGAAGTTCTCGATGTGGGCCGTGCCCACGACCGTGATGAGGCCGAAGTCCGGCGGCGCGAGCTCCGTGAGCCGCCGGATCTCCCCGGCGGTGCTCATGCCCATCTCCAGCACCGCGGCCCGCTCGCCGGCGGGCAGCGTGGCCAGGGCCTGGGGCAGGCCCAGGGTGTTGTTGCGGTTCCCCGGCGTCTTCCAGCCGCCCGTGGCCGCCGCCAGCAGCTCCTTGGTGCTGGTCTTGCCCACGCTGCCGGTGACGCCGAACACCGCCTTGGGGCGGACGGCCGCCAGCCGCGCCGCGCCCCAGGCCTGCATCGCGGCCAGGGTGTCGGGCACCACGAGCTGCGGCAGGTCCAGGTCCAGCGCATGGTCCACCACCAGCGCGCAGGCGCCCACGGCCGCCGCCTGGGCCGCGAAGGCGTGGCCGTCCCGCTCCGCCCGCAGGGCCACGAAGGCTTCGCCGGGCATGATCGTGCGCGTGTCGATGGAGAGGGCGGAGGGCACCACGGCGCCATCCCCCCGCACGGTCCCGCCGACGCGGCCGGCCGCCTCGGCGAGGCTCCAGAGACCCGTCATCGCAACGCCTCCAGGGCCGCTTCCACCGCCGCGCGGTCGCTGTAGGGATGCTTCACGCCGGCGATCTCCTGGTAGGGCTCGTGGCCCTTGCCCGCGAGGATGAGCAGATCGCCGGGACGGGCGTCGAGGATGGCCAGCCGCACAGCTTCGCGTCGGTCGGCGAGTCGGTGGTAGCGGGCCGGATCCGCGCGCAGCCCCTCCGGGATCCCCGGCGCCGCGTCGTCCAGGACGCGCTCGGGGTCCTCACCGCGGGGATTGTCGCTGGTGTGCCAGACCACGTCGGCGCGCTTCGCCACCGCGGCGGCCATGAGGGGCCGCTTCGTCCGGTCCCGGTCCCCGCCGCAGCCGAAGAGCGCGTGGAGGCGCCCGCCGGGCTTCAGCAGCCGCCGGCCCTCGGCGAGGATCTTCTCCAGGGCGTCCGGGGTGTGCGCGTAGTCCACCACCACGCCGAAGGGCTGGCCGCGGTCCACGCGCTCCAGCCGGCCCGGCGCCCCGGTGAGTCCGGGCACGGCGAGGAGCAGGTCCGCGAGGTCGAAGCCGGCCTCGGCGAGGGCGCCCAGGGCCGCCAGGAGGTTCGAGACGTTGAAGCGGCCCAGCAGCGGGCTGTCCACGGCCCGACGCCCCCCGGGGTCGAGCAGCGTGAAGCGCGTCCCCGTGGGTCCGAGGTCCACGTCGACGGCGCGGTAGGTGGCCTCGCCGTCCAGGGCGAAGCTGCGGGCCCGGGGATCCTCGGCGAGGATGCGCCGCCCGTAGGGGCAGTCCGCGTTCACCAGGGCCCCGCGGCTCTGGGTGAAGAGGCGCCGCTTCGCCTCGAAGTAGGCCTCCATGTCGCCGTGGAAGTCCAGGTGGTCCTGGGTGAGGTTGGTGAAGACGCCGACCCGGAAGCGCGCGCCGTGGACGCGGCCCAGGCAGAGGGCGTGGCTGCTGACCTCGGCGGCCACCGCGACGTCCCCGGCGTCGGCGCTGCGGCGCAGCCAGCGGTAGAAGGCCGGGCTCTCCGGCGTGGTGCGGCTGGCCTCCTCCTCCACCTCCCCGGCGGCGTTCGTCACGGTGCCGATGAGGCCGCAGCCCAGGCCCCGGCCGCGCAGGAGCTGGCGGATGAGGGTCGTCACCGTGGTCTTGCCGTTGGTGCCCGTGACGCCGATCAGCGCGAGCCGTTCGTCCGGCGCGCCGTACAGCTTCCGCGCGGCGTCCGCCATGGTGCGGCGACCATCGGCGAGGACGCCGAAGGCGATGCCGGGCGGCACCTCGGCCTCGCCGTCGCAGAGCACGGCCGTGGCGCCCCGCGCCACCACGCCGGGGATGAAGGCCGCGCCGTCGTGCTTCTCGCCCTTCAGGGCCACGAAGCAGGCGCCGGGGCGCACCTCCCGGCTGTCGCTGGTGAGGTCCAGGACCTCCGCGTCCATGGGGCCCCGCCCGGCGACGACTTCCAGACCCTGGATCCAGTCGCCGAACTTCACGGGCCGCCCCCGCCCACGGTGAGGACCACCTTGGCGCCGACCTTCAGGTCCGCGCCGGGCTCGGGGCTCTGGGCACCGACCTTCAGGGCCATGGACCCGCGGGGCGCACCCTCGATGCGGGGGTCGCCTCCGGCCAGGACCACGCGCTGGATGGCCGCCTTGAGGCTCAGGCCGCGCACGTCGGGCACCTTGCCCACCTCCACGTGGATGGCGGCCTCGCTGCTCTCGCTGCTGGGCCAGTCGCGCAGGGACAGCTTGAGGTCGGGCTCCCGCTGGTCCGCCGCGACGTTGGCGCGGTAGCGCAGGATGCCGTCGCCGATCTTCTTGAAGAGGGGCGCGGCCACGTCGCCGCCGGTCACGTCGCCGGCGGGGTCGTCCAGCATGAAGAGCATCCCGTACTGGGGCTTGTCCGCCGGGAAGAAGCCCAGGAAGGAGGCGAAATGCCGCCGCGGGTCGTACTTGCCGTTGATGATCTTGCGGGCGGTGCCGGTCTTGCCGAAGGCCTCCACACCCTCGAGCTTCGCCTTCTTCGCGGTGCCCAGGGTGATCACGCCCTTGAGGGCCTCCCGCATGAGTCCGGAGGTCTCCTCGCTGATCACCTGCTTGCGCACCACCGGATCGAAGGGCTTGAGCAGCGCGCCCTGGTCGTTGAACATCCGGCGCACCAGCAGCGGCTGCATGAGCTTGCCGCCGTTGGCCAGGGCGCAGCCGGCCATCAGGATCTGGAGCGGCGAGGTGCTGAGGCCGTAGCCGTAGCAGAAGGTGGGCTGGGTGGTCCCGCTCCAGCGGTCCGGGGCCATGAGGCTGCCGGCGGTCTCGCCCGGGAAGTTGAGGCCCGTCTGCTGGCCGAAGCCGAAATCGCGGAGGTAGCGGTAGTGGACCGCCGGGTCGAGGCGGAGGCCGATCTTCGCGGCGCCCACGTTGGAGCTCTGCCAGAGCACCTCCTCGAAGGTGAGGATGCCGTGGCTGTGGGTGTCGTTGATGGTGAGGGTCTTGTCGAAGCGCCAGTGCCCGCCCATGCAGTCGATCTTCTCCCCGAGGTGCACCGTGCGCTCCTCCAGGGCGATGGCGGCGGTGAAGATCTTCATGGTGGAGCCGGGCTCGTAGGCGTCCTCCACCGGGTGCACCTTGCGGGCGGCCTTCTGGCGCTCGAGCTCCTTGCGGTACTCCTCCCGTTCCGCGGCCGTGAAGTCCTTCGGGTCCCGGTTCCGGAACTTGAGGGGCAGGACGTGGTTCGGATCGAAGGTCGGCGTGCCCCCCATGGCGAGGATCTCGCCGGTGTTGGGGTCCACCACCACCGCGTAGGCGGTGGCGGGGCGGCTGAGGCGCACCGCGTCCTCCAGGGCCTCCTCGACGATGTGCTGGATGGTGCTGTCGAGGGTGAGCTGGAGGCTGGCGCCGTTGACGGGGATCTTGGCGTAGTTCTCCTGGAGGATCAGCAGGCGGCCCTTGGCGTCCCGGGGCGCGAGAAGCTCGCCGGGCTGGCCCGCGAGCTGGTCCTGGAAGGTGCGCTCGATGCCGAGCTGGCCGTTGCCGTCGATGTCGGTGAAGCCCAGGATCTGGCAGGCCAGGCTGCCGCGGGGATAGTAGCGCCGGCTCTCGGGCAGGAAGTCGAGGCCCTCCCATTCATGCTGCTTGACGAGGGCCTTGACCGCCGCGGTCTTGCCGGGCTCGAGCTGGCGGTCGATCCAGACGAAGGGCTTCCGGCGCAGCAGGCGCTCCAGCACCATGGACTTCGGCATCTCCAGCACGGGGGCGAGCTTCCCCGCGACCTCCTCCGCGAGCCTGCGGTCCGGGTTCCCCCACACCGCCTCCTCCCCCTTGCCGCCGCGGTAGTCGGGATAGAAGGCCGGCGGATTGCAGAAGAGGCTCTCGACCTTCAGCGAGATCGCGAGGCTCTCCCCGCGCCGGTCGCGGATCTCCCCGCGGATGGGCGCGATGGGCACCTTGGTCTGGTGCTGGGCCTCGGCCCGGGCCCGGTAGCGGGCGTGCTGGACTCCCTGCACCCACACCAGGCGCAGGAGCACCGCCACCGCCCAGACGAGGACGAGGCCGAGGATCCAGGGCATGCGGGACTCCACCCGCGCCTCGGCGCCGGGGGCGCCGAGGAGGGGACGGGGGCGGGTGGTGGGCGTGAAGAGGGCCATGTCGGGCTTTGAAAAGCCCCGCCGAGGCGGGGCTTCCCCTCATCCTAACCCCGGCGGGGCCACGGAGGCGCCCGCCCTCACAGCCGGTCGGAGCTGACCGGGTGGAGCTTCGCCAGCTTCTGGTCCTCCGCCGTGAAGGAGCGGCGGATCAGGTGGCTGGTCTTGCGGGGCTGGAGCCCCGCCTTGACGGCATACGCGCTGACCTCCTCGTCGCGCTGGAAGCGGCTGCGCTCCAGCAGGAGCTTGCGCTGGTTCTCCTCGGCGACCTTGATCCTGTCCCGCACCTCGTTCATGGCGTAGCTCATGCGGGTGTTCTGGACCTGGATGTAGATCATCGAGGCCAGGGGCATCGCGAAGGCGAGGGCGAGGAGGAGGAGGCGGAGGATGCCCTCGCCCTCGACCTGGCGGCCCCGGGAGGTGGAAGTGGTGGGCTGGAGGACCATGGCTGGCTCCGGATTCAGGGAAGTTTTTCGGCCACCCGCAGGCGGGCGGACCGGGACGGCGGATTGGCGGCGCACTCCTCGGCGGAGGGCGCGAAACCGCCGGGATGGACGAGGCGGACGAGTTTCGGGAGTTCGGCGGGGGCGTGGCGGCCCGGGCCGTCGTAGACGCCGGCGAGGCGCCGCAGGGTCTGCTTGACGATGCGGTCCTCCAGGCTGTGGAAGCTGATGACGCCGAGGCGCCCGCCGGGGCGGAGCGCCTTCACCGCATGCTCCAGGGCCTGGGCCAGGCCCTCCAGCTCCCCGTTCACGGCGATGCGGATGGCCTGGAAGGTGCGGGTGGCGGGATCCAGGGGCACGCGGCGGCCCTTCACCACCCTCGGCAGCACGGTGTAGACCGCCTCCGCGAGATCGGTGGTGGTGGCCAGACGGCCCTCCCGGAAGGCCTTGAGGATGGCCCGGGCGATGGGGCGGGAGGCCCGCTCCTCGCCGTACCGGTAGATCGCGTCGGCGAGGCTGGTCTCGTCCTGGTCCGCGATCCAGTCCAGGGCCGTGGGGCCCGCCTCGGGGTTCATGCGCATGTCCAGGGGCCCGGCCTCCCGGAAGGAGAAGCCGCGCCGCGCGCTCCTGAGCTGGAGGCTGGAGACGCCCAGGTCCATGAGCACCGCGTCCAGCCCCTCGGGGGCCTGCAGGCTCATCCAGGCCTCGAAGGCGGGATCGTCCCACACCTCCTCGTAGGCGCCGGCGAGGATCGTCAGGCGCGCGTCGGAGCCCAGGCGCTCCCGGACGGCCGCCCGGGCCTCGGGATCGCGGTCCACGCCCAGCATGCGCGAGTCGGCGTCGGCCCGCGCCAGCAGCGCCTCCGCGTGGCCGCCCAGGCCCAGGGTGAGGTCGAGGAGCCGCGCCGCGGGCGGCACGGGCAGGTGCTCCAGGACCTCCTGGAGCAGCACGGGGACGTGGACGGGGGTCGCGCACATCACGGCTAGATCCCCAGGGAGGCGAGGACGTCGAGGTCCTCGCCGGTGAGGGGTTCGGCGGCCAGGCGGCGCTCGAAGCCGCCCTTGTTCCAGAGGGCCAGGTGGTCCATCTGGCCGAGGATGGCGACTTCGCCGGTGAGGGCGGCGGCCTCCCGCAGGATGGGCGGGATGACGAAGCGGCCCTGGGCGTCGGGCTCCACTTCGGAGCCGTAGTAGGCGGTCACCTCCAGGAACCGGCGCTTGGCGGGCGTGGTGGCGGGCAGGCCCGCCAGCCTCTCCTCGATGGACTCCCACACGCTCAGGGGGTAGAGCCGCGCGGAACGGCCATCGAGGGAGGTGAGGTAGTGGCGGGCGACCTCCCGGCCCACGCTCTGCGCGTGGGCCTCGAGGTCGGCCTTGAACGTGGAGGGGAGCTTCAGCCGTCCCTTCTCATCCACGGTGGCCGGTGAATTGCCGCGAAGTCGCAGCACCGAACCCGCCTTTCAACAAGTAGGTCAGGGACCTCCAAGGGAGAAGGGGATCGAACCATTTCGAGCCACTTCATTCCATTTTTAGCCACTGATTGCCACTCCCGAGTGTAGGGACGGGCTAACCCTCCTCAAGCCAAAAGAAAAGCGAAATGCCTCCCATTCCTTCGGGAGCCGCTGTTTTCCTGGGTTTCGGACCGCCGGCCTCCAGCCGAACGCCGGTCAGTTCCGGGGCGCTTCCCCGGTTTTTCGCCTTCCGCCCTGGGGCGGACCTCAGCAGATCCTGGGCAGGGGGTCCCCGGCCATCAGGTCCAGGAGCCTGGCCGTGCCGAGGCGGGTGCGCAGGGTGACCCGTCCGGCCGGCCCCTCCAGGACGCTGCCCAGGCAGGCCGCGCCCCGACCCTCCGGCAGCGCCCGGAGCAGCGCCACGGCCCGCTCGGCCTCCCCGGCCGGCACGAAGGCCACCAGCCGGCCCTCGCAGGCGACGTAGCAGGGATCCAGGCCGAGGATCTCGCACGCGGCGGCGACGCCGGGGTCCACCGGCAAGTCCCGCTCCCGAACCTCCATCCCCACGCCGGCGTCCCGGGCGATCTCGTTGAGGACCGAGGCCAGCCCGCCCCGGGTGGGGTCCCGCAGGCAGTGGACGTCCACGCCGCCGTCGTGGAGGGCCGCGGCGAGGCGGTGGACCGGCCCGCAGTCGCTCGCCACCGGGGACTCGAAGGCGAGCCCCTCCCGCACGGACATCACCGCCACGCCGTGGCGGCCCAGGTCCCCGGACACCACCACCGCGTCGCCGGGCCGCACCCGGGCCGGGGACACGTCCCGCCCGGGGGGAACGTCGCCGAGGCCCGCGGTGTTGATGAAGACGCCGTGCCCGTGGCCCCGGTCCACCACCTTGGTGTCCCCGGTGACGATGGCGACGCCGCAGCGGTCCGCGGCGGCCCGCATGGAGGCCAGCAGGCCGCCCAGCTCGTCCAGGGGCAGGCCCTCCTCCAGCACGAGGGCGCAGCTCAGGAAGCGGGGCACCGCGCCGCCACAGGCCAGGTCGTTCACCGTGCCGTAGACGGCCAGGGAGCCGAGGTCGCCGCCCGGGAAGCTGCGGGGATGGACCACGAAGGTGTCCGTGGTGAAGGCCACGCGGCCCCCGGCCAGGCTCAGCACCGCCGCGTCGTGGCGGGCCTCCAGGGCGGGATTGGCGAAGGCGGGCAGCATCAGCGCCTCCAGCAGCTCCCGCATGGCGCGGCCGCCGCCGCCGTGGGCCATCTGCACCGTGGCGTGGCGCAGCGGGAGCGGGCAGGACAGGTCGAAGGACGCTTCGCTCATGGGACCGCCGGTTCCGGAGTCCGCCGGTAGCGGTGGTAGGCGGCGCAGGCCCCTTCACCGCTCACCATGGTGGCGCCCAGGGGATGGTCGGGGGTGCAGCGCGTCCCGAAGGCCGGACAGTCCGGCGGCTTGAGCAGGCCCTGCAGCACCTCGCCGCTGCGGCACTCGGCGGACTCGGGGCCGCCCACGGCCTCGACGCCGAAGCGGCGGGCCGCGTCGAAGGCCTGGAAGTCGGGCCGCAGGCCGAGGCCGCTGGACGGGATCTCGCCGAGGCCCCGCCAGGCCCGGGGCACCCCTTCGAAGACCTCCGCCATCCGCGCCTGGGCCAGGCGGTTGCCGCCCGCGCGCACCACGCGGCCGTAGGCGTTCTCCACCTCGGCGCGGCCCTCCTCCAGCTGGCGCAGCGCCTGCAGGATGCCCTGGAGCAGGTCCAGGGGCTCGAAGCCGGTGACCACGATGGGGACGCGATGCCGCGCCGCCAGGGGCGCGTATTCCGCCGTGCCCATCACCGCGCAGACGTGGCCCGCGGCCAGCACCGCGTCCACCCGGCGCCGGGGCGAGGCGAGGATCGCCTCCAGGGCCGGCGGCACCAGGACGTGGGAGACGAGGATGGAGAAGTTGCGGAGCCCCCGGCGCGCGGCCTCGTGCACCGCCAGGGCGTTGGCCGGCGCGGTGGTCTCGAAGCCCACGGCGAAGAAGACCACCTCGCGCTCCGGCAGGCGCTCCGCCAGGGCCAGGGCGTCCAGGGGCGAGGCCACGATGCGCACGTCGCCGCCCTCGGACTTCACCTGCAGCAGGTCCCTCGCGGATCCGGGCACCCGGAGCATGTCCCCGAAGGAGCAGAAGGTGACGCCGGGCCGGGCGGCGATGGCCAGGGCCTGGTCCAGGATGGCCACGGGCGTGACGCAGACCGGGCAGCCGGGACCGTGGACCAGCGTGACCTCCCGCGGGAGCAGGGCGTCGAGGCCGTGGCGCACGATGCTGTGGGTCTGCCCGCCGCAGACCTCCATGACCGACCAGGGCCGCGTGACGGTGCGGCGGATGGCCTCCACCAGGGGACGGGCGGCTTCCGCGTCGCGGTACTCGTCCAGAAACCTCAAGGTCGCGCCTCCTGGGCCTGCTCCAGCTCCCGCAGGGCCTCGAAGACCTTCACCGCCTCCGCCGCGTCGATGACCTCCAGGGCGAGGCCCGCGTGCACCAGCACGTGGTCCCCGGGCCGGGCCTCCGGCACGAAGGCGAGGCTGGCCTCCTTCACCACCTCCCCGAAGGCGACGCGGGCGGTGCGCAGGCTGTCCTCCGCGACGCTCAGGATCCGGCCGGGCACGCCCAGACACATGTCAACCCTCCTTCAGCCCGGAACCGGGGAGCTGGGCCGCCACCCAGGCCTGGCCCAGGGAGAGGCCGCCGTCGTTGGGGGGGAACCGGGCCGGGCGCAGCACGCGGAAGCCCTTCGCCTCCAGTGCGCCGGTGCAGAGGTCCGCCAGCAGGGCGTTCTGGAAGCAGCCGCCGGTGAGCGCCACGTCCCCCTGTCCCGCCGCCTCGGCGAAGGCCACGGCCAGCTTCGCGAGGCCGGCGTGGAAGCGCCGGGCGATGCGGCCGGGTTCCGCGCCCCGGCGCCGGTCCGCGAGGAGCTCCGCCACCATCGGCGCGGGGTCCGCCACGCCGTCCGCCAGGTCGAAGGTATAGGCGCCGTCCTCCGGGGCGGCCCGGGCGGCGAATTCCACCGTCATCGCCGCCTGTCCTTCGAAGCCAGCGTCCGCGCGGAGCCCCGCGAGGGCCGCCACGGCGTCGAAGAGGCGTCCCACGCTGGAGGTCAGGGGCGACTGGAGGCCCCCTTCCAGCATCCGCTGGAGGACCGCGAGCTCCGCCGGGGCGAAGAGGCCCTCCGCGGCGACGCCGTCGCCGAAGAGGCCCCAGCAGAGGCCCAGGGCCGAGCGGCGGGGCTCGCGCACCGCCCGCTCCCCGCCCGGCAGGGGAAAGGCGCGCAGGTGGCCGGCGCGCGCGAAGCGCGGGCCTTCCAGGCGGAGGGCCTCGCCCCCCCACACGGTGCCGTCGGGACCGTAGCCCGAGCCGTCCCAGGCCAGGGCCAGGGCGGGACCGGTGAGGCCCAGCTCCGCGAGGCAGGCGGCGCCGTGGGCGTGGTGGTGCTGCACCCGGACCAGGGGCAGGCCCCAGCGCCGGGAGAGGTCCTCGGCGAGGCGCGTGGAACCGTAGCCGGGATGGAGGTCGCAGGCCAGGCGCGCGGGCGCGAGGCGGAAGAAGGCGAAGAGGTCCTCCACCGTGCGGCCCAGCAGGTCGAGCCCGAGGGGGGAATCGAGGTCGCCGAGGTGCTGGCTCACCACCGCCTGCCCGTCCCGCAGCAGGGCCACCGTGCCCTTCAGGTGGCCGCCCAGGGCCAGGACCGGCGGCCCCTGCACCGCCACGGGATGGGGCCGGGGCGCGAAGCCCCGGGCGCGCCGCAGCAGGCGCAGGGTCCCGGCCTCGACGCGGCCCACGGAGTCGTCCACCGGCCGCAGCACCGGGCGGTCATGCACCAGGAAGGCGTCGGCGACGGCCCCCAGGCGCTCCCGCGCCTCGCTGTCCACGAAGGCCATCGGCTCGTCGCTGAGATTGCCGCTGGTGCAGACCAGCGGGCGACCGAAGCGCTCCGCGAGGCGGCGGTGGAGGGGCGTGGCGGGAAGGAAGGCGCCAAGGTCCGGGTTGCCCGGCGCCACCGCCGCCGCGATCCCTCCCGGGCCCTCCGCCGCGCGGCGGGGGAGCAGCAGGATGGGCGCCTCCGGCGAGGCGAGGACCCGCGCGTCCGCGTCCGCCAGGACGCAGGCCTTCGCCACCGCGTCGAGGGTCGGGAAGAGCACCGCGAAGGGCTTCGCCTCCCTTCGCTTCCGGGCGCGGAGCCGGGCCACGGCCGCCTCCGAGGTGGCGTCCGCCAGGAGCTGGTAGCCGCCCAGGCCCTTGAGGGCGAGGATGCGCCCGTCCGCCAGAAGGGTGGCGGCGGCGTCCAGGGCCGCCTCCCCCGCGGCGAGGATCGCCCCCGGGGCGTCCACCAGCGCCGCCTGGGGCCCGCAGGCCGGGCAGGCGATGGGCTGGGCGTGGAAGCGGCGGTCCGCGGGGTCGGCGTACTCCGCGGCGCAGGCCGGGCACATCGGGAAGCCGGCCATGGAGGTGCGGGAACGGTCGTAGGGCAGCGCGGCGATGATGCTGTAGCGCGGCCCGCAGGCCGTGCAGTTGGTGAAGGGGTAGCCGAAGCGTCGCCCGGCGGGATCGTCCATCTCCGCCGCGCAGTCGGGGCACAGGGCGAGGTCGGCGGGCACCGAGGGCCGCGTGGGCCCCCCCTCGGCGCTGGCGAGGATGGTGAAATCCCCCTCCCCCGCCACCTCGTCCATCGGACCCGCGCGCAGGGCGTCCAGGCGGGCCGCGGCCGGAGGGGAGGCCTGGAGCTCCCGCAGGAAGGACTCGACTTCCGGGCGGGCGCCCTGGACCTCGATCTCCACGCCGCCGGGGCGGTTGCGCACGAAGCCCGAGAGGCGCCGGTCGCGGGCGAGGCGCCACACGAAGGGACGGAAGCCGACCCCCTGCACCACGCCTTCCACCTCGATGCCCAGGCGCGTCACGGGGCCGCCTCCGCCGGGGCCCGCGCGGCGGACCGCTGCAGCACCCAGTCCGCCCAGGCGTCGAGCCCCTCCCCGGTGGCCGCGCTGGTGCGGAAGACCTGCAGGGCGGGATTCACCTGGAAGGCCATGGCCAGGCAGGCCTCCACGTCGAAGGCGAGGTGGGGGAGGAGGTCCACCTTGTTCAGCAGCAGCACGCCCGCGGCGGCGAACATGTCCGGATACTTGAGGGGCTTGTCCTCGCCTTCGGTCACCGAGAGGACCACCACCTTGCAGGCCTCGCCGAGGTCGAAGGCCGCGGGGCAGACCAGGTTCCCCACGTTCTCGATGAAGAGGACCGAGCCCGCCTCCGGCGCGAGGCGCTCGGCGGCGTGGCCCACGGCGTGGGCGTCCAGGTGGCAGCCCTTCCCCGTGTTGATCTGCAGGGCCGGGAAGCCCGCCGCGCGGATGCGCTCGGCATCCCGCGCCGTCCGCTGGTCCCCTTCCAGCACGGCGGCGGGGACGCGCCCCCGCAGCCGCCGCAGGGTCTCCACCAGGAGGGACGTCTTCCCCGAGCCCGGGCTGGAGACCAGGTTCAGGGCGAGGACGCCCCGGTCCGTCCAGGCCGCGCGGTTGGCCGCGGCGAAGGCGTCATTGCGGGCGAGGAGGTTGCGCTCGAGGCTGATCCTCCGGCGCCGCCCGGCGCCCTCCGGGGCCGTGCCGCCGCATCCGCAGGTGGTGCACATGGGTCCTCCCTTCAGGTGACGAGGTCCAGGGCCTTCAGGCGCAGCTCCCGCCCCCCGACGAGGGCGAGGGGCGCGGCGCCGCAGCGCGGGCAGGGATCGAAGCGGGTCTCCAGGGGCTGGACCTCGCGGCAGGCCTCGCACCAGCCCCGGCCTTCGGGCTCCTCGATCTCCAGGGCCGCGCCTTCGGCGGCGGTGCCCGCCTTCAGGGCCTCGAAGGCGAAGCGCAGGGCCTCCACCTCCACCCCCGCGAGGCGGCCCGCCTCGAGCACCACCGTCTCCACCCGGCCACCCCGGGCGAGGGCCTCCGCCTCCGCGATGCGGAGCAGCTCCTCCATCAGGGACAGCTCGTGCACGGGGTCTCCCCGCGGCCCGGCGGGTCCACGATCCGGACCCGGGACCAACCCCAATCTAGGGGGGCGGAAACGGGCGGGGATCACATCGCGGCCGGCGCCTCAGTGCACCAGCTTGCCGCCCAGGGGGCGCCCGCCCAGGAGATGGAAGTGCAGGTGGAAGACCGTCTGCCCCGCGTCCGGTCCGCAGTTCGAGATCAGGCGCCAGCCGCCCTCGGCCACGCCATGGTCCTTCGCGAGCCGGGCGGCGACCTCCGGGATGCGGGCCAGGGCCGGGCCCACCTCGGGGGTGAGGTCGTTGAGGCCCGCGCAATGGGCCTTCGGGATGAGCAGCAGGTGCACCGGCGCCTGGGGGGATATGTCCCTGAAGGCCAGGATGTCATCGTCTTCGTGGACCACCGCGGCGGGGATCTCCTTCGCCGCGATCCTGCAGAACAGGCAATCGCTCACTGGGGCCTCCTTGTTCCACATCATCCTGCACCAGCCCGAGATCCCCCAGAACACCGGGAGCATCGGGCGCCTCTGCGTCAACAACCAGTGCCGCCTGCACCTCGTCCATCCCCTGGGCTTCGAGACCAGCGACTACTACCTGCGGCGGGCCGGCCTGGACTACTGGGAGAAGCTGGCCCCCGACCACTACGCGGACTGGCGGGACTTCCTGGACCGGAACCCCGCGGAACGGCTCTGGTTCTTCAGCACCCAGGGGGAGCGGCGCCACACCGAGGTGCCCTGGGCCGAGGGCGACGGGCTCGTCTTCGGGCGCGAGACCCGGGGCCTCCCGGAGGAGATCGTGGAGGCGAACCGCGCGCGCCTCGTGCGCATCCCCATGCTCGGCGAGTTCCACCGCAGCCTGAACCTGGCGCAGGCCGCCGCCATTGGGCTTTACGAGGCCTTGCGGCAGACTCAAGGGTGGTAAGGAGCGTCCATGAGCCAGGCCCCCATCCGCGTCGTCATCGCCAAGCCCGGCCTGGACGGGCATGACCGCGGCGCGAAGGTCGTCGCCCGGGCCCTGCGGGACGCGGGCATGGAGGTGATCTACACGGGCCTGCGCCAGACCCCGGCCCAGATCGCGGCGGCGGTGGTGCAGGAGGACGCCGCGGTGCTGGGCCTCAGCATCCTGAGCGGCGCCCACAACCAGCTCTTCCCCGAGATCCTGCGGCTCCTCAAGGCCCAGGGCGCCGACGACGTGGTGGTCTTCGCCGGCGGGATCATCCCCGACGAGGACATCCCCGGCCTCAAGGCCCTGGGCGTCCGGGAGGTCTTCCAGCCCGGCACGAGCACCGACGACGTCGTGCGCTTCATCCGCGCGGCCGTGGCCTCCTGAAGCGCGGCCCGGAGCCTACCGCAGCCAGCGGGTGCCCTTCGGCGGCGTGAACTGGAAGGCCGCGGGCGGCGCGGCCGCGGAGGGCCTGGCGCCCTCGAGGCGCAGCTCCTGCTCCGCGCCGGTGCCGTCCTTCCACCGCAGCCGCGTGGGAGCCTGGCCGCGTCCCTCCACCCGCACCTCGGGGAGGCCGGGGCGGCGCGGCTTCAGGAGGACGGCTCCGTCCCCCGCCGGCACGAGCTGGTAGGCCTCGGGCAGGGCCACGGGGTCCACGAGCAGGTTGAGGAGGGGCATGTCCAGCAGCGCCGCCCGGAGGTCCAGGCGCTGGGCGGTGCGGGCCTCGGGGTCGTAGTGGACGAGGGCGCGGCCGTCGCTGACCAGCAGCAGTCCCGAATCGTAGGCCACCCGCAGGCGGCCGCCCCGCGCCGTGCGCAGGGCGCCCTTCCGGACCATGCGGCCGAAGACGTCGCTCTGGGAGGCCTGGCTGAACCGCGCCTCGAGTCCCGGCAGCCCGGCCAGGGCCTTCCACCAGGCGGGCAGCGCCGCCGGCGCGGCCCGGGGCGCCTGGGCCGCCGCCTGGACCGGGGCCGGAACCGCCCAGGGGACCATCAGCCCCGCTTGATCTCGAGGGTCAGCTTCGAGGGCACGCCCTTGGCCGGGGCTCCGCGCTTGAGGCTGGTGGTGCCGATGAGTTCGCCGGACTGCTTCACCTGCACGACCACCTCGATCTCGCCCTCGGCCTCGGCGGGCAGTTCCACCCGCAGGACGGAGGGCGCGCCGAGCTTGCCCACCATGGTGAGGTCGCCCAGGAGGCTGCTGATGGCGTCCTTGGGGTTCGGCGACTTCGAGACGGGCCTGGGCGCCGCGAGGGTGGGCGCGGGGATGCTGAACTTGGGGACCGCGGGCGCCGTGGGCGGCGGCGGGGGCGGCTTGGGCGGCGCGGGCACCGCGGCGAGGGCCTTCCTCACCTCCTCCTGGGAGATGGGCTTCGTGGCGCTGCTGGAGTCCACCGGTGGCAGGGGCACCTCGGTCTTGTCCTCGTCGGGGAGCGGCTCCGGCGCCCTGGCCGCGGCGGGGGGGGGCGGGGGCGGAGGAGGCGGGGCCGGGACGCCGGGCCTGGAGATCCCCGTGTCCTCGAAGAGGGAGGCCACCGAGGGCAGGTCGGAGAGGTTCAGGGCCTGGGCGGGGGTGGAGCCCGGCGCGGCCGGGACCGGTGGGGGCGGCGGCGGGGGCGGCGGGACCGCCGCCCCCGCGGGGGGGGGGCCGCCGGGGGAGGAGCCGGGGCGGCGGGCCGGGCCGGAGCCTCCTTGGGGGCCGAGGTATCCCCCAGCACGTTGGTCTTGATGTGCTGGAGGCTGAGCTTGGTGATGCCGCGCAGGGTCTCGAAGACGCCGGTGCCGTCCTGGGCGCAGGCCTGGAAGCTGGGCAGGCCGGTGGGATTCAACTCGGCCTCGAGCTGTTCGACCGGCACCACGTTCTTCAGGTCCCGCTTGTTCCACTGGAACACCATGGGGATCTCGCCGATCTTCAGGCCGAGTTCCTTCAGGTTGTCCTCGAGGTTCTGCAGGCTCTCCTTGCTGGCGTCCAGCATGGGGATCTGGGAGTCCACCACGAAGACGATGCCGTCCACGCCCTTCAGCACCAGCTTGCGGGTGCTGTTGTAGAAGACCTGGCCCGGGACGGTGTAGAGCTGGAGCTTGGTCTTGAATCCCCCCACCATGCCGACGTCCATGGGGAGCAGGTCGAAGAAGAGGGTGCGGTCCGTCTCGGTGTTGAGGCTCACCATCTCGCCCCGGGCCTTGGTGCTGGTCTTGGCGTAGATGGTGTTGAGGTTGGTGGTCTTCCCGCAGAGGCCCGGCCCGTAATAGACGATCTTCGCGGTCATCTGCCGGGTGGCGTGGTTGAAGAAGACCATTCCCAATCCTCGAGCGCTGGAGTGTCAGGAGTGTATCGGAGAGGCATCGGGAAACCAAATCAAGGTTTGCGGGGCGCCTCGCCCTGCCGCCGGCCCCGTCCCCGTGGCATGATCGCCTCCATGGCGACCCGGCACATCGCGGTGATCCCTGGTGACGGCGTGGGTCCGGAGGTGGCGGCGGAAGCCCTTCCCGTCCTCGGCTGGGCCCGGGATCGGGGCCGGGAGCTCGCCTGGGAGGTCTGGCCGCATGGCGCGGACCACTACCTCGCCACGGGCGAGATCCTTCCCGAGGCGGACTTCCTGCGCCTGAGGGATGGATTCGACGGGATCCTCTTCGGCGCCGTCGGGGATCCGAGGGTGCCGGATGGCCGGCACGCGGAAGGCCTCCTCCTGCGGCTCCGCCAGGACCTCGAGCTCGGGGTGAACCTCAGGCCCTGCCGCCCCTTCCTGGACGCCCACGTGCCCCTGCGGGGCGTCCCGGCCGGGGCCGTCCACATCGACGTCTACCGGGAGAACACCGAAGGGCCCTACTGCCTGGAGGGCTCGACCGAGCCGGACCGGGCCGTGGACCGGGCGGTGCACACCCGCAAGGCGGTGACCCGGCTGCTGCGGGCGGCCTTCGAAGGGGCGCGGGACCGGGGCCGCGGCCTCGTCCTGGCCCACAAGGCCAACGTCCTGAAGCATGGCCACGGGCTCTGGATGGAGGTCCTCGACGCCCTCCGCCCGGAGTTCCCGGAGGTCCAGGCCCGCGGCATGCACGCCGACGCCCTCCTCTGCGCCCTGGTGCAGGATCCCCGTCCCTTCGGCGTCATCGCCGCCGACAACCTCTTCGGCGACCTGGTCAGCGACCTCCTGGCCGCCTTCCAGGGCGGCATGGGCGTGGCGCCAAGCCTGAGCTTCGCCCCCCACCGGCCCTGGCGCTGCGCCGCCCTCGCCGAACCCGTGCACGGTTCCGCTCCCGACCTCGCCGGACGCGGCGCGGCGAACCCCACGGGGATGATCCTGAGCCTCGCGATGCTGTTCAGGCACTTCGGCTGGAGCCCGGAGGCCGAGCGGGTGGAAGCGTCGGTGCGCGCGGCCCTGGAGGCCGGGGCCGCCACGCCGGATCTCGGGGGCCCGCTGGGGACGCGGGAGATGGGGCGGGCCCTGCGGGCCGGCCTGGCCTGACCCTCCCTCCGCGGAAGGCCCTCAGCAGCTGCGCATCACCCCGATGAGGAGGCCCTGGATCTGGACCCGCTCCGGGGGCAGGCAGACTGGACGCAGGTCGGGGTTGTGGGGGATGAGCCAGACTCCCTTCGGGTCGCGCCGGTATTCCTTGAGGGTGGCCTCCTCGCCGTCGATGAGGGCGGCCACGCGATCCCCGTTGCGGTATTCCCCGCGCTTCTGGAGGACCACGAGATCCCCGTCGAGGATCGCGTCCTCCACCATGGAATCCCCCCGCACCCGGAGCACGAAGCAGTCGTCGCGCTCCCGGTGGATGGCGAGGGGCACCTCCAGCGGGATGGCCCGCTCCTCGGGGATCAGCGGGGCGCCGGCGGCGATGTCCCCGCAGAAGGGCAGGAGCCGCGCGGGATGCCGGGGGTCGCGGCCCTCCTGCGCCCTCGCCTCCGGGGGAGGCGTGCGCTCCCGGCGGGGCTCGCCGGCCTCCGCCTCCACCCCGCGGAGCACCAGGTTGTTGCCGCGGCCATGGCTCCGTTCGAGGAAGCCCTTGTCCATGAGGTGCTGGACGTGCTTGTGGATCGTGCTCACCGCGCTGGATCCCACGCCCTTCGCGATCTCCGTGAGGGTCGGGCTGCGCCCTTCCTCCTGCGCGAAGTCGCGGATGAACTGCAGGACGGCCTGCTGGCGCTTCGTGAGGTTGGCGGATTTCATGAGGTCCAAGCTAGGTCCGGAGCGCCGGGGGGTCAATCCCTTTTTTTCGCTTTTTTCTCGAACCCTGCCCTGCCAGCCGAAATCTTCGCTGACCGCCGGGGGGGCCAGCCTTTATACTGATCAACCTGTCTTGCGAGCGCTCCGCGCCTCGGAACCAAGGGGTTCCGGGGGTGCAGGGGCGGGTTTTGATAAGGGAAAGGAGCCCGAATGTCCAGCAGCCCTGCAGCCACCGGAACGGCTGAGGAGACGAAAACCCTGGTGAACGACTTCTCCATCGAGGTCGCCACGGTGAACGGCTCCGGTTCCCAGACGGCCAACAGCGTGCTCATGCGCACCATCTTCCAGATGGGCGTGCCGGTGAGCGGCAAGAACCTCTTCCCCAGCAACATCGCGGGCCTGCCGACCTGGTTCCAGATCCGCGCCAACGCGAAGGGCTACGTCGCCCGCAAGCACGACGTGGACCTGATGATCTGCATGAATCCGGAGACGGCCAAGGAGGACGTGGCCAAGCTGAAGCCCGGCGCCCTGGTCATCTACGACGAGCCGCTGAAGCTCAACGAGCTGCGCTCGGACCTGGTCTGGTATCCGGTCCCCTTCCAGAAGCTCGTCACCGCCAGCTGCCCGGAGCCCAAGCTCCACAAGCTGGTGAAGAACATGATCTACGTCGGCGTGGCGGGCCAGAGCCTGGGCCTCGACATGGCCGAGACCAAGAAGGCCATCACCAAGCAGCTCAAGGGCAAGGCCAAGGCCATCGAGATCAACCAGGCCGCGGTGGAGGCCGGCTTCCAGTGGTCCGCGGAGAACATGCCCGCCCAGGACCGCCTGAAGATCGTACGCGACAACAAGACCACCGGCCAGATCATCATCGACGGCAACGCCGCCTGCGCCCTCGGCGCGATGTTCGCCGGCGTCCAGGTCCTGGCCTGGTACCCCATCACGCCGGCCAGCAGCCTCTCCGAGAGCCTCATCGACTACGCCGAGAAGTACCGCCGCGACGCCAGCGGGAAGCTCACCTTCGCCCACGTCCAGATGGAGGACGAGCTGGCCTCCGCCGGCGCCGTGCTCGGCGCGGGCTGGGCCGGCGTGCGCTCCATGACCACCACCTCGGGCCCCGGCATCTCGCTCATGAGCGAGTTCATCGGGCTCGGCTACTTCACCGAGATCCCCGGGGTCTTCTTCAACGTGGCCCGCACGGGCCCCAGCACCGGCCTCCCCACCCGCACCATGCAGGGCGACGTGGAGATCTGCGCGAAGTGCAGCCACGGCGACACGTTCCACATCAACCTCTACCCCGGGAACATGGAGGAGTGCTTCGACTTCTCCTACCAGGCCTTCGACCTGGCGGAGCGCTACCAGACGCCGGTCTTCGTGGTGACCGACCTCGACCTCGGCATGCAGAACTGGGCCAGCCGGCCCTTCGCCTACCCCGCCGGCACCTTCGACCGCGGCAAGGTGCTCGGCGAGAAGGAGCTCAACGAGATCAAGGACTGGGGCCGCTACAAGGACGTGGACGGGGACGGCATCCCCTACCGCACCCTGCCCGGCACCCCCGGCGGCAAGGGCGCCTACTTCACCCGCGGCTCGGGCCACAACGCGATGGCCCAGTACTCCGAGAAGCCCGAGGACTACAAGAACCTGGTGGACCGGCTCCGCCGCAAGATCGAGGGCGCCAAGGCCCACGTCCCGAAGCCCGTCGTGGACGACACGGGCTCCAAGCGCGGCGTCCTCGCCTTCGGCTCCAGCGATCCGGCGGTGAAGGAGGCCCGGGACCGCATGCGCGAGGAGGCCGGCCGCGAGACTACCTACCTCCGCCTGCGCGCCCTGCCCTTCACCGCGGAGGTGGACGCCTTCGTGGACGGGATGGACGTCGTCTACGTCGTGGAGCAGAACCGCGACGCCCAGATGGCCGCCCTCCTCAAGGAGTTCTACCCCCAGCACGCCACCAAGTTCCGCAGCGTCCTGCACTACAACGGCATGGCCCTGGACGCGCAGACGATCATCGACCAGATCGCCGCCTTCGAGAAGTAGGGAGACCCCGACATGACCACCGCCGCCCCTTCCGCTCCCGTCAACAAGCTCGGCCTCACGAAGCAGGACTACGTCGGCTCCAAGTCCACGCTCTGCGCCGGCTGCGGCCACGACTCCATCACCGCCCAGCTCATCAACGCGGCCTTCGAGACCAGCCTCGAGGCCCACATGGTGGGCAAGTACTCGGGCATCGGCTGCTCCTCCAAGACGCCCGCCTACTTCTTCAACCAGGCCTGGGGCTTCAACAGCGTCCACGGCCGCATGCCCGCGGTGGCCACCGGCGCCTCCCTTGCCAACCGCAAGCTGGTGAACATCGGCATCTCCGGCGACGGCGACTCCATGAGCATCGGCATCGGCCAGCTGGTGCACATGATCCGCCGCAACGTGCCGATCATCTACATCATCGAGGACAACGGCGTCTACGGCCTCACCAAGGGCCAGTTCTCCGCCACCGCGGACCTCGGGTCCGTGCTCAAGCACGGCTCCGTGAACGAGCTCCCGCCCATCGACCCCTGCACCCTGGCCCTCGAGCTGGGCTGCGGCTTCGTGGCGCGCTCCTTCAGTGGCGACCCCAAGCAGATGAACGCCATCCTGAAGGCCGCCATGGCCTTCAACGGCACCTGCGTCATCGACATCATCAGCCCCTGCGTGACCTTCAACAACCACGACAGCTCCACCAAGAGCTACAAGAACGCCAAGGACCACGACTTCCCGCTCCACGAGCTGGGCTTCGTGCAGTACAGCGAGCTGGAGAACGTGGAGATCCCCGCCGGGGAGGCGAAGGTGGTCACCTTCCCCGACGGCTCCAAGGTCACCTTCCGCGCCCTGCGCGAGGACCACGACCCCACGGACCGCTTCGGCACCATGAAGCTCCTCCACGAGGGCCTCGAGAAGGGCGAGTTCCTGACCGGCCTGCTCTACGTGAACACCCAGAAGCCCACCATCCACGACACCACGCACATCGTGGACACGCCCCTGGTGCAGCTGCGGCAGGAGGACCTCAAGCCCGGGCCCGAGGTCCTCAAGGCCTGCATGGACGAGCTGACCTGAGAGGGTTTCCTCCCCGCGGGAAAGGCCGCCTCCGGGCGGCCTTTCCGTTGGGCGCCGGGCCCGGTCAGAGCTCCGGCATGTAGGCCTCGTGCGTCGCCTCGCCGGGCCCGTCCTCGACGAACCGCTCGCGGATGGCGCGCAGCCGCTCCCACTGTCCGAGGAGGGAGGCCACGCAGGCGCTGTCGAAGTGGGTCCCGGCGCGGTCCCGCATGAAATCCAGCACCCGGTCCTCGGTCCAGGCGGGCTTGTAGGGGCGGGGGGAGAGGAGGCCGTCGTAGACGTCGGCCACGGTGACGATGCGCGCCTCCAGCGGGATCTGCCCGCCATGGAGCCCGCGGGGATACCCGCCGCCGTCCACGCGCTCGTGGTGGCATTGGACGATGTTCCGGAGGATGGAGAGCTGGGGGAGGCGCTCCACCCCGAATTCCCGCGCGAGGGCGTCCACCAGTTCCACTCCCTTGGCCACGTGGGTGCGCATGACCTCGAACTCCTCGGGGGAGAGGGGCCCCTCCTTCAGGAGAATGTGGTCGGGGATGCCGATCTTCCCGATGTCATGCAGGGGCGTGAAGAGGCAGAGGAACTCGATCCACTCGTCCGTCAGGCCGAACTCCCAGGCCAGCCCCGTGGCGATGGCCTTGGCGTAGCGCGAGACCCGGGAGATGTGGGCGCCGGTCTCCCGGTCGCGGACCTGGCCGATGTGTCCGGCCATGCGCACCGCGGCCCTCAGCACCCGGGCCGTGGCCAGGGAACCGAGGACCAGGAGGGTGGCCAGGTTCGAGTAGACCTCCAGGCGGCGCACGGTCGCGGGCTGGAAATAGTCCCGGGCCACCGCGTCGAAGAAGAGGAAGCCCCGCAGGGAGCCCGATTCGTAGAAGGGCCTCGTCAGGCTGGACAGGTAGCCCTTCTCCAGCAGCTTCTGGCTGTGGTGGCTGCCGTTCCAGATCTCCAGGGCGAGGTCGTTGAGCACCCGCACCCCGCCCCGCGCCGCCAGGTCCTTCAGGGAGACGACCTCCTCCAGCGTGGCGTCGTAGAAGGCCAGGGGGCTGCCGCCCACGGTGCTCTGGGCGAAGGTGCGCAGCAGGTCCGTCTCGGGATCGTAGAGGGCGACCGCCACCCGGTCGATGGCGGGGAACTCCGCCCGCAAGGTCGCGTGGAGGGCCTCGATCTGCTCTCCGATGCGGTTCTCGAAGCCGGGCGCGAGGACCATGGGGCCACCTCCTCGGGCCAGGGTAGGCCCGCGTCCGCGGCCGGCCTGTGACCGATGCACGGAATGCACCGCCCGTCGGCCCGCGTTCCCGCGGCCTGGGCATTCCGTTCCGAGGCCGCCCAGGCTAGACTGGAAGGCCCAGGGCCTGTAGCTCAGCTGGGAGAGCGCCTCGTTCGCAATGAGGAGGTCGTCAGTTCGATCCTGATCAGGTCCACCAGCGAAGGGCGGCGCATGCGCCGCCTTTTTCGTGCACCACGCTTCTCAGGTTGCTGGAGCTGCGGCGAGGGTCGCGTCCGCCATGCGTCGGAGACGGAACACGAGGTCCACGGGAAGATCCTCCGCGCCCGCGGTCGAGGAGGCCGGGGGCATCCTGCCGGTGATCCGCGCGCAGGCCACGAGCGCCGCCAGATAGGCTCCCGCGGGCCCGGCGTGGAGACCATCCGCGGCGTAGAGGGGCAGCCCGGGGTCCTCGGACAAGGCCCGGACCCATGCCTCGCCTGCATCACAGAGGCCCGCCCCCGCCTCCGTAGCCGCGATCCGGTAGGACTCGGCCGAGCGGTAGGCGTCGTGCCGGCGGCCGGCCGAAGGCCATACGCCGAGGAGGAAGGGCCGGGCCCCGTGCCGAAGGGCGTCCCGGGACCAGCGGAGGGCCTCGGCGCGGAGATCCAGCCGGCTCGCCTCCAGGGCCGAGGGGCCCTGCTGCAGCAGGACGACCTGGAAGCCCCCCTGGGCCAGCCGGCGTGCCGCCGCTCCACCGGGGCGATGGTCCCCGAGGCCATGATCCGCGAAGGCCACAACCTCCAGGCGCAGGGGCGCGCCGGCGGCCAGGGAGACGGCTTCCAGCCGCTTGGGCAGATCGCCGGACCATGCGTGGCTGTTGCCGATGAGGAGGACCTTACGCGGGGGCTCAACTGGACCGGGGGCCTGGCAGGCCGCCGCAGCCGTCCAGATTACGAAGCAGAACAACCTGAGGACGCTTCCCATGGCCCCAGGACTACCACGCGGACCGGCCGCATCCGCCCCGGCCAGGGACCGAATGCGTCCGGGGCGGGGCGGAGGCCCGTCCTCAGAGCCGGCGCATCAGCGCTTCCCGGATCTCGCCGTCGCTGAACATGCCGTCGGTGCGCAGGGCGTAGGCGCAGCGCATCTCCAGGACGCCGCCCTCGAAGGTGAGCGACATGTCCGCCTTGTCCTTCACGTTCTTCAGCTTCACGAGCTTGAGCCCGTCGCGCACGGCTTCCCTGCCCATGTCGTCCATGCAGATGGTGCGCAGCGCCATGTTGAGGCGGTGGCAGGAGAGGTTGTCGATGAAGTTGAGGCCCTCGAGGTCCTCGGCGAGGCTCTCCCAGTCCACGTCGTAGGGGATGGCCTTCCCGCAGATCTCCTCGATCTCCTTCACCCGCTCCGGGAAGGTGGTCTCCTGCAGCTCCTTGATCTTGCGTCGCTCGTTCAGTCCCATGGCGGTCTCCGGATGCGACCCTATCACCGTTCAGGCGATCCGCTACCCTGTCCCCATGATCGGAAGACTGCGCGGGGAGCTGGTCCAGAAGCTGCCGAACCTGGCCCTCATCGAATGCGGCGGCGTGGGCTACGCGGTGGCCATCTCCCTGGGCACCTACGGCCGCCTTCCCGAAGTCGGGAAGGAGGCCCTGCTCCACGTGGAGACCCTCCTGCGGGAGAACGAGCTGGCCCTCCTCGGCTTCGCCACCGCCCAGGAACGGGACCTCTACCGCCTGCTGGTGAAGGTGGACGGCGTGGGCCCGAAGCTGGCGCTCGCCGCCCTGGGCGCCCTGCCGCTCGACGAGCTGATCCTCTCCATCCGGGGCCGCGACGTGAAGGCCCTCACCCGCATCCCGGGCGTCGGGAAGAAGACCGCCGAGAAGCTCTGCTTCGAGCTCTCCGAGAAGATGGGCGGCCTGGCCGGGCTGGAGGGCCTGGGCGGCCCCGCGGCGCCCGGCGACGCCTGGGAGTCGGACCTCCGTTCCGCGCTCACCAACCTCGGCTTCCGGGAGGACGCCGTGCTGCCGGTCCTCGCCGGCCTGCGCGAGTCCCGGCCGCCGCTGCCCGAGGCAATCCGGCTCGCCCTCAAGGCCCTCCATCGATGAGCGTCCGGGTCCTGGCCACGACGCCCCTCCCCGGCGGCGCGCTGGAGGTCCTGGGCGCCCGCTTCCCCGAGCTGCGCGTCGCCCCCTTCCGCTCCCCGGCCTGGACGGCGGCCCTGCCGGAGGCCGAGGCCCTGCTGGTCCTCCTCAGCGAGCCCCTCACGAAGGCCGACCTGGAGGCCGCGCCGAACCTCGCGGTGATCGGCACCTACTCGGTGGGCACCGACCACCTGCCCCTGGAGGCCTGCCGCGCCCGGGGCATCGCCGTGGTGAACACGCCCGGCGTGCTCACCGACGCCACCGCCGACCTGGCCCTGGCCCTGCTGCTGGCGGTGACGCGCCGCATCGCGGAGGGCGAGGCGCTGGTGCGCGGCGGCGCCTGGAAGGGCTGGGCCCCGGACCAGCTCCTGGGCGCGGGGCTCGCCGGGAAGACCTGCGGCATCCTCGGCGCGGGCCCCATCGGGCGGGCCTTCGCCCGGCGCGCCTGGGCCCTCGGGCTGCGTCCGGCGTTCTGGGACCGGGAGGGCCGGGGCGGCCCGGTCGCCTTCGGCCCCGGGGAGGCGCCCCGCCTGCCGCTCGACGCGCTGCTGGCCCGCAGCGCGGTGCTCAGCCTGCACTGCCCGCTCACGCCGCAGACCCGCGGCCTCCTGGACCGCGCGGCACTCCTGAGGCTGCCCCCCGGCGCCGTGATCCTGAACACCGCCCGCGGCGGCATCCTGGACGAAGAGGCCGTGATCGCCCTCCTCCATGAAGGGCGCCTCGGTGGCGCCGGGATGGACGTGTACGAGGGCGAGCCCGCGCTCCGCCGGGCCTGGCTCGACGCGCCGCGCGCGGTGCTCCTGCCGCACCTCGGCAGCGCGACCGTCGAGACGCGGGAGGCCATGGCGGCGCTCCTGCGCGACGGCGTGACCACCGTTCTTTCCGCCCGCTGCTAGGCTGGGGGTCCCGCATCCCCCGAGGCATCCCATGACCAAGACCTGGCTCCGGCTCCTCGATCCCGAGATGGACGGCCTGCTCGCGGCGCCGGCCCCCGATCGCGCGTCCCGCCTCGCGTTGGCCCGCGCCCTGAACCTGCGGAGCCGCCACGCCGAGGCCCTCGACATCCTGGAGGGGCTCCTCGCGGAGGACCGCGCCGACGGGGAGGCCTGGTTCCAGCGCATCCTCTGCGAAGGCGAGCACGCCGACGAGGAGGACCTGCGCGTGCTCCACGAGGAGATCGAGGCCGTGCGGGACGAGCATCCCGACCTCGCCTGCCACCGCCGCAACCTCGGCTACCTGCGCATCATCCAGCACCGCCTGGACGACGCCGAGCGGGCCCTCGACCAGGCCCTGCAGCGGGACCCGAAGGATCCCAAGGTGCTCGAGCTCCGCGGCCTGCTGGCCCTGCAGCGGGACGAGCCCCAGGAAGCCAAGGGCCTGCTGCTCAAGGCGCTGAGCCTCGCGCCGAGGGATCCCTCCACCCTGCGGCTCCTCGGGCTCACCCTGGCCCAGCTCGGGGACGCGGCCGGCGCCGAGGCCCAGCTCTCCGCCGCCGTGGAGGTCGAGCCCTTCTACTTCTGGGGCTGGCACAGCCTCGGCGAGCTGCTGCTCCGCAAGGGGTCGGCCGAGGCGGGCCTGCGCTGCATCCACCGCGCCCGCGCCATCCACATGATGGAGCCCTCCAGCTACTTCATCCTCGCCGAGCTGTTGGGGGAGCAGGGCCACCTCGAAGTGGCCATGTCCGAGCTCCACCAGCTCCTGCTCCTCGCGCCCCGGGCGAGCATCCTCGCGGAGGCGCAGGCCCTGCTCGGGGAGTTCTGCCGGGACAAGGGCGACCGGGAGGGCGCCCAGTCCTACTTCAGCCTCGCCGCCGAGACCGACCCCGACAGCGCGAACCCCTGGGCGGCGCTCGGGGACATGGCCCGGGAGGACGAGGACTGGGACGCGGCCGTGCACTGCTACCAGGAGGCCCTCGTCCGGGAGCCCGAGGCCGCCGACATCCTCGTGCAGCTCGGCTACGCCCAGCTCGAGCTGGGCCAGGGCGAGAAGGGGGAACTGAGCTTCCTGGCGGCCCTCGAGGCCGACCCCGGCGAATACAGCGCCTACCTCGGCCTCTCGGAGTGCTACCGCCACGCCGGCCGGCCCGAGGACCAGGCGAGCATGGTGGAGCAGGCCATGACCCTCGCGCCGGAGGATCCCGACGTGTGGAACGCCCAGGGCGTGTCCCTGGAGGGCAAGGGCCGCCTCCTCGAGGCCACCGCCGCCTACGAGAAGGCCCTCGAACTCGACCCCGAGCACCGGAAGGCCGCGAACAACCTCGGGTTCCTCCTGGAGAAGCGCATGGGCCAGGGGGAGCCGGACCTCAAGCCGCGCGCGGTGGAGGCCTGGAAGCGCCGGTTCTTCCTCTGCCTGCAGGAGGGCCAGAGCACCCGCATGGCCCGGGAGCACCTCCAGAAGCTCGGCGTGGGCGAGGACGAATTGAGATCCTGGACCAGCGTCTGAGGGCCGTCACCCCCCGACACTAACTCCGTCACACGGACTGTGGAAAACCCTGCGGATTCGGGGGTCCGGCGAATCCTAAACCCCGGACATGCAAGGACTTCCCTTGGAAATTCGGACTCCGGGTCGACGATTCAAATATTGATTTTATTGGCTTTATCCTTAAGTCCAGAAATTCGCATCCTGCCTCGGGATCGCGCCCTGTTTTCCACAGGATTCGCCGATCTTTCGGGTTGACAGGGCGGTGACGATCCAGTGACACGGACGGGCCGGCCCCGACCCGGCCGCCCGGTCCCCCGCGCGTGGAAACCCAGGAATGGCGCGGATCTCCGAAGCCCGGACGGGACCCGGGCGGGCGGCCCGGAGGACTGGCCCGGATTTCCCGCAGATGGCGATCGGAACCCTCGGAAGACTCGAAGCGAGTCCCCCCCGGCCGCGCGGTTCAGACCAGCGCCTCGGCCTCCCGCAGCTGCACGCTGACGAGCCGGGAGACGCCCTGCTCCTCCATCGTCACGCCGTAGAGCGTGTCCGCCGCCATCATGGTCGGCTTCTGGTGGGTGATGACGATGAACTGGGTGCCCGTCTTCATGCCGTTCACCATGGCGGCGAAGCGGCCCACGTTGGCCTCGTCCAGGGGCGCGTCCACTTCGTCCAGCACGCAGAAGGGCGAGGGCTTGAAGTGGAAGATGGCGAAGAGGAGGGAGATGGCGGTGAGGGCCTTCTCCCCGCCACTCAGCAGCGTGAGGGACTTCGCGCTCTTCCCCGGCGGCTGCGCCGTGATCTCGATGCCGCACTCCAGGAGGTTCTTCGGATCCTCCAGGGACAGCGAGGCCTGCCCGCCCCCGAAGGCCTCGCGGAAGACCTCCCCGAAGCGGGCGTTGACGAAGTCGAAGGCCTCCCGGAAGCGCTCCTCGGAGGTCTGGTTGATCTCCGCGATGGTGCTCTCCAGGTTGCCGATGGCCTCCATCACGTCGGCGCGCTGCTGGTTCATGTAGGCGAGGCGCTCCTCGGCCTCCTGCAGCTCCTGCACGGCCAGCGGGTTCACGCCGCCGAGGTCGAGGCGCTTGCCCTGGGCCTCCGCGAGCCGGGTCTGGTGCACGAGCTCGCCCTCCTCCCAGGCCGCGCGCTCCTCCTCGGTGACGCTGCCGAGGAAGTCCGGCACCGGCAGCCCCAGGGCCAGCTCGATCTCCTTCGAGAGTGCCTCCGCGCTGCCCTGGACCTGGGCGGCCGCGACCAGCGCCTCCTGGTGCAGCTGCCGGGCGTTCTCGAGGATCTGCTGCAGCTCGCGGGCGGACCGCTCGAAGACGCGCAGCCGCTCCTGGGCCTCCTCGAGGTGGGGCTGCGCCTCCACCTGCTGGTCCGCCAGCACGCGGCGCTCCTCGAGCAGCCCCTGGGTCTCCCCCTCCATCTCGCCGAGGCGCGCGGCGGCCTGGGCGCCGCGGTCCACGGACTCCCGCCGCTCCGTCTCCAGGCGCTGGGCCTCGGACTCGAGGTCGAAGGCGCCGCGCTGCAGCAGGCCGAGCTGGCGCTGCAGGCCGTCCCGCTCCGACCACGAGGCGTCCCGCAGGCGGGCCGCCTCGAGCTGGGCCTCGCGCTTCGCCTCCAGCACGGCCTGGGCCGCGCTGACCGCCGCCTCCGCGGCGTGGATCCCCTCCTCCAGGCCCGCGTCCTCCTGGGACTCCGGGTGCTCCTCCATCTCCCGGAGCAGGCCACGCAGCCGCTCGATCTCCTGCTCGAACTGGCTCCACAGCTCGTCGGCCCGCGCCTCGGCCTCCTCGATCTCCTTGAGCTGGGCCCCGGCGGAGCGCAGGCGCCCCTCGAGGTCCTGGACCTTCAGCCGGGCCTCCCGGCGGTCCTGCTCCATCTCCTGGCCGCGGCCCCGCAGCTCGCCCACGCGCGCCGCGGCCTGCTTCACCGCCGCCTCGGCCGCCTCCAGCCGATCCAGGGCCCCTTCCCGCGCGGCGCGGGCGGCGTCCAGGTCGGCGCGCAGCTTGAGCGGCGAGGCCGCCGGGGCCTGCCCGCCGGCGAGCACCGGCCCGTAGGGCAGGCGGACGAGCTTCGGGGAGACGAAGGCGCAGCCGGGATGGGCTTTCGCGAGCCCGGGGAGCGCCTCGTCGGCGCAGAGGAAGGCGCGGTCCAGGAGGGCCTTCAGGGGCGCGGGGGAGCCGGCCTTCCAGCGGAGGTGCGGCGCGATGGGCTCGGCCTCCGGGATGCCGGGGACCGCCTCGGCGGCGTCCTCGAGAGAGGCCAGCAGCGGACCCGGGGATTCGTGGAGGTGGGAGGCGTCCTGGAGGGCCACCGCCTCGATCCAGGGGCCCAGCAGGCGCTCCACCGCGGATCGCGCGGCCTCGTCGGCGGCGAGGCACTCCGCCACGCCCTTCGGGTCCTCGCCCCGGCCCCGCAGCCACTGCAGGGCCTGCTTCTGGTGGTCCGAGCCGCTGGCGTGCGCCAGGGCGTCGGCGATCTGCGCGGCGCGGCGCTCCTCGCGCTCGAGGGCGCCCTCGGCCTCGCGGAGCGCGCCCAGGGCGGCCCGCTCGGCGTCCTCCGCCTCCCGGCCCTCCCGGGCCTGCAGCGCCACCGCCTCGTCCATCTGCTCGAGGCGCTCCTTCGCCCCCTCAAGCTCCCGGGCGAGGCGCGCGGACTCCTGCTTCAGCCCGTCGAGGCGCGGCGCGCGCACGGCCTCCTCGTGGTTGAGGGCGTCCAGGCGCCCCTCCACCTGGGCGATCTGGTTCTGCACCGCCAGGCGCTGCTTGTGGCGGAGCTGGGCGGCGCTGTGCAGTTCGGCGCGCTTGTGACGGAGGGCCCGGAGTTCGCCTTCGCTGTGGCGCAGGGCGCCGAGGGCCAGGGCCACGGCCTCCTCGGCGCCGGCCAGGGCGGAGGCCCGGCCCTCCAGCGCGGCGGCGGCCTCCCGCTCCTTCGCCTCGAGGGCGGCGATCTCGGCCTGGGAAGCGCTCGCCCGCTCCCGGAGCTCGGCGACGCGGGCGCCGAGGCGCTGGTCCTGGTCCTTCGATTCCTGGAGGCGGGCTTCCTGGAAGCCCCGTTCCTGCTCCAGCAGCGACAGCTTCTGGTCCAGGGCCATCACGCCCCGGGCCCGGCGCTCCTGGGCGCGCTGCAGCTCGTCCACCTCGTGGCGCAGGCCCTCCACCTCGCTGGCCTTCTCCGAGGCCTGGGCGGTGAGGGAGGCGAGCTGGCGCTCGAGGAGGTCGAGCTGCTCTTCGGCCCGCGCCCGGGCCGCGCTCAGCTCCCGCGCCTTTCCGGCCAGCAGGATGCGCTGGGTGGCCTTGATCTCGGCGTCCAGCTCCGCGGCGCGGCGCGCGCGCGCCGCCTGGCGGCGCAGCGAGTCCAGGGCCTTGCCCTGCTCGTGGAGGATGTCGTCGAGGCGCGTGAGGTTCGCGCGGGTGTCCTCGAGCCTGCGTTCCGCGTCCATGCGGCGCAGCTTGTAGCGCGTGATCCCGGCGGCCTCCTCCAGGAGCGAGCGCCGGTCCCGGGGCTTGGTGGAGAGGATCAGGTCGATCTGGCCCTGCTGGATGAAGCTGTAGGCCCGGGTGCCCATGCCGGTGTCCAGGAGCAGGTCCTGGACGTCCTTGAGGCGGGCCTCGCGGCCGTTGACGCGGTACTCGCTGCCGGTGTCGCGGTAGAGGCGCCGCGCGATCACGACCTCCTTCACCGCGCCGGGCAGGGCGGCGTCGGGCATCTCGAGGGTGAGCTTCACCTCGGCGAGGCCCATGGGCTTGCGGCCGGCGGTGCCCGCGAAGATCACGTCGGCCATCTCCGTGCCGCGCAGGAGGCTGGCCCGCTGCTCGCCGAGGACCCAGGCCAGGGCGTCGGAGATGTTCGACTTGCCGCAGCCGTTGGGCCCCACCACCGCGGTCATGCCCCCGGGGAACACCAGCCGCTGGGCGTCGGCGAAGGACTTGAATCCGTTGAGTTCGAGGGCGATGAGTCGCAAACCTTCCTCTTCCTGCGAGCGGCCGGGGGCCGGGGGGAAGGAACCTCCGCCCGCTTTCCTTCATACCAGCTTCCAGGAGCCCGCTTCCGGCCTTCCTTCCGGTCCTGGGCAGCCGAGCCCCTGGACGATAGACTAGGCCCTTGCCCTGCCGCATTTCCGGCCTTCTTCCGCTTTGCCCTTCCCTCGGAGTGCCCGTGTCCATCCTCCAGGCTCCCCCGCGCCAACCGGCCTCCGGGCCGACCCGCCCCGGGCCGGGGGGCCCGCGATGCTGAGCGCCCTGGGCCCCAAGGAGGCCGCCGTCCTCTGGCTCGAGCCCCACCGCGTGCACGGCGCGGGCCAGTCGAGGCCCGCCCAGGGGCTGCCCGACGAGGATCAGCTGGCGGTGGCCCTCAACGCGCTGCCCCAGGGCCCCACCTACTGGATCGTGGACGACCTCTGGGCCCCGGCGGTCCTGCTGCGGGACATCGTCGAGCTGCCGCCCGGCGCCGAGGCCCAGGAGGCCTTCTTCCGCTGGCGCTACACCCAGCATCTGGCGCTGGAAGGCCCCTGCGCGGTGCAGTCCACCAAGGTCGGGGAGGCCACCTACCTCGTGGCCGGCCTGCCCCAGGACACCCGGGACGCGTGGCTGCAGCTCGCCGCCCGCCTGGGCCGGACCATCCACCGCCTCCAGCCACGCTGGCTCTGGCTCTACAACCGCCTCGCGCCGACCCGCGACCTGCCGGGCATGCTGCTCTCCCTGTGCCCCGCCGGCGCCGGCCGGTACACGGGCACCCTGGCGGCCTGGGGACGGGACCTGGCCCTCCTGCGCCAGTGGTCCGACCCGGCCGACCCCGAGACCTGGCTCAGCGAGCGGGTGATGACCTCCAGCGCCTTCCTGGCCCGGGAGAACCGCTCGCCGCAGGAGCTGTGGGTCTGGGGGGCGCCCTCGTGGCCCACCGGCAGCCTGCCCCACCACCTGCTCCAGCCTGAAATCCCCGCATCCGAGGCCCTCTGATGGCGATCCCGGTCCTCAAGCTCAACCTCGTCCCCGAACCCAGCCTCTGGCGCCAGAACCACGAGGCCCTCGGCTGGGGCGCCCTGGGGCTGGGAGCTCTCCTCCTCGCGGGGACCTCCGCCTACGCCGGGTGGAAGTACGTCTCCGCGAGCCGCGAGGCGAAGCGGAAGGTCCAGATCACGGCGGAGGCCCGGAAGGTGGCGCGGGAGCAGGAGACCCTCGTCGCCCGGCTGAAGGCGGTGGACGTGTCCGCGGAGATGCCGCGGTGGCGCCTGGCGGAGCGCATCCTCTCGGAACGCAGCCTCCCCTGGTCCAGGCTCACGGCGGAGCTCGAGCGGAGCCTCGTGCAGGACGTGCGGGTCAAGAGCATCCAGCGCACCCGCGGCTCCGACCAGGGGGTGCAGCTCGCGCTGAAGGGCGAGGCCCGCAGCCGCGACGCGGAGGTGAAGTTCATCGAGCGGCTGCAGGGGAACGGCGTCTTCGCCCAGGTCCTGCTGGAGCGCGAGGCGGAGCGCCAGGGCGGCGGGCTGGACTTCGAGGTGAAGCTCCCGGCCTCCAGTACGCCCAGGCCCTACGAACCCCTGCCGGAGCCGGAATACGCCCGCGGCGCGGCCCCGGCCCCCGTGGCCCCGCCCGCCCCCGCCGCCCGACCCGTCCCGGCCAAGGGCGCCGCGCCCCCGCCGGCCAAGGCCGTCACGCCGACCGCCGGCGTGGATCCCGCCGCCATCCAGAAGCGCCTGGGCCCGCCGCCGGACCTGTCGACCCTCTCGCCCGCCGAGCGGAACGAGGCGATCCGGCGGCGGATCGAGGCGGTGCGGGCCGCGGAGACCCAGGCCCTGGACGCCGCCCGCCGGGAGCGCGAGGCGGAGGCCGGAAAGGGCCGGGCCGGCCAGGCGTCGTCGGAGCGCCGGCGGGGCGGCCGGGGAGGGGACCAGCCATGACCGCGACGCTTCGCCAGAGCCAGATCCGCCTCGTCGCCGGCGCGGGCCTCGCCGTGCTCGCGGCCCTGGTGGCCGCCTTCGTCCTGCCAATGGCCACCGACGAGCTCGCCAGCACCCGCGTGGCGGTCCGCGACGCCCAGGCCGCCCTCGCGCGCCAGCAGGAGGAGCTGCAGCAGTACCGGCAGGTGGACCAGAAGGTCCAGGCCGGCCGGCAGGCCCTCGAGTCCCTCGAGAAGGACATGCCCAAGGGCAGCGTCGGGGAGCTCCAGTGGGCCATGAGCCGCACCCTCCACGACCTCGCGATGAAGCATGGGGTCCGCCTCCAGAGCGTCAAGTACGGCCTGCCCAACCGGGAAGGCTCGAAGGGCACCGACCTCGAGTCCATCGACGTCGAGTTCACCGTCCTGGGCGTCTACTCCTCCATCAAGCCCTTCATGCTCGCCCTCGAGGGCGCGGGACAGGGCTTCGCCGTCGGCGCCGCCCGGCTGGAGGAGAGCCCCGAGGGTGCCCGCCTCGGCGTGACGCTGCGGGCCTTCCGCAGGAATCCGAACCTGAAGATCGAGACCGCGAAGGAGGAATCATGAGCCCCTCCACCGGCGGCATGGACGCCAAGGCCTTCCTCGAGGAGCTGAAATCCAACCGCAAGACCCAGGCGGCGACGCTGGTCTTCGTGCTCGTGGCCGCGGGCTGCGGCTGGCTGCTCTTCGCGCCCGACACGCCGAAGAAGAAGGCGGTCCGGACCGGCGCGCCGGCCGGCGCCGCGGTGGCGGCCCTCGATAGCCGCCAGTCCCAGGCCCTCAACGCCCTCCCGGACATCGCGGTGCTGGGCAGGGCCGGGGAGCTGCCCGGCGAGGAGAAGATGCGCCGCGACCTGTTCCTCTTCGACGGGCCGCCGCCCCCGCCGCCGCCGCCCCCGCCGCCGCCCCCGCCGCCTCCGCCGCCCACCCCGGAGGAGCTCGCCGCCCAGGCCGAGGCCGCGGCGCGGGAGTCGGAGGTGGCCCAGAAGCCCCAGCAGCTCCGCTACATCGGGTACCTCGGATCCAAGTCCTCGGGCCTCATGGCCGCCTTCATGAAGGGCGAGGAGGCGATCACCCTCCACGTCGGGGACATGGCGAACCCGCGCTGGAAGCTGGTCCAGTTCTCCGAGAAGAGCGCCGTCTTCCAGAACATCAAGTACGCCGACCTGCGGCACACCCTCGAGGCCCGGGACGGCGGAGGCGCGGCCGGCGCCTTCGGCCAGCCCGCCGTCTCCAACGAATTCTGACCCCCGCCACGACCCCGGACGGAACCATGCACCCGAAGCCCCTGACGACCCCTCCCACGAAGGCCCGGCGCCTCCCTCGCCTGGCCGCCGCGGCGGCCGCGGCCCTCGCCCTCTCCCTCAGCCTCGGCTGCGCCCTCCACAAGGCCAACCAGGCCTTCAGCGAGGGACGCTACGAGGAGGCCGCCAACGCCTACCGGGACCTGCTCCAGGTCGACCCCCAGAACGTGAAGGCCAAGATCGGCTACCGCCGCGCGGCCCCGCTGGCCGCCGAGCACCACCTGGAGAAGGCCCGCGAGGCCGAGCGCCGCGGGCAGAACGACGCCGTCATGCAGGAGGTCCGCCGGGCGCTGGTCCTCGACCCCAACAACGCCGTGGCCCAGGAGTGGCTGGCGAACCTGGAGAGCGACGCCGCCAACAAGCGCGCCGCGGAGGACGCGGACGAGGACATCGAGACCCAGAAGGCCAAGGCCGAGACCTCCCGCGCCCTGCAGCTCAACCCCCGCTCGATGGAGGGGATCGACCTCAACTTCACCCGGAAGACGAGCCTCAAGGACATCTTCTCCGTCCTGAGCAAGGCCGCCGGCGTGAACATCATCCCCCACACCTCCTTCACCGACATGCAGGTCTCCATCGACCTCCGCGGGCTCACCTTCCAGCGGGCCCTGGACACCCTGATGCTGCAGAACGACCTCTTCTACAAGGTGCTGGACCCCAACACCCTGATGATCTTCAAGAACACCCCGCAGAACCGCGAGCTCTACGAGAACCAGCTCATCAAGACCTACTACCTGAACAACGCGGACGTGGACGGGGTGCGGCAGGTGCTGACCACCCTGATCCCCCAGCTCAAGGTCTTCCCCGACAAGCGCCTCAACGCGATCACGGTGAAGGCCAAGCCCAACGAGCTCACCGTCGCCAACCGCATCGTCAACCAGCTCGACAAGGCCAAGCCCGAGGTCATGGTCTACCTCGAGCTGATGGAGGTCACCGAGAGCAGCCTGGAGCAGGTGGGCCTGCTGCCGGTCATCAGCCTGCAGGACGCCGCGTCGGGCACCGGCGTCTACCGCCTGGGCGCCACCCTCGACGGCAACCTGAACCTGCCGAACCAGAACAAGGGCGCCATCCGGATCAGCAAGTCCGACCTCAAGTTCCTCTTCCCCAGCCTGGCCCTGGACGCGCTGAAGAACAGCGGCGACGCCAAGCTCGTGGCCAGCCCGAACGTGCGCGTCATCAGCGGCGAGAAGGGCGAGGTCAACATCGGCGAGAAGATCAGCACCACCCAGAGCTCCATCGGCGGCATCGGCGGCGTCGGCGGCGCCACCGCCGGGCAGATCGGCGGCCTCGGGAGCTCCGTGCTCACCGGCGCCACCCAGACGCAGTTCTCCTACGAGGACGTGGGCGTGAAGATCACCGTGGAGCCCCGGGTCCACCACAACGGCGACATCACCCTCAAGATCGAGTCGAAGGTCACCACCCTGAAGGCGGGCTCCCAGCAGGGCCGGCCCGACCTCGGCCAGCGCGAGATCAAGACCCAGGCCCGCCTGCGCGACGGCGAGACCGCGGTGTTCGGCGGGCTGCTGAAGGACGAGGAGCAGAAGAGCCTGCAGGGCATCTGGGGGCTGAGCGACATTCCGGTGATCGGCAAGCTGCTGAGCAACACCCGCCGCAACCGCGCCAAGACCGACGTCATCCTCACCATCCGCGCCGTCCAGGTGCGCCGTCCGAACCTCACCGCCGAGGACTTCAGGGAGTTCGATCCCGACCGCGCCACCAGCCAGGAAGGTCCCTTCGGATCGAAGAAGCCCGCCAGGCCCAAGGCCGTGGAGCCGGCGGCGGACAAGGCCCTCGAGAAGGCCCCCGAGAAGGCCCCCGAGAAGGCCCCCGAGAAGGCCGCCGACAAGAACGCGGAGAAGCCCTCGGAGGCCGCCCTCAACGGGAACCCGAAGCCGCTTCCGGAGGACAGGCCCGCCGAGCCCTCCCCGGAGGGCGCCAAGGCCACCGATCCGGCCAAGCCCGGGGACGGCAGGAAGCCGGAGCCTCCCGCGGTGGAGAGCCCGGACCTCGTGATGTTCCTCTCCCCCCTCTCCGAGACCATCGCCAAGGGCGAACGGATCAAGCTGAACCTGCAGGTCAGCGGGGGGAAGGGCATCACCGGGGGGAGCATCGACCTGCGGGTGGACCCCAAGCTGCGGGTGGTGGGTGTCACCGCCAGCGACTACCTGACCACCGACGGTGGCGACCTCACCCGGACCAACGCCCCGGACGGGACCCTCAAGCTCAGCTTCAAGCGCAATGGCACGGGCGCCGACAGCGGAACCCTGGTGATCCTCGAGCTCGAGGGCCAGAACCTGGGCAACGCGCCGGTCCTCATCCAGGGCGGCCGCTTCCTGGTGGGCGCCAATCCCATCACCGGGCGGTGGGTGAACTCCCTCATCACGGTCAACTGAGGTGCGCGCCGCCGGGTCCCTCCGCCACCGGGGCTTCACGCTCCTGGAGATGATCGTCACCGCCACGGTGCTGATCATCCTGGCGTCGGCGGTGGTCCCGATGGCGAAGAACGGGCTGAAGCGGCAGCGCGAGCTGGAGCTGCGCCGGGCCCTGCGGGAGATGCGCACCGCCATCGACAACTACAAGGCCGCGGCCGAGCAGCAGCGCATCAAGGCCCCGCCGCCGGAGCAGATGGGCTACCCCGAGAACCTGGACGTCCTGGTGGACGGCGTCGAGGTGACCGGCCGGGCCACCGGCAAGCTGCGCTTCCTGCGCCGCGTCCCGGTGGATCCGATGACCGGGAAGGCCGAGTGGGGTCTGCGCTCCACCAACGACGACCCCAAGAGCACGAGCTGGGGCGGCGGGCACGTGTTCGACGTTTACACGACCTCCCCCGGCGTCGGCATGAACGGCGTCCCGTACAAGGAGTGGTAGGGCCCTTCCCCGCGGAAATCCCGCTTGATGGGCCGGCGCGGGCGCGATAGGCTTTTCCTTCGGCTCGCCGCGCCTCGAGGGGCCCGGCGCCGTCTTTGAACGCGGATATGGCGGAATTGGTAGACGCGCTAGATTCAGGTTCTAGTGATCGCAAGGTCGTGGGGGTTCGACTCCCTCTATCCGCACCAAAAATGCCTCCGACTTAGCGCTGCGCGCTAAGTCGGGAGCACGCTCCTGAGGAGCGTGCGATCGGCATTTTTCGGCCGAGCGTCCCGCGCGAGGCCGAATGACAAGGCGGCGTAGCCGCCGCCCTGATCCCCACCGATCAGTCCTTGAAACACACCAGGCGTCCGGCCTCTCCCGGACTTCGACCTTCCCGCGGTCTTGGGTCTGCGGAAACGGTGACGGGCGAACCACCCGAACAGGAGCCTCCATGGCCCTCTCCCCCGCTCAGAAGAGCATCATCATCGAGGACTTCAAGCAGCACGCCACCGACACCGGCTCGCCCGAGGTCCAGGTCGCGATCCTCACCAAACGCATCAACGACCTCACCGAGCACTTCAAGACCCACACCAAGGACTTCCACAGCCGCCGCGGCCTGATGATCATGGTCGGCCAGCGCCGCCGCCTGCTGGACTACCTGAAGAAGAAGAGCAAGGACCGCTACGCGACCCTGATCGAGCGCCTCGGCCTGCGCCGCTAGGCCCGCCCCGAACCGCCGGAAACGCCCGCGACCGCGGGCGTTTTTGGTTGAATGGAGGCATGGCGCTGCCCCCCCTGCCCGTCCCCGAGCACCCGGACCCCTTCGAGGTCCTGGGCCGGCGCGCGGTCTACGACTCGCCCTGGATCCGCGTGCGGGAGGACCGGGTGCGGCACCGCAAGGGCGCCGAGGGGGCCTACGCGGTCTGCGGCTTCCACCGCACGGCCTGTGGCGTGCTGGCCCTGGACGAGGAGGACCGCGTGCTGCTGGTGGGCCAGTGGCGCTATCCGCTGGAGCGCTACTCCTGGGAGATCCCCGAGGGCGGCGGCGATCCCTCCGAGTCCCCCTTCGAAGCCATCCGCCGGGAGCTGCGGGAAGAGGCCCAGGTGGAGGCGGGGATCTGGGAGCCCCTGGCCTTCTTCCACACGAGCAATTCCTCCACCGACGAGGAGGCCTTCCTCTTCCTCGCCCGGGACCTGCGCCATGCCGAGGGCGAGGCCGAGGACGACGAGGAGCTGGCCCTCCTGCGCGAGCCCTTCGAGTCCTGCGTCCGCCGGGTGCTCCGGGGCGAGGTCACCGACGGCCTCACCGTGGTGGCCCTGCTGGCCCTCCAGGCCCGCCGCGCCGGCGCGGCCCAGCCCATGGACGCCGCCCTCTCGGAGCGCTTCTTCCAGCGGCCCGCCGAGCACCCCAGCCCGGGCCGGGCGCGGTGGGCGGACCTGCACGGGGAGCTCCCTTGATCCTCCCGATCCACCCCCAGACGCCCCAGCGGCGGCACCTGGAGCGGGTGGCGGAGCTGCTGCGCAAGGACGGCGTCATCGCCTATCCCACGGACACCCTCTTCGGCCTGGGCTGCCTGGCCCACCGCAAGAAGGCCGTGGACCGCATCTTCGCCATCAAGGGCCGCGACGCGAGGAAGCCCATGAGCGTCCTCTGCGGCGACTTCGAGATGCTCTGCCGCTACACCCGCCACCTCGACACGCCCACCTTCCGCATCCTCAAGCAGCTCCTCCCGGGCCCCTACACGGTGCTGCTGCCCGCCAGCCGCGAGGTGCCTCGCTACCTGGAGTCCAAGGGCAAGGCCCATCCCATCGTGGGCCTGCGCATCCCCGACCACCCCTTCTGCATCGAGCTGGTGAAGCTGCTGGGCGAGCCCATCATCACCACCAGCTGCAACTTCGCGGGCGAGCCGCCCATGACCAGCGCCTGGGAGATCGAGGAGGTCATGGGCCATGCCCTCGACCTCGTGGTGGACTGCGGCGAGCCCGTGGGCGTGGGCAGCACCATCGTGGACCTCACCGGCGAGGAGCCCCTGCTGGTGCGGGAAGGCGCGGGGCCCTGGCCCGTGTAGGGGAGGCTCCGCCTCAGGCGGGCCCGGCCGGGACGGAGCCCTCGCGCACCACCACCGTCCCCGACAGCCAGTCATGGAGGGCGCGCTTCCGGGCGGTCCAGGCCGCGAGGAGGAGCCCGCCGCAGCAGCAGCCCAGGCTGAGGGGCTTCACCAGGTTGCGCCAGGCGGACCGCAGCGGGCCGATGGGTCTTCCCTCCGCGTCGCGCACCCGCAGGCCCGCGATCCGCTTGCCGAGGCTCGCGCCGCCGAAGCCCTCGAGGACCGCGAAGTAGAGCCAAGGCAGGCCCAGGCCCAGGAGGTCCCGGGCGAGGCCGTGCAAGGCCTGGTACCTCGAGAAGGCCTCCCCTGCGGCATCCAGGACCGTGCGGCTGAGCAGCTCTTCGTAGGCCACGCCGGCGGCGAAGCGCGCCAGCCAGACCAGTGGCAGGAGCACCAGCGCGTCCAGGAGGAAGGCCCAGGCCCGCAGCCAGAAGCCGCCATAGCGGAGCCCGCTCACCGCTTCCCCCCCGCGCCGGTCAGCCAGGCCCACCAGCCCGGCGGCTCCTCGGCCTTCTCCCCTTCGGGCCGCAGCACCGCCGGCGGGATGGTGAGCCAGAGGCGACGCCCCGGGAGGCGGTAGAGGTACACGCTGGTCCCGGTGGGGACGAAGCCCCGGGCGGTCCTTTCCATCACCTGGAGCTGGATGCCGCCATGGGGCGCGGAACCCGAGGGCTGCACGTGGAGGGGGGATTCCGCGGCCATGAGGATCACGCCCGGATTGCCCACCCGGAAGATGATGGGCCGGTGGAGGAAGAGCACCTGGCCGCTCCAGGTCCCGGACACGTCGAAGGCCAGGGTGCCCGGCTGCGCCTCGGCGGGAACCTTGAAGACCTCGCTCTCGGGCCCTTCGGCGCCCGCCGACGCGGGATCGTCGGGATCCAGGGACACCACCTCGGAGTAGCTCACCAGGAGCTCGTTCCGCTGCCCGGTGACCCCCTGCATGAACTCCGAGATGGCCAGCATGTCCTGGATGTCCTGGGGCGAGACCGCCTTCATGGCCTCCTTCAGGACGCTGGCGCCCTGGCCGTCCCCGAGCTGGGTGCCCAGGATCTGCCCCAGCTCCAGGTCCGCCTCCAGCCGGCCCTTGCCGAGGCTGATGGCGAGGGGCCGTCCGCCGGAGAGGGAACCGTGGAAGCGCACGCGGATCTCCCGGCTCTCCCCCAGCCGCCAGAGGGGCGTCTCGGGCACCTCCACGTGGAGGGACTTGCGGTCGGCGTTCAGGCGGATCCTGGGCGCGCCCTTCGGCGGCAGGAGGAGGAGGGCGCTGGTGGTGTCCCCGGAGGGCGCGAACCAGGGCGAGGTCGTGTAGGCCTCCACCCGCTGCAGGGCGAGGCCGGCGTTGGGCAGGGAGGGATGGCCCGAAGCCTTCACCTCCGCCACCACCGAGGGGCCCGTGATGGTCCGGAACTCGGTCGCGGCGCCGCGGTTCCAGCCCCAGCGGTGCTGGATGCCCCGGTCGAGGCCCTTGTGGGTGCGCACCATGACCTTGGCGGCCCTGAGGTCCGCCGCCGGCACCGAGCGCCAGCGCAGTTCCACGCAGGGCGAGCTGAGGGGCCCCGTGTCCTTCCAGCTCCGCCGCGGATCGGCCGCGCTGAGGTCCGCGGCCAGGGGGACGGGCACGTTGTTGTAGACGGGCCAGGCCTCCTTCGCGCAGAAGAGCATGTAGTCGGCGCTGAGGACCTGGTCGCTCTGGCTGGTGACCTGTTTCAGCGCGTCCACGGCCCCGGTGCGGAAGGTCCCGAAGGCCTCCAGGAGGGCCTTGAGGAAGGCGTCCCTGTTGGCGCCGTAGTAGCGGTCCCGGAGGCTGAGGAGGAAGCGGCTCGCGGCGTAGCCCTTGTGGCGGGTCTCCTCCTCGTCCTTCCCCTGGGCATCCATGGGGAGCTTGTAGAGACCCATGAACTTGCCCGGATCGAAGGTCTTGTGGAAGGTCCCGACCCAGCCCCTGGACAGGTAGTGGGGCTCCGCCTCCTCCTCCAGCACCAGGGCCGTGGCTTCGCCGAACCACACGAACTTCCCGCCGCCGCGGAACTGGGTCCAGTTGAGGTACTTCGTCCAGTTGAAGTACTCCTTCTGCACCACGTGGAAGAGCTCGTGCACCGCCGTCGTGTGGAGGTCGTCCATCTCCTTCGACGGCGCCGCGCCGGCCTGGCGCGTGGCGGGGACCAGCGCCAGGTTCACGTGGATGTAGGGATAGGTGTAGGAGCCGTCCAGGGTGTAGGCGTAGTCCCCGGGGTTGCCGGTCCAGGGGTCGATGAAGTGGATCTCGATGAGGTCGGAGCGCTTGAGGAAGCCGCGGGTGGCGTGGAGGTACTCGTAGCCCCGCTCGAAGGCCAGGAGGCTGTTGGCCACCGCGGGCGGATAGTAGTTCACGCGCTTCCACGCCGGGTCCTCCATCACGGCCTGGAGACGCTTCACCTCCGGATCCGCCAGGTAGGCGTAGTAGCGGCCCGTCCAGACCTGGCGGTCGCTGCCCTGGGCTGGCATGGCCATGGCCGCCGCCCAGCGCGCCTTCAGCTCGCCCTCCACCCGGCGGTACTCCGCCGTGTCGGCCAGGGGCAGCTTTCGGGGCCAGAAGAGCCGGAAGGGCCCCGCGGTGTCCGCCACGTGGCGGTCGAAGGTGCCCTGCTCGACCTGATCCCGGACGAGGGTGATCACCTCCCACCCGGCGAAGCCGAGGAAGACGGCGAAGAAGATCCCGTTGTGGCGCAGGTCCGCCACCACCTTCCCGTCCTCGAGGCGCGTCGCGAGGTGCTGCGGCTTCCCGTCGGGGGCGAGGCGCACGATCCGGAGGCGCCGCGCGGCGGCCGCGGGGATGCCCAGCGCCGCGGGGTCCCAGGCCATGCGCACGGGCCGGGCGAAGCATTCCTCGTCGGTCATCCCCGCGTCCAGCTCGAAGCCCGCCGCCGGCACCATGCCGTCGAGGCGGGCCATGGCGCCGTCCAGTTCCGGGGCCTCGAGGGCCCGTGCCCGGAAGGCGCGGGGCCGGTCCAGGGCGCCCCCTTCCGCGGTGAGCCGGAGCGCGGGATGGGGTGCGACGTCCAGGGGCGGCGTGTCCACCCGGGGCGGCGCCGCGGGGCGGAGGCGCCCGGACCAGCCGTTCGCCGCGAGGCTCAGGAACTGGGAGGGCAGCAGGCCCGGGCGGCCGGACTCGAGCAGCAGGAAGGCCGCCAGGGCCGCGAGACCCAGGGCGCCGAGGCCCGCGAGTCCCGCCAGGCACGCGAGAGCCTTCCGGCCGCCGCCCGGGCCGCGCTCCGGACGGGCCGCAGGGGCCGCGCCCGTTCCGGGGTCCGCAGCCTGCACCGGCGGCTGCCCTGGCACCGGGCCCGAGGGCGGGACCGGGGCGGGCGTCGACATCCGGGCGGCCTCGGCCTCCACCAGCACCAGCCGCGTGTCCCCCACGCGGAAGGCCTGCCCGGGCGCGAGCCGGCAGCGCTGGACGCGGACCCGGTCCATCCAGGTGCCGTTGGAGCTGCCCAGGTCCTCGAGGATCCAGCCCCCGTCGCCGGGCACGAGACGCGCGTGGTGCCGCGACACGCCGCCGTCCGCCACCACCAGGTCGTTGTCGTCCTCCCGGCCCAGCCTCAGCCCGCGGGCCGGCACCTCCACCGCCCGGGCGTCCTGGGGCCCGGCGCCAGGGGGGTAGACCCACAACCAGGACATCGGGGCCTCGGGGGCGGCAGCCTGCCCAGACTAGGCGGGCGCGGCCCCCGGGCATCGGTGATCAATGCCTCATTTCCCTTCGGCGCCCCCGCGATCCAGCCTCCCGCGGGTCCCCGGGCTTGCGCCGCGCCCGTTCCCGCGCGAACCTGCGCGGCACGGGGGGCCGATGGAGGGGAAGGACGCGCCGCAGATCCTGAGGCCGCTCGCGGGGCCGCTGGGGCCCATGCTCGAGACCTTCGTGCCCGCGGCGAAGGGGCTGGCCCCGGAGGCCCTGGACGCCCTGCTGGCGCGGGTGGACGCGCGCCTCGCGGCGGAGGAGCCGGGCCTGGGCCGGCGGCTCCGGCTCTTCGTGCGGGTGATGCACCTCTTCCCGCTGGTGGGCTACGGCCGCACCTTCGCCGGCCTGCCCCCCGCCCGGCGCACGGAGTTCTTCGGCCGCGTGGAGCGGAGCCGCTTCGGCCTCTTCCGCGTGGGGCTCTGGGGCCTGCGCACCCTGCTCTTCCTCGGCTGGTACGGCGACTCCAAGGTGCAGGCGCGGCTCGGCTACCGGCCCGACCCCCGGGGCTGGGAGGCGCGGTCATGAGCGCCGTCATCCAAGCCGACGTGGTGATCCTCGGGTCCGGCGCCGGGGGCGGCACCGTGGCGAAGGCCCTGGCCCCCCTGGCCGAAGCCGGGAAGCGGGTGCTGCTCCTGGAGAAGGGCTTCCGCCTGGACAGCTCCAAGCTGCCCGAGGGCGAGGCAGCCCGGGCCTCCCTGCTCTACGCCGGCGGCGGCGCGCGCCCCACCGCGGACCACGGCGTGACCCTGGCCTACGCCGAAGGCGTGGGCGGCTCCACGCAGGTCTACACCGGCACCTCCCTCCTGCCGCCGGTGCGGGTGCTGGACCGCTGGCGCGTGCCCGGCCTGGATCCCGCGGACCTCGTGGCCCGGGCCCGGCGCTACGCCGATGAGAACGGCGTGGACTTCATCCCCGAGGACCGCCTCAACGACAACAACCGCCTCTTCCGCCTGGGCTGCGAGCGCCTGGGCTGGAAGGCGGAGCAGTTCCCGGTGAACGTTCGGGGCTGCAAGGGCAGCTCGCTCTGCAACCTCGGCTGTCCCAACCAGGCCAAGCAGGGCACCCACATGGTGCAGATCCCCGCCGCCCAGGCCCGGGGCGTGGAGGTGGTCACCGGCGCCGAGGCGTGGACGGTCCGCCAGGCCAGCGGCGGCGCGGAGGTCGACGTCGTGGTGGACGGCCGTCCCCACCCTCAGGGCGGCGGCGGCGAGTGGCTGCCGGGGCGCTACACGGTGAAGGCCCGCTCGGTGGTGGCGGCCTGCGGCGCGGTGCAGACGCCGGCCCTGCTGCTGCGGTCGGGCTTCGGCCACCGGCTCCACACCCTGGGCCGCTACTGGACCTGCCATCCCGCCCACATCCTCGCGGGCCTGCACCCCCAGCCGATCACGAACTTCGTCGGGCACCCCAAGAGCTTCGTATGGCAGGAGCGCATCGAGGAGGACCGCTTCTACCTCGAAGCCTGCATGTACTTCCCTTTCACCACCGCCAAGAACCTCTCGGGCTTCGGGGCGGACCACGCGCGGTTCATGGAGGCCTACGACCGGCTGCAGATGATCCTCGTGCTGGCCTGCGACGAGGCCCTGCCGGAGCACCGGGTGGAGGTGGACTTCCAGGGCCGGCCGGTGGTGCACTACCGCCTCACGCCGGCCACGATCCGGGCCATGGTGAAGGCCACCCGCGCCGCCGCGCGGATCTTCTTCGCCGCCGGGGCGGAGGCCGTCCATGCGCCCTCCGCGGACCCCCGGCTCATCACCCGCGCCGAGGACGCCGACCTGGAGGCCCGCATCGCCGAGCGCCATTTCCGCCCGGGCTCCGTGAGCGTCTCCGCGGCCCACCTCATGGGGGGCTGCCGCATGGGCCACTCCCCTGCGGACTCGGTGACCGACGCCTGGGGCCGCGTCCACGGCGCCCCCTGGCTCTTCGTGGCGGACGCCTCGCTGTTCCCCTCGGCCCTGGAGATCAACCCCTACCTCACGATCATGGCCCTGGCGGACCGGGCGGCCCAGGCGGTGGCGGAACGGGAGGGCGTCGCCCTTCCGGTCCCCGCATAATCGAGGCAGCCTCCCGGGAGGGCCCATGCCCCTGCAGGATCTCAAGGCCGGCCGCCAGAGCGGCGCCGCCATCGTGGCCGCGGCGCTGGAGAGCGCGGGCATCACCCACGCCTTCGGCATCCCCGGCACCCACAACCTGGAGCTCTACGACGCCCTCGAGCGCTCGACGGTCACGCCGGTGCTCATCACCGACGAGCAGAGCGCGGGCTTCCTGGCGGACGGCATGGCCCGCAGCGGCGGGCCCCTGGCCTGCGCCAACGTGGTGCCCGGGGCGGGCGTCACCCACGGGCTCTCCGGTGTGGCCGAGGCCTTCATGGACGGCGTTCCGCTCCTCCTGCTCACCTGCGGCATCCGCACCGACTCGACGTTCAAGTACCAGCTCCACGACGTGGACCAGCTGGCGGTCGTCCGGCCCCTCGTGAAGGGGACGTGGAAGCCCACGCGCGGCGAGGACATCGCCCCCGCCATCCTCGAGGCCGCGCGCCTCGCCCGGTCGGGCTGCCCCGGCCCCGTGGCGGTGGAGATCCCGGCCAACCTCTACCTGCTGAGCCAGACCTACGACCCCGACCGCGTGAAGGACCTCCTCGGCCCGCCGCCCGCGCCCGCGGCGCCGGACCCGGAGGCCGTGAAGGCCGTGGCCAGGATGATCGCCGGCAGCGGGCGGCTGCTGATCCACGCGGGCCTCGGCGCCGCGGAGGCGGCCGGGGAGGTGCTCCAGCTCGCCGAACGCACCGGCGCCCTGGTGAGCACCACCTTCAGCGGCAAGGGCGTCTTCCCCGAATCCCATCCCCAGTGGCTCTGGCCCGGCTTCAGCCTCGCCTGCCCGCCGCCCCTCCGGGACCTCGCCGAAGCGGCCGACACGATCCTCATCCTCGGCGCCCGCATGGGCGAGGTGAGCACCGGCAGCTACGGCCTGGCGCTGCCGGCCGCGTCGGCGCACGTGGACCTCGACCCCTCGGTGCCCGGGGCGAACTTCCCCGTGGCCCACGCGATCACCGCCGACGCCAGGACCTTCCTCCGCGCCCTGCTGGAGACCCTGCCCTCCACCATGGCCATGCCCCAGGCCCTGCGGGACGCCCTGGCCGCCGCCCACGCGAAGGTGCGGAAGGAGCAGGCGGAGCCTTCCGGAGCGCGAGTCTCCCCGGGGGCCCTCTTCACGGCCCTCCAGCGTCGCTTCCCCGACGCGATCTTCACCTCCGACTCCGGCAACGGGACCTTCCTCGCCGCGGAGCACCTGCGCCTCGACGGGCCGCGCCGCTTCCTCGCCCCCACGGACTACTCCTGCATGGGCTACTGCCTGCCGGCGGCCATCGGCGCGAAGCTCGCGCATCCTGAGCGTCCCGTGGTGGGCCTCGCCGGGGACGGCGCCCTGCTGATGACGGGCCTCGAGCTGCTCACGGCGCGGCAGGTGGGCGCGCCGGTGCTGGTGGCGGTGCTGCGGGACCGGGAGCTGGGCCAGATCGCCGCCTTCCAGCGCACCCTCACCAATGCCGCTCCCTGCTCGGTGCTCCCGGACTACGACCTCGCGGCCCTGGCCGCGGTGTCGGGCACCGGCTGCCGCGCCGTGGACTCGGACGGGGATCTCGAGGCTGCCCTCGACTGGGCCCAGGGCGAACTGGAGGCCGGCCGCGCCGCGGTCCTGGACGTGGCCATCGACTACGCGCGGAAGACCTATTTCACCAAGGGCGTCGTGAAGGCCAATTTCGGCCGCCTGCCCTGGGGCGAGCGCCTGCGCATGGTGGGCCGGGCGGTGGCGCGGCGGATCTTCTGAGGCGCGGATTCGTGATGCGGGTCCCTGCCGGCGGGACTAGGATCGGAGCCGCTCCTGCCCCGAGGTGACCATCATGCCCGCCCGCACGCTCTTCCCGCGTTGCCTCCCCGCCCTCGCGCTCCTGTCCCTGGCCTGCGGTCCGAAGGAGCCGCCCCCGGCCTCTCCCGCCCCGGCATCGCCCGCCGCCAGACCCGCGGCTCCCGCCCCGACCAGCGCGGCTCCGGCCGCCGCTCCGGTCGCCCCGGCCCCTGCCGTTCCCGCCACGCCCGCGGCGAGCGCGAAGCCCGCTCGATCCGCACCCGCGCCTGCCCCGGCGCCCCCCGCCCCCAAGGCGGCGGCGCCGGCCGCCGTCCCCGGGGCGCCCGCCGTCACCCCCGCACCGGCCCCGCCGCCGCCAGCCTCGGCATCCGCGGTCTCGGCGCCGGCGGCGACGCCGCAACCCGCCAGCCCCGTCTCCGATCCCGGTGGCCCGGTGGCCGTCAAGCCCGGCAAGGCGGGCCTGTCGACCGTGGGCGCCACGGCCTGCAAGATGTGCCACAAGGTCCAGTTCGCGTCCTGGTCGGGCACCGCCCACGCCAAGCGCACGCCGCCCCTGGACTGCGAGGGCTGCCACGGCCCCGGCAGCGAGTACAAGGCGATGCCCGTGATGAAGGATCCCGCCAAGGCCAAGGCCGCGGGCCTCGTCATGCCCGGGGCCGCCTTCTGCGCCACCTGCCACAAGCGGGGGTGGAACGACGGGATGCTGAAGAAGGCCCACGACCACAAGGCCTGAGCCGGCGGCACGCGCGGCCATCCCCGGTGGCGCGGGGATGGCCGCGGGCCGAAGCCTCGACCTCAGTCCTCCGGCGCGGGAGGCGGGGGCGGAGCCGGGGGGTCCGGAGGCGCCGGCGGCGCGGGGGGGGCGACCGGGGGCGCCTTGGGCACGCGGGGTGGCCTGGGGGGCCGGGGCGGGGCCGGCGGCGCTGGCGTCGCCCGGGGCGTCGGCGTCGCGGGCAGGCCGCCCCGCACCCCGCCGCGGATGCCGTCCTTCACGCCGCCATGAACACCCCCCTCGACGGCATCCCCCGGCCGGGCGCGCGGCGCCGCGGCCGCACGGGGGGCCGGCGTCCCCCGGGGCACGGCACGGGGTGTCGGCGTCGGGGTCGGCGCGGGCGTGGGCGCGGCCCCGTCCTCCTGGAAGGCCTCCTCCACGCGGTCGGCCTCCGCCTCCGCGGCCTCCAGGGCCTGCTCGGCGGCCTCGGCCTGGAGGGAGGTCAGTTCGCGGCCCAGCTTCTCCGCCTGGGCCTCCAGCCTGCGGGCCTCGGTCTCCATCCGCGCGGCCTGCTCGGCCATGCGCGCCGCCTCGGCCTGGAGGCGCTCCTCGTCGGGGCGCGCGGCCTCGGCCTTGCGGGAGAGGGCGTCGCTGCGCAGGGCCAGGGCGCGGGCCTGGAGTTCCAGGGCCCGGGCCTGGCGCTCGGCGGCCTCGGCCCGCCCCTCCTCCCCGCGGGCGCGCTCGTCCATGGCCCGGGCCTGGGCCTCGTGCTCCCGGGCGCGGTGCTCCATCGCCCGGGCGCGGGCCTCCTGGGCGTGGGCCTGCCGCTCCTGGGCCTCGGCGCGGGCCTGGATCCCGTCGAGCCAGCGCTGGCCCTCGGCGTCCAGGGGGCGTTCCTGGCCGTTCACGGTGTAGCGGGCGTGGGGGGTGCCGTCGGCGTCGCGCCAGGCCTTGTAGCTGCGGCGCACGCCGCCATCGTTCTCGGAGGCGCTCCAGGTGTCGCCGGGAGCGAGGGTGGACGGCCCCGAGCCTGCCGCGGGCGCGGCCTTCCGGGCGGGCTTCGGGGTGGCCTGGGGGAGCGCCGTCGTGCCGGGATCCGAGAGGACCCGGGCCGCGGGGAGGGCCGCGGCGGCGCCGGCGGCGAGGAGGAGGACGAGCCCGGCGCGCAGGGGCGGGAGCGCGGGCGGATCGGGGGTGAGAAGGCGTCGGATGCGGTCCATGAGGGATCCTCCGGAAGCGCCCAGCTCCAGGGACGGCACGAGGCCGGGAGCCTTGCGCGGGGTTGGGGAACGGAGGCCCTCGAGTGCGGCGAGGGCCTCGGCCACGGCGATGGCGTCCCCGCACAGGGCCACCGCCAGATCGTCGCAGGCGTGCTCGCGCTCCCGGCGGATCCGCCGGGAGAGCCACCACACCGCGGGATGGTAGAAGAGCAGCGATTCGAGCACGCCCTGCAGGGCGTTGAGCAGCCAGTCCCGGCGCGCCACGTGGGCCAGCTCGTGGGCGAGGAGCGCGTCGATGTGGACCGGGTCCATCGCCCCGAAGAGGGCCGCGGGCATCCAGACCACGGGCCGCAGGAGGCGCGCGGCCATGGGCAGCGCGAGGGCCCGGGAGACCCGCACCTCCACGGGGCCGCGCAGGCCCAGCGCCTGGGCGTGGCGGCGCGCGCGCCAGGCCCAGAAGGCGTCGAGGGGCTCCCAGGGCATGCGCAGGTAGGCCCGCACCCGCCAGAAGCCACCGGCGAGGCGCACCAGGCCCAGGGCCACGCCCGCCATCCAGAGGGACACGATCCAGGGAGCGCGGGAGGTCGCCGGGAGGGCGAGGGCGGGGGCGAGGGCCGGGGCGAGGCTCCGGGCCGCGAGGGCCCGCGCGGGCGCGAGGGTCTCCGCAGGCGCCTGGAGGACGAGGAAGGTCGCCAGGGGGGCGAGGGCCATGGCGAGGAGGAAGGCGTAGGCCACCGCGTGCCGGGCCCTCGGCGTGCCTTCTCGAAGCGCGGCGAGGCTCCCGGCCGCCAGGGCGCCGAGCAGGGCGCCCTGCCACAGGAAGTGCAGCAGCGCGCGGGCCAGGGGTTCGGCCCAGGGCCGGGCGGCGAGGAGGTCGAGGAGGCCACTCATGCCCGTCTCCGGGGCCGCCGCCGGGCCTCGGCGATGAGGTCGGCGATGGCATCCAGCTCGGCCGGATCCGCCGGCTTCGCGTCCAGGGCGTGCTGCACCAGGGCCAAGGCCGACCCGTCGAAGGCCCGGTCCAGCAGGTCCCGCAGGAGCGAGCCCTGCACCTTCGACGCCTCGTGGACCGCGGCGTAGCGGTGGCTGCGCTCGGTCTCGTCCCGGCTCACCAGGCCCTTCTCCGCCATGATGGTGAGCATCTTGAGCACGGTGGTGTAGGCCGTGTCCTTGGACCGGGACAGCACCTCGTGGACTTCCCGCACGGTGCTGGGGCCCCGCCCCCAGAGGACGCGCAGGATCGCCAGTTCGCCATCGGTGGGCCGGGGGTCGGACATCGCTGTCTCCGATCTACTAACCAATTAGTACTATCTCATTAGGAGAAGTCAAGGGGGTTCCTCCCTCGGCTACGACCCGCGGGGACCGGGGTTCAGGGCCGGGGCTGGAGGAAGGCCTGGAAGCCCGGGTCGCGGAGGACCCCTTCGAAGGCCCAGTCCAGGTGCCGCACGTTGCCCAGCTGCTGGCCCTCGGCGGTGGCCTGCTGCAGCAGGGCCAGGGCGGTCCCGGTCTCGCCGAGGCGGGCGGCGACGCGGGCCCGCATCAGGAGGAGCCGCCCCTGGGTGTCCTTGGCGGGCAGGGCCGCCAGCTCCGCGAGGCGCCGGCGGGCCTCCTCCCGCCGCCCCAGGTCCGCCGCCATCATGCCCGCGTGGCCCAGGAGGCCCGGCTGGCCGGGATGCTTCCGGAGCAGGCCTTCGGCGGCCGCGAGGCTCTCCTCCAGCCGCCCCGCCAGGGCCAGGGCCAGCATCCTCCGACCCGCCGCCGGGTCCTCGGCGCCCGCGGCCCCGGCGCCCTTGCGGTCCAGCCCGGCCAGGGCCTCGGCGGCGACCCGCCGGGAGGCCTCCCCGTGCCCGTGGACCCGCAGGTCCATGGCGACCTCGAGGGCCGAGACCGGCGCCGTGGAGGACAGCTCGCGGCCCAGGCGCTCGGCCTCCCCGACGCGCCCTTCGCCCACGGCGGCCCAGGCCCGGTGGGCCTTGAGCCGGGCCTGCTCGGGGTACACCGCCAGGGCCCGCTCGGCGGTGCCCCGCTCGTCGCCGTAGCGCCCGAGCAGGTGCTGCGCCCAGGCGAGGATGGCCTGGGTGTCGGCGCCGATGGGCACCCGCGGGTTGACGAGCCTGTCCCAGCGGATGGGGCGGGAGGCCGCGGCCACGGCCTCCTCGAAGTGGTTGGTGTAGAGGGCGGTGAAGGCGTGCTGGTGGTTGACCAGGGGGCTGCCCGGGGCGATGCGCGCGGCCTCCCGGATGGGGCCGAGGGCGGCTTCGCTCCGCCCCTCGAGCCAGGCCCTCCCGTTCTCCACGATGCAGCGATCCAGAGCGCTCATCCGCTCGAGCCCGCGGTCCAGCCGGTCGAACTGCGTCCGCACCCCGTCATGGTCTCCCGCCTGGGCCCGGATGAAGGCGATGGGCACGCGGCCGACCTCCAGCTCCGGGTCCAGGGCGGCCGCCTTCTCGAAGCAGGCCTCGGCGCCGGGCCGCGCGTTCCAGTAGAGTTCCCAGCCCAGGAGCCATTCCCGGTAGGCCTCGGGACGGGGCGGGATGCTGACCCGCTCGGGATCCAGGTAGGGGTCGAGGATCCTCCCGGCGACGCCGCCCGCGAGGCGCTGGGCGGCGGCCTGGAGGACCGCGTCCGCGCCGCCGGCGGGGCCGTGCTCGGGCTTCACCAGGGCCACCACCTTGCCGAGCCGCGCGTCGTAGATCCGTGCCTGCACCTGGATGTCGCCGCCCTCCAGGTGGTAGGCCCCGGTCACCACGAGGCCCGCGCGGTGCCGTTCCGCCACCGCCTGCAGGGCCCGCCCGCCCGTGCCCTCGTCGAAGGGCAGCGCCGCGGGGTCCTGGGCCGCCTCGGCCACGCCGGTCTGAGTGATGGCCTCGCAGACGCGCTCGGCGGCCTGCCGCCCGAGCAGGGCCTTGGCAGGATCCCCGGTGCGGTCCTCGAAGGGCACCACCGCCACGCGGGTGTCCAGGAGGACGGCGGGGCGGGAGTGCCGCCAGCCCACGTAGGCCACCAGGCCGGCGGCGACGGCCAGGGCGGCCCCGAGGACCCACCCCCGGCCCGCCCGGGCCGGCCGGAGGGAACGGGTGGTGGGCTCACCGCCGCTCCCCGCCATGGGCAGGGTGGCGGTGGCGCCGCCCTCGAGGTCCTTCAGGTCCTGGAGGAACCGCTCGGCGGTGGGATAGCGGAGGCGGGGGTCGCGCTCCAGGGCCCGGGCCACGATGAAGTCCAGGGCCGGGGGAATGCCCGGCACCTCCGCGGAGGGCGGCACGAAGTCGCCGTGGAGGATGGCGGCGAAGGTCGCCTCGAGCCCGTCGCCGCGGAAGGCCGCGTGGCCCGTGAGCATCTCGTGGAGCACCATGCCCGCCGCCCAGAGGTCGCTGCGCGGGTCCACGGGCTTCCCGCCCACCTGCTCCGGGCTGAGGTACTGGACGGTACCCATCACCACGCCGGTGCGGGTGAGGCCCTCCGAGCCGATGGCCTTGGCCAGCCCGAAATCCACGACCTTCACCTCGTCCCGGGGGCCCAGCATGATGTTGGCGGGCTTGATGTCCCGGTGGACGAGGCCCCGGGCGTGGGCGTGGGCCAGGGCGGCGAGGACCTGCTCGAGGATGGGCAGGGCCAGGGTCCAGGGCAGGGGCCCGCGGCGCAGGCGGTCCCGGAGGCTGCGGCCCTCCACCAGGGCCATCACGATGAAGAGGCCGCCGTCCGGGCCCTCCTCGATGGCGTGGATGGCGGCGATGTTCGGATGGTCGAGGCTCGAGGCGTGGCGGGCCTCCTGGAGGAAGCGCTCCCGGGCCTCCTCGGCCCGGGTGGCCTGCGCGGGCAGGAACTTCAGGGCCACCTTCCGGCCCAGGCGCAGGTCCTCGGCCTTGTACACCACGCCCATGCCCCCCTCGCCGAGCTGCTCGAGGATCCGGTAGTGCGAGACGACCTGGCCGATCATGGGGTTCCCATGGGATAGGCTCCGCGGGCCCCGCGGTCAAGGCTTCAATGGCCCCTCAGAGTCCGCGAAGCCGTTCCGCCGCCGCCTGGAGGGTGGCGTCCCCCTTGGCGAAGCAGAACCGGACGAGCCGGGTGGAGGGCGGCGCCTCGCAGAAGGGCGAGAGGGGGATGGCCGCGACGCCGTGGTCCCGGCAGAGGCGCACGCAGAAGTCCCGGTCCCCTTCCCCGCTGATCGCCGCGTAGTCCGCGAGCTGGAAATAGGAGCCGGAGACCGGCAGCAGGCGGAAGCGCGAGCCCGCCAGCAGGGCCCGGAAGGCGTCCCGCCGCTCCTGGTAGAAGGCGGCGAGGCCCTCGTGGTGGGACGGGTGCTCCGCCATCATCGTGGCGAAGGCGGCCTGGGCGGCGTGGAAGGTGCAGAAGGTGAGGAACTGGTGCACCTTCCGGAACTCGGCGCTGAGGGCGGCTGGGGCGATGGCGTAGCCGGTCTTCCAGCCGGTGCAGTGGTAGGTCTTCCCGAAGGAGCCCACGGCGAAGGCCCGGGCCCGCAGCTCCGGATGGCCGAGCACCGAGGCGTGGGGCCGGCCGTCGAAGACGATGTGCTCGTAGACCTCGTCGGAGAGCACGAGGACGCGGGTGTCCCGGAGGAGGTCGGCGAGGCGCTGCCAGTCCCCGTCCCCGAACACGGAGCCCGCCGGATTGTGGGGCGTGTTCACCACGATGAGCCGGGTCCTCGGCGTGAGGGCGGCGCGCAGGCGCTCCCAGTCCGGGAGGAAGGTCCCCGGGTCGAGGGGCACGTGCACGGGGACGCCGCCCTGGAGGCGTACCGCCGGGTCGTAGCAGTCGTAGCAGGGGTCCAGGAGGATGACCTCGTCGCCCCGGTCCACCCCCGCGGCGATGGCGGCGAAGAGGGCCTCGGTGCCCCCGGAGGTGATGGTGACCTCGGCGCCGGGATCCACCGCCGCGCCGAAGCGGTCCAGGGCCAGCCTCGCGACCTCCTCCCGCAGCCGGGGCAGCCCGGGCATGGGCGCGTACTGGTTGAGGCCGTCGCGCACCGCCTTCGCGAGGGCCTCCTGGAGTTCCGGCGGCGGATCGAAGTCGGGGAAGCCCTGGCCCAGGTTCACGGCGCCGTGCTGCTGGGCCAGCAGCGTCATCTCCGTGAAGATGGTGGTCCCGACGAGGGGAAGCTTGGAGGCGGGGGGCGGGGCGGCGGGAAGCATGGGGCCAGTTCACCACGCTTCGGCCGCCGGGGTCAGGGTCCGGCGCTACACTTCGGGCACAACCCCCCGGAGGCCCCATGCACCTTCCCCTGGTGAACCACCTGGCCGTGCTGGTGAGCGGCGTGGCCATCTTCATGCTCGGCGGGCTCTGGTACTCCCCCGCCCTCTTCGCGAAGAAGTGGGTGTCCTACCAGGGCAGGACCGAGGAGGAGCTGAAGGCCGCCGCCGCGGGCTCGAACATGCCGGCGATGTACTTCATGGCCCTCCTCTGCGGCCTGGCGTCGGCCTACGCCATGGCGATCGTCCTGAACCACTTCATCGACCTCACGCCCCTGCGCGCCACGATGGTGGGCGTGCTCTGCTGGGCCGGCTTCGCGGCGCCCACCAGCTTCGCCACCGCGCTCTTCTCGATGAAGCCCAAAGGGCTGTGGCTCATCGACTCGGCGTACAACCTGGTGAGCTTCGTGATCGCCGCGAACATCCTGGCCCGGTGGCACTGAGGGGGCCTGCTCAGCACTCCGGAAGGTGCACGCCGATCCCCGCCGGCGCCTCGACGACGTTGACGGCCAGGCCGCCCCGGGCGGTCTCCTTGTACTTGGCCTTCATGTCGGCGCCGGTGTCGCGCATGGTCTTGATGACGCTGTCGAGGCTGACGAAGTGGGTGCCGTCGCCCTTGAGGGCCATGCGGGCGGCGTTGATGGCCTTGATGGCGGCCATGGCGTTGCGCTCGATGCAGGGCACCTGCACGAGGCCGCCGATGGGGTCGCAGGTGAGGCCGAGGTTGTGCTCCATGCCGATCTCCGCGGCCTCCTCCACCTGGGCCGGCGAGCCGCCCATGACCTCGGCCAGGGCGCCGGCGGCCATGGAGCAGGCGCTGCCCACCTCGCCCTGGCAGCCCACCTCCGCGCCGCTGATGGAGGCGTTTACCTTGTAGAGCACGCCGATGGCCCCGGCGGTGAGCAGGAACTTTACGACGCCGTCGTCGGTGGCGCCGGGGACGAAGCGCCGGTAGTAGTGCAGCACCGCCGGGATGATGCCCGCGGCGCCGTTGGTGGGCGCCGTCACGATGCGCCCGCCGGCGGCGTTCTCCTCGTTCACCGCGAGGGCGTAGAGGTCCACCCAGTCCATGGCGGTGAGGGGATCGGCGAGGCCCGCCTCGGGGCGGTCCAGGAGCTGGCGGTAGATGCCCGGCGCCCGGCGGCGCACCTTCAGGCCGCCGGGCAGGATGCCCTCGGTGGCGCAGCCCCGCTTCACGCAGGCCTGCATGACGGCCCAGATCTCGAGCAGGCCGGCCCGCAGGTCCGGCACGCGCCGGATGGCCTCCTCGTTGGCGGCCATCACCGCGCTGATGGCGAGGCCCTCCCGGCGGCAGATGGCGAGCAGCTCGGCGCCGCTGGCGAAGCGGAAGGGCAGCTCCTCGGCGTGGGTGGGTTCCGCCGCCCCGCCGCCCTCGTTCACCACGAAGCCACCGCCGACGCTGAAGTAGGTCTTCGAGCCCAGCTCCACGCCGTCGCCGTCCCAGGCGGTGAGGCGCATGCCGTTGGGATGGAAGGGCAGCGCGCGCCGCTCGAACTTCAGGTGCTCGGACTCCTTGAAGGCGATGGCGTGCTCGCCGAGGAGGTTCAGCCTGCCGCCCTCGCGGATGGCCGCCAGCCGCGCCTCCACACCCTCGATGGGCACCCCTTCCGGCGTCTCGCCCTCGAGCCCCAGCAGCACCGCCTTGTCCGAACCGTGCCCGCGGCCCGTCGCGCCCAGGGAGCCGTACAGCTCGGTCTTCAGCGTGTGGACGCGGGCGAGCTTCCCGTCGCCTTTCAGCCCCGCCACGAACATCCGCGCGGCCTTCATCGGCCCGACGGTGTGCGACGAGCTCGGCCCGATGCCGATCTTGAAGAGGTCGAAGACGCTGATGGCCATGGGGGGCATTGTGGCATCGTTGGGCCGCGTGGGGGCTGGCGGGGACGAAGGTCCGTCCATCACGGTGAGGGGGAAGATCACCGGACGGCGACCCGTCGAGGTTGAGGTTGGGGTTGAAGCCGAAATTGACCTTGCAGTTGACCTTGCAGGTGACGTTGACGTTGACCTTCCGAAGGCACCTCAGACCATTCGCGGCGTCCTCCGCCGCGGATGGGCTGAGGTGCGGCCAAGCGATAGCGCGGCAGGACCATGAACCCTTCTCATCCCGGGCACGTCCGCAGCCGTGGGACGAATCCAGAACCAATACGCGAACCCATCGCACCGCCCTTCCTTCCTCCCCCCGATCCCGCGCGGCTCGAATTCCCCGTTCCCCGACCTGCCGCGCTACGCTTGGCAGCACCTCGATCCAGCGTCGCCGGAAGGCGCGGCGGCGCTGGATCGAGGTGCCTGTTGAAGGTCAACTTCTGAAGGTCAACTTCATGAGGTCAACTTCAGAAGGTCAACTTCTAGAGGTCAACTTCTAGAGGTCAACTTCAGAAGGTCCACTTCATGAGGTCAACTCCCCAGGGCTCGAACCACCCCATCCCGGGTGAGTCTCCAGCCTCGTGAGATGGCTCCCCGGATCAGGGACGAACCCTCCACACCCTCAGCACTGCAGCGAGAACCACGCGATCAGCCAGGTGTCCATCGCGCCCCGGAAGTGCGACTTCCCGCTCGCGTGGTAGATGGCCCGGATGGGCACGTGGGCCCAGTGGAGCTTCCAGTCGGCGGCCTTCATGGAGATCTCCATCTCGATGGCGAAGCCGCTGGACCTGAGATCGAGGCGGTCGAGGACCTTCTTGCGGATGAGGCGGAAGCCGGACTGGCTGTCCTCCCATGTCACGCCGGCGATGCGGCCCAGGGTCCAGCTGCCCAGCGCGTTGGTGCGCCAGCGGGCGGGGGGCACCTTCGCCCGGTCCTGGAAGCGGCTGCCGATGAGGAAGTCCGCGTCGGGGTGGGCCGCCAGATGGTCCAGGAAGGCCTGGAAGTCCGCCGGGTCATGCTGGCCGTCGCCGTCGATGAAGAGCACGAAGTCCGCGTCGAGGCTCCGCAGGGCCTCCAGGCCCGCCCGCAGCGCCTGGCCCTTGCCGCCGCCCTGGGGCCGCCGGAGCGAGAGCACCTCGGCGCCCGCCTCCCGCGCCACCTTGGCCGTGGCGTCGTCGCTGTTGTCGTCCACCACCAGGATGCGGGCCAGGCCATAGGGCGCGAGGCCGCGCACCACGCCGCCCACGTGGGCCTCCTCGTCGTGGGCGGCGATGAGGGCCGCGATGCGGGGCGGCGCGGCGGGCTGCCGGGAAGCCTCCACGTCGCCTACTGCCCGCCGCCGGCGGAAGGTCCCCGCTCCTGCGGCCGCGCGCCCTCGTCGCCCGGCCGCGCCAGGGTCCGTGTCGCCGCGGGGAAGGGCTGGCCCGTCCAGGCCGTGAAGGCGGCCTTCTGCTCCGGGGTGGCGCCAGGGTCCGCCGCGAGGCGCACCGTCCGGGCCGGCGACTCGATCACTTCCACCTTCGCGGAGCGCACGCGCCCCCGCTCCTGCACGAGCACCTCCGCGGCGCGTCCGAAGGCGTCCGCGAGGCGGCGCTGGACCTCGGTGGCGCTCGCCGTGCGCCAGCCATCCACCGCGAGGATCTCCGCGCCGTAGCCGATGCCCGCGCGCCAGGCCGGCGAGTCCGGAAGGACGTTCTGCACCGTGGGCGCGTCGGCCCCGTTGCCCCGCGCCGCGAACACCAGGCCCGTGAAGGCCTTGGCCCGCTTCACCGCGTCGGGATCCTTCTGGTCCTCGGGGGAGAGCAGCTCCCAGGGCGCCTTGGCCTCCAGTCTCAGGCCGACGGCCTGCTCCAGGGCCGAGCCGTCCAGTTCCGCGCGGCCCTCCACGAAGTCCCGCCAGAAGGGATCCGGATCCTCGCCGGAGAGGGCGCGGAAGGCCTCGCGGATCTGCGCGTCGCTGACCGGGCCGTCACCGCATGCCTTCCACAGTCGCGCGAAGAGGTCCGCCACGCCGGCCTTGCCGCCGCTGCCGCGGCGGATCCGGCCCTCCATCATCAGGGCCACCAGGCTGCCCTTGTCGTAGTAGCCCACGGTGCTGTTGGTGGAGAACTCCGTGGGCTTGTAGTGGCGGATCCAGGCGTCGTGGCTGGCTTCGGCGACGCTCTGCTCCCTCCGCCCCGGCTTCTGCAGGTTCTCGGTCCAGCGCTGGCCCCACTCCTTGGCCACGAAGGCCCAGGGCAGCACGCCGGCCCGCAGGGCGACCACGCTGTCCATGTAGTCGGTGAAGCCCTCGTGGAACCAGAGGAGCCGCGTGGGGACCTCCTTCGAATAGTCGAAGGGGCCCAGCGCCGCGTCCCGCATCCGTTTCACGTTCCAGACGTGGAAGAACTCGTGGGACACGAGGCCCGCCAGGCGGTGGTAGCCCTCGGCCTTGTCGTAGAGGAAGGGATCCGAGAGCAGCGCCGTGCTGTTCCGGTGCTCCAGGCCGCCCCCGGCCCGGGGGCTGAAGGTGAGCAGGAAGACGTAGCGGTCGAAGGGGAAGCCGCCGAAGATCCGGCCCGCCTCCTCGACGATCTTCCGCGCGTCCGCGGCCATGCGGGCCTCGTCGCCGTTGTGCTCCCCCTGGAACGCGAACTCGAAGCGCGCCCCCATGGACTCCCAGCGCCGCACCCGCAGCCGGCCCAGCTCGAAGGGGCTGTCCACCAGCGTGTCGTAGTCCGCGGCGTGGTAGGCGCCGGCCGCTTCCGGCAGGCCGGTGGCCACGGACCAGTCCTGCGGGAAGCCCTCGAAGCGGACGGCGTAGGGCCGGGACCCCTGCCCTTCCAGGGCCGGGAAGGACGCGGCCCCAGTGAGGAAGGCGTGGGAGGCGTCGGCGTGGTTGGTGCGCACGCTCAGCTCGTTGGCGTAGAGGCGGTAGCGCAGGGTCACCGGCCCCTTCGCGGGAAGGAGGCGCCACCGCTGCTTGTCCAGCTTCTCGGGGGCGTAGGGCGCCCCGCCCTCGGGCCGCGCCTCCACCCGGTCCACGAAGCGCGCGTAGTCGCGGATGAGGTAGGAGCCCGGGGTCCACGCGGCCATGGCGGCCACCGCGCCCACCTTCACCGCGTCCGGGGGCAGGGTCAGCTCCACCTGCAGCTCGTGCTGGGCCAGGTCCAGGGGCCGCACCACCACGCCGACGGGGGCCAGCGGCTTCGCCGCCTTGGGCTTCTCAGCGGCCATGGCCAGGCCTCCCATCATCAGCGCCGTCGCCAGGGCCGCCGTCTTGACCACGTCCGCCTCCCGTCTCCCGCGCGGCCTCACGCACCCTGGATGCCCCTCAGCCAGCGGTCCACGGCCCAGGCGATCTCGCCGGCGTCGATCGCGTACTCGGGCCGTCGCAGGTGCTCCTCCAGCAGCGCTCCGAAGATCGCCGTGTAGACCATCACCTCCTTGCGGGCCTGCTCGAAGTCCATGCCGAACACGTGGTTCACGTAGAGGCCGAGGGGGCTGAGGGCCCGCTCCACCACGGGCATGAGGTCCCGGAAGGTGGAGTCCGGCCCCGGCACGGCGATGGCCCGCAGGATGAAGCCGGTGAACTGGGGCAGCTCCATGAGCAGGTCCACGTAGGAGGCCGAGAGCCGCAAGGCCGAGGCCCGCACGGCGGCGGGGTCCGACGGCCGCGCGCCCAGGTGGGGCGCCACCATGTCCCGCAGGCGCTTCTCCGTCACCGCCAGGGCCACCAGGCAGAGCTGGCGGAAGAGGCCCTCCTTGCTGCCGAAGTGGTAGTAGAGGGTCGGCTTCGACACGCCGGCCTCCTCGGCCACCTCCTTCACCTGCACGCCGTCGAAGCCGCGGGCCGCGAAGTGGTCCAGGGCGGCCAGCAGCAGCTTGGCCTTCAGCTCCCCCTCCCCGGCGATGCGCTCCAGGGCGCCGCGGAAGCGGGCCTCGCCGCCTTCCGTGAGGCCCAGGCGCTCCGGGCTGAAGACGGGGACCAGGGTGTCGTTCCCCGGCGCTGGCTGAAGGTTCATGGCTCCAGATTAGCCGATCCCGGGCTGGGGGCTCAGTGCACCACGCTGCGGTGGGGGAGGCCCCGGACCACCTCGGCCTCCCAGTCCAGCCAGAGGTCCAGCCGGCGGTCGGCGTCGGCGCCGAAGCGGTCCCGGGAGATGGACTGGTAGGTGAGGGCGTGGCCCGCCTCGCAGCGCTCGAGCTCCAGGAGGAAGGTCAGCCAGGCCGGATCGTCCAGGCCGGGCCGCGTCCGGGCCTCCCGCTCCAGCAGGAAGAGGCGCTCGCAGCTCCGGGCCTCGATGAGGGCGGAGACCAGCAGGCGGTCCAGGAGGCCGTCGCCGCCGCCTTCCCCGACGCGGGCGAGGAGCGCCTTGGCGTAGGCGCTGCCGCCGTCGGGCCGCAGGGACCAGCCGATGTCCGCCAGGGCCTCCAGGACGCGCCGGAAGTGGTTCAGCTCCTCCTCGGCCAGGCGGGCCAGCAGGAGCGGGATCCGCGGGTGGCCCGTGAAGGCATGAAGCAGGGACAGGGCCGTCAGGGCCGCCTTCTTCTCGTTGTGGGCGTGGTCCGACAGCAGGCTCCCGGGGTCCGCCCAGGCCGCCTCGGCCCAGGCGGCCGGCGTGGCCACCCGCAGGGGCAGGGGCGGGCGGAACTCAGGCACCGGCGCGACCCAGGGCGAGGAAGATCTGGCGCCAGGGCTCCGGCAGGGCGGCGGCGTCCCGGGCGATGGTGGCCTCGTCCCCCCGCGTGAAGGGACCCGTGCGGCCCTCGGCCCCCTGCCGCGCGACGTTGCGCAGGGTGGCCTCCGCCAGGGGCATGAGCCCCCGGCCGGGCAGCGTCACGCCCCGGGCCTCGAGGAGCGCCGCCGCCCCGAGCCAGAGGTTCGCCGCATGGCCGGAGGTGAGGACGGCGCAGGCGTGGTAGAGGGGCTTCAGGTCCGCCGGCAGGTCGAAAGGCAGGAAGCCCAGGTCCCGGAAGGCCGCCAGGACGGGTTCCGGCACGGCGCCGGTGACCGCCAGGGGGGTGCCCTTCCAGTCCGCGGCGCGTCCGCCGAAGCTGGTGAGGGGGTGGGCGCAGGGCACGCCGGGGAGGTCCAGGCTCCCGCTCATGTGCACGCAGCGGCCGGGGAACTTCGCCGACAGGGCCTCGAGACTGCGGTCCGGCACCGCCAGCAGGACCAGCCCCTCCGGAACCGCCGTGGAGGCTTCCAGCGCCACCCGCTCGCCCAGGGCCAGGGCCAGGGCCCGCCCCGCGCGGCCCCGGCCGAGGATGGTGAAGGCGGCTGGCATGGGGACAGTGTGGCAGGGGCCGGGACGCTGGGCTGTGGACTCTGGGCTCTGGCTGGGCCGGGCTGACCAGGACGGTTTGGCATTCGGTTTCCATACCTTCCAACAAACCAGGACCGCGGGCTTCGGACGGACATCCGGGATGGATGATCCGCCCGCCCCCGGAGCCCAAAGCCTAGAGCCCAGAGCCGAACGGCTTAAGCTTCCTCCATGTCCTGGCCCCTGCCCCCCGATGTCGGCTGGCCGCGCTTCCTGCGGCTGCTGCGGGACCCCAACCCGCCGAAGGGCTGGCTGGAGGCGGCGGCGGACCTGCCGGACCTGCGCAAGCGGCCCCTGCTGCTGCGCTGGATCGCCCAGCACCCCAAGGCCCCGGCCCACCTGCGCGTGAACCTGGTTCCCCGGCTGCCCTGGCGCGCCCTGACGGCGGTGGCCCAGGATGCCGCCGCCCATCCCCACGCCAGGACCCTGGCGGTGGAGCGGCTCCAGCTCCTCTGGCCCGGCCTGACCCTGGGCGAGCGCCGCACCTTCGCCCTGCTGGCGCCGAAGCCCCTCTGGCACCTCGTGTGGAAGGTGCCCGACGAGGCCGTGGTCGCGGCCCTGCTCCAGAACCCCCGCATGTCGCCGGCCTCGCTGGTGGCCCTGGTGCAGGCGCCCCTGGGCCGGGCGCAGATGCAAGCCCTGTCGGTGTCCATGTGGCGGGAATCCACGCTGCTGGCGATCCAGGTGCTCCAGGTCCTGGACGCCACCCTGCGCCACCCCGAACCCGCCCTGGTGCTGGGCCACGCCACCGTCTGGATCAAGGGCCTGGAGCCCGAGGAGGCCATCGTCTGCGCCGCGACGCTGCAGCACCCGCCCCTGCGCCGCCTCGTGCGCGCCTGGGCCGACCAGGGCTTCGGCACGCCCTTCGACGGGCTGGACGAGGAAGGCCGACCGCTGGCGTTCTGATCAGGCGGGCCTCACCCGCTTCAGCACTTCCTCGACGGTGCGGTCGATGCCGACGAAGACGTCGCCCAGCCTCGCGTCGTCGAACAACGGGGCCCCGTCCGCGATCGAGCACAGCGAGGAGCGGGAGGACGCCACTGGATGTGGCGTCCGATCCGGGGGTGGTCGGCGGAGCCGCGTGGGCCTGCTGCGTCAGGCGGTCTTCACCCGCTTCAGCACTTCCTCGACGGTGCGGTCGATGCCGACGAAGACGTCGCTCAGCCTCGCGTCGTCGAACATGTACGCCGGCGCCGTGACGAGCTTCAGCCCCTCGTCCACGACGATGTCCCGGGCGCTGCCCCGGTCCTGGTGCCGCGCCCCCAGGGCGTTCAGGGCCGCGGCACAGCCGGCGTCGTCGCCAATGGTGAGGGCCGCGTGCTTCCCGCTGCCTGCCAGCACGAGCGCCACCAGGGCGGGCGCGATGCAGACAGCGCCCACGGGCTTGCCCGCGTCGAAGAAGCCTCCCACGAAGGCCGCCACGTCGGGGCGCACGTCGGCGTCCTTGCCCTTGAAGGCGAAGCCGCAGTGGTTCTTGGCCACCCCGAAGCCGCCGGGCAGGAGGAGGCAGTCGTAGTCCGAGACCTCCGCCTGGGCGAGGTCCAGGCACTGGCCCAGCCTGGCGATGCGGCTGGACTCCTCCAGCATGTTGCGCCGCACGCCCGCCTCGGGCTTCCCGGTCGCGTGGTTCACCACGTGGAACTGGTCGGCGTTGGGGGCGACGCACTGGAACGTCGCGCCGTGCTGGTCGAGGGCGAGGAGGGTGAGGACCGCCTCGCGCACCTCGGCGCCGTCGAGATGGCCGCAGCCGGCCAGGAGAACCGCCGCGTGGGGCGCGCGTGCCATGGGAGCCTCCGGAGGATGGCCTCCAGTATGGAACTCCCCGGAAGGGGGGCGGAGCCCGCCCTGTGACTACCATCAAGCCATGCGACTCTCCTCGCGGCTGCCGGAATCCCACGCCCCCAACGCCCTGGCCCGGGCCCTGGCCCGGCGGCGGCAGGCCGGGCTGGAGGTGCTCGACCTCACCCTTTCCAATCCGACGGTGGCGGGCTTCCGCGCCCCGGAGCAGGTGCGGGAGGCCCTCGCCGCCCCGGAGGTCCTGGGCTACGCGCCCGACGCCGCGGGATCCCTCGCGGCGCGCAGCGCCGTCGCCGCCTACCACGGCGCGGGCGTGGACCCCGACTCGGTCCTGCTCACCGCCTCCACGTCCGAGGCCTATGCGTGGCTCTTCAAGGCCGTGGGCGATCCCGGGGACGAGATCCTCGTGCCCAGCCCCAGCTACCCCCTCTTCGAGTGGCTCGCGCGCCTGGAAGGCCTCGCGGCGAAGGTGGTTCCCGACTGCTTCCATGAAGGCTGGAACCCGGACCCCGCGAGCCTGGAGGCGGCCTGGGGACCCCGCGCCCGGGCCCTGGTGGTGGTCAATCCCAACAATCCCACGGGCCAGTACCTGAGCCCCGGGGCCTGGGAGGGGCTCACGGCGTTCTGCGCCCGCCGGGGCCTGCTGCTCATCGTGGACGAGGTCTTCTCCGCCTACGCTCTGGAGGCCCCGCCCGACCGGATCCGGAGCGTGCTCGCCCTCCCGGAGCCGCCCTGCCCCGTCGCCGTCCTCTCCGGCCTCAGCAAGGTCGCGCTGCTGCCCCAGGTGAAACTGGGCTGGATGATCCTCCGTGGGCCGGGAGCCGAGCGCCTGCGGGAGGGCCTGGAGTTCATCGCCGACCAGTTCCTGCCGGTGAGCGCCAGCGCCCAGGCCGCGGCGAAGTCGGCCCTCGGGGCGGGCCCGGCCCTTCGTTCCCGGGTGCTCGCCCGCGCCCGGGAGAACCTCGCCACCCTGGATCGCGGCCTGTCGGACCGGCCCCACCTTCAGCGCCTGCGGGTGGAGGGGGGCTGGAGCGTGATCCTGCGGCGGCCCGCCATCGGCTCGGACGAGGCCTGCGCGCTCCACCTGCTGGAGGCCTGCGGCGTGCTCGTCCACCCCGGACACTTCTTCGACATCGCCCGGGAAGGCTTCCTGGTGCTGAGCCTGCTCACGCCCGAGGACGTCTTCGAGGCGGGCCTCGCCCGCGCCCTGCCGCTCCTCTGAGCCCGCCCTTCAGGGCAGGGTCGGGATCCGCAGCCGCGCGAACTCGGCGCCGAGGCGCCCGGTGGCCATGTACCAGGCCATCCGATGGTCCCCCAGGAGGGAGAGCCAGGGATGCTTGAAGGTGGCCGGGCGGTTCCGCTCGACGCCGAAGTGCCCCGTCCAGGCGAAGCCGTAGGCCACCACCGGGACCAGGGGAAGCCAGGCGTAGCGCGCGGTGGCGAGGAGGAAGCCCAGGAGGCCGAGGTAGGCCAGGGTGCCGCAGAGGTGGAGGGCCCGGTTCGCGCGGTGCCGGTGCTCCGCGAGGTAGGCGGGCCAGAAGCGGGCGAAGGTCAGGGCCTCCCGCGCCACGGCGCCCTACCGGCCCCGGCCGGCCCCGAGGGGGACCAGCGCGCTCTGCTCGTTGTTGTGGTCGTCCTGCACCCGGATCATCACCCGCTCGCCGCGGACCTGGTCCTTCGGGATGAGCACCTCGAAGCGCTCCTCGGCCTGGTCGAAGACCTTGTCCTCGGGCAGGACCTGCAGCCAGTTCTCGCCGTCGACGCTCACCGAGGCCTCCTTGAGGACGCCGCTCTCGTCCCGGGCGGCGAAGCGCACGCGGACGCCGTCGGCCTCGGAGACGGCGCTGGTCTCGAAGATCACGGGGGGCGTGTGGTCCACCAGGAAGGGCGCCGTGCGCCAGGTGGCGGTGAGGGCCGCGTTGAAGGGCTGGCTCGGCGCGTCGCTGGCGATCACCTCCAGGCGGTAGCGCCCGTCCGGCACCGGAAGGGTGTCGAAGGTGAAGAACTTCTCCTTCCAGGCCTTCTCCAGCTCGAGGGGGGCGCCGTGCTCGGGGAGCAGCCGGACGCGGAAGCTGAGCTGGTCGTTGTTGGGGTCGGACACCTTGAAGACGAAGGCCTGGGCCCCGCGGCGGAAGGAGCGCTTCTCGCTGCCCGCGTAGGCCAGGGCCGGGATGAGCTTCTGGGTCTCGAAGGGCACCCGCTCGATGCCGATGTCGTCGGGAGGGGCGTTGCGCGTGATGGTCAGGCCGGGGGGCATGACGTCCACGCCCTCCCAGAGGGGCGCGAGGTTGCGGTTGTTCCAGTGCATCCGCACGCTCTCCACCGTCGGCGTGGCGCCGCCGCGGCTGGACGTGAGCCGCAGGCGGAACTGGGCGAAGCGGGAGGGCTTCAGCACGGGCCGCTCGCCGCTGCGCAGGGGCGGGCTCCAGGGGGACCAGGTGCCGTCGGGCGTCTCGGTGGAACCCTGGCGCACCTGCAGCTCCACCGCGGTGCCCTGGGGGACCTCCGCGTCCACGTACGCGCGGCCCCAGTCGCCCACGGGGCTGGCCTTCAGCACGCGGCTCTCCAGCGTGCCCTCCAGGGCCTGGGCCTCGGAGAGGAGGTGCACCTCGGCGGGGTTGGAGGCCACCACCATGAGGTCCTGGCCGAGGGTGAGGAAGGCGGTGGCCTGGGCGGCGCCCAGGTCCTGAACCACCTCGAAGGGGTTCAGGTCCCGGCCCTTCCCGGCGAGGGGGATGCCGAAGACGCGGCTGCGGTTGCCGGTCCCCACCAGGAGCTGGCCCTTCCAGGGCGCGAGGGCGAAGACCTGGCTCAAGCTGCTCTGCCACAGGGTCTCGGGCACGCGGTTGCGGTCCAGCCGCAGCACCGCGCACTTCGTGCCGCTGCCCGCCTCCGTCATGTACCCCTCGCGGCGCTCGAGCTGGCCGGAGGTGAGGCGGGAGGAGAGGCCGTTGTTGGCGCCGATGTAGAGGTCGCCGTCGGCGAGGGCGAGGGCCCGGACCTCCTCGAAGGGCGTGTCCGTGAGGGTCTCCACGCGCTCGGCCCCGTAGCGCATGACGAGCCCGTGGCCGTGGCTGCCCAGGTAGTAGCCGCCCTGGCCGTCCGGCAGGAGGGCGGTGAAGGCGGTCTCCTCGCGGACCTCCGCGAGACGGCGGCTGGAGCCCTCCCGGGCCAGGATCAGCACCGCCCCGTTCTCCGAGCCGCCGGCCACCACCACCTCCCCGCCGGAGGCATGGAGGGCCCAGACCGCGCGGGCGTCGATGTCGGCGAAGGGCTTCACTTCGCCCGCCGGCGTCACGCGCATGAGCTTGCCCTCGCCACTGGGGGCCACCACCAGGTCGGCGCCCACCCGGGCCATGGCGAAGATGACGCCGCCCTTCACCTGGGCCAGGGGTTTCACCTGGCCGCCGGCCAGGTGGAAGAGCCGGCCCTCGCTGCCGGCGGAGAGGTAGGCTCCGCCGGCGCCGTCCGGCACCGCCGCCCACACCACGCCCTCGGGGAGCTGGGCGAGGCGCCGCGCGCCGGGGGCCAGCCGGAGGCGGCCGTCGGCGCCGATGCGGATCCCGCGGGACTCGCTGCCGATCCAGTCGTTGAAGCCGGAGAAGACCGCCGGGGGGTTCTCGGCGGCGAGCGGCGCCGCGAGGAGCAGGGCCGCGGCGAGGAGGGGGAAGGGTCGGGTCATGGCGGTTCTCGGGTTCACGGGTTCACTCGATCTCGACGTCGAGCTGGACCAGCCCCTTCACCTCCCGCTCGAGGGGAAGCCAGGCGCGGCCGACGATGCGCCGCTGGAGCCGGTTGTCGAAGGTGACGCCGTCCGCCCCCAGGAGGGCGGCGACCGAGGGCGGGATCCCCTCGATGCGGCTTCCCCGCAGCCCGGCGCCGGGCTGGGCCTGCACGAGGAGCGCGTAGGCGTGGTTGTTCCGGAGGGCGCCGTTGAGGAGCCGCGTCACGTCGTTGAGGGAGGCCACGTCCACGGCCTTCTCGTCGGGGTCGGCCGCCGCGAGGCTGAAGCCGTCACCCACCATGATCACGGCCTTCCCCTTCTGGGCGGAGGCCGAGACCGGGATGTTGAGGGTGACCTGCTCGCGCACGCCCTGGATGTTCTGCAGGGCCACCAGCACCGGCAGGCTCTCGCCCCTGCGCACCCGCGCCTTGAGGGTGCGCGCGCCGGCGATGGTGGTGAGGTCCAGGCGCTCCTCGGCTTTGATCGTGAGGCTGATGCCCTCGATCTCGGGCCGCTCGAAGGGGTTCGTGGTGAGGGCCTGCAGGATGCCTCCCACGAAGGCGGAGAGGCGGCCGGGGTTCAGGTCCGCCACCACGTTCTCGAGCTGGATCGGGGCGTGGCCGGCGACCTTGATGTTCCCCTGCAGCGCCAGGGACTGGAATCCGAGGCCCCGGACCTGGGCGTTCAGGGCCTGGGTGAGCACCGTGGCCGCGAGGAAGGGCGTGAGGAAGGGGTGGTCCATCAGCTCGAAGCGGAAGTTCACGGTGCGCCGGCCGCCGAGGTTCAGGCCCACCCTCAGGGGGATCATGCGGGCCTCGGCCCCCAGCACGCCCGCGACCCCGGTGGAGCGGTCCATGCGGACCGCGCCCACGGGGGCCACCGGCGTGGCGAGCTTGAAGGAGCGGAGGTAGCTGGGCATGGAGTAGGCCACGGAGGCGGACCACATGGGCAGGTCCACGGGCCCCAGGTTCAGGAGCTGGTGGCCGAAGAGGAGCACCCGCTTGCCGCTCACCTGGGTGATGGTGCCGCTGGCGGCCATCTCCATGTCGCCCTGCACCAGGGCGATGGAGACCATGCCGCCGGGCTCCAGGGGGCTGGCCTCCCCGCCGGGGGCGGGGGCCAGGGTGGGGGCCGCCATGTACTGGAGGGGCAGCCCGTCCAGGAAGGCCTTGGCCTCGGTCCCCAGGGGCGCGCCGGTGACCAGCATCGGCGGTTCCGGCCGGGCGCCCTCCTCCCCCGCCAGGTCCCGAAAGGGGAGGAGGCCGCCGGTCAGGGCCGCCTTGAGGACCTTCGGGGGCTCGACCTTCGGGAGGACCAGGGGCGTGCGGCTGCTGGCTCCTTCCGGGACGTCCCGGAGCTGCTCGGTCATGTCGGCGATGGGGGTGATCCCCCCGATGGCCTCCTTCTCGAAGGTGAAGCCGGTGCTCAGGGCGCCCACGAGCTTGCCGTCGATGTAGCAGGGGGAGCCGCTCATGCCCGCGAGGATGCCGGTCTCGGCGAGGGGGCCGCCGCTGGCCTTCACGAGGATGAGGCTCCGCCCGGGGGCCATGTTGCGCTGGACGCCCAGGACCTCGAACTCGAAGCGCTCGATCTTCGACCCCCTGAACACCGTGCGGCCGTACCCCCTCATGCCGGGTTGGATCTCGTGGAGGCCCAGGGTGGCCTGGGCGGCGAGGACGGGGGCGAGGGCGGGGGCGAGGAGGAGGGCGGCGGCGGTCGGGAGGCGCAGGGCCAGGTTCATTCGGGGCTCGACAAAAGGGCAGGCTACCAGGAGGAAGGGCCACGGGATGCCGCGGGTTTCCGGACTTCTCCTCGGGTGCCCCCAGGGTGGCCTTCGTTTCCCGTCACAGGGTCGTGGCTTGGGGCGGACCGTGAGCCCGTGTAGGCTAACGGCCGGGAGGAACTTTCCATGCGAATCCGCCATTTACACCCCCTCACGCCCCTGGCCCTGCTCGTGGCCGCCTCGCCCCTGGCCGCCCAGGGCGTCAGCGCCCAGCTCGGCGGGACGGTCACGTCCACCTCCGGGCAGGCCGTCCCGGGGGCCACGGTCACCGTCCGGAACGCCGAGACCGGCTTCACCCGGACCGCCCTCACGGACGCCGGCGGGCGCTTCCTGGTGGCGAGCCTCCCGGTGGGCCCCTATGGCGTGTCGGTGGCCAAGGACGGCTTCCAGACGGCCGCGGGGATCCGCGTGAACCTGAACCTGGGCGACGCCGCCCCGCTCCTGGTGAAGCTGGCCCCCGCCGCCAGCGCCGTGGTGGAGGTCACCGCGACCGCCGCCCAGGTGGACACCGAGCGCACCGCCGCCGCCACCCTCGTGAGCCCCGACGACATCGCCAACCTCCCCTTGCGCAACCGCGACTTCCAGGCCTTCGCCAAGCTCACGCCGGGCGTGGTGGTGGACAGCCAGCGCGGCAACCTGGCCATCGCCGGACAGCGCGGCATCAACACCGCCATCAACATCGACGGCGGCGACTACAACCAGCCCTTCTTCGGCGGCAGCACCGGCGGCGCCGAGGGCAAGACGCCCTTCACCGTCTCCCTGGAGGCCGTGCGCGAGTTCCAGGTCATCACCGACGGCGCCTCGGCGGAGTACGGCCGCATGGGCGGCGGCTACCTGAACGCCGTCACCAAGAGCGGCACCAACGAGTTCGGCGGCAGCCTCTTCTACTACGAGCGGCCCAACCAGTGGCAGGCCAACGCCCACAGCGGCAGCCGCCTTCCGCCCGCGGACTTCAAGCTCCGCCAGTACGGCTTCTCCTTCGGCGGACCGATCCTCAAGGACAAGCTCCACTTCTTCGTGGCCTACGACGCCCAGCGGCGCACCGATCCCCAGGACCAGATCTGGGGCGGCACGAACCCGCCCGCGGGCCTCTATCCCCTGGACGGCAACATCGCCGCCGACGCCGCCCTGATCAAGCGGGCCGGCCCCTACAGCCTCCGGGCCGACTCCGACGTGGTCTTCGCGCGGCTGGACTGGACCGTGAACACGGACCATGCCATCCAGGTCCGCTTCAACTCCTCGAACTTCAAGGGCAACGTGAACTCGGGCCTGACCTTCGCCAAGGAGGCCGTGTCCACCGACGACATCAAGACCACGAGCTTCGTGGGCCAGTGGAACTGGACCATCAACGGCAACTGGTACAACGAGCTGCGCATCAACTACGTGAAGGACGAGCAGCCCCGGGTGCCGACCACCACGATCCCCCAGGTCTCCATCACCAACGTGGGCACCTACGGCAGCGGCACGAACTTCTCGCGCGAGTTCGAGACCAAGCGCACCCAGATCATCGAGACGATCACCTACGTGACGCCCACGGTGCAGGTGAAGGCCGGCATCGACTACAACAAGACCGACGTGGCCGAGGTGTTCGCCTCCACGCAGTACGGCTCGTACTCCTTCAACAACATCGCCGACTTCCGGGCGGGCAACTGGAACCAGTTCCAGCAGCGCTTCAGCCTCCAGGGCGGCACGCCCCGCGACTCGGGGGTCTTCGCCGCCGCCGAGAAGGAGCTCGCGGTCTTCATCCAGAGCGACTGGCGCCTGACCCCGTCCTTCAAGGCCGGGCTGGGCCTGCGCTACGACCGGCAGGAGCACCCCGACTTCCCCATCGCCGACGTCTCCAACCCCCTGGGCACCACCCTGCCGGTCACGGCGTCCATCCCCACCGACACCCACGTCTCGCCGCGCCTGAGCTTCACCTGGACGCCCGAGGCCGATGGCGGCAAGAGCGTCGTGCGCGGCAGCCTCGGACGCTACGTGAGCCGCACGCCCTCGGTCTTCCTCTTCCAGGTCTTCGCGGAGAACGGCGTGAGGGGCGCCCGGATCACCTTCACCTCCGCCCAGGCCGCCACCTTCGGCATCCCCCGCGGCGCCGCGTTCACGCCCGACTCGCCCTTCCGCTTCTCGGCCCTGCCCTCCGGCGCGACCCTCCCGGCCCTGGACGTCTTCACCTTCGCCCAGAGCTTCCAGAACCCCTCCACGGACCGCTTCAACCTGGGCTACGAGCGGGCCTTCGGGGGCTGGACCTTCGGGGTCTCCGGCGCCTATGCGAAGACGGACCACCTGGAGCGCCTGGCGGACATCAACCTGGGCACGCCGGTGGCCAACGCCCAGGGCCGCCTGGTCTTCCCATCCACCCGGCCCAACACGAACTTCCGCCAGATCGCGGTCTACGTCAGCGATGCCGAGTCCCGCTACCAGTCCCTGACCCTCAGCGCGAAGTACGACAAGGCCGGCAGCCCCTTCACGGCCAGCCTGTTCTACACCTTCAGCAAGAACCGGGACAACGACTCCAACGAGCGCAACTTCTCCAGCTACTCCACCCAGAACACCCAGCGCCCGATGGACGACTACTCCTGGGCGGACACGGACAAGCGCAACGTGGTGACGGGCTCGGTGAGCTACCAGGAGCGCCGCTGGACCGGCATCCAGTTCGGCCTGGGCTTCACCTACCTCTCCGGCTCGCCCTACACCGTGACCCGGGGCAACGACCTGAACAACGACGCCATCACCAGCAACGACCGTCTCCTGGGCACCCAGCGCAACGGCTTCCGCACCTCGTCCACGATGTCGGTGGACCTGAAGATCAGCCGGACCTGGGGCTTCGGGCCGAAGGTGAAGCTCACCGTCAGCGGCGAGGTCTACAACCTCTTCAACGAGGTGGAGGCCTACCAGCGCCTGCAGTGGACCGGCGGCACGGACGCGGCGCCCACCCTCAGCTACGCCCGCAACGTCACGTCCAGCCCCCGCGACGCCCAGATCGGCGTGCGCCTGGCCTTCTGATTCCCCTGGGATCCACCGAACGGGCGGCGCGAGCCGCCCGTTTTCGTTAGGCTCGAGGGATGCGGATCCTGTGCTTCGGCGACGTGGTGGGCGAGCCCGGGCGGCGGCTGCTGGAGGCCCACCTCCAGGAGCTGCGCCGGGAGTTCGCCGTGGATTTCGTGGTGGTGAACGGCGAGAACGCGGCCCACGGCCACGGCATCAGCGAGCGCATCGCGAAGGACTGGTTCGAGAACCTCGGGGTGGACGTCATCACCACGGGCAACCACGCCTTCGACGTGAAGGACATCGGCCCCTACTACGCGAAGGAGCCGCGCCTGCTGAGGCCGGCCAACCACCCGCCGGGCACGCCGGGCTCCGGCCACGTGAAGCTCCACACCGCCTCGGGGGAGGAGGTGCTCGTCGTGTGCCTGATGGGCCGGGTCCACATGCCCACCTGCGACGATCCCTTCCGCACCGTGGATTCGGTGCTCATGAAGGAGCGGGCCGACCTCGTCATCGTGGACATGCACGCCGAGGCCACCAGCGAGGCCCAGGCCATGGGCTGGCACCTGGACGGGCGCGCAGCGGCGGTGGTGGGCAGCCACACCCACGTGCCCACCCTGGACGCCAAGCTCCTTCCGGGAGGCACGGCCTACGTCACCGACATCGGCATGACGGGGCCCTACGAAGGGGTCATCGGCATGAAGAAGGAAGCCAGCCTCAGCCGCTTCCTCAGCGTGCAGAAGGCGAAGTACGAGGTCGCCGAGGGCGACCTGCAGCTCCACGCGGTGCTCATCGAGACCTCCGGCCGGAAGGCGGTCTCCATCGAGCGGATCCAGCGGAGGCTCTGATGGCCGAACCTGGGAATGGCCGGCGGCGTCGCGGGCAGGCTCCGCCTGACCGCGGCGCGGGGGAGCTCGAGGGGGGACGCAGAGACGGCGGAGCCGTCGGGCGGTCCCCCCTCGTGGGTATGGGCCTCTCCACGCGCCTGGGCTGGGTCTCCTTCTTCAACGACGCCAGCGGCGAGGCCATCACCCGCGCCCTGCCCCTGCTCCTCACCGGCGGCCTCGGTGCCACGCCGGCCTTCGTGGGCGCGGTGGAGGGGCTCGCCGAGGCCGTGGCCATCGGCCTCAAGGCGGTCTCGGGCTGGCTCTCGGACCGCATGGCCACCCGCAAGCCCCTGGTGGCCGGGGGCTACGTCCTGAGCTTCCTGGCGAAGCTGCTCTACCTCGCCGGCGCCTGGCCCCTGCTCTTCGGCGGGGCCCGGGTGCTGGACCGCGTGGGCAAGGGCCTGCGGGGCGCCCCCCGGGACGCCATGGTGGCGGACGCCGCCGCCGCGGGGCGGCTGGGCCGGGACTTCGGCATCACGCGGATGCTGGACACCGCCGGCGCCGTGGCGGGCCTCGGCCTCGCGGTGGCCCTGGGCCTCGGCTCCGGGGCCATGGACCTGCCCGCCTTCCGCGCCGTGGTGCTGTGGGCCCTGCCGGCTGGACTCGTCTCGGTGCTCCTTGTGCTGCTCTGGATCCCGCCCCTGCCCCGGGCCACCACCACCAAGCGCCTGGCCTGGGGCCTCCCGAAGGAGATCCGCGGCTTCCTGGCGGTGGCCCTGCTCTTCGGACTGGCCTCCTCCAGCGACGCCTTCCTGGTGCTCCGGGCCAGGGAGGTGGGCTTCGGCTTCCGGGAGATCCTGCTGCTGCTGGTGGCCTTCAACCTCCTGGGCGCCCTGCTGGCCCTGCCCGTGGGCCACCTCTCGGACCGCTTCGGCCGCGTGCCCTTCCTGGCCTCCGGCTGGGCGGTCTACGCGGTGACCTACGCCATCATGGGCCTGGCCTCCGGCAAGGGCGCCTTCGCCGCCGCCCTGCTGGCCTACGGCGCCTTCTACGGGCTCACCGAGGGCGTGGAGAAGGCCCTCCTGGGGGACCTGCTGCTGCCCGAGCACCGGGGTCTCGGCTACGGCAGCCTGCAGATGGCCCTGGGCCTCGCCGCCCTCGCGGCCAGCCTCGCCATGGGCTGGATGATGGCGGCCTGGGGCAGCCGGACGGCCTTCATGGCCACGGCGGGCGTCGCCCTGGCCTCGACCTTCCTGCTGCTGGCCTGGGCCGCCCTCAGAAGGCCGCCGGCTTCCCCCGCTCCGCCACGCTGACCTGCTTGAAGCCGGCGGCGCGCAGGGACTCGGCGTTCTTCGCCAGCCCCTCGGGCTCGCCGTGCACGCAGGTGATCCGGACCTTGTCCTTGTCCTGCTTCGACAGCCAGGCGGCCAGGTCCCCGGCGTCCAGGTGGCCGGACAGGAAGCGGAAGCTGCGGACCTGGCCCGGCTGGATCTTCACCGTGCGCTCGCCCACGGTGATCTCGCCCCCCTGCCCGGAGGCGGCGATCTTCTTGAGCTGGCCGCCGGTGGCCTCGGGGTCGCTGTAGCCCACCAGCAGCAGGCGCGTGGAGGGGTCCGCGAGGCGGTTGGCCACCACCTCCTCGTCGTCGGGCTCGTCCAGGGCGAAGGTGGTGGTGATGAGGATGCAGGGCCCCTTCAGGTCCCCGGGCACCTTGGATTCCAGCTTGCCGGGCAGCAGGCCGCCCACCTTGTAGACCTCGGGCTTGAACCAGCGCTCCAGCCCCGGCTGTTCCGCCTCCTTCTCGTAGAGCAGGGTGTAGTTCAGGGCCGTCCGGGAGGACACGTAGACCGGCGTTTCGAAGGGGAGCTTGTCCAGGGCCTGGGCTCGCCGGATGAGGTAGAGGACCTTCTGGGTGCGGTCCAGGGCGTAGGCGGGGATCCAGACGATGCCGCCGGCCTTGAGGCCCTCGGCCACCGCCTGCACGAACTCGGAGGCCTCCTTCGCCACCTCGGGCTTGCGCACCTGCCCGCCGTAGGTGGACTCCACCCACACGGCGTCCACGGGTGGGGCCGGGGCCGCCGCGGCCTGGATCGGGGACAGGGGATGGCCCAGGTCCCCGCTGAAGAGCAGGCGCCGGCCGCCGACCTCGAGCAGCACCGAGGCGGAGCCGGGGATGTGCCCCGCGTCGAGCAGGGTGAAGGCGCCGCCGTCCTCCAGGGGGAGGCGCTCACCGTAGGCGTGGCCCTTCACCTGGTCGAGGATGCCCCGGGCCTCGATCCCCGAGCACTCGCGGCAGGCGAAGGCGCCCCGGGAAAGGCGTTCCTCGAGCCCCTGGAGCGTCCCGCTGAAGCTCGCGCGGTTGGCGGGCTGGATGCGCTGCAGGGCCTTGCAGGCGGGGCTGAAGTGGGCCACCTGGCCGCGGGTCCCCGCCCGGCCGGCGGTGTAGGTCCAGAGCCGCACCGCGCCGCGGTCCATGCCGATGGCCTGGGGCAGGGCCTGGGCCATGAGCAGCTCGGAGGTGCGGGTGCAGTGGATGGGACCCTTGTAGCCCTTCCGCACCAGCAGCGGCAGCCGCCCCATGTGGTCGCTGTGGGCGTGGGTGATGAAGACGCCGTCCAGCGCCTTGGGATCCACAGGCATCTCCTGGTTCGCCCCGGGCCGCGCGGGATCCTCCTTGAGGTGGATCCCGCAGTCCACGAGGTAGGTGCGGCCTCCGGCCTTCACGACGGTGAGGCTGCCGTCCACCTCGCCGGCCGCGCCATGGACCGCCACGGTGACGGGAGGCGGGGCGGGGGCCTGGGCCTGGAGGCCGAACGCGAGGAGGACGGAGGCGATGGCGCGGAGCATGGGGAATCCAGGGCAGAGGCTCCATCGTGAGGCTGGGGTGCATCGCCCACAACCCCGGCCCCCCGCCCGTCCCATGTCCGGTGGCCCCCACGGGAAGTGCCGAAGTGGCCCCCATGGCCCCCGGGAGGTTCCGGCATGGTGGGGCAACCACCCCTGCAGGGTCCCTTCCTTCCCAACCCCTTCCTTCCGGATCCCCGCGGTCCCCGAGGTCCCCATGAAACCCCCCAAGCTCCGCATCCATCGCGAGACGCTCCGCCTGCTGGACGCGCAGGAGGCCCAGCATGCCGCGGCCGGCCTGGCCACCCTGGCCAGCTGCCGCATCGTCAGCTGCGCCTTCGCCTGCCCCACGCTGGTCCCCCAGCGCTGCCTCTGAGGCCTCGATGAAGACGCCCCGCCTCCAGCGCGTCACCCCCGCCGACCTGTCCCAGGTCCAGGGCGCCGGGCTCACCCCCGCGGTGAGCCTCACCCCCGTCTCGATCCCCACCGCGGCCATCGACTGGGCCGCCGTGCGGCCCCAGCCCGATCCCTGGCGCATCACCGTCGTGATCGCCCCCCACTGACCCATCCGGAGACCCCATGACCAAGCTCACCCTGAACCGCGAAACCCTCCGCGCCCTCGACGGCCGCGAAGCCTCCCAGGTGGACGGCGGCGCCACCGCCCTCTGCGTCACCACCCACGTCACCCAGGCCTGCGGCAGCCGCTTCCCCGCCTGCACGCCGAGCGTGCTCAACGCCACCTGCATCCGGGACCTCTGCCTCTGATTCACCCCCGACGCGGGACGCAGCCGGGAGGCGGCCATACTGGAGGCCCCTCCCGGTTTTCCGTGCAGCCCGCCGACCTCGAATCCCGACTCGTGGCCCTGGCCCTCGCCGAAGGCTTCGAGGTGCCCGAGGCCGGAGGGGGAGGATCCGGACCGGCGCTGGACGGTCCCACGGCGGTCTGGGGGCCGCGGCTCCAGCGGATGGTGGCCGAGGGCCGCCTGGAACCGGCCCGCCTCGAGGCCTGGATGCAGTCCCTTCTGGGTGTCGCCGAAGTCTCCTTCCGCACCGCCTGGACCGCCGGGGTCCCGGCCACCGGCCAGCCCCCCGGAAGGACCGCGGATCCGCCGGCCACCCATCGCTACACGGACCTTCGCCTCGTGGGCGTGGGCGGAGCCGGGAGGGTCTACAAGGCCTTCGACGCCGTGCTCCAGCGGCCCGTGGCCCTCAAGTTCCTCCGCTGGGAGTGGGCCCAGGTGAGCGACCGGCTCCTCGCCGAGGCCCGGGCCCAGGCGAGGGTCAAGCACCCCAGCGTGCGGGAGGTCTTCGAGGTGGGGCTGGTGGACGGCGAGGCCTGCCTGGCCATGGCGTGGGTGGAGGGAGAGCCGCTGCACAATGCCGCGCCGGGCATGGACTGGAGGCAGTGCACCGAGCTCCTCCTCAAGGTCTGCGACGGCGTGCAGGCCGCCCACCGGGAAGGCCTCCTCCACCTCGACCTCAAGCCGGCGAACATCCTCGTGGGACGCCTCGGTCCCGAGGAGCGGCATCCCTTCGTCACCGACTTCGGCCTGGTGGCGGACCTGTCCGCGGGCGGGGAGCGGGGCGTCCACGGCGGCACGCTCCCCTACGCGAGCCCCGAGCAGCTCCTCCGGGGCACGGCCCTGGACGCCCGCTGCGATGTGCACGGCCTCGGGGTCACCCTCCACGTGGTGCTGACAGGACGGCTGCCCCACGAGGAGGGCCTGGGGGCGGGGAACGGCGTGCGCGGCCCTGTGCCGCCCGACCTGCTGCGCGTGGCGCGGCGCGCCATGGATCCGCAGCCGACCCGGCGGCACCCGGGGGTGGCGGCCTTCGCCGCCGACCTGCGCGCGGTTCTCGAGGGCCGGCCCATCGCCGCCCGGCGGCGCGAGCCCCTCCACGTCGCGGGGCTCTGGGTCCGCCGGAACCGCCTGGCGGCGGCCGCCGCCGGGGCCGGCGCCCTCGTCGCCCTCGCCCTCGGGGCCTGGGGGCTCCTGGCCCGCAGCCGGGAGGCCCGCCGGGCCGCGGCCGCCCAGCGCTTCGGGGCCGAGACCCAGGCCGCGGAATCCCTCCTGCGCCTCGCCCACCTCTCCCCGCCCCACGACCGCCGCCGCGAGGTCCGCGACGTGCGGCGCCGGATGGACGCGCTCCGGGCCACCATGGCGGAGGTCGGACCCGCCGGCGAAGCCGCGGGACAGCTGGCCCTGGGCCGCATCCACCTGCTGCTGGAGGAGTGGGACGAGGCCCGCGCCAGCTACACCCGGGCCTGGGAGCTGGGCTCCCGCGGACCCGAACAGGCGCGTCAGCTGGGCATGCTGCTGGCCCTGGCCCACGACCAGCGGGCCGCGGACGAAGTCGAGGCGCCCTCCGGGGATCCCGCGCGGCGGGCGGAGATCCGCGGGCTGCGGGTGGCGGCCCTGGAGAAGCTGGCCCTGGGCAAGGCCGCGGGCCCCTACCCGGTGGCGGACATCCTGGAGGCGGAGATCCTCGGCCGGGAAGCCGAAGCGGAGCGCGCGGCGTGGGCGGCCCTCGAGGGGGCGGACGCCTCCGGCTGGGCCTACGAGCCCTGGCGGCTGGCCATGGAGATCTGGGACCGCCGAGTGCAGCACCGGATCACCCTGGGCCACCTGGAGGAGGCTCGGCGCCTGCTCCCGCTCCTCGAGCGCGCCCTCGCGAAATCCCTCGAGGTGGGTCGCAGTGATCCGAACCTGCGGATGCTCGAGGGGTACGTGGCCTTCGACCGGGCCAGCCTCGAGCTGGCCCTGGGCCGGCCCCAGGAGCCGCACCTGCACCGGGCCGTCGCGGCCTTCCGGGCGGCCGCGGCCATGGATCCGGACGTCAAGGCGGCCGTGCGGTGGACCGCCGACGGGCTGCGGCGCCTCGCCTACGCGCGGATGCTGCAAGGCGTCCCGGGCACGGACCTCCTCGACGAGGCCGACCGGACCATCCAGCCGATCTGCTCCGCGGACCCGCAGCATCGGAACCGCAACCGTTTCATCCGCGTGCGCATCCTGGCCCAGCGCGGCCTGGTCCGCGTGCTGGCCGGACGGGAACCCGGCGAGGACTTCGTCCAGGCCCGGGCCCTGCTCCAGGGCCTCCAGGGCCAGGAGGGCCTGGGCCAGCACTTCCCGGCCCGGGTGGCCCTCCTCGAGCTGGGTCAGGCCCTGGACCGGGACCGCCGGGGGCTCCTGGCCGCGGCGGACCTCCACGCCCTCGCCGAGGCCTTCTCGGCCTCCCGGGCGGACGCGGGGGACCGAGGCCCCCACGCCCCCCAGAGCGTGGCCCGCCGCCTCGCGGCCCGCCGCGTCCGCGCCTCCGACCCGGCGATGGCCCGGGCAGCGGAGGCGCTGCGGGCGGCCCTGGACCGCTACGAGGCGCCGCGGGAGAGGCAGCGGACGTAGACCGGTTCGAGGCTCCGGAAGGCGGCCTCCCACTCGGCCTCGGTCTGCGGGCCGAAACCGAAGCGGAGGTGGGCCCGCGCCGAACCGTCCCGGGCCGGGACCGGCGCGGCCAGGAGCACGCCGCGTTCCAGGGCGCCGAGGACGAAGGCCCCGGCGTCGAAGCCGTCGGGCAGCGTGGTCCAGATCCCCAGGCCGCAGCGCGGCGGCGCGAGGGAGATCCCCGGCAGCCGCGCGAGGCAGGCCAGCGCCGCGTACCGGCGCGCCGCGTAGGCCTTGCGGGCCCGCCGCACGTGCCGGTGGAGGATCTCGCTGCGCATCAGCTCCGCCAGGGCGCCCTCCAGCACGCGGTCGCCCTGGAAGTCGACGCCCGCCTTGGCCCGGGCCAGGCGGGCGATGATGGAGCCGCGGGCGACGAGGTAGCCCACGCGGATGCCGGGCGCCAGAAGCTGCGCGAAGGAGCCGAGACCCACCACGACCCCCTTGGGATCGTGGGCCCCCAGGGGCAGGGCCGGGCGCTCGCCGTGGTGGAACTCGTAGCCCGCGTCGTCCTCCGCGATCACGAAGCGGTGCGCCTCGGCGAGGCGCAGGAGGGCGGCGCGCCGGTCCTCCGGGAGGGAGGCCCCGTGGGTGGCGCAGGCGTGGGGCGAGAGGTGGAGGAACTGGATCCGCTCCGCGGCCAGCCGCGCCGCCAGCACGTCCACCCGGAGACCCCCGTCGTCCCCGGGGACGGGCAGGATCCGGGCTCCCGCCTCGCGCAGGGCCGCCTGGACTCCGGCGGAGCCGCCCTCCTCCACCGCCACCGCCGGCTCCCCCGGCAGGGCCCGCAGCAGCAGGACCAGGCCGGCGCGGGTCCCCCGGGTGACGAGGAGATGCTCGGGCCGGGCGAGGAGGCCCCGCCGCTCCGTCAGCCAGCGGGCCAGCGCCTCCCGCAGGCCCTCGTGCCCCCGCGGTTCGCCGTAGTGGAGGAGCTCCGCGCCGTGCTTCTCCAGGCCACGCCGGTAGGCGGCGCCCAGGTCCGCGGAGGGCAGGAGCCGCGGATCGGGGCCGCCCTCCCGGAGGTCGAGGACGGCCCCGGGCTCCGCGGGCGGGACGTCGAGCACCGTGGAGAAGTCGAAGATCGTGGACTGCTGGCCGCCCCCGCCGGGCGCGACGGGATCCGCGGCCTCGGGTGGGCGGGCCACCCGCGGCCCGCGTCCGGCCTGGGTGCGGATCCATCCCTCCGCCTCCAGCTCCTGGTAGGCCAGGACGGCGGTCTTGCGGTTCACCCCCAGGCCCTCGGCGAGCTGCCGCGCGCCGGGGAGGACGGTCCCGGGCGCGAGATGTCCCCCGGCGATCCGCGAACTGAGGCTTCGCGCGATCTGGAGATACAGGGGTTCCCGGGAGCCGGGCTCCAGCGGAAGCGCGAAGTCCTGGGGACGCATGGCGAACAGTCTAGGACGGCTGGGTTGGCCATGGACCGCGCGGGGCGCGAGTCTTTGGTGCTGCTTCCCCGATGGAACGGCAGGCCCCACCGGCGCGAGGTCCTCATTCATGCGGCTGCTGCAATTCACCGGAGAACTGCGCGCCCTCGGGCGAGGTCCGGTCCCGGAAGCATCGCCACCGATGGGACGGGCCTTTTCCACCGTTCACCGCGGTTGCACGGGCCCGCCCCGCCTGGGGACGGTCCTGCCCTCTAGATTTGAAGTTCACACCGAGGAGGCGACATGCCCAAGCTGATGTTGACGAAAGAGACCGTTGCCAGGCTCCAGACCGGCCCCGCACTGCAGCGGGTCCAGGGGGGCAGCGATACCCTTGTGTCCACGCATGGGATGATCGGCTGGTGCTTCGGAGAGACCGCACACGGCAACCGATGCCTCCCGCCCCCCCCGCCTCCCACCACGGCCTGCGTGCCCGACACCATGGCTTGCGGGGGCTACACCGACTGGTGCGTCGGGGTCTGAGCCCGGCATTCCCGGACGCAGAAAGGCCCCGCATTCGCGGGGCCTTTCCCTGTTCCGGAACGACGGATCAGTACATGTCGTCCATGCCCATCCCGCCGGGCCCGCCCGCGGGAGCGGCGGCCTTCGGCTCGGGGATCTCGGAGATGATCGCCTCCGTGGTTAGCATCATGGCGGCGACGCTGGCGGCGTTGCGCAGGGCGGACTTGGTCACCTTGGCGGGGTCGATGACGCCGAAGGACACCATGTCGCCGTACTCGCCGGTGGCGGCGTTGAAGCCGTAGTTGCCCTTGTTCTCGCGGACGTTGTTGACGACCACGCTGCCCTCGACGCCGGCGTTGTTGGCGATCTGCTTGAGGGGCTCCTCGATGGCCTTCTTCACGATCTCCACGCCCGTGGCCTGGTCGCCCTTGGCGGCGAGCTTGTCCAGGGCGGCGATGCTGCGCAGCAGCGCGACGCCGCCGCCGGCCACGATGCCGTCCTCGACGGCGGCCTTGGTGGCGTGCATGGCGTCCTCGACGCGGGCCTTCTTCTCCTTCATCTCGGTCTCGGAGGCCGCGCCCACCTTGATGACGGCGACGCCGCCCACGAGCTTGGCCAGGCGCTCCTGCAGCTTCTCCTTGTCGTAGTCGCTGGTGGAGACCTCGATCTGGCTGCGGATCTGCTTCACGCGGCCCTGGATGGCCTCGGGGGTGCCGGCGCCCTCGACGATGGTGGTGTTCTCCTTGTCGATGACGACCTTCTTGGCGGTGCCGAGGTCGGCCAGGGTGAGGTTCTCGAGCTTGAGGCCGAGGTCCTCGGTGATGGCCTTGCCGCCGGTGAGGATGGCGATGTCCTCCAGCATGGCCTTGCGGCGGTCGCCGAAGCCCGGGGCCTTCACGGCGGCCACGTTGATGGTGCCGCGGATCTTGTTCACCACCAGGGTGGCCAGCGCCTCGCCGTCCACGTCCTCGGCGATGATCAGCAGGGGGCGGCGGCTGTTGACGACCTGCTCCAGCAGGGGCAGGAGGTCGCGCATGTTGGAGACCTTCTTCTCGAAGGCCAGGATGTAGGGGTTCTCCAGCTCGGCCTTCATCTGGTCCGGGTTGGTGACGAAGTAGGGGCTGAGGTAGCCGCGGTCGAACTGCATGCCCTCGACCACGTTCAGCTCGGTCTCGCGGCCCTTGGCCTCCTCGACGGTGATGACGCCGTCCTTGCCGACCTTGGCCATGGCGTCGGCGATGATCTTGCCGATCTCCTCGTCGCCGTTGGCGGAGATGGTGCCGACCTGGGCGATGGCGTTGCCCTCGACGGGCTTCTTGATCTCGTCGATGGCCTTCACGATGGTCTCGACGGCGAGGTCGATGCCGCGCTTGATCTCCATCGTGTTGGCGCCGCTCACGACGGCCTTGATGCCCTCGCGGTAGATGGTGCGGGCCAGCACGGTGGCGGTGGTGGTGCCGTCGCCGGCGACGTCGGAGGTCTTGGAGGCGACCTCGCGCACGAGCTGGGCGCCCATGTTCTCGTGCTTGTCCTTGAGCTCGACCTCCTTGGCGACGGTGACGCCGTCCTTGGTCATGAGCGGGGAGCCGAACTTCTTCTCGATGAGGACGTTGCGGCCCTTGGGGCCGAGGGTGACCTGCACCGCGTCGGCGAGCTTGTTCACGCCGCGCAGGATGGCCTGGCGCGCGTCTTCGGCGTAGATGATGGACTTGGCCATGGTGAATCTCCTGGTGTGTCGGGATGGATGGGAGGGAGTGGCTTCGGGGAGGCGGGCTTTGGGCTTTGGACTCTGGGCTTTGGCGGGACGCTTCGGCCGCGCGCTTGGCGAGAGCCCAGAGCCGAAGGCCCAGAGCCCGATCGCGGGCTAGCCCACGATCGCGAGGATCTCGTCCTCGCGGACGATGACGTGGTCCACGCCGTCGAGCTTCACCTCGGTGCCGCTGTACTTGCCGATGAGCACCTTGTCGCCGGCCTTCACGGTCATGGGGATGCGCTTGCCGGCCTCGTCGAACTTGCCCTCGCCGACGGCCACCACCTCGGCCTCCATGGGCTTCTCCTTGGCGGTGTCGGGGATGATGATGCCGCCCTTGACGGTCTCGGCGGGGTCGACGCGCTTCAGCATGACGCGGTCGTAGAGAGGCTTGATCGCCATAGGTTCCTCCTTGGTTTCGGGTGGGGTGAGGGGTTAGCACTCACCGCAGACGAGTGCTAGTTTACGGGTCCCGGGCCCAGGATCAAGCCCGAAATCAGCGCCCTGGACAAGATCTTCGTAAAATGATTCAGATTTTTTTATTTCTCTCCACACGGATCCCCGGGGGCAGCTCCGGGGGACCCCGCCCGGCCGGGAGGGCTTAGGCTGGATCCATGACCCGTGATCTGCTCCTCGACCTCCAGGCCACCCATGACTACCTGAGGACGATCCAGCGCGATCTCGGCGACTTCCCGCCGGACCTGGCCGCCCTGGACGCCGCCCGCCGGGCCCTGGAGAAGCGCGTGGAGGAGGGCCGCAGGGCCCTGGAAGCCCTGGAGGCCCAGGCCGCGAAGCACCGCGCGGACGTGGAGCGGGCGAAGGAGCAGGAGGAGCGGTCGCGGGCCGCCCTGAAGGCCGTCACCCAGAAGGCCCACTACGCCGCCGCCATCCGCGAGGTGGAGGACCGGGAGCGCGCGCGGAACCAGGCCGCCCGGCCGCTGAAGGACCTGGAGCCGAAGCTGGCGGCGCTGGCCGCGGACCTCGCCAGGGCCGTTCCGGACCTGGAGGCCGCCACCGCCCGCTTCGACGAGCTGCACGCCATCTTCCTCTCCGAGCACGAGACCCAGGTGATCGCCCGCGACCAGCTCGAGGCGAAGCGCGCGGACCTGGAGGGGAAGCTGCCGGCCCCCCTGCTGGCCCACTTCCGGAAGCTCCTGGCGAACCGGGCCGGCAGGGCCGTGGTGCCCGTGGAAGCCGGTGCCTGTTCGGGGTGCCACACGAAGCTGCGCATGCCCTTCCTCAACCAGCTCCGGGACCGTCGGGAGGCCCTGCCCTGCGAGAGCTGCCAGCGCTTCCTGGTCCTGCCCTGAGCCCCGCGGGCAGAATGGCCCCATGAGCGACCTGGGGGACCGCGTCGAAGCCCTGCGCGCCCGCATCGCCCGGGCCTGCGAGGCCGCGGGCCGCGATCCCGCCGCGGTGGAGCTGCTGCCGGTCTCGAAGCGGCAGCCCCTGAAGGCGATCGTGGAAGCCGCCGCCCTCGGCTTCGAGACCTTCGGCGAGAACTACGTGCAGGAGGGCGCGGCCAAGGCGGAGGCGCGGCCGGACCTGCGCTTCGTGCTGCTGGGGCCGCTGCAGCGCAACAAGGCCAAGCCCGCCCTGCTGCGTTTCGCCGAGCTGATGTCGGTGGACCGGCTGGACCTCGTGGAACGCCTCGGCCGCCTCGCGGAGGAACTGGACCTCGCGCGGCCGGTGTGGATCCAGGTGGACCTCTGGGACGAGGCCACGAAGCAAGGCGGCTGCGCAGCCACAGACCTGCCCGGGCTGGTGGCGGCCCTCGAGGCCCAGCCCCGCCTGCCCCTCCGCGGCTTCATGGCCATCCCGCCCCCGGGGCTGGACGCGGCGTTCAGCCAGCTGGAGGCGCTGCGGGAGGCCTGGCGGCAGCGGCTGGGCCTTCCGCTGCGCCTCAGCATGGGCATGAGCGGCGACCTGGAGGCCGCCATCGCCGCGGGATCGGACCAGGTGCGCGTCGGCACCGACTTCTTCGGCGCCCGGACGTGAAAAGCCCCCGCTCGCGCGGGGGCTTTCCGGGCGCGGCGCGCAGGCCTAGAAGCGGGCGCGGACGCCGAGCTGCACTTCGCGGGTCTTGCGGTCCACGATGCTGAGGGCGCCCCAGTCGGCGAAGGGCGTGCTGGTCGTGTTGGTGGCGTAGGTGGTGTTGCCGGTGCGCTGGTTCGCCCAGTTGAAGACGTTGAAGATGTCCGTGAAGACCTCCACCTGGAAGCGGCGCGTGATCTCGAAGTTCCTCGAGAACCGGGCGTCCAGGTTCTTCTGCCCGGGCTGCCGGCGCAGGTTGCGGGGGTAGCCGAGCTGGACGGCGAAGTCGTTGGTGAAGGTGTCGCCGTTGGTGTCCGCGGAGAAGTTGGCGCTATAGGGCCGGCCGGACTGGTAGCTGTAGTTCACCGAGCCCTTGATGCCCCAGATCACGGGGAAGTAGGCCGCGGTGGTCAGGCGCACCCGGCGGTCGCTGTCCGCCCACCCGTAGGAGTCGTTGGGGTTGGCCGGCGTGGCGATGCTCGAGGTGGTGCCGAAGGTGTCGCGCTCGTTACTGTTGTTGTCCCGGGACTTGGCGATGGTCAGCGTGGACTGGAAGCCGTAGCCCTTGTCGGAGAACTTCGAGGCGGTGAAGGCGATGGCCGAGTAGCGGCCGATGCCGTCGTTCTTGGAGAGGGCCACGTTCCCGAAGCCGGAGAGGTCCAGCAGGCGCCCGCGGACCATGGCCTTGTTCGGCCGGCCGTTGGTGCCCGTGGTGCTGAACCGGTTGACGGTGGTCGGGAAGCCGTCCTGGTACCAGCCGTTGGCATTGAAGGTGCCGTCGGCGTTGAGCTGCCACATGTTGATGTTCACGAAGTACTGCAGGTTCTCGAACTTCGTGTAGACGCCCATGACGCCCAGCTTCAGGCCGTTGGCGTACTGGTGCTCGAGCCCGAGGGACATGCGCTTGGCGACGGTGAGCTTGTTGTCGGGATCCCAGACCTGGCCGGTCTTGGAGGCCGAGAACGCCGAGGCCAGGCCGTAGTTCCCCGGGTTGCGGAGCACGTCCTGGGGCAGCGGGGTGAACACCGTGCCGCCGTTCTGGACGCGCTGCCCGTAGGAGAGCAGGCCGGAATTGAAGGTCTGGAGCAGCGTGGTGCTGGCGCCGGAGCTGGTGATGACGAAGGTGCTCGTGGTGTTCCCGTTGCTGTTCATGGTGTTGGACACCGTCAGCGAAGGCGTGGGCGTGGTGAACTGCCCCATGCCGCCCCGCAGGATGGTGTCCCCCTTGCCCGTCAGGTCGAGGGTGAAGCCGAGCCGGGGATCCACGCTGGAGGCGTCGTTGGCCTGGTCCAGGCCCTGGAACTGGCCGTTGGGCCGCGGATTCTCGGGCTGGTCCTCCTTGGTGAAGCGGAGGCCCAAGGTCAGGTTCAGGCGCTTGTCCAGCAGGCCCGCGTACTGGGCCTGGACGTAGCCCGTGAAGAGCTTGGAGCTGTAGGCGATGGCGCCGCCGAAGTCGCTGTAGGAGCCCGTGTACTGAAGGCGGGCGGAGCTGGAGTTGGTGAGCACGCCCTGGGCCCACTGCACGGCGGTCTGGTAGTTGCTGAAGCTGTAGGAGCCGTTCTGGTAGCGGTAGAACGTGTTCACGAAGTCGAACTTCTGCAGGTCCACGCCGCCCTTGAAGGTCCAGTCGCCGCTCACGTAGGTGAGGTTGTCGATGAACTGCCAGGTCTTCTCGTCCAGGCCGTTGGGCAGGAAGTTGGTCTGGCCGGCGGTCCAGGCGCTGCTGATCTGCATCTCGGACATCGCCGTGGTGTTGGCGAAGCGCGGGCGGCGCTCGATGGCGCGCTGGAGGCGGGCCTCGTTCACGAGATTGTTGCTCAGGACGCTGTTCAGCTCGAGCACCCAGGAGAGGCCGCTGTCCTTCTCCGTGCCCTGGTTGGACACGCCGGTGGAGGGGGCGAAGCTGGAGGTGAGGTTGGTGGTGCCGTTCAGGGCCTTGAAGTCCTGGGCGTTCACCCGGAGCGTCATGCGGTGGTTGGAATTGATGGTCCAGTCCAGGCGGCCGAAGTAGGCCGTGTTGCGGATGTCCTGGGTGTAGGTGCTGCCGCTTTCCGACGCCAGGGTGTGCCCGTCGTTCCCGGCGACGATCTTGCCGAAGATCGGGAGCCACTGGTCGAAGAAGGTCTGGCTGTTGCCGCCCGAGGAGGCCACCACGAAGTTCGGTGTGAGGTCCTCGGTGTAGTGCAGCGTCTCCACGCCCACGAAGAAGTGGAGCTTGTCCTTGATGATCGGACCGCCATAGGTGAAGTTGACGATGTCCTGCTTGAAGTCCCGCTTCAGGGCGTTCGGCGAGTTGGTCGCGGCGTTGCGGTCCGCGCCGTTGGAGAAGTTCGGCGGCACGGGCTGGATGCGGGCCACCAGGCTGCTGGGGCGCACCTGGTAGAGCAGCGTGCCGCGGAACTCGTTGGTGCCGGTCTTGGAGACCGCGTTGATCACCGCGCCCGCCGCGTTGCCGTACTGGGCGTCGTAGGCGTTGGTGATGATCTGCAGCTCGCGGATGGTGTCGGCGCCGAAGGTGAAGGGGATGCGGGTGGAGCCGCGCTGCTCGCCGAAGAAGTTGGACTGGTAGCTCGCGCCGTCGATGGTGAGGTTGTTCTGGATGCCGCGGGCGCCGCCGACGTTGGTGCGGCCGTTGCCGTCGTCGGGGGCCGCCATGGGGGTGAGGGCCACCAGGTCGGTGAAGTTGCGGCCGTTCAGGGGGATGTTCTCCACCAGGTTCTCGTCCACGCTGGTCACCGTGTTCACCTGCTGGGTGTCCAGGGCGGCGGCGGAGGACACCACCTCGACCACGGCGGAGGCCTCGGCGGCGTCCAGGCTGAAGTTCTGCACCGTGGACTGGCCGAGGACCACCTTCACGCTGTTGTCCTTCACCGTCTTCATGCCGGAGGCGGTGACCGTCAGCTCGTAGGTGCCCACGGGGAGCAGGCTGAACTGGTACTCGCCGGCGGGATTGGACTGCACCGAGCGGGTGAAGCCGGTCTCCAGGTTGCGGAGCATGACCGTGGCGCCGCCCAGGGCGCCCGCCTTCTTGGACTTCACGGTGCCGCGCACGGCGCCGGTGGTCTGGCCGGTCTGGGCCAGGGCGGGGGTGGCGACCATGGCGCAGGCCATGGCGCTGAGGGCGAGGGTGCTCCAGCGTCGGGTGTTCATGCGTTCACTCCTGTGGCCCGGGACGGGCGGGGATGGTCCAGCAATGGGGGAAGGGCCGGGTATACGGGGTCGTTGGGTGGGCGATCCGAGCCCTCCATTGTGACGTCCCGCCCGTGACGTTGCGAATCACTAATTTTGACAATCCCGCGTCAAACGGTCCTTAGCACTTCCTCGACCCACGCGGGCACCAGATCCGTGGCCCTGCCCGTCCGGCGCTCCTGGAACGAGGAGGCCACGAGGCTGGCCTCGAGGTTCAGCTCCACCGTGCGGCAGCTGCGCGGCACCGCGTCCACGAAGCCGGCGGCGGGGTAGACGTTGCCCGAGGTGCCGATGGCGGCGAAGACGTCGCACCCGCCCAGGGCGCGGAAGATGCGGTCGAGTTCCAGGGGCATCTCGCCGAACCAGACGATGTGGGGCCGGAGGAAGCCGGTGTCGCCGCAGGCGGGGCAGGCCGACGAAGGCTCGATGTCGGCCTCCCAGGGGGACGCCTTCTCGCAGAGGGTGCAGCGGGCCTTCAGCAGCTCGCCATGCATGGGGATGAGGCTGCGCGAGCCCGCACGCTGGTGCAGGTCGTCCACGTTCTGGGTCACCAGCAGGAAGTCCCCCGGCCACTCGGCTTCCAGGCGCGCCAGGGCGAGGTGGGCCGCGTTGGGCTGGACCTGGGGGAGCTGGCGCCGCCGGGCGTTGTAGAAGCGCTGCACGAGCCCGGGGTCCCGGGCGAAGCCCTCGGGGCTCGCCACGTCCTCGAGGCGGTGGTCCTCCCACAGGCCGCCCGCATCGCGGAAGGTCTTCACCCCGCTCTCGGCGCTGATCCCCGCGCCGGTCAGGATGACCAGGCTGGGGGGGAACCGCATCGCATCACCTCGCGCCTTTCCGTCCTGGCCAGAGCCCAGAGCCCAGAGCCTAAAGCCTCAGCCGGTCCAGCTTGTCCGGCCGGTCCCGCCAGCCTTCCTCCACCTTCACGAACAGTTCCAGCTTCACCGGCCGCTGGAGCAGCTTCTTCAGCTCGCGCTGGGCCGAGATCCGGATGTCCTTGATGGTCGCGCCCTGGCTGCCCAGGAGGATCTTCCGGTGGCCGGACCGCTCCACCAGGATCTCGGCGGCGATGAAGACGCCGCCCTCGGGGACCTCGTTCTGCCCGTCGTGATCGTCGCCATCCTCGATCCAGCGGACCACCTCCACCGCCACGCCGTGGGGCACTTCCTCCCGCGTCTTGCGCAGCACCTTCTCCCGGATGAATTCCGCGGCCATGGACCGCTCGGTCTGGTCCGTGAAGGCGCCGTCCGCCACGAGCCACTCGCCCTCCGGCGCGTCCCGCTCCAGCAGGGCCCAGAGGGGATCAAGGTTCGTCGAGAGCTTCGCCGACACCGGGACAATCTCCGCGAAGGCCATCAGGTCCTTGTAGAGGGCCACCTTCTCCAGGAGGCGGCCCTTGGAGAGCAGGTCCAGCTTGTTGAGGATGAGATAGACCGGGCGCTGGAGGGCCTTGAGCTTCTTCGCGAAGGCCCGCTCGCCCGCGCCCAGGTAGCCGTCCGCGTCCACCACCCAGAGGAGGATGTCCGCCTCCTGGAGGGCCGCGTCGATGGCCTGCACCATGCGGTGGTTCAGGGCGTGCTTGGGCTGGTGGAAGCCCGGCATGTCCAGGAAGCAGAGCTGCGCCTCGCCGCGCTCCACCACCCCGAGGATGCGGCCCCGGGTGGTCTGGGCCACCGGGCTCGTGGCCGCCAGCTTCTCGCCCACCAGGGCGTTCAGCAGGGTGGACTTCCCCGAGTTCGGCAGGCCCGCCAGGGCCACGGTGGCGCAGCGGCGCGTCATCCCTCAGCCCCGGTGGATGCCGCGCTTGGATTCGCGGATGAAGCGGGCCAGGTAGGCCACTTCGGCGAGGTGGCCGAATTCCGCCTCCACCTTGGCCAGGGCCTCCTCCCGCAGCAGGCCGCTGTGGAAGAGGGTGCGGAAGGCCTTCTTGAGGCCCTCCACCACCTCGGGGGAGAAGCCCTTGCGTTGCAGTCCGATGGTGTTCACGCCGTAGCTCTTGGTGTCCCGGGCGCCGACGGTCTTCATGAAGGGCAGCACGTCCATGGTGGCCACGGTGAAGCCGCCCATGAAGGCGTGGTCCCCCACCCGGCAGAACTGGTGCACCGCGGAGAAGGCGCCGATGTTGGCCTTGTCGCCCACCTCCACGTGGCCCGCCAGGGTGGCGCAGTTCGCGAAGATGTTGCCGCTGCCCACGTGGCAGTCGTGGGCGACGTGGGCCCCCGTCATGAAGAAGTTGTCGTCCCCCACGGTGGTGAGGCCGCCGCCGCCCACGGTGCCCCGGTGCAGGGTGCAGCCCTCCCGGAAGTGGTTGCGGCTGCCCACCACGAGCCGCGTGGGCTCGCCCCTGAACTTCAGGTCCTGGGGCTCCATGCCCAGCGTCGCGTGGGGGAAGAGGACGTTGTCCTCGCCGAGCTCGGTGTGCGGTCCGATGGTGACGTGGCTGCGCAGGGTGGTGCGGGCGCCGATGCGGGCGTTGCCCTCCACGAGGCAGAAGGGGCCGATGACGACGCCCTCCCCGAGGACGGCGTCGGGGGAGACGACGGCGGTGGGATGGATGCTGGCGGCAGGGGATGCGCTCACTTGGAGGCCTCCGCCTCGACGTCCATGAGCATGGACATGAACTCCGCCTCGGCGACCTTGGTCCCGTTCACGAAGGCCTCGCCCCGCAGCTTGCAGACGCGGCCCTTGAAGGAGAGCACCTTCACCTCCATCACCAGCTGGTCCCCGGGCACCACCGGCTTGCGGAACTTCACGCCGTCGATGGCCATGAAGTAGATGACCTTGGAGGCCAGGTCGTCGAACTCCTGCATCACGAGGCAGCCGCCGGTCTGGGCCATGGCCTCCACGATGAAGACGCCGGGGAAGACCGGGCGCTTGGGGAAGTGGCCCTGGAAGACCTGCTCGTTGAAGCTGATGTTCTTCAGCCCCCGGATCCACTGCCCCCGCTCGAAGTCGAGGATGCGGTCCACCAGGAGGATGGGGTAGCGGTGGGGCAGCAGGGCCATGATGGCCTGCAGGTCGAGGGTGTTCGGCGTTCGCTCGGGGGCGTCGGACATGCGGGACTCCACCCGCCAGTTTCGCATAGTGGGTGCGGGGACTGGAGCCGGGAGGGGGCCCAGGCCTGAACCTGGCCCCGACCTTGAACCGGACCTGGATCGTGATCTTGAAGTTGACCTTGAAGTTGACCTTGAAGTTGACCTTGACCTTGAAGTTGACCTTGAAGTTGACCTTGACCTTGACCTGGAAGTTGACCTGAACAAGGTGCCCGAGTCCGTCGCGGCGGCCCTTTAGCCGCGACGGACTCGGGCACGGCCAACCGCGGCGAAAAAGCCGCCGCGGTTGGATGCGGTGCCTTTTTCAAGGGCACCTGCTTCCATCCTCAGGCCCAATCCTCAGCCCGCCGGCCCGCTTCAGGCCTTGACCGTGCGCTCGAAGACGCGCGCCTCCAGGAAGAGCTGGAAGAGGTGGGCGTCGAGGTGGCCCTCCTTCGCCTCGTCGTCGAGGATGGCCAGGCTCTTCTCCAGGGGCACCGCGGCCTTGTAGGGCCGGTCCCGGGCGGTGAGGGCGTCGAAGACGTCGGAGATGGCCATGGCGCGGCTCTGCACGGGGATGGCCGGGGCGTCGAGCTGCCGGGGGTAGCCCCGGCCCGTGAGGCGCTCGTGGTGGGCGTAGGCGATCTCGGGGATGTCCCGCAGGTCCTTCGTCCAGGGGATCTGCTGGAGGAAGCGGAAGGTGTGGGTGACGTGGCTCTCGATCTCGAGGCGCTCGCCCTCGGAGAGGCTGCCCTTCTTGATCCGCAGGCAGGCCAGGTCGTCGGCGTGGACGATCTCGTGGTCGCTCCCGTTCCAGTGGGTGAAGGTGAGGCCCTCCAGGAGGCCGAGGCCCTCGGCCACGTCCTGGGGCAGCACCGAGGGCTCGTTGCTGCGCTTCACCAGCTCCATCAGGCGCTCGGTCTCCTCCTGCCGGTCGCGGACGATGCGCTCCCAGTGGCCCGGATCGAAGGGCTGGCCGCCCCTCCAGGCCTCCTGCAGCATCCGCAGGGCCTCCTCGAGCTGCCGCTGGCGGAGGCGCTGGAGGATGATCTCCATGCGCTGGGGATCCAGCTTCTTGGCCTTCACCAGCACCTGCTCCCGCACGCCGACCTTGCCGAAGTCATGGAGCAGGCTGGCGTAGCGGATCTCGCGGAGCTGGCGCTCGGTGAAGCTCACGGGGCCATAGGGGCCGTTCGGCGTGAGGTTCACCGCCTCCGCGAGGCCCACCGTGAGGTCGGCCACCCGGCCGCTGTGGCCCGACGTCACCGGGTCCCGGGCCTCGATGGCGGTGACGGAGGCGTTCACGAAGCCCTCGAAGAGGGTCTCGATGTCCTCCCGGAGCTGGGCGTTCTTCACGGCGACGCCGGCCTGGGCGGCGAGGCTCCTGGCCAGCACCAGGTGCTCGGCGAGGAAGGGCACCGGCGCCCCCTCGTCGTCCTCCACCCGGTTGATCCACTGGATGACGCCGAGGATCTCCCCCTCGGTGTCGATCATCGGGACCACCAGCATGGAGACGGTGCGGTAGCGGGCCTGGCGGTCGAAGCTGTCGTTGAAGTGGTAGGGCGCGGTGTCGGCGATGCGGTAGACGTCGGGGATGTTCAGGGGGTCCCCGGTGCTGGCCACGAAGCCCGCCAGGGTGCTCGGGCTGATGGGCATCTTGAAGCGGTGGTAGGGCAGGCTCACCTTCGCGTTCTGGGTGTGGGCGAAGAGCAGCTCCTTGGCCTCGTCGTCCCCCACCACGAGGTAGATGGAGCCCGCTTCCGCCGACAGGAGGCCCCGGGACTGGGTGAGGATGAGGTCCAGCAGCTTGTCGAGGTGCTGCTCGGAGGCCAGCGCCGCGCCGATCTCGTTGAGGCGCTGCATGGAACGGAGGTCCTTGGCCCGCTCGAAGCCGGCCTGCACCAGGCTGTAGGCGCCTTCGACGCCGGGCCACTCGGCGCAGCCGGCGAGCTTGCCGCGCCCGGCCATCCCGATGGACACGTCGCTGCTGGGGCCGTGGTCCGTCCATTCCACGACCCGCTTCAGTTCCGGCGGGAAGCGGGCCTCGACACTGCTACGGTGCTCGGGAGGGAGGGCTACGGTGAGTCGCATGGCGAAGGGGGGCAGGCCGGGGGGGAAAGGGTCCCCAGCATATCGGAGCCCCAGGGTCCCGGGGGAAGCCTGGGCCGGAAAAATCGAGCGCCTGGCCTGGGGCGGCGCGGGACTGGCCCATGCCGCCGACGGCCGCCTGCTGCTGCTGCGGGCGCCCCTGGCCCTCTTCCCCGGCGAGGCCGTCGAGGCGGTCGTGACGTGGAAGTCCCGCCACGGCGAAGGGGAGGTGAAGGCCTGGACGGTCCGCGACCCCCGCCGGGCGCCGGCCGCCTGCCCGGTGGCGGAGGCCTGCGGCGGCTGCGACCTCTGGGAGGCCGGCGCGTCCGCCGGGGATCTGAAGCGCCTCATGGTGGAGGACCTGCTCCACCGCGCCCTGCCCGACGCGCCGGCCTGGACCTGGCACCCCGCGCCCCCTGACGCCCGGCGCCACCGCATCCAGCTCCACTGGGACGGGAAGCGCCTGGGCTTCCACCGGCGGCGCAGCCACGCGCTCGTGGAGGTCTCGGACTGCCCGGCGGCGGCGGGCGCGCTGCGGAGCGCCCTGCCCCGCTTCCGGGAGGCCCTGGCGGCGAAGGCCCTGCCCACCCGGCCCCAGCGCTGGGAGCTGGCCACGGGCACGCCGGAAGGCGTGGTCTGGGCCTGCGACGAAGGGGGCCGGGCCTGGATCCTGGAACCCGACGGCTTCCTGCGCAGCGACGAGGCCGCGGTGCAGACCTTCGACGGCCTGCGCCTGCGCCACCGCCCCGGGGGCTTCTTCCAGGCCTGCCCGCCCTGGGCCTGGGACGCCTTCAAGACCGTGCTGGAGGGCTGGGACCTGCGGGGCGGGACGCTCTTCGACCTCTACGGCGGCGTGGGACTGTTCTCGGCCATGCTCAAGGACCGCTTCAAGCGCTTCGAGCTGGTGGAATCCGACGAGACCGCCGTGGGCTTCGCGAAGAAGAACCTGTCGGCCCTGCAGCTGGACTTCGAGGTCCGGGCCGGCGACGTCGGGACCTGGCTGCCCGAGGGCCTCGGCGCCCCCGGGGACGCGATCCTGCTGGATCCGCCCCGGGAGGGCCTGGGGGAAGGCCTGGCTGAGCGCCTCCAGTCCGCCGGCGCCTCCACCCTCGTGCTGGTGGGCTGCGACGGTGCGGCCTTCTGCCGGGACGCCAAGCGCCTGGGCCCGGCGTGGCGGCTCAAGCACCTGGCGGTGCTGGACCTCTTCCCGAACACCGTGCACGCCGAGTTCGTGGGGCGCTTCGAGCGGAACGCGGAAACGGGTTAGACCGCGCCCGGGGACCGCACTATCCTTACCCACCATGTCCCCCCTCGGACGCCACCTCCTGGCTGAATTCGGAGGCTGCGACCCTTCGGCCCTGGCCGACCTGGACGGGGTGACGGCCGCGATGCTGGGCGCCGCCCAGGCCGCCGGCGCGACGGTGGTGACCCACAGCTTCCACCGCTTCAGCGGCGGCGGCGGCATCAGCGGCGTGGTGGTCATCGCCGAGAGCCACCTCGCCATCCACACCTGGCCCGAGCACGCCTTCGCCGCGGTGGACTTCTTCACCTGCGGGAAGGTGGATTCGGAGCGCGCCCTCGAGCACCTGAAGGCGGCCTTCCGCTGCGCGAAGGTGGAGACGGTGGAAGTGAGCCGCGGGCCGCTGCGGGTCTTCGAGCCGGAGACGCGCTAGGGTTCGACTCGCGGCGTCTGGGCCCTTTCCTAGGCGCACTTCAGACCAAATTGACCAATACGAGATTACAGAGCCTTCCCCAGCCGGAGCTTTGGTCCGCCTTTCTTGAAGAAGCTTCCGTTGGGTTGAGGTGATTCGATCAGTGACGCGTTATCGATTATCGGTAAGAAGCTATTGATTTTCGGACTTTCACTGAATTGAGCCCCAACGTCTCTAAAAAGATCGAAATGCCACTAGGCAGGGCGTGGTTTTTCGGGCCAATAACGACTTCAGCGATCGCGTTGGGTTCCCCATCTTTCGCAAATTTCAAATCAATGAATGCGGCAGGAGTGTCACCTCGGATCAGAAAAGAAACCGGTTCTCCGGGCACCTCTGCCCCAAAGGCTGTACCGCCCTCATCGACTAAATGGAGGGAGGAATTGCCTCTTCGGAGATCAAGAAGGTGAACCAATCGAACTTCCTGCTCTTCGAAAAATGCGGGGTTCTTTAATGCCGCAAGGTCAGTGGCGAGCCCGAAACAAAGAGAGCTGAAACCACCCAGCTCATCCAGACCACCCGCCAACATTGCTGCGTGGATAGCCTGGACTGTGGTTTTCACTTCTCGGATTTGCGCTCCCTTGTCGTAGAGCACTCGTATGGGACGAACTGGCATCTTTGCAAGCTGGTTTGATCGGAATCCAATAGCATAGCCTTTTCCATCATCCGCATAAGCTCTCCACTGACTCAGCACATCGCCTTGGAGAGAGAGACATGAAATTACAGGGAGCCCCAATAACCCAGAAACGTGAATATTTTTATCTATCTCATCGAGGAATTCCTTACCAAGCTCGTTAATCAATTCACTAGCAGCGAGTTCCCAAATTCCGTATCCCCAATGCATCTCCATACAGTCATTCATAGAGAAGACGTCGCTGAATCTGAGCTTTTTGCTGCTGCAGATTGCGAGCATGGCCTCCGCCGAACAGTAGTGGTAGAGGATCTCGGGTTGTGTGGGTTGATAGGTTCTGTGTACGAGCATGTGTTTCAGGGGAAGAACGTGTGTTTAGTGTGTGTACTTTCGCAGCTAAAATGAATAAATCTCAATTTTATGAACTACTGCGGTGTGGTGCCTGGGAAGTCTGAGGGTCACTGCATGCGGAACGCTTCGTGTTGCACATGAGCCTCGTGACGAGGAAAGCGCAGGAGGCTTGTACTCGGCGGTTCATCTTGGTCCATGGTAGGCGCGACACTTGGACGATGGGAGGCTCCGAGTCGTCTACCTGCCAGATCCATCCTGGCCAGTGACCGCAGAGTGTTGACTCAGGGCAGAACGGAGCCAAGCCCTCACATTGGCGCACCACCGCTGCCTTCAGCCCTCCTCCTCGAACAGCTTCGGCGCCCCCGCCTGCAGCACCCCCTCCAGCCTCAGCAGGAACTCCTTCCGCTCCAGCCCGCCCCCATACCCCGTCAGCGACCCGTCCGCCCCGATGACGCGATGGCAGGGGATGAGGATCGGGATCGGGTTGTGGCCATTCGCGCCGCCGACGGCGCGGGTGAGCTTGGGGTCGCCGAGGTGGCGGGCGAGGTCGGCGTAGGTGGTGGTCTTGCCGTAGGGGACCTGCAGGAGCATGCCCCAGACCCGCTGCTGGAAGGGCGAGCCGTCGGGGTCCATGGGGACGTTGAAGGTGCGCAGGCGGCCGTGGAAGTAGGCGTCGAGCTGCTGGCCCAGGAAGCCGAAGGCCTTCGTGACGGCGGGGGGTTCCGGCGTCGGCTCGGCGGCGCGGTCCAGCCGCGGGCGGAAGGAGAGGATCTTGAGCCGCCCCTTGGCGTCGAAGACCGCCTCCAGCACGCCCACGGGCGTGTCCACGAAGTGGGTCCAGGTCGCGGCGGGAGGCATCGCGGGGGCCTCGGGGTTTAGACTTCCATCATGGCCGCGTCCCGCCCGTTCCGCCTCTCCATCATCGACTACCTCAATGCCGCCCCCCTGAACTACGGGTTCAAGCACGGCCTGGGCTACGAGCACTTCCACCTGAAGTTCCACGTCCCCTCCGCCTGCGCCGACCAGCTCCGGGCCGGCGAGGTGGACGCCGGGCTCATCAGCTCCATCGAGTACCTGCGCATCCCGGGCCTGCGCATCGTCCCCGGCCTCTGCATCGCCAGCCCCAAGCGCGTCCGCAGCGTCGTCGTCCTCTCCAAGGTGCCGCCGGAGGAGATCAGGACCCTCGCCCTGGACACCAGCTCCCGCACCTCCGTCGTCCTCGCCCAGATCCTCCTGCGGGAGCGCTACGGCGCCAGCCCCGCCGTCACCGACATGGGCCCCGACGCGGAAGCCATGCTGGCCGCCTGCGACGCCGCCCTCATGATCGGCGACCAGAGCATGCGCGCCGCCAAGGACGGGCTGCTGGTGCTGGACCTCGCCGAGGAGTGGCACGCCTGGACCGGCCTGCCCTTCGTCTTCGCCCTCTGGACCGTCCAGGAGGCCGCGCCGGAGCTGCCGGTCCCCGGCGGCGTCGCCCCCTTCTTCCACAAGAGCCTGGAGGCCGGCCTCGCCCACCTTCCCGAGATCGTCGAGGAGGCCCGCCGCCACATCCCCTGGACCAAGCTGGAACTCACCGAGTACCTCACCGAGAACATCCGCTACCAGCTCGGCGAGGCCGAGATCCGCAGCCTCAGCCTCTTCTTCGAGAAGGCCGTGAAGCACGGCTTCGCCCCGGAGCACCTGCCGTTGCGGTTCCTTTGAAGAGGCCCTTCCCCCGGCGATCGGGATGCGGTCAGGATTGATATATCACCAGGAGCCCCCGTGGAAGCCCTCCAGACCGACCTCGCCGCCCTCTTCCGCGACCACCTCGCCCAGCGCCAGCGGGACGCCGAGGCGGCCCTGGCCCGCACGGGCTTCGACACCCTGGTGATCAGCTCGGGCCAGCACTTCGTCTACTTCGCCGACGACCGGGAGGCCTCCTTCTACGCGGTGCCCCACTTCCTCCACTGGTGCCCGCTGGAGGGCCCGCACCACGTGTTGAAGATCCAGCCGGGCAGGAAGCCCCTCCTCATCCGCTACGCCCCCGAGGACTTCTGGTACCTCCAGGCGCCGCTGGGCACCCCCTACTGGCTCGAGGGCTTCGACCTCGTGGAATGCGGCACGGAAGAAGAGGTCTGGAAGGCGCTGGGGGACTGCGGCAAGGGCGCCTACCTCGGCGAGGAGACCGCCAGGGCCCAGGCCGCGGGCCTGGCCCTCAATCCGGAGCATCTCACCAAGCACCTGGACTGGTGCCGCAGCTTCAAGTCGGACTACGAGCTGGCCTGCATCGCCGAGGCCCAGGTGATGGGCGCCCGGGGCCACCGCGCGGCGAAGGCGGCCTTCCTGGACGGCGCCTCGGAGTTGGAGATCCACTGGGCCTACGTCAAGGCCGTGGGCTGCGTGGACGAGGACCTGCCCTACACCACCATCGTGGCCCTCGACGAGATGGGCGCCATCCTCCACTACCACGGCAAGCGGCCCCAGGTGCGCGACGGCCGCGTGCTGCTGCTGGACGCCGGGGCCCGCTGCCACGGGTATGCCTCCGACATCACCCGCACCTGGTGCGCGCCGGCCTGCGACGACCGCTTCAAGGCCCTGGCCTCCGCCATGGCGAAGACCCAGCAGGACCTCTGCGCGATGGTGAAGCCCGGCCTGCACTACGGCGACTTCCACCAGCAGGCCCACGTCCTCATCGGGCGGATCCTCCTCGACCACGGCATCCTGCGGAACGTGAGCCTGGACGAGGCCGTGCACCAACGCCTGGTGAAGGCCTTCTTCCCCCACGGCCTGGGCCACCATCTCGGCATCCAGGTCCACGACGTGGCGGGCAAGCAGCTCAACGTCGACGGCACGCCGGCCCCCCAGCCGCCGGAGCACCCCTTCCTGCGCACCACCCGCATGATCGAGGCGGGCCACGTCTTCACCGTGGAGCCCGGCCTCTACTTCATCGGCATGCTGCTGCGGCCCTTCCGGGAGGGGGAGCACGCGGCGAAGTTCGACTGGACGCTCATCGACGAACTGAGTCCGCTGGGAGGGATCCGCATCGAGGACAACGTCCTGGTCACACCGGACGGGCACCGCAACCTGACCCGGGAAGCCCTGCCGGAATAGCCCGGAAACCGGCCTCCGCGGGACTTCCCTCGTCTTGCGATACACTCCTTCCATCCCCTGGGAGTCCCCATGCGCCACCCCGCCGCCCTGCTCCTCCTCTGCGCCGGCCTCTCGGCCCAGGAGGCGGCCCAGCCCCTGCCCGGGGCGCTGAGCCTGGAGTCCCTCTACCACCCCACGAAGAAGGTGGCCTACCTCGAGATGCCGTCCACGCGGCTCCAGTGGCTGAAGGACGGCGACCTCCTCGAGACGCGCGTGGACCGGGCGAAGGGCTCCGTGAGCCTCCTGCGCGTGGACCCGAGGACCTTCGAGGCGAAGCCCCTCATGGACGCCGGGAAGGTGCTGGCGGCCCTGCAGGCGGCCGGCGCCGAGGAGAAGGCCGCCAAGCAGGCCCTGGGGCGCGGGGCCTTCACCTGGAACGAGGACCGCTCGGCCTTCCTCGCCGACGTGGCCGAGGACCTCTACCTCGTGGACCTGGGAAGCCTCGCCGCGCGGCGGCTCACGAACGCGCCCGGGAGCGAGGACGAGGCCTCCTTCAGCCCCGACGGCAGCCGCGTGGCCTTCCTGCGGGGCAACGACCTCTACGTGGTCACCACCGCCGACGCCAAGGAGACGCGCCTCACCACCGGCGGCGACGCGAACCGCTTCAACGGCCGCCTGGACTGGGTCTACCAGGAGGAGGTCTACGGCCGGGGCACCTTCAAGGGCTACTGGTGGGCGCCGGACAGCAAGCGCCTCGCCTACCTCAGCCTCGACGAGACCAAGGTGCCCACCTTCACCCTGGTGGACGACCGCACCCAGCCCCAGAAGCTGCTCCAGGCGCGCTACCCGAAGGTGGGGGACCCCAACCCCGTGGCGACCCTGGGCGTGGTGGACCTGGACGGCCACACCACCTGGATAAAGGATCCCTACCCGGGCCAGGAGACGCTGATCGTGCAGGTGGGCTGGGATCCCAAGGGCCGCCTGCTGGCCTCGATCCAGGACCGGGTGCAGACCTGGCTGGACCTCGTGATGTTTGACGGCCAAGGCGTGACGTCGGTCGTCAAGGAGACCGGCAAGGCCTGGCAGGAGCGGCTGCCCCTGCCGGTCTTCCTGAAGGACGGCGGCTTCCTCTGGGAGTCCAGCCGCACGGGCTGGCAGCACCTCTACCGCTACGACGCGGACTACAAGCTCGTCGGCGCGGTCACCGCGGGCGCGTGGGAGGTGAAGGCCTTCCACGGCGTGGACGAGAAGGCCGGCAAGGTCTACTTCAGCGGCACGGAGCGCAGTCCCATCGGCCAGGACGCCTACCGGGTGGACCTCAAGGGCAAGGCGCCGAACGCGGGCCTGACGCGGCTCACCGCCGAGCCCGGCTCCCACGCCGTCCGCTTCAACCCCGCCTTCTCGGCGTTCCTCGACACCTGGAGCAGCCGCGGCGTGCTGCCCCGCCAGGACCTCTTCGACGGCGCCGGCAAGCTGCTGCGCACCGTGGACGCCAAGGTCACCGACGCCTTCAAGGCCCTGAAGCTGGGCGCCGTGAAGTACCAGCAGGTGAAGACGAGGGACGGCTTCCCCATGGAGACCATGCTGGTGCTGCCGCCGGACTTCGACCCGGCCAGGAAGTACCCGGTGTTCCAGCACGTCTACGGCGGGCCCGCGGCGCCGCAGGTGCGGGACGCCTTCGGCCGGGACAACCTCTGGTACCAGTTCCTCGCCCAGCAGGGCTTCGTGGTCTGGGTCTGCGACAACCGCAGCGCGTCGGCCAAGGGCATCGCCTCGGCCCACGGCGTCTGGCGCAACCTGGGCGCCCAGGAGCTGGAGGACCAGCTGGACGGCCTGGCCTGGCTGAAGGCCCAGGGCTGGGCGGACATGGACCGCGTCGCCCTGGAGGGCTGGAGCTACGGCGGCTACTTCACCGCCTTCGCCATGACGCACTCCAAGGCCTGGAAGATCGGCTTCGTCGGCGCGCCGGTCACCGACTTCCGGCTCTACGACAGCATCTACACCGAGCGCTACATGGGCCTGCCCACGGAGAACGCGAAGGGCTACGACGCCAGCTCCGTGCTGAAGGCGGCCAAGGACCTCAACGGGAAGATCCTCATCATGCACGGCACCGTGGACGACAACGTGCATCCCCAGAACACCATCCAGCTCATCGACGCCCTCCAGAAGGCCGGCAAGGCCTACGAGCTGCAGCTCTACCCCGGCTCCGACCACGGCCCGCGGGCGCCCCAGCACGTGTGGTCCCGCATGAACGCGATGTGGGACTTCCTGAAGCGGAATTTATAGTCTCGATTCCCCCCAGGGGCGGATGGGATTAAACCGGGGGCCGTCCGGACCCCGCGAAGGCCCGGAAAACCTCGTGTTTCCGGGCCTTTCCGCGCCATAATGGCGGGTTGTCCCCCCAGGAGTCCGGATGCTCGAGCTGATCCAGTCCGCCCCTTCCCTGCTGCTTCAGCAGGCCCCCGGAGGCACCTTCGCCGCCCTCAAGCCTCTCCTCGTGGTCCTCGCGCTGTGGGCCGTGCTGGTGGGCTACGGCCTCTTCGGCCTGCGGACGCATCCGAAGGGGCTGAACCCGCTCTTCTTCACCGAGATGTGGGAGCGCTTCAGCTACTACGGCATGCGCGCCCTGCTCCTGCTCTACATGCGGCTGCCGGAGGCCTCCGGCGGCCTGGGCCTCTCCTTGAAGGCGGCGGGCGTGGTCTATGCCCTCTACACCTTTTTCGTCTACGCCCTCAGCGTCCCCGGCGGCTGGATGGCCGACCGCTTCCTGGGCTACCGCAAGGCGGTCTGGGTGGGCGGCATCCTGATCGCAGCGGGGGAGTTCGGCCTCGCCGCAGGGCCGCGTCCCCTGTTCTACGCGGGCCTGACCGCCATCGCCTTCGGCACCGGCCTCCTGAAGACCAACTGCACCAGCCTCGTGGGCATGCTCTACGAGAAGAACGACCCCAAGCAGGACGCGGGCTACACGATCTACTACATGGGCATCAACATCGGCGCCCTGATCGCCCCGCTGGTGCTGGGCTACTTCGCCCAGGACCCCAAGTTCGTGGACATGCTGGGCAACCTGGGCCTCGGCAGCTTCAACGGCTGGCGCCTGGCCTTCGCCATGGCGGGCGTCGCGATGCTCTGCGGCATCGCCCAGTTCCTCCTCCGCCAGAACGCCCTGGGCGAGATCGGCAAGGTGCCCGGTTCGAAGCTCGGCGCCTCGGGCGAGATCAAGGAGGAGCTGCCGCCCCTGACCTCCGAGGAGCGGGGCCGCATGTGGGTGGTGGCCATCCTCGTCTTCTTCATCATGGGCTTCTTCTTCGTCTTCGAGCAGGCGGGCACCACCCTCAACCTCTTCGCCGACGAGCACACCCGCTGCGCCTTCGGGAGCTGGACCTTCCCCTCGAGCTGGTTCCAGAGCGTGAACAGCGCCTGGCTGATGATCCTCGCCCCGGCCTTCAGCTTCCTCTGGGTGGCCATGGGCGCGAAGCAGCCCAGCAGCCCGCTCAAGTTCACCCTCGGCCTCTTCTTCGTGGGCGCCGGCATGCTGCTCCTCGTGCCGCCCAGCCTCGCCTACACCGCCGACCCGGCCCTCAAGGTCTCCCCCAACTGGCTCATCGGCGTCTACCTGCTGCACACCATCGGCGAGCTCTGCCTCAGCCCCGTGGGGCTGAGCACGGTGTCGAAGCTGGCTCCGGCGCGCTTCTCCGGCCTGATGATGGGGGTCTTCTTCTTCGCCATCGGCGCCGGGAACCTGCTGGCGGGCCTCGCCGGCGGCTTCAGCGACCACCTGAAGCCCGCGGTGCTCTTCGGCGGCCTCTTCGGCATCACCACGGTGATGGCCCTCATCCTCCTGGCCCTCAGCCCCGTCATCAAGCGCATGTCCGCCGGCGTGCACTGAGCGCGCCTCCTGCCGGATCCCGACGCCCCAGGCCTTCCGGGGGCTTCGTCTTTCACGCCACACTGTCCCCATGTGCGGCGGCCTGGAGTTCCAGAAGCGGGCGGCCCGGCTGACGCAGCCGGAGCTCATCGAGGGCGTGCGCGGCGCGGGGGCGGGGGTGGAGGCGGTGCGGGTCTTCTTCCCGTCGCCGAAGGCGGCGCTGCAGGTGGACGCCGACTCGGACCTCTGGCTGCCCTGGGGGCGGCGGAAGGAGGAGCCGGGGGCCTGGCCCGAGGGCGGCTGGGCCCGGGCCGAGAGCCTGGGCAAGGCCTACTGGACGCGGTGGGACCCCGTGCAGGTGGTCATCCATCCCCTCCGCTGGATGGAGAAGGACCCGCGGCGGAAGAGCTGGTGGTTCGACCTGGAGCCCGGCACCGGCATCCTCTGCCTGCGCCTCGACAAGGCCCCCGGCACGCCCCTCTACGTGGTCACCGAGGCCGCCACCGGCGACTTCGCCCAGGACATCCACGACCGCATCCCGTGCATCGTCCAGGGTTGAAGGGCAGCGGACCATTGCGGACCCGCCCCGCGAGGGCGTAGTGTTTTCACCACTTCCGAGACCCGCCGTGGCGATCCAGTTCCCAGGCTCCGCAGGAAGGCTCCTCCGGGCCTTGCTGGCGGGGCTCTGCCTGGCCGCGGGCCTCGCCGCCGCCCCGGCCACGGACCCCCTGCGCTACGGCCGCCTCCCCATCCGCGTCTACAACGACCGGGACGGCCTGCCCCAGAATTCCGTGGAGAGCATCACCTTCGACCGCGAGGGCTACCTCTGGGCGGGCACCCAGGACGGCGCGGTGCGCTGGGACGGCAAGGCCTTCGAGGTGCTGCCCATGCCGCGCCCCACCCGCTCCTCCTGGGTGGTGGCCCACCTGGCGGCCTCGGACGGGAGCCACTGGTTCGGCACCCGCGGCGACGGCCTGCAGCACTACAAGGACGGCGCCTGGACCTCCTTCGGCCCCCCGGAGGGCTTCCCCGACGCCCAGTGCATCGCCATCGCCGAAGGCGTGGACGAGGCGGGGCGGCCGGTGGTCTGGGCGGGCACCCAGGAGCACGGCCTCGTGATGATCCGGGACGGCCGCATCGTCCCCCAGCCCGCGCCCCCCGGCCGGCCCCTCAGCCGCGTCCACGCCCTCCACCCCGCCACCGCCGAGGACGGGACCGCCCGGCTGTGGATCGGGACCGACCGCGGCGCGCTGGCCCTGGAGCGGGGCCGCTGGACCGTCCTCGACCGCGCCGACTACGGCCTGCCCACGGACAACGTCTTCGCCTTCCTGGAGACCGGGGAGGGGCCTTCGCGGTCCCTCTGGATCGGGACCGAGCGGGGCGTCGCCCGCCGCTCCGCCGCCGGCACCTGGGAGCGCTGGGACGAGCGGACCGGGCTGGTGAACCCCTACGCCTTCCGCCTCGCCAAGACCCGCAACGTCCGGGGCGAGACCGTGGTCTGGGCCGGCACCGAGGGCGGCCTCGCCCGCTTCGAGGGCGGGCAGTGGACCGTGTTCGACACCCGGAACGCCCTGCCCAGCAACGTGGTCCGCAGCCTGGCGGTGAGGCACGCCGGCCAGGTGCAGTCCCTGTGGGTGGGCACCTTCGCGGGCCTGGCCCGCCTCACCCTCGGCAAGTGGCTCAGCTTCACCACCCTCTCGGGCCTCCCCGAGAACGTGGTCTTCGCGATCCAGGAGACGAGGGACGGCACCCTCTGGTTCGGGACCCTCGGGGGCGGGCTCGCCAGCCTCCGGGACGGGAAATGGAACGTCGTCGACACGCTGGAGGGGGCCCCGGCCAAGGCGGTGATGGCCCTGCACCGCTCCGAGGAGGAGGGCCAGGAGGCGCTCTGGGCGGGCTTCCGGGACCGCGGCCTCTACGTGCTGAAGGGCGGGCGCTGGACGGCGTGGCCCCACAACCGCGCGCTGCCCGACACCTGGATCTACGCCCTCGCCACCACCCGGGAGGCGGGGAAGCGCGTCCTCTGGATCGGCACCCGCCAGGGCCTCGTGCGCGAGTCGGGGGGCACGGTCAGGGTCTACACCGAACGGGACGGCCTGGGGGGCAACTTCGTCACCTGCGTGCACGAGAGCCTCGACCGGGCCGGCCGGCCGGTGCTGTTCGTGGGCTCCCGGGGCGGCGGCCTCTCCCGGCTGGACCTCGGCACCGGCGTCTGGCACCGCTATCCGACCTCGGAGATCCCGGGACTGCGCATCTCCGACGTCAAGGAGCTCGCCAGTCCCGCCGGCACGCGCAGCCTCTGGGTGACGAGCCAGGGCGGAGGCACCAGCCGCCTGGACCTGGACCGCCCCGAGCGCGGCTGGAGCCACTACGGCTCCGCCGGCAGCGGCCTCGTGCCCAGCGACACGGGCTACCGCGTGGAGGAGGACGACCAGCGGCGGGTCTACGTCTTCACCCTGAAGGGCGTGACGCGGCTGTCGCCCACGGGGCAGCCCTACCCGAAGGACTACACGTCCCACACCTTCACCACCGGCGACGGCCTGCCCAGCAACGGCTGCACCCAGGGCTCCACCTTCGTGGACGCCCGCCGGCGCATCTGGACGGGCACCGTGGCGGGCGCCGCCGTGCTGGACCCCGCCCTGGAGTTCCAGGACCTCGAACCCAAGCCGCTCTACCTCACCGGCACCACCCTCCACGAGGGCCAGCACCCCCTCCGGGACGGCGCGGAGCTCCCCCACGGCCAGGACCACCTCCGCTTCGAGTTCGCCCTCCTGAGCTACGAGCGCGAGCGGGACAACCGCTACCGGGTCCAGCTCGTGGGCCTCGACGCCGAGCCCGGCGCCTGGATGCCGGACGGGAAGGTGGAGTACCCGACGCTGCACTCCGGGTCCTACACCTTCAAGGTCTGGGGCCGCGACGCCTTCGGCAACGAGACCGGGCCCCGCAGCCTGGGCTTCACCGTCCGGCCCGCGTGGTGGCACACCTGGTGGGCCCGGACCCTCTACGCGCTCCTCGCGGGGGCCCTGGTGCTCTGGTTCCTCCGGCGGCGGCTGCGCCATCTCCGCGAGGCCAACCAGGAGCTCGAGGCCAAGGTCGCCGAGCGCACCCGCGAGCTGGCGGAGGCCCGGGACGAGGCCCTCACCGCCACGCGGATGAAGTCGGAGTTCCTGGCCACCATCTCCCACGAGATCCGCACGCCCCTCAACGGCGTCATCGGCATGTCGGGGCTGCTGCTGCGCACGCCCCTGGACGAGACCCAGCGGGAGTACGCGGGGACGGTGCTGAGCAGCGCGGAGAGCCTGCTCACCCTCCTCAACGACGTCCTGGACTTCTCCAAGATCGAGGCCGGCCGGATCGAGCTGGAGCGGATCCCCTTCCGCCTGGGCGTGGAGATCGAGGACAGCCTGGCCCTCCTCTCCGAGAACGCCCAGCGCAAAGGCCTGGAGCTCGCCTGCGTGATGCCCCCGGACGTCCCCGAGGACCATCGGGGCGACCCCGGACGCCTCCGGCAGATCCTCAACAACCTCCTGGGGAACGCCATCAAGTTCACCCAGCGGGGCACGGTGACCCTGCGCGTCTCCCGGGCCGAGCCGCGGGAGGGCGACGGGGAGCGCCGGCGCATCCGCTTCGAGGTGGCGGACACGGGGATCGGGATGAGCGAGGACGCCCTGCCCCTCGTCTTCGACGCCTTCACCCAGGCCGACAGCTCCACCTCCCGCCGCTTCGGGGGCACCGGGCTCGGCCTCGCCATCTGCAAGCGGCTGACGGACCTCATGGGCGGCGAGATCGGCGTGGCCAGCACGCCGTGGGTGGGCAGCACCTTCACCGTGGAGATCCCCTTCGAGCCCGCCGAGGCGGCCCCGGCCGGGCTCCCCGGGGACCTCCCGCCCGCCCTGCGCATCCTCGCCGGCAGCCCCTTCCCCGCCACCCTCGAGGGGCTCGGCTACCTCCTGCACCGCTGGGGCATCGCTCCCGACACCGCGTCCAGCGCCTACGAGATGACCCGGCGGCTCGCGGAGGCGAAGGCCCGCCGCGCGCCCTACGACCTGGTCATCCTGGACCTGGACCTGCCCGAAGCCCAGGAGCGCCCCTTCCTCCTCGCCCTGAGGGGGGCGGCCGAGGACCCCGAGCTGCCCCTGCTGCTGCTGGCCCCGACGCCGAGGCTGACCCAGGCCGAGCAGGAGCTGGCCCTGCCCCGCACCCTCATCACCCTGAAGCCCGTGCGCCGGGGGCGGCTGCGGGAGGCCCTGCGCCGCCTCCTGGCGGCGGCCCCCGGCGAGGCCCCCGTGGTGCTCAAGACGGGCCCGGTGGCCCAGCTCCTTCCCCGGCGCTCCGACTGCCGGATCCTGGTGGCCGACGACAACCCCATGAACCTCCGGGTCGCGAAGTCCATGCTCGCCTCCTTCGGCTTCGCCGCGGACCTCGCGGGAGGGGGCTACGAGGCCCTCGCGGCCATGGACCGCACCAGCTACGACCTGGTCTTCCTCGACTGCAACATGCCGGGGCTGGACGGTTTCGCGGTGACCCGGGAGATCCGGGCCAAGGAGACGGAGGGCCGCCACACGCCCATCATCGCCCTCACCGCCAGCGCCCTCGGCGGGACCCGGGAGAAGTGCCTCGCCATGGGCATGGACGGCTACCTCTCGAAGCCCCTGCGGCCCGAGATCCTGAAGGGCGTCCTGGACCACTGGCTGGGGGACCTCGAGACGCCGCTCCCGGAGGAAGAGGGCCCCGTGGGCGAGGTCCGGACCCTGGACGAGCAGACCCTGGCCGGGCTGCGCGCCCTGGATCCGACGGGGGCCGACGGCTGGGTCCAGGACCTCGTGCGGGACTACCTCGAGGATGGCCCCCGGCGCCTGGAGGGGGTGCAGGAGGCCCTCGAACGCCGGGACGGCGTCCTGGCCGCCCGCCACCTCCACAACCTGAAGTCCAACAGCGCCACCCTCGGGGCCCGGCAGCTCTCCGAGCTCTGCGCCGAGCTGGAGCTGCGCGCCGAGTCCGGGGACTTCGGGGCCCTCGCCGGGCGCATGGACGAGCTCGCCGCGGCCTGGGAGCGCGCCCGCCAGGCCCTGGCCGCCCTGCCCGGCGGGGGCTGAACCCCGTCCTCGACGCTTGCCGGGCCCCTCCGGGCCCCCCACACTGGAAGGTCCGGCGGAGCGCGATGGCCCAGAAAGGCGTGCAGGTGATCTCGGTGGAGCCCGGGGGGCTGGCCGAAGGCGCGGGCATCCGGGCCGGCGACGTCCTGCTGGAGATCAACGGCGAGAAGGTGCTGGACCAGCTCAACTACCAGTTCCTCCTCAGCCTCCAGGACGTCTCGACCCTGAAGGTGCAGCGCCCGGACGGCGGCGGCTTCGAGGCCGTGGTGGAGAACGGCGGCGACGGCCTGGGCCTCGACCTGGCCGCCGACGAGGTGAAGGTGTGCAAGCAGAACTGCGTCTTCTGCTTCGTGCACCAGATGCCCAAGGGCTTCCGGAAGAGCCTCTACCTCAAGGACGAGGACATCCGCCTCTCCTTCCTCTACGGCCACTTCAGCACGCTCTCCAGCAGCGACGACGCGGAGCTGGACCGCATCGTGCGCGAGCGGCTCTCCCCCATCCACGTCTCGGTGCACGCGACGGACCCGGAGGTGCGGGTGCGGCTGGTGGGCAACCCGCGGGAGGGCGACGTCCTGCGCAAGATCGACCGCCTGCTGGAGGGCGGCATCGACGTGCACACCCAGGTGGTGCTGGTGCCCGGCCTCAACGACGGCTGGGTCTGGAAGAAGACCCTCGACGAGCTGTGGGCGCGCCGGGCCTTCCAGACGGAGGGGCCCTGGGCCGGCAAGGGCGGCGTCCTGTCCCTCTCCTGCGTGCCCGTGGGCCTCACCGCCCACCGCGACGGGCTGCCCGATATCCCGGACGTGGACCCGGCCTTCGCGAGGGCCTGGGTGGAGGCCTGGACGCCGGAGGTGCGCCGCCACGCGGCCCTGAACGAGGGCGAGCCCTGGCTCCTCCTGGCCGACGAGTGGTTCACCCGCGCCGGGGTGGAGGTGCCCGGCCGGGCCTTCTACTCCCGGAGCTGGGCCCAGCTCGAGAACGGCGTGGGCATGGTGCGGCGCTTCCTGGAGCAGACGAAGCGCTTCCTGCGCACGCCGAAGGCCGCGCGCTTCCGGGGCCGCAGCGTGCTGCTCCTCACCGGCGCCAGCTTCGCGCCCGTCCTGGCCCGGGAGGCCGCGCGGCTGAACCGCGAGACCGGCTCCTGCCTCCGGGTGGCCGCGGCGCGCAACCTCAGCTTCGGCGATCCCGTCACGGTGGCCGGGCTGCTGTGCGGCGCGGACCTCAAGTACGCCGCCCACGCGGACCGCGAGGCGCACGGGCCGGTGGACGCGGTGGTGGTGCCCAGCGCCAGCCTGCGCACCCACACGGGGCCCACGGACCAGTACACGCTCCACGGCCAGGTGGCCCGGGCCGAGGGCGCCTTCCTGGACGACATGACCCTCGACCAACTCGCCGCCGACCTGGGCGTGCCCGTCGTGCCCGGCGGCGAGAACTTCTCCCAGCTCCTGGACCACCTGGAGGCCGCCGAGCGCGCGGCGGGGTTCCGGGGGAAGGATCTCACGCGCGTGTTCCACACGAGCGGGCTGAACGTGCCGCAGGGGGCGTACAACCCGTAGCGGCGGGGCTGGGAGGCGGATCCTGGACGGGTTCCGGAACCGGCCTGGTTTGCTCGCTGCGCTCGCTTGCGCTTCGATCGGGCACGGCTCGCACACACCGCGAGCCGTGCCCGGTCGAAGCACCTTTGGAAGGTCAACACCGTCGGGATGTGGCGATGCGGGCGGCGCGTCCAGTCCCTGCAATAGGGCAACAAGGCAACGATGGGTTCGTCCGGAACCCGGCCGATGGGAGGCAGTTCAAGAGCACCTCGATGTCCGAGCGCCGCGTCTTCCGGCGCTCGGACATCGAGGTGCCAGACGCGAAGCGTCATCGGCTCATGCCGCCGGGCACGAAGGGCGGACCTTCGAACGCTCTGCCTTGCGATCGTTCCATCCCGCCTCCCTGAATCGGGTCCCGCACCTGATCTTCGGGCGGCCTAGGAATCCTTCGCCAACGACACCGCCGCCACCGCGTCGGGATCACCCTCCCGCTTCACCTTGTCCGAGGCGCGGCGCACCAGGTCCAGGGCGTCCACGGTGCGCTGGAAGGGCTGGTCGCCGTCCACCTTCACGAAGACCTTGCGGCCGTCGGCGGGCTGGCGGCGGAGGGCCTCGGCGAGGCGGGCGACGAGGGCTTCGGCCTCCAGGGGCTCCCGCTGGAGCTTCAATCCGCCGCCCTTGAGGACCGTGAGCACCAGGGGCGCGCCGGGGGCGGCGCCCTCGCCCTCCCGGGGCAGCGCGGCGTCGTGCTTCCGCGTCAGCACCGGCACCATCACGATGAACACGATGAGCAGGACGAGGACGATGTCCACGAGGGGCGTGACGTTGATGTCGCGGCGCAGGGCGCGGGCCTGGGGGCTCATGGCGGACTCCGGGGCTGGGTGTGCCCGGAAGGTGGCGCCGCGGCGTGTCACGCGCCATCACGGCCGCGTGAATTCCGCCGTGACGAAGACCCCGCCCGTCGCGCGAACGTCACGGCCGGCCCTGAACGCGAAAGGCGCCCTGACGGGCGCCTTCGCGGTGCGGGGGCGGACGCTCAGCGCCGCTTGATGGAGATGGCGACCTTGGTGTCGCTCCCCATGAATCCATTGAAGGCGGGGTTCGCCGCCGTGTCCTTCTTCACGCGCTCGCTGGCGATGCGCACCTGGTCCAGGGCGTCCACCGCGAGCTGGAAGCGCATGTCCTCGTCCACCTTCAGGAAGACCTTGCGGCCGTCCAGGGGCATGAGCTTGATCACGGGGACCAGCTCGTCGGCGAGGGTGGCCACCTCGATCTCCTTGGACTGGAGCATGAACTTCCCGTCCTGGGTGACCGAGATGACGACGGGCGGGTTCGACTCGTCGATCTTGGGCGGCGTCGTGGTCGTGATCACCTGGGGGACGATCACGCTCGCGGCCTTGGTGAGGCCGGGCACCATGACGATGAAGACGATCAGCAGCACCAGCACGATGTCGATGAGCGGGGTGACGTTGATGTCCGACTTGGCCTTGCCTTTAGCTCCACCGGCGTCCATTACTTGGCCCCCTCATCTTTCTTCTTCTCCTCGCTGGTCACGATGGAGGCCTCGTCGGCCCCGCCCTCGCGGCACACCTGGAAGAGCGCGTTGATGTACTTGAAGGGCAGGTCCGCGTCAGCCTTCACGAAGACGCGCTTGTCGTCGAGGGACGACACGCTGCGGTTCACGAAGTCCACGAGCTTCTGCTTGGCGTCGGGCGTGTCGATCTTGAAGGTCTGGCCCTTCGCGTCGGAGTCGTCGCAGGAGATGACGCCCGGCTCGAGGTACTCGCCCTTGTCGTTGTGGCGCGCGTTGAAGTACAGGGTGATGTACTTGGCGCCGGGGGTCTTCTCGACCTTGGGGCTGTGCTTCGCCAGCGGCAGCTTCACGCTGTCGTTCACGGCGGGCGTGATCACGATGAAGATGATCAGCAGCACCAGCACGATGTCCACCAGGGGGGTGACGTTGATGTCCGACTTCACTCCGCCCTGCTTGCCGCCTGCATCCATGGCGACCTCCTTGGGGTAAGGAACCGGGGACCGGCCTCAGGGACGGCCCCCGGAACGGGGTGGAAGGATCAGGCCTGGCTCTCGCGGCGGATGAACTCGTCGATCATCTGGGAGGCGGCGTTGTTGATGTTCGTGATCACCTGGTCCTGCTTGTTGGTGAGCAGGTTGTAGAACCACACGGCCGGGATGGCGACGATGAGGCCGAGGGCGGTGGTGCCCAGCGCCTCGCCGATGGAGCCGGCCAGCGCGTTGATGTCGCCCGCGCCCTTGGTCTTCAGGTCGGCGAACACCTTGATGATGCCGGCCACGGTGCCGAGCAGGCCCACGAAGGGGGACAGGGCGCCGATGGTGGCCAGGGAGCCCATGCCCTTCTTGAGCAGCTCGGTGACCTCGGCGGTGCCGCGGGAGATGGCGCGCTCCACGGGCTGGATCACGTCGTGGTTCGGGTTCATGGACTTGAGCTGCTTCTCGTACTGGAAGATGTCCAGGCCGTGCTTGAGCACGAGGGCCACGTGGGACTTGTTGTGGGTGGTGGCGGCGCGCTTGGCGGCCTCGAAGTCGCCGCGGCGCAGGGTGTCCATGAAGAGCTTGAGGAACTTCTCGGAGGCCGAGTTGGAGCCGGCGTACATCACGAAGCGCTCGACGGCGGTGTAGATCTGCAGCACCAGGAGCACGAGCAGGATGAGGATGATGCCCTTGTTGAAGATCGAGGCTTCCTTCCAGATGTTCAGGATCGAGAAGGCGTCGCCCTCGAGGAGGCCGAGGTTCAGGACGGCGAAGGGGTTCATGGGGTTTCCTTGTGTGGGTGTGGGATTCGGGTTGAGGGGATCCAGGGCGCCGGGACGGGCGTCCTCAGCGGAGGCGGAAGGGCATGGTGAGCTTGAAGCGCGCGTACTGGGGCACGCCGTTCAGCAGGGCCGGCTCGAAGCGCCACTGCATGGCGTAGGACTCGGCGGCCGGCCGGAGCTGCGGCGGGCCTTCCTTGGCGACCGCCTGGGTGGGCACGCCGTCGGGGCCGATGGTGATCTCGACGATCACCGTGCCCTGGATCTTCGCGATCTTGGCGAGGGGCGGGTACGGAGGCGCCGGGGGCTGGTACTTGATCTTCACGTTGGCGAAGTCGAAGTCCACCACCTTGCCGGTGCCGCCGACCACGCCGCCGACCACGCCACCCTTGACGCCGCCGACCACCCCGCCGACCACGCCGCCGGGGACGCCGCCGGCCTGGCCGCCCGCGGACTGCGAGGAGCGGTCCTCCTTGGGCAGCTCCTTCGGGGTCTCGGGAATGACCTCCTTGCCGGGCTCGACCTTCTCCTCCTTGGGGGCCTCGGCCCGGGAGGAGGCCGCCGGCGGGGGCGGGGGCGGCGGCGGGGGAGGCGGCGGCGGCGGCGGGGGCGCCTCCATGGTCTCCGTGAGGTCCACGCCCACCGTCTTCAGCACCTTCTTGCCCACTTCCGTGTTCTTCGCGAAGTAGTAGGTGGTGTAGCTGAAGGTGCCGTAGAGGGCCAGGGTCAACGGAATCGTGACCAGCGGATTGCCCCGTGCGAGCTCGCGGTGGCCCGCGGAGATCGAGGGCTGGTAGACCAGGTCCTCGAGGGTCTCCTGCTTGGCCGGCGCGGCCTTCTTGGGATCTGGTGTACTCATGGGACTCCCATGGAAGATCCGGGTGAAAAGAACTGGAGCCGAAACGGCGCGATGCCGTGACGGCTCCGGGAAAGGATAAAGATCTGGGGCAAGCCCGACGGCTAAGATGACAAGCGGGTCCTGCGCCGTCAAGGAACGAAAGTCACCGGAACCCCTGATTCCTGCTCGCTTTGCAAGAATTTCCACCGATATGACATCCCCCCCGGGAGCCGTGAGGGAAGGGTGACCGGCGGAGCGAAAATTTGGAGGTTTGTCATCACAGCGTCACAACCCGCGGACTTCGCCTTCCTCTTTGAATCGCTTCCCGGCCCCTCCCCCGCCCGGGCGGGGAGCTTCCGCACCGCCCACGGGACCGTGCGCACGCCCGCCTTCATGCCCGTGGGCACCCAGGGCACGGTGAAGGGCGTGACGCCCGCCCAGCTCGCGGAGATCGGGCCGGAGGTGGTCCTGGGCAACACCTACCACCTCGGCCTGCGGCCCGGCGACGCGCTCGTGGCGAAGCTCGGCGGCCTCCACCGCTTCATGGCCTGGCCCGGTCCCATCCTCACCGACAGCGGCGGCTTCCAGGTCTTCTCTTTGTCATCGCTGCGCAGCATCCGTGAGGAAGGGGTGACGTTCGCGAGCCACATCGACGGCTCGCCCCAGTTCCTGAGCCCCGAGCGCAGCATGGAGATCCAGCGCAACCTCGGCTCGGACATCGTCATGGCCCTGGACGAATGCCCGCCGGGGCGGCTGGAGCGCGGGAAGCTCGAGGCCTCCATGGCCCGCACCACCCGGTGGCTGGCGCGCTGCCGGGCCATCCCGCTCCAGGACCACCAGGGGCTCTTCGCGATCAACCAGGGCGGCACCCACCTCGACCTGCGGCGGCAGCACCTCGAGCGGATCCTGGAGCTGGACGCCCGGGCCCCCTTCCAGGGCTTCGCGGTCGGCGGCCTCAGCGTCGGCGAGCCCAAGGAGGCCATGAACGCCACCCTCGCGGAGTTCGTGCGGGAGCTGCCCGCGGACCGCCCCCGCTACCTGATGGGCGTGGGCGCGCCGGAGGACCTCCTCTTCGGCATGGGCCAGGGCGTGGACCTCTTCGACTGCGTGCTCCCCACCCGGGAGGCCCGCCACGGCCGCCTGCTCACCTCCCGGGGCAAGCTCAACATCAAGAACGCCCGGCACCGGGAGGCGGACCTGCCCGCCGACCCCGACTGCGCCTGCTACACCTGCCGCACCTTTTCCCGGGCCTACCTGCACCACCTCTTCCGGGCCGGGGAGCTGCTGGCATCCACGCTCAACTCCATCCACAACCTGAGCTACACTGTCCAATTGACCCGCGCGGGCCGCCAGGCCTTGCTGGAGGGGCGGTTCCCGGACTTCGCCCGCCGCACGCGGGAACTCTGGAACACCGAGGAGCCCTGAATGCCTTTCGCCCTTCTGCAAGCCCAAGCCCAGCAGCCCGCCTGGGTCACCCTCATGCCCCTGGTCGGCATGGGCCTCCTCTTCTACTTCCTCATCCTCCGGCCCCAGGGCAAGCAGCGGAAGGAGATGGAGGCGCGGCTCTCCAAGCTGAAGAGCGGGGACGAGGTGGTGCTGGCCTCCGGCCTCTACGCCACCATCGAGCGGGTGGACGAGAAGGACCCCAAGGTCATCTACCTGAAGCTCGGCAGCAACGTCGTGAAGGCCAAGCGGCAGGCCGTCGTGGCCCTCGCCGGCGAGCCCGAGACCCAGAACTGAATCCAGGCTCTGGGCTTTAGGCTCGGGGCTCTGGCCAAGACGAAACAGCGCTGGCCCGATCCCGAGCGCCTCGTCCTGAACCAGAGCCCAAAGCCCGAAGCCCAAAGCCCCTGAAAGGAGCGCCCGTGAGCAAGCGGACCCTCTGGCGGTTGGTCGTCACCCTGCTGATCTGCGGGGCCTGCGCCTACTTCTTCATCCCCCTCTCGAAGGTCCGGCTGGGCCTGGACCTCCGGGGCGGCGTGCACTTCGAGCTCGAGGTGCAGCAGCACGAGGCCCTGGAGAGCGACCTGAAGGACGCCGCGGGCAGCATCGCCGACCGGCTCCGCCAGAAGGGCTTCAAGGAGGCCGTGGCGGTGGTGGCGGGCGACAAGGTGGCCATCTCGGGCCTGCCCGCGGACCAGAAGGCCGCCGTGGAGAAGGCCCTCGAGTCCTTCGGCAACTACCGCTTCGACGTCCAGGGCGCCACGGCGACCGCGGTCCAGAAGGACACCTACAAGACCTACCTCAAGGACGACGCCTCCAAGCGCGCCCTGCAGATCATCGAGAACCGCATCAACCAGTTCGGCGTGGCCGAGCCCGAGATCACCCCCAGCGGCCCGGAGGGGAACCGCATCGTGGTGGAGCTGCCGGGCGTCGGCGAGGCCGAGCGCGAGCGCATCAAGGGCCTCCTGTCCACCCCGGGCCGCCTGGAGCTGCGCCTGCTGGCCAAGGCCCCGGTGATCTACTTCAGCTCCAAGGAGCAGGCCCTGGACTACTACAAGGGCCAGCTCCCGCCGGACACGGAGCTGATCCCCGAGCCCGAGGAGGAGAAGCACGCCCCGGGCGCGCCGAAGGCCCCCCGGGCCCCGAAGCCGCACGCGGCGCCCAAGGAGGAGAAGTTCCGCCGCTGGGTGCTGCTGGAGAGCAAGGTGCAGTTCGACGGCCGCAGCATCACCGACGCCCACCGCGGCGTGGACCCCAACACCGGCTTCAACGAGGTGAACTTCAGCCTGGACCGCGCGGGCACGGAGGCCAACGCCGCGGTCACCGAGATCGCGGCGAACGAGAACCGGCAGTTCGCCTTCGTCCTGGACCGCAAGATCGTCTCGGTGCTCAGCGCCAAGGAGAAGATCAACAGCCCCGCGGTGCGCATCAGCAGCCCCGGCGGCTTCGACGAGGCCTACGCCGACGACTTCGCGCTCAAGCTCAAGAGCGGCGCGATGCGCGCCTCCATGAAGTTCCTGGAGGAGTCCGCCGTGGGCGCATCCCTCGGCGCGGACTCCATCCGGAAGGGCGTCATCGCCAGCCTCATCGGGTTCCTCACCATCATCGTGTTCATGGTGGTCTGGTACCGCTGGTCCGGCGTGAACGCCATCGTCGCCCTCACGGTGAACGTCATCGTGATGCTCGGCCTGCTCGGCAGCTTCCACGCCACCATCACCCTGCCCGGCATCGCCGGCTTCGCCCTCACCATCGGCATGGCGGTGGACGCCAACATCCTCATCTTCGAGCGCATCCGGGAGGAGCTCGCCAACGGGCGCTCGGTGCCCATGGCCATCCAGGCGGGCTTCGACCGCGTGTTCTGGACCATCGTGGACGCCCACGTCACCCAGCTCTTCGCCGCCCTGCTCCTCTTCATCTTCGGCACCGGCCCGGTGAAGGGCTTCGCGGTCTCGCTGACGGTGGGCGTCGTCGCCTCCTTGTTCACCAGCATCTACATCAGCCGCTTCATCTACGACTGGATCCTGGAGCGGCATCCCGGCACCAAAACGCTCTCGGTCTGAGGGGGAACCCATGAAGATCTTCGACAAGCTCCCCCACTTCGACTTCATGCGCTGGAAGGGGCTGGCCCTCGCCCTCTCCTGGGGCGTCATCGTGGCCTGCCTGGTCTACGCCGCCCCGTGGAAGGGCTCCCAGAGCCGCGTGAAGCTGGGCATGCAGTTCATCGGCGGCATCGACATGAAGGTCCGGTTCATCGGGGACATCCACCAGGACCAGGTGCGTGACGCCCTCCACCGGGGCGGCGTCGCCGACGCGGCGGTGGTGGCCTACGACTCCACGGTCCCGGGCGCCAAGGACTACTCCGTCAAGGTGAAGGCCGGCAAGGGGCAGGACCAGAAGGATTCCTCCGCCCAGCTCAAGCAGATCGTCGGCGCCCTGCGCACCCTGGACCCCGCGGCCGCCGACCCGAGGAAGGACCTCAACCTGGAGTCGGCGGGGGATCTCTCCGACCAGTGGTTCAAGGCCAATCCGCTGGGCAGGCAGGGGGAGGAGGCCGCGGTGCGCGCCGAGTACCTGGCCCTCGCGGGGAAGGTCACCAAGGCGCGGGAGGACCGGGGCATCTTCACCGTCCTCGCGCAGCTCCCGGCGGACCTGCCGCCCGTCCTGCGCCAGGACCTCGAGAAGTCCTTCCGCCTGGGCCCCATGGCCATCGTGAAGAACGAGAGCTTCTCGCCCTCCATCTCCGGCGAGTGGACGCGGAAGACCCTTTCCGCCGTGGCCTGGGCCATGGGGGCCATCCTCGTCTACGTGATGTTCCGCTTCACCGCCAGCTTCGCCGTGGGCGGCATCGTGGCGCTCATCCACGACCTGCTCATGGCCCTGGGCCTCTTCATCCTCTTCGGCTTCGAGTTCAGCGTGCCGGTGGTGGCCAGCTTCCTCATCCTGCTGGGCTACTCCATGGCCGACACCATCGTGGTCTTCGACCGCATCCGCGAGAACAGCCACAAGAGCGAGTACCGGCGGGCCTCGATCACCCAGCTCGTGAACGACTCGATCAACCAGACCCTGAGCCGCACCATCCTCACGTCCATGTCGGTGCTCTTCGTGGCCTTCTGCCTCTTCGCCTGGGGCGGTCCCGCCCTGCGGGACCTGAGCTTCCCCATCTTCGTGGGGGTCATCACGGGCACCTACAGCTCCATCTACATCGCGAGCCCCGTGGTGGTCTACTGGGACCAGATCTTCGGCGGCAAGGACCGCCTGAAGCAGACCTCCCGGGCCTGAGGATGCGGCGGCCGGCCGGCAGCCCGGGGTCCGGCTAGAATGGGGACCCCCAGCCCCGCGATGCCCGAACAAGCGACCCTCATCCGGACCACGGCCTACCTCCTGGCCTTCCGCCGGGGCCTGCTGGGGGAGGGCGCCGACGAGGCGGGGGTGGACCTGCGGCCCTTCGTGCGCCGGGGGGTGCTGGACCTGGAGACGCTGGCCCTCCTGGAGCGGGAGGCCCAGATCCTGGTGACGGGCCGCTACCCGGAATTCGGGGACCAGCAGACCGCCGTCTCCGGAACGCCCCTCCCGGCCCAGGTCCCGCCCGGCGGCCTCTTCCCCTGGGAGGACTGGAGCCGCTACCGGCCCGAGGTCTACCTGGGCGAAGGCGGCATGGGCTGGGTCTTCCGGGCCCGGGACCTGAAGCTCCAGCGGGCCGTGGCCCTCAAGTTCTTCCGCGCCGGCCTGCCGGAGGCCGGCCAGGTCTTCCTCCGGGAGGCGCGGTCCCAGGCCCGCATCGACCACCCCCACGTGGCCAAGGTCTACGAGGCCGGGGAGCAGGAGGGGGTCTCCTTCCTCAGCATGCAGTACATCCACGGCCCCACGCTGCTGAAGGCCGCCGCCTCCCTGGACCTGCGGGACCGGGTGGAGGTGGTGCGGCAGGCGGCCCTGGGGGTCCACGCCGCCCACCGGCTGGGCATCATCCACCGCGACCTCAAGCCCGGCAACATCATGCTGGAGTGGAGCCCGGAGGGGAGCGTCCACGCCTACGTGATGGACTTCGGCCTGGCCCGGGACCTGTCGGACATGCCCACGGGCCTCAGCCGGGTGATGGGCACGCCCTCCTACATGAGCCCGGAGCAGGTGGAGGGGCCCTCGGTGCTGATCGGCCCCCACACGGACGTCTACGCCCTGGGGGTGACCCTCTACGAACTGCTGGGGGAGCGCCTGCCCTTCGAGTCCACCGGGCCCGCGGAGATGATGCGCCGCATCCTCCAGGAGGAGGCGCTCCCCCTGCGCAAGCTGAAGCCCGACCTCCCCCGGGAGCTGGAGGCGGTGGTCCAGCGCTGCCTGGAGAAGGACGTGCTCCGCCGCTACGACTCGGCCCAGGACCTGGCGGACGAGCTGCAGCGCTTCCTGGAGGGCCAGCCCGTGAAGGCGAGCCCGACGGGCCCGGTGGAGCTCGCCCTGCGCCGGGTGAAGCGCAACCCCCTGCCCTACGCCAGCGGCGCCGCGGTGGTCCTCCTGGCCTCGGGCTGGCTCGCCTACGCCGTGCTCACCGGCTCCCGGGAGCGGGACCTGGACCGGCAGGTGCAGGACCGCGAGGCGGCCCTGCTCCGCCTCCAGGGGGAGATGGAGGCGCTGAAGGTCCGCCAGGAATCGGAACGGGCGAAGTCGGAGGCCCTGGCCAAGCAGGTGGCGGAGGCCCCCACCGACAGCGCGCGCCGGGAGCTGGAGGACCAGCTCAAGGCGAGCCAGGCCCGGGAGCGGGAGCTGACCCAGCAGTACGAGGCGGCGCTGAAGCGCAGCCAGGCCCTGGTGCCGGCCCGGCCCCCGGAACGGGCGCCGGCGCCTTCCGAGTCCAAGGCCGAGCCGCCGGCCCCCCGGCCGCGGCCGGAGCCCGCGGCCGCGCCCGCCCGGGCCCAGCCGGAACCCGAGGAGGGACCGACCCTGGGGCCCCAGCTCCTGCGCCAGGTGACGCCGCAGTACCCCGCCCGGGCCCGGTCCAATCCCTTGAACCCCCACCGGAACCGGCCGGTCTCGGTGCTGCTGCGGGTCTCCGTGGACGCCGCCGGCCATCCGACGGAGGTCGCGGTCCTGCAGGGCGTGCCGGGGCCCTGGGGGTACAACGAGTCCGCCATCGAGGCGCTGCGCGCCTCCACCTACCAGCCGGCCCTCAAGGAGGGCCGGCCGGTGCCGGGGGCCCTCGAGGTGCGCGTCAACTTCACGCCCTCGCCCGGGCCCTGAGGGGGTTCAGCCGCGGAGCCTGGCGAGGTAGGCCAGCAGGGCCTTCTCCGTCTCCGGCGCGGACAGGCCCGCCTCCCGCGCGAGGGCCAGGGCCTTGCCCTCCTCCATCTTGTAGTCGAGGACGAGGGCGCTGCACATCGCCGCGGCGGCCCGGTTGCCGTTGCCGCAGTGGACCAGGATCCGCGCGTTGGAGGGCAGCCCGGCCAGCACAGTGCGGAAGAGGTCCAGGTCCGAGGCGGCGGGAGTCCGGCCCATGGCCAGCCGGACGTAGGTGATCTCCCGGCTCATGAGTTCGGTGTTCTCCTGCTCCGGGTCGAAGCCGGGCTCGCCGTCCCGCCGGAGGTTGATCACGTGGGTGATGCCCGCGGACTTGAGGGCCGCCCAGGTCTCGGGACCCGGTGCGGTCCTCAGGACCCAGATCCGGGCGTGGACCTGGACGGCGCCGGGCACCGGGGCCGCAGGAAGGGTGAGGATGACCGCGGGTAGCATCAGGAAGGGCAGCATGGATCCTCCGGAGCGACGGGCGCGCTCCCCCGGGAGCCCCGTCCCGCCACTGGGAAAGGTAGGCCGCCCGTCTCTGATGCAGGTCACGAACGCGGGGTTCTAGGCCCAGCGGAACTCCGCCGTGAAGTGGCGCAGGAAGCGGCTCTGCTTCCCGATGCGCACCCCCCGCACGGTGTCCGCCTTGGCCTTCAGCTCGCAGATCACCTCGGCGGCGTAGTCGAAGTGGCTTTGCGTGTAGACGCGGCGGGGGAAGGCCAGGCGCACCAGCTCCATGGCGTGGTAGGTCTCCGTGCCGTCGTCCAGGCGCTTGCCGAACATGACCGAGCCGATCTCCACGCCCCGGATGCCGCCCTCGAGGTAGAGGGCCGCGGAGAGCGCCCAGGCCGGGTAGTCCTCGGGCTTCAGGTGGGGCAGGAAGGCCTTGGCGTCGAGGTAGACCGCGTGGCCGCCGGTGGGCTCGACGATCTGCACGCCGCCGGCCTTGAGCTTCTCGCCCATGTACTCGGCGGTGCGCAGCCGGTACCGCAGGTAGTCCTCGTGGAGCACCTCCTCGAGGCCCACGGCGAGGGCCTCGAGGTCGCGGCCGGCCAGGCCGCCGTAGGTGGGGAAGCCTTCGGTGAGGATGAGGAGGTTGCGGGCGGCCTCCACCCAGCGGTCGTCCTTCAGCGCGATGAAGCCGCCGATGTTCACGAGGCCGTCCTTCTTGGCGCTCATGGTGCAGCCGTCGGCGAGGCCGAACATCTCCTGGACGATGCTCTCGATGCTGCGGTCGGCGTAGCCCGGCTCCCGGAGCTTCACGAACATGGCGTTCTCGGCGAAGCGGCAGACGTCCAGCACCAGGGGCTTGCCGTGCTTCCTCAGGAGTCCGGAGCAGGCCCGCAGGTTGGCCATGGAGACGGGCTGGCCGCCGCCGCTGTTGTTGGTGACGGTCATCATGCCGAAGGGGACGCGGTGGGCTTCCTTCTCGAGGAGCGCCCCGAGGCGGTCCAGGTCGATGTCGCCCTTGAAGGGGTGGGGATCGCGGGGATCGAGGCCCTCCTTGATGACGAGGTCCACGGCCTCCACGCCGTCGAATTCCAGGTTGGCGCGGGTGGTGTCGAAGTGGGTGTTGTTGGGCACCAGGTCGCCGGGCTTCGTCGCGACGGCGAAAAGGATGCGCTCGGCGGCGCGGCCCTGGTGGGTGGGGATGAGATGGGCGTAGCCGGTGAGCTTCCTGATGACGGCTTCGAGGCGGAAGAAGGAGCGGGCGCCGGCGTAGCTCTCGTCGCCCTCCATGATGGCGCCCCACTGCTTCGCGCTCATGGCGCCGGTGCCCGAATCCGTCAGGAAGTCCAGCAGCACGTCGTCGGCGTGGAGGAGGAAGGGGTTGAGCTTCGCCTTGTCGAGGAGGCCTTCCCGCTCGGCGCGGGTGGTCATGCGGATGGGCTCGACGGACTTGATGCGGAAGGGTTCGATGAGGGTGTGGGGCATGGGATCTCCGGATGCGGGACGGGCCGGTCGCGATTCAACCGGCAGGTGGAACGGCTCGACGGGGTTCAGCCCCGAGCGCCCGACCCGCAGCTCGACCGCGCCTCATGCTCCGCCCGGCGCTTCATGCGCCGGATCGGACGGGCGGGGAGGGTGGTGGGAGCCATGCGGATCCAGGCTCGCACGGGCATGAGGGTCCCGACAATCGGCCGGCGCAAGGTGTGCGGAAGGTCACGGGAGTGGGGTGCAGGTTCCGTCGGGCCGGGTGGCATCACCAGGCCGCGACCCGACGACAGGAAGGGAGCAGGCCGCTCCGCCCTGGTGGGTGGTCCTGAACAGGAGCACCCGCGTCCACCGCGAGGGGCGCCCTTCCCCTCGCGGCGGACACGGGTGCCAGAGCGCGCCAGCGCTCGGTGGGAGACGGTTCCGGGCACGCGGTGCTTCGGGGCCGAAGGCCGTCTGGGGCGCTCCGCTGCGAGGCTTCATCTCGGCCTATGCCGCGAGGCCTCCGGGATCAGGACTGCCGATCGGCCTTCGGCATTCATGGCCGTGCCCGGCGGCGGGGGCGACGAGCGCTGCGCGCTCTGGCACCGCGATCCCCGACGGCCGGAAAGCGCGGCCCTCGTGGATCGGGGTGCTCCTGGAAGGTCAAGGTCCACGGCACTCAATCACCGTCGTGGCCTGTCCGGGCCTGGGTGTGCCTCGAGGCCTGAGTCGAGGCCTGACTCGAGGCCTAACTCGAAGCCTGGACGCCTACCCCTTCACCACGAAGCTCAGCAGCTTCCCGGGCACCCAGATGGTCTTGACGAGCTCCTTGCCGTCGAGCCACTTGGCGATGTTCTCTTCGGCCTTGGCGGCGCTCACGGCGTCGGCTTCGGCCACGTCCGGCGCGAGGCTGACCTTGCCGCGCACCTTGCCGTTGACCTGGACGGCGATGGTGACGGCCTCGTCCACGCAGAGCGCCGGGTCATAGGTCGGCCACGCGACGGCCTGCAGGCTGGGCTGGTGGCCGAGGGTCTCCCAGAGCTCCTCGGCGAGGTGGGGCGCGAAGGGGTGGAGGAGCCGGACGTGGGTCTCCACCGCGGCCTTGGGCAGCGGGTCGGCCTTGGCCAGGTCGTTGAGGAGGATCATGAGGGCGCTGATGGCGGTGTTGAAGCGCAGGGCCTCGATGTCCTCGGTGACCTTGCGGATGGTCTTGTGGAGGGCGCGCAGGAGCTCGCCCTCGGGGGCGGCGTCGGTCATGGGCTTCTGGCCGAGGGCCCAGGTGCGCTCGAGGAACCGCGCGACGCCGGCGATGCCGCTGGTGCTCCAGGGCTTCACCGCCTCCAGGGGGCCCAGGAACATCTCGAAAAGTCTCAACGCGTCCGCCCCATGGGCCTTCACCACGTCGTCGGGGTTGATGACGTTGCCCCTCGACTTGCTCATCTTGTGGGCGCGGGCGTCGAGGGCGATGGCGGGGTTCGCCTTGAGCACCGTGGCCTGGCCCTTCTTCTCCACCAGGTCCTCGGCGTAGCGCTGCACCTTGAGGGGCGCGCCGGACTTCGCGTGCTTGAAGCCGCCGTCGCCGTCGGGAGCGGCCTCCTCCTTCGCCACGGGGTTCCCGTCCGCATCCACGAAGCCGGTGTACTCCACCTCGCCGAGGATCATGCCCTGGTGCACGAGGCGCTTGAAGGGTTCGGGCACGGCCACGAGGCCGGCGTCCTGGAGGACCTTGTGCCAGAAGCGGGCGTAGAGGAGGTGCAGCACGGCGTGCTCGGCGCCGCCGACGTAGAGGTCCACGGGGAGCCAGCGCTTCGCGGCCTCCGCCGAGAAGGCCGCATCCGGGTTCTTCGGGTCCATGAAGCGCAGGTAGTACCAGCACGATCCCGCCCACTGGGGCATGGTGTTGGTCTCCCGGGCGAACCACTTTCCGTCCTTCTGGAAGAAGCGCCAGTCCACGGCGCGAGCCAGCGTTCCGGCGGGATCCTCGCCGGGGTTGAAGTCCTCGAGGTCCGGGAGGCGCAGGGGCAGCTCGGCTTCGTCCACGGGGATCGGCTGGTCGTAGCGGATGGTGTGGGCGTCGCCCTTGCGGGGGTCGCCGCTGGTCTCCACCGGGAAGTAGATTGGAATGGGTTCGCCCCAGTAGCGCTGGCGGCTGAAGACCCAGTCGCGGAGGCGCGTCTCGACGCGCTTCTTGCCGAGACCCGTCGCCTCGAGGTGGGCGATCATCTTCGCCTTGGCGTCGGCCACGGGCAGGCCGTTGAGGAAGTCCGAGTTGATGGCGGGGCCGTCGCCCAGGTAGGCCTTGCCGTCGAAGTCGGCGGGGGGCTGGACGGTGCGCAGGATGGGCAGGTCGAAGGTCTCGGCGAACTCCCAGTCCCGCTCGTCCTGGCCGGGGACGGCCATGATGGCGCCGGTGCCGTAGCCCATGAGGACGTAGTCGGCGACCCAGACGGGGACGGGATCGCCGGTGATGGGGTGCTTGACGGTGCCGCCGGTGGCGACGCCGGTCTTGGTCTTGGCGGCCTTGCGGTCCAGGTCGGAGCGGTTCCTGGCGGCGGCGACGTAGGCCTCCACTTCGGCGCGCTTCGCGTCCGTCGTGAGGCGAGACACGAAGGGGTGCTCGGGGGCGATGACCATGAAGGTGGCGCCGTAGAGGGTGTCGGGGCGGGTGGTGAAGATCTCCAGGGCGTCACCCGATCCGTCCAGCAGCTCGAAGCGGACTTCGGCGCCTTCGCTGCGGCCGATCCACTCCTCCTGCATGGTCTTGGTGCTCTCGGGCCAGGTGACGAGGTCGAGGTCCGACAGCAGCCGGTCGGCGTAGGCGGTGATGCGCAGCATCCACTGGCGCAGGGGCAGGCGGACGACGGGGTGGCTGCCGCGCTCGCTCTTGCCGTCAATGACCTCCTCATTGGCCAGCACGGTGCCCAGCGCGGGGCACCAGTTCACGGGCTTCTCCTGCTGGTAGGCGAGACCGCGCTGGAAGAGGAGGAGGAAGATCCACTGGGTCCACTTCACGTAGTCGGGATCGGTGGTGTCGATCTCGCGCGACCAGTCGTAGGAGAGGCCGAGGGACTGGATCTGCCGCTTGAAGGTGGCGATGTTGGCCTGGGTGGTGATGGCCGGGTGCGTGCCGGTCTGGATGGCGTACTGCTCGGCAGGAAGGCCGAAGGCGTCCCACCCCATCGGATGCAGCACCGCGAAGCCTTTCGCCCGCAGGTAGCGGCAGTAGATGTCCGTCGCCGTGTAGCCCTCGGGATGGCCCACGTGCAGCCCGGCGCCCGACGGGTACGGGAACATGTCCAGCACGTACGCCTTCGGCAGCGACGGATCCTCCGGCGTGCGGAACGTCTCATGCGCCGCCCAGTAGGCCTGCCACTTGGGTTCGATCTCGGAAGGGGTGTAGCGGTCGGACATGGGGACGGATTCCGTGGAATTGGTTAGTTTATCAGTAGGGGAGAGGGATCCATTGCGCGGAAATGGAGAAATTCAGCCCAAGTACCCGTTCGATGGGAGCTCATCAGAGACACGCTGTATCAGACGTCTCGAATTCCGATAGACCATCAGTTGAATGTCGAAATGGAAGGCACATCAAGCTGCTGACATCAAATCACGTGAACGACGCCCAAATGATTGCAGACGGATCTCAGAGAGAATCACCAAGTGGCGCATTGAATATGAGGCGTTTGTGAAGGCAATGAGAACCCCATAGCGGAGGGCACGCCAAGCCAAACGATCCGGTGAACTGGAATGAAAGGTAGGCTGCCGCCATGCGCCCCCTCCGCTACGCCATTAACATCACCCTCGACGGCTGCTGCGACCACACCGCCGGCATCCCCGACGAGGAGTTGCACCGCCACGCGGCGGGGCTCATCGCCGAGGCTGACGCGCTCCTCTTCGGCCGGGTGACGTACCAGATGATGGAGGCGGCGTGGCGGGGGCCGGCGCCGGCGGGGACGCGGCCGGCGTGGATGGAGCCCTTCGCGCGGACCATCGATGCGGCGAAGAAGGTCGTCGTCTCGAGCACGCTGGACCGGGTCGACTGGAATGCGGAGCTCCTGCGGGGAGACCTGGCGGAGGCCGTCCGGCGGCTCAAGGCGGAACCGGGGCGGGGGCTCTTCACCGGCGGCGTGACACTCCCGAAGGCGCTGGCGGAGCTGGGCCTCATCGACGAGTACGAGTTCATGGTGCATCCCCGGCTGGCCGGCCGCGGTCCGGCACTGTTCGCGGGGCTGTCTGGAATGGTCGACCTGAAGCTTGTGGACCGGCAGGAGTTCGCGTCGGGGGTGGTGGTGTTGCGGTATGAGCCTCGACGGTAGCCCCGGGAGCCCGCAGGCCACGGACCGGCCTCGCGGGTCAGCACCCCTCGCACGGCGCAGCGCGGTTCACGGAGCCAGCATGCTTCGGCGGAGGAGCTGCTCTCCCCGGAGGATCGCGACCACCACGATGGACGCCTCCAACCTGCGGTAGAAGATCCTGCAGGGATAGGCCTGGAGCTCCCGATACGGCAGCTTCGGGTACACGGACTTCCCCATCTTCGGGAACTCGCGCACCTTTTCCAGGATCTCCACGACCTCATGGGCGATCTTCGCGGCGGCATCCGGGTTGTCGAGGGCGATGTAGGTGAGGATGTCGTCGAGCTGGCGCTCCGCCCGCTCGGAGAACTCGAGCTTCAGCGCGCCCATTTCTGGAGCCTGCGCTTGACGTCCGCCCAGGCCACCGTCCGGCCGGCGGCGATGTCCACCTCGCCCAGGGCGATCGCCTCCAGGACCTGGAGGCGTTCCTGGAGCGCATCGTACATCTCGGGATCCATGATCACGCCCGCGCTGCGGCCATGCTCGGTCACCACCACGGGCTGCTTGGTCGCCCGGACCTCCTCGAAGACTTCGGAAGCATGCCGGCGCACCTCGGTCAGGGGCTTCGTCTGGGTTTTCAGTGCCACGGGGCACCTCCAAGAAAAGTGTAACTTTTGTTGCCCTTTTGGCAACCCCGTCCCCGACTTCCGGCCTGTGGCCCCGATGCCGCGAAGGCGATGTACTCCATGGCTGCGCCGGCTCCAACCGTGCGACTCGTCAGGCCCGCCATCGCGCGTCACCATCAATGCCAGTCCCCGGGAGGAACCCCATGCTCGTTGAGGCTCAGCTCACCATCCAAGCCTCCAATGCTGCAGTCTGGTCCGCGATCACCGATGTCGACCGCGCCGCCGACCTCATCCGCGGCATCGAGAAGGTCGAGATCGTCTCCCGCCCCGCCACCGGACTCGTCGGCCTGCGCTGGAAGGAGACGCGCATCCTCTTCGGCGAGCCTGCGACGGTGGAGAAATGGATCACCGAGGCCGTGGAGGGCGAGTCCTACACCACCCGCGCGGAGAGCGACGGGTTCGTGTTCAGCACGACGCTGCGGCTCACCGAGGGCCCGGACGGCGTCACCCTCATCAGCGCCCACGACTCCCGGCCCCAGGGCCTGGCCTCGAAGCTCAAGGCGATCCCCATGGAGCTGTTCTTCCGGGGCGTGATCCGCAAGCACATCCTGGCGGACCTGGAGGACTTCAAGGCGGCGGTGGAGAAGGGCTGACGGGCCCGGACCAGGACGCGATCCCGCGCCCTGGGGCATACTCCCGCCATGCCGATCCCCTACGCCTACGGCCCCGCCCCGAGCCAGGTCGCGGACCTCCACCTCCCCGACGCGCGGCCCGCAGGCATCGTCGCCCTCTTCCACGGCGGCTTCTGGCGCTTCCCCTACGGCAGCGACCAGATGGACGACCTCGCGGCGGACCTCGTCCGGCGCGGCTACGCGGTGTGGAACGTGGAATACCGCCGCGTGGGGGAGCCCGGCGGCGGCTGGCCCGGCACCGTGGCCGACGCCTTCGCCGCCCTGGACTTCCTCGCGGATCCCGCCCTCGCGTCCCACGGCCTCGATCTTTCCAAAGTCGTCGCGGCCGGGCACTCCGCCGGCGGCCACCTCGCCCTCCTGACGGCCCTGGGCGAACGGCCTTCGCCCTTCGCGCCCCGCCATCCCCGGGTGCGGTCCCGCGCCGTGGCCTCCCTGGCGGGCATCCCCGACCTCGCCCGCGTCCATGCCCTGGGCTCCGGCAACGGGGCCGTCGCAGGCCTCCTCGGCGGCGCCCCCGAGGACCTCCCGGAGCGGGTGTGATCGATCTCGCCCCTCGCCCACCTGCCCCTCGGCGTCCCCCAGCTCATCCTCCACGGCACCGAGGACGCGGCGCTGCCCGTGGCGCTGGCCCGGGATTACGCCGAGGCCGCCCAGCAGGCGGGAGATGCGGTCACCCTCCACGAGCTCGAAGGGACAGGGCACATGGCGTTCCTCGATCCCGCAAGCCTGGCCCACGCCGCGTTCTGCGCGTGGTTGGAGGACGTGCTCCGGACGCTGCCCTCAGGCTGACGCCGGACCTCGCCCCGGGCCGGTCCGGGCGGCCTCAGTGGCTCGCGTAGACCTTCTCCCCCACCGGAATCCGCACGTCCAGGTGGTTCTGCTTCGGCGGGATGGGGCAGAAGAACAAGGGCCCGTAGGCGCAGAGCGGGTTGTGGGCCTTGTTGAAGTCGATGGTGGTCTTGCCGTCCTGGCCGCGGGGCACGTAGAGGTACCGCCCCACGGGATAGGTCTCCTTCCCGCTCGTGCGGTCGCGGAAGAGGACGAAGAGGCTGTCGGGCTCGTCCCCGTCCACGTAGGCCTCCAGCGCGCGCACCTTCCCCAGCAGCGTGAACGTGAGCAGCCCGGCGAGGCGCAGCGTCTGGGGGCCGCCGCGGGTGGCCTCCACGGTGACCTCCTTCGCCTCCGTGGATGGCCTAAAGGTCGCCGCCACCCGGAAGCGGCCGTCGTAGGGGAAGTACTTCAGGCCGTGGAAGCCCTTCATCTCCGGGCGCGCCAGGTTCGACACCCGCAGGGTCGGCACGCCGCCGGGGCGGCGGAGTTGCAGCCGGTAGGGGCCGAAGGCCAGCCGGTCCGTGGGCGCCAGGGCGCGCTCCGCGACGAAGGCGCCGTTCACCGTGAGCGCCGCGTCCGTCGCCTTCAGGATTACCTTGCCGTCCTGGACCACGAACTCCCCAGCCAGGGCCGGCAGGCCGGCGCCTTCGAGCCGGACCCTGACCTCCGCCCCGCTGCCGATCGTGATGCGCGCCGCCTCCAGCGCCACGATGCGCTCCGCCGCGAGGGGCGAACGCTCCCCCCGCATCATGGCGTCCTGCTCCGTCCGCCACGCGCGGACATCGTCGGGCATGCGTCCGGACTGGATCATGGGCACGGGGATCGGAAGCGCAGGCATGGAGGCACCTCGCGACCAGCCTACCCGCGCCTCGCGGTGGTAGGATTCCCGTCCTCAACCACCCCCCACCGGGCCCACCAGCCCCGTCCGCAGGAGGACGCCATGATCGTCGTGCGCAACACCTTCCGCCTCAAGTTCGGCCAGGCCAGGCCCGCCATCGCCGCCTTCAAGGAGATCCTCGCCCTCAACGCCAGGCTCGGCGTGGGGGCGAAGAACCGCCTGCTCACGGACCTCACCGGACCGTCCTACACCCTGGTCTTCGAGATGGAGTTCGCCAGCCTCGGCGACTGGGAGAACCAGTCCATGAAGATCATGGGCTCCGAGGAATGGCGCGCGACCTACGACCGGTTCATCCCCCACGCCGAGGGCGGCTCCCGGGAGATCTTCAACGTCGTCGCCTGAGCCCCCCCATGCCCACGCCCCTCCATGTCGGCATCGTCGCCTGCAGCGCGGAAGGCGCGGCCCTCTGCTACCGCACCTTCTGCGAGGAGGGCGCCGCCTTCCTCGGCACCCACCGCCACCCGGAAGTCTCCCTGCACACCCACTGCCTGGGGGAGTCCATGGACTGCATCGACCGGGACGACTGGCGGGGCGTCGCGGAGCTCATGCTCTCCTCGGCCCACAAGCTGAAGGCCGCCGGGGCCCAGCTCCTCGTCTGCCCCGACAACACCATCCACCGCGCCTGGCCCTTCGTCGCGCCCCGGGCGCCCCTGCCCTGGCTCCACATCGTCGAGGTGGTGGGCGCCGAGGCCCAGCGTCGGGGTTTCCGCCGGATCGGCCTCACCGGCACCCGCTACACCATGGAGAGCGACCTCTACCCCGCGATCCTCGCGCGCCTGGGCCTCGAGACCCGCGTGCCGCCCGCGGAGACCCGATCGGAGCTGAACCGCATCATCTTCGAGGAACTCGTGAAGGGGGTCTTCAAGCCCGAGTCCGTGGCAGTCTTCCTCCGGGCCATCGAAGACCTGAAGCGCGAGGGCTGCGACGCCGTCGTGCTCGGCTGCACCGAGATCCCCCTCATCGTGAACGACGCGAATTCGCCGCTGCCGGTGCTGGACAGCACCCGGCTGCTGGCGCGGGCGGCGTTGAGGCGGGCGATGGAGGGCTGACCTTCAGCCTTCGAAGCTCACCCACCCCGCCCGACCCGGGATCTCCTTCCGCACGAGGGCCTTCGCCGGCGGGTTCGCGGCCTTCAGCTCGGGCAGCCACTCGGCGTGGGTGCGCGCCACGACGCCACGATCGTTGAGGCCGGCGAGGAACGCGTCGAACGTCTCCGCCAGGGCGCCGCCCTCGACCTCGGTGTGCAGGGCGTAGACGTTGAGGGCGTCCTCCTTGACCATCGCCCACACCGCTTCGTTCACCTGCTCCGGCGTGCGGCCGTCGAGGCCCAGCAGTTCGTCCAGGGTGGGCAGCGTGGTGGGGATCTGGAGCGTGGCGAGCGCCTTCCCCTTCACGATCGGGTAGAACGGCGCCTCGCCGCGGCAGTCGCCGGCGTAGTCGAGGGCATAGCCCTCCTGGAGTTCCAAGGTCACATCGTTGCAGCGCCAGGCCGGGCTCACCGCGCCCTTCGCCTTGAAGCCGAAGACCTCCTCGAAGGCGCCATGGGCCTGCTCGTACCACCCCGAGAGCCACGCGCGGGACTTCCGGTCCAGCAGGTCGTGGTACTGCACGTGGTCCCAGGCGTGGATGCCCACCTCGTGCCCCGCGGCGAGGGCCGCGCGCATCTCGGCGGCGGCCTTCTTCGAGATGATGGGCGCCGGGAGCAGCACGCCGTACATCATGGTCTTGAAGCCGTAGAGCTTCGCCGCGTTGGTGCGGCGCATCTTCTGGAGGAAGCCCTTGCGGAACACGCGGCGGATGGCCTTGCCGCTGTTGTCCGGGCCGAAGCTGAAGTAGAAGCTGGCGCGCATCCGGTGCCGGTCCAGCATGCGCAGCAGGGCCGGGATGCCGCGGATCGAGCCCTCCAGCGTGTCCACGTCCACGCGGAGGCTGAGGGCCTTCAAGCGCCGGCTCCGTCGCCGCCCCCATGCTTCGAGTCGGCGCGCAGGTTCTCGCTGCGGTCCGCCCGGCGCATCTGCACGAAGCGGTAGAGCGCGTCCATGTCCTCCGGCGCCGCGTCCTTCACCACCAGGCCGATGCGGGTGGGCAGCGCCTCGTCGTCCAGCAGCGTCACGTGGCGCACCTCCGCCACCGCCCGCAGCGGGCCCGCGCCGGGCAGCTCCGTGCGCACCTCGACGATGCTGAAGGCCTCCAGGGGCAGCATGGCCGCCAGGCCCAGGCCCAGCCCGGTCTCCGTCAGGTTCAGGATGCGGGCCTGCCACACCCCGCCGTTGGCCTCCAGCTCCGCCAGGAGCGGCGTCTGGCTCGGCGCCGCCACCCGGATGCCCGCGCGGTGGTGGAAGGCGATCTCCGGTCCGGGCCAGGAGAGGCGCAGCAGCTGCGGCGCCCCCGGCAGGTCCGCGTCCTCCTGGGGCTCCAGGACCAGCGTGGGCGCGCTGAGCACCTCGTCGCCGATCACGAGGGAAAGGGCGGCCTTGGTCCCCGGGACGGGCAGCAGGTCCCGCCGCTTGGCGCCCGCGAGCCGCAGGTCGAGGCCGCCGCGCATCCCCGCCACCCGCAGGTCCCCGAAGAGGCGGTTCGTGCCCTCGACGCGCAGGGTCGCCGGCGCCCGCAAGTCGATGGCCCGGCGCAGCAGGTCCTCCAGTTCGGCGGGGGTCGGGGTGCGGACGGGCATCGCGGCTCCTCCCTCAGATGCCGTGCTCGAGGCGGTGGGCGAGGTGGGAATGGAGCCCCGCCTGGAGGATGGCGCGGGCGGCCCCCCGGTGGTCGTAGTCCAGGCGGTGGAGCTTGAGCCGCCGCTTGGCCGGATCGTAGCTCATGAAGGAGAGGCGGGGGTCCCGGTCCCGGGGCTGGCCCACGCTTCCCGGGTTCACCAGGTAGCGGCAGCCGTCCCGCAGGTGGAACCACTGGCCGGGCTCGAACTCCAGCCAGCGCAGGGTGTGGGCCGTCTCGTCCAGCTCGAAGGTGCCCGGCAGGTGGGTGTGGCCGAAGAAGCAGAGCTGGGCCTGGAAGGAGTCGAAGCCGTGGAGCGCGTCCCGGGGGTGGAGGAGGTAGGCGTCCTCGTCGAAGGGGGCGCCATGGGCGATCTGGTAGTCCTCCCCCACCCAGGCCGGGCCCTGGGGCAGTTCCTCGAGGAAGTGCAGGTTCTCCCGGGAGAGCCGCTCCGCCGTCCACTCCGCGGCGCTGCGGGCCGGCGGGCTGAAGGTGGTCATGGGCTCCAGGCGCGCGCAGGCCTTGTCGTGGTTCCCCCGCACCATCACCCGGGGCTTCAGCTCGCGGAGCTTCTCCAGCACCTGGTTCGGGTGGGCGCCGTAGCCCACCAGGTCGCCGAGGATCACGAAGCGCTGGATGGACCGCCGGTTGGCGTAGCGCAGCACCCCCCGCAGGGCGTGGAGGTTGGCGTGCAGATCCGAGAGGATGAGGTCCATGGGGAGGGGCTCAGCATACCCCAGCCAGCAGCCCGTCCACGATCTCCTCCGGACCCCGCCCCAGGGGCAGCACGCAGGGCAGCAGGCTCCACCGCGCCATCCGCGCGCGGTGCCGGGCCAGGAAGGTCCCGCGATCCCGGGCCAGGGGGCGATGGGGGTCCGCGGCCACCCGCGCCCAGCAGGCCTCCGGCCGCTCGGCCAGCCAGAGCACCGCCGCCCCGGCGTCCTGCGCGGCCCGGCGCACGGCCTCCGTCTCCCAGGCGCCGCCCCCCAGGGCCACCACCGACGGCGAGGCCAGCAGGCCCGGGAGGAGCTCCGATTCCAGGGCCCGGAAGGCCGCCTCGCCCCGCGCCGCGAAGATCGCCGGAATGGACGCGCCCGCCCGGGCCTCGAGGACGTCGTCCAGATCATGGAAGGGCAGCCCCAGCCGCGCCGCCAGCATCGCGCCGAGGGTGGACTTCCCCGCCCCGCTGCTTCCGGCGAGCACGACGGACCGGCCCGGGAGCGGGATCGGCCGGGCCTTCCACCGCGCCGCCTGCGCCTTCCAGAGGAGCCCGGCGGGGTCCTCCGAGGCGGCCAGGGCGCCCACCATCGCCACGGACTCGGCCCCGGCGGCGAAGCAGGCGTCCAGGTCCCCGGGCCCCAGCCCGCCGATGGCCACGGGCGCGAGGCCCTGGGCCCGCAGGGCCGCGCAGCCCGTCGCGAGGCCGTCGAAGCCGATGGGGCTCGAGTGATCGGATTTCGTGGCGGTGCCCCGTACGGGGCCCACCCCCGCGTGGTCGCAGGCGGCGTCCACGGCGGCCCATTCCGATGCCTGGTGCGTGGACGTGCCGAGGTGCAGGGCGGCGAGGCCGGGCAGCCGCGCGGCCTCCGAGGGCGGCAGGTCCGCCTGGCCGAGGTGGAGGCCCCAGGGCGGGAGCCCCTCCGCCGCGGCGAGCAGGGCCAGGTCCGCGCGGTCGTTGACGACGACCCGCGGCCAGCCGCCGTTTCCAGCCGAAGCCTGGAGCGCGGCGCGGAGCTCGGCCATCTGGACGTCGTCCGGCAGGGGCTTGCCCCGGAACTGGACCAGGGGGAAGCCGGCCTCGCCGAAGCGCCGGACCTGGGCGGAGAGGCTCCGGTCCAGGCGCGCGTCGGTGATGGGATAGAGGGGCGGCAGGTTCAGCATGGGCGGGCGTCCAGGTCCATTCTGGGCCAGGAGCGCCGCGTCCCGGTTGCATCCGTCACATTCAGGACTCCGGCGCTCCTTTTTCCGGGAGCCCTCCGGCATCCTGGGGGGACGGGAGACCGCCATGGACGATCCGCTGCTCTGGCACCGCCTGCAGTTCGCCTTCACCGCGATGTACCACTACCTCTTCCCCCAGCTCACCATGGGCCTCGCGCTGCTCATCGTGCTGCTCAAGGCCCGCAGCCTGCGGCCCGGGGGCGAGGCCCACGCCGCCGCCGCCCGCTTCTGGATCCGGGTCTTCGGCATCACCTTCGCCACCGGCGTGGTGACGGGCATTCCGCTGGAATTCCAGTTCGGCACCAACTGGGCGGCCTTCACCCGCCACACGGGCGGCATCATCGGCCACACCCTGGGCATGGAGGGCATGTTCGCCTTCTTCCTGGAGAGCAGCTTCCTCGCCCTGCTGGTGTGGGGCGAGAAGAGGCTCGGCCCGAAGCGCCACGCCTGGGCCGCGGTGGCCCTGTGGCTCGGGTCCTGGCTCAGCGGCTACTTCATCGTGGCCACCAACGCCTTCCTCCAGCACCCGGTGGGCTACACCGTGGCCGCCGACGGCACCCTGCAGCTCGCCAGCTTCCGGGCCTTCGTGTTCAATCCGTGGGCCCTGGCCCAGTACGCCCACACCATGGTGGCGGCGGTGGTGACGGCCTCCTTCGTCGTCGCGGCGGTGGGCGCCTTCTGGAGCCTCAAGGGCCTCCACGCGGACCAGGCCCGGCTGAACCTGCGCTGGGGCGTGCGGGCGGGGCTGCTGGCCTCCCTCCTCGTGGCCTTCCCCACGGGCGACGTGCAGGGCAAGCTCGTGGCGAAGCACCAGCCCGTCACGCTCGCGGCCATGGAGGGCCGCTTCGAGTCCGGCCCCCGGGCGGAGATCAACCTCATCGGGCAGCCCAACGTCCGCGAGCGCCGCCTGGACAACCCGGTGAAGGTCCCCGCCGTGCTGAGCTTCATCGCCTACGGCACCTTCAGCGCCGAGGTGAAGGGCCTGAACGAGTTCCCGCCGGACCAGTGGCCGACGAACCTCGAACTGCTCTACTACGCCTTCCACATCATGGCGGGGCTGGGGACGCTGATGATCCTGCTCATGGCCCTGGGCGCGGTGCAGGAGTGGCGCGGGAGGCTGGAAGGCTCCACGGCCCTGCGGTGGGCCCTGATGCTGGCCTTCCCCTTCCCCTACATCGCCACCACCGCCGGCTGGCTCACCACGGAACTGGGCCGCCAGCCCTGGCTGGTCTACGGCCTCTTCCGCACCGCCCAGGGGGCGAGCCCGACGGTGCACTCCGGCTCGGCCCTCTTCACCCTCATCGGATTCTGCGGGCTCTACTTCGTGCTGGGGATCCTCTACCTCTACCTGGTGGGCCGCGAGGTGGCCCACGGGCCGGGCCCCGCCCACGCCGCGCCCGCGGCCTCCCACTGATCTGGAGCGCACCATGGCGACCCTCTGGTTCTGGCTGTGCAGCGTGATGGTGGCGGTGTACGTGGTGATGGATGGCTACGACTTCGGCGCGGGGGCCCTGCACCTCGCCGTGGCGAGGACCAACGAGGAGCGCCGCACGGTCCTCGGGGCCCTCGGCCCCTTCTGGGACGGCAACGAGGTCTGGCTCCTGGCCGGCGGCGGCAGCCTCTTCCTGGCCTTCCCGCGGGTGCTGGGGACGGGCTTCTCCGGGTTCTACCTCGCGATGTTCCTCGTCGTCTGGGCCCTGGCCCTGCGCGGGATCAGCCTGGAGTTCCGCTCCCACGTGCAGGGGACGCTCTGGCGGGCCTTCTGGGACGTGGCCTTCATGCTGGCCAGCGCCGCGCTGCCGGTGCTCTTCGGTGCGGCCCTGGGCAATGTGCTGCGGGGCGTGCCCATCACCGTGGATGGCACCTTCGCCCTGCCCCTCTTCACGGACTTCTCGGCGTCGAATCCCGTGGGGCTGCTGGACGGGTACACGGTGCTGGTGGGGGTCTTCGCGCTGGCGGTCCTGCTGCTCCACGGCAGCCTCTTCCTCGCGTGGCGGACGGAGGGGCCCGTGCATGACCGCGCCGCGGCCCTTGCGCCGAAGCTGGCCATCGGAGCGGCGGTGCTGTGGCCTGGCGTGGCCTTCGCCACCCACCACGTGAACCCCGCCCTCTTCCCGGCCCTGCCCGGACGGCCCCTGGCCGTGGTGGCGACGCTGATCGTGGCCGCGGGGGTGGTGCTCGTGGCCGTCGGGTTGAGGCAGGGCCGGCATCTCCTGGCCTTCCTCGGCTCCGGCGCGTTCCTCCTGGGCCTCCTGGCCGCCGCCGCCGCCAGCGTCTTCCCCGTGATGCTGCGCAGCAGCCTCGACCCCGCCTGGAGCCTGACGGCCTTCAACAGCGCCAGCAGCGAGGCCAGCCTGCGCACCGGCCTCGGCTGGTGGTTCGTCGGCCTGCCCCTGGCCATCACCTACCTCACCGTGCTGTTCCGGCTCCACCGCGGGAAGGTGCGGCCGGCGGGGGAGGGGGAAGGGTACTGAGGCTGTGGGCTGTGGGCTGTGGGCTTTGGGCTTTGGGCTTTGGGCCTTCTTCGAGCGCTTGGCTAGAGCCTAGAGCCCAGAGCCCAGAGCCCAAGCCTTCACGCCGCCTCCTCCTCCGCGAACTGCAGCCGCACCAGCTTCGCGTAGTGCCCGTCCTGGGCGATGAGGCCGTCATGGCTGCCGCGCTCGACGATGCGGCCCTGGTCCATGACCCAGATCTCGTCGGCGTCCTTGATGGTGCTGAGGCGGTGGGCGATGGTGAACGTCGTCATGCGGTGGCTGACGTGCTCCACCACGGCCTGGATGCGGTGCTCGGTCTCGCTGTCGATGTTGGCGGTGGCCTCGTCGAGGAGCAGGATCTCCGGCTCCTGGTAGAGCATCCGCGCGAAGGCCACGAGCTGGCGCTCGCCGGCGCTGAGCTTCTGGCCCCGCTCGCCCACCTGGGTCCCGAGGCCCTCGGGCAGGCGCGACACCAGCGTCTGGAGCTGGCTCTGGGCCAGCACCGAGGCCAGGCGCGCCGCGTCCTTCTCCCGGCCCAGGATGATGTTCTCCTCGAGGCTGCCGCTGAAGATGAAGACATCCTGCAGCACCAGGCCGAAGAGGCCGCGCAGCCCCTTCAGCCCCAGCTCCCGCACGTCCACGCCGTCCACGGTGATGCGGCCCGAGGCCACGTCGTAGAAGCGCATGAGCAGGTTGATGAGCGTGCTCTTCCCCGCGCCGGTATGGCCCACCACCGCGATGCGCTTCCCCTTCGGGATGACGCCGCCGAGCTCCTGCACGACCTTCCGCCCGCCCTCGTCGTAGGCGAAGGAGACGTCCTCGAAGCGGATCTCCCGCTGGAAGGACGCCGGCTTCGGGTCCTGGGCCTCGCGGATCTCCTCCCGGTTGTCCAGGAGCTTGAAGATGCGCTCGCTGCTGGCCATGGCGGTCTGCATGACGTTGTAGCGCTCCGCCAGCTCCCGGATGGGCCGGAAGAAGCGGCCGCTCTGCTGGATGAACGCGAAGAGCAGGCCCCAGGTGAGCGCGCCGGCCTGGAGCTGGATGCCGCCGTAGAAGATCAGCGCCGCCAGCGTCGCCGATGTGATGAACTCCACCACGGGGAAGAAGACCGCGTAGGCGAAGATGGTCTTGAGGAAGGCCTCCAGGTAGCTGCGGTTCAGCTCCCCGAACTGCGCGCCGCTGCGGGCCTCCTGGGCGTTGAGCTGCACCAGGCTCATGCCGCTGAGCTGCTCCTGCAGGTAGGCCTGGATCGCCGCGTACCGCCCCTGGGTCTCCCGGAAGGCGTCCCCGGCGCGGCGGCGGAAGACCTCCGTGGCCACCAGCAGGAAGGGCATGATCCCCAGCGCCACCGTGGCCAGTCCCGCATGCTTGGTGTACATCCACACCACGATGGCCAGCAGGGAGAGGGCGTCCCCGACGATGGCCACGAAGCCGCTGGAGAACATCTCGTTGAGGTTCTGGACGTCGCTGGTGACCCGGGTCATCAGCCGGCCCACGGGGTTGCGGTGGAAGAAGTGGGTGCTGCGCTTCATCAGGTGCGTGAAGAGCTGCATCCGCAGGTCCAGCATGGCCCGCTGGCCCACCCAGGCCAGCAGCCCGTAGCGCGCCGCCTGCACGAGGAAGCCCAGGAGCAGGAAGCCCAGGAAGGCGAGCACCAGCCCGCCGGAGCCGGCCATGCTTCCCCTGGCCAGGTGGTGGTCGATGAGGCGCAGGGTGAACTCCGAGGGCAGCACCTCCAGGAAGGCGGAGGCCACCATCAGGAGCAGCAGCGCCAGGAGGCCCGCCCAGTAGGGCCGCAGGTAGCCCAGCAGCCGGAAGAGCAGCGCGTGGCGGAGCTCCCGGCCCTCCACCTGGTCGCTCTGGAAGAAGCCGTCGCCGTTCGCCATCGGGCCATGATACGTGCCTCGTGGCATGATGGAAGCTCGCCGTGCGCCGCGACGCCGCGCAGGGCGCCATTCAGACGCCCATCGGAAGGTCCCCATGCGCTGCATCGTGTTCTCGGTATCCGCTTCGCGCATACGCGAGACCTCCCCGACCTGGGTCCAGATTCCGCCATCCTCCCTTCCCTCCCAGGCTTGCTCATGACGCGCTGCATCGTTTTCATCGACGGCAACAACCTCTTCCACTCCGCCAAGCAGCTGGGCCTCGAGCTGGACTACGGCAGGCTCCTCGCCCACCTCGCCGAGGGCCGCGAGCTGGTGCGCGCCTTCTTCTACACCGGCGTGGACGAGGCCGCGGACCGCCAGCGGGGCTTCCTGCACTGGCTGCGCCGCAATGGCTTCCGGGTGGTGCAGAAGCCCGTGAAGACCGAGAAGGACGGCACCCGCCGCGCCCGCCTGGAGGTGGAGATCGCCACCGACCTGCTGGCCTACGCCGACGCCGTGGACGTGGCGATCCTCGTGAGCGGCGACGAGGACTTCGCCTATCCCCTGCAGGCCCTGGCCCAGAAGGGCGTCCGCGTGGAGGTGGCGGGCTTCCGCAGCGCCATGGCCAGCCGCGTGATGGACGCCTCCGACCGCTACCATGAGCTGGACGCCGCCCTGGACCGCATCCGCAAGGACAGTGCCGGCGCCTACGACTGATCCCTGGAGCCTCCGTGACCTCCCTCCGCCCGCGCCTCGCCCTGATCCCTCTGGCCGCCCTCGCCCTGGTGGCCCAGGCCCCGCCGTCCCGGCCCCAGGCCGCCCTCGTCGGGAAGGCCCCCGCCGCCGGCCTCCGGGCGGCCGAGGCGCGCCTCCGCGAGGACGTGGCCTACCTCGCCTCCCCCGCCCTCCAGGGGCGCGGCAATGGCGAACCCGGGCTGGAGGCCGCCGCGAAGCACCTCGTCGCCCGCTACAAGGCGCTGGGCCTGCCGGTGCAGGTCCTCCGCATGCCCTTCCCCACCGCGGTGGTGCGGGAGGAGGCCTCCGCCGACCTCACCTTCGGCGACGGCCAGCCCCACGCCCTGGCCTGGGGGAAGGACGTGGAGGTCCTCTGGGCCAGCGGGGAGGACAGCTTCCGCTACAAGGCCCTCGTCTTCGCGGGCTACGGCCTCGGCGAGCCGGCCCGGCACGACCTGGACGGCCTGGACCTGCGGGGCAAGGTGGTGATGATGCTGCGGGAGGTGCCCGCCTCCGCCGCGCCCCACGCCTCGCCGCTGGAGACGTCCATGCTGGCCCGGGCCAAGGCCCTCATCACCGCCCGGCCCGAGGCCGTGATCTTCCTCGAGGAGGGGGACGCGGTGGCCCCCATGGCCCGCATGGACGGGGCCGCCCCCCTGCCCTTCCCGGCCCTGACGATGACCGTCTCCGCCGCGTCCCGGGTCTGCGTCGACCTGCCGGCGCGGATCGAGAAGCTCAAGGCCTCGGGCGAGCCCCAGAGCCGGGACTACGTCTACGCGCCCTGGTCCTACCTGAACCTCGCCCTCAAGCTCCGCCGGGAGGAGGCCCAGCTGCCGCTGGTGGCCGCCCGGCTCCGCGGGTCCGACCCCCGGCTGCGGGACGAGGCCGTCGTGGTCGGAGCCCACCTGGACCACCTGGGGACTTCGGGCCGCCACAGCATGGCCGCCGGGGACGCGAAGAAGGCCCCCCATCCCGGCGCCGACGACAACGCCTCCGGCACCGCCCTCACCCTGGAGGTGGCCCGGGAGCTCAAGGCCGCGCGGCCGAAGCGCTCGGTGGTCTTCCTCCATTTCCCCGGCGAGGAGGAGGGGCTGCTGGGCTCCGCGTGGTGGCTGCAGCACCCCTCGGAACCCCGGGACCGGATCCGCTTCATGGTGAACTTCGACATGGTGGGCCGCCTGGACCCCGCGAAGCCCACGCTGCAGCTCGGCGCCTACGGCGCGCCCAAGGCCGCCTTCGAGCGCGCGAAGGCCCTGGCGCCCGCGGGCCTCGACGTGCAGGGCGGCGACGGCCTGCCCGCCGGCGGCTCGGACCACATGAGCTTCGCGGCCCAGCGCATCCCCACCTTCTTCTTCTTCACCGGCCTGCACGCGGACTACCACCGGCCCAGCGACACCGCCGAGAAGATCAACGCCGCGGGCATGGCCACCCTGGCCTCCTTCGCCGTCTCGGTGGTGAAGGACCTCGCGGCGGCGCCCCAGGTTCCGGCCTTCGACCCCGAGACCGCCAAGCCACCCAAGGCCCTGGGCTCCCCCATGCGCATCGCCTTCGGGACGCTGCCCGACTACGCCGCCAACCCCAAGGGCTTCCGCATCACCGGCGTCAGCGCCGGCGGCACCGCGGAATCCATCGGCCTGCAGGGGGGCGACATCATCGTGGAGTTCGGCGGGCGCCCCATCCGGGACATCCAGGACTACATGGCCGCCCTCGGCGCCTTCAAGCCCGGCGACAAGGTGGTGGTGCGCTGGCTGCGGGGCGACGCCCCCATGCAGTCGGAGGCCACCCTCAAGGGCCGTCCGTGAGGCTGGACCTCCCGCCGGGATTTCCCACCGAGGTCTTCGCCGTCGAGGCGCCCGATCCGGCCCTGCTGCCCGCGGGGCCCTGGGTGCTGGTGGCGGACCGCGCGGTGGAGTCGGCCTGGCGGGACGCCGGCCTGCCGGTGCCCGAGGGCAGCCGCTTCGTCGAGACCTCCGAGGACGCCAAGCGCCTGGAGCGCCTGCTGCCGTGGCTGGAGGGCTGGGCCGCCCTGCCCCTCCACCGCGACGCCACGGTGGTGGCGGCGGGGGGCGGCGTGCTCACGGACATGGCCGGCCTCGCCGCCGCGCTCTACCTCCGGGGCGTGGCCTGGCACAGCTGGCCCACCACCCTGCTCTCCCAGGTGGACGCCGGGCTGGGCGGCAAGACCGGCGTGAATCTCGCGGCGGGGAAGAACCTCGCGGGGGCCTTCCATCCCCCGGCGCGCCTGGTGGCCTGCCGCGCCTTCCTGGACACCCTGCCGGCCCGGCAGCGGGAGAGCGGCTTCTGGGAGGTGCTCAAGATGGCCCTGGTGGAGGGCGACGCGACGTGGGCCGCGGCCCTGCTGGCGTCGAAGGCCCCCGGATCGGCGGACATGGCCCGGGCCCTGCGCCTGAAGGCCGAGATCGTCCACCGCGATCCGAAGGAGCGCGGCGAACGCCGCCTCCTCAACCTGGGCCACACCCTCGGCCACGCCCTGGAGGCGGCCTCCGGCTTCCGGCTCCTCCACGGCGAAGCCGTGGGACTCGGGCTCCTGGCGGCCCTGGACCTCGCCGAGGCCGAGGGCCTGCCGGCCTTCCCGCCCGCGCTGACGGAGGCCCTGGTCGCGCGACTGGAACCTCTGGCGGGCCTGGTCGCACCCTTCGATGCCTGCCGCCCTTTCCTCCTCCGGGACAAGAAGACCGCCGCCGCGGCGCCTTCCCCGGGGGCGGCGGGCCCTATGGAGCTACACTGCATTCTCCCCGCCCCGGGACGCCGGGCGGACATCCGGCCCCTGTCCCCCGACGCGTGGGAAGGACCCCACCGCCGGATGGCCGCGCGCCTCCTGGAACGGCGCGTCCCTCCGGCCCCCTGACCTCCCGCGAGCCCTCCGTGCCCCCAGCCTTCCCCGCCCTCCGCTCCGGCCTGCTGGCGGCCGCCCTCCTGGTCGCGGGCCCCGCCGGGGCGCAGGCCTCCTCCCAGGAGGATCCGCGCACCCTCATGGTGCAGGCCCGCGCCCTCCAGCGGCGCAGCGGCGGCGACGATCCGGCCGGTGCGGCCGCCCTCTACCGGAAGGTGATCGCCCTGGTGCCCGGGAGCGGCGAGGCCCACCTCCGCCTCAGCGAGGCCCTGGCGGAGGAAGGGGACCTGCCCGGGGCCCTCGCCAGCGCCCGGAAGGCCTGCGAGCTGATGCCCCAGAACGCGGAGATGGCCGCGAACCTCGGCCTCCTCGAATACCGGCGCGCCCAGGGAGATCCCGACGCCCTGCCGGAGGCGAAGAAGGCCCTCCTCCACGCCACCACCCTCCTCTTCACCGACCCGGAGCTCTGGGCCCGGCTCGCGGAGGTCTCGGAGAACCTGAAGGACCGGGACACGGCGCTGAGGGCCTGGCTCCAGGTGGGCCGCCTGCGCCCCTCCGTGATCCTGGCCTGGGAGCGGGCCTTCGCCCAGGCGAAGGAGACGGGCAGCTACGAGGGGCGCCGGGAGGCCGTGCTGGCCATGTGCCGCGCGCGCCTGCCGGAAGGGCGGCAGCTCCGCATGCTGGAGGAGCTGGCGCGCGACCAGATCAACGCCGGCTACCTCGCCCACGCGGAGGAGAGCTTCCTGCTCCTCGCCCGCCACCTGCCCACCGAGCCGGCGGTGTGGGAGAACGTGGCCCTCGTCCAGGTGCGCACCCAGCGCTTCGAGGAGGCCCTGAAGAACCTCGCCACCGCCGAGGCCCTTCGCGCCACGCCGAGGGTCCGCTACAACCAGGCCCTCTGCCTCATGAACCTGGGGCGCTACGCCGAGGCCGAGGCCAAGTGGCGGGAGACCCTGCCCGAGGCCTCCAACACCGCCGACAGCGGCAACCTCGCGGACGGCGTCCGCAGCCTGCTGGGGGTCTGCCTCTACCTGCAGGGGCGGGACCAGGACCTCCTGGACCAGCTCGCGGCCTGGAAGGAGACTCCGGACAGCGGCGACCTGCTCGCCCTGCGCGCCCAGGCCCTCCTCCGGCTGCAGCGCTGGAAGGAGGCGCGGACGGCGCTGCGGGACGGGATGGAGCGCTTCCCGAGGACGGGGCTCTTCCAGCAGGCGAAGGAGATCCCGCCGGGGCTCTTCGACGAGGGCCTCTTCAGCCGGAAGCCCTCCCGGCAGGCCCTCGCCCTGCTGGAGCGGGAGGCCCGCGCCAGCGCCCTGGCGGAGTTCAAGGACTGGAAGGGCTGCCTCGCGGTCCTGGAATCGGCCAAGGCCCTCCGGGCCGCCCCGAACCTGAACCTGCTCCTGCTCGAGTCCAACGTCCTCGACCAGCTCGGCCGCTACGAGGAGGCCATCGCCGTGCTGCGCCGGGCCCAGGCCCTGGCCCCGGACCACCCGACCCTCCAGAACAATCTCGGCTACCTCCTCCTGGAGCGGGGCGGCGACCTGGAGGAGGCCGCGCGCCTCATCGGCGCCTCGGTCGAGAAGGATCCCCAGAACGGCAGCGTCCAGGACTCCTGGGGCTGGGTGCTGTTCAAGCAGGGCCGGTACGCCGAGTCCGAGAAGGCCCTGCGCCGCGCGTCCGAGCTCAACCCCTACAGTCCGGAAGTGCGCAAGCACCTGGGCGAGACCCTGCTCAAGCTCGGCCGCAAGGGCGAAGCCGCCGAGCAGTGGGAACGGGCCCTGGCCTTCTCCTTCCCGGACCGCAAGGGCCTGGAGAAGCGCCTCTCCGCGCTGCGGGCCGAACTCGCCAAGGAGGGCGGGACCGCCGCCGGGGAGGCACAGCCCGCCAAGGCCGGCGATCCCGAGGACGAGGACGTGGACCAGTCCGAAGGGCCGCGGCCATGATCCCCTTCCCCCCCGCGCTCCAGGCCCCCGCCCCGCCGGAGGCCGGCCCCCTGCGGGCCCAGTACGCCTGGGGCTACGTCGGGGCCGACGGGGAGGGCAAGGGCACCTTGAACCTCCTGCTGGACCCGGCCTCCGGGGAGGTGGTCCTGGAGCTCCAGGGCGTCGGCGAGCGGCTCATGCTCCTGAAGGGCGACGCCGCCTCGGGCTACCGGCTGCAGGTGCCGCGCCGGGGTCTCGACGTCCGCTCCCCGGACCTCAAGGGACTTCCCCTGCCCTTCCTGCCGGAGGTGCGGAGCCCCTCGGCCCTCCTGGCCCTGGTCTGCGACGGCGCGGGCCCGGGGGTGAAGGTCTCCCGGCGGGACCGGCAGGGTCCGGTGAAGCTGCGCTACCAGGGGCGCGACGAGCAGGGCAAGGACGTCCACGTCTGGCTGGAGCGGAAGGTGTGGCAGCCGGCGGGCCCCCTCCGCTGACCCCGCCACCGAAAGACCGCCGGCCGGGACCGTCCGGCCCTACCCTGGAGCCATGACCTCCCGCTTCGCGCCCGCCCGGCGGTTCCGCCCGTGGATGGTGTGGCTGGGCCTCGTGGCGCCCGCCGCCCTCTCCTGGTGGTGGGCCATGCATGATCCCAAGGTGCGGGCCGAGGCCGCCCTCGCCGACACCCTCGGCGCCGCCACCTCCCGTGCCGAGGCCCTGGAGGAGCGCTTCACCAGCTATCGACGCCTCGTGGCCGACCTCGCGGAGGAGGCCGCCATCGCGACGGCGGCCGGCCCCTCCCCCTCGCCCAGCGCGGCGCGGCTCCTCAACCTGGTGGCCAAGGCCAGCGGCGCCTCCATCGACCGCATCGAGGTCTTCGACAGCGGGGGCGCCCTGCGGCTGGGCTGGGCCTACGACCGGCTCCGGGACGACTACCGGCCCCTGGCCGCGGGCGCCGGGGCCCGGTTCGACCTCCTCTACGTGCAGTCCGCCCTGCGCTCGCCCCGGGGCGCGACCTGGGTGGGCGCCTCGGAGGCGGAGGGCGCGGAGGACCTGGCCCTCAACGCCGGGGCCCCGGTCCTGCCCGCGGTCCACGTGGCGGTGCCGATCTACGGCCCCGAGGCGGCCCCGGTGGGCGTCCTGGCCCTCAAGGCGCGGGTGGACGACGACGAATTCCTCGGCCCCGGCAACCGGGAGCCCTGGCTCCTGCTCGGCGAGCAGGGGGAATTCATCTTCCGGCCGGCCACGGCGGCGGGCTGGGTGCGCTACCTGCCTTCGGCCCGACGCCTCCAGACCTTCGAGGAGGCCTTCGGCCAGCCCCTCCGGGCCCTGGACGCCCGGTCCGGCGCCCTCCCCGCCCGGGACGGCCTGGTCTGCTACCGGCGGATCCGCGTGGACCACCGCCGGGAATGGACGCTCCTCCGGCCCTACTCCCGCCAGGCCCTCTTCGGCCTCGGCCACGAGACCGCCAGCCGCATCGGCATCCTCTGGATCCTCAGCCTGATGGTCCTCGGCACCGCCTGGTTGGCCCTGAACCGGCGGGAGCTGGCCGAGGCCCAGGAAGCCCAGGGGCAGCTCCTGCAGGCGGCCCTCAACGCCTCCCGGGACCTCGCCATCTTCGCCACGGACCCCTCGGGACGCATCCGCTTCTTCAGCGCCGGGGCGGAGCGCATGCTCGGCTTCGCGGCCGAGGAGGTCATCGGGCGCTTCTCCGTCAACGACTTCCTGGTCCCCGAGGAGGCCCCCGAGGCGGACGCCGCCTTCCGCGCCTCGGGAGAGCACAGCGCCGCCACCCTGGAGGGCATCAGCCTGGAGCGGCCCGGGGGGCGCCGCACCTGGACCTATCGCGACGTCGCCGACCGCCACTTCCCCGTCTTCCTCTCGGCCACGGCCATGCGGGACCGGGCCGGGACCCTGCTGGGCAAGGTGGTGGTGGCGCAGGACGCGCGACCGGTCCTGGAGCGGGAGCGGAAGCTGGAGGCCAGCGCCCAGGAGGCCCGGGAGGCGGAGCGCCTCAAGAGCACCTTCCTCGCCGTCATGAGCCACGAGGTGCGCACGCCCATGAACGGCATCATGGGGATGGTCCGCCTGCTGAAGCGCACCGCCCTGGACCGGGACCAGCTCGAGATCGCGGACGTCGGGGAACGGGCGGCCCGGCACCTGCTGGAGCTCCTCGACGGCGTCCTGGACTACACGAAGCTCGAGGCGGGCCGGATGGAGATCGCCGCCACGCCCTTCTCGCCGACCCTGCTGACGGCCGAATGCGCGGAGCTGTGGCGGCTCCAGGCCGCCTCGAAGGGCCTCCGCTTCGACCTCGCGGCCCCGGAACGCGCGCCCCTCGCGGTGGGAGACCCGGCCCGCCTGCGCCAGGTGCTCAACAACCTCGTGGGCAACGCCGTGAAGTTCACCGAGGAGGGGCGCGTGGGGCTCACCCTGCGCATCGAGCGCGTGGAGGGGGGGCTCCGCCTGCGCTGGGCCGTGGAGGACTCGGGACCCGGCATCTCCGAGGAGGACCGGGAACGCATCTTCGAGCCCTTCACCCAGGGCGAGCGGGAGGCGACGCGGTCCCGCGGCGGGACCGGCCTCGGGCTGGCCCTGTGCCGGGAGCTCGCCCGCCTCATGGGCGGGACGCTCCGGGCCGAGGCGGGCGAGGCGCGCGGCAGCCGCTTCACCTTCGAGGTGGTGCTGCCCCTGGCCGAGGAGCCGGGCGCCCCCGCCCGGGCCTGACCCCGGCCCGGCGCCTCAGGACTGGGGCACCAGCCGGATCATGGGCGGCAGCGGGTGCGAGGGGCCCACGGTCCCGGTCCAGGTCAGGTAGCCCTTGCGCATGATGCGGATCTCGCGGTTCTGGGCCGGCAGCTCCAGGTCGTAGATCGGGGTCGAGACTCCGGGCAGCTTCTCCCCGCCCAGGTAGACGTCGGCCCCCGGAGGATCCGTCACCACCCGCGTGAAGCCCGGGAGCAGCTTCAGCTCGATGTTGAGGTCGCGGTCGTCGGGGGAGAGGTCGCGCTCGAAGCGCAGGTGGTTGGGCAGGTCCAGCCGGAGCTGCTTGGCGCGGTTGAGGACCGAGCGGGAGAAGGGCGTCTTGGCCCCCGTCGGATTCCCGTCGATGTAGACCTCGGCGCCGGAGGGGTAGCTGCGGATGCTGAGCGTGCGCTCGGCGTTCGCCGCGTACCAGGTGTAGCCCGCCGCCGCCAGGATCACCACGACGCCGCCCGTGACCACCCGGTGAAGGGTGCTGCCGCGCTCGATGGCCGCGGGAGCCCGCATGGGGATGGACTCGGAGCTCGTCCGCACGCCCAGGGCCGCGGCCCGCTTCACGTCCGCGGCGCTGGGGGCCGGCCGGGGCCCCGAGCCCGGGAAGGCCTGCCCCCGCGGCGCGGAGGAGCCCCGGCTGGCGGGCCTCCCCGGGACCGGGCGCCGCGTGGCCTCCCCCTCGCCGCCGCTTCCCGCGTCCTCGGCGGATCGGCCGCGCATCAGCTCGTCCGGAGGCAGGATGCTGGCGTTGGAGGAGCCGCTGGAAGGGCGCCGGCTGCCCGCGAGGGAGGCGTGGGACGTCTGCAGGGCGGGAAGGGCCCCGCTCTCCAGCTCCTCGAAGAGGGAGGGCAGCGGGATGGACCGGGTCTCCGTGACGAGGCCCTCGTGGGCCCCGAAGGCCATGGCCAGCTCCTCGAGGAAGGAGCGCAGGTCCGGGTAGCGCTGGGCGGGATCCCGGTTGAGGGCCCTGAGGAAGACCGAGGCCACGGCGGGATCCATGTCGTCGGGGATGGCGGGCGGCTCGTGGACGATGTGGTAGAGCGTGGAGGCCAGGCTGTCGCCGGGGTGCGGGAGCCGCCCGCCGCTGAACATCTCGAAGGCGGTGACCGCGAACGCGAAGCGGTCGGTGGCCGCGGAGGCGTCGGCCCCCCGCAGGAGCTCCGGGGCGGAATAGGCCGGCGTGCCCACCATCATGCCGGCGCTGGTGAGGCGCGTCTCGCCGCCCCGGGCGATGCCGAAGTCCATCAGCTTGAGCCGGCCGTCCTGGCCGACGAGGATGTTCTCCGGCTTGATGTCGCGGTGCACGATGCCCGCGCTCTCCGCCGCCACCAGGGCCTTGGCGCACTGCAGCAGCAGGGCGAGGGCCCGCTCCGCGTCGAGGCTGCCCTCGTGGATGATGCTGGCGAGGCTCTGGCCCTCCACGTACTCCATGGCGAGGAAGGGCCCCACCTCGGGATCCACGCCCACGTCATAGATGGTGATGATGTTGGGGTCGTTCAGGCGGGCGCTGATCTCGGCCTCCCGCTGGAAGCGGGCGAGGGCCGTGTCCCGCTCGGACCCGGACTCGCGCACCACCTTGATCGCCAGCCGGCGCTTCAGGAGCGGGTCCTGGGCCAGGTACACGGTCCCCATGGCCCCGTGTCCGAGGGCGTGCAGGACCTGGTATCGGCCGATGGTGGCGGGCTCCTGGGGCATCCGCGTCTCCGGTGGGCGTGTCGGGGGTCGGGACAGTATAAGCCGGATCCCCCGCCAGCCCGGGCCGGCCGGTGGAAAAATCCCGCGGCCTCCCCGTGGTCCCGCTATCCTTCTCGCAACTTCCGGGGATGGCCATGGCTGACATGACGCGGGACGACATCATCTCCGCCCTCGGGCTCAGCAACAAGCTGCAGCGGAAGAACCTCACCGAGCTGGACCTCCAGGGCATCGACTTCAAGCGGGTGAACTTCGAAGGCTCCAACCTCGCGGGAAGCAACCTGACGGGCTGCCGCATGGCCGAGGCCATGCTCGTCCGCGTGGACCTCTCGGACTGCAAGCTCATGGGGGCCGACCTCACGGGCGCGGACCTGCGGAGCGCGAACCTGCGCAAGGCGGACCTGAGCGGCGCGGACCTCACCGGGGCCCTGCTGCAGCGGGCGGACCTGCGGTCCACGGACCTCTCCCAGGCCATCCTGGCGGACGCCAACCTCGAGGACGCGAACCTCTCCCGGGCCCGGCTGAGCATCACCGACCTGCGGGGAGCCAACCTCTCCCGGGCGATGCTCAAGGAAGCCAACCTGCGGGGCGCCCTGTTCCGCGGCGCGAACCTGGTGGGCGCGCAGATGGACGGTGCCCTCGGGCTGGAGACCCTCCCCGAGGCCGCCATCCTTGCCGTGAAGCCGCCGGAGCATCCGACCCAGGCCTCCGACCCCACCCGCGCGGCCGCCGGCGCCGCCACCCACGCCGGCGCCGAGGCCGGGCTGAAGGGGACCGTGGCGACCCCCATGCCCCGCACCATCGAGCTGGCGGAGCCGGCCCCGCGCCGCGCCCTGCCCGCCGCGCGACCCCAGGCCGCGGAGCCCGCCGCCCCGGCGGCCCCGGCGGCGCCGCCCCGGGTGCGCCGGCAGAAGGCGGTGAAGGCGGGCGGGAAGTACCACCCGCCCCTCAAGCAGATCCCCGCGCTGATCTTCACCACCGCGGGCTGGATCCGGGGGACCTTCCACGTCCCCGTCATGCACGGGTTCATGGACTACCTCCAGCGCAGCGGCGAGCTGCTCAAGCTCACGGACGTGACGCTTCCCCACCTCAAGAAGCAGCTCGACTTCTTCGGGCTGAGGCGGATCTCCGCCCTGATGATCATCCCCGACTGCGAGGAGGAGCTCCTCAGCCTCCCGATGATCATGGGCAAGAACGACACCTTCACCGCCTCCTTCCTCCTCGAGTCCGGCAGCGTCACCGGCAACGTCACCATCGAGGCGGACATCCGCATCAGCGACTACCTGAACCAGAGCCGCTTCCTCGTGCTCCGCGACACCATCGTGGGCTCCCACGGCGGGACCGGCGGCAAGGGCCAGAGCGCGCGGTTCCCGCTGCTCATCCTGAACAGCCACGGCATCATCGGCACCTCCGAGGAGCCGCTCACCACCTGAGCGGCCTCAGCCTTCCCCGCCGAAGTCCGCGTCACCCGGGAAGGACCCGGCCTCCGCGCCCAGGCGCGCGTGGAGGAGGAACTCCACGTTGCCCTCCCCCCCGAGGATGGGGCTCCGCGCGAGCCCCCGGGGCCGCAGCGCCGTGCCGGCGAAGAAAGCCCAGATCTCCTGGCACACGCGCCGTCGCACCGCGGGGTCGCGGACGATGCCGCCCTTGCCCACGTCCGCGGGACCGGCCTCGAACTGGGGCTTCACCAGCAGCACCGCATCGGCGCCGGGCTCGAGGCTCGCAAGCACCGGCGGGATGGCGAGGCGCAGGGAGATGAAGCTGAGGTCCGCCACCAGCAGCGAACAGGGCTCGGGGAGGCGCGCGGGGTCCCAGAGCCGCAGGTTGGTCTGCTCGAGGGAGACGACGCGGGCGTCGCTGCGCAGCTTCCAGTGGAGCTGGTTGGTGCCCACGTCCACGGCGTAGACCTTCGCGGCGCCGCGCTGGAGGAGGCAGTCGGTGAAGCCGCCGGTGCTCGCACCGGCGTCGAAGCAGACGCGGCCGGCCGGATCGATCCCGAAGGCGTCGAGCCCGCCGGCCAGCTTCAGGCCGCCCCGGCTCACGAAGGGCGGCGCGTCGCCCCTCAGCCGCAGGTCGGCGTCCTCGCGCACCGCGGCCCCCGCCTTGGTGACGGGATGGCCGGCCACCAGCACGTCCCCGGCGAGGATGCGGGCCTGGGCCAGGCTGCGGCTTTCCACAAGGCCGCGCTGGACCAGGAGCTGGTCGAGGCGCAGCTTCCCCACTAGAAGAGCGCCTTCGCGCGGCTGGATTCCTTCACCTGGATGCCCAGGCTGGAGCCGCCGATCACCGCCGCGTTATGGAGCTCGCCAGAGACCACCAGCGTGTCGCCCACCGCCGGAAGCGGATCCATGGTCGCGATCCACAGCTCCCCGGTGCCGTCGTTGAGCTTGTAGAAGCGGCTGGGCAGGAAGGGGATCTGGTTCGTGGTCTCCACCTTGCCCTTCACCCGGACCTGCTTCCCTTCGAGGGAGGGCGCGGCGGCGCGCACCTCGGCGATGGGCCGGGTGCCGAGGGGGAGGCCGCAGGCGGTGGCGAGGAGCACGACGGGAAGGAGGAGGGAGGCTCGGCGCATGGGGGTTCCGGGACAGGGGCTGCCCCTCCAGCATCGCAGAGGCCGGCCGCTAGTAGGCCTCGATGGGATAGGCGCCCTGGTCGACGAGCGCCTCCGCCACCCGCCCCTGCAGGCGCGAGCCGGCGGCCGGGAGGGCTCCGTCGAAGGCCCGCAGGAGCTCGAGCGCCTGCCGGAGGGCCGCGCCCTCGTGGACCTCGGCGAGCAGGCTGCGGGCCTGGCCCGCCACCTGGGCGGCGCCCTCGCCCACGGCGAGCTCGGCCAGGTCCCGGGCCAGGGCGGCCCAGCGGTGGCCGGTGGCGCCCATCTTCCGGGCCCGGACCACGGCGGACTCCATGGCGTAGATCGCCATGGCCATGTCGGCGGTCAGCGCCGCGGCCTCCTGGTTCTCGATGAGCCTGGAGCCGCTCGCCTCCAGGGCCTCGGCCACGGCGAACTGGAACTGGCGCTTGGCGAGCTCCACCGCCCGGGCGGCCTCCCCGAGGTCGCCGGCCTCGGCGGTCCCGGCGACGGGCAGGTCGCCGGCGTCCCGCCGGAGCGCCAGGTCCCCGGCGGCGGCCTTCTTGAAGACCTGGCCCGCGATGATGAGGCGGTTGATCTCGTTGGTGCCTTCGAAGATGCGGTTGATGCGGTTGTCGCGGTAGACCTTCTCCACCGGGTATTCCGTGGAGAAGCCGTAGCCCCCGAAGCACTGCACGGCCTCGTCGGCGGTGCGCCCCAGGGCCTCCGAGTCCCAGACCTTCATGATGGAGGCCTCCATCTGGAAGGCCTCCATGATGGCCATCTTCCGCGCCGCGGCGTCGGGCTCGCTCCAGGGCACGGCGTGCATGCCGTCGTTGATGGCGCCGAGGGTGCGGAAGTTCAGGCTCTCGGCCACGAAGATCCGGGTGGCCATGGCGGCGAGGTAGCGCCGGATGAGGCCGAAGCTGGCCACGGTGCGGCCGAACTGCTTGCGCTGGGCGGTGTAGGCCAGGGTGGCCTTCAGGACCTCCTTGGCGAGCCCGTTGCACCCGGCGCCCAGCTTGAAGCGCCCGATGGCGAGGATGCCGAAGGCGATGCGGTGGCCCTTGCCGACCTCGCCCAGCAGCCGGTCCGCGGGGATGCGACAGGCGTCGAAGGCCAGGGCGCGGGTGGAGGAGCCCTTGATGCCGAGCTTGTGCTCCTCGGCGCCGATGGTGAAGCCGGGGTCGCCCCGCTCCACCAGGAAGGCCGAGAACTTGCGGCCGTCCACCTTGGCGAACACGACGAAGAGGTCGGCGAAGCCCGCGTTGGTGATCCACATCTTGGATCCATTCAGGACCCAGTGCCCGTCCTCCAGCACCGCGGTGGTGCTGGCGTTCATGGCGTCGCTCCCGGCGCCGGGCTCGGTGAGGGCATAGGCCGCCACCAGCTCGCCGCTGGCCAGGCGCGGCAGGTATTTCGCCTTCTGGGCCTCGCTGCCGAAGTAGACGAGGGGCAGCATCCCGATGCCGGTCTGGGCCCCGTAGGTGACGGAGAAGCTCGCCTGGCGCCCGATCTGCTCCAGCACCAGCAGTCCGCTGATCTTGTCCAGGTCCAGCCCGTCGTAGGCCTCGGGAACCTCCAGGCCCAGCAGGCCGAGTCCGCCGGCCTTGCGCAACAGCTCCCGGGAGAGGTCCAGGTCCAGGGCGTCGATGGCGGCGTCCCTGGGGAGGATCTCGCCCTCCACGAAGTCCCGGGCCGCGACGCCGATGGCCTTGTGGTCCTCGTCCAGGTCCTCGGGGGTGAACTGGGGCAGGCTGCCGAGGGGGGCGCGGAGGAAGGCGCCGCCGAGGAGGGCGGAATCGGTGGTGTTCATGGGGCCTCCCGGGAGCTTCCTGGCACGGAAGCCCGGAGCATGCCACGGGGCCGGTGAGACCCGGGACACGACCGGCCCGAAGCTGGCTACGCCATGAGGCCGGCACAAGCAGCCCTGAGGTCGGCCGAACCACACGACCGGCCCGAGGGCTGCTAGGCCATGAGGCCGGCACAAGCAGCCCTATGGTCGGCCGAACTGCACGACCGACCCGAGGGCTGCTAGGAGGCCTGAACCGGAGCCCTGGAGGCCGAAACCGCCGCCCGGGCCTGACGCGCCATCTCGGCGCGGTAGGCCGCGACGAAACGGTTGTGCTGGGCCAGGGTCTTCGAGAAGTTGTGGCCGCCGGTGCCCGTGGCGACGAAGTAGAGGCTGCCGTCGAGGAGCGGCGCCTTGGCCGCCTCGATGGCCGCGGCGCTGGGGATGGCGATGGGGGTCGGCGGCAGGCCCGCCACGGTGTAGGTGTTGAAGGGGTGCGGGGCCTCCACGTCGGCCTTCATGGGCGCGGTGAAGCGCAGGTCCCCCCGCAGCCAGCGGGCGTAGAGGCTGGTGGGGTCGCACTGGAGGCGCATGCCCTTCTTCAACCGGAGCGCGTAGACGCCCGCCACCTTCGGCAGCTCCTCGGGGACGTTGGTCTCCTTCTCCGCGAGGCTGGCGAGGATGAGCGTCTCGTAGGGGCCGAGTTCGCCGCCGGCGAGGCGGGGCTTCACCTGCTTCGCGAAGGCCTCCACCAGCTGCAGCATCACCTCCTCGGGCTCGAGGGCGTGGTTGAAGCGGTAGGTGGCCGGGGCCACGAGGCCCTCGAGGCTCGGCGCTTCGGGGAAGCCCGCGGCCCGGGCCAGGGCGGGGCTCTTCCAGAGGGTCCAGAAGACCTCCTCGGGCACGAAGGCGGCGACCTTCTTCTGCACGGACCAGGCGTGGGCGCCGGTGGGGATGCTCACGTTGGTCCAGGTGATCTCGCCCTTCCGCAGCTTGCCGGCGATGTCGGCGAGGCTGGCCCGGGGGGCGAAGGTGTACTCGCCGCGGATGACCTGGAGCTGCCTTGCGCGGGCCCAGAGCCGGAAGAGGGCCGCGGAGCGGATGACGCCCTCGCGCTCCAGCTGGAAGGCCACCTGGTCCACGGTGGCGCCCTTCTTCACCAGCAGGGTGCGGGCCTCCGCCGTCGGCCCGGTGCGCGTCCAGGACCAGGCCGCCCAGGCCGGCGGCAGGGCGAGGAGGGCCGTGGCCACGAGGAGGCGCTTGGAGGTCCGGGCCTTGGGCATCCCACCAGCCTAACCCGGAGCCCCGGCGGGCCAGAAGCCTGGAGACCCGCGCCCGTGCTAGGGTTCAGGCAAACCCCGAGGTCTCCATGTCCGAATCCTCCGGCTACCGCCGCGAACTGGGCCTGTTCTCCAGCGCCATGATCGTCGCGGGCTCCATGGTCGGATCCGGCATCTTCGTGGTCAGCGCCGGCATCGTGAAGGAGGTGCACACGGGCCCCATGCTGATGCTGGTGTGGGCCCTGGCAGGTCTTTTCACGCTGTGCGCGACCCTCAGCTATGGCGAGCTGACGGGGATGCTGCCGAAGGCGGGCGGGATGTACGTCTTCCTGAAGGAGGCCTACGGCCCGCTGCCGGCCTTCCTCTACGGCTGGTCCTGCTTCCTCATCATCGAGAGCGGCGCCATCGCCGCGGTGGCGGTGGCCTGCGCGAAGTACGCCGGCACCTTCTGGCCGGCCCTGAGCGATTCGGCCTGGATCGGCGGCCACGTGGACACGCCGGTCTGGCACCTGCCCCTGGGCATCGACCTCGGTCCCTACGCCTTCGGGCTCACGCCGGCGCGTCTCGCCGGCATCGGCGTGATCCTGCTGGTGACGGTGCTGAACACCTTCGGCGTGCGCTTCGGGGCGCTGATCCAGAACACCTTCACCGTGGCGAAGCTGGCGGCCCTGGGGGCGCTGGTGGTGCTGGGCCTGGCCCTCGCGCCCGCGACGCCACCGGCGGGGGCCTACGTGCCGCCTGCAGGCACGCCGCCGCTGACGGGCACGGGGATGCTCCTCACGGCCCTGCTGGTGGCCCAGGTGGGGGCCTTCTTCTCCTGCGAGGGCTGGAGCTTCGTGGGCAACGTGGCGGCGGAGGTGAAGGAGCCGAAGCGCAACCTGCCCCTCGCCCTGCTCATCGGCCCCGGCGCGGTGATCGCCCTCTACCTGCTGGCGAACCTGGCCTACCTGAAACTGCTGGGCCCGGCGGGCATCGCCGGGGCAACCGAGGAGCGGGTGGGCGCCGCGGCGCTGGGGGCGCTCTTCGGGCCGAAGGGCGAGGCGTTGATGGCGGGCGCGATCTGCGTCTCCATGTTCGGCTACGTGAACGGCGCGACCTTCACCACGGCGCGGGTCTACCAGGCCATGGGGGAGGACGAGCTCTTCGCCGGCCGCGCCGGGGACCTCAACCGCCACGGCGTGCCGGCGGTGGCGCTCTGGATCCAGGGCGGCTGGGCCTGCGTGCTGACGCTGACGGGCACCTTCGACCAGCTGGTGGACTACAGCACCTTCGCCCAGCTCCTCTTCGTCGTCGCCATGATCGCCGGCGTCATCGTCCTGCGCCGCACCCGGGCGGACCTGGAGCGGCCCTACAAGGTGTGGGGCTATCCGGTCGTTCCGCTGATCTACATCGTCGGCGGCGGGGCCATCCTCTTCCTGCTGCTGAAACACAAGCCGGCCTTCACGTGGCCGGGCGTGGTCATGGTCCTGGCGGGCATTCCCGTCTACCTCTGGAGGCGGAAGGCGTCCTAGGCGACACTGGAGGGCCACGCGCTCCGGAGGCTGCCATGACCCACATCGTCGTCCTCGGGGCGGGCCGCGTCGGCGGCGCCATGGCGCTGGACCTGGCGCGGGACTTCACGGTGACGGTGGCGGACCGCAGCGAGGAGGCCCTGGCGCGGCTGCAGGGCACGACCATCCGGACGCGGGCGGCGGACCTGGCTTCGGCCCCGGGCGTTGCCTCGGCGGTCGCGGACGCGGACATCGTCGTCGGCGCGGTGCCGGGCTTCATGGGCTTCCAGACGGCGAAGGCCGTGCTCGAGGCCGGCAAGACCCTGGTGGACATCTCCTTCTTCGACGAGGACTGCTACGAGCTGGACGAGCTGGCCAAGGAGAAGGGCCTGGTCGCCATCGTCGACTGCGGCGTGGCGCCGGGCGCGGGGAACATCATCCTGGGCGACACGGTGCGCCAGTGGGAGCGGGTGGACCGCTTCGAGTGCCTGGTGGGCGGCCTGCCGAAGGTGCGCCGCTGGCCCTACGAGTACCAGGCGGGCTTCTCGCCCATCGACGTGATCGAGGAGTACACCCGGCCGGCGCGCTACGTGACCGGCGGGAAGATGGTCACCTTCCCCGCCCTCTCGGAGCCCGAGCTGCTGGACTTCGAGGGCCTCGGCACCCTGGAGAGCTTCAACACCGACGGCCTGCGCAGCGTCATCAGGAGCTTCCCCCAGATCCCCGACATGAAGGAGAAGACGCTGCGCTACCCCGGCCACATCGCGCTCATGCGCGTGCTGCGGGAGACCGGCTTCTTCCGCAAGGAGCCCATCGACGTGAAGGGCCAGCGGGTCAGCCCCCTGGACCTCACCACCGCCCTGCTCTTCCCGATGTGGCAGATGAAGGAGGGCGACGCCGACATCACCATCCTGCGGGTGACCGTGGAAGGCATGCACCACGGCAAGCCCGCCAAGCGCGTCATCGACATGGTGGACCACTACGACCCGAAGACGAACGTCACGAGCATGGCCCGCACCACCGGCTACACCTGCACCGCCGCCGTGCGCCTCGTCGCCAGCGGGCGCTTCACGCGGAAGGGCATCTCGCCCCCGGAGTTCATCGGGCTGGAACCCGGCGGCTGGGATTTCATCCGGCACGAGCTGGCGGCGCGGAACGTGGTGTACACGGAGCGCTGAGCCTCCTCCTTCCCGGCTTCGCCCCGCCCTGCGTCGGTCCGCCCCGGGCCCTCGCAGGGGCTTCCATCTCCGGGGGAGGATGGCTGCGGAGGTCCCCATGCTCCCCGCCATCCTGCTGCTCCTCGCCCAGGCGCCCCCTGCCCAACCCGCCCCGCCGGTGCCGCAGGCCCGCCCCCAGCCCGGCCCGGGCCACCACCAGTTCGACTTCTGGGTGGGCGTGTGGGAGGTGCGCGATCCCTCGGGCAAGGTCGTGGGCCACAGCCGCATCGAGGCCATCGCGGGCGGCTTCGGCATCCTCGAGCATTGGCGCGGGGCGGGCGGCGGCGAGGGCAAGAGCCTCAACGCCTACGACCCCGCGACGGAGAGGTGGCACCAGAGCTGGGTCGGCCAAGGCGGCCTGATCCAGTTCGAGGGGACGTTCGCCGAGGGTCGCATGCGCCTCGAGGGCCGCCGAACCACGCCCAAGGGCCCGCTGCTGGACCGCATGACCTGGACCCCCCAGGCCGACGGCAGCGTGGTGCAGGTGTGGGAGAACAGCGTGGACGAGGGCAAGACGTGGACGAAGAGCTTCGAGGGGATCTACCGGAAGGCGAAGGGCGCGACCACGCCGTGAGGACGAAGTCCCAAGCCCCAGGCTTCAACGTGGTTCTGCGGATCCTTCCATCAAGTCCACCAGCTCGCCTCGCCCCGGAAGCCCCACCTTCAGTTCGTTGAACCGCCATTCGCCCGCAAAGCGCACCGCCTCGACGTACACGGTCCCTTTCCCCTTCGGTCCGTGGATGGGACACGTGAGGCTGGCGCTGCCCGATGACCCGGCGGTGTGGATCGAGCCTGACACGAAGAGGCCTTCCTCGATGGGCTCGCCGAGGGCCTGCACCACCTTGGGATTCGCCTTCGCCCGGGCAATGGCCATCCGGTAGGCATCGGAGGACTTCATCATGCTGCCGACGCTCCAGACGAGGAGCGCCACAAAGCCCGCCAGGGCCAGGAACATCGCAAGGCAGCCCGTGGGCACGAACCACTTCCAGTTCCTCGCCCACCATCCAGGCTTGGGGGCTTCCGTCATGGCTCCGCCTCCCCCATGGCCTCGCGCCAGAGGGCGTGGAAGTGCGCCACGCCGTTCTCCCGCGCCTCGCAGATCCTGGGCTCGGTGTACGTCCGCGATCCGAGCCCCTGCTGCACGGCCTCGCAGAGCGCGATGTCCTCGGCCTGCACGAGGTCGCTGAAGGCGAAGTTGGCGTCGAACTTCGCGTCCCAGTCGGCGGGAAGTGGATCGGGGACGAACCACTCGAAGCGCACACGGCAGCGCCCGGGGCCTTCAGGAATCACCGCGTTGAGCTGCACGTGGTCGGGGTAGAGGTTCAGCATGAGGTTGGGCCACATCCACCAGTAGCGGGCCTCCGCCGCCTGGCCCTCGGCGAGGTCGCGGTGGTAGAGCGTGTCCGCCCCCTTCACGGGCGCGTGCTGGCGGCTGACTTTGTTGAAGGTCTCCACCCGGTAGGCGCCGTAGTCGAGCTGGCGGTTCAACTCGGGGTGCGCCACGGGGATGTGGTAGCCCTCAAGGTAGTTGTCCACGTAGACCTTCCAGTCGCAGGCCACCACCCAGTCGTGGCGGCGGAAGAAGCGCCAGCCCGCCATGCGCGTCACCGCGGGGTCCTCGCCCACGGGATCGAAGCTCGCGGCCAAATCCGGCGTGGCCTCGTCCAGGCAGACGAACACGAAGGGCCCGAAGGCCGCCGCGCGGAACTCCGGCAGGCAGACCTGGCTGCGGTCCAGGCCACCCATCTCCGGCGCCCCCCGCAGCGCCCCGTCCAGGCCATAGGTCCAGCCGTGGTAGGCGCAGCGCAGGGCCTTGGCGCAGCCCTTGCCGCCCGCCACGCGTCCCGCCCGGTGCCGGCACACCGCCGAGAAGGCCCGCAGGCGGCCCGCCTCGTTGACCACCACCACCGGCTCTCCCGCGACGGCGCAGGACAGGAAGCTGTCCAGCGCGTCCAGGTCCTCGCGGGCGCCCGCGTACTGCCAGGCGCGCCCGAAGATGCGCTCGCGTTCGGCCTCCGCGAGGGCGGGGTCGGTGTACCGCGAGGGCGCCAGCAGCTTCACGGGCCCAGTTCCCGGTGGATCGCGGCGGCCTTCGGCACCGCCCCCTCCAGCCGCGCGTGCAGCAGTTCCACCAGGGCCACGCTGCGGTGCTGGCCGCCGGTGCAGCCGATGGCCACCGTGTGGTAGGCGCGGCCCTCCTGCTCGATGAGCGGCAGGCTCCAGCGGAGCCAGGCCTCGGCCCGGACCAGGAAGGCGCGGAAGTCCTCGCCGGCCAGCAGCCATTCCCGCACCGCGCCGTCCCGGCCCGTCAGGGGGCGCAGCTCCGGCACGTAGTGGGGGTTGGGGAGGAAGCGCGCGTCCAGCACCACGTCGGCCTCCGCCGGCAGCCCCCGCTTGAAGCCGAAGGACAGGAGGCGCAGGCAGAGGCCGCCTTCAGGCGCGTCCGGGATGAGGGTCCGGAGCCTCGCGCGCATGTCCGAGAGCGTCAGGTTCGACGTGTCGATGACGAGCCCCGCGAGGGCCCGCACGGGCTCCAGCAGCGCCCGCTCGCGGCGCAGGCCGGCGGCGACCCCGTCGTCCCCCGCCAGCGGATGGGGGCGGCGGGTCTCCGAGAAGCGGCGAAGCAGGGCCTCCTCCGAGGCCTCCACGAAGAGCAGCTCGGCGTGCAGGCCGCGCGCCCGCAGGCGCTCCAGCAGCGGCCCGATCTCCTCGGCGAACTCCCGGTGCCGGCTGTCCATGCCCACCGCCAGCCGCGTGCGGGAGGGGTTCAGCTTCGCCTCCAGGTCCAGCAGGGGCTCCAGCAGGCGCGCCGGGACGTTGTCCAGGGCCATGCAGCCCATGTCCTCCAGGGCGCCGAGCACCGAGCGCCGGCCCGCCCCCGAGAGGCCCGTGACCACGATGAGATCCATGAGGACGAGGCTATCAGGGCTTGGGCCCCTGGCCTCAGGCTCGGGTCGAAATCCCGGGCCGGGCCTCAGCGCTGCTGCAGGTAGGCGTGGAGTTCCTCGGCGAGGCGGTCCATGCCGGGGAAGAAGCGGAGGGGCGGATGGGGCGCGCCCTCCCGGGGCACCACCTGCAGGGTCCAGAGCCCCAGCAGCCGTGCGAAGAGGGCCGTGTCGAGCCTGAACTCCCGGATGTCCGCGGCGTGGAGCTCCACGCTCCCCAGCACGGTCCGGAAGGGGAGCGCCAGCTTCCAGCTCAGGCCCCGCGGGACGCTCACGCGCAGCCAGGAACCCGCCACGTAGCGCAGGGCGAGGGCGAAGACCGGCGCCCAGAGCAGCCATGCCAGCAGGGCGAGGCGGTGGAAGGCCGGCCACAGGAGCCCGGTGCTCAGCGCGGCGAGGACGGCGACGCCCACCAGCAGCCGCTTCGAGGGCTGCAGGTGGCGGTCGGCCGGGATGAGCTTCATGGCTTCGGGTCCTGGGTCCTCGGTCGGGGGTCCATGGTCCTGGGCGAACCGGGACCCGCGGCCTGGCCGAGGACCAGGGACAGGCCGCCGGGCGGCCTCAGCCCTTCCAGCCGCTGGGGCCGTCGTCCTCGTCGTCCACGCCGCCGACGTTGAAGCGCATCACGCGCTGGACGCCTTCGCCGCTGTCCACGTTCACGAGCTGGCCCTGCTCGTCGGGGCCCATCTCGTAGACGTTGGCGGGCTCGCGGAAGTACTCCTCGTCCATGGGGACGAAGGCCGGTTGCGGCTCGACGCGGTAGAGGTAGCTGACGATCTCGTCCTCGTAGCCGAAGCGCATCTGTTCGAAGTACTCGAAGCTCTCGCGCTTGTACTCGACCAGGGGATCCTTCTGCCCGTAGCCGCGGAAGCCGATGGCCTCCTTGAGGTGGTCCATGACCAGGAGGTGGCGCTTCCAGGCGGAATCGATGATCTGCAGGATGGCCACCCGCTCGTGCCAGCGGAGGATGTCCTCGTTGCCCAGGCGCGCCTCCTTGTCGAGGTAGGCCTCCTTCACCAGCGCCTGGAGCGAGGCCGCGATCTGCTCCGTGGTCATGCCCGACATCCCCTCCATCTCCTGGAGGTGGATGGCGAAGAGCTGCCCGACCCGCTCCTGGAAGCCCGGGAAGTCGCGCTCCCCCTTGTCCGGGAGGTAGTCGAAGGCCAGGCCCTCGGCGATCTCGTCGCTGATCTGGAGCACGTACTCCTTGGTGTTGCCCTTCAGGATCTCGGTGCGCAGGTTGTAGAAGAAGATCCGCTGCTTGTTCATCACGTCGTCGTACTCGAGCAGGTGTTTGCGGATCTCGAAGTGCTGGGTCTCGACGCGCTTCTGGCTCTTCTCGATGGCGTTGGCCACCATGCGGCTCTCGATGGGCTCCTCGTCGTTGAGGCCCAGGGTGGCCATGAGGCCCTTCATCCGGTCCCCGCCGAAGATCCGCATCAGGTCGTCCTCGAGGGACAGGTAGAAGCGGCTGGAGCCGGGGTCGCCCTGGCGGCCCGCGCGGCCCCGGAGCTGGTTGTCGATGCGACGGCTCTCGTGGCGCTCGGTGCCGAGGATGTGCAGGCCTCCGGCGGCGATCACCTCGGGCTTCTCGGCCTCGGTCTGCCGGGACATCTCGGCCACGAGGGCGGCGAACTCCGGCGTCTCGAGCCCCTGCTCGTCGTAGAGCTCGAGGCCCCGCTTCTTGGCCTCCAGCTTCGCCAGCCCCTCGGGGTTGCCGCCCAGGAGGATGTCGGTGCCGCGGCCGGCCATGTTGGTGGCGATGGTGACCGCGCCCCGCCGTCCGGCCTGGGCGATGATCTCCGCCTCCTTCTCGTGGTGCTTCGCGTTGAGCACCACGTGCCGCACGCCGGCCTTCTTCAGCTCCTCGCTGAGGGCCTCGCTGCTCTCGATGCTGGCGGTGCCCACGAGGATGGGCTGGCCCTTGGCGTTCAGCGCCTTGATCTCCTCGACGATGGCCCTCTTCTTGCCCTTGGCGGTGGCGTAGACCACGTCGGCCATGTCCCGGCGGATCATGGGCTTGTTGGTGGGGACCACCACCACGTCGAGCTTGTAGATCTGGTGGAGCTCGGCGGCCTCGGTCTCGGCGGTGCCGGTCATGCCGGCGAGCTTCTGGTACATGCGGAAGAAGTTCTGGAAGGTCACGGTGGCCAGGGTCTGGTTCTCCGCGTTGACCTCCACGCCCTCCTTGGCCTCGATGGCCTGGTGGAGGCCGTTGGACCAGCGGCGGCCCGGCATGAGGCGGCCCGTGAACTCGTCCACGATGACGACCTCCATCCCGCGGCCGTCCTCCTTCTCCTTGACCATGTACTCCACGTCCAGCTTGTAGAGGTTGTGGGCGAGGAGGGCCTGGCTCAGGCCGTGGAGGGTCTCGATGGCGCCCGGATCGTACAGGTTCGGGACGCCCAGGAGCTCCTCGGCGTGGCGGATGCCCTCGTCGGTGAGCATGACCTGGCGGTCCTTCTCCTCCACCTTGTAGTCCACGTCCTTCTTGAGCTTCGGCACGATGGCGTCGATGCGGAAGTACTTGGAGGTGTCCTCCTCGGAGGAGCCCGCGATGATGAGCGGGGTGCGGGCCTCGTCGATGAGGATGGAGTCCACCTCGTCCACGATGGCGTAGACGAAGCCGCGCTGGGTGAACTCGGCGAGGTCCCACTTCATGTTGTCGCGCAGGTAGTCGAAGCCCAGTTCGTTGTTCGTGCAGTAGGTGATGTCGCAGGCGTAGGCCGCGCGGCGCTGGTCGTCGTCCAGGCCGTGCTGGATGACGCCCACGCTGAGGCCCAGCCAGTGGTAGAGGCGGCCCATCCACTCGGCGTCGCGGCGGGCGAGATAGTCGTTCACGGTCACGAGATGGGCGCCCTTGCCAGCCAGCGCGTTCAGGTAGAGGGGCAGCGTGGCGGTGAGGGTCTTGCCCTCGCCGGTGCGCATCTCGGCCACCTTGCCCTCGTGGAGCACCATGCCGCCGATGAGCTGCACGTCGAAGTGGCGCATCTTCAGCACGCGGCGCGAGGCCTCCCGCGCCACGGCGAAGGCCTCGGGAAGGATGTCGTCCAGGGTGGCGCCCGCGGCGAGCTTCTCCTTGAGGTAGGGGGTCCTGGCCTTGAGCTCGTCGTCGCTCAGGGCCTGGATGCCCGCCTCGAGGGCGTTGATGGCCTGGACCTTCGCCCACAGCCGCTTCAGCTCCCGGTCGTTCTTGGAGCCGATGACTTTCTTAAGGAGGGAGTCGAGCATGGGGAGTCCGATCGCCGTAAACCTCTAAGTGTAGCTTGGCCCCCCTGGGTTTCCCAGCGAGGAAACCCGCTGCCCGGGGGCGCCTCCCGCCAAGTTCCCCTAGGCCTCCTCCGGCCCTGCCGCCATACTGGAGCATTGGAATGACGGAGCATCCATGGCCATCGAACGCACCTTCGCCATCATCAAGCCCGACGCCGTCGCGGCCAACCACGCCGGCGAGATCATCAGCGCCATCGAGGCCAGCGGCCTCGTCATCCGCGGCCTGAAGCGCGTCCGCCTCACCCCCGAGCTCTGCAAGGGCTTCTACCACGAGCACGTCGGCAAGGGCTTCTACCAGGAGCTCGAGGACTTCATGACCGAGGGCCCCGTGGTGCTGATGTGCCTCGAGGGCGACAACGCCATCCTCCGCTGGCGCGACCTCATGGGCGCCACCAACCCCGCCAACGCCGCCGAGGGGACGCTCCGGAAGAAGTACGGCACCAACATCGGCCGCAACGCGACCCACGGGAGCGACAAGCCCGAGAGCGCGGCCTTCGAGGTGGGCTACTTCTTCAACGCCTTCGAGCTGCTCTAGGCAATCCAAGCGCATTTTCATCCTGCGGCGCCCGAAGGGGCGCCGTTGTGTTTATGGGTGTAAGTGGGGGCTCCGAACACCTGCTATGGGAAGCCGACGTCATCCTTCCGTGGTTGACGTTGACCTTCCGCCCTCGACCTTGACCTTCCGCCCTTGACCTTGACCTTCCAAAGGCACATCGATCCGCGATGGCCGCGCCCTTCGGCCCTCGCGGATCGAGGTGCGGCCAAGCGATCTCGCGGCAGGACCATGAACCATGGAATGGCCGGGACGCGGGAAGGGATCGCCAATGGCAACACCAGTCTCCGACCCACCAGAATTTCCGGCATCGAGACCTCACTCTCGTCAGGTCCTGCCGTGATGGTGTGGTCGCGCGCAACCCCCTTTCCCTTCGCCAGGTGAGGATGCGCCTCCGGGGCAGGCGGACAAGGACGCGAAAGGCCCGCCAGGAAAGGCGCTGTCAGGCCTTTCGCGGTCCCGCTGAGGCTTTGTCCGCCTGCCCCGGAGGCTTGTTGCTGCCGATACGAAGGGAAAGGTGGATGGATCAGGACGCCGCGGGAATGGGGCCGGAAGGGTAATCCGCTCGGTAGTCCATCTCGTGCACGAGGAGGGCTCTCATGAGCAGGAGCAGCCGACGCATCACGGCTCCCAGCGCGGATTTCCGGGCCTTGCCCCGGGCGACCAGCGCATCGAACACGGCTTTCATTGGCCCATCGCTGCGCAGGGAGGCCATGGCCGCGAGGTAGAGCAACTGGCGGATCCGGCTGTTGCCCTGCTTGCACATCCGGGTCCTGCCGCGCACGGAAGTCCCTGACAGCCGTTGTCTCGGCGAGACACCCACGTAAGCCCCCAGCTGCCTGGCCCGCTGGAACCGGCGGAGGTCCCCCAAAATGGCCAGCACGCTGATGGCGACGATGGGGCCGATCCCCGGAATGGTCATCAGCCTCCTCATGTCGGCCTTCATGGCAGGGTGCGCATCCATCAAGTCGTGGATCCCGGCCTCGATCCGAGAGATCGCATCCTTCAGTTGGCGCTCGAGGCCTTCCCGCACGTCAGTGAGCAGGTCGGACTGGCCCGAATTGGGTCGCTTCCGGGTGTCGGCGAGCATCTGGACCAGGGCTTCCCGTTCGTGGAGCAGTTCCCTCAGCCGCATCCGCTCCGGCTCTGGGACCCAGCTCGCTTCGGGGCGGTGGGACGCCGCGAAACAGGCAATGACCCGCGCGTCGATCCGGTCGTTCTTGTTCCGGACAGCAAGGGATCGTCCGAAGGCCTTGACCTGCATCGGGTTCAGAACGCACACGCGAAGACCCGGCCGGACTTCCCTTAGCCATTCGGCCACCTCCTGGCTGAAGCGGCCAGTCGACTCCAGCGCCACACCGGCAACCTCGCCGGCCTGGTCCAGGCAGGCTTGGATCCCGGCCCGCGTTCGGGGGTGGTTGTGGACGTCGGCCCGGAGTTCCGGGGCAGAACCTTCCACCCCTAACGCGGCGTCAAATGTCGCCGAGGAGATGTCGAGCCCGAGCCAACGGGTTGGGTGTATGGTCATGGCGTTCCTCCTCACGGAGGCACAAGCAAGTGCCCACCTGCCCCAGCATGTGAATTCGGATTCGTCCGAGATGGTGTCCGGGCCTTCGGTGGAGCACGAGGAGGGGGGAGGGCTCAATCGCGGCAACGGAATCAAGGTTCCAGCTACGCTTCCGGCCTCATCCCCCCTCCGCCCTGCTCCCGTGTCAAAGACCCCGGCCGCGGGGCTGAAGGGAACATACCCCCGGGGACGACCGAAACATACACGCTATCGCTTGGCAGCACCCTTGCTAACCGTGTTCCGCAAACGGCGCGGAACACGGTGATCAAGGGTGCCTTTGGAAGGTCAACTTCCACCCCGACAGGCCAAGGCCAAGCTCGGGGCCAGGCCGATGGCCCCAAGCAGACCCGATCCCAGGCGCGCGGCTGGACGGAACACGGCCCAAATCCACTCCCGACCCGCCACGCCGCCCGGCAGGAACCACCCCGCTCAGCTCTCCCGCACGGCCTTCAGCGCGGCCTCGCAGAGCTTCCGCACGGCGACCGGGATGTCCTGGGTCGCGAGGTCGAGCTCCGTCATCCACGCGCCGCCCAGGGGCGCTTCCGGCGGCGGGCCGTCTGGGGTCTTGGTCCGCAGGAGGTAGGTGAGGTAGAGGCGCTGCTGGTTCTCGAGGCTCTCGACGCGCAGGAGCCAGGGATTCGGCAGGCGGCTGGTGCGCTCGTCGAAGACCAGGGGCAGCTTGCTGGGGTCGTGGAAGCGGAAGGGGATGCGCCAGGAGCGCTCCACCAGCGCCTGCATCACGCCGGGGGGGAAGTAGCCGGGCGCCCAGGGGGCCTCCGGCGGCATGAAGACGCCGCGGTGGGGGGCGTGCTGGCAGGGCACCAGCAGCGTGACCGGCTGCTCCTTCCCGTGCACCAGGACGCCCTCGATGAAGGTGGTCATCACCACCGCGCTGGCGCCGCTCATCGGACTCCTCCCGCCCCGATCCCGATCATCAGCGCCCTCCGGCCTCGTCCAGCGCTGCCATGATGCGCGCCTTCGCCGCCTGGACGGAAGCCACGACTTCCGAAGGGGCGATTTTCACCACCTCCTTGGTGCGCCGGTCCCGCAGCTCCACGACCCCGTCCTTCAGGCCCTTGCTGCCCACCATGAGCCGCAGGGGGAAGCCCAGCAGGTCCGCGTCCTTGAACTTCGCCCCGGGGCTGAGGCCCTCCCGCTCGTCGTGGAGCACCTCGAAGCCCGCCTTCTCGAGCTCCGCCTCGAGCTGGAAGGCCACCTTCGAGACCTCCTCGCCCCCGGGGTCCAGGTTCAGCAGGTGCACCTGGAAGGGGGCGATGGGCCAGGGCCAGATGATCCCGTCGGCGTCGTAGTTCTGCTCGATGGCCGCGGCCACGGTGCGGGTGATGCCGATGCCGTAGCAGCCCATGATCATCGGCTGCTCCCTGCCCTGCTCGTCGAGGAAGGTGCAGCCCATGGACTTCGAGTACTTGATGCCGAGCTTGAAGACCTGGCCCACCTCGATGCCCCGGAAGGCCTGGTAGTGGCCGCGGCCGCAGCGGGTGCAGGCGTCGCCCTCGGTGGCCATCCGGATGTCGGTGTAACTCGCGCCGGGGAGGTCGCGCGCCGGGTCCAGTCCGAAGTGGTGGAAGTCCGTCCGGTTCGCCCCGCAGGTGTAGTTCACGCCGCCCTCCAGGCAGCGGTCCACCACCATCTGGACGTCCTTCAACCCGACGGGCCCCATGAAGCCCGACTTGGCGCCCGTGAAGGCCTCGGCCTCCTCGATGGCGAAGAGCTCCAGGTCCGTGGCGCCCACGACGTTCTTCACCTTCACGGGATTCACGTCGTGGTCGCCCCGCAGCACCGCCCCCACGAGCCGCGTGCTCTGGTCGGCGAAGGTGGCGCGGTAGAGGAAGAACTTGCTCGTCTGCGCGATGGGCATGCCGTCCGGATGCTCGGCGTCCTTCATGGCGGCCGCCTGGGGCTCCTGACTCACGATGCCCGGCGTCGCGAAATGGTCGCGCTTCAGCGGAAAGGCCGGGCCGTGGTCGCCCACGGGCAGCTTCGGCGCCTCGGTCTTCTCGATGTTGGAGGTGTAGTCGCAGGCGTCGCAGCTCAGGATGGCGTCCTCGCCGCTCCCCGCCAGCACGTGGAACTCGTGGGTGAACGATCCCCCGATGGCGCCGCTGTCCGCCTCCACCGGGCGGAACTTGACCCCCAGCCGGCTGAAGATCCGCTTGTAGGCGTCGAACATGGCCCAGTACTCGCGGTCGCAGTCCGCGTCCGTGGCGTGGAAGGAGTAGCCGTCCTTCATGATGAACTCGCGGCCCCGCATGAGGCCGAAGCGCGGGCGGATCTCGTCGCGGAACTTGGACTGCACCTGGAAGACGTTCATGGGCAGCTGCTTGTAGCTGCGCACCGTGCGCCGGACCATGTCGGTCACCACCTCCTCGTGGGTGGGGCCGAGGCAGAAGTCGGCCTCCTTGCGGTCCTTGAAGCGCAGCAGCTCCTTGCCGTAGAAGGTCCAGCGGCCGCTCTCCTGCCAGAGCTCGGCGGGCTGCACCGCGGGCATCAGGATCTCCTGGCAGCCGTCCTTCTCCAGCTCCTCGCGGACGATCGCCTCGAACTTGCGGATGCTGCGCAGCGCGAGGGGGAAGTAGGAATAGATGCCCGCGGCCTGCTTCTGGATCATGCCGGCGCGCATCATCAGCTGCTGGCTGACCACGTCGGCGTCCTTGGGCGTCTCGCGGAGAGTCTGGAGGAGGAGCTTGGACTGTTTCATCGTCGGCTTTCGGCTTTCGGCTTTGGGCTCTAGGCTCTGCCTAGGCTCTTCGGATTCGGGCGGGCGGCTTCGAGGGATCGACCCGGGCCAAAGCCCGGAGCCGGGAGCCTGAAGCCTAGGAGAGGAGGGACTGCACCAGGGCGCTGGCGGCCTTGCCGTCGAAGGCCTGGCCGTGGGCGGCCTGGAGGGCCTTCATCACGAGGCCCATGTCCTTCTTCGTGGCGGCGCCGCTCGACGCGATGGCCTCGCGGACGGCGGTCTCGAGCTGGACTCCCTCCAGCATGGCGGGCAGGTAGGGCTTCAGCATCGTGATCTCGGCCTGTTCCGCCGCGGCGCGGTCGGGGTGGCCGGCCTTCGTGAACTGCTCGACGCTGTCCTCCCGGGACTTCACGAGGCGCTTGATGACCTGCACGGCATCGGCGTCGGCCAGCAGGCCCTGGGGCCCGAGCCCCTTGGCCACCGCCTCGTTCTTGTAGGCCGCCAGGGCCATGCGCAGGGTCTGGGTGCGCGGCGCGTCCTTGGCCAGCATGGCGGCCTTGAGGTCGGCTTGGATGCGGTCGAGCATGGGGGTCCCTGTCGCGGTGAACCCTTGATTTTGCCCGAAGGGGACGGCCTTCTCCAGGGCGAAGGGCCTCCCGGAGCACCGCTCCGGGACGGCGTGCCCCCGATGGGACGGCGCGGCACCCCCGATGGGAGCCCCTCCCTTCGGCCCCGGTCCCGCGCGCCGCAGGATGCTCCGAACCGGCCGCGGGCGCTCCGCGGCCCCTTCCTGGAGGAAGCCATGAAGCAGTCCACCGAGCAGGCCCCCGCCACCCCGCAGCGCCCCCTGGCCCGCGTCCACGCCCACGTCCTCACCACGGACGAGATCGCCAAGGTCTCCGGAGGCTGGACCTTCGGCCTGAGCAACGCCGGCGGCGTCGGCGACAAGGACCTGGTCAAGTAGCCCGCCCGCGCGGCGCGCCCGGTCCGGGCGCGCCGCGCGACCCCGTTCCCGCATCCCGAGGCGCCCCATGAGCCAGCCCGTCCTGATCCTGTCCCCCCTGGAGGATCTGAACGCCGCCACCCTCGAGGCCTGCCTCGGCGTCCTGGGCGTGGAGGCGGTCCGGACGCCCTCCCTGGACCATCCGCGCCTCCGCCCCCTCGCCTTCGGATGGGAGGCCGGCGAAGGCTGGCAGGCCGAGGCCGGGGCCCTGCCCGGGGGCTTCGCCTCCGTCTGGTGCCGGCGCCCCCGCCGCCCCGTCCCGCCCGCCGGCCTGCAGGCCTGCGACCGCGAATTCGTGGCGGACGAGTGGGGCTTCTTCCAGGAGAACCTCCTGGAGGCCGGCCCGGACCTCTTCGGGGGGCTCTGGGTGAATCCGCCCGCCCGGGCCCGGGAGGCCGAGCAGAAGCTCCGCCAGCTCCGGGCGGCGGCGGCGTCCGGCCTCGGCATCCCGCCCACCCTCGCCACCTGCGACCCGGGGCGCGTGCGCTCCTTCGTCGCGGGCCAGGACCAGGTGATCTTCAAGCCCTTCGCCCCGCACACCTGGCGCGACGGCGACGGACGCCTCCACAACGCCGTCGCCACCCTGCTGGACGCCGACGCGGTGCTGGAGGACCCGGCGACCTCCGCCGCCATCGCCCTCTGTCCGGGCCTCTACCAGCGCTTCGTCCCGAAGGTGGCGGACTGGCGCGTGACGGTGATCGGGGACCGCTGCTTCCCGGCCCGGATCCGCAAGCGCGGCGGCGGCGCCTTCGTGGACTGGCGCCCCCGCACCTACATGCCCGACCTCCTGGCCGAGGCGGCGGACCTGCCCGCGGAGGCCGAGGCCGGGATCCGCGGCGTGATGGCGCGCCTCGGCCTCGTCTTCGGCTGCGTGGACCTCGTGGAGACGGCCAACGGCCGGCTGGTCTTCCTGGAGGTGAACCCCGGCGGCCAGTTCATGTTCGTGGAGGAGCTGGTGCCCGAGCTGCCCCTCGTCCAGGCCATGGCGGCCATGCTGGCGGAGGGCAGGACCGACTACGGCCTCGCCGGCCTTCCGGCCCTGCCCCTCCAGGGCTGCCGCGACCTGCCCGCCTACCGCGCCTGGCGAGATGCCTGCGCGCCGGCCGCCGGGCCCGAGAGCTGGGTCGTCAGCCAGGAGTGAGGCGCCCCCTCCACGCGAAAGGCGCCCCGTGCGGGGCGCCTTTCGCGCGGAGCCGAAGGCCTCAGGCCTGGTCGTACTTGATCACTTCCACCGGGCAGCCGGCGGCGGCGGCGACGATGCTGTCGGCCAGGGACTCCTGGACGTCGTCGTTCAGCTCGCTCATCTCCTCGCGGTTCTCGCTGTCCACGCCGTCCTTGCGGACGCTGCCGTTGATGTTGCAGCTCGTGTCGGTCACGTGGAACACGTCGGGGCACTCCGCCTCGCAGGCGTTGCACACGATGCAGCCCTCTTCGATCCAGACCTTGGTGATCGCCATGCTTCGCCTCCTGATGCCCATCCCGGGAACCCGGAGATCCTAGCATCCGCGGCCCCTCCCCTTCCAGGGCCCCAACCCAGGCATGATGCTGGTTGTGACCGATGTCGAGACCGCCATCCTCGCCCGCGTCCGGGCGCTGCTGCCCGGCGGCGGGGCCCTCACGGACGACTGCGGCGCGGTTCCCGCGGCGGCCCCCGGCACCGTCCTCCTGGCCACCACGGACCTCCTGGAGGAAGGGATCCACTTCCGGAGGGACTGGCACCCGCCGGAGCTGCTGGGGCGCAAGCTCCTCGCCGTGAACCTCTCGGACCTGGATGCCAGCGGCGCGGAGCCGCTGGGCTTCCTCCTCACCCTCGCCCTGCCCGCGGACACGGGGATGGACTGGATCGAGGCCTTCCTCCAGGGGCTGGCCGGGGCGGCCCGCCAGGAAGGGGTCCCCGTGATCGGCGGCGACACCGTGGGCAGCCGGCGGGGCCTTTCCCTCGGGCTCACGGCCGTCGGCTCGGCGCGGCGCCGGCTGGACCGCGCGGGCCTCATCCCCGGGGACGCCGTCTACGTGGACGCGGTCCTCGGCCGCAGCGCCGCGGGCCAGCGCAAGCTGGAGGCCGGCCTGCGCTGGGACGGCCGCGACCCCGACCTGCGGGCCCACCTGGACCCGGCGCCGAACCTGGGCCTCGGCGTGAGGCTCGCCGCCCGGCCCGACGTCCACGCCTGCATGGACCTCTCCGACGGGCTGGCGGCGGACCTGCCGCGCCTGGCGGAGGCCTCCGGCGTGACGCTCCGGCTTCCGCGGTCCATCCAGGGTGCGGATCTGGACACGCCGGAGGGCGCGGCCCTGCTGGCGGCCGGCGAGGACTACGCCCGCTGCTTCGGCTCGACCGCGCCGCAGGGGGAGCTCGAGGCGGCCCTCGGCCTCCCCTTGCATCGCGTGGCCACGGTGGAGGCCCGGGGCGCGTCGCCCCTGATCCACTATGATGGAGATCCGCTCCGCGTCCGGGGCTTCGACCACTTCGCCCCGCCATGACGACGACCCCCTCCGAGCCCGTGAACGCGCCGCCTCCCGCGGCCGGGGCGGCCAGGCCCTCCTACTGGCAGCGCCTCAAGGCCCACATCGTCCACCCCGAACTCACCCCCAACCAGGTGGCCTGGAGCTTCGGCCTGGGGCTCTCGGTGGCCTTCAATCCCCTGCTGGGCCTGCACCTCGCGATGGTGGTGACCCTCTGCTTCGCCTTCAAGGGGCTCCACCGCCCCCTCATGCTCGCCGCCTCCTTCATCAACAACCCCTGGACCACCGTGCCCATCGCCACCGCCACGGCCTATTTCGGGAACGTGCTCCTGGGGCGGGGCCTGGACCTGAACATGCGGGGCGTGGACTGGGCCTCCATCGGCTGGCACAGCTTCTCCACCCGCGAAGGGGCCCACGCGATGCTCGCCATGCTCCGGCCCATCCTCACGCCCTATCTGGTCGGCGGCTTCCTCCTCTCGCTCCTCGCCATCCCCCTGGGCTACTTCGCCATGCTCGCCCTGGCCAGGCGCCTGAAGGCCCTCCACGCCGCCCACGCCGCCGCGGCCCTGCCGGCCCCCGACCCCGAATAGGAGATCCCATGGACATCCGCTTCCTGATGCGACAGGCCCAGGCCATGCAGGACAAGCTCAAGGCGGCCCAGGAGGCCGTGCGCGCCGAGGGCACCAGTGGCGGCGAGCTGGTGAAGGTGGTCCTCAACGGCGCCAAGGAGCTCCAGTCCATCGCCATCGCCAGGGAAGCGATGGACCCCGAGGACCCCTCGATGCTCGAGGACCTCCTCCTGGCCGCCTTCAAGGACGCCGCGGCCAAGGCCGACGCGGAGATGCAGAAGCACACCGCGGGCTTCGCCGGGGGCCTGAACATCCCGGGCCTGAAGCTCTGAGCCCGGGCGCGAGGCCGTGAAGCTCCCGGCGCCCCTCGAGGCCGTGGTGGAGGCCCTGCAGAAGCTGCCGGGGGTCGGCGCGAAGTCCGCCCAGCGCATGGCCCTGCACCTCCTGAAGGAAGGCCCCCAGGCCATGGGGCACCTGGCCGACCTGCTCCACCACGCCGCGGACCGCGTGGGCTTCTGCGCCCGCTGCGGGGCCTTCGCGGACGCCGAGCTCTGCCCCGCCTGCGCGGACTCCCGGCGGGATCCCTCCGTGCTGATGGTGGTGGCCGAGGCCAGCAACGTGCTGAGCTTCGAGCGCAGCGGCCATTTCCACGGACGCTACCACGTGCTGGGCGGCCTGATCTCGCCCCTGAAGGGCGTGGGCCCCGACCAGCTCCGCGTCCGCGAGCTGCTGAAGCGCCTCGAGGACGGGGCCGTGCAGGAGATCGTGCTCGCCACCAACCCGACCCTCGACGGCGAGGCCACCGCGGCGTGGCTCGCGCGCATCCTGGAGCCCGTGGGCGTGAGGGTGAGCCGCATCGGCGTGGGACTGCCCATCGGCGCGGACCTGGAATACGCCGACGACCTCACCCTCGACCGCGCCCTGGAGGGACGCCGGAAGGTCTAGGCGGGCCCGGTTCCCGGATCGAGGCCTCCCGGCGGCGCCCGGGGCCCCGGCCTCAGGCGCCGTCCGCCTCCGCCTGGGCGGGCACCGACTCCGGCCACGGGCTGGGTTCGCCGAGGCCCCAGGCCGCCTGGTACCAGACCTGTTCCAGGCAGAGGCCGTGGGGCGGCGCGGTCGGGCCGGCCCGCGTACGGTCCCGGGCCTCCAGCAGCGCGGGCATGGCGTCCGGCGCGCGGCGGCCCTTCCCCACCTCCACGAGCGTGCCCGCCATGATGCGCACCTGGTGCATGAGGAAGCGGTTCCCCTCGAAGACCAGGTCGAGGCCCTCGGGGCCCCCCCGCACGTCGGCCAGGAAGAGGGTGCGCACGGGGTGCTCGGCGGCGCACTCCACCGCCCGGAAGCTGGAGAAGTCGCGGGTGCCCAGCAGGTGCCGGGCCGCCTCGGCCATGGCCCCGGCGTCCAGCCGCGCCTCCCCGCGCACGTGCCAGCGCAGCGCCCGGGTGAAGGGATCCTCCGCCGGGCCCTGGGCGAGCCGGTAAACGTAGCGCTTGGCCACCGCGTGGTGGCGGGGCCAGAAGTCGGGATGCACGGGACGCGCCTCCATCACCCGCACGCTCGGGGGCAGGCGGGCGTTGAGGGCCGCCAGGAGACGGTGGCCGTCCCAGGCGTGGCCCAGGCGCACGAGCACCCCCTGGGCCTTCGCATGGACCCCCGCGTCCGTGCGACCGGTGCCCTGGGGCAGGGGCGCCCCGGGCTCCAGGGCCTTCAGGGACGCCCACAGGGCGGCCTGCACCGAAGGCTGCGCGGTCTGGATCTGCCAGCCGGAGAAGTCGGTGCCGAGGTAGGCCACCCGGAGGAAGTGGGGGACGGACATGGAGCCATTGTAGGTGGGGCGTGGCGCGGGCCCTGAAAGGCGCCGTGGAACAGGGTTTGAGGCGATTGCACCCTTCCAGGTGCAGTCATGGCGCGGATTTCAAGATTCTCAATGCTTTCCAGGCGCCGTTTTCCGGGCTTCCAGCCATGTGGAACATGCTGAAGCCCGCCATTCATGCGGATCTACGGATTTTTTTCTGCGGAAACCCTTGACGGGCCTCGATCCGCACCGTACCTTCCTGGCAGTTTAGGAAACCTCAGCATTTCCGGGCCTTCCCGGGCGTCGAACCTTCCAAAGCCCCTCAAAACGGCCATTCCCGCGTGGGCCTGGTCGTCATCTCAAACCCCTGGGGGCGCAGTCCCCCGATCCTGGAGGTTTTTTCATGAACAAGGCCGAAATGGTCAATGCCATCTCCGACAAGGCCGGCATCACGAAGGCCCAGGCCGCCGCCGCCCTCGACACGGTGATCTCCTGCGTCGGCGGCGCCCTGCGCGCCGGTGACAAGGTCACCCTGGTCGGCTTCGGCACCTTCTCCGTCGTGTCCCGCGGCGCCCGCACCGGCCGCAACCCCCGCGACAACAAGCCCATCAAGATCGCCGCCAAGAAGGTCGCCAAGTTCAAGCCCGGCAAGAAGCTGGCCGACGACGTGAACGGCAAGGGGGGCAAGAAGAAGAAGTAAGTTCCCCGTCTTCCTGGAAGGAACAGCCCGAGCGATCGGGCTGTTCTTTTTTACGCTTTAGCTTACTGGATTCCTGAAAAGTCCCAAGCCCAGGCGTGGCGTGGGTTCAGCAGGTTCTTATTTCTATAATTATGACTACACTGGTTTTAGGCCGAGGGGCCGGGACCCCGACGGGCATGCGGGCTTCAAACCCGCGCCAATCCTAGCTTCATGTTCCACGGCCGCCCGCGGAGCCATGTTCCACGGGCCTGTGGCACTCTGGAGTTCGATGCCCGCCGCGCCCACCGCCATCCCGCCCGTCGCCCTTTTCCTGGGCGGGCTGGACCCTTCCGGCGGGGCCGGGATCCTCCGGGACGCGGCCGTGGCCGCCGCCCTGGGAGCACTCCCGATGGCGATCCCCACCGCGGAGACGGTCCAGAACGGCATCGCCTGCTCCCGGATCCTTCCGCCCTCGGTGGATCCCGCGGCCCGGCTCGAGGCCCTGGGGCCGCACCTCGCCGGGCGCTGGGGCGTGAAGCTGGGACTCTGCGCCCTCGAGGACGGCCCCCTGCGCCGCCTCGCCGCCACCCTGCGCAGCCTGGCTCCCGCGGCGCGCGTGTGGGACCCCATCCTCGCCCCCAGCGCCGGCGTCGGTCTCCACGACGGCGAAGGGCTGCGGAGGATGGCGCGCATCCTCCTGCCCGGCGGCGGCTGGACCGTGAGCCCCAACCGCGGCGAGGCCGCCGCCTTCGCGGGCCTGCCCCCCGAGGCCATCCACGGCGCCGCCCCCGAGGCCCTGGCCGCGCCCTTCCTCGACGCCGGCGCCGAAGCCGTGTGGCTGAAGGGCGGCCACGCCTCCGGGGATGTCGTGCAGGACCTGTGGATCATCGCCGCGGGCCTCCGGGCCCTCCCGGCCGCTCGTCGCAGGCCCGGCCAGCGGCGGGGCACGGGCTGCACCCTCGCCTCGGCCTGGCTGGCCCTGCGGCTCTCCGGCCTCGAGGGGGCCGCCGCCGCGGAGGCCGCGGCGGACTGGCTGCGGGCCCGGTGGGAACGCGCCGCGGCGCCCGGCGGCGCGGGCCGTCCCCAGTTCCTGCCGGAGGTTCCGCTGCCGGAGGTTCCGCTGCCGGACGTCGCGCAGAGGGTGCCTTGAGGCCCCTTGACCTGCGCCTGCACGAAGGCCGCGGCTTCCTGGTGCGGGGAGGCCTGGACGCGCCCTTCGCCGCCACCGTCGGGGCCCGCGCCCTGGAGGGCCTGAGCCCCAGCCGGGCCGCCGCGCCGTGGATGGCCCTGCGCCAGCTCGGGGAGCTGTCGGCCCTGCTGCCGGGCGGCCTGCACCTGGTCTGGAACGAGGCGCCGGGCTGGTACCACGGCCTGGAACTGGACGAGGCCCGCGGCTTCTGGGAGGCCCTGGGGGCGCTTCCGGGCGTCGCGGTCCACCTGGGCGCCATTCCCGAAGCCCTGCACCTCGCCTCCTTCCCCGCCTGGCTGCACACCCCGGAGCCGCCCGCCGGCGCCGACGGGGAGCGTTGGCGGACCGGCGCCCTCGGCTGGGTGCGACGCCACCCCCGGGGCTGGAGCCTGCCGGGCTTCGGCCGCCTCGAGGACGCGGGGCCGGGACCCCTCGCCCACGAGGACGTGGCGCCGGCCTTCCTGTGGGGCGAGGCGGTGGTGCCCCTGCCCGCCCTGGCGGACCTCGACCCCGCCGCCGTGGCCGCGGTGCTCGGCGAGCACCAGTCCGCCCTCGAGCGCAACCTCGCCCAGCGCCTGGGCCTGCACCGCTGGCCCGAGGCCCTGCCCTTCCAGCGCCGACGGGCCGGCTGGCGCGTGGCCTTCCTGGGAGGCGCGGAATTCATGCTGTCGGGGGGTTCCTGGGCCGAGGCGGCGCGCCTCGCGAAGGGGTTCCTGGCCGGACTCGCGGACCTGCTCAAGGCCCCGGTCCACGCCGGGAGCTGCGACGCCTTCGAGCCCGCCCTGCGCCTCGGCCGCCAGGCCATGGGCGAGGGCCTGCCCTGGCGCGCCGCGCTGCCCCTGCCGCCGGAGCCCCCGGCCTTCACGCCGGGCCTCGGGGCCGACCCGCGCCGTCCTTCGCCCCTCGAGGCCCGCGCCTTCCTCCCGCCCGACTTCGGGGACCTGCTGGACGCGCCGCCGGTGGCGAGCCTTCGCGTCCCGGCGCCCCCCAGCGCCGCGGCGGTGGAGAGCCTCCTCGGCACCCTGGGACTCCCCCCGGCGATCCTCTGGATGCCGCCGGACATCGCCGACCCCGCGCCCTACGTGCCCGAGCACGCCTGGGCGCCGGCCGGGGACTTCCCCTATCCGCCGGACCCCGCCGCCGGGGTCCAGGCCGCCCTGTTCGACGACTGGGAGGCCTGACCCGCCCCGGACGGGCGCCGTTCGCCGATCCCCGCGCGCCGTTCGCCGTTCGGCCGGGCCCGGGGCTCGACCGGGGCGGTAGCCTCGAGCTTCCCCACACCGGAGGTCTCCATGCCCATCCCGTCCAGGCTCTCCCTGGCCCTGCCCCTGGCCGCCGTCCTGATCGCCGCGCCTCCCGCCCAGGCCGCGCCGAAGCCCAAGGTCCAGCAGCCGCCCATCCTCGACCGCGAGCTCTTCTTCGGCAACCCCGAGATCGCCGCCGCCCAGATCTCCCCGGACGGGAAGTACATCGCCTTCCTCAAGCCCTGGAAGGACACCCGCAACGTCTGGGTGAAGAGGACCGGCGAGCCCTACAGCGCCGCGCGCCTGGTGACCGCCGAGCCCAAGCGGCCCATCGGCGGCTTCTTCTGGAGCCGCGACGGCAAGCGCATCCTCTTCGTGAAGGACAAGGACGGGGACGAGAACTTCAACGTCTACGCCGTGGACCCGGCCGCCCCCGCCGCCCCGGGCGGCGAGGCCCCGGAGGCCCGGAACCTCACGGAGGCCAAGGGCGCCCGGGCCATGATCTACGCGGTCCCCAAGGCCGACCCCGACGTGATCTACGTGGGCCTCAACGACCGCGACGCCGCCTGGCACGACCTCTACAAGGTCAAGGTCTCCACCGGCGAGCGGACCCTGGTGCGCAAGAACACCGAGCGCGTCGCCGGCTGGGTCTTCGACACCAAGGGCGCGCTGCGCCTGGCCCTCCGCACCACCGACAAGGGCGACACCGAGATCCTCCGGGTGGACCCCGAGGGCTTCAAGGTGGTCTACACCTGCGACGTCTTCGAGAGCGCCGGCCCCGTGGCCTTCCACAAGGACGGCAAGCGCGTCTACCTGGAGACCAACAAGGGCGGCCGGGACCTCGCCGAGCTGGTGCTCTTCGACCCCGAGACCGGCAGGGAGGAGAAGGTCGAGTCGGATCCCCTGAAGCGGGTGGATTTCGGCAGCGCGGCCTTCTCGGAGGTGACCGACGAGCTGCTCTACACCACCTACACCGAGGACAAGGACCGCGTGTACTTCCGCGACAAGGCCTGGGAGGCGGACTACAAGCTGCTCAAGGCCCGGCTTCCGGGCAAGTCCATCGCCTTCGCCGGGGCCACCGCCGACGAACGGCTGGTGATGGTGACCGCCTACAGCGACAAGGACCCGGGCTCCCGCTACCTCTTCGACCGCGGGACCAAGAAGCTGTCCCTGGAGTACGTCTCCCGGGAGCGCATCCCCCGGGACCAGATGTCCGCGATGACGCCCATCCGGTACAAGAGCTCCGACGGGCTGGAGATCCCCGCCTACCTGACCCTGCCCAAGGGCCTGCCCGGGAAGAACCTGCCCCTGCTGGTGGTGCCCCACGGCGGCCCCTGGGCCCGCGACCAGTGGGGCTTCAACAACATCCACCAGTTCATGGCCAACCGCGGCTACGCGGTCCTCTCCATGAACTTCCGCGGCTCCACGGGCTACGGCAAGAAGTTCCTGAACGCCGGCAACCGGCAGTGGGGCGACCGGATGCAGGACGACATCACCTGGGGCGTGAAGCACCTGGTGAAGACCGGCGTGGCGGATCCCAAGCGCGTGGGCATCATGGGCGGCTCCTACGGCGGCTACGCGACGCTCGCGGGCGTGGCCTTCACGCCGGACCTCTACGCGGCGGCCGTGGACATCGTGGGCCCCTCCAACCTGCTCACGCTGCTGGAGACCATCCCGCCCTACTGGGAGAGCTTCCGGATCATCTTCCACGAGCGCATGGGCGATCCCCGCACCCCCGAGGGCAAGAAGCAGCTGGAGCGCCAGTCCCCGCTGAATTCTGCGAACCGGATCAAGACGCCCCTCCTGGTCATCCAGGGCGCCAACGACCCCCGCGTGAAGAAGGCCGAGGCCGACCAGATCGTCATCGCACTGCGCGACCGCAAGTTCCCGGTGGAGTACCTCTGCGCTCCCGACGAGGGCCACGGCTTCGCCCGCCCGGTCAACAACATGGCTCTCTTCGCCGCCTCCGAGAAGTTCCTGGCCAAGCACCTGAAGGGCCGATTCCAGGAGGGCGGCACGCCCGAGGTGATGAAGCGGCTCGGCGAGATCACGGTGGATCCCGCCACGGTGAAGCTCGTGGCGAAGGTGGAGGTCGCCGCGGCAGCCCCCAAGCCCGTGGCGGAGCTGGCGGAGGGCAGCACCACCTGGGCCGGCACCCTTTCCGCCGGGGGACAGAACATGCCCGCCACCATGACCAACGTCATCCGCGCCGAGGCCGGCAGCTGGGTGGTGGCCGGCACCGCGAAGATCGGCCCCATGGAGATGAGCGACACCACCACCTACGCCAAGGGCAGCCTCGTGGCCCTGAAGCGCTCGGTCAAGCAGGGCCCCGCCGCCATCGAGCTGAGCTTCGAGAACGGCAAGGCCAAGGGCACTCTGGCCATGGGCGCCGCCCCGAAGGCCATCGACGCGGAGCTCGGCGGCGAGCTGTACGCCGACGGTTCGGGCGCCTTCGAGTCCCTGGCCTCGCTCCCCCTCGCCGAGGGCTACGCCTTCACCTACCGCAACTTCGACGTTATGAAGTCGAAGCCCTCCCTCAAGCAGGGCAAGGTGGTCGGCTCGGAGAAGCTGACCGTGGCCGCGGGCGCCTTCGACGCCTGGAAGGTGGAGACCGGCAGCGCCGAGGGCGAGCCCGGCGGCACCACGTTCTGGGTGGACAAGGCCACCCGCAAGGTCCTGAAGGTCCGCGCCGTCATCCCCCAGATGGGCGGCGCGGTGATGGAGACCGAGCTGCAGAAGTAGGTCGGGCACGGCACGAAGAAGGGGCGCCCTCGGGCGCCCCTTCTTCGTTGGACGAACCGGCCCTCAGAGCACGCCGCGGCGCTGCTGGTCGCGCTCGATGGAGCGGAAGAGGGCGCTGAAGTTCCCTTCGCCGAAGCCCAGCTCGTTCTCCCGCTGGATGATCTCGATGAAGATGGGCCCGATGAGGTTTTTCGTGAAGATCTGGAGCAGGTAGCCGTTGGCGTCGCCGTCCACGAGGACCTTGTGGGCCTGGATGCGCGCGCGGTCCTCCCGCACGTTCGGAACCCGCTCGAAGACCTCGGCGTAGTAGTCCTCGTCGATGTCCAGGGTCTCGATGGGCGAGCCCGCCATGCCGTCCAGGCTGGCGAGGATGTCCTTCGTGAGGAAGGCCAGGTGCTGCACGCCGGGGCCCTTGTACTCGTCCAGGTACTCGGCGATCTGGTCCTTGTCGGACTTGGGCTGGTTGATGGGGATGCAGAAGCTGCCGTCCGGGGAGCGGAGGGCGTAGGAGGTGAGGCCGGTCTTCACGCCCTTGATGTCGAAGTAGCGGACCTCGTGGAAGCCGAAGACGTGCTTGTAGAAGTCGGCCCAGGCCTCCATGGCGCCGGCGGGGACGTTGTTGGTGAGGTGGTCCACCGCCAGGAAGCCCTTGTCCGCCTGGATCAGCGGGTCCGGGTGGGGCTCGAAGTCCCGGTCGTAGATCGAGCCCTTCGCCCCGAAGCGGTCGATGAAGTAGATGAGGCTGTCGCCGATGCCGTAAATCGCGGGATAGGGCAGGTCCTTCAGGGCCGGGTCCGCGGGCCGGGCGCCCCGCGCCACCGCTTCGGTGAAGGCGGCTTCGGCGTCGTCCACCCGCCAGCCCATGGAGCTGATGGAGGGGCCGTGGGTCCTCGCGAAGTCCCGGCTGAAGCCCGCCTTCTCGGCGTTGATCAGGAAATGGATGTCGTGCTGGTGGTAGGCCGCGATGGCCTTGCCCGGGAAGGCGTGCAGGCGGGAGAAGCCGAAGGCCAGGAAGAGGCGCTCGAGGTCGCCGGCGCTGGGGCCGCAGAACTCGGTGAACTCGATCCCGCGCAGGCCGAGGGGGTTGGGATGGGTTTCCATGGGCGTCACCTCGCGGTCCGTCGCGCTCACATCCAGCTCTTCCAGTAATCCGCCTGGCACACCCTGCGGCCAGCCTCCGTGAGGACCAGGGGATGCTTTGTGTCGATCATCACGGCCTGCTCCTCGGTGAAGGTCTTGTCCTTCGCCGCCTCCACGGCCTTGGGGTGGGGCCCGTGGTGGATGCCCTGGGGATGGAAGGTGGCCATGCCGGGCTCGATGCCCGCACGGCTGAAGAAGTCCCCGGCGTGGTAGAAGAGCACCTCGTCGAAGTCGATGTTCGAGTGGTAGAAGGGCACCTTCATGGCGCCGGGATCGCCGTTCTCGAGGCTGCGGGGCAGGAAGGTGCAGATCACCGCGTCCTTCAGCAGCCAGGTGGTGTGGGCACTGGGGGGCAGGTGGTAGCGCTCGCTCATCACCGGTCGGATGTCCATGACGTTGAGCTGCCAGACCGTGAGGTCGCCCTTCCAGCCCACGGTGGTGATCGGGTTGAAGGGGTAGGTCACGGTGGTGAAGCGGCCCTGGCGCTTGATGCGCAGCTTCCAGTCGCCCGCCAGGCCAACGTAGCGGGCCGGATCGGGGGCCGGCGTGCGGATCACGTCGGTGTCGAAAAGGGCGTGGCGGCCCAGCATGCCCCGGTCGGGGATGGACACCTCGCCGAAGGACTCCACCCCCAGCAGGGAGGTCGGCTCATCGGGGGTGAAGCGGTAGACGGTGCCCCGGGGGATGACCAGGTAGTCGCCGACGCCGTAGGCGAGGGGCCCGAAGTCGGTCTCCAGCTCGCCGCTCCCGGCGTGGACGAAGAAGACCTCGTCGGCGTCGGCGTTGCGGAAGTAGTGGGGCATGGCCCGCGCCAGCCGGCTGAAGCTGATCACCACGTCGGCGTTCTCCAGGAAGGCGATGCGGCCCTCCCAGGGATCCGCGGCGCCGAGGCCCGGCAGGTCCTGGATCCGCAGGCACTCGGGGCGCAGGTCCCCCTCGATGGCGGTCCAGCCCACCGGGGGCCGGCTGCGGTAGAGGTGGCTGGTGCGGCCGAAGAAGCCGTTGCGGGCGTACTCCTCCTCGACGAGGCCCGCGGGCACGTCCACGTGGGCCTGGGTGGGGGTCGTTCCCTTCCGGAAGTGCATGGTCGCCTCGGGCGCGGATCGTCGGATCCGTTCCAGGTTCGACCCCCATGAAGATTGAATAAAGAATATGATTTTGGAGTTCTCGTTCTATTTTTTGGATCTTCCATGGACCTCGACCTCGATGCGCTGGAAGCCCTGGACGCGGTGGTGGCCGCCGGCGGCGTGGCCCGGGCGGCGGAGCGGCTGCACAAGGCCCAGTCCGCGGTGAGCTACCAGCTCCGCAAGCTGGAGCGGGCCCTGGACCTGACGCTGCTGGACCGGAAGGGCTACCGCGTGGCCCTGACGCCCGCCGGGGAGGCGGTGCTGGCGGAGGGGCGGCGCCTGCTGGCCCAGGCGCGGCGGCTCGAGGGCCTGGCGAAGCACTTCGGCGAGGGCTGGGAGCCGCGCCTCTCGGTGGTCATCGACGGCATCCTGCCCCTGGAGCCGGTCTTCGCGGCCCTGCGGGAGCTGGCGGACCGGGACGTGCCGACACGGGTGCAGGTGAAGGTGGAGTTCCTCTACGGCGTGCAGTACCGCTTCGAGAAGGAGGCGGCGGACCTGATGGTGGTGAAGGACTACCAGCCCAGCGCGGCGCTCCAGGCGCGGCTGCTGCCGGAGGTGGTGTGCGTGCTCTGCGCCAGCGCCTCCCATCCGCTGGCTTCGATGCGCCGGGTGGACCTGGAGGAGCTGCACCGCCACGTGGAGCTGTCCGTGCAGGACTCCTCGGACCGGGGCGACGACCGGCACATGTTCGGCGGGGAGCGGGTCTTCTTCCTCTCGGGCTTCATCGCCAAGAAGCAGGCGCTGCTCATGGGCCTGGGCTTCGGCTGGATGCCCCTGGACCTGGTGCGCGCCGAGCTGGCGTCGGGGAAGCTGGTGGAGGTGCCCTACACCGGCGGCTCGCGATACCGCTTCACGCCCTCCCTGGTGTGGCGCCTGGACCGGCCCCTGGGGCCCACGGGTCGTCTGCTGGTGGAGACCCTGGGGCAGACGCTGCCGGCCTGGTCGAAGGCGCGGAAGGTCGCGAAGGGAATCGTCCGCGCCCGGAAGCCGGGGTCGTCCCGGGCCCGCTGACATTTCCGGGAACTAAACGCTCCGTCGGGCTATCCAACTGGGCCAGAGGTGTCCCATGAAAACTTCCCTGGCCTGCGCGGCCCTGCTGGTCCTTTGCGCCCTTCCGGCCGCCGCGGGGGGCGGCGCGCCGAAGCCCGCGCCCATCCTGAACCCCGCCATCGATCCCGAGGGCTACCTCGACATGGCCCGGGAGAGCGCCGCCCTACGCGCCTCGCGGCGCGTCAGCGAGGCGGAGTTCCTGCGCATGGCCGCCGAGCCCGGCACGGTGGTGCTCGACGCCCGCAGCGCCGACAAGTTCCGTGAGCTGCACGTGAAGGGCGCCGTCAGCCTGCCCTTCACCGACTTCACGGCCGGCAGCCTGGCGAAGGTCCTGCCGAGCAAGGCCACCCGCGTGCTCATCTACTGCAACAACAACTTCCGGAACTCCGAGCGCGCCTTCCCCGCCAAGGCCTCCACCGCCGCGCTCAACCTCAGCACCTTCCAGAGCCTTGTGAGCTATGGCTACCGAAACGTGTACGAGCTGGGGCCGCTGGTGGATCCGAAGGTGTCGAGCCTGGGCTTCGAGGGGACGACCTGGCGGTGAGCTCGAAGCCTGCTCATCCCTTCAGTCCGCTGTTCCTGGCGAGCAAAACCTCGTTGTGGTGAGACTCCAGGAGAGCCCAATCCAACTGCCGGCTCACGATCACGAACTCGAAGTAAGGACAGTCATCGATCAATCGGCAAAGGTTGGCGAACCGCCCCTCGAAAAGGGTGATGGGTTCACCGTCGTCCGGGGTGGTTATTAGGATCGCCTCCGAGTCCTCTGGAACACCGACGAGCGCTGGAAGGATTCCCGCGCTTTCGGGGGATTCCATCCGTTTCTCCAGACCCTTCAGGCCTTCCCACCACCAGGTCCGGTCCGCATCGTCCACGAATCGTTTGAGAAAATCCCGCAGCACCTCTTCGCCCTGGATTGGCGGTAGTTCCTTCAGCCCGAGTCCGGCAGCGCCTCCGTGGGCCATAGACTCTCTGATCCACGTGGCGGGGTGATACATGGAGGCATCCGGATGAGGCCTTTTCGATTCATTCATCGAAGGCCCTCTCACGCCACCTGCTGGTGCTTCAACGCCTCCAGCATCGCCAGCAGCCGCTCGACGTCGTCGCAGGCGTGGAGGTTCTGCCGGAACCCGGACCCGCCGGGGATGCCCTTGGTGAACCAGGCGCCGATCTTCTTGATCTTGTGCAGGGCCTCCCGGGGCTCGAGCAGCTCGAGGAGGATGCGGAAGAAGCGCAGGGTGGCGTCCACGCGCATCTCCTTCGTCACGATGAAATCGGGGTCGAGCACCTGGCGGAAGATGAAGGGGTTGTAGAGCGCGCCGCGGCCGATCATGACGGCTTGGCAGCCGGTCTCCTCGCTCATGCGGTAGGCATCCTGGGGCTCGACCACATCGCCATTGCCGATGATGGGGTAGCTCGTGCCCGCCTCCACCGCCCGGGCGATGATGGCCCAGTCGGCGTGGCCCTCGTAGCCCTGGGCCTTGGTGCGGGGATGGATGGCCAGGCTCTTCACGCCGTGGGCCTCGAACATGCGCAGGAAGTCCAGGAACTCCGCCCGCTCCTTCTGGCTGGCGTCCCAGCCCGCGCGCATCTTCACCGTCACCGGCACCTTCACCGCGTTCACCATGGCCTTCACGCAGGCCTCGGCCAGGCGGATGTCCCGCAGCAGCGCCGAGCCCGCGCCGCCCTTGGTGACGTTGGAGGCCGGGCAGCCCATGTTCAGGTCCACGATGTCCGCGCCGGCCTCCTCGCAGAGCCGCGCGCCCTCGGCGAGACTCTGGGGGTTGCCGCCGCTGAGCTGCATGGCGTAGGGATGCTCGCCGCTGGAGGCCATCATCTTCTCGGCCTTGCGGGCGTGGCGGATGAGCGCCTCGCTGCTGATCATCTCGCTCACCACCAGGCCGGGCCCGCCGATCTCGCGGATGAACTTCCGGAAGGGCTGGTCCGTGATCTCGTGGAGCGGGGCCATCACCAGGCCGTTGGAGACGGTCAGGTGTCCGATGGCGAAGGGGTCGAAGGGGAAGGGCATGGTCGTTCCAGCCCTTCAGTCTACGGGGAGCTCCCATCCCTGGCCATGGCCCGTTCCGGCAGGAGGCCTTCCGTTCCCCTAGTGGGGATGCCGTCCGTCCGGCCCCCGCACGATCCCGTTCCGCGCGTCGGACTCCCGCTGGATCGCCGCCCGGATGGCCTCGGAGGACCACTCCATGCCGAAGCGGCGGAAGATGGTCCCGAGGTCCGGGTCGGCGTTCAGGGTGGCGAGGATCTTCGCCCGGCCGCCATCGACGTTCTCCATGAAGGACCCTTCGGCCATGACCCGCGTGCCGATGTAGGTCTTGGCGGCGGGCAGGTCCAGGACGGGGCCGGGCTTCAGCGTGAGCTTCACCAGGAAGGGCTTCGTCCCTGTGAGGTCCTTCCAGAAGGAGGGCTTGGATTCCGCATGGACCTCGATGACGGTGTAGCGCCGGCCCTTCAGGTCCATCACCTCCATGCCGTAGTAGGCGTCCAGCTGGAGCTGGGTGGTGGTGCAGAAGGACGGGAGGTCCGAGTAGGGCACGGGGCCGCTCTTCGTGAAGGCCAGCACGGGATAGGCCAGCTGCGTCGGGTCCACGGGCTTCGGCGCGCAGCCGAGGAGGCCCAGGAGTGTGGCGAGCACCGGCACCGCGGGCCTCACGGCGCGCCGTCCAGGCCGTGCCTGGCCTGGACGTGGGCCAGCACGCCGCCGATGGATCGGGCCTCCGGCGCGTAGCCGTGCATGGCCCAGCCCGCGGCCACCACCACTCCGCCCACGATCACGAAGGGCCAGAGGGTCTTGCGCAGCGCGGTGGGCAGCCACTCGCCCTCCTCGCCGTCGTCGCCCTGGGCCGACCTGCGGATCCTCTTCAGCCGCCGGTAGAGCCCGGCGCTCAGCACGCCGTCGAACATCAGGTCCGCGAAGATCGCGGGCGCCTGGTAGATGAGGTAGCCCGCGGCGGCGAGCAGGGCCGCCAGGGCCGCGATCACGAGGATGACCACGACGAGCTCGTCGCCGTCCAGGTCGAGGCTGAAGCCGCCGCCGGAGGAGGAGCCGCCGCCGCCACCACCGCCCACGTGCAGGGGCGGGCCCGCCGGATCGGGCAGCAGGGGCATCTGGGCCGGGGCGCGGAAGGAGGGCAGGCCGTCGTCCAGCAGGTCCACGGCCACGTCCACGCCGTCGCCCACGTCCTCGCCGTCCGGCGCCCCCACCTGGATGCGCCGGCCTTCGAAGTGGAGCCAGACCCGGAGCATGCCGAGGAAGGCCAGGTAGGCGCCCGCCACCGCGAGGCCGTAGCGCCAGCCCAGGTGCACCATGCCGAGGTGCATGAGCAGCCAGGACACGATGAAGCCCGAGAGGCAGGTCAGTCCCACCATCATCGTCATCTGCAGGCGGGGATAGTCCGCCTTCTGGAGGTAGTCCTTCAGGCCCTGCACGGTGCGCTCCCGCAGGGTGGCGCGGATCGTGGCTTCCTGGACGGGATCGGGTGCTGAATTCATGGGAGGTCGCCTCCAAGCTACCAAAGTTGCCGCTATGCTGGGCGACCCCTTCCCGGAGCCCCCATGACCGACGCACCGCCGGCGGCACCCCCCCGCCCGCGCCTGGACAGCCTCGACCTGCTGCGGGGCCTGGTCATGGTGATCATGCTCCTGGACCACGTGCGCGACTTCACCCACGCGGCGGCCTTCCAGTTCGACCCCCTGGACCTGGCCAAGACGACGCCGGCCATCTTCGGGACGCGGTGGATCACGCACTTCTGCGCGCCGGTCTTCGTGTTTCTCGCCGGGACGGGGGCCTGGCTCCAGCTGCAGCGGGGCAAGTCACCGGGCGAGCTCTCCCGCTTCCTGCTCAGCCGCGGCGCGTGGCTGGTCTTCCTGGAGTTCACCGCCGTGCGCTTCGGCGCGATGTTCCAGGCGGACTACCGCTTCCTGGGCTTCATGCAGGTGATCTGGGCCATCGGGATCAGCATGATCGTGCTCGCGGCCCTGGTGCGCCTGCCCTGGGCGGTCGTGCTTTCGATCGGCCTGGCCATGGTGCTGGGCCACAACGCCCTGGACGGGATCCGGGTGGCGGCCTGGAACGGCCCGGAGAGCGCGGTGCCGAGTCTCACGGCGAAGCTCTGGATGGTGGTCCACCAGGGCGGCGCCTTCCCCGTCGCCGGCTGGCCGAGCCCCGTGATCATGTTCTTCTACCCGCTGCTGCCCTGGGTGGGCGTGATGGCCCTGGGGTTCTGCTTCGGTAAGGTCTACGCCCTGGAGCCAGAGGCGCGCCGGGAGTGGCTGCTGCGCCTGGGCGCGATGATGGTGCTGGGCTTCCTGATCCTGCGGGCGAGCAACCTCTATGGCGACCCGGCCCGGTGGGAGCCCCAGCGTTCCGCGCTGTTCACGGCCCTGTCCTTCCTGAACTGCCAGAAGTACCCGCCCAGCCTGCTCTACCTGCTGGTGACCCTCGGCCCCGCGATGTTCGCGCTGGCGTGGTTCGAGGGCGGCACCCGCGGGCCCCTCGGAAAGGCCTTCATCACCTTCGGCCGCGTCCCGCTGTTCTACTACCTGCTCCAGTGGCCCACCGCCCACGGCTTCGCGTGGATCCTCCACAAGCTCGCCGGCAAGCCCACCGAATGGATGCGCGAGCCCCCCTTCTCGCCCCCGCCGCCGGGCGTGGGCTTCGACCTGTGGGTCGTGTACGCCGCGTGGATCGTGGGGGTGGCGATGCTGTATCCGCTGTGCAAGTGGTTCGCGGGGGTGAAGGCGCGGCGGAAGGAGTGGTGGTTGAGCTACCTGTAGGGGGAATCGATTGCTCTCTCCTAGCTCATCCCGAGCAGGCCCAGTGTCAGGACCACCACAAGCCATTCCAAGTGATCAACACCTGGAAATCGAATCCTTGAATTCTGAGTGCCCGACTGAATGGGAGCAGGAAAACACCATCACCAGTCGTCTGCCCCCAATTGTCTTGGAAGCGCGGATAAAGCGTTACCAGATGATGACCCATCGGGGATCATTCCAGTGGACAACACAACCACCCAGCCAGACCTCACCGCGGTCCACCGCCTCCTTGGCGCGAGGAGAAGGTAAGCCCATGAGTACGGGCAAAACTTTCGGCCGACCGATCCAGTGGCTTGGCCTTATGTCGACTGGGATAAAGGTCGTCCCGACAAAGAGGGTCCAAGCCAAAGCAACAGGTTTCCATCGCCCATTGAAAGCCCACAGACATCCCAAAATGCACATCGAGAAATAAAACGGCAGCGAAAGCAATCGCGGAGATGCACGCCATATTACATAGAGGGACAAGAAAGCCACTAGGCCGATCAATGCGGCTCTAAGGGTTCGAAGTGACTGGTGCTTCAGCATGGCCCGGGCCCCTCACTACCAGAGAGGTGCTCAGCGCCGTCCTGCCGGTTCCTGCAGGTTCGCCAAAAACTCATCGTTGCTCTTGGCCTTTGCCAGCCGATCGATGAGCAGCTCCATGCTCTCCACGGGCCCACTGCTGCTGAGGATCTTGCGCAGCACCCAGATCTTGGCGAGCTTGGGGGCCTCGATGAGGAGGTCCTCCTTGCGCGTGCCGGACTTCTGGATGTCCATGGCGGGGAAGATGCGCTTGTCGCTGAGCTTCCGGTCGAGGACGATCTCGCTGTTGCCGGTGCCCTTGAACTCCTCGAAGATCACGTCGTCCATGCGGCTGCCGGTCTCGATCAGCGCCGTGGCGATGATGGTCAGCGAGCCGCCGCCCTCGATGTTGCGGGCGGCGCCGAAGAAGCGCTTGGGACGCTGCAGGGCGTTGCTGTCCACGCCGCCGCTCAGCACCTTGCCGCTGGGCGGCACCACCGTGTTGTAGGCCCGGGCCAGGCGCGTGATGGAATCCAGCAGGATCACCACGTCCTTCTTGTGCTCCACCAGCCGCTTCGCCTTCTCGATGACCATCTCCGCCACCTGCACGTGCCGCGTCGCGGGCTCGTCGAAGGTGGAGGAGATCACCTCGCCCTTCACGTTCCGCTCCATGTCCGTCACTTCCTCCGGCCGCTCGTCGATGAGCAGCACGATGAGGAAGACCTCCGGGTGGTTCGCCGTGATGGAGTTGGCGATGTTCTGCAGGAGCACCGTCTTGCCCGTCCGCGGTGGCGCCACGATCAGCGCGCGCTGGCCCTTGCCGAGCGGCGTCATCAGGTCCATCACCCGCGTGCTCAATTCCTGGGCGTCCCGCTCCATCTTCAGGTGGGCCTTCGGGTAGAGCGGCACCAGGTTGTCGAAGTGGGCCCGTTCCTTGGCCGCGAGGGGCGGATCGAAGTTCACCGCGTCCACCCGCAGCATGGCGAAGAACTTCTCGCCCTCCTTGGGCGGCCGGATCATCCCCGACAGCGTGTCGCCGGTGTGGAGGTTGAACTTCCGGATCTGGCTGGGCGAAACGTAGATGTCGTCGGGGCCCGCCAGGTAGTTGTGCTCCGGCGCCCGCAGGAAGCCGAAGCCCTCCGGCAGCGCCTCCAGCACGCCCTCGGCGAAGAACATCCCCTCCTGCTCCGCCTGGGCCTGCAGGATGCGGAAGATCAGCTCCTGCTTGCGCATGGAGAGCGGGTTCTCGATGGCCAAGCCCTTCGCCACCTCGGCCAGCCGGCCGATGCTCTGCTCCTTCAGGTCCGAGAGGCCGAGGAGGGTGGGGGTTGAGGTGTCTTTGGCCATAGGCCGCCCCGGGGGGCTGCGTCCTTGGGTTGGATCGTGGAGATCCCCCAGGGTACGCCAATCGGCAAGGTCCGGCTACGCCCGCGCCCGGAAACCTTCACCGTCTTGGACTTCGGTCACGAAATCCAGGACCCGGGCCGTGAAGGCCTTCGGGTCCTCCACCGGGAAGGAGTGGCCGATGCCCGGCACGATCTCGAAGCGCGAGCCCGGCAGCAGCTTCGCGGTCTCCAGGCACTTCCAGGGCGGCGTGAGGAGATCCTCGGCCCCGCAGAGCAGCAGCACCGGTGCCCGCACCGCCGCCAGCCGGTCCCGGATGTCCCAGCCCATGGTGCCCCGGATCTGGTGCAGGTTGCCGTGCATCGGCCTCCCCTCGCCGGTCACCACGTGGTGGTAGGCCCGCAGCACGCCGTGCCGCGCCTCCAGGAAGCGGTCCCCCCAGAGGAAGGGCGCCACCGCGTCGAACTGCAGCAGCGGCCCGCCCACCTCCAGGCAGCGGGCCCAGTGCTCCGCCTTGCGCGCCATCGCGAAGTCCATGCGGGGCACCGAGGACGTGAGCACCGCGCCGGGGAAGGCGTCCGGATGCGTGGTGAGCAGTTCGAGGCTCATCGCGGCGCCGTTGCTGAGGCCCACGAGCCACGGACCTTCGACGCCGAGCACGCGGAAGAGTTCCCAGGCGTCCTCCGCCAGCCGCGCCGTCGCGTAGGGCCCGTCCTCCGGCGCGTCGCTATGCCCCTGCCCCCGGCTGTCGAAGGTCAGCACCCGGAACCGCGAGGTCAGCCCCGGCAGCGCCCCCGCCCACATGGTCGTGTCCGAGAGCAGCCCATTGAGCAGCACCAGCCACGGCGCGTGGGGCGGTCCCTGGATCCGGTAGTGGAGCCGCAGGCCCGAGGGCAGCGTGGCGAGGGTGGGCGGCGGGCGGAGGGACATGGATCCGTTGTGAAGGGATCGAGGCAGGATTGCAACCGGGGGACGGGAGGGGCCCCGGGGCCGGGCACGGGGCCTCGCCTCAGATCCGCTGGAGCTCCGACTGGGCGCGCGGGTGCCCGGTGAGATTTCCCGTGTTCAGCGTTCCCGCGGGCTCGAACATCACCATCTCCACCTCCTCGACCGCGACGGGACGGTGCTCCACGCCGCGCGGCACCACGATCATCTCGCCGGGACCGAGCTCCACCGCGCGGTCGCGGAACTCGATGCGCAGCCGCCCCCGGTGCACGAGGAAGAGTTCATCCTCGTGGTCGTGGCGGTGCCAGACGAATTCGCCCTGCACCTTCGAGACTTTCACGTGCTGTCCGTTGAGCTCCGCCACGATCCGCGGGGACCAGCGGTCGCTGAAGGAAGCGAACTTGGCGTCGAGGGAGATCTTCTCGGTCATCGGGGTTCCTCCGAAGGGAAGGAGCGTATCGATGCAGGAGGCGCGAAAGCAACACGGCCCGCGCCGGGCGCCGGACCCGCGAATCTCGCGTAAGGTGAAGCGACAACGACCCTTGCGGCGCCATCCCGTTCCCGGCGACTCCTCGCGCAAGTTTCGCGGGCTGTTCGAAGTGTCAAGCGGACCCGGCCCCCCGGCACGAGCCGGCGCGCCCTACTCCCCCCGCAGCTCCGAAGGCTTCAGGTGCTTCACGAAACTCCACCCGCCTCCGCTCCAGGAGATGACCGTGCAACTCGCCTTCTTGACGTCCACGCGCTTGCCGGTGAGGTGCGCGATGAGCAGGGACAGGAAGGGCTCGTGGCTGGTGACGGCGAGCGTGGCGTCGGCCCCGGCGGCGGCGGCGCGCTGGCGCAGCCAGGCCTCGGCGACGGCGGGGTCGCCTTCGGGCTGGAGGCCCTCCCAGGACTCCATGGGGAAGACCCTGCCGGAAGCCTCGGCGGCGGCTTCCGCGAGGCAGTCCATGGTCTCGACGGCCCGCCGGAACGGACTGGTGCAGCCGCGGTCCGGGACGAAGCCCAGGGCCACCAGCCCCTTCATGGCCGCCCGGGTCCGGATCCACCCTTCCGGCGTGAGGGCGCGGCCCGCGTCGGCCAGCCCGGGCCGCCCCTCCTCGGCGGGGCCGTGCCGGACGAGGAGGAGCGTGGCCATGTCAGGCCTTCTTCCAGCCGAAGAGGCTCGTCACCTTGCTCATCATCTTCTCCTCCGGCAGCCCCGCCTCCACGCGCCAGCGCTCGGCCTCCGCCCGGTTGGCCGCGATGCCGGGGCCCCCGTCCCGGAGGAGCCGGTAGAGGCGCGCCTTGGCCTCCTCGTGGCCCGCTTCCGCCGCGCGCCTCAGCCAGCGCAGCGCCTCGGGGCCGTCGGGCCTGAGCATCTGCCGGTGCAGCAGGAGGTCCGCCAGCTCCACCATGCCCGCCAGGTCCCCGCCTTCCGCGGCGCGGCGCAGGCAGTGGCCCGCGCGCCCCTCGTCCTTCGGCACCCCGCGGCCCTCCCGGTGGCGGCGACCCAGGGCGGCCAGCGCCCCGGGACTGCCCTTCTCCGCCGCCTTCTGGAACCAGGGCAGCGCGCCCGCCTCGTCCCCCTGCTTCTCCAGGATCTGGCCGATGTGGGTCGCGGCCTCCACCTCGCCGGCCTCGAAGGCCAGGCGGAACCACTTCAGCGCCTCGGCGCGGTCCTCGAAGAGGTTCTCCGCCCCGGCGTAGAGCTGGGCCGTGGGCATGTAGGCCTCCGCGCAGCCGGCCTCCGCCGCGCGGCGGAACCAGTCCCGCGCGATGAGCGGCTCGGCCCGGACGCCCTCCCCGCGCACCATGGCCCAGGCGCGCTCCACCATCGCCTCGGGGTCGCCGAGCTCCGCCGCCTGGCGGAACAGGGCCGCCGCCTGCCCGGGGCTCGCCGGCACGCCGTCGCCGTCCCGGAAGGCCCGGGCCATCATCAGCATCCCCTTCGGGTGCCCCTTCCAGGCCGCCTTCTGCAGCCATTCGGCGGCCAGGGCGAGGTCCCCGGGGGTCGGCTCCCCGCTCCGGTAGTCCGCGGCCAGCTCCAGCATGGCCTCGGGCATGCCGAGGTCCGCGGCCTTGGCGAGGGCGCGCCGGGCTTCGCCCGGGTCCTCCGCGGGGATGGCGCCGTCGCGGATCCACCGGCCGAGGGCGTAGCAGGCCGCGGGCTCGTCCAGGGCCTGCGCCGCGCGCAGGATGCGGGCCGCCTCCGCCATGCCGCCTTCCCCCGGCGGCGCCTCCGCGTAGATGCGGGACAGGGTCCGCAGGGCCTGCGGCACGTTGCCCGACGCCGCCACGTGCAGCCACTGGAGGCCCTCGTCCCGGCGGTCCGCGGTCTTCACGAGCTGGGCCCCGAGGCTGGCCATGGCCTCCATGGAGCCCAGCGTGGCGGCCTTCCGCGTCCAGAGCAGGGCCTCCTGGGTGTCGTGCAGGCCCGCCTCGCCGCTGAGGTAGAGCTCGCCGAGCTGGTGCATGGCCTCGGCGTGGCCCTGGTCCGCCGCCTTGCGGAAGCAGCGGGTGGCGGAGCCGGGGTCCACCGCGAGGCCGTCGCCGAGCATGAACTTCAAGCCCCACTGGTAGAGGATCTCGGGGTCGCCGCCCTCCTCCAGCCACGGCTGCGGCTGGGCCCTGGGGGAGGACGACCCTGCGTGGGGCGTCTGGAGCACGGTGGGCGCCGACGGTTGCAGGGAGAGCCGCAGGGCCTCCGGCGTGCCCGGCTCCGCCGCGGGCTCCGTGGGCGTCACGAGGCTGGGATCCTGGCCCACCAGGTCGGCGGGCAGGACCAGGGGCGGATCCGGCGGCAGGGCCGGGGCTTCGGCCCTCAGGGCGGCGGAGAGGTCGGCCGCCGACTGGAAGCGCCGCTCCGGATCCTTCTCCAGCGCACGGCTGACCGTGCCCCGCAGCGGTTCGGGGATGCCGTCGAGGCTCGGATGCTCGGTCAGCACCTTCATGAGGATCAGGGCCGGCGTGTCCCCCTCGAAGGCGCGCCGGCCCGACAGGGCCTGGTAGAGCACCACGCCGACGGCCCAGAGGTCCGCCCGCGGGTCCGCCGCGCCGCCCTTCAGCACCTCCGGCGCCGTGTAGTAGGGCGTGCCCAGCACCGCGCCGGTCTGGGTCATGTGGCCGTCCAGGCGGGAGCGGGCGATGCCGAAGTCCATGATCTTGGCCTGGAGCCCCCGGGGCGTCTGCAGCACGCGGATGTTCTGGGGCTTGATGTCCCGGTGGATGACGCCGCTCTGGTGGGCCTCGGAGAGCCCGTCCGCCACCTGGGCCAGCAGTTCCAGCACCGTGCGGGGACCGAGCAGCCTGCGCTCCAGCAGCACGCTGAGGTCCACGCCGCGGAGGAACTCCATGGCGATGAAGAGGATCCCGTCCTGCTCCCCGAACTCGTACACCGTGAGCAGGTTCGGGTGGCTGAAGCGCGCGGCCAGGCTGGCCTCCCGCAGGAAGCGCTGGCGCAGCTCCCCCTGCTCGCCCTCCGCCCCCATGGAGATGGTCTTGATGGCCACCTCCCGCCCCAGCACCGGGTCCCGGCCGAGGAACACCGTGCCCATGCCCCCCCGGCCGAGGGGCCTGAGCAGCTCGAACTTGCCGATGTGGACGGTCATGGGGGAGAGGGACGGGAAGAGTCTAGCGGGGGGCCCGCGACCCGGCCACGTCCCGCCGGCGTCGTGGCCCTGCCGGAAGGAATCCTCCCTGGTTCCGGGGGGACTTCCATGGGAGACTGGACGTTTGGGCCAGATCCGGCAGGCGCACCCAGCGCCCCTCCGCGGGACAGACGCCCGTGGAGACAGCGTGGACACCCTCACCTTCGCAGCCCTGGGCTGCGCGCAGCCCTTTCTGGACGCCCTGGCCCGCCGGGGCTACACCACCCCGACGCCGGTGCAGGCCCAGGCCTTCGCGCCGGGCCTCGCCGGACGGGACCTGCTGGTGCAGAGCCGCACGGGCTCGGGCAAGACCCTGGCCTTCGGCCTGCCCATCCTGCACCGCCTCGCCCCGGAGCCCCATCCCCAGGTCCTCGTCCTCGCCCCGACGCGGGAACTGGCCCAGCAGGTGGCCGAGGAGCTGAAGACCCTCCGCCCGGACCTGCCCCTGGCCATGCTGGTGGGCGGCATGAGCTACACGCCCCAGCTGCGCGCGCTGAAGTATGGCGCCCAGGTCGTGGTGGGCACGCCGGGCCGCGTGATGGACCACCTGGAGAAGGAGACCCTCGACCTCTCGAAGGTCTCCATGGTCGTCCTCGACGAGTGCGACGAGATGCTCAACATGGGCTTCATCGACGACGTGAAGACCATCCTGGGGAAGGTGCCCGCCGGCCCCCAGACCTACCTCTTCAGCGCCACCCTGCCCGGGCCCATCGCCGCCCTGGCGAAGCAGTTCCTCAAGGACCCCTTCCGCGTCCAGCTCGCGGAGGCCGGCGCGGCGGCCAGCCACGCCGACATCCGCCACACGCCCTGCCTCATCGCCGACGCCTTCCAGACGAAGGCGCTGACCAACTTCCTGCTCCACGACGATCCCAGCGCCGCCCTGGTCTTCACCAAGACCAAGATCCAGACGGAGACGGTCTGCGAGGCCCTGCGGGAGGCCGGCCTCGCCGCCGAGTTCCTCCACGGGGACCTGGCCCAGGGCACGCGGAACCGCATCCTCACGGCCTTCAAGGAGGGCAAGCTGCACATCCTGGTGGCCACGGACGTCGCCGCCCGGGGCCTCGACATCACGGGCCTGCCCCTGGTGGTGCACATCGGCATCCCCACGCAGATGGAGAGCTACGTCCACCGCAGCGGCCGCACCGGCCGCGCCGGGGCCAAGGGGACCAGCCTCGCCCTGGTGAACTTCAAGGAGAGCCGCATCCTCCTGGCCTGGTCGCGGCGCGGCGGGCTCAACCTCGAGTGGCGCGGCGTGCCCCGTATTGAGGACATCCGCAGGGCGAAGCACGGCCGCTTCCTGGAGGGCCTCGGCAGCCCCGAAGCCGAGAAGCACCGGGGCGAGGCGAAGGCCCTCCTGGCGGGCCGCGACCCCGAGGCCCTGGTGGCGGCGCTGCTGGCGAAGCTCGAAGGCGACGCGTCCCTGGGCTTCGACATCCCCGAGCCCCCCAAGCGGGAGTTCCGCTCCGAGGGCCGGCCGGCCCGGGAGGACCGCGGCCCCTGGAAGCCGGGGGGCAGGCCCGGATTCAAGGAGCGCCCCGAGCGCCCCCACACGCCCCGCCCGGAGCGGTCCGGCGAGAAGGCCTGGGAGCGCCCCGGCGAACGGAAGCCCGAGCGTCCCGAGGACCGCGCCCACGGCCCCCGGAAGGGCCTGAGCCCCTACCGGACGAGCGAAGGACACGTGCCGGCGGACCGCCGCACCGGCAAGCCCTTCGAGAAGCCCGCCGCGAAGGCCACCGGCAAACCCTTCTTCAAGAAGAAGCCCGGGAGCTGAGCGCCGCGAGCCGTGCCGCCTACATCACCGTCAAGGCCACGACGGTCCTGCCCGAACTGCTGATGCCCATGCCGCTGCCGCTGGTCTCCTTCGTGGTGCGCTCGGCCACGAGGCGCCCTCCCACCTTGCGGTAGGTGCAGTGCTCCTTCGAGGCGCCGCCGAAGGAGATGAGGAACTTGCTTCCCTTGAACTCCAGGCTCTCCTCCGAGGCCAGGGGCGTGCCGTCCGCGTCGAGCCAGACCTTCAGGCGCTGGTCGTACTTCTTCATCATTTCCCTGGCCTCGGCGTCGAGGGCGGGCTCGAGCTGGAGCAGGAGCAGCCGCGCGGGCCGGCCGCCCAGGGCCTCGGGGCGTTCCTCGAGCACCCGGGCGTTGCCCAGCTTCACCAGGAGGCCAGGGGAGGCTCCCAGCATCTCCGAGGCGTCCTCCGCGTTGAGGGCCCGCAGGCTGTCCAGGTTCGGCGTCGCGGCCTCGGGGTCGGCCTTCTGGCGCCGGGTCTCCAGCCGGGCGGCCTCCAGCTGCTCCGCCGACCAGCCCAGGCGCAGGCCGACGGGGCCGTCTTCCAGCATCACCGTGCCCCGGCTCTGCTTCGTTTTCGCCTTCTTCCCCTCGCCGTTCTGGGTGAACTTCGAGATCTCCGCCCTGGCCTTGATGGTTTCGCGGCCCTGGAGCCGCTGGAGGGCGGCACGGAGGTCCGACAGGGCGTCCGCGCGCAGGGCGGCGGCGGCCAGGAGGCAGAGCAGGATCGCGCGCATGGGATTCCTTCCGGGGGAGCTACGGCTTCCCGTGCGCCGGGTCGGGCATGGGTTCCCGGGACCGCCTCAGGTGTGGATCTGCGACACCCGCTGCACCAGGCTGGCCTCGTCGGCGCTGCCGGCGCACGCCTCGCAGAGCCCGAAGATCTGCAGGCTGTGGTGCAGGGCCTTGAATCGGTGGTCCTCGCAGATGGCGTCCTGGAGGGCCTCCAGGTCGGGGCGGAAGAACTCGATGACCTTCTGGCAGTTCAGGCAGATCAGGTGGTCGTGGTGCTCGTCGCCGCGCACGGCCTCGTAGTGGGCGTGCTGGTCGCCCAGGGACTGCTTGCGCACCAGGCCGCACTGCACCAGCAGGTCCAGGGTCCGGTAGACCGTGGCCCGGGAGATGTCGCCGCCCTTCTTGCGCAGGGCCATGTGCAGGGAATCGGCGTCGAAGTGGTGGTCGGTCTGGAAGACCGCCTGGACGAGGGCCTTGCGCTCCCCGGTGTACTTGAGACCGCGACCACGTAGGAACGTCTCGAAGCGCGCCTGCTCTTCGGCGAAGGGCGTTTTCCGGCCGGCGGTTCGGGAAGGCATGGGCGTCTCCGGCGTCCATCTTACGCAGGGTGAAAGATTTCCTGGCAGGGACCGAATCCCGTTATAAAATCACAATTCCCCCCTTCATAGTGGAGTTGACCCATGGCACTCGTGATCATCCAGGCCCCCGCGCTGTCCGCCGCCGCGAAGAAGCGCATCGGCGACCAGGTGATCACCGCCCTCCACAACGAGGACGTCCACGCCAGCTCCGTGGTGGTGCTCTTCCGGTCCGAGGACAGCGATGTCTACCTGGACGGCGGCCTGCTCTTCGAGTCCAGCGCCAAGGGGGCTCCGGCCCCGGCCGCCGCCCCCGCGTCCCCGGCCCCGACCCCGTCCCCCGCGCCCGCCCCCGCGAAGGCCTCCGGCCCCGACTTCAAGACCAAGGCCCGGCGCAGCAAGGCCGAGCTCTCGGATCTCAAGTCCCAGCTCGTCAAGAAGCTCCAGCTCGAGGGCGCCCTGAGCAGCTTCCAGGCCCAGGAGGCCCTGGGCCTCAAGGACTGCGACTGGGCCCCCGCCACCCTCCGCCGCTTCTTCAGCGAGCTCGAGGCCGAGGGCGCCGTCACCAAGCAGGGCCAGAAGCGCGGCACGCGGTATGTGTGGGTCGGCGTCGCCCACATGCCGGCCGCACCCGCCATGCCGAAGCTGGTGAAGAAGCAGGAAATCGAGGGCTGAAGGGCTCGCAGAACACCGCCCGGATGCAACCTCCGGGCGGGTCCCGGCTTCGCTGCGCGCTCGCGCGCTCCGCCACCCGCCTGCGGAGGTTGGGGTCGGCGTCGCCCCCATGCCGGCCATGCCTGCCGTGCCGAAGCTGGTGAAGAAGCAGGAAGGCGGCGAGCAGCCTTCAGGCCCCGGGAGCGCCGAGCGCCTTCTCCGCCATCCGTCCTAGGTCCCCACTGCCCTGGCTGTTGGCGAGGCTCTTCGCGAGGGCCAGGAGCATGGCCTCCTGGGCGTGGGCCGGCAGCAGGGGAGCGAGATCCGCGCAGGCGGCCACGGCCAGGGTCTGGTGGGCATGGTTCAGGGCGGGGTCGTTCTGCGCCGCCGCGGCGGCGAGGTCCCGGAGCACGGCCTCGGCGCCCCCGGACCGGAAGGCCTCCCGCGCGACGTGCATGGCCTGGGCCGGCTCCGCGTCCAGGATCGCGTCCAGCAGCGTCCCGCCGCCGGCCGGGGCCCTCGGCGCGACCCTTCCCTCCGCCTCGTCGGTGGGGAAGAGGTTCACCAGGGCCGCCGCCTGGGCCCAGGGCGACGGATGGCCCAGCCCCGCGTGGCGCATCGCCAGGGTGGCGAGGTAGACGAAGGTCCAGCCCGTCTTCCCCTCCAGGTCCCGCCGGGCGTCGAGCTGCTTCTCGCTGGCGGCCAGCACCAGCATGGCCAGCAGATCCCCGCCCCGCTCGCCCTCCCTCAGCCGCGCCGCCAGCCGGTCCAGCAGCTCCACGAGCCCCAGGTCGCAGACCTCCCGGGCCCCGGCGGCGTGGTGCGCCGCGTCCCTCGCCGCGCTGCCGAAGGGCACCCGCGGCGGCGTCCCCCCCAGGCGCTTCGCGGCCCGCTGGTGCCAGAAGGTGTCCGACGGCGTCGCCGCGAGCCAGGCCGAGATGCCCAGCAGGCGGCGCCCCGTGGCCTTGGGCGAGCCGAGGGACAGGAAGAGCTCCTCGAGCTGGTGGGCCATCACCGCCTTGTGGCCCACGTTGGCCATGTCGAAGGCCACCAGGTCCCCCAGGCGGCGGAAGTCCTCCGAGCCGGGCTCCGGCGTGCCCGAGGCCTCGCCCCAGGCCAGGGCCGGCCGGCCGGACCGGATGGCCAGCTGGAGGTTGCCCCAGTGCCCGCTGCCCTTGCCGACCGAGGCCAGCCCGCCCCGGCCCGGACGGCGGCCTTCGTGCGCCAGCATGTGGAGCTGCACCGCCAGCAGGCGCCGGAAGGCCGGCGGCGCCAGCAGCGGGCGCAGGCGATGGGCCGCCCGCAGGCCCAGCAGGCCGTGGGGCACGTGGGGCAGGTAGGCCTCCCAGTCGATGCGCGGCACGAGGCCCTTCACCGCCTCCCGCACAGCGTCCCGGGTGCCTTCCTCCGTGCGGGCGGCCGCCGCGAAGGCCTCGAAGAAGGCCGGCGTCGGCGCCTCCAGCTCCCGCCTCCAGGCCTCGAGGGATGCGTCAGGTGTCGTCAATGCCGAAGGCCTCCAGCACCATCTTGCCCCAGTGGTGCCGGAAGGCCCGGGTCCACACCGGCCCGCCCTCGGCGATGCCCGCCTCGGCGAGGCGCGCGGCGAGGTCGAGCCTCAATCCATCGCCGCCGCTGCCGAGATGCGTGGCCGCCTGTTCCAGGAAGGCCTGCCGCGCCGCCTGCACCGCGTCGAAATGGTCCAGGTAGGCGGGACTGTCGGGGGCCGGCGCGAGGGCCTTGAGGCGCTGCCAGTCGGCGTGGAGGGCCACCAGCCGCGGATCCCGCGCCAGACGGGGATCCAGCTTCGCCGGCGCCGGCCCCGACCCTTCCTCCGCGCCGCGGGCCAGGGCCAGCCGCAGCCGGGCGGCCTTCGCGACATCCTTCTCGAGGTGCGCGAGGGCCAGGTAGGCCCGCGGGCGCGCGCGCTTGGCCCGCCGGGCGAAGAAGGCGTCCATCGCCGCCACCACCGCCTCCGCCGGGATGCCCGCGGCCTCCCACGCCGTCACCTGCGCGTAGTCCTCCCGGCTCAGGAAGGCGCTCCGCCCGTGGAGGTGGAAGGCCCACTCCGCCTCGATCCAGTCCAGCTCCTCCCGGGTGTAGGCCATCCCCTCACTCCGCCGGCAGCAGCTTCGAGCCGTCCTTCAGAAGGATGGCGCCGCCCTCCATCCCGGCGATCTCGTCGGGGGCGAGGGCGGTGCGGGCGAAGCCCACCAGGCGCCAGGCGGCCGCGGGCTCCCTCGCCCCCGAGGGGGCGGCGTAGGCCTCGATGCGGTAGATGCTGCCCTCCCGTCCCTTCACCAGGAAGAAGCGGCCGGAGGCCCCGGCGCCCGCCCACTCCGCCGCCGGCGGGACGCCCGCGGGCCGCGCCGGCACCCGGGGCCCGCGCATCCGGAGGCCCAGGGCCAGGGCCAGGGCGGCCACCACCCCGAGCCCCGCGAGCATCCACGCCCTGTTCACGTCGCCGGCCTCCCGCGCCATGGTACCGGGCTACACTGTCTGCCCGGAGTGCCATGGTGCTGCTGCGCGAACAGATCCGCTACAAGAGCCGCAAGGAGATCGAGAAGATGCGGCTGGCGGCGCGCCTGGCCGCCAACGCGCTGCGGGTGGCCGCCCGCGCCGCGAAGCCCGGCGTGAGCCTGCTGGAGCTGGACAAGGTGGCCGAGACCTTCATCCGCAAGCACGGGGCCGTGCCGAACTTCAAGGGCTACCACGGCTTCCCGGGGACGCTCTGCACCTCCGTGAACGACCGCGTGGTGCACGGGATCCCGACGAATTACATCCTCCAGGAAGGCGACATCATCTCCATCGACTGCGGCTGCAAGCTGGACGGCTTCCACGGCGACACCTGCCTCACCGTGGGCGTCGGCCAGATCAGCGAGGAGGCCCAGCGCCTGCTCCAGACCGCCCAGCTCGCCATGTACCTGGGCATCGAGCACTGCCGTCCCGGCAACCGGCTGGGGGACATGGCCACGGCCGTGCAGCGCTTCGCCGAGGAGCGCGGCTACGGCGTCGTCCGCGACTACATCGGCCACGGCATCGGCCGCGAGCTCCACGAGGACCCGCAGGTGGTCTACGCGGACCAGAAGCCCGGCACCGGCTTCCGCATGGAGCCGGGCATGACCATCACCATCGAGCCCATCCTCACCACCGGCTCCCACCGCTGCCTGGTGGAGGCCGACGGGTGGACCGTGCGCACCCGGGACGGCGGCCTCAGCGCGCAGTTCGAGCACGACGTCGCCATCACCAAGGACGGCCCGGACATCCTGTCCCTGCCCGATCCGGAGTACGAGCTGGAGGACGGGCTCTGACCCGGCCCCTCGGAGGATCCATGAGACGCCCATCCCGACGCGCGGGCCTGCTCCCCGCCGCGCTCGTCCTACTCGCCGGCTGCGCCTCGAAGGAGGCCAAGGACACCCAGGCCGCCTCCGCCTTGGCGGTGAAGGAGCTCCAGAACCTCGTGGACGAGGGCATCGAGAAGGGGATCAAGGAGCGCGTCGCCGCCCGCAGCGAGGAGGCCCTGGACTTCCCCGCCATCGCCGCGGCCGCCATCCAGCGCTTCCAGATGCTTCCCGAGGCCCGGGCCGCGAAGAATCCCTACAGCGCCGCCAAGCCCGCCTTCGTCGCCGGCGCCGAGGGCCGGGAACCCGGGACGGTCTACCTCGACGCCGCCGGCGCGGCCTCCGGCCTCGTCGCCGTCACCGCGGTGTTCAAGGACGGCTCCGCCGTGAAGCGGGAGCGCGCGACGGTGAAGGTGAACGTGGACGCCCGGCCGCCCAGGGTCGAGGTGGACTCCGGCGGCCCGCCGGTGGCGCCGCGGTACTGAGACCGTGGCGTCCTCCCGGCGCAGGGTCGAGGCCCCGGCGAAGCTCAACCGGTTCCTGGCGGTGCTGGGGCGCCGGGCGGACGGCTACCACGACCTGGAACTCGTGACCACGGTGCTGGAGGGGGTCCCGGACCTCACCGACGTCCTGGAGGGCGAACCCGCAGAGGCCTTCACCCTGGCCCTCTCCGGGCCATCCGCCGCGGGCCTGGACGCCGGCGAAGGCAACCTCGTGGTCCGCGCCTGGCGACTCCTCGAGGAGGCGGCGGGCCGGCCGCTTCCCGCCCGCCTTGCCCTGGAGAAGCGCATCCCCCACGGCGGCGGCCTCGGCGGCGGCAGCAGCGACGCGGCGGCGGCCCTGAAGCTGGGGGAGGCCCTCTTCGGCCTCGGCCTCGGCCTGGAGCGCCTCCTGGCCCTGGGAGCCCGCCTGGGCTCGGACGTGCCGCTGTTCCTGCTGGGCGGGACCGTCCTGGGCCTGGGCCGCGGGGAGCGGGTCTTCCCCCTTCGGCCCGTGCCCCTGGAGCCCCTCCTGATCGTGCATCCGGGCCTCCACGTCTCGACGCCGGCGGTCTACCGGGCCCTGGGCGAGGTGGGCTACCCCTTCCCCCGGGAACTGCCCGGCCTGGCGGAGGGCGCGGCGCCCCCCTGGCGGAACGACCTCACCGGCGCGGCCCTCTGGGTCTGCCCGCCCCTGGCCGAGGTCCGGGAGGCCCTGGCCGCCACCGGCGGCGAGCCCCTCCTCTGCGGCTCGGGGGCCTGCTGGGCCGCCCGCTATCCCTCGGCGGAGGACCGCGACCGGGCCCCTGGCGCGCTCCGGTCCGCGCACCCATCCTGGGGCATCCACACCGTGGGGTGACCCTTGAACGCCTTCCTCGCCATGCTCCTCGCGGTGGAGATCCCGGTCTTCTTCCTCTTCGCCGTCTCGGTCCTCTTCGTGGGCCGCAAGGCCCCCAGCGCCTGGCTGCCGAAGTTCATGGCCCTGGAGTTCCCGCTCCTGGCCGCCGGCGGGCTGGGCCTGCCCCTCTACGCGCTGTGGGCGGTCCTCCGGGCCTGAGCCTCGGCAACCTCCGGGCCCTGCCGCTACCCTGAAGGTTTGGAGCGGCGGATGGCGGACACGAAGCGGGTGCGGATGGCGATCTTCCTGACGGTCTTCATCGACCTGCTGGGCTTCGGCATCGTCATTCCCCTCCTGCCCCTCTACGCCAAGGCCATCGCCGACCACCCCAGCCCCTGGATGGAGCGGGCCAACGCCCTGCTGCACCTCCAGACCCCCGGCGCCTTCTGGGCCGGCGTGACCTTCGTGAGCTTCTCGGTCATGCAGTTCGTGGCGACCCCCCTCCTGGGCCGGCTCTCGGACCTCGTGGGCCGCCGCCCGGTGCTCTGGCTCTCCCTGCTGGGCAGCGCCCTGGGCTACCTGGTGCTGGCCCTCACCACCCGCTTCGAGTGGGTGCTGGCGGCCCGCCTCCTCGACGGGGTCACCGGCGGCAACATCTCGGTGGCCCAGGCGGCCATGGCGGACGTCAGTTCCCCGGAGGAGCGCAGCAAGGCGCTCGGCATGATCGGCGCCGCCTTCGGCCTGGGCTTCGTCCTGGGGCCGGCCCTGGCGGGCCTGCTGAGCGGCTCGGCCTTCGGCCACCGGCTCCTGGAGAGCCACGGCTGGCACCTGCCCTTCTTCGTGGCCGCCGGCCTGAGCCTCCTGGCCTCCCTCCTGGTGCTGGCCTGGATGCCGGAAACCCTCACCCCGGAGCTGAAGGCGAAGGCCAAGTCGAAGGAGCGCGGCGGCCACGCCCTCGCCCGGGCCCTGGAGCGCCCGGGCATGCCGCACATCCTGGGCATCGCGCTCCTCGCCATGTCCGGCTTCGCCATGATGGAGGGCACCTTCAGCCTCATGGCCAACGCCCGCTTCGCCTTCGGCCAGCGGGAGGTGGGCTGGCTCTTCGCCTTCATCGGCATCCTCATCACCCTCTACCAGGGCGGCCTGGTCCGCGTGGTCGCCAAGCGCGTCCCCGAGCGCGCCGCCATGGCCATCGGCCTGGCGGCCATGGGCGCGGCCCTCTACGCCCTGCCCCGGGCCGCCTGGGCCTGGCCCTTCCTCCTGGTGATGGTCCCCATGGCCTGGGGCTCGGGCATGAACGCCACCGCCACCTACGCCCTCGCAAGCCGGCTCACGCCGGCGGAGGAGCAGGGCGGCGTCTTCGGCGTGATGAACGCCATGCAGGGCCTCGGGCGCATCATCGGCCCCTTCGTGGGCACCTTCGTCTTCGCCCGCCTGGGCTACCGCGCCCCTTACCTGGTGGCGGCCGCCTGCATGGCCCTGGCCCTGCTGCTGGCCCTGGCCCTGCCCCGCCGGCCCCGGCCCGCCTGAGGGCCAACCTTCCCGCGGGCGGGCGGGTCCAATCCCCTTTCCGGAGCCCCCATGCTCGCGACCCTCGCCCTCCTCGCCGCTACCGCCCTGGTCCAGGAGCCTCCGGCCCAGGCGCCCGGGCAGGCGCCGGCGGCCGCCCAGCCCCGCTCCCGGCGCGATCCCCTCAAGCGCTTCGAGGGCCTCGACCTCACCCAGGACCAGAAGGACCGGCTGCGGGCGGTCTTCGCCCAGGGGCGCCAGGACCGCCGCGAGCGCCGGAAGGCGGTGATGGGGATCCTCACCCCCGAGCAGCGCCGCAAGCTGAAGGCCCAGCGCCAGGCCGCGCCGGTCCGCTGATCCCCGGGGGCCGTCCGATAGGATGGAGGCGGGAGCCTCCATGATCCACCTCGACGGCCAGCGCCTCACCGCCCCGGACCTCGCCCGCATCGCGGCCGGCGAGGGCGTCACCCTCGACGAGAGCGCCCTGGCGCGGGTGGCGGAGAACCGCGGCGTCATCGACCGCATCCTCGCCGAGGGCCGGACGGTCTACGGCGTCAACACAGGGTTCGGGCAGTTCGCCACGGTGGTGATCCCGCCCGACCAGCTGCGCCAGCTCCAGCTCAACCTGGTGCGCAGCCACGCCGCGGGGGTGGGCGACTCCCTGCCCCGGCCCCAGACCCGCGCCCTCATGGCCGCCCGCATCAACTGCCTGCTGAAGGGCTACAGCGGCATCCGCCCGGAGCCCCTCCGCCTCCTGGCGGAATGCCTGAACCGGGACGTCCTGCCGGTGGTGCCCAGCCAGGGCAGCGTCGGCGCCAGCGGGGACCTCGCGCCCCTGGCCCATGTGGCCCTGCTGCTGGTGGGCGAGGGCGAGGCCTGGTCGGAGCGCGGCCCCAGGCCCGGCGGCGAGGCCCTCGCGGCGGCGGGCCTCGCGCCCGTGGTGCTGGAGGCGAAGGAAGGCCTCGCCCTCATCAACGGCACCCAGCTCATCACGGCCCTGGGCTGCCTCGCGGTGGCGGAGCTGCGCCGCCTCGTGCCCCTCGCCGAGGAGATCGCCGCCCTTTCGCTGGAAGCCCTCCGGGGCAGCCGCGCGGCCTTCGACCCGCGCATCCACGAGGCGCGGCCCCACCCCGGCCAGCTCGCCTCGGCGGCCCGGCTGCGGGAGGTCCTCGGGGAGACCAGCGCCATCGCCGACTCCCACCGGGACTGCCACCGGGTCCAGGACGCCTACAGCCTGCGCTGCATCCCCCAGGTCCACGGGGTGGCCCGGGACGCCCTGGACTTCGCCGGCGCCATCCTCGAGCGGGAGCTCAACAGCGCCACCGACAACCCGATGGTCTTCACGGAGACCCAGGAGTCCCGCTCCGGCGGCAACTTCCACGGCCAGTACCCCGCCTTCGCGTGCGACGTGCTGGCCATGGCCTGCGCGGACCTGGCCAGCATCAGCGAGCGCCGCCAGGAGCGCCTGGTGAACCCGGCCTACTCCGACCTGCCCGCCTTCCTCACGGCCCACGGCGGCCTGGAGTCGGGGTTCATGATGGCCCACGTCACCAGCGCGGCCCTGGTCTCCGAGCTGAAGGGCCTGGCCCATCCAGCCTCGGTGGACTCCATCCCCACCTCGGCGGGGAAGGAGGACCACGTGAGCATGGGCCCCATCGCCGCGCGCAAGCTGCTGCGGGCGGTGGAGGGGCTGGAGCGGGTGCTGGCCCTCGAGGCGCGCATGGCCCTGGAGGGCGTCCGGCTGGTGGGGCTCGCCCCGGCGGAGGGCCTCGCCCCGCTGGTGGCGCGGCTCTCCGCGGCCTGCCCGCCCTGGCAGGACCGGCCCATGGCCCCGGAGATCGAGGCCTGCCGCCTGGCCCTGCGCGGGGCCTGAGGGCCGCGCGCCGTTCGTCCACCCGATCCCGCCGCCCGGGGGGGTGCCCGGGGCGCAAGTCCGGCGGGCTTCGGGTTTCGTGGAACGCCGTCCTAGAATGGACCCGCGGATCCCCCGCCCACATCACCCGACCCCATGACCCCCTGGCGCCAAGCCTGCGAAGCGGCCCTCCGCGACTTCACGGACGCGGACGCGATCCGCTTCTGGGGCGTCTCCCACGAGGTGGACGGCGCCGAGCGGCCCATCTTCAACTACCGCTTCGAACACACCTTCGCGGTGGTGAAGCTCTCCCGCTGGCTGTGCCCCCGGGTCGGCGCGGACCTCGACGTGGTGGAATGCGCCGCCTGGCTCCACGACGTGCGCAAGCGGCTGAAGGATCCGAAGTCCAGGGACACCCACGCCCAGGACGCCTCCGCGGACCTGGAGGCCATCCTCGCGGGGACGGACTTCCCGGCCGGGAAGCTCCCGGCGGTGCGCCACGCGATCATGCACCACGTGGGGCTGCGGCTCGCCCGGCGCCTCGAACCCCTGGAGACCGCCTGCCTCTGGGACTGCGACAAGCTGAGCAAGCTCGGGGCGGCCAGCCTCATCCACTTCGGCTGCATCAGCGGGGCCTTCCAGCCCATCACCACGGAGGAGATCCTGCGCCGGGGCGAGGCCTGGCTGGACCTCTGCGAAGGCATCGTCGCGAGCTTCAACACGGAGCCCGCCCGCGCCGAGGGGACCCGGCGGCTGGAATTCCTGAAGCGGCACTACGCCCAGCTCCGCCGCGAATGGATCGAGCCCGTGGAGGCCTGCCCCCCGTGAGCACCCAGCACTCCATCGCGGAGGTCCTGCACCGCGCCCTGAAGTTCCTCCAGGTCTACGGCCCGGAGGATCCCAAGGCGCAGGTGGTGCTCAAGGGGGTCAAGCAGATCCTGGACGAGCAGCTCCAGTTCAGCGACCGCCTCGAGATCGACGCCAGCCTCGGCCGCTACCGCCTCCTCCTCAACGGCCAGCCCCTGGAGGGGCCGCTGCCGTCGGTGAAGGCCCTGGCCCAGTCCCTGACCGAGCGGGGCATCCTGCGCCTCGCCTTCCGCCCCGGGCTCCAGACCGACGAGCTGAAGCTCCTCTTCTTCATCCTCCAGCTCCGGCCCCAGCGCCTGAAGGAGCTGGGCGGGGCAGGCACCTTCCAGGCGGAGCTGGGCCGCATCGACCTGGTGGAAGGGACTCCGGACGCGCCGACGGTGAAGCTGCCCACGGGACCGCTGCCGGGGCTCGACGAGCTGCAGCCCGCCTCCGAGGTCCTGGGCCTGGCCGAGGCGCCGCCGCCGAAACCCAAGGCCACGCAGCCCCTGGGGGACCTGGCCCGGCTGCTGGGCCAGCCGAAGGCCCCTGCGCCGGCGCCCGCGACCCCGCCGGCTCCCGCGCCCGCCCCGGCTCCCGCGCCCGCCCCGGAACCGGCGGGGCCGGACCCCGCTCCCGCCGAGGGGCCCCGCCAGCCCATCAAGGTGCGCATCGCCGCGCCGGTGCCGGACGAGACGGTGTACCTCCCACCGCCCGCCGCCGAGGCGCCAGCACCCCCGGCGCCCCTGCCTTCGCTCGCGCCTCCCCCGCGGCCCGCCGTGGAGCCGGACATCCCCATCACCTACCCCCTGGCCGCGCCGGTCCCCCTGGAGGACGAGGTCCCCGTCCTGCCGCCTTCCGCCCTGGAGCCCGAGCCCGTCCCCGAGCCGATCCTCCTGGCGCAGCCGCCCCTTCCGGATCCCGCGCCCCCGGCGCCGGCCCCCGCCGACCCGCCCGCGCCTCCCGTCCCGGGACCCCTGGCCGCGGCGGCCCCAGCGCAGATGGAGTCCTCGCCTGAGCCTCCCCCGGCGCCCAGGCCCGCCCCGGCAGCGCCCCCCGCACCCCCCCCGCCCAGTCCCGAGCCCAGCGGCCCCAGCCTGGCGGACCGCCTCCACGAGCTGCTGGACGGCATCCAGAAAGCCGCGCGGCCCTCCCCTCCCTCCGGCTTCAACTTCCCCTTCGCCACGGAACATGTGGAAGGCCTGCGGAAGGCGGGCCTCGCCTTCGCGGACCTCTCGCCCCTGGCCGGGGCCGCGGAGCATTTCGGCCTCTCCCAGGTGGATCCGGTGACCCTCCGGGACGCCCTCCGTCAGGCCCTCTTCCGCCTGCCGCCCGGCGGCCAGGGCTCCCTGCTCGTGGGCCTGCCCTCCTTCCCCATGGGTGAGCAGGGCCTCCGCCGGGCCTTCGACTACCTCGCCCCGGAGATGCTGGCCCAGACCTCCGCGGAGGCCCTGGCGCGCGAGGGCCTGAAGCTGCCCCAGCTCGCCTTCCTCGTCGCCACCCTCCAGTTCTGCGTGCGGGACCGGGAGCTCAGCATGGAGGCGCTGAAGGGGCGTCTGCAGTTCGAGGGCTGGGGCATCCAGGAGCTGGAGGAGCTGCAGGAGGCCATCCTCTGGGAGTCCCAGGGCACCGACACCAAGCTGCGCAGCGCCCTGGACGAGGCCCGGGACCTGCTCGACCTGGACCCCACGCAGGTCATCTCGCTGGCCCGGCAGACCCTCCGCAAGGGCGACGAGGAGGGCCTCGGACGTATCCTGGACGCCCTCGACCGGGCCCTGCAGGACAAGGAGGCGGGCCGGCGCGCCCAGGCCGCCCGGGTGATCGCCGACCTCGCCGAGTGCGCCGAGGACCCCGGCATCCCGCAGGCCCCGTTCCTCCGGATCAACCAGCTCGCCCAGCGCCACCTCCGGGAGGAGACCGCGCAGGAGGCGCTGCTCTGGAGCTGCCAGGCCATGGAGACGCTGCTGGGGGTCAAGCTGCGGAGCGGCGATTTCAGCGGGGCCTACCGGGAGATCCAGGGCCTCCTGGACATGGGCGCCTCCCATCTCGGGGACCCGGACCTGGACTGGAAGGTCAACGCCTTCCAGGACCTCGTGATCCGCCTGGCGGGCCCGATCAACATGGCGGCCCTGGTGCCCGTGCTCCACGATCCCGCCGCCGGGGAGTCCGTGCCCCAGCTCCACGGCCTCCTGGCCCTCCTCGGCCAGCCCGCCGCCCGCTACCTGGTGGTCTGCCTGGAGCTCGAGGAGGACCGCGACCGCCGCATGCAGCTCCTGGCCGCCGTGCGGGCCGTCGGCCGCAAGGCCTCCCTGCCCTTGCGGGAGGCCCTCCAGTCCTCCAAGTGGTACCTGGTCCGGAACGCGGTGGAGATCATCGGCGAAGTCCAGGACGCCTCCGCCTTCGAGGACGTGGCGCGCTGCCTGGGCCACGAGGACGCCCACGTCCGGCTCTCCGCCGTGGGCGCGCTCCGGGCCCTGGACCCGGCCCGGGCGGCCCGGGCCCTCGGGGAAGCCCTTCCGACGGCGGATCCGGCGCTGCAGCTCGAGATCGTGGCCGCCCTCGGGGAGCTGGGCCAGGATCGCGTGCTGCCGGACCTGCTGGCCCTGCACCGCTCGCTGAAGGGCGGGGAGACCGAGCGGCTGCGGCTGCGCATCGTCGAGGCCTTCGCCGCGCTGCGGCATCCGGACGCCATCCCGGCCCTCCAGTCGGTGTTCAAGAAGAAGGGCCTCCTCACGCGCCTCGAGCCGGTGGCCCTGCGCCTCGCCGCCGCCAAGGCCCTCGCCGCCATCGGCACCCGCGAGGCCAAGGAGGCCATGGCCCTGGTGCTCGAGATCGAGTCCGCCGAGGAGGTGCGGGCCGTGCTGCGGCAGTTCCTGGTGGCGGGGCCCTGAGCCATGGCCTCCCTCGCCGACCTCGCCGCCGTCCTGCAGAAGGCGCTGAAGTCGCAGCAGATGTACGGCGACAGCCATCCCCGGGCCGTGGACGACCTGGAGCACCTGCACCGCGCCTTCACCGCCTGGCTGGAGGACAGCGGCACCCTGCAGATCGCCGCCGCGGAGACCCGGCTCCTGGTGGACGGCGTCCCCTTCGAAGGGGGGACGGTGCACACGGCTGCCCTGCACCGCATGCTGCGGGAGCGCGCCCTGCCCGGCTTCGTGTTCATGAAGGGGCTCCGCGCGGAGGAGCTGCGCGCCCTGCTCCAGCTCCTGCGGCTCAAGGGGGAGCGCCTCGAGGAGGCCGGCGGCGCCGCCGCCTTCCTGGAGGCCCAGGGCGTGGCCCACGTGCGTCCCACCCAGGCGCGGTACCTCGAGGTCCACGAGGGCGAGGCCGCCGGGCCGGCCCCCCGGGAGTCCGCGCCGCCCCTCGAGGAACGGCGGGAGGCGGCGCCTTCCGCTCCGCCGGACGTCCCCCCGGGCGCGCCCCCCAACCTCGTGGTGGTGGTGAAGGAGGCCCTGCGCAGCACCTTCGGCGAACCGCGGAACGGGGACGCCTCGGGCTTCTTCCGCATCCCCCGGCCGGCCCTGGAAGGGGACGGCGACGGGAGGCCTGATCCCGGACCGGGGCCCGGCCCGCAGCCCGGCTCCGAGCCCGGCGCGGGCGCGGGTCCGGCGGGCCCGGGTTCGGTGCTGCAGATCATCCCGGCCTACCTCGGGGACCTCGGGCCCATGGGCTACAACATCGGGCTGGGGGAGGGCATGCCCACGGCGGCCCAGATGGCCGTCCTGCGCTCGGCCCTGGAATCCCTCGCCCCGGAGGCCCAGCTCGGCATGCTGGCGGGGCTGCCCACGCTGCCGGCCAAGCCCCAGGGCCTGGCCCTGGGCATCAAGGAGCTCGCGGGGGAGATCCTCGGCCTCGCCACGGTGGGCCTCCTGAAGCGGCAGGTGCCCTGGGCGCATCTCCAGGGCGTGCTCCAGACCATCCTCCGTCCCCTCCCGGAGCGGGACGCCATGGGCCGCGCGCTGGCGATCCACATGCGGGAGCACGGCTTCGACGGGGACCTGGCCGAGGGCCTGCTGCGCCACGTGCGGTGGGAGGGCATGTCCCTCGAGGCGCGGGTGGTGCAGGTCCTGGAGGAGGGCCAGCTCTGGGCCATCTCCCTCGAGCAGCGCCTGGCCTTCCTCCGCGAGCTGCTGGACACGGGGCGGGACGACGCCTTCCTGCGCGTGCTGGGCCTGGTGACCGACGCGCTCACCGCCGAGGACGCGGCGGTGCGCCTCGTGGCCGCGCAGACGCTGCGGGGCGTCGCGCCCTGGGCCCGCGAGCCGGGCCTGCCGCCCGGGGCGGAGCGGGACCTTGCCGAGAAGCTGAAGGCCCACTTCGCCTGGGAGCCGACGGAACCCGTGCACCTCCACACCTCCGAGACCCTGCGCCTCCTGCTCCCCCTCTGGGTGGAGCGCGGGGACCTGGGCGAGACCCGGGAGTTCCTCGGCTCCCTCGAGGCCCTCTCGGCCCTGCAGGGGGGCGACCAGCCCTGGCGGACCTGGGCCCTGGAGCAGGCCCGGGAACGCCTCGCGGCGCCCGACCTGCTCGCGAAGGCCTACCCGCGACTCTTCCTCCCGGACCGGGAGCGGGTGGCCTCCGAGTCGCTGCCCTACTTCCAGTGGCTCGGGGAGGGGGCCATCCGGTACCTGGTGGTGGCCCTCGGCCAGGAGGGCGACCGCCACTGGCGGGGTCGGCTCCTCGAGCTCCTCCGCGGCACCGGGGCCCAGGCGATCCCGCCCCTGCGGGAGGCCCTGCGGTCCTCGGCCTGGTACCTCGTCCGGAACGCCCTGAACCTCCTCGCGGACGTCGGGGACGCGGCCTGCGCCGAGGCCGTCCTGCCCCACCTGCGCCATGCCGACGGGCGGGTCCGCCGGGCGGCGGTGCGGGCCCTGTGGAAGCTCCTGGGTCCCGCCTGCGCCCCGGCGCTCGGCGCCCTCCTCCCGGACACGGATCCCGAGACCCAGATGGAGATCCTGTTCGGGCTGGGACAGGCGAAGGCGGCCGAGTCGGCAGCGGCGGTGCTCGCCCTGGCCCTGGACGCCCGCGCCCCGGAGAAGCTGCGCCTGCGCGCCTTCGACACGCTGCCCCTGCTCGGCGCCGCCACCGCCGTGGCGCCGCTGGCGGAGCTCTTCAAGCGCCGGAAGGGCCTCTTCGGCGGGGCGGAGCCCTTCGAGATCCGCCTGGCCGCGGCCAAGGCCCTGAAGGGCATCGGCAGCCCCGAGGCGCGCTGGGCCCTGATGAAGGCCGTGGAGGCGGAGCCGAAGGGCCGCGAGCGCGCGGCCTTCGAGCAGGTGCTGGCCGGCTTCAGGCCCACGACCTAGGCGGCGGTCCAGGAATCGGGCGGGCCCGGGGCGCGGTTCCGTGGGACAATGGACGGCTGCTCTTTGAGGTGCGCATGGCCCTACACAAGCTCGGCCCGGGCTCCCAGGCCCCGGAGATCGTGAACGCCGTGGTGGAGATCCCCACGGGCTCCCGCATCAAGTACGAGATCGACCACGAGTCGGGCCTGGTGCACGTGGACCGGGTCCTCTACTCGCCCTTCCACTACCCGGCGGAGTACGGGTTCATCCCCAACACCCTGGCGCCGGACGGCGACCCCTGCGACGTGCTGGTGCTGATCAATGGGACGACCTATCCCGGCGTGGTGATCCACGCGCGGCCCATCGGCCTGCTGCGGATGCACGATGACAAGGGCCAGGACGACAAGGTGCTCTGCGTGGCCCACAACGATCCCACCTACGACCACGTGGAATCGCTGGAGGACCTGCCGCCCCACTTCATGCGCGAGGTGGAGCACTTCTTCGTGACCTACAAGGACCTGGAGGAGAAGGACGTCCACAGCGACGGCTGGGCCGGCCGGGAGGAGGCCCTGGCCTTCGTCCGCCAGTGCATCGCGGCCCACCGCGGCTGAGGCCCGCCGCGGCATGGGCACGATCTGCTTCGACCTGGACGGCACGCTGGTGGATCCGCTCCTCGGCGTGCGCAACTGCGTCGCGAAGGTCTGCCGGCAGATGGACCTCCCGATGCCGACGGAGGCCGAGATCCGCGACTGGATCGGCTATGGCATGCGCGAGTCCCTGGGCCGCATCCCGGGCCTCGAGGACCCGGCGCGCCTGGAGGAGGCCCTCGACCGCTATCTCGACGCCTACCGCGAGGACGGCGTCTTCGAGCACGAGGTCTACGAGGGCGCGCACCTCATGCTCCAGCGCCTCAAGCGCCAGGGCCATCGCATCTACATCGTCAGCAGCAAGCCCGGCCTCTTCGCGAGGCGCATCGCCTACCAGTTCGACCTCAACCTCATCTTCGACGAGATCTTCGGCGCCGAGCTGAAGGGCAAGTGGCAGCCCAAGACCGAGGTCCTCGCCCGCCTCGTCGCCCAGGGCACGGTCGCCGCCGGCGACGTCTTCGTCGGCGACCGCGGCGACGACATGCGCGCCGCGAAGGACCACGGCCTGCGGGCCGTGGGCGTGACGTGGGGCTACGGGTCGAAGGAAGAGCTCGAAGCCGGTGGCGCGGAGATCCTGCTCGACTCCATCCCCGAGCTGGACTTCTGGCTGAGGGAGGCTTTGCCCGGAGACGAGATCCACGACGCGTTCACGCGGGCGGAGTGAAGGGGCGTCGCTGTGTCAGGCCGAGTCAAGACGTGCCTGAACTCATCGCGTAAACAGCTGGACAATAGCCTTCCAATCAACGTTCAGCACGAAGGCCAGAGCCACCAGAAGGATGACAAGACCTTGAATTCGGATCTTTCGAACCGGGTTCGGACGGTTGAGAAGATGTCGAAAGCTCAACATCCTTGAATACCGCCTGGGATGTTTCGAAGGATCCAGGCCCGCAGACTCGAGTCGGTCGAGATCGTTCCGATGCTCGAGCATGATCTTGTCGGCTCGGAGAATCATCCAAAGCCCATAGAACAACCCGAATACTCCGAAGAGCAGAAGCATGACAGCTTGATCTTCAGGCGACTGGTACTGTCCCATGGGCGAGAAACCTTCAAGATTTGGATGACATCGTTCTGATCAAGCTGGTGTCCCAATTGGATTGCGGAGCACGTGAAAGAACATGTTCGGGCGCCAGGGGATCCATTTCTACCCTCCCTGGCGCCCGACGCAACTGCGATCCCTAGAACCTGAACGTGATCCCCAGACTCGTATTGCTCAGCCCCGCGTCCACGAACCGTTCGCTCTCGCTGAACCAGTGGATCTTGTCGGTCCGCGCTTCGGTGTGGCGGACTTCCAGGCCGATGTTGCGGGAAAGCCGCACGCCGAGGCCGACGGTGAGGGCGAAGGAGGTGAAGTCCTGGCTGTCGACGACGCTGTAGGGGGTGCGGGAGTTGGGGTCGCTCTTGGCGGTGAACTCCTCGGTCCAGTGGAGGCCGCCGACGCCGATGAGGGCGTAGACGCCGGGGGCGCTGCGGCGGCCGTCGAAGTGGAAGAGCCAGTCGTAGCCGATGCCCACGCCCTTGGCCTCGCTCTTGTACTGGCCGTCGGCGGCCCCCTCGGGCTTGCGGAAGTCCTTGCCCGGCAGGCCGACGAGGTCCACGTGGAAGCGGCCCTCGATGGCCGGGCCCATGGGCTTGTGGACGAAGAGGGACAGGGCGCCGCCCCCGTTGAAGTTGTTGGCGGCCACGCCGGAGGGCGCGACGTACGAGAGCCCCAGGCCGACCGGCGAGGCCTGGGCGGACAGGGGAACAGCGACCGCGAGCCCCAGAAGGGCGGCGGCGGTTGCAGGGCGAATCATGACTTCTCCTTTTGCAACGGGTTGGATGGGGGAAATCCCGTTTCAACGGATGTTGTAGCGAGGAGCCTGCCAGTGCCGATTCGGAAATCCCGGGGTGTGGCCTCGACCGCGTGGATCGCTATCTCAGCCCCTGCTCCAGGAAATCCAGCACCTTCCGGTACTCCTGTGGATCTACCGTCTGGACGACCTCCGAAACCATGCTGGGCGTCTCCCCGATGCTCATGACCTCCCACCTTCCCGTCATCTCCACGCGGACCCGAGTCCGGCTCGTGCCCTCCTCCCGGAAGAGGAGGGTGCCTTCGAGGCTGAGGATGGGCTTCGTCGCCTGCCGCCTGTCCACCCACTGCTGGTGGAAGGCCACGAACCCCAGCGGCTCATTGGCTGAACGGACCTGGTAGCCCTGGTCCAGCAGGAGATCCAGGACGCGCGGAAAGACCGCCGACCGCGGGACCGCCAGCACGCGGCTGTGGGTCTCCCGCATGTGGCCGGCGTCCATGACCGCCCCGCGCGGCGCGGATTCGATCCTGGGCATGGGGACGCAGCCCAAGAGGAAGAGCAGCAGGAGCGAGAGGGCGGGACTCTTCATGTTGCCTCCGCGAATGCCCTCTCATTTGCAAGGGAGGTGCCAGCACCGCAGCCTGCTGGAGCGGACTCAGGATCGGGCGTCCAGTTCCCCTCTTCCCCGCCTCCCGTAGATCCCCGGATGCCCCGCCAGGATGAAGGCCAGGAAGCAGAGCACCGCCAGGGGCCCCGCGAAGCCGGCGCCGAAAAGCTCGATCCCCAGCAGCAGCGACGCCAGCGGCGTGTTGCTGGCCGCCGCGAAGAGACCCGCCAGTCCCAGCGCCGCGCCGTAGGCCGCGGGCCAGCCGAAGGCCGGCGCCAGGGCCGCGCCCAGCAACGCGCCGATGACGAAGAGGGGCGTCACCTCGCCGCCCTTGAAACCGAAGCCCACGGTGACCGCGGTGAACAGCAGCTTCAAAGCAAAAGCCCAGGGCAGCGTTCCCGTACCGGCCTTGAAGATCCCCTCCAGGAAGGGGAGCCCCAGATTGAGGTAGCCGTCCTGCGGAAAGGCCAGGAACAGCGCGCCCACCACCAGCCCGCCCAGCAGAGGGCGCTGCCACCAGCGCAGGTGGGTGGATGTCCACGCCGCGAGGCCGTGGCTGAGGCGGGTGAACGCCACCGCCACCACCGCCACCGGAAGGGCGAGGAGGGCCGCCTTCGCGACGAGCGCGGCCTGGAAGGGCAGCCCCGGCACGGACCACGCGGCGTGGCGGGCGCCCAGGGCCCGCGCCACGAGGTCCCCCACGAAGCTCGCGGCGGCGCAGACCAGGAGCCCCTCGGCGTGCAGGCGGCCCGGCGCGGTGACCTCCATCCCGAACACGGCGCCCGCCACCGGCGTGCCGAACAGCGATCCGAAGCCGCCGCTCACGCCCGCCATGATGAGCAGCCGCTGCCGCGACCGCGTGAGGCGCAGCCAGCGCCAGGGCAGCTTGCCGAGGGTGCGGGCGAGGCTGGCGCCCATCTGCACCGCCGTGCCCTCGCGCCCCGCGCTGCCGCCCCCCAGGTGCGTGAGCAGCGTCCCGATCAGCACCAGGGGTGCGAGGCGCGTGCGCACACGGCCCCGGAACTCCAGCACCTCATCCAGCACCATGCCGCTGCCGCCCTCGGACTCCCGGCCGAAAGCGCGGTAGAGCCAGGCGCTCAGCAGCCCGAGGAGGGGAAGGCACGCCAGCAGCCAGGGATGGGCCACCCGCAGCGCGATGACCCTCTCCAGGGCCCAGAGGAAGCCCGCCGACGCGCCGCCGCAGAGCAGGCCCACCGCGGCGCCCATGGCCAGGTCCCACACCGTCCAGCCCAGCCGCCGCTTCAGTGCTTCCATGCCCACGTCCTCCCCCCACCTTGTCGTATGGGGAATGTCGTAGGCGCCATCAGCCCGGTCATCCCTCGCGGGGGGCGGTTATGCAGCGGACACCATCGCTGGCCTGCCTATCCAGCCTAGCGGATTGACGGCCGCGCCGTCCCCCGGAACCCTGGAGCACCCCCGGAGCCCCCATGCGCCTCGCTGCCGCCCTCTGCCTGCCCTGCCTCTCCCTCGCCCTGGCCGCCCAGGACTGGACGCCCGCGATGCAGATGAAGGTGCGGCCGGTCTCCGACGTGCAGCCCGCCCCGGACGGCCGCCGCGCGGCCTTCGTGGTCCGCGAGGCCGTGATGACGCCGGAGAGGAGCGAGTTCGTCAGCCAGATCTGGCTCGGGGATGCATCGGGCGCCCGCCCGCTGACCCGCGGCGAGAAGTCATCCTCCGCCCCCCGGTGGTCCCCCGACGGAAGGACACTCGCCTTCCTCAGCAGCCGCTCCGGCAAGGGGCAGCTCTACGCCCTGCCCCTGGACGGCGGCGAGGCCGAGGTCCTCACCGAGGTGAAGGGGGACCTCGCCGCCTTCGCCTGGTCGCCGGACGGGAAGTCCATCGCCTTCACCATGCTGGATGCGAAGACCGAAGCGGAGGAGAAGGCCGCCAAGGGGAAGGACGACGCCCGCTGGGCCTTCGAGAAGCCCGCCCAGCGGCGGCTCTACGTGGTGGCCCTGGCGCCCGGCGGCGACGGCAAGCGGGAGGTGCGGCAGCTCACCCAGGAGGACCGCACCGTCAACGAGTTCGACTGGTCCCCGGATTCCCGGTCCATCGTCTACTCCCACGTCCGAAGCCCCCTCGCCAACGACTGGGTGACCGCGGACCTCGCGGTGGTGGAGGTGGCCAGCGGCACCGTGCGGACCCTGGCCGCCACCCGGGCCGCGGAGACCAACCCCGCCTATTCCCTGGACGGGACCCGCATCGCCTTCCAGGAGTCCTCCAACCCGCCCACCTGGGTCTTCCGCGGCCACCTCGCGGTGGTGGGCGCCTCCGGCGGCGCGCCGAAGGCCCTGCCGGAGACGCCCGATGCCAGGCCCGATCTCATCGGCTGGACCGCCGACGGAAAGCTCCTCTTCAGCGAATCCTCGGGCACCCGGGCCCAGCTGGCCACCCAAACCCCCGCGACCGGCGCCATCGTCAACCTGCCGCTCCCCCTGCCCCTGGCCACGAGCGTCAGTCTGAATGCCAGCGGACGCGCCCTGGGCCTCACCCTTCAGGCGCCGGACCAGCCCGTGGAAGCCTTCCTCCTGGACCTGGCCGCGCCAAAGGCCGTGAAGGTCTCCTCCGTGAACCAGGCCCTGGCCACCCTGCCCGCGCCCCGCACGGAGGTGATCCGCTGGACCGGCGCCAAGGGCCAGGCGATCGAAGGCCTGCTGACCTACCCGCTCGGCTACGCCGCGGGCTCCAAGGTGCCGCTGATCCTCAACGTCCACGGCGGCCCCGCCGGCGCCTTCACCCAGGCCTTCGTGGGCAACCCGGGCGCCTATCCCATCGCCGCCTTCGCGGCGAAGGGCATCGCCGTCCTCCGGCCGAACCCCCGGGGCTCCACGGGCTACGGCTTCGCCTTCCGGAACGGCAACCTCGCCGACTGGGGCGGCGCGGACTACGAGGACCTCATGAAGGGCGTGGACAAGGTCATCGCCCTGGGCGTCGCCGACCCCGGGCGCCTGGGCGTCATGGGCTGGAGCTACGGCGGCTTCATGACCAGCTGGATCATCACCCAGACCCACCGCTTCAGGGCCGCCTCCATCGGCGCGGCGGTGACGAACCTCGAGAGCTTCAACGGCACCTCGGACATCCCCGATTTCATCCCCGACTACTTCGGCGGCCAGGCCTGGGAGAAGCCCGAGGCCTACCGCACCCACGGGTCCATGACCGCGGTGAGGAACGCCCGGACGCCGTCGCTCATCCAGCACAACGAGGGCGACCTCCGGGTGCCCATCAGCCAGGGCTACGAGCTCTTCAACGCCCTTCGCCACCTGGGGGTGGAGAGCCGCATGCTGGTCTTCCCCCGCCAGGCCCACGGCCCCACCGAGCCCAAGGCCACCCTGAAGACCATGCAGACGAACCTCGACTGGTTCGTGGGAAAGCTCCTGAAGTAGGGCTTAGGCGGAACTCCCCGCCAGCAGCCGGTCCACGAAGCGGGAGCGGAGCTGCTTCGAGGCCAGGGCCTGCTTCAGGGGCGGCAGCTTCAGCACCGCGCCCAGAAGGTTGGCCACCGCGCGATGCCCATGGGTGGCCTGGCCGTCCACCAGCAGCTCGGCGAGCTTGCCCCGTTCGATCGCCATCAGCACCGCGCGGTGGGCGGTGGTGGCCGGCGGGAGCACCCGGACCTCGCGGCGGCGGAGGCGCAGGGCGCCCCGGGCGCAGGCCCGCACGCAGACGCCGCAGCCCAGGCAGGGCTCCTCGTCCAGCCTCGCGACCTTCGCGGCGGCGCGTTCCGGATCGTGGGCGGACACCAGGGACAGCGCCTCCACCGGGCAGGCCGTCACGCAGAGGCCGCAGCCATTGCAGCGGTCCCCGGCCAGCTCAGGGATCCAGTCCGTGGTGTGCACGGGGTGCATGAAGCCGAAGCGCCGCGCGGCCACCAGGGCCTCGCAGCAGCATCCGCAGCAGTTGCAGATGAAGGCCACGTCCCGGCGCACGTTCTCCCCGAACTGCACCAGGCGCCGCTCCCGGGCCTGCTCCAGCAGATCGAGCGCTTCCATTCTGTCCACCGCCCGGGCCGCGCCGCGGCGGGTGAGGGCGTCGGCACAGGCCCCGAAGGTCATGCAGAGGTCCATGGGCGCATCGCAGGCGCGGCCCAGGTGGGACATCTTGTGGCGGCAGTAGCAGAGGCCGACCCCGATGGCCTTCGCCCCCTCCACCACCGCGCTGGCCCGCTCGTGGTCCAGGACCTCGAGGGCGCCGTCGTCGTCAGGGAGCGAACCCTCGTCCACGAAGACCCGGCCGAGCTGCGTGGTGCCCGTGGCGAAGAGGTCCCGGGCGAAGTCCTCCTCCACGTTCAGGTACGCGGAGAAGAGCTCGGAGAGCGCCTTCTGGTCCACGTCCCCCCGGACCCGCATCATCGAGAACTCGAAGAAGCCCGCCATGGGCGGCGGCAGGACGTAGCGGGCTTCGGGACCCTCGAGGATGTCCAGGAGCACGCAGCGCTCCACGAGGCCTTCCAGCACCCTGCGCGCCTCCGCCTCCGGAAGGTCCCAGATGCGGGCCGCCTTCGCCGCGGTGAAGGGGCGGATGGGGACCTTCGCCAGCAGGCCGGCCTCCCGCTCGCTCACCAGGAGCTTGAGGATGCGGAAGAGCAGCTCCGTGGGCGGCGCGCCCTGGGGGAAGCGGTTGAGGCGCTCCGCGAGCCGGCCGTAGCTGCCGGGCACGCGCTTGAAGGTCCGATGGCCCATGGCGGCCCCCGGAGGATGTCGCGGGTTCTAGAACAGCCCCAGGACCTGGCCCGTCTCCAGGTCCACGTCCACGTCGAAGAAGCCCGGCCGGGTGGGCAGGCCCGGCATGGTGGCCATCTTGCCGAGGATCGGATACACGAAGCCCGCGCCCAGGGAGGCGCGGATCTCCCGCACCGGGATGCGGAAGCCCTTGGGCTCGCCCTTCAGCGCCGGGTCGTGGCTGAGGCTGAGGTGGGTCTTGGCCATGCACACCGGCAGGCGTCCGTAGCCCAGGCGCTCGAACTCGGCGATCTTGGCCTCGGCCTCCGCCGAGTAGTCCACGCCGTCGGCGCCGTAGACCTCCCGGGCGATGGTCTCGATCTTCTCCTTGAGGCCGGCCTCCAGGGGATAGAGGAAGCGGAACTCGGAGGGCTGCTCCGCCGCGCGCAGCACCGCCTGGGCCAGGTCCACGGCCCCTTCCCCGCCCTCGGCCCAGACGCGGCAGACCACGGCGTCGAAGGCGCCGCCCTGCTCGATGGCGGCCTTCCGCACAAGCTCCAGCTCCGCCGGCGTGTCCGTGGCGAAGGCGTTCACCGCCACCACCACGGGGATGCCGAAGCTGCGGGCCACGCGGACGTGGTGCAGCAGGTTCGGCAGGCCCTTCTCCAGCAGCTCGAGGTTCTCGTTCTGGTACACGGGATCCAGCTTCTTGCCGGCCACCACCTTGGGGCCACCGCCGTGCATCTTCAGGGCGCGCACCGTGGCCACCAGCACCACCGCGTCCGGCACCAGGCCGCTGGTGCGGCACTTGATGTCGAAGAACTTCTCCATGCCCATGTCGGCGCCGAAACCCGACTCGGTGACCACCACGTCGCCCAGCTTGAGGGCGATCTGGTCCGCGAGGATGGAGGAGTTGCCGTGGGCGATGTTGGCAAAGGGGCCCGCGTGCACCAGCACCGGCGTGCCTTCCAGGGTCTGCATCAGGGTGGGCTTCAGCGCGTCGCGCATGAGCACCGTCATGGCGCCGGCCACGCCCAGGTCGTCGGCGGTGACGGGCTCGCCGGCGCGGTTGAAGGCCAGCACCATGCGGCCCAGGCGGCGGCGCATGTCAGCGAGGCCCGAGGTGAGCGCCAGGATGGCCATGATCTCGCTGGCCACCGTGATGTCGAAGCCGGAGACCCGGGCGTGGCCCGCCTCCTCGGGCCCGCGGCCCAGCTCGACGCCCCGCAGGAAGCGGTCGCTGGTGTCCACCACGCGGCGCCACATGATCCGGTCGGGGTCGATGTCGAGGCGGGCGAAGCGGCGGCGCTGCTCGGGGTTCAGGGCCTCGGGGTCGTTGGCGGGCAGGCCGAGGCGGGCGAGGCGGCCCTTCATGTTCACGGCGAAGCGGCGCCTCCCCTCCTTGTCCTTCGGGCAGAGGCGGTCGAAGAGGTCCTCGTCGCTCAGCTGGGACTCGTGGAACATCCGGGCGTCCAGGGCCGCGGCCGCGAGGTTGTGGGCCGCGGTGATGGCGTGGATGTCGCCGGTGAGGTGGAGGTTGAAGTCCTCCATGGGCACCACCTGGCTGTAGCCGCCACCGGCCGCGCCGCCCTTGATGCCGAAGGTGGGGCCCTGGCTGGGCTGGCGGATGCAGGTCACCACGCGGCGGCCGAGCTGCGCGCCCAGGGCCTGGCTGAGGCCCACGGTGACGGTGGTCTTGCCTTCGCCCAGGGGCGTGGGCGTGATGGCGGTGACGTCGATGTACTTCCCCTCCGCGCGTCCCTCGAGGCGCTGCAGGACTTCCAGGCGCACCTTCGCCATGGTGGGCCCGTGGAACTCGATCTCGTCCTCGCGGAGGCCGAGGGACTCGGCGATGTGGGCGATGGGGTGGAGCCGCGCCGCCTGGGCGATCTCCAGGTCCGAGGGGACCGGGTGCTTCCGGGCCAGGATGGAGGTTCCGTTCAGGGTGGAAGTGGTGGCCATGGCGGGTCCCTTGAGCAAGCGTCCAAGGACCAGACTAGGAGCCCGGAGGCCCTTGGACCGCTTGGGTTTGACCGCTGTCACAGGGCCCTGGGCCCACCTGTGACGCAAATATTGGGTGGCGAAATTTAGTCGAAAATCTTACCGTGGTGCCATGGCCCGCAGCTCCCCCCTCTTCGAATGCACCGCCTGCGGCGCGCGCTTCCCCAAGGCCCTGGGCAAGTGCACGTCCTGCGGCGCCTGGGACGCCATCGAGGAGGTGCGAGGCACCCTCGCGAAGGACCTGCGGCGCGGCGCCAACGGCAGCGCCTACGCCCAGAGCGGCTACGCGGGTCCCGTCTCCCTGCTGGACGTGGAGCTGAGCGACACCCAGCGGGAGGCCACCGGCCTCGGCGAGCTGGACCGCGTCCTCGGCGGCGGCGTGGTGCCCGGCATGGTGGTGCTGCTGGGCGGCGAGCCCGGCATCGGCAAGAGCACCCTCCTGCTCCAGTGGGCCGCCCAGGGACAGGGTGCCGTGTTGTACGCGAGCGGCGAGGAGAGCGAGCGGCAGATCAAGCTCCGCGCCCGGCGGCTCGGCGCCGAGAGCCCCGACATCCACCTGCTGGCCGAGACCGACGTGCACCGCATCCTCGAGGCGGCGGACCGCCTGAAGCCGCGCCTGCTGCTGGTGGACTCCATCCAGACCCTCTTCGATCCCGAGTTCGAGTCCAGCGCCGGCAGCGTCAGCCAGGTGCGGGGCTGCGCCCAGCGCCTCGCCCGCTGGTCCAAGGCCACGGGCACGCCCCTGGTGCTGGTGGGCCATGTCACCAAGGACGGCAGCCTCGCCGGGCCGAAGGTGCTCGAGCACCTCGTGGACACGGTGCTGGCCTTCGAGGGGGACCGGCACCACCACCACCGGCTCCTGCGGGCGCTCAAGAACCGTTTCGGCGCCGCCTTCGAGCTGGGGGTCTTCGCCATGACGGAACGGGGTCTCGTGGCGGCGGAGGGCAATCCCTTCTTCCTGGACGCCGAGCCGCGCCCGGGCTGCGCCGCCACCGTCGTGCTCAGCGGCACCCGGCCCATGGTGGTGGAGATCCAGGCCCTCGTGGCTTCGGCGGGCCTCGGCATCCCGCGCCGCACGGCCCTGGGCCTCGACTCCCAGCGCCTGGCCATGCTGTGCGCGGTCGCCGAGCGCCGCGGCGGCGTGCAGCTCCATGACCGGGACGTGTACGTGAACGTGGCCGGCGGCCTGGAGGTGGAGGACCCGGCGGCGGACCTCGCCGTGATCGCGGCCCTGGCCAGCAGCGCCACGGGCCGGCTCCTGGCGGAGAAGTGCCTCTTCATGGGCGAGGTCGGACTGACCGGAGAGGTGCGGCCCGTGGCCCAGCTGCCCCTGCGGCTGCAGGAGGGCTCGCGCCTGGGCTTCGCCCGGGCCGCCGTGCCCCGCCTCGGCCTCGAGGGGAAGGCGCCCCTGGAGGTGCTGGCCGAGACCAGCGTGGAGCGGCTGCGCACGCGGCCCTGGCTCGGGGGCGAGGCCGAGGAGGCGTGACTCGTTCCCGGGGCCCCTTGGCCTGGAGGCCTTCATTCATTGAGACTCAATCTCCCATTGTGACGCCCATCAAGGTGGAGGGCTTCTAGGGTCGGAAGGACCGGGGATTCCGGTCGTCCCCGCCGGAGACCCTCCATGAGACCCCTGCTGGCCCTCCTCGCCGCCCTGCTCGCCGGATCCGCCCTGGGAGCCCAGGAGAAGGGCCAGGCGCCGGGCCCGATCCAGGACAACTCCTTCCTGATCGAGGAGGCCTACAACCAGGAGGACGGCGTCATCCAGCACATCAGCACCTTCTCGCGGTCCCAGCAGAACCGGGACTGGATCTACACCTTCACCCAGGAGTGGCCCGCCCCCACGCAGGCGCACCAGCTGAGTCTCACCCTGCCCTACCAGCGGCTGGACGCCTCGGCGGACGGGCGCCGCGGCGTCGGGGACCTCCTCCTGAACTACCGCTACCAGCTCCTGGGGGACGGGGAGTCCACGGTGGCTTTGGCGCCGAGGCTCTCCCTCATCCTTCCCACGGGGGACGAGAAGGAGGCCCGGGGCAACGGCGCCGTGGGCTGGCAGGTCAACCTTCCCTTGAGCGTGGCGCTCGGCCCCCGGGCCGTCACCCACCTCAACCTGGGAGCCACCCGCGTTCCCCGCGCCCGGAACGAGCGCGGGGAGCGGGCCGACCTGTCGGGGTGGAACCTCGGCCAGAGCCTGATCTGGCTGGTGCGTCCCACCTTCAACGCGATGCTCGAGGTCGCCTACACCCGCACCGAGCAGGTCATCGGCCCGGGCAGGAAGACCCGGCAGAGCGCGTTCCTGATCAATCCGGGCCTGCGCTGGGCGATGAACTTCAAGAGCGGCCTGCAGGTCGTCCCGGGGCTCTCCTTCCCCGTCGGGCTGGGTCCGTCCAAGGGGGAAAGGGCGGTCTTTCTCTACCTGAGCTTCGAGCATCCGCTCTGGAACCCGCGGCGCTGAACGACCCCCGCGGCCGCCGCGGATCCGTCCCTCAGGCCCCCAGCCGCGAGAGCCCCGGATCCTGGGTCAGCTCCTCCAGGAGGTCCCGGACGCCGACCAGCTCCCTCAGCCGCGATCCGTTCGTGCCGGAGAAGAAGAGACCGCTTTCGACGTCGCCGTTCCACGCGTCGCCGAGGCGGTCGGCGATGCAGTAGCCGGCCTCCGCCGCACCCCGGCCGTGGCCGCAGGGCTGCAGGCAGCGGCTCACGCAGCGCACCGGCGGCGCGGTGCCGGCCTCGAGGCGGGACTGGAGCGCGGTGCGCACGCCGCGGGCGGGAAGGCCCACGGGCGACTTCATGAGCACGATGTCCTCGGCCCGGGCCTTGAGGATGGTGTCCTTGAAGGTGGGATGGGCGTCGCACTCGAAGGTGCCGATGAAGCGCGTGCCCATCTGCACGCCCGCGGCGCCCAGGGCGAGGAACCGCTCGATGTCCCCGTGGTCCCACACGCCACCGGCCACGATCACGGGGAAGTCGCCCCAGCGGTCCCGCTCGGCGAGCACCTCGGGCAGGAGGTTCTCGAGCCGGTGGGCGGGATCTGCGCACTGCTCGGCGCTCAGGCCCTGGTGGCCTCCGCTCTCGGGGCCTTCCAGCACCACGGCGTCCGGCAGGCGGCCGTGCTTGCGCTGCCACTGGCGGCAGAGGATCCCCAGGGCGCGGCCCGAGGAGACGATGGGCACCAGGGCCACGTCCGCGTCCCCCACCAGGGCCGGCAGGTTCAGGGGCAGCCCCGCGCCGGAGACGATGAGCTGCGCGCCGCCCTCCACCGAGGCGCGCACGGCCTCGTCGTAGCCCTCGATGGCGCACAGGATGTTCACGCCCACGGCGCCGCGGCCCCGCGACCGGCGGCGCGCCTCGGCGAGGATGCCCTTCAGCACCTCGGGCGGGTTCAGGGCCGCGGAACCGTCGGGCCGTCCCAGGCGCTTCGGGCTGCGGGCGGAAGGGTGGTAGGCGGTGCCGATGGCGGAGACGAGCCCCACGCCTCCGGCGGCGGCCACGGCCCCGGCCAGGCCTTCCCAGGAGACGCCGACCCCCATGCCGCCCTGCTGGATCGGATAGGCCACGTCCAGTTCGCGGATGCGCAGGCGGGGCAGCGGAGCCGCGGCGGGACCGGGGACCAGGGCCGGAGACGCCCCCTCGGGCAGCGCGTGCGGCGAGCGCGGCCTCAGGCCGGCGGCGCCGGAACGGTGGGCCTCCCGGGCCTCCGCGGCGCTCTCGGCCTCGGCCACCACCGGCAGGCCGAGGCTCTGCAGGACCGCCACGTCCTCGCTCCGGGCCAGCAGGGCATCGGCGCCCCGGGCCGCGGCCCGCCGGCCCTCCTCCACGCTGGCCACCGCCGCGATGCGCGGCAGAGCGGCCCGGCGCAGGGCGTCCAGGGCGGGCGGCAGGTCGGCGGTGTGGAGCAGGAAGGCCACGCCGGCCTCCCGGGCCGCCTCGACGATGCCATCCGCGCCGTCCCGCAGGCCCCGGAGGTCGAGGCCCAGCCGGGCCTGGCCCTTCAGTTCCGCCGCCAGCTCCTGGAGCCGGGCGCGGACCTTCGCCGGGTCCGGGAAGGCCTCGGTGCGGGGCAGGGCCCAGCCCCCGGCCCGAAGCCAGGCGGCGGCCACGTCGAGGGAACCCGGCGCGTTCCAGCCCTGCAGCCCTGGCCAGGAGAGCCCGGGAAGGGACAGCTCGGGGAAAAGGGCTTCGGACACGGGGCCTCCGCAGGTGCCGGAGGCCGGCGCGTTTCAAGGATCCCGCCAGGACGCCGTGATCCAGGACACGACGTCCCGGCGTGGGCCCGTCGCGGAGCCTACATCCCCTTGAGCAGTTCCAGCACCTGCTTGTCGTGGGCCTTGGTGTTCACGTCGGTGACGATGTGGCGGATGACGCCCTGCTTGTCGATCAGGAAGGTCACCCGCTTGGCGATGCCGATGAGGGGCATCTTCACGCCGTAGGCGCTGATGATGGCCTTGTCCGGGTCCGCCAGGATCGGGAAGGGCAGGTCGTACTTCTTGGCGAAGGCCGCGTGGCTCTTCACGTCGTCCGCGCTGACGCCGAGGACGACGGCCCCCGAGGCCAGCAGGGCCCCGTGGCCGTCCCGCAGCGAGCAGGCCTGGGCGGTGCAGCCCGGCGTGTCGTCCTTGGGATAGAAGTAGAGCACCACCGCGGACTTCCCCTTGTAGTCGGAGAGCTTCACCGTCTTCCCGTGCTGGTCCTGGGCGGTGAAGGCGGGGGCGGGCTGGCCGGGCTGGGGACCGTCGGCGGAGGGGGAGGAGAGGCTGAACATGGCGGCGACCGGAAGGAAGGGGAGCATGGAGGATCCCATGAAAGGCCCCATCCTCCCACGGACGGGGCCTCGAGTCCGGATGCGAAACTGGACACCCGCGGAGGTCCGCGGGTGTCCAGCGTCCGGGCCGGGCCTCAGGGGTTCGCCAGGTCCTTCAGGATCTTCGGGTCCTTCTCGTCCTGGGCCAGCACCGAGTGGCAGGTGGCGCAGTCCTGGCTGATCTTCTTGCCGCTGGCGGTCTTGTGCTCGTCGTCGTGGCAGCGGAAGCAGCCGTCCACCTGGTTGTGGCCCAGGAAGGTGGGGTAGGCGCCCCAGCTGATCTTCATGTGGGGCCAGACGTTCGAGTGGTAGATCTTCACGATCTCGGTGATGGCGTCGTTGACCGTGGCGGCCCGGGCCTTCAGCAGGTCCGGCTGCTCCTTGGAATAGAAGTCGTTGATGGCCTGGCGGATCTTCATGGCCGCGTCCTCGCGGCTGGCGTACTCGCCCTTGAGGGCCTTCACGGCCTCGCGGCGGATCCAGGGCAGCGTGCGGTCGATGCGGCCGTTGGCCATGGACGCGTTCACCTCGTCCTCGGGCAGTCGGTAGATGTGGGAGGGCCGGTTGTGGCAGTCCAGGCAGTCCATGGAGCGCCAGCCGGGCTGGGCCTTCTCCAGGGGCTTGGGGGCCTTGAAGACCTCCACGGTGCCGTCGGCCTTGGTCATCTCCACGTCGCCGATGGCCATGCGCTTCTCGTCGGCCTGGTAGCGGATCTTCACGCCGGGATCCACGTGCCAGTGGATGCCCCGGGCCACGCTGCCCTGGCTGCCGCCCACGTGGATGAGCAGGGCCGTCTTGACCTCGCTGTTCTCGGCGTCCTCCTGGAAGCGGGTGTACACCCGCAGCCGGTCGCCCACGAACTTGGTGGGCCAGTGGCACTGCTCGCAGGTGTCCCGGGCGGGGCGCAGGTTGTGCACCGGCGTGGGGATGGGCCGCTGGTAGAGGTTGAAGGCCACGGAGATGAGCTGCCAGGAGCCGGAGAGCTTGGATTTCACGAACCAGCTGGCGCCCGAGCCGATGTGGCACTCCACGCACTTCACCTTGGCGTGGGGGCTGCGCTGGTAGGTGGTGTATTCCGGCGCCATGACGGTGTGGCAGGCGGTGCCGCAGAACTTCGTCGAGCCCATCACCTCCACGCCCTTGTAGGTGGCCGTGGCGATGATGATCAGGTTCACCACCGAGAGCACCGACAGGATCATCGTCGTGCGCCGGACCTTCGGCGCGTTGAAGTCCAGGACCAGCCACGCGTCCTCGGCGACCTCCTCGCCCTTCTCCATCGCCTTGCGCTTCTTGCGCTTGGTCCACCAGATCCCGAAGGGGATGAGCAGCAGGCCGGCGACGAAGAAGGCCGGCACCACCAGGAAGGCCATGATGCCGAGGTAGGGCGTGCCCGAGTAGCCCACCAGCTCGAAGCCGAAGAGCGAGAAGAAGATCACCGCGCTGACGGAGGTCAGCCACACGCCGAAGAGGCTGATGGCGTTCTTCGAGAGGTTCCGCAGGAAGTCTTTGAACATCAGGTTCCTCCGAGGGCCCGGCGCGGGATGGGCCAAGCATAGGACAAAGCCGTACGAAGTAGGTCACGCCTCCCAGGGCCGGCGCAGGATGTGATTCCGGTCCGCGCGGCCGGCTACGGGGAGACGCGAAAGGCGGGCGGCCGGAGCCGCCCGCCCTTCCCTCCAGCCCCGCGCTCAGTGGGTGAGGCGGGTCGTCATGGCGAAGATGATCAGCAGGAGCAGCAGGACGCCCACGCCGAAGAAGAGGTACCCGAAGCTGCGGGCGATGCCCTTCCAGGCGTCCCATTCGTCCTTCACGCGCACCTCGTCCAGCCGGCCCTCGGCCACCAGGCGGTCGTACCAGCGCTTGCGCTCGTGGAGCATCTCGCTCTTGGAGACCCGGCCCGAGAAGATGACCGTGTCCATGGGGAACTTCTCGAGCCGGAAGTGAGTGTTGAAGAAGTGCACCGTGAAGATGAAGCCGGCGGCCAGCAGGGCCTCGTCGGAGTGGACGATGAGGGAGACGTTGATCATCCAGCCCGGCATGAAGCGGCTGAAGAACTCGGGGAACCACATGATGAGGCCCGAGACCCCGATGGCGAAGACGCCCCAGAAGACGGCCAGGTAGTCGAACTTCTCGAAGTAGGTCCAGCGGTCGAACTGGGGCTTGGGGCCCTTCCCGAAGAACCACTTGTTGTGGTCGATGAAGTCCTTGAGGTCCTGCTTCGTGGGGATCATGGAGTCCGGATGGCTCATGGCCTGCCAGAGCCGGCCCAGCTCCAGCTTCCCGGTGTCGGGGTTGCGCAGGAAGCCGCGGTGCTTCCAGAAATGGCCGAGGGTGCTGAAGAGGTGCAGGCCGAAGTAGAGGAAGGTGATGACCGCGCCGAAGTGGTGCAGCGTGCGCGCCACCTGGGGCCCGCCCATGAGGTTGAACATGCCCTTGGCCCAGTCGGTGTAGTAGAACTTCAGCGGCATGCCCGTGAGCACCAGGAGCAGGAAGCTCGTGACCACGAGGAGGTGCAGGAACCGCTCGAAGGGCTGGAAGCGGGTGAACTGCTCGTCGTCCTTGGCGATCTGGATCTTGGCCTCGCGGAACTGCTTGGAGTCGTGGCGGTAGAGCCAGACGGAGCGGAAGAGCCAGAGCAGCGTGTGGGCGCCGAAGACCGTGAAGGTGCCCACCAGCAGCGTGGTCATCACGATGAAGACCCAGTAGAGCTGGGGGTAGCTCTTGCGGTCCATGGGGTTCGCGTGGGGCGCGTAGCGGGTGAAGCTGGCGTTGGCCTTGGCGTGGCACTGCTGGCAGGTCCCCACGATGTTCTTGGGGGACAGGCGGGAATTCGGGTCCGACGCGCGGAGCACGTCGTGGTGCCCGTGGCAGTCGTAGCAGGCGGCGACGTCCCTCGCCACGTTGGCCTTGCCCAGGGCCATGGCCTTGCCGTGGTAGGTGTCGCGGTAGTGCTCGAGGCGGTCCTGGTGGCACTTGCCGCAGGTCTGGTCGGCGATGGACTTGAAGTGGCCGCTGGTGGGCGCCTCGATCTGGTGGGCGGTGTGGCACTGGATGCAGACCGGACCGCGGGGATCGCCCTTGGCCAGGAGCTGGCCGTGGATGCTCTTGTTGTAGGTCTCCTCGACCTTCGTGTGGCACTTCCCGCAGGTCTTCGCGACGTTGGCGTGGTTGATGGGCGAGCTGCGGTCCACGCTGCGCTTGATGTCGTGGACGCCATGGCAGTCATTGCAGCTCGGGGCCACCACGAGGCCCTTCTTGAGCAGGGCCTGCCCGTGCATGCTCTCCTGGTACTGGCTCTCCACCGACGGGTACTTCATCTTGTATTCGGCGGTGAGGGCCTTGTTCGCGTGGCACTTCGCGCAGGTGAAGGGCAGGTTCATCTTGTAGACCGGCGAATCGCCCTGCTTCACCGGCACGATGGCGTGGTTCCCGTGGCAGTCGGTGCAGCTCGCGGCGCCGGAGGCCCCCATGGCGGAACTCATGCCGTGGATGCTGGTCTGGTAGACCTTCGCCTCGTCGGTGTGGCAGGACCCGCAGTCCACCTTGGTATAGGGCACGCCCCCGTCCGAGTGGTTCTCGGCCAGCGTCTTGTGGCAGTCCTTGCAGGCCAGCGAGCTGTGCACCGACTTGCCGAAGAGGCCCGCGTCCACGAAGAGGGACTTCTTGCCTCCTTTCACGTCGATCTCGAAGTCCTTCTCGCCGTGGCAGTCGTAGCAGGACTCCTTGGCCGCCTTCGGCGCCTTGCCCCCCTGGGCCCAGGACGGCGCCGCCGCGAGGCCGAAGGCCACGACGAAGGCCAGCGCCATCCGCGCGAGCAGCCCGTGGCGCTCGGGGTTGCGGTCGGTCCGGTCGGCTCGGTTCCGGTGGAGCATGGGCTGCCTCCTCGTGGTCCTTCCCGGGAAAGGTCGCGTGGCGTTGGCGCCGCGCGGCCCCGGGGCGTGGGCGGGAACCCCCCGCCCTCAGGCGGTCGCGCCGCCCTGCGGCAATCCTGCGGGCCCCGGACGCTGACCGCCGTCACAAGTGGCGACACGCGCCGACGGCGGAGGCGTCGCGAGGCCCGCCGGGTCGCGGGCCGCACCCCGCGCTCCCGGCGCGGTGCGGCGCGGGTGCAGCCCTGGCGGGCCTCCCGGAACTCCGTCACAAGTGCACCTCCCGGGCCCGCGGGCGCCTGGACAGCCCGTCGCGCGCCCCTGAAAGTGGACCCCGGGGACGGCGCGGGGAGGTCGGCGGCCGGATCCCGACCGAGGCGAACATGTCCGTCTTCACGGCTGGATTGCTCACGCTGATGCTGCTGCCCGGCGGCGGCGCCCCCAAGGCCCCGAAGGGCGAGGCCTGCACGGCCTGCCACGAGGTGGACCCGGTGAAGTTCGAGCGCAGCGCCCACGGCGGCATGGACTGCCAGGACTGCCACGCCGCGACGAAGAAGCTCCCGCACCCCGACAGGATGGCGAAGGTCTCCTGCGCCACCTGCCACGACGACGTGGTCAAGGCCTATGCCTCCAGCGTGCATGGCGTGCTCAAGAAGGACGGGGTGGCCGACGCCGCGAGCTGCCTCTCCTGCCACGGCCCCTTCCACGAGATCCTTCCGAGCTCGGATCCCGCCTCGAAGACCGCGAAGAAGAACATGGCCGACACCTGCGGGAGCTGCCATTCCAATCCCGAGTTCCTCCAGCGCCACAAGATCCCCTTCGCCAAGCCCGTGGAGGCCTACCGCCTCAGCGTGCACGGCAGGGCCGTGGCCCGTGGCGAGAACGCGGCGGCCTCCTGCTCCGACTGCCACGGGGCCCACGACGTAAAGTCCGGCCGCGACGCCGGGGCCGCCACGACCCACGAGCGCGTCGCGCAGACCTGCGGCAAGTGCCACTCCGACGTCCAGGCCGTCTACGACGCCAGCGTGCACGGCCTCGCCGTGAAGGCCGGCGTGAAGGGCGCGCCGGTCTGCACCGACTGCCACGGCGAGCACAGCATCCTCGCGCCCTCCGAGGCCGGTTCCCTCGTGAACCCCGCGCGGGTGTCCACCGCCACCTGCGGCCGCTGCCACGGGGACGAGCGCCTCGCCGCCCGCTACGCGCTGCCCAAGGACAAGCTGCCCTCCTTCCAGGACAGCTACCACGGCCTCGCCCTGAAGGGCGGCTCCCAGACCGTGGCCAACTGCGCCAGCTGCCACGGCGTGCACAACATCCTGTCCTCCACCGACCCGAAGTCCACGATCCACCCCGCCAACCTCGCCCAGACCTGCGGGCGCTGCCACGCGGGCGTGAGCGGGAAGTACGCCATCGGCCCCGTGCACCTCCGCCCCGGCGGCGGGGGCCCCGAGCATCCCGTGGTGCGCTGGATCCGACTCGCCTACCTCGTGCTGATCCCGCTCACCATCGGCTTCATGCTGGTGCACAACGGCCTGGACTGGCTGGCCAAGCTGCGGCGCGGGCGCCACGGCCACGCCACGGGCCTCGAAGTCCCGCGCATGAACCTGAAGTTCCGCCTCGCCCACGGCATGGTGGTGCTCAGCTTCGTCACCCTGGTGATCACCGGCTTCGCGCTGAAGTTCCCGGACGCCGCCTGGGTGAAGGCCTTCCAGGAGTTCGATCCCACCTCCCAGTACCGCGGCCTCGTCCACCGCATCGCGGCGGTGGTCATCACCGCGGCCACGGTCTTCCACCTGGTGCACCTCGCGGTGGTGAAGCACGACCGGGTGATCCTGGGGGAGCTCTGGCCGAGCCTGCAGGACGCCAAGGACATCCTCGGCATGCTGAAGTTCAACCTCGGCCTCGCCAAGGAGCGCCCGACCTTCGGCATGTTCGGCTACCCCGAGAAGATGGAGTACTGGGCCTACATGTGGGGCACGGTGGTGATGGCCGTGACCGGCCTCCTCCTCTGGGCGAACACCTGGACCCTGCGCCATTTCCCGAAATGGGTGACCGACGCGGCCACCGCGGCCCACTGGTACGAGGCCATCCTGGCGTCCCTCTCCATCCTGGTCTGGCACTGGTACCTGGTGATCTTCGACCCCGACGTCTATCCCATGGACAAGGCCTGGCTCACCGGGAAGGCTTCCGCCGACCACGTGCGCGAGACTCGGCCCGCCTACTACCAGGCCCTGATGGCGAAGACCTCGCCGGCGCCGTCCGGGGAAGAGGAGGCCCCGGACGAGGAGCCGGCCCCGGAGCACGAGGCTTGAGGGCGCGGCGCGGTAAGCTCGGAACGCCGAGGAGACCTTTGTGAAATCCATGACCGCCTACGCGGAGATCCAGCGGCCCCTCGAGTCGGGTCAGCTCCGCCTCGCCCTGCGCTCGGTGAACCACAAGTCCCTGGACCTCTCCCTGCGCCTGCCCGCGGCGTTGCACGCCCTGGACCCGGCCATCCGCGCCGAGGTCCGCGGCGCGGCGTCCCGGGGCAAGCTGGACCTCGCCGTGGACGTCCAGGACGAGCCGGGCCTCGAGCCCCACATCAACCGGCCGCTGCTCCGGGCCATCGCGAAGGCCTGGGCGGAGGACGCCGAGTGGCTGCACCTGCCGCCCATGACCGCCGAGGCCTTCTTCCGCATGCCCGGCGCCTGGCTGCCGCCGCCGGGGGACCTGGCCGAGCGCATGGAGGCCGCGGTGCTGGAGGGCGTCCGCGCCCTCCTCGCCGCCTGGAACGAGGGCCGGGCGAAGGAAGGCGATCGCCTGCGCCCGGCCTTCGAGCAGGGCCTCGCCGACCTGCGCCGCCTGCGCGGCGTCCTCCAGGCCGAGGCCGAGGCCCAGGCCGCGGAACTGCCCGCCCAGTACGCCGCTCGCCTGGAACAGGTCCTCAAGGACGCCCAGCTCGCCGGCGCGCTCCCCGCCGAGCGCGTCCTCGCCGAGGCCGGCGCCCTGGCCGAGCGCCAGGACGTGCGCGAGGAGCTGGTCCGCCTCGCCGCGCACCTGGATGATTTCGAGGAGCGGCTGAAGAAGGACCGCGTGGAGGGCAAGGCCCTGGACGTGTGGTGCCAGGAGGTGCTCCGGGAGCTCAACACCTGCGGCTCCAAGTGCAAGCGCATCGCCATGACGCGGGCCGTCATGGAGGCCAAGGGCGTGCTGGACCAGGTGCGGGAGCAGGCGGCGAACCTGGAGTAGGGCTGTCGGATCGCGAAGCTCGGGCCATTGGATCGCAAGACCAGGGACCGCCACACCCATCCAGCGGGCTCGGAGACGTTAAGGGGTCAGGGTCCTGGCGCGCTATCGCTTGCCAGCACCTGTGCCGGCCGCGGCCAAGGGCCGCCGCGACCGCCGCAGGTGCCGTTGGAAGGTCAAAGGCAAGGTCAAAGGCAAATTCAACGGCAACGTCAAAGGCAAGGTCAAAACCAAGGTCGAAAGACACGGCCAGGGCAACCTCCTCAGCAGAGCCCGCCGCGCGCAGTCGACGTGCCGTTGACCTTCCAAAGGCATGCGAGTCCACCGCGGCGGCTTCGTGCCGCGGCGGACACGAGCACCGCCAAACGCACGCCAGGTCGGAGAAGCATCCCTCGTCCGCCGAAACTATTGGGCGCGTCTCCCGGCTTGGAAGACCGAAGCCCTCAGCGCGGGATGGTCCCCGTCCGCTCCCACCGCGTCCACACCAGGAAGTGCCTCGCCCCGTCGATGAAGTTCATGGCCACGTCGCCGGGGTTCTTCGGCACGTTGGCGTTCTGGTCGTCGTCGCCGCCTTCGCGGAAGCTCCACCAGACGAGGAAGGGGCGCCCCCGCAGGTGCTCCAGGGGCACGTAGCCCCAGGCGCGGCTGTCCTGGCTGTTGTCGCGGTTGTCCCCCAGGGCGAGGACGAAGCCCTCGGGCACGGTGAAGGGGCCGAGGTTGTCGGCGTAGAGGTCGTTCACCAGGCTCTGCTTGCCCTGGCGGTCCACCTTCAGGAGTTCGGGGTCGGCGTGGGGCCAGAGCCCGGGCGGCGGCATGGCCGGCCCGAGGTCGCGCGTCAGGGGCCACGGACCCGGCTGGGGCTGCGGCCGGCCGTTGGCCACGTCCTGGCCCGGGATGATGTGGTGCTCCCACTCGCCGGTGAGCAGCTTCCCGTTCAGGTAGAAGCGCTTGTTCCGGACCTCGAAGGTGTCGCCGGGAAGCGCCGCGGCGCGCTTCACGTAGTCCATGTCGCGGTCCATCGGGTAGCGGAAGACGATGATGTCGCCGCGCTCCACCCGGCGCATGGGGAAGAGCTTCGCCTCCCAGTCCCACTGGGGCACCGCGAAGATGAACTTGTTAACCAGCAGGTGGTCCCCGATCATCAGCGTGTTGCGCATGCTGGCGCTGGGGATGGTGAACTGCTGCCCCACGAAGGTCTTGAAGAAGACGATGAGCAGCACCGCGAAGCAGACCACCTCGAGGTTGTCGCGGATGGCCCCCTTGGCGGCGCCCTCCGGCAGCGGGGCCTGGGTCTTGTCCTTGGCCATGGGGACTCCTAGGCTTTCCGGGCCTTGGCCGGCGCCTTGGCCGGCGCCGGGGCCGGCGCGGGAACGGGCACGGACGGGCGGACCCCTCCGGGCTGGGCGTCGTCGAAGCCGCGCCCGGTGAGCCGCATCACCACCACCCAGGCGCCGTCCCGCCACTCCTGGACCTCCGCGGTGCCGAGGTCGGGCAGGAGGAACGATCGCGTGCGGGGGCCCTTCCCCTGGGCGGGCTGTCCCTCCACCCACACGCCGACCTTCGGGAAGTCCCGGGGCAGGAAGCGGTCGAAGTGCGGGAGGACCCCGCGGCCCAGGACGCGGTAGACCACCTCCTGCCGGTCCCCCCAGACCTGGGTCCGCTCGGGGAAGCCGGCGGGGAGGATGTCCGCGCCGTGGTTCTGGGCGTCCACCACCCGGAGGCCGCCGTCGCGGGTGAGGAAGGCCAGGCGCTCCTGACCGCGGAGGCGCGTGTAGGTCAGCGTTCCCTCGAAGGCCCCTTCCGGGGACGCCACGGGCCTGGCCTGCTCGACCCGCACCTGGAGGCGCTCGTCGGCGCGGGCCTGCCCCTCGAGGGAGGGATTCTCGTAGGAGAGGACCAGGCCTGCCTCGTGCGGGGCGTAGAGGACGCGGTCCTTGTCCAGCGGGGAGGTGCGGCAGGCGGCCGCGAGGGCCAGGAGCCCGGCGGCGAGCAGGGGACGGCGGGGGCTCATTTGGGTCCCTTCGAGAACTTGGCCATGAGGTCCGACAGGGAGGCCCCATCCTTCACCGGCGCGGCCGGGGGTTCCGACCGCATGATCCGGGGCTCGGCGGGACGCTCGGGGCGGCGGTCCGGACGGGGCCGCCGCTCGCCCTGGGGACGGCCTTCCTCCGGACGACGCTCGGGACGCGGGCCGGACCCTTCGCGGCGGGGCTGTCCGGGCCTGGGGGGCCGGGGGGCCCCGCCGTCAGGACGCGGCGGCCGGGGTCCGCCGGGGCGGGCGCCCTGGCCCTCGGGTCGCGGGCCCTGGCCATCCAGGCGGGCGGGCCGGGGAGGCCGCGGGTGGTGGACGTGGGCGGGCGCCGGCAGCAGGGCCTTGATGCTGAGGCCGATGCGCTTGGCCGGGAGGTCCAGGGCCATCACCTTGACCTTCACCACCTGGCCCACGTTGAGCTTGTCGGAGGCCTTCTTCACGAACTGGTGGCTGATCTCGCTGAGGTGCACCAGGCCGTCCTGGTGGACGCCGACGTCCACGAAGGCGCCGAAGTCCGTCACGTTGGTGACGATGCCCTGGAGCTCCATGCCGACCTCGAGGTCCTCGGGCTTGTTCACGCCCTCCCGGAACTGCACGGCCTCGAACCGCTGGCGCGGGTCCCGGCCCGGCTTCTTCAGCTCCGCGAGGATGTCCTTCACCGTCTCCACGCCGAAGCGCTCGTCCACGAAGAGCTTCGGGTCCAGGGCGTCCAGCACCGCGTCGTTGCCGATGAGCTCGGGCACGGTCTTGCCGGTGAGCTGGCAGATGCGCTGCACCACCGGGTAGGCCTCGGGGTGCACCGCGCTGGCGTCCAGCGGGTTCTCCCCGTCGCGGATGCGGAGGAAGCCCGCCGCCTGCTGGAAGGCCCTGGCCCCGAAGCGAGGGATCTCGAGGAGCTGCTCGCGGGTGCGGAAGGCGCCCTTCTCGAAGCGGTGGGCCACGATGTTCTTGGCGAGGCCCTCGCCGATGCCGGCCACGTAGGCCAGGAGCTTGTAGGAGGCGGAGTTCAGGTCCACCCCGACGCGGTTCACGCAGGACTCCACGGCGTCGTCGAGGCCCTTCTTGAGCGCGGTCTGGTTCACGTCGTGCTGGTACTGGCCCACGCCGATGGACTTCGGCTCCACCTTCACCAGCTCCGCCAGGGGGTCCTGGAAGCGCCGGGCGATGCTGATGGCGCCGCGCACGGTGAGGTCCAGCTCGGGGAACTCCTCCCGGGCCACGTCGGAGGCCGAGTACACCGAAGCGCCGCTCTCGCTGACGCTGACGCAGATGACGTCCCGCCGCCCCGTGTCCTTCAGCCACTCCTTCAGGAAGGCCTCCACCTCGCGACCGCCGGTGCCGTTGCCCACGGTGACGGCCTCGATGGGGTACTTGGCGGCCAGGGCCTCCAGCACCGCCCGGCTCCCTTCGAAGTCCCGCTTGGGCTCCAGGGGGTAGATGACGGCGTCCTCCATGAACTGGCCGAGGCGGTTGATCACCGCCAGCTTGCAGCCGGTGCGGATGCCGGGATCCACGCCGAGGGTGCAGCGCTGGCCGGCCGGGGGCGCCAGGAGCAGGTGGTCCAGGTTGGTCTGGAAGACGCCGATGGCCTCCGCGTCCGCCGCGCGCTTGGCCTCCATGCGGACCTCGACCTCGATGCTGGGGGCCAGCAGCCGGTCGAAGGCGTCCTCGGCCACGGCGTGCAGGGAGGCGCGGTAGCCAGACGCGGGATTCACGGGCACGGCGGCCACCAGGCGGCTCACGAGGCTCTCCCGCTCCACCTCGAGCTTCACGGTGAGCACCTCCTCCTTCTCGCCCCGGCGCAGGGCCAGCAGGCGGTGGGAGGGGATCTTCCGGATGGGCTCGCTGAAATCCCAGTAGGGCTTGAAGCGCAGGGACTCCTTGGACTCCTTCTTCTCCTCGCGGAGGGTGGAGCGCAGGACCCCCTTCTCCTTGAACTCGTGGCGGAGCATCTGGCGCAGGTCCGCGTCCTCGGCCAGGCGCTCGGCCAGGATGTGGCCCGCGCCCTCCACGCACTCGCTGGCGGTGGCCAGGCCCTCCTCGCCCTCCTTCATGAAGGGGGCCGCGAGCATCAGCGGATCGGCGCCGGTGGCGTCGGCGAGCAGCGCGTCCAGGAGGGGTTCGAGGCCCCGCTCCTTCGCCACCATCGCCTTGGTGCGCTTCCTGGGCTTGTAGGGCAGGTAGAGGTCCTCCAGCTCGGCCTTCACCCAGCAGGCCTCGATGCGGGCGCGCAGCTCGTCGGTGAGCTTCCCCTGCTCGTGGATGGACTTGAGCACCGTGGCGCGGCGGTCCAGGAGGTCCTTGTAGTAGGCGACGCGCTCCTCCACCGCGCGGATCTGCACCTCGTCGAGGCTGCCGGTGAGCTCCTTCCGGTAGCGGGCGATGAAGGGCACCGTGTTGCCCTCGCCGAGCAGGGCCGCCGTGGCCGCCACGCCGGCCCGCGGGAGCTTCAGCTCGCCGGCGATGCGCGTGAGGAGCTGGTCCTGCACCACCGCCTCGTCGCCCCTGAAGGCCTTGGTGGAGCCCTGGGGACGCTCCCGGCGGGGGCGCTCCCGACGGCCCTCGGAGGGCGCGGTTTCCGCGGCCGGGGCGTCGGCGGGAACCGCTTCGGCGGGGACGGATTCGGCGGGGACGGATTCGGCGGGGACCGCTGCGGCGGGGACGGGCTCCGCGAGGACGGCCTCGATGGGGACGGCCTCGGCGGGGACGGCCTCGGCGGGGACGGCCTCGGCCGGCGGGGCCGCGGGTTCCGGGGACGGGGGCAGCGCCTGGACCGGCTCGGCCACGGGACCTTCCCCGGCGGAAGCCTCGACGGCGGGAATCCCGGCGCCGGCCGGCGCCGGAGCGGGAGCCGCGGATTCGGGAAGGGGCGGGACGACGGCCTGGGAGGGCTCCATCGCCGGGACCGCCTCGGCGGGGATGCCTTCGGGATTCTGCTGTGCCTGCATGGGGTCCTGCTCGTGCATCGACTTCCGCTCCTGCCAGGGTCCGCCGGGCCAAAGGCGCATCATACCGCGAGGGGTCGGAGCCCGTCCCGGAGGGAGATCACCGGTGACGGGAGGCGCCGGCCGCTTCCACCGGCTTCCATCTACACTGGCCCCATGGCCGCCCAGCCCCTCCACAAGTTCCGTGTCGTCGACCTCTCGCGCATCCTGGCCGGCCCCTTTTCCACCCAGCTCCTGGCGGACCTCGGCGCCGAGGTTCACAAGATCGAGCCCCTGGAGGGCGATCCCACCCGCGGCTGGGGCCCGCCCTTCGATCCCGTGGACGGCGAGAGCGCCTACTTCCGCTGCGCGAACCGCGGCAAGACCAGCGAGGCCCTGGAGCTCCATTCGCCCGCGGGCAAGGCGCGCCTGCTGGACCTGCTCAAGGACGCCGACGTGCTGGTGGAGAACTTCCTCCCGGACTCCGCCGCGCGCCTCGGGCTCACCTGGGGCAAGCTGCACGCCCAGTTCCCCAAGCTCATCGTCGCCTCCATCCGCGGCTTCGCGTCCGACGTGGAGGCCTGCCGGCGGGCGGGCTACGACTTCATCCTCCAGGCCGAGAGCGGCTGGATGAGCATCACCGGCGAGGTGGAGGGCCGGCCCATGAAGATCGGCGTGGCCCTGGTGGACGTGCTGGCGGCCCTCTACACCGCCAACGGCGTGCAGGCGGCCCTGCTGCACCGCGAGCGCACCGGCGAGGCCCTCCACGTGGAGGTGCCCCTCATGGAGGCCGCCCTGGCGGGCCTGGTGAACGTCGGATCCGGGGCCCTCCTCACCGGCCGCCCGCCCCGGCGCTACGGCAACGCCCACCCGCAGATCGTCCCCTACCAGACCTTCCGCTGCCGCGACGGCGAGGTGGCCATCGGCGTGGGCAGCGACAAGCAGTTCGAGATCCTCGCCCTCTGGCTGGGCCTGGATCTCGAGGCGAACCCGGGCTGGCGGGTGAACCGCGGCCGGGTGGAGGACCGGGAGCGGCTCGTCGCGGAGCTGGAGTCGAGGCTCGCGTCCCGGGGGGTGGAGGAGATCCTCGAGGCCTGTGACGCCGACGCCATCCCCGCCAGCCGCGTGCGCACCGTGGATGACGTGCTGTTCCGCCAGGCGGGCCGCCTGCACCACCTCATCCAGCCCCTCTTCGACGAGGAGAGCGGGCGCATGGTGCCCTCCCTGGCCAGCCCCGTGCTGCTGAACGGCCAGCGGGCCTGCTCGAGCCGCGTCCCCCCGCGGAAGCCCCGTGCCTAGGCCCGCCGACCGGGGGCTGCGGCCGCTAGGTTCCGCCGCCGCCTCGGCCCGGGCCGCGGAGGCGGCGGCGGAACAGCGCCTCCGGCAGGCCTGGCCCCTGGTGGTCGGGGATGGCCTCGCGGGGCGCACCCGCCTGCTCCGGGTCCGCCGGGGCGTCCTGGTCATCGGGGCCTGGGACCTCGAGCGCCTGCCCGCCCTCCGGCTGGCCGCGGCCTCCGCGTGGCCGGAGCTGCGCGCGCGGCTGCGCCACCTCCTCGGCCTGGAACTCGCGGGGGTGGCGACCGAACCCTGCGATCCGCCGCCCCCGCCCCGGGCGGCCGGGACCTCCCGGGACGGGACGTCGGAGGGCGATCCCCTGGGCCGCCTCCTCCGCGCCGCGAGGGATCGCGCGCGCTAGCCGCGGAAGGCGCCGCCGCCCGCGGGGCGGAGGCGCACCGTGAAGCCCGCCTCGTACTCCACCCCCGAGATGAGCCGCCGCCAGCCCAGGCTGAAGGCGAGCTCCGGATCCCGCCCGGACTCGAGGGCCTCGAGGATCGTCGCCCGGACATGCCGGTAGAGGTCCCTCCGCGCCTCCAGGTCGAGCTCCTCCTCCCGCAGTTTGAGGAAGGTCCACTTCGCCTCCAGGTAGGCGCGGTTCACCATCCAGTTGACGCCCCGGTCCTTGAGCGCGGCGTGGGCCACCCGCTGGGACTCGTCGTGGGGGATGGGAGTGAGCACCTGGTGCGGGTAGCGGCGGCGCGCCAGGCCCCGCCACCGCAGGCGCGTGTAGAGGTCGTGGTCCTCGGCGCCCCATCCCTCGATGGCCTCGTCGTAGCCGCCCACCGCCCGGAAGGCGTCGGCGGGGACGATCACGGTCCCCATCAGCTCGTGGGGGCCGCCTTCGCTCAGGAGGTAGGCGGCGGGGTCCAGCAGGGGATGGACCAGACCGCTGAAGCCGGGCGCCAGGAGCACGTCGGCGTCCACGAAGCAGAGCCAGCGGCCCGAGGCCCGGGCGGCCCCCGCGTTCCGCGCCGCGGCCAGGTTGAAGTGGGCCCGGCCGGGCACGCGCACCACCGCGGCCGAGGGGTGGTGCGCCTCCACCCAGTCCCCGCTGCCGTCCGGGCAGGACCAGTCCACGACGACCACCTCGGCGTCCGGCTGGGCGAGCCAGGTGGGGAGCGCTCGCCGGAGGTGTTCCAGCCGGCCCATGCAGGTCGAGATGTAGGTGACGAGGGGCATGTGCGGACACCCGGGAAGCCGCTCCAGTTCACCGCTCCGGCGGCGCCGCGTCCAGCGGGAGGCCCCGGACGCAATTCCCCGTGGACCCGCGCCGGGTCTTTCGGTAGGCTGGAGGCCTTCGGGGCGTGGCTCAGCCTGGTAGAGCGCTCGGTTCGGGACCGAGAGGTCGGAGGTTCGAATCCTCTCGCCCCGACCAATCCCGCGCGAGGGGCCTCCGGTCGGAGGTTCCTCCCGCCGATCGGGCAGGACATCCGGTCCTGCCCTCCCGCGCCCCGCTGCGCGGGGTCGCGGAGGCGGGTCCCTCCTCTCGCCCCGACCAATCCCGCGCGAGGGGCCTGCGGTCGGAGGTTCCTCCCGCCGATCGGGCAGGACATCCGGTCCTGCCCTCCCGCGCCCCGCCGCGCGGGGTCGCGGAGGCGGGTCCCTCCTCTCGCCCCGACCCATCCCGCCATCCCGCGCGAGGGGCCCTTCGGGGTCCCTTCTTCGTTCCGCGCCGCCGCGCGCCGCACTGCCGCCGACCTTGGGAAAGCCGCGGAAGCGTGGGAGACTTGGGTTTCGCCCGGGGGCCCCTGCACCATGACGGATGCCTGCACGATCCTGACCACCTGCGGGAGCGAGGAGACGGCCCTCACCATCGCGGCGGCCCTGGTGGACCAGGGCTTCGCGGCCTGCGTGAACATCCTCCCGAACGTGAAGAGCTACTACTACTTCAAGGGCGAGACCCAGCTCGACGAGGAGGTCATGCTGGTCATCAAGACCACCCGGGACAACTTCGAGAAGGTGAGCGAGGTCATCACGGACCTGCACACCTACGAAGTGCCCGAGATCGTGATGTTCCCCATCGCCGGGGGCAGCGCCCCCTTCCTCGACTGGATCCGCACCTCGGTGAACCGGCTGGTGTAGGGCTTTGGGCTTTGGGCTTTAGGCTCTAGCCTGGATGCAGTACCGGACTGGGCCAGCGCCCAGCGCCCAGAGCCCTGAGCCGCCCCATGGAAAAGACCCTCAGCCTCGAGTTCCTGCGCGTCGTGGAGGAGGCGGCCATCGCCTGCTCCCGGAGCATCGGCCACGGCCGCCGCAAGCACAGCGACAAGCTGGCGGTGGAGGCCATGCGCAAGGCCATGGAGTCGGTGCGCATGGACGGCACCATCGTCATCGGCGAGGGCGAGCGGGACGAGGCGCCGATGCTCTACATCGGCGAGAAGGTGGGGCTGGGCGCGGGCCACGCGGAGGTGGACATCGCCGTGGATCCCCTCGAAGGGACCAACCTCTGCGCCACCGGCGCGCCGAACGCCATCGCGGTGCTCGCCGCCTCCGAGAAGGGCGGGCTGCTGCATGCGCCGGACCTCTACATGGAGAAGCTGGTGGTGGGCCCGGCGGCCAAGGGCAAGGTGGACCTGGACGCGCCGGTGATCGACAACCTCCAGGCCATCGCGAAGGCCCTCGACCGGAAGATCGGCGATCTCACGGTGAGCGTGCTGGACCGTCCCCGCCACGAGGCCCTCATCGCCGACATCCGCGCCGCGGGCGCCCGCATCCAGCTCATCGGCGACGGCGACCTGAGCGCCGCCATCTCGGCCGCGGTGAGCGGCACCGGCATCCACGCGGTGATGGGCACCGGCGGGGCGCCCGAGGGCGTGCTCAGCGCCGCCGCGCTCAAGTGCCTCAACGGCGAGATCCAGGGCCGGCTCAAGGTGGACACCAACACCGCCAGCCGAGAGAAGGCCGAGGAGATGGGCGTGGACTTCGGGCGCGTCTACAAGACCGACGACCTCGCCCCGGGCAGGCAGATCATCTTCGCCGCCACCGGCGTCACCACCGGCAACCTCCTCCAGGGCGTCCGCTTCTTCGGCCACGGCATCCGCACCAGCTCCCTGATCCTCACCCACGCCACCCGCCAGGTGCAGTTCGTGGACACCGTGCGCGTGGACGATCGGGACGGGGTGACGGTGAGGTTCTAGCGGGAAGGGGCGGTTCCCGGCAGGATCGGGGCATCCCTTCGAGGTCCTCATGCGCCGGTGGCCCGCCCTGTTCCTCCTGCTCGCCCTGTCCAGCGGCCTGGAGGCCCTCTCCCGCCGCAACGACGGCGCCGCGGAGACCGCCGCCGGCGGACTCCGCCTGCGCAAGGAGCGCAGCGTGGCCATGGCGAAGGAGCGACTGACCATCGCGCCCGACCGGGTCCGCGTGGAGTACGAGTTCCGGAACGACACGGACCAGGACGTGGTCACGGAGATCGCGTTCCCCATCCCCGAGTACGCCTATCCCGGCGAGGATCCCGGCGGCGAGCGGGACTTCAAGGACTTCAGGGTGTGGGTGGACGGCGCGCCCCGGCGCTTCCAGACGGAAGCGAAGGCCTTCCTGAAGGAGAAGGAGGTCACGGCGGACCTGAGGGCCGCCGGGCTCGACATCGCCTCCTTCGCGGGCTTCTGCCACTGGGACCTGGAGGTCCGCAAGGCCGAGTACCAGGTGGACCGGCTGGCCCCGGAGGCCCGGTCGAAGCTCGCCGCCGCGGGCATCCTCGGCCCGGAGGCGAAGGATGACGCGGGCTGGTCCTTCGCGCCGATGTGGACCGCGCGGGTCACCTACCACTGGACCCAGCGCTTCCCGGCGAAATCGACCGTGAAGATCGCCCACGAGTACACGCCGGTGGCAGGCTTCGGCTGGGTGGACCCGGCGAAGCTGAAGGCCGAGCATCCCGACGCCGGCGCCGACGCCGCCCTCGTGAAGGCCCTCCAGGCCATGGCCACCCAGCGGGAGGCGAAGGCCCCCTCCAGCGGCGCCTACGTGAACGCCCGCTGGGTGAAGTACGTCCTCACCACCGCGAACACCTGGAAGACCCCCATCGGCGACTTCGAGCTGCGCGTCGAGAAGCCCGCGGGCAGCCTGGTCTCCCTGGCCTGGGACGGCCCCGTGGAGAGGCTGCCCGGCGGCGGCCTGCGGATGGCGAGGAAGGCCTTCGTGCCCGCCAAGGAGCTGGCCGTCTACTTCTTCAAGCCATGAGCGAATCCTTCCGCACCCGCGTCTGGCGCTGGACCTTCAACCTCTGGCCCTGCTACCGCGGCACCGGCGGGCGGGTGACCTACATCGCCGCCGACTGGCGGGAGGCGCGCATCAGGCTGCCGAAGAACTGGCGGACCCACAACTACGTGGGGACGATCTTCGGCGGAAGCCTCTACGCCTGCGTGGACCCCTTCTACATGATCATGCTCATGCACAACCTGGGGCCGGGCTTCGTGGTCTGGGACAAGGCGGCCAGCATCCGCTTCCGCCGTCCCGGCCGCTCCACGCTGACGGCGACCTTCCGCCTCGAGGAGGCCGAGCTCCAGGAGATCCGCGACCTTCTCCGGGACCTGCCGAAGGTGGACCGGACCTACACCGTGGAGCTGGTGGACCGCGAGGGCACCGTCCACGCCACCGTCGAGAAGGTCATCCACATCGCGCGGAAGGGGGGCTGAACCCCCTTCCCTACTGGAAGTCCTGGGCAGCCTTGCCCACGTTGGCCCAGGCCGACGCCGTGTAGGGGGGGTTCAGGCTGGGATCCGCCACGAAGCGCTGGGTCCAGGTGGCCTGGTCGATGAGGAGGCCGAGGACGGGGGAGGGCGAGGCCTTCACGTTCTGGTTGTAGGGATCGTCCCCGTGGTCCAGGTAGAGGTTCTCGGACAGGAACCACGCGGCCTGGTGCCCGGAAGTGAGCACCGGCCCCTGCACCCAGACCGGCAGCACCGGGATGTTGAGGGTGCGCAGGGTCTGGCACAGGAAGGCCACGCTGCCGTGGCAGCCCGCGGTCCAGTGCAGCTTGCCGAACTGCGAATTGTTGGCGTCCACGGTGCCGGCCACGATGGCGGAGATGGGCGGGAAGCCGCGGTAGCCCCAGCGGGCCTCGTTCGCGGCGTAGCTGGAGCCGCCGAGCATGTGGTCCATGTTGTGGCGCATCCAGTCCAGCACGCCGGCGATGGATTCCTGGCGAGACTCGCCGAGGCAGCCCGCGTCCCGGAGGAAGGGGAAGGTCCACGTGGGGGCCGCGAAGGCGGTCTGGGGCAGGTTGTCCGCCACCTGGGCGGGCACGTGCCAGGGATCCAGGCCGAAGGAGTAGGCCGCCGGCGTGCCGCCCATGGGACCCACGTTCCAGGCCATGGAGCTGCTGTCCAGGAGCACCCGCAGGCTGGCGTCGTCGTAGGCCGTGAGGCTCCAGGGCACCTGCTGCGTCAGTTCGAGGAAGAGGGAGAAGCCCACGTGGGCGGTGAAGAGCTTCCACATCGCGTCCTGGGCGAGGTAGAGCCGCGGGGACGTGTCCACCGCCAGGAACGGATCCAGGTTCTGGGGCTTGTCCGAGACGCCCGGCGGGACCATGGGCACCTGCGCCGCGCCGCCGGCGGCCCACGCGAAGGCGTCGAGGTAGGCCTGGTTCAGGTCCGCCTTCTGGGCCGCGGTCCAGGAGGGCCAGGCCACCTTCATCGCGTCGGTGGGGGGAACGTTGATGGGGCTCTGGTGCGCGGTCTGCCACTTGATGGCCCCCGCCACCGCCGGATGGGCCGTGAGCCAGGCGTTGAGGTCCGGCGCGGAGGCCATCGGCGCCCGGGCCGCCACCGTGGAGGCGGTGCTCCCCTGGTCCAGGACCGTGGCGCTCGCCGCCGCCGGGGGCAGGGCCGAGGCGAAGCCGAAGAAGAAGGAGCTCTTCCCCAGGCCGGGCGCGGTGCCCGCCGTCACCGGCGAGGCGAAGGTGAAGGTGGTGTTCCCCGCGTCGTCCTGTACCGCCGAGGCGAGGCCCACGGTGCCGAGGCCGCCCTGGGTGACCACGAAGACCTGGTCCGGGCTGCCGTCCTTGTTGTAGTCCAGGCCGCCCGCCACGGGCCCCGTCCTCACCGTGAGGGAGACGAGGCCGTTGGGGGCGCGCGGTGCCACCACGGCGTTGCGCAGGTCCACCCGGTAGAGGACGGCCCAGAAGCCCGCCCCCGGCGCCCCGGCCTTGCCGCGGTAGCTCCGGGACTGGAGGAAGCCCGCGCCGTTGCCCACCGGCAGGGAGGAGGTGGAGTCCGTCACCATCACGGTGCACGAGGGGTTGAACACGCAGTTGATGGCCGGCGCGGCGACGGTCACCACCTTGAGGGGTCCGCCGGCCAGGGCGGGCAGGGCGGGCAGCAGCAGGAGGGCGGCGGCGCGGCGGAAGGAGGGCATGGGGGCTCCGGTCGGACGGGGGGTGCGCCCCGCGTGGGCCCAGGATCCGTCCCGGGAGCCTCCAGGGGATGGACCACTTTCCAACTTGGCCCTTGGGCCAGTGGCCCTCCTACCGCGCCAGCTCCCCCGCCTTCACGAAGCGCACGTCGGCCTTCGCCGCGGGGATCAGCCTCTCCAGCGCCGCCACGGTCTCCGGATAGATGTGGCCGATGGCGATGGCCTCGCCGTCCTTCTTCGCGAGGTTCAGCGCGCGCTCCCACTGTTTCCGGATCTCCTCGAAATCCTTCGAGTCGTCGAGGAACACCTTGCGGGACGCCGCGGGCAGGCCCACCTCCTTGGCCACGTCGTAGGCCACGGTGTCCTTGGAGGTGCGGCTGTCCACGAAGAACAGCTTCCGGCCCCGGAACTCCTCCAGCACGGTCCGCATGCGGGGCCGGTCGGCGGTGAGCTTGCTGCCCATGTGGTTGTTGGCGCCGGCGATGAAGGGAACGTCGCCGAGGGCCTTCCGCGTGCGGGCCCGCAGCTCCGCCTCGGGCAGCCGGTCGAGGAGCGCGTCGGGTCCGGGGTCCTTGTCCTCCCGGCCCTCCATGGGCAGGTGCAGGATGACCTCCTTGCCCGCCTTGTGGGCGATCTCGGCGCTCGCCTTCGTGTGCTCCTGGTAGGGCAGCACCGCCACCGTGAAGGGCACCGGCTGGGCCACCAGCCGCGTCACCAGCTCGGGTTCGGCGTAGCCCAGGTCGTCGATGATGATCGCGAGGCGCGGCAGGACCGGCTCGGGGGCCTTCGCCTCCTTCGGCGGCGGGGTCCTGGGCTCCACCGGGCGCGGCTTCGGCGGTTCCGGCGCCGGCCGGACGGGGGCGGGCTTCCTCGGCGGCGCCTTGCGCTCGCAGCCCAGCTGGCCGAGGGCGACGCCGAGGCCCACGCCCAGCAGGAGCACTCCGAGGGCCCAACCGACGAGGGCCGGCGTGCTCAGGCCACCCTTGCGGCTGCGGCCCACGGCTCAGGCCACCTCAGCGGCGGAGGCGGGCTTCAGGGAGGCGGGGCGCAGGAGCTGGGCCGTCTTCGGGGCGGCCTTCTCCGCGGGTTTCGGGTCAGGCTTGGCGTCCAGCAGGGGCAGCAGCTTCGGCAGCGGATCCTCGGTGGCCTTGAGGCCGCGAAGGGCCACGGTGGGCTCGACGCCCGCCCGGTCCAGCTTCTCGCCGCCGGCTCCGACCCAGCGCTTCGTGACGATCTCCACGGCGCCGCCCTGCCGGAGGAGCAGGCGGCTCCGCTCCACGCCCAGGCCCGCGCTGCGCTCGCCGTAGATCGCCACGCCCAGCTTCTTGAGGGCCGAGGCCAGCGCCTCCGGCGCGCCCCAGGTGCCCGGGCCCAGGAGGACCGCGGCGCGGACCGGGGCCGGAAGGCCGGCCGGCACCGAGGCCACCGGGCTTTCCCGCAATTCGCCGTCCTTGCCCGAGGCCTCCTGCACCGTGGCCACCGGCGCGGGCTGGGGGCTGAAGCAGCCCGCGGCCCTGGCGGCCTCGGCCAGTTCCCCGCCCATGCAGGCCCGCAGGTCCAGCACCACCGGCAGCCTCGGATCCAGGCCCGCCAGGGACGCCTTCAACTCGTCGCCCCGTCCGGGCCCGAGGTCGGGCACCGCGACCAGCACGGCCTTCTCCTCCCGGCGCACCGAGATGGGCGCGCGCGCGGGCCGGGCCCGGTAGAGCTTCACCTGGGAGGAGGTGGTGGCGCCGGCGGCGTAGCGCAGGAGGGTGAGCTCCGAGCCCTCGGGGCCGCGCAGCGCGCGCTCCACCGCCCAGGCGCTGAGGTCCTTGAGGGACTCGCCGTTGATGCGGCGGATGACGTCGCCGGTCTGGAAGCCCGCCTCGGCGGCGGGGGAGCCGGGGCGCACCGCGACCACCTGGGCGTAGATGCCCCGCTTGAGCACCTTCAGGCCCGCGTCCGCGGGGCCCGGGTCGGGCAGGCGCAGGTCCTCGGGGCTGAGGTAGGCGTTGAGGGGATGGGCCCGCTCGAGGGTGGCCAGCAGGCCGCCCTGGACCACCCTCTCCATGTCCGGGCGGTCGACGTAGTTGTCCCGGACGATGCCGAGCACGTCCTGGATGTCCGCCAGGCCCGCGAGCGGATCCTGGGCCGAAGGCTTGCCCTCCTGCCGCGCGGCCACGTGGACGTCCCGGGAGGACCCGAGGTTCTGCACCACCACGGGCCAGGAGTAGAGGGCCACCAGGGGCAGGGAGATCAGGGAGAGCACGGTGCGCTGGTGCATCGGACTAGTGTAGGCCGGCGGAGAGGAAAGTTCCCGGGGATCCGCCCCGCCTAGGCCTGGAACCAGCCCGAGCCGCTGCTGAAGCCCTTGTTCTTGGCGTGCATCTGGGCGTGGCGGGCCAGGGCCAGGTCCACGAGGCGGGACAGGAGCTCCGGGTAGGAGACGCCGCTGGCGGCCATCATCTTCGGGTACATGCTGATGCTGGTGAAGCCGGGGATGAGGTTGATCTCGTTGAGGAAGACCCGGCCCGTGAGCCGCTCCAGGAAGAAGTCCACCCGCGCCATGCCGTAGGCGTCCAGGGCCCGGAAGGCCGCGGAGGCCTGCTTGCGCACCAGGTCCGTGAGCTCCGCCGGGATGTCCGCGGGGATGGCGGTGGTGCTCTTCCCGGCCAGGTACTTGTCCTCGAAGGTGTAGAACTCGTCGGCCACCAGCACCTCGCCCGGCGCGCTCACGAAGGGGTCGTCGCCCCCCAGCACCGCGACCTCGAGCTCGCGCACGTCCAGGCCCTGCTCCACCAGCACCCGGCGGTCGAAGGTGAAGGCCCGGTCCAGGGCGGCGGGGAGATCCTCCGCCCGCTTCACCTTCTCCACGCCGATGGAGCTGCCGAGGTTGGCGGGCTTGATGAAGAGGGGCAGCCCGAGCTTCCCGCATTCGGCGAGGCAGGCTTCCCGGTGGCCCGCCCAGCGCTCCTCCGTGAGGCCCACGTAGGGCACCACCGGCAGCCCTTCGGATTCCCAGATGCGCTTGGTGATCCACTTGTCCATGCCCGCCGCCATGGCCAGCAGGCCAGCGCCGGTGTAAGGCCGGTGCAGCAGCTCCAGGTAGCCCTGGATCTGGCCGTCCTCGCCCCCGGCGCCGTGGAGGGCGTTGAAGAAGACGTCGGGCAGGGGCGTGTCCTCCGCGCCGGCCTCCACGGGCAGGAAGGGGTGGCTGCTCCGTTCCGGCAACTCCCCGTTCGACAGGCGCTCGAAGGGATCGCCGGCCGCCGTGGTCCGCACCGCCCAGACGCCGTTGCGGGCGATGCCCAGGGGCCGCACCTCGAAGCGCGCGGGGTCCAGGTGCTGGGCGATGGCGCGCGCGCTGACGATGGAGACTTCGTGCTCGGGGCTCTCCCCGCCGAAGAGGAGGCCGATGGAGAGGCGCGCGGAGGTCATCCGAGCAGGATAGCGGCCCCGGCGGACGGGTCCGCGACCTTCCCATGACAGGCCGGCGGGCGGGGGACGGAACTTTTCCGGAGGCATGGCGGTCCCATGACCCATGCCCTGACGAAGGGGCCTACCCTACATCACCGAAATCCCCGAGGTGAACCATGCGCGCCGTCTTCGCCGCCCTCCTCCTCTGCGCGGGCGTCCCGGCCCTCCGTCCTCCCATGCCCCCGGCGCCTCCCCAGGAGCCTTCGGCGGCGGCGGTGAAGGCGACCCGCCCCCAGGCCATCGCCCGGCCCGCCATCCAGATCCCGGGCCCCGACGGCAAGGCGGTGCCCGCGCGCCTCCGGGACCTTTCCGTGGACGTCCAGATCGTGGGCAGCCTCGCCGTCACCACCTGGGATTTCACCCTCTACAACCCCCAGGACCGGATCCTGGAGGGCGAGTTCGTCTTCCCCCTCGGGGACGGCCAGACCGTCTCCCGCTTCGCCATGGACGTGAACGGCGCCCTGCGCGAGGGCGTCGTGGTGGACAAGGCCAAGGGCCGCCAGGCCTTCGAGGAGATCGTCCGCCGGGGCGTGGATCCGGGCCTGCTGGAGAAGCTGGAGGGCAACGTCTTCCGCGCCCGGGTGTATCCCATCCCCGCCAAGGGGTCCAAGCGCGTCGTCATCGCCTACGAGCAGGAGCTGGGGGCCTCGGCGAAGGCGCCCTCCACCCTGCGCTACACCCTCCCCCTCGACCTGCCGGCCCCGGTGGACCGCTTCCATCTGAAGGTGGAGGTCCTCGAGCAGGCCCTGAGGCCCGCCGTGGAGGGCAGCCCCTTCGACGGCTTCGAGCTGAGCCCCTGGCAGCGGGCCTACCGCGCCGAGGGCGAGCGCCGGGACTTCCAGCCCGCGCGGCCCCTGGTGCTCGACGTGCCCCGGCCCCCGGACGCCTTCGGCTCCTTCGTCGAGGAGGCCGCCGACGGCCGCTACGCCTACGCCTCCCTCCTGCCCCTGGCGAAGCGCGCCCCCAAGGCCGCGCCCCGCCGCCTGCTGGTGGCCTGGGACGCCTCCGCCTCCGCCGCGAAGCGGGACCGGGCCAAGGAGCTGGACCTGCTCGCGCGCTACCTGCAGCGCCTGGGCACCGCCGACGTGGCCCTCTGCGTCTTCCGCAACGAGGCCGAGCCCCTGCGGCGCTTCACCGTCCGGGGCGGCGACGCCTCGGCGCTGCGCCGCGCGATCGAGTCCGAACCCCTGGACGGCGCCACCACCTTCGGCGCCCTGAAGCTCGACCAGGAGGCCGCCGACGAGGTGCTCCTCTTCAGCGACGGGCTTTCCACCCTCGGTTCCAGCGAGGCCCGCTTCCCGGATGCGCCGCTGGTGGCGGTGAACTCCGCCGCCGTGGCCGCGCCGGCCTTCCTCCACGGCCTCGCCGGGGACCGCGGCGGCGAGCTGGTGGACCTGGCGTCGGGCACCGTGGACGAGGCCCTCGAGGCCCTGCGCACCCGGCCCCTGGCCTTCCTGGGCGCCACCGTGGAATCCGGCCGAGCCACGGACCTGCTGCCCGGCAAGGGCGCCCTGGTGCGGGGCGCCTTCGGCCTCGCGGCGAAGCTCGGCAGCGAGACCGCGACCCTTCGCCTGGCCTTCGGCCACGGCCGCAGCGTCGAATTCACGAAGACCGTGGTGCTGGGCCAGGGCAGCGCCGCGCCGGCCCGCCGCCTGTGGGCCCAGAAGAAGCTCGCCGACCTGGCCCGGGATCCCGAAGGCAACCGCGCGGCCATGGTGGACCTCGGCACCCGCTTCTCCATCGTCACCGAGGGCACGTCCCTCATCGTCCTCGACAGCCTGGAGGACTACGTCCGCTACCGCATCGAGCCGCCGGCCGAGATGCGCGAGGCCTACTTCCAGCGCGTGAAGGCCGAGGACGCCTCCGCTCAGCGCCAGGAGCGCGACCGCCTCGACCAAGTGCTGGCCCAGTGGAAGGAGCGGCAGGCCTGGTGGGAGAGGACCTTCGATCCTCCGCCGGTGAAGGACAAGGGGCAGGCCATCTCCGGCGGCGGGGTCGGCCATGTCACGGGCCAGCGCACTGCCTCGGGGGCGGCTCCCCCGCCTCCCGCTGAAGCGCCCCGGCCCGCGCCCGCCGCGACAGCGACCGCCATGGCCGAGGCCGCCCCCGGCCGGGCCCAGGACCAGCTGAGCCGCCTGCAGCGCAAGGCCGCCAAGCGGGAGGCCGGTCCCGACGCCGCCAAGTCCCTCGACCGGGACGAGGCGAAGGAGGAGGCCGACGACCACCGTGCCGCTTCCATCCAGCTCAAGGCCTGGAATCCGGATACGCCCTACCTCAAGACGCTTCGAACGCTCCCGAAGGCCAGCCGCTATGGTGCCTACCTGGACCTGCGCAAGGACTGGGAGCACCAGCCGGGCTTCTTCCTGGACGTGGCGGACCTGCTGCGGGAGGACGGTGATGCGCGGCTCGCCCTGCGGGTGCTGTCCAACCTCGCCGAGTTGAAGCTCGAGGACGCCGCCCTCTTCCGCGTCCTCGGCCACCGCCTGGGCCCGATCCATCGCGCCGACCTCGCCGTCTGGGTCTTCGACAAGGTGAAGACCTGGCGCCCCGAGGAGCCCCAGAGCACCCGCGACCTGGCCCTGGCCTGCGCCGAGGCCGGACAGCCCCAGCGCGCCGCGGACCTGCTGTGGGAGGTGGTGAAGGGGCGCTGGGACGGCCGTTTCCGGGACGTGAACCTCATCGCCCTGGGCGAGCTGAACGCCCTCCTGGCGCGGGAAAAGGGGAAGATCCGGGTGCAGGGCATGGATGCCGCGTTCCTGCGCAACCTGCCCGTGGACGTCCGCGTGGTCCTCAACTGGGACACCAACGACAGCGACATGGACCTCCACGTCGTGGATCCCCGGGGCGAGACCTGCTTCTACGGCCACCAGGCCACGGCCCTGGGCGGGCGCATCAGCGCCGACGTGACCGGCGGCTACGGCCCCGAGGAGTTCCTCCTGAAGCGCGCCGTCCCCGGCCGCTACCTCATCAAGGCGAACTACTATGGCACCCGCCAGCAGACCGTCATCGGCGCCACCACCGTGAAGCTGGAGCTCTACCTGCGCTACGGCACCGGCCGCATGGAGAACAAGTCCGTGATCCTGCGCCTCACGGGGGAGAGCCGCATGGTGGACGTGGGGGCGTTCGTCTTCGGAGAGTGAGCCAGGAAGGAAGGCAACCGAAGGGCCGCCGGATGGCGGCCCTTCTCATGCCGTGGCCTCCCGCCGCTCGGTCCGCACCACCAGCACGTCGCAGGGGGCGTGGCGGATGACCTTGGAGGCCGTGCTGCCGAAGAGCAGGTGCTCGATGGCGCTGTGGCCCACCTGGCCGATGACCAGCAGCGTGTCCTTGTCCGCGGCGGCCATGAGGGTTTCCGCGGGCGGACCGCTGAGCACCTCGCCCTTGGCGTCGGGATAGGGCTCCAGCCACGTGTCCATGAGCAGCCCGGCCTTGGGCTTGGCCTCGTGGAACCAGGCGGGGTCGCCCATGGAGACGTACATGGAGCGGGAGGCCACCGAGGGGACCTCCACCACGTGCACCGCATGGAGGGGGAGCTTCAGGTCCCGGGCCCACGCCGCGGCCCGGGCGAGGGCGCTGCGGCTGGAGGGGGAGAAGTCGATGCCGACGAGGACCTTCTTGACCATGGGACACCTCGCGTACGCACCGCAAACGTAGGTCCGCGCGGGTGCACACTCGGTCACATCGGCGGAGTGGAAGGACGGCGCCGGGAGTGGGTCGGGCCGGTGAAAAGCCGTCGCCCGCGCTGGACGGGCGCGCCTCGCCAGACCCTCGGGTGATGGGCATCACGAAGGCATTTCGGATTTCTTGCGTCGCCCGGAGGGGGGCACCACGTTGGACTGCCTTGCAAGGTCCTGCGCCGGATCCGCCCGCGGCCCCGAGGCCTCGGCCCGGCGCGCCAGCCCACCCGTCCAGCACCGCCGCGCGGAAGGTGCGGGACGGTCCGGATGCGTGTGCCCTGGCTCCTCCGCGCGCCCTCTTCCGGAGACCCCCATGCTCAAGCTCATCAAGCGCCGCAACACCCCGCAGACCCCCGCCCTCGACCGGCCCTGGGGCTCACCCTCCATGTCCTCCCTGATGGACTGGGATCCCTTCCAGGACTTCCTGGGCGTGGATCCCTTCCGCATGGTCCGCGCCGACATCGGCCAGGACCTCTTCCCCGCCCTGGAGCTCAAGGAGACCCCCACCTCCTTCGACCTGAAGATGGACGTCCCCGGCGTGAAGGAACCGGACCTGGACGTGAACCTCTCGGGCAACCGCCTGACCATCACCGGCAAGCGGGACGCCGAGAAGAAGGAGGAGAACGAGACCTACCACAGCTACGAGCGCCGCTTCGGCGCCTTCACGCGGGTGGTGAACCTGCCCGAGGACGTGGCCATCGACAAGATCGCCGCCTCGCTCAAGGACGGCGTCCTGGCCATCAGCGTGCCCAAGCTGCCCGAGGCCCGCCCGCAGAAGATCAGCATCTCGGCCACCTGAAGCAGGACCGTCGCCAACCTCCGCCGCGGGAGCCGCGCTCCCGCGGCGGCGTTCCGGGAGCTCCCATGAACGTCCAGGAACTCTGCCCTCCCTACGTGGCCTCCTGCCGCCCCGACGCGAACCTGGCCACGGCGGCGGAGCTGATGCGCGAGCACGACTGCGGCATCCTCCCCGTGGTGGACGCGTCCCACCGCCTCCTCGGCGTCCTCACCGACCGGGACCTGTGCATGGCCCTCGCCACCACGGGCTGCCGCGCCACGGACCTCCTGGCCCGGGACGCCATGACCACGCCGGTCTACTGCGTGCGCTTCGACGACACCGCCGCCCACGCCCTCAAGGTCATGCGCCAGCACCGGGTGCGCCGCCTCCCCGTGACCGAGGAGGACGGGACCCTCGGAGGCATCCTCTCCCTCAACGACCTGGTGCTCGCCGCCGGGGAGCCGGTGGGGACGAAGCTGACCTCCCCCACCTACGAGGAGGTCATGCGCACCCTCAAGGCCCTGTGCGCCCGCAGGCCGTCCGCGAGCCTGGGCCGGCCCCGCCAGGAAGTCGCCAAGGCCTGACCTGAAGGCCGGAGCCCGGAGCCCCTGGCCAGCGGCCTGGAGCGCCGCGCCAGGGGCCCGGGCCCTCAGGCCAGGGCGTGGACCCAGCTCTCCAGGTCGGCCACCTCGTGCTGGACGAGGTCGCGGTCCAGGGTGGCGTCCACCCGGCGGGCCACGGTGTGGCCGAGGTGCTTCTTCAGGAGGCCGAGGAAGTGCGGCGGCGCCACCAGGACCAGCGCCTCGTAGGCATGCTCGTCGAGACCCGTCTTGAGGAGGGCGCCGAGATGTCGCGCGAAGCGCTCGGCCTCCTGCCTCTGCCGGGGTTCGTCCGGCCCCAGGCCGGGCCGGTCGCCCCGGCCCGCGGGGCCCTGGCCCCGGCGCCCGGCCGCGTCGGCCAGGAGGTCGTGGCCGTGGGCGGCGCTTTCGGGGTGGATGGCGTCGGAGATCTCCGCCAGCCCCTGGCCGTCGGACTGGAAGAGGCGCGCCTTCGCGGCGTTGGCGACGAGGATCCAGGTCCGCCTTTTCATGGGAGCCTCCCGGGTGTCGCGACCAACCTAGGCGCCCCCGGGGGGCGCCGCCCGCCATTCGTGATGCGGGGCACCTCCGGGACCCTCAAGGAAGGCCTACGTTTCCGGGACACCCCTGGAGATCCGGGGGCCGGGGGTCCGATGCGGAACGCCGTCCATGACCTGCAGACCGGCTGCGTCGTCGAGCTCGGGGACCGGGTCTGGATGGAGGACCGGTTCCTCATCACCGAGGCCCGCCACCTGGAAGTGCTCGCCCGGCTCTTCCCGGACGGCGCGGAGCGCCCCTGGGCCACCCATCCGCTCGACCTCGACCTCTTCAACTACCTTTCCCGCCCTCTGGGCTTCCTGGCGACCTGGGAACCCGAAGGGCTCCTCGTCGCGAGGGTCCGCTGCTAGACGGGCCCTGAACCGCCCGGGGCACGGCCCCCGGGCCACGCGCCCACGCGGCGCGGCGAAGCCGCCATGCAGCTCGAGTCCACGCCCCTCTCACCCCGCCAGACCATCACCGTGGTGCTGGCCGGAGGGCGCGGCACCCGCCTGGAGGGCCTGACGGAACGGTCCTCCAAGCCCGGCCTGGACTTCGGGGGGCAGTTCAAGATCATCGATTTCGCCCTCTCCAACTGCGTGAACTCGGGCTTCCGCCGGGTCATGGTGCTGACCCAGTACAGCGCCCACTCGCTGCTGGAGCACCTGCAGCTCGGCTGGGGCTTCCTCAGCGGCCATCTCAACGAGTTCATCCAGGCCTACCCGGCGGAGCAGCGCCGCGAGCGGGAGAGCTGGTACCAGGGCACGGCGGACGCGGTGTACCAGAACCTGCCCAGCATCATGGCCCACCGCCCCCGGAACGTGCTGGTCCTGGCCGGCGACCACGTGTACCGGATGGACTACAAGGCCTTCCTCCGGGACCACCTGCAGGCCGAGGCGGACCTCAGCATCGCCTGCCTCGAGGTCCCGCGGGCCGAGGCCTCGAGCTTCGGCGTCCTGGCCGTGGACGGGTCGGACCGCGTCACCGCCTTCGTGGAGAAGCCCGCCGAACCGCCGGGCCTTCCCGGGGCCCCCGACCGCTCCCTGGCCAGCATGGGCATCTACTTCTTCAACGCGGGCTTCCTCTACGACCTGCTCAAGCGCGACGCCGCGGATCCCGATTCCCGCCATGACTTCGGCGCCGACCTCATCCCGTCGGCGCTGGCGCGGGGGGCCCGGATCTTCGCCCACCGCTTCGAGCGCAGCGCGGTGCGCAGCCTCCCCGGCGGGCCCTACTGGCGGGACGTGGGCACCCTGGACGCCTTCTGGGACGCGAACATGGACCTCACCGCGCCGGAGCCGAAGCTGGACCTCTTCGACGCGGACTGGCCCATCTTCACCCATCTGGAGCCCCTCCCCCCGGCGCGGCTGGTGCGCAGCCACGTGGACCCCTCCCCCAGCGGCCACGAGAGCGTGGTGGGACCCGGCTGCCTCGTGGAGGGGGCCCACCTGGAGGGCTCCCTGCTCTCCTCCCGGGTGCGGGTCCACGCCGGCACCCGGGTGGAGGACAGCGTGGTGCTCCCCGACGTGGAGATCGGCGCCGGCTGCCGCTTCCGCCGGACCCTGCTGGCCCGGGGCTGCCGCATCCCCGACGGAACGGTGGTCGGCGAGGATCCTGCGGAGGACGCCCGGCGCTTCCACGTGACCGCCGGCGGCATCGCGCTGGTCACCCCGCGGCTCCTGCAGCGGAACGTCGGGTAGGGCCGTGCGGGTCCTCCACGCGGTTCCCGAGCTCTTCCCCCTGCTGAAGGTGGGCGGCCTCGCGGACGTCGCGGCCGCCCTTCCCGCGGCCCAGGCGGCCCAGGGGCTCGACGTGCGCCTCCTGCTGCCGGGCCTGCCCCCGGTGCTTGACGGCCTCGCGGACCTGGAGGCGCTCCCCGCCGCGCCCGGCGAAGGGCGCCTGCTGCGGGGCCGCGCGCCCTCGGGTCTCGAGGCCTACGTGCTGGACGCTCCCGAGCGCTTCGCGGCCCAGGCGGGACCCTACGGCCATCCGCCGGGCGATCCGGGGACCTACCGGGCCTTCGCGGCCGCGGCCGCGGTCCTGGCGACCTCCGGGGACGGGCGCGGCTGGCGCCCGGACGTGCTGCACCTCCACGACTGGCCCACGGCCCTGGCCGCGTCCTACGTCGCGCGGGAGGCCGGTCCCCGGGCGGCCACGGTGCTCACCATCCACAACGGCGCCTACCAGGGCCTCTTCCCGGCGGAGTCCTTCCCCGCCCTCGGGCTGCCGGCCGAGGCCTTCAGGCCGGAGGGGCTGGAGTTCCACGGGCTCGTGAGTCTCCTCAAGGCGGGCCTCCAGGACGCCGACCGGCTCGCCACCGTGAGCCCCACCTACGCCCGGGAACTCCGCGCGCCCGGAGGAGGCTGGGGGCTCGAGGGGCTCTATGCCCGCCGGGCCGGCCACCTCTCGGGCATCCTCAACGGCGTGGACCCCGCCGCCTGGGACCCCGCGCGGGACCCGGCCCTGGCCGCCCCGGTGGCGCCCGGGGACCCGGCGGGACGGGCGGCCAACCGGGCCGCGGTGCTCGACGCCTTCGGGCTGGGGCGGGAGGACGGTGGCCCGCTCTTCGCGGTGGTGAGCCGCCTGGACCCCCTCAAGGGGCTCGACCTCCTCCTGGCCTGCGCGCCGCCCCTGCTGGCCCGGGGCGCCCGCCTCGCGGTGCTCGGCCAGGGCGATCCGGTCCTGGAGGCGGCCTTCGCCCGCCTGGCGGAGGAGCATCCCGGCCGGGCGGGCTGGGTCGGCCGGACGGACGAGGGCCTGGCCCGGCGGATCTTCGCCGGGGCGGACTTCCTGGTGGTCCCCTCCCGCGCCGAGCCCTGCGGCCTCACCCAGCTCTACGCGATGCGCTACGGCGCGGTCCCCGTGGTGCGCCGCACCGGCGGCCTCGCGGACACGGTGGAGGAGGGTCCGGAGGGCACGGGCTTCGTGTTCGACGCGCCCACCCCGGAGGCCCTGCAGGCGGCCCTCGACCGGGCCTTCCACCACTTCCTGGACCCGCCGGCCCTGGCGGCGACGCGGGCCCGTTGCATGGGCCGCGACCACGGCTGGGAGGCCCCGGCCGCCGCCTATCGCCGGCTCTACGAGGAGATCGGGGGCGCCTGAGGGCTGCCCGGAAAGGAGTCCGCCATGCGCCACGCCCTGCTGTGGAACGCCCTCGAAGCGCATCCCATGGCCGCCTGGCTCCGGCCCGGAGAGCCCGGTCCGCCGGTCGTGGATCCTGAGGTGCGCCTGCTCTGGTGCGGCATCGGGGGCTCCCTCGGCCCGGCCGCCGCCCTGGTCCGCGCCCTGGGCACCCCGCTCCACCAGCGGCACTGGATCCCCCTCGCGGGGCCCGAGCCCGACGCGCCGGCCCTGCGTCCCTCGGACCAGCTGGTCCTGGCCTCCCGGAGCGGCCGCACCCTCGAGCTCTGGACCTGGATCGGCCATCTCCGGGGCCTCCGCGGCTGGGGGCGCTGGACCCGGCCGCCCCTGGTGATCACCGCGGACGACGGGAACCCCCTGGCGACGTGGGCCCGGGCGGAGGGCTGGCCCCTGCTCCCCATGCCCGACGGCGTGGGCGGACGCTATGCCGCGTTCACGCCGGTGGGCACCCTGCCCCTGGCCTGGATGGGCCGCGACGCCGCCGCCTTCGTGCGCGGCGCGCGCCGCGTGGCGGCCGAGGCCGAGGCGCGCCAGGGGATCTGGGGCGGGCGGGTCTGGAAGGCGGTGGAGCGGCTGGTGGAGGCCTACGGCCGGGGGATCCGCACCTGGGCCCTCGTGCCCTACGCCGCGCGCCTCCAGGGCCTCGGGGCCTGGTGGGTCCAGCTCGTCGCCGAGAGCCTGGGCAAGGCCGACCGCCATGGCGTGCCCACGGGGCTCACGCCCGTGCCCGCCCTCGGCCCCCACGACCAGCACGCCCAACTCCAGCGGTGGATCGCGGGCCCCCGCGACCTCGGGGTGTGCATCCTCACGGTGGCCCACCACCACCGGGAGGACTTCCTGGTCCCGCCGCCCGCCTCCCCCTTCCCGGGTCTCGAGCGCTGGAAGCCCTCCCAGGTGCTCCGGGCGGAGGCCGAAGGCACCCAGATGGCCCTGCAGGAAACGGGCATCCCCGTCCTCCACTGGCACCTCGAGAGCGGCCTCACGGAGGACGAGCTCGGCGCGACCCTGATGGCCTGGCAGCTCATCGTGGCCCTCACGGGGCTGGCCCTCGGCGTGGACCCCTTCGACCAGCCGGCGGTGGAGGCGGCGAAGCGCTGGACCGAGAGCATGCTCGGCCTCGCTCCGGCCGCCGGACCGGAGCCCGCCGCCGCGCCCCGCTGAGCCGGCCTCAGGGCGACGGCATCTGGCAGGAGTCCGCCAGGGCCGCAGGCAGGTAGCAGTCCCGCGTGTAGTCCATGACCATGCGGTCGGCGTTGAAGCGCCAGGCCAGGGTGCGGATGGAGCGCTTGACCCGCTGGATCCAGGCCCGCGGGATGCCCTGGGCGTCCCGGTCGTAGTAGAGGGGCACCACCTCGTCCTCCAGGAGGCGGAAGAGGTTGTCCACGTCCCGGCCGTACTGGAGGTTGGCGTCCACGTGGGCCTCCCCGTTGCCGATGGCGAAGCCGTTCTCGCCGTCGTAGGCCTCCGCCCACCAGCCGTCCAGCACCGACATGTGGAGGGCGCCGTTGAGGATGGCCTTCATGCCGCTGGTGCCGCAGGCCTCCATGGGCCGCTGGGGGGTGTTGAGCCACACGTCCACGCCCTGGCAGAGCAGCCGGCCCACGTGGATGTTGTGCCCCTCGACGAAGGCCACCCGGCCCTTGAAGCGGGGGTCCTCGGCGAGGCGGGCCACCCGCTGGACGAGGGCCTTGCCCGCCTGGTCCGCCGGGTGCGCCCGGCCCGAGAACACCAGGTTCACGGGCTGGCCGGGGCGGTCCAGCAGGGCCGCCAGGCGGTCCAGGTCGGCGAAGAGGAGGTCGGGGCGCTTGTAGGGCACGAAGCGCCGCGCGAAGCCGAGGGTGAGGGCATCCGCCGCCAGGGGCGGCGGGTCCAGGGGAGGCAGGTCCAGGCGCTGGCGCATCTTCGCGACGCGGCCCCGGATGAAGCGCAGGGTGCGGGCCTTGAGGATCTGCAGCACCTCCCAGATCTCGCCGGGATCCAGGTGCTCCACGGCGGTCCAGGTGGCGGGCCGGGCGAGGCCCTCCATCCAGGCCGGCCCCAGCCGCGCCGTGAGGACCGTGGCCAGCTCCGGCGCCATCCAGGTGAGCAGGTGCACGCCGTTCGTGACGTGGCCGATGGGCACTTCCGAGACCCGGCGCCCGGGCCACAGCGAGGTCCACATCTCCCGGGACACGGCGCCGTGCAGGGCCGAGACCCCGTTGGCGCGGCGGCAGTGCCGCAGGGCGAGCACCGTGGGCAGGAAGTACTCGGCGGCTTCCCCCTGGTGCACGCGGCCCAGGTCCACCACTTCGGGAAGGGGCAGCCCGACGCTGGCGGCGAGGGGCGCGAGGTGCTCCTCCACCAGGCCGGGCGGGAAGCGGTCGTGCCCGGCCTCCACGGGCGTGTGGGTGGTGAAAATGGTGCCCTCGCCCGCGGCCCGCAGGGCCGCCCGAGGCGCCAGGCCCGTGGCCTCGTGCTTCTGCCGGGCCCATTCGAGGATGGCGAAGGCGCTGTGCCCTTCGTTCAGGTGGATGGCGCCCGGGGTGATGCCCAGCAGGCGGATGGCCCGCAGGCCGCCGACCCCGAGCAGCAGCTCCTGCTGGATGCGGGTGCGCTGGTCGCCGCCATAGAGCCGCGCGGCGAGGTGCTGGTCCTCCGCGCTGTTGCCGGGGTCGCAGGTGTCGAGCAGCAGCAGGCGCGCCCGGCCCACGTCCGCGGACTGGATGCGCAGGTACACCGTGCGGCCGGGCAGCTCCACGCCCACCCGCAGCGGCTCGCCGGCCGCGTCCCGCAGCATGGCCAGGGGCAGGTCCTTGACGTAGAAGGGCTCCACGATGTCCTGCTGCCAGTAGCCGGCGTCCAGTTCCTGCTGCACGTAGCCCTCGCGGTAGAGCAGGCCCACGCCCACCAGGGGCACCCCCAGGTCCGAGGCGCCCTTGAGGTGGTCCCCGGCCAGGATGCCGAGGCCGCCGGAGTAGATGGGGATGCACTCGTGGATGCCGAACTCGGCGGAGAAGTAGATGACCGGCCGGGAGCGGAGGGCGCCGGCCCGGGTGAGGCCCCAGGTGGTCACGGGGTGCAGGTACTCGGCGAGCTGGCGGCGGGCCCGGTCGATGCGGGAGGGCAGGTCCGTCTCCCGCATGCGCTCCTCGAGCAGCTCGGGGTCGATCTCCTTGAGGACCGCGATGGGGTTGCGGTGCACCCGGTCGTAGAGGTCCGAGTCGAGGTCGCGGAAGATGCCGCGCACCTCCGGGCGCCAGGTCCACCAGAGGTTCTGGGCGAGGTTCTTCAGCTTGTCCCGGGTGGATTCCATGGCGTCGTCCCGTCGGTGGGGGGCCGAGGGCCCCGGAGCTTGAGGAAGAGGGCCCCGAGGGGCGGAAGCGTGAGGCTCAGGGACTGGGGGAAGCCGTGGCAGGGCACCGGCTCCGCGAAGGCGGCCCCGAGGTTGCCGACGTCCGAGCCCCCGTAGTGCCGCGAGTCGGTGTTGAGCAGCTCGAGCCAGGTGCCCGGGAACGGCGCGCCGACGCGGTAGCCCCGGCGCACCTCGGGCGTGAAGTTCAGCACCGCCACCACCGCCTCCTCCGGGTCCTCCGCCCGGCGCAGGACCGACAGCACGCTCCCCTCCCGGTCCTGGCAGTCGATCCAGCGGAAGCCCCAGGGCTCGCAGTCCCCCTCGTGGAGGGCGGGCTCCTCGCGATGGAGGGCGTTGAGGTCCCGGACCAGGGCCGCGACGCCCCAGTGGGCGGGATCCTGCAGCAGGTGCCAGTCCAGTTCGCGGCCGTGGTCCCACTCCCGTTCCTGGCCGAATTCGCCACCCATGAAGAGGAGCTTCTTGCCCCCGTGGGCGTGCTGCCAGGCCAGCAGGAGGCGCAGGTTGGCGAAGCGGCGCCAGCGGTCCCCGGGCATCCGGCCCAGGAGGGAGCGCTTGCCGTGGACGACTTCGTCGTGGGAGAGGGGCAGGAGGAAGGCCTCGGAATCCGCGTAGAGCCGGCCGAAGGTCAGCGCGTCGTGGTGGTGGCGGCGTCTCGCGGGCACGCGGGCGAAGTAGCGCAGCGTGTCGTGCATCCAGCCCATGTTCCACTTGAAGGTGAAGCCCAGGCCGCCCTCCGCCGCCGGGCGCGTGACCCCGGGCCAGGCGGTGGACTCCTCGGCCACCACCAGCGCGTCCGGGAAGGCCTCGCCGAGGAAACGGTTCAGCTCCTGGAGGAAGGCCACGGCCTCGAGGTTCTCCCGTCCGCCCCGGGGATTGGGGATCCATTCGCCCTCCCGGCGGCTGTAGTCCGCGTAGAGCATCGAGGCCACCGCGTCGAGGCGCAGGCCGTCGGCGTGGTAGCGCTCCAGCCAGTGCGCCGCGGAGGCCTTCAGGTAGCCCCGCACCTCGGGCCGCCCGTAGTCGAAGATGAGCGTCCCCCAGTCCGGATGCAGGCCCTGGCGCGGGTCGGCGTGCTCGTAGAGCGCCTCGCCGGCGAAGCGGGCCAGGCCGTGGCCGTCCGACGGGAAGTGGGCGGGCACCCAGTCGAGGATCACCCCCAGGCCCGCGCCGTGGCAGGCGTCCACGAAGGCGCGGAAGTCCCCGGGCGCGCCGTGGCGGGAGGTGGGGGCGAAGAGGCCCAGCGGCTGGTAGCCCCAGGACCCGTAGAAGGGATGCTCCATCACGGGCAGGAGCTGGAGATGGGTGAACCCCAGGTCCGCCGCGTAGGGCACCAGGAGGTCGGCGAGGGCGCGGTAGCCGGGGAAGCCTCCGTCCGGCCCCAGGCGCCAGGAGCCCAGGTGCACCTCGTAGATGCTGAGGGGCGCGCGGCGGGCGGGCCTCCGCCCGCGGCAGGCCATCCAGTCCCGGTCCTTCCATGGGTGCTCCGGGAGGCCTTCCACCACCGAGGCGCTCCGCGGCGGCGCCTCCATGCGGAAGGCGAAGGGGTCGGCCTTGAGCGGCTGGAGCCGGCCCTCCCGCGAGACCACCTCGAACTTGTAGCAGGCGCCCTTCGGGACTCCGGGGACGAAGAGCTCCCACACGCCGCCGGGGTGGGGGCGCAGGGGATGCCGGCGGCCGTCCCAGCCGTTGAAGTCCCCCACCACGCTGACCCGGCGCGCCCCGGGCGCCCACACGGCGAAGGCCACGCCGGCCACGCCCTCCAGCTCCCGGGGATGCGCGCCGAGGTGGCCGTCCAGGGCGTGGTGCCTCCCTTCGGCGAAGAGGTGGGCGTCGAGTTCCCCCCAGAGGCTCGGGAAGCGGTAGGGGTCCTCCTCCTCCGCCCACCCACCGTCCCGCAGGACCTTGTAGCGGTAGGGGAAGGGCCGCGCCTCCGGGAGGGAGACCTCGAACAGGCCGCCGCCCCGATCCTGCAGCTCCGCCGCCTCCTCGCGGCCGGGCAGCCGCAGGAGCACCACCCGGACGGCGCCGGGGAGGAAGGCGCGGATCCTCGAGCCCGTCCCGTCCGTCCCGAAGCCGAGGCCCGCGGCGGGATCCGCGGCCTTCCCTTCCAGGAAGGCCGGGAGGTCGAAGCCCGGGGCCGCCGTGGCCGCCATGGGTGCTCCTCTGCCGGCGAACGCCCCAGTCTAGGTCCGCCACGCGGCGGGCCACTGGTGTCGTGGGTCACGATTGGCCGGCCTACCTTGGCGGTCGAGGTCCCCGTGCCCCGGCCATCCATGGAACCGCCCGCCGGCACCCGCGCGGTCCGCTTCGTGGGGGACCGCCTGCGGGTCCACCTCGGGCATCCCGAGCCGGGGGCCCCGGGCTGGCTGGCCTTCCTGCGGACGACCCTGACGCGGGCCGGCCGGGCCCGGGCCGAGGTGGTCGCCCTCGCGGGCGCCCGCCCCGGAGGGCCGGCCACCTTCGCGGGATCCGCGTGGCGGGACATCCCCATGGCCCGGGACGGCGACGGCTGGTCCCTCGACCTCCCCCTCACGGACGTGGGCTTCTTCCGGGCCAAGGCCTACGCGCGGGACCCGAGGGGCCGCCAGCACTGGCCCGCCGGCGAGGACCTCGGCCTCGCGGTGCAGCCCGACGGCCTGCGCAGCGCGAACCTGATCTATTGCGCCTTCCCGCGGCTCTTCGGGGCCGCGCCCCCCGAGACCCCCGAAGCCGCGTCCTGCGTGGAGGCGCTGGACCGCGCGGGCTGGACCGTCCTCCCGCCCTCGGGGACCCTGCGGGACCTCAAGGCGCGGCTGCCCCACGTCTTCGACACGCTCGGGATGCGCATCCTCCACCTGCTGCCGGTGGGCCCGGTGCCCACGGTCTACGCGCGCTTCGGGCGGCTGGGAAGCCCCTACGCCGCCCTCGACCTCACGGCGGTGGATCCGGCCCTGGCCGTCTTCGACGGGCACACCACCGCCGAGGACCAGTTCGTGGAACTGGCCGACGCGGTGCACGCCCGGGGCGGGATGGTCCTCCTCGACCTGGTGGCCCACCACACGGGCTGGGGCTCGCGGCTCATGGCCGAACGGCCGGAATGGTTCCAGCGGGAGGCGGACGGGCGGTTCAGGAGCCCCGGCGCCTGGGGCACGGTGTGGGGCGACCTGGTGGAGCTGAAGGACGCCACGCCGGGCTACTGGGAGGTGCTGGCCGGGGCCCTGCGCACCTGGTGCCGCCGGGGCGTGGACGGCTTCCGCGCCGACGCGGGCTACATGGTGCCGCTGCCCGCCTGGCAGTTCGTGCAGGCGAGCGTCCGCGACGAGTTCCCCGAGGCGGTCTTCCTGCTGGAGGGCCTGGGCGGCGCCTGGGAGACCACCGAGGCGCTGCTCACCGAAGGCGGCATGCAGTGGGCCTACTCGGAGCTCTTCCAGAACCATCGCGGGGACCAGGTCTCGGGCTACCTGGATCACGCTTTCCGCCAGGCCGGGCGGCTGGGGCCGCTGGTGCACTACGCCGAGACCCACGACAACCCGCGCCTCGCCGCCCAGGGGAGGCGCTGGTCCCTCCTGCGCCACCGCCTCTGCGCCCTGGCCAGCGACGGCGGGGCCTTCGGCACCACCTGCGGCGCCGAGTGGCTCGCGGACGAGAAGATCGACGTCCACCGGCCCACCAGCCTCGCCTGGGGCCGCGAGCCGAACCTGCTGGCCGAGCTGGGCGCGCTGGCGAGGCTGCTGGCTGAGCACCCCTGCTTCCTGGACGGCGCCCGGTGCCGGCGCCTCAGCGCCGACGGGGCGCCGGCGGTGGCCTTCGCGCGGATCAGCGCCGAGGGCCTGGACCGCTGCCTCGTGCTGGCCAACCTGGATCCGGGCGCCCCGGCGCGGGCGGAGATCCCGGCCGGGGAGGCCCCGTGGGCCCGGGGCTGCGTCGCGGACCTCCTGGGCCAGCCCGCGCCGCCCTGCGCGGAGCGGGGCGGAAGGCTCGCCTTCGACCTCGAGCCCGGCGCGGTGCACTGCCTCGCCGAGCGCAGCGAGCCCCGCGGCCTGGGCGGCGCGGCCACCCGGCGCCTGCGGGCCCAGGCCGCCTGGGCCTGGCAGCGGCTGGCGGAGCTGCATCCTCCCGAGGCCCTCGGCGCCTGCCCCTGGACGGCGCTGGCCGCCTTCGCCGCGGCGGACCCGGCGGCCTTCCTGGCCGCCGCGGCCACCGTCCCCCGCGAGGCCCTGGCCGGGGACCCCCTCGAGGCGTTGCGAACCTCCGCCGCGTCGGGCGTCTACCGGCCCGTGCGGATCTGGGAGGCCGCGGACCTGCGCCGGGTCCTGCCGGTGCCGCCGGGGCACTGGGTCCTGGTCCAGGATCCGGAACCCTTCCGCGTGGAGGTCGAGCGCTCGGGCCGGCGGATCCACCTGCGGGGGGTGGCGATGGACCAGGGCTTCGCGGCCGCGCTCCCGCCCTCCGACGGCCACCGCCTCGAGGAGGTGGCGCTCGCCTTCCACCGGCTCACCGGCGACGACCGCCGCCACCGCGGCGTCCTGCGCCTCCTGCCCGCGGCCCCGCCGGACCCCTCACCGGCCCCCGGCGGGCTGGTCCTGCTGACCAACGGCCGCGGTGCCTATGCGCGCCTGCGGTCCGACTTCGGCGCCATCGCCTCCAAGTACGACGCGCTGCTGGCGGCCAACCTCGACGCGGAGGCGCCCTGCGACCGCCACGTGCTCGCGACGCGGGCGCGAGCCTGGGTGAACGCCGACAGCTTCCTCACGCCCCTGGACCGCCACGCCCTCGCGGCGGTGGAGCCCGGCCCGCCGGCCCGCTGGGATTTCCGCGTGAACGCCGGCGACGGACGGCAGGTGGCGCTGGCCCTGGAAGCCTGGATGGAGCCGGGCCGGAACGCCGTGGCCCTGCGCTTCCTGCGGCCCGCGGAAGGCGCCGAGGTGGAGGTCTTCCTCACGGTCCGCCTGGACCTCGAGGACCGCGGCTTCCACGGGGAGACCCGCGGCGACGCCGGCCTGGACGCCCACTGGGGCTCCAGCCTCCGCATCCTCCCCCGGCAGGCCGGCTTCCGCTTCGCCCCCGCGGCGGACCGGATCCTCGAGGCGCGGTGCCAGGGCGGCCGCTTCCACCTCGAGCCCGAGTGGTGCCGGGAGCTGCCCCATCCGCTGGAGGCGGAGCGGGGCCAGGCCGATCGCGGGGACGCCTGGAGCCCCGGCTGGTTCGAACTCTCCCTGCCCCCCGGAAGCGAGGCGCGGGTGGACCTCGCGGCGAACGGGCCCGCGAGGGCCGGCCCGCCTCCCCCCGCGCCGGCGGCCCTGGACTTCCCGGGCCGGCTGGCCCGCGCGCTGCAGGACTTCCTCGCCCGGCGCGGTGGCCATCGCACCGTGATCGCAGGCTTCCCCTGGTTCCTGGACTGGGGCCGGGACGCGGCGGTGGCGGCCCGGGGGCTGGTGGCCGCGGGCTGGCGGGACGAGGCCCTGGACCTGCTGCGGCTGCTGGGCTCCCTGGAGCGGGGCGGCAGCCTGCCCAACCAGATGGCGGTGGACGGGGACCGCGGCACCTCGGACGCGCCCCTCTGGTTCGCCCTGGCCTGCGGGGAGGCGGCGGCGCGCTTCGGGACGGAGGTCCTCCTCGAGGCGCCCCGGGAGGGACGGCCCCTGCGCGACGTGCTCACCTCCCTCGGCCGGGGACTGCTCGACGGCACGCCCTCGGGCTCGCGCCTCGACGCGGCCTCCGGCCTCGTGTGGAGCCCGGCGCGGCAGACCTGGATGGACACGGACCATCCGGCCTGGACGCCCCGGGAAGGCTATCCCGTCGAGCTCCAGGTCCTGGCCGTGAGGCTCTTCGAGCTGCTGCAGGGGCTCGGCGCGCCCTCGCCGGGGGAACCCTGGGGCGAGCGCGCGGCCCGGACGCGGGCCAGCCTGGATGCCTTCTGGGTGGAGGAGAAGGGCTGGTACGCCGACGTGCTGGAGGCGGGCCCGGGCCAGCCCGCCCAAGGGGCGAAGCCCGACGTCCGGCTGCGGCCGAACCAGCTCCTGGGCATCGCCCTCGGCCTGGTCACAGGTTCCCGCGCCCGGCGTGCCGTGGAAGCCGCCACCCGCCACCTGGTGGTGCCCGGCGGCCTGCGCAGCCTCGCGCCCCTGGCGCAGGAGGGGCCGCCCTACCTGGGGCGCTACCTCGGAGACGAGGAGGGCCACCGCAAGCCCGCCTACCACAACGGCACCGCCTGGCCGTGGTGGCTGCCCATCTACGCCGAGGCCCTGGCGGCGGCCTGGGACTTCGCGCCTGGGGCGGTGGCCGCGGCGCGGAGCCACCTCGCGGACCTGGCCTCCCGCATGGACGAGGGCTGCCTCGGCCAACTCCCGGAACTCCTCGATGGCGACGCGCCCCACGCCCCCCGGGGCTGCGACGCCCAGGCCTGGAGCGTGAGCGAGGCGCTCCGGGTCTGGGTCCGGCTCGGGACCCCGGAAAGGTAGCCGCGGTCACACCCCGGCCGGGCCCCGGGACGGACCCTTCCCCTGCGGCGGACGCGACGCCCGCCGGACGGGAGGGATCATGGCCACGCGCTCCCTGCAGATGCTCGAGGCCGCCGAGCAGGACGTGCGGATCCCGGTCCGCCAGACCACCCTGCCCGGCATCCTCACCCTTCCCGCCGAGGCCCGCGGCCTCGTCCTCTTCGCCCACGGCAGCGGAAGCAGCCGCCTCAGCCCGCGGAATCGCCAAGTGGCCGGGCGGCTGCTGGAGTCCGGCCTGGGCACGCTGCGCTTCGACCTGCTCACCCGGGAGGAGGAGGCGGAGGACGCCGACGGGGGCTTCTTCCGCTTCGACCTTCCCCTGCTGGCGGACCGCCTGGCCCACGCGGCCCGCTGGACCCGGGCCCAGCCCTGGGCGGAGGGGCTGAAGCTCGGCTACTTCGGCGCCAGCACGGGCGCGGGCGCCGCGCTGATGGCGGCGGCGGAGGATCCGAAGGTGGCCGCCATCGTCTCCCGGGGCGGGCGGCCGGACCTCGCGGGCGACGCCCTGCCGGCGGTGAAGGCGCCCACCCTGCTCATCGTGGGCGGCCTGGACGAGCACGTGCTCATGCTCAACCGCCGCGCCCTGGCGCGCCTCTCCTGCCCCTGCGAGCTGAAGGTGGTGCCGTGCGCGTCCCACCTCTTCGAGGAGCCGGGGGCCCTCGAGACGGTGGCGGAGCTCGCCGCGGCCTGGTTCGAGAAGCATCTGGACTGGAAGGGAGGCCGGCCGTGAGCGCGCGCTTCCGGGACCGCGCGGACGCGGGCCTGAAGCTGGCCCAGGCCCTGGCGGCCTACGCCCACCAGTCCCGCCTCCTGGTGCTGGCCCTGCCCCGGGGCGGCGTGCCGGTGGGCTTCGAGGTCGCGAAGGCCCTGGGCGCGCCCCTGGACCTCTGCATCGTGCGCAAGCTCGGCGTGCCGGGGCAGCCGGAACTGGCCATGGGCGCGGTGGCCCCGGGCGGCGTGCGGGTGCTGGACGAGGAGATGGTCGCCCTGCTGGGCATCCCCGAGGCGGCCATCGCGGCGGTGGAGGCCCGGGAGCGGAAGGAGCTGGAGCGACGCATCCAGGCCTACCGCCCCGGCCGCCCCCTGCCCGACGTCCAGGGCCGCACGGTGATCCTCGTGGACGACGGCATCGCCACCGGCTCCACCCTGCGCGCCGCCCTCCATGCCCTGCGGGCCCTTGCCCCCGCCGCGCTGGTCGTCGCCGTGCCCGTGGCGCCGAAGGAAGCGCTCGCGGGGCTCCGCGGCCTCGCGGACGAGGTGGTCTGCCTTCGCAAGCCCGATCCCTTCTTCGCCATCGGCGAGTGGTACGAGGACTTCCGGCAGACGAGCGACGAGGAGGTGAAGGGGCTGCTCGCGCGGGCCGAGGGGGAACGGCGCAGGGCGGGCGCGCTGGGTTGAGGCGGCACGACGAGGGGCGTTGGGGGTAGTCTGTCCCGGTCCCTTCCCGGAGCCCCCTTGCGCACCGCGATCTATCCCGGTTCCTTCGACCCCGTGACCATGGGGCACTGGGACGTGATCCAGCGGGCGGACAAGCTGGTGGACCGGCTCATCGTGGCGGTGCTGCACAACCCGGCGAAGCAGGGGGCCTTCAGCGTGGAGGAGCGGGTGGCCTTCCTGGAGGAGCTCGTCGCGCCGCTGCCCCACATCGAGGTGACCAGCTTCCACGGGCTGCTGGTGGACTTCGCCAAGCAGCACCAGGCCAGCTTCATCGTGCGGGGGGTGCGGGCCTTCAGCGACTTCGAGTACGAGTTCCAGATGGCCCTGATGAACCGCAAGCTCGCGCCGGACCTGGAGACGGTCTTCCTCATGCCCAAGGAGAAGTACAGCGCCATCAGCTCGCGCCTCGTGCGGGAGATCGGCGGCATGGGCGGGAACCTCACGGACCTGGTGCCGGAAAGCCTGCGGGAGCGCATCGCCGCGAAGCTGAAGGAGGCCTAGGCGGAGGCCGGCCACCCCGCGGGCTTGGCCGCGGCGGCCGGGGGCCGTAAAATTTCGGACTCCCGAAGTCCGCGATCCCCGGAGCCCCGTGACCGACCAGCCCTTGCCCAACGCCGCCGAGGACCCGCGGGTGCGGGAACTGCTGGACCTCAAGCACGCCCTGGACGAGAGCGCCATCGTCGCGGTGACGGACGCGAAGGGCACCATCCTCTCCGTCAACGACCGCTTCTGCGCCATCTCCAAGTACAGCCGCGAGGAACTGATCGGCCAGAACCACCGCCTCATCAACAGCGGCCACCATCCGAAGGAATTCTTCACGGAGCTCTGGAGGACCATCACCCGGGGCGAGGTGTGGCGCGGGGAGATCCGGAACCGGGCGAAGGACGGCTCCCTCTACTGGGTGGGCACCACCATCGTCCCCTTCCTCGACGCCTCCGGCCGGCCCTGGCGGCACATGGCGATCCGCTTCGAGATCACCGAGCGCAAGCAGGCGGAGGAGGCCCTGGTGGCCAAGCAGCGGGAGCTGGAGGAGCGGGCGGAGGCGCTGGCGCGCTCCAACGCCGACCTGGAGCAGTTCGCCTACGTCGCGAGCCACGACCTCCAGGAGCCGCTGCGGATGGTGTCCAGCTTCACGAAGCTGCTGGCCAAGCGCTACGCGGGGAAGCTGGATCAAGATGCCGACGACTTCATCCGCTTCGCCTCCGAGGGCGCCGAGACGATGCAGGCCATGATCCGCGACCTGCTGGCCTTCTCCCGCCTCAACGCCCCCGGCGCCCAGCCCCGGCCGGTGGCCCTGGACGAGGCCCTGGACGCCGCCCTGCTGAACCTCAAGGTGGCCCTGGACGAGGCCGCGCCGGTGATCCGTCGCGCCCCGCTGCCCACGGTGAGCGGCGAGCCCGCCCAGCTCGCCCAGCTCTTCCAGAACCTCCTGGGCAACGCCCTCAAGTTCCGGGACCGTTCCCGGCCCCTGGAGATCGAGATCGGCGCGACGAGGGAGGGTTCCTTCTGGCGCTGCACCGTGAAGGACAACGGGCCCGGCATCGACCCGAAGTACCAGGAGCAGATCTTCACGCTCTTCCAGCGCCTGCACTCCAAGGGGGAATACCCCGGGAGCGGCATCGGCCTGGCCTTCTGCAAGCGCATCGTCCAGCGCCACGGCGGACGCATCGGGGTCGAATCCGCCCCGGGGGCCGGCGCCACCTTCTTCTTCACCCTTCCCGCTGAAAGGACCCCCGCATGAGCCCGTCGAACCCCATCGAGATCCTGGTCGTGGACGACAACCCCGGCGACGTCCGGCTCATCGAGGAGGCGATGAAGGACTCCCAGGTCCCGAGCCGCCTCCACACCGCCAAGGACGGCGAGGAGGCCATCGCCTTCCTGCGCCGCGAGTGGCCCTACGCCTCGGCCCCGAGGCCCCACATCGTGCTCCTCGACCTCAACATGCCCCGCGTCGGCGGCCTCGAGGTGCTGCGCACCATCAAGCGCGCCCCCGAGCTGCGCATGATCCCCACGGTGATCCTCACCTCCAGCATGGCCGACAAGGACATCCAGGGCTGCTACGCCGAGCACGCCAACGCCTACCTCGTGAAGCCCACCGACCTGGATTCGTTCTCGGGATTGCTGCGGTCCGTGGAGGCCTTCTGGATGACCTTCGCGACGCTGCCCGCGTGCTGAAGGATTCCTCTTGGATCGGGCGTCGTCCTCATGTCCGCCGTGAAGGTTGATCGTTGACGTTGACGTTGACCTTCGATGTTGACGTTGACCTTCGATGTTGACGTCGACCTTCGCCGTTGGCGTTGACCTTCGACGTTGACGTCGACCTTCGCCGTTGGCGTTGACCTTCGCCGTTGACGTTGACCTTCGCCGTTGACGTTGACCTTCGCCGTTGACGTTGACCTTCGCCGTTGACGTTGACCTTCGACGTTGACGTTGACCTTCGCCGTTGACGTTGACTTTCGCCGTTGACGTTGACTTTCGCCGTTGACCTTCAAAAGGCATCTTCGTTCACCGCGTTCCGCGCCCTTGCGGAACGCGGTGAACGAAGATGCGGGCAAGCGGGAGCGCGCCAGGCCGGAGAACGGAGCGCATGGTGACGCCCGGTCGCCGGGCGGGGCGCGGAAGCAGGTTCCTGCATGGCCCGCCCTTGGCCCTTTGAATGGGTTTTCGACTCAACGCCGCATCCCTCCCGGCGGGCAGACGATTCATGTTCCTGGCGCGCTCCCGCTTGCCCGCACCTCGATCCGCGAGGGCCGAATAGCGCGGCCCTCGCGGATCGAGGTGCCTTGGGAAGGTCAACTTCCACTTCAACTTCAACTTCCACTTCAACTTCAACTTCGACTTCGACTTCAACTTCGACTTCGGCTTCAACTTCGACTTCAGCTTCCAAGGCTCAGCACTGCCTTCGAGCGAGACGCCCTGCGAGGTGCAGTCTCTGTGCGAGGCTGGACGATTCGAGGGGGAAGTCCCCCTCACTCCCCGTACGGGATCCAGATGTTCTTCACCTCGGTGGCGTGCCGGAGGAATTCCGTCCCCTCGCCGGCCTTGCCCATCCAGTCGCGCTCCGACCACTCGGTCCAGGTGCGCTTCATGTTGGCCGCGCTGGCCCGCTCCACCGCCGCGGCGCCCGCCTGGCTGCCGAAGAACCAGAGGCCGTCCACGTCGTCGTGGTCGGCGAGGACCTTGGCCAGGGCCTCCTTGTCGCCGGTGACGATGTTCAGCACGCCGCCGGGCAGGTCGGAGGTCTCGAGGACGGAATAGAAGTCCGTGGCCGCGAGGGGATGGGCCGCGGAAGGCAGCGCGACCACGGTGTTGCCCATGGCCAGGGCCGGCGCCACCAGGGAGACGAAGCCCAGCAGCGGAAAGGCTTCCGGGCAGGCCAGGCCCAGCACCCCCACGGGCTCGTTCATCGCCAGCGCCACGCCGCGCAGGGGCACGTTGTGCACCGCGCCATCGAATTTGTCCGCCCAGGCGGCGTAGGTGAAGAGGCGCGACAGGCTCGCCTCCACCTCGGCCTCGGCCAGCGAGGCCGGCGCGCCGGTCATGGCCCGGATCCGCTTCGCGAATTCTCCCGCACGCACGGAGAGGTTCTCCGCCAGGTAGTACAGGATCTGGGCCCGGAGGTGGCCCGTGCTCTTGGCCCAGCCCGCCGCGGCGTGGGCCGCCTCCACGGCGTTGCGCAGGTCCTTGCGGTTGCCGTCCCCCACTTCGCCGAGGGGTCGGCCGGAGATCCCCGTGATGACGCGGCTGTAGCCGGAGTCGGGGCGGGCCTGCCTGCCGCCGATGAAGAGCTTGGGCGTGCGGTCGATCCCCGGCAGGCCGCCGTCCACGCCGCCGAAGCCCGCCTCGAAGGGCTCGGGCGTGAAGGGCGCCGGGGCGGGCGCGGGCTTGGCCTTGAGGTACTCCCACATGCCCTCGCGGCCGCCCTCCCGGCCGAAGCCGGAGTCGCGGTACCCGCCGAAGCCGGCGGCGGCGTCGAACTGGTTGGTGCAGTTCACCCACACCACGCCGGCCTTCACCTTCGGGGCGATGTCCAGGGCCAGGTTGATGTTCTCCGTCCACACGCTGGCGGCCAGGCCGTAGGGCGTGTTGTTGGCGAGCGCCACGGCTTCCGCCGGCGTGCGGAAGGTCATGGCCACCACCACGGGGCCGAAGATCTCGACTTGCGCGAGCATGGCGGCGGGCGCCACGCCCGATACGAGCGTGGGCGGATAGAAGCAGCCCTCCTTCGGGGCGGCCCAGGTGGGCTGCCAGATGGTGCCGCCCTCCTTGGCGCCCTCCTCCATCAGCCCGCGGATGCGCTCCAGCTGGGCCGGCGCGACGATGGCGCCCATGTCCACGGCCTTGTCCAGGGGGGAGCCCAGGCGCAGCTTCTCCATGCGGGCGCGCAGCTTGGCCAGCAGCTTCGCCTCGATACCCTCGTGCACCAGCAGGCGGGAGCCCGCGCAGCAGACCTGGCCCTGGTTGAACCAGATGGCGTCCACGACGCCTTCGACCACGGAATCCAGGTCCGCGTCGTCGAAGACGATGAAGGGGCTCTTGCCGCCCAGCTCGAGGCTGAGCTTCTTGCCGCTCCCGGCGGTGGCCACGCGGATCGCCCTCCCGACCTCCGTCGAGCCGGTGAAGGCGATCTTGTCGAGCCCGGGGTGGGTGACCATGAGCTTGCCGGTCTCGCCGTCGCCGGTGACCAGGTTCAGCACGCCGGGCGGCAGGCCCGCGGCGTGGGCGATCTCCGTGAAGGCCAGGGCCGAGAGGGGCGTGTACTCCGCGGGCTTGAGGACCACCGTGTTGCCCGCGGCCAGGGCCGGCGCGATCTTCCAGGCCAGCATGAGGAGGGGGAAGTTCCAGGGGATGATCTGGCCGACGACGCCCACGGCCCCGTAACCGGGGAACTCCTCCTCCAGGAGCTGGGCCCAGCCCGCGTGGTGGTAGAAGTGGCGGGCCACCAGCGGGATGTCGATGTCGCGGGACTCGCGGATGGGCTTGCCGTTGTTCATGGACTCCAGCACCGCCAGCAGGCGGCTGTGCTTCTGCACGGCGCGGGCCAGGGCGTAGAGGTGCCGCGCCCGGGCGTGGGGCGACAGCGCCGCCCAGGGCCCCTGGGCCTTCCGCGCCGCGGCGACGGCCCGGTCCACGTCCGCCGTGCCGGCCTGGGCGACCCGGGCCAGGACCTGGTTGGCCGAAGGGTCCAGCACCTCGAAGGTGGCGCCGTCCGCCGCGGCGGCCCACTGGCCGCCGATGCAGAGTCCGAAGGCCCCTTCGTGGGATCCGATCCAGTCCAGCGCCGGCGCGGCGCTCTCCGGGGCGGGGCCGTATTCCAGGGTTTCGAAGATGGATTTCACGGACATGGGGCTTCCTGTGCGGGGACGAAGGAGGGTGGCGAAGCGACCGGATGCGGGGCACGGGCTCTGCCCGGGCTCCGCATGGGGAGCACGAGGGAAACCACGCATGCGTGGTTTCGGAGGCTGCGAAGCGGCCGGGCGGTCCCCCTCGTCATGGCATCGGCTGTCGGTACGCGGCGGCGTAGCGGCCGGTCGCGAAGTGCTCGAGCTGCCGCTCGATGTCGGTGAGCAGGCCGCTGGCGCCGAAGCGGAAGAGGTCGGGCTTCAGCCATTCGTCCCCCAGCTCCTCCTTCATGAGGGCCATCCAGTCCAGGCTGGACTTGGCGGTGCGGATCCCGCCGGCGGGCTTGAAGCCGGCCTTGAAGCCCGTGGCCTCCAGGTGGGCGCGCACCATGCGGGCCATCACGAGGCCCACGGGCAGCGTGGCGTTCACCGGCTCCTTGCCGGTGGAGGTCTTGATGAAGTCGGCGCCGGCCTGGAGGGCCACGAGGCTGGCCCGGGCGACGGTGGTCAGCGTGGCCAGCTCCCCGGTGCCCAGGATGACCTTCATGTGGGCCTCGCCGCAGGCTTCGCGGAAGGCCCGCACCTCGTCGTAGAGCGCCTCCCACTCGCCCTTGAGGGCATGGGCGCGGGTGATGACGACGTCGATCTCCCGCGCGCCGTCGGCCACGGAGGCCTTGATCTCGGCGACCCGTTCCTTCATGGGGCTGAGCCCGGCGGGGAAGCCCGTGGACACCGCGGCCACGGGGATGCCGGAGCCCTCCAGGGCCTTCACGGCGGTGGCCACGAGGCCGTGGTAGACGCAGACGGCGCCGCAGGTGACGCCCAGGTCCTCCGCGCCCAGGGCCTTCAGCAGGTCCGGCCGCACGGGGTTGCGGGCCTTGGCGCAGAGCCGCTTCACGTTGCCCGGCGTGTCATCCCCCGACAGCGTGGTGAGGTCCATCAGCGTGATGGCCCGCAGCAGCCAGGCCGCCTGCCACGCCTTCTTCACCGTGCGCCGCCCCGGCAGGCTGGCCGCCCGGCGCTCCACCGCGCTGAGGTTGACGCGCAGGGCCCGGACGGGGTCCAGGTCCAGGGGATGGATGGGATTGCGGGCGTGGCCCTCGGGCCTGGGCACGCCGGCCGCCGGAGTCTCCGTCCGGGAATCGTCGGGACTGGCCACCTTCATGGGCTCCTCCGGAAGCACCCGCATCCGGGAGGCCGCGGTCAACCTGTGCCTGGGATCGGGAGCCGTCCATTGTCCGGCCCCGTTCGGCCGTTTGTCCACCCCGGTGGGAATCCGCGCGGAGTTCCCGTGCGTCCTGACGGTGCCTTCGACACCGTTCGGCCGCTGGCGCCGCCCCGCTGGGATCGTGTCCTTTGAGCCGGAGGGGCCGCCCGCGGGATCGTTCGGAATCCCAACCGCGGCCCGCGAGGCCCCAACCCCGGAGAACCCCATGAAGAAGCTCAACCTCACCCGCGAGACCCTGAAGGCCCTCACCCAGGACGAGCACGCCGCCGTCCAGGGCGCCGCCAACACGCAGAAGTGCCCCACCATCCTCTGCAGCGTCGCCGTGCAGTGCCCCAGCCGCGACTGCACGCTGAACTAGTCCGCGCCCCCTGGCGAAGGCCCCGCGTCCCGCGGGGCCTTCGCGCGCCTGGGGGGCCCGAGGGGCCTCAGGCCATCAGTTTCCCGAGCACGGGCGCCGGATCCCAGTAGGCGCGCAGGGAGGCGATGCGGCCCTCCCCGTCGAGGGCGATGACGTCCACGCCCTCGAAGGCCACGGCCGCGCCGTTCCGCCCCACGCCCTGCCCGTCCCAGACCACCGCGAACTCGTCGCCGCAGCGGAAGCTGGCGCGGGGGCGCAGTTCCACCGTCCGGAAGAGGCCGCCGATCTGCTGGAAGAAGGCCTTCGCGGCCGCGGGGCTGCGGTTGACCGGGCTGCCCACGGGATCCTCGTGGTGGAGGTCCGCGGCGAAGGTGGCCACGGTGGCGTCCCAGTCCATGGCCGAGATGCCGGCGAAGTACGCGTCGACGGTGGGGTGGATGGCGGGTGCGCTCATGGGGTCGTCTCCGGGGGCTGGGATGACCGGCAGTGTAGCCGCCGTGACGGCGGGGATGGCTCAGCTCACTTCCGCCAGCCGCAGCCGGTCGGTCTCCTGCCGCAGCCAGTCCCGCTGGGCCTCGCTGAGGCCCGCCGCCACGACGGCCGACGCGGCCTCCCGGCAGCGCCGCAGGAGGGCGGCGTCCCGCACCAGGTCCGCCACCTGGAACTGGGGCAGGCCGGCCTGGCGCGTGCCGAAGAACTCCCCGGGGCCCCGCAGCTCCAGATCCTTCTGGGCGATGCGGAAGCCGTCCTGGGTCTCCACGAGGACCTGGAGGCGCTCGGGCTCGGAGGCCGAGAGCATGACGAAGGCGCTCTTCGCCGGCCCCCGACCGACGCGGCCCCGGAGCTGGTGGAGCTGGCTCAGGCCGAAGCGTTCCGCGTGGTCCACCACCATCACGCTGGCGTTGGGAACGTCCACGCCCACCTCGATCACGGTGGTGGCCAGCAGCAGCTTCGCCTCCCCCGCGACGAAGCGAGCCATGCGGGCGGCCATGTCGTCGGGCTTCAGGCGGCCGTGGACGGTCTCCACGTCGACGCCTGGGAAGCGGCGGCGCAGCAGTGCTTCCATGGTCTGGAGATCGCGCAGCCGGACCTTGGACTCGTCCGCGGGATCGATGGCGGGGCTCACCACGTAGGCCTGCCGCCCGGTGGCGAGTTCGCGATCGACCAGGGCCCAGGCCCGCTCGGCGTCGTCGGGGTGGAGGAGGCGGGTCTGGATGGGTTGGCGGCCCGGCGGCAGCTCGTCCAGGACGCTCTGGTCCAGGTCGCCGAAGAGGGCCAGGGCCAGGCTGCGGGGGATCGGCGTGGCGCTCATCACCAGCCAGTGGGGGTCGAGGCCCTTGGCCTTGAGGGCCTCCCGCTGCTTCACGCCGAAGCGGTGCTGCTCGTCCACGATGACGAGCTGGAGCTTCTGGAACTGCACCGCCTCCTGGAAGAGGGCGTGGGTGCCCACGATGTAGCGCGCCTCCCCGGACGCGATGCGGCGCAGGGCCTCGCGCTTCTCGGCGGCCTTCATGGGCCCCAGCAGGCACTGGAGGGCGCCGGCGCGGTCCCCCAGCAGCCGCTCGAAGTTCGCCGCGTGCTGGCGGGCCAGCACCTCCGTGGGGGCCAGCAGGGCCGCCTGGCCGCCGGTCTCCGAGACCATGGCCATGGACAGGAGGGCCACCAGCGTCTTGCCGCTGCCCACGTCCCCCTGCAGCAGGCGGTGCATCACGCGGCCCGAGGTGAGGTCCTCCACGATCTCCTTGAAGGCGCGGCGCTGGGCCCCCGTGAGGTGGAAGGGCAGCAGGGCCTTCAGCCGCTCCCGCAGCTCGGGGGACGTGGGCACGACGGCCCCCCGCCGGGCGAGCCGGCCCGCGCGGCGCAGCTCCACGCCGAGGCTGAAGGCGAAGAGCTCCTCGGCGGCGAGGCGCGCGTGGGCCGGCGTGTCCCGCCGCTCCAGCCGCGCCGGATCGTCCTCGTCCGCGGGCCGGTGGAGGGCCCGGAGGGCCGGCAGGAGGGCCGGCAGGTCCTTCGCCAGCTCCGGCGGCAGCCATTCCGGGGGATCGGCGGCGGCGCCCAGGGCCTCCTCCACGAGACGCTGGCGCATGCGGCCGGCGAGGGGACCGAGCTTGCGGTAGAGGGGCAGGAAGCGCCGCACCCAGGCCGCCTCGGCCTCCAGGCCCAGGGACTCGACCTGGGGCCCGCGCATCTCCAGGCCCGCGCGCCCCTGCACGAGGGGCCCGAAGGCCAGGAGCCGCTCGCCGGGCCGCAGGCTGCGGGCCAGGTAGGGCTGGTTGAAGAACACCAGGCGCAGGGTGCCGGAGCCGTCGTCGAGGAGCACCTCGGTGATGGCCATGCGCTGCACCCGCGAGGTGCTCTGGCGCAGCTCCTTCAGGGTCCCGAGCACGGTGACGATGCCCCCATGGGTGTCCGCCCGGTGGAGGTCGCCCAGGGGCACCACGCTGCCCCGGTCCACGTAGCGGAACGGCAGGGCGAAGAGCAGGTCCCGCAGGGTGTGGATGCCCGCCTCCCGCAGGGCCTCCGCCCGCGCCGGCCCGAGGCCGCGCAGCACCGCCACCTTGGAGGCCAGGGGGATTTTGAGCAGCCGCTCCTTCACGGGTCCATCCTATGCTGAGTCCATGGGAGGCCACGGCGCGACGCGGGGCGTCCGGGGCCTCCTCGGCGCCCTGGCGCTCCTCGTGCGGCCCGTCGCGGCCCAGTCCCCCGGCCTGCCCCAGGACGTCTGGGAGCGCCTGGAAGCGCGGGGCGCGACGTTCTCCGGCGTCGAGATCCGCATCGGGGACGTCTTCGACCCCGCCCGCCCCCACGAGGACCACTGGATCGGCCGTCTCGCCAACGCCATCCACCGGGAGACGCGGCAGCGCGTGGTGGCGCGGGAGATCCCCTTCAAGGCCGGCGATCCGGTGGTGGCCCGGACGGTCCACCAGGTGGAGCGGAACCTGCGGGACTTCCGCTTCCTCAAGGACGCCTTCATCGACGCCGAGGTGGGGCCGGACGGCCGCGTGAAGGCCGTGGTGCGCACCCAGGACGCCTGGACCCTGAAGGTGAGCGCGGGGTTCACCCAGGTCGGCGGCCAGCGGAACTTCGGGTTCTCGGTGAAGGAGACCAACTTCCTCGGGCTGGGCAAGGACCTCTCCGTGAGCCACGAGAAGACCGCCGAGCGGTCGGTGGACACCCTGCTCTACCGGGACCGGCAGTTCCTCGGGAGCGCATGGAGCTTCGCCGCCCGCTACCAGGCCCTCTCGGACGGCAAGACGCGGCTCCTGGAGTGGGTGAGGCCCTACCGGAGCCTCGACACGCCGTGGTCCATGACCCTCCGCTTCACCTCCTCGGACTCCCTCCTCTCCGTCTACAACCTCCGGCGGACCGCCTTCGAGGCCCCGACCCGCCTGGACACGGGCTTCTTCGAGGGGACCTGGGCCCGCGTCCCCCGGGGGGACCACGTGCTCCGGGTGGGCGGAGGCCTGGACTTCCGCAGCCCCCGGGAAGGCGCGGTGCGACCGGTGGAGGCCGAGGCCTTCGCCGACGGGGCCCTGGCGCCGCCCGACCTCTCGAGCCGCCAGCTCGCGGGGCTCCACCTCACCTGGAGCCTCGCCACCGACCGCTACCGGTCCTTCCAGGACCTGGCGGGGATGACCCACACCGAGGACTACAACCTGGGCTGGGAGGCCACCCTCCGCCTGGGCACCTACACCCGCGGCCTCGGGGGCGAGGCGGACGCGCCCTTCTTCGGCCTCGACGCCGCCAAGGGCTGGCTGCCCCGGCCGGACGCCCTGCTGCTGCTGCGCGCGAGCGCCCAGGGCCGCCGCGAGCCCGGCGGGTGGCGGAACCTCGTCTCCAGCGCCAGCTTCACCGCCTACTCGAAGGCCCTGCCCTCCCAGACCCTGGCCGCCTACGCCCAGGTGGACGCCGCCCTCAGGCCGGACCCCGAGAATTTCCTCTACCTCGGCGGCATGGAGGGCCTGCGGGGCTACGCGAACCACCTCTTCATCGGCGACCGGCGCTGGATCCTCTCGGTGGAGGAGCGTCCCATCACTCCCATCAACTGGCTCGGCATCCTGCAGCTCGGCTTCGTGGTCTACGCCGACGCCGGCGCCATCCGCCGCCTCGACACGGGGCGGTGGAGCCGTACCTACGCCAACCTCGGCGGCGGCCTGCGCTTCGGCGACCTCAAGAGCTCCCTGGGACGGGTCTTCCTCATCACGGTGGCCTATCCCCTGGTCCGGGACCCGGGCCTGGAGCGCTCCCAGCTCGTGATCGGGAACATCATCCGCTTCTGAACGGCCTCAGAGCCCCCGGAGCCGCTCCGCGAGGAGGTGGTGGCCGCCCGCGGCGGCGAGGTCCGCCGCGCTCTGGTCCTGGTCCGTGCGCAGGGCCGGATCGGCCCCGGCCCCCAGGAGGAGCTCCGCCAGGGTGCCGGAGCCCCGCTTGGCCGCGGCGTGGAGGGAGGTGTAGCCGCCGTTCTGCCGGGCGTCCACGTCGGCTCCGCGGACGAGGAGGGCGGCGGCGATCTGGAAGGCGGCCCGCTCGTCCCGGCCCGCCAGGGCGCTGTGCAGGGGTCGCAGCCCGGAGCCGTTGCGCGCTTCCGCCGAGGGGTCCGCGCCATGTTCCAGGAGCCAGTCCACCACCGAGGGATGGCTGAAGAAGGCCGCGAGGTGCAGCGGCGTGAACCCGTCGGGCGCGTGGCTCCCGATCCCGGGCGAGCCCGCGAAGGCCTCCATCCGCTCCAGCCGGCCCAGGGCCGCGGCCTCATGGACATCCAGGTCCCGGGTGAGGTTCGCCAGCTCGTGGGCCAGGTCCCGGCGCCCCGCGTACAGGGCCGAGAGGGCCGGCCGGAGGCCGTTCTCCGCGCGGGCGGAGAGCAGTTCGGGATCGGCCTCCGCCATGGCGATGGCCGTCTCGTCGAAGCCTTCCTCGATCTGGGCGAGGAGGGTGGCGAGGGGGTCCATCTCAGGCCTCCGGCCAGCGGCCGGGCTGGACTGGGGCGCCCTGGAGCGAGGGGGACATGCGGCCCTCCGGTGGGGATGCGGGACCAGTGTGCCCAGGCTGGGCCATGGGCGCAGCCCCGAATTGCGCCTATAGTCCTTCCCAACCCCCGAGCCAGATCCGCGAACCCGGAGCCCCCGTGGCACGCATCGATACGTTCCTCATCCAGATGTCCCAGCAGGAGGCCTCGGCCCTGCTGCTGAACGCCAACACCAAGCCCGTCTTCGAGCTCCCCGCGGGCCACCGGACCCAGCTCGCCTCGGGGGACCTGGAGGGGCTGGTCCTGGACGGCCTGGTGAAGGAGATCCTCCCGGACGACCTCAAGACCACCTACCTGCGCGGCGACACGGTCACCTTCAGCTACGCCCTGGGGGACGACGCCTTCGTGGTGCGGGCGAGCCGGGCCAACGGGAACCCGCGGGTCGTCGCCATCCGCAAGCCCGGCCTGGGGGCCCTGCCTCCGGCCCCGCGCGCCGCCGCGAAGCCCGAGGCCGCCGCGAAGCCCGAGGCCGCCGCCCCGCCGCCGGCGCCATCCCGCGCCCCGGGGGGGAGCGCGGCGCCCGAGCCGCCGGCGCTGCCCACGGTCAAGCCGGTGCGACGCTCCACCCTGCCCCTGGAGGAATACTTCGGGAAGGTGGTGGACGTGGGGGGCTCGGACCTCTACGTCAATCCCGGGGAGGCCCCGCTGGTGCGGCGGCATGGCGCGGTGGAGCCCCTGGAGGAGGCCGAGGCGGTCCCCGCGCTGGAAGTCGAGCTGGCCCTGAAGGCCCTGCTGCCGGCGAGGAACTGGGCCATGCTCCAGGACCAGGGGGCCACGAGCCTCAGCCATCCCATCCCGGGCCGGGACTGCAGCGTGCGGATCGACGTGCTCCGGGACGGCCGGGACCTCTCCCTCTCCGCGCGGGTCATGCCCCGCTCCATTCCGCCCCCGGAGGTGCTGGGTTTCAGCGATCCCCTGCGGCGCCTGTGGGACGTGAACCGGGGCCTGGTGCTCCTCACGGGCGCCCTGGGCTCCGGCCGCACCACCACCCTCTCGGCCCTCTTCAGCCTCGCCGCCGCCGCGCGGCCCGGTTTCCTGGTGACCATCGAGGACTCGGTCTCCTTCCAGATCCCCTCCCGGAAGGCCGTGGTGCGGCAGCGCGAGGTGGGCGGCGACGCCGCCTCCCAGCGCCGGGCCATCCTGGCCGCGCTCCGCCAGGGCCCCGACATCCTCGGCGTGGACGAGGTGCAGGACCCCGCGACCTTCCTGATGCTCCTCGAGGCCGCCCATTCGGGGAGCCTAGTCATCGCCACCCTTCCCGGGGCCTCGGCCATCAGCGTCCTCCAGCACCTCATCGACCTCTACCCCGGCGAGCGCCAGGAGATGGTGCGGGCCATGCTCGGCAGCAGCCTCCGGGCGGTGGTGGGCCACACCCTGATGAAACGCAAGGGCGGCGGCCAGCTCGTGGTCTTCGAGACCCTGTTCAACACGCCCGCCATCGGGAAGCTGATCCGCCAGGGCGAGTGGGAGGCCATCCCGGCCTCCATGCGGACCGGCCGCGCCTACGGCCAGGTCCAGTTCACGGAAGCCCTCATCGGCCACATCCAGGAGGGCCACCTCGAGCCCATGGACGCCTACCTCCGGGCCCCGGACCGCGAGGCCTTCATGGCCGCCTGCAAGAAGGCGCGGATCCCCTTCGAGCCCCGGAAGGGGACGGGGGGCGTGATCGAGGCGTAGGTGCGGCGCTTCAGACCGCGTCGTCCCAGTTCCCCCGGGCGTTGAAGCCGTAGAGGTGCCCGTCGTCGCTGCCGCCGATGGCGAACTGCCCGTTCGCGCTCATCTGGAAGGGCCAGTTCATGACGCCGGTGGCGTAGCGGCCGAGGATGGCGCCGTCGGAGGCCCGGAGGACGTAGAAGCGGCCCTCGGTGAGGCCGCCGGTCTTGGGCTCGCCGGTGCCGAAGCTGAGCACCTGGTCGCTCCAGGCCAGCATGTGGTTGCAGGGGTTCGGATCGTACTCCACCAGGGTCTGCCAGGCTTGGGCGCCGCTGGTGCCCAGGTTGTTGATCCGCGTGATGGCGCCGGCCGGGAGATCCTCACCGGAGGGGCCCTTCACCGTGGTCTTCCCATTGCTGCCCAGCACGACGAAGGAACGATCCGCGGCGATGGAGAGGTTGCTCGAGGTCGTGATGTTCGCCGGCGCGAAGGTCCAGTCCGGCTGCTTGGTCGAGATGAAAGTGTCCCGGGTGAAGAAGGCCACGCCGTTGGTGCCGCTCATGGCCGCGGCCATGGCGGACCCGTCGGGGGTGATGGTCACGAACTTGATGTAGGCCCCGCTGGAACCGGCCTCGGGCTCCGTGCCCAGGGCGTTCCGGGCCTTCAGGGCGGCCCGGTGCTCGCGGACGGCGCGGCGGGTGTCGAAGGCTTCGGGCTCCGCGCCGGAAGCCCGGGAGGTGGCGGGGATGTTCCAGGTGGCGAACTCCACCAGCATGCGGTCGATGTTCTGGAAGAGGATGACGCTGGGCGAGCCGTAGAGGCCGGCGAGGATCCACTTGCCGTCGTCGGACATGGCGAGGGTCTGGATGCTGTTGGCGGCGCTGGTGAACCCGCCCAGGGCCGTGTAGGTGTCGCCGTTCAGCTCGTAGAGGTAGATCTGCTGGCCCGTGCCCGAGTAGGTCGCGCCGCAGCCCGCCGCCAGCCAGCGACCGTCGGCGCTCATGGCGATCTGGTTCACCCGCGAGCCGGTGGCCTGGTCCAGCATGACGAAGCCGTCGGCCACGCGGATGACCCGGAGCCGCCCGACGTAGGTCCCGCTGCCGGAGTCCATCGTCTGCCAGCCGCCCGCCGCGGCGATGGATCCGTCGGCGCTGAGCTTCACCCAGAAGACGCCGTCCGTGGGCTGGGGCTCCCACAGGTCCTGGCGCAGCACGCTGCCGTCCGCCGCGTTCAGGAGGGTGAGCCCGAAGGCTCCGGTGGTGTCGAACTCGAAGGTCCCGCCCGCCAGGACCTGGCCGCTCGCGTCGGCGTCGGTGGTGTTGAACCAGAGGCCGTTCGGATCGGCGTAGGGGGTCCAGGCCGGGGTCATGTCGGTCATGGCTGCCTCGAGGAAGGGGATGGGAAGGAGGGGAGAGGTCCCATCGTAGGCGACGGGGCCGCCTTCAGGAACCCGCCATCCGCGCCTCGAGGTCGTCCAGGCAGGCCTCCACCGCGCGGTTGGGCGTGGCGGTCCCGGCCAGGGCGACCCGGGCGGCGGCGTCCGCCATCAGGCGCCCGGCCTCGGCCGGAAGGCGCTCCCCCAGGTCCGGCCCCTGGACCACCACCACGGCGCGTCCCAGGCCGGCCAGGGCCCGCGCGTTGTGGGCCTGATGGTCCCCCGCGCTGCCGGGCAGCGGCACCAGCAGGGCGCCGCGGCCCGCGGCCTCGAGCTCCGCGCAGGTGGAGGCTCCGGCCCGGGAGACCACGAGGCTCGCGCCCTCCATCGCGCCGGCCATGTCCTCGATGAAGGGCACGAGGCCATGGCGCGGGTGCCGCGGCGCCGCCTTCAGCCGCTCGAATTCCGCCGGGCCCGCCTGATGGAGGATCTCCCAGTCGGCATAAGTGTCGAGGAGCCCCGGCGCGGCCCCCAGCATCGCCTCGTTGAGGGCCCGCGCGCCGCCGCTGCCGCCGAGCACCAGCAGCCGGAACGGAGCCCCCAGGGCTTCGACGGGCCTGAAGGCGCGGCGGAACTCCGGCCGCACCGGCGTGCCCACGGTGAGGCAGTCCGCGCCGGGGAGCAGGGCCTTCACGGCCTCCAGCCCGCACCAGACGCGCTTCGCGTCCCGCGCCACCTGGCGCACCAGCCTCCCCGGCGCGGCGTTGCTTTCGTGGAGGAAGTAGGGGATGCCGAGGCTGCGAGCCGCCAGCAGGGCCGGTGCCGCGGCGTAGCCGCCGGTGCCGACCACCGCCCAGGGCCGCGCGCCCTTCCAGGCCGCGAGCAGGCGGGCCTTGGCCCGCCAGAGCTTCCAGGCCGCCCCCGCCACCTTCAGGGGCGAGCGCCCCACGAAGCCCTCCACGTCGAGGAGTTCGTGGGACCAGGCCGACTCCGGCAGCTTCCGCCCCTCGAGGCCCCGCCGGCTGCCGATGAACAGGATGGGGCGATCGGGCCACCGGGCCTTCGCACCCTCGGCCAGCGCCACCGCCGGGAAGAAGTGGCCGCCGGTGCCCCCGCCGGTGAGGACGAGCGCGGGTGCGGGATCGGGCGGCGGCATCCCTCCAGCCTAGCGGAGCGCCCCGGTTCAGGCCGAGGCGGCGGCGGGCGTGGACTGGACGGCCCCCAGGGCCTTGGCGGCGCTGAGGGTGTCCGTGTAGCCCTGCCAGCGGACCACCTTGCCGTCGCGGAAGCTCCAGCGCATGGCCCAGGCGTCCGTGGCGACGCGCCCCGAGGCCCGGTCCACGGCCTCGTAGCGGCCGAAGGCGGCGACTTCCTCCCCCTCGGACAGGTAGGCGCTGGGCTCGAAGGACCGGAAGTCCAGCACGGCGCCCAGTTTCTGGAAGAAGGCCGCCGCGCCCTCCCGGCCCCGGGTGGTGCCCGCGAAGGGCAGCTCCGGCGCGCCGGGATGGGACCATTCCACCTCGTCGGCCAGGACGGCCAGGATGCCGGCGATGTCGCCGGCCTGGAAGCGGGCGTAGATGTCCTTCACGGTCTGGACGTTGGCGTCGTGGCGCATGGGGCCTCCTCGGGGTCGCGCCTTCCTTAACGGTGGAAGGACGATTCCGGATGGCCCCGCCCGGGATTCATGACGGGACGCACAGGGCCGCTCGGGCTAGAATGGAAGGTCCTGCCTGGACGCCGGTTCTGCGGACCGGAACGGGCGTCCGCAGGCCTCTCCCGGAGATCCCATGAAGATCCTCGTCGCCCTCAAGCAGGTGCCCGACACCGAGACCAAAGTGAAGGTCGCCGCCGACGGCCGGTCCCTCGACCCCGCCGACGTGAAGTGGATCACCAGCCCCTACGACGAGTACGCCCTGGAGGAGGCCCTGCGCCTGAAGGAGGCCCGGGGCGCCGAGGTCACGGCCGTGTCCTACGGCGGCGACGGCGTGAAGGAGGTCCTGCGCAACGCCCTGGCCCTCGGGGCCGACGCGGCGGTGCACCTGAAGGGCGACGCCACGGACCCGCTCGCGGTGGCCACCGCCCTCGCCGGCTTCGCCCGCGACCAGGGCTTCAGCCTCATCTTCGCCGGCAACAAGGGCATGGGCGGCGACAACGCTTCCGTCGGGCCCATGCTCGCCGAGCTGCTCGGCGTCGCGCAGGCCAACGTGGTGGTGAAGTTCGAGGCCACGGAATCAGGCTTCCGCGCCGAGCGCGAGATCGAGGGCGGCACCGAGGTGGTGGAGGGCGCCCTGCCCGCGGTCATCACCGCCCAGAAGGGGCTCAACGAGCCCCGCTACGCCAGCCTGAAGGGCATCATGGCCGCCAAGAAGAAGACCATCGAGGAGGTCGAGGCCGCGGCCGCCCCCGCCGCCACGGAGGTCTCCGCCCTGGCCCTGCCCCCCGCGCGGCCCGAGGGCCGGAAGCTCGACGGCGACGCCGCCGCCCAGGCCGCCGCGCTCCTCGCCGCCCTCAAGGACGAGGCGAAGGTGCTCTAGCCTTCGGTCCCTGCTCCTTGGCAAACACGATTCCGAATGAACGAAAGGTAGAGCCATGATCCTCGTCTTCTGCGAACTCAAGGACGGCAAGCTCCGCAAGCCCTCGACGGAGGCCCTTTCCGAGGGACGGCGCCTGGCGGACGCCGCCGGAAAGCCCCTGGGCGCCCTCTTCGTGGGCGCCTCCACCGCCGGCGCGGCGGATGCCGCCCGGTACGGCGCCGACGCCATCCTCGCCGCCGAGGCCCCGGCCCTCGCCTCCTACAGCAGCGACGCCTTCGCCGCGGCCATCGCCGACGCCGTGAAGGCCAAGGGCGCCACGGTGCTCCTGGGCGCCGCCACCGCCACCGGCAAGGACGCCCTGCCCCGCGCCGCCGCCCGCCTGGGCGCCGGCTACGCCGGAGACGTCACGGGCCTCTCCATGGTGGACGGCCGGCTCCAGGCGGTGCGCCCCGTCTACGCGGGCAAGGCCTTCGCGACCACCACCTTCTCCACGCCCGTCCAGGTGGCCACCACCCGGCCCAACGTCTTCCCCGCCCTGGAGAAGGCCGGTGCCGGCGCGATGGAGGCCCTGCCGGCTCCGGCCGCGGACTTCAAGGCCGTGGTGAAGGAGATCCTCGCCAAGGGCAGCGGCAAGCCCGACCTCACCGAGGCGGACGTGATCGTCTCCGGCGGCCGCGGCATGAAGAGCGGCGAGAACTTCAAGCTCCTGGAGGAGCTCGCCGACGCCCTGGGCGGCGTCGTCGGCGCCTCGCGCGCCGCGGTGGACGCGGGCTGGGGCCTCTCCCACGGCATCCAGGTGGGCCAGACCGGCAAGGTCGTGAGCCCCACGCTCTACATCGCCTGCGGCATCAGCGGCGCCATCCAGCACATCGCCGGCATGAGCAGCTCCAAGGTCATCGTGGCCATCAACAAGGACCCCGAGGCCCCGATCTTCAAGCTCGCGAGCTACGGCATCGTGGGCGACCTCTTCGAGGTGGTGCCCGAGCTCACCAAGGCCGCCAAGGCCCTGGGGCTGGGCTCGCACTGACCCCGCCGGTCCGCGCGGACCTTCACGAAGGGGGCCATGCGGCCCCCTTCGTCATTGAAGCGGTTCGAATCCTTCCTCCAGGAGCCAGGCCCGCGCGTCCTCGGGATCCCCGAAGCGCGCGAGGACGGAGTAGCCTTCGCGGACGTCGCCGTCCACCGCGTCCAGCGTGTTCCGCGCCCGCACGACGCTCGCGCCGCCGAGGCCGTCGAAGCCCAGGAGCACCAGCTCCCGCTCGTCACCGGACTCGTCCCGCCAGACCTCGACGCGGTGGGCCTCCATCGGCCTACACCTGGACCTGGTTCCAGCCCTGGATCCGCTTGAGGCTGTCGGGGTCCACGCGGCCCTCGCTGAGGTTCTCGTTCCAGCGCACCAGACACGAGGCGGTGGCCTCGCCTTCCCGGAGGTCCTCCGCCACGAGCTTGAGGCCGCCGCGCTTCACGGCTTCCAGCCTCCCCCCGTCCTCGAAGCAGACCACGGCGTAGGTGGGCGTGAAGGCCACCTTCCAGACGCCGTGCCGCCGCAGGTCGGGCTTCAGGAAGAGCTTCCAGTTCGAGGGGGTGGCGGGCACGGTGCGGAAGCGGGCGGGGTTGGCGAAGCCGCTGGGCTGGTCGCGCACCGCCTTCCCCGCGAGGTCCTCCACTTCCTGCACCGCCAGGGGGTCGGGCGGAAGGGTGGCCTGGGCCTTGAGCCGGGGCAGCAGGCGGATGCGGGCCAGCCAGCCGGGGAACTGGAGGTAGGCGTAGACGAAGGGGATGAGGGGCGCGGTCCAGTCCAGGGCGTTGCTGAGCTGGGGCACGTCCTCCAGGAAGGGGATGTCCACGCGCCAGAACTCGCGGTAGGCGATGAAGGCCAGCAGCAGGATGTTCAGGGGATAGGCCGCCAGGCTCAGGCGCAGGAAGCCCGCGTGCCGGGGCGGCAGGATCTTGTCCAGGAGCCAGGGACCGAGGGCCAGCACGAGGACGAGCCCGGGCGTCCACCAGCGCGCGTCGGCCCGGCGGTAGGCGTAGGACGCGGCCGAGGCGAAGAGCAGCACGATGAGGCCCGCGAGCGGGGCGCGGCGGGTCTCGTGCCGCAGGCGGAGGTGCTCCGCCGCATTCCGCACGTCGTCGAAGGAGGCCATGGGCCCATCCTAGCGGGAAAGGGCGCCCGGGGCGGGCTCAGCCCTTCTCGAAGAAGAGCACCACCATCCCGAAGCCCACCCGGTCCCCGTTGTGGAGCTCGCGGGCGTCCCCCGGGGCGAGCCGCTCGCCCTTGATGTAGGTCCCGTTGGCGACCCCCTGCTCCTCGATGATGAAGTAGCGGCCATGCTCGAAGAGGATGCGGGCGTGGCGACGGGAGACGCTGAGGTTGGGATCCTCCTCGGTGAGGTCGATGTCGGGGTGGATGCCGGTGTTGGGGTCGAAGCGGCCCACCAGGGCGCCGTGGGCCTGGATCGCGAACTTCTTGCCGGAGATGACGGAGACGAGGCTGGGCTGCACCGGCGCCGCCTCGGCCTTGGCCTTGGGGGTGGACGGCGCCGCGCCCTCGCCCCGCTCCACCTTCAGGCCCAGCTCGCGGTTCCGCTGGGCGAGCCGCTGCATCATCTTCACGGAGACTTCGGGGTTCTGCCGGATCATCCGCAGGAAGGTGCCCCGGTTGATGGCGATGAGTTCGCTGTCCTCGAGGGCCACCGCGGTGGCGGGCCGGGCGATGGCCTCCAGCAGGCTGCCCTCCCCGAAGAAGTCGCCCTTCATCAGCTCCTCGGTCCAGTCCCCCTTGGGTTCGTCCCCCACGTAGATGCGGACCTTTCCCGAGAGGATGACGTACATCTGCTGGGCCATCTCCCCCTTGCGGTAGACGATCTCCCCTTCCTTGAAGCGGAGCTTGCTCTGGTCAATGAAGGAGGAATCAGCCATGGGCAACCTGGGGTGCTCCTACCATACCGGACCGGGCCGCTCCGGGGAATGTCCGGGGCGGAAATCCCCGGCCCGGCCCCGTCCCCGGCTCAGTCCCCGGCTCGGTCGAGGGCCCGGAAGACCCCGTCCAGCAGGGCCTGCAGCCGGTCCGCCTCCGCTTCGCAGAAGCCCGCCGGGCGCGGGCAGTCCAGGTCGAGCACCGCGATGAGGCGCCCCGCGCGGTTCCAGACCGGCAGCACCAGTTCGCTGCGGGTGGCGTCGTCGCAGGCGATGTGGCCCGGGAACGCGTGCACGTCGGGCACGAGCTGGCGGGTCCCGGTGCGGGCGCAGGCGCCGCAGACGCCCCGCTCGAAGGGGATGCGCAGGCAGCCCATGCCGCCCTGGTAGGGGCCGACGGCCAGCATCCGTTCGCCGACGCGGCGGTAGAAGCCGCACCAGTTGGCCTGGGGCAGGGCCTGCCAGAGCAGGCAGGCCAGGGTCGCCTGGAGGGCCACCTCGTCGGTCTCGCCCTCCACCGCGGCGCGGATCTGGGGGAGGGCCTCGTCCAGGCGGGCGAGGCGCTCGGGCTCGGGCAGCAGGACGCCCCGTTCCAGGGCCGGGAGGAGGATGCCTTCGGACATGCCTCGAGGATAGCGGCTTCGGGTCCGGCGCCTCCCCGGAGCGGGTGGGACGTCCGCCGCGCGTGCGCCGCGAGCAGCCCTGGTAGCTTCAAGGGATGTCCTTCCTCCGCACCCTCGCCGCGCCCCTGGGGCCCCTCTACGCGGCGGTGGTGAAGGCCCGGAACCGCGCCTTCGACCGGCATCCCGAGCGGGCGGCGCGGGTGGAGGTCCCCGTGGTCTCCCTCGGCAACCTGAGCACCGGCGGGACGGGCAAGACGCCCCTGGCCCTGCACCTCGCCCAGGCCCTCCAGGCGGCCGGCTGGCCCAGCGCCATCGTGAGCCGGGGCTATGGAGGCCGGCGGAAGCTGGATCCCCTGGAGGTCCTTCCGGCCTCCTCGCCGCGGGAGGCGGGCGACGAGCCCGCGCTGATGGCCCGCCGCCTCGGGCCCGGCCGCGTGGTGGTGGCCCGGCGCCGGGCCGTGGGCGCCCAGCGGGCCCTGCGCCTGGAGCCCCGCCCCGGCGTGCTGCTGCTGGACGACGGCTTCCAGCACCGGGGGCTCCACCGGGACCTGGACCTGCTGCTGCTGGACGGCGTGCGCCGCTGGGGGGACGGGCGCATGCTGCCCCGGGGGGACCTCCGCGAGCCCATGGACGGGGCCCGCCGGGCCCACGCGCTCGTGGTGACGCGCGGAAGCCGGGCGCCGAAGGAGGAGGTGGAGGCCTGGTGGGCGCAGCACGGCTCCGGAGGCCCCATCTTCTATGTGGACTTCAAGATCGGCGCCCTGAGGCTCTGGAACGGGGATCTGCGCCTGCCCCTTCCCGCCCCGGGCTTCGAACCGCTCTTCGCCTTCTGCGGCCTCGGCCATCCCGAGGCCTTCTTCGCGGATCTCCTGGTGGCCGGCCTGGCGTGGGTGGACACGCTCGCGTTCCCCGACCACGCCGCGCTGACCCCCCGCCGGCTGATGCTCGCCCAGGTCCAGGCCGCCCGGGCGGGCGCGCGCGCCCTGGTCTGCACCGAGAAGGACGCCGTGAAGCTCGATCCCTCCGCCGCGTCCCTCCTCCAGATGCCCCTCTGGGTGGCCGAGCAGGAGGTCACGGGCGCCGACCCCCTCGTGGCCTTCGTTCTCGAGCGCCTCGCCGCCCTTGCCAGCCCTGGCGCCGCGAAGTAGGATGAGGCTCGTTCTGCGGGCGTAATTCAGTGGCAGAATGTCAGCTTCCCAAGCTGAACGTCGTCGGTTCGATCCCGATCGCCCGCTCCAGTTCGAGGCCCCCGGAAGGGGGCCTTGAACGTCCTGGAGGGGGCGGTCGGGATCGAACCGCAGCGGCGCGCCGGTAGGGTCAGGCCGAGGCGCGGGAGCGTCGAGGCCGGTCCCGCGTGGCGGGAGGCCCGGGCGCAGCCGCAAGGCGGCCCGCAGCGCGCAGCGCGGAGGGGATCCCGATCGCCCGCTCCAGTTCGAGGCCCCCGGAAGGGGGCCTTGAACGTCCTGGAGGGGGCGGTCGGGATCGAACCGCAGCGGCGCGCCGGTAGGGTCAGGCCGAGGCGCGGGAGCGTCGAGGCCGGTCCCGCGTGGCGGGAGGCCCGGGCGCAGCCGCAAGGCGGCCCGCAGCGCGCAGCGCGGAGGGGATCCCGATCGCCCGCTCCAGTGAGAAGCCCCCGGAAGGGGGCTTCGAGCGTCCTGGAGGGGGCGATCGGGATCGAACCGCAGCGGCGCGCCGGGCGGCGCCCGCCCCTACTTCTTCTGCCCCATCGTCTCCAGCCACTTCTTCGCCTCGCGCCGGAGCATCTCGGCGATGTTCTTGTCCCGCTGCATGAGCTTCAGGTCGGATTCGTGGAGGCGGCGGTAGTGCTGCATGGCCAGGGGGAGGGGCGTGCGGGCATTCAGGACGAGGGCCTTCACGATGGCGTACTTCTTCATCCATTCCCGGTTCAGGGTGATGATGCGCAGCACCTCCTCGTTGATGCTGCGCATCTGGGCGATGTAGGCCACCTCGCCGTCGGTGATGCGGGCGTTCCGGATGACGCCCACCTGGATGAGCCGGTTGGCCTCGCGGATGAGGATGGTGCGCTCCTCCTTGCCGCCCTTCTGGGCCAGCATGATCTTCTGGTTGGTGCGCAGGCGCATCACGCGCTGGGTGAGGGTGAGGCTGATGTCCTGGCCGTCGAAGTCCTGGAGGGGCTTGGCGTAGCGCTCGCGGAGGACCTCCTCGGACTCGTCCTCGGCGCTGGCCTCGGGCATGGGCAGCTCGGCCCAGGCGGCGTCCAGCCTGCCGCTCTCCACCTCGTCGAGGATGTCCAGCCGCTCCTTGACGACCTCCTCGTTGCCGATCTTCAGCACGTCGAAGCGGAACTCGTTGACCTTCCGCTTGAGGTTGTAGGAGGCGCCCGGGTGCAGCTCGAGCTCGTCGAGGATGCGGGGGCGCTGCATCCAGAGCACCTGGTTGTTCAGCGGGATCTCGAGCAGGTCCCCCGGCAGCGAGGCGATGCAGGGTTCCAGGACCTCGGCGGTGAGGTCCCGGTGCAGGAGCGCCCGCTCCAGCAGGGCGTGCTCGGTGCGGTAGCGGAGGACCAGGCCCAGGGGCCCGGGGGGCGCGATCTCGTGCTCGAGGATGCCGTCTACCACGCTCTCCGGGAGGGAGAGGAACCCGTCCAGGGCCTTCTCCTTGTGGGGCGAGTCCGTGAGCCAGGCGTGGGCCTGGGCCTGGACGAGGTCGAGGGGCGGCACCGGCAGCCCGCCGCCCAGCAGGGCGGCCACCATCGGCTCCGGAAGCTGGTTCTGGAGGAAGCGTTCGACGAGCGGGTGCATGGGGGCATTCTAGCCCCGGGGGCGGGGCGGCCCCGGGGCTATTCCTTCTCGGGCGCCGGGGCCGCCTCGGTCTCGGGCCCCGTCGCCACCTCGGGAATGGGGGGCGCGGTCCGGAGCCACTGGCCGTCGGCCCCGAAGCGGCCGGTCCAGGGCTCGCCCACGCTGTGGCCGTGGCGGATGCGGCGTCCCCCGACCTCCACCGTGGCGACGCCGGCGTTGTCCAGGGTGAGGGTGAAGGCGCCCTTCACGCGGAGCAGCCAGGGCTCGCTCACCCGCAGCTCCCGGGTCCGCGCCTGACCCTCGCTCTCGAGCGTGGCCGTGCACGCGTCGAGGACCCGCACGCTCACGAGGGTCCCCTCCTCCGTGCGGGGCGCCTCGGGAAGCACCTCCCCCAGCACGGGATAGGCCTCGTGCTCCGCCGGATCCGGCCGGGCCTGGGCGGGGGCGGGCGCGGCCTCCACCGCCCCCGCGCTCAGGGCGCCCCGGCGGAGGTCGCGGCCGGGGATGACGAGCCACGCCAGGAGCCCCGCGCTGCCCACGGTGAGCGCGCCCATGATGAGGCGCTCGAGGCGTTCGTCCCGCGGGTCCGGCGCCTCGGACTCCGCCGCCCCCGGGAGCCGCTCGAAGGCCTCCCGGTGGGCCTCCACGTCCACGTCGAGGCGCTGCGCCACCTGACGGACCAGGGGCCGGGCCTGCCCGGCGGGCAGCGCGTCCCACGCCTCGGACTCCAGCTTGAGGAGGACGTGGGGCGCCAGGTTCAGGTCGCGGGCGAGCATCTCCGCCGTCAGCCCCTTCGCGGCCCTCGCGCGGCGCAGCAGGTCCCCGAGGCCCGTGGCGTCCACGCCGCCCTCAGGGCTTCCAGCCCACCGGGATGTCCGCGAGGGCCCTCAGCAGGTGGTCCCGGCGCTCGCTGCGGCTCAGCCGGCGGTCGTCCAGGGTGCCGCGGTGGGCCATGGCGTCGGCGAAGCAGGCCTGCAGGTCGTCGGGGGTGAGGAAGTCCCGGCCGTCCAGCCAGGCCTCCGCCTTGGCGAGGGCGATCCAGTGCTGGGCGGCGCGGGTGGAGCAGAAGCCGCCTTCGTCCCGGACCCGCGCCACCAGCCGGGCGATGTAGTCCAGCACCGGGTCGGCGACCTTCACGCCGTGCACGTCCGCCCGCGCGAGCCTCCAGGCCGTGAGGTCCAGCACCGGCTCCAGGGCGTCCAGCCGCCGCGCGCCCGCCCGGCCGGTGAGCACGAGGCGCTCGGCCTCCCGGTCGGGGTAGCCGAGGTGGAGCACGCAGGCGAAGCGGTCGAGCTGGCTCTCGGGGAGGGGAAAGGTGCCCGCGTGGTCGAGAGGGTTCTGGGTCGCCACCACGAAGAAGGGGTCGGGCAGGACGTGGGTCTCCCGCTCGAGGCTCACCTGCCCCTCCACCATCACCTCCAGGAGGGCGCTCTGGGTCTTGGGGCCGATGCGGTTGAGCTCGTCGAGCAGCACGACGTTCGCGAAGACCGGTCCGGGCTGGAAGCGGAAGGCCTTGGCGTCCGAGTCCCAGAGGTGGACTCCGAGCAGGTCCGAGGGCAGCAGGTCGTTGGTCCCCTGGACGCGCTGGAAGGTCCCGCCGAGCAGGCGGGAGAGGCCGCGGGCCAGGGTGGTCTTGCCCACGCCGGGCAGGTCCTCCAGCAGCAGGTGCCCGCCGGACAGGAGCGTGGCCAGGGCCCGGCGCACCTGGGCGTCCTTGCCCACGACGACCGCCTGCAGGGCGTCGAGGCCCCGGCGGACCTGGGCGCGGAGGTAGGCGGAGCGCTCGGGGCTGCTCAGGGCGAGGTTCGAGGGCGCCGTCATGGCTCCTGATTCTCCAGGGAAATGCCGTGCTCCCGCAAGCGCGAGCCGAGGACCCGCACGGTGATCCCGAGGGCCGCCGCCGCGCGCGCCAGGTCGCCCCCGTGGGCCTCCAGCGCCCGCCTCAGCAGGGCGGGCGTCGCGGCCCGGCCCACGGCCCGGACCATCTCCTCGAGTTCCCCCGGGTCCGGCCAGGGAACCTGGAGCCACGACGAGGGGGCGCCTTCGGGCGGCAGCCGGCGCACCACCGCCCCCTCGGACTCGGCCAGGGCCCGGGCCGCGCAGGCCTGCAGCTCCCTCAACTGCCCGGGCCAGGCCCGGGCCGGCAGCTCCCGTTCCACCGCGCGGTCCACCCGGGGCTCCGGCCTTCCCGCGCCTCGGGCGGCGGCCTGGAGGAAGGCCGCGAAGAGCAGGGGAAGATCCTCGAGGCGCTCCCGCAGGGGCGGACACGGGAAGGCCAGCGCGCCGAAGCGGCCCGCGAGGGGGACCGCGAGGTCCCGTTCCGCCGACGCGGTGGCCAGCCAGCGCAGGTCCCGGCCCTCGGTGGCGTCCATGGCCGAGGCCAGGGCCACCGCGGCCTCGCCCTGCACGGCCTCCAGGCCCGTCAGCAGCAGGCTCCCGCCCTCCGCCAGCCGCAACGCCCGCGGCTCGGGCCCCCGGGCGCCCAGCTCCGCCGAAGGGATCCGCACGAAGGGGCCCTTCGGCGTGCGCAGGGTGTGGAGGCGCCGGGCGGCCCGGGAGCGCCCCGTGGCCGGCTCGCCGACGAAGAGCGCCGGGGCCGGGAGGTCGGCGGCGGCCTCGAGGCCCGCCTGGAGGCCGCGCATGGCGGGACTGCGGGCCACCCAGGGCTCGGCGGGATCCGGCGGCGGCGCGCCCACCAGCGCCCGGAGGCGGTCCAGGAGGGCGAGGAAGACGTCCAGGTCGAAGGGCTTGGGGAGGAAGTCGTCGGCGCCCAGGCGCATGGCCTCCACGATGTCCTTCGGCTCGCCGAAGGCGCTCATGAGCACCACGCGGAGCGCGGGCTGGAGGCGCTTGGCCTGGCGGATCAGCTCCAGTCCGCTCATGGAGGGCAGGCGCAGGTCCGTCACCATCACGTCGTGGGAGGCGGCGGCCAGGGCGCGCAGGGCTTCGGCGGGGTCCGCGAGGGCCTCGACCGTCCAGGGCGAGTCCGCCAGGGCCTGCACCAGCAGGCGCCGGAAGCTGTCCTTGTCCTCCACCAGGAGCAGGCGCATGGCTGGAGGCTATCAGCCTTCGGCGGCGGCGCGCAGGAAGCGCCGGCTCTGGCCTTCCGCCTGCGCCTCGAAGAGGGCCGCGCCTTCCACGAGCCGCAGCCCGGCACCCCGCGCCCAGGCCGCGAAGGCGGTGCGCTCCTTGTAGATCCACTCCACCGCCCAGGCCAGGGTGGGCCGCGCGGCCTCCAGCAGCTCGGGGAACGGGCAAGGGTCGCCCGCGCCCATGCCGAGGGTGGTGGCCTGGATGACGCCCACGGGGGCGAGGGCCTTGACCTCGGCCGCCGTCATCGGCGCGCGTCGGGACGACGGCCGCACCCGCCTCCGCTGTCCCTTTCCCACCTCCACGCTGGTGGCCGCCACGCCCCCGCTGCCGAGCACCAGCACCGGCCCGGGCGGAAGGCCGCGCGTGGCCACGTCCAGCGCCTCGGCGTCGGTGTTGGCGCCGTGCCAGGCGTCCCCTTCCCGCCAGAGGGTGTTCAGGGGGCCCTTCAGTCCGAGCCGGGGCGGGAGGCTCTCCTTCAGCGGCGCGGTGAGGCTCAACCCCTGGAGGTGGAGGACGCCCGCGGCGAACAAGACCTCGTCGGGATCGGAGGCTTCGAGGGGCAGGTAGAGGGCGTCCAGGCCGGCTTCGGTGAAACGGTGGTTGTGGTAGGCGGGGGACCGGGAATGGAGGGCGGGCTCGCCCGCCACCGCGAAGACCTTCGTCATCGGCCCGGCCCGGTGCACGCCCCAGGCCCGCATCGTCGACAGCGTGAGCTGCCCCGGCGCCGCGGGCGGGCCGTCGTCGGGCGCGGCGTAGGTAAAGGCCCCGCCCCAGGCCTTCTGGAGACAGCGGGATGCCACACCCTTCGGGCCCATGAGGAAGCCGGAGGCCTGCAGCCCTCGGGCCCGCGCCGCTTCGCAGAACAGCCTGGCGTGGGCAAGGTCCCGCAGCGAGCTTGCGTGACCCACCCACTTGAAGGCGTCGCCCTCCGGTGGATGCTGGAGCCGCGCAAGGCCATCGAAGATGCCCGGCGCGACGTGCACGGAGCGCAGCAGGCCGACCTGGCCCCGGCTCGCCGCGAGCCAAGCTGGGACGGGGAGTTCCCACTCGAAGTCCACCCAGGCCGCGCCGGCCTCGACCGCCGCGTGCAGGGCCGCGAGGCGCCCGGCCTCGTCCTCGTCCGGCCAGCGACCGAGTTCGGAGGCCCGGCGGGCGGTCACGAGGCAGCGGCCGCCGAGGTCGCGAACCAGGGAGGCGGGGTCGGAGTTCCGGAGGAGATCCAGCCGCAGTTCAGGGAGGGCCTCGGCGGGCAGGGCGCGGGCGCAGGCAAGGGCATCTCTCCAGGCCGGGTGGCTCAGGGTGGTGATCAGGAAGGGGAGGCGCATGGAGGCGTGGGATATCCGGTTCACAAGGGGCGGATCGAGGAGAATCCCCCGGGAGCAGGCTCCGAAGCTGTGAGCAGCGACACCAGACGCTGGCCGGCGTGTCCGCTCAGTTTGAAGGCCATTTCGGCGTCCGCGACCGTGAACTCCGGCCAATCGAGGAGGTTCCGGAGCCCCTCCCCGCCGGGCTTCCACACCCTGAGGGAATCGTAGGGGATCGAAGCGGGCCCCAACCAGAACAGGGGGCGCCAGAGCAGCGCTTCCCGGACGTGGACGCAGGCCTGTCCGAGGGTGACGGACACCATCGATCGCCTCCCGTCGCTCGCGTAGACCACGGCATGGAACCGTTCACTGGAGGGATCGCCCAGCCTGGGGGGGAAGATCGCGTAGAGGCGGAAAAAGCCCAGGCGCCAGCTATGGATGGCGCTCACGGTGAACCATACGCAGGCGATCGCCGGGATGCCGGTCAGGAGAACCAGGGCCCGGTGCTGGCTGATCCAGAACGGCAGGATGTCCACGGGAAGCGAACCTGCGCATGCGAGGGCGTGCCCCCAGTTGGGCTGGGTCAACGTGAGCATGAAGAAGGGCACGCTCATGCCGCTCCTCCCAGATCTTGGGGTGGCGGCACCCAGAGCAGTCCCGGCCGGCGCGGATGGACCAGCGCCTGGACTTCCGAGCCTGCATGCAAAGGTTCCGCCCAGCCCCCCGCCAGATGAGAGCCCTTGAGGGGCGCGCCGTCCATGTCCTCCACCCAGATCAGGTACCCGCCGCGGGTATAGAACTTTCTTCGGATTCGGACGGGCTTGACCACACCGAACTTCAACCACTTCGACAGACGCCAAGTCCAGCCAAGCAGCACGAGCCAGAGGATCGCCAATCCGAATGCGGCAAGGCCGAGAAGGACCCCGCGAGGTTCTCGTCCGGCGAGCATGAGTGTGCAGAGCGCCAGCGACACGAGGTGGAAGAAGCTGGCTTCGAGACTGGAGACGACGACCAGCATGGATGTCAGGAGTGGCGCACCCGAGGTTCCGTCCCTGCCCATCCGAAGGTCTTGCACACACGCATCGATGCCATCGGAAAGCGGCCTGAATGGCACGAAGGCCCGCATCACTTTCGCTTCGCCGCCTGCCACGCGGCCTCCATCTGCTCGAGGCTCCGCGCCTTCCAGCCGCCGTTCGCCTTCGCGTCGTCCTCCACGACCTGGAACCGCTCCCGGAAGCGCAGCATCTGCCGGCGCAGGGCGCGGTCGGGATCGACGCCCTTCTTGCGGGCCCACTGCACGAGGGAGAAGAGCACGTCGCCGAACTCCTCCTCCACGCGCACCGGATCCGTCTCCGCCTGGAGTTCGCCGACCTCCTCCTTCACCTTGTCGAGGACGCCGTCCAGATCGGGCCACTCGAAGCCCACCTTCGCGCACTTCTTCCCGATCTCCATGGCTTCCTCGAGCGGTGAGAGGCTCGCGGCCATGCCCTCCAGCAGCCGGCGCTCGGTCCCGCCCCGCTCCTCCTTCTTGATGGCGTCCCAGTTGGCGAGGACGTCCTCGGAGCCGTCCACGTCCACGTCCCCGAACACGTGGGGATGGCGCCGCACCAGCTTCTCCACCACCGCCCGCTCGACGTCATGAAGATCCCAGGCGCCGCGGTCCGCCGCCATGCGGGCATGGAAGACCACCTGCAGCCACAGGTCGCCCAGCTCCTCCCGCAGGTGCCGCTCGGAGGCCTCGTCCCCGGGCACGTGGGCCGCCAGGGCGTCCAGCACCTCCGCCGCCTCCTCCCGCAGATACTTCGCCAGGCTCTGGTGGTCCTGCTCCAGGTCCCAGGGGCAGCCCGAGGCGGGGTGGCGCAGGGCGGCCATGAGGGCAGGGAGCGTCGTCGGTGTCGGGGCGGTCATGCCCCATTGTCCACGAAGCCCTGCCGGCGGGGCCTAGGCGTCCTTCACCGGCACCTGGCTCATGGCGTACTCGGCCATGGCCGTGATGGTGAGGCTGGGGTTCACGCCGGGGTTCGCCGGGAGGATGGAGCCGTCCACGACGTAGAGGCCGGGGTGGCCGTGGACCTGGCAATCGGCGCCGATGACGCCTTCGCTGGCGTCCTTCCCGAAGGGCACGCCGCCCAGGATGTGGGCGGTGAGGGGGATGTTGAAGAGGCCCTCGTTGATGCTGCCCATGGGGATGCCGTTGGTGGCTTCGGCGAACTTCCGCAGCACGGCGTGGGCGGTCTCCACCTTGGGCGGCGGCAGGGCGGCCACGCCGTCGGGCTCGGAGACCAGGTCCCGCCGCCCGAAGGTGAAACGGCTGCGCCCGGGGCGCAGCTTCAGGCGGTTGTCCTCCCACTGCATCACCAGCAGGATGGTCGCGGCTTCGGCCCAGCCCGGCCGCACGTGGGTGCGCAGGAAGTCGCCGGGCCGCTTGAGGATGTCTCGCACGGACTGGAAGATCCTCGAGAGAAAGCCGCCGGAAGTCACCACCGGACCGCTGAGGAAGCGCATCAGCGACGAGCCCGCCGGGTAGCGGCAGGGCTCCACGGTGGTGATGGGATCGGCCTGCATGATGGAGGTGATGGCGATGCCCCGGGAGTAGTCCACGTCGTGCTTCCGCGCCACGCTGCCCAGCAGGGCCTCGCTGTTGGTGCGCACCCGCTCCCCCAGCCGCGGCGAGAGGTCCGGCAGGGACTTCGTGACGTCCCGGCAGCGGAAGAGGAGGCGCAGGGTGCCCAGGGCCCCGGCGGACACGATGACGTTGCGGGCCCGCAACGGCCGCCGGGGCAGGCTGAACCAGCCGGGGCCGGCGGGCTTCACCTCGTAGCGGGCGCCGTCCGCCGCGCCCTCCAGGGGCCGGATGTCCCGCACCACCGTGTCGGGCATCACCGCCACGCCCAGCTTCTCGGCGAAGTAGAGGTAGTTCTTCGGCAGCGTGTTCTTCGCGTTGTGGCGGCAGCCCACCATGCAGCCGCCGCAGTGGATGCAGGCCTTGCGGGCCGGGCCCTCGCCGCCGAAGTAGGGGTCGGGCACTTCCTGGCCCTCCTTCCCGGGCTCGCCGAAGAAGGTGCCGGTCTCCACCGGGCGGAAGCTGTCCCCGCGGCCCAGGTCCTCCGCGATGCCCTTCAGCACGTGGTCCGCCGCCGTGAGCCTGGGATTGGGCGCCACGCCGAGCATGCGCCTGGCCTCGGCGTAGTGGGGCTTGAGCACCTCTCCCCAGGGCACCGGGGACTTCCAGGCGGGCGTGTCGAAGGCCTCGTCCAGGGGCTGCATGAGGACGTTGGCGTAGCCCAGGCTGCCGCCGCCCACCCCGGCGCCGTGGAGCACGAAGACGTCCTTGAAGGGGCTGATCTGGAGGATGCCCCGCAGGCCCAGGCGCGGCGCCCAGAGGTAGCGGCGGAGGTTCCAGGTGCTCTTCGCGAAGTCCTGGTCCCGGAAGCGGCGGCCGCGCTCCAGCACCAGCACCGAGTAGCCCTTCTGGGCCAGCCGCAGGGCGCTGACGCTGCCCCCGAAGCCGGAGCCGACGATGACGTAGTCGTACGTGCGCTGGGGGTCCTTCACCTGGGAATCGTAGCGCCCGGCGGCCTTCCGCTCCCCGTCTACTTCGGGTAGCCCCAGGCCCGGCCCCCGCGCGGGCTGTACCCTGGGGCCCGGGGAATCCATCCATGCCCACGACCGTCCAACCGCTGCTGGAGCGCCTCGCGGCGCGGAAGCTGGTGGTGGTGACCGGCAAGGGCGGCGTGGGGAAGACCACCGTGACCGCCCTCCTGGGCCTGATGCTGTCCAGAATCGGGCGCCGGGTCCTGCTCCTGGAGACGGACCCCCGGGAGAGCCTGCACCAGGTGCTGGGCGTCGAACCCAGCGGCGGCGCGGTGGTGGCCGCCGGGCCCCGGCTCTGGATCCAGAACCTCCAGGCCCAGGCGGTGATGGCGGAACTGGTGCGCGCCAAGGTGCCCCTGGGCATCCTCGCCACGCGCATCCTCGAGCATCCGCTCTACCAGCACTTCGTGGAGGGCGCGCCCGGCCTCAAGGAGACCGCGCTCCTGGGCCACGCCTGGGGCCTCGCGGTCCACGGCGGCGCGCCTCCCGTGGACCTCGTGCTCCTGGACGCCCCCGCCAGCGGCCACGGCGTGGGCCTGCTGGCCGCGCCGGGGCTGCTGGCGGAAAGCATCCGCGACGGCCAGCTGGGCGCCGTCATCGGCGACATCGCCGCCTTCCTCGCGGAGCCCGCCAACTGCGCGATGGTGGCCGCCACCCTCGCGGAGGAGATGCCGGTGCAGGAGACCCTGGAGCTCGTCGCCCAGATGGAGGTCCGCTTCGGCCGCGGCCCCGAGGCCGTGGTGGTGAACGCCCTGTATCCGCCCTGCCCCGCCTCGGCCAAGGGGCCGGGCGAGGCCCTCGCCCTGTGGCGCCAGCGGCGGACGGTGAACGAGGCGGAGCTGCGGCGCCTCAAGGCCGCCTGGAAGGGCCCGCGGGTGGAACTGCCCCTCCTGCCCCTGGACCGCTCCCGGGACCTGCTGGAGGATCTGGCCCCGAACTGCGTGGAGGTGGCGCGGTGAGCGCCGCCGCCCTCGCCCCCTCCCTGGCCCCCTTCGACCGGCGCCTCGTGGTGCTGGTGGGCGCCGGCGGCGTGGGCAAGACCACCCTGGCTGCGGCCCTGGCCCTGCAGTCCGCCCGGCGGGGCACCGACACGCTGGTGATGACCTTCGACCCCTCCCTGCGCCTCAAGGACGCCCTGGGCCTCACACCCTCGGAAGCCCGGGCCGCCCGGGGCGCGCCGGTGAGCGTGCCCGGCGCGGGGCCCGGGCGCCTCGAGGCGGCCCTCCTCGACGCCCAGTCCACCTTCGACCGCATCGTGGCCCGGCACGCGCCGGACCCCGTGACCCGGGACCGCATCTACGCCAACCGCTTCTACGCCCGGCTCGCCGGCAGCCTGGCCGGCATCCTCGAGTACATGGCCATGGAGCGCCTCTTCGAGGTGCAGGAGGCCGGCGGCTACGGCCGCATCGTCCTGGACACACCGCCGACGCGCCAGGCCCTGGACTTCCTCGAGGCCCCCGACCGCATCATCCGCTTCCTCGACGCCCGGCCCGTGAAGGCCGCCGCGAAGCCGTGGTGGGAGAAGCAGGACCGGACCTTCCTGATGCGCATGGCCGCCCGCAGCGTGGAGGCCTACGCCGACCGCCTCATCGGGCGGGGCTTCCTCATGGACCTCGTGGAGTTCATCCGGGACTTCGCACCCCTCTTCGACGGCTTCCGGGAGCGGGCGGAGGCGGTGCGGAGCCTGCTGCGCTCGCCGGAGACCCTCTTCGTGCTGGTCACCGGCGCCGGCGAGGAGCGCATCCCCGACGCCATGTTCTTCCTCCGCCGCCTCAAGGAGGCCGGCCATCCCCTGGGACCGGTGCTGGTGAACCAGACCCATCCGGAGGTGCCGAAGGCCGCCGGTGCCGAGGGCGCCGGCATCGCGCTGCTGCGCCACCTCGGCGCCCGGGACGCCCGGGGCCTCGCCCAGTTCCGCGCGCGCCTGGCTTCGGGACCCGCGGTCGTGGACCTCCCCCTGCTGGGGAGACCGCCGTCGGATCTGCAGGCCCTGGAGGATCTGGGCGCGCTGGTGCTGGCCCGCTCCGGGGCGCGGGCCGGGGTCTGACCCGGGGTAGTTTGCCGCACTGCGGAAATTCCCCCTTGCGCGTTTTCCGCAATGCGGCAAATTGGAGTCCGGAGGGATCCCGATGATCCGGGTGGTCAAGCGCTATGGAGGCGGCAGCCGGAAGCTCTACGACACCGAAGAGAGCCGCTACGTCTCCCTGGAGGAGATCTCCGAGTGGATCGGGGAGGGCCAGGAGATCCAGGTCCTCGACAGCGCCACCGGCGAGGACGTCACCGCCCAGGTGCTGGCCCAGACCCTCTTCGAGGACCACAAGCGGGGCCACTCCATCCTCCCCACCGCCTTCCTGCACGACGTCATCCGCCGGGGCCATGAGGCCTTCAACGAGCGCGTCGGGCAGGTCCAGGCGGGGGTGGAGCGGCTGGTCCAGTCCTCCCTCGACAAGGTGGCCCTCGCCGGGCCCCTGCAGCAGGACATGGACCAGCTGAAGGCGAGGCTGGCGGAGCTGGAGGCCGCCCTCGCCGATCTCGAGCAGACGAAGCAGACCCGGAAGGGCGCCGCGAACGGCGCAGGCAGCAAGGGCCGGAACACCAAGGGGGCGCGGCGCCCCGTCCGCCGCTGAACCACACCACTCCCGGCCCGTGGCCGGATGCCAGGAGCAAACCATGGCGACCAAGAAGAACACCAAGAACGACGGCGCGGCGAAGGTCAAGGAATCGGCGCGCGAGATCTGGCTGGCGGGCCTCGGGGCCTTCTCCGTGGCCGGCGAGGAGGGCGGCAAGGTCTTCCAGCAGCTCGTGAAGAAGGGCACCGCCGTCGAGAAGCAGAACAAGGCGAAGCTGGCCGAGCTCGGCGAGCGCGCCGTGGAGCTGAAGGACGAGGCCAAGGGCGCCGTGAAGAACCTGGCCGCTCCCCTCGAGGCCGGCCTCGCCAGCGCCATGCAGAAGCTGGGCGTGCCCACCCGCTCGGAGATCGTCACCCTGACCAAGCGCGTCGAGGAGCTCACCAAGGCCGTGGCCAAGGCCAAGGCCGAGGCCAAGCCCGCCCCGAGGAAGGCCGCCAAGGCCAAGCCGGCCGCCCAGGCCTGAGGTCCGCCATGGGCCAGGACAGCCCGCACCGCCCCAGCCCCCGCGCCGCCAGGAAGCATCGCATCGGCCTCGCCCTGGCGGCCGGAGGGCCCCTGGGCGGGCTCTACGAGGTGGGCGCGCTCAAGGCCCTCGAGGAGTGCATCGAGGGCCTCGACCTCAACGACCTCCACGTCTACGTGGGGGTGAGCGCCGGGGCCTTCATGGCCGCGCACCTGGTGAACGGGCGCACGCCCACGGACCTGGTGCGGGGCCTCGCCACCGAGGAGGACGGCGGGCCGCCCTTCGACCCGTCGGTGCTCTTCATGCCGGCCTACGCCCATTGGCTCAAGAGCAGCACGAAGCTGCCGGGCCTGCTGGCGGACGCCCTCTTCCAGGTTGGGCGCGCCCCCGCCGAGCAGACCCTCTTCCACTCCCTGGCCCGCCTGGGCCGCGCCCTGCCCCTGGGCCTCTTCGACAACGCGGCCCTGGCCCGCTACCTCCACAAGTCGTTCTCCCGCGGGGGCCGCACCGACGACTTCCGCAAACTGCGCCACAAGCTGCTGGTGGTGGCGACGGACCTGGAGAACGGCACCGCGGTGGTGTTCGGGGACAAGGGGCTGGACCACGTCCCGATCTCCAAGGCCGTGCAGGCGAGCACCGCCCTCCCGGGCATGTACCTGCCGGTGGAGATCGAGGGGCGCATGTGCGTGGACGGCGTGCTGCTCAAGACCCTGCACGCCTCGGTGGGCCTGGAGCACGGCGCGGAGCTGCTGTTCTGCGTCAATCCCCTCGTCCCCGTGGACGCCCTCCACGGCGAGGTGCTGGAGAAGGCCGGCCCCGGCGCGATCCAGCGGGGCGGGCTGCCCTCGGTGCTCTCCCAGACCCTGCGGACCCTCATCTACTCGCGGATGAAGGTGGGCATGGCGCGCTACCGCACCACCTTCCCCGACGCCGACATCGCCTTCTTCGAACCGCCCAAGGAGGAGTCGCGCCTCTTCTTCAGCAACATCTTCAGCTTCGCGGCGCGCCGCGAGGTCTGCGAGATCGGCTACCGGGCGACGCGGGCCACCCTGCGCCGGCGGGAGCAGCAGATCGGGGCCAAGCTCGCGCGGCACCGCCTCGGCCTGCGCCTGGACGTCATCAACGACGAGGCCCGCAGCGTCTGGGACAGCATCGACGCCACCCCGCCGGACCTCCGCACGCCGGTGGCGGACCGCCTGGGCCAGGCCCTCGCGGAACTCGAACGCGGCCTCGCGCCCCCGAAGCGCCGGGCGGCCAGTTGAGCGGCGGGAGCCTCCGGTGAGGGGACCGACGCGGTTCCAGGACCGGGCCGAGGAGCGCGCCAATGCCCTCACGCATGGCTTCGGCACGGCCCTGGCGATCGCCGCCCTGGCCCTGATGGTGACTTTCGCCGCCCTGCGCGGCACCGCCCGGCACGTGGTGGGCGCGGCCCTCTTCGGGTCCACCCTGGTGCTGCTCTACCTCATGAGCACGCTGTACCACGCCCTGCGCGGGCCGCGGGCCAAGAAGGTCTTCAAGATCCTGGACCACGCGGCCATCTACCTGCTCATCGCCGGCACCTACACGCCCTTCTGCCTCGCGGTGCTGAAGGGCGCCTGGGGCTGGAGCCTCTTCGGCGTCATCTGGGGCCTGGCGGTGCTGGGAGTGACCCTCAAGGCCGTGGCCTACGGGATCTGGCTGCCCCTCCCCGCGCCGCCGCCGGTGGACCACCTGCATGGCATCGCGGAGCCCGCGCGGAAGATGCCGAAAGGCATCTCGGCCCTGAGCCTGATGGTCTACCTCGCCATGGGCTGGCTCATCGTCATCGCCATCGTGCCCCTGTGGCGGGCGCTCAGCCCCGGCGGGCTGGCGTGGCTCTTCGGAGGCGGCGCCTGCTACACGGCGGGCGCGGCGTTCTACGCCTGGCGCGGGTTGAGGTTCCACCATGCGGTGTGGCACGGGTGGGTGATGGCCGGCAGCGCGTGCCACGTGGCGGCGGTGCTGTGGCACGTGATTCCTGGGCGGGGATGAGCCGGATCGAAAAACCGGGGCCGCTCCGCGTCGTCCGGTCTGATCGATCGAGGGAGCCGCGCTCCGACCTGGCGCGCTATCGCTTGCCGGTGCTCGTGTCCGCCGCGAGGGTGAGGCGGGACGAACACCTGGGCCGCTCCTCGTATTCGGGTGTGGAGGGTCGAAGGGGCCGTCTCCCGACCTGCCGTGATGGTGTGGTCGCGCGCAACCCCCTTTCCCTTCGCCAGGTGAGGATGCGCCTCCGGGGCAGGCGGACAAGGACGCGAAAGGCCCGCCAGGAAAGGCGCTGTCAGGCCTTTCGCGGTCCCGCTGAGGCTTTGTCCGCCTGCCCCGGAGGCTTGTTGCTGCCGATACGAAGGGAAAGGTGGATGGATCAGGACGCCGCGGGAATGGGGCCGGAAGGGTAATCCGCTCGGTAGTCCATCTCGTGCACGAGGAGGGCTCTCATGAGCAGGAGCAGCCGACGCATCACGGCTCCCAGCGCGGATTTCCGGGCCTTGCCCCGGGCGACCAGCTCATCGAACACGGCTTTCATTGGCCCATCGCTGCGCAGGGAGGCCATGGCCGCGAGGTAGAGCAACTGGCGGATCCGGCTGTTGCCCTGCTTGCACATCCGGGTCCTGCCGCGCACGGAAGTCCCTGACAGCCGTTGTCTCGGCGAGACACCCACGTAAGCCCCCAGCTGCCTGGCCCGCTGGAACCGGCGGAGGTCCCCCAAATGGCCAGCACGCTGATGGCGACGATGGGGCCGATCCCCGGAATGGTCATCAGCCTCCTCATGTCGGCCTTCATGGCAGGGTGCGCATCCATCAAGTCGTGGATCCCGGCCTCGATCCGAGAGATCGCATCCTTCAGTTGGCGCTCGAGGCCTTCCCGCACGTCAGTGAGCAGGTCGGACTGGCCCGAATTGGGTCGCTTCCGGGTGTCGGCGAGCATCTGGACCAGGGCTTCCCGTTCGTGGAGCAGTTCCCTCAGCCGCATCCGCTCCGGCTCTGGGACCCAGCTCGCTTCGGGGCGGTGGGACGCCGCGAAACAGGCAATGACCCGCGCGTCGATCCGGTCGTTCTTGTTCCGGACAGCAAGGGATCGTCCGAAGGCCTTGACCTGCATCGGGTTCAGAACGCACACGCGGAGACCCGGCCGGACTTCCCTTAGCCATTCGGCCACCTCCTGGCTGAAGCGGCCAGTCGACTCCAGCGCCACACCGGCAACCTCGCCGGCCTGGTCCAGGCAGGCTTGGATCCCGGCCCGCGTTCGGGGGTGGTTGTGGACGTCGGCCCGGAGTTCCGGGGCAGAACCTTCGACCCCTAACGCGGCGTCAAATGTCGCCGAGGAGATGTCGAGCCCGAGCCAACGGGTTGGGTGTATGGTCATGGCGTTCCTCCTCACGGAGGCACAAGCAAGTGCCCACCTGCCCCAGCATGTGAATTCGGATTCGTCCGAGATGGTGTCCGGGCCTTCGGTGGAGCACGAGGAGGGGGAGGGCTCAATCGCGGCAACGGAATCAAGGTTCCAGCTACGCTTCCGGCCTCATCCCCCCTCCGCCCTGCTCCCGTGTCAAAGACCCCGGCCGCGGGGCTGAAGGGAACATACCCCCGGGGACGACCGAAACATACACGCTATCGCTTGGCGGTGCTCGTGTCCGCCGCGGCAAAAGGCCGCCGCGGTGGACGCGAGCACTCCTTGAAGGTCAACTTCAAAACCCAAGGCTCGAACGAACAAGGTGTTGACCTTGACCTTGACGTTGACCTTGAAAAAGCACCTCGGGTTGGCGAGAGCCGCGCCCTTTGCGGCTCTCGCCAACCCGAGGTGCCAGACAAGCGAAGCGCGTCCAGGGCCCTCGAGGCCGGGACAGGTGCCACGAGCCTCCTCCCCCTTCTTCCCCTCCCTCCTTCCCCTCACTTCTTCCCCGTCTTCCTCCGCTCCTCCGCCAGCTGCCGCAACGACGTCATCAGATCCCCGCCCTTCGCGCCACGGACGTTCGCGAGGAGGTACCGCCCCCCCTTCGGCACCATCTCCACCACGAAGACCGCCTCGCCGATCCGTTTCCCCGACACCACGCCGTGCATGGCCACGAGGAAGGCGCCCTCCTTCGCGGTCACCGTCCCCGTCTGGTAGCGCGGATAGGAATCCTGGGCGTTGAGGAAGGGATCCCAGTCCAGGCCGACGATGTCGTCTGGCACGGCCCTCTGGGCAGCGGCATCCGCGGCCAGGGCCTTCGCGAGATCCTCGCTCAGTGCGGCGCTGCGCTCCCGCAGGGCGCGCTCGAAGGCGGGCTCCTTCGAGCTCTTCATCGCCATCGGGGCATACCAGTCATAGAAGGCCTGGGCGGCCTTGCGGGCCGCATCCGCTTCTGCGGGAGGCTTGGCCGGCTGGGCGGCGGCCGGGAGGACGAGGCACACGGTCAGGAAGAGCAGGCTGCGCAAGGAGGGCCTCCGGGGGGGCATCGTCCGCCCAGTCTGCCTCAACAGCCGGGACGGGGTGTGGGGGGACTCACGCGAGCTGCTTCAGCGCCTCGAACTCCGCCTCGAAGGCATGCACCAGGTGGTGCGGGTCTTCCATCAGGTTCGCGTCCGCCATCACGCCCACCTGCACCTTCCCCGCGAAGCTGAGGATGGAGATGCCGATCCCGATGTCGGCGCGCTGGGGCACCCAGAAGAGCATCCCGCACACCTTCCGCCCCGCCAGGCTGATGTCCTGCTGGGGGCCCGGCACGTTGGTCACCACCGCCGTGCACTTGTTGGCCAGGAAGTCGATCAGGCCCCGGCTGGCCGCGTCCGGCAGGAAGGCCAGCAGCGCCTTCTGGAGCCCGAAGACCACCACCGGCGCCGCGGAGCGCTTGAGGCCGTCCATGGTCACCTTCACGAGCTCGATGCGCCGCTCCAGGCTCATCAGGCCCGCCGGGATGCGTAGCGGCACCGCCGCGAAGCGGTTGTCCAGCACCAGCGGCTCGTGGAGGGGCCGCACGTTCACCGGCATGGAGACCCGGAGGTCCTTCAAGGCTTCGCCCAGGCTGGGGGCGAGGTGGCGGGTGAGCGCCCCGGAGACGGCCGCCATCAGCACGTCGTTCACCGTGGCCCCGAGCCGGTCCTTGGCGGCCTTGATGACGTGCAGGTCCAGCGGCGCCGTCCAGGCCACCTGCTTGCGACCCGACAGCTTCGGGCCGTGCAGGGCGTGCCGGTCCGCGCGCCAGAGGAGGCGGCTCAGGAGCACTCCCGGCGCCCCCAGGCCGATGCGCAGCGCCGCGCCCAGGCCGGCGCCCACCTTGCTGCCGCCGCTGGGCCGGAGGTGGAGGCTGCGGCCCCCGGGATCCGGCCCCAGGGGATCCATGAGGTTGAACATGAGGGAGACCAGGGCCATGCCGTCGGCGATGCTGTGGTGGATGCGGACCACGAGGGCGCTCGCGTCCCCCTCGAAGTGCTCCACCAGCTGGAACTGCCAGGGCGGGCGGTCGGCGGGCAGCGGGCGCGAGGCCTCCCGCCCGACGAAGGCCTGGAGGGCGTCCAGGGTGGTGGGCTCCTCCCCCTCGGGGGCGAAGATCTGCCGTTCCACCGAGAAGTCCGGATCCACCTCCCAGTGGGCGGCGGCGCCCTTGCCGACGATCCGCGACCGCAGCCGCGTGAGGCGCCCCGCGGGGTCATCCTTCAGCAGCCGTGCATGGAAGGTGTCCCGGAAGGTGGCGAGATCCATGCGGTCGAGGATCAGGACCGCGTTGATGACCATCAGGTTCTCCGGCGTCTCCTGGAGCCAGATGGCGTCGCTGGAACTGACCCGGGTCCGCATGGTCACTTCTTCCGCACGGCGAGGAGGAAGGCGATGAGGAAGAGCGCCGACCAGACGGGCCATGGGGCCTTGAAGCCCATGGACACCGCCGCCGCCACCAGGCAGGAGCCGGCGATCAGCGTGCCCCGCAGGCCCGAGAGCGGGTTCTCGCTCGGCTGCCGCGACAGCCGCTCCAGCACCTTCAGGCCGTCGGTCACCAGCAGGGGCATCTTGGCCATGGCGTCCACCAGGTCCGGCACGCCCCGCATGCCCTCGGTGAGGAAGCGCATCGGGCTGAACTGGTGGATGAAGAGGGTGCGGATGTGCTTCTTGCTCACCTCCGCCACGTCGAAGCCCGGCAGCAGCACGTTGCCCACCCCCTCGAAGGTGACCAGGGCCTTCACCATCAGCACCATCTCCACCGGGAAGTACATGCCGTGCTCGGCGCCCTTGGACAGGGACTCCAGGATGAGCTGGCCCAGGCTGAATTCGTCGAAGTTGGAAGACCGCTTCCAGCGGTTGGCGATCTCGGTGGCGTCCCGGCGGAATCCGTTGGGGTTCGCCCCGTCGCCGGGCCGCGCTATGGCGGTGAGGTAGCGGGCCGCGTTCTCGCCGTCCCCCATCACCAGGGCGAAGTAGTAGTAGAGGAGCGCCCGGCGCAGGTCCTCGTCCAGGCGCCCCACCATGCCCAGGTCGATGAAGCCCACCTTGGGGCCCGGCAGGATGATGAGGTTGCCCGGGTGCAGGTCCGCGTGGAAGAAGCCGTCCCGGTAGAGCATGCGGATGATGGACATGGCGCCCAGGTCCGTGAGGTGCCGCCGCTGCTCCTCCGGCAGCTCCTGGGCCTCGGGCCTGTCCGGGGCGATGCCGTCGAAGAACTCCATGCAGAGCACGTTCCTGCCGCTGTAGGCGCGGTAGATCCTCGGGAAGACCACGTCCGGCACGTCGGTGAAGTTCGCCGAGAAGGTCTCGGCGTTGTCGGCCTCCAGGCGCAGGTCCACCTCCCGCAGGGTGTAGGCCACGAATTCGTGGATCACCTGCCGGGGCTGGTAGCGCGGGATGAAGAGCTGGGCCAGGCTGCCGAACATGCGCAGGAGCCTGGCGTCCCGCTCCAGGGTCTTGCGGATGCCCGGCTTGACCACCTTGAGGATCACCCGGTCCCCGTCCTTCGTCGTGGCCTTGTGGGTCTGCCCGATGGAGGCGGAGCCCAGGGGAATCGGGTCGATGGCGAGGAACACCTCGTCCACGGGCTGCTTCAGGTCCCCCTCGATGATCTTCGCCAGCACCGGCAGCGGCACCACCGGGAGGCGGTTGAGGAGGTGCTTCAGCTCGCTCGTGACGCTCTTGGGCAGCAGGTCCTCCCGCAGGCTGAGGATCTGGCCGAGCTTGATGTAGGTGGGGCCCAGCCGCTCCAGGCGGCGCCGCAGCTGCACCGGGAAGGGCTCGTTGCGCAGGTCCCGGGCGACGAGCAGCCGCGCGGGGAGGGTGACCCACCAGAGTCCGAGACGCTTGAGGAGCCCGGGTGCGTTCTCTTCGTTGCGCTGGCGGCGCAGGGCCAGGAGGCCGCCGAAGAGCAGGCCCGTGAAGTGCCGCGCCGTGGTGAAGAAGCGGCGCACCAGCCCTTCCGGGCGGCCCACCTTGAGGATCTCGAAGCCCCTCTCCCGGAGCAGGGCCTCCGGGTCCGCCGGGGCCGACGCGCCCCGGGCCTCCAGGGCTTCTTCAGCGGTTGCGGCCATATTCCTCGTGGGAGGAGACCCACTCCAGGCTCGAGATGGCGGCGCCCAGGCTCAGCTCGCCGGCCAGCACCACGCCGGCGACGATCTCCGCCAGCTTCTTCACCTTCCCCGCGCCGAAGCAGCCCAGGATCTCGAGGCACTCCCGCTGGGTGGGCAGGCCCGTCCCGCCGCCGTGGGTGGCGACGATGAGGGAAGGGATCGTGATGCTCATGTAGAGGTCCTTCTCGGGCGTCAGTTCCGTGTAGAGGATGGCCGAGGTGCCTTCCGAGACGTTGGCCACGTCCTGGCCGGTGGCGATGAACATGGCGGTGATGCCGTTGGGGGAGTGGGCGCCGTTGTTGTTCGCGCCGGAGAGGATGGAGCCCACGTTGGAGACGCCCCAGTGGTAGGCCAGGCTCTCGGGCTCCACGCGCATGACGTTCATGAGCACGTCGCGCTTGACGGTGCACTCGGCGGTGACCCGCTTGCCGCGGGTGCGCATGACGTTCACCTGGGAGGCCTTCTTGTCCGTGGCCATGTTGGATTCCAGGAAGAAGCGCCGGATGGTCTTGTTGTGCTCGAGGATCCAGCTGCAGGCGGCGTAGGTCGCCCGGCCCACCATGTTCTGGCCCGCGGCGTCGCCGGTGGTGAAGTTGAAGCGGAGGTAGCAGAACTTGCTGGCCAGGAAGCTGTCGAAGTAGTCCAGCTTGCCGCTGCGGGTGGTGGCCTCGGCCTCCCGCCGCAGGTCGTCGATGTGGGCGTGGACCCACTTGCGGAACTCCCGGGCCTCCCGGGCGCTGTCGAAGATGAAGACCGGCGCGCGCTGCATGTGGTCGCCCTGGACCGTCGTCGTCACGCCGCCGCTCAGGTTCAGCACCTTCATGCCGCGGTTGTAGGAGGCCACCAGCGTGCCCTCCGCCGTGGCGAGGGGGATGATGAACTCGCCGTTGGCGTGCTCGCCGTTCACCCGCAGGGGCCCCGCGAAGCCCAGGGGCACCTGGGCGACGCCGGTGAAGTTCTCGATGTTGCCCTTCGTCACGGCCGGGTCGAAGGAGTACTTGTTGAGGTGCCTGAGCTGCACCTTGCTGTACTCCTCGATGAACTTCTGGCGCGCGGCGACGATCTCGGGGGAGTAGTTGTCCTCCTTGTCCAGGGGCACGGTCACCGCCGGGGGCGCGGACTTGGCGGGGTTGTCCTCCACCTTGATGGTGAGCTGGCCCATGCCCTTCACCTCGAGCGTGATCTCCAGCTTGTGCATGCCCTCGCCGGCCTGCTTGCCCGGGGCGCGGAGAAAGGCCACGGCCTTCAGGGGGAGTGTCTCCGGCCGCCCCTCGGTGATGGCGGTGGCGGGGATCCACTTCCCGTCGCCGACGTCGATCTGGAGCTCCGAAGCCGGGATGTCCATGGCATCCAGGCGCACCTTCACCACCCGGGTGAGGGTCACGTCGTTGAGCCGGTTCTTCAGGCTGAACTCCAGCCCCTCGGCCGTGTTGCGCAGGGACCCGTAGGTGTAGAGCTTCCGGAGCAGCAGCTGGGGGATCATCATGGCGGCGCGTCCTGGGTTGAAGTGCCTCTACTGTGTCAGAGGGGCGGGCTTCCCGCCATGGCGCGTTGGATGAATCCCCGGCCCGGCCTCGGCGCCGGGACCCTATCCTGGTAGCCATGGCGAACCCGGAAGGCTGCCCCCCCGCCCTGCTGGAGGAGATCCGCGCGACCTTCGAGGCGCAGTCGACCCGGCGGTGGGTCCACTCGGCGGAGGATCCCGCCGCCCGGCGGGCCCGGCTGCGGCGCCTCAAGGAGGCCATGGAGGCCGCGCGCCCGGCCCTGCTCCGCGCCCTCGCGGAGGACCTCGGGAAGTGCGCCGAGGAGGCCCACCTCACGGAGCTCCACACGACCTGGATGGAGTTGAACCTGGCCCTGCGGAAGGTGGGCCGCTGGATGAAGCCCCGGCGCGTGGGCACGCCCCTGCTGCTGCTGGGCACCCGCAGCCGCGTCCGCTTCGAGCCCCGGGGCCGGGTGCTGATCCTCGCGCCCTGGAACTACCCGGTCTTCCTCACCCTGGTGCCCCTCATCGGCGCCCTCGCCGCCGGGAACACCATCATCCTCAAGCCCTCGGAGAAGGCCCCCGCCACCGAGCGGGTCCTCGCCGAGATGCTGGGGACGGCCTTCCCGAAGGAAGAGGTGGCGGTCTTCACCGGCGGCCCGGAGGTGGCCCAGGCCCTCCTGGACCTGCCCTTCGACCACCTGTTCTTCACGGGCTCCACCCGCATCGGCCGCCTCGTGATGGCGGCCGCCGCGAAGCACCTCTCCGCGGTGACCCTGGAGCTGGGCGGCAAGAGCCCGGCCCTGGTCACGGAGGGCGCGGACCTGGACCTCGCCGCGAAGCGCATCGCCTGGGGCAAGTGGATCAACGCCGGCCAGACCTGCGTGGCGCCGGACTACGTGCTCGTGCCCGAAGCCCTCGAGCGGCCCTTCCTGGAGCGCCTGCGAGCCGAAGTCGAGGCGCTCTTCGGCGCGGACCCCCTGGCCAGCGCGGGCTACGGGAAGCTCATCGACCGCCCGGCCTTCGAGCGGCAGCAGGCCCTGCTGGCCAAGGGGGGCGGCGAGCGGGTCTTCGGCGGCGAGGTGGACGAGGCCCGGCTGCGCATGGCGCCCGCGGTGGTGCGCGCCGTGCCCCTGGACAGCCCGCTCATGCGGGAGGAGATCTTCGGCCCGCCCCTGCCGGTGATCGCCTACAAGGACCATGCCGAGGCCCTGGCTATCCTCCGCGGCCTGGACGAGCCCCTGGCCAGCTACGTCTTCACCGGAAGCGGGGCGGAGGCCGAGGCCTGGCTTCGCGACACCCGCGCCGGCGGCTCGGCGGTCAACCACACCGTCCTGCACCTCGGCAATCCCGCCTTGCCCTTCGGCGGGCGCGGCCCCAGCGGCCTGGGCGCCTACCACGGCGAGCACGGCTTCCGCGTCTTCAGCCACCAACGCGCCGTGCTGGAGGCCGGCTGGTACGACCCCATCGGCTTCACGAAGCCGCCCTACGAAGGATGGCTCGCGAAGCTGGCCTTCCGGTTCATGCGCTGGCTGGAGTAGCAGCCTCCGCCCCGCGGATCCGTCCCGCCAGCGCGCTGGCCGCCACGGTGGCCGGACTCGCCAGCCAGACCTGTCCGGGCCCGCTGCGGCCGGGGAAGTTGCGGTTGATGGCGCTGATGGTCACCTGGTCCTTCGACGCGCTCACGCCGGGACCGGCGTTGATGCAGGCGCCGCAGGAGCTGCCCAGCACGGTGGCGCCCACGGCCTCGAAGGCCTCGATCCAGCCATGCTCCTTCGCGAAGCGCCGCACGTCCTCGCTGCCGCACTGGACGAAGAACTGGACGTGCCCGGGGACGCGCCGGCCCCCGGCGGCGGCGGCCTTCACGACCTCATAGGCCCGCCGCAGGTCCTCCCGCTTGCCGCCGGTGCAGCTGCCCAGGTAGGCGATGTCGATGCGGACCTCGCCCTCCAGATCGGCGAGGGCCACGCCGTTCCCGGGATCGCCGGGGCGCGCCAGCATCGGCCCCAGTGCCGCGCAGTCCACGCGGATCGTGTGGGCGAAGTCCGCGTCCTCGTCGGAGCGCATCCACGCCTCGATCGCCACGTCCACCCCGCGCCGCGCCTTCACGAAACGGACGGTCTCCTCGTCCGGCGCCACGAGGCCCGTGAAGCCGCCGATCTCGGCGGCCATGTTGGTGAGCGTCGCCCGCTCGTCGGTATCCAAGGTCCGGAGCGCCTCGCCCTGGTACTCGATCACGTGGCCGATGGCCCGGCCCTCGCGGATGAAGGGCTGGGCCAGGAGGTGCAGCACCACGTCCTTGGCCGAGACGCCGGGACGCAGGGCGCCGTCGAGCACGACGCGGACCGTGGGCGGCACCGTGACGCGCACGTCGCCGGTGATCCAGGCGTTGGCGATGTCCGTGGTGCCCACGCCGAAGGCCAGGCAGCCCAGGGCCCCGGCGTGGGGCGTGTGGCTGTCGGTGCCCGCCACCACTTGTCCGGGCAGGGCGTAGCGCTCGGCCATGAGGCTGTGGCAGATGCCTTCGCTGCCGTCGCCGCCCGCGAGCTCCCCGTGCAGCCGGATGCCGTGCTTCGCGCAGAAGGCCTCCTGGACGTCCTTCAGCCGCCGGGCGACCTCCAGCAGGCCCTGGGCGCGGTGCTCGGCGGCCATGCTGTGGTGCAGAAAGGTCAGGTGGTCCCGGAAGGCGAGGATGGAGGCGGGCTCCCGCAGCGGCACGTCGCCCAGGGCCTGCTCCAGGAAGCTCGCGGCCATGGGCGTGACGTACTCGTGGGAGAAGCGCCAGTCCGCCTTCACGAAGAGGCCGTCCCCGGGACGCACGCAGCTGAGACCCACGCGGCCCGCCTTCGCGTCCACCACGGCGTGGCGCGCGAGGATCTTCTCCGCCAGGGTCATCGAACCGGGCGCGTGGGCGGGCACGGGCACGTCGACCTCGCCCCCGAGGCGCGCGGCGTTGAAGGCGAAAAGGCCGCCGCGGCGGACGATCTCGGCCGTGATGAGGTCCAACCCTTCGTTGAACTCGGGAAGCGGGATCGCCTCGCCCTGGCGGATCCGCTCGATCAGCCCGAAGTCGGTGCTCGTGAGGAGGCCCAGGTTCTGGCAGTTCTGGCGGTAGATGCGCTCGAAGCTCTCGGCGATGACGAGCCGGATGCCGGCGCACAGCTCCGCGTAGGGGGAGGCCTCCCGGCTGCTGCCCTTGCCGCGCCGGGCCCCGGAGACGGAGACGGCGAAGCCGCCGGCCTTCACGAGCCCCTCCCGGCAGGGGAAGGCGTCGCCGCACTTCAGCCCGAGGTAGGGGAAGTCGCCCAGCTTCTCGTCGAAGTGGTAGCAGATGAAGGCGGGCGTGATCTCGTCGGTGCTGATCTGGGCGCGCAGGGGCTGGGCCTCCTCGAGGTCCAGGTCCTCGCCCTGGAGCTGGCGGGCCACCTTGTCCGGGTCCTCGCTGAGGAAGAGCACGCGGCCCTCGAAGCGCAGGGCATCCGGGAGCATCAGCCCTTCCTCCGCTTCGCCGAGGCCTGGACCTCGCGGAGGGGCTTCCCGAGCGCCTTCGCGGCCCGCGCCGCGTCCTCGAATTCCGGCTGGCGGGTGGTCGTGCCGGGCCACCGGCCCTCCTTCACGGCCACGGCCTGGCCCTCGACGTCCGTGGCGATGAAGGCCCGCTCCGCCTCCAGGCGCTGGAGGGGCCACATCCGCAGGCCGAGGGTGGGCAGCTCCGCCACGAGGACCTGGGTCAGCGCCTCCGTCTTCGACGGCTCGACGATCATCCCCAGCACCCAGCCGCTGCGGCCCTTCTTGAAGGTCGCGGCCGTCACCCACGCGTCCAGGGCGCCGGCCTGCAGCAGCCGCGCCTGGGCGTGGGCCACCTGCTGGGGCGTGGCGTCGTCGAGGTTGGTCTCCACCTGCAGCAGGGCCTGGTCCGCGCCGGGCACCTCGCCCAGCACGAAACGCGCGACGTTGGGGCTGTCCGGAAAGTCCCACCCTCCGGCGGCGAAGGCGCTGCGCCGCGGGATGAAGCGCCGGGGGGCGCGCCTGGAGGTCGCGAGCTGCGCCGCGAGCGCGGCGCCGGTGGGCGTGGTGAGCTCCTTGCCGTCCGGCGCGGCGCCGGGGACGAGTTCGAAGCCGTCCAGGAGATTCAGGGTGGCGGGGCCGGGGATCGGATAGTTGCCGTGGGCCATGGGCGTGCGGCCCGTCCCCAGGGCGACGGGGCCGACATGCACCGCCGGTTCCCCCAGGAGCACCCAGCCCGACGCCGCCAGGGCCACGTCGGCGATGCTGTCCTTCACGCCCACCTCGTGGAAATGGACCTCCTCGAGGGGCATCCCGTGGACCCGCGCCTCGGCCTGGGCCAGCTTCAGGAAGGCGCCGCGAGCCACCTCCGCGATGCGGGGATCCAGACGGTCCCTGAGCAGGGCGTCCACCTCCACCCACCGCAGGCCGTGGACGTGCGCGCCCGGCTTCGGCACCACGTGGCGCCGCAGCGCCCGCTTCGCGCCCTGCGGCAGTTCCAGGCGCGGCCCGCCGGCGTCCACCCGGCCGCCGATGAGCACGCTGGCCTTGAGGCCCTGGACGCCGCAGCGCATCACCGCCTCCACGCGGAGGTCCAGGTCGTCGAAGGGCAGGCGCCGCAGGACGGCGCGCAGTTCGGGCTCCGGGACGCCGAGGGCCAGGAAGCCGCCCACCCAGAGGTCCCCCGAAAGGCCCGAGAATGCGTCCACCCACAGTTGCGCCACGCCCGCTCCAGAAAGCGCGAGGCCCCCGAGCGGGGGCCTCGCTCGAGACGATTCTAGCCGGTCAGTCCTTGTCCTCTTCTTCGGCGAGCTTGGCGGCCATCTCGTCCAGGTGGGTCATGAGGCGCTCGGCCAGCTCCTCGTCCTCGAGGGGCGTGAACATGTCGTCCTTCACCTCGAAGATCTCGAGGGAGAGTCCCTCCTCCTCGCTGAGCTTGCCCTCGCTCTGGGCCTGGACCTCCTGCAGCGGCGCCAGGACGCAGAAGTGGCGGCCTTCGAAGTCCACCTCCTCGAGGATGGCGAACTCCTCCTTCTCGCCGTTCTCGTCCTCGAGCTCCACGACCTCGATCTCGAAGGAATCGTCGTGCTCGTGGTTGCAGTCCGGTCCGTGCTCGTGGCCTTCGTGAGCCATGGTTCGCTCCTCGCGCAAGTCCTCCAGCATGGGGCCGGGACGCGGTGGAATCCAGGAATATCTCGGTGATTCCGGCCTGGGGCCTCAGGTCCGGCGGACCTGGCCTTCCACCCAGGCCTCGCCGCCCTGCCGGTACCGTTCCCGCTTCCAGATGGGCACCGTCTCCTTGATGCGGTCCATCAGCCACCGGGCGGACTCGAAGGCCTCCTTCCGGTGGGCCGAGGCCGTGACGATGACCACGGCGGCCTCGAGGAGGGGCACCACGCCCGTGCGGTGGTGGATGAAGCAGCGGCGGAGCCCGAAGCGCGCCATCGCCTCGCTCCGGAGGCGGGCCAGCTCGGCCTCGGCCATGGGGGCGTAGGCCTCGTAGGCCAGGTCTTCAACCGCCTGGCCCTCGTGGTGGTCCCGCGCGGTGCCCTCGAAGACCACCACGGCCCCGGCGGCGGGATCGGCCGCGGCGGCCCGCAGCGCCCCGGCGTCGAGGGGCGCCTCCTGGACGCGGACCACGGGCGGGACGGGTTCAGGGACCATGTCCCACGCTACCGTGGAAGCCATGGCCTCGAGAACGGAAGTGGACCTCTACTGCGACGGCGCCTGCCTCGGGAACCCGGGGCCCGGCGGCTGGGCCTACCTGCTGCGCACCCGCACGTCGAAGGGCGACGTCGAGAAGGAGGCCTCGGGCTTCGAGGCGGACACCACCAACAACCGCATGGAGCTCACCGCCGCCCTGGAGGGCCTCCGGGCCCTGGTCCGCCCCTGCGACGTGCGCCTCTGGTGCGACAGCCAGTACGTGCTCAAGGGCCTCGCCGAATGGCTGCCGGGATGGAAACGGAAGGGCTGGCGGAAGGCCGACGGCCAGCCGGTGCTCAACGCCGACCTCTGGCAGGCCCTGGACAGGGAAGCGGCGCGCCACAGGGTCGAAACGAGGTGGGTGCGCGGCCACGCCGGACATCCCGAGAACGAGCGGGTGGACCGCCTGGCCAACGGCGCGGCCCGGAACGGCAGCGCCTGAGACGGCGCCGCCCCCGGGACACGGGGGCGGCGGGCGGGCCGAGTCCCGGGGGTCCTAGCGTCCGCCGAACTGGGCCTGGAAGGTGACGGTGAACTCGATCCAGCCCCCCACCGGCTTGCCGTCGCGCATGGCGGGCGAGAAGGTGCTGCGGGCCGCGGCGTCCTGGGCCGCCTCGTCGAAGCCCCAGGGGCCGGGCACGCCTTCGAGGATGTTGAACTTCTGGGGCTTGCCGTTGCTGTCCACGAAGACCTTGAGGCGCACCATGTGGGCCCGGTTGGCCTCCCAGCGCTGCAGCTTGGCCCGCGCGGGGAAGATGGCGCCGGCCTTGGTGACGATCCTGACGGGCGTCTCCTCCACCACCTGGGGCGCGGAGGCGGCGGCGGGCTGTGGCGTCGGCGTGGGCGCGGGGGGCGGGGGGACCGGTGTCGCCGCGGGGGTCGCCGCGGGCGTGGGCGCGGGAGCGGCGGCGGTGGGCTTCGGCGGTTCCGGCTTCGGCGGCTCGGGCTTCGGGGCCGGGGGCGGGGCCGGAGTGGCCTTGGCGGCGATGAGCTTCTCCTGCTGCTCTCTCAGGGCCTGCTCGCGCTTCCGGCGGGACTCCTCGAGCTCGCGCTGCTGCCGCTCGATCTCGGCCTGCTTCTGCTTCTCCTTCTCGAGCTGCTCGAGGAGCTTGGCCTTCTCGGTGGCGTCCTTCATCTCGGAGGCCTGCCGCTTCAGCTCCTCCTGCTTGGCCTTGGCCGCCTCGGCCTGGCCCGCGAGGGCGGCCTTCTTCGCGTCCTCCTCGGCCTTCTGCTGCTGGAGGAGCGCGAGGGTCTCGCGCATCTTCTTGACCTCTTCGCTCTCGCCCTTGGGGCGGAAGGCCAGGAAGCCGAGGATCGCGATCACCAGCGCCGCGGCGGCCCCGCCGAAGACGAGGATCTTGTTCTTGGACTTCACCTCCTCCTGGGCGAAGTCCACGGCGTGGGCCTCCCCTCCGCGCCCCTCGCCGGAGGCGACCATGGCGTAGGCGGCGTAATTGTCGGCCTGCTCCGCCTTCACGCCCGCGCCGTCCTTGTCGTTCTCCTCCCGGAACAGCGTGTGCATGAAGAAGGCCATGTTGAACGTGGTGGGGCTGTAGTCCCCGTCGTAGAGCACGCGTTCGAGCTCGGCGTTGAAGGCGCCGACGCTGTCGAAGGGCTGCGCGAAGCCGAGGAGCCTCACCATGAGGTTCTGGATCTCCGGGGGCACCGGCGTGTCCTCCTGGGCCGCCTTGAGGGTCGCCCGCTGCACGAACGGTCCGGGATCCCCCATCGTGGGGAGTCGGTCCAGCGTGAGCAGCTCGTAGAGGATGGCGCCCAGGCTGTAGAAGTCCTGCTGGAGGGGGTTCAGGCCGTCCTTCAGGTAGGACTGGAGCGAGGTCTGCGTGACGGGCAGCTTCGGCATCAGCCCGTGGAGGATGCCGCTGAAGGGCGCGTCCAGGATCTGCGCGGCGCCCTCGAAGCTCACCCAGACGCTGTGGGTGGAGAGCAGCCCGTGGCTGAGCCCCTTGCCGTGGAGCTGGATGATGCCCTGGGCGATGCCCTGGAGCACGGAGAGGGCGTGGTCCACGCCGAAGGGGATCTGCTCGTGCTTCGCCTTGTCGAGGAGCTGCGCGAGACTGCGGCCGGGGACGTAATCGCAGACGACGTGGGGCGGGTTCCCCGTCTCGATGCGGTAGTTCATCCCGAAGGCCTTGGACCCGCCGAGCTGGGGAAGGATCTTCGAGGCCTCCGCGAGCTTGGGCGCGAACCCCGCGCCCAGGATCTCCTCGAAGAAGGTCCGGACGAGGACGTGGCGGTCGAAGTTGCCGCCGACGGTGACGATGCCGCGGTGGATCCGGCCGATGGGATCAGCCGTGAGTTCGCTCGCCAGGAGGTAGGAACCGAGCCGCGTGTAGTTGGCCATGGAAGGCGCTCCCCGAAGTTAAGTCGCGATGCGAGATCACAAAGATAGTCCCGGAGGGTCGAAAAACCTAGGGGCCGGGATCCTGTGCCGGTTGGACCGGAACCTGGGTCGAAAGGTTCCGCTGGTCGCGGGAACGGGGATCCAGCCACAGGTCGCCGACGGCCCGCCAGAGCAGGGTCCAGAGGTTGGCCGTGGCGTTCACGCCGCTGGAAAAAGCCAGCTGCATCTGGGCGTAGGGCACGCTCAATTCATCCCAGGGTCCAATGGAACGGCCCGTGGAGGCGTCGAAGTGCTCGGCCAGGTGCGCGTGGCGCTCGAGCTTCGTCCGGGCCAGCTGCAGGAGGGGCGGGTGCGGGTCCAGCGGGGCCCGGGCCGCCCAGAAGGGCTCCCGGGTGAGGACGAGGTCCTTGAACCGTCCGTCGGTGTAGGCCTCGAAGACCTCCCGGAGGGCCGTGACGCCCTGGGTGGCCGAGGGATCCGACAGGAGCTGGACCTGGTGGGCCAGCACGCCGAGTTCGGCGGCGAGGCGATCCAGGGGCGCCTTGGCTTCGCTGAGGGACACGATGCGTCGGAACTGCTCCTCCACCTCGTCCACCGAGGGAGGGTTGTCGTTGGCCTGGCCCCGGGCCGTGGCGAGCAGGGCGGCCTGGTGGGGCTTGAGGAGCTCGTGGAGCTTCGGAGGCACCATCCGGAGCGCGAGGCGGGACTGGGCCTCGTGGACCTTCGGGGACCAGGCGGCCAGGGCCGGCCCTGCCGCGCAGAGAAGGCAGGCGAGCCCGGTCCGGACCGGGCGCGGAGGGGGGCGGGTGCGCATGGGCGGTTCTCGCGGGTGGGGGCGTTGCCGAGGCTCCACCCTGGGGGGGCGCTTGTCAAGGCAAGGTCCCGGGGTCGCTCTGGTACAAGGATGGGATGCTCAGCCGGGAAGCCCTGTGGCGTCGGGTCGGGTCCCCCGCCCTGTGGGCGCTGCCCTGGGCGCTCCTGGCAGCCTGCGCGGTCCCGTGGCTCCTCCCGGAAGCGTGGGACGGCCATCTCCCCGTCGGGCTCCAGGTCGGCGGGTGGGCGGTCGTGCTGCTGGCCTCCCCCCTCCTGCGCACGAGGTTTGCCGTCCTGCCCCTCGCCCTCGCCCTCGCGTGGGGGTGCTGCGGCCACCTGGCGCTGAGGGCGCGCTGGGAGCGGCGGCTGCCCGAAGGCCCCCTCCGGGTGGAGGGCCTCGTCGCGGAGCCCTGGACGCCCGCCGGCACGCGGAGGGAGGGACGGATCCACCTCACGGCCCCTCCCGAGGTCGCCGGGCTGGAGCTTCCGGTGGCCCTCCCCCTCGAGGGCGAGCCCGCGCCCGGGCCCGGCACCCCGGTGGCCTTCCTGGAGGACCTGAGGCCGGTGGACCCCGCCCCGCGCTTCCTCCCCGAGCGGCCGCTCTGGCGGGCCCGCAGCGACGGGATGCCCCGGCGCGCCCGGCTCGCCTCGGCGCTCGAGCTCGCGACGCTGGGACCCGCCCGGCCCTCCCTGACCCTGGCCTGGAAGACCTGGGTCCGCCGTCGCTTCGAGGCCCTGCCCCTGGAACCGGGGCCGGCCCGGGATCTGTGGGGGGCCCTGGCCCTGGGCCTGCCGGTGGTGGACGAGGAATCCCTCACGCCCTTCGCGGAAAGCGGGACCCTCCACATCCTCGTGGTGTCGGGGCTCCAGGTGAGCCTCGTCATCGCCGCGCTCGAGCTCCTGGCTCGGCGCGTCCTCCGCCGGCGACCCCGGCTCGCCGCCCTGGCCGCGGCCCTGGGCGGGCTGGCCTACGCCCTGGCCGTGGGTCTCTCCGCCCCTGTGTGGCGCGGCCTGCTGATGGGCCTCGCGTGGATCCTGGGGCGCACGGAGGGCTGGCGCCTGCCCCCCGTCCTCACCCTGCACGGGGCCCTCCTCCTCTGGCTCCTCGCCCACCCCGGAGCGGGCTGCGACCCCGGCTTCCTCCTCGCGTGGTGGGCGCTGCTGGGCCTGCTCTGGGGGGCGGAGCCGCTCGCGGGCCTGCTGGCCCCCCTGCTGGGTCCCGCCGCCGCGCCGGCGGCCCGGCTCACCGCCCCCTGGCTGAGCACCCTGCCCCTGGTCGCCCTGCTCTTCGGAGGGGTTCCCAAGTGGGGCGTGCTCGCCAACCTCGTGGTCCTTCCCGCCGTCGCGGCCCTGACGCCTCTGTGCCTCCTGCTGACCCTGGTCCCCGTCCCCGGGCTGACCCACGCGACGGGGGCCCTGCTCGCCTGGACCGGCACCGCCCTGATGCCCCGCTTCGCGGGGCTCCAGCCCCTCTGCACCGCCGTGCTCGCGCCCTGGCTGCTCCTCGCCACTGCCTGGCCCGCCCTGGCCCACGCCCGGGCGGTCCTCCGCCGGACCCGCGCCCTCCTGGTGGCGGCGCTGCTCGCCTCCGCGGCGCTCGTGGTCCTCCGGGGCACGGGCCGCGCGCCCTCCACCCTCGAGCTCGAGGCCATCGATGTCGGCCAGGGGGACGCGCTCCTGCTCAGGAACCCCGGCGCGGCCGCGACCCTGGTGGACACCGGAGGCAGTCCCTGGGCGGCCCGGCGCATCGTGAAGGCACTGAGCCGCCGGGGCGTCCGGGAGCCCCTGGACCTGGTGGTGACCCATCCCCACGGTGACCACGCGGGCGGCTGGAGGACCCTGGCGCGCCTCTGGCCCGTGGGGGAAGCGAGGGTTCCGGCCCTGCGGGATCCCGCCCCGTGGGAACCCTTCAGGCCCTCCGACACGCCCGCCATCCCCGTGAACCGGGGGCAGGGCTGGACCCGGGGTGAAGCCGTCCTCGACGCACGATGGCCGCCCTCACCCCTGGACCTGGAGGCCCTCCAGGACGCGAACATGGTCTCCCTGGTGCTCCGGGTGACCTGGCGGGACCGGAGGCTCTGGCTGATGGGGGACGCGCTGGCCATCCAGGAACGGGACCTCCTCGCGCTGGGGGATCCCGGCCCCTGGCCGGGTGGCACCCTCCTCAAGGCCGGGCATCACGGCAGCCGCAGCAGCAGCGACCCGGCCTGGCTCGAGGCCCTCCGTCCGGACCTCACCCTGGCCACCGCCGGGCGGCGGAACCGCTTCGGCCATCCCCACCCCGAGACCCTCCAGGCCTTCCGGACCCTTGGCCTGGAACCGCCCCGGGTCTCGGGCCCATCCCTGGGCGTGCGGGTCCTGGCGGTTCCGGGCGGGTGGCGCGTGGAGGACGGCCGCGGCGCGTCGGAGCTGGTCAGGCCGGCAGGACGCCGAGGTCCCTGAGATGGCGGAGCAGGTCCAGGCTGCCCTGGGCGTGGTTCGCCCGCCACTGCGCCTGGGCTTCGGGTCCCACGGCGTTGACCACCGCGAGGGCCGCGCCCACGGGAACCTCCACGGCGTGGCAGGCCGCGTAGACTCCCGTAAGCTCGAGGTGCTCCGCCGCGCCCAGCCTTCCCAGGAGGCCCGCGCCCTCGGTGGTCCGCGTGATGGCCGGCGGCACCACGACCCCGTGCCCCGGCAGGGGAAGCTCCCAGGTGGCGGGCCACCGCGTGCGCTCGAGGGCCGGCCGGTAGGCCTCGCCCCGGCACTCGGCGAGGCTGGAGGACAGGGCCTCGGCGGCGAAGAGGTGGTCCCCGACCCGCAGCCGGTCGTCGTAGTGCCCGCAGGTCCCCACGAAGAGCACCCGCTCCGGACGCAGCTCCTCCACCAGGCGCGCGGTGGCGGCCGCCGCGAGCAGGGCGCCGATGCCCGTGCTCGCCATTCGCCAGCCGGGCGGCGGGGCCTCCACGTAGGGACCCAGTTCCGGCGGGAAGGCGCCCAGCAGCAGTCTCATCGCGTCCCGACCCCCTCGTCCGCTCCACGGTAGCGCCGGCGCCCCGGCCCGCCTATCGGTGCCCTGGTACCATCCAGGCCAGCATTCCAGGACAAGGCCAGGGCGGCGGGGCGGGGACCCCGGAAGGAGCGACGGATGAACCAGGTGGTGGCCCGCTTCAAGGACGGCCGGATCATCAAGGGCCGGACCAACGACTTCCTGCCCGCCAAGGAGCAGTTCCACCTGGCGCCGGATGACGCGCCCCCGGGCGCGAAGGCCCTCGAGATCCTCGTCTCGGACCTCAAGGCGCTCTTCTTCGTGAAGACCCTCGGCGGCCGGCCCGACCACCAGAAGGTGAACGACTTCGAGCACGGGAAGCTGGCCCCCGGCCGCAAGGTCGTCGTGCACTTCAAGGACGGCGAGACCCTCGCGGGCACCACCCAGGGCTACCAGCCCAACCGGCCGGGCTTCTTCCTGATCCCCGCGGACGGGGATTCCAACAACGAGCGCTGCTTCGTGGTCACGGCCTCCGCGAAGGACGTCCAGCTGCTCTGAGGCTGGTCAGCGCGTCAGCTTGCGGTACTTGATGCGGTGGGGCTCGAAGGGCTTGAGGCCCAGGACCTCCTGCCGGTACTGGGCGTACTGGCTGTAGTTCCCGTCGAAGAACTCCACGCGCGAGTCGCCCTCGAAGGCGAGGATGTGCGTGGCGATGCGGTCCAGGAACCAGCGGTCGTGGCTGACCACCACGGCGCTGCCGGCGAAGCCCTCGATGGCCTCCTCCAGGGCGCGCATGGTGTTCACGTCCAGGTCGTTGGTGGGCTCGTCGAAGAAGAGCAGGTTGCACTCGCTCTTCAGGGTCAGCGCCAGGTTCAGGCGGTTCTGCTGGCCTCCGCTCAGCTCCTTCACCTTCTTCTGCTGGGCGTCGCCGGTGAAGCCGAAGCGGCTCAGCCAGGCGCGGGCATTGACCTGCCTGCCGCCCAGCTCGATCTGCTCGTAGCCCCCCGACACCGCCTCGAAGACGGTCTTGTCGGGATTGAGGCCGGAACGGAGCTGGTCCACCACCGCCATCCTCACGGTCTCGCCCACCTTGATGGCGCCGCCGTCGGGCTTCTCCTGGCCCGTGAGCATGCGGATCAGCGTGGTCTTGCCGGCGCCGTTGGGGCCGATGACGCCGAGGATGCCGCCCCGGGGGATGGCGAAGCTCAGCCCTTCGAAGAGCACCTTGTCGTCGTAGGCCTTGGCGAGGCCGTCGGTCTCGATGACCACGTCGCCCAGGCGCGGCCCGGAGGGGATGTAGATCTCCAGCTCCTGCTCCTTCTCGCGGCCCTCTTCACCGGCCAGCCTCTCGTAGTTGGCGATGCGCGCCTTGCTCTTCGTGTGCTGACCCTTCGGCGACATGCGGATCCACTCGAGCTCGCGCTCGAGGGTCTTCTGGCGCTTCTTGTCGGACTTCTCCTCCTGGGCGAGGCGGTTCGACTTCTGCTCCAGCCACGAGGAGTAGTTGCCCTTCCAGGGGATGCCCTCGCCCCGGTCCAGCTCGAGGATCCAGCCCGCGACGTTGTCGAGGAAGAACCGGTCATGGGTGATGGCGATGACGGTGCCCGGGTACTCGTTGAGGTGCTTCTCCAGCCAGGCCACGGTCTCCGCGTCCAGATGGTTCGTCGGCTCGTCCAGGAGCAGGATGTCGGGCTTCTGGATGAGCAGCCGGCACAGCGCGACGCGGCGCCGCTCGCCCCCCGAGAGCACGCCGATCCTCGTGTCGGGATCCGGGCAGCGCAGGGCGTCCATGGCCTGCTCCAGCTGGGCGTCCAGGTCCCAGCAGTCGGCGGCGTCGATCCTGTCCTGGAGCTCCCCCTGCTGCGCCAGGAGCGCGTCCATGTCCGCGTCGGGGTCGGAGAACTTCTCCGAGATCTCGTTGTAGGCCTTCAACCAGCCCACCTTCTCGGCCGCGCCCTCCTCCACGATCTCGCGTACGGTCTTGGACTCGTCCAACCGGGGCTCCTGCTCCAGCAGCCCCGTGGTGTAGCCCTTGGACAGCACCGCCTCGCCATTGAAGTCCGGGTCCACGCCCGCCATGATCCGCAGCACCGTGGACTTGCCGGAGCCGTTCAGTCCCAGGACGCCGATCTTCGCCCCGTGGAAGTAGGAGAGGCTGATGTCCTTGATGACCGGCTTGTTGTTGTAGATCTTGGAGACCCGCATCATCGAGTAGATGATCTCGGGCTGGTCGCCCTCGGACTTCTTCACCGTCTTGGCCATGCGCTCGCTCGAAAAAAAGGCCGCGCGGGGCGCGGCCCTTCCAGTGTAGCCGAGGCGCTCAGCCCCAGGCCCCCAGCAGTCGGCGCACCACGAGCATCTGGCCCAGGTGGAACGCGTTGTGGTCGGCCACCAGCAGGAACTCGCGCAGGTAGGTCTGGCCCTGGCCGTGGGGGATGGTGGCGAAGAGGTCCAGGTGCGGGTCCCCGAGCAGGTCCAGGAGGGCCTTGCGGTCCGCCTTCACGGCCGCGAGGGAGGCGGCCCAGGCCTTCCCGTCCGGCGGCTCGGGTGTCGGCGGCCAGTAGTCCGCCGGCCACGCCTTCTCCTCGTAGCCCGGGTTTACGCAGAAGTCCAGGATGTCCGCCTGGGCCAGGCGCAGGTGCTCGAGCAGCTCCCACAGCGAGTAGGGCAGCCCCCGGGGACGAGCCCCGCGAAGCTTCGGCGGCACGCCCTTGGTGACGGCCTCGAAACCGGCGTGGGCGTCCTCCCAGTCGAGGAACCTGGCCAGATGGGCTCGGAGCGGATCGGCGGGCCGGGCCATGCTCACCCCAGCGCGGCCTGGGCCGCGGCCAGCATGGCGATGGGCACGCGGTAGGGGCTGCAGCTGACGTAGTCGAGGCCCACCTGGTGGAAGAAGACCACGCTGCGGGGGTCGCCGCCGTGCTCGCCGCAGACGCCGACCTTGAGGCCGGGCCGGGCGGCGCGGCCCTTCTCGGTGGCCATGCGCACGAGTTCGCCGATGCCCTCCTGGTCGAGGCTCTGGAAGGGGTCGTCGTCGAGGATCTTCTTGGCCACGTACTCGGGCAGGAAGGTGCCGGCGTCGTCCCGGGAGAAGCCGAAGCCCATCTGGGTGAGGTCGTTGGTGCCGAAGCTGAAGAACTCCGCCTCGAGGGCGATCCTGTCCGCCGTCAGGGCCGCCCGCGGGATCTCGATCATGGTGCCCATGGGCGCCGTGAACGAGGTCCCGCGTTCCCGGTTGACCTGGACGATCTCGTCGAGAAGCTCGGCCTTGAGGAAGGCCAGCTCCCTGACGGTGCCGATGAGCGGGATCATGATCTCCGGCAGCGCCTTCACGCCCGCCGATCCGGCGTTCAGCGCGGCCTCGGCGATGGCGCGCACCTGCATGCGGTAGATCTCGGGGAAGGTGATCCCGAGGCGGCAGCCCCGGTGGCCCAGCATGGGATTGAACTCGTGCAGCTGCTCCACGCGCCGGCGCACCGTCTCCGGCGGGACGCCCATGACCGCGGCCATTTCCGCCTGGCCCTCGGCGTCCTGGGGGAGGAACTCGTGCAGGGGCGGATCCAGCAGGCGGATGTTCACCGGCAGGCCGTCCATGGCCCTGTAGATCCCCTCGAAGTCCGCGCGCTGGATGGGCAGGAGCTTCGCCAGCGCGGCCTTGCGGCCCTCCAGGTCCGTGGCGAGGATCATCTCCCGGACCGGGAGGATGCGCTCGCCTTCGAAGAACATGTGCTCCGTGCGGCAGAGCCCGATGCCCTCGGCGCCGAAGGCCCGCGCCACCGCCGAATCCTGGGGGGTGTCGGCGTTGGTGCGCACCTTGAGGCGGCGGTGCTTCGCGCTCCAGGCCATGATCTTGGCGAAACGCTGGTAGAGCGGGCTGTCCTCGGGCCGGAGCCGCTTCTCCACGAGGACCTGGTTCACCTCCGGAGGATGGGGGCTGAGCTTCCCTGCGTAGACCTCGCCGGTGGAGCCGTCGATGGAGATCCAGTCCTCGCCCGCCCTGAGGACCTTCCCGTTCACCGCGACGGTGCCCTTCACTGTGTCGATCTGCAGCGCTGACGCGCCGCAGACGCAGGGCTTGCCCATGCCCCGGGCCACCACGGCGGCGTGGCTGGTCATGCCGCCCCGCGCGGTGAGGATGCCCTGGGCGGCCACCATGCCCGCGATGTCCTCCGGGGAGGTCTCGACCCGCACGAGCAGCACGGGACCCGAGGCCGCCATCGCCTCGGCGTCCTCCGCGGTGAGGGCGATGCGGCCCGCCGCCGCGCCGGGGCCGGCGTTCAGCCCCTTCGTGAGCATCCGGCCCTCCTTCTTCAGCGTCTCCTTCTCCCGGTCGTCGAAGACCGGCGCCAGGAGCTGGCTGAGGGAGGCGGGGTCCAGTCGCTTCAGCGCGGTGGCCTCGTCGATGAGGCCCTCGTCCACCAGGTCCAGGGCGATGCGGATGCCTGCCAGGGCCGTGCGCTTGCCCGTCCGGGTCTGGAGCATGAACAGGCGCCCCTTCTCGATGGTGAACTCGATGTCCTGCATCTCCCGGAAGTGGCGCTCGAGGCGGTCCGCGGTGTCGAGGAGCTGCCGGTGCATCTCGGGCATCGCGTCTTCCAGCGACACGAGGCCCGTGCCTTCGGCCTGGGCCTTCGTGATGGGCTGGGGCGTCCGGATGCCCGCGACCACGTCCTCGCCCTGGGCGTTGATGAGGTATTCGCCGTAGAAACGCTTCTCGCCGGTGGCGGGGTCCCGGGTGAACGCCACGCCGGTGCCGCAGTCATCGCCCATGTTGCCGAAGACCATGCTTTGCACGTTCACCGCCGTGCCCCAGTCGTCGCTGAAGCGGTGCAGCTTGCGGTAGGTCACCGCCCGCGGCGTGTTCCAGCTCTCGAAGACCGCGTGGATCGCGCCCCAGAGCTGCTCCAGCGGGTCCTGCGGGAAGGGCCTTCCCGTCTCTTCGCGGACGAGGTCGAGGTAGATCCCGACGAGTTCCCGCCACTCTTCGGCCGTGACGTCGGTGTCGAGGTACCGGCCGTGCCGCTCCTTCAGGCGCTCCAGTTCCGCCTCGAAATTGGAGCTGTGCACGCCGAGCACCACGTCGGTGTACATGGTGATGAAGCGCCGGTAGCTGTCCCAGGCGAAGCGGGGATTGCCGCTCGCCTCCGCCAGCGCGGCGACCGTCCGGTCGTTCAGGCCGAGGTTGAGGACGGTGTCCATCATGCCGGGCATGGAAACGCGAGCGCCGCTGCGCACCGAGAGCAGGAGCGGCTGACCGGCTTCGGCACCGAACTTCAGGCCCCGGGCGCCCTCCAGCCAGGCCAGGGCCTCCAGGACCTGGTCTCGGACCTCCTGCGACAGGGCACGGCCCTGGCGGTAGTACTCGGTGCAGACCTCGGTGGTGAGCGTGAAGCCCGGCGGCACGGGGATCCCGAGACCCGCCATCTCCGCCAGGTTGCAGCCCTTGCCTCCCAGCAGGTTGCGGAGGTGGGCGCCGCCCTCGTTCCGGTCCGCGCCGAAGGAGTACACGTGCTTGGCCATGATCGAAGCTCCGGGAATCTCCCCAGGATAACGGCCGGAGGCGCGGAGCTTGAGCACAGATGCGACAAAGCCCCCGTGATGAGCGGGGGCTTTGTGTGGAGATTAACGTCGCGGCGACCTACTTTTCCACGTCTGTGTGGCGCAGTATCATCGGCCCTCTGAGTCTTAACTGCCGTGTTCGGGATGGGAACGGGTGTTTCCCTCAGGGAAAAGCCGCGACGAGCTTGAGTGGAGGATGTCCTTCGGGATGAAGGGACCTCCTAGGGAAGGGTGAACTCCTAGGTTGTAGGAGTGTTTAGGTGAGGCACGTTTTCTCTCGAAAAGTGCTGGATGGGATTGATTGATGAAAGGTCAAGTCGATGGACCAATTAGTACCGCTCAGCTGAAGCCATTGCTGGCCTTACACATGCGGCCTATCAACGTCGTAGTCTTCGACGGGTCTCATGGGGAGATCTCATCTCGAGGCGTGTTTCGCGCTTAGATGCTTTCAGCGCTTCTCACTGCCGAACATAGCTACCCAGCATTGCACTTGGAAGCACAACTGGAACACCAGAGGTTCGTCCATCCCGGTCCTCTCGTACTAAGGACAGGTCCTCTCAAATCTCCTGCGCCCACACTAGATAGGGACCGAACTGTCTCGCGACGTTCTGAACCCAACTCACGTACCGCTATTAATCGGCGAACAGCCGAACCCTTGGGACCTGCTTCAGCCCCAGGATGCGATGAGTCGACATCGAGGTGCCAAACCTTGCCGTCGATATGAACTCTTGGGCAAGATCAGCCTGTTATCCCCGGCGTACCTTTTATCCGTTGAGCGATGGCCCTTCCATTCGGGACCACCGGATCACTATGGCCTGCTTTCGCATCTGCTCGACGTGTCTGTCTCGCAGTTAAGCTCCCTTATACCATTGCGCTCTGCGGCTGATTTCCAAACAGCCTGAGGGAACCTTCGCACGCCTCCGTTACGCTTTAGGAGGCGACCGCCCCAGTCAAACTACCCGCCTGACACTGTCTTCCACCCGGATGACGGGCGCGAGTTAGAGATCAGCATTGCGCAGGGTGGTATCTCAACGACGGCTCCACCGACCCTGACGAGCCAGTTTCAAAGCCTCCCACCTATCCTGCACAGCACAATGCCAACCTCAATGTCAAGGTGTAGTAAAGGTGCACGGGGTCTTTCCGTCTAAGTGCGGGTAACCGGCATCTTCACCGGTGCTACAAGTTCGCTGAACATCTGCTGGAGACAGTTCCCAGATCGTTACGCCATTCGTGCAGGTCGGAACTTACCCGACAAGGAATTTCGCTACCTTAGGACCGTTATAGTTACGGCCGCCGTTCACCGGGGCTTAAATTCGCAGCTTCGCTTGCGCTAACCGCTCCTCTTGACCTTCCGGCACCGGGCAGGCGTCAGCCCCTATACCTCCTCTTTGGAGTTTGCAGAGACCTGTGTTTTTGTTAAACAGTCGCCTGGGACATTTTTGTGCCACCCCCTCGGGCTATGAACCCTACCGGGGTACCCCTTCTCCCGAAGTTACGGGGTTAATTTGCCGAGTTCCTTCAGCAGACTTCTCTCAAACGCCTGAGGATTCTCTCCTCGACTACCTGTGTCGGTTTGCGGTACGGACACAAATCCCTCTCCTTAGCAGCTTTTCTCGGCAGTGTAGGATCATCGCCTTTCGTCAGGATTCTCGGGCTCATGGCTCCCGGACTTCCCTAAGAGCCACCCTTGAAAACTTTCACAGGACATTCCATAGACCTGCGCGACTACCTTCCTGCGTCCCTGCATCGTACAAACGAGGAATTCATGGTGCTGGAATATTAACCAGCTTTCCATCGCCTACGCCTTTCGGCCTCGGCTTAGGGTCCGACTAACCCAACGCGGATTGACCTTGCGTTGGAATCCTTAGTCTTACGGCGGACAGGGTTCTCGCCTGTCTTTACGCTACTTATGCCGACAGAGTCTCTTCCCATGCCTCCAGCTGTCCTTACGGTCAACCTTCGCAGGCGTAGGGAATGCTCCCCTACCACAGTAAATGTTCGCAGCTTCGGTAATCAGCTTGAGCCCCGTTGAATTGTCGGCACGGACCCGCTTGACCAGTGAGCTATTACGCTTTCTTTAAAGGATAGCTGCTTCTAAGCTAACCTCCTGGCTGTCTAAGCACATCCACATCCTTTTCCACTTAGCTGATATTTTGGGACCTTAGCTGGCGATCTGGGTTCTTTCCCTCTCGACTACGGATCTTATCACCCGCAGTCTGACTGCCGGACTTCACGGCGTGCCATTCGAAGATTGGTTGGATTCGGTAAGCGGGTGTGCCCCCTAGTCCATTCAGGTCTCTACCTGCACGACGAAACATCCGACGCTAGCCCTAAAGCTATTTCGGGGAGAACGAGCTATCACGGAATTTGATTGGCCTTTCACCCCTATCCTCAAGTCATCCAAGCGGTTTTCAACCCACACTGGTTCGGACCTCCATCCGGTGTCACCCGGACTTCATCCTGCTCAAGGATAGATCATCCCGTTTCGCGTCTATTCCCAGCGACTATTCGCCCTATTCAGACTCGGTTTCCCTGCGGCTTCGCCTCTTCGGCTTCGCCTCGCCACTGAAAATAACTAGCCGGCTCATTATGCAAAAGGCACGCGGTTCCACGTGTAAACAATCGTGGTTCCACTGCTTGTAGATTGACGGTTTCAGGTTCTATTTCACTCCCCTCATCGGGGTTCTTTTCGCCTTTCCCTCACGGTACTGGTTCACTATCGGTCTGATGGACTTATTTAGCCTTACCGCATGGTCGCGGCAAATTCCAGCAAGGTTTCACGTGCCCCGCTGTACTTGGGAACTCAATCCAGAGGCTGCTCAGCTTTCGCATAAGGGGCTATCACCCTCTATGGCCGGCCTTTCCAGACCGTTCCGCTAACTGGCAACTTTGTAACTCTGTGCAGGAGGGCAGCTCCTGCCGATCGGTCCCACGACCCCACCTACGCAACGCCTGCCGCTTACACGTAAATGGTTTGGGCTCTTCCGGTTTCGCTCGCCGCTACTCCCGGAATCACAATTGTTTTCTTCTCCTGTGGGTACTGAGATGGTTCACTTCCCCACGTTCGCCTTTCTCCGCCTATGCATTCAGCGGAGAAATTCCTTGGCTTTCACCAAGGAGGGTTTCCCCATTCGGACATCTCCGGATCAACGTTCGCGTGCAACTCCCCGAAGCTTTTCGCAGCTTACCACGTCCTTCATCGCAGCCATCAGCCAAGGCATCCGCCGTCAACCCTTATTCACTTGACCTTCCATCAATGAATCTCATCGAGCTTGAAACTCGCTGGCTTCATCTCCGTACCAGAGGGCGTATCCCCCGGATTCAGATCACTTTCGAGAGTTGTTTTGCCTGTTCTTAAACAGGCTTGCTAACTTGCCTCGCCTTAAAACTCCACATGGTCCTCAAACCACGCGGATCACCCTTCTTTTTCCTTTATTTACCTGTCAAAGATGCTCTTTCAGTCCTTGAACTGAATTCAAAAGCAGCTCGCTGCCTCTCAACTCAATTCAACTTGGTGGGCCTAGGTGGATTCGAACCACCGACCTCACGCTTATCAGGCGTGCGCTCTAACCAGACTGAGCTATAGGCCCTCGCGTTGCACGCTCGGGTGGGCTATAGGCCCCCGCGTTGCACGCTCGGGTGGGCTATAGACCCTCGGCTCTACACCGAAAAGGCGTGGTGGACCCGACCGGGTTCGAACCGACGACCTCCTGGATGCAAACCAGGCGCTCTCCCAGCTGAGCTACGGGCCCGTGCCTCAAAGCCCTCACGTCCCTTCCTCGCCCTCAAAGACCTTCGGGTGGATTCCTTCGAACCCCGGGTCCAGGACGTCTTTCAAAACCGGATAGATGTTGATGCCGTTTCCAGCACCAGCGAAAGAAAGCGTTGACCATTCGGTGTCTTCCTTTGGAAAACACCACTCCTTAGAAAGGAGGTGATCCAGCCACAGGTTCTCCTACAGCTACCTTGTTACGACTTCACCCCAATCACCAAGTTCACCATTGAGACCTAGCCCCCTTGCGGGTTACCACAGCCTCTTCAAGTGCTCCCGGCTTTCGTGATGTGACGGGCGGTGTGTACAAGGCCCGGGAACGTATTCACCGTATCATTCTGATACACGATTACTAGCGATTCCAACTTCATGCACTCGAGTTGCAGAGTGCAATCCGAACTGAGGACGACTTTCTCCGATTAGCTCCACCTCGCGGCATCGCAACGGTTTGTATCGCCCATTGTAGCACGTGTGTAGCCCTGGACATAAGGGCCATGAGGACTTGACATCATCCCCACCTTCCTCCCGGTTAACCCGGGCAGTCCCTCTAGAGTTCCCGACTTGACTCGCTGGCAACTAGAGGTAAGGGTTGCGCTCGTTGCGGGACTTAACCCAACATCTCACGACACGAGCTGACGACAGCCATGCAGCACCTCTGCAGCAGTTCTTGCGAAAAGCGATATCTCTACCGCGGTCCACTGCAGTTCAAGCCCAGGTAAGGTTCTTCGCGTTGCGTCGAATTAAACCACATGCTCCACCGCTTGTGCGGGCCCCCGTCAATTCCTTTGAGTTTCAGCCTTGCGACCGTACTCCCCAGGCGGAACACTTAACGCGTTAGCTCCGGCACGGAAGGGGTCAACTCCCTCCACACCAAGTGTTCATCGTTTACAGCGTGGACTACCAGGGTATCTAATCCTGTTTGCTACCCACACTTTCGCGCCTCAGCGTCAGTTACTGTCCAGGTGGCCGCCTTCGCCACTGGTGTTCCTCCTCATCTCTACGCATTTCACCGCTACACGAGGAATTCCACCACCCTCTCCAGTACTCTAGCCTTCCAGTCTCAGATGCAGTTCCCAAGTTAAGCTCGGGGATTACACATCTGACTTAAAAAACCGCCTACGCGCCCTTTACGCCCAATAATTCCGAATAACGCTTGCCCCCTCTGTATTACCGCGGCTGCTGGCACAGAGTTAGCCGGGGCTTCCTCTCCAGGTACCGTCAAGCAACAGAGCTATTAACTCTGCCACCTTCGTCCCTGACGACAGGGTTTTACAGTCCGAAGACCTTCATCACCCACGCGGCGTTGCTGCGTCAGACTTTCGTCCATTGCGCAAAATTCCCCACTGCTGCCTCCCGTAGGAGTCTGGACCGTGTCTCAGTTCCAGTGTGGCCGATCACCCTCTCAGGCCGGCTACTGATCGTCGCCTTGGTGGGCCATTACCCCGCCAACTAGCTAATCAGACGCAGGATCCTCTTCTAGCCCCAGGCCTTGCGGTCCCCAGGTTTCACCTCCAGCATCCCAGCCAAAGGTCTCATGCGGTATTACCACTCCTTTCGGAGCGTTATTCCCCACTAAAAGGTAGATTCCCCACGCGTTACTCACCCGTCTGCCATGCACCTTGCGGCACATCCGACTTGCATGTGTTAGGCACGCCGCCAGCGTTCATTCTGAGCCAGGATCAAACTCTCAAGTTTAATATTCCTGAACTCTTCAGTCCTGCATCCCGAAAGACGCAGGCTTCGGTTCTGGTTTCGTACTCTGCCCTGCTGGCCTTAACCCGCAGAACAGCTCAAAGGCTTTCTTTCTCTCTATCCGGTTTTCAAAGACGTCCGGGATCACCAGCCACTGGACAAAACCTCCGCCCGCAGCCTTCCCGTCTCCGCACAAGCCTCAACCTGTGCAGGACAATCAGAGTACCACCCCACACCACGAACGCAAGCGGAAAATTGACGGGAAGCCCCGTCCGTGCTCATCCCAGCATTCTCAATGTGATCCCGGGCATAGAATGTCCCAGGAGGCGCGCTTGGGAGAAACCGTCAGGGTCGTGGGAGCGGGGCTGGCCGGCTCGGAGGCCGCCTGGCAGCTGGCCCGACGAGGCCACCGGGTGGAACTCCTCGAGATGCGACCCCGACGCAGGACCCCGGCCCACACCAGCGGCCACGCCGCGGAGATGGTCTGCTCCAACTCCTTCAAGAGCGACGACCCCTTCAGCGCCACCGGGATCCTCAAGGCCGAGATGGCCCGGATGGACTCCCTGGTCCTCCGGTGCGCCGAGGCGACCCGCGTCCCGGCCGGGAATTCCCTCGCGGTGGACCGGGAGGCCTTCGCCGTCCGCGTCACCGCCGAGCTCCGCGCCCAGCCGGGCATCCGCTGGGTGGAGGCCGAAGTGGAGGAAGTGGACCCCGTGACCCCCACCCTCCTCGCCACCGGTCCGCTGACCTCCGAGCCCCTGGCCACCTGGCTGGCCGCGCGCTGCGGCGGGGAGCGCCTGTTCTTCTACGACGCCATCGCGCCCATCGTGCTGCGGGACTCCATCGACCTCTCCATCGCCTTCCGGGCCAGCCGCTACGGGAAGGGCGAGGCGGATTTCCTGAACTGCCCCTTCACGCGCGACCAGTACGAGGCCTTCCTGGACGCCCTGCTGGCCGCGGAGCGAGTGCCGCTCCATGACGTGGACACGCCCTACTTCGAGGCCTGCCTCCCCATCGAGGTGATGGCGGACCGCGGCCGCGAGACCCTGCGCCACGGCCCCATGAAGCCCGTGGGCCTGGACGATCCCCGCACGGGACGCTGGCCCCACGCGGCGGTGCAACTGCGCCAGGACACGCTGGCGGGCGACCACTACAACCTGGTGGGCTTCCAGACACGCCTGAAGTGGGGCCCCCAGAAGGACGTCTTCCGCCTCATCCCCGGCCTGGAACACGCGGAGTTCGCGCGCTTCGGCAGCATCCATCGCAACACCTACGTGCAGGCGCCCAAGGTGCTCGACGCCACCCTGGCCTGCCGCGAGGTCCCCAACCTCTGGATCGCCGGCCAGCTGAGCGGCGTGGAGGGCTACCTCGAGAGCGCCGCCGGCGGCCTGGCGGCGGCCCGGTCCATGGACCGCGCCCTGCGCGGGCTCCCGCCGGCGCCGCTGCCCCCGGACACCATGCTGGGCGCCTTGCTCCACTACCTGGCCCACGCCTCCCTGAAGGATTTCGGCCCGACCAACGCCATGCTCGGCCTGCTTCCGCCCCTGCCGGAAGGCGCGCTGGACGCCCGGACCGCCAAGCGCGAGGGCGGGGCCCGGGGCCTGAAGGAGGCCAAGGGCCGGCTCCACCGCGCGCGGGCCCTCGCGTCCCTGGAGGCCCACCTGGCGGCCCTGGGGCAGCCCGTGGAGACGCCCGCATGAGGAAGGCCCTGCTCCTCGCCGGCGTCCTGCTGCTGCTCCTCGGCGGCGCGGGGGCCGGCGTGGCGTGGCTCGCCCGGCGCCCGGCCCACGCCGGGCCTCCGGAGGACGAAGGCGCCCAGTCCGTGGCCGCGCGGGCCCAGGGGGCGGGCGTCCTGCTCGAGATGCGCGACGGCGGGCTCCCGCTGCGGAGCCTCCGATGGATCGGCCCCCTGTCCGGCGGCGTGGTGGTCGCCCAGGTGGCCACCCAGAGCGACCGGCAGCAGGTGGCCCTCGTCAAGGACGGGAAGCCCCTGGGCCTCCACCTCGTCCCGCGGCCTGGCGGAGTCGGCGAGGGGCTCTTCAACCATGCCGAGCTCCAGGACGCGGCCTTCGTGGACGGCGAGGCGCTGGTGCTGCTCTACCGGCCCCTGGGCGGAGGCGAGGACGATCCCGCGCTGGTCCTGGCCCTGGACCTCGGCACCAAGGCTCTCCGCTGGTGCCACCGCGCGCAGGGCAGGCGGCTGGCGCTGGGCGGCGCCGGCAAGGACGCCGCGGTCTTCCTCTGGGGCCGCGCCACGCCGCTGTTGCGGCTGCCCCTCGCCCTGCAGAAGGGTGAGCGGGAGGGCGTGGCGCCGGTGCGCCCGGGCCTGAAGCCCTACGAGCTGCCCGCCGAGGTCGGCGAGGTCTCCGACCTGCTGCCCACGGGCGCCTGGACCTTCCTGGTGGCCCACGCCCGCGGGCTCAGCGCGTTCAACGGCTCCGCGAAGGGCTGGAACCACCTGGCCGCGCCGCCTCCGAGCCGCCTGGGCTTCCCGGAACCCAAGGGCGCCCTGGCCCTCGCGGGGAAGCGCTGCTGGTGGCAGCCCGAACCCGGCGCCGTGGTGCCGGTCCAGCCGGACGGAACGCCCATCGCCGAGGCCGAGCCGCCGGTGCTCACCGTGCCCGATCCCGCCCTGGACGCGCCCATGCTGAAACTCTTCGGCGGGGACGGAGAAGGGCGGCTGTGGTTCACCCTCGCCGCCCCGGCGCTGCGGGTACTGCCCGCGCCCAAGCCGACGGTGGAGGGCGAGGCGCCGGCGGTCCCGGTCCAGGAGGCCCCGGAGTTCACGTCGGCGGAGTTGCTGGCCTGGGAGACGCACCTCCGGGGCGACCTCGGCCGAATCTATGTCTACGACCCCGCGAAGAAGACCCTGCAGAGGCTGGCCTGGGCCGATGCCTGGCACGGGATGAACGCGCCCGAGGGCTTCCGCAGACCCGCGAAGGCGGAGGGCCTCCGACCCGACACTGGAGGCGCGCTGTTCCAGGGGGACCCAGGCGCCTGGTGGGTGCCGCTGTCGAAGCTTCCGCTGCAGGCCGTCGGATCCCCCGCCGAAGCGTCGCTGGCCGCCCCTGCCAAGCCCTAGCCCCCGCCCTGTCCCTGGACCACGAGCACGCGGTCGTGGCCCGCGAGATCACGGGTGACCTCGGCCCTGGCCCAGCCCGCGGCGAAGGCCCGCTCGGACAGCTCTGCCCCCTGTCCCGCGCCGATCTCGAGCACGCAGCCCAGGGCATTCCGCCGGCGCGCCTGTTCCAGCAGGCGGGTGCTGAGGGCGAGGCCGCGATCCTCGGCGAAGAGGGCCAGGGAAGGCTCGTACCTGAGCTCCTTCTGCAGGGAAGGGGCATCGGCGGGATCGACGTAGGGCAGGTTGGCCACCACGAGCTCGAGCGGATCCGCGAGGGGCTCGAGGAGGTCCCCCGGGAGGAAGGCCACCGGCGCGCCCAGGGCCTCGGCGTTGGCCTTCGCCACGGCCAGGGCCTCCGCGGATACATCCACCGCCGCGATCTGCCACTTCGTGCGCAGGGCGAGGCTCACGGCGAGGATGCCCGATCCCGTGCCGATGTCGCAGGCCCGGGTGACGCCCAGGGCGTGGCCGGTGACCAGGGCCAGCTCGAGGGTCAGCTCGGTCTCGGGACGCGGGATCAGCACCCCGGGACGCACGGCGAAGCGCCGCCCCGCGAAGGAGGCCCACCCCAGGATGTAGGCCCAGGGCTCGCCTTTCTTGCGCCGCCTCACCCAGCCGCTGATCTTCCGCCGCGCCTCGTCCGGCACGCCCTCGGTGCCGTGGGCCGCCATCCAGGCCGGCTCCTTCCCGAGGCCCTCCTTGAACCAGCGCGCGGCCTCCGCCCGGGCTTCGAGGGGATCCAGGAACTCCGCCAGGGCCGCGGCCAGGTCGAGGCGCAGGTCGTTCCAGGTCTGGGTCACGGCGTCATTGTGGCGGGGCGCGGCCCTACTGCGCCATCAGCGCCTTGGCGCGGGCCTGGCTCTCGGCGAGGACGAGTTCGTGGAGGCTGCCGCCGTGGCTGTCCATGGTGACCACCACGGGGAAGTCCTCCACCTCGATGACCCAGAAGGCCTCGGGCGATCCGAACTCCTCCAGCATGTGGACGTCCACCACGCGCTTCACGCGCTCCGCCAGCAGCGAGCCCGCGCCGCCGGTGGCGTGGAGGTAGACCGCGCCGGTCTTCACGAGGCCGTCGGAGGTCTTCTTGCCCATGCCGCCCTTGCCGATGACGCCGCGCACCTTGTAGGTGTCGAGGACGTCCGCCTGGTAGGGCTCCTCGCGGATGGACGTCGTCGGCCCCGCCGCCACGAAGGACCAGGACCCGTCCTCGTGCTTCTTCACCACCGGCCCGCAGTGGTAGATCACCATGCCCTCGAGGATGGGCTTCAGCCACTCCGGCTTCTGCTCCTTCATGTACTTGTGGCCCATGTCGCGGGAGAGCACGAGCTTGCCGTTCAGCAGCACCTCGTCGCCCACCTTCAACTGGCGGATCTGGTCTTCGGAGATGGGGGTGGTGAGGCGGATCATCGGAGACCTCAGTCGAAAGAAACTTCGCCGTTGCCGGAGATCGTCATCGTGCGCCGCCGCGACGACCAGCACATGTAGCTGATGCTCACGTAGAAGCTGGCCGGGTGCCGGAACATCTCTTCGACGTGGACGCCGAGCACCGTCGTGTTGCCACCGTAGCCCATGGGACCGATGCCCAGCGTATTCAGGTCGTTCGTCAGGGCCTTCTCGAAGGCGTCCATCTTGGGATCGGGGTTGGGCGTGCCGAGCTTGCGGAGGATGACCTCCTTGCTCTTCTCGTAGCCCGTCACCCGGTCGCCGCCGATGGCGACGCCGAGGATGCCGGGGCTGCAGCCCTGGCCCTGGGCCTTGACCACCGCGTCGATGACGGCCTTGCGCACGCCGCCGATGTCCCGGCCCGCGCCGATGGTGACGTCCGGGAGCCGGTACTGGGCGCCCACGTTCTCGCAGCCCCCGCCCTTGAGCATCACGCTCATTTCGATCTCGGGCTTCTCCCACTCTTCGAAATGGACCACCGGATGGCCCTCGTGGAAGGGATCGAGGTTGGTGCCCGTGTTCTTGCCTGTCAGGCTCTCCACGCAGTTGGGCCGCAGCCACACCCGCTTCGTCGCCTCCACCACCGCGGCGCGGATCTGGGCCTTGGCCTTGTGCTGGCTCAATCCATAGGGGTGGCGCACCCAGAAGATCACCGTGCCCGTGTCCTGGCACAGCGGCGTCACGTGGCCGTCCGCCAGGAGGATGTTCTTCACCATGTCGTCCAGGGTGTTGAAGGCCCGGCTGCCCTCCTCCTCGGCGTCCCGGCCCTTCACCAGCGCATCGATCACGTCCTGGGGCAGCCGCGTGCTGGCCCGGCGGATCAGCTCCAGGGCCGGCGTCATCAGGTCCAGGCCCTTCAGGTCCGCCATGTCGGCCTTGAACCCGTCCGGCAGGACCGACTTCCGTTCGACCTCCTCCAGGGGCGTGAGGGTCGGGATGGTGCACTGGCTCATGAAAGACCTCCGGCGGTCTTCCATTTTCCGCCTCGCGACTCCCCGAGCCAAGCTCGGAACTGCGGGGCCGCGGTCACAGCCGGGACCCGGAGGACGACCTCCTCCCGGGCCCGCGACCGCGGGCTGGGCTAGAACCGCAACACCGGCGCCAGGGGCGAGGCCGCCATGGGATTCACCACCGGGGCGTTGAGGGACGGTGCCGTGGAGGCGCTCCCGTCCTTCGACAGCGTGCTGCGGATCCCCCGCACGGACTGGATGGCCGTGTCGGCCAGGGGGAAGGTGAACGACTCGAATCCGTTGAGGACGTCCGCCGGGCGGGTCCGGGTGATGAGCGTGCGGGGGACGCCGCCGAGGACGAAGGTGGACTGCAGCAGGACGAGGTCGGACTGGCCGCTCACGGCGGTGGGCTGGATGGACCCGGTGACCGTGCCCGCCGGCTGGAGGGGCGCGACTTCGAGGGTCCCGGCCGCCGCCCCCGCCGCAGGCAGGGCGAAGGGTCCCGCGGCCGCGGCCGTGTAGCCCACGCCTCCAAGCACCGGCTGGGTGGCCAGGAAGCAGGAGGCTCCCACCGGCAGCAGGTCCAGGACGAAGGCCCCGTCCGGTCCCGTCTGGGCCGCGCGGAGGAGCACCGGCGAACCGCCGGTGTCCAGGGTCTGGGCCAGGACCATCGCGCCGGGAAGGGGAACGCCTCCCGGACCCTTCACCACGCCGCTGAGGGCGGCGGTGGACTCCAGGTCCAGGGCCGCCGCGGCCGGGGCGAGGAGGTAGGCGCTCTGCGTTCCGTCCACCCGGAGGTGGACGGAACGGGAGGGATCGATCGCGAGGACCAGGGTGCGGGTCCCGCCCGGGAGGACCGTCAGGTCCAGCGGGATCACGGCCCCGCCGCCGAGACCGGGGGCGAGGCCGAGGGGATGGATGGACTGGTCGTCGAGGACCACCCGGTTCTCGCTGCCCAGCACCAGGCGGAGTCGCGTGTAGCGCCCCGGAGGCAGCGCCACGCCCTGGGCGAGGGTCGTGGAGGAACCGGCGAGGGCCACCAGGTCCACCGCCGCGCGTGGTTCGGCCACCAGGCGCCAGTCGCCGTCCCCCTGGGCCACTTCCACCCGCTGCACGTCCAGCACCATCTGCGGATAGTCCCGGGACGCGCCCCCGGCGAGCCGGAGGTCCGCCCGGCCTGGCGCGGCGCCGGCGGGGGCCCCGGTCCCGCCGCCCCCGCCGCAGGACAGGATCAGGCCGAGGAGCATGGGAAGCAGGAAGGCGCGCATGGTTCCCCCGGATCGAGGCTTCCTCCAGGGTGGGGCGTCGCGTGCCCGCCGTCACGCCCCCGGCAGGGATTTCCGGATGCGCGGTCGTTCCAGGCCCCTCACCGGCCCCCGAAGGCCCAGCAGAGACTCAGGGTGAGCGAAGCCAGGGGGGCCGGGCTCCCGCCGAGGCAGACCCCCTTCAGGTCCCGGTCCGTCTGGCCCAGCACCCCCAGCAGGCGCTGGACGCCGGCGGGCTTCAGCCGCGCGGTCGCCCGCTCGTAGACGTCGAGGAGGAAGCCCTGCCGGGGGGTGAGCCCGAGGGCCGCGAGCAGGTCCGCGGGCGCGACCCTGCCCGCGGCCTTCGCCTCCACCAGGGCGCAGAGGCGCTCGACCTCGCGGCGGGCCTGGCCCAGGAGCATCAGGGGCGCCCCACCCGGGTCGTCCTCCACCGCCTGGCGCAGGGCCGAGAGGGCCGCGCGGGCATCCCCCTTCTGCCAGGCGGAGGACCAGGCGAAGGCCCCCTGCTCCGCCAGGCGGAAGGTGGCCTGGTCGAGCAGGGCGCTGGTGACCCGGCGCTCCCCCTTGGCCCCGGGCTCCGCCAAGAGGTCCAGCACCTCCCGGGTGCGCCTCAGGACCCCCGGGTGGGAGCCCACCCGCCCCGCCAGCGCCGCCGCGAGGCCCGGGTCCAGGAGCAGGCCCAGGGACTTGGACTCCCCCTCGATCCAGGCGGCCGCCTCGGCGCCCTCGAGGGCGCCGGCCTTGAGGACGCGTCCCGCGCGGGCCCAGTCCGTCCAGGGCTTCGAGCCCAGGGGCCGCCCGGGCCCGGCGGGCAGGGTCGTGCGGCTCACCAGGAGCAGCCGCGTGCCTTCCAGAGGCCGTTCCAGCAGCGCCGCGACGGCCCTGGAAGCTCCTGGGCTTCGCCAGGAGGTGATCCGCCTGGGGCACCACCACCACCCGGTCGGTGCCCAGGGGCGGGGCCTCCTGCAGGGCGTTCACCACCTCCGCCCAGGGCCCGCCCTCGGCGCAGACCAGGAGGGAGAAGTCGGCCCACTCCGGATCCACGTGCCGGGCCTTCCAGGCCTCCACCGCCGCGCGGCGGAGCTCGGAGTCGTCCCCGTGCACCAGCGCGTAGGGCTGCGCCGTCCAGGCCTCGGGCACCCTCATTCGTGGCCCTCCAGGAGCTGGGTGAGGAAGCTCTCGGCGAAATCGTCGGCCAGGTGGTCCAGCACCTGGAGCTCCCGGTTCTCGAAGCTCGCGAAGTTCTGGTCCACCCGGTACTGGTTGGAGAAGGTCAGCCCCTTCCGCTGGGCCACGGGCACGCCGGTGACGCCGTCGAGGAGGTCCACCGAGGCCACCACGATGATCTCAACGCGGCTCGCGCTGCCCGCGGAGGCGCGGATGCGGTCCGTGCCCAGCTGCACGCCCAGGGGACGGACCTTGTAGCTGAGCAGCGTCCCCTGCAGCACCCAGCGGGAGGGCGCTCCCTGGGGCACGAGCTTCCAGGGCGTCGCCGCCACGATGCGGTTCTCCAGGGCCTTCGTGAAGCGCTCCTCGAGGCCCAGCCGCGTGGTCTCGTTGCGGAACTTGGCCAGCCGGATCGTGTCCCCCTGCCGCGCCCAGGCCACCGTGCGGGGCACCCGGTCCAGGCGCCGGTAGCCGCAGCCGGCGGCCAGGCCCAGCAGGAGCCAGGGCCCGAGGATGGGCCCGACGCTGCACAGCCTCATGGCTGGTAGACCCCCACGAAGGGCAGGTTCCGGAACTTGCCGTCGAAGTCGAGGCCGTAGCCCACCACGAATTTGTCCTCGATGGTGAACCCGACGTAGTCCACCTGGACCTCCGTCTTGCGGCGGCTGGGCTTGTCCAGGAGGGTGACGATCCCGAGGCTCGCGGGCTCGCGGTCCATCAGCAGGTTGCGGACCTTGTGGAGGGTGGTGCCCGTGTCCACGATGTCCTCCACCACCAGGCAGTGGCGGCCCTGGATGGCCTTGTCCAGGTCCTTGATGATCTTCACCTCGCCGGTGCTGTGGGTGCCGCCGTGGTAGCTGGCCACCTGCATGAAGCTCACGTCCAGCTCGATGGGCATGGCCCGGGTGAGGTCCGCGAAGAAGGGGTACACGCCGTTCAGCAGGCCCACCGCGATGAGGTCCTTGCCCACGTAGTCCCCGGCGATCTGGGCGCCGAGCTCCTGGATGCGGGCCTGGAGCTGGGCCTCCGTGAGCATGGGCTGGATGCGGCTGCGGACGGCGGACATGGGGACCTCGGGAAAGGTCCATTCAACCCGGAATCGCGGGGGATGTCAGGCCCGGTTGCCTGTCGGGGCTCAGGCCCCGGCCGGCGCCAGGAGCCGCTGCCGCGTGTAGGGGATGAGCCCGCCGGCGTCCAGGATCCCCTGGCGCGCGGCGGGCAGCTTCACCTGGGCGTAGGCGTGGCCCGTGGTCCGGTTCAGCACGTGGTCGGGCGTGAACTCCAGCTCGTCGCCCTCGTCGGCCACCAGGCCCGGGCAGAGCACCACCCTCAACCCGAGGTTGATGCTGTTCTGGAGGAAGATCCGCGCGATGGACTTCGCCACCACCACCAGGCCATGCCCCTTGAGGGTGGAGCAGGCCTGCTCGCGGCTGGAGCCGCAGCCGAAGTTCTCCCCGGCGACGATGATGCTGCCCGGCGGGTAGGCCCCGGCCCGGAGCTTCGCATTGAACTCCGTGCGATCGGCGAAGGCGTACTGGGGCGTCTCCGCGGGGAGCACCGTGGCCATGTAGCGGCCGGGGTAGAGGTCGTCGGTGCTGATGTCGTTGCCGAGCTTGAGGATGACCGTGTCCATGGGTGCCTCCTAGGCGCGGGGGTCGGCGATGGCGCCGGCGAGGGCGGAGGCCGCCGCCACCGCCGGGCTACAGAGGTAGACGTCGGACTTCGGGTTGCCCATGCGGCCCTTGAAGTTCCGGTTGGTGGTGCTGAGGGCGGTCTCGCCGTCCCCCAGGGCCCCTTCGTGGACGCCGAGGCAGGGCCCGCAGCCGGAATTCATCACCACGGCGCCCGCCCGCATGAAGTCGTGGACGTAGCCCTTGTCCAGGGCCTGGGCGAAGATGCGGCCCGAGGCCGGGAAGACCAGCATGCGCGTCCCCGGCGCCACCTTCTTGCCGCGCACGATGTCGGCGGCGGCGGCCAGGTCGTCCAGGCGCCCGTTGGTGCAGCTCCCGATGACCACCTGGTGGACCTTCGTGCCCACCACCTCGGAGAGGGCCTTCACGTTGTCCACGGTGTGGGGGCAGGCCACCTGGGGCTCCAGGGTGGAGACGTCGATCTCCACGGTCCGCGCGTAGCAGGCATCCGGGTCCGGCTGGACGCAGGGGATCGCCTCCAGCACGCCGGCCTCGTCCCGGAGGTAGCGCACGGTCTCCAGGTCCCCGGGCACGATGCCCGCCGTGGCGCCGGCCTCCACGCTCATGTTGCAGAGGGCGATGCGGCCGCTGGTGGCCATGGCCCGGATGGCCTCCCCGTGGAACTCCAGCACCTTGAAGTTCGCCCCCTGGGCGCTGAGGAGCCCGATGAGGCGGAGGATCAGGTCCTTGGGCCCCACCATGGGCGGAAACTCGCCCTCGACCACGACCTTGATGGTCTCGGGCACCTCCACGTTCACCGCGCGGCCCAGGGCCCACACCGAGGCCATCTCCGTGGCGCCGATGCCGAAGGCGAAGGACCCCAGCGCGCCGTGGCTGGTGGTGTGGGAGTCGGTGCCGACCACCACCATGCCCGGGCGGACGTAGCCGTACTCGGGGAGGATCTGGTGGCAGATGCCGCCCACGTCGCCGCGGATGTCATGGAACTTCGCGATGCCGTTCGCGGCCACGAACTCCCGGATCTTCTTCTGGTTCGTGGCGGTCTTCGGGGATTCCGCCGGGACCCGGTGGTCGAAAACGATGGCGATGCGCGAAGGGTCCCACACCTTCGGCGTCAGCCCCGTACCCTCGAAGACCTCGCGGAACTGGTTGATCACCAGGGCCGCGTTCTCGTGGGACATGGCGAGGTCCACGGCGGGCTCCACCACGTCCCCGGCGCGCACGGTGGCCAGACCCGAGGCCCTGGCCAGGATCTTTTCAGCGACGGTCATGCCCATGGCTGCTCCTTTCAGATGACGCCCCTGGCCTTCAGGTCCTGGAGCTCGGCGGGGCCGAGGCCGAGCCCTCCGTACACGTCCGCGTTGTGCGCGCCCAGCTCCGGCGGCGGGGTCTCGACCGCTCCGGGGGTCTTCCCGAAGGCGGCCGTGAGGCCGAAGACCTCCACGTCGCCGAAGCCCGCCACGGGGACCTTCTTCAGCACGCCGCGGTGCTCGACCTGGGGCTGGCGCAGGGCCGCCTCCAGGCCGAGGATGGCGCCGCTGGGCACGTCCCGGGCGTTCAGGGCCTCCACCCAGTGGTCCGTGGAGCCGGTGGCGAGCTGCGCCTCCAGCAGGGGCGTGAGTTCGGCCCGGTTGCGCTTCCGGGTGTCCCGGGCCTGGAAGCGGGGATCGGTCTTCAGCTCGGGGCAGCCCAGCACGTCACAGACGGCCTCCCACTGCTCCTGCTTGTTGGCGGCGATGTTGATGAAGCCGTCCGAGGTGCGGAAGGTGCCGCTGGGGGCGGCGGTGAAGTTGTCGTTGCCCATGGGGACCGGCGCCTGCCCGCCGATGAGGAGGTTGGCCGCCACCCAGCCCATGAGGGGCATGACGCTGTCCAGCAGCGCCACGTCGATGGCCTGGCCTTCGCCGCTCCGCTCCCGGTGGAGGAGGGCCGCCAGGATGGCGAAGGCGGCGTTGAGCCCGCCCACGGTGTCGCAGATCGGGAAGCCCGTGCGCAGCGGGTTCAGCCGCGCATCCCCGTTCACCGACATCTCGCCCGAGAGCCCCTGGATGATCTGGTCGTAGGCCGGCTTGTCGGCGTCGGGGCCGGTCTGGCCGAAGCCCGAGATGGCGCAGTAGACTAGGCGGGGGTTCCGGGTCCGCAGCACCTCGTAGCCGATGCCGAGCCGGTCCATGACGCCGGGCCGGAAGTTCTCCACCACCACGTCGGCGTCCTTCGCGAGGCGCAGGAAGAGGGCCCTGCCCTCCGGCGACTTCGCGTTCAGCGTGATGGACTTCTTGTTGCAGTTCTGGGCGAGGAAGCTGGTGCCCATGAGGCGCTGGTTCAGCTCCGGCAGGCAGCCCAGGCAGCGGGCCAGATCGCCGCCCTTCGGGTTCTCCACCTTCACCACCTCGGCCCCGAGCAGGGCGAGGTGCAGGGTCGCGAAGGGCCCGGACAGCACGTTGGTGAGGTCCAGGACCTTGACGCCCTCCAGGATCTTCCCCGCCACGCGAGCCTCCTACACCAGGGCCGGGACGGCGCGGATGCCGCCGGTGCGGTACACCCGGCCGGGCAGTTCGCGGCCCAGCGCCATGGCCGCCTCCTGGGCCACCCCGATGATGCGGTCGAGGCGGAGGTCGAGGCGCTGGCCCGCCTGCTGGAGGCCGTGCACCAGGTCCTCGGTGGCGAGGTTGCCCGCGGCGACCTTGGTGAAGGGGCAGCCGCCCAGCCCGCCGAAGCTGGTCTCCAGGGCCGCGGCGCCCGCCTCCATCGCGGCGTAGGCGTTGGCCATGCCCAGGCCGTAGGTGTCGTGGAGGTGCACGGTGACCTCCGCCTCGGGGCAGAGGGCGAGGATGCGCCGCACGTAGGCCGCCACCTGGGCCGGGTGCCCGTGCCCGGCGGTGTCCGCGAGGCTGACATGCCGGAGGCCCGCCTGCACGTAGGCGGCCACCATGCCCATCACCCGGGTCTCGCCCACGGGTCCTTCGAAGCCGCAGCCGAAGGCGCTCTGGACGCTGGCCTGCACCTCGAGGCCCGCCTTCCGGGCCGCGTCGGCGATGGCCAGCACCCGCGCGACCGCCTCCGCGGTGCCCACGCCGGTGTTCCGCTGGCTGTGGGTCTCGGAGGCGGAGGCCCCGGCGCACACCAGGTCCACGCCACAGTCCAGGGCCCGCTCCAGGCCCTTCTCGTTCAGCACCAGGGCGGAGAGCCGGGTCCGTCCCCGGGGCCGGTCCCGGAAGCGCCGGAACAGTTCGTCCGTGTCCGCCATGGGAGGCACCTTCGCGGGGTTGACGAAGGAGCCCACCTGGACGAGGTCGAGGCCGGCCTCGATCAGGCGCCCCAGCCAGTCGGCCTTGAGGGCGGTGGGGACGATCTGCCGCTCGGACTGGAGGCCGTCCCGCAGCCCCACCTCGTGGATCAGCACGGGACGCATGCGAGCCTCCGCGCGATGGCCTCGCCCATCTCGAGGGTGGTGGCGGCGCCACCCATGTCGTAGGTGCGGACCTTCCCTTCCGCGATGGTCTCGGCGACGGCCTGCTCCACCCGGGCCGCCTTCTCCTTCTCCCCCAGCCACTCCAGCATCATCTTCGCGGCCAGGATGGTGGCGATGGGGTTCACCTTGGACAGGCCGGCGTACTTCGGCGCGCTGCCGTGACTCGGCTCGAAGACGGCCAGCCTCTCGCCGATGTTGCCGCTGCAGCCGAAACCCAGGCCGCCCACCATCTGGGCCGCGAGGTCGCTGATGATGTCGCCGAAGAGGTTGGTGGCCACCATCACGCCGTAGTTCTTCGGGTTCTTCAGCATCCACATGGTGATGGCGTCCACGTTGGCGTCGTCCATGGCGATGCCCGGGTACTCCTTCGCGATGCGCTCGCCGGTCTCGAGGAACATGCCTTCGGTGGCGCGCACCACGTTGGCCTTGTGGATGATCGTCACCTTGGGATAGCCGTGCAGCTTCGCGTACTCGAAGGCCGCCCGGATGATGCGCTCGCAGCCCTTCCGCGTGTTGATCTTGCAGGTGATGGCGAACTGGTCCCCGGGCAGGCCGGCGAAGGGCGCGAAGGCCTTGCTGTGGGCCGCGAGGGTCTCCTTCACCGCGTCGGGCACCGGGCTGAACTCCACGCCGGCGTAGAGGTCCTCGGTGTTCTCCCGGAAGACCACCATGTCGATGCCGTCCTGGTAGTTCAGCGGGTTGCCCGGGTAGGCCTTGCAGGGCCGCAGGCAGGTGTAGAGGTCGAACATCTGGCGCATGCGCACGATGGGGCTGCGGTACACGAGGCCCTTCCCCCGCAGCTCCGGCGCCAGCTCGGCCTCGGCCTCCTTCACCGGCTTCGACGTGATCGCGCCGAACATGGCGGCGTCGCTGGCCTTCAGCAGGTCGATGGTGCGCTGGGGGAAGGCTTCGCCCTCGCGGCGCCAGCACTCCCAGCCGATGTCGCCGTGGGTGTAGTCGGCCTCGAAGCCCACCGCGTCCAGGCAGAGCCGGGCCGCCTCCATCACCTCGACGCCCACGCCGTCACCGGGCAGCCACGCGATCTTGGTTCGGGTCATGGGGCCTCCAGGGAGCGACCGGCGCGCGTCCGCCTCGGCCGGGCCGGACTCCGCGGGGATTCTTCCACCGCGCCCCGCCCCGGGTCGTGAACCTGCGTCACATCTTCCGGCGGACCGCGGCCCCGCGCGCGGCCGGACCGGACGCCGCCTGCGATGGCGGGGAGCGGCCCCGGGGACTTGTGACGGAAGCCCGGAGCGGGCCCCGCCCGCGGGGACTAGGATGGGCCCGCCGGAGGTGCCCCATGGCCGTCGTGAACTACCTCGGATCTCCCGTCCAGACCGCCGGAGCGCTGCCCGCCGTCGGCCGCCCCTGCCCGCCCTTCACGCTGGTCCGCCCGGACCTGGGCGACCTCACCCTGCCGGACCTGCAGGGCCGGCGCGTGATCCTGAACATCTTCCCCAGCCTGGACACGCCGGTCTGCGCCAAGAGCGTCTACACCTTCGACATCCACGCGGACGAGGTTCCGGCGATGACCGTGGTCTGCGTGTCCATGGATCTCCCCTTCGCGCAGAAGCGCTTCGCCGAGGAGCACCTCATCGAGAAGGTGCAGATGGCCTCCGCCTTCCGGAACCCGGAGTTCGGCCACGACTTCGGGGTCCTCATGCTCGACGGCCCCCTGCAGGGGCTTCTCGCGAGGGCCGTCGTCGCCCTGGACGAGAACGGCACCGTGGTGCACACCGAGCTGGTGCCCGAGCTGGCCTGCGAAGCGAACTACGACCTGGCCATGGACCTCCTCTTCGAGCACCACCGGCCCTGCCCGGAAGACGCGCTGCTGACGAGCGAGTAGGCTCCTGCCGCTCCTTCCGCTCACGCCTCCACGCGGGATCCACGCCCGGGAGGTGCCTTCCGGGAGCCCGAGGGCGCCTTCCGCGGGCCGTCCTCGGCACGCGCGGACGTGGAGGCTGGGCCAGCCCTCCAGGCTCGATCCGGCGGGCCACGTGACAGTCGCCGTCCGGCACGGGTGTAATGGGAGCATCGAGGAGATGCCATGAACGCCTTCACCCGCTCCGCCCCCGCGGCGCTGTTGATCCTGGCCGGACCGGCCCTCCAGGCCCAGGAACTCTCGCCGCGCATCGGCATCAACGCCTACTTCACCCAGCCGGCGGACACCGCCGGGAAGATCTACAGCTCGGGATGGAAGGTGAACCTGGCGATCCACGTGCGCCGGGAGTCCGAGGTCGAGGGCCGCCTGCGCCTGGAGGCCGGCGAATTCCGCGAGGGCAAGGAGGTGGAACGGAATCCCTATTCCGTGACCCGCTACTCGGCCAGCACCCGGCTCGTGGGCTACGACTGGCTCATCCCCTTCGGCCCCAAGCGCGAGACCGGCGTCGATCTCATCCTCGGGATCGGCGGCGCCCACTGGTTCCGGGAGCGCAGGACCGTCCCGGTGATGCAGACCCCCTACCCGTGGTACGACACCTCGACCACCCAGCACGAACTGGCCTTCGCGGGGACCGTGGGCCTGCGTTTCCGCCTGAGCCGCGCCGTCGCCCTCGAGATCCACCACGTGCTCACCAGCCTGCCCGGCAGCGACCGCGACTTCGAGGACGCCGAACTCAGCCACACCGCCGTCGGCGTCGGCGTCCGGTTCTGACCGGGGCCCGCCGCGGCCCGGAGGCGCCCTTCCAGCGCCCCTCCGAGCCTGACGAGTCCTGGCGGCCCCACGGGATGCGGCGGGCCTTCCCGGGCCCGCGGCGGAGCTGCCCGCGGTCGACCCGCGGGAGAGCGGGGTCGCCCGCCTCCGCCGCCCTCACGCCGCCCCCGGGTTCCAGGCCAGGTCTGGACGCGACGCGGCCGCCCGGAAGGGCGGCCGCGGGGTCCTGCGGGAGGTTCAGAACTTGACGAAGGACGTCGAGGAGGTCCCCGAGCCCAGCGGCGTCACCACCGTGATGGGTCCCGAGGTGGTGTAGACCGGGACCTTGGCGGTGATCTGGGTGGCGGAGTTCACGGTGAAGATCGTCGCGTTCACCCCGTTGAACTTCACCGCCGTCGCGCCGGTGAAGCCGGTGCCGGTGATCACCACGGTGGTGCCGCCCACGCCGAAGGACGGCGTGAAGCTCGAGACCACCGGGCCGGCCGTGCTCACGGTGAACATCGTGGACGGGATCTCCGTGCCCAGGGGCGAGGTCAGCCAGACGTAGCCCGTGGTGGCGCCCGGCGGCACCGTGGCCTGCATCCAGCCGGGGTTGAGCACGCTGAACGCGGCCGGGGTCCCGTTGAAGCTCACCGCCGACACGCCGGTGAAGTCGCCGCCGTAGAAGTTCACGACCGTGCCCGCCGGGCCGGAGGCCGGCGAGAAGCTGGTGGCGGAGAAGCCGGCGGGAATGACCGTCAGGGCCGCGTGGTTGCTGGTCATGATCCCGTAGGCGTTGGACACGAGGCAGTAGAACGTCGCGCCGTTCAGCCACTGGTAGGCCGTCAGGTTGAGCGTCGGCGCGTTGGCTCCGGGGATGGCCCCGACGCCGTCCTGGTACCACTGGTACACGAAGGGCCCGGGGCCCGTGGCGACGACGGTGAATGTGGCGAGGGCCCCTTCGTTCGCCGTCTGCGCGGCCACCGGGGCGAGGATCGGAAGGCTCGGCGCGGCCACGGTCACGCTGGAAGGCGCGGTGTTGTTGGCCGGGACCGGATCCGTGCCGGTGTAGGACGTGGTGGCCGTGTTGGTGATCACCGTGCCGACGGCGGTGGAGGTGGGCACCGAGACCGTCATGGTGAGCTGGTGGGTGCCGCCGTTGGAGGTGGTTCCCGCCCAGGTGGCGTTCACCGCCCCCGTCCCGCCCACCGCGGGCGTCGTGACGCTGCTCGCGCCCGGGGCGCTGGCGGAGAGGAAGGTGGTCCCGGCGGGCACCGTGGTGTCGATCTTGACGTCGGTGGCGTCGGCCGGGCCGTTGTTGGTGGCCACGTAGGTGTAGGTGACCGTCCCGCCCTGGTACACGTTCGGGGAGGGGGCCGCCGTGTTCGTGATGGAGAGGTCGGCGCTGCCGCAGGTCGTGCTGCAGACCGGCGTGGCGCGGGTGACCTCGATCTGCCAGCAGTAGAGCGTGCCCGAGTCGCCGGTGGCGTTGTCGTTGATCTTCAGCGTCCAGTTGCCGTTGGACGGCCCGCCGTTCATGGCGCTGAGCAGGCCGTCGGGCTTGAAGGTACCGGCGAAGGGCGCGGTGCCGGAGCTGATCGGGGTGCCCGCGGCGTCGTCGAAGACGGTGAAGGTGCCGGTGCAGTCGGCGTTGCCGCTGCCGTAGTTGTCCCCGCTGCTACCGCGGTTCTGGGAGAGGACCACGGGGGTGCCGTTGGGCGAGACGAGGGTGATGGTGAGGTCGCTGTCCCAGGTGTGGTTCAGGCGGACCTTCACGTTCACGTCGGTGATCTGGCCCGCGTCCGGGACGTTGATGATCTGGTCGGTCATGTTCCCGCTGGTCCCCGTCGCCGGGATGGGAACGTTGACGCCGCCGCTGCTGTAGGTCGCGGTGACCGGGGCGCCCAGGCTGTAGAGCGGGATCGTGTAGGTGACGGTGCCGAGGTTCGTCGCGCCGTCCTGGAGCTGCAGGGTGGCGGTGATCGAGGTCCCGCAGGCCTGGTTCGCGGCGGTGAAGCTGATGTTCTGGGTGGCGGTGGCGCCGGCGGCCACGGCGCCGAAGGTCACCGGCGCGCCGGGAACCGTCACGCCGCCGGAGGCCTGCAGGGTGCCGACGAGGTTGGTCGTGGCCGCGGTCCCGTTGTTCTTCACGGTGAAGGCGAGGGTCACGGCCTCGTTCGGGTCCACGGTGCCGTTGGCGGGGGTGCAGTTCTCGGCCACGAGGCTGTAGCCGTTGGCGATCATGATCGGGCCCGGGCCCGCCAGGGGGACGCTGACGAAGCGGACGTCGGGCTGGTTGGCGTGCGACCCGTTGCTGGCGCGGTTGTCCGCCCAGGTCCGGTAGAACAGCGAGTTGTCCGCCGTCGCCATGTCGTAGTCGCCCATGTACGTCGTGTTGATCATGGGGTCCTGGCCGATGACGACCGGCGAATCAGTCTCGGTGATCCGGTAGTCGTTGGCGTCCCAGGTCACGGTGGTGCCCGAGATGGTGGCGTGGCGGGCGTAGGTGTGGAACCGGGAATTGCTGAGGCTGTCCCGGCGGTCGTACCAGCTCACGAAGAGCCGCGTGCCGTTCGGGGAGACGGCGATGACCGGCTGCCACTGGTCGTTGGTGCCCGCGTCGGCGTTCACCTTCACGGGGGCGGACCAGGTCGCGCCGCCGTCGGCGGTCTTGACGAAGTAGATGTTGCCCTTGTCCGCGCCGCTCTTGTCGTTGTAGACCACGTAGAGCTGGTTGGCGTCCGTGGGATGGGCGACCACCTGGGGGAAGGCGTTGGTGCGGAAGCCGCCGCCCAGGCCCAGGTCCCCGTTGGTGCCGGTGGTGGCCAGGGTGGCGACGGTCACCGTGCCCCCGAAGCTGACGCCGAGGTTGGTGGACTTCTTGACGACCAGGCTGGTGCCGGCGAGCCAGAAGGCGTAGACGGCGTGGTCGGCGCCCACGACGGGCCAGGCGCCCTGGCCTCCGGAGGCCAACACCTGCCGGTCGGAGAAGCTCACGCCGTCATTCGTGGACCGGGTGAAGGTCATGCCGCCGCCGACGCTGTCGAAGTTGCGCCAGAAGAAGTAGAAGTTGCCCTGCCCGGTCCCGGGGAAGTTGTCGACGGCCAGGATCTCCTTGTCGTAGTTCGCCGAGGTCGTCACGCCGCCGTTCGCGGGGACGGGGCCGAAGGACACGCCTCCGTCCGTGGACCGCCAGATCGGCAGGGTGGTATCGCCCAGGGTGCCGAAGAGCACCGTCCCGGTGGCCGTGCTCCGGACCATCGTGGGGTCGCCGTAGTCGCCCAGGCCGCCGGCCTGGTCCGGGAGCTCGCCCATGTCCGTCCACGTGGCGCCCGAGTTGGTCGAACGGGACCAGCCTGTGAAGTGGAACTTGGTGGCCCCGTCATATCCGCCGGAGTCGTTGAAGGAGGCCAGGACCAGGCCGCCAGGACCCAGGATGATGGAGGTCTCGCTCTGGGTGTCCTGGGCGGCGGAGGCGCCGCCGGCGTTCGCGTTGTTGTTCACCTGCAGCGTGACGATGGCCGCCGACGGGCTGAGGATCCCAAGCTTCTCGAACTCGACGGGCGGGGTGAACAGGGACTCGCCGGTGACGGGCTCGTCGATCACCACGCGGGTGAGCATGCCCTTCTTGCCGAACTTCGCGTCCAGCTTGAAGCGCAGGCCGTCCACCTGGTTGTAGAGCTCGGGATCGGAGTAGATCTCGTAGAGGCGGGAATCCTCGGGCTCCTGGATGGCGCGGCCGGCCATCTGGAAGAGGGCCGAGCGGCGCTGGAACAGGCGGTCCCGGTAGAACGACTGGAAGGCCTTGTACTGGCCCAGCAGCTGGACCTCCTTCTCGCCCAGCTCCTCGCCGGCGATGTAGCGGCGGTAGAGGATCCTCGACGTGAGGATCTGCGCCTCCAGCTCACTGATGAGCTGGCCCGCGTTGTAGGCGTCGAGGATCACCAGCTCCTCGGGCGAGAAGGGCCTGCCGGCGCTCACGTCCTTCAGGAGCCCGATGAGGGGCTCGTCGCGCCAGGGCTCGGCGAGGGCCCGGCTGCGGGTGAACCAGCCCGTCTCCTCGACGTTCCAGGGGGCCAGGGTGATGAAGGGGGAGGGCTTGGCCGGCGTGGCGGCGAAGCCCCCGGAAGCAAGAAGAAGGGTGAGGGCGCCTGCGGCGCGAGGGATTCCCATGGGTGGCTCCGGGGATGATGAACGGACCTTACCCAAAGAGGATTTCGGAGGGAGTTTTTTTTTTGGAGGTGCGCCCAAAGGGCCGCCAGCACTGGGTTTGAGGCCTGTCCGCCAGGCTCCCGATTGGACAGGTTGTTGTCAGGAAATCCATCCGTCACCCTCGGTTTCGGGCCGCTCCGTTCGTGCGTCCCGGAGGGCCCTGCGTCAGTCCCACCGACCCGTCGGCCGTCCTTCCCCGCTGTCGTCCCCCGGCGTCTCCAGGCGCGCCCCGCCCCGAGGGTTCACCGCCCTGCGGCCCAGCCTCGTCGCGCCCCGGGGCCCCGGGGTCCGGAACCCGCGTCCCGGGCCTAAACCTCTGTCCTCTCAGCCGGGTCCAGCCCGTATTGCCCTTGATCTCCCCCCCGGAGCCCACGGATGATGGCCCTCCCGATCGACCAGACCCTGATGCCAGCCGCCAGCGACTCCCCCTACCACGCGCCGGAGGTGCTGGCCTGGGTCCAGGCGGCCCAGGGCGGCGACCAGGCGGCCTTCTCCTGCCTGGTGCAGCGCTTCGCCCGGGACGTCTATGGCAAGGCCTTCAGCATCGTCAAGAACCATCAGGACGCCGATGACGTGGTGCAGGAGACCTTCCTGCGGGTCTACCGGGCCCTGCCGGGCTTCCGGTTCGAGAGTTCCTTCCGCACCTGGCTCATCACCATCACCACGCGGCAGGCCCTGAACTTCCTGGACCGCGTGCGCAGCCCCGAGGACAGCCTGGAACCCGCCTGGGCGGACGGCGAGGACGCGGCGGAGCATCCCGGCCTGAGGGTCGAGGAGACGCAGATGTCCGCCCTGTTGGACGCGGAGCACCGGCGGCTCCTCCGCGAGGCCCTGCCGAGGCTGCCGAAGCGGCAGAAGCAGGCCCTCACCCTCAAGCTCGAGAAGGACTGGAAGTACGAGCAGATCGCCGCCGAGATGGGCACCTCCGTGGGCAGCGTGAAGGCCCACATCTTCCACGCCATCCAGAACCTCACCCGATACATTAAGGGGGCCCCGAAATGACCGCCCTGCACCCCGATTCCCCGGAATACGCCAAGGTCCTCGCGGCCCTGGAGGCCGACCCCTTGAACCTGCCCCCGGACGTGGCCGACCTCGTGCGCCGCGACCCCGCCCTGGCGGAGCTGCGGGTCCAGTGGCTGGCCCTGGAGGAGGCCCCGGCCCCCCTGGCTCCGGCGGGCTACTTCGAGCGCCTCCCCGGCCGCGTCGCGGGCAAGCTCCCGGCCCAGCCCCGCCGCCTCGCCTTCCGCTCGGCGCCCCTCCTGTGGGCCGCCGCCGCGGCCGCCCTGCTGGCCATCGGCACGGGGGGGTTCCTGGCGGGCCGCGCCAACCGCGCGCCGCTGGTGGAAGCCAAGGCCCCGGCGGAGCCCTCCGCCCGCTACGCCGTCGGCGACGCGCCCTTCCAGGAGAGCGACGACCTCCTGGCCCAGGCGGACCAGCTCAGCCCCGAACAGCTCCAGGCCCTCGTGAAGCACCTCGAAGCCAAGCCCAAGCAGCCCTGAGATCCCGATGCGCCGCCTTCCCGCCCTCCTCCTTCCCGCCCTGGCCGCGTCCCTCCTCCCGGCCCAGCCCGCCCGCCCCTTCCAGGGAGAGCGGCGGCAGGGCCTGGGCCCCGGGGCCGGCCAGGGGATGCGCGAGCGTCGGCTGGAACGCCTCCAGGAGAACGGCCCCCTCATGGAGCGCCTGCGCCGGATCCGCATGGATCGCGTCCAGGAGGTGCTCGGTCTTCCCGAGGACCGCGCCCGGGCCATCGCCGAGCGCTGGGAGCGCTACGACCGCGACTTCATGGACCGCACCCGGCGGATCGGCGAGGTCCGCGGGCGCTTCAACCAGATCCTCATCGGGCCCGGCTCCGAGGAGGACAAGAACGGCCGCATCCGGCCGCTCCTGGACCAGTTCATGGACCTCCGGCGCCAGCAGGCGGACCTGAAGAAGGGCTTCGAGGACGACATCCGGGCCCAGCTCTCCCCGGCCCAGCAGGTGCGCCTCATCCTCCTCGTGGACGAGCTCCAGCAGCGCATCCGCGAGGCCCTGCGGGAGTCCCTGGGCGGCCGCGGCCTGAACCGGCCGGAGCCGTAGGGCTGGAGGACGGCCTGGCCGGAGCCCTCAGCCTTCGGCCCCGGGCGCGTCCAGGATCACCGGCACCACCAGCGGGCGCGTCTGCGTCGTCTTGCGGATGATGCGGCGCAGGGCCTGCCGCAGCAGTTCGCGCATGGCGTCCCGGTCCCGGCGGATGTCGAAGGGCGCTTCGTGCCAGGCCTGCCGGGCGACGCTCCGCAGCAGTTCCCCATAGGCCTCGTCGTCGCTGAGCATCACGAAGCCGCGGCTCAGGATGCTGGGCTCCGCGGCGAGCGCCTGGGTCTCGGGGTCCACCAGGAGGGTCGCGAAGATGACCCCGTCCTCCTGGAGGATGAGCCGGTCCTGGATGATGCGGGCGTCCACCATGTGCTCCACGCCCTCGTGTACGTAGGCCTTGCCCACGGGCACGGCCCCGGCGAGACGCACCCGCCCGTCGGCGAAGACCTGCAGGCACTGGCCGCCGTCCAGCAGCGAGATGCGGTCCTTCGTCCAGCCCAGGGAGGCCGCCAGCTTCCCGTGCTCCCGGAGGTTCCGGTAGGTGCCGTGCACCGGCACCATGTGCTCGGGCTTCACGGTGCGCATCATCGTCGCCAGGTCCTCCCGGTGGGCGTGGCCGGTGACGTGCACGGTGCGCAGGCCCTCCAGCGAGGTCTCCGCCCCGAGCCGCGCCGCGGCGTCCAGGATGCGCGAGATGGCCACCTCGTTGCCGGGAATGGGCCGCGAGCTGAGCAGCAGCCGGTCCCCCGCCTTCATCCGCAGGCCCTTCACCTCGCCCCGGATCACCCGGGCCAGGCCGCTCTGGTCCTCGCCCTGGCTGCCGGTGCAGAGCACCACCAGGTCCTTGGGCTCGTAGAGGGCCGCGTCCCCGGGCTTCATCAGGAGGTCGTCGGGCAGCTTGAAGAGCCCCAGCTCCCGGGCGAGGGCGACGTTGCGCTCCAGGGAGCGGCCCAGCAGCACCACCTGCCGGCCCTTGGCGTAGGCCAGGTCCACCAGGGTCTGGATGCGATGGATGTTCGAGCTGAAGGTGGCGACGAAGAGGGCGCCCTCCGTGCGGTCGAAGGCGTCCTCCAGGCCTTCGGCGCAGCGTGCCTCCGAAGGCGTGGGGCCCGAGGCGAAGACGTTGGTGGAGTCCGAGAGCAGCACGCGCACGCCGGCCTTGCCGAGGGCCTCCAGGCGCGCGAGCCCCGTGGTCCGTCCGTCCACCGGCGTGGGGTCCAGCTTGAAGTCGCCGGTGTGCACCACGGTGCCCATGGGGGTGTGGAGGGCGATGGCGCAGGCGTCAGGGATGCTGTGGGTGACGGGGATCCACTCCGCGGCCAGCCCGCCCCCCAGCTCCACCCGCTGGAAGTCCGACACCACGTGCATGCGCGAGCCCTTCCAGAGGCCATCCTCCCGCAGCTTCCCTTCCAGCAGCCCCATGGTGAAGCGCGTCCCCCAGACGGGCACCTCCCACTCCCTCAGGAAGTGGGGCAGCGCGCCCAGGTGGTCCTCGTGACCGTGGGTGAGCAGCACGCCGCGCACCTGGTCGCGGAACGGCTCGAGGTAGGCGAAGTCCGGAACGATGCGGTCGATGCCCGGCTGGTCCTCGGATGGGAAGAGCTGGCCGCAGTCCACCAGCCAGAGGTCGTCGGCGGTGTGGACCACCAGGGCGTTCATGCCGAACTCCCCGAGGCCGCCGATGGGGACGAGGCGCAGCTCGCCCTGGACGGGCGGCGCCTCCCAACCTTCGAAGGGGACCACCGGCAGGTTCAGCACGGGCGCGCCTTCCAGAGGGACCGCCACTGCGCCACGGAGACGCCCTCCGGGCGCACGGTCGCCGCCAGCCCCAGGGCCGCCAGCCGCGCCCGTCCCTCCTCGGGATCGGCCATGCCCTGCCAGTTGTTGAGCAGGGTCTTGCGGCGATGGGCGAAGCTGCGGTGCAGGAAGTCCAGGAAGCCGGCCCGCTCGGCCACCGGCAGCGGGTCCGGATGCGGCTCGAAGAGGAGGACGACGCTGTCCACCTTCGGCGCGGGATCGAAGGAGCCGGGCCCCAGCTTCAGCAGGCGGGAGGGCCGGCTGCAGGCCTGGGCCAGCACCGAGAGCGGCCCGTAGGCCTTCGTCCCCGGCGCGCCGAGGATCTTCAGGCCCACCTCGAGCTGGAACATCAGCACCATGCGCCGCCAGGGCACGTCCGCCACCAGAAGGCGCGTGAGGATGGCGGTGGCGGCGTTGTAGGGCAGGTTGCCGACCACCACGAGGTCCCGGTCCGCGGGCAGGGGCGCCGTGACGGCGTCCCCGAGGAGGAAGGACGCGTGGTCCGCCCCGCGATGGCGCTCCCGCAGCAGGGCCACCGCCTCCGGGTCCAGGTCCAGGGCCGTGAGGGGCCTGCCGTCGGCGACGAGGCCGGCGGTGAGGGCGCCCGGGCCGGGGCCGATCTCCAGGAGGGCCGGCGCCGGGCAGGCCAGGGCGGCCTCGAGGATGCGGGCCACCGCGCCGCGGTTCACCAGGAAGTTCTGGCCGAGGGCCTTCTTCGGGCGGAGACCGTGGGCGGGAGCAGGCATCGTTTCCACCCTAGCAGGCCCAGACGAAGGCACCGGCCGGAGCCGGTGCCTCGTCAGGGATCGCGCCGGGGTTCAGCGCACGGTGCGCCAGACGCGGGGCCTGGGGAAGCGTTCCTGGGCGCGGCCGAGGACGGTGTTGATCACCGGCGTGGTGGCCGAGGTCCCGGGAGGCGGGCTGTTCACGGCGATGGCGCCGGCCTGGATCACGCCGCGGGTGGAGTAGGCGGCGAAGGCGGAGGCGACGCCGACGTAGGTGTCGACCGTGCTGCTCTTGCAGGAGACCGTGGTGCGGGAGTCGTCGAAGATCGGGTAGATGACGTCGCAGATCTTCCGCGTGGAGGTGGTGCCCGAGCCGCCGAGGCAGGGATCCGCCGAGTCGGGGCTGAAGTAGGAGTAGAAGAGTGAGCCCGCCACCACCATGGGTTCGGTGAGGCCCTTGGGCAGGTAGCCGTTCGAGGGGCCCGGGAGGTTCATGTAGTAGCCGAAGTAGGGATTCCCGCTGCTGGGGGCCAGGTAGAAATTGCTGTTCCCCAGGGTGATCTCCGGCGCGGTGGGACTGTTCTGGGCGCTGAAGTTCTTGAGCTGGGAGTCGGTGATGCCCGTGTCGGGACCGGAAGCGGTGTCCAGGCTCCAGGCGCGGCTGTCCTGCCGGTCGAAGTAGACGGTGACGCGGTGCAGCGCGGGGCTCGGTGGATTGTTGCTGACGTAGGTCGCGAACGTCGCGTTGCTGAGGGGATTGTTGCGGTCGCCGCTCTCCACCACCACGCCGACGGCGGCGGGGATCGCGGCCGCGGGCACCTTCGCCGCGCCGGGGAAGGAACCTACCCGGAAGGGCGCGGGAAGCGTCGAATAGAGGGCGCTGACCCCGGTGCCGTCCTGGGCGATCCTGCGGATGCCGCCGGTGGTGCCGACGCTTCCGTCATTGGTCCACTTGGCCACGTCCGAGGTGTCGATGCGGTAGTTGTTGAAGGGGTCGGTGGCGCCGCCGCTGGAGACCTGCTTCGAACCCCAGCTCCACAGGCCGCCGTAGAAGTCCGTGAAGTAGGCCCGCTGGGCCATGCCCGAGTTCAGGAAGAACTCGAAGGGCACGACGCCGGCCACGATGGGGCCGATGGTGGCGCTCACGGCGGTGAGGTCGCGGGCCGCGATGACCTCGCCGGTGTTGACGTCCACCGCCAGCACCGAGCGGCCGAGTTTCGCGCCGGCGTAGTTGGCTTCCACCTCGGGGAGGCTGAAGCCGCCGCCGAAGAAGGCCACGTCCCGCAGGCCGCCGTTGAACATCACGCGGGCCAGGGCCGGCGTGCAGCTCGAGTAGCCCATCTTGGAGAGGACGCCCTGCACGGTGGCCTGGCTGGGGCCGCCGGCGACGGTCCGGGAGGCGGGGAAGACCGCCGACTCGTCGGGGACCAGGGACCACTTCAAGGCCGGGGTGAAGGGGTTGTGGATGTCCAGGGCGTAGTAGCTGCGGCCGCCCTTGCGCAGGCCGAAGATCGCGATGGCCCGCTCGGTGGCGACGTCCACGACGCCGTTCCCGCTGCCGCCGCCCGAGGGCGGGAGGTCGAGATGGTAGATGACCGGCGTGCCGTCCACCATGAACCGGTGGGGGTTGTTGGCGGAGGTCAGGTAGTCGATGCGGGAGAGGAAGTCCGTGGGGAGGTAGGCCCAGAGCTCCTGGACCGCGCCGTTGACGATCTCCTGGAAGTTGCCCGAGCCCGGCGGCACCTCGACCTGGGAGACCTTGGTGACCTCGCCGAAGGCGTGCAGCCAGCCCTGGTTGGTGCCCACCAGGATGAGGCGGAAGCGGTTGCCGTTCACCGCCGCGAGGGCGGGGATGGAGGCCACCGCCGAGGCCACGTCGTCCCACTTGTACTCGATGACGTTGGGGCTCGAGTCGATGATGTCGCCCATCATGTTGTTGCGGGTGAACTTCGGCCGGCCGCCGGCGTCCAGGGCGGCGTTGGTGTCGCCGCCGGCGGCGAACTGCACCGCGATGCGGCGGTTGGAGTCCAGGGCCTGGGCCGTGGCGACGTAGGGCTGGATCTTCTGGAAGGGGGGCGTGTGGGCGCCCGCCCCGCTGTAGCCCACGTCGGAGAAGATCGTGAGGCCGGGTTCGGGGGTGCCGCCGCTGCCCGGGATGCGGGTGTAGAGGTTCCGGGTGGTCCACTTGGGCGCCGCCGGGGCCGGCGTGTCCACGAAGGTGGCGGCGGCGGACCACTGGGCGGTGTTCTCGTCCAGGGTGTTCGTGGGATTGCCGCCCTTGTCGAGGAAGACGGTCTGGTTGTTGACTTCCTTGGTGGCGAACATGAAGAGGTCGCCAGGCCAGATCACGCCGCCCGCCGACGGGGGCTTGAACTTGCCGAGGTAGACCTGCTTGCCGAAGCTGGCGCCGATGTAGGGCAGGTTCGGGTTGGAGGTCACGTTGATGTTGGACTGCAGCGAGACCTCGTTGAAGGCCGAGTCCAGGGACTGGGTGAGCTTGTTGGGGTCCGTGGCGTCGAAGAAGTAGATGGCGTTGGGGGCCCGGCCCTTGGAGGGGTCGTTGGGGTCCTTGAGGGCGTACTCCGTGGCGGTGGAAGCGTCCCAGGTCAGGCGGGCGGGTTCGCCCACCACCGCGGCGAGGAAGAGGCGGCGCTTCGGGGCGGCCGCGTCCGTGATGAGGCCGGTGAGGCTCACGCCGATGGTCATCGTGGTGATGGCCCTCGGCTTGGAGAAGGTGACCTTGTTGATGCCCGCGCCGCGCTCGCGGACCCAGAAGGGGATCCACGCGGAGGTCTTCACGCTGGAGCCGCCGGGGAAGGTCTGGGTGGAGGCCGGATAGGTGGGGGGCACCCAGCCGCCGTTGGCGGTGTCGCCGCCGTGGGCCGCCAGGGCCGCCAGGTTGATGACGTTGTAGTAGGGGGTCGCGTTCGAGGGGTCGATGCGGGTCTTGTTCGCCGCGAAGAAGAGGTTGCCCGTCTTGGCGCTGCCCATGGTGGCGGTGGCCGGGGCGGGCTCGGAGCCCACGTAGGGCGTGTTCGTGTTGTCGGGGGTGCCCGGGTCGGTGTTGGGCACGCCGTCCGTGAAGAGCATCACGTAGATGTTGCGGCACTCCACCGGCTTGTCGGCGCCCACCTCGATGTCGTTGAAGACGTTGTTGGGGTCGTTGAGCTGGGCGTAGGTGTTCGAGAGCGCCGAGTTCAGGGTGGTGCTGCCGCCCTGGAGGAGGGCGGCCAGGCGCTTGAGGCCGTTGTCGGAGTTGTTGTTGAGCAGGAACCAGCTCCGCTGCCCGCAGCCGAACTCCGCGGTGGTCAGCGGGTTGCCCGCGTTGTCGTTGCTGCGGGAATTGTTGTTGGGGTAGGTGGCGTCGTCCGTCTGGGTGGTGGTGCTGTCCGGCGCGAAGTACTTGAGGAAGCGGTAGGCCCAGAAGACCTTGTTGTAGTACTTGGCCCAGGTGCGCATGGCGGCGTCCTTCACGCCCTGGGTGCGGGTGCGGGCGGGGATCATGCCGGCCGCGACGACGGGATCGACGTTGAGGCTCTGCTTGAAGGCCTTCCCGCTGGCGCTGGTGGACTGGAGGATGCTGGTGGAGTTGTTCCAGATCCACTTGATGTAGCCGGCCTTCCAGCCGACGAAGTTGTTGCTGCCGTTGTTGCTGTTGGCGAAGGTGGCGACGGTCATGGGGGCGCTGCCCGTGGCGGAGGCGAACATGCCCGTGGCGGCGCCGGCGGTCTGGGAGGCGACCCGGTAGGCGGTATCCATCTCGATCTCGATCCCGGTGGCGGGATTGATCATGGTCAACTTCAGGGGATAGGTGTTGTACATCTTCCGGAACTGGCCCGCGGCGATGTTGGGCTGCACCGAGGGGTCGTCCAGGATGGTCCAGCAGAGGGGCAGGTCGAAGGTGCGCGCGACACCGCTGAAGGGGCCGGTGGTCGGGGTGAACTTGAAGCGGACGTGGGAGGCGCATCGGATCCAGTTCCGCACGTCGGAGGCGGCCTTGAAGCCCACCGCCGAGCTCTCCCCGCCCAGCAGGGGGCTGCTGTTCACGTAGTTGGTGTTGATGGCGGTGTCCCCGGCGGTGGCGTACTCCAGGAGGCTGCCGTCCGGCCGGACCAGGCTGCCGTTGACGAGGTTCAGGCCGATGTTCATGCTCACGATGACGTCGAAGCGCCCCGTGGCCATGATCGATCCGTACTTGTCCTTGGAGGCCGTGGTGTTCGTCCCGTTGCCGGTCCGGAGGGTGAACGTCATGCCCAGGTCGGAATCGCTGTCCGCGGTGTCGGTGTTGACGGGCCAGACGTAGTCGCGGTGGTACATGGTCGAGGCCATGGATCCGGAGAAGTCGAAGACCGTGACCACCTCGGGCTTCTGCGAGAGGTTCGCGCTCTGCTGGTAGAGGTCCAGGAAGGAGGGGCCCACCGTCTGGAGCTTCGGGTCGAGCTGGGCGCGCAGCGGCGCCGAGGCGAACAGGAGCCCGAGGAAGAGGAGGAGGGCAGCCCGGGAGGAGGCGAGGAGACGGAACATGGATGCTCCTTGAGGCTTGGGGAAGGGCGGCTTACTGGACGGGGGTGCTGATCCAGGCTTCCTTGGAGTGGATGAAGCCCGGCGCGAAGGTTCCGCTGCCGACCTGGAGCTGGCCGTCGGAGCGCACGGCCCAGAGGTCGGGCGCGAGCTTGGACTCCGAGCCCTGGGCGGGGGTGAACGTGCCCTGGGTGACGCCCTGGCTGATGTCGGTGACCGGGAGCTTCCCCATCCGCGTGAGGGCGATGCTGAAGCCCTGGGTGGTGTCGTTCACCACGGGGTAGGTGTTGTCGGCCTGGAGGGTGGAGACGGAGGGCGGCCCGACGTACTGGGCCTGGGTGTTCACGTCGTAGGCGAAACCCGCGAGGGTGTCGTTCTGGAGCAGGGTCTGCTTCAGCGTGCGCATCTTGAGGGCCGTGTCGGCGGCGTTCGTGCTGTTCTGGATGTCCAGCCAGTAGATGGACCACTCGATGCCGGCGTCGGCCACGTTGCGGACCTGGGAGCCCTGGCGCACGGTGCCGGAGTTGACGATCTCCCGGAAGGAGTTCCGGGACATGCCCGCCGCCGCCACGGTGAGGAGGACCAGGAGGATGAGGGCCACGAGGATGGTGATGCCGCCGGTCTGGGGGCCGTCGCCGGGATTCATGGGCTTGCGGGTCATCGGGATCTCCTCAGCTCAGGGGGAGGCCGGAGTGCCGGGGCACGATCACGACCGTCTGGAGCATGTCCTGGTAGGCCTGGGCGGTCGGGCTCGACCCGTACTCCGTGCGCTTGGTCGCGGTGCGGGTCTTCAGGTCCACCCGCACGAGGGTGGGCACGATGCGGAACCAGTCGAGCACGCCGTTGGTGGACTTGTAGTCGTTGCGCCCCACGGTGGCCAGGCGGGCGTTCACGTCGGCCCGGAGGCCGCTCGTCCAGCCCGAGGCGAAGCCCGCGTAGGTCTTGCCCCAGCCTTCCCAGTTCTTCCCGGAGTCCACGCTGAGGTAGACCTTGAATCCCGAGACGTTCTCCGTGATGACGGACTCCTGGGTCGCGTCGGCCACGAAGCCCGCGGGGGAGTAAATCCCCTGGTCCCGCACCAGGCAGGGGATGCCCGCGGGGATCTGGGGATCGAGGTTCTTCATCTTCACGCTGTAGCGCACCATCTGGCCGGGCCGGTAGAAGAGGATGCCGCTCCCGTTGATGTGCTTGTTCTTCGAGGGGGCGCCGCTGGCCCCGAGCCCCGAGATCTGGGCGGAGGCGGGCTGGCCGAGGGTCACCGTCACCTGGCTGCCGGAGGGGGTGGCCGTCACGATGTAGCCGGTCTCCCACTGGTCCTTGAAGATCATGGACATCCCGGGCTTCACCTGGCTGGCGTAGAGCGCGTCGCCGCACTCGATGGTGAAGCTGTTGTCCGAGGCGAGCATGGCGCCGCCGGCCTGGATGATCTCCGTGGCGCTCCGGGCCCCGGCGCCGGAGGGCGCGTAGCTGCCCTCGAAGGGCAGGGGCAGGTCCATGTAGAAGAAGATCTGGTCGGCGGTGGCGGGGTCGTCGGCCCCCGCGCCGGCCACGGGCTGGTTCGGGATGATGTAGAAGGGCGGATTGGTCTCGCTGAGGTCCGTGGGCGCCGAGGAGAGGCTCGTGAGGTACATGCTGGCGGAGTTCAGGTCCTCGTAGAGGATGTCGGTGGCCGCGCGGTTCCTCCGGAAGCTCGAGAGCACCTCGCCCGAGGTGTAGAAGGAGGAGAGGCTGGACTGGTAGACCCGGGCCATCCCGGCCATCAGCAGGCCGGTGAAGAGCATGGCCACCATCAGCTCGACCAGGGAGAAGCCGCGGACGCGGCGGCGGGCGCGATCAGTAGCCATGGACGATCCTCCGGTTGATCTGGAGCGTGCGCAGGATCTTCGCCCCGCTGCTCGCGGCCGTCTCGTCGTAGAACTCCACGGTCACCAGGAAGTCGTGCATCTGGCCCGTGGTGCCGCCGCCCACGTCGGCGACGCGGCGGGTGCGGGTGGTGAAGTAGACGTCGCGGTTCGGGTCCCCGACGGGCTTGGCGGTGTCCGGCGGGGCGCCGTAGATGTTGAAGGTGTCCACCACCGTCGCGTCGGTGTTGATGTACTTCAGCGGGATGCCCGCGGTCTGGGTGTTGTACTGGCTGGAGGTCACGTCGGCCCAGGTCAGCCGCCCCTCCAGCTCGACCTGGTCCATGACCTTGTCGGCCACGAGGGCGGCGGTGCTCAAGCTGCGTCCGCCCCGGGAGGCCTTGATGGACATGACCTGCAGGAGGGAGAGGCCGAGGATGCCCACGCCGAGGATGAAGGCGGTGACCAGGAGCTCGACGAGCGTGAAGCCCGCCTGGGCGCGGCGCCCGGAACCGGTGCGACCGGAGTGCTTCACATCCGCCTCCACTTCGATTCGTTGAACTTGCCGGTGTTCATAAACTTGTAGACCGTGCCCGAATTGTTGGGCACGGCGAGCACGCCGATGGGGGAGCCCGGCAGGGCCTGGGCGTTCCGGATGCCCACGACCTGGATGTGGAAGGGCGAGGTGAAGCGCTTGCTCACGCCGCTCACGGTGACGAAGTTGGTGGAGCCCTTGCAGAGCCGGGCCGAGGAGGCGAGGGCGCTGTCCAGGGGGGAGAGGTTCCCCGGCGCGATGGAGGCGAGGTCCGGGGTGGTGCCGAGGGCCGTGGCGTACCAGCCCGAGTCCCCGACCACCACGCCGGCGTAGGACTGCTCGCGGTTCTGGACCTTAGTCAGGGGGTTGAACAGGATGCTGTAGACCCCGGGCGGGTCCGTGATGTCCCCGTGGGGGTCGCGGGCCCGGGCCACGATCCGCTCCCGGGCGGCGGAGGCGGGATCGGAGGGCTTCGTGTCGCGATCCACCTGCTTGATGGTGTCGTAGGCCAGGATGAAGGGGGAGCTGGCCTTGGGGTCCCAGGTGCCGTCGGCCACCAGGTAGACGTCCAGGCCCGAGGCCACCGCGAGCTTCTGGGCCCCGGAGATCACGCCCTCCAGGTCGTCCACGGTGGTCCTGACGGCGGCATTCGGCCGCCCGTTCAGGGACGCGACGGCCGCGATGCTGAGCGCCGCGATGATCGCGAGCACCACGAGCATCTCCACCAGGGTGAAGCCTCCCTCCCGAAGGGGTCTCGCGTTCATAGGCGCCTCCAGCGTTCATTGATAAGACCGCAAGCGCCTTCGATCACAATTTTTTAACTTCCTTTTTTGTGTGTATTTGAATGACCACCTGTCGCGCCTGGACCCGGGGGGTGACGCACAATGAATAATTTTTAAACACCCCATTCCAGGGGATCCCGGTCCAGGCTGACCGGGGCGCCGGGGTCCAGCCGGAGGCGCTGGAGGGCGAGCCCGAGCTGGGGCCGGGTGGAAGCCTTGACCAGCATCATGGCGCGCCAGCGGTCCTTCACCTTGGGCACCGGCGCTTCCAGCGGGCCGAGGACCCGGGTCCCCGGGCTCTCCGTCAGCCGGGGGCGGAGGGCCTCCAGGGGCGCGAGGGCCGAGGCCAGGTCCTCGCCCTCGCCCCGCAGCAGGGCCAGGGCGGAGAAGGGCGGGTACGCCATGCCCTTCCGGAAGGGCAGCTCCGAGGCGGCGAAGGCCTCGAAGTCCTGGGCCACGGCGCAGCGGATGGCGGGATGCTCGGGGCTGTAGGTCTGGATGAGCACGCGGCCGGGGCGCTCGGCCCGGCCGGCGCGGCCCGAGACCTGGGTGAGGAGCTGGAAGGTGCGCTCCCCGGCCCGGAAGTCCGGGACCTTGAGGCCCTGGTCCGCGTTGAGCACGCCCACCAGGGTCAGGTTCGGGAAGGTGTGGCCCTTGGCCAGCATCTGGGTGCCCACCAGGAGGTCCACCTGGCCGCGCTCGGCGGCGAGGAGCCCCGCCTCCAGGGCGCCCCGGCGGCGGGTGGTGTCCCGGTCCAGGCGCAGGATGCGGGCCGAGGGGAACAGCTCCGCCAGGTCCTCCTCGATGCGCTCGGTGCCCTCGCCCACGCCCTTGAGCCGCTCCACGCCGCAGCTCGGGCAGGCCTCGGGGGGCACGGTCTCGAAGCCGCAGAGGTGGCAGCGCAGGCGGTGGGCGCCCTTGTGGAAGGTGAGGCTGAGGGCGCAGTGGGGGCACTCCAGGGTCCTGCCGCAGGCCCGGCAGAACCACCAGTTCTCGAAGCCGCGGCGGTTCAGCAGGAGCATGGCCTGCTCGCGGCGGCGCAGGGTCTCGCCCACCGCCGCGAGGAGCACCGGGGAGAAGACCACGCGACGCCGCTCCTGCCGGAAGGCCTCCCGCAGGTCCACGATCTCCACCTTCGGCAGGGTGACGCCTTCGGGCCGGTTCATGAGCCGATGCAGCGCGTAGCGCCCCTCCTGGGCCGACTGCCAGCTCTCCAGGCTGGGCGTCGCGCTGCCCAGCACCACCGGGCAGTCCTCGAGCTGGGCGCGCTTGATGGCCAGGTCCCGGGCGTGGAAGCGGGGATGCTCCTCGCTCTTGTAGGAGGCCTCGTGCTCCTCGTCCACGATGACGAGGCCGACGTGCCGGAGCGGCGCCAGCACCGCGTTGCGCACGCCCACGAAGAGGGGCGCGCCGTCCTCCAGCAGGCGCACCACGTCCGCCTGCTTCTCGGTGGCGTTGAGCCCCGCGTGGCCCACGGCGACGCGGCCGGGGAAGCGGGCCTCGAGGCGCGCCAGCAGCCGGGGCGTGAGGCCGATCTCGGGGACGAGCCAGAGCACGCGCCGGCCGGCCGCGAGGGTGCGTTCCGCCAGCTCGAGGTAGACCTCGGTCTTGCCCGAGCCGGTGACGCCGTAGAGGAGGTGGACGCCGAAGCCCGGCCCCACCGCTTCCACCACCGCCCGCTGGGCCGCATTGAGTTCGACCCGGCGGTCCGTGCCCTCCTCCCGGCGCTGGGCCAGGAGGTCCAGGCGCTTGGTGCGCTCCACGAGGCCCGCGCGCTCCAGGGTCGCGAGCGCCGCGGGCGTGGTGGCTGCGCGCCCCAGCAGCTCCGCTTCCGGCAGGGTCCCGCCGGCGTCTTCCAGGGCCGCGAGGACGCGGGCCTGGGCGGGCGTGGCCTTCGCCGGCGGCGGCAGGAGGGTGCGCCGCACCTCGGTGACGCCGCGCCCCTTCAGGTCCCGGCGGTGGAAGAGGCGCGGCAGGGCCAGCGAGCCGCGATGCCAGGCCTCGCCCAGCGCCGCCAGCTCGGCGAAGGCGCCGACCTCGCGCAGCTCCGCGAGGCTGCGCCCGTCCGGCAGCCTCGCGTGCCAGTCCGGCGCCACGCCCTGGGGCAGGGCGAGGGCCGCGAGGTGGGCGAGGTTGCACAGGTAGTAGCCCGCCCCGAAGGCGAGCAGCTCCCTCACCTTCGGCGGCAGCAGCGGGAAGGGGTCGAGGATCGTCCCGACCTCCAGCAGCTCGATGGCCGGCGGCGCGGGGTCCGGCCCCAGCACCACGCCGACCGCCGAGCCATGGCGCAGCCGCACCTTCACCCGGCAGCCCGGCGCGAGGCCCTCCGGCGCGAGGTAGGTGAGCGGCGGCAGGGGCCGCGGCAGGCTGACGAGGGTGGGGACGAGGTTCACGCCCGTCTCCCTTGCCGCCATGACCCGTCCTCCGAAGACGGGAGGATACACTGGGCGCCATGCTCGTCCTCGGCCTCGAATCCAGCTGCGACGACTGCTCGGCCTCGGTCATCGAGGAGACGCCGGGCGGTCCGAGGCTGCTGAGCCTGGTCCGGAAGAGCCAGGACGAGCTGCACGGCCCCTTCGGCGGCGTGGTGCCGGAGCTGGCGGCGCGGGAGCACCTGCTGCAGGTGCACGCCGTCATCGCAGAGGCGCTGAGGCAGGCCGGTGTGGAGGCGCCCCGCCTCGGCCGCGTCGCGGCGACCCAGGGACCGGGACTGGTGGGCTGCCTGCTCACCACCTTCAGCGCGGGCAAGGCGCTGGCGTGGCGCCACGGCCTGCCCTTCGTGCCGGTGCACCACCTCCACGGCCACCTCAACGCCGCGCGCTTCGAGGCGCCCGCCCTGCCCTTCCCCGCCCTGGTGCTGCTGGTGAGCGGGGGCCACACGCACCTCTACGCGTCCTCGGGCTGGACCGATCTCAGGCTGCTGCAGAAGACCCGGGACGACGCGGCCGGCGAGGCCTTCGACAAGGCGGCGCGGATGCTGGGCCTGGGCTATCCCGGCGGGCCCGTGGTGGACGCCTGCGCGCGAAGGTCCGCGGCCCCGGGTCCGAGGTTCACGCCGCCGAGGTTCCGGGACGGCGCGGCGGCCTGGAGCTTCTCGGGGCTGAAGACGGCGGTGAAGCTGCGGGTGGAGCGCGAGCCCGGCCTGGACGCTGCGGGCCCCGACGATCCGCGGGTGCAGGCGCTCTGCCACGGCCTGCAGGACGCGGTGGCGGCCTGGCTGCTGGACCCCATCGAGGGCTGGGCGCGGAAGACCGCCGCGAGGAGCCTCGTCATCAGCGGCGGCGTCGCGTGCAATTCGACGCTGCGGGAGGAGGCGAAGGCGCTGGCGGAGCGGATCGGCCTCGAGCTCGCGATCCCCGCGCCGCGGTTCTGCACGGACAACGGGGCGATGATCGCCGCGGCGGGCGCGCTGCTGGAACCGGCGGAAAGGCCGCTGGAGCTCAACGCGGATGCGGATCTCGCGCTGCCGGGGATGAGGTAGGGAGAGGGCGGAACAGTTGGACGGGACGTCCCGGGACGGGCGGTTTGGCTCGCTGCGCTCGCTTGCGCTTCGATCCGCCACGGCTCGCACACTTCGCGAGCCATGCCAGATCAAAGCACCTTTGGAAGGTCAATAGCGTTTGGTCGTGGCTGCCTGGACAGGGTTTCCTGTCCCAGCTTCATTCAGCCCACCAGCTCGTCCGGAACCTCTCCGATGGAAGGTCGTTGAGAAGAGCGCTTCGGGTTGATCGAGCCGGTGCAGTGCCGGGTCGATCAGCCCGAGGTGCCAGACGCGAAGCGTCAACGGCTCTCGCCGCCGGGAACGATCGATGGGCCTTCCTCGTCGCCCTGCAGCGAGAGGTCCTACATCTCCTCCGGCTTCGCCTTCTTCCCCATCTGGGCGGCGGCTCCCGCGAGCTTTCCGATCAGCCCGAGGGAATCCGCGGGCACGGCGAGGTTCAGCTCGAGGCGGTCGCTGCCCAGGCGCAGGGCCAGGCCCAGGGGCGGGATCTGGGCCTTGAGGTCCTCCTCCGACACCGGGAGGGGCAGGAAGGCGCCCACCATCTGGATCAGTTCCGGAAGGCTGAGGTAGAGGACGCCCTGCCCGAGGCCGCCCTGGCTGGAGGCCAGCAGCGCGCGGGTCGTCTGCACGCGGGCCAGCTGGCCCAGGCCTCCCCGGGCGAGGCTGTCGAGGCCCGCCTGGAAGGTCGCGTCCGCCTCGCCGAAGCCCGCGATCACCGTGTGGTCGTCGGCCTGGAGCATGGCGGTGCGGACGTCCTTCGTGCCGAAGAGCATCTCCGGCGGCGGGACCCGGGAGGGCTGTTCCCCTTCCGCGGGCTGCTTCGGCGGCGGCGGCACGCGCGTGAAGGTGGTGACCGGCAGGCCCCGGAAGGAGGCGCTGCCGATCTTCATGCCGGGTGTGCCGTCCTTGTCCGGGCGCGCGGCGAGGTCGGCGGCCCGGGCGAGGAAGGCCTTGGCGCTGGCCACCTGGAAGGCCAGGCCCAGGCCCGACGCCGGCGGCTCGCCCTCCCGCGGCGTCCGGAGGGCCAGGCTGAAGCCCCGGAGCTCCCGCATCAGCGCCGCCATGGAGGCCACCGCCGCGGCGTTGGCCTTGGGATCCCGCTTCGCCTCCTCCTCCACCGCCTGGGCCATGAGGGCGCCCCAGGAGGCCGGGAAGTCCATGCCGAAGGCCACCGCGAAGGGGGCCGCCGGGAGGCCGCGGAAGGCGGGCCCGCCGCCCTGCTCCAGGTTCTTCGTCATGCCCGCCAGTTCGCCGCCGGGGGCCACCCCGAGGCGCAGGCTGCCGGTGAGGTCGCCCGTCTCGCCCAGCCGCACGCCGAACACGAAGGAGGCGATCTCGGTCTCCGGGTGTTCGCGCATGGCCTTCGAGAAGCGCTCCAGGGGGGCGAGGAAGGCCGGACCCGGCTTGGCCTTCGGCGCCTCGGGGCCCGGATCGCCCTTCATCGTGGACGGCGCGACGAACACCGCGAGGTCCTGGCCCGCGGCCCAGGCGCCTTCGGCGCCGGCGGGCAGGGGGAAGCGGGCCTTGTCGGCCACCAGGGCGCGGAGCAGACCGCCCTGGTCCTTCGGCCCGAGGATGGCGACCCGGCCCCGAACCGCCGCCAGCATGGGCTTGCCGCCCACCGTCACGGAGGTGAGGTCGCTCTGGGCCTTGGCGAAGTCCGCGGGCTTGAATCGGGCCGCGAAGTCCTCCTTCGACTTGAAGGCCAGGACCCGGAACTCCAGGTCCTTGGGCTTGGCCTCGGCCTGCCCCGCCGCGTCCTTCCCGGGCTTCGGCTTCGCCGGCCCCTTGGGGGGCTTGACCATGAACTCCACCAGGGGCGCCTCCGGGTCCAGCAGCGGCAGGCCGCCGAAGTCCTCGGTGACCGCCTGCCGCACCAGGGCCAGCTCCTTGGCGCGCAGGCGCTCCCCAAGCCTGTCCCAGCGGGCCAGGGCCTGGCCCGGCCGGTTGAGGACGATCACGACGCCCGCCCGCTTCGGGACCCAGGCGAGGGGATCCGGGGCCTGCCGGGCGGGCAGGACGAGGCAGGCGGAGAGGGCCGCGAGGGCAGCAGGTCGGCGCATGGTTCACCCGGGAAAGGTGTGCCATGGTACGCCGGATAGACTGGGGGCACGAGGACGCCATGGACGTGACCCGGGAGGAAGTGCTGCGCTGCGCCGCCCTGGCGGGACTGAAGCTGGAGGAGGCCGAGATCGAGCCCCTGCGCGACGCGATGGCCCGCATGCTGGACCGGGCCGGGCGCCTCCAGGCCCTGGACCTGGAGGGCGTGGAGCCCCTGGCCCGCGCCCTGCCCCTGGCCCTGCCCCGCCGGGAGGACGTGCCGGAGGCGGCCCTGTCCCAGGCGCAGGCCCTGGCCAACGCCCCCGAGGTCGAGGACGGGCAGTTCAGGGTGCCGAAGGCCTTCTAGGTCAGAAGCTGTAGCGGATGCCGAAGCGGACGGTCCGGGGCGCCTGGTAGGCGAAGGGCTGCCGGTAGGTGTCCAGCTTCGGGCCGCCCTCCACCGAGTCGTAGCGCTGGTCGATGACGGTGGCGGTCTGGCTGTTGAGGAGGTTGGTGACGTCCAGGTTGAAGCGGACCTGGTGCCTGTTGGCGAGCTTCCAGGAGTAGGCCAGGTTGATGTCCAGGCGCGAGGTGGTGGGCGTGCGGCCCTCGGTGCCGCGCGGGGTGAGGAAGAGCTCGTAGCGCCCGTAGCCGTTGTGGTAGCCCAGGCGGCTGATGGGGGTGCCCGTCTGCACCTGCAGCGAGGCCCCCAGGCTCAGGCCGAAGTCCCACTCGTAGTAGCCGTTGGCCTTGAACTGGTGCCGCCGGTCGCCGCTGAGGTCGCCGTCGCTGTTCACGATGAACTCCGGCAGGTCGAAGGCGCTGTTGATGTTGGGGTCCAGCTGGCCCGTGCCGTCGGCCCCGCCGATGCCCTGGAAGGCGCCCTCGTAGTTGCCCGTGAGATGGCTCCAGAGGTAGCTGGCCTGCCAGGTGTAGCGGTCGGCGAACTTCCGCTGGGCGGTGAACTCCACGCCCGTGAAGTCCCGCTTGGCCTTGGGGTAGGTGACGCCGGCCGGGTGGCTGTAGCCCGGGTTCATGATGAAGTAGTCGCCGAGGGGCGAATTGGTGTCCAGGCCGTCCTCGATCGCGCGGCCGAGGGTGCGGCGGATGACCTTGGCCCCGAGCAGGTAGCGCTGGTTCCAGGTGGACTCCACGCCGAGGATCATCTCGTCGGAGTAGGAGCCCTTGAGGTCGGAATCCACGGGCTCCACGTAGGAGCCGACGATGCCGGCCTCAGTCCCCAGCGCGGCCTCGGCGGCGGCGTCGGGCGTGAACGAGGTGGCGCTGAAGTTGTACGTGGTGGGATTGCGCTCCACGCTGAAGGAGCGGATCACCAGGTCGAGGGGGACCTGCTCGTAGTAGCGGCTGAAGCTGCCGTAGAGCTTGTCCTGGCCCTTGCCCCGGAAGTCCCAGATGAAGCCCAGGCGCGGGGACCACTGGTCCTTGAGGGAGATGACCTTCGCGCCGAACTGGTCCTTGATGTCCGTCTGGTCGAGGCGCAGGCCGAGATTGAGGACGAGGGACGGCGTGACGCTCCACTTGTCCTGGAGGAAGTAGGCCTGGCTTTCGTGCTTGGGGCTCGAGGTGAACGTGATGGTGGGCGCGTTGAAGGGGTCGATGGAGGCGTCAGCCGTGGTCCACCAGTAGTGGCTGTAGATCGCCGGCCCGTCCTGGAGCTTCGTCACGAGCTGCCCGCCGGTGAAGCCGCGCCGGATGTCGGCCTTGTCGGTCTGGAGGTCGAAGCCGGCCTTCAGCTCGTGGCTCCCCAGGATGTACGCGAAGGATCCGGCGATGGTGTCCCGGGTGAAGGTCTTGTCGTCGAAGCGGCCGAAGCCGCCGCTCTGGGCGCCATTGAGGGTGTTGTCGACGAGCTGCACGGCGCTGCCGCCGGCGCCGGGGAGGACCGCGTTGGTCTCCTTGTGGCGGCTGACCTGCAGCTGGCCGAACCAGTTCGAACCCACGGCCTCGTAGCGCAGGCTGAGGTCGTTGCCGCCCACCTTCTTCTCGCCGTCCCAGGTGCCCCGGTCGCCCTGGGGCGTCTTCACCGCGCCGGTGGTCTTCTCGGGGTCGCCGAGCACCTGCGCGATCAGGGTGTGGCCCTCGGCGATCTGCCAGGTCAGCTTGGCGGCGAAGAGGTCGCGGGTGGAGTCCGAGTCCGCCACCTGGCCGAAGTTGGGCCCGTCCACGCGGATCTGGTTCTGCTGCTTGTTGCTGCGCCGGTCGTAGGCCACGAAGAACCACAGCTTGTCCTTCACCAGGGCGCCGCCCACGTCGAAGCCCAGCTCGAAAGTCTTGTTCTCCAGCAGGAGCGGCTTGGTGCGCTGGTTCACGTCGTTGACGTGGCGGTTGCCACTCTTCAGGAACTGCCCCTCGAAATACAGGAAGGCGTCCCCGGTGAACTCGTTGCCGCCGCTCTTGGTGATGACGTTGATGATGCCGCCCAGAGCCTTGCCGTACTCGGCCTCGTAGCCGCCGGTCTTGACCTGGAACTCCTGGACGAACTCCATGGGCACGCGCTTGCCCTGGGTGCCGAACTCCACGTTGGTGGTGTTCACGCCGTCCACCACGTAGTTGTTCTCGGCGCCGGTGCCGCCGTAGACCTTGAAGCCCTCCCGGTCCTCGGTCACACCCGGGGCCAGCAGGGCGATGTTCGCGAAGTCGCGGCTCACGGGCAGCTTCTGGAAGGTGTCGTTGGTGAAGTTGAGGCCGGTGGTGGCGGCCTTCAGGTCCACGGTGGCGACGGCACCCACCACCTCCACGGTGGCGGTGCTCACCGGCGCCAGGGCCAGGTCCACGGTGGCCGTGCGGTCCAGGCCCACCGCGGCCTCGGCCTTGGCGGCGTTGTAGCCGTCGGCGGTGGCGGTGAGGGTGACGCGGCCCGGCGACAGCAGGTTGAAGCGGTAGGCCCCCGAGGCGTCGGTGCTGGTGGCCCGGACGCCCTGGACGCCGCTGCCGCTCAGGCGCACCGTGGCGCCGCGGACCGGATTCCCCTTGGGGTCCAGGACCCGTCCCTGGAGGCTGCCAGTGGTCTGGGCCTGGAGGACGGGAGCCGCGAAGCCCGCGACGAGCAGCGCGGCGAGGCCGGGCAGGAGGAGATGACGGCGCATGGGGACTCCACGAGAGACCCAGCCCGCGGACGGGCACGATAGGGACCGGACGGACATCGTGGGGGCTGGTCCCGGCAGGATGCGGGAATCCCGGCCCGAATGCAATCGGACCCCTGCGTCCGGAGGTCCGGGCCCGCCCTACCAGTCGCTTCCGCCGCCCCCGCTGTCGCCCCCGCCGCCCCAGTCCGACCCGCCGCCGGAATCCGAGCCGCCCCAGTCGCTGCCGCCACCGCCGGAATCCGAGGAGCCCCAGTCGGAGCCGCCGGTGCTGGACTCGCCCCAGTCGGCGCCGGTGGAGGATCCTCCGCTCGTGCCGCCGAAGCCGCCGTCATCGTGGTGGTGGTGCCCGCTGCCGCCGCCCATCATTGAGCCGATCATCATGCCCGTGAGCAGGCCGCCCACGTCCATGCCCGGGGCCTGCTGCATGCCGGGCTGCAGGCCCTGGCCCATGCCCGGCGCGGGGTCGAGGCCCAGGCGCTGGCGGGCGCCGGGGGGCAGCTCCTCGTCCTTCAGCTCCTGGATGCCGGCGACGCTGGTGCAGTAGCCGCACTTCCAGGTCACCTTGCGCATGCCGTCGTAGTCGAAGGTCATCTTGTCCGAGGGGGCCGCGCAGTTCGGGCACTTCGGGTAGGGGCACGCGAACTTGATGCCCTGCACCGGGCCCGAGCCCATGGGCCGCTTGGAGGCGCCGAGGGTCTCCGCCTTGTCCTTCCGGCCGCGCAGCACGAAGAAGAGCACGGCCCCCGCCGCCAGGATGAAGAAGAGGCAGCCGAAGGACCCCAGGCAGCCGCCGGCGGCGGCGCCGGAGGAGGAGTCCTCGCGGCGGCGGGCGCGGGGCTGGTGCAGCAGGAGGGCGGTGACGTGCATGGCAACCTCGGAAGGGCTGCCCCAGTGTGACGGCGCCCGGGGCGCGGGGCCAACCTCCGAAATTCCGGGGAAGCACCCCGGTCCTGGCATCCTGGGCCCATGCGCCGCGCTCCCAGCCTCGATCTCCCGGACGGGACCTGGACCGTGCTGGGCCTCATGTCCGGCACCTCGGCGGACGGGGTGGACGCCGCGCTCGTCTCGGTGGACGCCCGCGGCTTCACCGGCGGCCAGCCCTTCCAGGGCCTGCTGCGCCACCACGCCGAGCCCTACCCCGAGGCGCTGCGCGCCGAAGTCCTCGAGGCCGCGGCGGACCGCCTGCCGCCCTCCCGCCTCTGCGTCCTCCAGCGCCGCCTCGGGGAGCACCACGCCCGCGCCGCCCGCGCCTGCGTCCGTGCCACGGGCCGCGCGCCGCACCTGGCCAGCCTCCACGGCCAGACGGTGCAGCACCGGCCCGCCGAAGGCGCGACGCTGCAGCTCGCCGATCCCTACCTCCTGGCGGAGGCCCTGGCCTGCCCGGTGGTCTGGGACCTGCGCCGCCGGGATATGGCCCTGGGCGGCCAGGGGGCACCCCTGGTGCCGAAGGCGGAACTGTGGCTGCGGGGCACCGCCCGGCCCTGGCTGGCCCTGAACCTCGGCGGCATCGCCAACCTCGCGGCCTGGGACGGCCAGCGCGTGCACGGCTTCGACGCGGGACCGGGCATGAGCCTGCTCGACCTCGCCGCGCGCCGCTGGCTGGGCCGGCCCTTCGATCCCGAGGGCTCGGCGGCCGGGGGCCGGGTGCGCGGGGAGGCCGTGGAGGCCTGGATGACGGATCCCTTCTTCACCACGCCGCCGCCGAAGTCCACCGGCCGGGAGGCCTTCGGGGCCGCCTGGCTGGAGCGCGAGGCCCTGCACCTGGAGGCGATGCCCCTGGAGGACCGCCTGGCCACCCTGTCCGCCTTCACCGCCCGCGCCTGCGCCGAGGGCTGGTCCCGCTTCGGGGTGCCCCTGCCCGCGGGCACGGCGCTCAAGATCTCCGGGGGCGGCGCGCGCCACCGGCCCCTGCGCGCCCTCCTCGCGGAGGCCTTCCCGGCCTTCGCCGTGGAGGACGACGTGGAGCTTCCGCCGGGCTCCCGGGAGGCGGTGAGCTGGGCCCTGCTGGGCGCGGCCAGCGCCGCCGGGCTGCCCGCCCACGATCCGGCGGTGACCGGCGCGGAGCGGGAGGCGGTGCTCGGGAGCTGGGTGTTCCCGTGACCCCGCCGCGCCCCGCCGCCCTCGCCGGCGCGCTGCTGCTCCTCGCCGCTTGCCGCCCCGCCCCCCGGCCGCACACGGCCGTCATGGCCTGGGAGGCCTTCCCCCTCTCCCTCGATCCGCGCTTCGGCCAGGACCAGGCCAGCCAGCGGCTGCTGGCGCTGACCCACCAGGGGCTGCTGAAACGCGACGCCACCCTGAACCTCGTGCCCGACGCCTGCTCGGCCTGGCGGTGGGAGGCCCCCTTCACGGTGCTCGCCTTCGACTTCGACCGCCGCCGGGCCCCGATCTACGACGATGGGCGCGCCCTCACCGCGGAGGACGCGAAGGACTCCCTCGAGGCCCTCCTGGAGCCAGGCCTCGCGAGCCCCAAGGCCGGACCCTTCCGGAACGAGATCGCGGCGCTGGAGGTGGCGCGGAGTCCGGAAATCGAGACCCTGCGCATCACGCTGAAGGCACCGAGCCCGGGCTTCCCCTCCAACCTGGTGCGGGCCATCCTCGGCATCGCGCCGAAGGGGATGCGCGGCCCGCGCCTGCCGGGCACCGGGCCCTACCGCATACGTGAGGTGGTGCCCGAGCAGCGCATCCTGCTGGAGGCGAAGCCCGGCCACCCGGACCTCGCCGGGCACGGCGGAACACCCCAGGACCTCGAGCTGCGCCTCATGCCCGACGCCACCACCCGGCTGCTGGCCCTGCGCCACGGCACGCTGCAGGCCACCCTGAACAACCTGCCGCCGGACCTGCTGCGCCCGGGGCAGGGCTTCGCGGTGCGCCACTTCCCGGGCGCGAACCTCGAGTACGTGGCCTTCAACTGCCAGCACCCGGTGCTGAAGGATCCCCGGGTGCGCTTCGCCCTCGCCCTGGCCACCGACCGCGAGGCGATGGTGCGCCACCTCCGCGGCGGCCTCGCCCGGGAGGCCTGGGGCTTCTACCCGCCGGAGCTGCCCTGGGGGGCGGACGTGCGGCGGGAGCTGGGCCTCGCGCCGGACCTGGAGTCGAACCTCCGGCGCGCCGAGGCCCTGCTGGACGAGGCGGGCCTGCGCCGCGGGCCGGACGGGATCCGCTTCCGGCTGACGCTGTCGAGCACGACCGAGACCGAGGCGCGCATGAAGGCCCTCGCCCTGCAGGCCATGTGGCGCCGCCTCGGCGTGGAGCTGCGCATCTCCACCCGGGAATTCGGCACGCTGCTCACCGAGGTCATCGCCGGGAAGTTCGAGGCCTACTCCATCCGCTGGGTCGGCGCCAGCGACCCCGAGATGCTCGTGGAGGCCTTCCATTCCTCGAAGGTCCCACCGAAGGGATTCAATCGCGGGCGCTTCGCCGATCCCGAGGTGGACCGCCTCCTGGAGGCCTCCCGGAAGGCCCCGGATGCCTCGACCCGCTTCGCCCTCCTGCGCCGGGTGCAGGCCCGCCTCGTGGCCCAGGCGCCCTACGTGCTCCTGTGGTGGCCCGACCAGATCGCGGCGGTGGACCCGAGGTTCGAGATCGATCTCAACGGCGTGGGGGATTACGCCGGGATCTGGAAGCGGGAGTAAACCGAGCTAGGTCTGATTCCCCGTCCAAACAGGACCAGAACCCGTTGCCCCGCGGCGTGCCCTTCGGTTTGGAAGTTGACCTTCCAAAGGCACCTCGATCGGGCATGTTTCGCGGGGTGTGCGAAACATGCCCGATCGAGGTGCGGCCAAGCGATAGCGTGTATGTTTCGGTCGTCCCCGGGGGTATGTTCCCTTCAGCCCCGCGGCCGGGGTCTTTGACACGGGAGCAGGGCGGAGGGGGATGAGGCCGGAAGCGTAGCTGGAACCTTGATTCCGTTGCCGCGATTGAGCCCTCCCCCTCCTCGTGCTCCACCGAAGGCCCGGACACCATCTCGGACGAATCCGAATTCACATGCTGGGGCAGGTGGGCACTTGCTTGTGCCTCCGTGAGGAGGAACGCCATGACCATACACCCAACCCGTTGGCTCGGGCTCGACATCTCCTCGGCGACATTTGACGCCGCGTTAGAGGTGGAAGGTTCTGCCCCGGAACTCCGGGCCGACGTCCACAACCACCCCGAACGCGGGCCGGGATCCAAGCCTGCCTGGACCGGGCCGGCGAGGTTGCCGGTGTGGCGCTGGGAGTCGACTGGCCGCTTCAGCCAGGAGGTGGCCGAATGGCTAAGGGAAGTCCGGCCGGGTCTTCGCGTGTGCGTTCTGAACCCGATGCAGGTCAAGGCCTTCGGACGATCCCTTGCTGTCCGGAACAAGAACGACCGGATCGACGCGCGGGTCATTGCCTGTTTCGCGGCGTCCCACCGCCCCGAAGCGAGCTGGGTCCCAGAGCCGGAGCGGATGCGGCTGAGGGAACTGCTCCACGAACGGGAAGCCCTGGTCCAGATGCTCGCCGAGCACCGGAAGCGACCCAATTCGGGCCAGTCCGACCTGCTCGCAGCGTGCGGGAAGGCCTCGAGCGCCAACTGAAGGATGCGATCTCTCGGATCGAGGCCGGGATCCACGACTTGATGGATGCGCACCCTGCCATGAAGGCCGACATGAGGAGGCTGATGACCATTCCGGGGATCGGCCCCATCGTCGCCATCAGCGTGCTGGCCATTTTGGGGACCTCCGCCGGTTCCAGCGGGCCAGGCAGCTGGGGGCTTACGTGGGTGTCTCGCCGAGACAACGGCTGTCAGGGACTTCCGTGCGCGGCAGGACCCGGATGTGCAAGCAGGGCAACAGCCGGATCCGCCAGTTGCTCTACCTCGCGGCCATGGCCTCCCTGCGCAGCGATGGGCCAATGAAAGCCGTGTTCGATGCGCTGGTCGCCCGGGGCAAGGCCCGGAAATCCGCGCTGGGAGCCGTGATGCGTCGGCTGCTCCTGCTCATGAGAGCCCTCCTCGTGCACGAGATGGACTACCGAGCGGATTACCCTTCCGGCCCCATTCCCGCGGCGTCCTGATCCATCCACCTTTCCCTTCGTATCGGCAGCAACAAGCCTCCGGGGCAGGCGGACAAAGCCTCAAGCGGGACCGCGAAAGGCCTGACAGCGCCTTTCCTGGCGGGCCTTTCGCGTCCTTGTCCGCCTGCCCCGGAGGCATCCTCACCTGGCGAAGGGAAAGGGGGTTGCGCGCGACCACACCATCACGGCAGGACCCTGAGGGATCGTGGTCCCGGGACGGAATCGTTCGGTGGTCGAAGGCTCAGGCGGAGTCTGGCTCCTGCTTCATCCGGCACCGGGAACCGGATGTCGACCCAGCCTGGCGCGCTCCCGCTTGCCGGCACCTCGATCAAGCAAGGCCACAGGACGGCCTTGCTTGATCGAGGTGCGCCAGGAAATTCAACGTCAACGTCAACGTCAACTCCAACTCCAGATCCAAATCCAAATTCAAATCCAACATCTGGATCCTCTTGCCCCGGCTAGCCACGCGCTTCGAACGGCTTCACCATGTCCCCGTGCGCCTCGCCCGCTGGATCGATCACCTCCCCCCCTGGCTCGCCTACGGCGCCACCGTGTCCACGGGGGTCTACGAGACCTGGGAGGAGCTGCTGTTCCCGGTGCCCCTGCTGCTGGGGGCGCTGGTGGAGGCCATGCGGCTGGACCTGAGCCGCTGGCGGCGCTGGCTGGAACTGGCGGCCGCGGCCGTCTTCCTCCTGGACCTCTTCGGGCCCACGGGCCGCCGCAACCCCGTGGTGGTGGCGGTGCACACCCTCTTCGTGCTCTGCGGCCTGCGCCTCGTCCTGCCCCGGGAGCTGCCCCAGCGCCGCCAGCTCCTCTTCATGGGCTTCCTCCTCTTCATCACCACCGCCGTGACCACCGCGGAGATCGGCTTCATGGGCTGGTCCGTGGCCTGGGTGCTGGGCGCCTCCGTGGTCCTCCTCCAGCTCGCCTGGGAGCAGAGCGCCCAGCTTCGGCGCGGGCCGCTGCAGCGGGCGCCCCTGGGCCGGGCGGTGCCCTGGACGGCGGGAGTGCTCGCCCTCGCCGGGGGCTTCTTCCTGGTGCTGCCCCGCACCACCCTGGCCCTGCGCCCCCTGCCCTTCTCCATCACCGGGCTGATGGGCTCCCAGGCAGGCCTGAGCGAGAGCCTCGACCTGGGCGGCTCGGGCCCCATCGCCGGGAACCCCGAGGTGGTGATGCGGGTCATCCCGCCGAGGGAGCTGAACCTCGAAGGTCGCGCCCGCCTGGCGGACCGGTTCGCCCTGCTCCGGGGCCTCGTCCTGGAGAGGCTGGACGGCCTGCAGTGGAAGGCGGACGGCGCCACCTGGGAGCGCCGGGTGGCCTTCCTGCCGCCCGCCGACGCCTTCCTCCGGCGGGAGGCGGAGTTCTACGTCGCCCCCAGCCCGCAGGGCATCATCCCGCTGCCCTACGGCGAGGAGGTGGACGTGCAGTGGCCGCCGATCTTCCCGGTGCGTTCGGCCCTCGGCGACAGCGTGCGATGGGTCTACCCCCCCCAGCGCTGGCTGAACCTGGGGGTCGCCGCCCGGAGCCGGGCGCCGGAGCCCTTCCTGCCCGAGGAGGCACGGTGGACGCGCACCCGCCGCCTCGCGTCCCTGACCTACGTCCCGGAGGAGGCGGAGGCGGCCCGGCGCTTCAGCCTGCAGGCGGCGCCCGACACGCTTCCGGCGGCCCAGCGGGCGCCCGCCGCCCTGGCCCGCCGCCTCACCGCGCGCCTGCGGGCCTTCCGCTACACGACCGAGAACCCCTCCGGCGGCGCGGTCAACCCGCTCCAGGACTTCCTGGAACGCACCCAGGCGGGCCACTGCGAGTACTTCGCCTCCAGCCTCGCCTTCATGCTCCGAAGCCGCGGCGTCCCCGCGCGGGTGGTGAACGGCTACCGCCTGGGGGCCTGGAGCGAGGAGGGCGGCTACTTCCTCGTCACCCAGAACGAGGCCCACGCCTGGGTGGAGTACTACGACGCGGAGGCCCAGGGCTGGCGGGTGGCGGACCCCACGCCGCCCGCGCCCCCGGCCCCGGGCTCCACCGGCTGGCGCGCGGCCCTGCGGCGGTGGGCGGACGCGGTGTCCTACCGGTGGGACCGCCACGTGGTGCGCTTCTCCGACGCGGACCAGATGGAAGGGGCCGAGTGGATCCGGCAGGCGGTCCGGGGGCTGCCCTCCTGGCGGCCCGGGAGGCGCGAGGCCTCCGCCCTCGGCCTCGCGGCGCTGCTGGTCCTCGCCTGGCGGCTCCTCGGAAGGCGCCCGCGCCGCGCGATGGACGCGGAACTCCGCCTCCACCGCGTGCGGGCCCTCCGTCCCCTCCTGCGCCGCGCCGGGCCCGGCCTCGAGCCCGGACCGGGGGAGACGGCCCGGTCCTGGCTCCGCCGCCTGGCCCTCGCCCATCCCGCCCTGGCCGGGAGCCTCGAGGCCCTGGCGGGAGACGTGGACGCCGTGGCCTACGGCGGTGCCAGCGAGGCGGGGCTGAGGCCGAAGGTGAAGGCCCTGCTCCGGGCCTGGGGCCGGGGCTCCTGAGGCCCCCGCCTACTTCAGGATGCGGTAGAGGTTGCTGAAATCGTCGGTCCAGCGCCGGACCTTCGGGTCGTCCGCCAGCGGGGCCGCGTCCTTCAGGGCCTCCGCCTGGAAGAGGTCTCCCCGGTCGGACACCAGCACCCAGTCGCTGCGGTAGACGCCGGCCTCGGTGTCCTCGTCGTCGCTCACCAGGCGGGCCTGCCAGCCCCGGGCCTCGGCTTCGCGCTTCACCACCGGCGCCAGGTCGAGGTAGCGGTTGGAGATGTGCACCGCCAGCACGCCGCCGGGGCGGAGCTGCCGGGCGTAGGCGTCGAAGGCCTCCCGGGTGAGCAGGTGGACGGGGATGGCGTCGCTGCTGAAGGCGTCCACGGCGAGCAGGTCGTAGCGCTGGGGCGGTTCGGCCTCGAGGCTGAGGCGGGCGTCCCCGAGCGCCACCTCGGTCCGGGCCTGGCACTCCGGCAGGGCCACGAACCAGGTCCGGGCGATGCGCTCCACCAGCGGGTTGATCTCGTAGACCCGGAAGAGGTCCCCGGGACGGCCGTAGTTCAGCAGCGTGCCGGAGCCGAGGCCCACCACGCCCACCCTCAGCGGACCTTTCGCGCCGAGGGCTTCGATCGCGAGGCCCACGCCGCTGTCAGGCCCGTAGTAGGTGGTCCGGTCGTGGGCCCGGTCGCCCGCCACGAACTGGCCGCCGTGGTTGATGGTGCCGTGGAGCAGGTAGCGGCTGCGGTCCCGGCCCAGGCCCACTTCGCGGATGCGCAGGGTCCCGTAGAAGTTGCGCACCTGCAGCAGGGAATCCTCGGCGAAGTCCTTCTGCCTCCGGAGGTGGAAGTGCACCGTGGCCCCGAGGCCGGCCAGCAGCCAGGCCGCGAGGCTCCAGCGCAGCCAGGGCCCCGTGCCCGTCCCCTGGTCCCGCAGCCAGGCGAGGAAGGCCAGGCCCGCCAGGGCCATGAGGCCGATGGGCAGTTCCACAAGGCCGTCGAAGACCCGCGGGGCCACGAGGCCCGCGAAGACGCCACCCAGGGCGCCGCCCAGGGAGAGCGAGAGGTAGAAGCCCGTGAGGTGGCGCGGCGCCGGGCGGAGGCGCACCAGCTCGCCGTGGGCGGCCATGCAGACGATGAACAGGGCGGCCCCGGCCAGGCCCACCTGCAGCCGCAGGTCGAGCTTGTGCTGGTCGGGCAGGATGAGCCAGGCCAGGGCCGCGAGGGCCACCGCGGCGAGCGGCAGGAAGGCCTTCCGCGCGTACCACCGCGGATGGTCGAAGCACAGGATGAAGCTGAGCAGGTAGAGGGCCAGGGGCAGCACCCAGAGGAAGGGGATGGGCGCCACGTTGGTGCTGAGGTGGCTGGTCACGCCGAGCAGCAGCACCGAGGGCGCGAAGGCCAGGACCACCCAGAGGAGGCGCACGCCGGCGCCCGGCGCCGCGTGCCGCGTGGCGTCCCCGGGCTCCCGGTCCAGGGCCGGGTCGGAGGCGGGCAGGTTCCGCGCGCGCCAGGCGAGGGCCGCGGCGGCGAGGACGTACAGCCCGTAGGCGGCGCTCCAGCCCCAGGCCTGGAGGTCCAGCCGCAGGAAGGGCTCCACCAGCACGGGATAGCTGAGGAGGGCCGCCATGCTGCCGGCGTTGGACAGGGCGAAGAGGCGGTAGGGATCGAAGCCGGGGCGCTCCTGGGCGAGCCACCGCTGCACCAGGGGCGAGGTGCTGGAGAGCAGCAGGTAGGGCAGGCCCACGGTGGCCCCCAGGAGCCCGAGGATGCGCCACGTGGGATCGCCGCTGGCCACGGGCTTCCAGCCCGCGCTGGGCACCACCGGCAGGGCGGCGAGGCTGAGCAGGAGCAGCGCCCCGTGCACCCAGGCCTGGCGCCGGGCCGGCAGCTTCTGCAGCAGGTGCGCGTAGGTGTAGCCCAGCAGCAGCACCACCTGGAAGAACAGCATGCAGGCCGTCCATACCGCCGCCGAGCCGCCGAACCAGGGCAGGATGCGCTTCGCCAACAGGGGCTGCACCTGGAAGAGCAGGAAGGCCCCGAGGCCGATGGCGGAGGAGGGGAGGAGCAGGCCGCGCGGGGGCGCGGAGGGCGGGGCGTCGTTCACGGGGGTACCGTCCTGGGATTCCCTCCAGGGTGCAGGGTCCAGGCCCCTCCGTCCACCGTCCGTCCCGTCGGGGAGCCTTCAGCCGGCATCCAGCGAGAGCATCCCGAAGCGCGCCACGATGCGCTTCTCCCCGCCCTCGAAGCGGATGGTGTAGGTGAGCCCGTCCCCCCGGCCGCTGGCGGCGAGCACCACGCCCCGGCCGAAGCGGGGGCTGCGCACCCGGGTGCCCTTGGCCCAGGCGCTGCCGTCGGGCAGGTCCGGCGGCGGAGGCGCCGCGGTGCCGCCCTCCTCCGGGGGCACGGGCGCGACACCTTTGACCTCGGTCCGCGCCCGGTCGAAGAACCCGCGGATGCGCTGCAACTCGGACGCGACGCTCATGCCGCCGCCGGTACGTACGGGCCGCGACCCCGCCATCACGCCGTGGCCGCCCTGGTAGAGCTCCGTGCCCCAGCGGATGGGCGCCTCCAGGGCCCCGGAGGGCAGTTCCCGGAGGAAGCGGCTGGGCATGCCCAGCATGTCCTGGCCCATCATGCGGCGGCGCCGGGCGCCGGTGAGGGTGAGGCGGGACTTGGCGCGGGTGATGGCCACGTAGAAGAGGCGCCGCTCCTCCTCGAGGCCCTCTCCGGTCTCCCGCGCCTGGCGGTTGGGGAAGACGTCCTCCTCCATGCCCACGACGAAGACGATGGGGAACTCGAGGCCCTTGGCGCAGTGGATGGTCATGAGGCTGAGGTCCGCCGCGCCCTCCACTTCGTCGGCGTCGGCGGCGAGGGTGACGCGGTCCAGGAACTCCGACAGGCCGAGGCCGAGCGTCTCCGCCTCGCTGGCGGCCGAGAGGAACTCCTCCAGGTTGCGCACCCGGCCCTCCGCCTCCAGCGTCCCCTCCTCCTCCAGGCTCTGGAGGTAGCCGCTTTCCACCAGCACCCAGCGGGCGAAGCCCGAGAGGCTGAGGGCCTGCAGCTCCCCGGCGCCGTCCTGGAAGAGCTTGAGGAACTTCCCCATCTCCCGGCCCGCGCGGCCCTTCAGCTCGCCGCCGCGGTGCAGGGCGGCGAGGCCTTCCAGGGGCGTGCCGCCCTCGGGGATGGCGGCCTCGATCCTCCCCAGCGTCGTCGGCCCCACGCCCCGGCTGGGCGCGTTCACGCAGCGGCGGAAGGAGGTCAGGTCGAAGGGGTTCGAGAAGAGGCGCAGGTAGCTCAGGAGGTCCTTCACCTCCTGGCGCTCGTAGAACTTCACGCCGCCGATCAGCTTGTAGGGGAGGTTGGCGCCGCGGAGGGCCTCCTCCATCTGCCGCGACTGCCAGTTGGCGCGGTAGAGCACGGCCACCTTGACGCCCGGGTCGTAGCGCCGCGCCTCCTGGATCTTCGCGACGACGTATTCCGCCTCCAGCCGCCCGTCGTCGAGGAGCTTGAAGACGAGCTTCTCCCCCTGCCCCGCGTCGGTCCACAGCGTCTTGCCCAGGCGCTGGGCGTTGTTGGCGATGACGGTGCTGGCGGCGTCGAGGATGCTCTGGGTGCTGCGGTAGTTCTGCTCCAGCTTGATCTGCACCGCGCCGGGGAAATCCCGCTGGAAGTCGAGGATGTTGCGGATGTCCGCGCCGCGCCAGCCATAGATGGACTGGTCCTCGTCGCCCACCACGCAGAGGTTCCGGTGGTGCTTCGCCAGGTGCTGCACGAGCTTGTACTGGGCGTGGTTGGTGTCCTGGTACTCGTCCACGAGGAGGGTGCGGAAGCGCTGGGAATAGATCTCCTGCATCGCCGGGTCGCGGAACAGGCGCTCGGTGTGGAGCAGCAGGTCGTCGAAGTCGCAGGCGCGGTGGCTGCGCAGGCCCTTCTGGTAGAGCTCGTAGGCGTCCACGGCCCTCCGCGTCCACGGGTCCAGGGCCTCTTCCCGGGCCTCCTCGGGCAGGAGGCAGCGGTTCTTGAAGTCGCTGATGAACTCCAGCACCCGGCGGGGGTGGAACTGCTTCTCCGGCAGCTTGAGCTCCGCCAGCACCTGCTTGACGAGGCTCTTCTGGTCGCTGGGGTCGAAGATGACGAAGCTGCGGCCCACCGGCGTGCGGTCGCCCTCCCGGCGCAGGATGCGGGTGCAGAAGCTGTGGAAGGTGCTCACCCAGAGCTGCTCCACGGGCACGCTCACCAGGCGCTGGACGCGCTCCCGCATCTCCTCGGCCGCCTTGTTGGTGAAGGTCATCGCCAGGATCGACGCGGGATGCGCCCCCTGCTCCTCGATGAGCCAGGCGATGCGCCGGGTGATCACCGTGGTCTTGCCCGAGCCCGCCCCCGCCAGGATGAGCAGCGGCCCTTCCCCGCGCATGACGGCCTCCCGCTGGGGCGGGTTCAGACCCTGCAGGAGGGGATGGTCGGTTTCAGCCATCCCACCAGTTTACCGGGGCGCGCCTCAGGGCCGAGGCGCCGTCCTCGGGGCCTCCGCGGCCGGCTTCGGGGCTTCCGGGGTGGGCTTCGGGGCATCACCGGCGGGCGCGATGAGCCTGCCCTTCTCGGCCTTCCGGACGATCTCCCGGATGATCGTCAGGGCCTCCTCCTCGCTGAGCTGCGCCTTGAAGGAGGGCATGACCCGCCCGAAGAAGATGCCCTTGCGGATGGTCCTGGCCATGGCCGCGTCGGGTTCCCGGTTCTCCTTGGGATCCGTGAAGTCGCGGCCGCCCAGCTTCTTGCCGGTGGCGTCCCGGGCCGAGCCGTCCGGGCCATGGCAGCGCACGCAGTTCTGCACGTAGAAGGCCTTCAGCTCGTCGAGGCCGCGGGCGGGCCGCGCGGGCTCCTGGGCGAGGAGGAAGGCCGGCAGGAGGGACAGGAGGGCGGCGCGCATGGGGATCCTCACTTCTTCAGGGCCAGGGGCCGGACCACGTCGGCGACCATCTGCTTCACCTCGTCCTCGGTGAGCTGGCCCTTGTAGCCGGGCATGGCGCCCTTGCCCAGGAAGATCACCTTCACGAGGTCGCTGTCCTTCTGCTTCGCCTGCCACTTGGCGTCGGCCAGGGCCCGGCCCGCCAGCCGCTGGCCCGTGGGCGCCCGCCCCGACCCGTCCGCGCCGTGGCAGGTCGCGCAGGTGCGCAGGAAGAAGGCCTTGAGGTCCTTCGGAGCAGCCAGGGGCCCTTCGGCGGCGCTCAGCCCTCCAATCGCTACCAGACTGTATAGGAGGCCTGACTTCAATCGATCCTCGCTCGCTTCAAGCCGTTCAACGCAATCATCCTAGAACCAAACAACTCCCATCGCGATTCCCCCATGAGCCCGGGCATCGGAGGGTGCCGGTCCAGGGGGCGCTCCATCAGGGGCCCTTGGGGGGGAGGTCCTTCGGACGAGCCGCCGCATCCACCAGTTCCTTCCACGAGGGTTTCGAGCCAGGGGCCAAGGCGATCGGGACGCTTCCGGACTGCTTCCTCAGGAAGAGGACATTGATCCTGCCGAAATCCAGGGCGCTCAGGTTGTCCTTCGGCGTCTCGTACTCCAGGAGACGGTTCCTGTCCGTGTTGATGCGAATCTTGAACCGGTCGTCCATAGCATCGACATCCTGGGGACCCAACAGTCTCGATCGCAGCAGTTCCTGCAGCTTTCCTTGAGTGTCCACCTCCCTCCATCCCCACCGGTCGGCCCGAGCGACGATGCGGTCCAGCGCGTCGCCCTGGATGAATTGGGGAGTGCGGCTGGCCACCAGGATCCCCTGACCGCCGAAGGCCCAGAAACTGACGTAGGGGAACACGTTCCTCAAGGTCAGGATCACGCTGACCAAGTTGCCGGGGCGCATATGGTGCAATTGGATCCACTGCTGGAACACCCCGTCATCCGTGAGGTGGTCCGACACCAGCTGATAGAACTCCCTGCTGTACAGGGAAGTGGATCCTGCGAACCAGACGCTGGAGATCTCCATGGTCACGAGGTCGTACCGGTGGCGTGTGAGCAGGAGATGGTTACGCCCGTCCTCCAGGATGACCTTCACTCCCGGCTGGTCCATCACCCGGTCGTTCAAGTGCCGAAAATGGGAACGTGCCGCTTGCAGGATGCCTGGTGAGATCTCAGCGATTTCCATCTCCTTGTACCCGAGATCCCAGGCCACCTTCGCGGAATGGCCCGTCCCCAGCCCGATGACCAGGCTTCGATCCCAGGTGCGCGCGTGCATGGCTGGAATGAGGACGAATCCCGTCTGTGCGTTTGCCTCCCAACTGTCATTCCCCTGGAACTTGCCATTGGTCAGCAGCGTACGGTAGGGCTCAGGTTGCTCACGGACTCCTGCCGGGTTGTCCACCACCGTGGTGATCCCTCCCTGGGTGTCCTCATGGAAGAACCGGAGCTTGGTGGGGGGGAAGACCTGATTGGGGCGGAAGTACACATGCTCCCCGGAGGTGAGCTTCAGGAGTGGCCAGGGTTCCAGGTTGAGCCAAGCCACGGACAACGCGATGCAGGCGCCGATGACGGCCCATCGCTTCACCCCGTGAAGGAAGGCGCCCGCGAGGAGGAGCCCGGAGAGAGCGCAAAGGATGCCGAGGAGGATGAGGGTCGCCTCGGATCCGATCCCAGGAATCAGGAGGAATCCTGTGAGAATCGCTCCGACGATGCACCCCAGGGTGTTGACCGCGCCAAGCCACCCCGCCCAGCGGGCCCGATCCTCCGACGGGAAGGAATCAAGCCGGAACAGGCTTGGGTACACGACGCCGAGCACGATGGCCGTCGGCAGCAGGAGCCGGCCCGCCTGGATCCAGCGCAGGAACTCGCCGTCCGAGAAAGTGGTGAGGTTCCCGCCCCACTTCGTGAACAGCCCGGGGACCTCCGGCCATTGGAGGTACTGCCACAGAAGGAGCGCCCCTCCCCCGAGGAACAAGAGGCAGATCATCCAGGCAGGGATGGGGCGTCGGCCCGGGAAGATCCGCGTGGCCAGGAGACTCCCGATGCCCAGACCAGCAAGGACGAGCGCGAGCATGGCCGCGAAGGCATAGACGCTGTTGCCTAGGACCGCAGAGATGAGATGGGTCCAGAGCACCTCCAGGGAAAAGAACACGAAGCCCGAGAGCGCTCCGACGGCAAGGAGGACCAAGAGCGGCCGTCCAGGGACCGAGGATGGGACCACCGGCTCGGTCCCGGGAGTGAAGAGCCTCAGCCGGAGGCCTTCCGCGAGTCGGAGGGCGATGAGTGCCGCGGATCCGTCCACCACGAACGTGAAGAGAAGGGTGCCGTCGAGACCCCAGTTCGGGAACGTGAGGTAGGGACCAACCAGCGCTCCCAGGATCGCGCCGGCGAGGTTGAGGCCGTAGTATCGGCTCATCGCCCGGTTGGGCTGTGGAATCCGCATGGCCTGGAGTGCGTCCACGATGGCCGGGAAGGTTGCCCCCATGGCGAAGGTCGGGGGGAGGATCCAGACCATGGCCACCAGCGCCCGGAGGAACTGCAGCGTCCAGAATGAGCCCTCCCCGAGTCGGAGCAGGGGAACGAAGAAGTCCGTGAGGCTGCCGAAGCTGATGTAGAGGCCCAGGCTCCAGAGCGCGACCGAGGCCTCCATGGCCGCGAAGGCTTTGAAGGGATCGGCCAGCCGGCGGCGGATGAGGGGACCGTAGCAGGCCGCGCCGAGGCTGAGGCCCAGGAAGTACACCGCGAGAACCACCGCGGCCGCCGGCGTGCTTGCTCCGAGCAGATTGCTCAGGAGCTTCTCGAACGTCTGTTCGGCCAGGAGGCCCGCGCAACCCGTGAGCACGAAGGTCGCCCCGAGGAACCGCAATCTCCCGCGCAGGCTCCAGCCAAGCCCCGGCAGGAGCGAGGTGGAGAACCAGGGGAATCGGAAGGCTGGCTTGGCGAGGAAGCCTTTATTGACCATGAAGTAGACTACCCCCACCCAGGCCAGGCCGGCGAGCACGTCAACCCCATAATGGGCCCGCAGAAGCACCGTGCTGAAGGTGATCCCGATCGCGCCCGTGGCCGCCAGCACACGCCCGATTCGGGGCAGCCGCGGCCAGGCCAGCACTGTCAGGAGCCACGGGATCGCCGTGTGGAGGCTGGGGAAGCAGTCGTAGTTGTAGCGCAGCGTGTCGAAAACCAGCTTGCGGATCTCCCCCTGGTTCGGGATCGGGACGGTGAACTGGTCCCCGACCAGGAAGAGCGGGCCCGCGACAGGAACCAGGAGGTAGATCAGGTATCCACCCAGAAATCCGATCGTGAGCCCCCGGCGCAGCTTCCTGAAGAAGGCATCATCCTCCAGCACGAAATACGCATAACCCAGGAACGTCACAGGGCTCAGGTAATAGACCCAGATATAGAAGAACTGCATGAAATGGGTGAACCATGGCGTGCACAAGGCCTCCAGTCGTAGAGGCAGGGCCTTGCCGAAGAGCCACTCATCCGCCCGAAGCATGAGCGTGTCCTTGGGCATGATGCCGAGGAATTCAGTGATCTTATTGGCGTGGAAGTGCTTCAGGCTCTCGTAGACCGCCAGGAGGCCGAGCACCGGCCACCAGTCAGAAAGCAGGTTGGTGAGGCGATTGAGACGCCTCCCGGCCACGGCAATGAGGAGGAACACGGGCAGAATCGCCAGCGTGCGGTAGGTCAGCTTGATGAGGCGGAGCCGCCTGAAGACCGGCGTGTCATTCACGAACCCCAGGACCACCAGGAGGATGAGTGCGCCGAGGATGAGGGCCTTTTCGCGGTCGAGAAGCAGGCCCCGAACAGGGCCCGAGGATACTTCGGAGGGCGAGGGCTCCTGAACTCCCTCGGATTGGGTTCCCATGCACGGACCTCGGATGATGAATTCGGTAGTCTAAAACCTAAGCTGGGATTCCCCTAGGTCGCCCGCGGAGGGCCGCGTGTTCTCGGGTCCTGACGAGCCTGACCCTCTCCATCGAGGCATCGGACCTTCGACTCCGGGTCTCGGCCGCCTGGTGCGAGGCGCCGGTCGGTCCTAAAAGACAGGCACGGAGGCTCAACCCGGTCAGCGTCAAGAACCCGGAGTCTGAGGCAGAACCCGGTCCCTTGGGCACGGCGGTGGATTGCGCACGAGCACCGATCAAGGGAGGAGGAAGGTGACGAGGAACCCTGCCATGCAAATGATGTTCATGGGGTCCGTGGCGAAGGTGAGGGCCTGCTCGCGCTTCCCGCGGTCGCCGAAGGAGCGCTCGGCCACCCGGTGGAGGCCCACGAGGCAGAAGAGGGGCGGCAGCTCGGGGAGGCGCATGGTGCCGTCGAGGCCGCGCTTCAGGCAGATGGCCACCAGGGCCGCGAGGGTGAGGGAGCCCGCCAGCCCCGCGCCCACGCCCATGGCGAAGCGGTGGGGCCGGTGATGGTCCTCGGTCTTGGCGTGGAGGCCCTTGAGGCAGTTCAGGTAGTACGCGAGGCCCAGGGTGAACAGCGCGGCCCAGGGCGTGACGGGGATGGCGGCGACGGGCGCGCCGCCGCTCTGCAGGCGCAGCCAGAAGCCCGCGGCGATGATGGCCTGCTGCACCCCGAGCTGCCGCTTGAGCCCCAGGGCGTAGCCGAAGTTCAGGGCCAGGTAGACGCCCACGAGGAGCCCCAGGCGGGAGGGCTGGACCCGCAGCAGCAGCACCAGGGCCAGCGAGAGGAGGACGGCGAGGCCCAGGGCCCAGGCCCGGCCCAGTTCCCCGCTGGCCAGCGGGCGGTGGCGGCGGTCCTCCCGGCCCGCGTCCTCCGCGGCGTCCTTCAGGTCGTTGAGCACGTAGACCAGGCTGCCGGTCACCATCCACGTGAGGGTGGCCAGGGCCAGGGGGCGCGCTTCGGAGAGGAGGCTCCCGTGGCCGTGGAAGAGGGCGGGCAGCCAGACGATGAAGGCCTTGTAGTGCTGCTGGAGGCGCAGGAGGCGCAGCAGGTTCTTCAGCGTCGTCACGGGCTCCGTCTCGGGGAAAGGACCAGTATCGAGGAGTCGGGCTCCGGATGCGAGCCCGGGGAGCGCTACGCTAGGGCTATGGCCCTGCCCTGGAAGTCCGAGCGCCTCTCCGGCTGGGGACGCCACCCTGTCTCGGAGGCGCGCCTCCTGCGGCCCGAGCGCTACCGGGACCTGGAACGCCCGGAGGCCGCCTGCCTCGCCCGGGGCCTGGGACGCAGCTACGGGGACGCGGCCTTCGACGCGGAGGGCCTGGTGCTCTCCACCGCGCGGCTGGACCGCATGCTGGCCTTCGACCCGGCCACGGGCCTGCTGGAGGCCGAGGGCGGCGTCCGCTTCGACGACATCCTCCGCACCTTCCTGCCCCGGGGCTGGTTCCTCCCCGTCACCCCGGGGACGAAGTTCGTCACCCTCGGCGGAGCCCTGGCGGCGGACGTCCACGGCAAGAACCACCACGTGCACGGGAGCCTGGGCCGCCATGCCGCGTGGCTCGAGCTGTTCACCCCCGGGGAGGGCCGCCTGCGCTGTTCGCCCGCCGAGGAAGCGGAAGCCTTCCACGCCACCCTCGGCGGCATGGGCCTCACCGGCGCCATCGGCGCGGCGGCGATCCGGCTGCGGCCCGTGGAGAGCCCCGCCATGGTGGTGCGCCACGCGGGGGCCGCCGGTCTCGAGGCGCTGTTCAGGCTGTTGTCGGATCCCGCGGTGGACGAGCCCTACACGGTGGCCTGGATCGACTGCCTCTCGAAGGGCGCGAAGCTGGGCCGCGGCGTCTTCATGGCCGGCCGCCACGCGGCGAAGGGAGAGCTGGGCGCCCCAGGCCTGGATGCCGCCGTCGTCCCGGAGCCCCGCTTCCCCATGCCCTTCGACCTCCCGGGCCTCGCCCTGAACCGCGCCTCCATCGGCCTCTTCAACGCGGTCTACCACTGGACCCAGTCGCGGAAGTCGCGGCCCTTCCTCAGCGGCTTCGACCCCTTCTTCTACCCGCTGGACGCCATCCGGGACTGGAACCGGATGTACGGCAAGGCGGGGTTCGTGCAGTACCAGTGCGTGCTGCCCCAGGCCGTGGCCTTCGAGGGCCTGAAGGCCCTCCTCGAATCGATCACCGCCAGCGGCCAGGCCTCCTTCCTCGCGGTGCTGAAGGGCTTCGGGCCCGGCGATCCGGGCCCCCTGTCCTTCCCGATGGAGGGCTTCACCCTGGCCCTGGACCTGCCCTGGCGGGGCGAGGCCACCGCGCGCCTCCTGGCCGGCCTGGACACGCGGGTGGCCGCGGATGGCGGCCGGGTGTACCTCGCCAAGGACGCGCACCTGGGCCCGGAAGCCTTCCGCGCGATGTATCCCCGCTTCGGGGAATGGCTCGCGGTGAAGCGGCGGCTGGATCCGGAGGGCCGCATCCAGTCCTCCCTCTCGCGCCGGCTGAAGCTGTCGGAGGGGGCATGAGGGGCGCCGTGCTGATCCTGGGCGCCTCGAGCCCCGTCGGGCGGGGCTGCGCCGAGGCCTTCGCGCGCCGCGGCCACGGTCTCGTGCTCGCGGGCCGGGACGCGGAGGAGCTGGAGCATGTGGCCGGGGACCTGCGCCTGCGCCACGGCGTGGACGCGGGGCTCTGCCGCTTCGACGTCCTCGGCGGCGAGGCCCTGGAGGTGGATCCCGACGTCCTCGACGGCGTGGTCTGCGTGGTGGGGGACATGGGCGACGACCCCGCGACCCTCGAGGGCGGCGAGGCCGCGCGCCTGGTGGAGGCGAACTTCGCGGGCCCCGTGCGGGCCCTCTCGCCCCTGGCGGCGGCCTTCGCTTCGCGGGGCCGGGGCTTCGTGGTGGGCGTCGCCTCGGTGGCGGGGGACCGGGGCCGCCAGAGCAATTTCGTCTACGGCTCGGCGAAGGGCGGCTTCGCCCTCTGGCTCCAGGGCCTGCGGAACCGGCTCCATCCCGCCGGCGTGCGCGTGCTCACCGTGAAGCCCGGCTTCACCGACACCGCGATGACGTGGGGGAGGCCCGGCGTCTTCCTCGCCGCGGATCCGAAGCGCCTGGGCGAATCCATCGCCGAGGCCCTGGAGGACGGCCGCGACGTCGTCTACCTGCCCGGCTTCTGGCGCTGGATCCTGCTCGTGATCCGCAGCATCCCCGAAAGCGTCTTCAAGAAGCTCAAGCTGTAGAATCGAATCCGCGCGCTTCCAGCCCCCATGGCGGAATGGCAGACGCCGCGGACTTAAAATCCGCTGCCCGCAAGGGCGTCCCGGTTCGAGTCCGGGTGGGGGCACCAGGGCCGGCGCGCGTCCCTTTCCCGACCCAGGAGCACCCCATGGATGCCATCGCCACCGCGCTGCGGCGCTGCGAAATCTTCTCCGGCCTGTCCGACGCGGACCTCGGGCTCGTCGCGGCCGTGGCCCGGCGCCGGGAGGTTCCGCCGGGCACGCGGCTCTTCGAGCAGGGGCAGGCGCGCCAGGGCGCCACGGTGATCGCCGAGGGGCGGGTGGAGGTGCTGCGGGACAACGGGGACGGACCCGAGCCGGTGATCATCCTCGGCCCGGGCAACGTCATGGGGGAGCACGCCTTCCTGGCCGAGGGCGTGCACACCGCCTCCGCGGTGGCCCGGACGCCGCTGGTGCTCCTCGACCTCGAGCGCGCGGCCGTCCTCGAGGCCCTGGGCCGGGACGGCGGGGCGGCCATCGCGGTGCTGAGCAAGGTGGCGGCGGTGCTCCACCAGCGCATCCTCTACGCCGCCAGCCCCCGCACGGGCCGGGAGCAGGCCTACGCCAGCGGGCGCACGCGCACGGAATCCGACCTCCTGGGCTCCCTGGAGGTGCCCGAGGACGCCCTCTTCGGCGTGCAGACCCTGCGGGCGGTGCACAATTTCCCCATCACCGGCACGCCCACCAGCCATTTCCCGGCGATGATCCGGGCGCTGGCCATGGTCAAGCAGGCGGCGGCGCGGGCCAACGCGCGCCTCGGGCTCCTGGACGGGTCCATCGCCCAGGCGATCGACACCGCGGCCCAGGAGATCATCGACGGCCACTGGCACGGCCACTTCCCCACGGACATGGTGCAGGGGGGCGCCGGCACCAGCACCAACATGAACGCCAACGAGGTGATCGCCAACCGCGCCCTGGAGCTGCTCGGGAAGCGCCGCGGCGACTACGCCGCCTGCCACCCCAACGACCACGTGAACCTCGGCCAGAGCACCAACGACGTCTATCCCACGGCCCTGCGCCTCTCCACCATCTTCATGCTCCAGGGCCTGCTGGCCGCCATGGAGCGCCTCAAGGCCGCCCTGCACGCCAAGGGCCGGGAGTTCGCCCCCGTCATCAAGATGGGCCGCACCCAGCTCCAGGACGCGGTGCCCATGACCCTGGGCCAGGAGTTCGAGGCCTTCGCCGTCACCACCGGCGAGGACATCGCGCGGCTTCGCGAGACGGCCCGCCTCTTCCTGGAAGTCAACATGGGCGGCACCGCCATCGGCACGGGCATCTGCGCGGATCCGCGCTACCCCGAGGCCGTGGTGGAGGAGCTGCGCCGCATCACCGGCCTGGAGATCGTGCTGGCGGAGAACCTGGTGGAGGCCACGCCGGACACCGGCGCCTTCGTGATGTTCTCCGGCGTGGTGAAGCGCGCGGCCGTGAAGCTGAGCAAGCTCTGCAACGACCTGCGCCTCCTGAGCAGCGGCCCCCGCTGCGGCCTGGGGGAGATCAACCTGCCCCCCATGCAGCCCGGCAGCAGCATCATGCCCGGCAAGGTGAACCCGGTGATCCCCGAGGTGGTGAACCAGGTGGCCTTCCAGGTCATCGGCAACGACCTCACGGTGACGCTGGCCGCCGAGGCCGGCCAGCTCCAGCTCAACGTCATGGAGCCCATCCTGGCCTACAGCCTCGCCACCAGCCTGCGCACGCTGACCGCGGCCGTGAACGTGCTCACCACCAAGTGCATCGCTGGCATCACCGCCAACGAGGCGCGCTGCCGGGAAAGCGTGGAGCACAGCATCGGCATCGTCACCGCCGTCATGCCCGCCATCGGCTACAAGCGCGCCACCGAGGTGGCCAAGGAGGCCCTGGAGACCGGCCGGCCCGTGCGCGAGCTCATCGCCGAGAAGGGGTGGCTGAGCGAGGCCGAGCTGGAGGATGCCTTCAGCCTGGAGGCCATGACCCAGCCGCGGCCGATCCGCTAGCCTGCCGCCCCGCGGCCTCCCGCGTCCCCCGCGTGGAAGTCCGGATAGAGCGCCTGGCTGCATTCCGGACAGATCCCGTGGCTGAAGGTGGCTTCGGACTTGGCGCTGATGAAGGCTTCCAGGGGCTGCCAGCCGCCGCCGTCGTCGCGGATCTTCTTGCAGTTCGCGCAGATGGGGAGGAGGCCGGAGAGCTGCCTGACTTCCTGGAGGGCGCCCTCGAGGCGGTGGATGGTGCCCTCCAGCTCGCCCTCGAGGCGGATGCGGCGGGCCAGCTCCGCGTCCAGCTCGGCGGTGCGGCGCTTCACCCGGCGGCGCAGGGTGAAGCTCCAGCCCGCCAGGAGGGCCACGCCGAGGAGGAGCAGGCCCGGCAGCGCGAAGCCCGCCAGGCGCCGTGCCGCGCGGCGCAGGGGGAGCTGGGAATCCTCCAGGCGGCCCAGGTGGCGGTCGTAGAGGGCGTCCAGCTCGCCGCTGCTCTTGAGCTGGAAGAGCCCTTCGTTGAGCCTCGCCAGCAGGTCCGAGCGCCCCTTGCGCACCGCGAAGCAGACCCGCTCCGGGTAGAGCTCCGTGGGCACCGCCTGCAGGCCCTCGAGCCCCGGACTGCGGGCCAGGTGCAGCCAGGTGAACTTCGGAGCCAGCACCGCGTCCCCGCGCCCCTCCGCCAGGTCCCGGAAGGCCGCGTCGTAGTCCGGCACCGCGCGGTGGCGCAGGCCCCGGGACCGGGCGTAGGCCTCCATGGCGCTGCGGGCCACCACGAGGAGCTCGCGCCCGTCGAGGTCCGCCTCGGAACGCAGGCCCTTCGCGTCCCGGCGGGCCAGCAGGACGTAGGGCACGTAGGCCAGGGGCACGGAGAAGTCCACGCCGCGGGCCCGCTCCTCGGAGTAGATGGCGCCGCTCAGCATGTCCAGCTCGCCGCGGTCCATGGCCGCCCAGAGCTGCGGGTTCGGCCCGGCGCGGAAGTCCAGGGCCAGGCCCTGCCGCGCCGCGCAGGCCCGCAGGAGGTCCACGCAGTAGCCGTCCAGGCGGCCCTCCGCGTCGAGGTACTCGTAGGGCGGGGTGGCGGAGCGCGAGCCCACGCGGATGGGGCCCTGGGCAGCGAGGATGGCCCAGCCCAGGAGGCCGCAGGCCGCGGCGCGGAGAAGCCTCGGGCAGGGGGGCTGGCGCGGCCAGGGCATGGGGGTTCCAGGAGGGAGGAGTCTCCAGCCTAGCGCCCCGGGACGGCTCCGGCGCCTCCCCGGGGCGATAGAATCCCCCCATGGCCACGCCACGGACCCAGCGCCAGGAGGGCGTCGAGACCCAGGAGCGGGTGGAGCTGAAGGCCCCGCCCCTGTGGAGGGTGGTCCTCCACAACGACGACTACACCACCCAGGACTTCGTGGTGATGGTGCTGCGGACCATCTTCCGCAAGCCGGAGGCCGAGGCGGTGCGCATCATGCTCGCGGTGCACCAGGCGGGCCGGGGCGTGGCGGGCGTGTACCCCTTCGACGTGGCGGAGACCAAGCTGCACCAGGTGAAGGCCCTGGCGGAGCAGCGGGAGTTCCCCCTGCTCTGCACGATGGAGGTGGACGCGTGAGCGGCGAACCCGTCCTCCGCACGCCCCCGCCCCTGTCGCCGGGCCTCCAGCGCTGCATCCAGCTCGCCTTCGAGCGGGCCGCCACGGCGCGCCACGAGCTGGTGAGCGTGGAGCACCTGCTGGGCGCCCTGCTGGAGGATCCCACGGTGAGCGGCGCGGTGACGGCCTGCGGCGGGGACCCGGTGAAGCTGGGCCGGGAGCTGTCGGCCTTCCTCCTGGAGCACACGGAACCCCTGCCCATGGAGGTGTCCGCGGACACCTCGCTGACCCTGGGCGCCCAGCGGGTGCTGGAGAAGGCCGTGCTCCACGCCATGTCCAGCGAGCAGCCCCAGGTGCGCAGCGGCGACGTGCTGGTGGCGCTGCTGGAGGAGCGCCGCAGCCACGCCGCGTTCCTGCTGGCCCGCCACGGCGTGGCCCGCCTGCCCCTGCTGCGGGTCCTCAGCCACGGCGGCGCCGGCCTGCCCGGGGCGCCAGCCCCCGGCGGCCCCGCGCCCGGCGCACCGCCCCCCGAGGGCGAGGCCGCGCCGGCGGTGGTGGATCCCCTCCGGGCCTACGCGGTGGACCTCGTCGCCCTCGCCGCGGAAGGGAAGCTGGATCCCCTCGTCGGGCGGGAGCTCGAGCTGGAGCGCATGGTCCACGTGCTCTGCCGGCGGCGGAAGAACAATCCCCTGCTGGTGGGCGAACCCGGCGTGGGCAAGACCGCGCTCGCGGAGGGCCTCGCCCAGCGCCTCGAGAGGGGCGACGTGCCCGAGCCCCTGAAGGGCGCGAAGCTCTACGCCCTGGACCTGGGCGCCCTGGTGGCGGGCACGCGCTACCGCGGCGACTTCGAGGAGCGCATCAAGGCGGTGCTGGCGGCCCTGGCGAAGGAGGCGAAGGCGCTGCTCTTCATCGACGAGATCCACATGCTGGTGGGCGCCGGGGCCGTGGGCGGCGGCGCCATGGACGCGGGATCGCTGCTCAAGCCCGCCCTCCAGCGGGGGGAGCTGCGCTGCATCGGCGCCACCACCTTCCAGGACGCGAAGGGGACCTTCGACAAGGACCGCGCGCTGGCGCGGCGCTTCCAGCCGGTCGAGGTGATGGCTCCCAGCGAGGCGGAGGCCCTGGAGATCCTCAAGGGCCTCAAGGACACCTTCGAGGCCCACCACGGCGTGAAGTACGCGCCGGAGGCCCTGGAGGCGGCGGTGCGGCTCTCCGAGCGCCACCTGCGGGAGGCGCACCTGCCGGACAAGGCCATCGACGTCCTCGACGAGGCCGGCGCGGCACGCAAGCTCCTCAAGGGGAGGCCGAAGTCGAAGAGGATCACGGTGGCGGACATCGAGGCGGTGGTGGCCGGAATGGCGCGGGTGCCGGTGGCCTCCCTCCAGGGCGGCGAGCGGGAGCGGCTGGAGCACCTGGAGTCGGGCCTGCAGGCCGTGGTCTTCGGCCAGGACGAGGCCATCCGCAAGGTGGTCGCCACCCTCAAGCTCTCCCGCGCGGGCCTGCGGGGGCCCGACAGGATCCAGGGGGCCTTCCTGTTCGCGGGGCCCACGGGCGTGGGCAAGACCGAGCTGGCGAGGCAGCTCGCCAAGCTCACCGGCGTGCCCCTCCTGCGCTTCGACATGAGCGAGTACATGGAGAAGCACGCGGTGGCGCGGCTCGTGGGTTCGCCGCCGGGCTACGTGGGCTTCGAGGAGGGCGGTCTCCTCACGGACGCCGTGCGCAAGTCGCCTCATGCGGTGGTGCTGCTCGACGAGATCGAGAAGGCCCACCCCGACCTCTTCGCCATCCTGCTGCAGGTGATGGATCACGCCACGCTCACCGACAACCACGGTCGCAAGGCCGACTTCCGCCACGTCACGCTCATCCTCACCACCAACGCCGGCGCCCGGGACCTGAGCGCCCGCAAGGTCGGCTTCGCCGCGGAAGGCAGCGGCGGCAGCGCGCGGGGCATGATCGAGAAGACCTTCGCGCCCGAGTTCCGCAACCGCCTCGACGCCATCCTCACCTTTCGCGGCCTCGGCCGCGACGAGATCCTGAAGGTCGTGGACAAGCAGCTCGCCGAGTTGAACGCCCTGCTTTCCGAGAAGCAGGTGGTCCTCGAGGTCAGCGACGAAGCCCGCCAGTGGCTCGCCGAGAAGGGTTTCGACCCGGCCCTGGGCGCCCGGCCCATGGCGCGGCTCATCGAGGAGCAGCTCAAGCACCCGCTGTCGGAGGCCATCCTGTTCGGGTCGCTGAGAACAGGAGGCGAGGCGAGGGTGGAGGTGAGGAACGGGTCGCTGACGCTCACACCCTGACGGGGAACCGGAGCAAGGTGGCCAGGGGCCTCGTCAACCCAGGTCCACCTCGTCGGCCAGTTCATTGGGATTGGCGCCCTGGGCTGGGAAATGGGCCGCCAGCGCAGCGCCGATGGTCCTCACGCCCGCCTCGAGTCCTTCGGTGAATCGGCCGGCCTGGAAGTGCTCAGAGATCTCCAGGGCTACCGCATCCCAAAAAGATTGGCCGACGAGGTGGTGGATCCCCTGGTCCCCGAGCACGCGGACCCGGCGGCGAGAAGGCACCACGAAGATCAGGACGCCATTCCGGTCACTCGTGCGGGTCATTTCGAGGCGGGCGAAGGTCCTTCGGGCTGCCGTGTCCAGGTCCCCCAGGAAGTATCGTGAAAGGCTCACGCGGATCTCGCCACGGGTGCCCTGCTCGGCCTGGACGATGGAAGACCGGACGCGGTCCGCATCGATGAGTTTCAGGAGCCTCCGCATGGTGGGCATCCCGCCTCCTACCAGGAACCTGAGGCGCCACCGCCCCCGGAAAAACCTCCGCCCCCAGAAAACCCCCCGCCTCCGAAGAAGGCACCCCCGCCCGAACTGCCCCCTCCACCGGATCCCCAGCCGCCCCACCCGGAGGAGGACCCACCATCCCAAGGGCCCCCACCTCCCCAATGGGTCCCACCTTTGCCACTGGAATTCGCTTTGTTCGCCAGGAGGAGCAGGAGGATGAGGGCCAGGGGAATCACCACCGCCAGAAGCACGATGCCCCAAACGGGAAAGTCATCCACTACGGTGGCGTTCGCCTTCCCCGGGCCTCCACCCATGGCATCAAGGATGGCGTGGATGCCGAGGGTAACCGCGCCATCCGCATCGCCGGCTTTCAACGCCGGGACCATGCGTTCCTGGATGATCCGATTCGCCGTCGCGTCCGGGAGCTTCTCCTCGAGTCCGTACCCAACCTCGATGCGCAGCTTCCGGTCGCGTGCGAACACGAACAGGACGACGCCATCGTGAAGATCCTTCCGCCCGATCCCCCAGGCCTTCATCGCGCGGGCCGCAAAGTCCTCGAGGGAATCGCCGTCAAGGCTTTCACCGATCCAGAGGATGACTTGGTGCCCTGTGGCGCGTTCGTAGGCCTCCAACTCGCCGTCCAGCTTCGCTCGCGTCTCCTCCCGGATGAACCCGGCGTGGTCCGTCGCCCAGCGCGAAGGCGCGGGCTCCATTCCGGGTCCAGCCGCAGACAGCAATCTGAGGCCCAGGAACAGCCCAAGAACGACTCTGAACAGCAGACGCATGGACCTAGAACTTCACCTTGGGAGGCTGAGCCGAACCCTCGGATGCCTTGAAATACGGCTTCGAGCGGAACCGGTCGCCGAAGAAACCCGCGATCAGGACCGTCGGGAACGAATCGCGCTTGGTGTTGAATGCTCTTGCGGCTTCATTGAACCGCATGCGCTCCACCGTGATCCGGTTCTCGGTGCCTTCGAGCTGGGCCTGAAGGTCCCGGAAGGAGGCCGTGGCCTTCAAGTCGGGATACCGCTCGACCACCACCATGAGGCGGGAGAGCGCTGAGGAGAGCCCATCCTGGGCCTTCTGGAATTTCGCCAGACCCTCGGGGTCGTTGGCCAGGGCCTTCACCGCTCCGGCGCTGACCTGCCCGACACTGGCCCTGGCCTCGGTCACGGCCTGGAGAGTCTCCTGCTCGAAGGCCGCTGCCCCTTTCACCGTCTCAACCAGGTTGGGAACGAGGTCGGCACGGCGCTGGTAGGCGTTCTCCACCTGGGCCCACTGGGATTGGGTCGCCTGGTCGAGCCGAACCAGGCTGTTGTAGCCGCCCATGATGCTGAGCGCCAGGATCACGGCGACCAACAGGATCGCTGCTCCGCAGCCGAGCAGGAACTTCTTTCCCATCGAATGCCTCCCTTCCATGTCCGCGGGACCTGCTCCATCAAGCCAGAAACCCCGACGTGGTTGAACCCATCGTCTCAATCCGGCGGCTGCCATATCCGATTTTTGTTCCTTTCCGATCGGTATTCCCAGCCCCACGCTTCCTGTCCATCCAGACGCACGTCCTCCATGGGTCGTATGATTTCCCCGATCCCCCGATCGTCCCTGCCCCGTGTCCCAGGAGGTTTCTTGCTGCGTCTTCGGTCGTCTGCCCTGTGCATCCTCAGCTGCGCAAGCCCCTGGAGTCCGGCGCAGGCACCCAAGTCACCCACCCCCAAGCCCGCGACCCTCGCCTTCCAGGGCACCACCTTCCACCTCCGCTGGTCGAAGGACGGCCAGTTCGAGTTCACGCCGGCGGGCCAGGAGGACCTGCAGGCATGGACCGAGATGGTGACGGTGTGGCGCTACCCGGCGGTGAAGGACGGCGAGGCCCTGGCGGGCCAGGCGAACCGCACCCTGGGCGCCTACAAGGGCGCGCAGGGGCGGATCCTGCGCACGAACTCCACGCCGCGCACGGCGGCGAAGCCCGCCGAGCACTTCATCGCGGCTTTCCTCGGCGGCCCCTCGGTGCTGGAGTTCACCGCCGCCCGCTTCGTCCTGGTGGACGGCCAGGGCGCGGCGGTGATCTATTCCCGTCGCGCCTACGGCAAGCCCGCGAAGCCGGACCTCGGGCCGTGGGTGTCCCGGCACGGGGCCGAGGTCGAGCAGAAGCTGATGGCCTTCGACCTCAGGCCGGTCCTCGCGGCGCTGCCGCGCTGAGAATCCGGGCACCGCCGGGCGTTCCTGGGCGTAGGCTGGGGCTGGCGCAGGTCCTGGCCGCCGGGATGACCCCATGAAGGATTTCCTGCAAGTCACCGAACATCCCCTCGAGCGCGTGCTCCGCGTGCTGGTCGGCCTGGGCGCCCTCAGCCTCGTCTTCGTGGGGCCGAAGACCCCCTGGGGCTGGCTCGGCGTGATCCCGGTCCTCACCGGCGCCACGGGCCTCTGCCCGCTGTACACGCTGCTGGGCATCTCCACGTGTCCGAGGAAGGGCTGACCCGGGGAGGGAGCCTTCCCGGGACGCGACGCCGAGCCATGCCGACCCCTCCCAAGCCGAAACCCGCGACCCCGACCCGGCGCGCCGCCCCGCCCGCCCTCCGCTTCGAGCTACCCGACGCGCTGCACAAGCGGACCCTCGCGGCGCTGAAGGCCGTGGAAGGGGCGGAGGAGCCCGAGGCGCACCGCGAGGCCCTGGCGGAGGTCGTCGTGGCCCTGATGGAGCGAGGCCTGGACGCCTACTTCCTGGAGCCCCTGGAGGTGGCCGGGGCGGGATTCGTGACGCGCCAGTCGGCGAAACTCGGACTCTCCGGCGCCCAGCAGGTCATGGGCACCGTCATCCGCAACATCCTCGGGCGCATGGACGGCGACCAGCTCCGCTCGGTGTGCGGCTCCATCCGGGGCTTCATGGCCTGAGGCGGCCGGGGACGGGACGGGTCATCCCACCAGGGCGAAGGCCAGCACCGAGGCGCCGAGGATCACCGCGCTCTCGAGGACCGCGAAGAGCACGACCTTCCCCCACGTGAGGCCCGGCAGGTCCTTCATCAGGAAGGGCAGCGCGCCGCAGAGCAGGGCCTCGGCGAGGATCACGTAGTAGGGCGTGTGGCCCAGCAGCATGCGGCAGTTCTGGTAGTACCAGAAGTTGGCGTTGCGGGCGAGGTACTCGTAGAGGGGAACGTAGCTGCCGCCCACCAGGACGAGGATGAGCACCGCCTTCACGACGCCGAAGCGCTGGCGGAAGGCCCAGGCCATGAAGCCGCCCTGCACCATGATGGCCAGCCAGCTCACGGGCATGTAGAAGGGGCTGGCCCAGATCATGGGCTCGCCGGCCGGATAGACGAGGGTGCCCTTGACGACGACGGAGTAGGCGTCCGAGGCGAGTTCGCCGAAGCCCACCAGCAGGCCGAAGACCAGCAGCTTGGGGATGATCGGGTCCTTCGTCATGGCCCAGTAGACGAGCACCGCGGCGAGCTCCGCGAAGGTCATGGCCGCGGCGGCCTTCCAGCCCAGCACCAGCTTGGCGGCCACGCCGGCCCCCACCATGCCGATGACGGACATCACGATCACGAGCTTCCAGCGTCCAGGGTTCATGGGATCGGCCATGCGGGGCTCCAGGCGGTCGACACGGGTTGTGGGATTGGGCCCCAGTGTAGGGGTGGAGCGCACCGGGGGGAAAGCCTCCTTCCCGGCGCGCCCCGTCCTCACCCTCCGGCCGCCAGCGTGTGGAGCCGCTCCAGCAGGATGGCCCGCGAGCCCAGCACCGGCCGCTTGAGGGCCATGCCCGCCTGCTCCGGCGTGCGGCCGCCCTTGCGGGCGTTGCAGGGCTGGCAGCAGGCCACCAGGTTGCCCCAGGTGGAGGGGCCGCCCTGGCAGCGCGGGATCACGTGGTCCACGGTGGTGCCGCGGCGGTCGCAGCCGGCGTACTGGCAGCGGTGGCCGTCCCGGCGCAGCACCGAGCGCAGGCCGCGGCCGAAGCCGGGCTTCGTCTCCGGCGGCGCCTTCACGCCCTGGAAGACCACGGCGTGGAGCGGACCCGAGGCCACGTCCCGCAGCTCGCGGCGCTCCCAGGTGCGGAGGTCCAGGGCCTGGGCCCGGCCCGTGGCCAGGGCCCGCAGGGCCTTGCGGCGGGGGATCTCCACCATGGGCATGTAGCTGGCGTCGAGGGCCAGCACCGGGGCATGGACGTGCTTGCGGATGGAACGCGTCATGGCGGACCTCCTTTCGTGGAAATGGGGCCCCGGCCGGCTTCCCGTCGGGTCGGGGCCGGGGCGGTCTCCCCGGCGGCTTCGACGGCGGGGAGGTTCAGCAACGGAACGGCTGCGGGTGGAAGGGAGTGTCCCGGGCGTGGGGCTCACGCCCGGGACGGGGGTTGTTACAGCGCCACCGCCTCGATGGCCTTCACCAGCGCGGCAGGGTCCTGCTCCAGCTCCTTGAGCACGCCCAGGACGGCGTCGGTGAAGCCGGCGAGGGCGAAGACCTTCGCTTCCGGGAACTGGATGGAGCCGTGGCCGGTGAGGTCGAAGCTGAAGATGCGGGGATCCGCCTTGAACTTCTTCCGGTAGGCCGCGAGCTCCGCGGCGGGGGTCTGGTGGCCCACCCAGGCCTGCATGTCCGACAGGATCAGGATCCGGTCGTAGGCCCGCTTCAGGTCCTTGAAGATGACCCGGAAGTCGGTGCCACCGCCCATGGCCTCCTTCGCGATGGTCGAGGCCAGCGTCGTGAGGGAGTCGCGGGGGTGCAGCTTCAGCGCCTTGGTGACCGTGTCGAACAGGATCACGTCGGCGTGGGCCTGGGACTTGTACAGCACCGCCGCCAGCACCGAGGCGATCCGCACGGGGCGGCCCGCCATGGAACCGGACACGTCCACGGCGATGAGGGTGCGGCCCTCGAAGGCCGGAACATTCATCAGCGAGAGCTCCAGCGCCTCGTCCAGGGCCCGGTGCACCGGCGGCGTGTCCGCCGCCGAGCCCTTCACCGCCTCGATGGCGGTGAGGATCTGGAAGGGCAGCACCTTCGACTTCTCCACCTGGCGCGGGTCCGTGAGGAACTTCAGGGCCAGGGGGAAGGCGGTGGGGGCCTGCTCGGCGATGTTGCGCAGGTTGCGCAGGCAGGCCAGGTAGCCCAGCTTGCGGGCCTTCAGGAGCTCGACCCAGGCCTCGCCCTTGAGGTCGGCCTTGGCCTGCTCCGAGAGACCCTGGGCGGCCGCGGTGCGGCCGGCCTCGCTGAGGCGGGTCTCCCAGGTCTGCGCCGGGGCCAGCGCGCCCGTCATCAGCGCCTGCAGGGCGGGCGTGGACCTCGGGTGCAGCAGGTTCACGGCGTCCACGAGGCTGGGGTCGCGGTCCGCGCGGCGGTACTTTGCCAGCTGGTAGGCGTCGAAACCCGCGAGGGCGTCGCCGAAGCCCCGCTTCAGGGCGTTGGACAGCTTGCGCAGCTGCGGATTGCCCGAGGCCTTCAGGTAGGCGAGGGTCTCGGTCACGTCGTCGGGGCGCTGGGCCACGGCGCGGAAGAAGGTCCGCAGCCAGGGCTTGCCCTTCACGTCCGGCCGCGCGGCCAGTTCGCCCGCCACCACGTGGGAGACGGAGCGCAGGCCGTTGCGCGAGCGGGTGAACACCGCGGCCTTGGCCGCGAAGAGGGGATCCTCCAGGGCGCGGGTGAGGGCGGCGATGCGGGCCACCTGCGCGTCCGCGGACGCGTAGAAGGTGTCCGTGGTGAAGGTGGTCATCAGCGCGGTGGCGAACTCCAGCTTGGGCGAGAGGGCGTGGGCCCGGCCGCCGGCCAGGTTCAGGGTGTCGGGATCGGAAGCCTTGGGCTTCCAGAAGGCAAAGCGGGCCATGGTGGCCTCCTTTCGTGCTTCCCTGCTGCGCGAGGGAGGTGCGGGCGCGGCTGCGCCGGGTTGAAGGAAAGGAGATCCCGTCGAGGAAGGGCGGCCGTGGCATGAACGTGCTCTATCCCCTGAGCTACCTCCCGGTGGATGGACGGGAGGGCCGGACTCGAACCGGCGACCACGCGCTGATGAGGCGAAGGAGCCAGCGGCCTTGCTGCGACGAGAAATAGGAGGATCGCGGAGGATGTCGGGGAGCGGGGCGTTCCTTGCGGAACAGGGAGCCATCGGGCCGTGCGGACACGACCCGAGGGATCCCTTCGGCTGGACTTGAACCAGCTACCATCCGCGCGGGGCGGATGCTCTACCCAATTGAGCTACGAAGGACCGCTCGTCCTTGCTGCCGCGAAAGGAAATCCATCCCCGCCGTCCGTCACTCCGGACGGCGGGGTTCATCATCAGGATCCGCAGAGAGAGGTCCTCAGGGGGTGGGCCTTCGCTTGTCGGGATTCGAACCCGAGCCCGGAACCTTGCGGCCCCGGGTACCTGGCGCCCAGTGAGCGCGATGAACCCCTGATGGTTGCTGCTGCGGATGTGTTTGTATGGTGCAGGAAGGGACGGGTCTGACCCTACCCCTTCACGCAAAGCACCTGCTTGAGCGTATGGCGGACCTTCACGAGGTCGGCCTGGTTGGCCATCACCCGGTCGATGTCCTTGTAGGCGCCGGGGATCTCGTCCAGCACGCCGCCGTCCTTGCGGCACTCGACGCCGGCGGTCTGCCGGGCGAGGTCCTCGAGGGTGAAGCGGCGCTTGGCGGCGGTGCGGCTCATCTTGCGGCCCGCCCCGTGGGAGGCGGAGCGGAAGCTCTCGGCGCTGCCGAGGCCTTCCACGATGAAGCTGCGGGCGCCCATGGAGCCGGGGATGATGCCCAGCTCGCCTTCTTCGGCGCGGATCGCGCCCTTGCGGGTCACGAGGACGTCCTCGCCGAAGTGGCGTTCCTCCGCCACGAAGTTGTGGTGGCAGAGCACCGGCGCCTCGAAGGACGCCTCGGGGAAGAAGGCCTTCACCACGCCCTGGAGCTGGTGGAGCATGGCCCGCCGGTTGGCGAAGGCGTACTCCTGGGCCCAGGACAGGTCGCGGCGGTAGGCCTTCATCTCCGGCGTGCCGGCGAGGAAGACCGCCAGGTCGCGGTCCGGCAGCTGCTGGTTGTGGGCCAGCTTTCGGGCCTTGGCGATGTGGACTTCCGCCAGGACCTTGCCGATGTTGCGCGAGCCCGAGTGGAGCATGAGCCACACGCGCTGCGCCTCGTCGAGGCAGAGCTCGATGAAGTGGTTGCCGCCGCCGAGCGTCCCGCACTGGCGCAGGGCCTTGCCCTGGAGGTCCTGGACCTCCTTCGTCAGGGACGGGAAGGCCGACCAGAGCCCGTCCAGGTCCTCCACGAGGTCGAGGGGCGCCTTGTGCTGGTCGAAGCCCACCGGAATGGCGTCCTCGATGGCCCCCCGGAGGCGGTTCAGGGACGCTGGCAGGTCGGAGGCGGAAAGGCTGGTGCGCACCGCGGCCATGCCGCAGCCGATGTCCACGCCCACCGCCGCCGGGGCCACGGCCCCCTTCATGGCGATGACGCTGCCCACGGTGGCGCCCTTGCCGAGATGGACGTCGGGCATGGCGGCCACGTGGCTGAAGACCCAGGGCAGCGCGGCGATGCGCTTGAGCTGGTCCAGGGCTTCGGACTCGACCTCGTTGACCGGGGCCCAGAGGCGGATGGGGGCGACGGCCCCCTTGAGGGTTGCGAGGCTCATGGCCCCTCCTTTCTGAAGCGCCGGCCACGGGCCGGCAAGTGAATTCGTGGTGCGGAAGGAAGTCCGCGAGGGTGGAGCACGGCCCCAGACTTGAACTGGGTAGAACAGGCTTTGCAGGCCTGCGCCTCGACCGCTTTGGCATGCCGTGCGGGGATGGAGGTGAAGCAGAGGCCTGTGGCGTGCCGTCGGCGTCCCGGCTTGGGGGACCGGTTCCTGAGGTCGGCTGCTTGCGGCTTGCACCGTGAGACGCGGTCCGCAGCGGGGCTTTCCACCCGCCCTTTGTTTAGCCTCGGTAGGGTTCGCGAGGTCCTGCGCGTGGTGCCGCTCCCCGGACTCGAACCGGGCGCCCCCCGGGTAAGAACCGGGTGCTCTGATCGCTGATGAGCTAGGCCGTGACCGGCACAAGCGTCCCTAGCGGACCGTCCGGAAACCCGCCGGCCGCTCCGCAAGGGTCGCTAGAGCGGCATGGGTGTGGCACAGGCGGCGGGACTCGAACCCGCTGACGCCGGCTTGAAAGGCCGGCCGCTCGACCGCTTCGCGTTCGCCTGCATGTGGTTATCCCGGAGGATGTCGAAACCCCGGCCTGCTGGGTGTGGGCCAGCCGCTCTGCCTCTGAGCTACGGGACATGGTTGGGCCGCGCGACGTCGGTGGAACGCGCCGTCGCGCGGTGTGGAGCCGCCTCCCGGCTTTGATCCGGGCGCCTCCCGCTTACGGGGCGGGCGCTCTTCCGACTGAGCTAAGGCGGCGTGGTGTCCCCGGGAGGAGTTCAACCTCCAGCCTGCTCCTTAGGAGGGAGCTGCCTCTTGCGCTCGGCTTCGGGGACCTGGTGCCCCCACCCGGTTCGACCCGGGGACCTCGACCTTCGGACGGTCGCGTTCTTCGGCTGAACCATGGGGGCATGTGGTGGGACCGGCCTGGATCGAACAGGCCTCTGCGGGTTTTCAGGCCGCCGCTAAGCCGACTCAGCTACGGTCCCTGGGTGGTGTGACGTGACGGAATCGAACCGCCCTGCCCGCGTCCACAGCGCGGTGCTCCTCCGATGAGCCAACGTCACCGTCTAGGGGATCCTGGCCTCGACGGGCCGGGATCCCGAGTGGCGGACTGGGCGGGATTCGAACCCGCACGCTCCTGCTTAACAGGCAGGCGCTCGGCCCTTGCGCTTCCAGTCCGGAGTGGTGGAACGTGGCGCTTGCGCCCAAGGCCTCGAACCTCCGTTCCAGTGGTGCTCCCGGCAGGACTTCAACCTGCGTCTCCGGCTTCGTAGACCGGTGCTGCGTGCGACTCAGCTACGGGAGCGGGGTGCCCCGCGAAGGACTCGAACCTTCCGTCGGGGGTTTAGAAGACCCCGCGCCGACTAGCGGCCGTTACGGACCGGCTGCAGAAGTTGCAGACGGCCCGTAACGGCCGCTTGTGCCGCAACGGCGGCGCCCCGGGGACGGGGCATTGGAGGAAGCGACAGGACTTGAACCTGCACGCCCCGGGGGCACGGGGCGAGACCGCTTTCGGGGCGGCTGCGATGCCATTCCGCTCACGCTTCCTTGGATGGTGGACCTGGCGGGGGTCGAACCCGCAGCCTCCTGGATGCCGTCCAGGCGTCCTCCCCTCAGGACTTCAGGCCCATGCTGGTTGCCCCGGGCGGAATCGAACCGCCATCGGTCGGTTATCAGCCGACTGCTTTGCCATTGAGCTACGGGACAGTGGCGGGAACGGCAGGAGTCGAACCTGCACCGGACCGGTTTTGGAGACCGGCGCCCATCCCTTGGGCTTCGCTCCCAGTGGTTGAAACTGAAGGGGTGGTACCAACGGCCGGATTCGAACCACGGGGCCCCCTCCGCGCCCGCAAGGCGAAGCCGCCGCAGGCGCGGGAGGACAGGACTCGATGTCCTGTCCGATCGGGGGATAGTCCGACTGACGTGCTTCTGAGGCACGTGCCTCTGCCGGGGTTGGTCACCGTTGGCGTGGTGCCAGTCCGGGTGCTTGAAACCCGTAGGCGGGCTTATGAGACCCGTGCCGCGGCCCTTTGGCTTGACTGGCGAATGGAGAGGCCGGCGGGGTTCGAACCCGCGTCCCCTGGCTGGCGACCAGGGATCCTGGCCGCTGGACGACGGCCTCTGTAGAGCGTGTTTCAGAATGGGACGGGGCCGCGCAAGGGGCGCCGGGCGAGCCAGGCCAGGAAGGCGAGGTCCCAGCGTAGCGGTGCCTACGTGGAGCGAGCCTGACGCCGCTTGGCGAAGCCCGCCGCCACTTGCCCGAAGGGTCGGGGCCCGCGGCGCGCCTGGCGTCGTCACGGCCCTCGGCGAGCCAACCAGGATCGCCTGCGGGCCCTTCCTCGCCATGCATCGCCGCGGACCTCCGACGCGGCCCCGTCCCATTCTGAAACACGCTCTTGATGGTCGGAGTGGCAGGACTCGAACCTGCGTGACCCTGCTCCCGAAGCAGGTGGCCCGCCGCTGGCCCACACTCCGAAGTGGGAGTCCCACCGGGATTCGAACCCGGGTCTCCACCGTGAGGGGGTGGCGGCTGGACCGTTCGCCCATGGGACCGCGGGAAAGGATTGGTGGACCATGCCGGGATCGAACCGGCCGTGTCCCGCTTGCAGGGCGGGTGCCTCACCGTTGAGGCGAATGGCCCCTGGATGGCGGGCCTGACCGGATTCGAACCGGCGCTCTCCTCAGAGACAGTGAGGCGGGGACTCCGGCTCCCCTACAGGCCCAGGGACGGCGGATCCCGGTTTCCCGGGAACCGCCGGTACTGCATATTTCCACCTTCCCTGGCGTCCTCAAACGCCAAGGAATTGCAGCTATTCCGTTATTGAACTGAGAAAGAACGAACTTGCGTCTAAAGTGTTGATGGCGGTGAGGGTGGGAATCGAACCCACATGAGACAGGGCAGACCCGTCCCAACCCGGTTAGCAGCCGGGGCCGATACCGGATGTCGGTTGACCTCACCCTGGGGTGGACGACCTGGATGGGACGGAGGGACTCGAACCCTCGCTCCGCGCTTCAAAGGCGCGGGTGCCGCCCTGGACGTCCCAGGAGGTGGAAGGGGCGGAAGGACTCGAACCTTCGAGAACCTGGTTCAGGGCCAGGCGCCGTCGCCGCTGGGCCACGCCCCCGTGGGGTGGGTGGATGCGTTCACCGCCGATGGACTGAAGGGGGCCCGGACAGCCGGCCCATGCCCCTGGGCCGCCGGGTCTTCAGGGGGCCTGCCGGTGCTGGACCGGAGGACCGCCTCAGACGGTGGGGATCTGGATCCCGTCCACGGTGAGCCAACTGAATTGTGCTTTGGCTCGCGTGGCCTGGGTATCTCGACCCTCGGACCGCTCCTGGCGAAGGCCCAGGCCGCGATCCAAGTGCATCGCCGGGACGAACGCGGTGGCGTTCGGCCTGGGGCACGGGATACGGGAATGGGTTCGCACGGGTAGCTCCTTGGGTCGGTGTTCGACCAGTGGAATGAGGCTACCTCCGCCTCGAAAACCCGTCAAGCGGTTTCTTGAGTTTTTTTTCAGTTACCCACCAGGCCCGCCAGGGCCTCCGGCGACAGCCGCCATGGTCCGCGGCGGGTGGGCGCCTCCAGGGCCTGGGCGAGCCGCTTCCGGAACGCGTCTCGCGGCACATCCCGCGCGCCCAGACGATGCAGGTGCTCCGTGGGCACCTGGGCGTCGATGAAGCCGAAGCCCCAGGCCCAGGCCTGGGCGCAGAGGGCCGCGAAGGCGGCCTTCGACGCGTCGGGCACCCGGGCGAACATGCTCTCGCCGAAGAAGGCCGCGCCCAGGCTCACGCCGTAGAGCCCGCCCGCCAGTTCCCCGCCCTGCCAGGCCTCGATGCTGTGGGCGTAGCCCGCGCGGTGCAGCGCGACGTAGGCCTCCACCATGGCCGCGTGGATCCACGTGCCGTCCTGCCCCTTGCGCGGTGATGCCGCGCAGGCGCGCATCACCGCCTCGAAGGCGGTGTCCAAGCGGATCTCGAAGTCCCCCCGCCGCAGCTTCCGCTGGGTCGAGCGGGGGATGTGTTCCTCCCCCCGCAGCACCACGCAGCGCGGGTCCGGGCTCCACCACAGGATGGGATCGCCCTCGTTGAACCAGGGGAAGATGCCGATGGAATAGGCCAGCAGCAGGCGCGCCGGACGGAGGTCCCCGCCCACCGCCAGCAGGCCGTCCGGTTCCGCGAAGTCGGGATCGGGGAAGGCGACGCGGGGGTCCAGCTGGAAGACGGGCATGGGGGCTTTCGGCTTTGGGCTCTGGACTCTGGCCTTTGGGGTCCCGTCGGGGCCCTCCGGACCATCATCCGACCAAAGCAGACGCATGCGTGTTCCACCGGATCCGGAAACCGTCGGTGGAAGCCAGGGAGCGCCCCGCGTGGGTCGCGCTCGGCCAAAGCCCAAAGCCCAGAGCCCAGAGCCCAGAGCCTCAGTACGCCTTCGTCAGCTCGATGCCGCGGTAGTAGCGCTTCAGGATGGCGTCGAAGGTCCAGCCTTCCAGGGCGAGGCCGTAGGCGCCGGTCTGGTCCATGCCCACGCCGTGGCCCCAGCCGCGGCCGTAGAAGATCCAGGTCTTCTTCACGCCGGTGCCGACGGTCATCACCCGGAAGGGGTTGTCCTTCAGGCCCAGGGCCAGGCGGATGCGCATGCCGGTGAAGGTGTGGGCGCGGCCGCCGCTGTCGATGACCTGCAGCTCCAGGACGCGCCCGTTGGCGTTGTGCTGGAGGCGCAGCTCCCGCAGGCCCTGGAGGCTCACGCGCTTCTGCAGCCGCGCCACCAGGTCGCCGTCCTTCACCAGCTCCTTCCAGTGGGCCGTGGGGTTGTAGCGGTCCAGGCTCGCGCCGTCGGGATCGAGCCTGCGGATGAGCACCTTGCTGCTGCCCTCCTCGCTGCGGGGCATCCAGCGCACGCGGTCGCCCACCTGGATGGCCGCGTCCCCCACCAGCTTCAGGAAGCCGCCGGGGGCTTCTTCCGCGAGCAGGATCTGGGGCGCCAGGAGCAGGGGCTCCGGGGTGCTGTTCTTGCGCCGCACCGTGCCGTCCCGCAGCAGCGTCCCTTCGAGGACTTCCGCGGGCTCCACCTCGGCCCACATCCGCCCCAGCGCCGTCAGGGCCTGGGCCAGGGTCGGCGGCCCCTGCTTCCAGGCCGAGGCGGGCACGAGGCCCCGCCGCACCAGGAAGGCGGCCAGCAGGCGGTCCTTGGGATCCACCGAGGCGTCCCCCAGGAAGTAGGCCGCGTCCTGGGGCTGCTCGAGGCCCTCGACCACCTGGTCGAAGCCGAAGGTCCGCGCCATCCAGAGGTAGAGCCTCGGGCCCTGGTCCAGGGCGCTCACGGGCGGCGTGAGCCACAGACGCGCGGCGAGCCGGGACAGCGGCCCCTGCAGGTCCCCGCCCTTCGCCGGATTCCCCATCGTCCCCGCGTGGAGCCAGGAGTGCTGGACGATGCCGAAGCCCGCGAGGCGCAGGATCTCCGGGCTCAGCCAGGCTTGGTCGGGGCCGGGATCCGCGAGCCCCTTGAAGGGCAGGGTCTGGGGCTTGGTGGCGTAGTTGGAGACGCCCTTCAGGTAGGGCTGGGGCCCGCCGAAGACGTGGCTGTTGTCCACGGTGGCGCCGCCCGCATTGGCCGTGAAGAGGGCCTGGATGGGGCGGCCCTCGAAGGTGGCCACCAGCCCGGCGGTCTCCCGGGTGGCCTGGTCGGTGAGGGGCTGCTCGCCGCCGGCGCCGCCGTAGACCTGGTCAAGGGGCGTGTCCACGAGGTCGAAACCCTCGCTCGCGCGCTTCCCCTTGTTGGCCACGGCGTAGGTGCGCGCCGCCACCGCCTGGGCCTTCAGGGCCTCCAGGGCCGGGAACTCGTTGGCGCCCATCTCCCGGGGCACCACGCCGCGGACGTAGCTCTCCATGTCCAGCTCGTTCACCACCGTGAGGCGGCCCTGGGCGTTGGGGAAGATCTCCAGGCGCCCGCGGTAGCGGCCCTTGCCGTTGAGGGCGATGGTCTCGCCCCGGGCCACGAGCTGCACGCCCTCGGCGGGCAGGGGCCGGCGCTCGTAGCGGTCGGTGATGGCGTAGAGGGCGCGGCCCTTGCGCGGCCTGCCCGGACGCGACTCGCTGCTCACCCACAGCTCCTCGTAGCCCGCGGCCTGGAGCTTCTCGAGGATGGGCTCCGCGGCCTCCACGGTCTCGAAGTGGCCCGTCACCACCCGCCAGTTGCCGCCGTCCGCCACGAACTTGCGCTCCGGCGATTCTCCGGCGGCCTTCAGTTTCGCGATGAGGGCGTCGGCCTCCTTCTGGGCGCAGGGCCGGCCCACCTGGATGCGGAACTCGTCGGTGGGATCGGCTTCGCCCCGGCTGTCCCACCAGAGGCGGAGCTTCTCGCCCTCCCGCAGCTTCATCAGCGGACGGCCCGAGCGGGTGCGCACCTCGCCGCCGCCGTCCATCGAGACCAGCCACTCGGTGGCCTGGGTGTCGAGCCCCACGCGCATGGGCGGGATGTCCTGCCGGCGCGTCGCGGCGGCCGGCAGCGGCAGCGCGGCGAGGCAGACCAGGAGGACCGGACGGCGGATCATCCCCCCAGTCTAGCCCGGAGGCCCTCCAGCACCCGCCAGCGCCGGGCGCGCAGGGCCTCGGGGTCCAGCAGCCCGCCGTCCGGCCCGCGCCGGTGGCAGAGCAGCGCGAGGCAGGCGCCGTCCTCCGGGCGGACGAAAAGGACGGGCCCCGTGAAGCCCGTGTGCATCCACCAGCCCGAGGGCGGCCCCGGCGGGCCCTCGAGCCGCGGCGCCGGCGGTGGCGCGGCCTCCGTGGCGTCCTCGAGGATGTGCACGCCGACGCCCGAGGGGATCGCATCGAGCAGGCCTGCGAAGCGGCCGGGCCCGGTCATCACCCGCTGCAGGCCGAGGCCCCAGACCGTGCCGTCGGCGGCGCGGGACGCCGCCACCGCCATGCGGGACGGCCAGCCCGCGGCCACCCATCGGGACAGGAAGGCTTCGAGCTGATCCGCCCTGGCCCCGAAGCCCGCGTGGCCGATCATGCCCGCCCGGGCGTTGGCGTCGTGGGGCAGCGAAGGATCGGGCCCGGGGAAGGGCGCGTCCGTGGCCAGGCCCCAGGCTTCGCGGTCGGGACCCGGGGGCACTTCGATCGGGAGTTCCCGCCACGGCGCGGGCGTGAGGCCCGAGGTCCCGCCGAGCTGCGCCCAGGTCAACCCGAGCTCCATCTCCAGCAGCTCCCCCAGCAGCCGGTAGTTGAGGTCCGAATAGTGGGCCTCGCCCACGGGACGCCGCGCCAGCAGCGGGTGGGCGCCTTCGTCCACCGGCCGGCGGAGCTGTTCGGCGAGGCGCTCCCGGGTGAAGGGCCGCCAGGCCGGCAGGCCCGAGGCGTGGCAGAGCAGCATCCGCGCCGTCAGCGGCTCCGTCCGGTCGTGGAAGCCCAGCAGCCAGCGCCGGTCGGCGTCCAGGTCGAGGAAGGCGTGGGCCAGGGTGGCGGTGACCAGGGGCTTGGCCAGGGAGGCGAGGTCGAAGAAGGTCATGCCCGATCCGGCGGCCACTTCCACGCGACCTCGAGGTGCTGCCAGCCCAGCCCCGCGTAGTAGTCCTTGGCCTCCGGCGAGGCCAGCAGCACCCAGCGGATGCCCGGCGCCCCCAGGGAGGTGGCCCGGCGCACGAGCTCCCGGCCGATGCCCCGGTGCCGCAGGTCGGGGTGCACGGCGAGGTCGCAGACGTAGCCGTCGTATTCGAAATCGGTCCAGCCGCGGAGGAAGCCCACGAGGCGCTCCTCGCCGTCGTCGAGGCGCTCGAAGCAGGCCATGGTGACGTTCGAACCCCGGATCGCCCGGCCGACCCGCGCCGGGTGGAAGTCCGGCAGGCGCAGGCCGGCGGCGGCGTAGAGGTCGGCGATCACCGCGGGATCGGGCAGGTCCGAGGCGCGGTACTCCAGCGCTCCGCTCACCCGCGCCCTCCCAGCTCCGCCAGGCTGGCCGCCACGGCCTTCTGCACCAGGTCCGCCACGCGCATGGCCTCCAGCCCCTCGGCCCAGGTGACGACCTCGTCGCCCTGCCCGAGGCAGGCGGCGTGGAAGGCCTCCAGCTCCAGCTTCAGGGGCTCGCCCTCCTCGATGTCCACCACCTCCGGCGCCACCTCAGGGCCGGTCTCCTTCATCACGAGCCGCAGGATCTCCAGCTTCTGGGCCGCGAAGTCGAGCTTGGCGTAGGCCTTGTCGGCGAAGGCGCGCAGGGTGCGCTCCTTCTTCTGGGCCACGCGGCTGGCGGTGACGGTGGCGAAGGCGCCGCCCTCGAACTTCAGCCGGGCGTTCACCAGGTCCGGGTGGGGCGTGAGCACCGGCACGCCGAAGGCCTCCACGTCGGTGACGGGCCGGCCCATGAGGGCCAGCAGCAGGTCCAGGTCGTGGATCATCACGTCCATCACCACGTCCACCTCCAGCGAGCGCATGGGGAAGGGCGAGACGCGGATGGCCTCCACGAAGCGGGGCCGGAACTTCGCGGCGCGCAGGGCCTGCACCGCCGGGTTGAAGCGCTCCAGGTGGCCGACGGCGGCCACCAGCTCCGGCCTGGCCTCCCGGGCCCCGGCCAGGGCCTCGAGCAGCGCCTCGCCCTCGGCGAGGCTGGCGGCCAGGGGCTTCTCCATGAGCACGTGCTTCCCCGCCGCCAGGGCTTGGGCGCCTAGATGGTGGTGAAAGCCCGTGGGCGCGGCGATCTGCACCGCGTCCACGCGGTCCAGCGCCGAGGCGAGGTCCGACGCCCAGTCCGCGCCGTGCCTTCCCGCGATCTCCCGCCCCCGGGCCTCGGAGGGCTCCACCACCACCACCGAGGCGGCGTGGGGGCTGGACGCGGCGATGCGGACGTGGTGCTGGCCCAGGTGGCCGGCGCCCACCACGGCGATGCGGAGCTTGGTCATGGAGGCCTCCGCCGGCCAGGGTAGCGCGGCGCCGCCGGGAACTTGGGCACGGCTATCCAAGGCCGGGGCCTTCCCGCTACCTTCAAGGCATTCCCCGAGGCTGCCATGGGCAAGTTCGACACCTACCTCCTCCTGAAGTGGATCCACTTCGTCGCCATCTCCGTCATCGGGGGCAGCGCCATCGTGGCCCTGCTGCTCTCGGGCTTCGAGGAGGAGCGCGAGGATCTGCGGGGCCTGGCCGCCTCGATCTGGAAGCGCACCGTGGGCTGGGGCGCCCGTCTGGGCGTGCTGCTGGGCCTCGGCCTGGTGGCCTACCGCTTCAAGCAGGGCATCAACCCCTTCGACGCCTATTTCATGCACGTGAAGATGGTGCTGGTGCTGATCCTCCTCGTGGCCTCGGAGATGGCGCCGCGGCACCTGGCCCAGGGCAAGCGCGGCGCGGCCCTGCTGGGCCTGCTGGCCTTCCTCCTGACCACCTTCGTGATGTTCAACCAGGCGGTCTTCGGGTACCGGATGCGCCCCGTGGCCCCGGCCCCCTCGGTGGTCCTCACGCCTTCGAACTGAGGCTCCGGGGAAGGACGCCGTGGCCCTCCGCCTCGCGCCGGAGCCCGCGCGGCTGGCGCAACTCCAGGCGCGGTGGGAGGCGGCCCTCCCCGCGCTCCGGCAGCCGCCCCTGCCGCCGGCCTGGGGCCCGGCCCTGCGCGGCCTCTCGGACCGCTTCAACCGTATCGAGGGGTCGCCGAGGGGCGACTACTTCGCGGGGTCGAACCTCGCCCCCTACTTCGCCCACCACGGCTGGGCCCAGGCCCACGCGATCGCGGCCGTGGCGGCGGAGACACCGGAGCTTTTCGCCTCCGCGCGAGAGGTCTGGGACCTCGGAGCCGGACCCGGACCCCTGAGCCTCGCAGCTTCCGCGTTTCTGCCTGGCGCGCGCTTCACCCTGACGGACCTCCGGGCCGAGGCCCTGGCCTTCGCCGCCCAGGCGCTCCGCACCGCCGGTGTCGAGGCCCGGACCGAACGGCTGCGGCTCCCCGACCTGCCCGAAGGCCGACCCGACCTCGTGGTCCTGGGGCATGCCTTGAACGAGCTGCCACCCAGGGACCAGGAACGGCTGCTGGCGACGGTGAAGGAGCGCCTCGCCCCCGGCGGCGCCCTCGTGGTCCTCGAGCCCGCCCTGCCGGAGCCCACCCGCCGCCTGATGGAGCTGCGGGCGGCCTTCCGGGAGGCGCCCTGGGCGATCGCCGCGCCCTGCCCCTGCCCGGGGCCCTGTCCGATGCTCGCGCTGCCGCGGCAGTGGTGCGTGGCGGAGCTGGACTGGGATCCGCCCTCCTGGTTCAAGGCCCTGGACGCCGCCGCCGGCCTGGACCGGGGCCACCTGGCCTTCTCCTACCTGGTGGCGCGCCGGGACGCCCCGGCCCCGGCCCCGCGGGCGCGCGTCGTCGGCGTGCCGAAGCCCCAGAAGGGCAAGGTCGAGCGCTGGGTCTGCACGCCTGCGGGCGGCGAGCGCTGGGAGGCCCTGAGCCGCCATGGCGAGCCGGCGTGGGCCCGGCCCCGGGGCACCGAGCTGGACCTCCCGCCCGAGGCCGACGGCCTGCGCGACCTGGAGGGCGGCTGGAGGCTGCGGCGCTGGCATCCTTGACCGATGCCCCCCGGCCCCATCCTCCCCTTCCTGCTCTGCGCCCTCGCCGCCGCCGACCGGCCCCGGCCGAAGACGGTGCCCGAGGCCACGGGCCACGCACGCACCAGCACCGTGGCCGAGGTGGCGGCCTTCATGGAGGCCCTGCGCGAACGCGATCCGGCCCTGGTCCCCTACCAGCCCAAGGGCGCCCCGATGGCCACGGAGGCGGGCGCGCCGCTGCGGGCCTGGCGCCTGCCGGCCACCACGAAGGACGCCCTGCGCGTCTACGTCAACGCCAACATCCACGCCGGCGAGGTGGAGGGCAAGGAGGCCATCCAGGAGATCGTCCGGGAGCTGCTGCAGGGCCTGCACCCCGAGGTCCGCAGGCACGTGGATCTCGTGGTCTGCCCCGCCTACAACGCCGACGGCACCGACGGGCTGGATCCCGCCATCCGGCGCCATCAGCCGAACCCTGCGTCCGGCGTGGGACGGCGCGAGAACGCCCGGGGCCTGGACCTCAACCGCGACCTCATGAAGGCCCAGGCGGCCAACACGCGCTGGTTCCTCGCGATGCTCAAGGACTTCGACCCCGCGGCGGTCTTCGACCTGCACACCACCAACGGCAGCTATCACGGCTTCCACCTGACCTATTCGCCGTCCCTGGCCCTGGGCGCCGACGAGGGCCTGCTGGCCTTCAACCGGCAGCTCCTCGTGGAGGTCCGCGAGATTCTGAAGAAGGAGGCCCTGCCCACCTACGACTACGGCAACTTCGCGCCGGAGGAGCGGGGGGGCGGCGCCTGGGCGCCGGGCAGGGCGGACACGCAGCCGGAGCGCTGGGAGACCTTCGACGCCCTGCCCCGCTACCTCAGCAACTACCCCGGCCTCCAGGGGCGCCTCGGCATCCTCTGCGAGGAGTACGTCTACCGCGCCTATCCGGACCGCATCGCGGACATGCGCCGCTTTGTCACGGCCTGCCTGGAGCGGATCGCGGCGCGTCGTGCCGAGGTCCGGGCCGTGGTGGCCGCGGCGGCGAAGCTCCCGACGCGCCTGCCCCTCGCGGCGGAGATGAAGGAGACCGAGCGCTACGCCTTCGACCTGGTGGACCCCGAGAAGGACGCCCAGGGCCGCGTCGTCCGCGAGAAGTCCCGGCGCACGGTGACCCTGCCGAGCTTCGTCACCTTCGCAGGGAAGGACTTCCAGGACCTGCCGGAAGGCTACCTGGTGGACGCCGCCTTCGCCGACCGGGTGAGGCCCGTGCTGGAGGCCCACGGCCTCGCGGTGCTGGCGGGATCACAGCGCCCGAAGGCACCCATCCTCCACTTCAAAGAATCCGGCCGCACCCTGGCCAAGCAGCCCTTCCAGGGCGTGTGGTCCCTGGACCTGCAGGGCGCCTGGACGGCGGAGGTCCCGTCGAAGCCGCGCCTCCTGCCCTGGGACGCGAAGGCCCTGGACGCGGCCCTCTACGTGCCCCTGAAGCAGCGCCACGGCCGCGTGGCCTTCTACCTCCTCGACCCCCGCAGCCCCGACGGTCTCGTCCACTGGGGCTTCTTCCCCGAAGTGCTGCTGCGCAACGACGGCAGCTGGGGGGATCCGCCGCGGTTCCCCGTCGTGGCGGTGGGGGGCGCGGGGACGGGCGTCGCTCCAGGCAGGCCCGAGGCCAAAGGCGAGTTGAATAAGCCGGAGTGACAGGGCCTGGCCCTCGCCCCTTCGAGTGACCGACGTGTTACAGAAGCCCCGGGGCCGTCGCGCCACCCTTGGACCAGCGATCCAAGGAGCCTGTCATGCGACGATCCACCCTGCCGATTCCAGCCCTGTTCGGCCTCTCCATGATCCTCGCGGCGACCCCACGGACCTCGCTGCTGGAGGTCGAGGCCCCCATCCGCCGGGTCCGCCTCCATCCTGACGAAGCCTGGGTCACCCGCATCGGGCGGGTCGCGGTGGCGAAGCCGGGGACCTATCAGCTACGCCTCACCGGCCTGCCCGAGGGCCTCACCCTGGAGGACGTTCGGGTGTCCGCCAAGGGACCCGCTGGATCCCGGCTGGGCGACGTCTCCGTCGGCTCCGAACCGCTCCAGGTGACCGAGACCCAGGAGTTCCGGAGCCTGAAGGACCAGCAGACGAAGCTCCTCCGGGAGATCGAGGCCCTGGAGTCGGAGCAGGAGGCCTGCGCCCATGAACTCGTCTACCTCAAGGGGCTTCAGGCCGTGGAGGTCAAGGAGCTGTCGGCGCGGCTGGCGGCCGGCGTGCCCTCGGCCGAGGCCGTGCTCGGGCTGGGTCGGGGCATCAAGGACCGGATGGCGGAAGTCCTGACGCGGGAGCGCGCCTTGCATCGCGACCTGGTGCTCCGGAAGGAGGAACTCGGGCGGGTGGGGTCGGAGCTCGCGCGCCGGGCCTCGGAACATTCGGCCAGCCCGGCGAAGGCTTCCCTGGAAGTGTCCTGCCCGGCCGCCGGGGACGTGCAGGTCGAGTTCACCTACCGCACCCGGAGCGCCGCCTGGAAGCCGGCCTACGAGGCCCGCCTGACCCAGGATGGCCGGATGCTCGAGTTCGTCCTGTTCGCCAGCGTGACCCACCGCGGAAACGAGGACTGGGCCGACGTCGAGGTCGAAGTGACCAGCGCGCGCAGCCAGCGCAACGTCACGCTGGACCGGCTGAACGGACCCCAGTGGGTGTCCTTCTCGGAACAGCCTCCGCCCGGCAGCCGGAACCAGTACGCGGGGGCGACCGTCATGGTGGTCGCCTCCTCGGGCGGCAGCTACACGCCCGAGCCGCCTCCCCCTGCCGTGCCCAGCAGCCTGGCGGACATGGCACCGGGCCGGACCGGCCGGCTCGAGGAGTCGAAGGGCCTCGCGACCACCTGGATGCTGGAGGGGCGGAAGGACCTGCCCGCCGACGGGGACGCCCACCGCTTCCGCATCGCCTCCGTCGAGCTGGCCCCGGAGCTGGGCCTGCTCTGCATCCCTCGGACGGATCCGACGGTGTACCGGGTGGCGCGCTTCCCGGTTCCCCGGGACCTGCCCCTGTTTCCGGGGAGCCCGGTGACGCATTTCGCTGGAACCCAGAGGGTGGGCCAGGGCCTGCTGGAGGTCCCTTCCGCCGGACGGCCGATGCAGCTCGGCTTCGGCCCCTTCGAAGGCGTGCGCGTCGCGCTCCACCGCCTGGAGGCCCGCAAGGACACCGTCGGAACCTTCTCCAAGGAGACCCAGTGGACGGTGAAGGACCGCCTCGACGCCTCGAACGACCTCGGCGAGGCGCTCGTGCTCGACGTCCAGGACGCGGTCCTCAAGGCGGAGCAGGATCGCATCCGGATCTCCCCGCTGCCCGAGTCCACGCCGCCCACCGAGGAGCCCATCCCCGGCGTCCGGCAGTGGCGGGTGCTCCTGCCTCCGTCGGCCACCCGGAGCCTCCTCTTCGGCAGCCAGATCCGCGTGCCCATGGGGGGCTGGGTCCGGGGCCTGGGCGCCCTGGACCTGCCCCAGTGATCCCGGGCCCGGGGGCGGAGGCGCGGACCTCTGCGCTACCGTGGACGGGCCATGCCCTCCGCCCTCGCCGCCCGCTGGTCCCTCGACCCCGCCGTCGTCTACCTGAACCACGGCTCCTACGGCGCCTGCCCGGTCGCTGTGCAGGAGGCCCAGGCGGAGCTGCGGCGGGAGCTGGAGGCCGAACCGGTGGACTTCCTCTCCCGCAGGCTCCAGCCAAGGATGGACGCCGCCCGGGAGGAACTCTCGGCCTTCCTCGGCGCCGATCCTGCCGACCTGGCCTTCGTGCCCAACGCCACCACCGGCGTGAACGCGGTGCTGCGCTCCCTGGACTTCGGGCCGGGCGACGAGCTGCTCACCACCAGCCACGCCTATGCTGCCTGCCGCAAGACCCTGGACTTCGTCGCGGCGCGGAGCGGCGCCACCGTCGTCGTCGCGGCGCTGCCCTTCCCCTGCCCTTCGGATGACGCCGTCGTGGACGCGGTGCTGGCCTCGGTCACGCCCCACACGCGCCTCGCGCTGCTCGACCACGTCACCAGCCCCACGGCGATGGTGCTGCCCCTCCGGCGCCTCGTGGACGGCCTGCGCGAGCGCGGCGTGGAGACCCTCGTGGACGGCGCCCACGCCCCGGGCATGGTGGCTCTGGAACTGGACGCCCTCGGTGCCGCGTACTACACCGGCAACGCCCACAAGTGGCTCTGCGCGCCGAAGGGCTCGGCCTTCCTCCACGCGCGGCGCGACCGCCAGGCCGGCCTGCATCCCCTCGTCACCAGCCACGGCTCGGGCCGCGGCTTCCACGCGGAGTTCGACTGGACGGGCACCGTGGACCCTTCCCCCTGGCTCTGCATCCCCGAGGCGCTTCGGACCGTCGGCGCGATGCTGCCCGGCGGATGGCCCGCGGTGATGGCGGCGAACCGTGAGCTCGCCCTGGGCATGCGCGGGCTGCTGTGTGAACGCTTCGGCCTCCCCGCGCCCTGCCCCGGATCCATGGTCGTTGCCATGGCGGCCCTGCCCCTGCCCGCGGCCGACTCCGGTTCCCCCGCCGCCCGTCTCGATCCCGACGCCCTCGCCGCCTGGTTCCGGGAGCGGGGCGTGGAGGGCTGGTTCTACCACCATCCGGTGCCGGTGATGCGGCTTTCGGCCCAGCGCTACAACACCCTCGACGACGCGGCCCGCTTCGCCGACCTCCTGGAGGAGGCCCTCCGTGGCGGATGAGCCCGTCGCCGGGACGCCCGCCGCCGGCACCCCCGCCGCCATCGAGGCCCGCCTCGGCACCTTCGACACCGCGATGGTGGTCTTCAGCCTCGTGGTGGGCATCGGCATCTTCCGCACGCCGGCCCTCGTCGCGGGGGCCACGGGGAGCCGCCTCCTGTTCTTCACCGCCTGGATCGCCGGCGGCCTCATCAGCCTCGCGGGCGCCCTGGTCTTCGCCGAGATCGGCTCCCGCCACCCCCGGGCCGGCGGCTACTACCGCGTGGTGGCCGACTGCTACAGCCCCGCCCTCGCCTTCATGCTGAACTGGGCCCAGGCCCTCATGCAGGGCGCGGGGGCGGCCGGCGTGGCCTTCATCGGCGCCGAGTACCTCGCGCCCCTGGTGCTGCCCGCGGCCTGGCTCGGCCCCCGCGCGACGCTGCCCCTGGCCTGCGCCCTGATGCTCGTCCTCCTGGTCCTCAACTTCCTCGGCATCCGCAGCGGCGCCCGCACCCAGAACGTCCTCTCCGTCCTCAAGATCGCGCTGATGCTGGCCCTGGCCGCCCTGGCCTTCGCCCTGGCGCCGGCCGCCCCGGCGGCGGCCGCCCGGCCTGCCGCCGCCTCGCCCTGGGCGCCGCGCCTGGCGGCGGCCCTCGTGCCCTGCTTCTACGCCTACGGCGGCTACCACATGACCATGAACCTGGGCGCCGACGTGAAGGACGCCCGGCGCCGCTTCCCCCTCGCCATCACCGCCGGGATGCTCACGGTGGTGGCCCTCTACCTCCTGCTGAACCTGGCCTACGCGCGGACCCTGGGCATCGACGGCGTGGCCGGCGCGAGGCTCGTGGCCGCCGCCCTCGCGAAGGCCGCCCTGGGCCCGAGGGGCGAGGCCGCGGTCTCCCTCGCGATCTTCCTGTCCGCCGCGGGCTTCGTGAACGCGACCATCCTCCAGATGCCCCGGAACTTCTACGCCATGGCCCAGGACGGCGTGCTGCCCAGGGCCTTCCTGAAGGTGAACCCGCGCACCCAGACCCTCGAGGCGGGCCTCCTCTTCTTCGGCGCCACCATGCTCCTCCCCGCCTTCCTCCTGGGCTCCTTCGAGAAGCTGCTCAGCTACGTGATCTTCACCGACGCCCTCACCCTCGTGGTGGTGGCCTCCACCCTCTTTGCGCTGAGGCGCCGCGGCGCCGGGGACGGGGGCTTCACCGTGCCCGGCCACCCCTTCCTCCCCGCCCTCTACCTCCTGGCCCTCCTGGGCGTCTGCCTCCACGTCCTGGCCACCGAGACCCGCCTCGCCCTCGCGGGGCTCGCGATCCTCCTGCTGGGCTGGCCCCTCTTCCGCCTGGGCAGGCGCCTGGGCGGCGCCGCGCCCTGAAGCTGGCGCCGCCCGCCGCTCAGGCCAGCAGCTCCTCCAGCGCGTCCACCGCCGCGGGGGCGCCTCCGGCGGCCCGCAGGGAGTCCCGCATCCCTTCCGCGGCGGCCCGGTAGGCGGGGTCCCCTAGCACCGCCTCGACGGCCCCGCGCAGCTCCGCCGCCCGGAGCCGGTTGAAGGGAAGGCGGATCGCGGCTCCGGTGGCGGCGGCGAGGCCCGCGTAGGTGCCCTGGTCCTGGGTGATCGGCGTGGCCACCGCCGGCAGGCCGTGGACGAAGGCCTCCAGGATCGTGGTGCCCGCGTGGGTGATCACCGCGTCCAGCCGGGGGTAGAGGTCCAGCAGCGGAACCCAGCGGCGCACGAGGAAGTTCGCCGGGGCCGCCGGCAGCAGGCCGTCGGGATCGGACACGACCACCTGGACTTCGGCGTCGCCGAGGGCCTCCACCAGGGCCCGGTAGAACCCGGCCCCCTTGAAGGTGAACAGGGTGCCGAGGCCCGCGTAGATCCGGGGCCCAGGCCCCAGCGCCTCCCAGGGGAAGGAGCCCTGGGCCGGCCGGGCCTCCAGCAGCGGCCCCACGAAGCGGTGGCTGGGAGGGTGGACGCTTCCCTCGCCGGCGAAGCGCCGGGAGACGGTCAGCAGCACCAGGCGCTCCGAGCGGTCCGGCCAGCGGACGGGCTCCAGGCCGGCCTCCCGCTGCAGGGCCTCGAAGCGCGAGACGAGCCAGGCCTCCACCTTCGGGTAGGCCTGCAGGGGGCTCCCCAGCAGCGCCGCGCTGGTGGAGAGCGTGGCCCAGGGCAGGCCCCGGCGCCGGGCCGCCAGGGCTCCGGCCGTGCACTGCTGGTCTGCCACGAGGAGGTCGGGCCGGAAGGCGTCCACGGCGGCCTCCACGCCGGGCAGCATGTCCCGGGCCATGGGGAACACCACCGCCTCGAAGAAGACCCGCAGGCCCTCCAGCCAGGGGGCGCCGGCCTGCCGCTGCACCTCCGCCACCGCCTCGGCGGACACCGGGGAGTCCAGGACGTGGACCCGCGCGCCGGGGGGCAGGACCCCGAGGAGGGCGCGGTAGCACACCCACGCCGGCTCGTGGCCCCGGCGCTCGAGCTCCCGGGCCAGGGCCAGGGTGGGGAAGATGTGGGACGGGAAGGGCGGGACGACGAAGAGGACGCGGCTCATGGCGCGACCTGCGCCAGCCAGTCCAGGATCTCGGCGCGCAGGCGCTCGGTGGCCTGGTAGAGCAGGCCGTGGCCGCAGCCCTCCACCTCCACCATCCGGCAGGCCGGCAGGAGGGCCGCCAGGCGCCGGCCGTCGGCCAGGATCTCCGAGTCCGCGCCGTAGATCGCCAGCGTCGGGCAGGCGATGCGGGCCAGGTCCCGAGCCTCCAGGGGCGCCGTGGCGGCCAGGTCCTGGGCCAGGGTCGTCCGGTCCCGGAGGGCCTCGGCCGTCGCCACCATGGGGCTGCGCCGGCGCCGTTCCAGCCGCGCGAGCTGCCGCAGGCTCGCCGCGCCGTCCGCGTCCAGGGCGCCGTGCGCGGCGGCGACGCCGGGGTCCACGTGCCCGCGGGCCTGGTGCTTGGCGAGCCAGTGGCCGAACAGCTCCTTCACCTTCTCCCGTCGCGCCTCGCCCTGGAGGGCCAGCGTCTCCGCCATGCGCGCCCCCAGCTCCGCCTCCCCGCTGTGGGACTCCAGGAGCACCAGGCCCCGCACGCGGTCGGGCCGGCGGGAGGCGGCCCGCAGGGCGACCTGGCCTCCGTAGCTGTGGCCCAGGAGGATGGCGGGCTCGCGGTGCCCCAGGGCGTCCAGCACCCCGAACAGGTCCGACGCCATGTCGTCCAGGGCGTAGCCCTCCGCGGGCTGCTCGCTCCGCCCGTGGCCGCGGAGGTCGTAGAGCACCAGCCGGGCGCGGCGGGCCAGGGCCGGGGCGAGGGTGAGGTAGAAGCTGCTGTGGTTGTCGAGGACCAGCCCGTGCACCATGGCGAGCACCGGCCCCGACTCGCCCAGGGTCACCACGTTGAAGCGCAGGCCGCCGGCCACGACCTCACGCATCCAGGAACTCCCGGATGACCTCCGCCAGGGCCTCCGGCGCGTCCCGGTGCAGGTAGTGGCTCGCGTCCAGGACCCGCGGCCTCGCCCCGGGCATCACGCGGCCGAGGCGGCCGAGGGTCTCCGTCATGCGCGGGGCGGTGTCGCTCGCGTAGCAGAGGAGCACCTCGCCCGGGTAGGCCGCCAGGACCTCGTCCGGGATGTCGGCGTCGGCCAGCAGCTCCTCCACCATGGCGGTCCCCGAGAGGAGGGCGATGCCCCGGTCCGCGAGCCGCCGGGCCCGGCGTCCGCCGGTGAGGAAGGCGTGCTGCTGCCAGGGCGGCATCATCTCCACCGCGGCCCTCCCGTCCTTGTCCTTCATGGCCTCCACGTGCTCCGGGGTGAGCACCGGTAGGGGCGCCTCCACCACCGCGAGCCGGCCCACCTTCCCGGGACGGTCCACCCCGTAGCGCAGCGCGATGGCCCCCCCGTAGCTGTGGCCCACGAGGTGCACGGGCCCGCCGCCGCCGAAGCGGTCCACCACCGCGTCCAGGTGCTCCGCCATGGCGGAGAGGCCGTAGCCCCCGCCGGTGCGTTCGGTCATCCCGTGGCCGCGCAGGTCGTACATCACCACCCGGCGGCCCGCGGCGAGGATCGGCGCGATGGAGAAGTACCAGCTCGCGATGGAGCCGATGAACATGCCGTGGAGCATCACCACGGCGGGGCCGCCGTGGCCGAGGGTCTGGACGTGGGTCCGGAGCCCGCCTAGGACTTCGACTGGCATTCGGCGATGTACTCCGCGAGGTCCCCGACCTTCAGCGCGATGATCTGCTCCAGCTCCATGGCCGAGAGCCAGGCCGGGAAGTCGATGGTGGCCCCGTAGCGCGCCTGCAGCTTCTCGGAGAGGGCGACCAGCTCGATGCTCTCCAGCTCCAGGTCGTGGGTGAAGCTCGTCTCGAAGGTGATGGGCGTCTCCTTCACCCAATCCTCGCCGATGACCTCCTGGACCATGGCGGTGATGGCCTGGAGGGCCTCGGTCTTGTGCGCTTCGAGTGTGCTCATCGGATCGTCCATGCCACCACGCGGGAACCCCGTCGGCGGGTCTGGACGCGGCTTCCGGAGACCATGATAGCCTCCGCCTCCACCGCCTCCACCCGCAGGGATCGGGGATCGCCCCCGAGGCCGGTGCCCCGGGCCTTCCCGACGGCCTCCTTCGCGCACCAGAAGCGCGTGAGCCACTCGTCCCGGTCCCCCCTCGGGAGCAGCGCCAGCTCCTCCGGCGTGAAGGCCAGCGCCGCAAAGCCGTCCCCGCGGGGGGCGACCTCCTCCACGTCGATGCCCGGGTCCCCGTCCTCGACGGCCAGGGCCACCGCGATGCCGGGCTTGTGGGCGATGCTCACGCGCAGGCCCTCGCCCCGGCCGGTGACCCGGGGGCGGCCCGAGGCCTCGGAGACGATGCCGATCTCGAGGGGGAACACCTCCCCCGCCCCGGCCTGGAAGAGGCTGCGCCGGACGGCGTCCTTCGCGGCGATGCGTCCGTACATCCAGTCCGCCCGCCGCTGGGCCTGCTTCAGGCCGCCCATCGCCTCCAGCTCGGCGAAGGAGAAGAAGCGCCGCATGAGGAATTCCAGCGTGGCGGTGGTCCACCCCGGATCCTCCAGCACCGTGAACCCCTCGGGGTCGGCGGCGGCGAGGAGGTAGCGCCCGGGCTGGCGCATGACGTCGAAGATCGGGCCCCCGGTGAAGAAGCGCCAGTCCTCCCACCCGGTGATCCGGGCCCAGAGCCGCCCGCCCCGCACCAGGTCGAGATCGGCGCGGACCTCCCGGCGACCCAGGGAGCGGACCCACACCGTGCAGTCCAGCATCTCCCCCGGGACGGGGTCGGGGCCGTAGAACTCGATGCGCCCCACGCGGACGGGCATCGCGAGCTGGTCGCTGCTGCAGGTGTGCATCACCCACAGCCCCAGGAGCTGCCCGGCGTTGTCGAGGAGGGCCCCCTTCGCCGGCAGCGCCCGCAGGGTGCCGCGCATGCCCCGCTCCCCGCAGGCGTCGATGGAGGCGATGCCCTGGTAGCCCGGTCCGTGGAAGAGCCAGCCGTCGCGGTACACCGCCTCCATGGGGACCGGGAACTCGCCGAGAACGCCGAGGCCCTCCCGCGATGGGCCCGGCGCCTCGGGGTAGCGGTCCGCCAGCGTGACCACGCCCTCCACGTGGCCCTCGATGCGCACCCGGACCCGGTCGGCGTCGAGGGCCTCGCAGCGGAGGCGGGTCTCCGTGGGGGGGTCGGCGCGGAGCCAGGTGCTCGCCGCCACCCGCTCCACGGCCACGGGAAGGCGGCCCGGCCGGAACCGCGCGGCGGCCTCCAGGAGGAGGGCGATGGAGAGGGTCATGGGCGCGGCGGGGGCCCGGTCCGCGGCCACGGGCCAGCCGGGCGCCTGGGGGATCAGGCTGTGGTCCAGGAGCTCGGGGTAGCGGTCGAGGCCCACCACCAGCGGCTCCTCGAGGACTCCGGGCTCCGGCTCCGCGCCGGACGCCGGGGCCTGGGAGCCCGGGGCCCCGGAGGCAGGGCCCGGGACCTCGGACGGAAGCACCGGGACCTTGGCCGGGACGCCGGCCCCCGCGGGCCCCGCCACGCCCACCCGTCCTGCGGCGCCGGGGGAAGGGGCGCCCTCCGCCGGACGGCCGGCATAGGCCGCGAGGACCTCCTCGCCCGCCGTGTCCACCGCCGCGAGGGCCGCCTGGAAGGATCGCAGCACGGGATCCGCGTCCAGCCCCGCGGGCAGGCTGCGCGGGCCGCTCCGCGCCAGGGGCGGGTGGGGCATGCGCACCATGGGCACCCCGAGTTCCAGGCGCAGCAGCGGACGGGCCGGCTTCGACGCCAGGCCGACCCGCGCCAGGTCGGGTTCCGCCCCTTCCACCCAGAGCGCGGCGCAGGCCCGCTGGAGCTGCTCGAGGCCCCCGCGGCGGGCCGCCTGCAGGGAGACCGCGAGATGGGGCAGCCCCGCCAGCGTGTCCGAGGCGAAGGCCGCGAGGCTGCCGGTGCCCACCTGCACGAAGGCCCGGGCGCCGGCCCCGTGCAGGGCCAGCAGGAGCTCCCGGAAGCGCACGGGGCGCAGGAGGTGCTCGCGGAAGAGGGCGCGGATCTCGGACGCCGCCGCGGGATAGGGGCGGCAGGTGGTGGCGGACCAGAGCGGCAGGGCGGCGGGCCGGAACTCCAGGCGGTCGAGGTGCTCGAGGTAGCCCTCGACGTGGCCCTCCAGGGCCCGGGTGTGGAAGCCCGAGCGGAAGGGCAGGGTCTCGCAGAGCACCCGGTGCTCCCGCAGCCTCCGGGCCGCCTCGGCGAGGGCGGCCTCGGGGCCGCAGAGGATGCTCTGGTGGAGGCAGTTGTCGTGGGAGACCGCCACGCCCTCCAGGTCCTCGAGCCAGGGGCCCACGCGGTCCGCCCCGGCCCCCACGGCGAGGTAGGCCACGTCGGCCACCCGGAGCATGGAGGGCTCGAGGGCCGCCAGGAAGGCCTGGAGGGCGGCGGCCTCGAAGAGGCCGGCCTCGATCATCGCCGACCATTCGCCGACGCTGTGGCCCGCCACCATGTCGGCGCGCAGCCCGGCGACGGCGGCCACCCGGGCGAGGTAGTGGTTCAGGAGGATGACCCCCGCGCCCTGGTGGGCGAGGCCCTCGCCGCCGAAGTCCGGGGCCTCGAGGCCGAAGCGCTCCGGCAGGCCGGCGAGGTCCGGCTCGAAGCCCGCCTCCACGCCGGGGTAGAGGAAGGCCACCTTCCCGCCGTCCGCGAGGAGGCCCCGGGGCGAGAAGTGCACGCCGTCCCGCCCGTGGCGGGGCTTTCCCGCCCGCACGGCCTTCCGCGCGGAGGCCAGGCGCGCGGGCGTCGGCTCGAGGATCGCCAGGCGGCAGGGGCCCGTCCCGCCGCTGCCGCCCGCGTCCAGGGCCGCGAGGAGGGCCTCCGGCCCCTCCGCCGCCAGCAGCAGCGCCGCCGGGGCCGGCGGCTCCGCCACCGGGGCGCGGAAGTCGGCGCGCGCGGCGGCAGGGGCCTCCAGGACCACGTGGGCGTTGACGCCCCCGAACCCGAAGGCGTTCACCGCCGCCCGCCGCAGGGGGGCCTCCCAGGGCTCGGGGACGGAGAGGGTGCGGAAGGCGGTGGCGTCGAGGGCGGCGTGGGGTTCCTCGCAGTGGAGGGTGGGCGGCCGCACCCCGTGGTAGGCCGCCAGGGCCGCCTTGATGAGGCCGGCGGCGCCGGCGGCGGGCATGGCGTGGCCGATCATGGACTTCACCGAGCCGAGGACGCTCCGTTCCCGGGAGGGGTCGGCGGGCCCGAAGACGCGCCGCAGCGTCTCCAGCTCCGCCGCGTCCCCGGCGGGCGTCGCGGTGCCGTGGGCCTCCACCAGGCCGGCGCTGGCCGGCTCCAGCCCCGCGGCGCGCCAGGCGCGCTCCAGGGCGAGCACCTGGCCTTCCACGCTCGGCAGCATGAGGCTCACGTCCCGCCCGTCGCTGGACACGCCCGTGCCCCGCAGCACCGCGTAGATCCGGTCCCCGTCCCGCTGGGCGTCCTCCAGGCGCTTGAGGACCAGGAGCCCGATGCCCTCGCCCATCAGGATGCCGTCGGCGCGCCGGTCGAAGGGGCGGATCCGCTCCGAGCGCGAGAGGGCGCCGAGCTGGCAGAACACGCTCCAGAAGACGAGGTCGTGGCAGAGGTGCACGCCGCCGGTGAGCACCAGGTCGGAGGTGCCCGCCTCCAGCTCGCGGCGGGCGTGGTCCACCGCCACCAGCGCGCTGGCGCAGGCGGCGTCGAGGGTGTAGGCCGCGCCGCGCAGGTCGAGGCGGTTGGCGATGCGCGAGGCCAGGAGGTTCGGCACGAGGCCGATGGCGGTGTCCGGCCCGTAGACGCCGCAGCGGGACTGGAACTCCCGCTTCAGCTCCGCGAGCCTCCCGGGCCCCAGCTCCGGCAGCAGGATGGCGAGGGATTCCACGAGCTGCTGGGCCCCGCGGGTGATGTTGATGAGGCGGGAGGTCGCGGCGCCGATGTAGTTGCCCCGGCCGAGGATCACGCTGGCCCGGGCCCGCGGGAAGTCGCGGTCCGCGTAGCCCGCGTCCTTCAGCGCCGCGGCGGCGCACTGGAGGGCGAGGAGCTGCTCCGGCTCCGCGCCCCGGGCGGCCACCGGCATGATACCGAAGGCGCCGGCGTCGAAGTCCGCGAACTCGTCGACGAACCCGCCCTTCCGGACGTAGAACCGGTCGGGGGCCGAGCTGGCCGGATCGAAGAAGACCGGGTCCCAGCGCTGGGCGGGCACGTCGGTGATGGCGTCCACGCCGGCCAGGACGTTGCGCCAGTAGGCCGCCAGGTCCGGCGCCTTCGGGAACACGCAGGCCATGCCGACGATGGCGGCGCCTCGGGGGTCCATGCCCTCGCTCCGGGACAACGGCGCCTCAGGCCAGGGCGGCGGGATCGCCGCTCATCAGGATCACGTTCGCGTCCTCCGCGGGGCCTTCGAGGAGCTCGCGGAAGAAGCTCTCCACCCCCGCCTCCGGATCGATGAGGGCCACGCCGCGGCGGGCGTACTCCCGGGCCAGCTCGGGTCCCACCATGCCGGCGTCCTTCCACGGCCCCCAGTTGATGGACAGCACCCGGCCGGGAAGCAGCCGGTTCAACCGGTCCGCCAGGCGGTCCAGGAAGTCGTTGGCGGCGGCGTAGTCCGACTGGCCCCGGCTCCCGAAGGTGGAGGCGATGCTGGAGAAGAACACCATGAACCCGAGGTCGTCCCGGACCTTCTCGGCCAGCACCAGGGCGCCGTGCACCTTGGTCTCGAAGACCCGGGCGAAGGACTCGGCGGTCTTGTCCCGGGCCAGCCGGTCCTCGATGACGCCCGCCCCGTGGATGACGCCGTCCAGCCGCCCGTGCCGGGCGTAGAGGCCGTCCAGGTAGGCGCCGAAGGCCGCGGGGTCCCGCACGTCCACGGCGTGGTAGGCCGCCCGGGATCCCGCGGCCCGGAGGGCGGCCAGGGTCCCGCGCACCTCCCGCGCGGCCAGGACCCGCGCGACGGCGGCCTCGATCTCCGCGGGGCCCTTGCGCGGATCCTGGGCGATGAGGGCCTGCCGGACGGCGCGCGCGTCCGGGGCCTCCCGGAGGAAGGGCTCCTCGGCCTCGGGCGGGACGGGTGTGCGTCCCACCAGCTCGAGGGTGCAGCCGAAGCGTCGCGCGAAGGCCAGGGCCACCCGCGCCGTGATGCCCCGGGCGCCGCCCGTGAGCAGCACCACCGAACCGGGCCCCAGGTCGAGGGCCGCGCGGTCCGGCGCGGGGCCCGCGAGCTCCGCGGGGACGACCTCCGGGCGGAGGCGCCGCCCGTCGGGGTCGTAGCGCACCTCGGGGGCGCCCGGCCCCTCCGCCAGCTCCCCCCGGAGGCGGGCCCCGAGCTCGTCGGCGTCCAGGTCGGCGGGGAAGCTCGCGACCCGCACGGTGCGGTCGGGCCATTCCCGCCGGAGGCACTTCACGAGGCCCTGCACGCCGGAGGCCGGCGGCACGAGATGGCCGTTGACCCTGGGCAGGTCCGCGGGGGGGCCGCCCTCCTCCGGGGCGCGTCCGGCCACCAGGACCGCCTCGGCCCCGGCGGCCAGGGCGCTGCGCACGCGCTCGAAGAGGGCCGGGACGTCCGCGGGACCCCAGTCCGCCGCGAGGGGCGAGAGGTCCACCAGGGTCTCGCCGGCCGCGGTCTCCCCGCGCAGGGGCTCGCAGCCCTCCGCCTGGAGCCGGGCTTCCAGGGCCCGGAGGGCCGCGCCTTCGGGCCCGGCGAGGCGGATCCGGCGTCCCGCCAGGGAGCCTCCGCCGGCCAGGGCTCCGGGCTCGAGGCGGACCCGGTAGCGGCCCACCGCCGCGCGGGGTGCTTCCGCCGGCGGAGCCGGGGCGGGCGCGGAAGCGGCGGCCGGGCCCTTCCGGACGAGGCCCTCGAGGGCCGCGATGATGCCCCGCAGGGTCTTCACCGCCACCAGGTCCTCGGGCAGCTCCTCCATCGCCTCGCCGGCGCTGGCGCCCAGGCGCTCCGCGGCGGCCCCGAGGATCTCCACCCGCTTGATCGAGTCGATGCTGAGGTCGGCCTCCAGATCCAGGTCGAGGTCGAGCATTTCGGGCGGGTAGCCGGTGCGCTCGCTGACCACCGCGAGGAGCAGCACCCGCACGTCCCGGGGGGCGGCTTCCGGCGAAGGCCCGGCGGGGGGAAGCGCCGTGGAGGCGGCCCCCGTCCCGGAGGGCGGGGTCGCCGGCGCGGGGGGCCGGGTCGCCGGCCGGCGCTCGGCCAGCTCCCCCTCGAGCACGGAGTCGGCGGGCCGGTCCGCGCCGCCCAGGAAGGCCATCATCACCCGGCGCTGGGCCTCCACCAGCTCGCGGGCGTTGCGGAGGTACTCGAGCACCGCGGCCTGGCGCTCCCCGCCGGCCGCCGGCGCGGCGGCTCCGCCCGCCTGCACGACGGGGGCCAGCACCGGGCGGAAGGCGTGGGCCGGAGGCTCGCCGTGCATGGGCCAGGCGCGCTGCCCGTTCACCCACCACGCGCTGGCGGAGGCCATGGCCCCGCCGGGGGCCTCCAGGTCCAGGGGCGCCCCGCAGCGACCCTCGAAGAGGGCCTCCGCGCGCAGGGGCAGGCCCGCCACCGCGAGCTGGGCCAGGGCCAGCAGCAGGCCGACGAGGCCCTCCTCGCCGCTGCGCTCGAAGGCCACCGCGGCGTGGGGCCGGTCGGCCAGGATTCTTCCCACCAGGCCCGTCAGCACGCGCCCCGGCCCGGCCTCCACGAAGATCCGCGCGCCGGCGGCGTACATGGCCTCCACCTCCTCCACGAAGCGGACGGGCTCGGCGATGTGGGCCGCGAGCAGCTCCCGGACGGCGCCCGGATCCGACGGATACGGGGCCGCGGTGGTGTTCGCGAAGACGGTCCGGCGGGGGGCGCGGACCTCCACGCCGGCGAGGTCCGACCCGAAGGCGGCGCAGGCGGGACGGACCGCCGGGCTGTGGAAGGCGCAGGCCACCGGGATGGCGCGGGTGGCGAGGCCCGCGGCGTGGAGCCGGGCCGTGGCGGAGGCCACGGCGGAGGAGGGACCGGAGATCACGGACTGGTCGGGCGCGTTGGCGTTGGCCACCACGACGCCTTCAAGGCCCGCCAGGTGGGGCGCGATGGCCTCCGCCGGTCCCGACACCGCGGCCATGGTGCCGGGATCCCCGTCCCCGAAGGCCTCCAGGATGCGCCGGCCGCGCCGCTCCGAGAGGGACGGCAGGCCGGCCTCCGGCAGGGCGCCGGCCACCGCCAGGGCCACCAGCTCGCCGTAGCTGTGCCCGCCCAGCATGTCGGGCTCGACCCCCAGGTCGGCGAGCAGGCTCGCCATCGCGAGGCCCGCCAGGCCCAGGGCGGGCTGGGCCGCGCGCGTGTCCGTGAGGGCCCGGCTCTGGGCCTCCCGGCCTCCGGGGCCCCAGGGCGTGGGCGGGAACATGAGGGCGGCCCACCGGGGGCCGAGCTCGAGGAAGCGCTGCAGCCGCGGGAAGGCCAGGAAGAGGTCCCGCAGCATGCCCACCTTCTGGGAGCCCTGGCCGGGGAACAAGAAGGCCACCTTCGGCGCCTCCCCGAGGCCGTCCCGGGCGACGAAGACCCCGCCGGGATGGGGCCGCAGCGCGCGGGCCTCCTCGAGCTTGCGCTGGAGGTCGTCGCGGTCCCGCGCGACCACCGCGAGGCGGACGGGCCCGCCGCCCCCGGAGACGGCCCGGGCCAGGTCCCGGAGGGCGGCGCCGGGAGCGGCCTCCAGGGCCGAGGCGAGGCGGTCCACGCCGGCCTGGGCCTCGGTGAGGTCCCGGCCCCGGAAGAGGAAGAGCTCCGCGGGCCACTGGCGGAGGCCGGAGGGCGGCGGCTCCGTCGCGGGAGCGGTGAGCACCACGTGGAAATTGGTGCCGCCGAAGCCGAAGGCGCTGACGCCCGCGGCCCGCGGCCCGGGACCGGCGATCCAGGGCCGCGCGGCGGTGCCGAGGGTGAAGGGGCTGTCGGGGGTCCAGCCCGGGTTGGGCCTGGAGATGTTCAGGGTGGGCGGCAGCACCCGGTGGTGCAGGCTGAGGGCGGCCTTGACGAGTCCGGCGAGCCCCGCGGTGCACTTGGTGTGGCCGATCTGCGACTTCACGGAGCCCAGGGCGATGGCGGCGGAGGGGGCCCCGGCGCCGCCGAAGAAGGCGTTCAGCGTCTCGAGCTCCGTGCGGTCCCCCACCACGGTGCCGGTGCCGTGGGCCTCCACGAGCCCCACGTCGGCGGGATCGATGCCCGCGTCCTCGTAGGCCCGGGCGAGGGCGCGGGCCTGGCCCTCGGCGCGCGGCGCGGTGAGCCCCAGGCTCTTCCCGTCGCTCCCCCCGCCGACGCCGCGGATCACGGCGTAGACGCGGTCCCCGTCCCGCTCCGCGTCCTCCAGCCGCTTCAGCACCACCGCGGCCACGCCCTCGCCCAAGGCGATGCCGTCCGCCGTGGCGTCGAAGGTGCGGCACTGGCCGGTGGGGCTGAGGGCGTGGACGCTGGCGAAGGCCAGGAAGTCCACGATGCTGTTGTGCAGGTCGGCCCCGCCACAGAGCACCATGGCGCTGCTGCCGGAGCGCAGCTCCTTGCACGCGAGGTCCACCGCCGCCAGGGAGGAGGCGCAGGCGGCGTCCACGGTGTAGTTCACGCCCCCCAGGTCGAGGCGGTTCGCCACGCGGCCCGCGATCACGTTGGCGAGGATGCCGGGGAAGGAGTCCTCGGTCATGCGCGGCAGGGCCCGGTCCAGGGCCTCGGGGAGGTCGCCGGCGTACTGCCGCCAGAGGGCGCGGAAGCCGTAGGCGCCCGCGAGGTCGGTGCCCGCCTCGGCGCCGAAGATCACGGAGGTGTGCTCCCGGTCGAAGTCGCGGTCGAGGTAGCCCGCGTCGGCCAGGGCCCTCCGGCTGGCCTCCAGCGCGAGGAGCTGGACCGGCTCGATGGCCGCGAGGGAGAGGGGCGGGATGCCGTAGGCCAGGGGATCGAAGGGCACCGGATCCAGGAAGCCGCCCCACTTGGAGGGGGTCATCTCCCCGCTCTGGGAGGCGGGATCGTGGAAGACGGCGGGGTCCCAGCGCTCGGCGGGCACCTCCCGGATGCTGTTCGCGCCCTGGACGATGTTCGACCAGTAGGCGTCCAGGTCCGGGGCTCCGGGAAGGATGGCGGACATGCCGATGATGGCGATCGCGCCGGCGCCGGCGGCCGCCGGCGCCTCCGGCGCGGGCAGGGCCTCGAGCACCCGCGCCGCGCCCTCCACCACGTCCCGGTGCAGGTCCGCGAGCGGCTGGAGGCGGTGCCGGAGGGCCGCCACCTGGCCCAGCATCACCATGCCCTCCCGGCGCTGGGTCTCCGCGTCCACGGGGACCACCGCGTCCCCCTCCCGCCGCAGCCCCTTGGACGCGAGACGGAGGCGCCCCAGGTTCAGCTCCTCCAGGCGCAGCCAGACCTCCTGGGCGGGCAGCCCCTCGGCCCGCAGCCGCCGCCGCTCGGCCTGGAAGGCCCGCACGTAGTCCGTCTCCGCGCACCGCGTGGCATGGCCGGGACCGGTCTCCAGGAGCACGGTGCGCTCACAGGCGAGGGCGGCCTCCTGGAAGCCGGGCACGATGGCGCCCGAGGCCACGGCCTCCGGGGTGAAGAGGTAGGCGGTGCCCATCAGGACGCCCACCTTGGCGCCACGCGCGGCCAGCGGCGCGGCGAGGGCCGAGACCATGGCCGCGGAATGGGCGTCGTGGACGCCCCCGGCGAAGACCACGCTGAGCTCGGAAGGCGCGGGATGCCGCAGGAGGCGCGCCACCTGGGCCTCCCAGAGCGCGAGGCTGCTGCGCGGGCCGACGTGGCCGCCGCACTCGAGGCCTTCGAACACGAAGCGCCGGGCGCCCTGCTTGAGGAAGAGGTCGAGGAGCCCCGGGCTGGGCACGTGGAGGAAGGTGGCGATGCCCGCCTCCTCGAGGGGCCGGGCCTGGGCGGGCCGCCCCCCGGCGATGATGGCCGCGGGCGGGCGCGCCTCCAGCACCGCCGCGAGCTGGGCCTCCCGCAGCTCCGGGGGCACGAAGCCGAGGATCCCGACGCCCCAGGGCCGGCCGGCCAGGCGCCGGGACGTCTCCGCCAGCAGGGGGGCGGCCTCGTCCCCGCGCAGGAGCGCCAGGGCGAGGAAGGGCAGCGCGCCGGCGCCGGCCACCGCCTCGGCGAAGGCCGCCCGGTCGCTGACCCGGGTCATGGGCCCCTGGAACACCGGGAACTCCAGGCCGAGGTCCGCGGCGAGCCCGGCGCCCCGGGCCAGCACCGGATGCCGGCGGGCGCTCTCGAGATGGCGGCGCGCGGACGCCGCGACGCCCCGGACGATCCCGCCGACCGTGCGGAAGCGGTCGGCCAGGGGCCGCGCGAAGGCCGCGTCCTGGCCCGCGGGCAGCAGGTCCCGGACTCCCAGGCGGGGGGCGACCGGTTCCGCCGCCAGGGCCTCGAGGTCCAGGCCCGGCCGGACGTGGATCCGGTAGCCCTCCACCACGGCGGTCTCGCTCCCGTCCATGGCGCCCACGAGGGCCCGGACCTCGGGGCCCAGCCCCGATTCCCGCGCCAGGGCAAGCTGCGCGTCCAGCACGACGCCCCGGGCGCCCCCCGCGAGGCAGGCCGCGGCCGTATGGAGCCCCACGCCCCCCTGGGCCCAGACGGGCAGGCCCGTCGTCCCCGCGAGGGCCTGGAGGAGCACGAAGGTCGTGAGCTCCCCCACCCTGCCTCCGGCCTCGCAGCCCTTGGCGACCAGTCCCGAGGCGCCGGCGGCCTCGGCGGCCCGGGCCTCGGCGAGTCCGGTGACCTGCACGAGGATCCGGCGGCCCCGCCAGGGTTCCAGCGCCTCGCCGGCCTCCAGGACGACGGTGCCGACGCTGTCCGGGAGGTCCGCCGGGGCCGTCCGGCGCCGCGGGGCAGCCGCAGGCCGACGCTGCCCGCCGGCAGGGGGGCCAGGGCCCGGAGGGCGGCGCGGGCCGCGGCCGGGTCCCGCCCGGCGTCAGCACCCCCAGAGCGCCGGCCCGGTGGGCCGCCAGCACGAGCGCCCGGGTCGGGGTGCTCGAAGGGGCTGAGGGCGATGATCAGGTCCTGCGGCATGGTCAACTCCGGGCTGGCCAGGCGGGACTCCCGGGGGCGGGAGCGCCGGTGGCCGGATCGGGCCGGTCGGGGTGGGCGGGCTCGGTCCAGTCCAGGATGGCCTGAACCAGGCCCCGCGCGTCACCCGGATCGATGCGGACGTCCGCGCCGAGGCTCTCGGGCGGGTCCCCGGCCCCCTGCCAGGCCACCCGCACCGCCGGCCCCAGGCGGGCCCGGGCCTCCGCCGCCAGGTGGGCGGCCGCGGCGGACCGGGCCGGGAGCAGCGCCACCAGGCCCGCGGAGACCAGGAGGGCGGCGTCGGCGGCCGCGCGGACGGGGTCCGGGCCCGCGGGAAGGACGTGGACCGATCGGCCCCGATCCTCCAGGGCGCCCGCCACTTCCCCGGCGGCGGGCCCGTCGGGGTCCTCAGGATCGCCCGCGAGGAGCACCGCCGCCGGGCGCTGCCCGAAGCGGGAGGCGGCGCCCTTCCCCGGGGCGGCGTCCGGCAGCCCCTCCAGCACGAGGCCGCCGCCGGCGATCTCCAGGTCGTCCACGAGCACGAAGCGGCGGGTGCCCGGGGTCAGCGGGTCCAGGTCGAAGGCCAGCGGCCTCGCGAGGGCGAGCACGCATTCGCCCACCTCGTGGCGCCCCAGCTCCTCGGCGCCCTCCCGGGCCTCCAGGGAGTCCGCGTCAAGGGCGTGGCGCAGGCCTTCGAGGCGGGCGCGGACCCGCGCGGTCCCCAGCTTCAGCACGTAGTCGCGGCCCCGGTGGAGGGGCCGCTTGCCCAGCCAGAACAGGCTGGCCCGCAGGCGGGAGGCGCTGGCGGGGGCGGGCTGCCCGGCCAGGGCGGCCACTTCCCCGCGCCCCAGGTAGACCTGGGGGTCGAGGGTGAAGCCGCCGGCCTGGCCGGCCTCCAGGCGCGCGGGGGCCGGGCCCGGGAAGGCCTCGAGGCTGCGGATGCGGGCGCGCTTGCCGCTGGGGTGGAAGACCACCTCGTCCCCCGCCCGGGCCGATCCCGACTCCACGGTGCCCGCGACGATGCGCCGGTCGTCGCCCCCGGCCGTGAAGCGGTAGACGTCCTGCACGGGCATCCGGAAGGGCAGCTCCTCCGCGGGTCGCGCCTCGGTGAAGGCGTCGAGCGCCTCCAGCACCGTGGGGCCCGCGTACCAGGGCATGAGCCCCGTGCGGCGGACCAGGTGCTCCCCCTCGCGGCCGGCCACGGGGACGCAGCAGGTGGGGTGGAGCCCCAGGCGGCCCAGGTGCTCCTCCAGGGCCGCGGCCACGGCGCGGTGGGCGTCCTCCCGGTAGTCCAGGAGGTCCATCTTGTTCACCACCACCGCCACCTGGCGGATGCCCAGCATGGAAAGGAGGGTGGCGTGGCGCCGGGTGTTCTCGCGCACGCCCTCCGCCGCGTCCACCACCAGCAGGGCGGCGTCGGCGCGGGAGGCCCCGGTCACCATGTTCCGGATGAACTCCACGTGCCCCGGCGTGTCGTACACCGCGTAGTGCCGCCTGGCCGACCGGAAGAAGACCCGGGCCACGTCGATGGTGATGCCCTGGGCCCGCTCGTCCCGCAGGGCGTCGAGCAGGAAGGCGTACTCGAAGGGCCGCGCGTTCCGCTCACAGTAGGCGCGGATCTGCTCCAGCTTCCCCTCGGGCAGGGCGCCGGTGTCCGCCAGCAGCCGCCCGATGACGGTGCTCTTGCCGTGATCCACGTGGCCGGTGATGGCGATCCGCATCACATGTACCCGTCGCGGCGCAGGGACTCGAGGCCCCCGGCGTCGTCCTTGTCCTGGGCCCGGCCGGAGCGCTCGGCGACGCCCGCCAGCTGCCCGGTGCTCAGCTCGGCGATGATGTCGGCCACGGTTCGCGCCGTGGAGGCGATGGGCGCGGTGCAGGGCGCGCAGCCCAGGGAGCGGTAGCGGGTGCCGTCCCCCTGGTCGTAGTAGAGGGAGACCGTCGGGATGCCCTCCCGGGCGATGTACTCCCAGATGTTCAGCTCGGTCCAGTCCAGGAGCGGATGCACGCGGACGTGGGTGCCCGGGGCGAAGTCGGTCTTGTACTGGTTCCAGAACTCGGGCGGCTGGTCCCCCACGTCCCAGTCGTTGTCCCGGCCCCGGGGGCTGAAGACGCGCTCCTTCGAGCGGCTGCCCTCCTCGTCGGCGCGGATGCCCGCGATGACGGCCTGGAAGGGCTCGCCCCGGTCCCCCCGCGCCAGGACGCGGCGCAGGGCCTCGGTCTTCAGGAGGCGGCAGCAGGCGATGCGGTCCACCGCCCCGTCGGGGAAGGTCCGGCCGGCGGCGAGGGCCTCCTCGTTGCGCCCGACGATGAGGCGCAGGCCCCACTCCCGGGCGAGCCGGTCGCGGTAGGCGATCATCTCGGGGATCTTGAAGGACGTGTCCACGTGGATCAGCGGGAAGGGCACGTGCCCGAAGAAGGCCTTGCGGGCCAGCCAGAGCAGCACGGTGGAGTCCTTGCCGATGGACCACAGCATGCCCAGCCGGGGGAAGGCGGCGTAGGCCTCCCGGAGGATGTGGATGCTCCGGCTCTCGAGCGGGTCCAGATGGCGCATCAAGGCAGTCTACCCCCGCCTCACGGGGCCTTCCGGAGGCGGTCGAGGATGGCGCGCACGGAATCCTCGACGCTGAGCACCGAGGTGTCCAGGCGCAGCTCCGGCGCCAGGGGCTCCTCGTAGGGGGCGCTGATGCCGGTGAAGTCGCGGATCTCCCCCGCCCGGGCTCGCCGGTAGAGGCCCTTGGGGTCGCGGACCTCGCAGACCTCGAGGGGCGTGGCCACGTGGACCTCGAGGAAGCTGGCGCAGAGGCCCCGGGCGAAGTCGCGGGCGGACCGGCTGGGCGAGATGAGGGAGACGACCACGAAGAGCCCGTTGCGCTCCAGGCGGCTGGCCAGGTAGCCCACGCGCCGGACGTGGGCCTCCCGCTCCTCCGGCGTGAAGCCCGTGCTGGGGAAGATCTGCCGGATGGAGTCGCCGTCCAGGTGGTCCACCTTCAGCGACCGGCGCTCCAGCTCCGCCACCAGGGCCTCGGCCACCGTGGACTTGCCCGCCCCCGACAGGCCCGTGAGCCAGACGACCGCGGGGCGGACGGCCCGCTTCCCGAAGGAGATGCGGTCCCAGGCCCGCTCGTGGACGTAGTACACGGCGACCTTCACGGCGAAGTCGAGGCCCCCCGCGGCGAGGGCGAGGTCCACGCGCCTGAGGAAGAGGAAGGCGATGCCCGCCGTCACCAGGCTTCCCGCCACCCGCCAGCTGACGGCCTTGAGCACCGAACGGGCGTGGGACTCCTGGTACATCCGATCAGAGTACCGGGCGCGGATCGAGATCCGACGCACGAATCCTCGCGGTCTACGGGCGAAGCAGCCGGGTTGCCAGGGCTTCCGCCTGAACACGGATCTCGGGCACCGCCGTGGTTTCCCAGGCTTGCCCCTTCCTCGGCGGCCCCAGCGTGAACAACTCCTCCTTCGTGCCGTCGCGCCCGAGCAGCTGGCCTTCCTCCGTGGCCTCGAGGCCCAGTCGATGGACATCCGTCCTCACGAGACCCGCGCCCAGGAGGCTCCGGACCAGACGGCTGTCGAGCCGCCGGTAGTCCGATTCCGAGCCCATGCAGTTCACCACCGCGCCGACCTCAAGGGACTCCGGATCATTCGTGCCGCGGGGCGTGAATTCCACCCGCAGGCCTCCCGGGATTTCGTGGCAGGCCCGGAGACGGCCCGCCCGCCCCAGGAGCTGGCCCTCGGCCCGCATGGAGGCGAGACGCGCCGCGACGGCCGGTGGCATCCGATGTCGATGGGCATCCCAGTAGGCCCGGAGGTGACGCAGGAACCTGCGCTGTTCGTCCACGCCAAGCCCGGCCCAGATCGAGGGCGTGGCGGAACGCAGCGCATCCACCGCCCCACGCCAGCCGCCCGGTCCACGTGAGGCGGCGCGGATCCAGCGCAGCCATCCCCGAGCTGTGCGCGGGGCCGCCTCCGGGGCTGGAAGGCCCGGGGGGGGAGAGGCCGTTCGATGCTCGTGGACTCGAAGGCCCCGCCGGGAGAGCGACCAGATCCGGCCCTCGTAGCCCAGGTCCGAGAGGCCGAGCGCCCAATCCACCATGGTCAGGCCACTGCCGATCAGCAGGCAGTTGGAGGTTCGGGCCACCGTTTCGAGGGCCCCTGGCGCCCACGGATTGCCATGGTACGCAGGCGAGCGGAGGAACCCCGCGTCGGGCAGGTCTGGGTCCCCGGGCGGGAAATTACCCAGGGCCAGGACGACCCGATCCGCGAGGAGACCCTCTCCGTCCAGGAGGTCCACGCGCCAGCCCGCACCGGCCCTTGACAGGGACGCGGCTTCCCCGATCCGCCGCACCAGCCGGGCCCCGGGGACCGCCGTCCGCTCCGCCTGGGCCAGCACCTCCAGCAGGTAGGCGCCAAAGGCCCGCCTGGGCAGGAAGTCCTCCGGCCCCACCGCGGGCACCCGCGGTGCGTCCAGAAGATGCTCCTTCCGGGCCTCGGCCCAGGCCAGGAAGCCCCCGGGCTGGTCGGAGTAGGCGCCCATGCGCGCGGCCGGCACATTGAGCAGATGGGACCGCACGGTGGTCCCATAGGCCACGCCACGCCCGAATCCCTGAGGATTCCGCTCGAGCAGGACCACCTCCATCGGGCTGCGGGCCTGACGGAGCAACTGCGCGGCCAGCAGGGTGCCGCTGCATCCAGCCCCCACGATCACGATGCGCGGAGTCGGCGTCAGCGTCGTCATGGTTGGAGACCCTCCCATTCCCGCATTCTGACCGCCCGTCCGCGGCGTGCCCCGGGGCCGCGATCCTTCCCTCGTGTTCCGAGGCTCGCGGCGGTAGGCTGGAGCTTTCCTTCCGGAGGCACCATGCCCAATCCCCGGCGCCGGTACGGCCTCGCCGCGCTCCTCGCGGCGGCGGTCCCGTTGGCGGCCCAGTCCGTCAACGTCGTCGAGAAGACCCTATCCAACGGCATGCGCCTGCTCATGGTGGAGCGCCACGACCAGCCCACCATCGCCGCCGGCTGGATCACCCGCTTCGGCAGCGCCAACGAGCGCGTCGGCGTCACCGGCGTGGCCCACCTCTTCGAGCACATGATGTTCAAGGGGACCTCGGTCATCGGCACCAAGAACCCCGCCCGGGACAAGGAGCTGAACGACCTCCAGGACCGGCTGCGGGAGGAGATCCGCAAGGAGGAGTCGGTGCTGCGCCACAAGCAGCTCCGGGGCGAGATCGAGGACATGAACGACCCGAAGAACCGGAGCGAGCGCCACCAGAAGCTGGTGGAGGACTTCGAGAAGCTCGTGAAGGAGCAGCAGGACCTGCTGGTGAAGGACGAGTTCAGCAAGATCTACACGGAGAACGGGGCCACGGGCCTCAACGCCTTCACCAACACCGACGTCACCTGCTACATCAACACCATCCCCAGCAACAAGCTGGAGCTGTGGGCCTGGATGGAGAGCGGCCGGCTCATGGACCCGGTCTTCCGCGAGTTCTACAAGGAGCGGGACGTGGTCTACGAGGAGCGCCGCCTGCGCACCGAGAGCACGCCCACGGGCCGCTTCCAGGAGCAGATCAACGCCATGGTCTGGCAGGCCAGCCCCTACAACTGGCAGACCATCGGCTGGCCCAGCGACGTGGCCAACATCACCCGGGCCCAGGCCTTCGAGTTCTTCGGCACCTACTACGCGCCGAACAACCTCACGGCGGTGCTGGTGGGCGACTTCAATCCGAAGGACGCGGAGGCCCTCGCCGAACGCTACTTCGGCCGGCTGAAGGCCAACCCCGCGGGCGTGCCCGAGATGGTGACGATGGAGCCGCCCCAGCTCGCGGAGCAGCGGGTGAACGCCGAGGCGGAGACCACGCCGAGCCTCAACATCACCTACAAGACGGTGGCCGACGGCCACAAGGACGACGCGGCCCTGGAGATCCTCTCGGACCTCCTCAGCGGCCGCACCGGGCGCCTCACCAAGGAGCTGGTGAACAAGCAGAAGGTGGCCACCAACGCCTTCGCCTTCACCGGCACCCGGAAGTACGGCGGGACCTTCGTGCTGGGCGCCACCCTCGCGCCGGAGAAGAAGCACGACGAGGTGGAGCAGGCGCTCTACCGGGAGATCGAGAAGCTCCAGAAGGAGCCCGTCCCCGCCGCCGAGCTGCGTAAGGTGAAGAACCAGGCCCAGGCGGACAGCTACCGGCGCCTGGAGAGCGACCTGTTCCTCATGATCCAGCTCGCCGTGGCCGACGCCATCACCGGCTACCAGGACTTCCTGGAGAACCCGAAGAAGCTGGAGGCCGTCACCCCCGAGGACGTCCAGCGCGTCGCGAAGAAGTACTTCACCAAGGAGAACCGCACCGTGGCCTCCTACAGCCGCAAGGGCGGCCCGGCGGCCCCCGAGGATCCGGAGATCGCGGCCCTGCCCGAGCAGGTGCGGCCGATGGTGAAGGCCTCCCTCGACCGCCTCGGGAAGGAGACGGACGCCGAGAAGCTCAAGAAGGCCCTGGAGCAGATGCGGGGCCAGGCCGACGCGGCCCCGGCCCAGTTCAAACCCGCCCTCGAACTCATGATCAAGCGCGTCGAAGCCCGCCTGAAGCAGCTGGAGGCCAAGTGATGAACCGCGGAATCCCGACCCTCGCCTCCGCCCTCGCGCTGGCCCTCGCCGCCGCCATTCCCGCGTCGGCCCAGGCCATCCCCGACCGGCCGGAGAAGCTGGCCTTCAAGCCCATCCAGTACGCCGTCCCCAAGGCCAAGGACTTCCGGGTGAAGCTGAAGAACGGCATCACCGCCTACGTGGTCCCGGACCCGAACGGCCAGCCCCTGGTGAACATCGAGCTCGGCATCCACGCCGGCCGCTGGCTCGACGAGGCCGGCAAGGAGGGCGCCGCCCAGCTCCTGGGCACGCTGCTGCGCACCGGTGGCACCGAGAAGACCAAGGCCGACGACCTGGACGAGAAGCTCGACATGCTGGCCGCCCAGGCCGGCAGCTTCATGGGCGACAGCCGCGGCAGCCTCTCGGTGAACCTGCTGGCCAAGGACGCCCGGGAGGGCGTGGGCCTCCTCCTGGAGATGCTCACCCAGCCCGCCTTCCAGCAGGACAAGCTGGACCTGGCGAAGAAGAACCTCCGCCAGCAGATGGAGCGCCGCAACGACGACAGCACCGGCATCGAGGCCCGGGAGCTGGACTACCTGGTGAAGGGCGAGGGGCATCCCAGCAACCGCCTGCCCACCGCCGCCAGCCTGGACGCCATCACCCGCGAGGACCTGAAGGCCCTCCACGCCCGCATCCTGACCCCCGCGAACCTGATGGTGTCCGTGGCCGGCCGCTTCGACCGCGCGGAGATGATCAAGCTGCTCAACGAGACCGTCGGCGCGCTGAAGGCGGGTCCCGCGGCCAAGGCCGCCGGCCGGCCGCCCCAGACGCCCTTCGTCGCCAAGCCCGGGCTCTACGTCGTGGACAAGGACGTCAACCAGGGCCGCGTGACCCTGAACCTCTCCATGCAGGGCCTGCGGGTCACCGACGCGGACTACCCGGCGGTGGCGGTGATGAACCACGTGCTGGGGGGCGGCGGCTTCACCTCCCGGTTCGTCAAGAAGATCCGCAGCGACGAGGGCCTCGCCTACAGCGCCGGCACCCGCGCCACGCCCGCCCAGTTCCAGGGCGACGCCGGCCACTTCTCGGCCCTCTTCCAGACCAAGACGCGCACGGTGGCCTATGGCATCCGCCTGGCCCTGGCCGAGCTGGAGAAGATGCGCAAGGACGGCATCACCGAGGAGGAGCTGAAGGTCGCCAAGGGCTCCATCATCGAGGGCTTCCCCGCCCGCTTCCCCACCAAGGCCGCCCTCGCCGGCGCCTTCGCCACCAACGACTGGACCGGCATCCCGGATTCGTACCTGGAGACCTACCAGACCCGGATCCAGGCCGTCACCCGCGAGGACGTCCTGCGCGTCGCGAAGAAGTACCTCGACGTCGAGCACATGGCCATCCTCTGCGTCGGCAACGCCAAGGACATGGAGGCCGGCGACGTGAAGGACCACCCCGGCACGCTGGCCGACGTGGCGAAGCTGCCGCTGGTGAAGCTGCCGCTGCGGGATCCGCTGACGCTCAAGCCGATGAAGTAGGCGGCAGGGTGATCTACAAAGAAGGCGCCCGAATGGGCGCCTTCTTTGTTCAAGCGATCACTTGCCGGGGATACGCCAGACCCAGTCCCCTTCATCGGGATCGATGGCGGCTGGATTCTTCGCAAGTTCAACCGTGCGGCCACCATCGTCTTTTCCGTTCACGCCGATGGAGTAGAGGGCGTAGCCCTGGCCTTCGCGCTTGTACCTCAGGACTCCACCTGCCGGAATGTCCGTCGGCAGGGTTTCCAGATAATTCGGGATGAGCTCACCCAGGGATTCAGGGTAAGCACCGCGGGCGATGTGGTGCCGTTCCAGCGCACAGGCGACCCGCGCCTGGTCCAGCCCGGTTTGAACAAGCGCGACTTTGCGGTTCTGCCCGAGGAGGGCCGGGAAGGAGATGTCCGCAAGCCAGTGGTAGGGCCGCCATCCCTTCGAGGTTTCCCTCTCCACGAAATCCGAGGCGGACTTCGCTCGATCCGGGTAGTAGCGATGCCCCGACGGGTCCAGGCAAGGCTTCATCTGTTCCACCCAGAACCGGTCCCTCGCCACGAGGTTCTGATAAATCCAACCGCTGGGAATGGCCAACCCCAGTGGGTAACGAAGCCAGTCGTGCTCGCGGGCATCGAAGACCATGACAGCGAGGTCCTCGCCACGGGACCAGAATGGGCGATTGGCGAAGGTTTCGAAGCTTTGCGGCCCCGGGCCGACGGCGTACATCCGTTCCTGGCTCCAGGCCCGGTCAAAGGTCCGGATCAGGTCAACCCTTCCAAGCTCCTCCTGCAGGATGTGCAGGTCCTCGTCCCGCCACCGGTGGTCCGCGATGCCCTCCCAGAGAGGCTGTAGGGCCATCTGGAGGATGGACGCGTTGAGCAAGGCGCTGATCAAGGTGGCATCCGACTCCAAGTGGTGGGCGATCCGCAGGAGGGTGACGACATCCTCTCTGGCTTCAATCACGCGTCCATGAGCCAAATGATCCAGGGCCCTCAGCCTCAGGACCTTCCCCGCGCTCCTGAAACCGAGCAGGGCCGGGAGTTCCCCCTTCCCCGCATCGTAGGGCAGGCTGCATCGCGGGCGTCGGCTTGCGGCAGCCAGGATCTCGAGGGATTTCGAGGCCGGTGTTAAGGCCTGAGTGAGATCCGGCGCCTGAAAGGCTTTTGCCCAGGCGTCGAGATCCTCATGGCTCCCGAGTCTCCACCCTGGCCCCATCTGGAACTGCCCAGGTACGTTGGGGATCGAGGGGAAAGCCGGGCCGTCTGATTTCACAGCACGGGCGATCTCTGGCACGGCCGCGAAATTCTCCGCATCCGGCACGACGGGAGGCGGCATCGGTCCCTCGAAACGATCCCCAAGGGCCATTCGGGATCGCTTCCAGCCTTCCCAGGCCCGTCGCCCCCGCCAGTTCTCGACACCGTGGAAGAGGACGACCAGGACAGCCGCACCGACGACAATGCGGAGCAGCCAGCTTCCGATGCGCTTCATGCCTACTCCTGGGGGAGGGAGGCTTGAGGGTATCGCCCAGCTCCGAGGACCGTCAAAAAGCGAGGATCCGACTTCACTTCCCGTCCAGCCGCTCTTCCATCTCCGCCACCGCATAGGCCATGGCGCTGAGGATGGCGACGTTCTTCTTCAGGTCGTCCGGCTTGATCTTGTCGAAGGTGTCGGCGCGGGTGTGGTGGACGTCCCAGTAGCGGCTGGCGTCGTGGCCGACGCCGAGGCCCGGGGCGCCGAGGGTCACCAGCGGGCTCACGTCGGCGCCGCTGCCGCCCAGCTCCATCTTCCCGGCGCCGAGGTCGGCCACGAGGGGGGCGAGGGCCTGCAGTTTCGCGAGGGCCGCCTTCTGGGCCTCCGTGGGCTCGGCGGCCCTCAGGTCCCGGTTGCGCCGCTGGCCGCCGCCGAGGTCCAGGCTGAAGCCCTGGATGAGGCCGTTGCCGCTGTCGGTCTCGAACAGGGCGGCGTGCTTCGTGAGCTCGTCCCTGTGGGCTTCGGCGTAGGCGCGGCCTCCGGCGAGACCGTGCTCCTCGTTGGTGAAGAGGACCACCCGCAGCGTCCGCCGGTGGGCCAGCCCGGAGCGCTTGATCTGGGCCGCGGCGTGCAGGGCGATCATGCAGCCCACGCCGTCGTCCTGGGCGCCCTGGCCCACGTCCCAGGAGTCCAGGTGGCCGCCCAGGAGCACGATCTCCTCGGGCTTGCCGGTGCCCGGAAGCTCGCCGACGACGTTGGCCGACGTCGCCTCGCCGGTCCAGGCGGAGTCCATCTCGAGATGGACCCGCGGCGTCTGGCCCGAGGCCTGCAGGCGATGGAGCTGGGTGGCATTCTCGATGGTGACGGCCGCGGCGGGAATCTGCGGAACGTCCTTCTCGTAGTTCATGGCGCCCGTGTGGGGCGTGTCCAGGCTCACCGGCGTCACGCTGCGCACCAGGGCCGCCACGGCCCCGAGCTTCGCCGCCTCGCTGGCGCCGCGGCCGCGGTAGGCCACCGTGGGTCCGTAGCCGGTGAAGGGCACGTCGTAGCAGACGATCTTCCCCTTCACCTTGGCCTCGCCCAGGGCCTTCAGCTCGTCGAAGCTGCCCACCACCACCACGTCGGCGGTGATGCCGCCCTTGGGCGTGGGCACCGTGCCGCCGAGGCCGAGCACCGAGAGCGTCTGCCGGGCGGGGGCCTCGATCCAGCCCCGCTCCTCCCCGCGCTTCCAGACCTGGACCTTCACAGGCTCGGCATGGACGTTCACGAAGCCCTCGCGCTTCAGGACCGTCTGGGCCCACGCGATGGCGTCCTCGAGCTGCCTCGACCCCGCAGGCCGCGCGCCGATGCGGTCGCAGAGGAACTCCAGGTCCTTGTAGGCGGCGTCGGAGGCCAGCGCGTCCGCCTTCAGCCTGGCCGCCTTGCCGGCATCGACGGCCTGGCCCGCGAGGGCGAGGGGCAGGAGGGCGGTGGCGAGGAGGCGCTTCATGGGGACTCCAGGTAGAGCCCTCAGCTTACGAGGACGCTGGTCCCCCGCGAAGCCGCCTTGACGCTCCGTGAAGGATCAGGAGGAGGGCTTCGCCTTCGCCGCCTCGGCCTTCAGATGCGCCTCGATCAGGTCCTTGACCTTGCCCATCAGCGGATTCGGGATGGGCACGGTGAGGTTGTACTGGGTGATGCGCCAGGCCCTGCCCTCCTTCACCAGCACGCCGCTGCCCCGGGCGGGCCCCAGGTTCGGCGTGTCGAGCACCTCGTCGAACCAGGCGGTGCGGCCGTCGGCGCTGACGGCGAGGTGCCGCGAGGCCGCCCGGAAGGACCAGGCGCGGCCGCGCTTGAAGAAGGGGGCGGCCCAGGCGCGGAACTCCGCCTTGGTCCAGCGCTCGCTGGCGTCCGTCCCCAGGAAGACCGCGGATTCCGCCAGGTGGCCGAAGTAGCGGGCCTCGTCGGCCTGGGCGGCGGCCAGGTGCCAGTCGTCGAGGACCTGCTCGGCCTCGTGGCGCTTCGGCGGGGGCGCGGGAGCCTGGAGGACGGGCGGGACGGGGGGCAGCAGCAGCATGGGTCCTCCTCAGGGGGCGGCGGCGAGGCGCACGCGCACCTTCATCCTGCCCAGTCCGTCCACCGCGAGCACCTCCCAGGCCAGGGCCCCGTCGCTGCCCGCAGGGTTCTCCCCCGGGCCGAGGTTGAAGGCCGCGTCGTCCAGTTCGTGGCGTCCGCAGGGGAGCCGCGGCTTCGTCGCGGGCCGGGGCGTGCCGGGATGGGCGTCGATCACGTGCACGGGGCCCAGGGGCTCGCCATCGGTGAGGAGGGAGGGATCCACCCGCGCCACCACCAGGCCCTCGTGGCCGGGCCCCCAGCGGCCGCCGACGCGGCCGGCGTCGAAGCCCCAGGGCCGCCGCACCGAGAGCTCCCAGAAGGTGCCCGCCCGGCGGGGATCGGGGATGCGCAGGGCCTGGGGATGCTCCCCCGGGGCCCGCAGGAGCGGGTCCAGCCAGCCCTCCCAGGACCGGCCGCCCACGTCGCGGATCGGTACGGTCGCCGCGAAGCGGCCCCGGTACCAGAGGTCCGCCCGCACCCAGGGCCCGGGCTGGCTGGGGCTCGCGCCGATGCCGTCCATCCACCCTTCCGCCGAGGGTTCCGGCGCGTCCCAGCCGCGGTACTGGCCCGCGTCCATCAGGTCCCAGATGCCCGCGGTCATGGGGTGCTCGCAGTCCAGGTAGAGGTCGTCGGCCCGGTGCTCCCCCATGGCGTGGAAGGCCTCGTGCACCAGCAGGCCGATGGGGGACTCCGCCGTGGCCACCACCACGGGCCAGGAGACGCCGGGGCGGCCCGGGACCGGCAGCATGAAGCAGAGGGGCGTGAGGTGGGCCGGCAGGCTGGTCACCGCCCGGGCCGGCCCTGGGAGGAAGATCCACAGGTGGTCCGGCTTGCCGTCGGGGCGCGGGGCCCCGGTGGCGTTGTCCACCTGGTCCAGGTCCCCCAGGGGCTGCCCCAGGAGGCGTTCCACGACGAACCGCGCCAGGCGGTTCCGGTCCTTGTCCACGGGACGGGCGAGGGCCGGCGGCAGCGCGAGGTGCTGGAAGGCGCCCTCCTCCAGGCCCAGGGCGCCCTTGGAGACCTCTTCCAGGTAGTTGGCCGCGCTGCTGGCGTTGGGCTCCCGGCTGAAGAGCCGCGCCCGCAGCCGCGCGTCGTCCAGGGCCGGCCGCGCGCCCTTCGGGTCCAGGCGGACCACCAGCACCCGCTCCACCCGGCGATCGGGCCGGGGCCGGAGGGCGAGCCCGCCCTGGAAGGCCTGCAGGGGCGCGAGATCCCGGGTCCAGCCGGCCTTCTCCACCGCGAGCACGGCGTCGCCGGCCTGGAGCTCGAGGGTGAAGCGGCCGTGGGCGTCGGTCACCGCGACGGGGGTGGCCGGGGCCTGGCCCGGGGGGCGGTGGAGGCGGTCCGGGAAGACCCGGCAGCCCGGAAGGCCCCGGCGGCCGTCGGTGACGCGGCCCTCGAAGGCGAAGCGCCGCATCGGCGGGACCAGGGCCGGCAGCGGCACCGCGAGGAGCAGGCCCATGCAAATGCGGAGAAGACGCGACATCAGTCCAACGATACAATGGCGGGTTCGGAGCCGACGTTGACCGATCCCAAGCTCATCCGGAATTTCTCCATCGTGGCCCACATCGACCACGGCAAGTCGACCCTGGCCGACCGGCTCCTGGAACTCACCAAGACCGTGGCCCAGCGGGACCTCCACGCCCAGATGCTGGACGACATGGAGCTGGAACGGGAGCGGGGCATCACCATCAAGGCCCACGCCGTGACCTGCCTCTACAAGGCGAAGGACGGCGAGACCTACACCCTGAACCTCATCGACACGCCGGGCCACGTGGACTTCACCTACGAGGTGAGCCGCAGCCTGGCCGCCTGCGAAGGCGCCATCCTGGTGGTGGACGCCACCCAGGGCGTCGAGGCCCAGACCCTGGCCAACACCTACCTGGCCCTGGAGAACGGCCTCGAGGTCTTCCCGGTCCTCAACAAGACCGACCTGCCTTCGGCGGATCCGGAGAAGGTGCTGCACCAGATCGACACGGTGATCGGCCTGGTGGACACGGCCCACAGCGTGAACGTGTCGGCCAAGACCGGCGAGAACTGCGAGGCGGTGCTCGAGCGCATCGTGGAATGCATTCCCGCCCCCACCGGCGACGCGGGGGCCCCGCTCCAGGCGCTCATCTTCGATTGCTACTACGACCCCTACCGCGGCATCGTGAGCCTCATCCGCGTGGTGAACGGCACGGTGAAGCAGGGCGACCAGATCCGCTTCATGAGCAACGGCGCCGAGTACCGGGTGGACGAGCTCGGCGTCTTCGACCCGAAGATGAGCAAGCGGGCCGACCTCTCCGTGGGCGAGGTGGGCTACGTCGTCGCCAGCATCAAGCAGCTCTCGGACGTGAAGGTGGGCGACACCATCACCCACGCGGTGACGAACACGACGAAACCCGCCACGGAGATGCTGAAGGGCTTCAAGGAGATCCAGCCCGTGGTCTTCGCCGGCATCTTCCCCACCTCCAGCGACGACTTCGAGGACCTGCGCAACGCCATGGAGAAGCTGCGCCTCAACGACAGCAGCTTCACCTACGAGCCCGAGACCTCGACCGCGCTCGGCTTCGGCTTCCGCTGCGGCTTCCTGGGCCTGCTCCACATGGAGATCGTGCAGGAGCGCCTGGAGCGCGAGTTCGACCTGGATCTCATCACCACGGCGCCCAGCGTGCGCTACCACGTCTTCCTCACCGACGAGACGGAAGTCATCGTGGACAACCCCTCGAAGCTGCCGGCCCTGAACAAGATCGCCCGCATCGAGGAGCCCATCATCGAGGCGACCATCCTGACGCGCACGGACTTCGTGGGCGGCCTGCTGAAGCTCTGCGAGGAGCGCCGGGGCATCCAGCAGAAGCTGGAGTACGTCAGCACGGACCGGGTGATGCTGGTCTACGAATTGCCGCTGAACGAGGTGGTGCTGGACTTCTACGACAAGCTCAAGAGCATCTCCAAGGGCTACGCCAGCTTCGACTACCACATGAAGCACTACGTGGAGTCGGACCTGGTGAAGATGGACATCCTGGTGAACGGCGAGCCCGTGGACGCGCTCTCCATCCTCGTCCACCGCTCCAAGAGCACGACGCTCGGCCACACGCTGTGCGGGAAGATGAAGGAGGTCATCCCCCAGCAGATGTTCGACGTGGCCATCCAGGCCGCCATCGGCGCCAAGATCATCGCCCGGACCAACGTGAAGGCCCGGCGCAAGGACGTGCTGGCCAAGTGCTACGGCGGCGACATCAGCCGCAAGAAGAAGCTGCTGAACAAGCAGAAGGAAGGCAAGAAGCGCATGAAGGCCATCGGATCCGTGGAGATCCCCCAGGAAGCCTTCCTCGCCATCCTGAAGGTGGACAACTGAGATGTGGCTGGAGCGCCTGCGGCAGCCGTCGGTCTCCCTCCAGGAGGAGCCCGCGAAGCCCGTCTCCAGCCCCACCGGCGTCGTGTTCACCGGCCCCCAGAAGGCGGGCCTGCTGCTGCTCGTGCTCGGGATGCTCTACTACCGGCTCTGGAAGCGGAAGCGCGCCCACGACCACATCTGCAGCCACTGTGGGAAGCGCAATCCCAGCCATCGGGTGAACTGCGAGCAGTGCTCCGCACCGCTGTTCAAGGCCTGAGCTCCCGCTGGGGCCAGCGTCCGATCAACGTTCCACGGCAAGCCCCGGACCGACTTCGCCGTCGAGCATGCCGTTGACCTTCGCCGTTGGCCTTGCCGTTGACCTTCAAAAGGCACCCCGGTCCATCGCGGCCGCCTTCCAGGCCGCGAGGAACCGGGGTGCGGCCAAGCGAAGCGTGTATGTTTCGGTCGTCCCCGGGGGTATGTTCCCTTCAGCCCCGCGGCCGGGGTCTTTGACACGGGAGCAGGGCGGAGGGGGGATGAGGCCGGAAGCGTAGCTGGAACCTTGATTCCGTTGCCGCGATTGAGCCCTCCCCCCTCCTCGTGCTCCACCGAAGGCCCGGACACCATCTCGGACGAATCCGAATTCACATGCTGGGGCAGGTGGGCACTTGCTTGTGCCTCCGTGAGGAGGAACGCCATGACCATACACCCAACCCGTTGGCTCGGGCTCGACATCTCCTCGGCGACATTTGACGCCGCGTTAGGGGTGGAAGGTTCTGCCCCGGAACTCCGGGCCGACGTCCACAACCACCCCCGAACGCGGGCCGGGATCCAAGCCTGCCTGGACCAGGCCGGCGAGGTTGCCGGTGTGGCGCTGGAGTCGACTGGCCGCTTCAGCCAGGAGGTGGCCGAATGGCTAAGGGAAGTCCGGCCGGGTCTTCGCGTGTGCGTTCTGAACCCGATGCAGGTCAAGGCCTTCGGACGATCCCTTGCTGTCCGGAACAAGAACGACCGGATCGACGCGCGGGTCATTGCCTGTTTCGCGGCGTCCCACCGCCCCGAAGCGAGCTGGGTCCCAGAGCCGGAGCGGATGCGGCTGAGGGAACTGCTCCACGAACGGGAAGCCCTGGTCCAGATGCTCGCCGACACCCGGAAGCGACCCAATTCGGGCCAGTCCGACCTGCTCACTGACGTGCGGGAAGGCCTCGAGCGCCAACTGAAGGATGCGATCTCTCGGATCGAGGCCGGGATCCACGACTTGATGGATGCGCACCCTGCCATGAAGGCCGACATGAGGAGGCTGATGACCATTCCGGGGATCGGCCCCATCGTCGCCATCAGCGTGCTGGCCATTTTGGGGGACCTCCGCCGGTTCCAGCGGGCCAGGCAGCTGGGGGCTTACGTGGGTGTCTCGCCGAGACAACGGCTGTCAGGGACTTCCGTGCGCGGCAGGACCCGGATGTGCAAGCAGGGCAACAGCCGGATCCGCCAGTTGCTCTACCTCGCGGCCATGGCCTCCCTGCGCAGCGATGGGCCAATGAAAGCCGTGTTCGATGCGCTGGTCGCCCGGGGCAAGGCCCGGAAATCCGCGCTGGGAGCCGTGATGCGTCGGCTGCTCCTGCTCATGAGAGCCCTCCTCGTGCACGAGATGGACTACCGAGCGGATTACCCTTCCGGCCCCATTCCCGCGGCGTCCTGATCCATCCACCTTTCCCTTCGTATCGGCAGCAACAAGCCTCCGGGGCAGGCGGACAAAGCCTCAGCGGGACCGCGAAAGGCCTGACAGCGCCTTTCCTGGCGGGCCTTTCGCGTCCTTGTCCGCCTGCCCCGGAGGCGCATCCTCACCTGGCGAAGGGAAAGGGGGTTGCGCGCGACCACACCATCATGGCAGGACCCTGAGGATTGAAGATCCCGGGAACCCCTCAAGGCCCTGAACGCCCCCCTCCAGACCGGCCTCCCGCTCCTCGCCCCCTCCACCGCCCCCCGCTTCGCCGAGAAGCTTTCCCCCCTCTCGGCCAACCCCGGCCCTCGCGGTCGCCTGCCGGGTCGAGTCGCCGGACATGGCACCTTCCTCGAGGGCCGTTCCCTCCTCGGCCAGGGAGATGCGCCACGCCCACCGCCCGCCCGGGAGGGCCTTATCCGCACCACGATCCGCCGCGATCCGGAAGGCGCGGATCGCGGCGGATCGTGGTGCCGCTTGAAGGGCCACCCCGGGCTTCCACGCCACCCACACCGCCACGCCACCCCACAGGGCCACGCCACCCCCCAACGCAGACGCGCGCCCTGCGGCGCGCGTCTCCACGGGTCCGGCCTCGGGCTCAGAACTCGATGTTCATGCCTTCTTCTTCGGCCAGGTCGTTGTCCACGCCCAGCACGGCGCAGGACGCCCCGTACATCTGGAGGACGGCGGCCTTCTGGTTGCTCAGGTGGGTCAGGAGGTCCTTCACCCGCTGGACTTCGGAGGCGATGGTGTTGTTGATCTGCTCGACCTCGGCGCGGCACCGGGAACGGGTCTGTTCGTAGAAGGCTTGCTGGTCCTTGCTGAGTTCCATGGCGGACTCCAATGGGTTGAGGGGGTGGCCGGGGGGTGGGTGACCAGCATACAAGCTTCGCTTTGGGCCGCAACGGGGTCCCAGGTCACTTTTTACAGGCCCGGGAATTTCCCGGTGGCGGACCGTGTGCTAGCCCTTGGACTGGGCCACCGCCAGGAAGATCAGGACCGCCACCACCCCGAGGAGGAGGAGGATGGCCGGGACGATCCACTTGGGGCGGCTCGTGACGCCGCTCAGGGTGATCTCGGGGAGGGGCACCTGGGGGCCCTTGGGCTGGGCCTCCGGCGTCGGAGGAGGCAGGGGCTTGGCGGTGGTGGCCACGTCCTCCGCGGGGGGCGGAGGCGGGAGCGCGGGGGTGGAGGCCTTCACCACCGTGTGGAACTTGGCCGCCAGGACCTCCTCCACCTCCTCCTTGGTGCCCCGCATGAGGGCCTGCACGTACTCGGCGACCTCGTGCTCGGTAGGCTCGCCGCCGTGCTTCTTCATCCAGTCCTTGAGATCCCGCTCCACCAGCCGGGCCGAGGAGTAGCGCGTCTCCACGCTCTTGGTGAGGGCCTTGTTGACGATGTCCACCATCTCCCGGCTGATGCTCGGGTTCAGGGCCTTCACGTCCAGCACTCGGCCCATGCGCACCTTCTCCAGGACGCCCAGCTCCGAGTCCGCCTGGAAGCAGCGCTCGCCGGTGAGCAGCTCGAAGAGCACGAGGCCCAGGGAGTAGATGTCCGAGCGGCTGTCCAGGGCCTGGCCCATGGCCTGCTCGGGGCTCATGTAGAGCAGCTTGCCCTTGAGCGCGCCGGCCATGGTCTGGCTGTTCTTGGTGGCGGCCTTGGCGATGCCGAAGTCCACCAGCTTCACCGCGCCGTCGTAGCTGATGAGGATGTTCTGGGGGCTGATGTCGCGGTGGACGAGCTTCAGCTCCTTGTCGTTCATGCCCCGCTTGCGGTGGGCGTAGTCGAGCGCCCCGGCCACCCGCGCCGCCACGAAGGCCGCCACCGGCTCCGGGAAGGGGATGCCGTACTCCCTGACCTTGCGCAGCAGGGAGCGGAGGTCGCGGCCGTCCACGAACTCCATGGCGATGTAGTAGCTGCCCGACGCCTTTCCCAGGTCGAAGATCTGCACGATGTTCGGATGGGTGAGCTGGGCCGCCAGCTTCGCCTCGTCGATGAACATCGTGACGAACTCGTCGTTGTCCGAGAGGTGGGGCAGGATGCGCTTGATGGCGACGATCTTCTGGAAGTTGTGCACGCCGCGCTGCTTCGCCTTGAAGAGCTCGGCCATGCCCCCCACGGCCACCTTCTCCAGCAGGTAGTAGTTCCCGTACTCCTCCAGCACGCCGTGGAGGCTGTCCTGGTGGTCCGGGAAGGCCCGGGAGCCCACGGGCGTGGGCACAGGCAGGGCCGTGGCGGGAGTGGCGACGGGGGCCGCGGCCTGGGGCGCGTTCACGGGGGCGAACTTGCCCGAGCCGATGTCGAAGGGGTCATGGATGCCGGAGATCCCGCTGAGGGTGAACTCCTTCGGCTCCTCCGCGGCGGCCGGGGGCGCGACGGGTCCCGGGGCGGGTTGCGGCGGCGGAGGGGCCGCGGGACGGGAGCCGCCCGCCCGGGCGGGGACCGGCGTCTCGAAGGTGTCGGAGCCCAGTTCCTCGTCCAGGGGGCCGAAGAGCTCCTCCGCGGCGAGGGGATGCCCCGGCGTGACCCGGGCGTCCGGGGGCACCGAATCCGACGGGACCGGCCGGGGCAGCGGCGTGGAGGGCCGGGCCCCCGCCGGGGCCGGGCCGGGCCGGGGGCCGGAGGTCGCGGGCTTCCCGGGGGCCTTGGTGGCCGTCTTGAGGGAGTCCAGGATGGCGCCCAGGTCGGCGGTGGACTTCGTGCCGCCCTTGCCCGCGGCGGGGCCGCCGGCTTCGCCGCGGCGGCCTTGAGGATGTCGTCCAGCGGCCCGGTGGCCTTCGTGGCCGGCTTCGCCGTGCCCGGGGCGGTGGGGCGGGCCGAGGGCGGCAGGGGCGGCGGCTGGACGGGAGCCGGAGCAAGAGGCGGGAGGTCCTGGGGCCCGCTGGGGCGCAGGGAGGGGGCGGAGGCGGCGGCGGCGCCACCGGGGGTGGTGGCGGCGGCAGGGGACCCGTGGCCCGGACCGGGGCGGCCTGGGGTGGCGGCTCGGGCAGGGCCGGGACCTCCCCCGTGCTCAGCATGCCGATGGGGCTGGAGGGCGGAGCCTCGGTGCGCTCCAGGTCCTCCAGCAGGTCCCCGAAGATGTCCTCGGAGCTGAGCTGGCCCCCGCGCGCGCCCATGGGGCGGTACTGGCGCAGGGCCGAGGCCATGAGGTCGCCGGACATGGAGCGCTGGAGGTAGCCGCTCACCTCGGGGCTCCGCAGGCTCTGGCCCCCGGCGGGATTCTGGAACATGAGCACCGGGACCGCGGGATTCTTGGCCCGCACGCTCAGCACGGCGTCGAGGCTCTTCTCCCCGTGGCGCTCGGGGTCCACGAGCAGCAGGTCCGGCATGACCCCGGCCTGGACGAAGGCGGGAACCTCGGAGAGCTGGCACCAGCGGATCTCCCATCCGTCCTGCTCCATGGACGATACGAGTCCCGGCGTTTTCAGGGACTCGCCATCCACGATCAGGAGCAGTGGTTTGGCCATCGGGGCTCGAAGAATCCTGCAAGTGTAGCCGTAGGCTCCGCTTGGGGACAACTTCGGACGGGAGGGACCGCCCGCTCGCATCGCTCGTGCTGCGTCCCCCTCGTGCTCCCCACGCGTCGCCCGGGCCAGGCCCAGGCGACGCGTCACCGAGCTGTCGCCGGAAGTCCGGTGGTCCCATCAGTCCGGCAATCGGGCCTCGCAATCAAGAGCAGTGCAGGCTATTCTGGTGGGCCGTCCTCCGGGACGAATCCACGATAGAAGGGGGGGATACCTTTGCCGCTCGTCAAGATCAAGGAAGATGAGACCTTCGAGAACGCGCTGCGCCGCTTCAAGCGCAAGTGCGAGAAGTCAGGCATCCTGAGCGAGCTCAAGAAGCGCCAGCACTACGAGAAGCCCTCCGCGAAGCGCAAGCGCAAGATGCTCGCCGCCCGCAAGAAGACCCTCAAGCGCCTCGCCCAGGAACGGCGCATCCTGGGGTGATCCCCCGGACGCCGATGTCCATGCAGCCAGACCCGGAAGGCCCGAGCGATCGGGCCTTTCCTTTGCCTCCCCACCGTCGGACCGCCGCCCCGTGACCGCCTTCCAATCCGAGCTGGAGACCCTGGAGTTCCCGGTCCTCGCGGGCCTGGTGGCGAGCTTCGCGCGCACCGCCGGGGGCCGCGCGGCCCTGGCATCCCTGCATCCCTGGGACGGCCGGGCCGGCGTGCGGCGCCTCCGGCAGGCGGAACTGGGGGACCTGGAGGCCCGGCAGCCCGGCCTGCTGCCGGTGCGCCCCCTGGATGAGGCCCTGGATCCCCTCCTGGATCCCGCGGGCTGGCTCCTGCCGGAGCACTGGCGGTCCCTGCGGGAGGGGCTCAGGGCCCTCGCCCCGCTGCTGGAGGCGCTCGCGGCCCTGCCCTGGCCCGAGAACCGGCCCGCCCCCGCGGGCACGCACCTGGGCATCGACCGCCTCCAGGCCACCGCCGCGGCCCTTCCGGATCCCTCCCCCATCGCCGCCCAGCTCGCGCGCACCTTCAACGCCGACGGCGAGCTGGACCCCGCGCGGGTGCCGGGCCTCGCCGAGCTGTTCCAGGCCCAGCAGCGGGCCTTCCAGGCGGTGCAGGGGAAGCTGCAGAAGATCCTCCGGGGCGCCGGCGAGGCCCTCCAGGAAGCGGCCATCGTGGAGCGCAACGGGCGCTTCTGCCTCCCCGTCCGCTCGGAGCGCCGCGCCCAGGTCCCGGGCCTGGTGCTGGACCGCAGCGGCAGCGGCGCCACGGTCTTCCTCGAGCCCTTCGAGGCGGTGCCCCTGAACAACGACTACGTGGAGGCGGCCTCGGAATTCGCCCTGGCGGTCTCGGCCTTCCTGCGCAGGCTGCTCGACGAGCTTCGCGCCCGCCGGGCGGACTTCGCGGCGTGGCGGGCCTTCCTCGCCGAGGTGGACGAGGCCGCGGCCCTGCGGCGCTGGCGGAGCCTCTGCGGCGGCCTGCTGCCCGAGCTGGACGCCGAGGCCCTGGAACTGAAGGAGGCCCGGCACCCGCTGCTGCTGGCCGGGGTCCGCGCCGCGCTGGACATGGAGCCCCTGGACCACGACGTCGTGCCCCTGGACCTCCACCTCGACGGCGAGCGCCCCTGCCTGGTGATCTCGGGCTCGAACACCGGCGGCAAGACGGTGGCCCTGAAGACCGTCGGCCTGCTCATGGCCCTGGGCCACGCGGGCCTCGCCATCCCGGCCCTGGAGGGCACGCGCCTCCCGGGCCTGACGACGCTCCACGCCGACATCGGCGACCACCAGACGCTGCTGGGCAGCCTCTCGACGTTCAGCAGCCACATCGTGCACCTGAAGGCGATCCTCGCCGAAGCCAGGGCCGGGGGCTTCGTGTTCCTGGACGAGCTGGGCACGGGCACGGACCCCAAGGAGGGCGCCGCGCTCGGCACGGCGCTGCTGAAGGCCCTGGCGCGGCGGGGCTGCTGGGTGCTCTGCTCCACCCACCTGGGCGACATCAGCCAGTTCGCCCTGCGCCACCCGAAGTTCCGCAACGCCTCGGTGCAGTTCGACGAGGAGCGGCTGGCCCCCACCTACCGGCTGCTGGTGGGCCTGCCGGGCCAGAGCCGGGCGCTGACCATCGCGGCCAAGCTGGGCCTGCCGGACTTCGTGCTGAAGAGCGCGGAGCAAGCCCTGGGCCGCCGGGAGCAGGACTGGCGGGAGTTCCTGCGCCAGCTGGAGGCGGACCGGCTGGCGCTGATCGCGCAGGCGGAGGACCTGAAGAAGCGCGAGGCCTCGGTGGAGAAGGACCGGAAGATCCTGTCCCAGCGGGAGGAGGCCCTGCGCAAGGAGCAGGAGCGCCTGCACCGGGAGGGCACGGAGCGGGTCCAGCGGGTGCTGGACTTCCTGGACCACGAGGGCAAGCGCCTGGTGAAGGAGCTGAAGGCGAAGCAGAAGGAGGCGGGCGTGCAGCCCGACCGCCTGCTCACGGAGACCCGGGGGAAGCTGAAGGTCATGGAGCGCATCGCCGCGGCGGAGCTGGCGGCCCAGGCGCCGAAGGCGAGGGCCCAGGACGCGGGCCTGGAGCTCAAGGTGGGCGGCTTCGCGCGGCACCGGGGCTTCAACCTGGAGGGCAAGGTCACCGCGCTGAAGGGCGACAAGGTGACGCTGGAGACGCCCCAGGGCCGGCGCATCGAGGCCCGCGTCGGAGAGCTGGAGGCCATCACGGGCAGGGAGGCCGGCCCGCGCAAGGGCTCACTGCGGCTGCGCGTGGAGGCCGCCGACATCGAGAGCGAATTGAACCTCATCGGCCGCGCCAGCGACGACGTGGAGGTGGCAGTGCACCGCTTCGTGGAGCGCGCCATCGGCAGCGGCGCGCGCTTCGTGCGCATCGTCCACGGCCACGGCACGGGCAGGCTCAAGGCCGCCGTGCGCGAGGCGCTGAAGGGGCATCCCGCCATCGCCGCCATCGAGGACGCCCCCCAGTCCCAGGGCGGTGCCGGCGCGACGGTGATCACGCTGCGGTAGCTCGCCAGGCGAGGCATGGCTGTGACCGAGGTGTTACAGAACGCCTCGCCGCCATGCGGCAGTCTTGGGGAAGCGAGGTCATCGCCGAACCCTTCCACCTTCCGCCCCGGGCGCTTCCGCGCCCCTGGAGTCCCCATGCGCGCCCTTCTGCTCCTCCCCGCCCTCGTGGCCACCCTCGCCGCCGGCGAGCCCCTCGCGCTCACGGCCCCCATCCGCTCGGTGCGGGTGCACCCGGACGAGGCGTGGGTGACGCGCATCGGAAGCCTCACGCTTCCTGCGGCGGGGACGTTCAAGCTCAAGCTGGGCCAGCTCCCGGGCGGTCTGGTCCTCGATGACCTGCGCATCCAGGCCAAGGGTCCCGGCGGCACGCGGCTGGGGGAGATCCAGGTGGGGCCGGACCGCCACGTCGTCCCCGAGACGCCGGAGTCGAAGGCCCTGCTGGCGAGGCTGGAGGCGCTGCACGCGCGGAAGTCGGAACTGGAGTCCCTGCAGGAAGCCAACGGCAAGTCGGCGGGCTTCCTCGAGGGCTTCATGAACCAGCAGCGCACCGGCGAAGGCAAGGCGCTGCCCACCGGCTCGGCCCTCATCGAGCTGACCCGCGGCCTGGAGGCGCGCCTCGCCGAGCTCTCAGCCCAGGCGCAAGTCCGCGGGCGCGAGCTGGAGAAGGTCCAGAAGGAAATGACCAACCTGGAGGCCGAGTGGCAGAAGCTTCGCGGCAAGCTGGACACCAACCCGAACCCCAGCGTCGTCACCGTCGAGCTGGACACCGACCAGTCCGGCGAGGTGGAGCTGGAGGTGAGCTACCGCACCCGGCAGGCGCGGTGGAAGCCCAGCTACGAGTCCCGGCTCAGCCCGGACGGGAAGCGCCTCGAACTGGTGCTCTTCGCGGCGGTGACCCAGGCCAGCGGCGAGTCGTGGGACAAGGTGCGCATGGAGCTGAGCAACAGCGCGCCCAGCCGCGTGCAGGAGATGCCTCAGTTCTCGAACGTGGCCGGCCTCGGGTGGAGGGCGCCGGCCGTCAGCTTCCCATCCGGCCCTTATTCAGGGTCCGCCACGGTCGAGGTCGTCGGATCCAGTGTTGCCGTGGATCGCACGAGTACGATGTTGGGCACCCAAATCGTGGTCCACGATTCCAGGCCCTACCAACCACCCGCGCCCAAGCCGCGGCCCATCCTTGAACCCGCGGCCTCGACCCTGGAAGAGGCCACCGGTCTCGCCAAGGCCTGGCTCCTGGACGGTGCCAAGGACGTCCCTTCCGATGGCGATGCCCATCGCTTCCGTGTGGCCCTCCAGGAACTCGAGCCGACGGTCCACATCGTCGTGGCGCCCCGCCTCGACACCACGGCCTACCAGGTGGTGCGCTTCCCGGCCCCCACCAAGGTGCCCCTCTTCCCGGGGGCGCCGATCCTTCGCTACGTCGGGACGCAGCGGATGGGCCAGGGGGGCTTCGCGGTGCCGCCCGCGGGCCAGCCCTTCGAGTTGAACTACGGGCCCTACGAGGGCCTGCGGTCGAGCTTCCAGCGGGTGGGCGAGAAGCGGCCCTTCAAGATGTCGAAGATCGTCGGCGTGCTCACCAGGACCGGGGGCGTCACCAGGACCGAGACCCGGGAGGAGATCACCACCGCCACGCCCGAACGCACCTGGCAGCTCGAGGAGCGCCTCACCCTCGCCAATGACACCGAGGCCCCGCTGACCGTGGAGGTCCAGGACCGCGTGGTTCGCAGCGTCCACGAGTCCGTACGCATTGAAGCCACCCCCGACACGACCCCCGGAGCCGTGCTCCGGAGCCCGCTGGTCCAGGCCTGGACCCTGCGGCTGGAGCCCAAGGCCACCGCCAGCCTCGACACCGGCCTCGTCATCAAGGCGCCCAAGGAGGGCGAACTCACGGGCCTGAAGGAGCTGGGGTTGGAGTGATCCGCGAGACGCGGCGTGAACTCCGGGAACTTCCAGCAAGCCACCCCGGTCACATCCGGAAACCCGTCCCGAGGTCCCCCGCCTGCCAAGGCGCGTACCATCCCCTCAGCCTTCCCCGGAGCCCCCATGCGCCGCCCCGCTCTCGCCCTCCTGCCCCTCGCCCTGGCCGCCCAGGAGACGCCCACGACCCTCCGGGACCAGAAGGCCCTGGCGGTGACGATCTACAACGCGAACCTGGCGCTGGTGAAGGACACCCGGGAGGTGCGGCTGCCGAAGGGGGAGACGAAGCTGGCCTTCCAGGAGGTGTCGGCGCAGATCCGGCCGGAGACGGCGCTGCTGAAGAACTTCACGGAGCCCAAGGGCTTCTTCGTCATCGAGCAGAACTTCGACTTCGACCTGCTGTCGCCCCAGAAGCTGCTGGAGAAGTATGTCGGCGAGAAGGTCACCGTGGTCTCCATGAAGCCGAACCCCGACGGACCGGGCTCGAAGGAGCTCCGCGAGGACGCCACGGTGCTGGCGACGAACGGCGGCACGGTGCTGCAGTTCGCCGACCGCATCGAGACCTCGGTGCCCGGCCGCCTGGTGTTCCCCAAGGTCCCCGCCAACCTGCGGGCCCGTCCGACGCTGGTGCTGAACCTCAACTCCGGCTCGGACCGGGCCCAGAAGCTGGAGCTGAGCTACCTCACCGCGGGGCTGGCCTGGAAGGCCGACTACGTCGCCAACCTCGCCAGCGACGAGAAGAGCCTGGACCTCAACGGCTGGGTGACCCTCACGAACACCAGCGGCGCGAGCTATCCCAACGCGACGCTGCAGCTCGTGGCCGGGGACGTGAACCGGGCGAAGGAGAAGCCCGACGTGGCCTACCGGATGATGGCCAAAAACGGCGCCATGGCCCCCGCCGCCGCGCCCGCCATGCAGGAGGAGAGCCTCTTCGAGTACCACCTCTACACCCTCGACCGTCCCACCACGATCCAGGAGAACCAGACGAAGCAGGTGGCGCTGCTGGGCGCGTCGTCCGTGCCGGTGCGCAAGGAGTTCCTGCTCCAGGGGCAGAGCCACTACTACTCGAATTCCTATGGCGACACCGGCGAGAAGCTGAAGATCGGCGTCTTCGTGGAGTTCGACAACAAGGAGGCGTCCAACCTCGGGAAACCCATGCCCAAGGGCATCGTCCGGGTCTACAAGAAGGACTCCGAGGGCCGCGCCCAGTTCATCGGCGAGGACAACGTGGACCACACGCCGAAGAACGAGGTGGTCCGCCTCAAGCTCGGCGACGCCTTCGACGTCACCGCCCGGCGCAAGCAGACCGACTTCAGGAAGGTGGGCGGCAGCGGGCGCTACAACTACATCTACGACGCCGCCTTCGAGGTGGAGCTGAAGAACGCCAAGAAGGAGGCCGTCACCGTCACCGTGCTGGAACCCATCCCCGGCGACTGGGAGATGCTCAGCGAGTCCCATCCCCACACCAAGGCCGCCAGCGGCACCGCGAAGTTCATGGTGCCGGTTCCGGCCGAAGGCAGCGCCACGCTCACGTATCGGGTAAGGGTGAAGTGGTGAGGCTGCAGCACTCCCGAACCCCATCCTCCGGCCTACGCCCATCCCGAGGTCCCATGCGCCCTGCTCTGCTCGCCTTGCTGTCGCTCACGTTGGCTGCCCAAAGCCCCGGCGAAACCGTCACCACCCTCAAGGACCAGAAGGCCCTGGCGGTGACGATCTACAACGCGAACCTGGCGCTGGTGAAGGACACCCGCGAGGTGCGGCTGCCGAAGGGGGAGTCGCGGCTGGCCTTCCAGGAGGTGTCGGCGCAGATCCGGCCCGAGACGGCGCTGCTGAAGAACTTCACGGAGCCGAAGGTCTTCTTCGTCATCGAGCAGAACTTCGACTTCGACCTGCTGTCACCCCAGAAGCTGCTGGAGAAGTACGTGGGCGAGAAGGTCACGGTGGTCTCCATGAAGCCCAACCCTGACGGGCCCGGCTCGAAGGAGATGCGCGAGGAGGCCACGGTGCTCGCCACGAACTCCGGCACGGTGCTCCGGTTCGCCGACCGCATCGAGACCTCCATTCCAGGCCGCCTCGTGTTCCCGAAGGTCCCCGCCAACCTCAGGGCGCGGCCGACCCTAGTCCTGACCCTCAATTCCGGCGCCGATAAAGCACAGAGACTGGAGCTCAGCTACCTCACTTCGGGCCTCGCATGGAAGGCCGACTACGTGGCGAACCTGTCCAGCGACGAGAAGACCTTGGATCTCAACGGCTGGGCGACGCTGACCAACACCAGCGGCGCCAGCTATCCGGGCGCCACCCTTCAACTCGTCGCCGGGGACGTGAATCGGGTGAAGGAGCGGGGCAACTTTGAACTGGACGGGATGGCAGTAGTGCATGTCGTGGCGGGGGCAACGGCCCCCCAGATGAAGGAGGAGGGCCTTTTCGAGTACCACCTCTACACCCTCGACCGTCCCACCACCATCCAGGAAAACCAGACCAAGCAGGTGGCCCTCCTCGCTGGGTATGCCGTGCCGGTCCGGAAGGAGTTCCTGCTTTCCGGTCAGGGCGCCAACTACACGGCTTCCTTCCAGGACACCGGCGAGAAGCTGAAGATCGGCGTCTTCGTGGAGTTCGACAACAAGGAGGCGTCCAACCTCGGGAAACCCATGCCCAAGGGCATCGTCCGGGTCTACAAGAAGGACTCCGAGGGCCGCGCCCAGTTCATCGGCGAGGACAACGTCGACCACACGCCGAAGAACGAGGTGGTCCGCCTCAAGCTCGGCGACGCCTTCGACGTCACCGCCCGGCGCAAGCAGACCGACTTCAGGAAGGTGGGCGGCAGCGGGCGCTACAACTACATCTACGACGCCGCCTTCGAGGTGGAGCTGAAGAACGCCAAGAAGGAGGCCGTCACCGTCACCGTGCTGGAACCCATCCCCGGCGACTGGGAGATGCTCAGCGAGTCCCATCCCCACACCAAGGCCGCCAGCGGCACCGCGAAGTTCATGGTGCCGGTTCCGGCCGAAGGCAGCGCCACGCTCACGTACCGGGTGCGGGTGAAGTGGTAGGCCTTCAGCCGGTCACTCCCGCCATCAACCCGCGGCCCAGGGCCGCCTCCCGGAAGGCTTCGTCATGCTGCCGCTGGATCCGCTCCATCGCCAGGAAGGCGCCCCAGTCGGCACGGGCCTCGCGCTTCAGGTCCCGGGCCTGCTGGCGATGGAGGTCGGGATGGTTCGCCCGCAGGTGGACCGCCCGGGCCACGGCGCCGCACTCGAAGTCCGGGTCGAGGCCGAAGGCCAGGGCATCGATGGCGGCGCACCCCTCCGCCAGGGAAGGGAAGGCGTCCTCGCTGCCCACGAGCCGCGCCATCAGCCGACGGAGGCCTTCCGGGAAGGGGCTCCGGCGCGGGGCCAGCTCCGGCGCGGCACCGTGGCAGAGGGCGCGATAGCCCGGCGGCACCGAGGCGGTGAGGGCCGTGTAGGCGAGGGCCCCGAGCTGGAAGCAGTCCCGCCGCTCGGGCTCGTCCGCGCCGAGGCCCAGAAAGGGAAGCAGGGCCATGCGGGCCTCCGGCATGCGGGAGATGCCCTCCGCGAGGAAGGGGGCCATGGGCGCGTCCAGCAGGTGGGCCACGCCGTCGAAGCCGACCCAGACCGCGTGCGGGCTCAGCACCCCGAAGCCCACGTCCTTCGACCGCATGAAGCGCAGGCCCACCGCCACCCGCTGCAGCACCGCCAGCACGAAGCGCGGCGGCAGGGGCTGGCGCGCGCGGGCCGCCTTCCGGACCAGGGACGCCAGGGTGAGCCCCGGCGTGAAATCGCAGGAGAGGATGGGCTCGTCGGCGTCGTCGATGCGCCACTTCCGCCCGCAGGCCCATTCCCGCGGCAGATCGTGGATCACCCAGCCCGCCTTGTGCAGCCGCGCGTCGAAACCCCTGCCCCGCAGCACCTCGCCGTTGTAGAGCCGCACCAGGGCATGGCGGTCGTAGGCCCCGTCCCGCAGCTTCACGGCCCGGTGCAGGCTGCCGAAGGGATCCAGCGCCACGCGCTCGATGAGGATGTGCTGGCCGATGCGCCGCGCCTGGTCCATGTCGAAGAGCTCCGTCAGGAAGTCTGCGACGGGTCCTGTTGCGGCCGCGTGAAGCCTTCGCGGAGTTTCGGCGACGGGACCGGACCCGGCCTGGCACCAACGTCCCCACCATCGCATTCAACCCTCGACAAGGAGCTTCCATGAACGTCCGAATCGCCCTGCCCTTCCTCTGCCTCTCGCTCGCCGCGCAGACGGTGGTGGACGCCCCCATCACCCGGGTGCGCCTCCACCCCGACGAGGCCTGGGTCACCCGCGTGGGCCAGGCCCGCATCACGGGCGCCGGCACGGCGAAGCTGATGATCAAGGACCTGCCTCCGGGGCTCGGCCTGGACGATCTCCGCGTGAGCGCGAAGGGCCCCGAGGGTTCGAAGCTGGGCGATCTGGCCGTCAACGCCGAGGTGCGCGTGGTGACGGAGACGCCGGAGTACAAGGCCCTCCTCAAAGAGCGCGAGGGCCTGAGGGACCGGCGCGATGCCCTGGAGGCCGAGGGCGAATCCCTGCAGCAGGAGCTGAATTTCCTCCGCGGCCTCGCCGCCGCCTACGACAAGGACATCTCCGTGAAGATGGCGTCTGCCGCCCCGAATGCCACGACGGTGGTCGAGCTGAGCAAGGGGCTCGGCGCGCGGCAGAACGAGATCCTGGGCCGCGAGCGGAAGCGCAAGCGGGAGTTGGAGAAGCTCGCCGAGGAGGAAGGCCGCCTCCAGGCCGAACTCGCCAAGCGCAGCGGCGGCAGCCGCCAGGCCCCCAGCCGGGCGACGGTGGAGGTGACCGTGCCTCGCGCCGGCGACGTGGAGCTGGAACTCAGCTACCGCACCCGCGCCGCCCGCTGGACGCCCGCCTACGAGGCGCGCCTCAGCTCGGACCGGAAGAAGCTCGAGCTGGTGCTCTACGCCGCCATCACCCAGACCAGCGGCGAGGACTGGGAGGGCGTGAAGGTGGAGATCTCCAACGCGCGGGCCAGCCGGAGCCTGGCGGTGCCCAAGTTCGCGAAGGCGCAGGAAGCGGCCTGGATGCCCTTCGCGGTCCAGGCCCTGCCCAAAGGGCGGGACATGGCGGGGGTGCTCAACCTGGCCCCGGGTATTGCCGGAACCTCGTCCACGCAGAACCAGTACCTCCTGGATGGTGCATCGGTCGCTGACACACGGACCGGCTGGACCGCGCCGCCGTCTCCGCCTCCGCCGATGGAGGCCACGGAGGAGGCTTCCGTCCAGACCCTCGAGGAGGCCCAGGGCCTCGCCACCACGTTCACCCTCGACGGCGCCAAGGAGGTCCCCTCCGACGGCGAGCCCCACCGCTTCAAGGTGGTCTCCAAGGACCTCGCGCCGGAGCTGCACCTCCTCGCCACGCCCCGCCTGGATCCCACGGTCTACCAGGTGGCCCGCTTCGCCACGCCGTCGGGCATCCCCCTCTTCCCCAATGCCGCCGTCGTCCAGTACGCCGGCACGGCGCGGCTGGGGCAGACGCACCTCGCGATGCCCGCGCCGGGCCAGCCCTTCGAGCTGGGGTTCGGTCCCTACCGCGGCCTGCGGGCCAGCTACACGCGGGTCGATGCGAAAAAGGAGCAGGTGGGCACCTTCACCAAGGAGCGGCAGTGGACGCTGAAGGAGAAGCTGGAGGCCGCCAACGACACGACCGAAGCGGTGGAAATCGAAGTCCAGGACCGCATCCTGAAATCCACCGTCGAGCAGCTGAAGATCAGCGCAACCCCCGACACCACGCCCGGCGAGGAGCGCCGGCCCGGCGTGCGCACGTGGGTCCTGAAGCTCGGGCCCCAGGCAGGTGGCAGCGTCACCCTCGGCACCGTCATCAAGGCGCCGCTGGAAGGCGTGCTCACGGGGCTGGAGGGGTTGCGGCTGCCGGAGTGAGGTGATCTCCATCTGGACGTGCGGGGACGGCTAAGATCGTCCCATGCCCCTCCCCAAGCGCTTCCTCGCCCGCCTGCGGCGCCTGCCCCTGCGGCTGCGCACGCGGCTGCGGGGCGGCACCGAGGGGCTGCATCCTTCCCTCGTGAAGGGCTCGGGCCTCACCTTCGTGGAGAACCGGCCCTACCAGGTGGGCGATGATCCCCGCCTCATCAACTGGCCCCTGACGGCGCGCACGGGCGAGCCCGTCATCAAGCGCTTCGAGGCCAGCCGCGAGCTGATCCTCTGGCTGGTGGTGGACCCCTCGCCCTCCATGTACCTGGGCGACCCCGTCACGCCCATCCGCTGGGCCCTGGAGCTCATGGGCGCCGCCTGCGCCACCATCCAGGCCACCGGCGACCGCATCGGCCTCATCGTCCCCGGCGACGGCCGCACGCCGGCCCTGCGCCTGGCCCCCAAGCGCGGCAAGGCCTACGGCCTGCGCCTGCTGGAGCGCCTCGCCGAGCGGCCCCCGGCCATGCCGACGCCCGCGGGCTGGCAGGAGGCCCTGGGTCACTGGGGCGAGCACGGCAAGGGCCACCGGCTCTGGCTCTTCAGCAACGGCGCCGGCCTCCAGGGCCTGGGCGACCTCCTCAAGCCCATCGCCGCGCGGCACAAGGTGGTGTGGTTCGATCCGCGCCTGCCGAAGAAGCGCTGGAGCCTGCACCGCAACGCCGTGTGGCCCGATCCTGGCCTGCCCGCCACCGTGGAGCGCCAGACCTGGAACGCCCTGGAGGACCCCGTGCACCGCATGGGGCAGTGGCTGAAAGCAGGTGGCGCGTGAAGCTGGCGCTTGGTCTCCTCGCCGCCCTGCCCCTCGCCGCCGCGCCCCAGTGGAAGGCCCCCGAGAAGCTGGCCTTCGGCCAGATGGCCGTGCTCGAGCTGGTGGAGTCCGATCCCGCGGCGCCCCCCCTGCCACGGCCCGGGGACGAGAACCTCGGTCCCCTGGCGCTGCGCGGCGTCGAGGCCACCAAGGACGGCCGCGGCTGGAAGCTCACGGTGCAGCCCCTGGTGCCGGGCCTCGTGGTGGTGCCGCCCGTGGACCTGGGCGACGGCCGCCGCACGCCGGAGCTGCGGCTGCAGGTGCCGCGCACCACGGCCTACGGCGCGGACTGGCAGGGCGTGGGCGGCGGCTTCCAGGACCGCCTCGAGCCCCTGCCCTTCCCCTGGCTTTGGGCCACCCTCGCGGCCCTGCCCGTCCTCGGGCTCGCAGCCTGGATCCTCCGCCGCGTGCGCCGGGGCGGTCCCGGCCGGGCCTGGCGCCAGGCGCGCCGCGCCTTCGCCGCCGCCTGGCCCCCCAAGTCCCGCCAGCGCGCGGCCCTGGACGCCTCCCACGGGGCGGGCCGGGAGCTGCTGGCCAGGGTCTTCGGCGACGAGGCCCGGGCCTGGGGGCCCCCGGCCTTCCGCCGCCTCCAGCTCGATGCCTGGGCCGCCTGGGCCGAAGGCCTCGACGCCGCGCGCTTCGGAGGCACCGAGCCGCCCCGGGCCAGGGCCGAGGAATTGCTCCAGGCCCTCGAGCCCCACCGCAAGTCCGGCAAGGACTCCCGCCCCGGACGGAAGGGGCCGACGCCGTGATGGACGTCCGCCATCCCTTCGCCCTGCTGCTCCTGCTGCCGGGCCTCTGGCTCGTCTGGACGCGGCCCTACCGCTGGGGCATCCCCGGCTCCCATCCCGCCTCCTTCCTCGCGCGCTGGAGCGCCCAGCTCCTGCCCCCGGCGGTGCTGCTCGCCCTGGTGCTGGCCGCCGCGGGCCCCGAGTGGCGCTCGCCGGTGCGGGGCATGGCGCCGGTGGTGGACTTCGCGGTGGTGCTGGACGGGTCCAGCTCCATGCGCGCCCTCGACGACGGCAAGCAGAGCCGCTGGGACGCCGCGCGCAGCCTGCTGTCGGCCTTCATCGCCAAGCGCGCCGACGACCGCTTCGCCCTCATCGTCTTCAGCGCCCATCCCGTGACGCTGTCGCCCCTCACGGCCGACCACGGCCGGCTCATGCGCATCCTGCGGGGCCTGCAGATCGAGAGCCGGGACGACGGCACCGCCATCGGTTCGGGGCTCATGACGGCCGTGCGCCGCCTGTCCGAGAGCCCGGCCCGCAGCCGCGTCATCCTCCTCCTCACCGACGGCGCCGAGAACCGCGGGCGCGTCCACGCCCTCGAAGCCGCCCAGGAGGCCCGGGACCACAGCATCCGCATCCACACCGTGGTGCTGGGGGGCACGAAGGAGGCGCTCTATCCGCTCGAGGGGGGCGGCTTCGCCCAGCTCCGGGTGGACAACGACCCCGAGACCCTGAAGAAGGTGGCGGCCCTGGGCCACGGCGAGGCCTTCGCCGCCGACGATCCCGGCGGCCTGGCCCGCAGCCTCGCCGCCATCGACAAGCTGGAGAAGACCGCCCTGCCGGTGGATCCGCCCACCGAGGGCACGCCCCTGGCCGGACTCCTCCTCGCCCTGGCGGGCCTGCTGGCCGCGCCCTTCCTTCTCGACCTCCCGCGCAAGCGCGGACGCCGCGCGCCGGCCTGGCTGGCGGCCGATCCGGCCCTCGAGGCGGCCGAGGGGAGCGCGAAGCCGTGATCCCCTTCACCCACCCCGAGCTGGTGTGGCCCGCGGTGGGCCTCGCGGCGCTGGCCCTGGCAGCAGGGATCGCGGTCTTCCTGCGGCCGGGCCTGAGCCTCCGGGTCGTCGGCCAGCTGCCCCTGGTCCAGGGCGTCGGCCTCGCGCTCCTCGTCCTCGGCGTCGGCCTCGGCCTCGCGGAGCCCCGCCACGGCAGGCCCGAGGTGCCGCGCCTGACGGTGCACGTGCTGGTGGACGCGTCGCGGTCCATGCTGGCCCCCGACGCCGGCGGCGGCCGCACCGGAGCCGGCCGCACCCGCTGGCAGGCCGCGGTGGACGGGCTGGACCGCCTCTTCGCCCGGCCCCAGCCGGGCCTGCGCTACAGCCTCACCCTGCTCACCGGCGACACGATCCCCCTCGTGCCCCCGGGCGAGGACCGCGCCCTGCTGCGGGACTCCCTCCGCGCCGTGCGGCCCGGGGAGATCGGCAGCCCCGGCACCAGCCTGGGCCGCGGCCTCGCCCAGCTGGCGGCCTCCGTGCCCGCCGGCGAGCCCGCGGCGGTGCTCCTGATCGGCGACGGCGAGGAGACCTGGGAGGCCGCCGACGCGGCCCGGGACCGCGCGGTCGCCGCCCTCAGGGCCGCGGGCCTGCCCCTGGACACGCTCTGCCTGGGCGGCACGACGCCGGCCACCGTGCCCCGCGCCGAAGGGCAGGCCGACGAGAAGGAGCTGAGCAGCGCCGCGCGGCCGAACTTCCTGAAGGCCCTGGCCGAGGCCGCGGGCGGGAGGGCCCTGGACGCGCAGGACGACCTGGCGGCGCGCTACGCCGACCTCGCCGCCGGGAAGGAGCCCCTGCCCGTCTCCCGCTCCCGCCAGCCCGCCCATCCCGAGTGGGGCGCCTGGCTCGCCCTGCTGGGCCTCGGCGTGTGGCTCGCCGGCGCCGGCAAGCCCCTCGCCGCCTGGCGCCCGGTGCTGGGGCTCCTCCTGGCGCTGGGGATCGGCACGCCCTCCCGGGCGGGCGACCTGCCCCTGCCTCCCAGCGTCTCGGCCTGGCTGGCCCAGCGCGCCCTGGAGAAGGGCGACCTGGAGGCCGCCCGCCGCTTCAAGCCCGTCAGCGCCAAGCCCCGGCACCAGCTCCTCGCCGCCCTCATCGAGCTGCGGGCGGGGCATCCCGAAGCGGCGCTCCAGGAACTCGCGCCCCTCATCGGCCAGGGCGCGCCGCGGCCCCTGCCCGCCTGGCGCGGCCCCGCCCTGCTGCTGGCCGCCCGCGCCCAGATGCAGCTCGACAGGGTGGACGAGGCCAAGGCCCTGCTGGAGCGCCTGCTGAAGGAGGAGCCCGGCCAGGCCGAGGCCGTCCACGACCTCCAGTCCCTCATCCAGGATCCGAAGCCGCCGCCGCCCAATCCCAAGCCGCCGCCCCCGCCGCCCCGCCCCAGCATGGGCGCGCGGCAGGACGAGCTGGAAGGCATCCAGCAGCGCATGCCCAAGCGCAATCCGCCCCCGGCGGGGGTGAAGGACCTCTAGGTTCTCGGCTTTGGGCTTTGGGCTTTGGGCTTTGGCCAGGACTACTTCGCCAGCCAGGTGGCGAGGTCCTTCCCCGTGCGGAAGGCGCCCACCTGGCGGCGGACCTCCTTGCCGTCGGCGTCGAGGATGATGAGCGTCGGGTAGCCCTCGAGGCGGAAGCGCTCGGCCAGGGCGGTGCCTTCGGGCAGCGGGGTGCCGTCCTTGTACTGCGCGAGGGCGCTGAAGGGGACGTACCGCGACAGGGCGGCCTGGGCCTCGGGGGTGGGGAAGACGTTCTTCTTCAGGTGCTGGCAGGGGCCGCACCACTCGGCCCAGATGTCCATGAAGATCATCTTCTTCTCGGCCTTGGCGCGCTTCTGGGCGGCCGCGAGGCTCTCCTCCCACTTCACGTTCATCTGCGCCATCAGGGGGGCCGCCGCCACGAGCATCGCCGCCAGGATCTTCATGCTTCCTCCGTCTTGGGATCGGATGCCCCGGGGGGCGTCCCTGTTCCCGACCGTTGATTCTATCGGGGCGGGCCTCCCCTACACTGGGGAAAACCTGGAGAAGCCATGGCCGTGAAGGACCGCGTGAAGGCATCCCTGCAGAAGGCCACGGCGAAGGCCAAGGCCACCGCCGGCAGCGTCCGGGAGGCCACGTCCAGGGCCGGCACGGAGACCGCGACTTCGGCGCGCAAGGCCCGGGCGGCGGTGAACGCCGCGCCGGCCAAGGTGAAGGCCACCCCGGCCCGGATCCGCCAGGCCAGGGCCGCCCACGTCGAGCGCCACCGGCCCTCGGGCTTCACCTTCGCCCTGGCGGACTCGGTGGCCATGCTCAACCCCGAGCACTGGGACGCGCTCACCGCCGGGGCTTCGGTCTACCTCTCCCGCACCTACCTGCAGGTCCTGGAATCCGCCCGGCCGGAGAACCTGCGTCCCCACGTCGCCCTGGTCTACCGGGACGGGCGGCCGGTGGCGGCGGTCTCGGCCCAGAGCGTGGACCTCCGCGGGGACGACCTGCCCAAGCCCACGGCCGCCAAGGCCCTGCGCAGCGCCCTCGGGACGGTGAAGGACCGCATCCTGGTCTGCGGCAACCTGCTGTCCTGGGGCCCCCACGGGGTGGCCTTCGCCGCGGGCGAGGATCCCGAGGCGCTGTGGCCGGGCGTGGCCGAGGCCCTCTACCGGATGCGCCGCGCCGACAAGCTGCTGGGGGAGACCGGACTGGTGTGGGTGAAGGACCTCACACCGGAGGTGGAGGCCACCGCCGGGGCGCTGCGGCGCTTCTCCTACCAGGCCTTCGACACGGAGCCCAACATGGTGCTCACGATCCCGCCGACCTGGGCCTCCTTCGAGGACTACCTGAAGGACCTGCGGGGCGGCTACCGGAACTCGGTGAAGAAGGTGCGCAAGGACTTCGACGAGGCGGGCTACACCCTGGAGCGCCTGGATGCGGAGGGCGTGGCGAAGGAGGCGGCGACCATCCACGCCCTGTACCACCAGGTCCACGACGGCCAGAAGTTCCGCCTGGCCTCCCTCCACCCGGACTTCATCCCGCGCCTGGCGGCCGAGCTCGGGGACGGCTTCCGCACCCACCTGGCCCGGGACGGGGCGGGAAAGGCGGTGGGCTTCATCACGACCCTCAAGGACCAGGACGGCGCGGTGGGCTACTACATCGGCTTCGACAAGGCCGCGGCGGCCTCGGGGGCGCCCATCTACCTGCGCCTCCTGCAGCAGACGATCGAGGACGCCATCGCGCTGAAGGCGGCCTGGCTCAGCCTGGGCCGCACGGCCCTGCAGCCCAAGGCCCAGCTCGGCGCCAGAGCCGTGCCCATCCGCTGCCACCTGCGCCACCGCCTGCCGGCCATGAACGCGGTGGTGCGGGCCTGCCTGAACCTGATGCCGGAGCCGGACCAGGCCCCCGAACGCAACGCGTTCAAGTAGGGCGCTGGGCTCTCGGCATTGGGCTCTGGTTGAGGGTGGCGCTTCGGGCCTCCTGTCGCTCTTCCCGCCCTGTGCCCTTGCGTCCTGGCCAAAGCCCAGAGCCCAGGCGCTAGAATCCCTCCATGACCCCCGAGGAATTCCGGAAGCTGGGCCACGAACTGGTGGACTGGATCGCGGCCTACCGCGAGGGGCTGGAGGCCTTCCCGGTGATGAGCCCGGTGAAGCCCGGGGACATCCGGAAGGCCTATGCCGCGACGCCGCCGGCGAAGCCCGAGGGGCTGGCCAGCATCGTGAAGGAGCTGGACGCGAAGGTGCTGCCGGGCATCACCCATTGGAACCATCCGTCCTTTTTCGCCTACTTCCCCAGCAACACGAGCTTCGCGTCCATCCTGGCGGACCTGGTGGCGTCGGGGCTCGGCGCCCAGGGCATGAGCTGGCAGACGTCGCCGGCGGCCACGGAGGTCGAGGAAGTGGTGATGGACTGGCTGCGGCAGATGCTGGGGCTGTCCACGGCCTTCACCGGCGTCATCCACGACACGGCGAGCACGGCGACGCTCTGCGCGCTGATCTGCGCCCGGGAGCGGGCCAGCAACTACGGCCAGAACCGGGGCGGGCTGCAGGGCACGGCGACGAAGCTGATGGTCTATGCGTCGGACCAGGGCCACAGCTCCATCGAGAAGGCGGCGCTGCTGGCGGGCTTCGGTCGGGTGCACCTGCGCTTCATCGAGACCGACGAGAACCACGCGATGCGCCTGGACCTGCTGAACGCGGCCATCCAGGAGGACATCGCCCTGGGGCGGCGGCCCTGCGCGGTGGTGGCGGCCATCGGGACGACGGGGACGACGGCGCTGGATCCGCTGAAGGACATCGCGCGGCTCCAGGAGAAGTTCCGCTTCTGGCTCCACGTGGACGCGGCGATGGCGGGCACGGCCATGGTGCTGCCGGAGTGCCGCTGGATGTGGGAGGGCATCGAGGCGGCGGATTCGATGGTGATGAACCCCCACAAGTGGATGGGCACCGGCTTCGACCTCAGCGCCTACTTCGTGAAGGACCCCCAGCACCTGATCCGCGTCATGAGCACGAACCCCAGCTACCTGCGCACCGCCCAGGACGACGAGGTGAAGAACCTCCGCGACTGGGGCATCCCGCTGGGCCGCAGGTTCCGGGCGCTGAAGCTGTGGTTCCTGCTGAAGGACCAGGGCGTGGAGGGCATCCAGGCGCGGCTACGAAGAGACCTCGCAAACGCCCAGTGGTTCCGCGAGCAGGTCGACGAAGCCCCCGACTGGGAGCGCCTCGCCCCCGTGCCCCTCCAGACCGTCTGCATCCGCCACGTCCCCAAGGGCATGGGCGCCGAGGCCTTGCTGCGGGCCCACAACCTGGCGCTGGCCGAGCGCGTGAACGCCAGCGGGAAGGCGTACCTCACGCCCAGCGTGCTCAAGGGGAAGCAGATGCTGAGGGTGAGCATCGGGGCCGAGGGCACCGAGCGGCGGCATGTCGAGGGGTTGTGGAAGCTGCTGAATGAGGCGGCGCGGGCGGTGTGAGGAACCCGCATCGCGGTTCGGGCATCCCTGACACGGCATGTCTCGACTTCGCGCCTGGTTCCGCCCGCCCCCCATCCGCGCTGCCGGCGTCGTAGCATGGCTGCTCGTGTCTGTGACCGTGCTCCTCGCCTGGGTTGGCGGCTGTTCCAGCTTGGAAGACGGGGAGGCCCTGGACGTTCGCCTGATCTTGACGATCCCCTCAGCCGTCTTGGCCTGGCGTGCGTTCGCGCTGGCGGGGGACGTTCGGTTCCACCCGTGGATGGCCGTCGTCCAGACCCTCGGTTCCGGACTCTTCGTGATCATCGGGCTGCTCGCCCTGGGGGCGCACCCCTCCCAGGGTCCGGCCATCTGCCTGACATCGATTGGGATGGCCTACGTCTTCACACGGCCCCCCAGGCTGCCGCAGGACGTCGGGAACGCGGATGGAACCGGCGGCTCGAGTGCTGGGAACCCTCGCGCCGCCGATTCCTGACACCGCCCTACTTCGCCTTCACCGGATCCGCCGGCTTGGTCGGCAGCTTCATGGGCTTCTCCGCCATCCGCTTCATCACCTCCGCCACGCCGCGCTCGAGCTGGAGGTCGCGGCCGGCGAGCACCGACGCGGGATCGTTCTCGACCTCGATGTCGGGGCTGACGCCTTCGCCTTCGATGATCCATTCCCCCGTCGCGGCGTTGGTGGCGTTCTGGGGGACGGAGACGCTGCCGCCGTCGAGGAGGGGGCCGGTGTTGGAGATGCCGACGACGCCGCCCCAGGTGCGCTTGCCGATCAGCGGACCGAGGCCGGCCACGCGGAAGTAGTGGGGGAAGATGTCGCCGTCGGAGGCGGAGGTCTCGCTGATGAGCGCGGCCATCGGCCCGTGGAAGACCGTGCTGGGGTAGGTGGTCGGGAACTCAGAGGCGTAGCCGAAGCGGGTGCCCCACAGCTTCTTCGAGAGCCGCGCGAGGACCATCTGGCTGATGTTGCCGCCACCGTTGGCGCGCACGTCCACCAGCAGGCCTTCCTTGCGGATCTGCGGGTAGTACCACTTCAGGAACTCCTGCAGGCCGGGCCCGCCCATGTCGGGAAGGTGCAGGTAGCCCACCTTGCCGCCGCTGAGCTTGTCCACCTTCTCCTTCGAGGTCAGCACGAAGTCCAGGTAGCGCAGGGCGGCCTCGCTGTCGATGGGCCGGTAGGCGACCTGCCGCGCGCCCTCCATCGAGGGCCTGGCGTTCAGGGTCAGCGTCACGGCGAAGGTCTTGTTCCGCAGCATCCGGTAGGGGTCGTCGCCGGCCTTCAATTCCTGGCCGTCGATGGCCAGCACGTAGTCGCCCTCGTGGGCGTCCACGCCGACCTCCGTCAGCGGGCTGCGGTACTTCGGCTCCTCGTTCTGGCCCCGGTAGATCTTTCCGAGCCTGTAGCGCCCGGCGGAGGCGTCGAAGGTGAACGTGGCGCCGGGCAGGCCGACCTTGGCCCGCTCGGGCAGGAAGGCGTCGCCGCCCTCGACGTAGGTGTGGCCCACGTTGAGCTCGGCGATGAGCTCGGTCAGCACGTAGGTGAGGTCGCTGCGGTGGGTGACGTGGGCCAGCCAGGGCCGGTACTGCTCCCGCAGGGCCTTCCAGTCGACGCCGTGCATGTTGCGCACGTAGAAGAAGTCCCGGTAGCGCCGCCACACCTCGTCGTAGATCTGCGCCCACTCCTGCTGGGGGACGCGGTCCACCATCAGGTCGCGGGTGGAGACCGTCTTGCGGTCCTTGGCGCCGGGCTTCGCGTCCAGGAGGGCGAAGCCGCCGCCGGCCGCGCCGCCCTGGGCGCTGCCGGAACCTCCTGCGCCCGCGGGCGGCGCCGTGCGGACCAGCACCTTCTGCCCGTCGGCGCTGAGGGCGAAGCCCTGCACCTCCGCGGCCAGCTCCGTCTCCTTGCGGGTCTTGGCGTCGAAGATCCAGAGGGCGCCGCGGCCCGGGCCCTGGCCGCCGTAGAGCGGCGCCTCGGACTTGAGGTAGAGCAGGTGGCCCCGGGTGGCTTCCAGGCCCGAGAGGTTTCCCGCCGGGACGGGCACCCGCACCGCGCGGTCGGCCAGGCCTTCGAAATCGATGCGCACGACCGGGCGCTTCGTTGGGGCCCTGACTTCGGACCGGGCCTCGCCCTTGCCTTCGCCCTTGCCTTCGCCCGGCGCCTCGGCCTTGGGCTCCGCCGCCTCCTCCTTCGACGGCGTGGCCTCGTCGCTCTCCGGCGGGAAGGGGTGGGCGCCGTCCCGGCGCAGCACGTAGGCGAAGACCCCCGTGCCCGCGGCGGTGGCCACGTCGAACTCCGTGGCGCTCAGCAGGCCCGCGTAGTCCCGGCGGCTGAGGACGTAGAGCAGCCTGCCCTCGGGATCCCAGCTCGGGCTGGAGACGCCGTGCATCTCGTCCGTGACGCGGCGGGACTTCCCGTCGGCGCTCCAGATGTGGAGGCTGCGCGTGCCGTTGCCGTTGGCCAGCGTGTAGGCCAGGAACTGGCCGTCGGGGCTCCAGGCGAAGTCCCGCAGGGCACCGTAGGCGTCGTCGGCGATCTCCACCGACTTGCGGTCCGCCACGGTGACGACGTAGAGCTTGCCGTCCTTGTCGGAGATCGCGAGCCGCGCGCCGTCCGGCGCCCACTCCGGGGCGTAGAGGTAGGCCTTGAAGCCTGTCGCCAGGGGCTGGGGCTTCCCTTTGCCCTGGGCGTCCACCCAGTACAGCTCGTCCTCGCCGCTGAGGTCCGAGACGAAGGCGATGCGCCGGCCGTCGGGGCTCCAGCGGGCGTGCTTGTCGTGAGCGCCGGAGCTGTTCGTCAGGTTGCGGGTGGGGCCCTTCTCGAGGGGCAGGGTGAAGACGTCGCCCCGGGCCACCATGAGCACGCGCTCGCCCTTCGGGCTGAGGGCCCAGCCTTCGATCTGGCGCTCGGCGCTCACCCGGGAGGGCCGGCTCGCGCCGCCGTCGGTGGGCACGGTGATGGAAATCGGTGTGTCCTTCCCGGACCCCGGCTCGAGGATGCGCAGTTCGCCGTTGGACTCGTAGACGATGCGCGTGCCGTCGGTGCTGGGCCAGCGCGCGTCCCAGGTGGTGCTGGCCGTGAGCTGCCGCACCGCGCCGCTGGCGGGATCGGCCTCGAAGAGGTTCAGCGTCCCCGTGCGGTCCGAGGCGAAGCAGGCCTTGCCGTCCACCCACATGGGGTCCCGCTCCGTGCGCGGGCTCGGGGCGAGGACCTTCTGCTGCTTCGTGGCCAGGTCGAAAAGGTAGAGATCCTGGGCCCAGCCGCCCTGGTACCGCTTCCAGTGCCGGAAGTCCCGGAAGCGCGGGCTGTAGAGCACCGACTTCCCGTCGGGGCTGAGGGCGCCCGCCCCGGCGTCGGGCATGGGCAGCGGCGTGGCGGGCCCGCCTTCCAGGGGCACGGTGTAGAGGCGGCCCTTCACGGCGACGCCGTCGGCCTCCCGCAGGGAGCGGAAGAGGATGCCCTTGCCGTCCGGCGTCCAGCCCATCACCTGGTTGTCGTAGCCGCCCCGGGGCGTGAGCGGACCCGCCGCCGGGTAGAAGGTGAGCTGGCGCGGCACGCCGCCGCCGCTCGGGATCACGTAGACCTGCTCGTCGCCGTCGTACTGGCCCGTGAAGGCGATCCACGTCCCGTCCGGGCTGAAGCGCGCGAAGAGCTCGAGGCCCGGGTGGGCCGTGAGCCGCGTCGCGGCCCCGCCGGCGGCCGAGGCGGTCCAGAGATCGCCGCCGTAGGTGAAGGCCACGCGGTCCCCGTGGATGGCGGGGAAGCGCAGGAGCTTGGTCTGGGCCTGCAGCAGCGCGGCGGGCGCGGCGGCGGCCAGGAGGCAGAGGCAGCGGGTGGCGAAGGTGCGCATGGGGACTCCAGGAAGGGCGGACCATCGTAAGACGAGGGGGCAGCGGCAGCCAGGACAAAGCCTCCGGACAGGCGCCCGTCTTGACGGGCCGCACAGCCGGGGCAGGACGCACGCCGGCGGGAATGCCACCCGGCCTTGGCGACCAGGGCCCTCCCGCCCGATACTGCTCCCGAGGCATCCATGGACTGGCAGGCGCGCATCACCCTCGACCCGGACATCCTCGGCGGAAAGCCGACGGTGCGCGGCACGCGCCTCTCGGTGGAGTTCCTGCTCGAGCTCATGGCGGGCGGGATGCCCGAGGCGGAGATCCTGGAGGGCTATCCCCAACTCGCGCGGGAGGACCTGCAGGCCTGCCTGGCCTACGCGGCCTTCGCGCTGAAGTCCGAGAAGATCTACCCGATCCCGGCCTGATCGGCGATGCGTCTTCTCGCCGACGAGAACCTTCCGCGTCCGGTCATCGCGCGGCTCCGCCAGGAAGGACTGGATGTCCTGTGGATCCAGGAGGCCCTTCCTGGAGCCTCGGACGTCGACGTGCTCGGCCTCGCGGCTGAAGAGGGCCGGATACTGCTCACCTTCGACAAGGATTTCGGGGCGCTGGCCTTCCGCGGGAGCCTGCCTGCCCAGAGCAGCGTGGTCCTCCTCCGCTTCGCCCTCTCCTCCATGGAAGCTGCGGCCTCCAAGATCCTGGGCGCGCTCCGTTCCCAGGAAACGTGGAAGGGCGTCTTTGTCGTGGTGGAGGAATCTCGGATCCGGGTCGTGCCCCTGCCCCCACTTCCTCGACCATGATGCCAACCGTGGACACGCCCCTGTCCGTCAAGCGCCTGCTGGAGCAGATCAAGGCGCGGATCGAGCCGCCCTTCGCCGCGGTCTGCGTGGTGGGCGAGGTGTCCAACTTCAGCGCCTCCACGAAGCACTGGTACTTCACCCTCAAGGAGGAGGGCGCCGCCCTGAAGTGCGCGGTGTGGGCCAGCCAGCAGCGCTTCCTGAAGCACGCGCCGAGGAACGGCGAACGGGTGGTGGTGAAGGGGTCGCTGAACCTCTACGTGGCCGGCGGCTCCATCTCCCTGGCGGTCACCCACTGCGAGCTGGCCGGCGTGGGCGACCTGCAGCAACGGCTGCGCGAGCTGGAGGCGCAGCTCCGCGCCGAGGGCCTCTTCGACCGGCCGAAGCGGCCGCTGCCGGCCTTCCCGAAGCGGCTGGGGGTCGTGGCGGCCCTGGGCGGCGCGGCGCTGCGGGACGTGCTGCAGGTGACGGCGCGCCGCGCGCCGGGCGTCCACCTCCTCGTGGCCCCGGCCTCCGCCCAGGGGGAGCGCAGCCCGGAGGAGAACATCCGCGCCCTGGAATGGGTCAGCGACCCCGCCTTCGGCTGCGACGCGGTGCTGCTGGTGCGGGGCGGCGGCAGCCTGGAGGACCTCTGGGGCTACAACGACCCGGCCCTGGTGCGGGCGGTGGCCGCCTGCCCGATCCCCATCGTCACCGGCGTGGGCCACGAGATCGACACCACCCTGGTGGACCTCGCCGCCGACCGCCGGGCCGCCACGCCGAGCCAGGCCGCGGAGCTGGCCACGCCGGACCGGGCGCGGCTCGTCGCCGAGCTGCGGCGGCGGGCCGAGGCGCTCTCGAACCGCATGGACTGGCGGCTCCGGGGCCTGGAGAGCACCCTCAACCTGCTGATGGACAGCCCCGGCATGCGCGCCGTCCCCGAGCGCCTGCGGGCCCTCGCCGCGCGGCGGGAGACGCTGCACGCCCGGCTCCTCGGCGCCCATCCCGCACGCCGTCTCGACCTGGGAGCCCAGCGCCTCGGGCACCTGCGCGCCCGCCTCGCCCGGGCCGGCGCCGCAGGCCTGGAGGCCGACCGGCCCCGCGTCCAGTTCGCCTCGCGCCGGCTGCTGCCCGCGGTGGAGAAGCGCCTCGCCGAAGCCGCCCGCCGCGCCGAGCTCCTCCGCGCGAGGCTGGAGGGCCTGGACCCGAAGGGCCCGCTGGCCCGGGGCTTCGTGCTGGTCCGGGACGCCGACGGGCAGCCGGTCACATCGGCGGGGAAGGCCGTGGCGGACGCCGAGGTCTCCCTCCAATGGCTGGACGGGTCGCGGCGGGCGCGGATCGAGGGCTGAGGCCCCTCAGCGCCGCAGCACCACCAGCGTGAGGTCGTCCTCCGGCGCCACGCCGCCGGTGTGGGCGTTCACGGCGGCCAGGAGCCGCTCGGGGATGCCGTCGGCGGAGGCCGCCAGGACCTCGGCGATGCGGGCCTCGCCGAAGAGGCGGGCTTCGGCGTCCGCGGCCTCGCTGAGGCCGTCGGTGTAGCAGAGCAGGGCGTCGCCGGGTTCGAGGCGGCCCTCGGCCACGTCGGTGTGGGCCTCGAACTCCCTGGGACTGAGGCCGATGCCGATCCCGCGGGAGGGCACCGCCTCGACGCGGCCGTCGGCGCGCCGCAGGAGGGGCGCCGGGTGGCCGCAACGCACGAACTGGTAGTCCCCCGTGCCCGGGTCGAAGAGGCCGTAGACCATGGTCATGAAGACGCGCCGGCCATGGCCCTCGCACCAGATCTCGTTGAGCCGCGCGGCCACTTCGAGGGGTCCGCGCTTCACCTTGTCCAGGGCCGCCAGCACGCCCTTGGTCTCCGCGGCGTAGAAGGCGGCCGACGTGCCCTTGCCGCTCACGTCGGCGATGAGGAAGGCCAGGCGCCCGTCGGCCAGGCGGTAGAGGTCGTAGTAGTCGCCGGCCACCTCCTTGGCGGGCTGCAGGGTCGCGTGCACCGCCGCGCCGTGGGCGAGCGCGGGGATGTCGGGCAGGAGGTGCATCTGGACCTCCCGCGCGACCCGCAGCTCCTCCTCCAGCTTGAGGCGCACCTGGCGCTCGGCGATGGACTCCTGGATGCGCGCGGCCATCTGGTTGAAGGCGAGGGCGAGCTGGCCGACCTGGTCCCGGGTGCGGGGCCGGATGCGGGCGCCGAAGTCGCCCCCGGAGAGGCGGCCCACGCCGGCGAAGAGGTCGTCCACGCTGCGGCCGAGCTGGTGCGCGAGGTAGAGCCCCATGAGGGTGGCGCCGCACTGGAACACGAAGAGCATCATCAGCAGCAGGATCACGACGCCTATGACCAGGGCCGTTTCCGCCGAGCGGTTGCCGCTGTCGAAGCCGTAGCCCTTGAACAGCTCCACGAGGTTGGTCTCGGGCTTGGCGGTGAGCAGCAGCTCGCTGCCGTCCTTCCAGTCCCGCACCCGGGTGGAGACCGCGGGCAGTTTGAAGGGGTGGAAGAGGCCCGAACCCTCCAGGGGCTGGCCCTGGGACCAGGCGGCCAGGGCCTCCTGGCGGGAGAGGATGAGGGGCAGGTCGTCGCCCTCCCCGACCTTCACGGCGGGCTTGCGCCGTCCCTTGGCGTCGAGGTGCGCCACCCGGTCCACGCGGTAGTGCACGCGCCCGCCCCAGAGGCCGCCGCCCTGGCTCGCGAGGCTGCCCAGGCTCAGGTTCAGCAGGCGGTAGCCGCCGGGCTCCTGGCTCACCGCCCGGAGGAAGACGCCCTTGCCCTTGATGGGTCCGTCCTGGTTCCACACGAGGCCCACGAAGCCGGGCTCGACGCCCTCGGGCAGAGCGCCGACCCGCACGACCTGCCCTTCGCCGAAGCCCTTCAGGGCCTCCAGCGCGACCACGTCCCGGGGATCCTCGTTGGCCCGCTTGATGGCGGCCTCCGCGGCCTTGAGGTTCCCGAGGATCGTCCGGCTCACCTGGCCGCCGATGCCCAGCCACCCCAGGGAGAGGAACAGCGTGGTGAGGCCCAACACGGGGAGGACGCTGAGGAGGGCGAGGATGAGCAGCAGCCGCCGGCTCACCTTGAACATCCACTTCCGCCACGCCCAGCGCAGGCCCAGCAGGCTGAGCACCAGCAGCGCGAACCAGAAGGCGATGGCCGAGAAGACGAGGGCCGTCCTCAGGGCGGCGTTCTGGGGGAAGGGCAGGAGGGCCCAGGGCAGCCCGCAGGCCAGCAGGATCCAGGCCCAGCGGGGCTTCAGGCGGGCGAGGGTGGGGCTCCGGGCGCCGGGCACCTTCACGGCATCAGCATGCCGCCGTTCACCGACAGGGTCTGGCCGGTGACGTAGCCGGCCTCCTCGGAGGCGAGGAAGGCGACGGCGGCGGCGATGTCGGCGGGCGAGCCCATGCGGCCCAGCGGGATCTGCTTCGTGAATTCCGCCTTCACGTCATCGCTCAGGCCGGCGGTCATGTCGGTCTCGATGTAGCCCGGCGTGACGGCGTTGACGGTGACGTTGCGGGAGGCGAGCTCCCGGGCCACCGACTTGGTGAGGCCGATCAGCCCGGCCTTGGCGGAGACGTAGTTGCTCTGCCCGGCGTTCCCCATCTGGCCCACCACCGAGGCGATGTTGACGATGCGGCCCCAGCGCTGCTTCATCATGGGCTTCGTCGCGGCCTGGATGGCCACCCAGGCGCCCTTCAGGTTGGTGTCCACCACCGCGTCGAAGTCCTCCTCCTTCATCTGGATGAGGAGCTTGTCCCGGGTGATGCCGGCGTTGTTCACGAGGATGTGGAGGGCGCCGTGGCGCTCCAGCACCGTGGCGACGGCCGCGCGCACGCTGTCGGGGCTCGCGAGGTCCATGACCACGTGGTCCGCCTTCCCGCCCGCCTCGCCGATGGCCGCCTGCACCGCCACCAGCTTCGCCTCCGTCCGCGCCGCCAGGACCACCGTCGCCCCCTGCTTCGCGAGCTGCCGCGCGATGGCCTCGCCGATGCCCTGGCTGGCGCCCGTGACGAGGGCGATCCTGCCCGATAGATCAAACATGCGGACTCCCGTAGAACCGCATCAGTCTAGCATTTGCATGGGATGAATCGGAGCCGGGTTCCCCGGGGGCGTCCGCCGTCCCGGAGGTCAGAATCCCCTGAACACCTTCGTTCCCGCGCGGTCCAGGGGGCTGGTGACGCCGTTCCCGCCGCGGTTGAGGACGTGGGTGTAGATCATGGTGGTCTCCACGTGCTGGTGCCCGAGCAGCTCCTGGATGGTGCGGATGTCGTAGCCCGCCTCGAGGAGGTGGGTGGCGAAGGAATGGCGCAGCACGTGCGGGGACACGGGCTTCGCGAGGTCGGCGAGGGCCGCGGCGCCGCGGATCGCCCGCTGGACGCTTTCGGGATAGAGGAAGTGCCTGCGGAGGACGCCGGAGGCGGGATCCGTGGAACGGCACCTCGACGGGAAGACCCACTGCCACGGCCATTTCCGGCCCAGCCCGCGGTACTTCGCCGCCAGCGCGTCCGGCAGCCACACCTCGCCGCAGCCTTCCTCCAGGTCCTTCGCATGGAGCGCCCGCACCCGCGCCAGGTGCGCCTGGAGCGGCGCCACCAGCAGCTCGGGGAGCATGGTGATGCGGTCCTTGCGGCCCTTCCCCTCCCGCACGATGACCTCGCGCCGCTCGAAGTCGAGGTCCTTGACCCGCAGGTGGAGGCCCTCCTTCAGGCGCATCCCCGTGCCGTAGAGCAGGTGGGCGAAGAGCCCCATGGTGCCGTCCATGTGGTCGAGCAGCCGGCCCACCTCGGCCACCGTGAGCACCACCGGCAGCCGGGGCGTGACCTTGGCCTGGACCACGCCGTGGAGCCATGGGAGCTGGATGCCGAGCACGACCTTGTAGAGGAAGAGGAGCGCCGCCTTGGCCTGGTTCTGCGTCGCCGGGGCGACGCCGCCCCGCACCGCCAGGTGGGAGAGGAAGACCTCCACCTCCTCCGCGCCCATCTCGCGCGGATGCCGCTTGCCATGGAAGAGGATGAAGCTCCGGATCCAGCGCGTGTAGATTTCGTCCGTCGCCCGGCTCAGATGGCGGACCTTGATCGCCGCATGGACCTGATCCAGAAGCCTGGGTGCAGCAGAGACCGCGCTTTCCATCAAAAACCCGTGCGAATAAGACGCGCCCAGCCCCCGCAGGCGAGCCCGCGGAAGGCGTCAGAACGTGGACCCCGAACATGGCGTAATTTTGGCGAAAGTCAACCCCCAGAGAAGCCAATCCAGACCCCCTGCCACCGTGTGGGCCGTCCTCCCTGGTTGCAGGCTCGCCTACGGTTCACCCCAAGCGAGCCACGTAATCCGTCCCGCATTATGATTGTGTAATGAACACCGACAACCCCAACCCAAGCTTGGTCAACACCGCCCCTGACGCCGTAACAACATTACGGCGACAATTATCCAAACCTGCTTGTCGCAGAATTTCTAGTTAGGCGCACCAGCCGGAGTACGAATTGAATCCAACGATTGCCTCCATCATTGATGAACTCATCACAATCGCCCTTTGCTCGGTTGTTACCTTCTATGCGTTTCGAATGTCCCGAAAGGGAACTTTGGACCCAAACGTTGCGAGGTTAATCAATTTCGGTAAGTGGGCTGCTCCACTGGCCATTCTCATCTCGTGCGTCATGATCCTGGCCAAGATCAACCACTGGGAGTGATCTTGTTTCTTCGCCTAACCATCCGTTCAACCCGGACCCAGCAGCGAGTTGCCGCCGTGCTCTCTCTTCACGCGGCGTCCTCGTCTCCGTTCATCCTCCGGCCGCCTGCTGGGCCGGTTAACTTCGTCCGTTAGGCCTCTCATGGGCAAACAAACCCTCATCGCCCTTACAGAGAAGGACGAGGCTATGTTCCTGGAATTCCTCCAGTCGACGGCGCCCATTCGCATTTTCCGGGCTTTTGCCTCATCGCCTGAGCTACTTGAAATTCAGAATCTCCCACCACGAAGTTCAAACGAGTGGCAATTCCTCATATCTAATGAAAATTTTCCGTGGGAACCAACACTCGGTCGAGTGTTAGATCACGCCCCTGTAATTGAACATCGTGGTTGGTATTACATTGCCGACAGGTCAACTGCTCCGGCCATCGAGTACTTGCGGCATAACTTCGAAGTTCCACATTCGAATGGTCGAGTCTATTGGGCAAAATCATTCGCCAGTCCGGATGGGCTAGGTTATGACATCACTTCATTCAATTCTTGGTATCAAAAGGTGGTTCGCTGGCTTCGCAAGAATGGCCATCGACATTCAAACGATCCATACTCCGTCTATTATCTTCCAGATGCATGGGTTCAACATGGTGGCAAGGCCTAACCCTCAGCTCAACTCGGGCCCTGCCTGCATTGCCTTTCGCTCCCTCTCAACTTCTCGCTTCCTCGGCTCCGCTCAGCGCCTCGGTGCAGGCGGGGCCGGTTAGCTTCATTCGTTAACTGCCCACCCCGCAATGCGGGGCCCCTTCGTACGAAATAGGCGCAGAATCAGGGCCGCCGGCACGGAGGTCGGGATGTCCTTGGTGCGAACAAGCCCGCTCGTTAGCTGGACCCGGAGCCCGTCGAGCACCCCCTTCTGCAGCCTGGAGCCTTGGTTCCAGAGCGCGTGTCTTAGAGTCCGAACGGATGGGCTCGACGCCGGTCTTCTCACGGAGGTGGCCCATGCAAGTGCTTCACCCCAAGTGCGCGGGGCTGGACGTGCACAAGGACTCCGTCGTGGCCTGCCGGAGAGTGCTCGTTAAAGGAAAGGTCCAAGCGGAGGTGCGGACGTTCCTGACGACCGCTCGAGGGCTGATGAAGCTGAGCGCCTGGCTCGCCCAGGCGGAGTGCAGCCACGTCGTCATGGAATCCACGGGCATCTACTGGAAGCCCGTGTGGCACGCGCTCGAAGCTGGCTTCGCGCTGCTCCTGGCCAACCCGATGCACGTGCGCCAGGTACCCGGCCGCAAGTCCGACGTGAACGACGCCCAATGGCTGGCCGAACTGCTGGCCCACGGCCTGGTCGCGCCGAGCTTCGTGCCGGATCGCCCGACCCAGGAACTGCGGGACCTCACCCGAACCCATACGCAACTGACGCGGGAGATCGGCCGCCACACCCAGCGCATCCAGAAGACGCTGGAGGACGCCGACCTCAAGCTCACGGGTGTCCTCTCCGACATCCTCGGCAAGAGCGGGCGGGCCATGCTCCGCGCGATGATCCAGGGCGAGCGCGACGCGCACCGGCTCGCGGGACTCGCCCTCGGGAAGGCCAAGCGCAAGCAGCCCGAGCTGGTCGAGGCGCTCCAGGGCCATTTCCGCTCCCATCATGGTTTCATGGTGGACCTGCACCTGAAGCAGGTCGAAGCTCTCGAAGCCGCCCTCGCCGAGATTGAAGCGCGCATCGATGCCCACCTCGATCCCCTGCGTGAACAGGTGCGGCTTCTATGCACCATCCCCGGCATCGGACCCACCGCCGCCCCCGTCCTCCTCGCCGAGGTCGGCTTCGACATGAACCGGTTCCCCACCGTCGGGCACCTGATCTCCTGGGCCGGGCTTTGCCCCCAGATGCACGAGAGCGCCGGCAAGCGGAAGAGCACGCGCATCCGCAAGGGCGCGCCCTGGCTGAAGGCGATGCTCGTCCAGTGCGCGTGGCCAGCCATCTCCGTGAAGAACAGCTACCTCCGGGCCCGGTTCCTCCGCCTCAAGGCCCGGCGCGGCGCCAAGAAGGCCATCGTCGCCATCGCCGCCGACCTTCTTCGTGCTGTCTACTTCATCCTCCAACGCGGCGAACCCTACCGGGATCTCGGAGGAACCTTCTTCGACCGTCTCGACACCACCAAAGCCACCTCCAGGCTCGTGCGCAAGCTCCAGGCCCTCGGCTACGATGTCCACATCACGCCAGCCGCATGATCCTGGCTCGTTCAATCCTTCTTATTTCGTCTTAGGCCGCCGTCCAATGTATCGGTTCCCAATCACTGCCTCGTTCGAGGGATCTATTGCCCTTGGCCCCGAGTATTTCTGGGGAGAAATCTTTCACGTGGCGAGAAATTCATCGGGTGGGTCGATTCAGACTCCGGTCACGAGATTCTTCGGCACCAAGCCGAGTCACCCTGAGGGGTTCCACAAGCACTGGAGAGTTGATTGCTTCGTTCGAAAGCACAGTCTTTCCCCAGTGCCAGAAGAGATTGGGACAGCTCTTGTAGAGGCGCTCAAATCAGAATCAATCTGTATGGATCCAATCTGGGTCTCATGGCACTCCAGCGATGAGCTTGGTGGCCAAGCATTCGGAGAAGTGTTTGATCTCGACTAGCGCCCTAACCACCCGTTCAACCCGGACGCCTTCGGCGCCGGTTAACTTCTTCCGTTAGCCCGCTCACTTCATTCATCCCCCTCAAGGACCCGGTGGATGCCCGGTTTCATCCGCACCTGCCTCTGGTTCCGCGACGGACGTGGCCTCGAGGCCGCTGAGTTCTACTGCGCGCTGATCCCCGGCAGCCGGGTCGAAAAATCCTTCGTCGGCGACAACGGCGTTGGCGCCTTCTCCGTGATCGACTTCTCGCTGGGCGGTTCGCCGTACCAGATCCTCGATGCGGGACCGATGTTCACCCTGGACGAGGCGGTGTCCATCTCGGTCGCCACGGACGATCAGGCGGAGACCGACCGGCTCTGGGCGGCGCTCACAGCGGAAGGCGGCGCGGCAACCGCCTGCGGATGGCTGAAGGACCGCTACGGGGTGTCCTGGCAAATCTTCCCGAAGCGGCTCATCGAATTGACCACCAGCGCCGACCGGGCGGTCTCCGCCAAGGCCATGGCGGCGATGATGAAGCAGACCAAGATCGACATCGCCGAGATCGAAGCCGCGGTCCGCGGCTAGGCGCCCGCGGCCGGACCGATCCAGGCCTCGCACCCCGGCGCAGGCCTTCCGGCGGATGTCCCAAATTGTCGGAATAACGTCCTTCAGGTCATGCCCCTCCCGACCCACACTTCCCGGGAAGGAGGACCCCATGACCCTGCTCATCCACCTGCTCCACGACCTCGCCGCGACGCGCCCGCCCCGCCCCCGCGGCCTTTCCCTCTACGACCTGGACTGGGCCTGAGCGGCCCGAAAGGAGATCCCATGAGCATCCTCCGCATCTGGCGCGGCTTCACGACCCCCGAGAAGGCCGACGCCTACATCCACCTGCTGCGCACCACCCACTTCCCCAACCTCGCCGCGCGGCGCATCCCGGGCTTCCGGCGCATCGAGCTGGCCACCCGCCCGGACGGCGACCGCGTGGAGGTCCGCACCCTGATGTGGTTCGACTCCCTGGAGGCCGTGAAGGCCTACGCGGGGCCGGACTACGAGCGGGCCGCCCTCGCGCCTTCGGCGGAAACCCTGCTCACGGAACCGGACCTCACGGTGGCCCACTTCACCCTCGAGGCCGAGGCGGACGCGCTGCCGGCCTGAGTCCCATCTGCGCCCGCCCCGGACGGGTGTTGAATGAAGCAGGAGGCCGCATGGGCCCGAAGACCATCGCGTGGGTCGGATTCGAGGGCGTCACGGGCCTGGACCTCGCGGGCCCCATGGAAGCCTTCAGCAGCAGCCGCATCCGCCTGCCCCGCGGCAAGGGCGACCAGCCCGGCTACCGGCTCCTGGTGCTCGGGGTGCGGAAGGGGCCCTTCACCACCCGTTCCGGCCTGCGGATCCACCCCGACGCCCTGCTCCAGGACGCCCCGCCGGTGGACACCCTCTTCGTCCCCGGCGGCCAGGGCCTGCAGGACCCCGACACCCTCCGCCGCGTGGTGGAGGGCGTGAAGGCGCTGGCGCCGAAGGTGCGGCGGCTCGGATCGGTCTGCACCGGCCTCTACGGCCTCGCGCCCAGCGGGCTCCTGGACGGCCGGCGGGTCACCACCCACTGGGCCTGCGCGGCGGACCTGGCCGCGCGATTCCCGAAACTCACGGTGGACGCGAACGCCATCTTCCTCCGGGACGGCAAGTACTTCACCAGCGCCGGGGCCACCTCCAGCCTCGATTTGAGCCTCGCCCTCATCGAGGAGGACTACGGCGCCGCGGTGGCGCTGCAGGTGGCCCGGCAGCTCGTGGTCTACCTGCGGCGCCCCGGCGGCCAGGAGCAGTATTCCGAGCCCCTGCGCTTCCAGACCCGCGCCGTGGATCCCCTGAAGGACCTGGTGGCCTGGATCGGCGCCCACCTGCACCAGGACCTCTCGGTGGAAGCCCTCGCACGGCGGGCGCACCTGTCCCCCCGCCAGTTCACCCGGCGCTTCAAGGCCGCCACCGGCCAGGCCCCCGCCACCTTCGTGGAGGAACTGCGGCTCTCCGAGGCGAAGGAGCGCCTGGCGGCCCCGGACGCCTCCATCGAGGAGGTGGCCGCCTCCCTGGGCTACGGCAGCGCCGACGTCTTCCGCCGGGCCTTCGAGCGGCGCTTCCGGCTCACCCCCAGCGCCTTCCGCGGGAGGTTCGCGGCGCGGTCCTAGCGAGGCTGCCGCCCCTCCCCGGAGCCAGGCGCCATGGCACCCTGGAGCCTCGGCCCCGTTCGAACCCAGCAGATGGATGCCCCATGCCCCTCCTCCGCATCGACACCCTCCAGTCCGCCTACACCCCCGAGCAGCGCGCCGCGATCGGCGACGGCGTGCACCGCGCGCTGGTGGAGGCCATCGGCATCCCGGTGCTGGACCGCTTCCAGGTGAACCAGGCGCACGTGGCTTCGGACCTGGTGTTCGACCGCGAGTACCTCGGCATCCCGCGCACCGACGGCTTCGTCGCCGTGCAGATCACCCTCAGCGCCGGGCGCAGCCTGGAGCAGAAGCGCGCCCTCTACGCCGCCATCGTCCGCAACCTCGCGGAAACCCCCGGCGTGCGGCCCGAGGACGTGTTCGTGAACCTCGTGGAGGTGGCGAAGGAGAACTGGTCCTTCGGACTGGGGGTGGCCCAGTACGCGCCCCCGCCGGAGGCTTGACCGCCGTGCGGATCTTCGCCAATCCCCTCCACGCCCGCCACGCCGGCCGCCACGAGATGTTCCGTGGGCGGCTGGTGCCCTGCCACGAGGTGCCCGCGCGGGTGGAGCACGTGCTCGCGGAACTGGCGCGCCGGCCCGTGGGCGAGCTGCAGGAGCTGGCCGAGGTGGAGGATGCCGTGCTCGAGCGCGTGCACGCGCCCCGCTACCTCGACTTCCTGCGCTCCGCCTGGGACCAGTGGATCGCCCTGGCTCCCGCGAACGCCGACCTGGATGCCCTGCCCTCCACCTGGCCCGTGCGGGGTTTTCGCGCCGACGTGGAGCCGGAGAACTTCTCGGCCCGCCTCGGCCTCTACTCCTTCGACGCCGGCACGCCGCTGACCGCGGGCACCTGGGCCGCCGCCCGCGCCGGTGCCGCCTGCGCCGTGGCCGCCGCGGACGCGGTGCTGGACCCGAGGGGCCCGCGCGCCGCCTTCGCCCTCACCCGGCCGCCGGGCCACCACGCCGGACCCGACTTCCTCGGCGGCTACTGCTTCCTCAACAACGCCGCCCTGGCCGCCCAGCGGCTGCGGGACGGCGGGATCTCCCGGGTGGCCGTCCTCGACGTGGACTTCCACCACGGCAACGGCACCCAGAGCCTCTTCTACGACCGTGACGACGTGCTGACGGTCTCCATCCACGGCGACCCGCGCAGCGAGTACCCCTTCTTCCTCGGCCACGCCGACGAGACCGGCGAAGGGGAGGGCACGGGCTCCAACCTCAACCTGCCCCTGCCCACGGGAACGGGCTTCGAGGCCTGGCGCGCCGCCCTCGACACCGCCCTCCACCGCATCGCCGCCTTCGGCGCCCAGGCCCTCGTCGTCGCCCTCGGCGTGGACACCTTCGAGGGCGACCCCATCTCCGGGTTCAAGCTCCGCAGCGCCGACTACCTCCAGGTGGGCCGCGACCTCGCCCGGGCCGGCCTGCCCACGGTGTTCACCCTGGAGGGCGGCTACGCCGTGGCCGCGATGGGCGTGAACGTGGTGAACGTGCTCGAGGGGTTCGAGGCGGGGGGCTGAACGCCGTCCTCAGTCCGGCAGGTCCGACTTGCGCTTCCGGCTCGCCAGCTTCGCCTCGACCTCGCCGGCCTCCTTCGCGGCGCCCAGCTTCCTCAGCGCCGCCGCCTGCTCCTCGGCCCTGCCCTTCATCCCGGCGTCGGCGCTGAGCAGCCCCGCCCGCAGGCGGCTGGCGATGGCGTCCCTGGGGCGCCCGGCCTTCTCGAAGAGCGTGGCCCGCTCGACCTCGAGGGCGACGTCATCGGGGCTGAGCTTCACGGCTGCCGCCAGGTCCCGGAAGGCGGCATCCCATTGCCGCTCCCACGCGTAGGCCAGGCCCCGCAGCCGGTAGCTGGCGAGGTAGTGCTCCGGCGGTCGCTCGACGTCGAGGTACTTCTGGAAGCCGCCCTTGGCCTCCAGCAGCTCGATCACCTTCGACGCGTCCGCCCGGGCGGCGGCGAAATCGCGCTTGTCGAAGTGGGCCCGCGCCCGGGTGGCGTAGGCCACGGCGTACTTCGGGAACATCCCGATGGCCCTGTCCTCCGCCGCGATGGCACCGTCCGGGTTGCCGAGCCGCAGCTCGAACTCGGCCACCTTGTGCCAGGCCTCCACGTCGTGCTTGCTGTTCCGGGCCACGTCGAGCCAGAGGTCACGCTGCTTGCGGACGGAGGCTTCGTGGGGCAGGTCCTGGGCTTGGAGGGCGGGCGGGACGGGGAGCATGGGGACCTCGGGATGCCGCAGGATCGCGCCCCGGCGAAGGGTCGGCCAGGGCTTCTTCCGCTGGTCCAGCCGGAAAGGTCGGAAGTGGCCCAAGGCCAAGGGTGGCCATCCACGGCCACCCTTGGCCGGACCTCGCGCGGGGCTCAGCAGGTGTAGGTCCGGGGCGGGCAGTCCGCCACCGTGGTGCGGCAGGCGTTCTCGAGGGTGCCGCCGCCGGTCTCGGTCTTCCAGCACAGGAGGGGGCTGCATTCGGTGAAGACGCCGGTGCGGCCGCCGGCGGCCGCGGCGAGGTCAGGGGCGGAGAGGGCGCGGAGGGTCTCCTTGCCGAGGGAAAGCTTTCGGAGGGCCATGGTGGCTCCTTGCGGGTGGGGGTGGGAAGGGGTGGGATTCAGGGTGGGGTCGGGCCCGGCGGGGAGGCGCCTCCCCCGGATGCCTGCGCCCATGCTTCCAGGCGCCCCGCCCCCCGGCGGCGGCGCCATCGGGAAGGGGGATTCCAGGGCCCCCGGCCGGCATTTCCCGGCCCGGGCCGGACTCAGGGAACCTCGGCCACGCCGAGGTTCCCCAGGCCGAGGAGCTCCCGCAGCCTCGGGCTCGCGGTGCGGCTCACGTCCAGGGCCGCGCCGTCCGCGAGCCTGACCTGGAGCCGGCCGCCCCCGAGGCTCCGCACGCCCGCCACCGCCTCCAGCCGGAGGAGCAGGTGCCGCTGGATCCGCAGCAGACCCGCCGCCGGGAAGAGCTGCTCCACCTCCGACAGGGCGCCCCAGGTGGTCTCCAGGCGTTCCCGCCCGCACCAGGCGAACACCACCTTCTCCTCCACCTCGAAGTGGCTGGCCTTGCGTGGGTCCAGGAGGATGACGCCGGCGCCCGCGCGGATGGGGATCCTGGGCACGCGGGCCCCCTCGGGGCCCGGCCGCTCCGGCGCGGGCGCGCGCGCCGCCTGGAGCCGCTCGAGGGTCCGGTCGAGCCGGGCCCTGGACACCGGCTTGAGCAGGTAGTCCACCGCCGCGGCCTCGAAGGCCTTCACCGCGTGTTCCGAGTAGGTGGTCACGAAGACCGTGGGCGGCGGGTCCTCGAGCTCCGCCACCACGTCGAGCCCCGTGGCCTCGGGCATCTGGATGTCGAGGAACATCGCGTCCACGGCGCCGCCCTGGCGCAGCCAGGCCAGCAGGTCCTCCCCGTCCCCGAACTCCGCGAGGACCTCGCAGCCCGCCTCCCGGAGCAGCCGGCCGAGCCGCAACCGGGCCAGGGGCTCGTCGTCCGCCAGCAGCACCCTCAATCCGCCCATGCCTGCCTCCGGGCCTCCAGGGCCGGCAATTCCACGCTCGACACGGTCCCCTCGGGACGCGATTCCAGGGAGAAGGTGGCCGCCCCGTCGAAGAGCAGGCGCAGGCGCTCCTCGAGGTTCCGGAGGCCGAGCCCCGGCCGCTCGGCGCGCCCGAGGGGCTTGCCCGTGTTGGCGACCCGGAGCTGGAGCCGCGCGGGATCGCCCAGGGTGCGGGCCTCGATGCGGACCCTTCCGCCCTGCTTGTGCCTCGAGACGCCGTGCTTGACGGCGTTCTCCACGAGGGGCTGGAGGAGGAGCGGCGGCACCGGCTGCGATCCGATGCCCTCCTCCCAGGCCCATTCCACGTCCAGCCTGGGGCCGAGCCGCATGCGCTCGAGGGCGAGGTAGCGCTCGAGGATGTCCAGTTCGTCGGCGAGGGTGAAGCGCGCCTTCCCGGTGGCCGCGAGGATGAGCTGCAGGAGCTCGGACAGGGCCAGCATCCCCTCCTCCGCCGCCGCCGGGTCCCGCCGGACCAGCTCCGTCAGGCCATTGAGGGCGTTGAAGAGCACGTGGGGGTGGAGTTGCCCCTGCAGGAGGCGGGCCCGGGCCTCGTCGGCGGAGGCCTGGACCTCCCTGGCCCGGGCCTCCGCCTCGCGGCGCTCCAGGTCCCGCAGCTCGAGTCGCGCGATGAGCCCTCCGACCACCACGGCGGCGGGCCCGAGCACCTGCAGGTTGTAGAGCAGGGTGTTGGCGAGGTCCGCGGGCAGCCCCGCCACGGCCGGGATGGCCGCGTCCCCGAGCACCAGCAGCGCCGTCCAGGCCTCGCAGAAGAGGACCGCCTGGGCCAGCCCCTTCCCCAGGGACGGCCGCCCGCGCCCCCGGACGTCCACCTGCCAGGGGAGCGGGGCGAGCGCCACGTAGCTCAGGAACACCAGCGGCATGAAGGCGAAGACGCGGAGCCCGTAGAGGACCGGATGCCCGGGAAGCCCGATCGCCACCGCTTCCAGGTGCTTGCCCCAGATCCAGGGCAGGCTGGCGAGGACGGCGGCCGCGCCGTAGGCCGGCGAGCGCAGGCGCCGGCGGAGGCCCTCCCGCCAGGGGGCGGCGGGTTCAGGCATGGCGGCGCGCGCCGTCACCGGGGCCGGCGTGGGGGCGGGGCCGGGACATCGGCCCGGTCAACCGTCGGCCGGCCTGCAGCTCGTGCAGCGGGTCCCGTTGCTGGGGGCGGCGGTGCCCTGGGTGTCGCAGGGGAGGCAGGTCTGGCAGTCGGAGGGGCAGGTGTGCTCGGTCGGGCACAGGTTGGTGCACGCGATCGAGACGCCGGCGGCCACGGTCCGGAGGCCCTGGAGGGTGAGGAGGGCCAGGGTCTCCCTGCGGAGGGTGAGTTTTCGCATCGGGCAAGGTCCTCGGGGATGGGCGGGACTGAGGCTCCATTCTCCAGGCCCGGGCCGCCAGGAGGCCTCCCCGGGCCGGAACGGGCATTTCTCCTGCCCGAACGGCGATTCCGCCCGCCCCGGCTACAGCGCCACCCGCTGCCGGGCCCGGGCCTGGGCGAACACGTGCTGGAGGGCCGCCACCACCTGGTCCTGGTCCTCCTCCGTCAGTCCGGGCCAGAGGGGCAGGCTGCACAGCCGCTCGCCGCTCCACTCGGCGTTCGGCAGGCCTTCCCGGGGCATCGCGTGGGGGTGCCGGTTGGAGTAGAAGTCCTGGTAGTAGCTGTGGACGTGGGCGGGCCGGTAGTGGATGCCGGTGCCGATGTTCTCCTCCTTCAGGGCCTGGACGAACTCATCGCGGCTGAGCCCTGCCTTCTCGGGGCGGACGCGCGCCACGAAGAGGTGGAAGCAGTGGCCGTGGTCGGCGTCGCCCTCCCACGGGAGCATCAGCTCGTCCATGTCCTTCATGAGCTCGAGGTAGCGGCGGAAGAGCTGGCCGCGCCGGGCGTTGAAGCCGTCCAGCTGCCGGATCTGGTGCAGGCCGATGGCCGCCTGGAGGTCCATGAAGTTGGCCTTGCGGGCGGGCTCCGCCACGTCGATGTGGACGCTGCCCTCCTTGCTCTGGCGCTTCCACGCGTCCCGCTCGATGCCGTGGAAGCGCAGGCGCTGGATGCGCGGCAGGTGCGCGTCGTCGAAGAAGGCGATGGCGCCGCCCTCGCCGGTGGTCATGTTCTTGTTGGGGTGGAAGCTGTAGACGCTCATCACCGAGCGCGGATCGCTGCCGATCTTCCTGCCCTTGTAGTGGGCGCCCATGGCCTGGGCCGCGTCCTCCACCACCCAGAGGCCGTGCTTCCCGGCCACGGCGTAGATCGCATCCATCGGGCAGGGCAGGCCGGTGAGGTGCACCGGGATGATGCCCTTCGTGCGGGGGGTGATCGCGGCCTCCAGCTTTTCAGGGTCCAGGTTCAGGGTCCTGGGATCGATGTCCACCAGCACCGGGATGCCGCCCTGCAGCACCACCGTGCTGAGGGTGCTGACCCACGTGAGCGACGTGGTGATCACCTCGTCCCCGGGCCGCAGGCCGAGCACCTGCATGGTGATCTCCTGGGCCGTCGTCGCGCTGTTCATGGCCAGGCAGTGGGGCACGCCGTTGTAGGCGCACAGCTCCGCCTCGAACTTCGCGCTCTTGGGCCCCGTGGTGATCCAGCCGCTGTGGATCGAGTCGATCATCTCGTCGATCTCGGCCTGGCCGATGACGGGCCGGGTGAAGGGAAGGAAGGTGTCTCGTCGGCGGTAGGTCATGGCGGGCCCTGGATCCGCAGGCGCGGAAGCCTTCAGGCTACCCGGCCGCACGGGTCGGCCCAACAAGGATGACGGGGTGGCAAGGCGGCTGGAGGGGGACGAGGCATCCGACTTCGATTTTGAGGTGGATGCTGAGGCCGACCTTGAATCCGAAGTTGACCTTCCAAAGGTGCTCGAGTCGGCTGCGGCGGCCCGAGGCCGCAGCCGACTCGAGCGCAAGCGCGAAGCGCCAAGCCCGTGCTCCGCCTCCAGGCTCGGGCATCCCCCCGGTCGGACCGGCAGTTCCGCGCGATCTGCCCTACCCCGGGATCGGGATGTCGATCATCACCCACGCCCCGTTCTCCGCCGCCGCCACCTGCAGGCCCGCCTTCATGCGCTTCAGGACGCCCTGCATGAGGACGAGCCCCAGCCCCGCCCCGCCGTGGCCTTCCACGGAGATCTCCTGGGGCCGGGCGACCCGCAGGGCCGTGAGCGCGGCGTTGGCCTCCACCAGCCCGGGCTCCTCGATGAAGACCGCGATGCGCCGGTGGCCCTGCTCCACCGCGAGGTGGACGATGGGAGACCGGGTGCGGGCGTGGTGCAGGGCCCGCAGCAGGAGCGAGGCCAGCACCTGGCGCAGGCCCTCCGCGTCCGCCAGGATGGGCGTCTCTCCCGGCGCGGTCTCCGGCCAGTGGATGGGGAAGTCCTGGGCCTTGGGGAAGCGGTCCACGGTCTGGCGCAGGGTCCCCAGGAGCTCGGCCAGGTCCACGGCGGTGGCCTCGGGCTGCTCCTCGGCCTCGGGCCGGGTGAGGGCGATGAGGTCGTCCATCTGGGCCTGCAGCGTGCGGCCGGCGAGATAGGCGTCCCGCATGGCCGGCCCCAGCTCGTCCTCGGAGTAGGCCCCGTCGGCGCCCAGCTTCACCATCACCAGCAGCTCCCGGAGCTGGCGGTGCATCTCCGTGGCCGCGAAGTGGAGGAACTCCACCTTGAAGTGCCCGCCCTGCTGGGCGGCCCACTGGCTCTGCTCCAGGGCCTCGGCGTGGGCCCGCAGCACCTCCGTCTGGTCGGCCAGGGACGCCTTCTGGTTCTCCAGGTCCCGCATGAGCCAGCGCTGGTGGAAGCTCAGGGCGAACAGGCGCTGGAGCAGGTCCAGGTGCTCCAGCTCCTCGTCCTTCAGCTTCCGGCTCCGGGGCCGCGCGAAGAGGCCGAAGCCCACCAGGAGGGTCCCGTGCTCCAGGGGCACGAAGAAGGGATCCTCCCCGGCCTTGAGGAGCCGGGCGAGGCCCATGGGCAGGTCCCGGGGCGGGAAGGGCTGGGGGCGCCAGGGCAGGTCGAGCACGCCCGGGAAGGGGTCCGGGGGCGGGAGGAAGAGGGAGGCGGTGTCCCCCAGGGAGAAGCCGTAGGCCTCCGAGGGGACGAAGAAGTCCTCCGTCAGGTACCAGAGCAGCCCCCGCTCGGCGTCCAGATGCTCCGCCAGGGCCTCCACGGCCACCTGGGCCAGCTCCGTCCGGCCCCCGGCGTCCGAGATGCTGGCCAGCACCTGCCGGAGGCGGCCCACCCGGGACTGCGCCTTCCGGAGGGCCTCCGCGCTGCCCTCCAGGGTCTGCATCATCTGGTTGACCTGCGCCTCGGCCTTCATCGCGGCGCGCCAGGCCTCGAGCACCGCCTCCGGGGTGTCCTCGGCGGGAGGCCCGGACGGCTGGGAGGGCATGGGCTGGGTGCGGCGGAGGTCGCTCATGGCCGGCTCACGCGATGGGCATCTGCACCGTCAGGGTGCTGCCCTGCCCGGCGCCGGCGCTGAAGAGGCTGATCGTCCCGCCCATCATCTCCATGAGGTGCTTGCAGATCACGAGGCCGAGCCCCGTGCCTCCATATTCCCGCGCGTGCCCTCCCTCCGCCTGGGCGAATTTCTGGAACAGCCGCTTCTGCGCCTCCGGCGAGACCCCGATGCCGGTGTCCACCACCGAGATGCCGATGACGTCGGGGCCCCGTTCGATCTGCACCGAGACCGAGCCCTCCTTCGTGAACTTCAATGCATTGGAGAGCAGGTTCAGGAGCACCTGCTTGAGCCGGCTCGGGTCCACCCGCACGTCGGGGAGGTCCGTCTCGTGGGGGGGCCACCGGAGGGCGACGCCCGGCCTGCGAGGGTAGGCCTCGGCGATGGGCTTCACCTCCTCGAGGAGGGCGAAGATGTTGTAGGGCTCCACGTGGAGCTCCAGCCTCCCGCTCTCGATCTTGGCCAGGTCGAGGATGTCGTTGAGCAGCGAGAGGAGGTGCTGGCCCGAGTGGTAGCTGTCGGAGAGCATCTGCTGCATCTCCGCCTCGTCCTCGTAGAGCTTGTCCATCACCAGGCGCGTGAAGCCCAGGATGCCCGTGAGCGGCGTGCGGAGCTCGTGGCTGGTCAGGGCCAGGAACTCGCTCTTGAGCTGGTCGGCCTCCCGCAGGGCGAGGTTGGCCTGCTCCAGGGCGCCGGCCTGGGTCTGCAGCGTGTCCCGCTGCTCGGAGAGGTCGCGGATGAGCCAGGCGGCGTACATGCTCACCGAGGCCTGCCGCTGGAGGATGGCCAGGGAGTCGTAGTCCTCGTTCTCCAGCCGGAAGTCCTTCGGGATCGCCAGCACGGCGAAGCCCAGGAGCAGGAGCTGGTGCTCGAAGGGCACGAAGTAGAGCATGTGCCGGTCGGTGCCCCGGAGCAGGTCCAGGGCGGGATGGCCGAGGCCGGCGTCGATCCACTGGCTCTGGAAGAGCACCAGGGGCGCGTCGGGGAAGGGGTTCGGGGCGGGCAGGCGGAGATCCCCCCACAGGCCCCTGGGGACGTCGATGGCGCCCCGGGGCACGAAGAACTCCCCCGCGTCCTCCAGGACCCACACCATGCAGCGGGCCGCGTGGAACTCCGTGGCCAGCACCTCGGCGATGACGTCGGCCACCTGCGAGGCCTTGGGCGTGGCGGTGAGGACCTCCGCGACGTGCTGGAGCACGGACATCTGGTGGGAGCGGCGCCCCAGCTTGGCCTTCAGGTCCTGGATCTCCTGGCTCTGCTGGGAGAGGAGCCGCTGCAGCCGCATGAGCTGCATGAGGGCCTCGGACCCGGGCTGCACGGGCGGTCCGGGATGGGCCTGCGGCCGCGCCTGCCCCGGCGCGCCGCCGGCCGGGAGCGCCGCGGGCGTTCCGGGCAGGGGCTTGGGGGTGTCGCCGGCCATGGATGTCAGCAAGCATGACCAAGCCAGGGCCGGCTTGGAAGCGTTCCGGAGTCCGCGGAGGCACAATGGGGCATGCCTCCTCCCCTCCCGAGCGCCGCCCTGCCGGACCCGCCCGGGGGGTCCGCCCCGCGGGCGGAGGCCGGGCCGCCGGGCCGGGAGGCCCCATGACCGGTCGTCTCCAGCGCTTCGCCATCCAGCGCCTCATCCTCTTCGCCCTGCCGGGCTCAGGCCTCCTTCGACCTCCCTTCCAGGTTCCTTGACGTGACCGGTCGTCTCCAGCGCTTCGCCATCCAGCGCCTCATCTTCTTCGCCCTGCCGGGCTCAGGCCTCCTTCGACCTCCCTTCCAGGTTCCTTGACGTGACCGGCCGTCTCCAGCGCTTCGCCATCCAGCGCCTCATCTTCTGGAGCGTGGCGGTCCTCCTGGGCTCCCAGCTCGCCTGGTGGATCGGGATCCAGGTCCGGGAGTCCCGGCGCTTCCAGGAGGAGCGCGTGGCCCGCCTGAAGGCGGGACGGGCGGAGGCCTGGCAGTACGACTGCTCCGTCCTCCTCAGCCTGGCGCGGACCAACCAGCTCAGGCCCAGCCCCTCCCGGCCGGGCACGGTGGAGGGCCTCAGCGTGGAGGTGCCGCCCCTGCCCCAGCGCAAGGCCGCCATCGAGGCCGCCTTCCCCCAGGTGGAAGTGGTGCCGGAGCCCAAGGACGTGGACGATCCTCCCCTGCTGGACGGCGTCGCCTACCTCTCCCTGCGCCCCGAGCCCATCCGCGCCCTGGAGCGGGAACGGACCAAGGCCCTCTGGCGGACCGCCGGCCAGGGCGGCTTCATGGCCCTGGGCGTGCTTCTCGGCCTCACCTACATCTACCGCAAGCTCAACAGCGAGATGGACCTGAAGCTGCGCCAGCGCAACTTCATCGCCTCGGTGACCCACGAGCTGAAGACCCCCATCGCCTCCCTCCGCGTGTGGATGGAGACGCTCTTCACCCGGGAGCTCAGCGAGGACCAGAAGACCCGCGTCCACGACCTCATGGACAAGGACCTGGAGCGGCTCACCACCCAGGTGGCCAACCTTCTCGACGCCGCCCGGGCCGAGGCGGGCAGCTTCGACCTCCGCCTGGAGCCCCTCGAACTGGGCCCGTGGATCAGCCAGGTGGCCGAGGGCATGGACCACCGCCTGGGCATCGGGGCGCTGGGCTTGCGCACGGAACTGGCCCAGGGCGTCTGGGCCATGGTGGACCCGAAGGCCCTGGGCACCGCGCTGGAGAACCTGCTCTCCAACGCCTACAAGTACGCCGCCGCCCCGCGGGAGACCACCATCACCCTCGACGGGGACCGGGACGAGGCCGTCATCGTCGTCTCCGACAAGGGCCTGGGCATCCCGCCCCGGGAGCAGCACCGCATCTTCCAGCGCTTCTACCGCGTGGGCGACGAGATGACCCGTCAGGTGCAGGGCACGGGCCTCGGCCTCTTCCTCTGCCGGGAGATCATCCTCCGCCACGGAGGCGAGATCCGCGCCACCAGCAAGGGGCCCGGGCTGGGGAGCAGCTTCGTGGTGAAGCTGCCCCGCCTCGCCCGGTGAAGGCCCCCGGGTTCAGTCCTTCGTGACCTGGAAGACCGCGAAGACCTGGTTGTAGCCGCAGACCACGTCCCCCGCCGGCGTCACCGCCAGGCTGTTGGGATGGTAGAGGGTGCCCGGCAGGGGGCCGCCGCGCCACCCGCGCTGGCCGGGGGAACCCGCGTGGGTGCTCACGGTGCCGTCGGCCTCCACGACCCGGATGCAATGGTTGTCGTAGTCGGCGATGTAGACCTTGCCGGTGGGGCCCACCTTCACGTCCTCAGGGTGGTTGAGCCGCGCGCTGGCCGCCGGGCCGTCCACGTAGCCGTTGCCGACGCCGCCGCCCACCAGGCTGGAGGTCGTCCCGTCCGGCGCGACCACGCGGATCGCGTGGTTGGCGTAGTCGGCCACCAGGAGGCTGTGGTCGGCCCGGAGGACGAGGCCCTCGGGGGAGGAGAAGCGGGCCGCGCTCCCGGCGCCGTTCGCGTAGCCCTGGATGCCCGCCCCGCCGGCGAGGGTGCTGACGTTCAGCCCGGGGTCGATCTTCCGGATGAGGTGGTTGTTGCGGTCGCTGACGTAGATCGTGCCGTCGGTGTCCACCGCCACCCCCAGGGGGCTGTTGAACTTCGCGGAGGCCGCCGCGCCGTCCCCGTAGCCCGGGCTCCCGGCCACCCCGGCGACGGGGGTGACGACGCCCGCCGGCGTCATGCGGATGACGCGGTGGTTGCCGGTCTCGGCGATCACCAGGTTGCCGGCGGGGTCCAGGGCGATGCCGTTGGGGCCGTTCAGGGTGCCGGGCAGCGTGGTGACCAGGCCGCCGGGGGTGATCCTGCGCACGCGCCCGTCCCCGGAACTGGTCACGTAGACGTTGCCGGATCCGTCGGAGACCATGCCCGCCGGGGAACCGAGCAGGGCCGAGGCCCCGGTTCCGTCCACCGATCCGTACTTGGACTTCTTCCCCGCGAAGGTGGTGAGGGTGGTCTTCCCCGCGTCGAGGAGGCGGACCGCGTAGCCGTCGTCGCTCAGGATGAGCATGCGCCCGTCCGGGGCGTAGACGGCCTGGGTGGGGCTGCGCAGGGTGGCGGTGGCCACGGGCCCGTCCTCCGCCACGCCGCCGCTGCCCAGCTTGCCGGCCACCGTGGTCACGTCGCCCCCGGGGGTGATCCGCCGGATGGCCTGGGAGTTCATGTCCCCCAGCAGGAGGGCGCCGGTGCCGTCCCAGTTGAGGTACTGCGGATACCTGAACCGCGCCACGCCGCCGGCGCCGTCCACGGACCCGGGCGCGCCCGCCAGGCCGGCCAGGGTCGTGACGTTGCCGCCTGCGTCGATCTTCCGGATCGTGTGGTTGTTCGCGTCGGAGACGTAGAGGTTGCCCGAGGCATCCACCGCGATGCCCGTGGCGCCGGAGAACCGCGCCGCCGCGCCGAGCCCGTCCGCGGAGCCGCTCTGGCCCACGGTCCCGGCGACGACGGTGGCCACGCCGTTCACCACCTTCACCACCACCGTGTTGCAGGCCGCGTAGATGGCCCCGGCCTCATCGGCCGTCACCCCCGCCGGCGGGGCGGGAAGGCTGGCCACCGTGCTCACCGTGCCGTCCGGGAGCATCTTCCGGATCTTCGAGGATCCCGATTCGGCGATGAGGTAGGCGCCGGTCGCGTCCCGGAAGATCCCCACCGGATACCGGAGCCGCGCGGCGGTCCCCACGCCGTCCACCACCGTGCCCGAGATGCCGTTGGGATCCCCGGCCAGGAGGGTGACGGTGCCGTCGGGCGCGACCTTCCGGATGGCATGGCTGTAGCTGTCCGCGACGATCAGGTTCCCCGCCGGGTCCACGGCGCCGGCGACGGGGGAGCTGAACCGGGCCTTGGTCCCGGTCCCGTCCAGGTTGCCCGGCCCGCCGTCGGAGCCCGCCAGCAGGTCCACGCCCTGGGCGGCGACGGTCAGGACCTTCGTGTCCGTGTTCAGCCCCGTGGCCACCAGGGTGTAGGTCTGGCGGTTGCGCGGGTTGACCTGGAGGCTGGTCTGGCCCAGCACGCTCTGGCCATCGAGGGTGAGGCTGGTGGGCGTGCCCGTCACGGTCCAGGAGAGGGTCGCCGCGCCGCCGAAGGCCACGCTGTTCGACGTCGCGTTGAAGGCATTGATGGAGACCGCCGTGGGCGCGGGGACGACCGAGAGGAGGGCGGTGGCGCTGGTGAGGGAGCCCACCGCGTTGGAGACCTTCACCCGGAACTGGGCGCCGGAGTCCGAGAGGGCCGCGCCGTTGAGGACGTAGGTGGCGGCGGTGGCCGCGGGGATGTCCACGCCGTTGCGCTGCCACTGGTAGGCCAGGGTGCCGCCGCCGGCGGCGACCACGGTGAAGGTGGCGGTCTGGCCCGCCACCACGCCCTGGTTCTGGGGCTGGGTGGTGATGGCGGGCGCGGCCATCACCGTGAGGGTGGCGGCGCCACTCAGGACCGTGCCCTGGGGATTGCTGACGGAGACGGTGTACGAGGCCCCGTTGTCCCCGGCGGCCAGCACCGGCGTGGTGTAGCTGGCGGCCGTGGCGCCGGCGAGGTCCGCGCCTCCCTTCTTCCACTGGTAGGCCAGGGGACCGGAGCCCGTCGCGGTGACCGTGAAGGTCGCGGTGGCCCCGATGGCCGCGGCCTGGCTCTGGGGCTGGCCCGTGATGGCGGGCGCCGACGCTGCCGGGGCCGAGGAGCCGCCTCCGCCCCCTCCGCAGTGGCAGAGGAGGGCCGCGAGGGCGGTGAGCGGGACGAAGCGGGTGCGGGACATGGAATGCCTCCAGGGCGGGGCCCGCCGGCTCCAGGGCTCTGCCCGCCCGCGGCCCGGGGAGGGCGGCGGGAGGATGGGTCCGGAGCGGAAGCTTGGCCTGCCTCCAGGGTGCGGACTCCACCGGCCCTTCCCAAGTTCCAGTTCCAGCATTGCGGATTGGACCAGTTCGACGGGGACCGGGGCGGCCCGGGCGCTCGCCGGGGACCTTCGACAGGCCCCACGGTGCAGACCTCCCACCCCTGGGACACGGCCCCGGCACCCCGTGGCACGCTGCGGGCGGTCGCCCGGCGCCATCCTCCCGCCCGGGGCTTGTCGCGCCGAGGGTGGAGGCCCCTCCGCGCCGGGAGCGTGCCCCAGTTCACACCGCCCGGGAAGGCCGCTCCCTTAGACTGGGACGATGAACCAGGACGGAAGCCCGTTCCGTTCCCTCCCGTCCCCGCGAGGCCCCCATGCGCAGATCCCTCTTCCTGGCCCTGGCCTTCCTGCTGGCGGTCGCCGCGTTCCCGGCCCGCGCCCAGGAGGAGCTGTCGCCGGACCTGCGGAAACGCATCCGGAGCGCCTGCTTTGAAATCGTGGTTCCCAAGCCGGAGCAGGACAGCCTCCGCTACGAGAAGCCCCTTCCCTGGGACCTGGTCCCCTTCGCGGAGCGCAACGACAAGTTCTACTCCGTGGGCACCGCGTTCGCGGTCTCCGAACGGGAGATGGTGACGGCCTTCCACGTGTTCTCCCTGGGTTCCGCGAGCCGCTCCTTCCAGCGCTACTTCATCCGCGACGCGTCCCAGAACACGTGGGAGGTGGATCAGGTCCTCGCCGCCGACGAGCACCGGGACGTCGTGCGGTTCAGCGTGAAGGACAAGCGGTTCACGGCCTGGCTGGACCTGCGCCCGGACTTCGAACTGAACGAGACGGTCTACACGGTGGGCAACGCCTACGGCGAAGGAATCCTCATCCGGAGGGGCGAGCTCGTGGGCTCGATCCCCGAGCCGATGGAGGGGGCCTTCCAGCACCTGAAGAGTTCCGCGGACGTGAACTCGGGCAATTCCGGCGGTCCCCTCGTGGACGCTCGGGGACGGGTCCTCGGCCTGGTGGTGCAGCGCCGGGACAACCTGGCCATCTCCCTACCCACGTCGGAATTCAAGGCCCTCAAGGTCGCGGCGGTCTTCCACACCAAGGTCACCTACAGCTTCGCCCTGGCCCCGCAGCAGCGGATCGTCCGTCCCCGGGACCTGGTGCTGCCCACGCCGGCGCCCATCACGACCCTTCGCGAACAGGCCGTGAAGGGGATGCAGGCCAGGTACGACCTCGGGATGGGGGACCTGATGCAGGAACTCTCCGGGGACTACTTCCCGACGGGCAAGTCGGCCGCGGACGTGCTCCGGACGATCCCCAACAACGTCGCGCCCGAGGTCTACTTCAGATCCAACGAGACCAACCTCTGGGACCTCTCCGACCTGGAGTACAAGGGCCATGACCTGCCCGGCGGGGGGAGGCTCATCCTGGCGAACGCGGCCAACCTGTCCTTCCTCTACCTGAAACGCCCCGAGGGCCTGCCGGTGCGGGACCTCTTCGAGAAGCCCAGGCTCGCCATGGACCTGATCCTCCAGGGGGTCCGCGTCGACCGCACGCTCGGCTCGGTGGACACCCGCGTCCTCAGCTATGGGGACCCCGTGGAGGTGAAGCTGCACACGGACCGGTGGGGACGCATCTGGTGGGGCGCGGTCTGGCACCAGGAGTTCTCGGACCAGGTGAAGATCCTCTACGGCACCCTCGTCCCCGAGGGCCTCGCCATGGTGCTCCGGGAGGATACCTGGAGCAACCTGCATGAGTGGACCTATGACCTCGCCCGCATCCTCGACCTGGTGGCCATCGGCTACGACGGCACGCGGAAGTCCTGGGAGGACTATCTCGCGGTGAAGGAGGGCCTGCCGGCCTTCCTCAAGGACCTGACCCTGGAGCAGGGGTCGGCCGGGTTCCAGCTCAAGAGCCGGTGGATCCAGGCGACGTTCCCAAGGGACCTCCTGGCCGTGGACGGCCGCGCCAACCTCCACCTCAACTTCGGCTACGAACCCGGGACCTCCGGCCCCCAGCTCACCCTCCGGAGGTTCCGGGTGGAGTCGGAATCCGGCGACTTCGTGTCCCTGATGAAGCACACCCAGGTGCCCTCCGGCACTCCGGAGAACAAGCTGAAGCCCTGGCGGGACGTCATCGAGCAGAAATCGCCCTACGATCGCAGGCAGAGCCTCGAGAGCGGCCATGCGATCGTCGCGGAGGTGCATCCCCTCCAGGCGGGCCATTCCGACCTTCGCGACCTCCCGTCGGTCTACACGATCTACCTTTCGGAGGCCCAGGGGCCCAAGGAGGCCGAATCCCTCCGCCGCCTCGACCGCCTCGCGAAGGTCATCGTCCCGGCGGACCTCATCCGTGACACCTCGAAGCCTCTCAAGCCCTGAGGGCCGAGGCACCCCGGAGGCAAGGAATCGACGCGCCCCGGCTTGCTAGACTCACTCTCGTGCCATCCCCCGAGGACGAATCGCAGCTGCTGGCCCGGGCCCTGTCCGGGGACGGGGAGGCCTTCGGCCGGCTGGTGGAACCCCACCTGGGCATGTTCCATTCAGCGATCCTGCGGATCCTCGGGGATCCCGCGGACGCCCAGGACGCCCTCCAGGAGGCCCTCATCGCCCTCCACACCCAGTTGAGCCGCTTCGAGGGCAAGAGCAAATTCTCGACATGGGCCTACCGCGTCTGCATCAACGAGGCCCTGATGCTGCGCCGGTCCCGGATGCGCCGGCGGGAGGACTCGGTGGAAGATTTCCAGCCACGCTTCGAGGACGACGGGCATCACAGGAACGTGGAGTCCGTGGTGGGCTTCACGACGGAGGCGGAGGCCCTGGTGATGGCGGAGGGACGGCAGTTGCGGGAGCGGGTCCAGGCGGGCCTGGACCGGCTCTCCTCCGAGCAGCGGGCGGTCTTCATCCTCAAGGACCTGGAAGGCTGGGAGACGGAGGACATCGCCCGCCACCTGGGCATCAGCCGGGATCTCGTGCGCCAGCGGCTCCACCGGGCCCGCCTGGGGCTGCGGGGCTTCCTGGCGGATTACGCCGCGCAGGTCCGCCGCGGGGAGGCCACCGCATGAACCTGATGCTCCGCTGCGAGGACGTCACCCGCCTGGCCACCGACCGCTTCGAGGGGCGGCTCTCGCCGGGCCTGGCCTTGCGGATGCGGCTGCACCTGGTCCTCTGCCGGGCCTGCCGCGCCTTCCTCCGCTCCCTGCGCACCCTGCCCCGCTTCCTGGGGGTCCTGGCCGCGGGCGCCGAGGCGGCGCCGGCCCTGGAGACCCCCGCCTGCCGCCAGCAGAAGGCCGCCCTGGCCGGCGCCCTCGCGCGCCTCGGCGCGGCGCCGAGGCCCCTCCCGCCCCCGGCCCACCCGCTGCCCGAGGCCGCCCGCGCCGCCGCCTCGGGGCCCGGCGCCGACCGCGCCCTGGCCTTCATGGTCCGCGCCTACGAGCACCTCCACGCCACCGGCCCGGTGGCGGCGGAGCCCCACCTTCCCGCGGACCTGCTCGCGGAACTGCCGGATCCCTCCACGTGGGCCTGGAGCCGGGCCCTGCTCAAGGGCTGCCGCGTCGCCGAACTCCTCCAGGACCCGGCGACGGGGGCGCGCCTCTACCTGCTGGTGCTGCCGCCCGGCCGCCGCTTCCCCGACCACGTCCACCGGGGCGGGGAGGACTTCCTCGTCCTCCACGGCCACGCCGAGGACGAGACCCACTACCTGGGCCCCGGCGACTGGCTGCGCCGGAGCGGAGACTCGGACCACCGGGACGTGGAGGGCCGGCGCGAGGTCTGCTGGGGCCTGGTGCGCGTGGAGCGCGAAGGCATCCGCCTGCTGGGCTGGCGGGGCCTGCTGCAGCGCCTCTTCGGGGACCGCGCCGCCTGAGGAGGGCGGGGGCCGTAGACTCGGGGGATGGCCGAATCCCTCCTCCCCCTCGACGACGCCCTGGCCCTCTTGCGGGGGGCGCTGCCGGTCCCGGACGCCCCCGCCCTCGTCGCCGACCGGGACGACCCGGCCCTGGACCGCAGCGCCATGGACGGCGTCGCCCTGCGCAGCGCCGAGGGCGACGCGCCCCGCCGCCTGGGCGGCACCCTCTTCGCCGGGGACGATCCGTCCCGGAGGCCCGTGGGCCCCGGGGAGGCCGTTCGCATCATGACCGGCGCAGCCCTGCCTCCCGGCGCGGACGCCGTGGTGCCCGTGGAACGCATCCGCGTGGACGGCGGCACGGTGCACCTCGACGCCGCGCCCCGGGCCGGCGACCACGTGCGGACGCGGGCCAGCCAGGCCCGCGAAGGACAGGAGCTGCTGCCCCGGGGAACGCCGCTCAACGCCGCCCGCGCCGGCCTGTGGGCGCAGGTGGGCCGCGAGGTCCCCGCGCTCCGCCGCAGCGTCGTCGGCGTCGCCAGCACCGGCGACGAACTCACCGCCGAACCCCTGCCGCACCAGATCCGGGACTCCAACGGCCCCATGCTCGCGGCCCTGGCCCACCGCCTGGGCGCCGAGGCGCATCGGCTGCCCAGCCTGCCCGACGATCCCACCGCCCTGGAGGCCCGTCTGCGGGACCTCGGCGGGATCCGCGTGCTCCTCACCAGCGGCGGCGTGAGCATGGGCCAGAAGGACCACCTCCCCGCCGTGCTGGAGGCCCTCGGCGCCCGCATCCTCTTCCACAAGCTCCGCCTCAAGCCCGGCAAGCCCATGCTGGCGGCCCTCCTCCCGCACCCGGAGGGGGACCGCGTGGTGCTCGGGCTGCCGGGCAACCCGCTCTCGGCCTACCTCAACGCCCTGCTCTTCCTGCCGGTGGTGCTGGCGCGGCTGGGGGGCGTGCAGGAGCCGGATCCCTGGCGGCACGGCACCCTCGACGCGCCGGTGCGCAACCCCGGCGACCGTCCGCTGCTCCACCCCTGCCGGCGGACCGGCGCCGCGCTGTCCCCGCTGGCCTCCCAGGGCTCCGGCGACCTCGTCACCCTGGCCCGGGCCGACGCCTGCGCGTGGATCCCCGAGGGAGGCGCGGAGCCCGGACCGGTACGCTATCTCGACATCCTCTGAGGGAGCCCCGATGGACCCGCACCTCCCGGACCCCGAGACCGACCGCGCGGTCACGCCCCTGATGGACGCCCCCATCGCCCGCCAGGTCTTCGTCTGCACCGCCAAGGCCTGCGCCGCCAACGGCAGCGAGGCCACCCTCGAGGCCCTGCGGAACCGCCTCAGCGAGCGCGGCCTCCTCTTCTTCAAGGGCAACCGCGCGGGTTCAGTGTCCTGCGTCCACTGCGGCTCCATCGGCTTCTGCCAGATCGGCCCGGCGGTGCTGGTCTACGGACCCGAGGGCGGCACCTGGTATGCCCACGTCACGCCGGAGCGCGCCGTGGAGATCGCGGACCGGCACGTGGCGGGGGGCGAGGTCGTGGAGGACCTGGTCCGGAAGCGCCTCCCCCGCTGACCCTCCTGTGCGGCTCGTCACATCGGAGGGGACCTCCCGGGCGAGGCGCCGGGACGGCCTTCAACCTCCAGCCGGGGCTCCGGTCTAAGGGCACGACTCCCGAGGAGCGCCCCCATGAAGATCCGATACGCCCTGCTCGTCCCCCCGGCCCTGGTGGGCCTCCTCGCCTGCGGCGGCAAGGCCGACGGCACGACGCCGCCCGCCCCCTCCGCCCGCCTGGACGCCTCGGAGGCGGTGGCCTACACGGCCAGCTTCCTCGAGATGGAGAACAACCAGGCCGCCGAGGCCACCCTTCCCGTCGTCGAGCCCGTGGGCGACGCCTTCGCCCTCGCCTATCCGGCGGCCCCCTCCTGCGTCACCGTCACTCCGATCGGGCCCAACGCGGTGAAGTGGACCTTCGTCGACTGCACCGGACCCCACGGGTGGACCTGGAACGGCGCCATGGTGATCTCCTGGCGGGCCAACGGCGACGGCACGGTCCTCACCAGGCACGAAAGCCAGAACCTGGTGGGCACCAAGGACGGCAGGAGCTGGACCGTCAACGGCACGAAGGACATCCTGCGCGATCCGCAGACCAAGCAGGCCGTCCTGCGCACCGAGCCCGGCTTCACCAAGGTCTTCAACGACGGGTCGAAGACCGTGGCCTTCACCTACGACGCCCTGCTCTTCGCCGACCACGGCGTCGAGGGCCGGCGCAGGCTCTGGGGCGACTGGAGCCTGATCCCCCAGACGCCCGGCGCCGCCGGCGCCGCCGGTTCCATCGACAAGGGCACGCCGCTCGTCTGGGACCGCGGCACCGGCTGCTGCCATCCCGTCTCGGGCACCCTCGAGCTCAAGCGGGCCGACAAGTCCGCCACCCTGGTCTTCGGCCTTCCCTGCGGCTCCGTGACCATCAACGGCGAGGCCAGGACCCTCGGCGCCTGCAACTGAGCCTTCGCGCGCCCCGGAGCCCCCGCCCGGCGGGGGCTCCGGCCGTTCAGGGGCGCCAGGCCGCGAGGTCGGTCCCCGGAAGGGCGACGCCCCGGTCCAGCACGAGGCTGGTGGCGAGGCGGGCCGGGGTCACGTCGAAGGCGGGATTGAAGACCTCGCCCTCCGGCGCCCAGGTCAGCGCGCCGAAGCCCCGCACCTCGGCGGGAGCCCGCTGCTCGATGGGGATCGCCGCGCCGTCGGGGCAGTCCAGATCCACCGTGGTCCAGGGCGCCACGGGGTGGAAGGGGACGCCGTGGTGGCGGGCCTGCACCGCCAGGCCGTAGGTGCCCACCTTGTTCGCGAAGTCGCCGTTGCGGGCGATGCGGTCGGAACCCACCAGCACCCGGGAGACCCAGCCTTCCAGCATGAGGACCGCCGCCATGGAATCGGTGATCAGGGTGAAGGGGATGCCCAGGGCCTTCAGCTCCCAGGCCGTGAGGCGCGCGCCCTGGAGGAGCGGCCGCGTCTCGTCCACGTAGACCCGCGAGACCTTCCCGGCCTCCCAGGCGCGCCGGATGACGCCGAGGGCGGTGCCGACGCCCGCGGTGGCCAGGCCGCCGGAGTTGCAGTGGGTGAGCACGGCCTCGCCGGGCGAGAGCAGGGGCACGCCGTGGCGGGCCATGGCCTCGCAGAGGGCCACGTCCTCGTCGAAGACCGCCTCAGCTTCCTGGACCAGGTCGGCCGCCCCGCCCCCGGCCTCCATCACGGCCTTCAGGCGGTCCGTGGCGGCCATCAGGTTCACGGCCGTGGGCCGCGCCCGGCGCAGCTCCGCGCAGGCGGCGACGAGGGCGGCGGCGGAGGCGCCGGCCTCCGCGAAGGCTGCCAGGGACAGCGCCGCGGCGACCCCGATGAGGGGCGCGCCCCGCACGGAGAGGCGCTGGATGTGGCCGACCATCTCGCCGGGATCGGAACCGTCCAGCCAGGCCTCCTCGAAGGGGAGGCGGGTCTGGTCCAGCACCTGTAGGCGGCCGGATCGGACCCGGAGGGCAAGCGAATCGAGGTCTCGCATTCTCCGAGGCTATCCTTCCGGGCATGGCTCGGGAACAGACGGCGCCCCCGCGCATCCTGTTCGACAGGCCGAAGCCCGAGGAGCTCACCATGACCCGCGCCCTGTTGCTGGCCTTCACCCTCCTCGCGGGCCTGTTCGCGAAGCAGGGGGGCGCCCGCGTGGCCGGCCGGATTGACCTGTCCACCTTCATTCCCGAAGGTCTCGCCGTGGACGCGGACACGGGCGCGATCTATGTGGGCAGCATCCGCCACGGCGGGATCGCGCGCCTCGATGGCCGCAACGGCTGGCGGTGGTTCGTGCCGCCCCGGGCCCACGGGAGCTGGGGCTTCCTGGGCCTGAAGGCGGACCCGGCCCGGAGGCGCCTCTGGGCCGTCTCCAACGCCCGGCCGAACCTCCTGGGCTTCCGCGAAGCCGACCGCGGGCGCAGCGCGGTCTTCGTCTTCGATCTCCGTTCGGGCGCGCTGGTCCGCCGCGTGGACCTGCCGGACCGGGGCGTCCACCTCCTGAACGACCTCGCGCTGACGCCGGATGGCGGCGCGTGGGTGAGCGACAGCGAGGCGGGAGCCCTCTGGCGCGTTCCGCCCCGGGGCCGACCCACCCGGCTGCCCTTGGCCCGCCGGCTTGAATACCCCAATGGCCTGGTGCTCACCCGGGACGGGCGGGGCCTGCTGGTGGTGGAGGACGCGGGCAGCGGGCTGTGCCGGGTCGACTTCGACGGCTCGGTCAGGCCCGTGCCCGCATGGCCCGGAGCCTCCTTCACGGGCCTGGACGGCCTCACCCGCCACGGAGCCGGCCTCCTCGCGGTCCAGAACGGGCGCGATCCCGGACGCATCCTCAGTCTGCGGCTCGACGGGGACGAGCGCACCGTCAGCGCGGTCAAGGTGCTGCTGGAGGGTCATCCACTGCTCGCCGAGGTGCCCACCACCGGCGACCTCCTCGGGACGGAATTCGTGTTCATCGCCAACAGCCTCATCCACCGCCTGGGCGACGACGGCCGGCTCCGCCCCGGTCCGGATTCACCCCCCGTGATCCTCGCCGTCGAGGTGGGGCCGGTCCCGTGAGCCGGCTCCCGGCCGCGCGGCACGTCCTTGTCCTGCTGGGAAGCACCCGGCCGGACGGGAACAGCGAACGGATGGCTCGGATCGCGACCGCGGGCCTGCCGGACGCGACCCCATGCACCTGGTGGCGACTGGCGGAACGGCCCCTGCCCCCCTTCCGGGACCGGCGCCATGAAGGGGGCTTCGGCCCGGCTGAGGGCACCGCGGCGGAACTGCTGGAGGCCACCCTGCGCGCCACGGATCTGGTCCTGGCGAGCCCGGTCTACTGGTACGCCCTGCCGGCCCCCGTCAAGCTCTACCTGGACCACTGGACGGCCTGGCTGAAGCAGCCCGGACTCGACTTCCAGGGGCGGATGCGCGGGAAGCGCCTGTGGGCCCTCCTCTCCGATGCCGCCGACCCGGGAGAGGAGAGCGCGGACCTCGTGGTGGAGGCCCTGGCCCGCACCGCCGCGTACCTGGACATGGCCTGGATGGGCGCCGTGGTCGGCCATGGCAGCGCTCCCGGCGACGTGCTCCAGGATCCGGACCTGGAGGGCGGCCTCCGGAGCTTCCTCGTCGGGCCTGACACGTCCAGCGCGGCCGCGGGGAGCTCCGGACCCTAGCGCAGCCTCGGCCCCTGGGCCGCCCGCATCGCCCGCAGCGCCGCGGCCTCCCCGGGCGGCAGGGGCGTGGCACCGCCGAGGTCGTGGGCGGATTTCAGGATCTGGGCCACGTGCTCCAGGCGCTCCATGCCGAGCACCGCCTCCTCGAGGTCCTCGCCCCAGGCCAGGGCGCCGTGCCGGGCCAGGATCATCAGGCGGTGGGCGGGCAGGAAGGGCTGGAGGACCTCGCCCATGGCCGCGGTGCCCGGGCGCGCGTAGGGCGCGAAGGGGATGCGGCCCGCGGCGAGGATGACTTCGGGCATGGCCTCGTCGGGCAGCGCGTCCAGGTCCGGACGCGCGAGGCTCCAGGCGATGGCCGTGGGCGGATGGGCGTGGACCACGGCCCGGGCGGCCGGGCAGGCGCGGTAGACCGCCAGGTGCATGAGGCGCTCGCCGCTGGGCTCGCCGGAGAGGATCTCGCCCTCGAGGGTCAGGAAGGCCATCGCCGAGGCCTCCATGCGCGCCTTGCCGACGCCCGTCGGCGTGATGGCGATGCGGCGGTCGTCGAAGCGGAAGGAGACGTTGCCGTCGGCGGCGGCGAGGAGGTTGCGGGCGTGGAGGCGGCGGCAGGCCTCCACCATCGCCTCCAGCACGCGGGCTTCGTGACCGTGGTGCGCCATGGCACCACGCTACCATTCCCCGATGCTCCGCCGGATCCTCGCCCCCGCCTGCGCCCTCGCCCTGGCCTCCGCCGGCCTCCGGGCCCAGCCCGCGGATCCCAAGGGCACGCTTTCGGTGATCGCCTTCGGCTCCTGCGCCGAGCAGCGCCGCCCCCAGCCGATCTGGGACGCGGTGCTGGGCCAGAAGCCCCAGCTCTTCCTCTTCCTGGGCGACAACATCTACGCCGACACCGAGGACATGGACGTGATGGGGAAGGAGTACGCGCGCCTGGACGGCATCCCCGGCTTCCGGAGGCTGCGGGCCACCACGCCCCACTGGGCGATCTGGGACGACCACGATTTCGGGGTCAACGACGGCGGCCGGGAGTATCCGAAAAAGGAGGAGAGCCAGCGGCTCTTCCTCCGCTTCTGGAAGGAGCCCGCCGCCTCCCCGCGGCGGCGGCGGGCCGGCCTCTACGACGCCAAGGTCTTCGGCCCCGTGGGCCGCCGGGTGCAGGTGATCCTCTTGGACACCCGCACCTTCCGCTCGCCCCTGAAGCGGCGCCCCGGCGGCGGGGACGAGGACCTCGTGGGCCGCTACGTGCCCGATCCGGACCCGGCCTCGGACATGCTCGGCGAGGCCCAGTGGCGGTGGCTCGAGGCGCAGCTGAAGGAGCCCGCCGAGCTGCGCCTGCTGGTCTCCGGCATCCAGGTGGTGGTGGAGAACCACGGCTGGGAGAAGTGGGGGAACTTCCCCACGGAGCGGCGGAGGCTCTTCGACCTGATCCGCCGCGCCGGCGCCAAGGGGGTGCTGGTCCTCAGCGGCGACCGCCACTTCGGCGAGCTGGCGGTGACCGACGCGGGGCTCGGATACCCGCTCTACGACTTCACCTCCAGCGGCCTCAACCAGGGCGGCGGGAAGTTCAGGTATCGGCCCGGGGACCCGGCCCGGCTCGCCGCCCAGACCTCGGGCGACAACTTCGGCGTGGTGCGCGTCGACTGGGACCGGCCCGATCCCCTGGTGCGGCTCGAGTGCCGGGACGTCCAAGGCGACCTGCGCTTCGCGGAGAAGATCCCCCTCAGCCTGCTGGGGGTGGAGGCCGGCCCAGCCACCGCGCCAGCAGGGCGTCCACGGCCAGCAGCGCCGCCAGCATCCCGCCGGTGAAGACGAGGCGGTAGGTCCAGGTCCCGGGAAAGCGCGCCGCCAGGAAGTCGAGGCGCTGGTGGGCGAGGTTCACGTTCAGTTCCGGCGGCGTCAGGGCCCGGCTCAGGGGCACCAGGACGAGGAAGAGGGCCAGGGCCAGGAAGGGGGCGGCCCGGGGCAGGCCCCGCCGCCGCAGGAACAGGAAGGCGCAGGCCGTCGGCACGCTGTGGGCGGCGACGCTGGTCCAGCCCGTGTGCCCTTCCCGGAACACGAGCACCAGGTAGGCGGGCTCGCCCACCGCCAGGTGCCACAGGAACGCGGCCGCCACCACGTGGACGGCGCCGGTCCAGAGGCCGCCGAGGATGAGGAAGCTGGCCACGTTGCAGCCCCAGAGCAGTTCGGGAAGCGTGCCCAGGCGGACCTTCGCCCCGACGTGCGCCAGCAGCGCGAGGGCCACCGCCAGCGCCATGAGGCGGTCGCGGGTCCGGGACTCCCCGGCGGGCGGGGCCATTCACGCCCCCGCGGCGCGGCGGGCCGGCCCGAGGAGGCGCCGGCCCCCGGCCTCCGCCAGCGCCAGCGCCCCGCTGGCGAGGAGGAGGGAGGCGAGGCGGTAGGACCATCGGCCCGGGAAGGCCGCCTCGAGGAAGGCGACGCGCCGGTGCGCGAAGTTCACGTTGAGGTCCGGCGGGGTCCAGCGCCGGCTCAGGGGCACCAGGGCCAGGGACACCGCCAGGGCCCAGGCGGCGCTGCCCCGTGGAAGGCCGGAGCGGCGCAGGTAGAAGGCCGCCAGCACCGTGGGCACGAGGTGCACCAGGGCCGAGGTCCACGCGTAGTGCTCGCCGCTGCCCAGCCCCGCGAGGAATCCGGGCTCCCCGAGGGCCACGCGCCACACGAAGGCGGCGCCCACCACCCGGGGCCATTCGAAGGCGAAGCCCAGGATGAGGGCCACGTCGGAGACGTTGCAGCCCCAGAACAGCTCCGGCAGCAGCCCGTCCCGCGCCTTCAGGAGGGTGTGCAGGGCGAAGGCCGCCGCGCCCAGGGCCGCCAGGAGGAGGTTCCGGCGCCGGTCCGCCGGCGTGGGGACGTAGGCGTCCATGTCAGGCGGGTTCCGGCCAGCCGGGCTCGCCGAAGCGCCGGGCCAGGTCCTGGAGGGTGCGCTCCAGGCCGCGGTGGTGGCCGAACAGGTACCGGGCCATGCCGCGGAACACGGGGTTGGCGATCCAGCCGTCCTCGGCGACGGTGATCCGGGTGCCGGCGCCCTCCGCCTTGAGCTGGTAGGTCCACGTCCCGCCGAAGGGCCCGCCCGCCTCGAGGATGCGCCGCACCAGCCGCTGTTCCGGGACCGACTCGAGGGTCTCGAAGCTCATCGCCTGCCCGTTGCGCGCGGTCTCCTGCCACACGGGGCGTCCCTGGTGGTCCGCCAGGCGCGCCACGGCCTTCACGTCCCGCCGCCACTCCGGATCCCGGGCATGGTCCGTGATCGCCTCCCAGACCTTCGCCGGGGGTGTCGCGCGCAGGAGCAGGGACCGCGCGGCGCGGTGCTCGCGCGGCAGGAAGAGGCCCGCGACCCCCAGCAGGACCACCAGGGCGAGCAGGGTCCCGACGGCGGCGAGCAGGACGATCCAGGCGACGTGCACGAAGGCCTCCCCCTCCATGATCCGCCCGGGACGCCGGGGCGTCAGCCGTCTTCAGCGCCGGGAGGCCAGCCGGTAGAGGTCCGAGGCGTTCACCCCCAGGTGCCGGGCCAGGGGCTTCACCGCCTCCCGCAGGGTGAGGCCGCCCTCCCGGGCCGCGTCGAGGAAGCGCAGGGACCAGTCCGGCAGGGTCTCGCCGTCGAACCCGGCGGCGGCCTCGGAAACCGTGCGCTTGGCGTCCGCCCCGGCGATCACCAGCACCATCTCGCCCCGGGACTCCGAGCCCAGTTCCGTCCGCACCTCGGCGGGCGTGCCGCGGTACCACGACTCGTGGAGCTTGGTGAGCTCGCGGCCTAGGGCGATCTCCCGGTCGGGCATCAGCTCCGCCAGCTCGTCGAGGACCTCGTGGATGCGGTGGGGCGTCTCGAAGACCACGGTGGTCTCCTCCCGGGCGGCGATGGACCTCAGGAAGGTGCGCCGGGCCTCGCCCTTGGAGGGCAGGTAGCCGAGGAAGGAGAACGCGTGGCAGGGCAGGCCCGAGGCCACCACCGCCAGCAGCACGGCGGAGGCGCCGGGCAGCACGGTCACCCGGGCGCCGGCGGCCCGGGCCAGCCGCGCGATCTCGAAACCGGGATCGTTGATGCCCGGCATGCCCGCGTCGGAGCAGTAGGCCACCGTCTGCCCGGAGGCGAGGGCCGCGCCCACGCGGGCGAAGGCCTCCTCCGAGGCGTGGTCGTCGAAGCGCTGCAGGGGCTTGTCGATGCCGAGATGGGCGAGGAGGCCGCCGGTGCGGCGGGTGTCCTCGCAGGCCACCAGGTCGCAGGACTCCAGGGCCTCCACGGCGCGGCGGGTGAGGTCGCCGAGGTTGCCGATGGGCGTCGGGACGAGGATCAGGTGGCCGGGCATGGGGGCAGTCTACGACGTGGTGGGACGGGCCCGCTCGAGCCCGTGCCCCGCGGGTCCCGTCTCCCGCAGCCTCAGCAGCCAGGCGAAGGCGAAGCCCGCGAGGCTGAGCCCGGCGAACATCCAGAGCATGGGCCGGTAGCCGGCCGGGTTGGCCTCGCCGGCCTTGGCGGCGTCGTTGAGGGCGCCGGCGGCCAGGTTGCACACCATCATCCCGATGTTCTGCAGCATGGTCATGAGGCCATAGGCCGTGCCCAGGCGCTGGGGCTCCACGAGGTAGGGCACCGCGGGCCAGAGCACCGCCGGCACCAGGGAGAAGGCGATGCCGATGAGCACCGTGGACCACCAGAGGCTGGCGCGGGTGTAGATGAGCAGCGGGAACACCGCGAAGAGCAGCAGCGAGCCGACAGCCATGTAGAGGGCGCGGTGGCCGGTCCGGTCCACCAGCAGGCCGAAGGCCGGGGTGGCGAAGATGGCGGCGAAGAAGACGTGGCTGTTCATGGCGCCGGCGGCCTCCAGGCTGAGGCCGTGGGCATGCTGGAAGTACTTGATGGCGAAGGTGGAGCGGAAGGGGAAGACCACCGCGTAGAAGGCCACGCAGAGCAGGATCACCCACCAGAGCGAGCGGTCGAACTTCACCAGGTCCCCCCAGACGATGCGTTCCGAATGCTCGGCCTCGGCGAGGTCGTACTTCGACGCCGCGGCGCGCTCCACCAGGAAGTAGGCCACGGAGCAGGCCAGGGCCGTGCCCGCCAGGGCCGCCGCGAGCCAGAGGGGCGGCTGCCAGCCCGCGGCGTAGAAGCCCTTGGCCCAGGAGGGCGAGAGGTCCGCCATCCAGGATCCCGCCCGGGCGATGCTGAGGTTCAGCCCGAAGGCGAAGCCCAGCTGCCGGCCCACGAACCACTGCCCGATGGCCACGGTGATGGCCACGATCATGGACTCCGCGCCGAGGCCGTAGAGCAGCCGCCCGGTGGCCATGACCTTGAAGCTGGGCGAGCAGGCCGTCACCACGGCGCCCACGCAGCAGACGGCGGCGAAGAGCACCGTGGAGAGCCGCGTGCCCAGGCGGTCCACGATGATCCCGCCGACGAGCACCATGATGATGTTGGGGAAGCTGTAGATGGCGTTCAGGGTGCCGAGCTGGGTGTCGGTGAACCCCAGGAACTTCTGCAGGTGGTCCGCCAGGGGCCCGATGGCGTCGTAGGCGTAGTAGTTCCCGAAGAGGGCGAGGCTCACGAGGACCAGCACCGTCCAGCGGACGGAGGCCGGCGGCGGGGCTTTCAGGACGGTGTCGGCGGTCATGGGCCTTCCGGGAAAGCACCAGTGTAGGGCCCGGCCGCGGCGCGCCGCCCCGATTCCGCCCCCGTGGTAGCGTTCCCGAGTCCCCGCGGAGCGCCCATGACGACCCGAGCCACCGAGCCCATGGCGGAACTGACCCTCAAGGCCGTGCTGGCGGGCCTGGGGCTGGGCGTGGTCTTCGGCGCCGCCAACGCGTACATCGGCCTGCGCGTCGGCCTCACGGTGGCGGCCTCCATCCCCGCAGCGGTGCTTACGGTGGCCCTGTTCAAGGCCTTCCGCGTGAAGGGCACCATCCTCGAGGCCAATCTCTCCCAGACCATCGGCTCGGCCTCCACGTCGCTCGCCACCGGCACCATCTTCACCATCCCCGCGCTGTTCCTGTGGGGCATGGCGCCGCCCTACCTGCAGGTGGTGGCGCTCTGCTTCCTCGGCGCGGTGCTGGGACTTTCCGCCATGATCCCCCTGCGCCGGCTCCTCATCGTCCAGTCCCATGACGAGCTGCCCTACCCCGAGGGCACCGCCTGCGCCGAGGTGCTGCGGGCCACCGCCGAGGGCTCCAGCGAAGGCGTGTGGATCTTCCGCGGCATGGCCGTGGGCGCGGCGGTGAAGCTGGTCGTCGCCCTGCTCTTCCTGGTGCCGCCGGAGATGAGCCTCAGCCTCGCCCGGATCCTGCCCAACGGCTCCCTCGCCCTGGAGCTCGCCCCGGCCCTCCTCGCCGTGGGCTACATCCTGGGCTACCGCCAGTCCGGCGTCATCGTGAGCGGCGCGCTGGTCTCCTCCCTGGTGCTGATCCCCCTCCTCAGCTTCTTCGGCGCCCAGCTCACGGCGCCCCTCTACCCCGAGACCACCAAGCTCGTGAGCCAGATGGACGCCGGGGCCCTCTGGTCCAAGTATGTCCGCTACATCGGCGCCGGGGCCGTGGCCACCGCGGGCATCCTCACGGTGCTCAAGGGCCTGCCCACCATGCTCGGCGCCTTCACCGCCGTGGCGAAGGGCCTCAAGGGGCGCAAGGGTGAAGCCGGCGAGGCGACGGGGACGGACCGCGACCTCCCCGGCGCCTTCGTGCTGGGGGGCATCGCCACGGTGGTGCTCGCCGCGGGCCTGGTGCCCGGCATCTTCGCCGGGGGCATGGGCCTCGTCCCGCGCCTGGTCTGCGCCGCGGGCGTGGGCGTCTTCGGCGTCCTCTTCGTGGCGGTGGCCGCGCGCATCGTGGGCATCGTGGGCGTCTCCTCCCAGCCGACCTCGGGCATCACGCTGGTCACGCTGCTCGGCATCGCCTCCATCTTCGCCGCCGCGGGCTGGGTGGACGGCGGGGCCCGGGCGGCGGTGCTCACCGTGGGCACCATCGTGGCCGTGGCCGCCTCGAAGGCCGGCGACATCAGCCAGGACCTCAAGACCGGCTTCCTGGTGGGCGCCACGCCGGCGCGGCAGCAGTTCGGCCAGCTCCTGGGGGCCTCCGTGGCCTGCTGGGCGGTGGCCGCCACGGTGATCCTCATGGGCAAGGCCTTCGGCTTCGGCACCAAGGAGATCCCCGCGCCCCAGGCGACCCTGATGAAGACCATCATCGAGGGCGTGCTCTCCGGCGCCCTGCCCTGGAGCCTGGTGCTGAGCGGCGCCGGACTCTCCCTCGGCGCCATCCTCTGCGGCGTCTCGGGCCTGGCCTTCGCCATCGGCGTCTACCTGCCCCTCAGCTCCATGGCGCCGATCTACGTGGGCGGCTGCGTGCGGGCCCTGGTGGAGCGCCGTCGCGGCGCGGCGGCCCCGGGCGAGGGGGATCCGGGCATCCTCGCCGCCTCGGGCCTGGTGGCCGGCGAGGGCCTCGCGGGCATCCTCGTGGCCGGCCTCGTGGTGGGCGGCCTCGCGCCCCGGTCCATGCCCCCGCGGATCGCGGGTCCCTGGGGCGAGCTGGGCACCCTGCTCCTGCTGCTGGGGGTCTGCGCCTTCCTGCTGCGGGCGGGGCGGAAGCGCCCCTGACCCCGCGCCTCAGCGGTCCTGGTGGGCGGGCGCCATCGGCGTGTCCCACTGGCGGAGGGCCGACATCACGAAGCGCACCGCCAGCAGCCCCAGGACGGCGAAGATCAGCGCGTTCAGGATCCGGAGGGCCAGGGGCCGCGCCTTCCGGCGCACCGTGCCCCGCAGGGTCCGCTTGACGCCGGCGGCCTGGCAGGCGCGGCAGATGTACTCCCCGTTCCGGTTGCGGTGGCAGTCCTTGCGCGGGACGGCGGCGCCGCAGGCGGCGCAGACCCGCTGCCGGTGGCGGCGGTGGTGGCAGGATTCGCAGAGGATGCGCCCGTCGGGCTGAACGCGGCCCTGGCCCGCGGGAAGGACGATGCTGCACCCCGCGCAGGGGAACGCGGGCGCCCCCGCCGGTTCCGTCGGGACGCCCTGGGTGGGGTCCGGGCTCATGGGGCTCATGGTCGCACGGGAGGGCCGGCGGGGTCCCGGGCTCAGGTCACGCGCTCCAGCTGGCGCCGGGATCGGATGAGGCGGCTGTAGGCCATTCCCGTGTGGTACCAGTGCAGGAGGAAGGCCTCCACCACCGCCCGCCGGGCCCAGGCCAGGGAGCCCGGAGCCGGCGGGCAGCCCGGCGCCGGGAGGCAGCGCACCTCCAGACCGAGCCCCCGGGCCAGGGCCCCGGCCCGCGCGAGGTGGAGGGGATCGCTCACGAGGAGCAGCCGGCGCCAGCCGGCGGCCCGCAGGTGGTCCCGGACGTTGAAGAGGTTCTCCAGGGTGTGCTGGCTGCGATCCTCGGCGTGGAGGCGGTCGGGGGCCACGCCCCGGCCCGCCAGCCAGGCCACGCCCACCTCCGCCTCGCTGCGGGTCGCGTCCCCGGTGAGGCCCCCGGCCACCACCACGTGGGGCGCGAGGCCGCGCCGCCAGAGCGCCTCCGCGTGGAGGAGCCGGGCCTCGAAGACCGGCGTGGGCCGGTCCCGCTCGAGGCGCCGGCCCAGCACCAGGATGGCGTCGGCCTCCGCCTCCGGATCGCCCGCGGCGGCCCGTCGGACCGAGCCGAGCCGCAGCAGCACGGGGAGGCCCAGCAGGCCGACGCCACTCGCCAGGGCGAGCAGGAGGGAGGCCGTGCCGCCGGGCCCCAGCTTCTGCAGGAAGGAGGACCGGGCCGGCGCCGAGAAGGGTCGGGGATCCGCGGAGCCCATGGGTCAGGGGCGGTCGCCACCGGAAGGTCCGCCCGGCCCCGGCTCGCCCGGGAAGCAGTCGAGGACCTGCTGCGCCAGGGCCCGGGCCCGGCGCCGGGCTTCGGGCCGGTCCGAGTCCTGCGCCTCCCGGGCGAGGCCGCCCACCATGCCCCCGGTGAGGACCAGGCTCTCGTACATCGCCTGGCGATCCCGGTCGGAGAGGGCCTGGAACTCGGGGACCTGCAGGAGGATCGCCAGGGTCCTGCGGGAGAGTTCCTGCACCTCCCCGCTGCTCAGATCGCTGCCCCGCGCGGTCTGGCGGGACACGCCGACGCAATAGGCCAGCGCATGGGCGACGTCGTGGCGCGGCGCCTCCTGCTCGTAGGCCTCGAGCATGGCCTGGAAGGTGGCGGCGGCGGCCTTCCGGCCCTTCCCGTCCAGGCCCCGGAGGGAGGCGGCCAGGGCCTCGGGGAGGATCCGGCCCTTCCCCGCCTTGAAGCCCACCGACCGCGCCAGGGAGGGGCGCCGGGCCATGGGCCCGCCGTCCGGAACCTCGAGGGTCGGCCTCGCGAGCAGCGCCCCGATGGCCGCGCGCAGGGAGGGGCCCAGGTAGGTCTCCACCGGCAAGGTCCCGCGGCGGGCCGGGGACGGCGGGGGATCCTGGGCGGGCAGCGCCTGGGGCTGGAGGGCCACCAGGGCGGGGAGGACGAGGCGGACGGAGGGGCGCATGGGGATCCCGGGGGAGGGACCCAGTGTAAGGCGGCGCCCGGGTCAGAGGACGGTGAGGGAGATGGACACCTCCGTGGGGCCCTTGGAGGCTTCGCTGGTGGCCGCGTTGCGGACCGTGAAGGTGAGCTTCCCGGTGTTCGGCCCGACGGCGTAGCCCGTGCATGGGAAGGATGGATGGAGGGTCACGGAGCCGCCGGGAGGGAGGGTTCCGGACGTCACGTCCAGGGTGATGAAGGACATGGGGTTGGAGACGCTCCAGGTGATCGTGTCGCAGCCGGTGTTGGTGAGGGTGATGGGATCGAGGGGCTGGGGGCAGGGCGACACGCCGCGGGTGTGCTGGGCGGTGATGCTCGAGGTCCCCAGGGCGTGGGCCGCGGCGTTGGGCGCGGCGGCGGAGACCTGGAAGGTGATGGTGACCTGCTGGTTGTCCACCAGGAACCGGTAGACCGCGGTGGCCCCGGGCGGGGCGCCGGCCGGCGCCGCGTAGGTGAGGTCCTCGTCCGGGAGGTAGTCCGTCGGTGTGTCTGTGGCCGGGGGCTTGGCGACCCAGGTGAGGGGCCGGAAGTGCCGCACCTCCATCTCGCCGTTGACGCTCACCAGGGCCGTGCCCCCGAGGCTGCCGCCGATGTCGTCCTTCACCTTCACCACCTTGGTGATCCCGTAGACGCCGTTGTTGTGGTCCACGAAGCACTTCATCCCCCCGGCGCGCACCAGGGTCGTGTAGGACTCGCCGGCCTTCGCCAGGTGCGGATCCGCGGGGAAGTCCTCGGAGACGTCGCCGAGGCAGACCATGGCGCAGTTGCGCTTCTTGTGGTTCTGCTCGCAGGAGAGGTCCGAGCTCGGCGAGAAGGCCGCCGGCGCGGGCACCCAGTCGTCCTTCGACCCCAGGAGCTTGACCAGCCCCTTGAAGGGGACCAGCGTCTCGAGGACCGCGTACTCCACGTCGGAGAAGCTGTTCTCGTTGGGGCAGGCCCCCGCGCGGACGTAGATGTCGCAGGTGCTGCCGAAGTAGCGGATCTCCTGGGGGACCGAGCTGTTGGTGGTGTAGCCGTCGTTGATGACGCAGTAGGCCCGGCGCTGAGGGATCACCGCAGGATCCGGATAGCTGCCCCGGATGCCGTCCACGGTGGCGGTGTAGACCACCTGGCGCGCGGCGTTGCCGGCCCGCAGGGGCGGGTTGCAGGTGTCGTTCGGGCCCGGGAGCACCAGGGGCGCGGGCCCCGGGGCCGGCGGGGCCGCCGGCGCCGGAGCGCCGGCGCGCGGCGCGGTGGGGTTGCAGTGGCTGTCCTCGCCGGCGGTCATGCCGCAGGGCCCGTGGTAGGGCAGCGGGATCACCACCCGGCTCCCGTCCAGGGTGGCCTTGGCCAGCACCGCGAGGGCCACCTCCGTGTGCCTCCCCCGGTCGGAGGGGTGGGTGAGGAGGGCCACCTGGGCGCCGTCGGAGGGAGCTTCCAGCTTGAAGGAGCCATCCACCCCCAGCGTCCCATGCTGGCCGCCCAGGTCGATGCGCCAGCCCGCGGCGGGGGCCTCCGGCCAGACCACCAGGGAGGCGTCGGAGGCCAGGGTGAAGCCGTCCCCCTCGAGCTGGGCCTTGAGGGCCTGGAGGTCGGGCCGGTTGGCCTCGGCCACCGGCACCAGGGCCCGCAGGGCCACCGCGGCCTGGAGGGTCGCGGGCAGGGCCACCGCCCGGAGCTCCGCGTCGTCGCTGGTGGCGGAGGCGCCGGCGGCGTCCGTCACCCGCGCCGTGTACACCGCCCGGTCGTCGGCAGGTGCGGTGACGGCCAGGGTGTAGGTGGCGCCGGTGGCCCCGGGGAGGGGCGCCCCGTTCCTCAGCCACTGGTAGCCCAGGGGCGCGGTCCCCCCCGAGGCCGCCGCCTGGAAGGTGGCCGGCGCGGGATAGAGCACCGTCGCCTTCACGGGCTGGACGGTGAAGACCGGGGGCGGGTTCACCGTGAGGATCGCGGGCGTGCTGGTGGTGCTGCCGGAGGCGTTGGACACGACCACCCGGAAGGCCGCGCCGTTCTGGGCGGCGACGGCGGCGGCCACGGTGTAGGAGGCCGAGGTGGCCCCGGGGATGTCGGTGGTCCCCGCCTGCCACTGGTAGGCGGTGGCCCCGGCGGCGACCACGGTGAAGGTCGCCGGGCGGCCCTCGGTGGTGGCCTGGTTCGCGGGCTGCTGGGTGATGGCGGGACCCGCCCCGGCGGGCAGCACCTGCAGCACCGCCGGGGCGCTGGCGGCGGTGGCGCCCGCGGCGTCCGTCAGGCCCACGGCGAAGGAGGCGCCGCTGTCCGCCGGGGTGGTGGGCGTGAGGGTGTAGGTGAGGGCGGTGGCGCCGGGGATCGGAACGCCGCCACGCGTCCACTGGAAGGCCAGGGGCGCCGTCCCGCCGGAGGCCGCCGCGGTGAAGGTGGCGGGCGCGGGGGCGGTGACGGTGAGGCCGAGGGGCTGGAGGGTGAAGGCCGGGGCCGGATTGACGGTGAGGGTCGCCGCGGCGCTGGTGACACTGCCCGCCGTGTTGGAGACCACCACGCGGTAGGTCGCGCCGTTCTGGCCGCTGGCGGCGGAGGCCACGGTGTAGGCGGCGGCGGTGGCGCCGGGGATGTCCGTCGTGCCTGCCTGCCACTGGAAGGCCGTGGCGCCGCTGGCTCCGACGGTGAAGGTGGCCGCGCGGCCCACGGTGGTGGCCTGGCTGGAGGGCTGCTGGGTGATGGAGGGAGGCGTCGGGCCGCCGCCGCTGGTCCCGCCCCCGCCGCCTCCCCCGCCGCAGGCGCAGGCGGCGCCGAGGAGGAAGGCCGGGCCCAGGGACCGGAGCCGGAGGGGTGCGGGGACGCGAACGGCCATGGCGGCCTCCCCTGCCCCGGAGCCGGGCTCCGGGGGCAGTCTAGGTGGTGCGGATGTCAGGCGGACTGGGTGGAAGGGTGGGCGGACCCGGCGCCCGGGTCAAGGCGTCCCGCTCCCCGGACGGCCCCATCCCCGGGGCGCCGCCGGCGAGGTCCGGCCGCGCGGCCTGCCCGCGGGGACGAACCCAGGCCCCCGTCCGCGGTGCCGCCTTCCTCCTCGTCTCCCGCGGATGCTCAGGCGCCGGGCCGGGTCAGGCCCACCGACCCACCCGGTCGCCTCGGCTCACACCATCGCCCGCTTTTCTGCCTTCCTCTTCGCATCCTGCGGATGCTCAGGCGCCAGGCCCGATCAGGCCTTTCGCCACACCCGACGGGCCCGGCTCACACCATCGCCCGCTTTTCTGCCTTCTTGCGCTCGTTCTCGTTGAGGATGCGCTTGCGCATGCGGATGAAGTTGGGGGTGACTTCGACGAGCTCGTCGTCCTCGATGTACTCCAGCGCCTGCTCGAGGGTGAACTCCTTGGGGGGCGTGAGGCGGGTGGCCTCGTCGCTGCCGCTGGCGCGCATGTTCGTCAGCTTCTTGCCCTTGGCGATGTTCACGACCAGGTCGTTCTCCCGGGCGTGCTCGCCGACGATCATGCCCTCGTAGCACTTGGTCTGGGGGTGGATGAAGATGATGCCCCGCTCCTCCAGGTTCATCAGCGCGAAGCCCACGCTCTCGGCCTGCTCCATGGAGATGAGCACGCCGTTCTTGCGGCCGGGCAGCTCGCCCTTGTAGGGGCCGTAGTGGCTGAAGAGGCTGTGGATGATGCCCTCGCCGCGGGTGTCGGTCATGAACTCGCTGCGGAAGCCGATGAGGCCGCGGCTGGGGATCTTGAAGTGGAGGCGCAGGCGGCCGGCCTCGTTGCCCATGTCCTGCATCTCGGCCTTGCGGTTGCCCATGTGCTCCATCACCACGCCCATGTAGGGCTCGGGGATGTCGATGGTGACGTCCTCGTAGGGCTCCAGCTTCTCCCCCGTCTCCGGGTCCACGTGCAGGATGACCTCGGGCCGGCTCACGCAGAGCTCGAAGCCCTCCCGGCGCATGGTCTCGATGAGGACGCTGAGGTGCAGCTCGCCGCGCCCGCTGACCTTGAAGGCGTCCGGGGTCTCGGTGTCCTCCACCCGGAGGGCCACGTTGTGCTGCAGCTCCTTCATCAGTCGCTCGCGGATGCGGCGGCTCTGGACGTGCTTGCCGTCCTGGCCGGCGAAGGGCCCGTTGTTCACCATGAACATCATGGAGATGGTGGGCTCGTCGATGTCCACGTAGGGCAGGGCCTCGGGCTTCTCCGGGGAGGCGATGGTCTCGCCCACGCGGATGTCGGGGATGCCCGCGATGGCCACGATCTCGCCGGCCCCGGCCTCCTGCAGGGGCACCCGGGTGAGGCCCTCGAAGCCGTAGAGCTGGGTGATCTTGTGGTTCTGCAGGGAGCCGTCGCGCTTCACGAGCGCCACGGACTCGCCCACCTTCAGCTTCCCGTTGAAGATGCGGCCGATGCCGATCTGCCCCACGAAGTCGTTGTAGTCCATGAGGGTGACGAGCATCTGCACCGGCTCGCCCACGGAGCCCTTGGGGGGCGGGCAGTAGGACGCGATGGTGTCGAAGAGCGGGTCCAGGGTCTCGCTCGCGTCGTTCACGTCCAGCATCGCGTAGCCGTTCTTGGCGCTGGCGAAGACCGTGGGGAAGTCGAGCTGCGCGTCGGTGGCGCCGAGCTCCATGAACAGCTCGAAGACCGCGTCCTGGGCCCAGTGGGGGCGGGCGCCCGGGCGGTCCACCTTGTTGATCACCACGATGGGCCGCAGGCCCAGGGCCAGGGCCTTCCGCGTGACGAACTTGGTCTGGGGCATGGGGCCGTCGAAGGCGTCCACCACGAGGAGCACCGAGTCCACCATGGAGAGCACCCGCTCCACCTCGCCGCCGAAGTCCGCGTGGCCGGGGGTGTCCACGATGTTGAAGCGGTGGCCGCCCCAGTGGATGGAGGTGGTCTTCGCCAGGATGGTGATGCCGCGCTCCCGCTCCTGGTCGTTGGAGTCCATGGCGCGCTCCTGGACCCGCTGGTTGTCGCGGAACATGTGCGCGCCCTTGAACATGGCGTCCACGAGCGTGGTCTTGCCATGGTCCACGTGGGCGATGATGGCGATGTTGCGGATCTTGTCGGTCGGGGTCATGGGGGCCTCGGCGGCCACGGTGCGCGGGGGAATTGGCCGCACTTCGGGCAGAACCTTCGATTTTACCAGGATTTGCAGGAATTCCGCAGGGGAAATCCCGTGCCCCTTCCCTTTCGGGGGGCGAAGTCTAAGATGGTGGGCACCCTCAACTTCCGCCCGGCCCCCGGGAGAGCCCATGCATATCAACGAACTGCTCACGACCACCTGCGAGCTCGGGGCCTCCGACCTCCACCTCAAGGTCGGCAACTATCCCATCGCCCGCATCAAGGGCCGCCTCACCCCCCTGACCCAGTTCAAGCGCCTGGTGCAGGAGGACACCATCGCCATGGCCTACAGCATCATGGCGACGGACCGGCAGAAGGCGAAGTTCAAGGAGCAGCTCGACGCCGACCTCGCCTACTCGGTGCCGGCCCTGGGCCGCTTCCGCTGCAACATCTTCAACCAGCGCGGCACGGTGGGCATGGTGCTCCGCGTCATCCCCCGGCGCATCTACAGCATCGAGGACCTGATGCTGCCCCGGGTGCTGGCCAAGATCTGCGAGGAGCAGCGCGGCATGGTGCTGGTGACGGGCACCACGGGCTCGGGCAAGTCCACGACCCTGGCGGCCATGATCGACCTCATCAACGCCACCCGCATCGAGCACATCCTCACCATCGAGGACCCCATCGAGTACCTGCACCGGGACAACCAGAGCATCATCAACCAGCGCGAGGTGGGCGCGGACTGCTCCTCCTTCGCCACGGCGCTCCGCGCCGCCCTCCGCCAGGACCCCGACGTCATCCTCGTGGGCGAGATGCGCGACTTCGAGACCATCGAGACCGCCATCCACGCCGCCGAGACCGGCCACCTGGTCTTCTCGACGCTGCACACCCTGGACGCGACCGAGACGATCAACCGCATCATCTCGGTCTTCCCGCCCCACCACCAGAAGCAGATCCGCCTGCAGCTCAGCGCCGTGCTGAAGGGCATCATCAGCCAGCGCCTCGTGCCCCGGGCCGACGGCCAGGGCCGCGTGCCCGCCGTGGAGGTGCTCGTGGCCACCGAGACGGTGCGCGCCTGCATCGAGGACAAGGACAAGACCAAGGGCCTGCGGGACGTCATCCAGGGCGGCACCAGCCAGTACGGCATGCAGACCTTCGACCAGAGCCTCTTCTTCCTCCTCAAGGAGAACCTCATCACCGAGGAGGAGGCCCTCAAGCGGGCGACCAACGTCGGCGAGTTCAAGCTCAAGCTCGAGGGCGTCATGGCGACGGCCGACATGGCCCGCAGCAACATGGACCGGGCCATGTCCATCAGCCAGGGCGCCGGCCGCGAGTCCGGCGGACCCCCGCCTCCGCCCGCGCCCGCCGCCCCGGCGGCCCCCGCGGCCCCGGCGGCCCCGGCCGCGCCCTCCGGCGACTTCAAGATCGGCCTCGCCCGCCACTGATCCCGGCCCCGGTCCAGCCCTCGGGAGATCCCCATGATCAAGATCGACATCGCCAACGCCCTCATGCAGGTGCATCCCTGCTCCCGTGCCACGGCCCTGGACGTGGTGGACCTCATCACCGAGCGCATGAAGCAGGCCCTCCTCGACGGCCACCGCATCGAGATCCGCGGTTTCGGCGTCTTCGAGCCCCGGCCGCGGAAGCGCGGCATGGGCCGCAACATCAAGACCGGCGACAGCGTGCAGATCCCGAAGGGGCGGAGCATCCGGTTCAAGCCCGGCAAGGACCTGCGGGAGATCGAGGTCGAGGAGGGCTGAGGGGCGGGGTTGAAGCGAGGCTCCCGGGAGACCGGGCCGACCCTTCACCAGCCTCCGCCCGAAGCCTCCGCGCCCCCACGGGGTCGATCTTCGAGAGGCACGGAAGCCCCGGCCGGAGACGGTCGACCGGCGGCCTTCACCGAGGGTTGATGGCCTCGTCCCACCGCCGCCTTTCGTCCCGGCCGGAAGATGGTTCATGGTCCTGGCGCGCTGTCGCTTGCCCGCATGCGGGTCCCCCGCGGCATGAAGCCGCCGCGGGGGACCCGCATGCCTTTGGAAGGTCAACTTCAAAGTTCAACTTCGCACTTCAACCGCGAAGGTCAACTGCGCAGGCCAACCGCGAAGGTCAAAGGCTCTGCAGCAGGGTGATGGCTCCGGGCCGACCCCTCACCCGCCCTCGGCCCGCATCCGGTGCGCCTTCCGCCCGCCCCGGCCGATCCGCTCGGGCGTGGGCGCCTCCTCCACGAGGTGCTTCGCGAGGGCGAGGCTGCGCGCGGCGAGGTCCCTCGCGCCCTGGTGGAGCTCCACGTCGTGCTGGACGAAGGCGACGTTCCTCTCCATGTCCTCGGCGGTCCACCCGCGGCTGTGGGCGATGTAGGGGAACTGGGGGAAGAGGAAGCCGAGCTCCCCGAAGAAGCCGAGCATCTGGCCCGCCACGGCCTGGATGTTGTCCTGGCCGCCGGTGATGATGAAGGCGGCCACCTTGTTCCGGATGAGCACCCGGTCCGCGATGGTCACCTGGTTCTGGACGCAGTTCATGCGCTCGGCCATGCGGTGGTAGAGCGAGCTGGCCGCGCCCCACCGGATGGGCGTCGCGACGATCACCGCGTCCGCCCAGTGGACGAAGGCCTCGTAGACCTGGTCGAGCTGGTCCGTCTCGTCCATCTGCGTGATGGAGCAGGGCCAGGTGCAGGCCCGCGCGCTCTTGGAGTAGTAGCCCTCGCAGGCCCGGAAGGCCAGGTCGTTGAGCTTGATGAGCTTCGCCTCGGCGCCCAGGGCCCGCGCGTGCTCCAGCGCGGACTCGAGCAGGGCGTCCGATGTGGAGAAGCGGGGGTGGGCCCGGTCCATGACGGTGGTCGAGAGGCCCGCCACCCGCAGGGGGCCGGGCTCGCGCACCACGGGCCGCGCCAGGGGGTGCGGCGCGTGGGGCTTCTTCGTCCTCAGGGTGCCGTTCCCCACGTCCACCCACACGCGGCCCTCCTCCACCTTCACGGGGAAGGCGGGGACGGCGTCCTCCTCGAAGCCGGGCTCCCCGAGGCCCGTGCGCGCGTGGAACTTCCAGTGGTGCCAGGGGCAGACCACGTAGTCCCCCTCCAGCCGTCCCTCGCCCAGGGGCCCGCCGGCGTGGTTGCAGACGGCGGAGACCGCGCCGAAGACGCCCTCCCGGCAGCTCAGGGCCAGGGCCGTGCGCCCGGCCCGGACGGTCTGGAGGGGCTTCCGGGCCAGGTCCTCCGCGGGGCCCAGGTCCTGCCATTGGGGCTCGGCCATGGTTTCTCCTTCGGCGAGGTCACGAGGGTGGGATCATCGTGCGTCCCAGGCTGTGACGCAACCCTGCCGCCCCCGGAGGCGCCCATGCACGCCGACCCCTGGCTTTCCCTGAAGGACCCGCCCGGGACCGCCCTCCATCCCGCCCGGATGGAGCTGCACCGCGCGGTCCAGCTGGCCGCCTGCGCGGGCCAGTCGCTGCTGCCGAAGCGGCCCGACGACAGCCAGATGGCCCTGGCCTGGAAGGCGGGCGTGCTGCTCGGGGAGCCCCTGCCCGGAGGGAGCCGGGTGGGCCTGGCCCTGGCGGACCTCGCCCTGGAGGTCCGGGATGGCCGCGGGGGCCTGGCGGGCCGCCTGCCCCTCAACGGACGCACGCCGGAGGAGGCCCTCAAGTGGGTGAGGGTGCGCCTGGGCAGCTCCGGCGTGGACACCCGCGCGCTGAAGGAGGAGATGCCCTACGAGATGCCCGGCCGCCTGCTGGGCCGGGAGGCCCCCTTCTACACGGAGTCCACCGCCCCCCTCGAGGCGCTGGCGGCGTGGTACCAGGCGGCGGCGGAGGTCCTGGCGGAGCTCGTCCTCGGCCGGTCGGACGCGGGCCCGCTCCGCTGCTGGCCCCACCACTTCGACCTCGCGGCGCTGCTCAGCCTGGACCGGGTGGTGGTGCCCGAGGCGATGGCGGATGGAACCACCGGCGCGGAGGTGGTGGAGATCGTGGACGGCGAGGGGAATACCCTCGAGGGCGCCCTGCCCGAGGCCTTGCCCCCCGAGGCCGCACCCGAGTCCGGCCGCACCATCGGCGCCGGCCTCAGCCCCGGCGACAACAGCTACGACGAGCCCTACTTCTACGTGACGCCCTGGCCCTATCCGAAGGGGAGGGACTTCCCGAAGCTGCCCGCCGGCCACTGGCACACCGAGTTCTGGACCGGCGCCGTGCTGACGGCGTCGGAGCTGGCGGGGGCGGAGGACCCGAAAGGAAAGGTCGAGGGCTTCCTGCGGGCGGCGGTGGAAGCCTGCGAAGGGCTGCTGGCCTGATCAGCGCGTCCGCTGGCTCGCCAGGATGATCATCTCCCGCAAGGTCTTGGCCATGGTGATGGCCGAGACCCCCGTCGGATCGTAGTGGGGCGCCAGCTCGAGGCAGTCCATGCCCACGAGGCGCCGGCCCTTGAGCTGCTTGAGGCCGCCGATGAAGGTGGCGTAATCGATGCCGCCGGGCTCGGGGGTGCCGGTGCCGGGATAGATGCTCGGATCGAGCACGTCCATGTCGCAGGTGAGGTAGACCGGGCGGTCGCCGAGGCTGTCGAGGACCTTGGCGATCTCGTCCTTGGTGAAGGGGTGCAGCGTCCCGTGCTTCTGGGCGATCTCCCACTCCTCCTTCGAGCCCGAGCGGATGCCGAACTGGTAGAGGTTCTCGAAGCCGATGCGGTCGCCGACGCGGCCGAGGATCGTCGCGTGGGTCCACTCGTCGCCCCAGAGGTCGGGCCGCAGGTCGGCGTGGGCGTCGAAGTGGATGACGGCGAGGTCGGGATGGTCGTGGTGGGCCGCCATGATGAGCGGATAGGCCAGCAGGTGCTCGCCCCCGAAGGCGATGGGGAACTGCCCCTTCCCCCGGATCTCGCGAACCGCGGACGCGATGTCCTCCAGCACGCGCCCCTTCTGCCCCGGCGGCAGGAAGAGGTCGCCGTAGTCCGTGTACTTCACCTCCATCAGCGTCGCCTGCTGGTAGAAGCTGAACTCCTCCATCCCGAAGGAGGCCTCCCGCACCGCGAAGCCCGCGAAGCGGCTGCCCGCCTTGAAGGACGAGGTCCCGTCCCAGCACACCCCGAAGAGCGCGATGTCCGCCTCCTCGGGCTCGCAGGAGCCCAGGAAGAAGGGGGGGACCCATTCGTGGTTGGCGGTGGTGGGGGGGAGGTCGTGCATGGGGTCGGGTCCTTGGGACCTTCAGCGTAGCAAGGGCGGGGAGGGAGGCGAGGCCGCGGGTTCGATAGCCGGATGTGCCACAGCGACTGAACGGGGAGGACCGATGGAAGGTTGTTCCAAAGAGCACCCTTTCAGATTCGCGTCCGCGCCTTTTGCGGACGCGAAGCTGGAAGGGTGCCAGAGCGCGCAGCGCTCAAGGCCGACGGTTCCGGGGCTCGAGGCTTTGATCGGCCTCGAGGCCAATCGATCAATGAAGGTGCCTCGAGGCCGATCCGGGCGCTCGTCCCGGCCATTCCGGCCTTGAGCGCTGCGCGCTCTGGCACCTCGATCAACGAGCGCCGAAGGGCGCGGCGCTCGTTGATCGAGGTGCTCTTTGAACTTCAACTTCAAATTCAAATTCAAATTCAAATTCAAATTCAAATTCCTGGGAGGATCGGTTGCGCTCCCTGGGAGAGCCTCACTTCTTCTTCGCGACGGCCACGCCGCCCATCATGTCCTTCAACGCGAGCTGCCCCTGCCGGCCGTAGTCGATGGCCTCGCCGAGGATCCTCGCCGCTTCCTGCGGCGCGTGGAAGCCCATGGAGTTCTCGGCGTTGACGAAGTCGACGCGCCACTGGGCCTTGCGCTGGAGCTCGAAGATGGCGGTGAGCTTGTCCTCGGCCACGCCGGCCTTCTTGGCGGCGTCGAGGTCGCGGATGAGGGCGACGACGGCGTCCTCGGCGCGGCCCATGAGGGCGTGGGTACGCTCCTGGATGGCCTCGACGCGGGCCTTCATCTCCTCCTCGGGGAAGCGGTGGCAGGTCTGGCAGGCGCGGCTGATGTTCAGGAGCGGGCTGCGGACGTGGTGGTCGCTGATCTTGATGGCGCCCTCACGCTGGTAGGGCATGTGGCAGTCGGCGCAGGAGACGCCGGAGCGGGCGTGGATGCCCTGGCTCCACATCTCGAACTCGGGGTGCTGGGCCTTGAGGACCTCGGCGCCGGTCTTGCCGTGCTTCCAGTCGAAGAAGCGGTGGCCGTCGGGGAACTTGGTCTCGTCGTAGGTGGCCTCGATCTGCTCCACCTTCAGGCCCTTGTTCCAGGGGAAGAAGAGGGTCGTCTTCGGCCCGCAGTAGTACTCCACGTGGCACTGGCCGCAGACCATGGACCGCAGCTCCTGGCGGGAGGCGTCGCGGTTGGCGTCGTAGGGCGTGGCCTTGTCGCCCTTGCGCCACTTCTCGATGGAGGGCAGGTGGGGCACGGGCTCAGAGCTGTTGGCCAGGGCGGTGATGCCCCGGATGAAGCCCGGCTTCGTGACCCGCAGGGCCATGGTCTTCGGGTCGTGGCAGTCGATGCAGGCCACCGGGTGCTGCACCAGCTTCGTCGCCTCGTTGTAGGGCAGCTTGCAGACCTCCTCGAAGCCCTTCATGAGCTGGGCCTGGGCGTTGGGGCTGGTGAAGGCCTCGTCCAGGGTGCCCGGCGCGCCGTTCTTGATCCCGAACTCGCGGAAGGCCACGGTGTTCGACGCGTGGCAGTGGAGGCAGGAGCCCGGCTGCTTGCGCTCGGTGACGCGCTTGGTGTGGCGCTGGTCGTCCAGCATGTAGGCGTGGCCCTGGCGCTGGTTGAAGTCGATGGCGAAGGCGTAGCCGTCGAAGATCTCCACCAGGCGGGGATCCTCCTGGATGCGGCTCTTGGGCAGGCCCTCGCTGCCCGCGCCGCCGTACTTCGTGGAGTACTTCTCGGCGGTGCGCAGGTAGCCGTCGTACTGGCGGGGGAAGTTCTTGCCCCACTCCGCCGGGTCCACGGTCTTCTCGTCGAGGTCCACGATGCGCAGCACCGTCTGGCGGGCCTCCGCCTTGCGCTTGGAGACGCTCTGGTACAGCGCCATCACGAGGATGGTGCCGATCGCGGCGACGCCGGCGACGAGGCCCATGCGCACGCCGGGGCGGGCAAGGAAGGGCGCGGGGGTTTCAGTCATGGGGGCCTCCGTTCGGAAGGTCGGGGATCGTCAGGGGTCGTCAGCGGACGGGGCCGTGGCCCACGTCCTGGTGGCACTTCACGCAGCCGTAGAGGTCGGCCTTCTGGGTCGGGTCCGTCGGCACGCCCAGGGTGCCGTGGGCGGTGATCTCGTCGGTGATCTCCGCGTGGCAGCGCCGGCAGTTGGCCTCGAGCACCTTCGCGTTGCCGGGCTTGATGCGGATGGGCTCGTTGAAGTCCATGAAGGTGAAGGCCTTCGAGTGGTGGTAGCCGTTGCTGGCCTTCACGAAGAGCTTGTGCACCACGTTGTCGTGGGGCAGGTGGCAGTCGTTGCAGACGGCCACCGCGTGGTGGGGGCTCTTCCGCCAGCCGTCGTACTGCTCGCGCATGACGTGGCAGTTCACGCAGACGTCCGGATCGTTGGAGAGGTAGCTCGTCCCCTGCGCCGAGACGAAGGTGAAGAGCCCCGAGCCGAGGAAGATGCCCACGAGCACGCTGGTGGCGAGGCCGGCGAGGAGCAGCGGACGTCGTGCGCTCATGAAGGTTCCTGGTCCGTGGGGGGCGCCGGGCCGGCGCCGCGGGATGCCTCGACGATAGTTTCGGAAGGGTTGGTCCGGATACGATCTTCATCACAATGCCGGTTTCCGACAAGGGCTGTCTGCAATGCGCCTCGGTGCGATCATGGGGCCATGCAAGAGAACACCGGCAAGCCCGCCATGGACTACCCCGCCCGGGTGCCCCTCAAGGTCATCGGACGGATGGAGGAGCTGCGCGCCGAGATGATCCTGGCCCTCATCGTCGAGCACCTCGGCCCCCAGGAGGGCGACGACGCCCGCCATCAGGCCAACTGCAAGGGCGCCTTCATCAGCTACACCTTCTGGGTCACCCTGCCCCACGAGCAGGCGGAGCTGCCCCTGCGGGAGGCGATCGCCAAGCTCCCGGGGCACGTGATGCAGCTCTGAGGGCTCTGGGCTTTCGGCTCTGGGCTTTAGCCAGGATGCCGGCCTGGCTTCATAAGCCAGAGCCCAGAGTCCAGCGGCCCTTAAGGCCGCAGCGTCCCCATCATGCGGGGGAACGGGATCGTCTCCCGGACGTGCGGCAGCTTGCAGATCCACGCCACGGCCCGCTCCAGGCCCATGCCGAAGCCCGCGTGCTGTACGCCGCCGAAGCGGCGCACGTCGAGGTACCACTCGTAGTCCTTCTGGTCGAGGCCGTGGTGCTTGATCTGGTCGAGGAGGTAATGGAGGTCGATGGCGCGCTCGCCGCCGCCGATGATCTCGCCGTAGCCCTCCGGCGCCAGCAGGTCCGCGCCCATGGCGAGGTCGGGGTTCTCCCGGTCGTACTCCATGTAGAAGGCCTTGAAGCTCTTGGGGAAGCGGTGCACCCACAGGGGCCGGTCCAGCGCGTTCATGAGGATGGTCTCGTCGTCGTTGCCGAAGTCCTCGCCCCAGTTGATGTCGCTGCCCAGCTCCTTCAGCTTCGCCACGCTCTCGGTGTAGCTCATGCGGGCGAAGCCCAGGCGCAGGGCCGCCTCGAGGGGCGCCGTGTCCCGCTCCAGGATCCTCAGCTCCTCCTGCCGCCCGTCCAGCACCCGCTCCAGGATGAACTTCACCATGCGCTCGCCGAGCTGCATGACGTCCTCGAGGCCGGCGAAGGCCATCTCCGGCTCCACCATCCAGAACTCCGTGAGGTGCCGCCGCGTCTTGCTCTTCTCGGCCCGGAAGGTCGGCCCGAAGCAGTAGACCTTGCCGAAGGCCGGCACGCCGGGCTCCTGGTAGAGCTGGCCGCTCTGGCTCAGGAAGGCCGTGCCCTCGTGGAAGTAGTCCGTGGCGAACAGCGTGCTCGTGCCCTCGCAGGCGGACGGCGTGAGGATGGGCGCGTCCAGCAGGGTGAAGCCGTCCCCGTCGAAGAAGTCGCGGATGGCCTTGGAGATGGTGTGGCGGATGCGGATGATGGCCCACTGGCGCTTGCTGCGCAGCCACAGGGTCCGGTGGTCCATGAGGAACTCGATGCCGTGCTCCTTGGGCGTGATGGGGTAGTCCACGCTGGGGGCCAGCAGCCGCAGGGACTTCACCAGGATCTCGGGCTCGCCGGACTTGGGGTGGGTCTGCACCGTGCCCGTCAGCGAGATCGCCGACTCCTGGGTCAGCTTCCCGGCCGTCTCGTAGCTCTCCGGGTCGGCCTCGGCGGCGCCGACCACGCACTGCACGAAGCCCGAGCCGTCCCGCAGGTCGATGAATCGGGTCTTGGAGGTGCGGACGTTGCGCACCCAGCCCCGGAGGGAGACGTCCTCCCCGAGGTGGGACTTGAGGTGGCGGACTTCGGTGAAGGTGGACACGACGGGCTCCTGGGCTTTCGGCTCTGGGCTCTGGGCTCTTGCCAAGACGCGCGCCTGCGGCGCCTCGGGGATGCCCCCTCAGACCGCGTGGGTCGAAGCCAGCCAGAGCCTCAAGCCTAAGGCCAAAAGCCTCAGAACGGAATGTCGTCGTCGAAGCCGCCGCCCGCCGCCGGGGCCGGGGGCATGTCCTCGTAGTCGTGGTGGGCCGCCGGGGCGCGGTCGGCGCTGCGTTCCGCCGGGCGGGAACCGTAGTCGCCGCGCGCTCCGCCGCCCTCCTCCATGCGGCCCAGCATCACGAAGTTGTCGCAGCGGATGTCGCAGGCGGTCTTCTTCACGCCGGCCTGGTCGGTGTACTCGCGGTACTGGATGCGGCCCTCCACCAGCACCTGCTTGCCCTTGCGCAGGTACTTCTCGGCGATCTCGGCCTGCTTGCCCCAGACCACGATGTTGTGCCACTCGGTCTTGCTCTGCTTCTCGCCCTGGGCGTTCCGCCACGTCTCCGTGGTGGCGAGGCTGAAGCGGCACACGGGCTGGCCGGAGGTGGTCATTTTCAGTTCGGGATCCTTCCCCAGGTTCCCGATGAGCATCACCTTGTTCAGCGATCCGGACATGTCCTCTCCTCCGGCGGGCTCCCGCCGCTCAATACCCGATTCTCAGACCATCTGAGGGGGTGTAGGGTTTCCATGATCCCTTCGGAGCCCCCCATGTCAACCACCCACGGCATCCGGCTGCTCATCAGCTGCAGGAACAAGACCTTGGCCACGCGGCACTGCGTCCCCGCCATCCACGTCGCGGGCTGGCACGGTCCCATCCAGCTGGTGCACCCCGGGGATCCGGAGATCGACTGGGAGGGCGTGGCGGGCCTCCTGCTCACCGGCGGGCAGGACATCCATCCGCAGAACTGGGACCCCCACGAGCCGGTGCATCCCAAGGCCCACGTGGAGCCCGACCGGGACGGCTTCGAGTCGGCGCTCATCCACGAGGCCTGGCGCCGCAACCTGCCCATCCTCGGCCTCTGCCGCGGCAGCCAGATGCTGAACGTCGCCCTGGGCGGCTCCCTCATCCAGGACATCGCCGACTACTTCGGCTGCGACCCCGCCGTCCACATGCACGGCACCGAGGACCATCCCGAGACCCGGCACTCCGTGTCCGTGACCCACAACTCCCACCTCTTCCACATGCTGGGCGGCGCCTCCATCCCCGTGAACAGCCGCCACCACCAGGCCATCAAGGCCGTGGCCCCCGACATGCGCGCCGTGGCCTTCCACCCCGAGACGCTCAAGAACGGCGTGCCCCTCATCGAGGCCATCGAGGCCAAGGACCCGGACCGCTGGGCCATCGGCGTGCAGTGGCACCCGGAGAACCTCGTGGAGATGGGCAACCTCGCCGGCTCCGCCGCCCGGGGCCTCTTCCACGGCTTCGTGCAGGCCCTCCAGGACAGCGCCTACAAGGCCAAGGCCGCCGCGAACGACGAGGTCGCCACGGTGAAGGTGTGAGCGGGCCGGGGGCCGCGCGCTTCGAGGTCCGGGACCGGGTCGGCTTCCTCACCCTCGACCGCCCCGACAAGCTCAACGCCCTGGTGCCGGAGATGGCCCCGGCCTTCCGGGAGGCCCTCCGCGCCGGCGCCGCCTCGGAGGTGAAGGCCCTGGTGCTGCGCGGCGAGGGCCGCGGGTTCTGCGCCGGCGGCGACATCGGCTGGATGCTGGAAAGCCTGCAGGCCGGCCGCATGGCGGAGATGAAGGCCCTGCTCCACCTCGGCGTGGAGGTGGCCCACGGCCTCAAGACCCTGCCCGTTCCCGTCCTCGCGGTGGTCCACGGCCCCTGCGCCGGCGCGGGCCTGAGCCTCGCCCTTTCCGCCGACCTGCGCATCGCCACCCCGGACGCCAGGTTCAGCATGGCCTTCGTGAAGCTGGCCCTGCACCCCGACTGGGGCGGCAGCGTGATGCTGCAGCAGCTCGTCAACCCCAGCCTCGCCCTGGAGCTCATGCTCACCGGCGACGCCATCGACGCCGGGCGCGCCCACGCCCTCGGCCTCGTGAACCAGGTGGTGGACGCCGAAGTCCTGGAGGACGTCGTCAAGGTGGCCTGCCAGCGCCTCGCCCACGGCCCCTCGGGCGCCTTCGCCCGCATCAAGGCCAGCGCCCTGCGCAACGCCGGGCTCACGCCGGAGAGCCTCCTCGCCCTGCTGGAGGAGGAGGGCCGGCAGATGGAGGCCTGCATCCAGAGCCCGGAAGCCCGGGAAGGCCTCCTGGCCTTCCTCGAGAAGCGCCCGCCCAAGTTCGCATGAGCGACGACCCGGCCCGGCCGAACCTGCACATCTCCAAGCACCGGCTGGAGGCCCTGGTGGACGGCGTCTTCGCCATCGCCATGACCATCCTCATCCTCGAAGTGAAGGTCCCGGCGCTGGAGGCTCCGCACTCGGGAGCCGAACTGGCCCGCCGCCTGGCCCACGACCTGCCGACCCTGGCCGCCTACTTCTTCAGCTTCGGCCTGCTGGGCATCTTCTGGGCCTGGCACCACCGCCTCGCGCGCTTCATCGCCAGCCTGGACGTCCCCCTGCTGGCCCTCAGCCTCTTCTTCCTCAGCCTCGTCAGCTTCTTCCCCTTCGCCGCCGCCCTCGTCGGCCGCTACTTCACGAACCCGGTCTCCATGGCCGTGTACTTCCCCACCACCGGGCTCATCCTGGCGACCCAGTGGATGACCCTCGAGGTGGCCCGGCGGCGCGGACGCCTGGATCCGGAGGTGCCCGCCGCCGAGATCCTCGCCGCGCGGACGCGCAACGGCCGCGGCTTGGCCATCTTCGCCCTCGCCAACATCCCCAACGCCCTGCGCCTCGGCTGGATCCCCCTGGGGCTCACGTTCGGGCTCGGCGTGGCCTTCCTGGTGTGGACGCGCCGCCTGCGGTGAGCGGGCGCGGGAACCGCATCGGGGGACCCGCCATCGCGGCCCTGGCGGGCCTCGCGGGGTGGCTCCGCTGGCGCTCGCCGCACCTCGCCTGGGGCGGCCTGCCGGCCCACGCCTGGGCCGCGGGCCTGCTGCTCCTGCTCCTCGCCCTGCGCCTGCTCGCCATGGCCCTGGAGGCCCGGCGCGGGGCGCTGCCCTGGACGCGCCTGCTCCTGCCGGCGGTGCTGCTGGTGGAGGGCCTGGGCCTCGTCCTGCATCCGGGGCCGGCGGGCCAGGCCGCCAGGCTGGCCTCGGCCCTGGCCCTCGAGCTCGCCTTCCTGGTCCTCGCGGTCCGGGCCTGGCGGCTGCGCCCGAAGGGCTCGGCGACCCTCCCCGAGGACGCGCTGATCCCCGCCTTCGAGGCCTTCCTGCCGCCGGGCCTGGCCCGCCTGGCCGCCCTGGAGCTGGTGCTGATGGCGGGCGCCCTGCGCTTCCTCCTCGGCGGCTGGCGGCGGCCCGCCCCCGCGGGCTTCGGCTACACGGGGAGGTCCGGCCTCGGCCCGATGCTGCCGGTGCTGCCGTTCCTGCTCGTGGCGGATGTCGTCCTGCTGGAGGTCCTGGTCCGGCACGCGCCGCTCTGGCTGCGGTTCGCCCTGCACGCGGCCGCGGCCTACGGCGTGCTCTGGATCGTCGGCCTCTGGGCCTCCCTGCGGGCGCGGCCCCACGCGGTGACGGACGGCGTGGCCACCTTCCGCCGCGGGATCCTGGCCTCGCTGTCCGTGCCCCTCGGACAGATTGAAGGGGTGGAGGCGATGCCGGCCTCCAAGGACGACTGGGCGCGTCTGGCGTTCATGCGGGGGGTGATGACCTTCGGCGCCAGCGGCCCGCCCTTCCTGCTGCTCAAGCTCAGGTCGCCCGCGGTCCCGCTCGGGTTCCTGGGTCCGGGGAAGGCCAAGGCCCGGGTGCGGGTCTTCGTGGATGACCCGGAAGGGCTGCGCCGGGCGCTGGGGCTCTGAGCCTCCGGGCCCTCACCCCTTCGGCATGAACGCCGACCACCCCTGCAGGTGCAGCCGGGCCTCCCCCGGGCCCCGGCCGCGCACCAGGATGCCCTCCACGAGCCAGGGCCCGGGCTCCCGCACGGGCGCGGCGCCGCAGCCGCGGCAACGCGCGTCCTCGAAGGCGATGGGCGCGCCGCAGGCGACGCACAGGGACTCGCCGGCCCGCTCGGGCCGTCCCGTGGGACGGAGGGACCACCACTCCACGAAGGGCAGGGGCTCGAGGGGCTCGTCCTCGTCCTCGGGCTCGCCCCAGGGGGAGACGACGCGGCGTCCCTCCACCCTCAGGGCCACCCAGTCGTCCCGTTCGCCCAGGGCCTGGAGGTGCACCACGGCCACCTCCACCGCGTCGAAGCCCGTGCCCAGGCCCCGGCCCCGGCGGCTCATCTCCAGGCGCGCCAGTTCGCCCCGCAGGCCCTCGTCCATCCAGGTGCCGAGGTGCGCCCAGGCCTGGGTGCGGTAGGCCCAGGCCAGCTGGGCGGGACGGGGCTTCAGCCAGTCCCGGAGGCGCTCCGGCGTCCACCCGGGAGCGATGGCGTCCAGCCGCGAGGTCGCCGCCGGCAGCCGCTCCAGCCAGGCGCCGAAGGGCGCCTCGCAGAAGGTGCACGCGCCGTAGCCCAGGCCGAGGAGGGGCCTGCGGCAGCGCGGACATTCGCCGTCGCCGCCCAGGCCGATGGACCCGGACCGCACGGCGTCCGGATCGTACGCGCCGGGGGCATGGTCCTGCTGGACCAGGCGGTGCAGGGGGTCCTTCGCGTCGGGCGATTGCACGGGTCCGCCTAGCTCCCGGCCTGGGGGTTCAGCTTCATCATCCGCGTCTGGGCCGCCTCGATGAGCTCCTTGACTCGGGCTCCACGCCCTCGCCCTCCGGGCGGCCACGTCCCTGCGGGCCGTGCCGTCCTATCCTCCCTGCGCTTCGCTGCGGTCGGATGGTGATCCGCGTTTGCCTTCATCGGCGACTCCTGCTTCACGCCTGGGGGTTGAGCTTCATCATCCGCGTCTGGGCCGCCTCGATGAGCTCCTTGATGCGCTTGGCGTCGGCCTTGCGGTGGCCGTGGCTCTCGATGTCGTCGCTGCCGCCGGTGCTCTCGATGCGGATGTCGGACCAGACGAGCCCGGTCTCGATGCGCACGGAGGCCACGCGGCTGAGGTGGATGCTCATCTCGTTGAGGGCGAACCAGTGGCGCTTGCGGCGGATCACCGCGTCGTCGGTCACCTCGATGACGGTGCGGAAGAGGCGGTTGCCCTGGGTGAGGCGGCTGGCTTTGAAGATCTCAGAGGCCATGGTCGGGTGTCTCCGTGGAAGGGCGCCGGCGGGCGGGGTCGGGGAGGTCGGCGGCGCGGGCGGCGGCCTCGCCCTCGCGCAGGGCGGCGTCGGCGAGGGCGGCGAGGTTGGGGTTCAGCTCCTTGCAGCGGCGCAGGGAGACCATGGAGGCGGCCCGGTGCCGCGAACGGTCGGCGAGGGCCCCCCGCTGGGAACCGAGGATCTCCAGGCGGCCGAGGAGGAGGGAGGCCTCCGCGTCCCCCTTGTCGGCGAGGACGTGGAGGTCCCGGGAGAGGGCCTCGAAGCGCGGCGCGTCCCAGGCGGGGAGGGCCCGCAGCTCGGCGAGGCGCACCCGCAGCAACAGGCGCAGGTTGTCGCCCCGGCCGGGGCGGAGGCGCAGGGCCTCCTCGACGCGCTGCCGGGCGTCCTTCAGCTCCTCGGAGGGATCGGCGCCCTGCCGGAGCAGCCATTCGCCGCGAAGGAGGGCGGTGCGCCCGAGGATGGGCAGGGCGTAGGCCGCCCGGGCGGGGGCGTCCGCCAGGGCGGCCTGGCCCAGCTCCCGGGTGCGCGCCAGTTCCCAGGCGGGGTCGAGGCCGCGACCCGCGCGGTGCTCGGCCACGGCGAGGCGCACGTCGGCGAGGTTGATCTTCGTGAAGAAATACGAGGGCATCAGGCGGTTCGCCTCCGCGTAGAGGGGCTCCGCCGCCGCGGCGACGGGCGTGGGGTCCTCCCCGCGCCAGAGCCGGGCCTGGGCCCGTACCGCCAGCACCCAGATCAGGTCCGACAGGGGCTGGCCGCTGGGCTTGAGGCGGGCGCTCTCGCGGTAGTGCAGCTCCGCCTGGGCCACCGAGGGCTCGGGGTCCACGCCGCTCCGCAGCTCGAAGATGGCCTGGGTGGTGTAGCAGTTGCCCATGCGCAGGTGCAGGGTGGGCGCCTCCTCGGGGTGCTTGAGCCCCTTCTCCAGGGCCGCGAGGCTGCGGGAGAGGGCCCGGCGCGGGTCCAGGCCGTCGATCTCGTCCTCCGCCGCCCAGCGCCACCACAGGAAGGCGAGGGCGGCCAGCACCTCGTTGGATTCCGGCGCGAGGCGCAGGGCGTCCTCCGCCGCCGCCACGCCGAGCTGCAGCTCGGGCCGCAGGTCCCGGCCGAACTGCCGCTCCGACGGGGCCCAGTGCAGGTGCACCGCGGCCCGCACCAGGCGGGCGGCCCAGCTCGACGGGCGCAGGGCCTGGGCCTCGTCGCAGGCGGCCAGGGCCAGCTCCCGGTCCCGGGGATCCGCCTTCCCGGCGGTGGTGCGCACCCGGATCCACTCCGCCCGTCGCCGCGCCTCCAGGAGGTACACCGAAGGCGCGCTGCGGCCGATCTCCTTCGCCCGGGCGAGGTCCTCCGCGGCCTTCTGGAGGTGCTCCTCCGCCTCGCCCATCCGCTTGCCCTCGAAATCGTCGTCCGCCTGGGCCATGCGCACCTCGGCCTTGAGGGAAAGGGCCTCGAAGAGCCAGGGCTGGGCCTGGTAGGCCTCGTCCGCCAGGCGCAGGGCCTCCTCGTGGCGGCCCTCGGTGAGGGCCAGCTCCGCCGCCGCCAGCTCCGACGGCCGCAGGGAGGCCGCCGGCGCGATGCGCAGCAGGACCTGGGCGGGCCTCAGCAGGGACTCGTCGAGCTGCCGGCGCCGCTCCTGGCGGTCCGCCCCGCTCAGGGGGGCGAGCAGGCGGCGGTAGAGGCCGGCCTTCACGAGGCCCAGCTCGGCGGCCACTTCGGGGCCCCGGTAGCCCGCCTCCCAGGCCTTCGCCAGCTCCAGATGGGCCTCCTCCAGGTCGCCGAGGGCGCGGTGGGCGCGGCCCAGGGCGAGCAGGCCGGGGCCCTCGGCCTCGCGGCCCAGGCGGGCCATGTCCCCCTTCAGGATCTCCAGCCCGCGGCGCACCTCGTCCTCGGTGCGCGAGACGTCGTGCTTGGGCAGGGCGTAGGCCTTGGCCAGGAGCACCTCGACGCGTTCGCTCTGGGCGCCGAAGAGGCGGGCCGCCCGGGCCTGGGCGCGGCTGCGCAGGAGGGCCAGGGTGGCCCAGCCGCCCACCGCGAGGATGAGCAGCAGGCTCGCCGCCGCGATGCCGCCGGCGAGCCGGTTGCGGCGGAACCAGCGGCGGGCCAGGTCCGCCCGGGTGGGCGGCTTGGCGGCGATGGGCTCGCCCTCCAGGTAGCGGTCCAGGTCCTGGGCCAGGGCCTTGGCGCTGTCGTAGCGGCGGGCGGGCTCCTTCTCGAGGGCCTTGAGGAGGATGGTCTCCAGGTCCGCGGGCAGGTCCTTCTTCAGGCTGCGGGGCCGGGGGGGCTCGGTCTCCGCCGCGGAGCGCAGCACCTCGAGGGGATGGTCGCCCTCGAACGGCGCGCGGCCGCAGAGGATCTCGTAGAGGGAGACGCCCAGGCTGTAGACGTCGCTGCGGCGGTCCAGGGGCAGGCCCTTCCACTGCTCGGGGCTCATGTACTTCGGCGTGCCCACCGCGTGCCCCGCCAGGGTGAGGCCGCTGCTCTCCCGGGTCAGCGCCAGGCCGAAGTCCAGCACCACCGGCCGCCATCCGCCGTCCGCGCGCTCCAGCATGATGTTGCTGGGCTTGAGGTCCCGGTGGACGATGCCCAGGCGGTGGGCGGCATGGACGCCCTCGCAGACCTGGGCCATCAGGCGCACCTTCTCCTCCAGGTCCAGCTTCGGCGCGGCCTCCCGCAGGGTGAGGCCGTCCACGAACTGCATGGCGATGTAGGGCTGGCCGGCCTCCTCGCCGACGCGGTAGACCTTGGCCACGCAGGGGTGCTCGATGCGGGCCTGGGCCCGGGCCTCGTTGAGGAAGCGCTCCAGGGTCGTCGGGTCCGTGCGCTGGAGGATCTTGAGGGCCACGGGGCGGCCCAGGTCCGGGTCGAGGGCGCGGAAGACGCGGCCCACGCTGCCCTCGCCCACGAGGCCGAGGATGCGGTAGGGGCCCCAGGGCTCGCCCTCCACGACGCCCGCGGCCTTGGCCCAGATGCGGAACTCCCCGGTGTCGGTGGCGGGCACCGCGCGGATGCGGCCGGAATCCGAGGTCAGCGTCTGGTCCGGCATCCGCGCCATGTCCTGGGTGAGGTCCAGGAAGCGCGACAGCTCGGAGCGGGCGTCCCGCTCCAGGTCCTTGACGTGGTGCGGGTCCAGGAACTTCAGCTCCACGAGGCGCTTCAGGGCCAGGGCGGGATCCTCGTCCAGGAGGGGCTCCACCTCCGGCGGCAGGCTCCCGTGGCGCAGCCAGCCCCGCCGGAAGGCGAGGTAGAGCATGCGGTCCTCGAGGTGGCGGCGGAGCATCGAAGCGACCAGTGTATCGGCGATGCTGGAGGGGTGACCGCGTCCGCCCCCTCGCCCCTGCCCATCGACCCGCTCCTGCCGGAGGCGCTGGCCGCGCTGGAGGCCCGTCCCGCCCTGGTGCTCACGGCGGAGCCCGGCGCGGGGAAGACCACCCGCCTGCCCCGGGCCCTGCTGGAGGGCGGCCTGCTCGGCGAGGGCGAGTGCTGGATCCTGGAGCCCCGGCGCCTGGCGGCGCGCCTCGCGGCGGCGCGGGTGGCGGACGAGATGGGCCAGGTGCTCGGCGGCACCGTGGGCTACGCGGTGCGCTTCGAGGCGAAGGCATCCAAGGCCACGCGCCTGCGCTTCGTCACCGAGGGGCTGCTGCTGCGCCGCCTCGCGGCGGAGCCCGAACTGAAGGGGATCAGGGCCGTGGTCCTCGACGAGTTCCACGAGCGCCACCTGCAGACCGACCTCGCCATCACGCTGCTGCGCCAGCTCCAGCGCACGACGCGGCCGGACCTGAAGCTGGTGGTGATGTCGGCGACCCTGGATCCGGGGCCGGTGGCGCGCTACCTGGACGCGGCGCACCTGCAGAGCGAAGGCCGCGCCCATCCCATCGAACTGCGCCATCTCCCGCGCCCCGACGACCGGCCCCTCGGCGACCAGGTGCGGGACGCGGTGGCGGCGCTGCACGGCGAGGGGCTGAAGGGCGACATCCTGGTCTTCCTGCCGGGCGCGGCGGAGATCCGCGCGGGGCTGAAGGCCAGCGAGGCCCTCGCCGAACGCCTCGGACTGGCCCTCTTCCCGCTCCACGGCGAGCTTTCCGGCGAGGCCCAGCAGGCGGCCCTGGCGCCGGGCCCGCGGCCGAAGGTCATCCTCAGCACCAACGTGGCGGAGAGCTCGGTGACGCTGCCGGGCATCGTGGCAGTCATCGATTCGGGCCTGGGCCGGGAGGCGGTGCACTCGCCCTGGTCGGGCCTCTCGCGGCTGGCGACGGCGCGCATCAGCCAGGCGCGGTGCGTGCAGCGGGCGGGCCGCGCGGGGCGGACGGGGCCCGGCGTGTGCGTGCGCCTCTTCACCGAAGCCGACTTCCTGGCGCGGCCGGCCTTCGACACGCCGGAGCTGCGGCGGGCCGACCTGGCGGAGGCACTGCTGGCGCTGCACGGCCTGGGCATCGCGGATCCGGGGCAGCTCGACTGGTTCGAGACGCCGCCCGAGGCGGGCATGCGAGGTGCTGAGACGCTGCTGCGGGACCTGGGGGCCCTGGACGAGACTGGATCCCTCACCAAGGTCGGCCGCCGCATGCTGGCCCTGCCCCTGCATCCGCGCCTGGCGCGGCTGGTGGTGGCCGGAGAGGATCTCGGCATTCCGTTCACGGTGCGCCTCGGCGCGGCGCTGCTGGAGACCGGCGAGCTGAGCGCCCGGGCGAGCCTGGACCGCCGCCCCGACGCGGCTCCCGCGGGCCCGCCCCTGGCGTCGGACCTGCTGCTGCGCCTGGACCAGTACGCCGAGGCCGAGGCGGCGAAGTTTCACGGCGGGGCGCTCCGCGCGGCGGGCCTGGATGGCGGCGCGGTGCACCGGGCCTCGCTGGCGGTGCGGTCGCTGACGAGGGACGTGAAGGGGGAGGAGCCGACGGACGCGGAGGTGCGGCTCCTGAAAGCGCTGCTGGTCGCCTATCCCGACCGCCTGGCCAAGGCCGGCGGCAAGGACACCTACGCCTTCGAGGGCGGCACCGGGGCGCGGCTGGAGCCCTCCAGCCGGGTGCGGGGCGCGGACCTCATCGTGGCGCTGGAGGCCGAAGCCCAGAAGGCCGGCGCCGGCCAGAAGGCCACCATCCGCGCGGCCTCGAAGGTGGAGCTGGAGTGGCTGCTGGAGGCGTTCCCGGAGCGTCTGAACGAATCGGTGAGCCTGCGCTTCAACGAGAAGTCCAGCCGCGTGGACCGGGTGGCCAGCCTGCGCTTCGGCGACCTGCTGCTGGAGGAGACTCGGCGACCGGCCGACGCAACCGAGGAGGGTGTGGCCCATTGCCTGGGCGAGGCGCTGCTGCAGCATGGCCTCGGCGACGGGCAGGAGGTGGTGGACCGGCTCCTGGCCCGCGCAAGCTTCCTCGCCGCTCATCGGTCAGACCTCGAACTCCCGGATCGCGAGATCCTGCTCCACGCGCTGGTGGCGAAAGCCTGCGAGGGCGCCAGCAGCCTCCGCGACCTCAAGCACCTCGACTGGCCCGCCGCCATGAAGGCGCTGCTGGGTCCGGAGGCCTCCCGCCTCCTGGACGCCTGGGCCCCCGAGACGATCCAGCTCCCCAAGGGCCGCCCCGTGAAGGTCCGCTACGACGGCGCGGCGCCGTGGATCGAGAGCCGTCTCCAGGACTTCTGGGGCCTCAAGAAGACCCCCAGCATCGCCGGCGGCGCGGTTCCCCTGGTGCTCCACCTCCTCGCCCCCAACATGCGCGCCGTGCAGGTCACGCAGGACCTCGCCGGGTTCTGGGAGCGCGCGTACAAGGAGCTGCGGCCCGCGCTGTCGCGGCGGTATCCGAAGCATCATTGGCCGGAGTGAGGGGGTCTGCTCCTTGCCTGGAATCCGGCCCAGCCGTATCTTCGGCCCATGAACTACCGGGACATCATCACCCTCGAGCCAGGCAAGCGCAGCGGCAAGCCCTGCATTCGCGGGATGAGGATCACGGTCTACGACGTGCTTTCTTCCCTGGCTTCCGGGATGTCGATGGATGAACTTCTCGCGGATTTCCCTGAACTGACCCGGGAAGATGTGCAGGCGTGCCTGGCGTACGCCGCTGACCTTGAGCATCGCACTGTGGTGATCCCGGCTTGAGCCTCCTCCTGGACCAGAACCTTTCCAGGAAATTGCTCGGGAGCCTCACAGCCGCGTTCCCCGGCTCCACCCACGTGCTGGACTGCGCCCTGTCGTCCGCCTCGGACCAGCAGATCTGGGATCACGCCCGGCAGCACGGGCTCACCATCCTTTCCAAGGATACCGATTTCGTGGCCCTGCTGGCGCTTCGCGGCTTCCCCCCCAAAGTCATCTGGCTCAAGTCGGGCAATGGGCCGAGCGCAGCGGTAGCGAGGTTGCTGCTCGGGCACCAGAAGGACATCGAGGCCTTTCTGGCGGATCCAAATTCAGGGCTGCTCGAATTGCACTAGAGCAATAGGGTTGTTGACGTCGCCGCCCATGTGGAGCCTATCGCCCGCTTATGATCCGGAACTTGACTCTCTCTCCATCCGGGATCTCCTTGATCCCTTCGAGGATCGGCCCCAGTGCCTTGAATACATGGGCCAATGCCATCGGCCGGATATTCTCGATGCTGTACGCTCCGCCAAACACCGGCAATTGAATGAAGCCGTAGCACTCCCCAGCCTTCAGGTGGATCCCTGCCTCGCGCAGCCGGTCCACCAGAGGAGCCAGGAACCAGTCTTGGGCATGCTCGCCCTCGTGGATGGCCTCTGCGAAGGCGTCACGGGAGTCCACGAGCCTGTCGAGGGTCCCGCAGCCGAGGTCCAGGCGGTGGACGCTTCCATCCTCGAGCACAAGGAAGGGTTCGCCGAAGCGGTTCACGATCCAGAGCGTGAACTCGGCGGGAAGGATCCAAGCCCAGCTCGCGAAGGCTTCGCCCCAGTCGATGCCTGAGGTGTCGAGGGTGTAATCGGACAGTTGGAGCACAGGCAAGATCGTAGCGCCATCAATTCCCGGCGCGCCTTGGCGGGATCGATCAGATGTTCAGGACAAGAAGGAAGAACTGCTGGGGACATTCCGCAGGAGGGGCCGTCCGCACCTGAATTGTGATTGCCTGATCCCCTCGATCACTTGCGCGTGTCTGGATGGAGATGGCTTGAAATGAGCAGAAAGATCCAAAGCAGGACGACGGTGGCGAGGGGCCAGTGGATGAAGGGGAATGGCATTGAAGTGCCGAAATAGGAAAGCGTTTCGCCCAAACAGAACAAGAACCCCAGAACCGTCATGGCCAGTAGGAATCCCCAGGTCATCAGGCCTCGCGATCGCCGTTCGATGTACAGGATCGCTCCGCACGCGAGGTACCCGAGCGGAAGATTCGAGATGAGGAAATGAATGTCGCCTTCAGATCCGAGAACCCGGTAGGCGAGTCCATGGAGTCGATAGGACAGTTCAGGTGATCCGGACAAGCCGCTGATGCCGATGACAAACATGAGGCAGACCGTGGCGATGACCCCAAGGACCTTGACCTTTGTCGTCATAAATACCTGACCGAGTTGCAGCACGCTGCCATTCGGCTAAGGCTATCAGTCCTACCTCCGTCGCGCCCGCGACCCCTTCGGCACATCCTGCTCCCGCACCAGCGCCAGGAACGCCTTCGCGGCGTGGCTGAGGCTGTCCTCCCGCCGGTACACCATGCGCAGCACCTTCTCGATGGCGAGGCCCTTCACGGGGACCTCGATCAGCGTGCCGTCCTCGAGGCCGTCCCTCACGCTCAACCGCGGCAGGATGGCCAGGCCGGCGCCGAGGCGGACGAAGTCCTTGATGGTCTCGAGGGTCGCGAGCTCGATGCCGATGTTCAGGGGCGTGCGGTGCTTCTGGAAGAGCTCGATGATGTGGGTCCGCGCCGGGGTCCGGGCGTTGTGGGCGACGAAGGTCTCCTTGCCGAGGTCCTTGAGGGCCACTTCGCTGCGCCCGGCGAAGGGATGCTCCGGCGGCACCACCAGCACCAGCTCGTCCCGGTGGACCACCAGGCTCTCCAGCCCCGCCTGGGTCGGTTCGAAGCTGAGGAAGCCGAAGTCCAGGTTGCGCTCCAGCACTTCCACGGGGATGCGCTCCGACAGGTGGCGCTGCACGTTGATGCGGATCTGGGGGAAGGCCTCCCGGTAGCGCAGCAGCAGGGCCGGCAGCAGGTAGAGCGATGTGCTCTCATTGGCGCCGATGGCCAGCGTGCCCCCCAGCATCCGGCGCACGTCGGCCACGGCCTCCACGGCCTCCTCCCGCAGGTTCAGCATGCGCTGGGCGTAGGAGAGCAGCACCCGGCCCGCGTCCGTCAGCTCGCCCCCCTTCGCGCTGCGGTCGAAGAGCGTCTCCCCCAGCTCCTCCTCCAGGCGCTTGATGGCGATGCTCAGCGCCGGCTGGGTCCGGTAGAGCTTGGTGGCCGCCCGGGAGAAGCTCTTCTCCCGGGCCACCGTCGCGAAGGCTTCGAGCTGGGCGAGGTCCATGGAGCATTATCAACAATTCTTATGTTTTCAGAATAACAATAAATTTTTCTAAAGCCCCGCCCGCCTCCATCCTGGGTCCTTGGACGGGGCGCCCATGGGACGCGAGCGGATCACCATCTTCGACACCACGCTGCGGGACGGCGAGCAGAGCCCCGGCTGCAGCATGAACCTGGACGAGAAGGTGCGCATGGCCCTCCAGCTCGAGGCCCTGGGCGTGGACGTCATCGAGGCCGGCTTTCCTGTGGCCTCCGACGACGACTTCGAGGCCGTCAAGGCCGTGGCCACCGCCCTGCGCCGGCCCGCCGTGGCGGCGCTCTGCCGCGCCCTGCCGTCGGACATCGCGCGGGCCTGGGCCGCCGTGAAGGGCGCCGCCCGGCCCCGCCTCCACACCTTCCTCGCCACCTCCGACCTCCACCTCGAGCACAAGCTGAAGAAGACCCGGACGGAGGCCCTCGAGATGGCCGCCGCCGGCGTGCGCCTCGCGAAGGCCTTCACCGACGACGTGGAGTTCAGCGCCGAGGACGCCACCCGCTCCGACGTGGACTTCCTCTGCGACGTGATCGCCGCTGTCCTCGAGGCCGGCGCCACCGTCATCAACATCCCCGACACCGTGGGCTATGCCGTGCCCGGCGAGTTCGGCGCCCTGATCCGCACCCTGCGGGCCCGGGTACCCGCCCTGGAGCGGGCTGTCCTCAGCGTCCACTGCCACAACGACCTGGGCCTCGCGGTGGCCAACAGCCTCGCCGCCGTGGAGGCCGGCGCCCGGCAGGTGGAGTGCACCGTCAATGGCATCGGCGAGCGGGCCGGCAATGCCAGCCTCGAGGAGCTGGTCATGGCCCTGAAGGTGCGGGCCGACCGCCTGCCCTTCGAGACCGGCGTGGACGCGGCCCAGATCACACGCAGCAGCCAGCTCCTCACCAGCCTCACCGGCGTGGCCGTGCAGCCCCACAAGGCCATCGTGGGCCGCAACGCCTTCGCCCACGAGGCGGGCATCCACCAGCACGGCGTCCTCCAGCACCGGGCCACCTACGAGATCATGACCCCCGAGTCCGTCGGCGCCCGCGTCCAGAGCCTCGTCCTGGGCAAGCACAGCGGCCGCCACGCCCTCGCGCAGCGCCTCCAGGAGCTGGGCTTCGAGCTGTCCCGCCCCGACCTGGACAAGGCCTACCGGATCTTCACCAAGCTCGCGGACCAGAAGAAGGAGATCTTCGACGAGGACCTGGAGGCCATCGTCCGGGACGGCCTCGTGGCCATCCCCGAGGCCTGGAAGCTGCGGGCCGTGCAGGCCACCGCCGGGACCTCCGCCACCGCCACGGCCCTGGTCACCCTCTACGACGGAAGCACCGAGCGCACCGAGACCGCCGCCGGGGACGGGCCCGTGAACGCCGTCTGCGCCGCCATGGACAAGCTCACGGGCCTGAAGGGCCGCCTGCTGGACTTCAGCGTGCGGGGCATCACCGGCGGCGCCGACGCCGTGGGCGAAGTCGTCGTCCACGTGGACTTCGAGGGGGCCTGCGCCACCGGCCGAGCCGCCAGCACCGACATCGTGGACGCCGCCGCCCGAGCCTACCTCAACGCCGCCAACCGGGTGGCCCACCGCCGCGCGGCGCAGGCTCCGGCCGCCGCAGGGGCCCACGCCTCCGAATCTTCCGTCCCTGCCTGAGGAACCCATGGGCCAGACCCTCACCGAGAAGCTCCTCGCCGCCCACTGCGGGCGCGAATCCGTCGTCCCCGGCGAGATCGTCAACGCCAGCCTCGACCTCGTCATCTGCCACGAGGTCACCACGCCGCCCGCCGTGGAGATGCTGGCCAAACTGGGCATCACCAGGGTCTGGGATCCCTCGAAGATCCTCGTGACCCCGGACCACTTCGTGCCCAACAAGGACATCCGCAGCGCCGAGCTGGCCTCCGCCCTCCGCGCGTGGCGGGAGGACCAGGGCATCACCCGCTACTACGAGGTGGGCAACCACGGCATCTGCCACGCCCTCGCCCCGGAGCAGGGCCACGTGCTGCCGGGCCAGACCATCGTCTGCGGCGACAGCCACACCACCACCATGGGGGCGCTGGGCACCTTCGCCACCGGCATCGGCTCCACGGACCTGGCGGCGGCCCTGGCCACCGGCGAATTGTGGTTCAAGGTGCCCGAGACCCTGCGCTTCGACCTGGAGGGCGCCCTGCCCTTCGGCGTCTTCTCCAAGGACATCATCCTGGCCCTCATCGCGCGCATCGGCGTGGACGGCGCCCGCTACATGGCCATGGAGTACGGCGGGCCCGGCCTGGCCAGCCTGTCCATGGAAGCGCGCTTCACCATCACCAACATGGCCATCGAGGCCGGCGGCAAGAACGGCGTCATGCCCGCGGACGCCGTGGCCCGGGCCTACGTGGAGGAACGCACGGACGCGCCTTACACGGTCTTCGAGGCCGACGCCGACGCCGCCTACGCCGGCCGCCACGCCCTCGACCTCTCGCGCCTGGAGCCCATGGTGGCCCTGCCCTCGCTGCCTTCCAACGGCCGCTTCGTGGGCGAGGTGCCCCCCGACCGCATGGACCAGGTCTACATCGGCTCCTGCACCAACGGCCGGATCGAGGACCTGCGCATCGCCGCGTCCATCCTGAAGGGGAACAAGGTGGCGAGCGGCACCCGCGCCATCGTCGTGCCCGCCACCACCCAGGTCTGGAAGCAGGCCCTGAAGGAGGGGCTGCTGGAGACCTTCACCGACGCCGGCTGCGTGGTCTCCACGCCCACCTGCGGCGCCTGCCTGGGGGGCCACATGGGCGTGCTGGGTCCCGGCGAACGCTGCCTCAGCACCACCAACCGCAATTTCGTCGGCCGCATGGGCTCCACGAAGAGCCTGGTCTACCTCGCCAGCCCCGCCACCGCCGCCGCCACCGCCATCGCCGGGGTGATCGCCGATCCCCGGGACTACCTGCCAAGACCCGAACCCGCGGGCGACCTCGTGGCCGCCGGCACCGACACCTACCTGTGGGGCGTGTGATGACCAACCTGATCCTCCGGGGCCGCGCCCACGTCTACGGCCGCCCCCACATCAACACCGACGAGATCATCCCGGCGCGCTACCTCAACGTGCACGCCGAAGCCGAGCTGGCGAAGCACGCCATGGAGGACCTGGACGCGGCCTTCGTGGCGAAGGTCCGGCCCGGCGACATCCTCTTCGCCGGGGAGGACTTCGGCTGCGGCTCGAGCCGGGAGCACGCCGTGTGGGCCCTGCGGGGCGCCGGCGTGCAGGCCGTGGTGGCCTCCAGCTTCGCCCGCATCTTCTTCCGCAACGCCCTCAACAACGGCTTCCTGGCCCTCGAGTGCCCGGCCGCGGCCACCCTCGCCGAGCCCGGAGATGCCGTCGAGCTGGACCTCGAGGCGGGCGTCCTGCGCAACGTCACGCGGAACCGCGAAGCCTCCTTCGTGCCCCTCACGGACTTCGCCCAGGACCTGCTGTCGGCGGGCGGCCTCCTGCCCTACATCCAGGCGAAGGCGTCGCGGCGCCCGGGAACGGCGGTGAGCGCATGAGCCCGAACGGCCCCCTTCGGCGCATCGCCGTCCTCCCCGGGGACGGCATCGGCCCCGAGGTCACCGCCGAGGCCGCAGCCTGCCTCGAGCTCGTCGCGTCGGAGTTCTTCCACCCCTTCCGGTTCGAGACCCATCGCATCGGCGGCGTCGCCCTGGACGCCTGCGGCGACCCGCTGCCGGCCGAGACCCTGGACGCCTGCCGCGCCGCCGATGCCGTGCTCCTCGGCGCCGTGGGCACGCCCGCCCACGACGCCCAGCCCCGGGACCGGAAGCCCGAGACCGGCCTCCTGCGCCTGCGCGCGGGGCTCGGCTGCTACGCCAACCTGCGCCCCGTCGCCGTGCCCGAAGCCCTCGTGCCCGCCTCGCCCCTGAAGGCCGACGTCGTGCGCGGCGCCGACCTCCTCATCGTCCGGGAACTGGCCGGCGGCCTCTACTACGGCGCGCCCCGGGAGCTGACCGCGGAGCGCGGCCTCAACACCCTGGCCTACACCCGCGACGAGGTGGCGCGCGTCGCCCGCGTGGCCTTCGAGGCGGCGCGGGGCCGGCGGCGGAAGGTCACCTCCGTGGACAAGGCCAACGTGCTGGAGAGCTCCCAGCTCTGGCGCGCGGTGGTCGGCGAGGTGGCGAAGGACTTCCCCGACGTGCGCCTCGACCACCAGTACGTGGACAGCATGGCCATGGCCCTGGTGACCCGGCCCACCGCCTTCGACGTGGTGCTGACGGAGAACCTCTTCGGCGACATCCTCAGCGACGAGGCCGCGGTGCTGCCGGGCTCCCTGGGCCTCCTCCCCTCGGCGAGCCTGGGCGACGGCCCGGGCCTCTTCGAGCCCGTCCACGGCTCGGCGCCGGACCTCGCGGGGAAGGGCGTCGCCAACCCCGGAGGCGCCATCGCGTCCGCCGCCCTCCTGCTGCGCCACGCCTTCGGCCTCGAGCGCGAGGCCCGCCTCCTGGAGGAGGCCCTGGCCTCGGTGCTGGCGGAGGGCGTCGGCACGCCGGACCTGGCCCTGCCCCGTGCCGTGGGCACCGCCGAGTTCGGCGCCCGGGTGCGGCGGAGCTTCTCCGAGCTGGCCTAGAGCGGCGCCAGCCGAGGCATGGCGGCGGATCTGGCCCAGGCCTGAGCTTGATGAATTTTTTTGCGTTTTATCCTTGACAGCATCCTGACCCGGGGTAACCTACGGACATGTCGTCGTGCCGCCCGTCCCTGCGCCCGTCTCCGGCTCCCGCCGGAACGGTCCCGCATGCCTGTGCCCACGCCTCCGTCCATGCCGTCCCCGGCCTCATCGCGACCGTAATTAATAAGCGGTTCGAGGTGCGGGCACCCTAGACGGAACGATCCTTCCCGTCAGCCCCGCACCTCACCGGTCGCGGGGCTTTTTCATTTCGGCCCTTCTTCCCCTTCCCTCCCATCCCTGCGAGGTCCCCATGCCCACCAGCCCTTCCGAGGACAGTCCCGGCGCCCAGCCCCGGGCGTCCGCGGGCCCTCCGCCGGACGCCGCCCCCGACGCCCTCCGCAGCCGCGCGCTGGTGGAAGGCCCCTCCCGCGCCCCGGCCCGGGCCATGCTCAAGGCCGCCGGGTTCCAGGACGCGGACCTGGCGAGGCCCCTCATCGCCGTGGCCAATACCTGGACGGAAATCGGTCCCTGCAACCTGCACCTGAAGGAGCTGGCGGAACACGTGAAGGAGGGCATCCGGGAGGCCGGTGGCACACCCATGGAATTCAACACGGTCTCCGTTTCTGATGGCATCACCATGGGAACGGATGGCATGAGAACTTCTTTAATCAGTCGTGATTTAATCGCTGATTCCATCGAGCTGGTGGGCCGTGCCTACCCGTTTGACGGCATGGTCTGCCTGGCGGGCTGCGACAAGACCCACCCCGGCGTGGCCATGGCCCTCCTCCGCCTGGACCTGCCGGGCCTCGTGCTCTACGGAGGACCCACGGCCCCGGGCTGCGTGGACGGGAAGGACCTCACCATCCAGGACGTCTTCGAGGCCGTGGGGCGCCGGGACCTGGAGGCCGGGGCCTTCAAGGCGATCGAAGACCAGGCCTGCCCCGGCGCCGGGGCCTGCGGTGGCCAGTTCACCGCCAACCCCCTGGCCACGGCCTTCGAGATCCTCGGCCTCTCCCCCTGCGCAGCGCCGGGAGCGCCGGCGGAGGCGGCGGAACGAAAGGAGGCCGCCACCGCCGCGGCCGCGTGATGGGTCTTCGTCGGGGAAGGCCTTCGCCCCTCGACCTTCCTCACCCGCGCCTCCTCGAGAACGCCATCGCCACCGTGGCCGCCACCGGCGGCTCCACCAACGCCGTGCTGCACCTCCCCTCGCCCCGGCCCGGGAGGCCGGCGTGGACCCGGACCCGAGGCCTTCGACCGGATCAGCGCGACCACGCCGATCCCGGCGGACCCCGCCCTTCGGCCGCTACGTCGCCGCCGACCTGCACCGGGCGCCGGGGGCGTGGGCCCCGTGGCGCAGCGCCTGCTGAGGCCGGCCTCCCTGATCCGGCGCCCCGCACCGTGGACGGCCTCGGCCTCGGCGAGGCCCTGGGCCGCCGTGCGCGAGACGCCGGGCCAGCCCAGGTCCGCCCTCGACGCGCCCATCCAGCCCACCGGCGGCCTCGCCATCCTGCGCGGGTCCCTGGCCCCCGAAGGCTGCGTGGTGAAGCTGGCGGGCCACGGCCGCCGCCTCCACCGCGGGCCCGCCCGGGTCTTCGACGGAGAGGCCGCCGCCTTCGCCGCGGTGCAGGCCGGCGCCATCGCGCCCGGCGACGTGGTGGTCATCCGCTACGAAGGGCCGCGCGGCGGGCCCGGCATGCCGGAGATGCTCGCCGTCACCGCAGCCCTGCAAGGCGCGGGCCTCGGCGCCTCGGTGGCCCTGCTTACCGACGGCCGCTTCAGCGGCGCCACCCACGGACTGATGGCCGGCCACGTCTCGCCCGAGGCCGCCGTGGGCGGGCCCATCGCCCTGGTGCAGGAAGGGGATGCCATCGTTTTCGACGTGGAGGCCCGCCGGTTGGACCTCGACGTGGATACTGCGGTCCTCGCCGCCCGCCGCGCCGCCTGGCAGCCCCGACGCCCATCCATTCCGAAAGGCGTGATCGCGCGCTACGCCCGCGATGCGTCCTCGGCTTCCGAAGGGGCCGCCCTGGCCCATGCGTAAAACCTAACGGCCTTCCATCACCCCGCGACTTCCCGAACCCGGGCCGGCGCAGCCCTGCCCATTCCGAGACCTCCATGACCCTCACCGGCGCACAGATCCTCTGGGAATGCCTCCTCCGCGAAGGGGTGGAGGTGGTCTTCGGCTATCCCGGCGGCGCCATCCTCCCGGCCTACGACGCGCTGCTGGACTATCCCCTCCGCCACGTGCTGGCCCGCCACGAGCAGGGGGCCTGCCATATGGCCGACGGCTACGCCCGGGCCTCGGGCCGCGTGGGCGTGGTCATCGCCACCTCGGGGCCCGGCGCCACCAACCTCGTCACGGGCCTCGCCACCGCGATGATGGACTCCATCCCCCTGGTGGCCATCACCGGCCAGGTGGGCTCGCGGCTGCTGGGCAGCGACGCCTTCCAGGAGGTGGACGTCACCGGCGTCAGCCTCCCGGTCACGAAGCACAACGTCCTGGTGACCCGGGCGGCGGACCTGGCCCCGGCCCTGCGGGAGGCCTTCGCCGTGGCCCGGGCGGGACGGCCCGGCCCGGTGCTGGTGGACCTCACCAAGGACGCCCAGCAGGCGACGGCGGCCTTCGACTGGGAGGCCTGTGCGCCCACCCGGCACCTGCGCCACGCCGCGCCCGCGCCGAAGTCCGCCGACCTGGAGGCCGCGCGGCGCCTGCTGGCCGGGGCCACGCGGCCCCTCATCCTCGCGGGCCACGGCATCGAGCTGAGCGGCGCCCGGGAGGCGGTGCTGGCCTTCGCCGAGGCCACGGGCACGCCCTTCGCGGCCACGCTCCTCGGCCTCGGCGCGGTGCCCGCCCGCCATCCCCTCAGCCTCGGGATGATGGGCATGCACGGCGAGGCCTGGGTGAACCAGGCCATCCAGGAGGCGGACCTCCTGCTGGCCTTCGGCATGCGCTTCGACGACCGGGTCACGGGCAACCTCGCCACCTACGCGCCGGGCGCGAAGAAGCTCCACGTGGACGTGGACGCCGGCGGAGCTGGGCAAGAACGTGGCGGTGGACCTCGCCGTGCACGCGGACCTGCGGGCCTTCCTGGAGGCCCTGGGCACGGACCTCGAGACGCCGGACACCGGCCCCTGGCGGCAGCGCATCCGCGACCTGAAGGGCGACGCGGCGGTGCGGGACATCCAGAACCTCCCCGACGACGGCCACCTCTACGCCGCCCACGTGCTCCACGACCTCTGGACGCTCACGGAGGGGGACGCCACGGTGGTCACCGACGTGGGCCAGCACCAGATGTGGGAGGCCCAGTACTACCGCCACGACCGGCGCCGCAGCCTCGTCACGTCCGGCGGCCTCGGCACCATGGGCTTCGCCCTGCCCGCGGCCCTGGGGGCCAAGCTCGCCGAGCCCGAGCGCGAGGTCTGGGTGGTGGCCGGGGACGGCGGCTTCCAGATGACCAGCCCGGAGCTGATGACCCTCGTGCAGGAGGGCCTCAAGGTCAACCTCGCCGTCATCAACAACGGCTTCCTGGGCATGGTGCGTCAGTGGCAGGAGCTCTTCTACGAACGCCGCTACGCCGCCACGCCCATCCTCAGCCCGGACTTCGCGAAGCTCGCGGAGGCCTACGGGATCCGCGGCCTCGCGGCCTCCACCCGGGAAGAGGCCCGCGCGGCCATCCGCGCCGCCCGGGCCCACGACGGCCCCGTGCTCCTCGACTTCCGCGTGGAGCAGGAGGACGCCGTCTATCCCATGGTGCCCGCCGGCGCGGCCCTGGACGCGATGATCCGACGCCCGCTTCCTGCTTCCTCCGTCCTCGCCGAGACCGGCGCGGATGCGTCTTCCGACTAACGAGGGGGACCGCCCGGCTCCCTGCGGTCGCTCTGCGTCCCCCCTCGTGCTCCCCCACGCGGTGACCGGGCAAAGCCCGGTCACCACGTCCCTGTGAGGTGAACCCATGCCCCATCTCCTGCTGGCCACCCTGGACGACGAGCCCGGCGTCCTCAACCGGGTGGTCTCCCTCATCCGCCGCCGGGCCTTCAACATCCAGGCCCTCACCGTGGGTCCCGCCGAGGCGCCAGGCACGTCCCGCATGACCCTCGTGGTGGAGAGCGACGAGGCCGGCGCCCGGCGCGTGGCGGCCCACCTGGAGAAGCTGCTCAACGTGCTCAAGGTCGAGTTGCTCACGGAGAAGCCCGCCGTGGTGCGCTACCTGGCCCTGCTGAGGGTGTCAGCCCCCGTCGCCATCCGCAGCCAGGTGCTCACGGTGGGGGCCGCCTTCCGGGCCCAGGTGGTGGACGTCTCCGAGGATTCCGTGGTGCTGGAGTGCAGCGGCAGCGCCGAGAAGCTCGCCGCCCTCGCCGAGGCCCTCCGTCCCTACGGCCTCCTGGAGCTCTCCCGCACCGGCGCCCTGGCCATGGCCCGGGGCTCCGCGCCCGCGCTGATCCCCAGGGCCCAGGCCGAGGCCGACCTGCCGCCCCTGGCCATGTCCGTCTGAACCCGAACCCCATCCCGAAAGGAGGCCCCATGGCCACGCTCTACTACGACACCGACGCCGACCTCGCCCTCATCCGCGGGAAGAAGGTCGCCATCCTGGGCTACGGCTCCCAGGGCCACGCCCACGCCCTCAACCTCCGGGACAGCGGGGTGGAGGTCCGGGTGGGCCTGCCCGCCGCCAGCCGTTCCCGGGCCAGGGCCGAAGCCGCGGGCCTCGAGGTCCTCGGCCCCGCCGAAGCCTCGGCCTGGGCGGACGTGGTGATGATCCTCGCGCCCGACACGGCCCAGGCCGAGCTCTTCGAGACGGCCCTCGCGCCCGCCCTCCGGCCCGGCAAGACGCTGATGTTCGCCCACGGCTTCAACATCCGCTACGGGACCATCGACGTCCCCGCCGGCGTGGACGTGAGCCTCGTGGCGCCCAAGAGCCCGGGCCACCGCGTCCGCGAGGTCTTCCTCGAAGGCGGCGGCACGCCGGCCCTGGTGGCGGTCCACCAGGACGCCAGCGGTTCGGCCCTGCCCCTGGCCCTGAGCTACGCCAAGGCCCTCGGGCTGACCCGGGCGGGCGTGCTGGAGACCACCTTCAAGGAGGAGACCGAGACCGACCTCTTCGGGGAGAAGGCCGTCCTCTGCGGCGGGATGAGCGAACTGGTGAAGGCGGGCTTCGAGACCCTGGTGGAGGCTGGCTACCAGCCGGAGATCGCCTACTTCGAGTGCCTGCACGAGCTGAAGCTCATCGTGGACCTCATGTACCGCGGCGGCCTTTCCTACATGCGCCATTCCATCAGCGACACGGCGGAGTACGGCGACTACACCGGCGGCCCCCGCCTGGTGACCCGCCAGACCCGGGAGGAGATGCGCCGCATCCTGGCGGAGATCCAGGATGGCCGCTACGCCGGGGACTGGATCCGGGAGAACCGCACGGGCCGCGCCTGGTTGGAGGGCCGCCGGGCGGAGGAGCGGAGCCACCCCCTGGAGCGGGTGGGCCGCGATCTGCGCCGCCGCATGCCCTTCCTGGACCCCGTGGAAGTCCCGGAGCCCGAACTCCCCGCCGCCGCCGGGCCGGGCCCCCGCTGCTGAAGCCCTCCTGTCGCCTCGGTCACAAAGCCCGCCGCCCCCCTCCCGAACCTGAGATTCTGAACCTGGAACCCCGGCCGCTCCCGGCCCCCCAGAACCGGACCCCCACGGGCCGAGACTCTGAAAGGAATCCCCATGTCCCTCTCCCCCATTCTGGAGCGGATCAGCCTCGGCAAGATCGTGGTGATCCGCGAGCAGCTCATGAAGGCCCAGGCGGCCGGCAGGACCGTGTACCGCTTCGAGTCCGGCGATCCGAGCTTCAGCGTGCCGCCCCACGTCCTCGAGGCCATCGCCGCCGCGGGCCGCGCGGGGAAGACCCACTACATCCCCAACGACGGGATCCCCGAGCTGCGCAAGGCCCTCGCCGCCAAGCTGAAGGCCAAGAACGGCCTGGACCTCTCGCCCCAGGACGTCTTCGTCACCAACGGCGCCATGCACGCCCTCTTCGTCACCTTCGCAAGCCTGCTGGACGAGGGGGACGAGGTGCTGGTGCCGGACCCCATGTGGACGGAGGTGGTGGAGAACATCAAGCTCGCCGGCGGGGTGCCCGTGGGCGTCCCCCTGCGCCACGACCAGGGCTACGAGTACGACGTGGCGGAGCTGGCGAAGCGCTGCACGCCCCGGACGAAGGCGGTCTTCCTCAACACGCCCCACAATCCCACCGGCGCCGTGCTCTCGCGGGAGACGCTGCAGGGCATCCTCGACCTCGCCAAGGCGCGGAACCTCTTCGTCATCAGCGACGAGGCCTACGAGGACGTGCTCTACCCGGGCCAAGCCCATGTCTCCATCGGCAGCCTGGATCCCGCCTACCTCGACAAGGTCGTGAGCATCTACTCGTTCTCGAAGAGCTACGCCATGAGCGGCCTGCGGGTGGGCTGCATCGCCACCGCCAACGCGACGCTCCAGGCCCGCATCCCCAAGCTCCTGCGCTGCACCATCAATGGCGTCAACAGCCTGGCCCAGTGGGGCGCCCTCGCGGCCCTGGAGGGTCCCCAGGACCAGCTCCCGGCGATGCGCGCCGAGTACCTCCTGCGCCGGGACCTGCTGGTGGCGGCGCTCCAGGGCATTCCCGGCCTGCGGGCCTTCACGCCCAGGGGCGGCTTCTGCCTCTGGGCCGAGCTGGAGCCCTCCCTCTACGCCCGGCTCGGCGTCAAGGACGCCGACGACCTCTCCGAGAAGCTCGCCGCCGCGGGCCTGGGCAGCGCCCCCGGCGACGCCTTCGGCGAGACCTGCCACGACGCCATCCGCTTCGCCTTCAGCTGCGAGACGCGCATGGTGACCGAGGGCGCGCCCCTCCTCCGCCGCTTCCTGCTCACCGGCAGCCTCGCGGAATCCGAGACCGAAGCCACCCTCACCCGGAGCTGACCATGCGCGCTGCGATCCTCCAGATGGCCGTGAAGGACGGGGACCCGGAGGCCAACCGGATCCACGCGGAGGAACTCCTGGCCCAGGCCGGGGAGATCCGCCTCCTCCTGCTGCCGGAGCTCTGGAGCACGGGCTACGCCCACGGGATGTGGGCCCGGTCCGCGAAGGAGGACACGCCCCGCCTCTGCGCCTGGATGGCGGGCCAGGCCCACACCCGGCAGGCCTGGGTGGCGGGGACCCTGGTGAGCCTGGACGAGGCGGGCCGCCTGGTGAACCGGATGTGGATCTTCCCGCCCACCGGGGAGGCGCCGGTCTTCTACGACAAGGCCCACCTCTTCCGGCCCCTGTCGGAGCACGAGCACTTCACCGCCGGCCGTTCGCGGCTCCTCACGAAAACCGACGCCTTCCGCCCCGCGGCCTCGATCTGCTTCGACCTGCGCTTCCCGGAGCAGTACCGCCGGGACGCCGCCGACGGCGCCGACCTCTTCCTGGTGCCCGCCGAGTGGCCCCATCCCCGGGGCGAGGCCCTGCGCCTCCTGGCCCGGGCCCGGGCGGTGGAGAACCAGGCCTACCTGCTGCTGGCCAACCGCGTGGGCCCCGCCGCCGACGGCACGGTCTTCTGCGGCGGCTCGATGATCGTGAGCCCCGAGGGCGAGATCCTCGCCGACGCCTGTGAGCAGGAGGGGCTCATCGCCGCCAACCTCAGCCCCGAGCGGGTCCACGCCCTGCGGGAGCGCTTCCCCGTGCTGCCCTACCGGTCCCCCGGCATCGACCACTGACACCCACGAGGGGGGACCGGCCGGCCGCTGCGCGGCTGCTTCGTCCCCCTCGTGCTCCCCCACCGGGCGCCCGGGCTGAGCCCGGCCCCCCGGTCCTTCCGTTCCCTCCCCACCGAATCGACCCCCTTCGAGGTCCCCATGCAGCTCTGGCTCGACGGCCGCCTGACGGCGGCCCAGGACACGTCCATCTCCCCCCTGGCCCACGGCCTCCACTACGGCACCGGCGTCTTCGAGGGCATCCGCGCCTACGCCACGGGCCGAGGCCCGGCCATCTTCCGCCTCGACGCGCACCTGGAACGCCTCGGCCGCGGGGCCGAGGCCCTGGGGATGGCGGTCGATCTCCCGGCCCTGCGGCGGGGCTGCCTCGAGGTCCTGGCCGCCAGCGGCCTGGACGCGGCCTACCTGCGGCCCCTGGTCTTCTACGAGGGCGGCGGTCTGGGCCTCGACGTGGCGCCCCTGAAGGCCCGCAGCCTGGTGGCGGCCCTGCCGTGGAAGAACCACCTGGGCGAAGGGGATTCACGCGGCATCAGCCTGCGCACCAGCCCCTTCCGCCGCAACCCTGCCGCGGCCCTGCCGCCCCTCAAGCTCTGCGGCGCCTACGTCAACAGTGTGCTCGCGAAGCTGGAGGCGACGCGGGCGGGGTTCGAGGAGGCCCTCTTCGTGGATGGCGACGGCCGCGTCGTCGAATGCACGGGGGAGAACGTCTTCCTGGTGAAGGAGGGCCGGATCACCGCCGTCGAGCATCCCGACGCCCTGCCGGGCATCACGCGGCGGACGGTGATCGAGCTGACCGGTGCCGCGTCGCGGCCCGTCACCCTCGCCGAGCTGCGGGACGCCGACGAGATCTTCGTGACGGGCACCAGCGCCGAGGTCACGGCGGTGGCGCGCCTGGACGCTCGCGTCCTGGGCCTGGGCCCCGTGGCGCGGGAGGTCGCGGACCTTTACGGCCGCGTGGTGCGGGGCGCGGCCCAGACCCAGCGCGGCTGGCTCACCGCCCTCGAGGTGGCCGTATGACGGCGTCCACGACCGAGGCCCTCCTGACGACCGCCGAACTCCGCGCCGCCCGGGCCCGCCTCCATCCCTTCCTGCGCCGCACGCCATTGCTGGCCCTGGAAGTGCCCACCCCCGCGGGCCCGCGCTCCGTCGCCTTCAAGCTGGAGATCCTCCAGTACACCGGCGCCTTCAAGGTGCGCGGCGCCTTCAACGCCCTGCTGCAGACGGAGGCGCCGCGCGTCCTGGCCTGCTCCGGCGGCAACCACGGCCTCGCGGTGGCCCACGCGGCCTCGGCCCTGAAGAAGCACGCCACCATCGTGGTGCCGAGGAGCGCCGCGCGGCTGAAGGTGGACCTCATGCGCCGGCTCGGCGCCGAGGTGCGGGAAGTGGGCGAGAGTCCCGCCGAGGCCTTCGCCGCCACCGAGGCCCTGGGCTACGGCCGGGAGCTGCCCCTCATCCACCCCTACGACCAGCGGGAGGTGATCGCCGGCCAGGCCACCCTGGGCCTGGAGCTGAGGGCCCAGGCGCCCGAGGTCGCCCACTGGCTGCTGGCGGTGGGCGGCGGCGGCCTCGCCGCGGGCTGCGCCCTCGCCCTGGAGGGCCACGCGAGGGTGGTGCCCGTGGAGCCCGAGGGCTGCCCCCAGCTCGCCGCCGCCCAGGCCGCGGGCCGCCCCGTCGCCGCCAGGGCCGACGGCGTGGCCCGCACGGCCCTGGGCCCGCCCAGCCTGGGCACGCTGCCCTGGGCCATCCTGCGGGACCGCGTGGGCCCCTCCGTCCTCGTGGACGACGCCGCCATCCTCGAAGCCCAGGCCTGGCTGTGGCGCGCCGCGCGGCTGGTGGTGGAGCCCGGCGGCGCGGCGGCGCTGGCGGCGCTGAGGTCGGGCGCGTGGGTTCCCCCGGACCGGCGGCCCGTGGGCGTGGTGCTGTGCGGGGGGAACGCGGACGCGCTGCCGGTCCAATGACAAGGTTCGGAACTGGTCCAATCGGACCCAGGGCCGGCCCGTACAAAGGAGTGGATGCCCCAGGAGACCCCGACCGTGCGACACACCGCCTTCCACCTTCCCAGCCTCGCCGTGGCCGCCGGCCTCGCCTTCCTCTCCGCCTGCGGCGGGGGCGGCGGGAGCGCCGCCCAGGCGCCCGCCTCCACGGCCCCCGCCGTCACGGCCCCGCCCCAGAGCCAGACCGTGCTGACGCCCGGCACCGCCACCTTCACCGTGACGGCGACGGGCACGGCGCCCCTCGCCTACCAGTGGAAGCGCAACGGCGCGGACATCGCCGGAGCGACCTCGGCCAGCTACACCACGCCGGCCACCGCCACCACGGACAACGGCGCCACGTACACCGTCACCGTCTCGAACAGCGCCGGGACCGTCACGTCGAGCGCCGCGACCCTCACCGTGAACCCCGGACGCGTCCGGCTCTTCACCAGCAGCTGGGGGGACGCCACGGTCCGCATCACCGACGACCTGATCTCCAGCCCGAACCCCGCGACGCCGCTGACCCTGGCCGGCGCCGCCACCGGCATCACCGGCAGCGCGGGCGGCCGGGACGACCTGGCCGTGGACCCCACGCGCAACCTGCTGTACCACACCCTCGGCGGGGTGGTGCGGGTCTGGACCAGCGCCGCCACCGTCTCGGGCAACACCGCCCCCGCGCGCACCATCACCTTCACCGGCGCCACCGGCAGCAATTCGGTCTGCCTCGATCCCGCCGCCGACCGGCTCTTCGTGATCCTCACGCTCCCCGCCGGGAAGCGGCTCGCCATCCTCAACCAGGCCAGCACCAAAAACGGCGCCGTCACCCCCGACGCCACCGTGGACCTGGGCTTCCCCATGGAGTGGCTCTTCCTCGACACCGCCAACAACCGCCTCTACGGCACGGTGGGATCATCGGAGAACCTCTACGTGTACAACGGCGTGGGAACCCTCGCCTCCGGCGCCGTCGCCCCCGACCGGGTCATCACCTTCAGCGGCCTCAGCCTCCGGGACCTCTCCGTGGACGCCGCCCGCGACCGGCTCTATGTGGCCTCCCGGGCCGGGGCGGTCTACGTCTTCGCCAACGCCTCCACCCTGAACGGGACGATCGCGAATCCGGCCGCCGCGGCCGCGGCCTGGTGGAACCAGTTCAACGCGATGGGCGTCCTCATCGACAGCCAGGACCGCGTCTGGTGGTGGGGCGACTCGGCCACCGGGATCTCCATGTACGCCAACGCCAGCGCCCTCACGGGGCAGGTGACGAAGCCCGCGGACAAGGTCCTGGCCGGCGTGGTGAACATGGGCTACGGCTGGGCGATCTGGCAGTACTGACCGCGGCGGGCCCCCGCAGCCCCGGTCCAGGCCGGGGCTGCGGCCATCGGGCCGGCAGCCCGCCTCTGGGCCGGTCGACCGCCACGACCCGGCCCGGTTGGATCCATCAGCCTTCGATCCGCACCGTCCGCCGCTCCACGAGCCGCGCCTGGCCTCCCACCTTCAGGCCCGCACCCTCGAGGACGACGTGCAGCAGGCTCGGGGAGGGCGGGTCCATGAAGCGGCCCTGGCTGATGACGAAGGCGGTCTCCCTCCGGCCGAGGACGTGGTGAAGCCACCAGCCCAGGGGCCCCGCCATCATGCCGGTGGCGGCCTCCTCGGGGATGCCGAAGGCGGGGGCGAACATGCGCACCTCCGCGTCCCGGGGGCCCTCCGGCGTGGGGGCGAAGACGTAGAAGCCGATGAGCCGCTCCGCCTCGCTGATGCGGGCGATGGCGTCCAGGTCCGGGGCGAGCCGCGGCAGGCTGGACGCCGCCTTCAGGGGCACGAGGAGCAGGCCGTTGCCGTTGTGGGCGAGGACGGGCGCGAAGCCCGGGAGCAGGTCGCCGGCGCCGAGGCCCAGGGCGGCGAGGACCGCCGCCGGCGTCGCCTCGCCGGAGGCGGGAAGGGGACGCAGCGCAGGCGCCACCTGCTCCATGAACACGGCGCCGTCCTCGCGGAAGAGCCGGCGCACGCCGTCCACGGTGGCGTTCGTGGCTTCCTTGCCGGTGAGGCGCCCCAGCTCCCAGAGCCGGGAGAAGGCCGCCACGGTGGCATGGCCGCAGTGGGGGATGGCCTTCGTGGGCGTGTGGAAGACGAGGGCCACGTCCGCCGCCGGCGAGGCCGTGACGAAGGCGGTCTCCGACAGGCCCAGGGCCGCGGCGATGCGCTGGCGCTGGTCCGGCGTGAAGGCGTCGCCGTCGAGGACGAAGCCCGCCGGATTGCCGCCTTCCGCGCCGTCCACGAAGGCCCGGATGATCTCGACGTCGACGCTGGTCATGAGGCCTCCTTGGGGAGCCATCATCGGGCACCCGGACCCCGCCGGTGCAGGTCCTGACAAAGCGTCAGCCGCCAGGCCCTCATTCCCTTCGGGACGGTTCAGGGTTTCAATGGGCCCATGCCCGCCCTGTCCTTCCGCCCTATCCGCCCCGCCGACGACGCCGCGGTGGTGTCCATCATCCGCACGGTGATGCCCGCCTTCGGCGCCGACGGCCCCGGCTTCGCGATCCACGATCCGGAAGTAAACGCCATGAGCGCGGCCTATTCCGTGCCCGGCGCGGCCTACTTCGTGGTGGAAGACGGCCAGGGCCGCGTCCTCGGCGGCGGCGGGATCGCGAAACTGGACGGCGGCCCCGAGGGCGTCTGCGAGCTGAAGAAGATGTACTTCCTCCCCGAGGCCCGGGGCACCGGCACCGGCGAGGCCCTGCTGCGCCACTGTCTGAAGGTGGCGAAGGCGCTCGGCTACCGGACCTGCTACCTGGAGACGCTCACCGGCATGGACGCCGCGCAGAAGCTGTACCGGAAGGTCGGCTTCCAGACCCTGTGCGCGCCCATGGGGAACACGGGGCACCACGGGTGCGACCGGTGGTTCGCGCTGGAGCTGGAGTCCTTCGCATGATCGTGGGCCTCGGCTCCGACCTCACGCCCACCGCCCGCTGGGTCCACCTGATCGAACGCTTCGGGCCGGAGAAGTGCGCGGCGAAGATCCTCCACCCCGACGAGGCGGCCTACCTCCTGGCGGGCAACCGCGACCGCCTCGCGGAACGCCTCGCCGGCCGCTGGGCGCTGCGGGAGGCCTTCGGGAAGGCGCTGGGGACGGGGCTCGACGGCTGGTCCTGGAAGGCGCTGCGCTACGTGAACGGGCGGGCCCGGGCGGAAGGCTCCCTCGCGGAGCTGCTGGCGGCCCGGGGCGTCGCGCGCATCCACGCCACCGTGGCCCACGACCACGGCATCGCCTTCGCCACCGTCATCCTGGAGGGCCCGTGAAGCTGCCCGCGCCCGGCTGCCTCGCCGCCACGTGCGCGGCCGCCCTCGCCGCCCAACAGGGACCGGTCCCCCTGGCCCAGGCCCTGCCCGCCCGCACGCGGCAGGTGGTGGTCCTCCACGACCCCGTCCTCGCCCCCCTCAAGCTCCAGGCCCTCCAGGGCCGACTCCACGCCCGCGTCTCCGCCCTCGCGCTGCTCGGCCCCGAGTTCGCGCTGCCCAAGCTGCCCAAGCCCGCCGGCGGCGTGGCCCGGGTCACCCTCGACCGGGGCGCCGTGCTCTTCCTCGCCACCGACGCCGCCGCCCTCGCCGAGAAGCTGGAGGCGCTGCCCGCCGACGGCGGCTGGCGCTTCTACCACCAGGGCAAGGGCTACCTGCTGGGCGCCCGGCGGGGCTGGTCGGTGGTGGCCGACGAGAGCCGCCAGACCGCGTGGGCCGAGGCCCTGCGCCCCGGCGCCGGACCCGTCGTCGCGCCCCTCGACGACGTGCTCGACCAGGGGGACCTCGCCGTGTGGGGCGCCGACCCCGCCCGCGCCGCCGAGGCTCTGGACGCCCTCGCCCCCTTCCCGGTCCCCGAGGCCTTCCGCGCGCTGCTGGCGGTGGCCTCCCGGGACTCCCGGGACGCGGCCCTCAGCCTCGCCCTCGACCCCAGCGGCGACGCCCTGCTCGTGATGGCGGGGCGCCCGAAGCCCGACCTCGAGGCCGTGCTTCCCGGGCTGGGCCGGGCCGAGGCCTGGGGCCTCGCCGACCTTCCGCCCCGCCCCTGGAGCCTGGCCATGGGAGGCTGCCTGCCGCCGCGCTGGCTGGGGGCCTTCGCCGAGCTGAGGGCCTGGCGCCCCGAGCACCTGCCTCCCGCCCTGGACCGCGCCCTGGACGCGGCCCAGCGGGAGGTGACGGGCTTCGGCCTCCTGCGCTCGGCCCTCCCCGAGCCCGAGGCCCTGCGGCTGGACACCCGGGACCGCGAGGCCTTCCGGGACGCCCTGGCCCGGGCCGCCGCCACCTCGGTCCCGGCGGGCGGGGAAGGCGCCAAGACCGCCCTCGCCTCCCTGGACGCGGGCCGCGTGGAGGATCGCGACGCCTTCACCCTGAACCTCCCGGACCCGGACCAGGGCCCCCTGGGCACCCGCGCCATCCCCTTCCTCCAGTCCGGCGACCGGGGCTGGCGGGTGGGCCCCGTCGCGGAAGGGCCCGGCCTCTCCGGCGTCCTGACCGAGGACGAGGCGCTCCGGGAGGCCGCCGGCCGCCTGCCCTCCGGCGCCGCCTTCTACGCCTTCGAGAACCCGCGGGCCCTCTGGCTCGCCGAGGCCCGGCGCCTCAACGAGGAGCGCGAGGGCCTGGACCCCGACCTCCGGGACCGCTGCCCCGTGGAGCCCGAGCCCCCGGAGGCGCCGCCCTTCGGCCTCGCGGTGGCCTTCCAGGCGGACCGGTGGACCTTCACCTGCAGCCTGCCCGCCGCCACCCAGCTCGCCCTGGCCCGGCACGACGCCGGCCGCGAGAAGGGCCGGGGCGGCGCCCGGCGGGCGGCCCTGGAGGAGCAGCAGGCGCGGCTGGCGCGGGGCAAGCAGTAGGGCTTCAGCCGAAGGCCACGCCCGCGGCCGCGAGTCCCGCCTGGAAGCGCGCCGCGTGGGCGGGGTCCTGGAAGGGGTAGCTGGCCCGCCAGTAGGCCTCGTCGGGCAGGCCGCTGAGGGCGGCGAGATCCTCCAGGGCGGTCCGGGCGAGGGTCGCGTCTCCGGCCAGGCCCGCCAGGACGATCTGGCGCTGCTTGGCGCGCACGTTGGCCGGGTTGAGGCCCAGGGCCTCGTCCAGGTGCCGCGCGGCCCGGTCCAGGTCCCCTTCGAGGAGCCGCCACAGGCCGAGGTCCGCCTCCACCACGTCGCGGTGGGGGTAGGCGGGGTCCACCCGGAACACGACCTCCTGCTGGGCCGTGGCCGAGGCCAGGTCCCCCGCGAAGCCGTGGATGCAGCCCGAGAAGTGGTAGGCCAGGGAGGCGCTGGGATTGAGCTCCAGGGCGCGGTTGGCGTGGTGGCGCGCCCGGGGGAAGGCGTAGTTCGTCCACAGCTCCCCGGCGGCCATGAGGGCATGCCCCATCCAGCCGCTGGGGTCCAGGGCCGTGGCCCGGGAGGCGGCGGCCAGCATCTCCCGGAAGGCGTCCTTGATGGCGCCCTTGGCGCCGCCGGTCCAGCCCCGCAGGGCCGCCTCGAAGCGCGTGAGGGCGATGAGGCTCCAGGGCAGGGCGAAGCCGGGATCCGCCCGAGTGGCCGCTTCCAGCACGCGCATCGCCTCGGCGGCCTCCTCCGGCCCGCCGCGATGGAAGTGCCAGAGGCCCTTCAAGGCGAGGTCCCAGGCGCTGAGGTCCTCGGGGCGGGTGCGCATGACCCGGCGGGTCTCCGCCGACGTGAGCTCGGGGGCGATCTGGCGGAGCACCTCCGCGGCGATGGCCTCCTGGAGGCCCGGCAGTTCCGGCCCGGCGCAGTCGAAGCGGCCCGACCAGAGCTGGGTGGCGGTCTCCGCGTCGAGGAGCTCCAGGGCGAGGCGCGCCCCGGCGGCCCCCCGGCGCAGCCGCCCCACCAGCGCGTAGCGCGCGCCCAGGGCCCGGGCCCGGGCGGCGGCGGGCAGGTCCGCGTGGCGGGGGTCGAAGGCGGAGGCGCGGGAGAGCACGGGGAACCAGCGCCAGGAGGCCAGCTCGCCGATGACCTCCTCCGTGAGCCCGTCCACGAAGTAGGCCTCCTCGGGGCTGCCGCCCTCCAGGGCGAAGGGCAGCACCGCGAGGACGGGCCGCGCCAGCACCTCCCGCCGCAGGGCCTCGCCCGGGTCGGGGCCCGGGTTCGCGCCCCCCGGCGCCGGGATCGCCGGGCCGGCCGGCTCCAGCGCGGCCACGAACCGGAAGCCCTGGCCGTGCACGGTGCGGATCACCCGCTGGGTCACGCCGTCGTCGTCCAGGGCCCGCCGCGCGGACTTGATGCGGCTGCTCAGGGCCGCGTCGGAGACGATGCGCCCCTCCCAGACCCGCGCCACGAGGGCCTCCCGGGTCACCAGCTTCGGGGCCTCCTCCACCAGCAGGGCGATGAGCGCGAAGACCTGGGGCTCCACGGGCACGGGCTCGCCGCCGCGGCGCAGCTCCACGCGGTCCAGGTCCAGCTCGAAGGGCCTGAAGCGGTGGATCACCGGCCCTCCTCCGGGAATCTCCAGGAAATCTCCAAGCGGTCTCCAAGCATGACGGGGCCCCTGGGCGGATGGTGATGGAACGCCGGGAAGGCCCCGGCGGAACGGCGGTGGCCAGTATGCCACCGCGCCCCTCCACCCCCTCCTTCGGAGCCCCCATGCTCACCCCCACCCTCGACCTTCCCGCCCTCAAGGCGCGCCAGCAGGCCACCTGGGCCTCCGGCGACTATGCCGTGGTCGGCACCACCCTCCAGGGCGTCGGCGAAAGCCTCTGCGAGACCCTCGACCTGCGCGCGGGCTCCCGGGTGCTCGACGTGGCCGCCGGCAACGGCAACGCCACCCTGGCCGCCGCCCGCCGCTACGCCGACGTGGTCTCCACGGACTACGTGCCCGCCCTGCTGGAGGCCGGCCGCCGCCGGGCCGAGGCCGAGGGCCTGCCGGTGCGCTTCCAGGAGGCGGACGCCGAGGACCTGCCCTTCGCGGACGGGGAATTCGACGTGGCCCTCTCCACCTTCGGCGTGATGTTCGCGCCGGACCACGCCAAGGCCGCCGCGGAGCTCGCGCGGGTGGTGCGTCCCGGCGGCCGCATCGGCCTCGCGAACTGGACCCCCGAAGGCTTCGTCGGCCAGCTCTTCAAGACCCTCGGCCGCTACCTCCCGCCGGCGCCCGGGCTGAAGTCGCCCGCGCTGTGGGGCCTGCGCTCCCACCTGGAGCAGCTCTTCGGCGACGCGGGGGACGTGAGGGCGCTGAACCGCCACTTCACCTTCCGCTACCGCTCCCCCGAGCACTTCGTGGCGGTCTTCCGGGCCACCTACGGCCCCCTCCACAAGGCCTACGCGGCGCTGGCGGCGAATCCGGCGGTGGAGGCCGCCTTCACCGAGGAGCTGCTGGACCTGCTGCGCCGGGGCAACCGCGCCACCGATGGCACCCTCGTGCTCCCCAGCGAGTACCTCGAGGTGGTCGTCACCCGGGCGGCCTGACCATGCCCGAGCCCCGCGTCGCCCTGCCCGACTCCCTGCGCCTGCCCGCGGCGGACCCCGCCGCCGCGGCCATGGCGCGCCACCTGGACGCCTTCCGGCGCCTGGACCTGGACGGCCTCCTCGCGGACTACGCCGAGGACGCCACGCTCTTCCTCTCCGACGGCCCCCGCCGGGGCCGCGCCGAGATCCGCGCCTTCTTCGGCGTCTTCCTGAAGGACCTGCCCCGGGGCTTCCTGGAGGCCTTCCGGGTCCGCCGGCTGGAGAGCACCGGCGCCGTGGGCTTCCTGCTCTGGGAGGCCCGGCCCTGGGTGGAGCTGGGGGTGGACACCTTCGTGGTGGCGGGGGACCAGATCCAGGTGCAGACTTTCGCCTCCGCGCCGCCGGCATGAGGACCGCGCCTTCACCTTCCCCGGCCGCGGACCGTCGGGCCGCCCTTCCGCCGCCCGCCCCCCGCGCCTACCCTGGACCCACGGCGGCGGCACTCCGCGCGGGAGCAGCCATGGAGATCACCTACGCGTTCCGCTTCGAGTCCGGCCGCACGGAGACCTTCACCCTCCGCTTCCGGGACGAGGACTTCGCCCTGGAGCCGCTGGGCCGGGACGGCGCGGCCTGGACGCGGCTGGAGCACCACCGCTGCGAGGGCTGCCCGCTGAAGGCCGAGGACGCTCCCCACTGCCCGGTGGCCCTCAACCTGGCCCAGGTCCTCCCGCGCTTCCACGCCGACCATTCCTACGACCGGGTGACGGTGACCACCACCGTGCCGGAACGGACCACGGTGCACGAGGGCGACCTGCAGACGGGCATCACGTCCGTCATGGGCCTCGTCATGGCCACCAGCGGCTGTCCGGTGCTGGACGCCTTCAAGCCCATGGCCTTCACCCACCTGCCCTTCGCCAACGAGCGCGAGACCACCATCCGCTCGGTGTCCACCTACCTCACGGCCCAGTACGTGCGCATGTGCCACGGCCTCGAGCCCGACTGGACCCTGAGCCGCTACCTGCCCCGCTACGAGGCCGTGAAGGCGGTGAACGCCGCCTTCGCCGAGCGCCTCAAGAGCGCCTTCGAGACCGACGCCGGGCTCAACGCCCTCATCCTGCTGGACGTGCTGGCCCAGTTCGGGGCGGTGGCGCTGAAGGACCGGTGGCTGAAGGACGTGGAGCCGCTCTTCTCGGCGCACCTGCAGGGCTGAGGGCATCCCTCCGGACGGGGACGGGGCCCTGGCCTCGCGGCCAGGGCCCCGGAACGGCCGGCCGCCTCAGAGCGTGATGGTGGCGCAGTTCTTCAGCACGTTGGACGCGTTGCAGGTCTGGTACCACATGCTCACGGGCTGGATGCAGTAGTCGGGGCAGCCGGTGCCGGCGCTGAGCTTCTGGCCGCCCACGAGGTCCAGGGACTCCTGGGCCTGGAGGACCTTCAGGGTTTCCTTGTGCAGGGCGAGCTTCTTGGAGGTGGCCATGGGTGGCTCCTGGGAAGGGGCCGCGAAGGCGCGGCGCAGGGGGAAGAACCCATCATCGACGCTCGCGGGAAGGGCCGCCCGGCGCCGCATCCCGGAGGAACGAAGGGTCGTGATCCGGCCCATGAACGGTGGCGTCGTTCCCATGGACGGGGCCGCCGGGATCCTTCCGTTCGGAGAGACTGATCCCATGACCACCCGCCTGACGATCCGCGACCTGCTTCCCGGGGAGGGACCCGAGCTGGGCCGGCTGCTGGTCTCGGCCTACTCGGGCCTGGAGGGCTTCCCCACGCCCGAAGAGCAGCCGGGCTACTACGCGATGCTGGCGGACATCGGCAGCTTCGCGTCGAAGCCCGGCGCCCGGGTGCTGGTGGCGCGCACGGCCGAGGGCCGCCTCGCCGGCGGCGTCGTGTACTTCGGCGACATGGCCCAGTACGGCAGCGGCGGCACCGCGACCCAGGAACGCGACGCCGCGGGCATCCGCCTCCTGGGCGTGGATCCCGGGCTGCGGGGCCTCGGGGTCGGCAAGGCCCTCACGCACGCCTGCATCGACCTCGCGCGGGACCAAGGGCGGAGCCAGGTCATCCTCCACACCACCCGCGCCATGCCGCTCGCGTGGCGGATGTACGAAGGCATGGGGTTCCGGCGCCGCGAGGACCTGGACTTCGAGCAGGCGGGGTTGCCGGTGTTCGGATTCCGGCTGCGGCTCGGGACGAATGCGCAGGACTGATATCCTTCCCGGGAGCTTGATGGACTGCGGGAGGCGGCCATGCGGACCTTCGACATGGTGGTGGAGCAGGATCCGAAGACCGGCCTCTTCGTCGGCCACGTCCCCGGCTGGCCCGGCGCGCACTCCCAGGGCGGGAGCCTGGACGAGCTGACCGGGAACCTCCGGGAAGTGATCGAGATGCTCCTGGAGGACGGGGATCCGGACCTGCAGACCGAATTCGTGGGCGTCCAGAAGATCCGCGTGGCCTGAGCCGTGTCCAACCTGCCGGTCCTGAGGCCCAGGGAGGTCGCCGCACGGCTGGAGGCCCTGGGCTTCGTCGCCGTCCGCCAGCGGGGCTCCCATGTGCAATACCGGCACGCCGACGGACGGGGCACGACCGTGCCTTTCCACGCGGGACGGGACGTCTCGCCCACGCTGCTGCGCAAGATCGCCCAGGACATCGGCATGACGGCTGAACAGTTCCTCGCCCAGGGGTGAGGGGCCGGATCATCACGACCGAAGCGCCATGGCCCGCCGCCCCGCCCCCGATCCCTGGCACGAGCTGCGGAACCTCGCCGGCACCGGCGACTTCGCGGCCGCCAAGCGGCTGCTCGCGGAGCATCCCTCCCTGCGGGACGCGCGGAATTCCCTCGGCGAGACGGTGCTGCACCACCTCGCGGTGGAGGACCACGGCGAGGCCATGGCGTGGCTCCACGGCCAGGGCTTCGACCTGAATGCACGGAATGCCTTCGGCAGGCCCGCGGTGTTCGAGGTGGCCCTCCTGGGCCATCGGGAGCTGCTGGCCTGGTTCGTCCGGGCCTGCGTGGACCTCTCGGCGCGGGACGAGGAGGAAGGCCCCGACCATTGGGGATTCCTGGCGGAGCACAACCGCCTCAAGACGCTCAGACGCCTGGAGACGCTGGCGCCAAGGACTGGAAGACGGGATGCCGGGGACTGAGGCAAGATTCCCTCGGGAGGACGGATGGACTACTACGTCAGGATCTACGCCGATCGGATCGTGGCCCGGAACGTGGATACCGGCGAATCCGCGGAGGTCCGTCCTTCAGAACCCTACGTGCACCCGCGCTGCCTCGTGGGCAACCTCTCGTCGGCGGAGCGGACCTTCGTGGAGGCCTTTGGCCGGGTCAAGTCGGCGAATGTGTTCCGAAGGGTGAGGTTGCTGGTGCATCCCTGCTTCGATGTTCCCGGTGGCCTCTGCGAAGCCGAGGAACGGATGTTCAGGCAGATCGCCTACGATGCGAGCGGCGTAGCGATCCACCTCTGGGTCGGGGCGGAACTCGGGGACGACCAGGTCAGGGAGCGGCTGCGGGCCCGCTGAAGTCCAGGAAGGCGGGACTGCACACTCCCCGCTGCACCCCGCTTCACCCCACGGCACTTACCGCGCTCCCCGGCGATGGCGCGAAAATGTCCCCATGTCCTTCGTCCATCTGCACACGCACACGGAATACTCGCTGCTCGACGGACTGACGCGGGTTCCCGACCTGGTGAAGAAGTGCCGGGCCTCGGGGATGCCCGCCGTCGCGGTGACGGACCACGGGAACATGTACGGGATGATGCGGCTCTTCGACGCGTGCTCGGATCCCAAGGTGGGTGGCGGCGAGGTGAAGCCGATCCTGGGGTGCGAGGTGTACGTGGCCCCGCGCTCGCGGCACGACCGCAAGCTGGCGGCGAAGAACGCGCTGACCGGGGAGGAGGGCCTCGAGGACTGCGTGGACCCTTCAGGCTCCCGGGACGCGGGCTACCACCTCGTGCTGCTGGCGAAGAACGCCATCGGCTTCGCCAACCTCTCGAAGATGGTCTCCCAGGGCTTCACGGAAGGCTTCTACTACAAGCCCCGCATCGACAAGGAGCTGCTGCGGGAGCACAGCGAAGGCCTCATCGCGCTGACGGCCTGCCTCGGCGGCGAGGTGCAGGCGCGGCTGCTGCAGGGCCGGCCGGACCAGGCGGAGCGGGTGGCCGCCGAGTTCCGGGAGATCTTCGGCGACGACTTCTACCTGGAGATCCAGGACCAGGGCTTCGAGGCGGAGGCCCGCATCATCCCCGCCCAGAAGGAGCTCTCCGCCAAGCTCGGCATCCCGCTGGTGGCCACCAACGACGCCCACTACCTGAACCACGCCGACAGCGACCTCCACGACACCCTGCTCTGCATCGGCACCAAGGCCCTGAAGAAGGCCGAGCGGCGCATGCGCTTCAGCACCGACCAGTTCTACGTGAAGACCCCCGACGAGATGAAGGCGGTGTGGCCGGAGAACCCCGAGTACCTGGAGCGCACCCTGGAGATCGCGGCGAAGGTGGAGACCTTCCCCCTGGCCCGCAAGCCCATCACGCCCCAGTTCCCGGTGCCTGACGGCTTCACGCTGGAGTCCTACTTCGTCCACGTGGCCCGGGAGTGGTTCGAGCAGCGGGTGGCGGAGAACCGCGAGCTGTGGAGCCACGGCCTGCTGAAGCACCCGGAGTCGGAGTACCGCGAGCGCCTCGACTGGGAGCTGGACACCATCCTGAAGATGGGCTTCCCGGGCTACTTCCTGCTGGTCTGGGACTTCATCGCCAAGGCGCGGGAGATGGGCATCCCCGTGGGTCCGGGCCGCGGCTCGGCGGCCGGCTCCATCGTCGCGTGGTCCCTGAAGATCACCGACATCGACCCCATGCAGTACGACCTGCTCTTCGAGCGCTTCCTGAACCCCGAGCGCATCTCGATGCCCGACGTGGACATCGACTTCTGCCGGGACGGCCGCGACAAGGTGATCCAGTACGTCACCGAGAAGTACGGCCGGGACCGGGTGTCGAACATCGTCACCATCAACCAGCTCAAGACCAAGGCCGTCATCAAGGACGTGGCCCGGGTCTTCGAGAAGGACTTCGCCTGGGCCAACGAGCTGACGAAGCTGGTGCCCCAGGAGCCCGGCAAGCCCATCACGGTCGGGGAAGCATTGCAGAAGTCGGACCGGCTGCTGGAGCGCTACGAGAAGGAGCCCGAGGTCAAGGAGGTGCTGGACATCGCGGCCAAGCTCGAAGGCCTGGCCCGGAACACCGGCGTCCACGCAGCGGGCGTCATCATCGCGCCGGACGAGCTGACCAAGTTCGCGCCCCTGTCCATGGACAAGGACAAGAAGGTGATGGTGCAGTACACGATGACGGAGGCGGAGCGGGCGGGCCTGCTGAAGATGGACTTCCTGGGTCTCGAAACGCTGACCCAGATCGACAAGATCCAGGGCTACATCGCGAAGCGCCACGGGGCGCCGGTGGACATGGCGAAGCTCCGCGCCTTCGACGACCGGAAGACCTTCCAGCTCTTCGCGAGCGGCGACACGGACGGGGTCTTCCAGTTCGAGTCCGGGGGCATGAAGCAGCTGCTGCGGGCCCTGCAGCCGGACCGCTTCGACGACCTGATCGCGCTGAACGCGCTGTTCCGGCCCGGTCCTTTGGGCGCGGGCATGGGCGAGACCTACGTGGCCCGCCGCCACGGCCGGGAGCCCGTGAGCTACGCCTATCCGGTGCTGGAGCCGATCCTGGCGCCCACCTATGGGGTGATCCTCTACCAGGAGCAGGTCATGCAGATCGCGTCGGCGATCGCAGGCTACTCCCTGGGCGAGGCGGACATGCTGCGCCGGGCCATGGGCAAGAAGGACCTGGCGAAGATGCAAAAAGAAAAGGACACCTTCATCGAGCGGGGCGTGGCCCGGGGCTTCGACCGGGAGGGCGTGGCGAAGCTCTTCGACCTCATCGAGTACTTCGCGGGCTACGGCTTCAACAAGAGCCACTCGGCGGCCTACGCGATGGTGGCCTTCGAGACGGCCTACCTGAAGGCGAACTACCCGCTGGAGTTCATGGCGGGCCTGCTGAGCACGAAGAGCGGGCGCACGGACGACGTGGTGAAGTACATCCAGAACTGCCGGGAGAAGGGGATCCGGATCCTGGGCCCGGACATCAACGAGTCGGAGCTGGACTTCACGGTCACGAAGGAGGGCGCGATCCGCTTCGGGCTGGCGGCGGTGAAGGGCCTGGGCGAGGCGGCGCTGGAGGCGATCCTGGCGGCGCGGGCGAAGGAAGGCGGCTTCCAGGATCTGGTGCACGCGCTGAAGAGCACGGACCTGAGCAAGGCGAACCGGAAGGTCTGGGAGTGCCTCATCAAGGCGGGGGCCTTCGACAGCCTGGAGAGCCACCGGGCGGCGCTGCTGGCGGGGCTGCCGAGCGCGCTGGACAATGCCTCGCGAGGGGCCAGCGCGGACCTGGGGCTGACGAGCCTCTTCGACGACGCGGAGATGGCGAGCTGTTCGGAGGCCTGGAAGCTGCCGGAGGACGTGGAGCCGATGTCGAGGCGGGACCGGCTGGGGGCGGAGCGGGAGACGCTGGGCCTCTACGTGACGGGCCATCCGCTGGACGAGTACGTGGACGCGCTGAAGGTGCACACGGCGGGGAGCATCGCGGCGCTGCAGGAGGCGGTGGCGGCGGGCCAGAAGGGGGACCGGGACCTGGTGACGCTGGGCCTGCTGGTGAACAACGCGACCTTCAAGACGAACATGAAGGGCGAGCCCTGGGCGATCCTCACCTGCGAGGACCTGACGTCGAAGATCGAGGTGCTGCTCATGGCGGGCCACTTCAACCCCGTCACCAAGCAGCGCGCCCGCCCCTTCGAGACCTACCGCCACCTCGTGCAGGCCGACGCGCTGTTGAGGATCACCGGCGAGCTGAAGGTCGAGCAGATCACCAGCAACGACGAAGAGGAGGAGGACCGGACGGTGCTGAAACTCTTCGCCATCGAACTCGAAGAGCTCCACCAGGTCCAAGGCAAAGGCTTCACCGGAGCGTTGGTCAAACTCCCCGTCGGCGAACTCCCGCCGGGTCTCCTCCCCATCCTCAAGCAGTTCCCCGGCGACCTGCCCGTCACCTTCGAGTACCGCAGCAAAGAAGGCCTCAGCGCCCGCGTGAAGGCTGGGGCATTGAAATTGCGTTTCGATGCGGATCTTGCGGAGAAAGTCGCGAAGGAGACGGGGTGCGGATTGGGGTGGGTGTACTGATCCACCTTTGAGAGGATCGAGCATCATCCAGTGGTTGAATCACCAGGATGATCGCTGAGTGAAACCTCTATGGTGCTACTCATAGTCTGTGGAACTATCCTTGGCCGCATTCGACGATTCTGGCCATGAAGGATGCGCAATTGACTCAGTTAGGCTCTCGCATTCGATTGCGAAGAGAACGGCTTGCGCTCTCACAAGAAGAACTGGCTGACCTTGCCGGGCTTCATAGGACATACATCGGAGGTGTTGAGCGTGGCGAAAGAAACATAGGGGTGGTGAACCTAATAAAAATTGCACAAGCACTTTCAGTAAGCCCCGCAGTTTTTTTTGATGATTTTAATAAAAAGAACTCACGATGAGCAACATTCTACTTGGGCTTCCTGATGATATTATTTATAAAATCAATAAGACCAAGCAAACCCGTGGAGCGCAACCATTTGATAGAGTCCCATTTCAAAATAGAGTAAATCGCACCGGTATAGCCTTAGTCCCTTATAGATTTCGAAATAACTTGCATCCAGATGGATTTTCAGAAGGTTACCGAATCATTATAAGACCCTCTGAATATTTTCTGTCAAGTAGTATTGTACGAACAGATTTTGACCCAGCCATTGTTGTCGGCAATAATGCTTTTATATATTACGACAACCGAAGGGATTGGCGTGATTTCCCTCCCTTCCCTCACTGGGCGGTTTGTGATGATCGCTCTGGAGAAGGGCATTATATTGCTCGCGTACCAGCCACAACAGCTTTAGACGCTAGGGAAGCAGAGAAAATAGTCCTTGGCGCACCTCAAGGCATCCGGTTTTTCGAATATGCAAGCCCGGATGATTTAAGACATTCAATCGCTCAACTCGCCTGGCTTGCCTGGAAATCAGCAGGCATTGAAGAAGTAAGAACCGATGGCGCCACCGGTATACCTACTCCATTGTGGGACTACTTAGAGGAATTCAACCTTGCAGACGAAAGGCGTTTTTTCGAGCTCGGAGCTATAAAAAGGCTTTCAGACGGACAAATCAGAACAATCTGCCCCCTATGTCGAGCAGAAATTGAAGCCCGGGGCCTAATGAGTCGGGTTGAACAGATGGAAGGCAGAGAAGTTGTTGATCTTACAATCACAGAAATCAACCTTTTCCATCTAACAGAACTAAGGCCTGGTGAATATAATCACAAGCCATATAACCTAGCATGGGGTCACCACCATTGCAATGCAGTTGCCCGTGATATTGGGGTTCCAAACACTGTTCAATGGATGCGAGAAGTAATAAGCAGACATGATAATCACATTTAATAACAGTTTAAATACAGTTCAATCCTCTTGGAATAATGGTATCCCTTGGCCCGCACTTTCCTTATAGGCCATCATCCTGTCGGAATTCATCTGTTTAGTTTGCCTTACAGTTGGCTTGACCGTATTACTAGCATCCAATCTGGCGGCAATTATTTCAATCCATTTAGGATCAATCTCTATTGATATAGATTTGCGACCAAGGCCTTGTGCAGCTAAAGCCGTGCTACCCGAACCCGCAAAGCAATCCAACACAATATCGCCTTCATAGGAACTCGTATGTATCGCATGCTCAAGCATGGATAGAGGTTTCTCGGCTGGATGCTTTCCCTTATACGGACGAACAGACGGAAATGTCCATACATCAATGAATTCTTTCGAAGAATCAACCTCAAAGGGACGGATTATATCTTCATATGGAGGCATTGATTCCAGTTTCCCAGAAGAAAGATAAGCTTCGGATAACTTTTGATACTGCTCTCGGCTAGGAACATTTCTTCCAGCTTCCCAGTTTGAGACGGCGCCACCATGGTTAACTTTTCCATAAGCTCCAGTCATTTCTGCAGCCTCATACGTGGAATAACCTGCTTGAATTCTAAATTGTTTCAACATAATGCCATATGGAGCACGCATTAAATTCCCGGTTTCAGCTGGTTCTGCAAAAATTATACGCTCAGTGTGCGCGTACCACTGACGCAGCGCCTCTTTCTTCATCTTTTGTTTCCAGCCATCAAACCCAGGCTCGTTTGGCTTTGTCCATACAACATGTGCCAAAATATTAAATTCTTCTTCAAACACAATTTCAAGTTTCGCACTCATCGAAGGATCACAAAAACAATATATAGAGCCATTAGGCCTGATAATTCTTCTCCATTCTTTGATGATTTTTTTCATCCATTCAATGTAATGCTCGTCCTTTTCAAATGCAGTATCTCCAGTAATATTAGCTTTTTTGGTAACATGATACGGCGGGTCTGTTAGAATGAGAGAAATAGAATTGTCTGGAATTTTTTTCAGCAATTCTAATGAGTCTCCACCCGCCAACAGTGCATCAATAGATGAATGACGCAGGAAACTTCCTAAAGACTCCCGAATTGCTTCGAACGAATGATTTCGGCTTAATTTATAGTCCTGGATGTAAGACATTCTACCTTTCCATTCTACGTACGACTGTTCATGGGGTGGGCCGGGTCGAATCCTGGGAGGAAATTATGCCACCCATTACTACGCTGCAAAGCCCTCTTCTTCAATGGAATTCACTATCTAGCCCAAAGTCGAGGGGCACTTGTACATAGTGAACTTAGATCGTGGTAAGGGTCATGCTCTGACTCAACATCGGGATCCTTGAACTCGACAACATTTCTGCTCCTCACTCGATTAGTGAACCATGCCCTACCCCCTCACCCCCAACACCCGCGTCCGCCTCACCCGCGAAGCGGTCATCTTCTACGGTGGCCAGTGGCCCCACTGGGTCCCGGCGGCCCAGGGCGGCGGCCAGCCGGGGACGCTGATCTTCGCGGGGGAGCGGCCGCACAAGCCGGGGGCGGCGCCGCGGCCTTACTACGTTCACTGGGACAACGGGGCGGAGAACAGCTACCGGGTGGAGGACCTGGAGGCGGTGCCGGAGGCGGAGGACGCCGCCGCGCCCGAGGCGCCCGCTGCGCCCACCAACGACGAACCCGATGAACCGCCGTCAAACATCATTCCCTTCGGCGGCCGGCGGTGAAGCTCGCCAAGTACTGGTCCCGCCAGACCGCCCCCGCCGACCTCCAGGGCGAACCCATCACCGTCGGCTGCTGGCGCGGGTCCATGGAGAGCCCCGAGGCGGCCGCCCGCCTCGCCAAGGCGGCCGCCCAGGCCCTCGCGAAGCGCATCACCGAGCAGGGCGGCTTCGTGCCCGACTCCGGGCCGGCCCGGGACTACGGCTACCCCGACAAGGCCCTGCGGGAGGAGCTGCTGGAGGAGTTCCCGGATGCCACGGGCGCCCTTGCCGCCGCCATCACCCGCAACGCCGTCGGCGCCCGCGTCCTCAACACCGAGCGCGCCATGTTTGTGGACCTCGACCTCGGGCCCCTCGGGCTGATCGACCGCATCAAGGCGATGTTCAAGCTCAGCCCCGACACCCCCGAAGCGGCGGCCCTCGTGAAGGTCGCCACTTGGCTCGCCGCCCACCCCGGCTGGGGCTTCCGCGTCTACCGCACCCCCGCCGGCCTGCGGCTCCTTGCCACCCACGCCCCCCAGGATCCCTGCGCCCCCGAGACCCGCCGCGTCCTGCAGGACCTGCACTGCGACCCCCTCTTCATCCAGCTCTGCGGCGTCCAGGAGAGCTTCCGCGCCCGCCTCGACCCCAAGCCCTTCCGCGTCGGCCTGAAGACCGCGCCCCCGCCCTTCCCCCGGACCAGCCTCGACGCCGAGCGCGCCTTCGAAGCCTGGCTCAAGGACTACCGCGACCGCTGCGAAGGCCGCGCCGCCTGCGCCTTCCTCGCCCACCTCGGCAACACCTCCGTCCATCCCGACCTGGCCAAGATCGTGAAGCTCCACGACGAGCGCAGCCGGGCGCTGGAATCGGGGCTGCGGCTGGGCTGAGCCCTCACACCACCTCGAACCCCACCGCCCCGTTCACCACGTCCCGCACGGCGGCCACGGCGGCGCCCACCACCTGCGGAATGCCCTGCAGCCCGTACAGCTCCAGCTGGGCCAGGGCCGTCTCGGCGTGGTGGACGGCGATGTAGGCCCAGAGCTTCGCCTCGTCCTCGCCCATGTCCTCCTCGAAGCGGCGCTTCTCCAGCAGCACGAGGAACTCCGCCAGGCGCCGCAGCTCCACCCGCACGTAGGCCTGCAGCCGCGGCCAGTGCGGCCCCGTGCCCGCCGCGTCGGCGGCCAGGGCCATGCGGACCAGCAGGTCCGTGGGGTGCAGGGCGCAGGGGTGGGCGTTCACGGGGGGCACGGCGAAGGCGCGGTCGTTCGGGGTCATGCGGGACTCCAGGGGGCGCGTCGGCCCGGCGGCGGGAAGAAGCCCAGGGACCGGGGGGCCAGCCCCTCGCAAGACCCGCGCCTGGCCCCCGGGAGCCGGAAAATCCGCGAGGCGGCCCCAGGATTCACCAGCCCTCCGTCCAGGGGCTGGACGGCGTCCAGAAACGGGACGGTCTCAGGCCTTCGGCGGCGCCGCCTGGAGGATGAAGTCGTCCGGCAGCCCCTGCCCCGCCTCCCGGCGCGTGGGAAAGACGGCGCGGTCCCAGTCCCCCTTCAGCGTCGTCGCCAGGTCGTCGAACCAGACTGCGTCCTCGAAGTACCACGAGTGGGACACCAGCCCGTCGATCACCCTGAAGGACCGCTCCGGCACCTCCCGGTAGCGGGGCCCGCAGTCCACGTCGATGGCCTTGATGGAGGTCGGATGGTCCACCGGCATCCCCACCCGGCCCACCCGGGAGCTGATGTCGAGGTTCTTCACGTTCGAGACCGCCAGCGCCTCGTCGTAGGCGCTGAAGTAGTTCGTCAGGCGCCCGGCGTGGTCCAGCGTCGGCCCCAGGTCCGGATTGCCCGCCGCGAAGCAGCGGGACGAGAGGTCCGCCCCCAGCAGCACCAGCTGGCCGATGCGCCAGTCGTTGGGGATTCCCGCCAGCCGCGCCTTGTCCGCGCCCCGGAAGGCCTCGCGCACCACGAAGGCCCCCATGGAGTGGGCCATCACGTGCACCCGCACCGGGCAGCCCTCCTTCGAGAACAGCGCGAAGGGGAAGATGCCCTTCGACACCAGGGCCAGCGCCGCCTGGGCCGCCATCGCGCGGTCGTAGAGGTAGGCCGCCGCCGTGCCCCCCGTGGGCCAGTCGAAGCCGATCACCAGCGCGTCGCAGCCCCGGGCCCGCAGCTCCAGCTCCACCAGCCGCTGGCGGAGCTGGGCCTCCCGGGCGTCGGTGTTGTAGCCGTGCACCAGGAAGACCACGTCCAGCGGGTCCTCCGCGGGCCGGCCCGTCTTCGCATAGGCCACCACCGCCTCCATCCAGGCCCGCGCGTCGGCCATGGCGTCCGCGGGCGCCGGGGCCGGCGCCCGCCGCAGGTCCGCCCGCTTGCCGCTCCAGGGCACCGCCAGGTAGGCGGCCTCCCCGATGCCGGTGCTGAAGCGGGGCGGCGCCCCCTTCCCGTCCCGGACCGTGTCGCGCAGGCAGAGGGTGTAGCTGATCATCGGGACTCCCGGGGGCGTGGTCGCGGAGTACGCATTGGAAACCGCGTGCCAAACCGGCCCCCTCAAGAAATCCAAATGATTCCTAGGGATTCCAGGCCTTCCCGTCCATACTGGACGAGGTCCGCATCGGCGGACCCGAACACAAGCGTTGTTTCTGGCCTGAAAGGGACATCGCCTCCACACCTTTTCAGGAAGAAGACAACAGGACATTGCAATGGCAACAGGCACCGTGAAGTGGTTCAACGCCGAGAAGGGCTTTGGCTTCATCACCCCCGACGAAGGCGGCCAGGACCTCTTCGTGCACCACTCCGCCATCCAGGCGAACGGCTTCCGCTCCCTGGACGAGAACCAGCGCGTGAGCTTCACCGTCGGCCAGGGCCAGAAGGGCCCCCAGGCGACCGCCGTCACGAAGATCTGAACGATCCCCGGACCTACCTCTCAAGCATCGAAGGCCCCCGCACGGGGGCCTTCGTGTTTCAGGTCGCGTCGCGTCCCGGCCGCGGGCCCGCGCCTCAGAAGCGCCAGGTCACGCCCAGGCGCGCGCTGCGCGGCTCCACCGGATGCACGTGGCGGTCGTCCACGCCCTCCAGGGGCTCGCCGGGCAGGCGGCTGCGGTAGAAGTACTGGATGTCCGCGGCCTCGCGGTTGGCCAGGTTGAAGAGTTCCAGGCCCACCTTCCAGCGGGGGGACGGCGCCCATTCCACCTTCGCCTGGACCAGCACCGAGGCCTCCGCGCGCACCGAGTCGTCCTCGATCAGGGGGCGCGGCCCCACGTAGCGGAGGCCCGCCGAGACCTGCCAGCCCGGGGCCGGGCGCAGGTCCAGGCTGAGAGTGCCGACGCCCTCCACCGCGCCGGGAACGCGGTCCCCCGCCGGATCGGCGGCGGTGAACCGCGCCTTCGACCAGGCCAGGTCCGCCGTCAGGCTGGCCCAGGACGCGAGCTGCACCGTGTTCGCGAACTCCACGCCCTCCCGGCGGCTGGGCCGGCTGGGTTCCGTGATGCCCGCGTCGCCCAGGAAGACCAGTTCGCTGGCCAGGTCCAGGCGCCAGAGGCTGAGGGTCCACTGCCAGCGCGGGAAGGCCGCGCAGCGCAGGCCCAGCTCCGAGCCCGTGGCCTTCACCAGGGGCGTCACCGCCTCCGCCGGATCGCCCGTCCGGGGGTCCACCTTCAGCGTGGTGCCCCGGGCGTCGTTGCGGTGGAAGCCCCGGCCCACGGCGGCATAGAGCTCCGTCTCCGCCCAGGGCCCGAAGGCCAGGGCCAGCTTGGGACTGGTCAGGGAGGCCGAGGCGCGGCCGCCGTTCTCCGGGAGGCTGCTCGACACCTTGAAGTCCGCCCGGTCGTGGCGCAGGCCCAGGGTGGCCCGCAGCCAGGCGGTGGGCTCGGCCTTCACCTGCAGCCAGGGCGAGACCAGGGACTCCGTCACGCCGTCCTTGCGGATGGTCTCCAGTTCCCGCCGCGCCTGGGTGTGGTGGAGGGAGACCTCGGGCACGTGGTCCCAGCGCCCCTGGAGCCCCGCCTCCACCTGCAGGGGCCGTCCCGCCACCTCGAAATCCATCGCGCGGCTGGCCTGGAAGCCGCCGTAGGTGCGGCGCTCCGCCTGGCGGAACTGGTCCCCGTGGTCGGGATCGTCCAGGAAGCCCGTGAAGTTGGAGATGAGCTCCAGGCGCGAGGCCACGCCGTAGACGGACGCGCGGTCCCGCAGGCCCGGCGCCGAATGATCCACCTCGAAGGCCAGGGAGGCCCGGCGCGCGTTTCCGCCGTCGGTGGGGTCCAGGGCGCCGAACCGGCCCAGGAGGCCCGCGTCCACCGCCCGCTGGGGGATCTGGTCCGTGGCGTCCCAGGCGGCGCCGTAGAGCATGGCCGTGGCCGAGACCTTCAGGGTCCCCGCCGCCCGGCTCCACCGCAGTACGGTGTTGGTCTTGCGGAAGGCCTCGGGGTGGTCCCAGGGGCCGTCGTTCCGCACGCCCTCCTGGGCCACCAGCAGGTCGCCCCCGCCCGCCTTCCACGATCCCGCGAAGAGGGCGCGGCGAAAGGTGAAGGAGCCCGCCTCGACGGTGAGGATGGGCCGCGGCAGCGCATGCACGTAGCCGATGTCCACGGAGCCGGCGGAGGCGAAGTCGCCCTCCTCGGCGAAGACGGGACCCTTTCGGTACTGGATGCGGCCCACCAGCTCGGGGATGAGGAAGTTGAGGTCCAGGTAGCCCTGGCCGTGGGCGTTGGTGGGCAGGTTCACCGGCACGCCAGCCACCCGGATCGCCAGGTCCGTGCCGTGGTCCAGGTTGAAGCCGCGGAGGTAGTACTGGTTGGCCTTGCCCTCGCCGCTGTGCTGGCTCACCAGCAGGCCCGGCACCGCCTCCATCAGGTCCCCGGGCCGCTGGTAGGGCCGCGCCTGCAGCTCCGCCGGCGTCACCAGCCCCTCGCTGGCGGCGGTGGCGATGCCCAGCAGGTGGTTGAGGGGCTCGTCCAGGGCGCTCAGGTCCGCCACTCCGGCCTTCCCCTCCACCGCCACCGTGGCCGCCGCGTAGGGCTGCAGCGTGAAGGCCCGGTGGTGGGCCTGGCCCACGCCCACCTCGAGGCGGCGCGTCAGGGCGAGGAAGGCGGGATGGGCGATGCGGAGCTGCCAGGCCCCGGGTTCCAGGTCTAGGCGCACCTTCCCCTGGGCGTCGGTCTCACCTCGCACCGGGGCGGGTCGTCCCGCCCGCGAGGCCTCCACCGTGGCCCCCGGGATGGGCCGGCCGGAGGCGTCCTTCACCGCGATCTCCACCGCCTGGTGGGCGGCGAGGACGGCGGGCAGGCCGGACAGAAGCAGGGCAGGGCCGGAGCGACGCATGGAATCCTCTACTCGCGGGAGGCCTCGGCGGATGACCTTCCGGCGGGCCCGGGTCGAGTCTAGCCGAGGCGGGAGGCGGCCCTCATTCCGGCGGCGCCATGGCGGCGAGCTGGCCCCAGGCCCACACGTCCATGTCCTGGGTCCTCCCCATCAGCGGCCCCACGCCCTTCAGCGTGCCCTTCAGGTGCAGCAGGTAGCGCTCGCCGGGCTTCAGCGGCCCCGAGGCCTTCGGCGGCGCCTTCAGCAGCGCCGCGGCGTCCTCGCCCTTCTGACCCGCGGCCAGCACGTGGATGTCCACGTGGTCGAACTCCTTCACCGGGATCCAGCGGTCCTCCCCGGGCTCGGCGCGCAGCACGTAGATGCGCCCGCTGGGGAAGAAGCCCAGCTGCACGTGGGTGTCCGCGAGGTAGAACCTGATCATGTAGACCGGCTTCTCCGGCATCTTCGGCCCCGGATCCGGGATGGCCACGAAGAAGGCCGCCGTGGAGGCGCGGCCCTGCACGGGCCCGATGCGGCCGGTGGCGCCGTTGTCGGCGGCGAGGGCGGGAAGGGCGAGCAGCGCGCAGGCCGCGAAGGCGCGTCGAAGGGCCATGGAAGCTCCGGGGAATCCGACGAGTGTACGGGATCCCGCCACGTCCGGACCCTAGCGTCCCATCCCTCCGATCCACGTCCGCATCAGCGCCAGCCCCGCCTCGTCGGCCACCACGCTCCCCAGCGGGGGCATCTGGCTGGAGGGGCGGCGCGAGGCCATGCGGTGGACCAGGGTGCTGCGCTCGGGGGCCCCGGGCGCCACCCGCAGGTTCGAGGCCGCGTCCCCGGGGATCGCGTACTTGCCGGGCCTGATGACGGTGGTGGCCCAGCCCGGCTCGTCCTCGAGCCTCGCGGCGGCGAGCCTGTGGTTGAAGGCCAGGTCCACGGTGTGCAGGGCCGTGTCGGCGCCGCGGGCGCGGTGGCAGTTGCCGCAGTTGGCGGCGAGGTAGCCCAGGGCCGCGCGGGTGGTGGGATCCGCCGCCGGGATGCGGGGCGGACGGGCCGTCCACTCGGGCCGCGGCGGGTTCAGCAGGCCCTGGGCGTCCAGCGAGGCGAGGGTGAGCATGCCGGGCTGCAGCGCCTCGGCGTGGGGCGCGCCCGGGTCCCGGTCGTCGCTCAGCTGCAGGGCGTTGAAGCCCAGCACCGGGGCGCCGCCGTTCTCGTGGCAGGCCCTGCAGTCGGCGACCGAGGGGATGTCGTGGGACCGGCCGTTCCCCAGGTCGGCCACCCCGGCCTGGCCCGTGGCGGGCGCGAGGTCGGCGTCCGCCTGGTCCGCGCGCCAGGCGTAGCTGGCGTAGACCCACTGGGTGGCGCTGGCCCGCCAGAGGAAGCGCGTCTCCGCCTTCCGGCCGCCGATGCGGAACTCCTTCCAGAACTTCGTGCCCACCGGGAAGTCCCAGGCGTCGCCGTCCCGCACGTCCACCCGCGACCCGGAGGGCAGCAGGATCCAGCGGGACTTCAGCGCCCCGTCGGACCAGAGCGGGTACTGGGGCGCGAAGGCCCGCAGCCCCGGCGCGATCCCGCCGGAGCGGTCGTAGAGGCCGGTCTCCGAAAGCCGGAGTGGCGCGCAGGCCTCCTTCCGCGCCGCGCCGCGCCCCGCCCCGGGCAGGAGCCCGAGGAGGGGCAGGGCGAGGGCGGCGGCAAGGAGCTTCATCGCGTCCGGGCTCAGTGGGCCGGGGCCGGGGCCGGGGCGGGCTCGAGGGGCTCCGGCACCTTGTTGGCGATGGGCTTGATGGAGCGCAGGTAGGCGAAGATGGCCTTCAGGTCGGCGTCCGAGGCGTTCTTGTAGGCTTCCCAGGGCATCGGGGGCAGGATGGGGCGGCCCTTGCCCTGGTGGCGGCCGGTGCGGATGGCCTGGATGAACATCGCCTCGGTCCACTTGCCCAGGCCCGTCTCCGGGTCCGGCGTCAGGTTGGCCGTGTAGCTCACGCCCCAGGGGCCCGACCAGGCGGTCATGGTGGCGGCGGCCGACGCCATCCAAGGCATCGCGAGCTGCGGGGCCGGCGGCATCTTCATCTGGGCCGGGTGGCCCGAGAGCAGCAGGCTCATGTCCGGCTCGGGGCCCTTGGGGCCCATCTTCCAGGGCGTGTGGCAGTCGGAGCAGCCCATCATGGTCACGAGGTACTCGCCACGCTTGACCAGGGGGCTCGGCTTGGCCTTGGCGGGGCCGGCGGCGGCGGGGCCGGCGGCGGCGGGGAGGCCGGCGGTGGCGGTGGACGCGGCGGCGAGGGCGCCGAGGCCGAGGAGGAGGATGCGGTTCATGGGTTCACCGTGGAAGGCCGCGTGCGGCGCGGCGGGTGGGAGAGCAGCACATCGACGTTCCAGCCGCCCTGGCGGCCGAAGGCGCGGAGGACCCTGGCGCGATGGCGCGCCAGGCGCGGGTGGGTGAGGTTGAGTCGCAAGGTAGCCCCCTCAGCCCGCCGCGGCAAGGGCGGCGCCCAGGGCCCGCGCCGGCGCGGTGGCCTCCGCCGCCAGCTGCCGGCGCAGGGCGCCCAGGCCCGCCAGGTGGAAGTCCCGCACCAGGCTCAGCGCCTCGGGCACGTCCCGGGGCTCGGCCTCGAAGTAGCCGCAGAACTCCACGAGGCAGCGGCGCGGGCCCTCGGGCCACACCCGCAGCGTGCCCTGGAGCCGGGTGAAGGGCATGGGGCTCTGGAGCGTGGTGGTGCCCAGCGCCCGGTGCAGGTCGTCGATGAAATCGATGCGCTCGCGGACGACGTGGCCGCTGCGCAGCCCGAGGTCGCGGCCCAGGGCGGTGGCCACGGCGGTGGCGACGGCGGGATGCCACGCGGGCACCGCCTCCGGGTCGCGCAGGCGCTCCCACACCCGGTCGGCGGGGGCGTCGAGGAGGAGGGAGACGAGGACGCTGTGCATGGGGGCTCCAATGCCTGTACGGGCGGGCAGGGACGTCAGACGAGGGCGGGACGGGTCACCAGTCGCGCGGCGGCGGCGGCGATGGCGTCGGCCTGGGGCACGAAGGCCTGCTCGAGGACGTAGCTGGAGGGCGCCGGCGCGTCGGGGCCCGTCAGGCGCAGCACCGGGGCCTTGAGGCTGCCGAAGGCCTTCTCCGCGAGGATCGCGGCCACCTCGGCACCCACGCCGCAGGGCCCGCCGGCCTCGTGGACCACCACCGCCCGGCCGGTCTTGGCCACGGAAGCGAGGAGCGTGGCCTCGTCCAGGGGCTTCAGGGTGCGCAGGTCCACGACCTCGGCGGAGACGCCCTGGGCGGCCAGGGCCTCGGCGGCCGCCAGGCAGTGGTGCACGGTCTTGGCGTAGCTGACGAGGGTGACGTCGGCGCCTTCGCGCTTCACGTCGGCCTTGCCCAGGGGCACCACCACGTCGCCCTCCGGCACCTCGCCGGGGGTGAAGAGGAGGCCGATGTCGGAGAAGAACATCACCGGGTTGTCGTCGCGGATGGCGGCCTTCAGCAGGCCCTTGGCGTCGGCGGGCGTGCTGGGCATGACCACCTTCAGCCCCGGGGTGTGGACGAACCACGCCTCCAGGTTGTGGTTGTGCTGGGCGCCCACGGTCCAGCCGGCGCCGGTGAGGGCCATCACCACCAGGGGGAACTCGAACTGGCCGCCGGACATGTAGCGCAGCTTGCCGGCGCTGTTGACGAGCTCGTCCATGGCGAAGCAGAGGAAGGGCGCGAAGAGCAGGTCGGCCACCGGGCGCAGGCCCGTGGCGGCGGCGCCGGCGGCGGTGCCGGCGATGATGCCCTCGGCGAGGGGGGTGTTGCGGACCCGGGCGGCCCCGAATTCCTCGAGGAGGTCCTTGCGCTTGGTGGCGGTCCCCTCGCCGAAGGTGAGGACGCGGGCGTCGCGGCGCATCTCCTCGGCGAGGGCCTGGCCGAGGGCGTCATGGAAGGTGAGCATGGTCATGGGAGATCCTTGGAGTCGGGGGAATCAGGCGTAGACGCCGGCGGCCAGCTCGGCCACGTCGGGGAAGGGGGAGGCGGCGGCGAAGGCGGCGGCGGCTTCGATCTCGGCCCGGGCGGCCTGGCGCAGGGCCTCCACGCCGGCCTCGTCGAGGGCCCCGCTGGCCAGGAGCCGCGAGGCCTGGCGGTCCAGGGGGTCCTTGGCCTTCCAGGACTCCAGCTCGCCGGGGTCCACGTAGGACTGGTCGTGGGGCTCCATGTGGCCGCGCTGGCGATAGGTCCAGGCCTCCAGGAGGAAGGGCTTGCGCCTCTCCCGGACGAAGGCCGCGGCCTCGAGGGCGGCGCGGTGCACCGCCTCCACGTCGTTGCCGTCCACGGTGCGGGCCTCGATGCCGTAGGGGACGGCCCAGGGGGCGATGGTGTCGCCCACCATGGTCTCCTTGCGGTGGACGAAGGCCTGCCACTGGTTGTTCTCGCAGACGTAGAGGATCGGCAGGTTCCACACGGCGGCGAGGTTCAGGCTCTCGTGGAAGATGCCCTCGCAGGCGGCGCCGTCGCCGAAGAAGCAGGCCACGATGCCGTCCCCGCCCAGCATGGCGCGGGAGAGCGCGACCCCCGGGGCCAGGCTCAGCTCGCCGCCCACGATGGTGGAGGTGAGCACCACGCCCAGCTCCTTGGCGGAGATGTGCAGCGTGCCGCTGCGGCCCTTGCAGTAGCCGTCCTGGCGGCCCATCACCTCGGCGAGCATGCGGCCGGGGTCGGCGCCCCGGGCGAGGAGGTGGCCCGCGCTGCGATGGTTGGTGAGGAGCTGGTCCTCGGCCTTGAGGGCGGTCACCACGCCCACGGCGGCGGCCTCCTGGCCCACGGAGGTGCAAACGTTGGGGAAGGGTCCCGCGGCGTGGAAGGCCACGATCTTCTCCTCGTAGGCGCGGACCAGCATCATCCGCGCGAGAAGGTCGGTGGGGGAGGGGTGGGTGAGGGGGCGGTTCATGGGCACCTCGGGGGTTGGCAAGGAACGGGATTTTCCGGGCGATTCGAGCAGGGGCGGCGAAGCGCCTGACCTGCTGGGAGAACCTACGTCCCGGGGACGGGGTTCCGCTTATTCCGTTTTCCTTAATAAGATTTTTTTCAGCCTTTTTTAAGAAGTCTTTAAGGAATCAACCGCGCATGACGAATCCGTGACGATCATTTAATGAGTTTTTAAGGTTTATATAGGCATTTTTTAAATAAACGAAGGCCCGGCCCCGCCCATACATCTTCCAGCGGGTCCGATGGTCGGCCCCGGATCTTTCCCAGACAGGAGTCCCCATGTCCGCGTCCTCCCCCCTGCTCGCCGAGGCCCCCGCCGAGGCTTCCGTCCTGGGCCGCTTCGACGGCTTCCACAACATCCACAAGGCCCTGCGCGCCGCCATGGCCCAGGTCCTGGTGAAGACGGGCCAGGTGGACGTGGCGGACGCCGCGGACGTGGCCGCCACCGCCGGCGCCGTGCGGGACCTGCTCGCCCTCTGCGCGGCCCACCTGGCCAAGGAGGACGCCTTCATCCAGCCCGCCATGGAGGCCCGCCGCCCCGGCTCGGCCCGGGAGCGCGCGTCCGAGCACCGTCACCACGAGGCCGCCTTCGGGCACCTGCGGGACCTGGTGGAGGGCTTCGAGGGCCGCCCCACGCCCGCCACCGCCGCCCTGCTCTACCGCGGCGTCGCGGTCTTCATGGCGGACAACCTGCTGCACATGGAGCAGGAGGAGAGCCACGACAACTCCGTGCTCTGGGACGCCTACACCGACGCGGAGCTGATGGAGCTGGAGGGCCGCCTCGTGGCCTCCCTCAAGCCCGAGGAGCTGGCCGCGGCCTTCCGCGTGATGATCCCCGCCCTCGCGCCGGCGGAGCGGGCCGGGTTCCTGGCGGGCCTCCGGGCCAAGGCGCCTGCCCCGGTCTTCGAGGGCCTCTTCGGGCTCGCCTGCGACCTGCTGTCCGAGGCCGCCGCCGCCCGGCTGAAGGCCGAGCTCGCCGCCTAGGTCAGGCGCTTTCCAGCTTCAGGGGCCGCGCCACCGCGAGGCGGAAGCGGCCCCGTCCCGTCTTCTGGATCTGCAGGCAGGCCTGGCGCTCGGCCAGGCGCCGGGCCAGCAGGACGAGGCGGGCCTCCAGGTTGTCGCTCAGGTCGGGGAGCTGGACGCGCGGGTCGAGACGCAGCTCGCGGTTGGTGAATTCGCAGCGGCCCTGCTCCTGCACGTCCCGCACCAGGGCCCAGAGGATGCTGCCCGCCACGCCCTTGATCAGGTATTCGCCGTCGAGGAAGACGCTGTCGTTCTCGGCGTAGTGGCGCACCACCAGGGGCGTGCCGGCGTCCTCGCCGCAGGCCGGTTCCAGCCGGGGCTGGGAGGCGGGGGCCTCCTGGGTCTCGGGGCAGTTCTGCAGGTCGTCCATGGCGAGGCCCAGGTGGGCGCCCAGCAGCACCAGCACGTCCTCGTCGTCGTAGGAGAAGCGCTTCTCCTGTTCGCTCTCGGCGTAGAGCACCCCGAGCACGCGGCCGTGGGCGGTGACGGGCGCGGCCATCTGGCTGCCGCTGCGGGCGAGGCCGGGCATGGGGATCTCGGTCTCCAGCAGCCCGCCCATGCCGCCGCGCTCGGCGCTGTCGCGGATGGTGCGGGCGTAGGCGGCCTCGGAGGTGGCGTGGGCGACGCGGATGGGCGTGGCCTCCCGGGCGCAGACGCCGATGACGCCCTGGCCCACGGGGATCTCGGAGCCGACGCCGGAGCGCTGGTAGCCGCGGCTCCCCACGGTGTACAGCACGTCCCGGGCGGGGTCGCGCACCAGCAGCATGCTGTGCTCGAATCCAAGGCGCTCCCGCAGGCCGTCGAGGACGGCGTTGACCATGGCGTCCAGGTCCAGGCAGGCGTCCAGGCGGGCGGTCAGGGCGCGCAGGGCCGCCAGGGGATGGGGCCGGGGCGGTGGCGCCGAGGTGGCGCCGGGGAGCTGCTCGATGGAGTGGATGCGGTAGATGTCCGAGCCCAGGAGGCGGAAGACGCCGGACATCCCCGCGTGGGAGGCGATCCCCGCGAGCTTGGCCTTCATGGCCTGGAAGAGGGGCCCGTCGGTCTCGGTGCGGAGGTATTCCAGGCTCAGGCGGTACTGGGCGGCGGTGAAGGGCTGGATGAGCAGGAGCTGCACCCGCGGGTTGGCCAGCACGTTGCGCCGGGTCTTGTTGAAGAACTGGTAGGAGAGGGCCACGTGGCCCTCGTCCACGTACTGCACCTGGGAGAGGGGGGTGATGTTCGGGGTGCCGTCCGGGGCGCAGGTGGCCACGTAGCCGGGCACGGCGCCGTCGAAGCAGTCGCGGATGGCGTCGGCGCGCACGGGGCCGGGGTGGGCCTGGATGCTCACGCGCCCTCCGGCACGGGGTCGCCGGCGCTGAGGCCGGGGGTCTGGACGTAGGCCTCGACGGGGGTGAAGGTGATGGCGGCCAGGTCGTCGTCGGGACACGACATGAAGGTGCGGATGAGGGGTTCGGGGTAGCCCAGGGGCACCACCTCGGCCAGGAAGCCCTCGCGGTGGATGGCCACGCGCGCCAGCTCGGAGGGGCCCGCCTGCTCGTCCACGACGCCGTCCCGGCCCTTCACCTGGAGGGCGCGGTGGGTGCTGGGCTCGGTGCAGACCAGGGCCACGTGGCCGTTGGCCTTCACGTTGTCCAGCAGGCGCCGGGACTGGCTGCGGGAGAGCACCACCACCAGGCGCCGCTGGTCGGCGGTGAAGTGCACCCCCAGGGCGCGGCTGGCCTCGGGCAGGTTGTCCGCGTCCCGGCTGGCCACGGTGAGGGCGAGGCCGGCGTGGAGGAAGCCGGCGAGGGTGTCGGCGATGGTCGCGGCGGGGCGGGGCGTCATGGGCCCTCCATGGTATCGGAGCCCGCCCCGGCCTCCAGCCCGCCCTTCTTCGCCCGCGCGCCTTGCGCCACAATGCCCCATGGCCCACAAGCAGACCTACGCCGTGTTGCTCTTCAAGGAGGCCCTCGAGGCCCTCGGGGAGGCCATCAAGCCCTTCCTCCGCACCGGCCAGTTCGGGGACTACGTCCCCTGCCTCTCGGTGGACACCAACGGACCGCTCTGCACGCTGGTGGTGGACACCCGCATGGACGGCCCCACGGAGATGACCGTGGAGCTGCAGATCCCGTACCCCATGATCAAGCTCATCGTGGGGTCGGAGACCGAAGGCCACGCGGGCTTCCACACGTCCTGAGGGCGGAATGCACGGCCCCGCCCCCGGGCTCCTCGCGACCGCGGCCTTCACCGTGACCGCCGGCGGCCTCTGGCAGTCCCGCACGCCCTACCACGGCGCCTCCGACGCGGTGGCGCGTCCCGGCGAGGCCGTGCTCCTGACGGCCTTCTTCCGCCACAGCGCGGGGGCGCAGAAGAACCTGGAGCACGCCAGGGTCCGCGCGGAGTGGGAGCGGAACGGCGCGTGGCAGGCCCTCGGCGAGGCGCGCACCGACGAGGCGGGCAGGGCCTTGCTCGCCGCGAAGGCTCCGGAAACGCCGGGCCCGGTGAAGGTGCGCTGGTGGTTCAAGGACCAGCCCGTCGAGGCGACGCTGTGGGTGGTGAGGGAGGGCCAGCCGATCACCGTCTTCGACATCGACGGCACCCTCACGCCCTCGGACCGCGAGAACGTCAAGGACTACGCCCGCCGCCTCCTGCGCCGCGCCCGGGCCGAAGGCCCGAAGCTGCGCCCCAACGCCGTCCTGGCCGCCCTGAAGGCCTCCAAGGACAGCCTCCCCGTCTTCCTCACCGGCCGCCCGCCCTTCCTCGGCCGACCCACCCGCGAGTGGCTCGCCACCCACGGCTTCCCGAGCGGCATGGTCTTCCTCATGCCCGAAAGCCGGGACGCGTGGCCCAGCGAAGGGCATGTCGGCAAAGCAAAGCTCGAGCGGCTGAAGGAACTCCAGGCCAAGGGGCTGCGGATCGTGCGGGCCTACGGGAACGCCACCACAGACATCACGGCCTACGAAGGCGCAGGCGTGGCGAAGGCGCAGACCTTCATCCTCGGGAAGCACGGCGGGGAGCGGGGGACGGTGAACGTGGGAGAAGGCTACCCCAACGAGTGAGGCCGCACCCAGCGTCCCGAACCCACGAAGCATCGCGAAGACCGGACGCGGACGACCCCACGACCCGACGCGCCCGCCCCCCGCGGCCGACGCGCCTCGGTGGGATGCGATCCGCGCCCTTTGCGGATCACGTCCCACCGAGGTGCCAGAACGCGAAGCGATCAAGGCCGAAGGATCCGGGCGCGGGGGATGGGCCGATCGTGTTCCTCTGCTGGTTCGAAGGGGGACTCGACCCATCACGGCACACAGTCCCGGCCATTCCGGCCACGACCGCTTCGCGGTCTGGCACCTCGATCCGCGAGGGCCGAAGGGCGCGGCCCTCGTGGATCGGGGTGCTCCTGGAAGGTCAAAACCTTGGAAGTGGCGAACCGCGCATCGAGGTTCCACTGCGGCCCTGAGGGGACGCCACCCTCAATCCGCCCGCCAGAAGAACAGCCCCGTGAGTCGTTTCTCGTTGTGCTCCTTCCCGAAATACCCCGTGGCGCTGTGGACCAAATCCGCGCGGTACACGATGAGCCGATTGAAGGCGTTGGCGATGACGAGGTCCTCGTGCCAGGCGTTGAGGGGCATCTTGGACTGGCCCAGGGCTTCGGTGAGGTTGTAGCAGTTCGAGGGGCAGAAGTTGCCCGACAGCGCGCCGCTGGGCATGCGCAGGCGGTAGAAGCTCGTCCCGCTCCGGGGCAGCGGCCGCGGCGTGAGGTAGAGCACGCCGGCGAACTGGGCGAGGCGGCGGGAATCCGTGTGGGGGCGCGGGCCGCTGTCCGCGGCGCCCACGAGCTGGGCGTTGTTGTGGCTGAGGTCGGCGTTGCTGGGGTCCGGCGAGGGCGGCTGCCAGAGCCGCTTCGCCTTCGTCACCTTGAGGACCCAGGCCTCGATCGGCGCCAGCTCCTCGGGCGTGAGCGCGCCTGGCGAGCGCATGCCCGGCCACATCTCCGCGCGCTTGGGCAGGCCCCAGGTCCAGGCCTCCTCCGGCCGCGCGTAGAGCCGCGCGCTCACCTCCTTCGCGTTGGGCAGCGCGTCCTCCAGGATCCAGTAGTCCCGGCCCTCCTCCAGCTTGCGGTAGGGCAGCGTGGGGGCCCTGGGGGCGGGCGGGCCGGGGCGGCGGGGCGGGAGGGGCATCGCTTGACGCTAGCGCCCCGATACACTGGCGGCAATCCGGACCGGCATGCGCCTCCTCTTCCGCTTCCTCTTCTCGGCCCTGGGGCTCCTGGTGGCCGCCACGGTGGTGCCCGGCATCACCCACGGCGCCTTCCTGCACGTTTTCCTGGTGGCCATCCTCCTGGGCGCCCTGAACGCCACCCTGGGCATGCTCCTGAAGTGGGTCACGCTGCTGCCCAACGCCTGCTCCTTCGGCTGCCTCAGCCTCTTCATCAACGGCCTCGTCTTCTGGGCCGCCGGCGCCCTGGCCGCGCGGCTCGGCCTGGGCTTCCACGTGTCGGGCTTCTGGGCGGGCTTCTTCGGGGCGCTCGTCTCCAGCTTCGTGGCCTGGCTCCTGGACCGGATCTTCTTCGGCGACCCGCGCCAGCAGCCGCCGGCGCCGGGCCCGGGCGGCGACGTCATCGAAGGGGAGCTGCGCTAGGCCGCCGCTATCATGGGCGATGCCCCAGATCAGCCGGATGACCCAGGCCCAGCGCCTGCTGGTGCTCTTCACGAGCATCAACATGCTGAACTACCTGGACCGCTACGTGGTGGCGGCGGTGCTGGAGCCCATGGGCCGCGAGCTGCACCTGACGGACGGCCAACTCGGCACCCTGCCCTTCGTCTTCGTGGTGGTCTACATGGTGGCGGCGCCGGTCTTCGGTTGGCTGGCGGACCGCCACGCCCGGCCCCGGCTGGTGGCCTTCGGCGTCGGCCTCTGGAGCCTGGCCACCGTGGGCGCCGCCTTCGTTCATTCCTACCCCGCCCTCCTGGCCACCCGCTCCCTGGTGGGCGTCGGCGAAGCGGCCTACGCGACCCTCGGCCCCGCCATCCTCAGCGACGTGATCCCCGAGGACGACCGGGCGGCGAAATTCACCTGGTTCTACCTCGCCATCCCCGTGGGCTCGGCCTTCGGCTACGGCCTGGGCGGCCTCGTGGCCCAGGCCTGGGGCTGGCGCGCGGCCTTCCTCGTCGCGGGCCTGCCCGGCCTGTTCTTCGCGGCGCGCATGCTGCGCCTCGCCGATCCGCCCCGGGGCCGGATGGACAAGGTTCATGACCTCGACGCCGCGGCGCCCCTGTCCGAGCGCCTGAAGGCCATCGTCGCCAACCGCGTGTGGCTGGCCTGCACCGCCAGCTACGTGGCCTACACGTTCGCCATGGGGGCCCTGTCCCACTGGGGGCCGACCCTCCTGCAGCGCCGCTTCGCCGTCAGCACCGGCACCGCCGGCACCGTCTTCGGCGGCATCGCCGTGGTGACGGGCATCCTGGGCACTTTCGCCGGGGGGACGCTGACCGGCAAGCTCCAATCCCGGTGGCCCGACGCGGGCGTGTGGCTCAGCGCGCTGACCCTGCTGCTGGCCGCGCCCGTCACCGCCTGGGCCCTCCACGCCGGCAGCCTGGCCCTCGCCTACGGCCTCTTCTTCGCGTCCATGCTGCTGCTCTTCGTGAACACCAGCCCCGTGAACGCCCTGACCGTCAGCAGCCTTCCGGCCTCGGTGCGGGCCACCGGCGTGGCCATGAACGTCTTCCTCATCCACTTCCTGGGGGACGCCATCAGCCCCGAGCTGGCGGGCCGGCGCAGCGAGGCCGCCCTGGCGGCAGGGATGTCCCACGGCGACGCCCTCGCGGCGGGCATGTCCGTCGCGATCCCGGCCATCCTCGTCGCGGGCCTGGTGCTGCTCGCGGCCCGGCGGAGCCGCACCGCGTGAGCCGGCCCCTGAGCCTCTTCAGCCGCGCCGTGGCGGCCCTCTGGTTCCGGTTCCTGCGCGTGGAGGGCGGTCCGCTCCCCGAGGGCCCCGTGCTGCTGGCCCTCAACCATCCCAACGGTCTGCTGGATCCGCTGGTGCCCTGCGCCCTCCTGGCCCGGCCGCCCCGCTTCATGGCCAAGGCGACCCTGTGGGCCATCCTGCCCCTGCGGCCGCTGCTGGCCTTCTTCGCCGCCATCCCGGTGAAGCGCGCGAAGGACGAAGGGACCGGCGCCGACAGAGCCCGCAACCAGGAGGCCTTCGACGCGGTCTTCGAGGCCTTCGCGAGGGGCGCGACGGTGGGCCTCTTCCCCGAGGGCATCAGCCACAGCGGCGCGCTGCTGGCGCCGCTGAAGACGGGCGCCGCGCGCCTCGCCCTGGGCTCGCCGGTGCCGGTGGCCCTGGTGCCCGCGGGCCTGGTCTACGGCGACAAGGAGGTGTGGCGCCACAGCGTCCTCCTGCGCCTGGGCGATCCCGTCCCCTTCGACGACCTGCGGCCCCGGGGCGCCGACCCCGAGGCCGTGCGGGAGCTCACCGCGCGGCTGCGCGCGGCGCTGCTGCCCCTCACCCTCCACGGCGAGGCCGAGGGCCAGGGGGAGCTCGGCCGGCGCCTGGCCTGGCTCCTGGCCGAAGGCCCCGCCGAGCGCGCGGACCTGGAGCGCCTGCGCACCCGGGTGCGGAGCCTCGTCGCCCACCTCGCCGCCCTTCCCCCCCGCGACCTGGACCGCGTCCGCGAGGCGGTGGCCGACGCCGAGGCCTGGCTGCGGGAGACGGGCCTGCGCCCCGACCAGGTCGGCCACGACTACGCCCGGGACGAGGTGCGGGAGTGGCTGCCCCGGGCCCTGGGGCACGGTCTGGCGGGCCTGGTTCTCCTGCCCTTCGCCCTGCTCTTCTGGCCGCCCTACCGGGCCCTCGGCTGGCTGGTGGACCGCCTCAACGATGACGCGGACCAGACGGCCACCTACAAGGTCCTCGGCGCCGCCCTCTTCTACCCCGGCTGGATCCTGCTCCTCGCCGCCGGCTTCTGGAAGGTCCTCGGTCCCTGGGGCCTCGCCCTCGGCGCGGCCGCGGCCCTGGTGGCCGCGCTGGCCCTGCCCCTGCGGGAGCGCCTCGCCGAGGACCTCCAGGCCATCCGGGGCTGGCGGCACCGCGAGGATCCCGAGGCCCCGGCCCTGCTGGAGGCGAAGGCCCGGCTCCTGGCCCGGTTCCCGGACCTGGGCTAAGAAAACGCGGGTGCCCGGAGGCACCCGCGTGGCAGGCCGGACCGGGCCGGCTATTTCAACTGGTCGAGGAAGGGCACCGCGAGGGGCTCCTTCACCGCGTCGGGACCGACGAAGATGGGCCAGGTGGAGTCGGCGGGATCCATCACGCGGCCCGTGGCGAGCCACGAGGCGAGCTGCTTCTGGGCGGCGGCGGTGGCCGCGGGGTTGGCGAAGTCCAGCAGCACGGTGTGGCTCGCGGGGGCGCTCGGGGTACCGAACTGGAAGTAGCCTTCCGTGGGCCCGCTGGCGGGCGGGAAGGGGGCCGGCGCCACCGAGGCCTTGAGGCCGCCGGGGCCGAACATGAAGGGCACCGTGGCCGCGCTGGCGCCGGCATTCCGCACCTGGGCGTAGCCCGGGGCGATGTCGTAGCTGCTGCTGCCCAGGATGCCCCAGCCGCCCAGCGCGTTCCCGAAGTAGCGGCCGTAGGTGTTCGGGATGGTGGTGTCGCCGATGGCCTCGTGGCTCACCAGCCGGCCCGAGAGCCGGGACGGGGCGGGCAGGCCGGAGGGCAGGGTCTGGATCGGGGACAGGGACCAGGAGGGATCCACGTTGTCCACGATCGTCTGGACCAGCAGGAGGAACTGGTCGTAGTTGTTGGTGCCCGGGCCCGCGCCGCTGGCCCGCAGGGTCGCGTTGGCCTGGTAGGCGAAGCCGGCCTGGCTGTCCCGGATGACGTAGGCCGCCTTGGCGCCGGGCGAGGCGAAGTAGCCCGGGATGTTGCTGGCGCCCGGGAGGCCGTACTGGTTCGAGTTCCCGGCCATGAAGTAGGAGCCGATGAGGGTGCCCAGGCTCATGCCCAGGAACTTGCTGGCCCCGGAGGCGGCGATGGGCTTGCCCACGCCGGCCACCGCCGCCTGCAGGCTGCCGGCGCCGGAGGTCTTCGCGACCTTCTCGAGGCGCCAGAGGTTGAAGGCGCCCTGCTGGAAGTTGGTCCGGGTGTTGAGGATGTCCAGGAGGCTCATGAAGTTCGCGCCCCACTCGGCGGAGGCGCGGCCGTTGGCCAGTTCGCCGTGGAGCGGCGCGTCGATGGCCAGGATGGCGTAGCCCGCGCTGCAGATGGCGTGGGCCGCGGTCAGGATGGACTCCTTCTGGGAGGTGATGCCGTGCTGGTAGATCACCACCGGGTAGCTGCCCCCCGCCGGCGCGGCGGCCGGGGCGATGAACCAGAAGGGCACGCTGCGGTCCACATGGAGGAAGCCCGTGAGGGTGTTGCCGTCGGGGTGCACGCCCTGGAGCACGCCGGTACCCGGCACCGGGTTCGCGCCGGTGGGGTAGTAGCCGGGGTTGTAGGCGTTCGGGGTGCCCGTGATGTTGCCCGTGGGCGGCTTCGAGGCGATGCCGTTGGCGATGGCGGGGTCGATGTTGAGGTCGCCGCTCTCGAAGGTGCCCTTGGCGATCAGGCCCACGGCGCTGTTCGGCACGGCCGCGGGGATGCCGGCCTGGGCGTAGACGTAGGCGATGGACCCCGGGCCCGTTCCGGGCACCGTGCTGCTGCCCAGGACGGAGAATCCGGAGACCCCGTTGTTCCACTGGCGGGCCGGCGCGCCGGCGAAGGGCGTGCCTGGCGCGTTGTTGGCCCAGGCCCACAGGGCGCCTTCCACCGGGATTTGGGTGGCGGCCGTGTTGGCCAGGAGGCGGGTGGCCACGGCGCCGGTGGTGATGAAGCGGCCGAGGAGCGTGATCCGGCTGCGGCTCGTGATGCCCGTGGCGCTGGCGCCGGGCTTGCCCGAGACGTCGGCGGCGGCGTTGGAGATCAGGTCGTCCATGGTCTTGCCGTAGCCCGACAGCAGTACGCTGCCGCCGGGACCGGGCACGTTGCCGCGGATGGACTCGAGGCTCGTGGCGCTCGCCTGGCCCAGGAGGCGGGCCGGGTTGTTCGGATCCGTCAAGTCCGCGAGGCTCGTGTTGGCGGAGGTGCCGCCGGGTTTCACGTACTTGAGGAAGCCGAAGGTGAGGCTGTTCTCCACCGCCCCGCCGGTGGCCGCGTCCTTCACGCCGTCGGTGACGACGTAGACGTAGCGGCTGCCGGGCGTCAACGGGATGCGCGGCACGAGCTGCACCGCCGCGCCGGCGATCCCGGCGGGGTTGACGAGGGGCGTCGTCGTCGGTTTCAGGGAGCCGTCGCTGTTGCGGTCGTACCAGGTGAAGGACCATTCCGGCGTGAACAGCGCGGACACGTCCCGGAAGCCGCAGGTGCCGGTCTCGGTGCCGTTGGCGTCAGGGAGGACCTGGAACACCTTCACGGTGGCGGCGTTCACCGTGGACTGGTTCACCGGGGCCAGGAAGGAGATCTTGATCGGGCTCGTGAGGCCGGACACCGCGTTCTGGTTGGCCAGCTCGGTGATGTTCATGTAGGCCAGCGCGTCCTTCGGGGACGGCGTCTGGGCGACGCCGTTCACGTAGGAAAGGGGCGGCACGCCGGGAAGGACGTAGACCGTGGAGGACTGCAGGGGGTCGGAGGCCGCGGGCGGCGCGTAGGCGACGCGGGTCACGGTGGCCGTGGCGAGGAGGTTGGGCAGCGGGATCACGCCCGCGCTCGGGTCGAAGAGCGCGTAGTTGGTGCTTGTCGTGGAGGCCGGATCACCCGCCTGGTTCCCCGGCTCCCGGAGGTTGATGTTCGAGCTGCAGGCCGTGGCCAGGGCCAGGGTCCCGAGGGCCAGGGGAAGCAGGGTGCGACGCCGGCGGGTGGGGACGGGTCGTGGGGAGGTCATCGGATCACCTCGCAGGGGTGTTGGAACTGGAAAGTGGCCCCACGATAGGACCACTCCCCGGGGCTGGCAAAGGGAAAGATGCTGAAAAAATTTTCGGTTACTCGCTGACGGCGAAGACCACCTTCTCGTTCCGGAAGCGCTCGGGGACCAGGAAGGTCAGCGTGGCCGTCGCCTTGTCCTCGCTGAGCACGAGCTTGTAGTGCTCGTCCTTGGTCAGGGAGCCCGGAACCACGCTGACCTTGCCGATTTTCTTCAAGCCGAGCTCAGCGGCGGTGATGGTCAGGCTCTTGTTCGAGCGGAGGTCGAGGTCCTTGGCCTCCTTCTCGAACACCTCGTCCGACCACTTCGCGCCCGCCCGGTCCTTGGCGAACACCGGCACGATGATGATCCCGCGGTCCTGGAGGGCCTTGCTCACGCCGAGGATGTAGTGGAGGGAGTTCAGCTTGGCCTTCTGCTTCTCGTTGGTCTCGGACAGGCCGAGGATCTTGGTCTCCAGGTCGGTCTTCTCCTTGCGGAGCCCCGAGACGTCGGACTCGAGCTGCTTCTTCAGGGTGACCAGGTCGTTCACGTCCTCCTGCAGCTTCTCGTTCTGGGCCAGGGCCGTGTCGCGCTCCCCCTCGACCTTCTCCCGCTCCTGGCGCTGGAGGTCGTTGGGGGTGATCTTGGCCTTGCCCTGGGCCACCCAGGACCCGTACACCCCGTTCGCGTAGAAGTGGTAGACCTCGAAGCCCGGGGCCATCTTCTCCATCAGGTTGACCCGGGACACGAGCCGCTTCGCCTCGTCCTCGCTGACGCCGCGCTTCTTGAGGAAGCGCAGGGCCATGCCGTAGTGGCTGTCGTTGGGGCCGGCCAGGTCGGGCTTGGGCAGGATGGCCTTGAGCTTGTTGACCTTGTCGTTCAGCTCCTTGATCTGCTTGTCCTTGTCCAGAACTTCCTGGAGCAGGGCCTGGTAGGTGGTGTTCTTCTCGTTCTTGATGCGCTCTTCCAGGGCCTTCTTCTGCTCGTCGGTGAGCTGCATGGTGGCGGGGTTCATGGCGATGTCCCCGGCGCCCGCCTGGGCCAGCTTCTGCTGCTGGGCGGCCCCGGCCTTCTGCTGCTCCTGGGTGGCCTTGTCCAGTTCCGCCGCCTTCTGGGTCAGCTCCTTGATCTCCTTGCTCTCCTCGGTGCCGCCTTTCTTCAGGTACTTGCAGCCGGGGGCGAGCACCATCACGGTGGCGGCCACGGCGAAAGGCAGGGCCGGATTGAGGCGGGAACGGATCATGGCGATCTCCTTGACTGCGGGTCCGGATGGGGTGCTCCCACCATAGCACCGCTCGCCCCCCGGCGCCGGGGTTCCAGGAGCCCGGGGTGCTATGCTGGAAGCCCCTCCGGGGCCTCATCCGCCCCGGAGTTTTCGTTCCCGCCCGCCCGCGGCCGCCCCCTCCCGGCCGCGCCCCAGGAGCCCCCATGGCCAAGCCCGGCAAGCACCTCTTCACCTCCGAAAGCGTCACCGAGGGCCACCCCGACAAGATCGCCGACCAGATCTCGGACGCCGTCCTGGACGCGGCCCTCACCGACGACCCCAAGAGCCGGGTGGCCTGCGAGACCCTGACCACCACGGGCCTGGTGGTGGTGGCCGGCGAGATCACCACGGAGACCTACATCCCCGTGGCCAAGCTGGTCCGCGAGGTGGTCCGGGGCATCGGCTACGACCACAGCACCAAGGGCTTCGACTGCGACACCTGCGGGGTGATCGTCACCCTCGACCAGCAGAGCCCGGACATCGCCATGGGGGTGGACACCGGCGGGGCCGGGGACCAGGGCCTCATGTTCGGCTACGCCTGCCGGGAGACCCCGGAGCTCATGCCCGCCCCCATCCAGTACGCCCACAGCCTGACCCGGCGCCTGTCCGAGGTCCGGAAGAACGGCGAGCTGCCCTGGCTGCGCCCGGACGGGAAGAGCCAGGTCACGGTGGAGTACGACGGGGACCAGGTGAAGCGCATCGACGCGGTGGTGGTGAGCACCCAGCACGACGAGGCCGTCACCAACGCCACCATCCATGCCGAGATCGAGAAGCTCGTGATCCGCTACGCCCTGCCCGAGGCCCTGCTCGACGCGAACACGAAGTTCCACATCAACCCCACCGGCCGCTTCGTCATCGGCGGCCCCATGGGGGACTGCGGCCTCACGGGCCGCAAGATCATCGTGGACACCTACGGCGGCGCGGGCCGCCACGGGGGCGGCGCCTTCAGCGGCAAGGATCCCAGCAAGGTGGACCGCAGCGCCGCCTACATGGGCCGCTACATCGCCAAGAACATCGTCGCTGCCGGCCTCGCCGACCGCTGCGAGATCCAGCTCGCCTACGCCATCGGCGTCGCCGAGCCCGTCAGCATCCGGGTGGACACCTTCGGCACCGGCCACGTCGCCGAGGAGGCCATCGAGCGCGCCGTGCGGGAGGTCTTCAGCTGCACGCCCAAGGCCATGATCGAGACCCTCGGCCTCCGCAAGCCCATCTACCGGGCGACGGCGGCGTATGGGCATTTCGGCCGGCCCGAGTTCGCCTGGGAGCAGACGGACAAGGCCGAAGCGCTCAAGGCGGCCGCGCGGGAGACTGTGGCGAGGTAGGGTCCGGCCGGCTGCCGATCTCGGCAGTCCTGAAAGCCCAGGCAGACGAGACGGCAGAGACAGGACGAAGCGCCCGGGCAGCCTGGATCAACGCCTTCCGAAGGCCGGGACGGGACGAAGCGCCAAAGCAGCCGGGACCAACGCCTTTCAAGGAGCACCTCGATCAACCGCAATCCGCGCCCTATGCGGATTGCGGTTGATCGAGGTGCCAGACTCGCGCAGCGAGTCGTGGCCGGAATGGCCGGGAGGGATCCCAGGGCCCGACGCCGTGATGGCCCACCCTCGCTCCCGGTCCCGTCGCTGACGACGCGCTGCGCGCGTCTGGCACCGCAGTCTGATCGAATCCGCACACCCCGCGGATTCGATCAGCCTGGGGTGCTCGTGGAAGGTCAAAACCTTCCCACACCGTGGCATCGTCGTTCCAACGCGCCCTGGGGGCGGGCTCGGTTCGAGCAGCCTCGATGCCCCGTCCCCGCCGCCCCCTCACCGCTCGACGGGATACCCCAGCGCCTGCCACCGGGCCATGCCGCCCGCGAGGCTGGCGACCCGCGTGTAGCCCGCCTTCAGGAGCTGGTCCACGGCCGCGTTCGACCGCCCGCCCATGGCGCAGATGGCCACGATGGGCTGGTCCCGGTCGGGGAGTTCGGCGGCCATCCGGAAGGGCAGCTGCCCCAGGGGCAGCAGGCGCGAGCCGGGGATGTGGCCCATGGGTCCGGTGAATTCCATGGCCTCGCGGACGTCGAGGAGCAGGACGGGCTCCTGGCTCCCCAGGAGCGCCTCGCAGGTCATCTGCGGCACCGTCGCCCAGCCAGCGCCCACCTCGCACACCGCGCCGCCGGCGGGGATCTCGATGCCCTCCGCGCTGCGGACGCAGGCGAGGTTGGCCTTCACCACGCCCTTCATCCAGTCCGCCGGAGGCATGTCGAGGCCCTCGAGCCAGGCGACGTACTCGGCCCGGCTGCGGGGCTGGAGGCGGGGGTTGGCCTGCCGCTCGTCGGCCAGGGTCGAGGAGGTCCGGCCCCGGTAGTCGTGGCCCGGGAAGACGAGCAGCCGGCCGTCCAATGCTGAGAGCTTCTGCAGCGCGTCCCAGTGGGAGCCTGGATCTCCGCCGGGCAGGTCCGTGCGGCCCGCGCCGCCCTCGCCAAGGAAGAGGAAGTCGCCGGTCAGCAGCCGGTCCGGCAGCAGCAGGCTGAGGCTGTCCGGCGTGTGGCCCGGGGTGTGGAGCACGTCCACGGGCACCTCGCCCACCTGGATCCGCTGGCCCTCCTCGACCCTCAGGTTGCCGCCTTCGATGCGGGACGCCGCATGCACCGCGTGGTCCGCCCCCGTGCGGTCCCGCAGCAGCGCGCAGGCGCTGAGGTGGTCCGCGTGGGTGTGCGTGTCGATCACCGCCTTGAGCCTGAGCCCGCGGTCCTGCAGCACGCGGAGGTCATGGTCCTCCCGCCCCAGCAGCGGATCCACCAGCACCGCCTCGTGCGTCTCCTCCGACGCGATGAGGTAGGTGCGGCAGTTGCCGTCGTTGAGCTGCTCGAAAATCACGGAGCCTCCGGGTGTCAGATGCGAGCCAGGATCATGTTTCGCACGTCTCGATGCCAGTCCCAATTCATCAAGGTCTGGCTGTGCCGGAGCGAATGAGACGGTCCCAAACGGCCCATAACCCTCGTATGAGGTAGAAGTTCACGGCCCATGGGAAGAGGATCCAATCGAGAGGAAAGAGCGGCGTCGTGAACCCGGTTTTCTGACTCACCCAGCTCCACGGCATTGCAATCAGCCAGATCGCATGATCCGAGGGCCCGTGCCCTCCACCGAATCCACCCTGGAGGATCATCAGGGCGACGATCACCCCCGATGGGATGAACCCGAGGCAAGCGGAAAGAAGCAGCCGCGACCTACGAGACACGTGAGGCTGCCTCCTGGACCCGCCTGACCCAGTCCGCCCAGGCGGTGGGAGTCAAGGCTCCAACCCCGCGCTTCGGCAAGTTCGCCCGCATGGCCCGGCTCCGCGCCACCGCGGGCTTCCAGAGTGCTTCCGGCAGCCTCGCCGCCGCCTCGAAGCACGCCCCCACGCCCGCCTCGCTCTGGCACACCAGCAGCCACTCGTTCCCGGCCTCGAGGCTGAGGCGCACCCGGGCCTCCCAGTCCCAGTCCGCCACGCCGCCCATCTCGAGGTCATCCGGCAGGAAGCGCCCCGCCACGCGCCAGGGGTTCTCCGCCACGGAGCCGCGATGCAGCGAGGCCGGCAGGCCGCCCGTCGCCGGCGTCTTCAGGTGCGCCACCATGACGAGGCGATCCTCGTTGGAGAGCATCTGGAAGGCCCGGGCGTTGGCGGTGATGCGGCCTTGATCCGCGAGCTCCGGCAGTCCCTTGTGGCTGTCCAGCGTCGTGCCGCCGAGACCCGGGAAGTGCTTGAGGCAGCCCCGCACGCCGGTGGACTCCAGGCCGTGGAGGAAGGCGCCCACCGCGCTGGCGACTTCGACGGGATCCGTGCTGGCGCAGCGGTCCCCCATGCCCGTGCCGGGGTTCCCGTCCCACAAATCCGCCACCGGCGCGAAGTCCACGTTGAAGCCGAGCATCGCCAGCCCCTCGCCCCAGAGCCGGCCCCAGGCCTCGCAGGCCGCCGCGCCGCCCCGTTCCCAGATGCGGCGGAAGCTGGGCGTCTCGCCCACCCAGGGCCGCAGGCGCGACACCGCCCCGCCCTCCTGGTCGATGGCGATGGCGAGGGGCAGCTCCGCGCCCCAGCGGGCCTGCAGTCCCTCCAGCAGGGCCCGGCACCGCGCGGGGCCGGCCCCGGGATCCGGATCCAGGTTGCGGGCGAAGAGGATCACGCCGCCGGGGGCCTCGGGAAGCCACGCCACGTCCCGGGCGTCCTGCCCGCCGAAGCCCGCCCAGAGCAGGTCCGCGGGCCTCACGCCTGGCCTCCCTGCCGGGCTAGCAGGTGGCGCGCCACCTTCATCCCGTGCACCAGGGCCTCCACCTGCCGCCGCCAGAGCACCACGGCGCGGTCCAGGGGCGAGAAGGCGCCCCGCGCCTCGAACCCCACCAGCACCGCGCCCAGGAGCTCGCCCCCGCCCCGCAACGGAAGGAGGAAGGCGTCGGGATAGGCCGAGGAGCCCTTCCATTCGAGGGGCTCGGCGGCCCCGGCCAGGGCGCCGGGGTCCGGCAGAGTCGAAGCCGCGGGCCACGACTGCGCGCCCGCGGCCAGGACCATCCGCCAGCCCGCCGGCTCCGCGAGGGCCAGGCCCCAGCCGTCGGGCCGGAACCGATCGGCGAGGTGGGCGAAGAAGGGCCCCAGGAGTTCCGCTTCTGCGATGCCCACCTCCCCGGCCCTGGCCTGGGCCGCGAGGGTCAGATCGTTCAGGCGCAGCACCTCGTCCAGCAGGGCCTGCACGTCCCGGGTGCGTTCCAGGACCAGCTTCTCGAGGTTCGCGCGGTAGGTCTCCACCTCCCGACGCAGCCGCGCGTGGTCCAGGGCGCGGTGGAGGGCCGCGTGCAGCTCCTGCTGGCGGAAGGGCTTGCGGAGGAAGTCGTAGGCGCCGAGCTGGAGCGCCTCGATGGCCGACTCCACCGACGCGAAGGCCGTCATCACGATGCAGTTCACCATCGGGTCCAGGGCCCGGACGGCCTGGATCAGCTCCAGCCCCGACGGCCCGCCGGGCATGTAGAGGTCCGTGAGCACCACCGGGAAGTGGCGCTCACGCACCAGCCGCAGGGCCTCGTCGCCGCCCCCGGCCGTCACGCAGCGGAAACCCGCCTGGCCGAGCGAGTCCTGGAGCAGCGAGAGCAGGCTGCTCTCGTCGTCCACGATGAGGATCGGCTCGTCGAGCATGGGCTCCTTCCGGCGGGGATAGCGCCGAGGTTACCCGCAACCCCGCTTATTGCACAGCTTCGGCGCGGACGGCGAGGTTCTCGCCGTCCACCTCGAGGCGGGCGGCGCCGCCGGGCCGGAGCTTCCCCTCCAGCACCATGCGCGAGAGGGGATTCACCACCGCCTGCTGGATGAGTCGCTTCAGCGGGCGCGCGCCGAGCTGCGGGTCGAAGCCCTCCTTCGCGAGCCAGGCCAGGGCCTCGTCCGGCACGCTGAGGTGCAGGCGCTTCTCCGCGAGCTGGGCCTCCACCCGGGCGAGCTGGATGCGGGCCACCGCCTGCATGTCGGTCTCCTCGAGGGCGCGGAAGGTCACCACTTCGTCGATGCGGTTGAGGAACTCCGGCCGGAAGTGGGCCCGCAGGGCGGCCTGCACCTCGGCCTGGGCCCGCTCCGCGTGGCCCCCGGCGGCGAAGATGGCGCTGGAGCCCACGTTGCTGGTCATCAGCACCACCGTGTTGCGGAAGTTCACCGTGCGGCCCTTGCCGTCGGTGAGCCGGCCGTCCTCCAGTACCTGGAGGAAGACGTCGAAGATCCGCGGGTGGGCCTTCTCCATCTCGTCCAGGAGGATCACCGAGTAGGGCCGGCGGCGGATGGCCTCCGTGAGGCGGCCGCCCTCCTCGTAGCCGATGTAGCCCGGCGCGGCGCCGATGAGGCGGGTGGCGTCGGCCTCGTGGGTGAACTCGCTCATGTCGATGCGCACCAGGGCGTTCTCGTCGTCGAAGAGGAAGGCCGCCAGGGCGCGCGCCACCTCGGTCTTGCCCACGCCGGTGGGGCCGAGGAAGAGGAAGGAGCCGATGGGCCGCTTTTCGTCGCCCAGGCCGGCGCGGTTGCGGCGCAGGGCGTCGCTGATGGCCACCAGGGCCGCGTCCTGGCCGACCACGCGCTGGCGGAGGCGATCCTCCATGTGCAGCAGCTTCTGCACCTCGCCCTCCATGAGCTTCGAGACAGGGATGCCCGTCCACTTGCTCACCACGGCGGCCACGTCCTCCTCGCCCACCTCCAGGCGCAGCATCTGGTCCGCGGTCTCGAGGCGGGAGGCGATCTGCTTCTCCAGCTGGGGGATCTCGCCGTACTCGAGGCGGGAGGCCTTCTCGTAGTCCCCCTTCGCCTTCAGCTGTTCGAGCTCGATGCGCAGGTCGTCCAGGCGCTTCTGCTGCTGGCGCGTCTCCTCGATGGCCTTCTTCTCGGTCTCCCACTTCGCGCGCAGCCGCGCCAGTTCTTCCTTCAGGTTGCCCAGCTCGGCGTCCAGCTCCTTGAGCCGCGCCTTGGAGGCGGCGTCCTTCTCCTTGGCCAGGGCGTGGCGCTCCAGCTGGAGCTGCATGTCCCTCCGCTCCCGGACGTCGATCTCCACGGGCCGGCTGTCGATCTGCATCCGGACGCTGGAGGCCGCCTCGTCCATGAGGTCCACGGCCTTGTCGGGCAGGAAGCGGTCCGCGATGTAGCGGTGGCTCAGCATCACCGCCTCCACCAGGGCCGCGTCCTGGATGCGCACGCCGTGGTGCAGCTCGTAGCGCTCCTTCAGGCCGCGCAGGATGGAGATGGCGTCCTCGGGCCCCGGCTCCTCCACGAAGACCGGCTGGAAGCGGCGCTCCAGGGCGGCGTCCTTCTCGATGTGCTTCTGGTACTCGTTCAGGGTGGTGGCGCCGATGCAGCGCAGGTCGCCCCGGGCCAGGGCCGGCTTCAGGAGGTTGGCCGCGTCCATGCTGCCTTCCGCGGAGCCCGCGCCCACCAGGGTGTGGAGTTCGTCGATGAAGAGGATGATCTTCCCTTCCGCAGCCTCGATCTCCGTGAGCAGGCCCTTGAGGCGCTCCTCGAACTCGCCCCGGTACTTGGTGCCGGCGACCAGGGAACCCATGTCCAGGGCCATCAGGCGGATGCCCTTCAGGCTCTCGGGCACGTCGTGCTTGGCGATGCGCAGGGCGAGGCCCTCGGCGATGGCGGTCTTGCCCACGCCGGGCTCGCCGATGAGCACCGGGTTGTTCTTGGTGCGCCGGCTCAGCACCTGCAGGACGCGCCGGATCTCCTCGTCCCGCCCGATGACGGGGTCGAGCTTGCCGGCCTCGGCCAGGGCGGTAAAGTCCCGGGCGTACTTCTCGAGGCTGGCGAACTTCTCCTCCGCCCGCTCGTCCTCCACCTTCTGGCCCGCCCGGCCGGTCTTGATGGCGGCCTCCAGCTTCTTCCGGTCGGCGTCGAAGCGCTCCAGCAGCTTCTTGGCGTCGGTGCTCGCGTTGGCGAAGGCCAGCAGCATGGCGTCCGTGGCGAGGAAGCGGTCGCCCAGGCCGCGGCCGGTGTCGCTGGCGGTCTCCAGGAAGTGGCGCAGCCCCGCGCCGATCTGGGGCTCGGCCCCGCCCACGGCCTTGGGCAGCTTCGCCACCAGGGCGTCGGCACCCTCCTGGAGGCCCTGGAAGGCCTCGGGGGCGAGGCCCGCCTTCTCGAAGACCGGCTTCAGGCCCACCTCGGGAGCCAGGAGGGCCTGGAACACATGGATGGGCAGCAGTTCGGGGTGCTGCTCCGCCGTGGCCTTGGACTTGGCGGAGACGAGGACATCGTTGGCCTTCTGGGTGAAGGGAAGCATGGAGAACCTCCAGGCTCCAGGGTCCGTCTTGATTTGATAGTTGTCAACTAAGATTTTCTAAAATAACAATCGCCTATCCATCGCAGACCCAGCATCCATGCGGCCTTGCTAGACTGGCCCATCCCCGAGAGGCCCCCGTGACCCTGCATCCCGAAGCCCAGGACCGCAATGCCCGTCTGGCCGTGGCCGCCCCGGCGGTCCTGGAGGCCCTCTCCCCCCTGGCGCGCCGAGCCTTCTTTCCCAAGGGCATCCCCTACCAGGCGGGCCAGGCCGCGGGCTGCGCCATCAACGCCACCATCGGCCAGATCACGGACGGCGAAGGCAACCCCCTGCCCCTGGCGAAGCTCGGCGAGCTGCTGGGACACCTGCCGGCCAAGGACGCCTTCCTCTATTCCCCCATTGGCGGGCGGACCCGGGCCAAGGAGCTCTGGCACGCCAAGCTCCAGAGGGAGGACCCCCGGATGGCCGAGGTCGGCCTTCCGGCGGTCACCGCGGGTATCTGCCACGCCATCTCCATGGGGGCCGACCTCTTCTTCCACCCCGGGGACACGCTGATCCTGCCGGACCTGTACTGGGACAACTACGAGCAGATCTTCGGCATCCGGCTGGAAGGATCCTTCGTGCGCTACCCGTTCTACGACGGAGAGGGATTCAACATCGCCGGCCTGAAGGCCGCCCTGGACGCCCAGCCGGGCCGGGCCCACGTCCTGCTGAACTTCCCCAGCAACCCCAGCGGCTATTCGCCCACGCCCGCGGAGCAGGCCGCCTTGGCGGACGTGCTCTCGGAGGCCTCCCGGGACCGCAGCGTGGTGGTCTACTGCGACGACGCCTACCACGGCCTGGTCTTCGAGGCGACGGCTTCGTCGAAGAGCCTCTTCTTCGAACTGGCGGCGCGCAATATTTCCGGCCGCTGCCCCAACCTCATCGCCCTGAAGAGCGACGGCGCCACCAAGGAGCTGAGCTTCTTCGGTTCGCGGGTGGGATTCCTCACCTTCGGCGTGAGCAGGGAGGCCGCGGCGATCCTCGTGGACAAGTCCATGAGCCTCATCCGCAGCGGCGTGGGCAGCCCCGTGGGCCTGAGCCAGTACCTTGTGGAGGAGGAGCTGGCCGATCCCCGCCACGACGCCGAGTTCGAACGCCTGCGCAGCCTCCTCGGCCGGCGCTACCGCATCCTGAAGGACCGCCTCGCCAAGCCCTCGGAGCACTGGACCGTCTACCCCTTCAACGCCGGCTGCTTCTGCCTCCTCGAGCTGCGCAAGGGCCTCGATGCCGACGCCGTGCGCCAGCGCCTCATCCAGGAAGGCGTGGGCGTCGTGAACCAGGGCGCCACCCAGCTGCGCCTCGCCTTCTGCTCCCTGAAGGAGGAGGCCATCGCGCCTTTGGTGGAGGCCCTGGAGCGGGTCTGCGGGAAGATGTAGGCCCCATGTCCACCCCCATGCTCCAGCAGATCGCCGCCCTCAAGCGGGAGGCGGGCGACGCGATCCTCCTCACGCGGATGGGGGACTTCTACGAGCTGCTGGGGGAGGACGCCGTCAAGGCCGCGCCGGTGCTGGAGATCGCCCTCACGACCCGGGGCAAGGGGACGGAGGCGGAGACGCCCATGTGCGGCGTGCCCCACTTCGCGCTGGAGAGCTACCTGCCGAAGCTGCTGGCGGCGGGGTACAGCGCCGCCATCGCCGAACCCACCGCCAAGCCCGAGGAGGTGAAGGGCCTCCTGCCCCGGGCCCTCAAGCGCATCATCACGCCGGGCACCTGGCTGGACGACGACGCGCGGTGGCTGGCCTCGGTGCATCGTGTCGGTCCGAGCTGGGGCATCGCCCTGCTGCAGCTCGCCAGCGGGCAGATCCGCGTGCTGCCCGGCGAGGGAGAGACGCTGCTGGCGTCGACGCTGGAACGCCTCGCGCCCCACGAACTGCTCCTGCCCGACGGCGCCGAGGTGCCCTTCGACACCGACGTCGCCGTGCAGCGCCTGCCCCCCTGGCGCTTCGAGGCCACCCGCGCGGAACAGCAGGTCCTCGCCTTCTTCGGCTGGCAGCACCTCGAAGGCCTCGGGCTCGCGGGCCACGCCGCCGCCATCGGCGCCCTGGGCGCCCTGCTGGATCAGGTGGAGACAACGCAGAAGGGTCGCCCCGCCCATCTGCAGGGCGTGAGCGTCGAGCTGGGCGCCGCCGGACCCCTGCTGGACGCCACCAGCGCCCGGCACCTGGAGCTCTTCGCCAACACCCTGGACGGCTCGAAGACCGGCAGCCTGCTGGCGCTCCTCGACCAGTGCCGCACCCGCATGGGCTCGCGGCTCCTCCGGGCCTGGCTGGACCAGCCCCTCCGCGACCCTGAGGCGCTGGCGCGCCGCTGGTCCCAGGTCGCGTGGCTCACCGAGGACGGCCGCCGGGAGCCGCTCCAGAAGCTGCTCGCCACCGTGCCGGACCTGGACCGTCTCCTGGGCCGCGTCGCCCTGGGCCTCGCCACGCCGCCGGAACTGGCCTCCCTGCGGGAGGGCCTCGCCCAGCTCCAGCGCCTGCCCTCCCTCCTGAAGGATCGCGCCTGGTTCGCCGAGGCCTCGGAGCTCGGGTTGTGGGACGAAGGCACGCCCCTCTGCACCGGCCTCCTGCAGGAGCTCCAGCGCAGCCTCGCCGAGGCGCCGCCCCTGGACCTGGAGAAGGGCGGCGTCATCCGCGAGGGCGTGAGCCCGGAGCTGGACGCCGTGCGCCGGCTGGCCGGGGACGCCAAGCAGGTGATGCTGGAACTCGAAGAGGAGGAGCGCGCCGCCAGCGGCATCGCGAGCCTGAAGATCAAGTACAACCGCGTCTTCGGCTACTACTTCGAGGTCACCAAGGCCAACTACGGCGCGGTGCCCGCCCACTTCATCCGCAAGCAGACCCTGGCCAACGCCGAACGCTTCACCACCGAGAAGCTCCTCGACTTCGAGCAGCGCCTGGTGAGCGCCGAGGGGGACCAGGCGCGCCTGGAGGCCGCCGCCTTCAAGGGCCTGCTCGACGCCGTGCTGGCCCGCCGGGCGGACCTGGTGGGCCTGTCGAAGGCCGCCGCGACCCTCGACGTGCTGGCCGCCTTCGCCGAGCGCGCCCGCCACAGCGGCTGGACCCGGCCCGAACTCTCGGACACGCGCGAACTGGTCCTCGCCGGCGCCCGGCATCCCATGCTGGAGGCGCGCCTCGGCCGCGAATGCATCCCCAACGACCTGCGCCTCGCCCCGCCCCGCAGCATGGCGGTGGTCACGGGCCCCAACATGGGCGGCAAGTCCACCTTCCTGCGCACGGCCGCGCTGCTCGTGGTGCTGGCCCAGAGCGGGTCCTTCGTGCCCGCGGAGCTCATGCGCTTCGGCCTGGTGGACCGCATCTTCACCCGCATCGGCGCCAGCGACTTCCTGTCCAAGGGCCAGTCCACCTTCATGGTGGAGATGACCGAGACCGCGCGGATCCTGAACCAGGTGACGCCCTCGAGCCTCGTCATCCTCGACGAGATCGGCCGCGGCACCAGCACGAGGGACGGCCTGGCGCTGGCCGAGGCCATCGCCGAGCACCTGCGCGACCTCCCGGGCGGCGAGCCGCGCACGCTCTTCGCGACGCACTACTTCGAGCTGACGACCCTGGCCGAGGATCCCCGCATCGCCAACCTCCACGTCGAGGTCCAGGAGTGGGAGGAGCAGCTCCTCTTCCTCCACCGCATCGCCGAGGGCCCCGCGGACCGCAGCTACGGCATCCAGGTGGCGCGCCTCGCCGGCCTGCCCCGGCCGGTCATCGCCCGGGCCCAGCGGCTGCTGGCGGAAGCCTCCAACCGCCCCGCCGCGCCGCCCCGGCCCGCGGCCGTCCTCCAGCCCGCCCTGCCCCTCTTCGAGCCCGAGCCGGATCCGCTCCGGGCCGAGCTGGAGGCCCTGGACCTGGACCGCATGACGCCCCTGGAGGTCATGGCCTGGGTGGCGGCGCGCCGGACCCGCTAGGAGGCCGGCCCCGCGCCCGGCGCGGGGCCGAGGGCCGCGAGGGCGAAGGCCAGGTTGGCTCGCACCCGGGGCAGCTCGGCCGCCGTTGCCTCCGGGTGGGCCAGGGCGGCCTCGGCGAAGCTCCTGGATTCCTCCATCCGCCCCGTCCAGTAGGCCGCGATGGAGGCTTCGTCCAGGGCCCGCCACGCGGCCTGCGGCTCGACGAAGAGGCGGTCGGCGCAGGGCGGAAGGTCCGTGGCCTCGCGGGCGAAGAGATGGGCCAGGTGGTGCTCCTCCCGGAGCCTGAAGATCCGGGCCAGCTCGACCAGGGCCTCGGCGCGTCCGGGCCGCGCCTGGTGGGCCTGGAGGAGCCGGAAGACCACCTCCTCCGCGGGGCGCCCCAGGGCCTCGGCGCACCGGGCGCCCTCCAGGCGGGCCACGTAGCGCTCCTCGTCCCAGCCCCCCATCGCCGCCCGGGCGTCGTAGGCCGCCAGGGCCCGCGCCCGGTCCCCGGCGTCCCGCCAGCTCTGGGCGAGGTAGAACCGGTACCGCGCGTTGCCCGGCTCCCGTTCCAGGGCGGCTTCGAGGAGGCGGGCGTCCTTCTCGAACTTCCGGGGGTCCCGGCTCCGGGCGCCTTCGGCCCGCACCAGGATGTGGGCGCCGTGCACCCGCCCCCGGGAGACCGGCCGTCCCGCTTCCAGGTACTCGTGGAGCACGCCTTCCCAGCGCCAGGGCAGGGCCGTCGAGACCAGCGCGACGCGGGCGTAGCGGAGGTTCGCGTAGCGCAGGTCCAGGTCGTAGCTCTCCTCGGTGAGCGCGGGCCAGGCCCAGTCCGGCGGCGCCACGAACTCCTCGTCGGCGTCCAGGGTCAGCAGGTAGTCCCCCCGCCCTTCGGCCAGCCGCAGCGCCTCCGTCCGGTTGTGGCCGAAGTCCACCCAGGGCCGCTCGTGGAGCTCCCCCGGCACCCCCGCCATCGCCTCCCGGACGAGGTCCTGGGTCCCGTCGGTGGAGCCGGTGTCCACCACGACCCAGCGGTCCACGTGGGGCTTCACGGAAGCGAGGCAGCGGCGGATCACCGGGGCCTCGTCCTTGACGATCATGTTCAGGCAGACGGTGGGCATCGCCTGCCATGGTGCCACCAGCCGGCCGCGGAGATCAGCCTTCGGGGATCTCCTCCAGGTCCGCCTCGCCGGGCCCGGTCCCGCCGGCCACGAGGTGGTTGGGCCCCAGGGCGTGGGCCCGCAGCAGGGCCCGCTCCGCCTCGGCGATGGTGCCCTCCAGGGTGAAGCCGCGGTGGTGCTCCATGAGGCCGAAGGAGAAGGTCACGGGGATCTGCTCGCCCTCCCGGCCGAAGTCCGCCGCCAGGGCCGCCCGGCGGATGGCCTCCGCCACCCGCCGGGCCTCGGCGGCCCCCGTCTCCGGGAGGAGGGCGATGAACTCCTCGGCGCTCCAGTGGGCCACCAGGTCCTGCTCCCGGAGGGTCCGGCGGAGCAGGCCCGCGATGCCCTGGAGCACCGCGTCGCCGGTGGCGTGGCCGAAGGTCTCGTTGATCCGGCGGAAGTGGTCCACGTCCACGAGCACCAGGGTGCAGGGCCGCCAGGCCCGCTGGAGACGGGCCAGCTCCCGGGCCGTGGCCTCCAGGAAGCCTCGGCGGTTGGGCAGGCCCGTGAGGGGGTCGGTGCGCGAGGCGTCCGCCAGGCGGCGGTTCGCCTCCTCCAGCTCCCCGGTCCGCGCCGCGACCCGGTCCTCCAGGGACCTCCGGAGCGCCACCAGCTCCTGGTGCTCCCGCTCGAAGCGGGCGTTGAGCGCCATCCCCGAGGCGAGGAAGAGCAGGGTGAACCCCAGCACCGGCAGCCCGCCGGGCAGGGGCAGCGCCTCCAGTTCCGCGAGCACGTCCAGGATGAGGCAGGCGAGGAGGACGAGCAGCCCCCGCGCCACGGCGCGCGATTCGGCGTCCCCGCCCCGCCCGGCGGCGAAGGCGCGCACCGCCGCGGCCACCAGAAGCACCGACCCCAGCAGCAGGAGCGGGCCCTGCAGCTCCGGGCGGCGCAGCAGGCCCGGCCAGGGCGCCAGCAGCAGCAGGGCGGCCTGGAGTCCGCGCAGCAGGGTGCCGACGGGACGGGCTCCGAGGGCCGCCACGAGCTGGAGGAGGCTCACGGTGGCGATGGCGACGCCGGAGAGGTTGAGGGCCGCCAGCCAGGCGGGGGCCGCGTCCCCCTGGACCCTGAGGGCCATCCCCGTGAGGTCCACCAGCAGCGCCCCGCCGCTGGCCGCCGCCAGCCACAGGTGGGCGGGCCGGTCCCGGCGGTGGCGCCAGAGGTTCGCGTGGAGCAGGCCGAAGAGGAGGTAGACCCCGGCGCCGAAGGCGTCCACCAGTTCGAGGGGGAGGACGTGGGCGGGCACGGTCGCTCGGAAGGGGAGTCGAAGTGAATCCTAGTGCCCCGGCGGCTCCGGGCCAAGGCCTAGGGCCGGCCCGCCAGATGGCCCCAGGCCATGCCTGCCAGCGCCGCCACCCCCACGGGCAGCATGGCCTCGTCCAGGTTCATGGTGGGCGTGTGGTTGCCGCCGGTGGCGCCCTTGCCGGTGTTCAGGAACAGGAAGAAGCCCGGCACCCGCCGCTGGTAGTGGGCGAAGTCCTCGGCGCCCATGATCACCTCCTGGTCCTCCAGCCTCCCCAGGGCGGCGAGGAGGGGCTTCACGGCGGCGGCGAGGCGGGGGTCGTTGTCCACCGGCGGGTTGGCGTCGTCCTTGAAGGTCAGCTCATAGCTCCCGCCATGGACCGCGCAGACGCCTTTGAGGGTCTCGTGCATGAGGGCGATGGCCTGCTCCCGCACCTCCGCCTGGAAGGTGCGCATCGTGCCCGCGAGCTCCACCCGGTCGGCGACGATGTTGTGGCGGTTCCCGCCCTGGATCGTGCCGACGGTGAGGACGAAGGGCTTCACGGGGTCCAGCCGCCGGCTCCGGATGGCCTGGAGGGCCTGGATGGCCTCGGCGGCCAGGAGGATGGCGTCGTGGCCGAGGTGGGGCGCGGCGCCGTGGGCCATGGTGCCGTGCAGCACCAGGCGCCAGGTGTCGCTGCCGGCCATGAGGGGCCCGCTGCGCCAGCCGAAGGAGCCCGTGGGACCCTCCGGGCGCTGGTGCAGGCCGTAGACCGCCTCGACCTTCGGGTCGTCCAGGGCGCCCTCGGCGATCATGCGCTTGGCGCCGCCGAACTCTCCCGCCGGCGCGCCCTCCTCGGCGGGCTGGAAGAGGAAGACCACCGTGCCCGGCAGTTCCGCCCGGTGCTTCGCCAGCAGCTTCGCCGCGCCCAGGAGCATGGCGGTGTGGGCGTCGTGCCCGCAGGCGTGCATGACGCCCGGCACCGTGGACTTCCAGGGCACGTCCACCGCCTCCTGGATGGGGAGCGCGTCCATGTCCGCCCTTAGGGCCACCACGGGCCCCGGCCGGCCGCCCTTGAGCACGCCCACCACGCCGGTGCCCGCGACGCGCCGCACCGCGAGCCCCTCGCGGGCCAGCAGGTCCGCGACCAGGCCGCCCGTGCGCACCTCGCGGTTGCCCAGCTCCGGGTGGGCGTGGAGGTCCCGGCGCCAGGCCAGCACCTCGGCCTTCAGGGCCTGGGCTTCCGGCTTGAGCCAGGCGGGGACCTGGGCGGACAGGGCGGAGGCGAGGGCGAGGGCGAGGCAGGCGCGCATGGGGGAGGCTCCCATCCCGGGCCCCGCGGCGCAAGCGGCGATCCGCGGCGCCAAGGCGCTACCCTGGGGGCATGCGCCCCGGCACCACGCCCCTCAAGATCCGCCTCGCCTGGGCGGTGGCGGTGGGCATCGACGCGCTGCAGGTCTTCCTGCTCCCCGCCACGGTGGAAGGCGGCTTCTCGCCGGTGGAGGTCCTCCTCGACGTCCTGGCCATGGGCCTCCTCTGGGCCCTGCTGGGCTGGAGCTGGGCCTTCCTGCCCTCCTTCGTGATGGAGCTGGTGCCCTTCATCGACATCACGCCCACCTGGACCCTGGCGGTGCTGGTGGCCACCCGGGGCGGCCGCGGCGCGGTGCCGGTGCCCGGGGAGGGCCCGGACCTGGGCCACCACGACCCGGCCGACAAACCCGCGCCCAAGGTCGTCGAGGCGGTGGTGCTGCCGCCGGAGGAGCCGAAGCCCTGAGGCCCTAGGCCAGCAGGCTCCGCAGCCGCGGCATCATGGCCTCGATCTCGGCGAGGGACACGGCGCCCACGCTGAGGCGGAACCAGCCGCTCTCCTCGGCCAGCCCGAAGGCCTGGAAGGGCACGATGGCGAGGCCGGCGTGCTGGAGCAGGAGCTGGCGGATGTCCTCGTTGGTCCGCAGCTCCATGCCGCGGATCGTCCGGCCGGACAGGTCGAAGCGCGCGCTGAGGTAGATGGCGCCCTGGGGGGCGATGGCGTCCACCGGCAGGCCGTCGGCCTTCATCGCCATGAAGCCGCCGTGCAGGGCGTCCAGGCGCGCCTTCACCGCCGGCAGGAAGGTGGACCGGAAGGCCTGCACCGTGGCGGGGTCGTCCAGGAGGGCCGCCGTGGCCACCTGCTCGGCCTTGGGGGCCCAGGCCCCGACGTGGCCCAGGATGTCGGCCATGCGGGCGCGGATGGCCGGGTCCATGAGGCCCCAGCCCACCCGCAGGCCCGTGGCGCAGAAGGCCTTGGAGAGGGCGTCCAAGAGCAGGACGTAGGGCGCCGATTCCGGCACAAGGCTCACCGGGGTCTCGTGCTTCGTGCCGAAGGTGAGGGTCCAGTAGACCTGGTCGTAGACGAAGTACAGGGGCCGCTTCCCGGAGGCCGCGCGGCGCCGGTTCTCCGCCACCACCGCCTCGGTGATGGCCTTGAGCTGCGCCGGGTCGATCATGGTCCCCGTGGGGTTCAACGGCGAATTCAGGCAGAGCAGGCGGGCCTCGGCGAGGTGGGGCGCGATCTGGTCGAGGACCGGGAAGAAGTTGTGGTCCGCCGCCACCGGCAGCTCCACGGCGCGGGCCCCGCTCAGGTTGGCGTAGTGGTTGTTGTTCCAGCTCGGCACGGGGTAGACCACCACGTCGCCCGGATCCACGAGGGTCCGGTAGGCCCCGTAGAGCAGGGGCCGCGCGCCGCCCACCACCAGCACGGAGTCCACCGGGTAGCGCAGGCCCAGTTCCCGCGCGTAGAAGCGGACCACGGCCTCCCGCAGGGGCAGCACGCCGTCCGAGGGCGGGTAGTTGGTCTGGCCCTCCGCCAGGGCCTTGCGGGTGCCCTCCAGCAGGGCTTCGGGGATGGGGAAGTGGGCCGGGTTGAAGTCGCCCACCGTGAGGTTGCAGACCTCGGCGCCGGCCGCCTGCATCGCGCGGATCTGGGCGGCGATCTTCAGGATCTCCGAGCCCACCACGCTGCGGGCGAGGGAACTGAGCCCCGCGTCGGCGGCGGCGGGATCCGGGAAGGTCAGGTCGAGGGCCATGGGCCAGTCTATCGAGGCCGGGCCCGCGCCAGCATCAGCGCTTCCGCGCCACCACCAGGAATTCCCGGCCCAGGCGGCGGGGATGGCTGCGCAGGGCGGGCTGCTCCGCCAGGAGGTCGAAGCGCGCCGAGGCCAGGGTCCGCAGGTCGGCGGGATCGATGTCGAAGGGCGGGCCCTCGCGCCCTCCGGTGTCGTGGAAGAAGGCCGCCAGCCAGAGCCCGCCGGGGACCAGGCGCCCGGCCGTGGCCTCCAGGTAGGCCTCCCGGCGGTCGGGCGCCATGGCCACGAAACAGGTGTGGTCGAAGACCGCGTCGAAGGCGGGCAGGTCTCCCGTGAGCCAGTCCTCGGCGGACCAGGTGGCCGCCTCGCCGTAGCGCTCCCGGGCACCCTTCAGGGCCAGGGGCGCGAAGTCGATGCCCCAGGCCTCGAAGCCCTGCCCCGCCAGGGCGGCCGCGTCGTGGCCGAAGCCGCAGCCGGGCACGGCGACGCGGGCCCCGGGCACGAGGGGCGGCGCGAGGTCCAGGATCTCCCCCAGCAGCGGGGAGGCCTTGCCCAGGTCCCAGCCGGGCCGGGGTTCGTCGCGGTAGACCTGGTCCCAGTAGTGCGGGGAGGAGGGGTCAGTCATGCCCGGCCCGGGGGCCTTCCTGGCTCAGCTCCATCAGCACGCCGCCGGTCTCGGAGGGATGGATGAAGGCCACGCGGCAGCCGTGGGCGCCCGGGCGGGGCCGCGCGTCGATCATCCGCACGCCCTTGGCCACCAGCATGGCAACCGCGCCGTCGATGTCGTCCACCTCGAAGCAGACGTGGTGGATGCCAGGGCCGCGCTTGGCGAGGAACTTCCCCACGGGGCCCTCGGGGTCCGTGCTCTCGAGGTATTCGAGGCGGGACTCGCCCACGGGGAAGAAGGCGGTCCTCACCTTCTGTTCGGGCACGTCCTCCACGTGGTCCGCGGCCATGCCGAAGAGGCGCTCCATGCGGGCCATGGCCTCGTCCAGGCCCGGTGCGGCGATGCCGAGGTGGTTGATGCGCAGCAGCTTCATGCTTCAGCTCCCGGGGGCCATGGTGCCCATGTACCAGCCCCACGCCAGGGGGCCGAAGAACCACACCGGCAGCACCGCCAGGGCCAGGGCGCAGCCGAAGGGCAGCATCATCTGGCCCCCCTCGCGGCGGATGAGCATCAGGGGCACGCCCACCGCCGCGCCGAGGAAGGCGCCGAGGAAGAGGACGCCCAGCATCGGCCCCACGCCGAGGAAGGCGCCGAGCCAGGCCAGCATCTTGAAGTCGCCCATGCCCATGCCGTCGGTCCTGCGGATGGCCTTGTACAGCAGGTTGAAGAGGGCCGGCGCGCCGTAGCCCACGGCGAGGCCCAGCAGGCTCTGGAGCGGCGTCACCGGCGCCCCGTAGCGGGCCCAGAGGGGCGCCGCCTGCAGCCCGTTGAACCAGAGGTCCACCTTGAGCAGGTGCTGGGGATCGGCCGCGAAGACCGTGACGGTGCGCTCGGGCAGGAACGTGCCGGGCAGCGTGAAGAGCACGCCCAGGGCCATGAGGGGGAACTGGAGGGCGTCGGGCAGGATGAATTCCGTGAAGTCCGTGAAGAAGAGCACCAGCAGGGCGTAGGCGCAGACCACGCCCTTGAGCCAGACCAGCGTGCCGAAGGGCAGCACCCACACCGAGCCCGCGGCCAGGAGCCCGCCCAGCAGCTCCACCAGCGGGTAGCGGAAGGGGATGCGCCAGCCGCAGGCCGCGCACCGGCCCCGGAGCCACAGCCAGCCGAGGAGCGGAACGTTGTGCCAGGGCTTGATGGGCGCCTTGCAGCTCGGGCAGTGGCTGGCCTTCGTGGTGACGTTGCGCTCGGCGGCGTCCTCCAGGGGCAGCCGGTGGATCAGGACGTTGCAGAAGGAGCCCAGCACCAGCCCGAAGGGCAGCAGCAGCAGCGAGAGCAGGTGCGTGGGGACGTCGAGCCAGGGCATGGTTCCAGTCTGTCCGAGGCACAATGGTTTGACCAACCACCGGAGCCCCCATGCGCCGCCGCGCCGTCCTCGCCGCCCTCCTCGCCCTCAGCCTCGGCACCGCCCAGGACAAGGGCGCGACCGCCCCGAAGCCAGCGCCGCCCGCGCCCTCCGTTCCCAAGCCCCGGGTGAGGTTCGAGACCAGCTTCGGCCCCATCGTGGTGGAGCTGGAGCCCGACCTGGCGCCGAGGACCGTGGCCAACTTCCTCGCCTACGTGAAGGCCGGCCACTACGCGGGGACGATCTTCCACCGGGTGATCCCCGGCTTCATGGTCCAGGGCGGCGGGCTGACGGAGTCCATGGCCGAGAAGCCCACCCGGGAGCCCGTCTCCAACGAGTCGGAGCGGACCTTCAAGGCCGGCCTGAGGAATGTCCGGGGGACGATCGCGATGGCCCGGACCTCCGAGCCCGACAGCGCCATGGCGCAGTTCTACATCAACACGGCGGACAACGCCTCCCTCGACTTCCAGGCCGCCACGCCGGAGGGCATCGGCTACTGCGCCTTCGGCCGGGTGGTCTCCGGCATGGAGGCGGTGGACGCCATCGAGAAGGTGAAGACCGTCTGGCGGCGGGGGCAGCCCAACGTCCCCGACTACGCGGTGAGGATCAAGTCCGCGGAGCAGCTGGCCCCGTGACGGCCGGAACGCCGCGACCGCCGGCCCCCCGCCCCTTCCTCCGCCCGCTCCTGGGCTGGGCCCTGGGCGCGCCCATGCTGGCCCTGGCGGTGCTGCTGGCCTTCCTGCTGGCGCCCTTCCTCGGCGGGCGGCGGGCCTTCTGGACCGTGGCCCCGCGCTACATCCGCTTCACGGCCTGGACCTTCGGCATCCGCCGGCGGCTCGAAGGGTGGGAGGACCTGCCCGAGGCCCTCCGCTCGGGAGCCCAGCCCGCGGTCTTCCTCGGCAACCACGCCTCCCTCTTCGACCCGCCCCTGCTCATCTCCACCCTGCCCTGCCACCCGGTCTTCGTGGCCAAGCGGGAACTGGCCGGGGTGCCGTTCCTGGGCTGGGTGATCTGGCTGGCGGGCTTCATCCTCATCGACCGGGGCAACCGCGCAAAGGCCGTGGCGAGCCTGCGCGCCGCCGCGAAGCGGATCCACGACGGCCAGAGCATCGCGGCCTTCCCCGAAGGCACCCGCTCCACCGACGGACGCCTGCTGCCCTTCAAGAAGGGCGTCTTCAACCTGGCCCTGGAGGCGGGCGTGCCCCTGGTGCCCTTCGCCATCCACGGCGGCGCGGCGGTGCTGCCCAAGGGCGACTGGCGGGTGGCCGGGGAGGACTACGTGATCCGCGTCGGCCCGCCGCTCGAGGTGGTCCCGGGGGAGGACGCGGAGTCCCTGCGGACCCGCGCCGAACGCGCCGTCCGAGCCCTCATGGCCGGGGACCGCCCCCCTTCACGCTGAGCAGGCGCTGCAGGGCGAGGCGCAGGGAGATCTCGTCCAGGGGCTTCTCCAGGCGCTCGTGGGGCCCCTCGGTCTGGGGCCCGCCCACCTGGATCCACCGCGGCCGGCGCCGGTCCAGGGCGTCCTCGCGCCAGACCGCCAGGATGCTGGGTTCCCGGGCCCACACGAGGAAGCTGGGATGGGGGCCTTCCCGGGGGGGCACGGTGCCCCAGGCGGTGACCTCGGCGCCCCAAGACTCCAGCCAGGCCTTCGCCTGCTCGAAGGCGGGACCGTCCTCCATGCCCAGGGCCACGGTCCAGCCCTTCAGGAACTCGGCGGTGCCGGGCAGCGTGTCCACCCGGGTCTCGATCCAGCCCAGGCTGGAGCCGCCGGCCAGGGGGACCCGGTGCAGCTCGAAGGCCGACCCGTCCAGGCTCTCCATGCGATCGTCCAGCCTGCGGGGCCAGTCCACGCCGAAGAGGCTTTCCATCAGCAGGGAGGGCTCGCCCGCGTGCCAGGTGGGGCCGGGCACCAGGCTCCGCCACGCCTTCGCCTCCTGGCGGCAGCGTTCCAGCTCCTCGCGCTGGCCCTGCATCGTGAGGTGCAGCCAGGAGCCGCCGATGGCGATGGCCAGGATCATCAGGGCCAGCCCCGAGAGGCGGATCCGGGCGTCGAAGAGGATCAGGGCCCCGGCCTCCACCACCACGGGCACGCACAGGCCCACGATGCCCCAGAGGAGGCGCCGGGCCATGGGATTGCCTTCCCGGCTGGCCCGCCAGCTCGCGACGCAGATGAAGACGGCGCCGAGGATGTACGAGGCGTTGGTGGCCTGGTGCAGCGCGTGCTCGGGGAGGCCGCCGCGCGGCAGGGCGAGGTTCCGGACGAGGTTGGGGGCCATGCCCAGGGCCACCCAGCCCAGCGCGGCCCGGGGGAGCTGGCGGGGGAACACCAGGTGGAAGGCCGTGAAGAGCCCGAAGAAGCCCAGGCTCGCGCAGAGGCTCTGGAGGCGGTCCGTGAGGTCCGCGCTGAGGGCCTCCTCGGCGGCCATCACCATCACCCCGTGCCGGATGCCGATGAGGATGCAGGTCAGCCCCAGCCAGCCCATGAGGCGGTCCCGGCGGGCGGCGGCGTCCGCGAGGTAGCCCAGGGCCAGGGCGAAGAGGGCTCCCGCCTGCAGCGCGTCCAGGGGAAGCCAGGCCGGGATGTTCATGGAAGGATCGGGTGCCCAAGCCTACCGCGGAACCGCGGGAGGCTGGCATCGCGGGCTCCCCCGCGTTAAACCTGGACGCGTCCGCCCCCGTAAGCCCCTCCGGAGCCCGCCGTGATTTCATTCGAGCAACTCGAGGTCCGCTACGGACCCACCGTCGCCCTGAAGGGGCTGACCCTGGACGTGGAGGACGGCATCGTGGGCCTGCTGGGGCCCAACGGCGCCGGCAAGTCCACCCTGCTGAAGACGCTGCTGGGCCTGCTGCGCCCGGCCTCCGGCGCGGGCCAGGTGCTGGGGGTGGACCTCCGCGCGGCGGAAGCCGCCGGCCTGCGCGCCCGCATCGGCTACATGCCCGAGTACGACGCCCTCATCGAGGACGTCTCGGCCTTCGAGCAGGTGGCCTTCTGGGGCGAGCTCTCGGGCCTGCCCGCCGAGGCCAGTCGCGACCGCGCCCACGAGGTGCTGCACTTCGTCGGTCTCGACGAGTCCCGCTACCGCCACGTCAGCGGCTACAGCACGGGCATGCGCCAGCGGGTGAAGCTGGCCCAGGCCCTGGTGCACAGCCCGGAGCTGATCTTCCTGGACGAGCCCACCAACGGCCTCGACCCCGACGGCCGCAAGCGCATGCTGGACCTCGTGCTGAAGGTGCGCGCCGAACTGGGGACGTCGGTCATCCTCGCCTCCCACCTGCTGGAGGATGTCGAGCGCGTGGCCGACCAGCTCATCATCCTCGACAAGGGCGAGATCAAGGCGAGCGGCTCCATGGCGGGCCTGCGCAAGATGCTGGCCCGGCGTTTCGAGCTGCGCTTCCTGGATCCGCTCACCCCCGAGCAGGAGGCGAAGCTGCCCCAGCTTGGCGAGGTGCTGCACTCCCGCAACGGGCTGATGGACGTCGAACTCCCCGAGGCGGACCCCGTGCTCGCCTTCAAGTGGGCCGAAGCCAACCGCGCCACGCTGGTGCAACTCACCCCCCGCCACGACCGCCTGGACGAGGTGCTCATCCGCGCCCTGCACGGGGTTGATGCCAAGGAAGGGAGGGCCTGATGCCCATCTACGCGCCCACCCTTCCGCCCCGGGAAAACCTCCAGGCCGGCAGCCATCCCATCGCCGTGATGATGCGCTTCGACGTGGGGCGTATCCTGCGGGCGAAGCTGGGGATGTTCTTCGGGTTCGTCTTCCTCTTCCTCCTCATCCTGCAGGTGGCGGTCCTCTACTTCCGCTACCTGGCCAACACCTCCATCGCCTTCTCCGGCGTGAAGGACTTCGCGGCCCAGGTGATGACCCAGGGCGCCGAGTACCAGGCCGGACACATCGGCCAAATGGTGCTCATCCCCATGTGGTTCCAGGTTGCGCTCATCGGCGGCGGCCTGGTGGCCCGGGACACGCTCCACCGCGTCCGCCCGCTGATGTACGCGCATCCGGTGCGGCCCCAGGACTACCTGCTCGCCAAGGGCGGCCTCGCGGCCCTGCTGCCCTTCGCCATCCAGCTCCCCTTCATCCTCGTGCCCTGGGCCCTCAGCCTCATGGTGGCGGGCAAGAACGGCCCCATCTGGGTCTCGCTGCCGGTGCACCTCCTGCCGGCGGCGCTGATCATCGCGGCCCTCGCCGGCGCCGTGACCCTGGGCGCCAGCGCCATGGCGGGATCGCCCCGGGCCGGCTTCGGCTGGGTGCTCGGCATCGTGCTGGGCAGCTTCGCCCTGGGCGGGATGCTGGCGGGCCTCCTCCGGGCCAAGGCCTTCCTCGCCCTGAGCCCCCTCGCCCTGGCCACCGCGTGGCCCCAGCTTCTCTGCGGCATGAACGACCCCTTCCTGGACTGGGTGCCCACCGTGCTGGGCACCGTGGCGCACATCGCCCTCTGGACCTTCGTGGCGGCCCAGCGCACCAAGCCCAGCGAGGCGGTCCTGTGATCAAGCTGACCCGCGCCTCCCTCCGCTACGGCCAGATCCTCGGCCTCTCGCCCACCTCCTTCGAGCTGCCCGCGGGCGGCGGCATCACGGGGCTGCTGGGCCCCAACGGCGCCGGCAAGTCCAGCCTCATCCAGCTCCTCTCGGGCCTGCTGCCCTCGTCCAGCGGCGAGGTGGAGGTGCTGGGCGGGGATCCCTACCGCAATCCGGCGATCCTCGCCCGCATCGGCCTGGTGCCCGAGGGCGACCGCTTCCCCACCGGCCTCAAGGGGGTCGGCTGGCTGCGCATGATGGGCGAACTGTCGGGGCTCCAGGGCGCGGCCCTGGAGGCGGCCATCACCAAGGCCCTGGGCATCGTGGGCATGGAGGTGAACGGCCTCAAGCCCTTCACCCGCATGTCCAAGGGCATGCGCCAGCGCATGCGCCTGGCCCAGGCGCTGCTCCACGACCCCGAGTTGCTCATCCTGGACGAGCCCTTCAACGGCCTCGACCCCGAGGCGCGGCTGCAGCTGATGGACATGCTCCGCGGCCTGGCCGACGGTGGGGTGAAGATCATCGTGAGCAGCCACATCCTCGGCGAGATCGCCCAGCTCACGGACCGCATCCTGCTGCTCTTCCGCGGCCGCCTGCTGGCCGAGGGCAGTGTCGCCGAGATCCGCGAGCTGCTGGACCGCCATCCCGTGGAGCTGCGCCTCGCCGCCGAGGACGCCCGCCTCGTGGCCCGCTGGGCCGTGGACCAGGGCGAGCTGGTGGGCCTGCGCCTGGAGGAGGGCTCGGCGGTGGTCGCCGTGCGCAACCCGCGCTCCTTCCTGCCCCGGCTCCAAGCCGCGGTGGTGGACGGGACGCTGCCCCTGCGCGCCCTCGACCCGCTGGACCTCAACCTGGACGCGGTGTTCCAGTACCTGACCAAAGACCACGCCTGAGGGGATCCCGCATGAACGCCGTTGCCATCCCCTCGCCGCTCCAGACCGCCAAGGCCGTCTTCAAGGGCTACCTGCCCCGCCTGCTCCAGGCCCGGGGCTGGGTCCTCGCCGGCCTCTCCCTCGTCCCCGTGGGCATCATCATGCTCGTGGTGCTCGTGATGAAGCTCCAGGGCGAGCGCATCCCGCCGGGCATCGCGGTGGAGGTCTTCCACAAGCTGCTGGCCCAGTACTTCCTGCCCATCATGGCCCTGGTGGCCGCGCCCGCGGGCATCCGCGAGGACATCGAGCAGCGCACCATCCCGCTGATGCTGGCCCGCCCGTCCACCATCTGGGCCCTGCCCTTCGGCAAGGGGATGATCTGGTTCGCCTGGGGCCTGCTGTGGCTGGCCATCGCCTGCCTGGGCCTCGTCTCCATCGGCGGCGGCCTCGAGGAGCTGCCCCGCATGGTGGGCGCCCTGGCCTGCGCCTACTGGGCGGAGCTGGCCTTCCTCACCCTGCTGGGCCTCGTCTTCAAGCGCGGCGCGCTGTGGGGCGCGCTGTACCTGTTCATCTGGGACCGCGCCATCTGGATCCTGCCGGGCAATCTCCAGCGCCTGACCTTCGCGCACTACGTGGAGAACATCGCCGGCTCCAAGAGCAGCGTGGTGAACGCCGCCCACATGCTGGCCCAGACCCAGATCGCGACCCCGGCCCTGGTGGCCGCCCTGGTCCTCCTCCTGGCCGGCGCCGCCTTCTGGGCCCTCGCGGGCTGGAAGCTGCAGGCCACGGCCATCGGGCTGGCGGGGACCGAAGCGGAGGGCTGAGGCCGGCGGCGCGCGCGCGGGAGCGCGGGCGCGCCGGCCGCCTTCAGTGGACGAAGACCACCTGGGAGGCCGAGCGTCCGCGCTCGCCCACCGCCGTCACCGTGTAGGTGCCCGCCGGCATGGGCACGAAGCCCATGCTGCCGAGGTCGCCGGTGATGCTGGGCGAGATGGTGACGTAGTAGGCGTTCGTGGCGACCCAGGCGACGCCGCCCGGGAGGCAGAAGACTGACAGCGAGGGGGCCGTGGTGTTCGCGCTGGGGGTGATGAAGCTGGCCGCGGAGGTCGTCCGGGCGGGCGTCTGGGCGAAGGAGGCGGTGGCCACGAGGGCGGCGGAGAGGAGGAGGCGCGGGAGGTTCATGGAAGGCTCCTATGGAAGGGGACAGGCCTGCGGCAGCCGCCGTCGGGGGCCATCGCGGAAGGACTGGCCGGGGATCCGGTCGGGAAGGGATCAGGAAGGACGCGACCCGTTCCGTCAGGACCAATGCATCCCGGATGCCAAGCCGCCCGCCAAGCCTCCCGGGTGAGGCATCACGCTGCTTTCAGGCGACTTGGATCATCGACGACAAAGCCCGGACCCCTCGCGCCTTCCCGAGGGTCCAGGCTTGCGCTCCACAAATTGGACGCTGTCCACTTTGTGGACCCCGGCCCGTCCAGGCCTGTCGCCGACCGTCCCGCCGCGCTCAGCCGCCGGTGCCGCCGGCGAAGAGGGCCTGGAGGTCGAGGGAGGGCGCGTGGGTCCGCGTCGCCAGGGAGACGTAGGTCCGCGCGAGCCGGTCCTTGCCCGCGCCGAGCGCCGTCCCCACGAGTCCCAGGGCCTCGCCCTGGGCCTCCGCCGGCAGCTCCTGGAGGATGCGCCGCCAGAGGATCTCCTCGAGGACGTTGAAGGCGGTCTGGACTTCGGCGAGGTCCACCCCGGCCTCGAAGCGCTGCCGCGCCACCGCCTCGGCGTGGGCCAGGATCGGGCCGAGGTCGCGGTCCCGCAGGGCGTCCATCACGAGGCCCAGGAGGTCGCCCAGGCGCTGGCGGACCACGGCCTCCCCGGCCCGCTCGTAGTGTTCCAGGCGGGCGCGGTCCACGGACCGCACCGCCTCGTCGAGGATCCGTTCCCGGCGGGATTGAAGCATCAGGGTGAGGTCCATGGCGGGCTCCTTGAAGGGGTGGGGCCGGGATCCCCGGGCCCCGGCTCAGCGCCCCAGGCCCAGGAGCGCCTGGGCCAGGACGATCTTGAGCACCGTGGCGAGGGGGTAGACCGCCGAGTAGCCGGCGCCGGGCTGGTCGTCCCGGGCGCGCTCCGAGGCGAAGCCCAGCACCACGGGCTGGGTGTGCAGGCCCGCGAGGATGCCCTGGAGCTCGCCCAGCGGGAGCTTCAGCAGCCTGCGGCCCAGGACCAGGCAGAGGGCGTCGGCGAGCGCGGCCACCAGCAGGGCCCCGGCGGCCACCAGCAGGGGCAGGCGGAAGCCCAGGGCCAGGGTCCGGCCGAAGCCCTCCCCCGCGATGGTCCCGATGCCCGCCGCGAAGAGCACCAGGCCGAACTGCCGGATGGTGAGGTTCGCCGCGTAGGGGAAGTCCCAGACGAAGGGGCCGAGGCGATGGACCCGGCCCAGCACCAGGGCGGCGACGAGGGGACCCCCCGCGAAGCCCAGCTTGAAGGTGAAGCCGCCGGGCAGAGGGATGGGCATCATGCCCAGGGCCAGGCCCGCCGCCAGCCCCATGCTGAAGGTCAGGAAGTCCGCCTCGCTGAGGGCGCGGTAGGAGTCGCCGAAGAATTCCTCGACGGCCTCCTTCTGCTCCCGCCGCGTGACGACGCGGATGCGGTCGCCGAGTTCCAGCACGGTCTCCGAGGTGGGCACGAACCAGAGGTCGCCCCGCCGCAGCCGGGTGATGATGGCCTGGTGCCGGCCCGGCAGGTCCAGCTCCCGCAGGGGCCGGCCGATGACCGCGGAGTTGCTCACGAAGACGCGGGTGGAGTCGAACTCCGTGGCCTCCCGGTCGATGTCCACGGGCGCCCTGGACCCCAGCAGGGCCTCCGCGCGGGCCAGCGCTTCCGGCGAGCCCACGACCACCACGGTGTCGCCCAGCCGCAGCGCCGTGTCCGCCCTCGGCAGGAGATACTCGCCGTCCCGCAGGATCCGGCCGAAGACCACCCGGATGCCGGCCTTCTCGCAGACGAAGTGCTTGGTGAGGTTCACCGCCTCGGGGTTGGTGACGCTGACCGAATGCACCTCCAGCCTCGGCAGGCCCCGGGGAAGGGCCGGGGAGCCCGGCTCCTCGGGCTGGGGCCCGCCGCCGAACCAGCGCTCCGAGACCAGCACCCAGGCCAGGGGGATGAGGACGCCGAGGGGGTAGGCGATGGAGTAGGCCACCACCGGCTCGGCGAGGTCCTGGGGGGTTCCGCCCCCGGCCTTCACGCGCTCCACCACGCCGGCGAGGGCGGGGCTGTTGGTGAAGGCGCCGGTCAGCAGGCCGGCGGCCATGCGCGGGGTGAAGCCCAGGGCGAGGGCGAGGCCGGCCACCAGGCCGGTGGCGCCGACCATGACCCCCGCGACCAGCAGGTTCCTGCGCAGGCCCCGGCGGTTGAAGGAGGCCCAGAAGCTCTGGGCGCTGGAAAGGCCGATGGCGTAGACGAAGATCGCCAGCCCGAGGAGGTACGTGAACTCCGGCAGTTTCAGCCGCGGGTCCAGGGCGCCGAGGGCGATGCCGGCGAAGAGCACCGAGGCGATCCCCAGGCTGGCGCCGCCGATGCGGATCCGGCTGAGGGGGTAGCCCAGGGCCACCACCGCGAAGAGGAGCAGCAGCGGGCTCGAGGCGAAGAAGCGCACCAGGTTGTCGAACATCCGGAACTCCGGAGAAGCGCTCGGCCCTGGCCCTCGGGAAGCGTCGCCTGCCTGGGCACGGGCCGCCGCCTCGCCCCCCACCTTGCGCCGCGCCGGGGCGGACCGGCGTCACAGCTGGCCGGGGCGGAGGGCAGCCCGGCCCGGCTAGCGGACCGGGGGCGGCCCCGCCGGCCTCGGGAAGCCGTGCTTGGCGAGCTCGGCGCGGATGGCCTGGGCCAGGGCCCGGGCGGTGACGGCGCGGATCCTCACGGGGTCCTGGGCCTCCTCCGCGGAAAGCGACGACAGGTAGGGGCGGATGTCCAGCCGCGCCAGGTCGGTGAGCTTGGGCGCCAGGTCCTCGTCGTGCCGCGAGATGCCCGCGTGGAGGGCGCCGACGATGACCAGGGGCCGGTAGCCGAGCTTGCGCTCGAGCTGGGCCTGCCTGGCGTAGATCACCGGCCCGGCCACGATGCCGAAGGCGCCGCCCAGGGCCGCCCCCACCGCGGCGCTGGCCGGCGTCCCGCTTCCGGCCGCGCCCCCCTGGACGACCCCGGCCAGGGTGCTGAGGCCCCAGTTCGCCCAGAAGCTCGAGCGGGAGTCGGGGAGGACGGTCTTCACGTCCACGAAGACGGCGTTCGAGGGCTGGCCCGGGACGTACCGGGGCGCTCCGGGATCGAGTTCGGCCTCGAGGCAGCGCTTGAGCTCCTCCCCGAAGGCCGGGGCCAGGCCCTCCACGTGGACCTCCACCCGGAGCGGGCCCTGGGGCAGGGCCGCGATCTGGGGCGGCCTGCAGGCCGCCGTCAGGAGGATCAGGGCCGGCAGGACGGGCTTCAGGAATCGCATCCCCGGATCGTACCCTGGAGGGATGTCCGTGCATCGCCACCTCACCCCCGCCGGCACCGAGATCCTCATCGAATCCATGCCCCACGTGCGCTCCTGCGCGGTGGGCTTCTGGGTCAAGGGCGGCTCCTGCCACGAGGCGGGCCACGAGGAGGGCCTCGCCCACTTCATCGAGCACACGGTGTTCAAGGGCACCGAGCGCTTCCCGACGCCGGACCTGATGGCGGAGGCCACGGACCGCCTGGGCGGGAACGTGGACGCCTTCACGGGGAAGGAGAGCGCCTGCTTCTACGGCAAGGTGCTGAAGGAGCAGCTCCCGGACCTGGTGGCCATCCTGGGCGACCTCGTCACGTCGCCCCGCTTCGATCCCGAGGAACTGGCCCGGGAGCGGGGGGTGATCCTGGAGGAGATCGCCCAGTCCGAAGACCAGCCCGACGACTGGGTGAGCGAGCTCTTCTACGGCAACTTCTGGAAGGACTCCCCCCTGGCCCACCCCATCCTGGGCACCCGGGACCAGGTGGCGGGCTACGGCCCCCGGGAGGCCGAGGCCTTCTTCCGCCGCACCTACCGCGCGCCCAACCTCCTCATTTCCGCCGCCGGCGCCGTGGAGCCCGAGGCCTTCCTGGACCTGCTCCAGCCCGTGCTGGACCGCCTGCCCGGCGGCGAGGCCACGCCGGCCCCGGCCATGGGCGCCCCTTCGCCCTTCCTCCTCAACGTGCCCCGCCGGGAACTGCAGCAGACCGCCCTGGTCCTGGGCTTCCCCGCCCCGGACCACCGCTCCGCCGACCGCGTGGCCGCGAACCTCCTGGCCCACGTGCTGGGGGGCGGCATGAGTTCCCGGCTCTTCATGGAACTGCGAGAGCGCCGCGGCCTCTGCTACCAGGTGGGCAGCTTCGTCACGCCCTACGCCGGCACCGGCGCCCTTCAGGTGTCGGCGAGCTGCGCCCCCGCCCACGCCCGGGAGCTGGTGCAGCGGGCGGTGGCGGCCTGCGCCCTCGTGCGGGCCGAGGGCGTCACCGCCGAGGAGCTGGAGCGCGCCAAGCTCCAGGCCCGGACGAGCCTGGCCTTCAGCCAGGAGAGCAGCAGCGCCCGCATGTTCACCCTGGCCCACCAGGCCGTGCACCAGGGCGGCGTCACCAGCCTCGACGCCCAGATCGCCGAGATCGACGCCGTGGACCTGGACCAGGTGCGCCGGGTGGCCCGGGAGCTGCTCGATCCCGCGCGCCTCGGCCTCAGCGCCCTCGGCACCCGGCGGGGCAGCGCCATCCGGGCGAAGGATCTCGCAGCCTGAGGGGCCTCAGTCGGCGGCCGCCGCCATCCGCCGCACCGCCTCCCGCAGCTCCCGCGGATCCAGGGCGGTGAATCCGAGGCGGATGAAGGGCCGCTCGCGGCCGTGGAAGTCGAAGGCCGAGCCCCAGGGGAAGACCACGCCCTCCTCCCGGCAGCGCCGGGTCCAGCGTGCCTTCGGCAGGCCCTCCACGCGCACCCAGAGGCTCATGCCGCCTCCGGGCACGTCCACGTGCAGGCGCCCCGGGAAGCTCTTCTGGAGCGCTTCGACCAGCACGTCCCGCCGCTCCAGGTTGATCCGCCGCACCTTGCGCACGTGGCGCTGGAGCAGGCCGTCCTCCAGGAGCTCCGCCACCGCGCGCTCGAAGACCTGGTTGCCGTGGTAGTCGGTGATGGCCCGCCGCGCGGCCAGGGCCGCCGTGAAGGCCGGCGGCGCGGCCAGGTAGCCCAGGCGCAGCCCCGGCGCCAGCACCTTGGAGAGGGAGCCCAGGTAGACCACCACGCCGGCCGGGTCCGCGCTGGCCAACGGCAGCACGGGCCGGCCCTCGTAGTGGAACTCGAAATCGTGGTCGTCCTCGAGGATGGCGAAGCGGTGCCGCCGCGCCAGGTCCAGGAGGCGCAGCCGCCGGGGCGCCGTCAGCGTCGCGGTGGTGGGGAACTGGTGGTGGGGCGTCATGTAGAGGGCGCGCAGGGGACGCCTCGCCAGCAGCGCCTCCAGGGCGTCCACGTCGAGGCCCTGGGCATCCACGGGGACAGGCACCAGCTCGGCGCCGGCGGCCCGCAGGGTGTGCCAGGCCTGGGGGTAGCCGGGATCCTCCACCGCCACCGCGTCCCCGGGCTTCAGCAGCACGCGGGCGGCGAGGTCCAGGCCCATGAGGCTCCCGGACGTCACGACGAGATCCTCCGCGCCCACCGCCAGGCCCCGCGTCTCCGCCAGCAGCGCCGCCAGCGCCTGGCGGAAGCGGAGGTCGCCCTGGGGATCGCCGTAGCCCAGGGGCGCGCCCTTCCCCCGCAGCGCCCGCCGCACCGCCCGGGCCAGGAGCTCCGCCGGCACGAGGCGCACGTCGGGGAAGCCCCCGCCGAGGAAGAGGGCGCCCGCGGGGCGTGGCTCGGGACGCAGGGGGATGTCCATGGGCGCGAAGGTGAAGCCCGGGTCCTGCCGTGGCCGCGCAGGCCCCGGACCCGGCGCCGGCCGCCCCGCGGGCAGCGCTTCCGCCACGCGGGTGGTGCGGTGGTCCGCGGTGATCCAGCCCTCCGCCGCCAGCTCCCGGTAGGCCGCCAGCACGGTGTTCCGGTGCACGCCCAGGGTGAGGGCCAGGGTGCGCGTGCCCGGGAGCAGGTCGCCGGCCTTCAGCCGTCCCCGGCGCACGTCCCCGGCGACGGCCCGGGCGATCTGGGCGGCCAGGGGCTCCCGGGCGGCGGGATCCAGGGCGACGGGAAAGGACCAGGGGCGGGACATGGTCTGTTCATTTTTTCATAAATGGATCTTTTGGATAGACCATGACGGCGCCATCCTGGACCCCGGCCTGAACGGAGCTCACCGCATGCGCCTGTCCACCTCCTACCGCGACCTCGCCCCGGACCTCTACCAGGCCCAGCTCGGCCTCTGGAAGCAAACCCGCGCCGCCGGGCTGGACCCGCGGCTGCTGGACCTCCTGGACCTGCGGGTCTCCCAGATCAACGGCTGCGCCTACTGCATGGACATGCACGCCGCGGACCTGGCCAAGGCCGGCGAGACGCCCCGGCGTCTGGCGGTGCTGGCGGGCTGGCGGGACACGGACCTCTTCATGCCCGCGGAGCGCGCGGCCCTGGCCTGGGCGGAGGCCCTCACGGAGCTGCCCTCGCGGCCCGAGCTGGACCCGGCCTTCCAGGCCCTGAAGGCCCACTTCGACGAACGCCAGGTCGTCGCCCTCACCTTCGCCATCGTCTCCATCAACGGCTGGAACCGCCTCGGCGTCGGCTTCCGCCTCGACCTTCCGGAGGACGCATGATCGTCATCTCCCACGACCGCCGTCCCGACCTGGACGCCGTCCGCGCCCTCTACGCGGCGTCGCCCCTGCGCCGTCCCATCGGCGACCCCGAGCGCATCCGGAGGATGTTCGAGCACGCCAACGTGGTGATCTCGGCCTGGGACGGCGAGAAGCTGGTCGGCCTGCTCCGGGGCTGGACCGACTTCGCCTTCGACGGCTACGTCTGCGACCTGGCCATCCATCCGGGCTTCCAGAAGCAGGGCCTCGGGAAGCGGCTGCTGGACGCCGCCGCGGCGCTGGGCCCGGACATCCACTGGATCCTGCTGGCCTCGCCGATCGCGAAGGACTACTACGGCCACCTCGGCTGGCAGCCCCTGACCAACGCCTGGGACCTGCCCCGTCCGGGCGGGGCGATGCCAGACTACGAAGCCTTCCAGGCCGAGTTCGCGGACCTCGCCGCCAGGGCCTGACCGCACGCCATGAACAACCTCACCCTCTACCTCGCCTCGGTGCTGATCTGGGGCAGCACGTGGCTGGTCATCACCTTCCAGTACGGCAAGGTCCCGGCCGAAGTCTCGGTGGCCACCCGCTTCGCCCTCGCCGCGGCCCTGCTGGCCGCCTGGTGCCTGGCCCGGGGGCTGCGGATGCGGTTCAGCCTCCGGGAGCACGGCTGGCTGGCCCTGCAGGGCGCCCTGATGTTCGGCCTGAACTACACCTGCGTGTACGTCGCCGAGCAGCACATCCCCTCGGGGCTCATGGCGGTGATCTTCTCGCTCCTGGCCATCCTCAACATCCTGGGCGCGCGGCTCCTCTTCGGCACGCCCCTGACGGCGGGCGTCCTCGCGGGCTCGGCCCTGGGCATCGGCGGCGTCGCCCTGGTGTGCCTGCCGGGGCTGCGGCTGGCCTCCGGCGGCCACGGGGGCCTCGGCGCGGGCCTCGCCTTCGCGCTGCTGGGCACCGTGGCCGCCAGCGCGAGCAACCTGCTGGCCCAGCGCAACCACCGCGCCGGCCTGCCGATGCTCCAGGGCACCGCCTGGGCCATGAGCTATGGTTCGGCCTTCGTGGCGCTCTACGCCCTCGCTTTGGGCCGGCCCTTCGTCCTGGACCTCTCCGCCCGCTACCTGGCCTCCCTGCTCTACCTCGCCGTCTTCGGCTCGGTCCTGGCCTTCACCGCCTACCTGACGCTGCTTGGCCGCATCGGCGCCGGGCGGGCGGGCTACACCTCGGTGGCCATCCCCGTGGTGGCCCTCGCCCTTTCCACGGCCTTCGAGGGGCTGCGCTGGGAGTGGACCCTGGCCGCGGGGGCGGCACTGTGCCTCCTGGGCAACCTGCTGGTGCTGCCCCGGGCGCCGAAGCCCGCCGAGGCCGAGGCCGCGGCCTGAGTCAGGCCTCCAGCGGCTCCCGCCGCGCCACCATCCACGCCAGGGCGGCGATGGAGAGGCTGGCGGCCAGGTGCTTCAGGGCGTGGCCGCCCATGGCGCCGCCGAGGAGCCTGAAGACGGCAGGGTCCTCGAGCTCGAGGAGCTTGGCGGCGAGGTACCAGAGCACCATCCAGCCCAGGTCCCGGGTGCGGGTGTAGCGGGCGGGGAAGAGCGCCATGAGCAGCGGGATCATGAGCATGGGATAGAACTGCACGAGGATGTAGAAGCGCAGGTCCCCCACGCCCGTCAGCTCGCCCCGGCGCCAGACGTCGATGGCCAGCACGCCGAGCACGAGGAAGGGGAAGAGGAGGCCGGCGCCGACGCGGGCGTGGATGCGCTCGGCGATGGCGGCGCTCATGAGGGCCGTGAAGGCCAGCGTCATGGGCAGCCGGTCCCAGAACAGCGTGTGGTTGTCCGGGCGCCAGTGGTAGAAGGAGGAACCGAAGCCCACCAGCACCGTGGCGCCGAAGGCCACCGCGTAGGCCCAGGCCTCCCGCGGCTCATGGAAGCGCGCCTTGCGCAGCGCCACCAGCCCCCAGATCCCGAAGGGCAGGAAGGGGAGGTTCGAGACCACGTTCCAGAAGTTGGGGATGCCGAAGCGGGTGCGGCCGTCGGCGAAGGCGTGGTAGGCGGGATCCTGGGCGACGGGGGGCAGGACGAGGACGCCCAGGCCGATGCCCAGGGCCAGGCCGAGGAGGAGGGCCACCCGGAGGCGGAAGGCGCGAACGGAAAGGGGCTGGGCCATGCCTCAGGATCGCAGGCCCGCGGCCTGGAGTCCCCAACCCAGCAGGCCACTGCCCAGCAGGACCCAGGTGGGATTCAGCCGCGTGACCAGGAGCAGCGCCGAGGAGGCCGTGGCCAGCGCCATGGTGGGACCGTCCACCAGGGCGGTCTGCCCGAGCTGCAGCAGCACCATCGCCATGAGGGCGAGGCTCGCCGCGTTCACGCCGTCCAGGAAGGCGCGCGCCGCGCGCGAGGCCCGCAGCTTCTCCATCATCGTGGAGGCCAGCGCGACGAATACGAAGGAGGGCAGGAAGATGCCCAGGGTCGCCAGCACGGCGCCCTTCCAGCCCTGGAGCAGCCAGCCCACGAAGGTGGCGGTGGTGAACACCGGCCCCGGCGTGAACTGGCCCACCGCCACGGCGTCCAGGAGCTGGCGCTCGGTGAGCATGGGATGGCGCACCACGAACTCGGCGCGGAGGAAGGCGAGCAGCACGTAGCCGCTGCCGTAGAGCACCGAGCCGATCTTGAGGAAGGCACGGAAGACGCCGCCGGGGCCCAGGGTCGCGCCGGCGGCGGTGCCCAGGGCCGGCAGGCCGAAGCCCGCCAGGGTCGATCCGCCCTTCCAGCCGCCGCGAAGGAGCAGGACCCCGAGCCCCGCCGCGCCCAGCAGCGCCAGCTCGTTCACGCCCAGGGCCGCGCCGATGAGGGCCAGCAGGGCCACGGTCCAGCGCAGGCGGTCCGTCAGCAGGGTGCCGCCGAAGCCCACGAGGGCCTGGCCCACCACCGCGATGAGGGCGGGTTTCAGCCCGTAGAGCCAGCCCTGGGCCGAGGGCAGCGCCCCGTAGCGCCCGTAGGCCCAGGCCAGGCCGCCCACCATCAGCGCCGACGGCAGGATGAAGGCCGCGCCCCCGAGGATCAGGCCCGGCCAGCCGGCGCGGAGCTTCCCCAGGTGGATCGCCAGCTCCGTGGAATTGGGCCCCGGGATGAGCTGGGTGAGCCCCAGCAGGTCCAGGAAGGCCTCCCGGTCCAGCCAGCCCCGCTGCTGCACCACCTCCCGCTCCATGAGGGCGATGTGGGCCGCGGGCCCGCCGAAGGCGGTGAAGCCCAGGCGGAGGAAGAGGAGCACGACCTCGCGCAGGGGGCTGGACGGGGCATCCGGGGGCATCGGTCCAGGATCGCAGAGCAGGTCCTAGGGCCTCGAAAGGTACACTGTCCGGATGGCCGCGCCCGCCTTCCAGCCCTGGGACATCGCGGCCCCCGAGAAGGGGGGCCTGCCCTCGGCCTACGGACTGCTGCCGGAGGACCTGGAAGCCCTCGGGGCGCCGGGACGGCCGGAGCACCTCTTTTCGAGGCTGCAGCGGCCCGCGACCTGGCGGGACGGCGCGCCCTGGCTCTCCAAGGCCGCTCGGGCCTGGTTCGAGGCGCGCTTCGACCTCGGCCTCCCGGGCATCGCCGAGCGTCACCCCTCCGCCGATGGCTCCACGAAGCTGGCCCTGGAACTCACCGATGGGAAGCGCATCGAGTGCGTCCACATGCCCCGGCGGGTGCGCAACCCCCGGGTCACCTACTGCATCTCCAGCCAGGTGGGCTGCGCGATGGGCTGCACCTTCTGCGCCACGGGCTCCATGGGCATCGTGCGCAACCTCTCCACCGGGGAGATCGTGGCCCAGGTCCTCGGCCTCATGCGCGACCTGGGGCCCCTCCAGAGCTCCCAGGTGACGCTCGTCTTCATGGGCATGGGGGAGCCCCTCCACAACCTCGACAACCTGCACCGCGCGATCCGCGTCCTCGCCCACAAGGCCGGCCTCGACCTCCCGGCCCGGCGCATCACCGTGAGCACGTCGGGCCTCGTGAGCGGCATCGAAAGGCTCGCCGGCCTGACGCCGCGGCCCCTCCTCGCGCTGAGCCTCAACGCCACCACCGACGCGGCGCGGAGCCGCACCATGCCCGTGAACCGGGTCTGGAACCTCGCGCGGCTGCGCAAGGCCCTGGACGACTGGGGCCCGCGGCGGAACGAGAAGTTCACCTTCGAGTACGTGCTGCTGGCGGGCGAGAACGACACCGAGGCCGACGCCGACCGCCTGGCGGACTGGCTCGGGGACCTGCGGCACGGCCACAACCTGAACCTCATCCCCATGAACGAGCACGCCGCGAGCGCCTTCCAGGAGCCCGCCGAGGCCCGCATCCAGGCCTTCGCCGCTCGCCTCAAGACCCACGGGTGCTTCGTCACCGTGCGCCGGTCCCGGGGCCGGGACGTCCAGGCCGCCTGCGGGCAGCTGGTGAAGGAGAAGGCTTGAAGCCCACCGCCACCCTGCTCATCAACTGCCCGGACCAGCGCGGCATCGTGGCGAGGCTCTCGACGTTTGTCTTCGAACACGGGGGCAACATCGTGGACTCGGACCACCACTCGGACCTGGAGTCGGGCCGCTTCCTGGGCCGCATCGAATGGGAGCTGGAGGGCTTCGGCATCGGGCGGGAGGCGCTGCCCGGTCGCGTCCGCGAGGCCGCGGAGCCCTTCGGCGGGAGCTGGTCCCTGCACTTCTCCGACGAGGTGCCGAAGGTCGCCCTCTGGTGCAGCAGGCAGGACCACTGCCTGCTGGACCTCCTCTGGCGCTGGCGGGCGGGCGAGCTGCGCTGCGACGTCGCGCTGGTGGTGAGCAACCACCCCGACCTCGAGCCCGTGACGGCGCAGTTCGGCGTCCCCTTCCTCCACGTGCCCGTCACCGCGGACACGAAGGCCGCCGCGGAATCCCTGGAGCTGGAGGCGCTCAAGGAGCGCGGCATCGAGCTGGTGGTGCTGGCGAAGTACATGCAGGTGCTGAGTGACGCCTTCATCCAGGCCTTCCCCTCCATCCTCAACATCCACCACAGCTTCCTGCCGGCCTTCGCGGGCGCCATGCCCTACCACCAGGCCCATGCCCGGGGCGTGAAGGTCATCGGCGCGACGGCCCACTACGTCACGCCGGACCTGGACGCGGGCCCCATCGTCGAGCAGGACATCATCCGCGTGAGCCACCGGGACACGGTCGAGGACCTGGTGCGCAAGGGCAGGGACCTGGAGCGTGTGGTGCTGGCGCGGGCCGTGCGGCTGCACCTCCAGCGCCGGGTGCTCACCTACAACAACCGCACCGTCGTCTTCGAGTGAAGGGAGCCCCGGCCATGCTGCGCGTCCCCGTCCACGTCCTGCCCCACGCCGAGGGCCTCGAGCTTCCCGCCTTCGCCACCGCGCACGCCGCCGCCATGGATCTCCGCGCGGCGATCCCCGTGGAGGAGGCCTGGGTGCTCCGGCCCGGCGAGCGGCGGCTCGTGCCCACGGGCCTGGTGATGGCCATCCCGCCGGGCTTCGAGGGGCAGGTGAGGCCGCGCTCGGGCCTCGCCCTGCGCCACGGCGTCACGGTCCTCAACGCGCCGGGCACCCTCGACGCCGACTACCGCGGCGAGGTGATGGTGCTGCTGGTGAACCACGGCGCCGAGCCCTTCGACCTGCACCGGGGCGAGCGCGTCGCCCAGCTCCTCCTGGCGCGCTGCGAGGCCTGGGACTGGGCTCCGGCGGCGGACCGGGAGCACCTCGGCGAGACCGCCCGGGGGGCCGGCGGCTACGGCTCCACCGGGCGCTGAGGGCCTCCGGAACGCCGAAGCGGCGCCTTCCGGCGCCGCTCCGGGGACGGGGCCGGACTCAGTTCTTCTTCGCGGGGGCCGGGGCGGGCTTGGCCGCGGGCTTGGCGGCCGGAGCGCCCTCGGGGTACTTGGCGTCGTAGCGCTTCACCACCTCCGCGGTGAAGGCGGTGGCCCACTTGTCGTCCACGGGAAGCAGGAAGCCGGCGGACTCGCGGCCGTACTGGATCAGGAGCTGCAGCTTCCACTCCTCGGAGACCTGCTTGACGATGGGGCCCACCTCCTCCTGGAAGACCTTCATCACCTTCTCCTGGACCTTGTTGAACTCCTTCTGGCTGTCCTCCTGCATCCGGCGGACCTCGATCTCGCCATCCTGGAGTTCCCGCTGGAGCTTCGCGCGCCCCTCGTCGGAGAGGCTGGTGGACTTGAGCTGCTGCTCCTTGGCCTGGAGCGAGTCCGCGCGGGCCTTCAGCCGGTCCTGGAGCTCCTTGCCCTTGGCCTCGACCTCGGCGAAGAGCTTCTTCCCGCGGGCCGAGACCTGGATGACCTGGTCGGGGGCGAAGATGGCGATGCGGGCCGTGGCCACGTCCTGGGCCATCACGGGCAGGGCGGCGAGGGCCGCGGCGAAGAGGAAACGGCGCATGGATGCTCCCAAAAGGTCCAGTCTATCCCGCTCCCCGGGATCCGCGAAGCGCCAATTGCTCCGGGATTCCTGGGAACTTCGCGCCCCGAGCCGGCACGGCGGGAGGCTCAGAAGGTGGTGCCGATGGAGAACTGGAAGTCGGTGCGGCCTTCGGAATCGAAGGGGTAGGGGTTGAGCTTGCGGCTCCAGATCAGGCGCAGGGGCGCCGGGCTGATGGGGAGGAAGAACCGGAGCTCGACGCCGGCGGAGCGGAGGAGGACGGGATTCCTGAAGGAGAGCGTCCCGCTGGTGGACTGGTACTCGACGCTGTTCTGGCTGAAGACGCGGGTCCCGGGGCCCCAGGCGTTGCCGGCGTCGTAGAAGAGCACGGTGCGGAACTGGTCGGCCACCTTGAACTGGTACTCCACGTTCGCGATGAACTGCTTGTTGCCGCCCACCACCACCGCCCGGCCGAAGTTGTCCAGGATGAGGGAGCCCACCTGCCCGTAGCGGTAGCCCCGGATCGTGTTCTCTCCGCCTGGCCGGAAGTACTGGTAGTACGGAAGGTCGGAGGCGCCGAGGTTGCGGAGGTAGCCGTAGCTGGTGTTGAAGGCGAAGATGTGGCGGTCCGCGATGTTGCCGAAGGTGGCGAATTCCGTGGTGGTCCGCATGAACGGCTTGTCCGTGGCGAACTGCCAGCCGCCGTACTCCAGCGAGAGGGAGAGCCGCGTGCCCGAGGTCGGCTTGAAGGGGTGGTTGACCGTGGAGTAGGCGATGTTGGTGGTCAGCGTCGAGGTGAGCTGGCTGCTGGTGTCCCGGAAGGCGAAGTTGCGCCCGCCCTCGATGCGGACGATGGAGAAGTTGTATCCGATCCCCACCGAGGTGAAGAAGGTCCAGGCGGCCCGTCCGGGGAGGAAGGTGGACAGCCGCGTCCCCGTGGAGACGCCCAGGGAGCGCGTGTACTGCTTGTAGGCGAGGTCGGCGCCCACCCGGCTGGCGTCGTATTCCGTGGCCCCGTTGGCGACGCTGGCGCCGAAGGAGTAGGGCAGGTCGAAGACGTAGGGCTCGGTGAACCCGACGCTGAAGTTCCGCTGGAACTTGCCGCCGTTGTAGGCGAAGGAGAGCACTTCGCCGCCACCTCCCAGGTTCTTGGTGCTGAAGCTGAGGCCGAGGGAGAACCCGAACAGTGATCCATAGCCGCCCTGGAAGAGCAGCTCGTTCACCCCGGACTCCTCGCCCCGGATGGTGACGTCCACCTGGGGCTTGTCGGCCACGAAGTCCACCTTGGGCTCCTGGTTCTTCACGTCGAAGAAGCCGAGCTGCCCGAGGCCGGTGTACGAGTCCTTGAAGGCGGAGGCGCCGAAGGCGTCCCCCTCCTTCAGGAGCATGGACCGGCGGAGAACCTTGTCCTTGGTGGTCGTGTTGCCCTCGAAGGTGATGCGCCGGATGGTGAAGGGCTCGCCCTCGTCGGCCTTCACGGTCACGTCCACCTTCTTGACGCCCCGGTCATCCCGGACCTCCAGCTTCTTCTCGGCGCGGAAGGCGATGTAAGACGCGTCCGCGTAGGCCTCCTTCACCTTGTCCAGGCCCTTGTTGAGCGCGTCGAGGTCGAAGGGACGGCGCTGGTCGTCGGGAAGGTCCTTCGTGGACGGCTTCAGGTTGAGGAACTTGGCCAGCCAGGACCGGTTGTCGCGCTTGGCCTCCGCGATCTTGGTGCGGAAGAAGGCCTCGTTGAAGAGCTTCTCGTTGCCCTCCACCTTCAGCTTCCCCTCGAAGTACCGCTCGCCCTCGAGGATCGGGATCGTCATCGTGGCGCGCGTGTCGTACTTGGCGGAAAGCCCCTTCAGGGCCCGCTTCTCGTTGCGCCGCTTCTGGCGGGCCGTGGTGAAGTCGGCCACGTCGATCACGGGCGTCCCGACGAAGACGTCCTTGTAGCCGTTCCTCCAGTACAGCTCCTTGACGAGCTTGAGGTCCTCCTCGAGGTTCTTCTCCACCAGCAGGTCGTGGCTCGTGAGCCAGGAGAACATCCAGTGCTTCCGCGTCTTCTGCATCGCCGAGGCCAGCTGGCCCTGGCTGAACACCCGGTTGCCGCGGAAGACCACCTTGTAGATCCGGACCTTCCCGCCCTCCTTGATGTCGAAGACCAGGCGCGCCGTCCCCGAGCCCGTCTGCTCGAGCTTCACGTCGATCACCGGGTTGCGGAAGCCCTTCTCCGCGGCCTGCTCCACGATGAGGGCCTTGATCTTCCGGGCGGCCTCCGGGTCGTAGGGGCTGTCGGGCTTGATCTCGAGCTTCTTCTCCTTGACCTTGTCCTTGAGGTTGGTGACGCCGATCTCCGTTCCGCCGCGGAAGTCCACCTCCTTGATCAGCGGACGCTCCGCGACGCGGATGACGATCCTCTTCCCTCCCGGCTCGTCCTCGACCTCGAACTTGATGTCGTCGAAGAGGCCCACGGCCCACAGCTTCTCGAGCACGGCCGTGAGGTCCACGTTCCGGAGGTCGTCCCCGACCTTCAGCCCCGAGCGGAAGATCACCGTCTCGGCGGTGGACTTGACCGCCCCCACCACCTCGATCTTGCGGATCGTCTCGCTCTCCTGGGCCCGGGCCGGGACCCCGGCCGCGAGGAGGAGCACCAGCGCGGGGGGCAGCACCCTCCCGACCCGCCCGGCGCCCGCCCGGCGGAACATCGCATCCAGCTTCGTCATCCGTTCACTCCCGCCATCTCTGCCGCGGCCTCGGAGAAGGCGGGCACCAGCTTTCCGTCCTGGAGGTCGAAGTGCACCACGCCCGCGGGCACCTCCTCCCGGCTGACCATGAGCTCGGCCAGCGGGTCCTCGATCTGCTTCTGGATGGCGCGCCGCAGGGGCCGCGCGCCGTAGGCGCGGTCGCGCACGGTGGTCTTCACCAGCCAGTCGCAGGCCGCGTCCGTGAGGGTCACCACGAGGTGGTGCTTCTCCAGGGTCTTGTTCAGGTCCTCGATGAGCAGGCGCACGATGAGGCGCAGCTCCTCGTCGCCCAGGCGGTTGAAGACCACGATCTCGTCGATGCGGTTCAGGAACTCGGGCGGGAAGGTGCGCCGCAGCACCTTCAGGACGTCGGCGCTCTTGGCGTCGGGCCGGGTCTCCTGCTCGAGGAAGCCCAGGTTCTTGTCGCTCAGCAGCTCGCGGCTCCCCACGTTGCTCGTGAGGATGATGATGGTGTTCTTGAAGTCCACCATGTTGCCGAAGGCGTCGGAGGCCTGCCCGTCGTCGAAGATCTGCAGCAGGATGTTGATCATGTCCGGGTGGGCCTTCTCGACCTCGTCGAAGAGCACCACGCAGTAGGGATTGCGGCGGATGCGGTCCGTCAGCATGCCGCCCTCCTCGTAGCCCACGTACCCGGGAGGCGCCCCGAGGAGCTTCGAGACCTCGTGCTTCTCCATGAACTCGCTCATGTCGAAGCGGATCATCTTCTTGGGGTCGCCGAAGAGGAAGGCCGCCAGGCTCTTGGCCAGCTCGGTCTTGCCCACGCCGGTGGGGCCGAGGAAGAGGAAGGAGCCCATGGGCCGGTTCGGGTTCTTGAGGCCCGTGCGGGCGCGGCGCACCGCGCGGCTGACGGCCGAGACGGCCTCGGTCTGGCCGATGACGCGGGTGTTGAGCTTCTCCTCCATGTGGGCCAGGTTCGCCTTCTCGTCGTTCTTGAGGGCGGTGACCGGGATGCCGGTCCAGGAGGCCACCACGTCCTCGATGTCGCGCTCGGTGACCTCGGGGAAGAGGGCGTAGTCCTCGCCGGCCTCGGGGCGGTGCTTCTGCACCTCCTCGCGGAGCTGCAGCTCCTTCTGGCGGAGCAGCACCGCGCGCTCGAAGTCCCGGGCCAGCACCGCCTCGTTCATCTCGTTGATGACCCGGTGCAGCTCCTCCTCCGCCGCGTGGCTCTCGCCCACGGGCGCGCCGCCCCGCAGCTTCACCCGGGCGCCGGCCTCGTCCAGGAGGTCGATGGCCTTGTCGGGCAGGAAGCGGTCGGTGATGTAGCGGTTGGAGAGGTAGACCGAGGACTCCAGCACCTTCTCGGAGTAGCGGACCCGGTGGAACAGTTCGTAGCGCTCCTTGATGCCCTTGAGGATGCGCAGGGACTCCGCCTCGTCGGGCGGGTTCACGGCCACGGGCTGGAAGCGACGCACGAGGCTGCGGTCCTTGTCGATGTACTTCACGTACTCCTTGTGGGTGGTCGCGCCGATGCACTGGATCTCGCCCCGGCTGAGGGCGGGCTTGAGGATGTTCGCCGCGTCGAGGCTGCCCTCGGCGGCGCCGGTGCCGATGAGGCTGTGGATCTCGTCGATGAAGAGCACCACGCTGGGGTCCTTGGAGGCCTCGGCGATGATGGACTTGAGCCGTTCCTCGAACTGGCCGCGGTACTTGGTGCCGGCCACCACGAGGCTGAGGTCCAGGGCGTAGATGCGCTTGTCCGCCAGGGTGGCCGGCACGTTGCCCTCGTAGATGCGCTGGGCCAGGCCTTCCACGATGGCGGTCTTGCCCACGCCCGCCTCGCCCAGGAGGATCGGGTTGTTCTTCCGGCGCCGGCTGAGGATCTGGACGATGCGCTCCACCTCGGTCTCGCGGCCGATGAGGTTGTCGAAGATGCCCCGCTCGGCCATCTCCGAGAGGTTCCGGGCGAATTCGGACAGGAGCGGGTGCTCCTTCTTCTTCTTGGCGATCTTCTCTTCCTTGGTGGCCTCCAGGAGGATCTCCTTGGCGGCGATGAGGTCCGCGCCCCCCTCCTTCAGCAGCCGTCCGGCCAGGGAAGCCTCCTCCTTCAGCATGCCCAGCAGCAGGTGCTCGGCCCCCACGTGCTTGTGGTTCAGCTTGGCGCTCTCGGCGGTGGCGTGCTGGAGGATGCGCTTGACCTCCTCCTCCATGGGGATGTCGATGGAGGTGGAGCTGGGGACGATCTTCTTGTCCTTCGGGGTCAGGGCCGCGACGAGGCGCTCCCGGAGGCCACTCACGGAGACGCCCATCCGTTCCAGGAGCTGGGTGCTGGTTTTCTCCGATTCCCGCAGAAGCCCCAGCAGGAGATGGCCGCTCTGGATGCTCTCCGAACCGAACTGGCTGGCCTCGTAGCGGGCGAAGAACATGACCCGCCGGGCCTTCTCGGTGAATTTTTCGAACATGGGGGCTCCCTCCGCCGGGTGCTCCGGACGGGCTGCCGGGTTCCCGCGGACGGGAACCCGGCGCATCCAGGGTAGCGCGGCGGTCCAGCCTTTGCCCGGCCCGATCCCGCGCGGCCGGGCGGGAATCCAGGCTGGGAAGGGTGGGAAAGGCCCGTTAGTCTGGAACATTGGAGATCGCGCCATGGGCAGCAGAGCGGAGAATCTGGCCATCCTGGGCCTCCAATGGGGCGACGAGGGCAAGGGCAAGGTGGTGGACCTGCTGGCCCCGAAGTTCCGCCACGTGGTGCGCTTCCAGGGGGGCAACAACGCCGGCCACACGGTGGTGGTGGACGGGAAGAGCATCGCCCTCCACCAGGTGCCCAGCGGCGCCCTCCATCCGGGCTGCTTCCTCGTGGTGGGCAGCGGCGTGGTGCTGAACCTGGAGGTCTTCAACCAGGAGCTGGCCCGCCTGAAGGAGCGGGGCTTCGACCTGGAGGGCCGCCTGCTGCTGAGCGACAAGGCCCACGTGATCCTGCCCCACCACATCGCCCTGGACCTCTGGCGGGAGGGCGGCGCGAGCCGGATCGGCACCACCGGCCGCGGCATCGGACCGGCCTACGAGATGAAGGCCGCCCGCATGGGCGTCCGCCTGGGGGACCTGCGCCATCCGGAGACCCTGGCGGAGCGCATCCGGCCGGGCTACGAGGAGGTCCGCCTGCGCCTGGGCGCCTCGGCGAACCTGCCCGAGCTGGAGGCCCTGGTGGCGGACCTGCTGCGCCTCGCGGAACCGCTCCTCCCCGCCATCGGCGACGCCCAGGGCCACCTGCTGGCGGCCTGGGAGCGGGGGGAGCCCATCCTCTTCGAGGGCGCCCAGGCGACGCTCCTGGACCTGGATCACGGCACCTACCCCTTCGTCACCAGCTCCAACTGCTCCCTGGGCGGACTCTTCACCGGCACGGGCCTGCCCCCCAAGGCCCTGCACCGGGTGCTGGGCATCGCCAAGGCCTACACCACCCGGGTGGGCGCGGGCCCCATGCCCAGCGAGCTCCTGGACGCCACCGGGGACCGGCTGCGGGAGGTGGGCCGGGAGTTCGGCACCACCACCGGCCGCCCCCGGCGCTGCGGCTGGTTCGACGCCCCCATCACCGCCCACGCCTGCCGTACGAACGGCGTGGACGGCCTCGCCATCATGAAGCTGGACGTGCTGGACGGCCTGGACCGGGTGGGCCTCGTGGTGGGCTACCGGGACGGGGAGGGCGGCGTCAGCCGCGCGCTCCCGAGCTGCGCCTCGGAGTGGAAGCAGCTCCGGCCCGAGGTCCGCTTCTTCGACGGCTGGGGCAGCACGCGGGGCCTCAAGGCCCACGCGGAGCTTCCGGCCTCCGCCCAGGCCTACCTCGAGGCCCTGGCCGAGGCGGTGGAGGTGCCCATCGACTACCTCAGCACGGGCCCGGACCGCCTGGAGGGCTGCGTCTACCCGGGAACCTTCCTGGAGGGGCTGCTGGGCTGATCCCGGCGGGGGGCGGACGGAGGGAAGGGGGCGCCGCGCGGCGCCCCCTTTCCGCGTCCGGCGGGACGGCTACTTCTTCGTCCGGGCGTCCCAGGCCGCGCGGTCCAGGAGGGCCAGGGGCTCGAGCCCGGCCTTCCGCAGTTCCGCGTTCAGCTCCGCGAGCCCCTTCCCGCCGAGCCGGTCCACGTCGGCGAAGGCGGTGGCGAGCTCGGCCTTCAGGGCCGCGACCCGGTCCAGCTGGGAGGGGCTCGGGGGCCCGGGCTGGAAGAGGACCCGGTTGTAGAGCTTGGCCAGCTTCTCCCGCAGGCGCTCCTCCCCCGTGATGGCGCCGCCGGCCTCCTTGGTGCTCACCAGGACGCCCCGGACCTTCTCGGCCTCCCCGGCCAGCGCCTGCAGGCGGCCCTGGAGGGCGGCCTCCGGGGCCCTGGCCAGGCGCTCGGCGATCCCCGCCTTCAGGTCCAGCACCTGCTGGGCCCGGAAGGCCAGGTCCTCGACCATGGCGAACATGGCCATGCCGGTGCCGAACTTCGCCTCCCGGTCCTTGCGGGTCCAGGGGGACTGGGGGTCCGCCTCGATCACCAGGGGCGCGGTCAGCACCTCCTTGTTCTTGGTGAGGCGCACCGTGTAGGTCCCCTCCAGCACCTCGGGGCCGGCGCCGATGAAGCCGTCGAAGAGGTTGGCCCCCGTGGCGGCCCGGGGGGCCTGCATCAGCCGGTTCCAGTAGATGCGGTTGAAGCCCCGGCGCTTGTTTCCCGACAGGGTCTGGAGCACCTCCCCCTTCGCCCCGAGGATCTCCACCCGGAGGTCCCCCACGAGGTGGCGCTTGCGCTGCCAGTAGGCGATGGCGGCGCCGCCGGGACGGTCCTGCCCCTCGTACACCGCGTCGCCCTCCATCCAGCCGTCGCTGGCCATGTCCAGCTTGGCGTTGGGCCGCGTGGGCAGCAGGGCCACGTCCTTCTGGAGCGTCTGGGGCGTGAGGGCCCGCAGGGCCGTGAGGTCGTCGATGATCCAGAGGCCGCGGCCGTGGGTGGCCAGCACCAGGTCGTGCTCCCGGGGATGGATGGCCAGGTCCCGCACCGCCACCGCCGGCATGTCGCTGCCCTTGAACTGGGCCCAGGCCTTCCCGCCGTCCACGCTGACGAAGAGGCCCGCCTCGGTGCCGAGGTAGAGGAGGTCCGGCTTCACCGGGTCCTGCTTGATGACGTGGGCGTAGCCCTGGAGCTCCGGCGTGGCGAGGCTGGTCCAGGTCTTCCCGAAGTCGTCGGTGCGCAGGACGTAGGTCTTCATGTCCCCGCCGGCGTGGCCGTCGAAGGCCGCGAAGGCGGTGCCCTCGGCGAACATCCCGGCCTCCACCCAGGAGACGGTGGTGCCCCTGGGGACGCCGGTGGCGTGGGCGGCCACGTTCGTCCAGCTCTTCCCGCCGTCCCGGCTCACCTGCAGGTTGCCGTCGTCCGTCCCCACCCAGAGCACCTTCCCGTTCCGCGGGCTCTCGGAGATGGAGTTGAGGGTGCAGTGGGTCTCGGCGGCGCTGTTGTCGATGGTGAGGCCGCCGCTCTCCTCCTGCTGCTGCTTCTTCGGGTCGTTGGTGGTCAGGTCGCCGCCCAGCCGCTCCCAGGTCGCCCCCTTGTCCCGGGACCGGAAGAGGTACTGGGCGCCGGTGTAGAGCGTGCCCGGCTCGTTGGGGCTCATGTGGATGGGCGTGTTCCAGCTCCAGCGGTATTTCGGCTCGCCGGCGGCGGCCTGGGGCTGGACGTTGCGGGAGGTCATGGTCAGGGTGTCCACGCGACCGATCTCGCCCCCCTGGGACTCGGCGTAGACGTAGCGCGGGTCCGTGGGGTCGGGGAAGACCCAGAACCCGTCGCCGCCGTAGAGGTTGGTCCAGTGCTTGTTGGAGAGGTTCACCGAGGAGGAGCCCCGCCAGCTGCTGTTGTCCTGGAGGCCGCCGTAGACGTGGTAGGGCCGCGCCATGTCCACGCTCACGTGGTAGAACTGGCCCACCGGCAGGTTGGGGACCATCCGCCACTTGTTGCCCCGGTCCTCGCTGACGAAGACGCCGCCGTCGGTGCCGAGGTACATCACCTCCGGGTTCTGGGGATGGAAGAAGAGGGCGTGGTGGTCGCTGTGGGTGGCCTGGGCGATGGTGGCGAAGCTCTTCCCGCCGTCCTCGGAGGCGCTCAGCTCGAAGCCCGGCTTGTAGACCTTCATCGGGTCCTTCGGGTCCACGAGCACGAGGGAAAAGTAGAAGGGCCGGACGGTGATGTTCGGCCCGGCGTTGCCCCGGGTCCAGGTCTCGCCGCCGTCCGCGCTGTGGAAGATGGCGCCGTCCTTGGCCTCCACCACGGCGTAGACGTGCTTCGGGTCCGAGGGGGCGACGGCCACCGCGATGCGGCCCACCTCGCCCGTCGGCAGGCCCCGCCGGGGGTCGCCGTTCAACTTCGTCCAGGTGGCGCCGCCGTCCGTGGACTTGAAGAGGCCGCCGCCGGGGCCGCCGCTCTCGAAGGCCCAGGGCCGGCGGCGGTGCTGCCACAGCGTGGCGTAGAGGACCTTCGGGTCCTTCGGGTCCATGGCCACGGCGGCGCAGCCGCTGTCCTCGTTGGAGTGCAGGACGCGGCTCCAGGTCTTTCCGCCGTCGGTGGTCTTGTAGAGGCCGCGCTCGCCGCCGCCGCTCCAGAGGTGCCCCATGGCCGCGACGTAGACCGTGTTGCCGTCCGTGGGGTCCACCACGATGCCGGCGATGCGCTCGCTGTCGGGCAGGCCCATCCTCGTCCAGGTCTCGCCGGCGTCGGTGCTCTTGTAGACGCCGTCGCCCACCGAGACGCTGTTGCGCACCCAGGACTCGCCGGTGCCCACCCACACGGTCTTCGGGTTGGACGGGTCCACCCGGATGGCGCCGATGCTCTGGGCGTGCTTGTCGAAGACCGGCTTCCAGGTGGTGCCGCCGTTCTGGGACTTCCAGACGCCGCCGCTGGCCGCGCCCACGTAGAGGGTGAGGCGGCCCTGGTCCAGGTGGCCGTCGATGGCGGCGATGCGGCCGGACATCACGGCGGGCCCGATGCTGCGGGCCTGGAGTCCCGAGAGGGCGTCGGCGTCGAGCTTGACGGCGTCCTGGGGGGCCTGCCCTGGGGACCCGGAAGGCGCCTGCGCCGGGAGGGGGGCCACCAGGGCCACGGCTGCGCCGGTCAGGAGGAGGGGAAGGAGCCGGCGCGGTCGCATGGCGTCCTCAGCCCTTCTTCTCGGCGGGCTTGGGGTCGGCCTTGGGGAGGTCCCCCTTCGGGGCGTCGGCCTTCGGGACGTCGGCCTTCGGCGCGGGCTTGGCGTCCTCGGCCTTGGGGGCCGGTGGCGGGGGCGGCGTCCTGAACCGGTCGTCGGCGAGGGCCACGTCCAGCTCCACCTTGTCCATCTGGATCTTCTGGCGCTGGGGCATGCCCACCGCGCCCTGCTCCACGGAGTGGGGGAAGAGGAGGCCGCCGACCTCCTTGTAGTCGCCGAAGACGCTCTCGATCTCGACCTCCTGGCCGCGCATCACGCGCTTGGTGGTCTCCTTCACCTTCAGGAAGGAGTCGGCGTCGAAGAACATCGTGGTCGAATTGCCGTTCTTCAGGGTCACCCGCAGCTTGTGGGCGGGGGCGCCCTCCACGGACTCCGTCCCGAGGTACTCCACCTTGTGGCCCTTGGCGGCGTAGTCCACCAGCGGCCCGTCCATGTCCGCCTGCACCTCGGCGTCCTTCAGCTCGTCGGCGGTCATGGGCTCGGCGGCCTTGCTGCCCCCGTAGCCGGCGAAGGGGTTCACCCGCCAGCCCGCCTTGCCGTCGTAGCCGGTGGACTGGGTCTGTCCCTGGAGCGTGACGTCCACCCTGAACGCGGCGGGGCGCCGGTTCTCCGCCACCAGGAGGATCTCCATGGGGGCGCCCACCAGATGCCCGGACATCCGTCGGGACTTCACGGCCTTCAGGCGGGCCACCCCGCCTTCGGCTTCGAGGTGCTTGGCGATGACCTGGTCGGCGGTGAGGGCCGGGGCCTGGGCCACGAGGGCCGGCGCGGCGGCCAGGAGGAGGGCGAGGGGGGCGGGGCGCATGGGGACTCCGGAGGCTCCTGCCTGGGAAGGCCGGGGGATGAGGAGGCCAGACTACCTCAAACCCCGAGGGTCACGGCCCGGCGGAGGGTCCCGGAGGCCCGGCCGCCGGGAGGTCCCGCCGAACGGGCGGGGCAGGCTCGCCCCGGAACGCGGAAGCCTCCGCCGGAGCGGAGGCTTCCCGGGATGCCCGCGCCCTAGACGGGCGTCTGGGCCTCCTCCCGGTCCTTCGGGAGGAGCCCGGCGGCCTTGGCGCGGATGCGGATGCCCAGGTCCTTCAGGTCGTCGCGCACCTGGGGCCCGGTCTTGGGGGTGGTGAGGGCCATCACCACGGCGCCGACGGCGGCGCCGGCGAGGAAGGCGAGGGCCAGGGTGCCGAAGGGAGGGGCGTTGGTCTGGTTCATGGGATGTCTCCTTGGGAAGACGGGGCCGCGGCGGCCCCGGTGAGGGCGGGTTCGGGGGCGGGAGGTTCGGCGGGCGCCGGCGTCAGGGCTTCCGGCGAACGGGCGGCCCGGCGTTCCGCCAGGAGGTCCTGGACGAGGCGGAAGGCGCCGGCGGCCCACCCGGCCAGGTGGGAGGCGGACACCAGCCCTTCGCGGTACTGGACCCTCGCCGCCTCCAGGTCGCCGGCGACGCGGTCCGCCAGGGCGCCGGCCCGGGCGAGGGGGGCGGCGGCGGCCTCCACCTGGTCCGAGAGGCGCTCCCAGCGCAGGCGGGCCTCCCGGGCGTCCTGCACCACGGAGGCCAGGGCCTTCTCGCTGGCGTCCAGGAAGCCCTGGAGGCGCGCCGAGAGGCGGCGCACCTCCAGGGCCAGCAGGATGGACACGCCCCCCAGCACGCCGGTGAGGAGGGCGAGGATCACCGCCAGGGCCGTCATGGGCACCTCCGGTCGATGCAGGCGCGGAGTTCCTGCCCCCCGGGAGGTGCCGGGAGGACGGCGGATTCCTGCGGGCTTCCCCAGGAACGTGGAGAGGCAGCCCAAGGGTGGGGCCGCCCAACTATGACGCCCGTCAAGTCGACGGGCCTACCCGCAGGGTCCGTGCGGAGGCCGGGGCCTCAGCGCGCCAGCTCGAAGAGGTAGTCCACGTAGGAGCGCACGGCATCGTCGAAGCCCATCAGCTTCGGGTTCGCGCTTTCGATGAGGAAGTACTCGTCCGGGGCGTGGGCGCCGCTGCCGTGGCCCAGGCCGAAGTGGCCCGCGGGCAGGTTGAGGGGCGCGCCGGTGAAGACCCAGCCGGGGTAGGAGCCGGCGTTGCGGGGCCACAGGGGAGCCTCGATGCCGTAGCGCTTGTAGGTCGCCACCTGCTTCTGGATCAGGGGCGCGTCGGGGGAGGTCTGGGTGGGGTCGTAGCCGCCGCTGGGGTTCACGGCGATGTCGCCGAAGCCCTGCTTCGCGAGGTGGGCCTTGAGGGCGGCCACGGCGCCGTCGAAGGTCATGCCGGGCACCAGGCGCAGGTCGAGCTTGGCCACGGCGCGGTGGGGCAGCACGGTCTTGCCGCCGGGGCCCGTGTAGCCCGCCACCAGGCCCTCGAGGTTCACCGTGGGCCGGGAGACCAGGTCCAGGAGGGAATCCCGCCAGCCGGCGTTCCGGGCCCAGGCCTTCACGCCCATCTGGGCCTTGGCGGCGGCCTCGCTCTGGCGCTTGGCGGCCTCGTCGATCATGGCGAGGTCCGCGGCCGAGGGCGGCAGGGCCTTCTCGGCGAAGCCCTCGATGGCGGGATTGCCGTCGGCGTCCACGAGGGTGGCCAGGGCCTGCACCAGGTGGAAGGCGGGGCTGTCCAGCCGCGCGCGGTTGGCGGAGTGGACGTCCTTGGCGGGCCCGCGGCCCCAGGCGGCGCCGTCCGCGACGAGTTCCAGCTCGACCACCCCCTTGGCGCCCAGGCTGACGGTGACCTCGCCGTCGCTGCCCTGGCCCGCCCCGGGCATGAAGACCCCCATCGTGCGCTTCAGGGCGGCCTCGATGTCGGGCCGGCGCACCACGTCGGCGAAGTGGGGCGAGCCGATCTCCTCCTCGCCCTCGGCCACGAGGACGAGGTTCACGGGGGGCTTCAGACCGGCGCCCTTGAGGGCGTGGAGCGCCGCGAGGAAGGCGGCCTCGGGCCCCTTCTGGTTCACGGCGCCGCGGCCCACCATCACCTTTCCGAAGCCGGGCTTGTCCACGATCCGAGCCTCCAGCGGCGGCGAGGACCACTCCTTCGGATCGAACTGCTTCACGTCGTACATGAAGTAGAGGCCCACGGTCTTCGCCGCGCCGGCGTCGAGGGTGGCGAAGACGCCGGGCTTGCCGCGGGTGGGCACGCGCTCGGCCTTCTGGAAGCCGGCGTCCTTCAGGAGCGCGATCATCTTCTCGACCCCGGCCTCGCGGTTGAGGTCCTCGGCAGCGATGGAGGGCAGCGCGATCCAGTCCTGCAGCCGCTTCACGGACTCGGCGTGGCGGGCACGGATCTGGTCGTAGACCGGCTGGAGGTTTGGGGCGGCCGGCTTCTGGGCTTGGGCGTGGAGGGCCGAGGCGAAGACGGCCGGGAGAAGGGCCGGCGCGAGGAGGGCGGGCGTGCGCATGGGGGCTCCGGGGGGGTGTGCAGCCATCTTGCGCGCGGGGGCGGACGGGGTCCAGGTCTCCAGGTGAGTGCGCTAAGCTCCGGCCAGGAGCCGACCATGTCCCGACGCCTCGCCGCCGCCCTCGCCTTCGCCCTGCCGGTGCTGGCCCAGACCGCTCCGGCGGGACCCTTCGACGCGTCCCGGGACGTGGCGAAGGACTTCGAGGCCGCCAAGCTGGAGGCCAGGAAGTCCCACAAGCGCATCCTCCTCGACGTGGGCGGCAACTGGTGCAGCTGGTGCCGGCTCCTGGACCGCTTCTACGGCGAGCAGAAGGACCTCCGTGCGCTGCGCGACCAGCACTTCGTCACGCTCCTCGTGAACTACAGCCCCGAGCAGAAGAACGAGGCCTTCCTGGGCCAGTTCCCCAGGATCAAGGGCTATCCCCACTTCTTCGTCCTCGACGCCAGCGGCAGGCTGCTCCACAGCCAGGACACCGGCGCGCTGGAGGACGGAAAGGGCTACAGCCGGGAGAAGATGGCGGCCTTCCTCAAGGCGTGGAAGGGCTGAGCGGGGCGAAGCCCCGGAGCCTCACGATCACTGGACGGGCGGAGCAGCCCCTCAGGCGCGCCGCACCATCGCCTGGATCCACCAGGGATTGGCGTTGTGGAAGGTGACCACCTGCAGGCTCCCCGAGGGCTCCCAGCCCTCGGCGATGGCCTGGTTGACGGCCTTCTCGACCGCATCCTGGGAATGGAGATGGAGGACTTTGTACTCGACGACGGTACCCACGGCAGACTCCTCGGTCGGGGTCAGTCTAGTGTCAGGAGGTTGTCCCTTCGGTCACAGGTGGGATGAGTCTGGGGGGTTCGGTACCTGGCGGTGGACGGCAGGCCTGGTGGAGCCCTGACGGCCTCGAGCCAAGCTCAGGCGTGATTCGGTCAGTCCGGAGGCCTCAGCCAGGCCGGAAGGTCGCGCTCGCCGTGGAGGATGCGGACGATGTCCACGGTGTCGCCCGCTTCCAGGTAGAACACGAGGTGGGGGAAGCCTCTCAGCGGATGGAAGCGCAGGCCCTCGAGTCGCGTCAGCCCGGCGTAGCGCGGGGAACCGCTGAGGGGATGGCCTGCGATGTGCCGGAAGGCGGCTTCCAGGGCAGTGATGAAGCGCAATTCCAGGTCGAGGCCCCCTTCGCCGGCGTAGTAGGCGGCGGCCTCCTCGGCGTCCCGCCGCGCGAGGGGGCGGAGGGCGATCCGGCGCGGCTTCATGGCGGGGTCAGCGGGCGCGTCGCTTGCGCGCGCGCTGGCGCAGGGACTCGAACCAGGCGTCGTCCACGGGCGCGGCGGGCCCGGAGGCGAGGCCCTCCAGGAGCAGCCCCCGGAGGGCGGCGGCGTCGCGGTCCTTGCGGATCAGCTCGCGCACGTAGTCCGAGGTGCTGGCGTAGCCGCCTTCCCGCACCTGCTCGTCCACGAAGCGCTTGAGGGGCTCGGGAAGGGAGACGTTCATGGTGGCGGGCATGGGGGGTGTCCTTGGCAAGGATTGCCATACGCCAGTCTATGCCAGCCGCGCCGCCGCGCCAGCCGGCCCTCAACCCGCCGCCGCCTAAAGTCTCTGCAAGGCTGGGTGACGAATAGGGCCTCCTCTTGAAAATGCTGTGCGAGGAATCAGCAAAGGACTAATCTTGGTTCTGAGGTCTGAACCGGGGCTCGTTTCCGTAGTAGGACCTACCGGGGGCCGAAAGGCCCCCCTTTTCATGGCATCTAGAGACGTACGAGCCCCAGCGGGTCACTTGGCGATGCGACACGGCAGAGCGCCGGTTGAAGATGAAGGAAGTAGTTCCGTGCCCCTTTCTGCCGGATGAACTTATTCGGATTCAGATACTGCTGCAGGAAGTAGGCACTCGTATCCACGCATTGGATGAAGTAGGAATGCCTGGAGTCCCGATGGACTGGGTCTTCCACAATGAGGCGGATGGGAAGGTTTCGGGATGCCCCGGACGCACTTGGATAGCGGTTTGGGATCGGGTTGAAGACACGAATCTTCCTCAAGAGATGGCGAAGCCTGTCGATGTTTCCGTCATCGGGCAAGACCATCCCGTAGTCCAAGGCCAGGCTACTCCCTGGGAAGTTCCTGCCCTGCATGGTGTTTTCGAAACGCTGCAACAACGCCTTCCATGCGATCTCAAACACATCGGTCCCGGGTGGCTTGCCCTGCTTGTCCACGATGACGTGGATGAAGCGCACATCCTGGTACTGGCCGAGTTCTTTCAAGTACGCGCGAAGAATCCCTAGTCGATGGCCTCGATTCAATCCATTCATCTGATGGAGAGGGGCATGTATGAAGGCCGAGGCGTGGATTTCGTCCCGCTGTCTCAGTCGGTAGATGCCCTTCATGCGACGACGGAACTGCACCAAGCGGTCCAATACCGTTCGCCATGCCGAGTCATGGAGAACCATCCCCGAGAGGATGTAGTACCGGCTCGAGTTCGTGTTCGAGCCTGCGTCACCACTCTCGTCGACGTACATCAAGAACATCCCTGACCTCCAATCGTGAACCCTGCTCACTGGAATGTAGGAGTCTCAGCGGCGAGGTCCAGTTACGCACCCCCGTGAATCTACGCCTAGGTGCGTACCCTTCGTTTCTTTTTTGGTCCGGATGGGTTCGCAGACGGCATGAGCACTGGATGTAGCGCCAGATCCCGGATGTCCGGAGGAATTGAATCCAGTTTGTCCTTGGCCTGCAGGGAACGAATATCTGAAACCTGCAGATTCGTCTCTAAATCGTAAATTTCATTTGGCGTCATCCCGCTCTTCGTTCTCACTTCCCTCCACCAACGACGTGCCCTTGTCAGGTGGGCTTCACCCCAGTGTGCTGACGGGGCTGAGCCAGTAGCGGCTTGCGAGATCAACCTTGCTAGGGGCAGGCTCGTACTGATGGGTTTGTGGAATCTGTCTACGATGCGGCAGCAGCCCGATACAAGCCGATACTCCGGACTCCCGTATCGTTGGTCTTCGAGATTGTTTGCGCCGGATTGAGATTCCCAAGATTGAACGAGATCTCCCGCGATACTGGCAAGCTCAGCCAACGCTTCGCACCGTTCTGCCCAGTTTGACTTGAAAGCAAGGCCATCACGGTATGGGAGGCCTTTCCCTTCCGCCTTTATCCAGGCCATTTCTCCTCTGCCCAACTCGTCCACCCATCCTTTCCCGGGTCGAATCCTTCTGCCCATGTGCTCGAAGGTTTGAAAGGATTGAAGTGCTTCGATCGCCGGCAGGTGCAGAGACTTCACAGCCGCTGAAAGTTGGTGGGCCGCAGAGCATAGCTCGCTCAGTTCATCCCGGGCCTCCGCGATCGAGGTGCTTCGCTGAGACCAATCCAAATCCCGCTGATAGATCGCGATGGCCGATAGTACGTGTTGATTGGCCCGTTGTATCTCAGCCGAATCGCCTGGGTCGACGAGAATGGACACTGCCTCTTTGATGAGGTCGTCGAGTGGGACCGGCTGATTGCGTGTACGCATCTTCCTTCGTCCGAGCTGCCCTACCCCGCCGCCGCCGAAGGCCGGTGCCAGCGCGGGCCGTCGGACGCGTCCAGCCGCTCCACGAGGCCGAGGTCTTCCAGCACGCCGAGGTGGGCTTGGATGGAGTCGCGGTAGCGGCCCCTCGACTTGAAAGCCTTGGCGAGGTCTTCGAGGGTCCAGAGGCGGGGCGCGGAGAGGAGCAGGTCGCGCAGGGCGGCGAACTGGGCGCGGCGGTCGGAAGGCCAGGGGCGAGCTTCGGCGGGGCCGGCGGCGGCGGGGGCTGCGACGGCAGCAATTTCTTCGGCTTCCTCGGCGGGCACGAGGCGCGGGGCTTCAGCCACCGGCGCGGCGGCCTTGGCCTGGTACTCCGGCCGCAGCCAGCGGATGAGCCCGCGCTTCTCTTCCTCGGCGCGTTCCTTGTTCAGCGCCACCAGCCGCTCGAGGATCTGCTCGTCGCTGAGGTCCGCCGGCCATCCGTAGGCCTCCGCCACCGCCGCGTCCAGGTCGTCATGGAGCTGCGCCAGGATGCTCGTCTGCGCCCGTCCATGCAGCTCCCGCTCCTTCTCCGTGAACGCCTCGCCCGCCTTAAGCTTCGCGCGCAGGTTGTACATCTGCGTGATCGTCACCCCCCGCCCCTGCGCCGCCTTGCGGTGCGCGTCGAGGGTTTCCGCAAGCTCGCGGATGCGGGATTGCTGGGCGGGCGTGGCGTCGGGGAAGGGGAAGGCGCCAAAGCAATTTGCGTTGTTGTATCGAAGGTCGTTGCCAACGCCAAGCCGCGTGCCAGCCGCCGCAGCCCAAATGACATGCAGACGTGAACTAAGCACGCCGAGATGGAATGCATCTTCGCTGGCGATCGCTACGAGCATGTCATCAGGAAGCGAATCTGTTTCGAGTAGTTGGAAAACACGATGCTTCGATGTGTAGGGAGTGACGATGAACTTCGAAATCCCAGCCAATGCATCGCGTAATTCCGGCCGATTGCGCTCGAATAGCCACCATTTCCTTTTGGCGGCCTCGTCCTTCATTTGGTCCCGCTCTGGTTTCACGCGGTCAAACAGGTGCTGACAGATCTCTGGAAAGTTGGTTCTCAACTGTTCCAGGGTAAGACCGAACGTATCGATAGCGAGCGCACCACGGGGAACATCTGTCAAATCGCGACCATTGTAGAACCTGCGACATAGCGAAGGCTTCCCCCACTTGGTCCATGTGTCTTCATCAGTGAGAAACCCAGCTCCCACGGGTTTCATCCCGCGACTAGACAGTCGATCGTTTGATCTGAGGACCTGCGCGTTGGCAACATCCGCTCCTCCACTGAGGTCCTCGTTGATCCGATCGACACGGAGACCTTTCACAACGACGGCTTCGGCTTCCATTTCAGGGGTGAGCCCACTGCCTTCGAGTAGTACGCGAATAAGCCAGGGCTCGGCCGAGTCGTCACTTCCCGTGCCTACAGTCATAGAGATACGCACCGCGGCGCCCATGTCGTGCCAGGGATGATCCGGGATCGCAAAGATGAGTTTCAGGGGTGACTTCCCGTTCGTCGCATGTGACACGACACGCCGATTAAAGGTCTGCGTGAGGCTGTTGGTCGTAATCAATCCGAACCGCCGCGCCTCCCCATGCCGCACGGCTTCGGCGGCGCGATGCCACCAGTACAGAACGAAGTCCACGCTGTCAGGGACGTCCTTGTAGACCGAGCGCAGGGCTTCGACATAGCCGTCGCCCAAGGCTTCCCGCATGCGCTTGTTACCCAAGAACGGCGGATTCCCCACGATGAACTCCGCCTCGGGCCACGCGGCCTGCCGGGGTTCGATCAGCTCCTCGATCTCGATCTGCGCGGTCTCATCGGGCACGTCCTTGCCGGTGACGGGGTGCTTCTTGAACGTCTTGCCATCCCACCGCGTGCGGCCGGTGGGCTTCGTCCCCTTCCACGCGAGCACGGCGTCGCGGCATTCGATGTTGCCGTAGGCCTGGAGGACGGGCTCGGGGGGCGTGTGGCCGGGATGCAGCTTGCGGTGCCACTGGAGGTGGCCGATCCACAGCACCAGATCCGCGATGGCGGCGGCCCAGGGCTTCACCTCGATCCCCATGAACTGCCTCGGCGTCACCACCTGCCCTTCCAGCGCCAGCCGCGTCTCCGTCTCGCCGAGGTCCTGAAGCCTTCTTTGGACTTCTCCCTCGATCCGCTTCAGGGCATCGTACGCCGCCGCCAGGAAGTTCCCCGACCCGCACGCCGGATCCAGCACCCGCACGTGGGCCAGGTCGTGCTGGAACCTGTGCAGCACCTCCCGCGCCTTCGCCTTCTCTTGGTCAGTAGGCGACTCGGACAGATGGCTGAACGCCTCCGCCTGGGCCAGCTCCCAGTCCCGCCGCAGCGGCTCCTCCAGGGACGGCTTCAGCAGCCGCTCCACGAAGGCCCGCGGCGTGTAGTGCGCCCCCAGCCGGTGCCGCTCCGCCGGATCCAGCGCGCTCTCCAGCAGCGTCCCGAAGATGGACGGATCCACCTCCGCCCAGTCGAAGCGCGCCGCCTGGTGCAGCAACTCGATCTCCTTCGCGTCGAGATCCAGCGCCAGCGACTCCGCGAAGAGGCTGCCGTTGAAGCGCAGCAGCTTCTTCCGCCCCCAGCGCCCGCCCTCGTTCATCGCGTCCCACAGCGCCTCCAGCCCCGCCGGGAACTCCTTCGGATCCCGCCGCCACTCCTCCAGCGCCGCCTGGAACTCGTCCGCCGGCAGCAGCCCCGTGTCCTCCGCGAAGAACGTGAACACGCAGCGCATCAGGAAGCGTGCGATGGCCTCCGAGGGGAATCGGCCCTCCAGCCCCTTCGCCAGCGTCCCCAGCGTCTGCGCCACGTCCCGGGTCACCCGCGCCCGGCGCCGCGCCGGATCCAGGCTCTGGGGATCGTTCCAGATCGCCCGGAAGCGCGCCTGTACCTCGTCCTGGAGCAGATCCTCCAGCCGCACCGTCCACCGCCGCGCGTAGCCGCCGTAGTCCCCAGTGAAGCCCTCCCACACCTCGAACAGATGGCCGATGTCGCAGGTGATCAGGAAGGGCGGCCGCTTCGGCAGTGCCTGGGCGTAGCGCACCGCCTGCCAAAAGGCGCGCTCCAGGTAGCGCTCGTGGCTGCGCGTCCCCCGCGCGTTGGGCGAACCCACCTTCCCGCCCTGCTTCGCCTCCAGCACGAAGCAGCCCTCGCGGTAGAGGTCCATGAAGCCCGTGGTCGTGCCGTCGGCGTGGGTGAGGCGGATCTCCTTCTCGAAGCAGTAGCCCGGCGACGTGTCCTTCGGCCCCGGCGCGTCCAGCCCCAGCGCCGCGCAGAAATCCCGCAGGAAGGAATCCTTGTTGGCGCGCTCGTCCCCGGCAGAGCCCTGCCATCGCGCAACGAAGTCCTTCGGGGTGAGCATGGCTCGAGCTTACCCCGGAGCCTTGCGCCAAGGAGCCTTGCGCCCCGGCCTCCCCCCGCCCAGACTTCCCCCGTGGCCCGTGAGCGCAGAAAGGACGGGCAGCGAGTCCGGCCTGGCACCGGAACGCCGGCGGTGGGTTCGAATCCCATGCCACGGGCCACACCTCGGGGACCCGGCCGGCATCCTCTCCAGGGCTCCGGGAGACGTCGGCCGGGGCCGGGGGGGCGGGTCTCCCCGCCCTGGCGCGGTCGTCCGGACCGGGGTCCGCCCGCCCCGCCTTCCTGTCGAGATTCCGAGGTGGAAACCGGGCCTCGGAGCGCCCCCTTGGCCGAGCAGCGAACCCGCGGCCGCGCTGCCTTCGCGGCAGGTTCCGCCTTCTGACGGGGGCGGATTGCGAGTACATTCCTCCTCAATTCATCAGGCCCTTCCCGGTTTCCTTCCCTCCATTGGAGGCGCCATGTCCGAGTCTCACACCACCCCTCCCGCCCCGACGAATCCTGATCGCCGGGCACTGGGTTGGCTGGGGCGGGGGTTGGTGATCCTGGCCTTGGCATGGGCCTTGGCGGCGTGCGGGGGAGGCGGAGGCGGTAGCAGCGCAGCTTCGATCCCCTCCACGTTCAGCCTCTCTGGGACGGTCAGTGGCGCCGTCCAGCAGGGCGTCCTGATCAATCTGACGGGCACGGCCTCTGCTGCGACCACCACGGACGCCAGCGGGAACTACGCGTTCTCCAACCTCGCGAACGGCAGCTACACCGTGACCCCGGCCCTCGCCGGGTACACCTTCACCCCGAGCAGCCTGACGGTCCCCGTGAGCGGGGCGAATGTCACCGGGAAGAATTTCACGGCCACCGCCATCGTTCCTCCCACCTACACCCTTTCCGGCACGGTGGGCGGAGCCGTCTCCCAGGGCGTCCAGATCAGCCTCACGGGCGCGGCAGCCGCCAACACCACCACGGACGCCAGCGGGAACTACACGTTCTCCAACCTCGCGAACGGCAGCTACACCGTGACCCCGGCCCTCGCCGGGTACACCTTCACCCCAAGCAGCCTGCCCGTCCTCGTGAGCGGCGCGAACGTCACCGGGAAGAACTTCACGGCCACCGCCATCGTTCCTCCCACCTACACCCTTTCCGGCACGGTGGGCGGAGCCGTCTCCCAGGGCGTCCAGATCAGCCTCACGGGCGCGGCAGCCGCCAGCACCACCACGGACGCCGGCGGGAACTACACGTTCTCCAACCTCGCGAACGGCAGCTACACCGTCACCCCGGCCCTCGCGGGGTACACCTTCACCCCGAGCAGCCTGCCCGTCCTCGTGAGCGGCGCGAATGTCACCGGGAAGAACTTCACGGCCACCGCCATCGTTCCCACCACCTACACAATTTCCGGCACGGTGGGCGGAGCCATCTCCCAGGGCGTGCAGATCAGCCTCACGGGCGCGGCAGCCGCCAACACCACCACGGACGCCAGCGGGAACTACGCGTTCTCCAACCTCGCGAACGGCAGCTACACCGTCACCCCGGCCCTCGCCGGGTACACCTTCACCCCGGGCAGCCTGCCCGTCCTCGTGAGCGGGGCGAATGTCACCGGGAAGAACTTCACGGCCGCGCCCAGCGCTCCGGTGAACCTGCTCAGCTTCAGCCCCGCGGCGGAGACCACCCTCAACTACAGCCAGACCCCGGTCGCCCTGAGCTGGACGCTCACGGGCGTGCCCGAGCACCTGTCCCTCGACGGCCTCGCGGTTCCGGCCACCACGGTGCCGCCGCTCCAGGTGGTGCCGCATCTTCGGCATGCCTTCACGCTCTCGGCCTGGAACAGCCTCAATGCCCCGCCGCTCCCGAGCCTGACCTCGGGGAACATCATCGTGCGGGGCCTCGACCTGCTGGCCGGAAGCGCCACCACCCCCGGCAGCACCAACGGCGTCATCGCCTACCAGGGCGGGCTCTCCACGGCCCGCTTCAACGCTCCCAACGCCGTCGCCATGGACACGGACGGGACCCTCTACGTCGCGGACACGGGCAACAACGTCGTCCGGCGGATCTCCACCCAGGGCGTCGTGGACACCTTCGCCACGGGGTTCCTCGCGCCCAGGGGCGTCGCGGTGGGCAAGGGCCACGTCGTCTACGTGGCGGACACCGGACACCACGCCCTGAAGCGGATCTCCCCCGCCGGAGTCGTGACGGAGATCGACCCCGGCGGCGCCCTGCCGCTGTGGTCCACCAGCGCGCCCACCGGCATCGCCACGGACCTCGGCGACCCGGGCGCGACCAACACCTCGGTGTGGGTGAGCGATCCCCAGAACCACCAGGTCTACCGGTTCGTCATCAGGCCCGATGGCAGCCTGTTCTTCGCAGCGTCCATCATGGGACGGACCGATGGCCTGGCGGGCAGCACCACCACGGAGTCGGACCTCGCCGGCACCTCGACCTTCGGCGACCCCCTGCAGGCCCCCACCGGCGTGGGGTTCTACCTCGACCCCGGCAAGACTTCGAGCGGGGGGAAATGGTCCCGGGGCCTCTACGTGGTCCAGCAGGGAGGGGCCCTGCCGCCGGCGGCCGGGGGCGCGGGTTCCACCCCCATGCTCGCCGCCGTCCTCCGCCGCACGGTGGTCCGGGTCAACGCGGATGGCGGACCCGGCGTGTTCGAGGCGGACACCTCCTCCAGCACGGGCGACCAGCCCGACGGCGTGGCCGTGGATCCGGCCACGGGCAACGCCTACCTCTCGGATCACGTGAACCACGTCATCCGTTTCCTGCCGGTGGGAGGAACGCCCACCCTGCTGGCGGGAACGCCTTCGGTCAACCTGTTCCGGCCCGGCAACCTCGTCGGCTTCAGCGGCACCGTGGGCACCCTGAGCGCCCCCACGGGCCTCGCCCTGGTGCCGAATGCGTTGGACGCGGGGGTCAACCTCTCCACCCTCCAGCTGGGCCCCGGTGATCTGCTCATCACCACCGGGCACGCCCTGGCGGTGGCCACCAAGCCGGGCCCATGAGGGTGGCCCGTTGAAGGGAAGCGCACGGCTGAGGCGGCTCATCGAGGCTTTCCTGGGGAGGGAGCCCACCCTTCCCCAGGCCCCGCCCGAAGCCCGGACCCGCCTTCTGGGCGAGGACCAGGCTGGGCCCACGCAGCGCATCCCGCGGTCGGCCGAGGCCGGCGAAGCCCGGCCCCCGTGGCGCGACACGCACCCCACCCGCGACGGCCAGCTTCCCGAATGGGCGCAGCCCGGACCGGATGCCGGGGGCGAACCCGCACGGCTGGGCCGCTACATCCTCGGCCCCCTCCTGGGGCGGGGTGGCATGGGCGAGGTCCACCTGGCCTTCGATCCGAGCCTGGGACGGCGGTTGGCCTTGAAGCGGATGTTCGGGGGGGATCCCGAGCTGATGCGCCGGTTCCTGCGGGAGGCCCGCGCCCAGGCCATCGTCAGGCACCCGAACATCTGCGAGATCTACGAAGTGGGGGAGGACGCGGAGCGCCCCTACATCGCGATGGAGTTCATCGCCGGCAGGACCTTGGACGCCGCGGCGGCGGACCTCTCGCTCGAGGAGAAGGTCGCCGTGATGGCGGCGGTGGCGCGGGCCATCCACGCGGCGCACGTCCAGGGCTTCATCCATCGCGACCTCAAGCCCGCCAACATCATGCTGGCGGCCACCGGGGAGGGCCCGAAGCCCTACGTGATGGACTTCGGCCTCGCCCAGGACCAGGAGGCGCCCGGCCTGACGGTCACCGGGACGGTCATGGGCACGCCTTCCTACATGGCGCCGGAGCAGGTGCGGGGCGAGACCCGGAGCATGGGCCCCCGCACCGACGTGTACGGGCTCGGCGCCACCCTGTTCGCGGTCCTGCTGGGCCGCCCCCCGTTCCTGGGCGCGAGCAACGGCGAGATCCTGACGAAGGTGCTGGACGAGGAGGTGCCCCGGCCCCGGTCGCTGGATCCCGCGCTGCCCTCGGCCCTGGAGATCATCCTGCTGAAGTGCCTGGAAAAGGACGCGGCGCATCGCTATCCATCCGCCCTGGCCCTGGCGGACGACCTGGGGCGCTACCTGGAACGGCAGGCCATCGAAGCCAAGCGGATGCGCCTCGTCCTGCGGGTCCGGAAATGGGTGCTGAAGCGCAAGGCCCTCAGCGCGGCGCTCGCCGCGCTGGTGCTGTCGGCCTCGGTGCTGGGGGGCCTCACGCTGCACACCCGCCTGCAGGCCCGGGCCCAGCAGGTGTTCGCCCAGCGCATGGGCGAGGAGGTGCGCGGCATCGAGAGCCTGCTGCGGATCGCCCACCTGCTGCCGGCCCACGACCTCCGGCCCGCGACCGCCCGGGTGCGACAGCGGATGGCCGCCATCGGACAGCTTCTGGTCCGCGAGGGCCGGGCAGTCCAGGGGCCGGGGGCCTACGCCTTGGGCCGGGGGCACATGGCCCTGGGGGAGTGGCCCGACGCCCGCGCCCAGCTGCAGAGGGCCTGGGACCTCGGCTACCGGGAACCGGAGGTCTCCTACGCCCTGGGCAGGACGCTGGGGGAACTCTACTGGCAGGGCCTGGCGGAGATCCGCGGCATCGAGGATCCGGCGGTCCGGCGGCAGCGCACCGTCGCCTTGCAGGCCAGCCTGAAGGCGCCCGCCCTGCAGCACCTCCGCCTGGCCGCGCGGGAAGCCCACCTTGAAGTCCCCGCCTTCGCCGAAGCGCTCGTGGCGTTTTTCGAAGACAGCTACCCCCAGGCGCTGACCAAGGCCCAGGAGGCCTTCCGGTCGGCCCCCTGGATGTACGAAGCCCAGATCCTGGAAGGCGATGTCCATCACAAGCAGGCCGAGGCCCTGTGGGAACAGGGCCGGAAGGGGCCGGCCCTGGCCGAGCTGGAAGCAGCCCGGCGGGCCTTCCAGGCAGCCCAGGAGGTGGCCCGCAGCAACCCGGCGCCCTTCGAGCGGGAAGCCTGGATGCGGATCCGGGCCCTGAACTGGGGTGCACCTGAGACCGAAGTGGAGCCCATCGAGCGCCTCGCCGGACTCGCCCTGGCCGTGGCCCCGGACCACATCGAGCCCTTCCGGATCCGGGCCTGGGTGGCCACCCACCTCGCCGACCAGGCCCTGCTGCGAAACCAGGACCCCCGTCCCCAGTTGCAGCGCAGCGCGACCTTCATCCGGCAGGCTTTGGACCTGGCGCCCCGGCAGCAACGGTTCCTCTGGACCCTGGCGGGGAACAACCACTTCCAGCAGGGCGAATACGAACAGAACCACGGACTCGACCCCTGTGCCAGCTTCGACGCGGCCATCGCCGCCTTCCGCAGGGCGCTGCAGCCGGAGGATGCCGCCACGGGAAAGTTCGAGAACTGGGCCCCGGAGGATGCCCATGTCATGGTGGCCGCGGCCTTCCTGAACAAGGCCGTCTACCTGCGGGAGCATGGGCGGGAGGCCGAGGAGGCCCTTCAGGCGGGCATCGATGCGGCCCGGACCGCCCTCCGCCTGAATCCGGCCAAGCTCCGGGCCCACGAACAGCTCGCCTACCTGCTGTTCGAGGAAGGGGACGCTCGCCTGGAACAGGGCGCGGATCCGCTGCCTTCCTGGCGGGAGGGCGTGGCCTGTTTCGAGCGGGTGCTCCAACAGAATCCGTCGGCCTCGGAGACCCTTGCCGATCTTGCGGGTCGCCACCAGCAGTGGGCGTCCTTCGACCTCGAGCAGGGCCGGGATCCGATGACCCACTGCGCCGAAGGCCTGCGGCTCATCGAGGCCTCCCTCAAAGGCGATGACCGTTCCGGGCTCTCCTTCAACATCCTCGGCGCGCTGCAGACCGTCCGCGGGGCCTGGGCCATCGCAAAGGGCGAACCGCCGCGTCCCTGGATCAGCCTGGCCCTCCGCGCCTTCCAGGAGAGCCGCAAACGCGATCCCCTCTACCGGGCCCAGGCCTTCCTGGGCGAGGGCCGCTTGCACCTGGTGGTGGCGCAAGGTGAGGCCCTGGCGGGGGCGGACCCCCGGCCGACCCTTCGGGAAGCCCGCCAGGCCTTCGCGGAAGCCCTGAAACGGCTCCCGGGAGCCCCGGAGGCGCTGGCGGGCCAGGCGGAAGCGGCCCTCCTGGAGGCCCGCAGCCTGGCACCGACACCCTCCGAAGCCAGACGTGCGCTCAGCCAGGCCCGCCAGTCCCTGGGGGCCTTGCCGAACACGCGACGGGCACTCCTGGAGGGCGAAGCGGAGCTCCTGGAGGGCAGACTGGCGCTCCGGGCCGGGCAATCCCCCCAGCCCCACCTGGAACGGGTCGAGGCGCTGCTGAAGACGGCCCGGACCCATTCCGATCGCGCGGCGGGATTGAAGGCCGAAGTCCATCTCCTGCGGGCCCGCTGGAAGGGCACCCCGCCCGCCACCGCCAAGCTCGAACTCGCGGCGGCCAGGACCGAACTGGCCGAGGCCGCCCGGCTGAACCCGAACCGCCGTCGCGAGTGGCGCGTCCTGGAGGAGGAACTGGAAGCCCTGTCCCGCTGAGCTTCGACTGTTGGTCGGGCCAACGGGGATCCCCTCCGCGCTTCGCGCTCCGGGCCGCGGCCACGGCTGCGCACGGGCTTGCGCCTGCGGACGCTCGCGCGTCCTCCGGTTAGCCCTACCAGGGTTCCCGCCTCCGAGAGCCGCAGGCGATCGGGAGGACGCATCGCGTCCGAAACACGGGAGCGCCGTGGCCGTTCGATCCCCTTCTGGCCCTGGACACCAAAAAGCCGCCTCGCGGCGGCTTCTTGGTAGGGCCAACGGGGATCGAACCCGTGCTGCCGCCGTGAAAGGGCGGTGTCCTAACCGCTAGACGATGGCCCCGAGAGGACGCTCTTGGTGGGTCCGGCGGGACTCGAACCCGCGACCAATGGCTTAAAAGGCCACTGCTCTACCGACTGAGCTACAGACCCGAGCCGCAAGCGGCGGGAAAATCCAGTGTGCCGTTGGATTCCAGGCGGGTCAAGGATCGGTGCCGGACGGGAGCCTGGACCGTCGGGTTCTAGACGACGGTGTGCATCCAGCCGTGGGTGTCGGCCTCCACGCCGTGCTGGATGTTCAGCAGGTGCTCCCGCAGCCGCGCGGCCACGGGGCCGGTGCCGCCGCCGTTGATCGTGAACTCGCCGTGGGCGGACTTCACCTTCCCGATGGGGGTGATCACCGCCGCCGTGCCGCAGGCGAAGGCCTCGGTCATGCGGCCCTCCTTCACGGCGGCCTCCCACTCCTGCTTGGAGATCTTGCGCTCCTCGGCGCCGTAGCCCAGCTCCTTCGCCAGGTCGAGGAGGCTCTTGCGGGTCACGCCGGGCAGCAGCGTGCCCGTCAGTTCCGGCGTCACCACCACCGCCCGGCCGCCCTCCTGGTAGACGAAGAAGATGTTCATGCCGCCCATCTCCTCGATGTAGGTGCGGTGCACCGCGTCCAGCCACACCACCTGGTCGCAGCCCTCGCCCTGGGCCTGCTTCTGGGCCACGAGGCTCGCCGCGTAGTTGCCCGCGCACTTCGCGAAGCCCGTGCCGCCGGGCGCCGCGCGCACGTAGTCCTCGCTGATCCACACCGTCACCGGCTTCACCCCGCCGGGGAAGTAGGAGCCCGAGGGCGACGCGAAGAGCACGAAGAGGTACTCCTTCGCGGGCCGCACGCCCAGGGCGCCCTCGGTGGCGATCATGAGCGGGCGCAGGTAGAGGCTCTCGCCGATGGCGGAGGGCACCCAGGCCGCGTCCTGGCGGATGAGGATGTCGCTGGCCTCCACGAAGAGCTCCTCGGGCAGGCGCGGCATGGCCAGGCGCTCGGCGCTGCGGTTGAAGCGCGCGGCGTTCTCGAAGGGGCGGTAGGTCTTGATGCCGCCGTCCTGCTGCTTGTAGGCCTTGAAGCCCTCGAAGATGGCCTGCCCGTAGTGGAGCACCGAGGCCGCCGGGTCCAGCATCAGCGGCCCGTAGGGCTTCAGCACGCCGCCGTGCCAGCCGCGGCCCTCGTCCCAGGCCAGGGTCACCATGTGCTCCGTGAAGACCTTGCCGAAGCCCGGGTTCTGCATGCGCGCGGCGCGCGCCGCCTCGGACAGGGGCGTGGGGACGGGGCGCAGCTCGAAGGCGGTGCTGGCGGTGAGGGTGCTCATGGGTCCTCCTCGGGTGGATGGCTCGGGTGAAGGCCTCGGGTGAAGGCTAGCGGGAAAGGGCCGACGTGGTGATGAGGTGCCCCAAGCGGGCCACGGCGTGCCGGGTGGTTTCAGGTTCGTGGGTCGAGAAGTTGAGGCGGAGGCAGTTGGTGCCCCGGCCGTCGCTGAAGAAGAGCGGTCCCGGCGCGAAGCCCAGGCCCTGGGCCAGGGCCTCCCGATGCAGGTCCAGGGCCGACGCGCCCTCGGGCAGCATCACCCAGAGGTGCATCCCGCCCTTGGGCTCCGTGACCTCGGTGCCGGGCGGGAAGTGTTCGTGCACCGCCTCCACCATCGCGTCCCGGCGGCGCTTCAGGGCCCGGCGCAGCCGCGCCACGTGCCGGGCGAAGCCCCCGGAGTCCAGGTGCCGGGCCACCACCGCCTGGGTCAGGGTGGGCAGGGCGATGGTGTGCACTTCCTGCAGGGGCGCCAGCCGCCGCAGCAGGTCCTCCGGCGCGATGACGTAGCCCAGGCGCAGCCCGGCCGCCAGGCTCTTGGAATAGCTGCCCAGGTGCAGCACGTGCTCCGCCCCAGGCAGGCAGCGCAGGCTGGGGATGGGCGCGCCGGAGAAGCGCAGGTCCCCGTAGGTGTCGTCCTCGACGATGCGGGCCCCGTGGTTGCGGGCCAGGGCCAGGATGCGCTCCCGCCGCGCCCGGGACAGCGTCATTCCCGTGGGGTTGTGGAAGGTGGGCACCAGGAAGAGGAGCTTGGCCTCCGTGCGCTGGAGGGCCGAGGCCAGGCGCTCGGGGTCCATGCCCTGCCGGTCCACGGGCACCGGCACCGCGACCCGGCCCAGGGCCTTCAGCAGCGCCAGGGCGCCCAGGTAGCAGGGGCTCTCCACGATCACCGCGTCGCCGGGCACCGTGAAGGCCTCCACCGCCAGGGCCAGGCCCGCCTGGGCGCCGGGCACCGCGCGGATCCCCCAGCCTTCGGGGATGGGCTCCCCCTGCCCCGCCAGCCAGCGGCCGATGGCGTCCAGGTAGGCTGGCAGCCCCGCCGGGGGCGCATAGGCCCAGGCCTCGGGCCCCAGTTCCCGGCCCACCTGGGCGTGGAGGCGCCGCAGGTCCTCCACCGGCAGCAGGTCCGCGGGCGGGAAGCCCGCCGAGAAGCTCACCAGGGCCCGGTCCTGGGCCTTGAGGAGGGTCTCCCCGAGCCAGGGGCCGAGCTGGCCCTCCCCGGCCACCAGGTCCGAGCCCTCGAAGGGATAGTCGTGCACGGGAATCCGGGCTCCGGGAGCCTCGGGCAGCCGCTCCGGCACGAAGGAGCCCCGACCGTGCACCGTCTGCACCCAACCCGTGCGCTTGAGGCCCGCCAGGGCCTTCAGCACCGTCAGGCGGTGGACCTGGAAGCGGTCCGCCAGGTCCGGCACCGCCGGGAGTCGGGAGCCCGGCTTCCAGGCGCCCTCCTGGATCAGGCCGCGCATGCGCCGCTGCACCTGCACGTACAGGGGACTGGCGGCGGCGGGATCCAGCACGGCGGACGCGGTCATGACCCCCTCAGAATGGCCCTGGAGGCGATGGAATCCATCCAAACCGGGCAATTTTCACAATCCCGCACAGACCACTTCAACCCCCAGGCTACCAGGACCCGGGACGGAGACGCCCGCAGACCACTAGGAAGGGCCCGGAATGGAAAGGCCGCCCAAAGGCGGCCTTTCCCGGGAACGGATCCCCTCAGCGGGAGATCGCCAGGTTGTAGGGCGTCGTGGTGCTCGAGCCTGCGTAGCGCTTCACCGCCACGGTGACCACCGAGGTCGTGCTGCCGGTGTTCGTCCAGCTCACGTTTTCCGTGGTCGTGCTGCCCGTCCCGCTGGCCAGCTGGGTCCCCGACGCGTTGTAGAAGTACAGGTCGTAGTCGTAGCCCGTGCCCGTCGGGCCGGTCATCGCCACGCTCAGGGTCTTCCCCGCGCCCACGTTCAGCTTGAAGTAGTCGTTGTCCGTCGACGTCCCGATGTAGCCCACGACCTTCGTGACGTTGTCTGCCACCGCGTTCGCGGTGGCCTGGCTGTCGTTGGGCTCCACCTCGTTGTAGGTCACGCTGGGGGGCGGCGTCACGTAGCTCAGCGCCAGGGTATAGGGCGAATTGCTGGTGCCGCTATAGACGTAGACGTTGGCGTACACCGTCATGTTGGTGCTGCCGGTGTTGGTGTAGGTCACGCTCTCGGTGGCCGTGCTGCCCTGGCTGATGGCGAGCTGGGTGCCGGCGGAGTTCACGAGCTTGAGGTCCCAGTCCACGCCGGAGGGGCCGGTCATGTTGATGGTGATCTTCTGGCCGGGCGTCAGGACGAGGGCGAAGTAATCGGGGTTGCCCGTGGCGGTGTGGGTGCCCTGGATCGCCGTGTAGGCGGAACCCACGGCGTTGGCGCCGGCGACGGTGTCGTTGGGCTCGGCCTCGTTGAAGGTGCCGCCGGAGACCGGGTTGACCGTCAGGGTGGCGGTGCCGGAGGTGGCGCTGCCCACGCTGTTGCTCACCACGACGCTGAAGGTGGACCCGCTGTCCGCGGTGGTGGTCGCCGGCGTGGTGTAGGAAGCCGACGTGGCGCCGGAGATGGCGCTGCCGTTCCTGCTCCACTGGTAGGTGAAGGGCGAGGTGCCCGAGGCGGCCACGGAGAAGGTCGCCGTCTGGCCCGCGGTCACGGTCTGGCTGGCGGGCTGGGTGGTGATGGTGGGCGCCGTGGCGGCCGCGTTCACCGTCAGCGTCGCGCTGTTCGACGTCGCGCTGCCGGCGCTGTTGGTCACCACGCAGCGGAAGGTGGCGCCGCTGTCCGAGGTGGTGGTGGCGGGGGTGGTGTAGGAAGCCGACGTGGCGCCGGAGATGGCGGCGCCGTTCTTCTGCCACTGGTAGGTGAGGGGCGCCGTGCCTGAGGCCGTCACGCTGAAGGTGGCGGTCTGGCCCGCCGTGACCGTCACGCTGCTCGGCTGGCTCGTGATGGTGGGCGCGGTGGCGCTGGCGTTCACCGTGAGGGTGGCGGTGCTGGAGGTCGCGCCGCCCGCGCTGTTGGAGACGGTGACGTAGAAGGTGCTGCCGCTGTCGGCGGTGGAGGTGGCCGGCGTGGTGTAGGAGGCCGCGGTCGCGCCGCTGATGGCCGCGCTGTTCCTGAACCACTGGTAGCTCAGGGGCGCCGTGCCCGAAGCCGTCACGCTGAAGGTGGCGGTGGCCGGGGCGGTGACCGTCTGGCTCGTGGGCTGGCTGGTGATGGTGGGCGCCGTGACCACCACCGAGCCCTGGAGCTCCCAGAAGCCGCGGCCGAAGGTGGCCAGGCGCACCTTGCTGGAGTCCGGGGCGATCCAGATGTCGGTGACGTTGGTGAAGGGCAGCCCCGTGCCCCAGCGGGCCCAGGAGGCGCCGCCGTCCCCGGAGCGGTAGAGGCCGAGCTGGGTGCCGGCGTAGACCACGTTCCGGTCCCCCGGATCCACGAGCACGATGTTGACGGGCACCCCGCTGGGCAGGCCGTTGCCGTCGATGGCGGTCCAGGTGCTGCCGAAGTTGCTGGACTTCCAGAGGTGGTTCTTCGTCGCGTCGGGGGCCACGGAGGAGGTGTAGACCACGTTGTAGTCCGTGGGATCGAAGGCCACGAAGCTCATGTAGGAGCCGCCGTTGGGCACCGTGCCCGCCTGGGTCCAGGAGCTGCCGCCGTTGGCGGTGAGGAAGACCCGGCCGCTGTTCGCCGCGATGCCCACCACGCTGCCGTTGGACTTGGCGGAGCCGACGTTGCGGATGGCGAAGCTGGTGGTCGGCAGGCCCGAGACGCCCAGGGCGGTCCAGGAGCCGGCGAAGTTGGTGGACTTGTAGACCTTGGTGTTGGAGAAGGTGTAGATCGTGTTGCCGGTGCCGTCGGCGGGTCCCACCCAGAGCCGCGTGATGAAGGGCGCGTTGGTGGAGTTGTTGCTCTCGGTGATGCCGCTGCTGGCGCTGGAGAAGGTGGTGCCGCCGTTGGTGCTCTTGTAGATCTGGTCGTAGTACAGGCTGCCCAGCATGGTGGTGCCGGTGGTGGCGTTCATCACCGCGCCGAAGCCGTCGCCGCCGATGTACTGGTTGTAGGTGGTCGTGTTGGTGCTGCGGACGCGGGTGCCGTTGTCCTGGAAGCCGCCGATGACGGCGTCGGGGGCGTTGAGGCTGGATCCCACCGAGTAGATCAGGTGGCTGGTGATGCCCACGTTCAGCGTGGAGGTCCAGGTCCCGGCCCCGTCCGTGGACTTGAAGATGCCGCCGTCGGTGCCGACGTACATCGTGCTGCTGTTCACCATGGCGCCGCAGTGGAAGTCGGCGTGGACGTAGGGGAGGCCGTTCTGGGCGAGCCAGTCGGTCTTCTTGGTCCAGGAGGAACCGCCGGTGGTGCTCTTGGCGAGGTAGAGCTGTCCGCCGAGGTAGACCGTGCTGGCGTTGGAGGGATCGATGAGGATGCAGTGGTTGTAGAAGCCCTGGCCGCCGAGGATGTCGGTGATCCCGGTGGTGCTCAGGGTGGACCAGGTCACGCCGCCGTCGGTGCTCTTGTAGAGGGCGTCGAGGTTGTTGGCGCTGTTGGACGCCATGGCGTAGAGGGTGCTGCGGGTGCCGGGGGCCGAGGCCACGGAGATGCGGGTGGCCGTGGTGGCGATGCCGCTCACCTGGCTCCAGGTGGCGCCGCTGTCGGTGGAGCGCCAGACCTGGCCGGCGGTGGCGCCGGAGGTGTTGGCGGGGTCGGACTCGAGGGTCAGGACGAAGTTGGCGCCCCCGGCCCAGGCGATGTCCCAGGCCTTGGCCGTCGAGGCGATGGAGGCCACGGCGCTGTAGGTGGCCCCGCCGTCCGTGGATCGGAAGAGGCCCGTGTTGGTGGAGACCATCACGATGTTGCTGTTGGTGGGATGGACCATCACGAACTGGATGGTCCGCGAGGCGCCCAGGGTGGTGACCGGGCCCCACGTCGCGCCGCCGTCCGTCGACTTCACGATGCCGATGCCCGTGCCGTCGAAGGGGTCGCCCAGGCCGAGGTACAGCACGCTGCTGTTGGCCGGGTCCATGGCCAGGTAGCCGCAGGAGAGGCTGCCGAGGCTGTCGGTGATGGGCGTCCAGCTGGTGCCGCCGTTGGTGGTCTTCCACACGCCGCCGCCGGAGGTGGCCACGTAGATGACGCTCGCGTTGTTCGGGTCCACCACGATGGTCTGCGGGCGGCCGCTGTCCACCTGGTTGAGGCTGGTGCTGCCGTTCTTGATGACGTCGGCGCGGGTGGGGCCGATGTTGGTCCAGGTGCCCGTGGCCGGCGCCGCGACGGGGCGGAGGCGGTGGAACGGATCCGGCATGAGGTCCGCCCAGCGCTCCCGCTCGCCGGCGGCGGTGTCCAGCAGGAAGCGCGCGAAGTCCGCGTCCTGCTCGCCGTACCAGCGCCTGTGGGCTTCGCGGCGGAGGTAGGCCTTGTCCGTGACGGGCTTCCCGCCCGGGGTGTGGGGAGGCCAGAGGCCCGGGCCGTCGTCGGCGGCGTCCTGGAGGCGGGCGGCCAGTTCGCGGTCGGGGCTCTCCCGGGGAAGGCGGACGTCCTGGGCCTGGAGGAACAGGCCTCCGGCGGCGAGCAGCAGCGTGAGCAGGCGGGGGCGGGTCATGGGACCTCCGGCGGTTCGGAAGGACGGAGCGGGGAACGAAGTCCGGGCGGCGGCAGGCCCGGCCTGCCGCCGCCCGGGTCGTGGGACTTGGAAAGGATCAGATCGGACAACTTTCCAGGGGCCGGAGATCCGCGGTCCAATTAAGTTTTGGTCAGAAAAATCAAGATTTTTTCAGGTCGGGAAATTCCATGCGGGCCACCGTGCCCCCCGCCGCGCCCGGCTGGATGCTGAGCCGGCCCCCGTGGACCCTCGCCAGGCTCCCCACGATGGCGAGGCCCAGGCCGAGGCCGCGGCTGCCCTCCCCCTTGGCCCACCGCTCCCCGAGACGGCCCTGCAGCTCCGGCGGGATCCCCGTCCCCGTGTCCGACACCACGAGGTCCACCCCTCCGGGACCGGCCTCCGCCGCGAGGGTGACCGTGCCGCCGCCCGGGGTGTGCCGGAGGGCGTTGGCCACCAGGTTGTGGAGGGCGCGCACCACCAGGGCCCGGTCCGCCGCAAGGACGAGGCCCTCCGGGGCCCTCACCTCCAGGCGCACCCCGGCCTCCTCGGCCACCGCCTCGAAGAACTCGGCCACCTCCCCCAGGAAGGCCCCGACGGCCAGGGGCTCGCGGCGGAGGGAGGCGCCGGGATCCTCCGCCCGGGCCAGGAAGAGCATCTGCTCCACCTGGGCGGCCAGCCGGTCGCACTCCTCCAGCAGGGAGCCCAGGGCTTCGGGCGGACCCTCGCCGCGGCGGACCAGGGCCTCGGCCTCCGCCCTCAGGGCCTGGAGCGGGGTGCGCAGCTCGTGGGCCAGCTCCCCGGCGAGGCCCGAGAGCCGCGCGAAGGCCTCCTCCAGGCCGTCCAGGGCGCCGTTCAGGCGCCCCACCACCTCGGCCAGCTCGAGGGGGTAGTGGGAGGCGTCCAGGCGGTGTTGCAGGGTGCCGGGCCTGATGCCGGCGGCCTCCTCCGCGAGGTCGTGGAGGGGACGCAGCCCCCGCGCGGCCACCAGCCGGCCCAGGAGGGCGGCCAGGACCGCGCCCGCGGCCGCCGCGGCCAGCAGGGTGCGGCGGAACCCCGCCAGCAGGCCCTCCTCGTGGGTGCGGTCCATGGCCACCACCAGGTCCCCGCCCTTCCGGGCCACGCGCAGGAGGGCGAACTCCCGGCCCCCCGTCCGCCGCTCCTCCACCCTCCCGGGCTCGAGGGTGCCCGGGTCCAGGGGGGGAAAGCCGCGGCTGCGTCGGGTCGGGGCGGCCAGGAGCATCCACTCGACCCGTTCCGGCCCCGGCTCGCCCTCCGACTCCCGCCCCTCCGCCGGAAGGGCCCGGCCCAGCTCCTCGGCCCGGGCCGCGAGGGCGAGGGCGTCCTCCGAATCCAGGCTGCGGCGCAGGGCGGCGTCCATGAAGACCGCCATGGCCGCGGCCATGACGAAGGCGCCGAGGGCGAAGCCCCACTGCAGGCGGCCGAGGAGGCTCCGCCGCAGCCTCAGCATGCCCGGCGGGAGGTCAAGGCCGCGCCTCGAGCACGACGCCGACGCCCCGGAGCGTGTGGACGAGCTTCAGGGCGAAGGGCTCGTCCAGCTTCCGCCGGAGGCGCCGCACCTGGACGTCCACCGCGTTCCCGTCCACCACCACGTCCAGCCCCCACACCGCCTGGGCGATCTGGTTGCGGGAGACCACCTCGCCCGGGTGCTGGAGCAGCAGGGCGGCCAGGGCGTACTCCTTCGGGGTGAGGTCCACCCGCCGGCCCTCCCGGGTGATGCGCCGCTGGCCGGCGTCCCAGACCAGGTCGGCGATGCGCACCAGGCCCGGCGCCTGGGGCGCGGCGCTGCGCCGCAGGATCGCCTTGACCCGCGCCAGGACCTCGGGGAGCGCGTAGGGCTTCACGATGTAGTCGTCGCCGCCCTCGTTCAGCCCCCTTACGCGGTCCTCGGTGGACCCCCGGGCGCTGAGGAAGAGCACCGGCGCGCCGCGGCCCTCCTCGCGCAGGGTGCGCACCAGGTCGAGCCCCGACTTGCCCGGGAGCATCACGTCCACCAGCAGGGCGTCGAAGGCACGCTGGCGGGCCAGGGGCAGCGCCTCCTCGGCGCTCAGGCAGGCGGTGGCCTCGAACCCGGCCCCTTCCAGCCCCGCGGCGAGGTGCCGGGCGATCTTGGGCTCGTCCTCCACGATCAGCAGGCGCATGCAGGCACTTTAACGGCAAACAGGGCCGCCCGGGGGCGGCCCTGGTCGCGTGCGGCATCCCCTCAGCGGCTGATGGCCAGGTTGTAGGGGGTGGTGGTGCTGGAGCCGGCGTAGCGCTTGACCGCGACGGTGACCACGGCCGTGCTGCTGCCGGTGTTGGTCCAGCTCACGTTCTCGGTCGTCGTGCTGCCCGTGCCGCTGGCGAGCTGGGTGCCCGACGCGTTGTAGAAGTACAGGTCGTAGTCGTAGCTCGAGCCCGTGGGGCCGGTCATCGCCACGGCCAGCGTCTTGCCCGCGCCCACGTTCAGCTTGAAGTAGTCGTTGTCCGTGGAGGAGCCGATGTAGCCCACGATCTTGGTGACGGTGTCCGCCACCACGTTGGCCGTGGCCTGGGTGTTGTTCGACTCCACCTCGTTGTAGGTCACGCTGGGCGGCGGCGTCACGTAGCTCAGCGCCAGGTTGTAGGGCGAGCTGCTGGTGCCGCTGTAGACGTAGACGTCGGCGTAGACGGTCATCGCCGAGCTGCCGGTGTTCGTGTAGGTCACGCTCTCCGTCGCCGTCGAGCCCTGGCTGATGGCGAGCTGGGTGCCGGCGGAGTTGACCAGCTTGAGGTCCCAGTCCACGCCCGAGGGGCCGGTCATGTTGACGGTGACCTTCTGGCCGGGGCTCAGGGTCAGCGCGAAGAAGTCGGGGTTCCCCGTCGCCGTGTGGTAGCCCTGGATGGCGGTGTAGCTGGAGCCGACCACGTTCGCGGCGGCGACGCTGTCGTTGGGCTCGACCTCGTTGAAGGTCCCGCCCGAGGTGGTCACCGTCAGGGTCGCGTTGTTGGAGGTGGCGCTGCCGGCGCTGTTGGAGACCACGCAGCGGAAGGTGGCGCCGTTGTCGGCGGAGGTGGCGGCCGGCGTGGTGTAGGAGGCCGAGGTGGCGCCGGAGATGGCGACGCCGTTCTTCTGCCACTGGTAGCTGAGGGGCGAGGTGCCCGAGGCCGTCACGGAGAAGGTGGCGGTGCCGCCCACGGCCACGGTGGCGTTGGAGGGCTGGCCGGTGATGGTCGGCGCGGTGGGGGAGCTGTTCACCGTGAGGACGGCGTTGCTCGAGGTCACGCTGCCGGCGCTGTTGGAGACGACGACGCTGAAGGTGGCGCCGTTGTCCGCGCTGGAGGTGGCGGGCGTGGTGTAGGAGGCGGACGTCGCGCCGGAGATGGCGGTCCCGTTCTTCCGCCACTGGTAGGCGAGGGGCGCCGTGCCCGACGCCGTGACGCTGAAGGTGGCGGTGGCCGGGGCCGTGACCGTCACGCTGGAAGGCTGGCTCGTGATGGAGGGCGCCGTGGCGGAGCCGCTCCAGGCCGCGCCGACGTTGATGGCGGCGTAGGCGTTCCAGACCGCCTGCTCCTCGGCGGAACCGGCGCCGTAGAGGTCCTTCGCGGCGCTGATGGCGGCGGCCCGGGCGGCGGCGTAGTTCGAGGAGGAGGTCAGGTAGGTGGTGAGGGCGCGGTACCAGATCCGCGCCGCGTGGTCGTTGCCGATCCCGGTCATGCCGCCCGGCAGGTAGGAGGAGTAGAAGTCGCTGCTCGAGCTGCTGCTGGACCCGCGGGCGAGGAAGTAGAACATGCGGTTGTTGGGGCCGGAGCTGTAGTGCACGTCCAGGCTGCCGATGCTGGAGGACCAGGCGTCGGGGGAGCCGCCGTCCTTGCTGGGCTTGTACATGTAGCGCAGGGCCTGGCCGGGGTGGCCCCAGCTGTTCTCGAACATCGTGTAGTTGGCGGTCACGGCGCCGCTCCCCGGGTTGTCGGGGACGACGGACCCGGCGCCGCCGGCGCCGAGGGTGTAGAACTCGACGCACGTCCCGAAGATGTCGGAGTTGGACTCGTTCAGTCCGCCCGACTCGCCGGAGTAGGTGAGGTTCGCGGTGGTGGCGCAGACGCCGTGGCTCATCTCGTGGCCGGCGGTGTCGAGGTCGGCCTCGCCGTAGGAGCCGCTGGGCGGCGCGCCGTCGCCGTAGGTCATGCAGAAGCAGCTGTCCTGCCAGAAGGCGTTGTCGTAGTTGCTGCTGTAGTGCATGCGGTTGAAGGTGGCCTTGCCGGTGCCGTCGATGCCGTTGCGGCCGAAGACGTTCTTGTAGAAGTCCCAGGTCCTCTGCAGGCCGTGGTGCGCGTCCACCGCAGCGGTCTGGCCGGTCGGGCCGGTGGTGGAGGTGGTGGTGCCGGAGCCGTAGGCGTTGCCGTCGCCCCAGTCGTTGTCCACGTCCGTGTAGATGGTCCCGTTCCCGGAGGTGCCGTGGTTCAGGTTCGTGGTGATGTTGTTGCCGAAGGTGCCCCCGGTGCCGCGGGTCATGTCGCGCATCTCGTAGCCCGAGGTGACGCTGTTCGTGTTCAGGCTCACGGCCCCGTACCACTGGGAGTGGCCGGTGCCCGTCACGCCGCCCGTGTGCAGGTTGTTCCAGTCCCGGATGACCGCGCCCGTGTGGGCGTTGATGAGGAAGTCGTGCTCGCGGGTCTCGGCGCGCCCGTTCATGAGCTCGGCGTGCACGTGGTAGGCGAGGGTGTAGCGCACGACCTCGCGGACCACGTCCTCGGCGTTGAGGTCCCGGTTCCGGATCCCGCGGCGGTCGGGCCGCACGACCTCGACGGTCTCGGGCACGATGACCAGCTCGATCGCGGGGGCCGCGGCGTAGGGGCCCTTGGGCGCCAGGGCGCGGTGGGCCACGGCCAGCGCCTCCTCCTCGCGGAGGGAGGGCGTGGTCGAGATGTTGATGTTGCGGTGGAGGGCGTCCGTGGGCGCCAGGAAGGTCCCTTCGGCGTCCTGGTGGGTGATGACGTCGCCTCCCCAGACCTTCACGCCGTCCACGCGCTGCTGGAAGCGGGCGTGGACCTGGCCCAGTTCGTCGGTGGACTGCCCCTTGAGGGCGAAGTCGTGGCGGGCGTCCAGGCCGAGGTCGAGGCGACGCTCCATGAGGCGGGCCTGCGCGCTGCCTGCGCGGGCCGCGAGTTCGGGGGACTGGGCCTGGGCGGCGAGGGCCACCGCCAGGGAGGTCAGGATGGAAAGCGGGCGGATCTTCAAGGATCCCTCCGTCGGGAAGGGGCCGCTCCGGCGGGGGCCGGGCGGTCGGGTGGGCGCTGAAAGAACGGGGAAGGCGATCCAGGCTCACACTCCGGGCCGTTAAGCGGTGTGAAGACTCGTGAATTCTTGTTAAGCCGCCTTCTTCCCGGCCCCCGGACGGGAAAGGCCGCCTTTCGGCGGCCTTCCAGGGGTCCGGACCTCGGGGTCAGAAGGTCATCTTCAGGGTGTAGGTGCCGGCGGAGCCGGTGGAGCCGGAGTAGTAGATCACCTTGGCGTAGCGGGTGAGGGCGGAGGTGCCCGTGTTGGAGACGCTCACCGTGTCCACCGCGCCCGTGCCGTTGGTGCTGCTGCCGATCTGGGTGACGTTGCTGTTGTAGACGTAGAGGTCGTAGTCCGAGCTGCCGTTCGGCGTCAGGGTCACCGTGAGCGTCCTGCCGGCGCCGAGGGAGCACTTGTACCAGTCCTGGTCGGTGCTGGAGGACATGGTGCCGTTCACCGTCGTGCCGGAGGTGGCGATGTTCTGGGCGGCGGTGCTGCTGTTGTTGGGCTCGACCTCGGCCACGGTGGTGCCCCCGCCGCCGCCACCGCCGCCCCAGGCGCTGCCGACGTTGATGGCCGCGTAGGCGTTCCACACGGCCTGCTCGGCCGCGCTGCCGGCGCCGTAGAGGTCCTTCGCGGCGCTGATGCAGGCGTTGCGCGCGGCCGCGTAGTTGGAGGAGGAGGTCAGGTAGGTGGTCAGCGCGCGGTACCAGATGCGCACGGCCTTCTCGGGCCCGATGCCCGTGAAGCCGGCGGGCGTGTAGGAGCTGTAGTAGCTGCTGGAGCTGGTGCTGCTCGCGCCCTGGCTCAGGAAGAAGAACATGCGGTTGTTCGGGCCCGAGCTGTAGTGCACGTCCTTCGAGCCGATGGAGGAGGACCAGGCGTCGGGGGAGGCGCCGTCCAGGCTCGGCTTGTACATGTAGCGCAGGGGCGAGGAGGAGAGCTGCTCGCCCACCTTCCAGCAGTTGTCGGTGTTCGCGACGGTGGCCGGGAAGGTGGAGCCGCTGCGGGAGTAGAGCTCGATCATGTTGCCGAGGATGTCGGAGTCGGACTCGTTCAGGCCGCCCGACTCCCCGCTGTAGGTGAGGTTGGCGCTGTTCGCGCAGACGCCGTGGCTCATCTCGTGGCCGGCCACGTCCAGGCAGGTCAGGGTCGTGAAGCTGCTGCCGTCGCCGTAGGTCATGCAGAAGCAGCTGTCGGACCAGAAGGCGTTGTCGTAGCTGTTGGAGTAGTGGACCCGGTTGTAGGTGGCCTTCCCGGCGCCGTTGATGCCGTTGCGGCCGAAGACGTTCTTGAAGAAGTCGAAGGAGATCTGCGTCCCGTAGTGGGCGTCCACGGCGGCGGTCTGGCCGTTGGCGGCGGTGGTGGAGGAGCCCTCGACGTAGTTGGCCCCGTCGCCCCAGGTGTTGTCGGCGTCGGTGTAGAGCGTGCCGGTGCCCGACGAGGTGGCGTGGTTCAGGTTGTAGGTCTTGAAGGGCATGGAGCGCACGACGTCGCTCAGCTCCCAGCCGCCGGAGACGCTGTTCACCGACAGGCTGACGGTGCCGCTGTACTGGGACTTGCCGGTGCCGGTCGCGCCCGCGGTGTGCAGGTCGTTCCAGGACTTGAGGATGGCGCCCGTGTGGGCGTTGATCAGGTAGTCGCTGTGGCGCACGCCGTCCAGCTCGTTCTCGAGCTCGGCGTGCACGTGGTAGGCGAGGGTGTAGCGGACCACCTGGCGCTGGAGGTCCTCGGCGTTGGGCTCGGCGTCGCCGTCCAGGGCCGGGCGGCCGGGACGGCGGACCGTGACGGTCTCCGGGAACACCACCAGCTCGGCGCTCGGGGGGATGGAGAACTCGCCCTTCGGGGCCATGTCGCCCTTCACCACCGCCAGGGCCTCGGAGGCGGACAGGCTCGGCAGAGTGGCGATGTTGATGTTCGCCTTGAGGTCGGACGTCATGGGCAGGAAGGCCCCTTCCGCGTCCTGGTGCATGATGGCCTCGCCGCCCCAGACCTTCACGCCGTTGTAGTGCTGCTGGAAGCGGGTGTGGGTCTGCCCCAGCTCGTCGCCGTCCACGCGGCGGATCGCGAAGCTGTGGGACTCGTCGAGTCCGAGCTCGGCGCGCTTGGCCCTCAGGCCGGCGGCCGCGCGGTCCGCGAGCTGGGCGCGGTCGGCGGCGACGGCGGAGCCGGCGGCGAGGAGGGAGGCGAGGAGGGTCAGGGAAAGGCGGCCCTTCATGGTTGCCATGGGCAACTCCTATGGAAGAAGAGGGGTGGACGCCTTCCGGGCGGCGGCCGCTGACGATCCATCAACGGCCGGCCCGGACGGGCTCGGGAGGGGTCTTCAGGAATCCTGAAGCCAAGTTGTGGGAAGAGCGGGGAAGCTGGGCACCACTCTTCCGGGAGGGCCGCGAGACGGAAAAGTTAAGCGTTGTTAATTTTCCTGGAACCGGCTTTCAACTGCCGGAAGCCCGGCACTGGCGCGGGTCCCGACCCCGAATCCCTGGAAATTACCGGCAGCCGCTCCCCTGACGATTCGTCGGCGGAGCCGCCTAACGCCCCCGCCTGGAGCCCTTGCCCGGGCCCTTCCCGGCGGCGGGAGCGGACCGGCCCGCCCCTTCCGACGCCTTCCGCCGCCCCGGCTTGAGCCCGATGCCGGGGTCGATGACCTGGCGCACCTTCGCCGCCTCCACGGGCTCCTCGTCGCCCTGCTGCTTCTTCTGCACCACCAGCCGGATGGGCGTCCCCTTGAAGCCGAAGGCCTCCCGCAGGCGGTTCTCGAGGTAGCGCATGTAGCTGAAGTGGAGGCCGCGGTCGGTGTTGGCCTTGATGACGAAGCTCGGGGGCCGCGTGCCCACCTGGGTCATGAAGTAGAGCTTGGGCCGCTTGCCCTCCAGCATGTGGGGCGACATGTCCGCAACGGCCTCGCGGAGGAAGGCGTTGAGCTTGCCCGTGGGGATGCGGCGCGCGTGGGCGTCGGCCACCTCCTTGACGAGGCCGAAGAGCTTGCCCACCCGCTGGCCGGTCAGGGCGCTGACGAAGATCATGGGCGCGTGGTTCAGGAAGCCCAGGTCGTGGCGGATCTTCTCCTCGAAGGCGAGCACGGTGTAGGTGTCCTTGGGGATCAGGTCCCACTTGTTCACCACGAGGATCACGGCGGCGCCGGCCTCCTGGGCGTAGCCCGCCACCACGGCGTCCTGGTGGGTGACGCCCTCCACGGCGTCGAGGAGCATGAGGCTCACGTCGGCGCGGGCCATGGCCTGCTTGGCCTTGAGGATGGAGAGGATCTCGGCGCCCTCGGTGGTCTTGCCCTTGCGGCGGATGCCGGCGGTGTCGATGAGGCGCCAGACCTGGCCCTCGGCGGTGAAGACCGTGTCCACGGCGTCCCGGGTGGTGCCCGCCACCTCGCTCACCAGGCTGCGCTCGTAGCCGAGCAGCTTGTTCGTCAGGGAGCTCTTGCCCACGTTGGGCCGCCCGATGAGGGCCAGGCGCAGCTCATCCTCCAGCTCGTGCTGCTCGAGGTCGTCCGGATGGCGATGGAAGGGCAGCAGCTCGCGGATGCGCGCCAGCAGCTCTGGGACCCCGGAACCGTGGGCCGCCGAGACCGCGTGGACTTCCTCGGCGCCGAGGCCGTAGAAGGCGCCATCCGGCGCGCCCCCCTTCATGCCGTCCAGCTTGTTCACAGCGAGGAGGCAGGGCTTGCCGAGCTTCCGGAGCCGCGCAGCGATCTCCTCGTCCCCGGTGGTGACGCCGCTGTGGCCGTCCACCATCAGCACGACCACGTGGGCGTCCTTCAGGGCCTGCTCCGCCATGCGGGTGATGCCCGAGGTGATGACGTCCTCGCCCTCGTAGTCCAGGCCGCCGGTGTCCACGAGTTCGAAGACTTCCTCCGCGTTCCCCTCCTCGTCCAGGCAGGTGACGCGGCCGTAGCTGCGGTCCCGGGTCATGCCCGGCAGGTCGTGGACCAGGGCCGCCCGGCTGCGGGTCAGCCGGTTGAAGAGGGTGGACTTGCCCACGTTGGGGCGTCCGCAGAGGGCGACGAGGGGGAGCTTCATGGGTCAGGGTCCAGTCTCGCAGATGCGTGGATGCGGGATCGCGGGAAGTGCACGCGGGGTGGGGGCTGCGCCCCCTTGCCCCCCTTCGCAGCAGCTCGAACCCGGTTTCGGCCTTCGGCCGAAACCCGCGGCCTGGCTGCGGGCGGGGATCCCGCTGCGCGGGACCGGCCTCGACGCTCTCGCGTCTCAGCCTTCCCCTACCCCCGCGCCAGGCCGATCGCGGCTTCTCGCCCCGTCAGCCCCGCCGACAAAAAAACGCGCCCCTCGGGGGCGCGTTTTTTGGCGGGGCTGACGGGGCTCGAACCCGCGACCTCCGGCGTGACAGGCCGGCACTCTAACCGACTGAGCTACAACCCCAGGTTTTCAGCACCGGCTTCCGTGTCAGGGGAAGTGGTGGGCGATGACGGACTCGAACCGCCGACATGCTGCGTGTAAAGCAGCTGCTCTACCGACTGAGCTAATCGCCCGCCGTCGCCGAACCCAAATCCTCCCACGGGGGCCCGGGAGCGTCAATCCAAAAACCGGGCGTTGAGGGGGGGCTTCCCGGCTGATAGAGTTTGTAGGTTTCTGCCCGCGAGGTGTGACGGGCGGAAGCGAGTGGGATTCTGTCTCGAACCCGGCTCCGGGGCCGGCGATCGCGGGGGTAACGTGGGACTGGCAGGCTTGGTCATCGCTTCGGCTCTGGAACCGGCTGAGAAGGGCCTCCTCGCCTCCCTGCCGGATCCGATGCGCCCGGACGTCGTGGCGCTGCCCTTCGTCATCGTCCTGATCATCGTCCTCTTCCTCTACCTCAAGGCCGTCTTCTTCAAGCCCCTCACCGCGCTGATGGACCAGCGGGAGAAGGACATGAACGCCGGCAGCGACACCAAGGCCGCCGCCGCGGCGGCGGTGGAGGCCCGGCAGGGGGAGTACAACGCCCGGCTGAAGGACCTCCGCGCCCAGGCCTTCGCCCGGAAGAAGGCCCTCGCCGCCGCCGCCGCGAAGGAGCGCACGGCCCTCCTGGAGGAGGCCCGCACGAAGGCCTCCGGCCACCGGGAGCTGGCCCTGGACTCCCTGAAGCAGCAGCAGGCCAGGGCGAAGGCCGACCTCACCGCCCAGGTGGACGCCCTGGCGGACTCCATGGTCCAGCACCTCCTGAAGCAGGCCTGAGATGAAGCCCATGCGCATCCTCCCCGCCCTCGTCCTCGGCGCCGCCCTCGCCGCCCTGCCGGTCGCCGCCCGCCAGGCCCACGCGCCCGCCCCGGGCGAGGCCCACGCCGCCCCGAAGACCGAGGGCCACGAAGCCCCCAAGGCCGAAGGCCATGAAGCCCCGAAGGCCGAAGGCCATGAAGCCAAGGCCGAGGGCCACGCCGTCCCCGCCGAAGGCCACGCGCCCGAGGGCCACGGGACCTCCGCCCATGAGGGTGGCGAGCACGGCGGCGCCCACCACGGCCCCGCCATCAAGCTCTTCGGCCACGAGCTGACCGCGGGCCAGCAGGCGGGCATCAAGGTCTTCAACTTCGCCCTCTTCGCCCTGGGCCTCTTCTTCGCCCTGAAGGGCGCCCTCTCCGCCGCCTTCAAGGCCCGCGCCCAGGAGATCGAGGAGCGGCTGGCCCAGGCCGAGAAGGACAAGGCCGAGGGCGAGGCCCAGATGCAGGCCCTGGAGGCCCGCATGGCCGGCCTGCAGGCGGAGCTGGACGGCATCCTCGCCAAGGCCGAGGCCGACGCCGACGCCGAGAAGGCCCGCATCCTCGAGGCCGCCCGCGCCGAGGCCGCCGCCATCCTGGCCCAGGCCCAGGCCGACATCACCGCCCAGCAGCGCACCGCCGAGGCCGAGCTCCGCGCCCTGGTGGCCCAGCTCGCGGTGGAGGGCGCGGAGAAGCGCCTCCAGGCGCAGCTCCAGGGCGCCGCCGCCACGTCCGCCATCGACCGCGCCATCCAGCAGGTGGGCGCGTCCTCCGGAGGCCTCCAGTGAGCAACCGACTCGCCGCCCGCCGCTACGCCAAGGCCCTCGTCGAGATCGGCGAGGCCCAGGGCAACCTGATGCTCCTCCAGCACGAGCTGGGCGAGGTCACCGCCCTCGTGAAGCAGAGCCCCGACCTCGGCCGCCTCGTCATGAGCCCCCTCGTGGTGCCCCGGCGCAAGGCCGTGGTCATCGAGATGGTCCTGCGCCAGGCCGGCGTCAGCGTCACCCTCTGCAACTTCTTCAAGGTCGTCGCCGAGAACGCCCGCCTGAACCTCATCCACGAGATCGAGGCCGCCTTCCGCGAGCTGGTGGACCAGCGGGCCGGCGTGGTGGAGGCCAAGGTCGCCTCCGCCCAGCCCCTGAGCGAGGCCCAGGCCAAGGCCCTCCAGGCCGCGCTCGCCCAGCGCACCGGCAAGTCCATCCGCCTCGTGGCCAGCCAGGACCCCGCCCTGCTCGGCGGCGTGAAGGTCCAGGTGGGCTCCACCGTCTTCGACGCCTCCCTCCAGGGCCGCCTGCGGCTCCTGAAGCAGCAGCTCCTCACCGCCTAGACCGACTTCGACCCTTCCATCCAGACTCCGGAGGACACCATGGACATCCGCGCGGAAGAGATCTCCCGCATCATCCGCAGCCAGATCGAGGGCTTCGACGCCCAGGTGGACGTGGCCGAGGTCGGCACGGTCATCAGCGTCGGCGACGGCATCGCCCGCGCCCACGGCCTCGAGAAGGTCATGGCGGGCGAGCTCCTCGAGATGCCCCAGGGCGTGATGGGCCTGGCCTTCAACCTGGAGGAGGACAACGTCGGCATCATCATCCTCGGCAACTCCGACCTCATCAAGGAAGGCGACACGGTCAAGCGCACCGGCAAGATCATGTCCGTGCCCGTGGGCCCCGCCTTCGTCGGCCGCGTGGTGAACGCCCTGGGCGAGCCGATCGACGGCAAGGGCCCGATCCAGCACGCCGCCCTCAACCCCATCGAGCGCATCGCCCCGGGCATCGTGGACCGCAAGAGCGTGCACGAGCCCATGCAGACGGGCCTGAAGGCCATCGACAGCCTCATCCCCATCGGCCGCGGCCAGCGCGAGCTGATCATCGGCGACCGCCAGACCGGCAAGACCGCCGTGGCCGTGGACACCATCATCAACCAGCGCGACACCGGCGTGATCTGCATCTACGTCGCCATCGGCCAGAAGCGCTCCACCGTGGCCCAGGTGGTGAAGACGCTGGAGGAGTACGACGCCATGAAGCACACCATCGTGGTGAGCGCGACGGCCTCGGACCCCGCGCCGATGCTCTTCCTCGCCCCGATGACCGGCGCGGCCATGGGCGAGTACTTCATGTGGCACGGTAAGGACGGCCGGCCGGCCGGCAAGGACAACCCCGGCGGCCACGTGCTCTGCATCTACGACGACCTCTCCAAGCAGGCCGCCGCGTACCGCGAGATCTCCCTGCTCGTGCGCCGCCCGCCCGGCCGCGAGGCCTACCCCGGCGACGTGTTCTACCTGCACAGCCGCCTCCTCGAGCGCGCCTGCAAGCTCAGCGACGACCGCGGCGCGGGCTCGCTGACCGCGCTGCCCGTGATCGAGACCCAGGCCGGCGACGTGTCCGCCTACATCCCCACCAACGTCATCTCCATCACCGACGGCCAGATCTTCCTGGAGACCGACCTCTTCAACGCCGGCGTCCGGCCGGCGGTGAACGTGGGCATCTCCGTGAGCCGCGTGGGCGGCAGCGCCCAGATCAAGGCCATGAAGTCCGTGGCCGGCACCATCAAGCTGGACCTCGCCCAGTACCGCGAGCTGGCGGCCTTCGCCCAGTTCGGCTCCGACCTCGACAAGGCGACCCTGGCCCAGCTCAACCGCGGCGCCCGCCTGGTGGAGATCCTCAAGCAGGGCCAGTACCAGCCCATGCCCGTGGAGAAGCAGGTGGCATCCATCTGGATGGCCACCAACGGCTACGTGGACGACGTGCCCACGGCCCAGGTCCGCCGCTTCGAGAAGGAGTTCCTGGACTACCTGGACATCAACGCCCCGGAGATCCTCCGCGGCATGAAGGAGACCAAGGCCCTCAGCGACGACGCCAAGGCGGCCCTCAAGACCCAGGTCGCCGCCTTCAAGGAAGGCTTCATGGCCTCCCTGAACGCCCCGGCCGGAGCCTAGTCCCATGGCCGGCCTCCAGGACATCCGGCGGCGCATCCGCTCGGTCAAGAACACCCAGCAGGTCACCAAGGCCATGAAGATGATCTCCGCGGTCAAGCTGCGGAAGTCCCAGGAGCGCCTCGTGTCCCTGCGGCCCTACGCGGGCAAGATGCGCGAGGTCGCGAAGAGCGTCGTCGGCCGCATCAAGGGCCAGCTCGCCATCGAGCCCGCCGAGCTCGGGCCCGAGGCCCAGCTCTTCCTCAACCCCCGCGAGGAGCGGCGCATCCGCGTGGTGCTCGTGGCCTCCGACAAGGGCCTCTGCGGCGGCTTCAACGCCAACGCCCTCAAGGCCGCCGCGGCCTTCCTCGCGGACTTCGCCAAGGCCGACGTGGTCCTCGACGTGGTCGGCAAGCGGGCCGCCGACTGGGCCCGCAAGAAGGGCTACGCCATCCACCGGGAGTACCTGGCCGTGCCCCTGACGGGGCTGGACCGGGTGAGCCGCGAGATCTCCGACGACGCGGCCAGGCAGTACCAGGAGGGCGACATCGACGCCCTCTACGTGGTCTACAACGAGTTCCACTCCGCCGTGAGCCAGGAGCCCCTGGTGGTGAAGGTCTTCCCCATGGCCCTGGACGCCACCGAGCTGGACCCCAAGTCCGGCACCGCGCACCTGCTGGAGCCGGACCCGAACACCACCCTGGAGGCCCTGCTGCCCCGCTTCGTGGAGACCGAGATCCTGCGCGCCCTGCTGGAGTCCTCGGCCTCCGAGCACGGCGCCCGCATGGCCGCCATGGACAAGGCCAGCAACAACGCCGGCGAGATGATCGCCAAGCTCACGCTGACGATGAACAAGATCCGCCAGGCCTCGATCACCAACCAGATCATCGAGATCGTGTCGGGCGCCAACGCCTAGCCCTCCCCACCCGCCACTCCATTCGCCCCGAGGTTCCCATGACCACCCCGAACACCGGCCGCGTGATCGCCATCGTCGGTCCCGCCGTGGACGTCGAGTTCGACGCCCACCTGCCCGAGATCATGAACGCCCTGCTCACCGACATCACCGACCCGGTCTCGAAGAAGACCTCGACGGTGACCCTGGAGGTGCAGCAGCACCTGGGCGAGAACCGCGTCCGCTGCGTGGCCATGCAGCCCACCGAGGGCATGATCCGCGGCCAGGTGGTGCGCGACTCCGGCGCCCCCATCAACGTGCCCGTGGGCCCCGAGACCCTGGGCCGCATCCTGAACGTGGTGGGCGACCCGGTGGACGAGCGCGGCCCCGTGGGCCACAAGCAGACCCTGCCCATCCACCGCGAGGCCCCCAAGTACGAGGACCTCAACACGGCCTCCGAGATGTTCGAGACCGGCATCAAGGTCATCGACCTCCTCGAGCCCTACGCCAAGGGCGGCAAGACCGGCCTCTTCGGCGGCGCCGGCGTGGGCAAGACGGTGCTCATCATGGAGCTCATCAACAACATCGCGAAGGGCCACGGAGGCTATTCGGTGTTCGCCGGCGTCGGCGAGCGCACCCGCGAGGGCAACGACCTCTGGCACGAGATGATGGACAGCGGCGTCATCGACAAGGAGGACCTCTCCAAGTCCAAGGTGGCCCTGATCTACGGCCAGATGACCGAGCCGCCCGGCGCCCGCGCCCGCGTGGCCCTCACCGGCCTCACCGTCGCCGAGTACTTCCGCGACGCCGAGGGCAAGGACGTGCTGCTCTTCGTGGACAACATCTTCCGCTTCACCCAGGCCGGCGCCGAGGTGTCCGCGCTGCTGGGCCGCATGCCCTCCGCCGTGGGCTACCAGCCCACCCTGGCCACCGAGATGGGCGGCCTCCAGGAGCGCATCACCTCCACCAAGAAGGGCTCCATCACCTCGGTGCAGGCCGTCTACGTGCCCGCCGACGACTACACGGACCCGGCGCCCGCCACCACCTTCGCCCACCTGGACGCCACCACGAACCTGAGCCGTGAGATCGCGGCGTTGGGCATCTACCCCGCGGTGGACCCCCTGGCCTCCACCTCCCGCCTGCTGGACCCCCGCATCCTCGGCGAGCAGCACTACAACACCGCCATGCGCGTGAAGTCCATCCTGCAGAAGTACAAGGAGCTCCAGGACATCATCGCCATCCTCGGCATGGACGAGCTCTCCGACGACGACAAGCTCACCGTGGCCCGCGCCCGCAAGATCCAGCGCTTCCTCTCCCAGCCCTTCTTCGTGGCCGAGCAGTTCACGGGCATGCAGGGCAAGTACGTGAAGCTCGAGGACAGCATCAAGGGCTTCTCCGAGATCTGCGAAGGCAAGTGGGACCACCTGCCCGAGCAGGCCTTCTACCTCGTCGGCACCATCGAGGAGGCCGTGGAGAAGGCGGAAAAGATGGCGGCGTCGGTCTAAGCCCAAGCCCAAGGAAGCCCCATGTCCTCCGAACCCATCCACCTCGAAGTGGTCACGCCCCAGCGGCGCGTGTTCTCCGCCTTCGTCTCCGAGGTCTCCTTCCCTTCGGAGCACCGCGGCTACTACGGCATCCTGCCCGGCCACACCTCGGTGATGACGCCCCTCGGGAACGGGCTGATCTTCTACACCCAGGAGGGCCAGAAGCACTGGCTCACGGTCTTCGGCGGCTTCGCCGAGGTGGGACCCGACCACGTCACCATCCTGGCCCGGGAGTCCGAGACCGTGGACATGATCGACCTCAGCCAGGCCGAGGCCGACCGCCAGCACGCCCTGAAGCTGCTGAAGGAGGCCCAGACCGAGCACGACCTCGCCGAGGCCCAGGCCGCCCTCGACGTCAGCCTCGTCCGGATCCAGGCCGCAGGCCATCCCGGCGGCCACGGGTACTGATCCCGGGGCCGCCGGACGCGAGGGGGCCGGCCCGTCCGGCCCCCTTCCTTTTTCGGTTGTTCCCTTCGCGGGCGGCGGCGCATCATGGGCTCCCATGACCGACCAGCCGCTCCTCGACCCAGGCCCCCTGCGCAGCCTCGCCGCCTTCGGCGACGGGATTCCCCTGGAGATGATCGGGCTCTTCGAGGAGGAGATGCCCGCGCGGCTGGAGGGCCTCGAGGCGGCCCTGGCCTCCGGGGACCTGGAGGCGGCCCGCATCCACGCCCACAGCGCGAAGGGCGGCGGCGGCAACCTGGGGCTCAAGCGCTTCGCCCAGGTGGCCGGCGAGGCCGAACACGCCGCCCGGGACGGGGACGGGGCCGGCGTGTCCGCCCGCGCCGCGGAGCTGAGGGCCCTCTACGCCCCGTCCCTGCAGGCGCTGAAGGAGGCCTTCCCGGGCTAGGCGCGGCGGGGAGCTTCTGGCGCGCGCCAGGGTCCTCCCCTCATCAGGGTCGTCAGGCCCGTCGCGCCGCTTCGCGGCATAAGGGGCGCCAGGGCACTCCCCTCATCAGGGTCGTCAGGCCCGTCGCGCCGCTTCGCGGCATAAGGGGCGCTAGGGCCTCGCCCAGGAGGGCGCTGGGCGGGGCCCAAGCGCCCCTAAAACTCCAGCACCGCGTTCTGTTCGAGGAGCCGGACCCGCTTGTCGGGGATGGCCTTGAGCTGGGGGAGCATCACGGGCTTGTCGCCGGGGGTCAGGTGGTAGATGCCCACCGGGACGTTGGCCTGCAGCTTCTTCAGCTCCTCCCCGAGCTTCTGGGGCGTGAGGTGCTTGCTGGCCTCGGCGAGCCAGGCCTGCTCGTTGGGGAAGCTGGCTTCGGTGATGAAGTACTTGAGGTGCTTCGTGGCGTTGGCCACCTCGTAGATCCGGTCGGTCTCCGCGGTGTCGGAGGTGAAGACGAAGGCGCTCTTCCCGTCGTCCACCTTGTAGCCCACGCAGGGCACCAGGTGGTTCACCCGCACCGGGGTGATGGCCAGGCCCTCCACCTCGTAGACCTTCTCGGGCTCGATCTCCGTGTAGCGGATGATGGGCTTGTCGGGGCTGGGGATGACGCTGAAGTCCGGCCACAGCTCGTCGTTGAAGAGGTGGCGCCGCAGCACGTCCAGGGTCTCGGGGAGCGCGTGGATCTCCACCGGGTCCTCGATGTGGCCGAACAGGTTCTTCGTGAAGAAGGGCAGGGTGCAGATGTGGTCCAGGTGGGAGTGGCTGATGAAGATGTGCCGGATGCGGACCTGCTCGGCCACCGTCAGCGCCTGGGTGATGGAGCCCGCGTCGATGGCCACGGTGCCGTTGACGAGCAGGCCGGTCAGGCGCTCGCCGTCGGCCTCGCCGCCGGAACAACCCATGATGCGGAGCTGCATGCTTCCCCTGGAATCCCGGAATGATAGCGGTACTCCGGCCCCGAATGAAGGGCGCCGGGACGGAAGCCCCGGCCCGCGCTAGAAGCGGAGTCCCACGTAGAGCGCCGCCTGGGCCTTCGGCGCCAGGGCCTTGCGCAGGTCGCCGCTGGAGAACAGGTTCGAGTCCTCCTTGCGCAGGGGCGCGGAGAACTCGAGGCGCACCACCGGCGACACGACGGGCACCGGGAGGCTGAAGCCCAGTCCCACCCGCGCCCAGGGGCGGTCCATCGTGGACGTGCCGTTCCCCGAGGGCAGGCCCCGCCAGGCCAGCCGCTCGTGCCGCATCTCGAGGCCGGCATGGACACTGACCAGGAACTTCCAGTCCACCTGGGCCCCCACGGCGGCGTAGGCGACGCCCATGCGTCCCCGCTGGGAGGTCCCGGCGGGGCTCGTCAGGACCAGGTCGGCCTCGGTGTCGGGGCGGTAGGTGGCCGTGACGCCGAGCTCGGCCACCTTCAGGTTCACCAGCGTGAAGGCGCCGCGGATCCCGAAGCCCGAGGGGCTCACGGCGTCGTAGCGGGTGCCCGCGGCGTCCACCTTGCTCGAGCCTTGGAGCTTGTCGGCGAAGATCCCGACCTCCCCGGCGGATGCGGGAAGGGCGAGGAGGGCGGCGAAGAGGGGGGCGGCAGGACGCATGGGGCTCCGGGGGTCCAGGCCATGATTCCAAGGCCGTGCGGACGGGGTCAATTGATACGCTGCTCCCATGGCCCGCGCCGCGCTGCGATTCCTCCTGCTCGACGGTTTCGACCCCGACACCGGGGAGCTCGCCCTGCGGGTCGCCTACAGCGCTTCCGAGCCCGTCGGTCCCGCGCTGCTCCGCCTCAAGCTCCACCTCGGCCGGGCGGGGGACGCCCTGGCCCCCCTCAAGAAGGAACTGCAGAACCACGTCCAGATGCCGCTGCCGCCGCTGTGGGACCGGGGCCTGAAGGTGGTCATCCGGGCGGTGGAGGACGAGCTGGCCACGCCCGAAGGGCGCCAGCCCGCGCGCTACACCTGGGTCCAGACGCAGGTCCTCCATCCCGCCGACGAGCGGCGCTGCACCCTCAACCATCCCGTGGCGAGGCAGGTGGACATCCTGATGGACTGGGCCCAGCGCCTGGAGCAGGAGGGGGAGCCCCGGCGGGCCCTCGAGTTCCTCGAGCGCCTCCTGCTGCTGAGCCCGAGGCACGCCGGGGCGCTGGCGCGGCTGACCCGCCTGCTCAGGGACGAGGGCATGGTGGCGGAGGCCCTGGAGACCGGCACCCGCTGGGCGCGGGAGGAGCCGAGGACCGTGGAGGCCCACCTGCGGCGGGGCGAGGCCCTGGTGCACCTCGAACGTCCGCGGGAGGCCCTGGAGGCCTTCAAGACGGCCCTGGCCCTCGACCCCCTCCAGGTCCAGGCCCACCTGGGCGCGGGCCAGGCGGTGAGCCTGCTCGGTGGCGATCCCTTCCCCCACCTGGACGCCGCCCAGGAACTGGACGCGGCCTTCGCGCGGGCGGTGCTGAAGGAGACCTTCGACTACCGCCTCGTGGCCGAAGGGGAGGCCGGACGGGACTACGCCTTCGCCGAGCTGCCCGGCCTCCTCGGTGTCAGCGGCGCCGAGGTCCGCGCCTTCATCGAGCAGGACGGCCTCCCCGCCACGCCACAGGGGGACGTGCGCGAGGCGGAACTGGCGCGGTGGGTGGCCATCCAGAACCGCTACCTGCTCCAGCGGTCCGCCCTGCACTGGGCCGCGCCGACGCCGCGCCGGATCCCCGAACTGGGATGAGCCGGCCTCAGCCGATGGGCACCAGGTGGATGGCCGTGGCCTTGATGGAGGCCACCAGCCGGCCGCCGGGGGCGAGGCCCAGATCCTCGCAGGCCCACGCGGTGGCGGTGGCCTCGAGGGGGAAGCCGCAGTCGAGGGAGACGCGGGCCAGGGCCCCCCGGGGTTCCAGCGCCACCACCCGCGCGGGAAGCCGGTTGCGGGCGCTCCGCGGGGAGCCGGCATCGGCCTCGAGCCCGACCCCCTCCCCGCGGATGCAGGCATAGGCCCAGTCGCCGAGGTCCCCGGGGTCGGGAGCCCAGAGCTCCGAACTCCCGGCCCGCACCCTCACGAGGCCGTGCTCCCGTCCCAGCACCCGCACCTTCATCACGTTCTCCACGCCGAGCAGGGCCGCCAGGGCGGGGTCCGCCGGGCGCGCGAAGACCTCCGCCGGGGAGCCCGCCTGCCGGATGCGGCCCTCCTGCATGAGCAGAAGCCGGTCTCCCAGGGCGAGGGCCTCGCTGCGGTTGTGGGTCACCAGCAGCGCGGGGATGCGGGACTCCTTGAGCCAGACGGCGAGGTCCCGGCGCAGGGCCTCCCGGGTGGGCCGGTCCAGGGCGGAGAGCGGCTCGTCCAGGAGCAGCAGCCGCGGGCGCTGGAGGAGGGCCCGGCCGAGGGCCACCCGCTGCTGCTGTCCCCCCGAGAGCTGGCTGGGCCGCCGGCCGCCGAGGCCCGCGAGCCCCAGTCGCTCGAGGGCCTCGGCCACCGCGCGCCGGCGTCGGACGGCGTCGGGCTCCCGGAGGCCGTAGGCGAGGTTGCCCTCCACGCTGAGGTGGGGGAAGAGCGCGTAGTCCTGGAAGAGGAGGCCGACCCGGCGCTTCCAGGGGGGAACGTGCCGCCCCGCCGCGGTGTCCAGCCATACCTCGTCGCCGAAGGCGACGCGCCCCCGCCGGGGGCGTTCGAGGCCCGCCAGCACGCGCAACACCGTGGTCTTGCCGGAGCCCGAGGGTCCGAAGAGCACCGTGGTGGCGGGGGGGTCCAGAGGCAGGTCCAGGTCCGCCTCGATGGCCGGGCCCTCCCCGTAGCGGTGCTCGAAGGCCGCGGTCAGGCGAGGGTCCACGGCCCCCCCTTCCGGCGGCGCAGAGCGTAGGTCAGGAGCAGGGCCACGAAGGAGAAGCCCAGGAGCAGGAGGGCCGTCCGCCCCGCGGCGCCGTAGTCCAGGGCCTGCACCTGGTCGTAGACGGCGATCGAGACGGTGCGGGTGGAGCCGGGGATGTTGCCGCCCACCATCAGCACGACGCCGAACTCCCCCACGGTGTGGGCGAAGCTGAGCACCAGCCCGGTGAGCACGCCGGGCCAGGCCAGGGGCAGGACGACGCGGAGGAAGGTCTCGACGCGCCCGGCCCCGAGGGTGGCGGAGGCCTCCCGCAGGCGCGGGGGCACCGCGGCGAAGCCCGCGGCGAAGGGCTGCACGGCGAAGGGCAGGCTGTAGAGGACGGAGGCCAGCAGCAAGCCGGGGAAGGTGAACGCCAGGCGCAGTCCGAGGGCGGTGTCCAGCCAGTGGCCCAGGGGGCTCCGAGGTCCCAGGGCCATGAGCAGGTAGAAGCCCAGCACCGTGGGCGGCAGCACCAGGGGCAGGGCCACCACCGCTTCGACGACGGGCTTTCCCCGCCAGGGGGAGAAGGCCAGCCAGCAGGCCAGGGGCAGTCCCAGGAGCAGGAGGACGAGGGTGGTCAGGCCGGCCAGCCGGAAGCTCAGGAGGATGGCCTGCCAGTCCATGTCAGTTGCCGCCGGGGGCCGAAAAGCCGTGGCGCCGCAGCAGCGCCTGGCCTTCGGAACCGAGCAGGAAGGCGCGGAAGGCCAGGGCGGCCTCGCGGTCCCGGGCCCAGGCGAGGACCACCCCGCCCTGCTCCAGGGGCGGATGGAGGCCCTCCGGCACCTCGGCGTGGCGGCCCTGCCCCTTCATCGCCGCGGACGCGGCCAGGGATTTCGAGATCAGGCCCAGGTCGGCGTTCCCCGTCTGCACGAACTGGGCGGCCTGGGCGACGTTCTCCCCGAGCACCAGCCGCGCCTTCACGTCCTCCAGCAGGCCCGTGGAACGCAGGGCCGCCTCGGCGGCGCGGCCGTAGGGCGCGACCCCGGGATTGGCCAGGGCGATGCGCCGGGCCCCGGGATGCCGCACGGCCCGGATCCCGAGCGACTCCACGGGGATCGGGGAGGCCTTCGGCACCCAGACCACCAGGTGGCCCACGGCGTAGGTGAAGAGGGTCTCCTTCAGGCCCAGGCCCTGCTCCGCCAGGCGCCGGGGATAGTCCAGGTCCGCCGAGAGGAAGAGGTCGAAGGGGGCCTTCTGGGTGAGCTGGCCGTAGAAGGTGCCCGAGGATCCGAAGGTCAGCGTGCAGAGGGTACCGGGATGGGCCTGCTCGAAGACCACCCGCGCCTCCTCCAGGGCCCACTTCAGGTCCGCGGCCGCGGCGACGCGGACCTGGCGGGGCGGGGGCGAGGCCAGGGCAGGGAGCAGGGCCCAGGCCGCGAGAAGCAGGACGCGAGCCGTGCGCGCGAGGAGAGGGAGCATGCCCCATTCTCGCGGAGGAATCCCGCCGGGCGTCCCCGAACTTCGGCGAGGCATCGTTTCACGGCAGTGGCCGCCCGCCCGCTCCCGTCCAGGGGGGCCGGCGCCCGACTGTGACCCAGGAAACGATTCCCCTGGATTCCGGACCCGGAGAGGCGCACCATGGTCCCCGCGTTCCACCTCTCAGAATTTTTCGACCTGAACGGTCAATCCCTCCCCTTTTCATCAAGGAGTCGGCGATGCTTCCCAGCCTCTTCCCCTTCGCGGACGCTTGGCGGAAACCTGCGCCCCTGCTCGGCTCGGCCCTGCTCGCCCTGGCCCTCGCCTGCGGCGGCGGAGGCGGCGGTGGCGGCAGCAGCACGCCGCCCCCCGCCCAGCCCTACGCCGAGCTGCTCTTCGTGGCGGACGCCACCAGCATCCGGACGGTGAACGCCACCGGCACCACGCGCACCGAGCTCTCCACGGCCACCCTCCCTGGCATCCCCGGCACCTACAGCCGCGCCGGCAGCCTGGTGACCGTCACCCTCAAGAACCACCAGATCCGCAACGGGCTCTGGATGGACCTCACCTTCAACGCCGGGACCGGCGGCACGGCCACCAGCGGGAAGTACAAGGTCACCGTGGTGGACGCCGACACCTTCACGCTCACCGACAGCGCCAGCGGCACCATCACGGGCGGGACCATGTTCCGCAAGCCCGGCTTCACCTTCACCGGGACCTACACCCAGGCGGGAACCACGGTGACGGTGACGGTCCCCAACCACGGCCTCGCGGTCAACGACCAGGTGGACCTCGCCTTCAGCAGCGGGACCGCCACCAACACCGCCCAGAAGATCACCGCCGTCACGAATGACACCTTCACCCTGACCCACCCGACCGCCGCCACCACCAGCGGGAACGTCAGCGCCAGCTTCGGGACGAACTACAGCATCTTCGACGTGGCGATGCACCCCAGCGGGAAGTGGCTCTATGTCGCCTCCTTCTACGACTGCGGCTGGGGCACTCCCTACTGCTGGGGCGGCGACGCCATCCATCGCTTCGCCATCAACTGGACCACCGGCGCCCTGACCCACGAGGCCTCCATCCACGCCCCCGCCAATGACAAGTACGACGCGCCCGTCGCCCTCGCCTTCTCGCCGGACGGCACCCGGATGTACAACCAGGACGACAACTGGGACGGCCTGAGGATGTGGAGCGTGGACACCACCACGGGAGCCCTCGCCTACCTCGCCCAGAGCCAGGAGAACGTCTCCGGCGCCCATGGCTTGGCCGTGTCCGCCAACGGGAGCCGGGTCTACCACGGGAACAGCGTCTACACCCCGACCCCCACGACCTTCCTGCGCACCACGGCGGGAAACACCTATGACAACTCCCACGTCATCATCGGCAACAACCTCTTCGGCGCCGGGGTCGATTCCGACTGGTCCCTGCGGGTCTATTCCCTCGCCAACCCGGACGCCCCGACCCTCACCACCTCCGCCCCCACGAAGCTGACCAACCAGGCCCGGTCCATCGCGCTGAACAGCACGGGCAGCCGGATCGTCGCCAGCGGCTGGGGCGGCCTGAAGTCCTGGTCCTTCGACGGCGCCGCCTTCACGGCGGTGGCCGGGGCCGGCGGCGAGCTGCGCGACGGCGGGAACCCCTGGCCCACCGGCGGGACCCGGCGGATGTACCGCACCGTGAGCATGAACAGCGCGGCCAACCTCCTGGCGGCCGCCTATTTCACCAACTACACGAACACGCCCAGCGGCGCCTACAAGAGCGGCCCTCCCTCCGGCTACATCCTGGCGAGCCTGGCCACGGACGGGTCCCTCGCCCTCGTGTCGGACACCACCAACATGACCTACGCCCGGGTCGCCCGCTTCTGCAAGAAACCCTGAGGCCGCCGGGGTCCCTCCCGCGCGATGCGCGGGAGGGACCCTAGGCGGGCGGACCTTCGACGGGAGCCCGGCGGGCCCGGAGCAGCCTCGGGGCCAGGACCAGCGCGACGCCGAGCAGGCCCAGGGCCAGGAACAGCGTGAGGGGGCGGCCCTTCGCGAAGTCCTCCACCAGCAGCTTCAGGCCGGCGAGCCCGAGCACCGGGTAGACGAGCCACGCGGCCTCCGAGCCGGGCGCGACGCGGCCCAGGCCCGCCAGGAGCAGGGCCGCCGCCGTCAGCACGGCGGTGCGCGTGACCGCCATGGCGGCGGGTTCCGGCGGATCCCCCGCCACCAGGCGTGTGAGCACGGCCATGGCCAGGGCGCTCAGCCCCGCCAGCGCCAGGGCGGCGAGCACGAAGGAGGGCAGGCGCACCGTCCACCGCGCCTCCTCCGGACCCCGGGCCCCGATTCCCGCGGCGTGGGCTCCGGCCAGGGCACCCAGCACCAGGAGGGCCGCCGCCCCGAAGGAACCCGAAACCTGGCCCGGGCGGAAGAACACCGCGAGGCTGTCCACGAGCAGGCCTGAAGCCAGGGCGGCGGTGGCGAGGGCGGCGGTGCCGTGGGTGAAGAGGATGCTCCGGCGGAAGCGCAGGGCCACGCCCACGCTGAGCAGGCCCAGCAGCACCAGCCCCAGCACCCGGGCGGTCCCGGGCAGGACGATGAGGCAGCCGGCGAGCACGAAGACCAGAGCCACCGAAGAGAAGAAGGTGAAGTTCGCGCCAGTCTCCACCTGCCGTTCCACGAAGGCGAAGGCGAGGACGTAGCAGCCCGCGCCGCCGGCGAAGGCCAGGATGCCCAGGGCCAGTTCCCCTGACCCCGATGCGTGGGCCACGCGGAGGGCGCCGCCGAAGCCCACCAGCAGCACCAGCGCCGCCTGGACGGCCTCGAAGGGGTTCACCGCGCGGTGGCGCTGGAGGATGCGCACCGCCAGGCTGCCCAGGTACACCGCCACCAGGGCGAGGCCCAGCAGGATGGCCCGGGGCGCCGACAGGTGCCGGTAGGCCTCCGGGGGACCGCCGGACCAGGCGGCGAGGGAGGTGAGGGCGAAGACCGAGAGGTCCGCCACCAGCGCCACGGGCCAGCGGATGCCGTGCCAGCGCCGTCCGTAGGTGAGCCAGAGGGAGGCGCCACCCAGGGCGATGAAGACGGCGGAGAAGGCTTCCAGGGCCGCGGTGGCGAGCATGAGGCCGAAGCCGGTGGCCAGGGCGGCGAGGACCGAGGCCCAGAAGACGCCATGCAGGTCCCGCCGCCAGCAGACGCCGGCGAGCAGGAGGGTCACCCCCAGCAGCGCGACGGCCGCGAGGCCCGGGGAGAGCACGTGGAACTTGACCGTGGCCTCCAACAGCAGCGGAAAGGCGATGAGGGCGGTGGTCACCGCGTGGAAGGCGGCCGCGGTGCGCCGCCCCGCGCGACCCGCGCGATCCGCCTGGACGGTCCACAGCAGGCCGTAGCCCAGGCCCAGGGCCACGCCGGCGGGCAGCGGCAGCCTCCCGGCGTCGGAGAAGGCACGGATGAGGAAGGCTCCGGCGAGGATGAGGCAGACCCGGCCCACCAGGCCCATGAGTTCCATGGGGGCGAGGGGCAGCAGGGAGACCTCGGGCTCGGGCGCCTCTTCCACCGGCCGTGCGCGAGGACGCGGGGCCCCAGCCTCCAGCGCGGCGAGGCGGGCCTCCAGCCGGGCCACCGTCCCCTCCAGCTCCGCGAGGCGCCGGTCGAGCGCCGGGGGCTCCGGAACGGGCGGGGACGTCGTGGACGGGAGTGGGGGCTGGCTCATGGATCGGTATCCGGCGCGGAAGGAGTTCCACCGGGGGCGGGTCTCCTCCCGAAGGGAACCCCTCCCGGGCAGGGAGGAAAATCCGGTGGAAGGCGGAGGGGCTGTCCAAGACTGGGGCGTGAGGGGCCTTCCGAGGCGCAGGTTGTGACCAAGGTCCGGCCGGGGGGCCGGAGCCTCGCCTGCGGCCTCACCAGGGAAACTACCGGCCGGAGCGGCGCGTGCCCTTGCCCAGGAAGGCCTGCCTCTCGACCGGGTCGTCGATCTCCTCCCCGAGCAGGCGGTAGAGATCCGCCTCGTCCTGGGCGCGCGGCGCGGCCCGGCGCACCACCACCTTCGCCAGGCCGCCCAGGTGCTTCGCGAGGTCGGCCTCGGCCCGGGCCAGGACCTCGGCGTCCAGGCCCCGGGCGGAGGACCCCGCGGCGGAGGGCCGGCCAGAGGAGCTGCCCGCCGGGCGCGACGGCGGCGGCGTGGAGGGCCCGGACGCGGGCCGCGAGGAGGGTCGGGACGGAGGCCGCGAAGCGGGGGCGGAGGCGACCTCCGCGGCGAAGGCCTTCACGAAGGCCGCCCGGGCCCCCGCGTCGGTGATCTCCACCGCGACGGCCTCCACCAGCTCGGCGGGGGACCCGGCGCGCTTCAGGGCGGACTTCACCACCACGCCGGCGATGGGGCCGATGTGGACGGCCAGCCCCGACGTGATCCGCTTCAGCGCGTCATCGTCCAGGGGCACGGTGACCGGCGCTCCGGAGGCGGGCGCCTCCGGGAGGGCGGTAGGCACCACGCCGGCCAGGAAGGTGGCCACCTCCGAGGCGGGATCGGGATCGATGGCCAGCAGCGCCTCCCGCAGGGCCGCGACGGTCTGGGGCCGGTCCTCCTCCGCCGGGGCGAGGGCCCAGTCGATGGCCTTGAGCAGGCCCGCGCGGTACAGGGTGCGCTCCCCGAGGCTGAGGGCCGACGGCAGGGCGTCCCTCCGGGCCCGGGCCGGCGCCTCCAGGGGGTGCGATCCCGTGACCATCCAGTAGAGGACGCCGCCGAGGGCGTAGAGGTCGCTCCAGGGGCCCTGGTTCCCGTGGGCGTGGTACTGCTCCAGGGGCGCGTAGCCTGGCGAGACGATAACCGTGAGCTCGCTTTCCGCGCCGGCCACCCGGGCGGACCCGAAGTCCAGGAGGACCGGGCTGCCGTCCTCGCGGATGAAGATGTTGTTGGGCTTGATGTCGCGGTGCAGGTAGCCGGCGCCGTGGATGACTTCCAGGCCGTCGAGCAGCGGGCCGAGGATGGCGAGCACCGTGGGCTCGGGCAGGGGCCGGCGCCGCTTGACCCAGTCCTGGAGGGTCTTTCCCTCCACGAACTCCATGACCATGTAGGCCGTACCGTGGGCTTCGAAGAAGCGCATGACCCGCACGATGCTGGGATGCCGGAAGGAGGCCAGGGTCCGGGACTCGTCGAGGAAGCGGCGCAGCCCCCAGTCGAAGGTCTTCCGGGACTCCTCCGAGCGCAGGTGGAGCGCCCGGTCCTCGCCCCGCACCGCCAGGTCGCCGGGGAGGTACTCCTTGATGGCCACGTTCAGGTTCAGGTTCGTGTCCACCGCGAGGTAGGTGACGCCGAAGCCCCCCACGCCGAGGGTCTGGACAATGCGGTACTCCTGGAGGGTGGCCCCCGCAGGCAGCGCGATCCCGGTGTGGGCGGGCATGGGGACCCTTCCCTCAGCTCTCGTCGATCATGCGGATGGCCTTGTCCAGGCTGCGGTGCATGCGGTTGATGGCCTTCGAAAGCAGGGTGATCTCGTCGCGGCCGTCCTCGGGGAGGTCCGGCAGGTCCATCTCGCCGGTGCTGATGCGGTCCGCCGCGTCGGACATCCGCGCGATGGGGCGGATCACCAGCGTGGAGAGCATGACGTTGAGGATGATGAAGAGGAGGGTGAAGACGCCGGCCAGGGAGGCCATGAAGGTGAGGAAGGCGCGGTTGGCGTTGCGCACCGGCAGGGCCATGGGCACCGAGACGATCTGGGCGCCCACCACCTCGTTGAGCTTCCAGCCGAAGCCGTTGCCCGGGCCGTAGAGCTTCACCATGGCCGCGGGCGCGAGATCGGGGGTGGTGTGGCAGTTCAGGCAGGCCGCGTCCTTGATGCGGAAGGGGCGCGCGAGGTAGAGGCTGAGGCCGGTGGGCGTGGACCTCACGCCGCTGAACTCGTGGAGGTCCTCGTGGTTGCGGAACTCGTTCACCACGTCCGTCTCCCACTCCACGGCCCGGTTCCGCGGGTTGGTGGGATTGAGGGCCGCCTCCTTGTAGGCGTAGTCCGGATACTGCTTCTTCAGCAGGTTCATGATCTCCGTGGCGGAGAAGGCCGGGACGGACTCGGGGAGGAACTCGTCCTCGGCCTTGCGCAGGTTGGGCCGCACGTGGGCCACGGTGTAGGCGCGCATGGAGGCCGCGGCCTCCATCATCACGCCGGCGGTGCGCAGGACGTCCTCGCGGGCGTTGCGCTGCAGCAGCCCGTAGGAGATCCAGCCGGAGGCGGCGAGGCCCAGGACGAAGGCCAGGAGCAGGATCAGGTTGAACTTCGCCCTCAAGCCCATGCGGGTCCTCCGGGTGAGGTGGGGGTGTCGTGGCGTGGCGGAGCTTCCGCCCGGCTTCCGGGATGGTTCCGCCCATGCTAAGGCCGAAGTGCCCGGAAGGCATCCCGGGGATCCGGATCCGGGCCGCCCCGGACCGGACCGCTGACAAGGCGGGAGGCGCCCGGGACAATGTCCCCATGCCCGACACCGCCCTGCTGACCACCGACCTGCCCTTCCCGGTCTTCCGCCGGGGCAAGGTGCGCGACGTCTACGACCTCGGCGACCGCCTCCTCATCGTCGCCACGGACCGCATCAGCGCCTTCGACTGCGTGATGCCCGAGGGCGTCCCGGGCAAGGGCCGCATCCTCACCCAGGTGGCGAACTACTGGTTCCTGGCCACCGCCGACCTCGTGCCGAACCACCTGCGGGCCACGGATCCCGCGGAGTTCCCGCCGGATCTGGCCCCCTTCGCGGAGCTGCTGGCGGGCCGGTCGGTGGTGGTGAAGAAGACCGATCCGGTGCCGGTGGAGTGCGTGGTGCGGGGCTACCTCGCCGGCTCGGGCTGGAAGGAGTACCAGCAGTCCGGCACCGTCTGCGGCATCCCCCTGCCTCCGGGCCTCCGGCTCGCGGACCGCCTCCCCGCGCCGGTCTTCACCCCCGCGACCAAGGCCGAATCCGGCCACGACGAGAACATCCCCTTCGAACGGATGGCGGAACTCGTGGGCGCCGACCTCGCCGCGCGGTTGCGGGGGCTCAGCCTCGCCCTCTACGCCCGCGGCTCCGAGCTGGCCGCCCAGCGGGGCATCCTGCTGGCGGACACCAAGTTCGAGTTCGGGCTCGATCCTGCGGGCCAGGTGGTGCTCATCGACGAGGCCCTGACGCCGGACTCCTCGCGCTATTGGCTCGCCGACGCCTGGAAGCCCGGCGCCAACCCGCCCAGCCTGGACAAGCAGTTCCTGCGGGACTACCTGGAGGCCCTGCCGGACTGGGACAAGCAGCCGCCTGCGCCCCACCTGCCCGAGGCCGTGGTCGAGGGCATCCGCGCCCGCTACCAGGACCTGGCCTCGCGCTTCGGCGTCAGCGCCTAGGGGGCTGCGGCCCCGTGGACGGGGTGTCCCGGCCCACGAAGGCGCCCCGGGCCTCGAACCAGGTCTCCGGTGGGCCGAATCCGGCCAGGCGCGGGTCGGCGCCGTCCTTGGGCCGGAGGCCTCCCACCACGGCCAGCCTCCGGCCGGGGTCGAGGACCTTCCGGAGCGCGGTGTTGAAGCCCGGAAGGTCCATGGCCCGGACCTCCGCTTCCGCGGCGTCGGCGGTCCCGTCCACGGGGAGGCCAGGGTGGAGGCCCCGGACGGCGCGGGCGGCGAGGTAGCGGGCCCGGGCGGCCGCCCAGGCCTCCGGCCCCAGCCCCACCGAGGCCAGACCGTCCAGGTGGCGCCCCAGCGCCTCCAGGTTCGCCAGGGGGTCGCCGCCCTGCAGGCGGTACGCGAAACCCGACCCGTGTCGTTCCAGGACCGCGCCCGGCACGGGGGCCGCGCCGGCTTCGAGGGCGAGGCCCAGGAGGTCCCGCACCGCCCGCGGCGCGTCGCCGAGATCCACGCCGACCCAGGCCAGGGCGACTCCGCCGGGAACCAGGGTGAGGCGCGGGCGGGGCCCCGGGGCCCCACCCGCGGCAGGCGCGCGGCCCGGGGGCCAGGCCCCGAACTGGAGCCAGGCGGCCGTCCGAGCCTGGGATTCCGTGGCCGCGCCCTGGATCTCCAGCACCGCGGCCTCGGGCCGGAGGAGGTCCTGGAGCACGGCGTCCACCTCCCCCTGCCCCGACTGGGTGAGCAGCGCCTCGTCCATGGGGGGATAGGGCCCCGTGCCCAGCCGGGCCTGGGCGCGGACCAGGGCGCGCTGCGCGGGGGTCCGGTCCTGGAGGTCCCGGAAGGCCCGCAGCCGGACGCGCTCGAGGACGCCGCCATCCACCTGGGCGCGCAGGACCTGGTCCGCCAGCAGCGCCAGCCCCGCGTCCAGTCCCTGGGGCGGCGCGAGCAGTTCCCAGACCACCCGGTCCCCGGCCAGGGTCCGGGTGAGGCGCAGCCCGGCATGGTCCAGGGCGCGGTGGAAGGCCGCCCGGCCGTGTCCCCCCGTGGCGCTCCGGTCCACGGCTTCCAGCGCGAACTCCGCGAGGCTGCGGCGGTGCGCCGGCACCGGCAGGGACAGGCGGGCGCGCACCAGGGGCAGCCCCTCGTCGAGCCGGAGGACCAGCCGCATCCGGTTGGGCAGGGTCACGGCCCGGGGGTCCTGGGCCTGGAGGATCGTGGCGAGCGTCGCCAGGAGCAGCCGCCTCACGGCCGCTCCTTCGGCCGGAGGAGCTCCAGGGCGGACTCCCGCTCGGCCCTGGGCAGCATCCGCAACTGGCGGATGGTCTGCCGGACCAGGGCGTCCACCGCGGCCGGATCCTCCACCTTCTGCCGCGCCATGGCCCGGATGGCCTCCTGCAGCCTGAGGTCCAGGGGATCCTCCTCGCTGTCGAGGACGTCCGGCTCCACATGGGCCACCACGCTCCGCTCCGGGGAGAGGTAGGCCCGGGCGACCCGGCGCAGCTCCTCGGGACCCCAGGGCTTGAGCCGGGCCGGGTCCAGCAGGGCCGACGGCCACGCCCCGGCCTGGCTCCAGGCCTCGCCCAGGACCTCGGCGAAGCGCGCGGCGTCCTCCTGGGCCACCAGGGCGTCCAGGAGGAGGAGGCGTTGGGCGCCCAGGGCCTCCTCCTCCTGGATGGGCTCCTGCTGGATGCGGAGCACTTCCGAGGTCAGGGCCTGCTCCGCCTCGGCCAGGCTGTGCCCTTCGGCAGGGGAGGCCTCGGCCAGGAGAAGGCCGCCGTCCCTCGCTCCGGGCTCCCCGAGGGAGAGGTGCAGGCTTGCGAGGATGCCGCGCTCCTCCAGGGGCAGGGCGCGGAACCGCCCGCTCGGGCCGCCCGCGAGGAGACGGGCCAGGACCCGCAAACCCAGGGTGTCGGGGTGGCTGCGCGGCGGCATCCGCCACCCCATGAGGAGCCGGGGCGGCCCGGGCAGCGTGAGTTGCAGCCGTCGCGCCCCGGGGGTCAGCTCCGGCCCGAGGACCTCGGGCAGCGGGGCCCGGGCTTCGGAGGCCAGGGCGCCGAAGGTCGCCTGGAGGTCGGGCATGAGCCCGTCCAGGCCCACGTCGCCCACGAGCACCAGGAGCAGGTTCTCCGGATGGAGGGCCCGGCGGGCGAACGCCCGGGCCTCCTCCAGGCCCACCGCGTCGAGGGCCGAGGCGGGGACCGCGCCGGCCTGGCCGTAGGGGTGGCCCGGGAAGGCGACGCCGAGGAAGGCCGCCCGCGCGGGGTCGCCCCCCCGGTCGGCCTCCGCCACCGCCGCGGCCCGGAGAGCTGGCAGGGCGCTGAGCCGGACCTTCGCCAGGCGAGAGGCTTCCAGGGCGCACCAGGCCGGCAGGCCCTGGCGGGGGAGGTCCAGCCCGTAGAGGAGATGATCCGGCCCGGCCTGGGCCACGCGGGCGGAAGCGCCGAGGGCCTCCACGGCATCGAGGCCGCGCGCCGTCCGGCCTTCCAGGGCCTCCAGCGCCGCGCGGTGGGCCTCCGCGAGTTCCGCCGGGGCGGCGGCGGCCCCCCGTCCGGCCTTGAGCCGTTGGAGCCGCAGTTCCTCGTGGAGGCCTTCCTCCCGCGCCAGGAGGCTCTCGAGGGCGGGGTCCTCCGGGCCGAGGTCCCCGGGCGGGCAGGTCCCGAAGAGGGATGCCGCCAGCAGCCGTGAGACCGCCGGGGGAAGGCCGCCGAGCCGCACGAAGAGCTTCGCGTGCACCGCGCCACCCGAAGGCCGCTCCACCGCCAGGACCCGCACGCCGTTGGCGAGCCGGCGCTCCACGACCTCCGCCGTGGGCGCGCCCTGCACGGCCCGGGCGGTGGGCGCGGCAGACAGGACCAGGAGGAGGCCGGGCAGGAGGCTGCCGCGGGGCGAGGGGAGGCGCATCCCCTCAGCTTATCGTCAGCGGATCTCGATGCCGCCGTTGCTCGTCCTCAGCTCGATGCGCTGGGAGGAGCCCGGAAGCTTGGCCCGGACGGTCCCCTTGTCGATCTCCACCTGCTCGGCCCCGCTGCGGTGGAAGCTGATCGACTCGTGGCGGCTGGTCCGGGCCACCAGTTCCCCGCCGGCCTTGCCCAGGTCCACCGTCATGCCTCCATTGCTGGTGGCCAGGCGGATGCCCTTGCCCCGGCCATCCAGGCCGGTGGCGGTGACGGAGCCATTGCTCGTCTGCAGGTCCACGGCGCCCGTGACGGCCTCCAGCCTCAAGGGGGCGTTGCTGGTGGAACCGCGGAGGTCGGCGGAGACCTGGCGAGCGGTGAAGGGAGCGTTGCTGGTGCGGGCCTCCACGTCACCGCCCAGGCCGCTCAGGTTCAGGGGGGCGTTGGAGGTGCGGAAGGTGAGGCGGCCCTCCAGGTCCGCGGCGGTGAGCGGGGCGTTGCTGGTGCGGAACTCGGCCTGCAGCCGGCGGGGCACCGAGAGCCGGAAGGCGCAGGAGGCGCCACGGCCGAAGGTCCAGCCCCCCGGGCTTTCCGGGAACACGGCCTCGATCTCGAGACGCCCGGCGGTCTCCCGGGTCTCCACCTTCACGGGCCGGGCTTCGGTGTCGCGGATCTCGGCGTCCAGCACGACCTCGTCCCGGTCCCAGCCATTCACCACGATGGGACTGTTGGCGGTGGCCACCCGCAGGCTGGAGCCCGCGGCCAGCTTGAAGGTCTTGTGCTCCGTCCGCTCTCCGGCGGCGAGGGCGAGGGCGGCGAGGAGGGGCAGGCCGAGGGCAAGGCGCAGGCGCATGGGCGGCTCCAGGGAAGGGGCGGCGGGCCTAGCGGACCTTGATGCCGCCGTTGGTGGTTTCCAGCTCGATCTTCTGGGTCTTCCCGGGCACCTTCACCCGGGCGTTGTGCTTGTGCATCTCGATCACTTCGGCGTTGGGGACCTTGATCTCGAGGCCGCCGTGGCTGGTCTCGGCCACGATCTCGCCGCTGGCCCGGCCCAGCTCGATCTCGATGCCGCCGTTGGTGGTCTCGAGCTTGATGCCCTCGCCCCAGCCGTCCAGGTTTCGGGCCACGATCTGGCCGTTGGTGGTCTCCATCTGGATGCCGCCCAGGACGTCCTGGAGGAGGATCTTCCCGTTGGTGGTGCCCCCCTTGATGCGCGCGAAGAGGTTGCGGGCCTCGATGCCGCCGTTCGTGGTCTCGGCGAAGACCTCGCCCTTCACGTCGGAGATCTTCACGGCGCCGTTGGTGGTCTCGCAGCGGGCGTAGCCGTCCAGGTTCTGGGCGGTGACCGTGCCGTTGGTGGTGCGGAAGTGGGCCAGGATGCGCTTGGGCACCTGGAGGCTCATCTCGCAGCGGGGGCTCTTCAAGTCCCCGAAGAAGAACCCGAAGGTCTTGACCTGGGGGTAGACCGCCTCGATGTCCAGGTCCGCGCCCTTGCGGCTGAGCACGAGGTCGATGCGCCGCTGTTCCGAGTCCCGGATCTGGGCCACCAGGGCGACCTCCTCCTTGTCCCAGCCGGTGACGCGGATGGCGCCGTTGCGGTTCTTCACCCAGAGCTTCGAGCCGTAGGAAAGCCGCTCGTTGCGCTTCTCGGTGCGGGTCTGGCCCCAGTCCCCGTCCATGGGGGGCGCGGGGGGCTCCGGCGGCGTCGGGGGGGCCGGCGGCTCCGGCGGTTCGGGGACCGTGACCTTCGGAGGCTTCGGGGGCGCGGGCACCTGGGCCACCAGGCTGCCCGCCGCCAGGAGGGCGACCAGGAGGGGCTGGAGACGGGTGGGGCGCATGGGGCCTCCGGAAAAGATTCAGGGCGGGCCTGTGGTTGGGAAACGGCAGGTGGGCCCGGGCGTTTAGTCCAAGGGCTTTGCTGTCAGACTCGATTCAACCATCACGAGGTGAGGGATGCGTCTCCGGACCCTGGCTTTGGCAGTGTGCGCCGTTCCGCTCCTCCCCCAGGCCGCCCCGCCCCCGCGTCCGGCGGGCTGGCACGGCGCCGGACTGCCTCCCACGTTCTTCGCGGGAAACCGTGCCCGTCTCCTGGAAAAAGTCAAGGCGATGGGGCCCGGCACGCTCGCCGTGGTCAAGTCCATGCCCCTCCAGCCCCGGAGCGGGGACGGCCTGCAGGCCTATCGGCAGGATTCGGACTTCTTCTACTTCACCGGCCTCGAGGAGGCCGAGACCGTCGCCCTCCTGGACGCCGACGCCCCCAGGCCCTACACCCTTCTCGTGCGGGCCTCGGACCCCCGGCGGGAGCGCTATGACGGGGCGCGGGTGGGGGTCGAGGGCGCCGTGAAGCGCTTCGGCGCGGACCAGGCGGAGCGCTTCCCCGAGGCGGAGAAGGCCCTCCGGGAGGCGGTCCGGAAGGCCCAGAGGGTCGTCCTCATCTGCAACTTCGACGAGGAGTTCCGGCGCCGGATCCTGGAGTGGGTCTACCCGGTCGGGGCGGACAACAACCACAGCTCCTTCCGGAAGACGCTGGTCGATGGACGGCACCTCGCGGCGGAGCTCCGGCTCTTCAAGCAACCGGAAGAGATCGTCATGCTCCAGGCCGCGGTGGACGCCAGCATCGAGGGCCACCTGTCGGCCATGCGCGCGACGCCAGGCGCGAGCAACGAAGGCCAGGTCGCCGGCGCCTTCGAGGGCACGGTGCGCGGTCTCGGCGCCCGATTCCTGGGCTACGGCAGCATCGTGGGCGCGGGCAACCAGGCCTGCACCCTGCACTACGTCGCGAACGACCAGCCCATCGCCCCGGGCAGCCTGGTGCTCATGGATGCCGCCGCGGAGATCGGTGGCTACACGGCGGACATCACCCGCACCTGGCCCTCGAACGGGAAGTTCAGCCCGGAGCAGCGGGCCATCTACGACCTGGTCCTGAAGGCCCAGGAGGCCGCCATCGCCCTCTGCCGCCCCGGCCGCGCCCACAAGGAGGGCTACGCCGCCGCCATGCGCATCCTCAGCGACGGGCTCGTGGATCTCGGCATCCTGAAGGGGGACAAGGACGAGCTCTTCGCGAAGGGCGCGCATGCCGCCTTCTCCATGCACGGCATCAGCCACTGGCTGGGCCTCGACGTCCACGACACCGGCGACTACGGCATGGCGCCGGGCCAGAGGGGCGGCGACCGGCTCCTGGAGCCCGGCATGGTGCTCACGGTGGAGCCGGGCCTCTACATCCCCAGGGGCATGGAGGGCGTGGACCCGAAGTGGCACGGCATCGGCGTGCGCCTGGAGGACGACATCCTGGTGACGGCGGAGGGCCCGAAGAACCTCAGCGAACGCCTCCCCCGCAAGCCGGAGGACGTGGAGCGCCTCGTGCAGACCGGCAAGGGGAGGCGTTGACCCTCCGCGCGGGGCGGATCCTGGGCCCGCTGATATCCTGACGGGTCCGGGAGCACGCCATGTCCATCCTCATCCTGTCCGCCACCCGCAGCGCCGTCGGCTCCTTCGGGGGCGGCCTCAAGGCCCTGAATGCCGTCGACCTCGGCGCCGCGGCCCTGAAGGCCGCGATGGCGCGCGCCGGCGTCGCCCCGGAGGCCGTGGGCGACGTGGTGATGGGCAACGTGCTCCAGGCGGGCAGCGGCCAGAACGTGGCACGACTGGCGGCCCTGAAGGCTGGCATCCCCTTCTCGACGCCGGCCCACACCCCCAACCAGGTCTGCGGGTCGGGCCTGAAGGCCGTCGCCCTCGCCGCCCAGTCCATCACCGCCGGCGATGCCGAGATCGCCGCCGCCGGCGGCACCGAGTCCATGTCCAACGCCATGTACCTGCTGCCCAGCGCCCGCTGGGGCGCCCGCATGGGCCACGTGCAGGTGCTGGACAGCATGATCCAGGACGGCCTCTGGTGCGGCCACGGCGACACCCACATGGGCATCACGGCGGAAGCCGTCGCCGAGCGCCACGGCATCAGCCGCGAGGCCCAGGACGCCTTCGCCCTGGCCAGCCAGCAGAAGGCGACGGCCGCGCGCGAAGCCGGCCGGTTCAAGCGCGAGATCTTCCCCGTCACCATCGCGGGCAAGAAGGGCGACACGACCTTCGACCTCGATGAGTACATCAAGGCCGACGCCAGCGCCGAGGGCCTCGCCAAGCTCAGGCCCGCCTTCAAGAAGGAGGGCACGGTGACGGCGGGCAACGCCAGCGGCATCAACGACGGCGCGGCGGCGCTGATCCTGGCGTCGGAATCCGCGGCGAAGGCCCACCAGCCCATCGCCCGCATCCTCGGCTTCGCCCAGGCCGGCGTGGATCCGGCGGTGATGGGCCTCGGCCCGGTGCCCGCCATCCAGAAGCTGCTGGCCAAGACCGGCGTGAAGCTCGGCGACATCGACCGCTTCGAGCTCAACGAGGCCTTCGCCGCCCAGTCCCTCGGCGTGCTGAAGGAGCTTCCCGACCTCGATCCCGCCAAGGTCAACGTCCGCGGCGGCGCCATCGCCCTCGGCCACCCCATCGGCGCCAGCGGCACGCGGATCCTGGTCACGCTGCTGCACATCCTCCAGGACGAGGACAGGAAGCTCGGCCTCGCGGCGCTGTGTGTGGGCGGCGGGCAGGGCGTGGCGATGCTGGTGGAGCGGCTGTAGGCGAGACCTGCTCGAATTTGGGCCACAATGGGGCGAACCCACGCCGACCCATGATCACGCTCACCCACGTCACCAAGCAGTTCGACCGCATCCACTACGGTCTGAACGACGTGAGCTTCCACATCGAGGCGGGCGAGTTCGTCTTCCTCACGGGCCCGAGCGGCGCGGGCAAGAGCACGCTGCTCAAGCTGCTCTTCCGGGACGCGGTGCCTTCGACGGGGGAGGTCCAGGTGGCCGGGCATCGCCTGTCCACCATGGCCCTGCGGGAGATCCCGCTGCTGCGCCGCAAGCTCGGGGTGGTCTTCCAGGATTTCAAGCTCATCCGCACGCTGACGGTGTTCGAGAACGTGGCCTTCGTGCTGAAGATCCTCGGCGTGAGCCACATGGAGCAGCGCCAGCGGGCCTTCCGGGCCCTCAAGATGGTCGGCCTACAGCACAAACTGAGCAGCTACCCGCTGCAGCTCTCCGGCGGCGAGCAGCAGCGCGTGGCCATCGCCCGGGCCCTGGTCAATGATCCCCTCGTGCTCCTCGCCGACGAGCCCACCGGCAACCTCGATCCCGACCTCGCCAATGAGATCATGAGCCTCTTCGAGCGCATCAACGGCCAGGGGACGACGGTCATCGTGGCGACCCACGACAAGCCGATGATCCTCAAGATGCGCAAGCGGGTGCTGGGCCTGGAACGGGGGCGGCTGTCCTGGGACCAGCCCGCGCCGGCGAGCACGGTGGTGGTCTAGTGCCCCAGCCCCTCACCGACGCCCGCTTCCTCACCTCCGCTTCCGACGTGAAGCAGCTCGGGGTCTGCCACGCGGAAGTGGCCTTCGTGGGGCGCTCCAACGTGGGGAAGAGCTCCCTGCTCAACGCCCTGGCGAACCAGAAGCAGCTGGCCCGCGTGTCCAAGACGCCGGGCCGCACGCGGCTCATCAATGTCTTCGTCACGGGCCCGGACCGGTGGATCGTGGACCTGCCGGGCTACGGCTACGCCGCGGGACCCGCCGCGGAGAAGGCCAAGTGGGACGCCATGATCGGCGGCTACCTGAAGGGCCGGAAGACCCTGCGCATGGTCTTCGTGCTGGTGGACGCCGAGGTGGGCCCGACCAAGCTGGACCACGCCATGGTGGACTGGCTGCGGGAGGCCGAGCTGCCCTGCCGCATCGTCGCCACCAAGGCCGACCAGGTGAAGCCCAGCAAGGCCCTCAAGCAGCGGAAGGACGTGGCGGCGGCCCTGGGGCTGCATGCGGCCGACATCGCCTGGGTCAGCGCCGCGAAGGGCAGCGGCATCGCGGAGCTGCGCCTGGAGATCGCCGCGCTGCTCGCCCTGCTCTGAGGGGCGAGCCGGCCCCTCAGGTTCCGCCGACCTCGGGGTAGAACGCCTGCATGCACACCGGGCACATGCCGTGGGTGAAGTCCGCCTCCGAATGCTGGGAGATGTAGGTCTCCAGCGGCGTCCAGGCGCCCTGGTCGTCCCGGATCTTCTTGCAGCCCGCGCAGATGGGCAGCAGCCCGGAGAGCTGGTGGACGTGGGCCAGGGCCTCCGACAGCTCCGCGTTGCGGGCCCGCAGCTCCTCGGTCCGGGCCTGCACCTGGGCCGCCAGCTCGGCCCGGCTCCGGGCGAGGGCGGCCACCCGCCAGCGGACGATGCCGTAGACGATGGCGATGGACGCGAGGCCCTGCAGGGCGAAGGACCAGGGCGTGATCCACCAGTGGGGCCGGACCCGGAACTCGAAGGCGTCCACCGGACCGAAGGCGCCGCCGGCCTGGGCGGCGCGGACCTCGAAACGGAAGCGGCCGCCCCCGAGGCCCGGGTAGCGGATGGTCCGGTTCTCCACGTCCCGCCAGGCGTCCTCCAGCCCCTCCAGCCTCACCTGGAAGCGCAGGCCCCGTTCGTTCAGGTAGGAGGGCGCGGCGATGCGGAAGACCACCGTGTTGTCCCGGTGGGGGACGGGATCCAGGGAGGGAAAGGGCGGCTCCAGCGACCGCCGGCCATACTGCACCTGGACCACCTGGGCCCGGGGCGGCGGCGCCGCGGCATCGTCGTCGCCCGATTCGTAGCGCACCAGGCCGCCGGAGGTGCCCACCCAGACCCGACCTCCCTCGAGGAGCAGGGCGTGGATGGAGCAGTCCTCGTCGATCATCCCTTCGTTGCGGCCCACCCGCAGGGGCGGGTCGAGGCGGAAGAGCCCCTGGTCGGTGCTCGTCCACACCCGGCCCCGAGGGTCCACGTCCACGGCGTAGTTCAGGTCCGACAGCAAGCCCTGCGCCGCGGTGCGGTGCTCCAGCACCGTGAGCCGGTCGTCGTCGAGGCGGACGTGGGTCAGGCCCTGGGGCTCCTGGTAGTGCACCCAGGCGGAGCCGTCCGGCAGGAAGGCCATGCCGCGGACATTGTTCGGCTGGAGGCCGTCCCGGGCGGTGAAGAGCCGCCACCGGCCCGGCGCCGTGCGCACCAGCAGCCCGGCGGTGGTGCCGGCCCAGAGCCGGCCCCGGGCGTCCTCCCGGATCTGGAAGGCCCCCATCGCCTCGGCGCCCGCGATCCCCGGGCCGACTTCGACCTCGAGGCGGCGCGCCACGGGATCCCAGCGCAGGAGCCCCGCGCGGGCATGGCCCAGCCAGAGGCGGCCTTGGGAATCCTCCATCACGCTGTTGAGGGGCGTGCCCAGCTCCCCCACCGGGGCGGGCTCCGCCCGGGCCTGTCCCGGCCGGAGCCAGAGGGCCGGCCCGATGGTGCTCACCATCCAGAGGGTGCCCTGGCGGTCCTCGGCCATGGCCTTGATGCGGCGGCCCTCGGTGCCCGGGATGGGTTGGAGGCCTCCGGGGCCAAGCGTCGCCGCGCCGTCGTCGGTGCCCACCCGCAGGCGGCCGGCACGATCCCGGAGGATGGCCCACACCAGCTCCCCCGAGGCGCCCCCGCCGAGGGTGTAGTTGGCCACGCGGCCCCCGCCCTGCAGCCGGGCGACGGTGGAGCCCACCACCCAGAGGCTGCCCTCCCGGTCGCGGAACAGGGTGCGGACCCAGCTGAAGGGCAGGCCACCCTTCATGTCGAGCACTTCGGAGCGGTCCCCGTCCAGGTGGAGGGCGCCCCGCTGGGTGGGGACCCAGAGGCTCCCGTCCCGGTCCACCAGGGGCGTGCTGTTGGGGGAGAGGCTGCCCGGCAGCCGGCGGGACGCGTCGGTGAACCGCGGCTCACCGGGGAGCTTCAGGAGCAGGGTCCCGCCCGCCCCCGCCCAGACCCGCCCCTGCCCGTCCTCCGCCACGAGGGTGGGCATCAGGTCCGGGAGGCCCTCGGCGCGGCCCCAGCGCTCCCGCGTCCCGTCGGGGTGCAGCACGTCCACGCCGCCGCGGCGCGCCAGGTACACGTTCCCGCTGCGGTGACCGGCGGCCAGGGCGCCGGCGGGCTCGTCCCCGAACCCCGGCACGGCGTCGAAGTCGAGGCCTTCCCGCTGCCGGAAGAGACCCGCGGCGGTGCTGGCCACCAGCCGGCCGCGGGCGTCGCGCACCAGCTGGCTGACGGCCTCGGCGGAGGGCTTCCCCCCGAGCCGGGCCGGCGCCACGCGGCCCTCCCGGAAGCGCGCCAGCCCCTTGTGGGTGGCGAGCCAGAGCCCGGCCTCGGGGTCCGGCAGCAGCACGCCGATGTAGGCCGCCGGAAGGCCGTCCTTGGTGTCCCAGCGGCGGCACTGGCCGCGGTTGTAGCGCACGAGGCCGACTTCGGTGCCCATCCAGATGAACCCCGCGCGGTCCTGGGTGAGGCCGATGGCCCCGGCGGCGGGAAGCCCGTCGTCCACGCCCACCAGGGTGAAGGGCCGCTGCCCGGGGTGGGGCACCCGGGGCGCCCCGCCGGGCCCGGGGCCCGCGAGGGCGGAGGCGAAGGCGAGGACGGCCCCGCACAGGGCCCTCGGCCAGCACGTCATGGTCGGCGGCTCCTCTCAGGGTCGCGTGCAGTATCCGCCCTGAGGAGGGAAGCTCCAAGGCGGAAGCGCGCTGTCCAGGACCCGGCTCTATTTCGCGGCGATGAGCACCCTCGCGTGCTCCAGGGCCTCGGGGCGGTCGGGCTGGCCGCTGAGCAGGCGCGCCAGCTCCCGGATCCGCGCCTCCCCCTCCACCCAGGCGAAGCGGCTGTGGGTGCGGTCCCCGGCGGTGGCCTTGGAGAGGGCGCCATGGCGGTCCGCCCGGCCGGCCACCTGGGCGAGGTGGGTCACGCAGAGCACCTGGTGGACGCGGCCCAGTTCCTGGATGGCGTCCCCCACCGCCAGCGCGGTCTCGCCGCCGATGCCGGCGTCCACCTCGTCCAGCACCAGGGTGAGGGCGGAGGCGCGGTCGTCGCCCGGAAGCCCCGCGCCCCGGAGCCCGGCCCCGAGCAGGGCCAGCATCACGCGGCTCAGCTCGCCCCCGGAGGCGACCTTCGCCAGGGGCCGCCAGCCTTCGCCGACGTTGGGCTCGATCCACAGGGCCACCGCGCTGAAACCCGTGGAGGCGACCTTCACGCCGCGGCCGGCGCGGCTGACCGGGCTGGTGGCCTCCTCGGCCACCGCGAGCCGGCACTGCAGCCGCGCGCCCTTCATGCCCAGGCGGGCGAGGCGTTTCCTCGCGTCGGCCTCCAGGGGGCCCAGGGCCTCGCTGCGCCGCGCGTGCAGCGCCTCGGCGGCCGCGAGGTAGGCGTCGCAGGCTTTGCGCAAAGCCCTGGCCAGGGCCTCGGGGCTCTCGGCGCGGTCCTTCAGCCGGGCCTCCTCGGCCCGCAGCTCCGCGAGGACGCCCGCCAGCTCGTCGGGCTCGCAGCGGTGACGGCGGGCCAGCTTCTCGAAGCGGGCGAGGCGGCCCTCCAGGTCGTCCAGGGCCCCTTCGCCGCGGCGGGCGAAGCGCTGGGCCTGGTCCTGGGCCAGGGCCTGCAGGTCCTCCAGCTCGAGGCCCGCGGAGCGCAGCCGGTCCACGAGATCCTGGGCCTCGGGCAGCACCGTGGCCGCCTTGGCCAGGGCATGGCCGGCTTCCCGCAGGCCGGGCAGGGCGGCGTGGAGGGCCTCCGCCGCCTCGCGGTGGGTGGCCTCCAGGAGGGCGGCATGGCGCAGGGTCTCCCGCTCGGCCTTGAGGGCGCTCCACTCTGCGGGCTTCGGGGCCAGCTTCTCCAGGTCGCCGATGAGCTCCGCCAGCTCCGCCAGGCGGCGGGCCCGGTCCGCCTCGCCGCGGTTCCGCGCGTCCAGGGCCGCGGCGGCGGCCCGGACCTCCGCGACGAGGCTCCCGAGGTCCGGCTGGATGCCGAGCACTTCGTCCAGCAGGGCGAGGTGGCGCTCCTCGGCCAGGAGGGACTGGTGGTCGTGCTGGCTGCTCAGGCGCATCCAGATCCGGCCCGCCTCCTTGAGGTCGTTGAGGGCGCAGCTCGCGCCGTTGATCCAGGCCCGGCTGCGGCCGGCGGCGCTGACCTCCCGGCGCAGCACCACGGGATGCTCGGGGGGCAGGCCCCGGGCGCCGAGGAAGTCCAGCCAGGCGCCGCCGCGGCCTTCCACGACGGCCTCGACGGTGGCGCGCTCGGCGCCCAGGCGCACGGTGTCGGCGTCGGCGCGGGCGCCCACCAGGAGCGCGAGGGCGTCCACCAGGAGGGACTTGCCGGCGCCGGTCTCGCCGGTGAGCACCGAGAAGCCCGGGCCCAGGTCGAGGGCGAGGTCCTCCACCAGGGCCAGGTTCGTGATGCGCAGGCTGGACAGCATGGGACCAGTCTAGCGGGGGGCCTTGGTACCCTTGCGCCATGCCTGGATCCATCCACATCCGGGCCGCCACGGCGGCCGACGCGAGCCTCCTGGCGGACCTGGGGCGGCGGACCTTCCGGGAGGCCTTCGAGGCCTGCAACACGGCGGAGGACCTGCGCCTCTTCCTGGACCAGACCTATGGCGAGGCCATCCAGGCCCAGGAGCTGGCGGACCCCTCCGCCTGGCACCTCGTGGCGGAAGCGGACGGGGAGCCCATCGGCTTCGCGCGCCTGCGCCGAGGGGAGGTGCCGGACTGCGTGACGGGCCCCGGGCCCCTGGAACTGCAGCGCATCTACGTGCTGCGGGCCTGGCTGGGGCTGAAGGCAGGACCGGCCCTGCTCCAGCGCTGCCTGGAGGAGGCTCGCGCGCTGGGGGCGCGCACGCTGTGGCTCGGGGTCTGGGAGCGCAATGAGCGGGCGCTGGCCTTCTACCGTCGCCACGGCTTCGTGGAGGTGGGTGACCACACGTTCATGGTCGGCACGGATCCCCAGCGGGACGTGATCATGGTGCGCGCGCTCTAGGCGCCGCCGCCGCTAGACTGCGGGCATGACCGCGTTCCAGGGCACCTACCTCGAGGCCATCCGCGCCGCGCTCCACGACGCCATGGCCGAGGACGGTTCCGTCTTCTGCCTCGGCGAGGACATCGGCGCCTACGGCGGCGCCTTCAAGGCGACGGAGGGGCTGCTGAAGGACTTCGGCCCGTCGCGGGTGATCGACACGCCCATCGCCGAGCAGGCCATCGTGGGGGCCGCCATCGGCGCGGCGCTGATGGGTCAGCGGCCCGTGGCGGAATTCCAGTTCATGGACTTCGCCCTGCTGGGGGCGGACCTCATCTGCAACTTCGCGGCGAAGGCGCGGTGGCGCTGGGGCGCGTCGGTGCCCGTGGTGTTCCGCGGCCCGGTGGGCGCGGGCGCCAGCGGCGGACCTTTCCATTCCCAGAACCCCGAGGGCCACTTCCTCGGCACGCCGGGACTCAAGGTCGTCGCGCCGGGCACGGTGAAGGACGCCTACGCCCTGCTGCGGGCCGCCATCGCGGATCCGGACCCTGTCCTCTTCCTGGAGCACAAGTTCCTGTACCGGCGCCTGAAGGACACCTGGGAGGAGCCGCCCGCGGCGAAGCTCGGCGAAGCGGCCCTGCGCCGCGATGGCCACCGGGCCGCCATCCTCACCTACGGCGCCGTGCAGCACGCGGCGGTGGAGGCGGCCGAGGGCCTGGACGTGGCGGTGCTGGACCTGCGGACGCTGTGGCCCCTGGACGACGAGGCCATCGTGGCCCTGGCCAAGCGCACCCACCGCGTCCTCGTGGTGACCGAGGCCAGCCTGACCTACGGACCCTCGGCGGAGCTTGCCGCCCGGGTCCAGGAGGCCTGCTTCCCCTGGCTGGACGCGCCGGTGCTGCGGTGCGCCGCGCCGGACATCCCGACCCCGGCGGCGCCGGGGCTCGAGGCGGCGTTTTTGCCGGGGCGGGACCGGATCCGGGACGAGGTGGAGAACTTGATTACCTGGTGATTACCCAGAAAAGCAGAATCTTCTAATCGTCAATCGCCTGTTCTCCAGAAGTCAAATCATGAGTCGAGTATATTATAGACCGCTTTCACCAAAGTGATCTTGGTAATACATATTCTTTTTGATGCTTTATTGCGTCTTCATCAAAACTATGATCGCAAGCGGAATGTGATTTCATAAAATGCATATCCATTTCAGGCACAAATGTTAATTTTTCTTTCTTTCGTTCTACACCATTGTCGGCCCATGCCAGTTTACCCTTGCTGTCGATTTGATCATTCTTCGTTTTCTCTCGCAATAACCCAAATTCGATTAAAGCTTTTTTAATTCTTACAATCACACCAGACGGGTCCATATATGCAAATCGGGGCTCCTCCTCATCCTCGTACTGCACCATGCATATGACGCCATTGTATGCTGGCAAAAGATACCACGCCATTACATATATTCTATTTTCATTATCTAAAGCGGCGATTGGCAATATATTCTCTTCTGTTGTACCCATTGGCAAGACAAACTCCAAGGAATTGCTTCGTTCAAACTCAGAGCGTATATTTATTTGATTTGGATTATGCGCTTCAGTTAGAAATGTATCTAGCATTGAGTTTGTTTTCAGACTACGACATCTAGATGGTTCAATTTCTGGCATCAATTTTTGCTTACCAATTGTCACTGAATCAGGTCCACCTTTCCAACCTGGAATCACAGAGTTAAATGTCGGCATTATCAATTTCTTTCCATCGGGCTGAGAATGGGGCAACCATGCATCGATTGGAAGTCCGAGAAAACTGACCCTAGCCAATTTTATTTTTTGATCATCAACAAGTCCAATAGATACTAGATCAAGAGCATTTTTTAAAAGACGCCTTTGTTCAAGGAGCCAACTCCTTTCCATACTATAGTGGAGTTTTAATTCTCCAGAAGGATTCTCGCCCTGATAGTCTTTTCCTTTAACCACCAATGTACGGCTATTTGTCGAAGTGGGAGGCACAGGATCAACCATACGAAAACTCAACCGGTTGTCCCCAAAAATTCGCTCGTCATATTGCAATGCATTTAATTCTATGTTGTCTTTGGTAAGTTTTTCAACTGTTTTTCTTTCATTAACCGTGAGATTTTTCTTGGCCATTAGTTCATTTATTTCGACAAGGTTAGATGTAATTTGATTTTGAACAGATACGGTAGATTTGAAAATATTCCGGGTGAACACCTCTGTTCCCCCAATAGATAATTGAAATTTTGCATAATTGAAGCTCTGTATTTCAGATATTTTTAATTTGCTCTCATTACGCGTGGATTTCCCATGGAAATTGAATGCATATTCTTTCCCGGATGAACTAAACGTGATACAGTAATCCCGCTCATCAAACTCACGTGCTGCATCATTATTTTTATTATGTAAATCCGATCTAACACTTATAGATATTTTTTTTGAGAGTGCGTCAACTTTCTCTTTAAATCTTACATATTCAAGATCTTGCGCGAATAAGTTTATACTCAACAAAGGAAGCAAAATGATCTTGAAATTACTATGTTTCACGTTGCACCTAAGCAAATAAAATAATCAACAATTAGGGTCAGCGTTCTCAGCCGCAATTGGTTCAGAAATCCCAGCCTTAACAGCCAAGTCTTTCAATGCCGCATTATACGTAGATCCTGCCGAATTGCCCTTTTGCGCAGCGAGATTCATTAAGGCTAAACCATCCGTGGAGATTGGAAAACCTTGGCTATTGAAAAAAGTAGATTCTAATCTTGTAAATGAGGGGTGGTCCAACCCTGGAGACTCTAGGCGCGCATACTCATGGAACAGTACAAATGATTTCGCATCGTCTTCTGAGAGGTTATTGGCGAGGCTTGTCATGCCCATTAAATACAAATATCCCTTCCAAGTCGCTCCGTATGTTCCATAAGACAAACCTTGGGACTGCAGTGTTGAGTACGATGTCGGATCACTCAACATAGAAGGTTTACCATTACTGTCGAGAGGTGCCCAGACAATGCCAATCAACTCACGACCATTGACCAAAGTTCCTGGTGGCATTAGTTCCGTGGTAACTAAAAGCTTTTCTGCGCGTTTTTGTGCGGTTGTCATTCGGTCCCATGTGCCAGTTCCATACATACCGTCAATTCGCGCTTTAGCTCGGTCATCCGGTTTTTCACCGGACTGGATAGAGGACTTATCTCTTACATCTGTTAACAATCTGGCGGCATTATCCGAACTCGGAGAGCAAACTCCAAATAGGGTTTCCTCAGCACACCCTTTCCCAACCTTGGTCGGATCAGGATTTGTCGAGCCCGCAGGACTAGTTGATCCCCCACCAGTAGATCCGCCGGTACCAGTCCCAGAACCACTATCCAGATACCCTTGACTAGCGTCCCCATAGCCACCATCATTTTCGGATGGCATCGTTCCCCAAATTGTCCAACTTGCTGCGTACGCGTGGGTTGGGGCAACAAAAATCCCGGCACACACCATAGCTGTAACAGATAATTTCAGTAATGCCTGTACTTTATGTGTTTTCATCTTGCCCCTCTCATAATTTAGTATCATAGGAGATTTCACGATTAGATCATATTCGCCTTGGGGCGTCAATCCAAATATTTCGATCTTTTTACTTGAGGGGCTATTATAATATATACACAAGCCCGAGTTTAACCCACTTCGTAAGCAGGCTGAAGATATGTCGATTGTGGTGACAACACATAATCTACCTTCCCTTAAGCTCCTACCCTTGGGGATTGCTGAATTCTATGATTCGAGTAAAAAAATCGAGAGAAAAATTCAAGATTTGATTGAGAATATAAGAATATTGCCGACGCCGGAAATCCTTTTGGCCTATTCCATCCAGGAAGAGATATTTATGGCCCGGTATAAGATCGGTGGGCAATACAACTCAGAGGATGACCTTCAGCAAAAAATTCATAGTCGAATTAATTCAATATTAAAATGTCAAAAACAAACTCAACAATTTCTACAAAATGACTCGCATTTACAAACTTCCGATGTGCTGAGCATACACTCAATATTATATAACGACAGCAATCCTGAACCACTCCGCTTCAGAACGACCTCTGTTAAATTGGGAAATGACAGTTACCATCAAGTTTTCCTAGTGCCGTTAGAGGCACAACATATTGAAATGTACATGGAAGATTTATTAAGTTTTCTGGCTGCAGGGGATGTACCTGCAATAATTAAATCAGCCATATTCTATACTCAATTTCTAAAAATTCATCCATTTGTCGATGGGAATGGGAGGTCTTCTCGATTTATATCGAACCTATTATTGCTTAGAGGTAATCATATAAAAGATTTTTATTTTAGCATTTCCCCCATGCTTGAAGAACATCAATTCGAATATATGAAAACGAGTCACCTAATCCTCGAGCAAGGGGACTGGCGACCATATCTTGATTTCTTCCTAAAAAGGCTGGAGGCTTTGTTGAAAAAATTGGAATTTATTATTGATGAACTCATCAATATAGAACGTAGATTGCTTAAAGAGATCCGAATTCAATACAATTCTAGGGTATGCCGCTTACTTCTGGATTCACTATATTTACAACCTGTGGGCTCAAAGGCCAAACTCAGAAAAGACCTCGATATAAATCCAATAGAATTTCAACGTATTTTTTCAAAACTACTTAAGAGTGGATTAATTAAAATCCATGGAGACGAATACAATTTCGAATTTATTTCGCGCCTTTTTAGTTTCAGAGATTGGAAATCCGAATCAGTTATTTCAGATGGGCTAATTCCACCAGGATTGGTGCCTATGCGCAATTTATAGTTATTATAGTTACAAATCTCGATTTTTCAAATATCTGCTCATGAATTGGAGTTTTTAGGGGTGAACATTGGTATTGGTGAATCACTGGGATCTCGATTGGCTGGCTTCCCGACTTGACGGAGTGCCTTATCCAGTCCCATGCTTCCGTGTAACGCAGTCTTGATCTTTCCCAGTTCCAGAGCGCGCTATCGAGAGAGGTGGAGGGACAGGCCCTTTGATACCTCGGCAACCTGCCCGGAGTGATCCGGCGCGTGGTGCCAATTCCTGCCGTGCGGATCCGCACGGAGAGATGACCCGGCATTGAACTGAGGCGGAGAGATCGAGGCGTATCCAACACCCTTCACGGGGGCTCTGGCACTGGCGTTCCGGAGTCTTCCCATGGCCAGCACCCCCTCCAGCACCTTCCAGTCCGCCCTCGCTTCCGGCCACGCCTTCCTCTTCGACGGCAGCACGCCCACGGCGCTGTACGAGAAGGGTCTCTTCATCAACCGCTCCTTCGACCACGCGAACCTGGAGAGCCCGGACCTGGTGCGGGGCATCCACGGGGCCTTCCGCCAGGCCGGCGCCCAGGTGCTCACCACCAACACCTGGGCGGCCAACGGGGTGAAGCTGGCGGCCTACGGACTGCTGGACCAGCTGGAGGCCATCAACAAGGCCGGCGCGAAGCTGGCGCGGGAGGCCCTGGAGGAGCTACCGGGCCAGCCCGGCTGGGTGGCCGGCTGTCTCGGGCCCCTGGGCCTGCGCATCGAGCCCTGGGGGCCGACCTCCTTCGACGAAGCCAAGGGTTTCTTCGCGGCCCAGGCCCAGGCGCTGCTGGACGGGGGCGTGGACTGCTTTGTGCTCGAGTCCTTCGAGGACCTCAACGAGATCCACCAGGCCATCCTCGCCATCCAGTCGGTGAGCGACCGGCCCATCGTCGCCATGATGACCCCCAACGACGAGGGCCAGACCCTCTTCGGCGCCGAGCCCGAGTGGTACATCCGCAAGCTCTCGGAATGGGGCGCGGCCCTGGTGGGCGTGAACGGCGGCTCGGGCCCGGCGCCCCTGCTGGAGCTGCTGAAGCGCTTCCGCGCCGCCACCGAGACTCCCCTCATCCTCAACCCCAGCGCCGGCCTGCCGCGGCAGGTGGACGGCCGCCTGCTCTACATGGCGAGCCCCGAATACCTCGGCGAGTTCGCCCGCCAGGCCCTGCAGCTCGGCGCCCGGGCGGTGGGCGGCTGCAGCGGCACGACGCCGGCCCATACCCGCGCCATGCGCGGCGCGCTGCGGCAGGAACGGGCCTTCTCCGACCGCTTGGCCGTGGAGCCCCTGGTCCGCGAGGCCGTCACGCCGAAGACGCCCCTGCCCCCGGAGGCCCGCAGCCGCTGGGCCCGCAAGCTGGCCACGGGGCGGTTCGTGACCTCCGTGGAGCTGGTGCCTCCCAAGGGCATGGACGCCGCGAAGCTCCTGGACAAGACCCGCCAGATCCGCGGCCTCGGCGCGGACGCCATCAACATCCCCGACGGTCCGCGCGCGGTGGCCCGCATGTCGGCGCTGGCCACGGCGGCCATCATCGAGCGGGAGGTGGGCATCGAGACGGTGCTCCACTACGCCTGCCGCGACCGCAACCTGCTGGGCATCCAGAGCGACCTGCTCGGCGCGGCGGGACTCGGCCTGCGCAACATCCTGGCGGTGACCGGCGACCCGCCCAAGCTCGGGCCCTATCCCCAGGCCACGGCGGTCTTCGACGTGGATGCCATCGGCCTCACCAACATCCTGGCGCGGCTGAACTCGGGGCTCGACCTGGGCGGCACCAGCATCGGCGATCCGACGCCCTTCTCCATCGGCGTGGCGGCCAATCCGGTGGCCATCGACGTGGAGCGGGAGAACGCCCGCTTCCGCTGGAAGGTGGAGGCCGGCGCCGAGTGGGCCATCACCCAGCCGGTCTTCGACGCGGATTCCCTCTTCCGCTTCCTGGACTTCGCCGAAGGCTTCCACGTCCCGGTCATCGCCGGCATCTGGCCCTTCAAGAGCGCCCGCAACGCCCAGTTCATGGCCCACGAGGTGCCCGGCGTGTACGTGCCCCCGGCGCTGCTGGAACGCATGGGGAAGTGGAGCAGCGCCGAGGACCAGGTGAAGGAGGGGCTGGCGATCGCGCAGGAGCTGATCGCGAAGATCAGATCACGAGTAGCGGGGCTGCAGCTGAGCGCGCCGTTCGGGCAGGTGGAGCTGGTGGCGCCGTTGCTGCCGGGGCGGGGGGAGAGCGCGGGGGGAGCGGCGTGAGGGTGGATGTGGGTTCCTTCATCCCGGGGTCGAAGCTCGAAGCACGCATGGGTCGAGCCGACGAGGTTTTGACCGTCCAAGGACACCTCGATCCACCTTCGGGGCGCCCTTCCCCGAAGGCGGATCGAGGTGTGAAGCCGTCCGTGGGTGTGGCGAAGGGGAAGGTTGTGGATCCTGGCGCACCGTTCCGGGGGCCGGGCACGGACATGGACGGCCGTGGGCCGTCGGAGTGCGTGGCAACTCCCGGCGGTTGGGACGTCCCCGGCCCCCTTCTCGGCACCCGTGTCCGCCGCGGCGTGGAAAGCCGCCGCGGTAGACGCGGGTGCGTTATTGAAAAGCCTGCATCATGTCGTCCCACACGGGCCGGGTCGGCCTGTCCCTTCGTTGGAACCTCTGTTCGGATGGGCGCCATGCTCGTCGGAGCCTCCCGATGAGCGAGCGCTGCACGGTCCACTTCCTCCTCGAGGACCTCATCGCCGAGGCGCCGGTCGGCACGCCGCTGGCCGCGATCGCCGAGGCCGTCAACGCGGACATCACCTTCGGCTGCAAGACGGGCACCTGCGGGACGTGCCGGGTGCGGGTGGCGTCGGGGTTGGAGCATTGTGCTTCTCCCGCGCCCGAAGAACGCGACTTCCTCCTTGGCCTGGAAGCGCCCTCGGACCACCGCCTGGCCTGCCAGGTGCGGGTGGACGGCGACATCGCGGTGGAATACCTGGGGCTTTGAATGGCGACGCTGGAATCGATCCTCCGAGAACGGGTGCTGCTCCTCGACGGCGGCATGGGGACCCAGATCTTCCTGAACAAGCCCACGGTCGAGGACTACGGCGGTGCGGCCTATGAAGGCTGTGTCGAACTCTTGAACGAGCGGCGGCCGGAGTGGATCCGCCGCATCCACGCCGCCTACTTCGACGCCGGGGCGGACGCGGTGGAGACCAACACCTTCGGATGCAATCCACTCGTGCTCTCGGAATTCGGCCTGGCGGACCGGGCCTTCGACCTCAACGTCGCCGCGGTGCGCCTCGCGAAGGCGGTGGCCGCGTCCTACGACCGGCCCCGCTTCGTCGTGGGCTCCGTGGGGCCGGGCACCAAGCTCATCACCCTCGGGCACGTGGACTACGCCACCCTGCACGCCTCCTACCGCGTGCAGATGGACGGCCTGCTCGCCGGCGGCGCCGACGCCATCCTCATCGAGACCTGCCAGGACCTCGGCCAGATCAAGGTGGCCGCGCGCGCGGCGAAGGAGGCCATGGCCGCCGCCGGGCGGAAGGTCCCGCTCTGGGTGCAGGCCACGGTGGAGACGACGGGCACGCTGCTGGTGGGCTCGCCCATCGAGGCGGTGATCACGTCCATCGCCCAGCTTGGCGTGGACGTGCTGGGGCTCAACTGCGCCACGGGCCCGGACGAGATGCACGCCTCCCTGGCCACCCTCGCGGAGATGGCCCCGGTGCCCCTGAGCTGCCTGCCCAACGCGGGCCTCCCGCGGAACGAAGGCGCCCAGGTGGTCTATCCCCTGGGCCCGGCCCTCTTCGCCGACAAGGTGCGCCACGCGGCCGCGGAATTCGGCCTCGCCATCGTGGGCGGCTGCTGCGGGACGACGCCGGAGCACATCCGGGAACTGGCGGGGCGCCTCGGATCCCTCAAGGCGCCGCGGCGGAAGGCTTCGCCGGAGCGCAGTGTCGCCAGCCTCTACGCCTCCGTGCCCCTGGCCCAGGAACCACGGCCCCTCATCGTGGGAGAGCGGACCAACGCCAACGGCTCGAAGCTGTTCCGGGACCTGCTCGCCAAGGAGGACTACGACGGGCTGGTGGGCGTCGCCCGGGAGCAGCAGCGGGAGGGCGCCCACGTCCTGGATGTCTGCGTCGCCTACGTGGGCCGGGACGAGGTCCGGGACATGGAGGAGACGCTGAAGCGCACCGTCACCGGCGTGACCCTGCCCCTCATGATCGACTCCACCGAGGTGCCGGTGATCGAGAAGGCGTTGCAGACCGCGCCGGGCAAGTGCATCGTCAACTCCATCAACTTCGAGGACGGGGAGGCCAAGGCCCGCCGGATCCTGGACCTGTGCCGGACCTACGGCGCCGCGGTGGTGGGGCTCACCATCGACGAGGCGGGCATGGCCAAGACCCTCGAACGGAAGGTCGAGGTCGCGAAGCGCCTCCACGCGCTCGTGGTGGATGACTACGGCTTCGCGCCGGAGGACCTGATCCTCGATCCCCTGACCTTCACCCTGGGCAGCGGCGACGAGGAGTTCCGCGGCAGCGCCCTGGCCACCCTGGAGGCCATCCGGGCGATCAAGGCGGAACTGCCCGGCGTGAAGACCCTGCTCGGCGTGAGCAACGTGAGCTTCGGCCTGTCGCCGGCGGCGCGGCACGTGCTGAACGCGCTCATGCTCTACCACGCCGTGCAGGCGGGCCTGGACCTCGCCATCTTCAACGCCTCGAAGGTCATCCCCGTGGCGAAGGTCCCGCCCGAGGAGCGGACGGTCATGGAGGACCTCATCTTCGACCGGCGGCGGGAGGGCTACGATCCGCTGAAGGCGGCCCTGGCCCTCTTCAGCGCGAAAGGCGTCATCAAGAAGGCGGCGGCGGCCGAGGACCTGCCCATCCTGGAGCGGCTCCGGGCCGACATCCTGGACGGCGAAAAGCAGCGCATCGTCGCCGACGTGGACGAAGCGCTCAAGGACCACGATCCCCTGGCCCTCATCAACGAGACCCTGCTGGGCGCCATGAAGGAGGTGGGCGACCGCTTCGGCGCCGGCGAGATGCAGCTGCCCTTCGTGCTGGAGAGCGCCGAGGCCATGAAGGCCGCCATCGGCCGCATCGAGCCCCACCTCCCGAAGGACGCCGCGACGACGAAGGGCCGCATCCTGCTCGCCACGGTGAAGGGGGACGTCCACGACATCGGCAAGAACCTGGTGGACATCATCCTCAGCAACAACGGCTTCGAGGTGCGCAACCTGGGCATCAAGCAGCCCATCGAGAAGATCCTGGAGGCGTTCGAGGCCTGGCCCGCCGACGCCATCGGCCTCTCGGGCCTGCTGGTGAAGAGCACGGTGGTGATGCGGGAGAACCTGCAGCTCATGGCGGACCGAGGCCTGAGCGTGCCCGTCATCCTCGGCGGCGCGGCCCTCACCCGGGACTACGTGGAGGGCGACTGCCGCGCGGTCTACGGCGGGCCCGTCCTCTACGCCGAGGACGCCTTCGAGGGGCTGCGCCACCTGAAGGCCCTCACGGGCGCGGCTCCGGCGGCCGTCCCGGACCGCCCGTCCGCCACCACCGGGCCTGAGCCCCCGCCCTCCACCTCCGGGATCACCGTCCTCAGGGCCGGCAGCGCGGCGACGGCGCTCACCGAGGCCGGCCAGAGCGCCTGGGTGCGCCGGGGCCACGAGGTGCCCACGCCGCCCTTCTGGGGCGTGCGGACCCATGAAGCCACCGTGGCGGAGCTCTTCGAGTACCTGGACACCTTCGTGGTGATCCGCAACCGCTGGGCCTTCACCCAGGGCGCCCTCTCCGACGACGCCTTCGCGGAGGTGCTGCGCACGAAGGCCGAACCGCAACTGGCGGCCTGGAAGGCGCGGCTCATCGCCGAACCCATCCTCCGCCCCCGGGCCCTCCAGGGCTACTTCCCCGCCTGCGCCGACGGCGACGCCCTGCGGGTCTTCACCTTCGAGGGGCTGGAGGAGATCCGGCGCCTGCCCTTCCCGCGCCAGGCCGGCGGCCGGCGCCTCTGCATCGCCGACTTCTTCGAGCCCGAGTCCTCCGGCCGGCTGGACGTGCTGCCCCTGCAGGTGGTCACCCTGGGGCACGAGGCCGCGGACTTCGCCGCCCGGCTCTACGCCGAGCACCGCTTCGGCGAGTACTTCGCCTTCCATGGCCTCGCCACGGAGCTCACGGAGGCCTACGCCGAGCTCATGCACGCCCGCGTCCGCCGGGAGCTCGGCATCCACGGCCGGGACGCCGCCAGCCTGCGGCAGCTCTTCAGCCAGGGCTACCAGGGCTCGCGCTACAGCTACGGCTACCCCGCCTGCCCGGATCTGGAGGGGAACGGGCCGATCCTCGACCTGCTGGGCGGGCCCTCGATCGGCGTGGAACTCACCGAGAGCTTCCAGATGACCCCGGAGTACACGACGAGCGCGCTCATCGCCTGGCATCCGCAGGCCCGGTATTTCGCGGTATGAGTGGGGCATGGAACTGAGCCAGCTCGAGGTGTTCGTCACGGTTGCGAGGGAGGGCTCCGTCTCCCGGGCGGGCGCCCGCCTGCACAAGACCCAGCCCGCGGTGAGCATGGCCCTCAAGCGCCTGGAGGAGAGCCTGGGCGAGCCGCTGCTGGTGCGCTCGGGCCGCGGCCTGGCGCTGACCCACGCGGGCCGCAGCCTGCTGGACTACGCCGAAAGCATGCTCAAGCTGCGCAGCGAGGCCTTCGAGACCCTCAAGGGCCTGCGGGGCCTGGGCATGGGCACGCTGACCCTGGTGGGCCCCGACAGCGTGGTGGACTTCCTGCTCCCGGGCCTGCTGCGGGCCTTCCACAAGGCCCACCCGAAGATCGCCATCCAGCTCCACCGCGGCTACTCCGAGCGCATCCCCGGCGAGGTGCTGCGCCACGAGTACGACTTCGGCTTCATCGCCGCCGAGCCCGTGCTCCACGGGCTGCAGAGCCTGGACCTGCTGAAGGACACCCTGGTGGCCGTGGTGGCGCCGGACCATCCCCTCACCAAGCTCGCCCCCAAGGATGTCCGCGCCGTGGCCGCCTTCCCCCTGGCCCTGCACAGCCCCCGCACGCCGTCGCGCCAGAAGCTGGAGGCCCACTTCCGCCACGCCGGCGTGGAGCCCCGGGTGGCCTTCGACCTGCCGGTCTTCGAGGCGCTGAAGGCCTACGCCGCCGAAGGCCTCGCCGTCGCCTTCCTGCCGGAACTGACCGTGCGCGAGGAGGTGGCGAAGGGAACCCTGAAGCGCGTCGCCGTGCCGGGCCTGCGCATCGAACGCACCGTCCGCCTGGTCTACCGGGGCGACGTGCTCCTCAGCCGCGCCGCCCAGGCCTTCCTGGAGGTGGCGCGGGAGCATCTCGCGCCCAAGGCCGCCCGCTAAGATGGTTCGGACGCCTCATTCCTCCGCGAAGAAGAACTTCACCTCCAACCGGTCGGCTTCCATCACCACCACGAGGCGGGCCAGGGTCCCGTTGAGGCGGGCCACCTCGGAGGGCGTCATGGCGTGCAGGGCGTGGACGAGCTGGCCCTGGGCGGGGTGCGGGGCGGACTTCACCGTGGCCCGGCCCTCGTCGGTGAGGGTCAGCACCACGCGACGCCGGTCCTCGGGGTCCGGATCCCGGGCCACCAGGCCCTTCCGGTGCAGCCGCTCCACCACGCCGGTGACCGTGCTCGGATCGAGGTGCATCCGGGCCGACAAGGCCTTCAGGGACTGGGGGCCGCCGCGGTGCAGCTCCCAGAGGGCCCAGAGCTGGGGCCCGGTGAGGCCGAAGTCCCGTTCCACGGAGCTCGAGTAGTCCTGCAGGGCCCGCACGATGCGCCGGAGGTTCTGCATGACCTCGTCCACGGGGGGCGGCGCCGTCCGGGGCGTTTTGGATCGCATTCCAATAGTTTGCATGCAAATATTTAAGATTCCAGGGATCCGGAGTCCCCCGCCGTGGCCAACCTCTCCCTCGCCTCCCCCCACCGCCGGTTGCGCATGCTGGCCCACACCCGCCGCCTCGTGGGCGTGGTCCTGCCCCTCGGGGCCGCCGTCGGCCTGGTGGCGGCGGCGGCGCTGAAGGGCCTGGGCTCCTTCGAACCCTGGGTGGGACGCCTGGGCGGCCGGACGCACCTCACCCTGCTCCTGCCGGCCCTGGGCCTCTTCCTGGTCACCCTCTGGCTCTCCCTGACGCGCATCGGCGAGGTCTCCCTGGCCGAGGACATGGACCTGGCCCACCGGGATCCCTACCAGGTCTTCCCCTTCCGCCGCTCCCTCGCGAAGGTCTGGGGCTGCGCGATGACGATCGGGTTCGGCGGCAGCACGGGCGTGGAGGGGCCGGGGAAGTGGCTGGGCTCGGCCCTGGGCCTCCAGTTCCATCGGCTGGTGCGGGCCCTGTCCCAGCGCATGGCGCCCTTCCGCCGCCTGCTGGCCCCCAGCGCCGTGATGGTGCGCGCCGGATCCGCCGCGGCCCTGGCGGCGGTCTTCCGGGCGCCGCTCTCCGGCGCGCTCATGGCCGCGGAGCATGACGGCCGCCTGGACGCGGAGGCCACCGTCCCCTGCCTCTTCGCCGCGGCCTCGGGCTTCATGGTGTTCTCCGCCTCCCTGGGCCTCACGCCCCTCCTTCCCGTGGCCCGCGCCTACCAGGCGGGATCCGGCGAGCTCCTCTGGGCGGTCCTGCTGGGCCTGGCCTGCGGCCTGGGCGCCACCTCCTTCCTGTGGCTGAAGGCCCGGCTGCGGCGCTGGCTTGAGCCGGTCCCCTTCGTATGGCGCGGCCTCGTGGCGGGACTGGGACTGAGCCTGCTGGCCCTGCCCGCCCACCTGTTCTGGCGGGGGCTCCCCGTCACCGAGGGTGGCGGGCTGGAGCTGGTGGCCCACCTGCTGAACGGAGGCACCCCTGCCCCCGCCGCCCTCGCCTTCGTCGCCCTCAAGCTGGGCGCCACCGCCCTCACCCTCGCGGGCGGCGGCATCGGCGGCACCTGGCTCCCCTCGGTGGCCCTGGGCGCGGCCATCGGCGCCGCCTTCGACGCCGCCCTGGGCCTGGGCCAGCCGGGCTACATGACCCTGGTGGGCGCGTCGGCCTTCGCCGGCGCCACCCACGAGACGCTGCTGGTGCCGGTGGTGTTCCTCGCCGAGACCACCGCCCAGGCCGCGCTGGTGGTGCCGGCGCTGGTGGGCACGGGCGTGGCCTACCTCGTGGTTCGCGAGTCGGCCTGAAGCCTCGGTCCCTCGCCTTCGGGGCCTCGGCCATGGGCAGGGCGTCCTGGGCCAGCGGAATGCACGGTTCGGGCGGCGAACGCCTTGATGCCGCGAAGCGCCGTCCGTAGCATCCTCGCATCCCGCGCCGATCCGGCCGACGAGGACCGTCACCCGCGATGCCCAACGACTCCCACGGGGAGCCCCCCCAAGCCCGGCGCCAGGACCGGGCGACCTTCCTCCTGGCGCTCCTCCTCATCCTCGGTGCCTGCGAACGGAAGGCTCCGCCGCCGCCCGCGCCGCAGGCCGCGGCGCCCAAGCCGGCGGCGAAGCCCGCGCCGCCGCCGGCGCCTCCTGCGTTCACGCGGATCAAGCTCCAGGCCCCGAAGGACCTCCTGGAGCTCCAGGCCCGCCTGGGTCCGGATCGCTCCGCCGAGGTCCTGAAGCTCAACCGCGTGGACCTCGCCCATGCCCGCAAGGGCGACAGCCTCGTGCTGCCGCCGGAAGGCGTGGACTGGATGGCCCTCTCGCCCTTCCCGGCGGCGTGGCCCGACGTGGCGGACCAGCCCAAGCTGCTCCTGGTCTCCCTGCGCCTGCAGGCCTGGGCGGCCTACGAGGGCGGGAGGCTGGTGCGCTGGGGGCCGACCTCCACCGGCCGGAAGAAGTCTCCCACGCCCATCGGCCTCTACCACACCAACTGGTGCCAGAAGTCGCGCACCAGCACCTTCAACGACGAATGGGAGCTGACCTGGTACATCAACATCCACAACGCCAGCGGCATCTCCATGCACCAGTACGAGCTGCCCGGCTACCCGGCCAGCCACGCCTGCGCCCGCCTGGCGCCGGACGACGCCGAGTGGATCTGGCGCTGGTGCGCCTCCTGGAAGCTCACGAAGGACGAACGGAAGGTGCTGCAGGAAGGCACGCCCGTGGTGGTCTTCGGCGAATACGGCTTCGGGCGGCCGAAGCCCTGGAAGGAGGCCCCGGAACACCCCGAGGCCGCCCGGCTGGCCGCCGTTGAACTGGCCGAGGCGCTGCGGGTGCTGAAGGAGGCGGTGGTCCCGGAGCTCCCCGACGAGGACGATGCGGCCGGAGACTGAGGCGTCCGCCGCCTCAGCCCTTCTTCTCCTTCGGCGCGGCGTGGCGGAAATCGCCGATGAGGAGGTTCGGCCCCTGGGCGGCGATGCCCGCCTCCAGCCGCTCGGCGTCCCACCAGAACTCCTTGTTGGACACCCGCAGGCGCGCGGGGCCCATCTCGGGGAAGCTGCGCACCACGGCCAGGGCGAGGTGCGCGAAGGACTCCACCTCCTGGAAGCGCAGGGCCTCGGAGCGGTCCATCAGGAGGCTGCTCTCGTACTTGTTGATGGCGCGGGAATAGAAGACCACCGCGCCCCCGAAGCGGAGGTGTCCGCCTTCGGTGGACACGGCGTAGGTGCGGCCCTTGTCGGTGACGCTGAAGTCGAAGCTCTTCCCGTGGCGGAAGGCCTCCATCAGGGCGAGGAATTTCGGGTGCTGGAGGTAGGGCGCCCCCCAGTCCACCTTCTTCACCACCGCGCGGTGCTCCCCGGAGGTCGGACCGTACATGGTGCGGTGGTAGGCCAGCATCGCCTGCCGCTCCGCCTCCGTCTGGCGCCTGGGCTTCTCCTTCTTGGCGGGCTTGGCGGGGGAGTCGGCCATGGGGATCCTTGTCGTGGTGTCCGCATCCAGTGTCGCACAAGTGGTCCGGGCGCCTCGGCGGCCCTGCGGGGCGGGCGCCATCACGGCTCCGTGATACCCCGATGAAACTTTCCTGGATCCATTGCCCTCCGGCTCCGGGCAGCGGATGCTCACTCCTGTACGAGTTCTTTGTCAGTTCCATAGCGCGATATCCAGAATGGCGGAGGGACGGGCCCTGTGAAGCCATGGCAACCTGCTGAAACCCAGCATTGGTGCCAATTCCCGCCGGCCGGTGAAACACCCGGACGGGCAGATGACGAGCTTGTGTGAACTGACACGGCGCTCTGAAGCAACGATCGCGACGGACTGACGAGGCACTCCCTCGCAGCGTCCAGAGGCTTCCTCCACCTGCCGGTGGACGGGAGGACAAGGACGCATCCCCCGCGGGCCCCTCGGCCCCGCCACGACCGGAGTCCACCTTGAGCCAGACCGCCACCACCGAACAGCAGTTCGAGACCCTCGTCCTCCACGGGGGCCACGTCCCCGACGGCGACACCAGGTCCCGGGCCGTGCCCATCTACCAGACCACCAGCTACGTCTTCGACTCCGCGGAGCACGGCGCGCGGCTCTTCAACCTGGAGGAGCCCGGCAACATCTACACGCGGATCATGAACCCCACCCAGGCCGTGCTGGAGCAGCGCCTCGCGGCCCTGGAAGGCGGCATCGGCGCCCTCGCCGTGGCCTCGGGCCAGGCCGCCATCACCCTCACCCTCACCACCCTGCTCAAGACCGGCGACCACGTGGTGGCCGGGGACAACCTCTACGGCGGGACCTACAACCTCCTGCACCACACCCTTCCGCGCACCGGCATCACCACCACCTTCGTCAACAGCCGCGACCCCGAGGCCTTCCGCGCGGCCATCACGCCGGCCACCAAGGCCCTCTACATCGAGGCCCTGGGCAACCCCAAGCTGGACGTGCCTGACTTCGAGGTGCTGGGCCGGATCGCCGACGACGCCGGCATCCCCCTCATCGTGGACAACACCCTGCCCACGCCCTACCTCGTGCAGCCGCTCCGGCACGGCGCCCACATCGTGGTGCACAGCGCCACCAAGTTCATCGGCGGCCACGGGACCTCCATCGGCGGCGTCATCGTGGACGGCGGGCGCTTCGACTGGGCCAACGGCCGGTTCCCCGAGTTCACCGAGCCCTTCGCCGCCTACCACGGCGCCGTGCTGGCGGACCTCGCCGGCCCCGCGGCCTTCATCACCAAGGCCCGCATCGAGGGCCTCCGGGACACGGGCCCGGCCCTGTCCCCCTTCAACGCCTTCCTCCTCCTCCAGGGGCTCGAGACGCTGCCCCTGCGCCTGGAGCGCCACGGCGAGAACGCCCTGGCCCTGGCCCGGTGGCTCCAGAAGCATCCCAAGGTCGCGTGGGTGAACTACCCCGGCCTGCCGGACCACGACACCCATGGCGCCGCGGCCCGCTACTTCCGCAAGGGCAAGGGCTTCGGCGGCATCCTCACCTTCGGCGTCAAGGGCGGCCTCGAGGCCGGCAAGGCCGTCATCAACGCCGTCCAGCTCTTCTCCCGCCTCGCCAACGTGGGCGACGCCAAGAGCCTCATCATCCATCCCGCCAGCACCACCCACCAGCAGCTCAACCCCGCCGAGCGCGAAGCCACCGGCGTCACCGAGGACCTCATCCGCCTCAGCGTGGGCCTCGAGCACCTCGATGACCTCATCGCCGACCTGGACGCCGCCCTCGCGACGGTGACGCCGTGAGCACGGGCGCCGTGAGCACGGATCTGGTCGCCGGGCTTGAGCCCCTCCTCACCGAATCCGGCGAGCGGCTGGAGATCCACATCGCCTACCGCCGCACCGGCTTCGGGCCCCTGCGGGTGCTGCTGCTGCACGCCCTCACCGGCGGGCCCGACGCCGCCGACCGGCCCACCTCGGATAGCGTGGTGAAGGGCTGGTGGTCGCCCCTCTTCGCCCCCGGCGCGCCCTTCGATCCTGCGCGCACCACCGTGTGGACGCCCAACCTGGTCGGCTCCTGCTACGGGACGACCGGCCCCCGGCCCGGGAGGCCCTTCCCGGCCCTCACGCCGCGGGACCAGGCCGCCGCCCTCGCCACCTGGATCCGCGCCGAAGGCCTGTGCTTCGACGTGGTGCTGGGCGGGTCCCTCGGCGGCATGGTGGCCCTGGAGCTGGCCCTCCTGGAGCCCGACCGCTTCCACCGCGTGGGCGTCATCGGCGCCGGGGCCCGGGCCGACGCCTGGATCCGGGGGATCAACGCCGCCCAGGCGGCGGTGCTCCGCAGCCCGCTGCCGGACGCCGAGGCCATCGCCCTCGCCCGCCAGCAGGCCATGCTCAGCTTCCGCGCCCCGGAGAGCCTCGACGCCCGCTTCCCCGACACCGGATCCATCCGGGGCTGGCTGGAGCACCACGGCCGGGCCCTGGCCCGGCGATTCACCCGCGAGAGCTACCTCGCGCTGCTCGGCGCCATGGACGCCCACGACGTGGGCCGGGGTCGCGGCGGCCTCGTGGCCGGCCTGCGGGGCCTCCGGGGCTCCCTCCACGTCCTCGGCATCCACAGCGACGCCCTCTTCACCCCGCCCCTCCTGCGGGAGCTGGCGGACAGCGCCCGCGCCGCCGGCGTGCCCACCAGCCTCCACTGGCTGCGCAGTCCCCACGGGCACGACGCGTTCCTGATCGAGTGGGACCAGGTCGACGCCTGGCTGCGTACGCACCTGCTCATCCAGGCGGCGGCATGAGTTCGGTCCTTCCCCTCCAGCGCGGCTTCGCGTGGCTCGTGGGCGCCGGCCCCGGCCATCCGGACTTCCTCACCCTGCGGGGCCTGCGGGCCCTGCGGGGGGCGGAGGTGATCCTCCACGACGCCCTGCTGGACGAGGCCTTCTTCGGGCTCTTTCCCGGCGCCGCCCAGGCGGTCTTCGTGGGCAAGCGGGCGGGAGACCACGCCCTGTCCCAGACGGAAATCAGCGCGCTGCTGGTGGCGAAGGTCCGCGAAGGGAAAAAGGTGGTCCGCCTCAAGGGCGGCGACCCCTTCCTCTTCGGCCGGGGCGGCGAGGAGGCCCTGGCCCTGCGGGAGGCCGGTCTGCCCTTCGAGGTCATCCCCGGCGTCAGCGCCCTCCATGGCGTCGCCGGCGCGGCGGGAATCCCGCTGACCCATCGCGGCCTCTCGCGGGAGGTGCGCATCCTCGAGGGCCACGGCCTGCTGGACGAGGACCGGGACTGGGCGGAACTCGCACGGTTCAGGGGCACCCTCGTCCTCTTCATGGCCACGGGCCAGCTCGCGCGCATCGCGCAGACGCTCCTGGCCCACGGCGCGGACCCCGCCAAGCCCGTCGCCCTGGTGGAGGAGGGCTGCACGCCCCGCCAGCGCACCCGCCTCGCCACCCTCGCCGACGCCGCCGCGCGTCGAATGCCGAGCTGTACCGACGGGCCCGGACTCGTGGTCCTCGGGCCCACCGTCGCCCTCCAGCCTCTGCTCGCCAACCCGCTCCTGTTCCCGGACCTCCCTCGAAGCCTTGATCCCCATGCCCACCCTCCTTCCCGTCTTCCTCAATCTCCACGGCCAGCCCGTCCTCCTCGTCGGCGCCGGGAGCGTCGCGCAGGCTAGGCTGCCCGCCCTCCTGGAGGCCGGCGCCAGCCTCACCGTGGTGGCGCCTGCCATTTCCGGCGCCATCCAGGGCCTCGCCACCGGGTATCCGCGCCAGGTCCGGCTCCTCCGGCGCAAGGTCGAGATCGCCGACCTCGTGGGCGCGCGCCTCGTGGTGAGCGCCACCGCCGACCCCTGGCTCAACGGCGTACTGGCCCACGCCGCGAAAAAGCTCGGCATCTGGTTCAACGCCGTGGACGTGGCGGAGCGCTGCGAGTTCCACATGGCGGGCAGCCTGCGCCGCGGGCCGCTGCAGGTGGCCGTGGGCTCCGGCGGCGCCTTCCCGGGCCTCGTGCGCGCCCTGCGGGCGGGCCTCGACGCCCTGCTGCCGAAGGAGCACCTGGACGACCTGGAGCGCCTCGCCGAGCTGCGCCGCCGCATCCGCGCCGAGCTCCCCGATGCCGCCACCCGCGGCCGCATCCTCCGCCGCGCCGTGGAGACCCTGGAGCGCGACTACTTCCAGGCCCTGCGGGAGCGCCTCGAGCCCACCGGGGTGCTGTCATGAGCACGGCCGAAGACCTCAAGGCAGGCTCGGACCTCCTCCGCGGCGCTCTCGCTGACGAACTGGCCTCGCCGGTGGAGAAGCTCTCCGCGGACGCCAGCCAGCTGGTGAAGTTCCACGGCCTCTACCAGCAGCGCGACCGGGACAAGGCCCCGGAGCCCAGGCCCCACGTCCTCATGGTCCGCGGCCGCATCCCCGGCGGCCGGCTCACGCCGGCCCAGTGGGCGGCCTGGGACCGCCTGGCGGACACCTACGGCGACGGCACCCTGCGCCTCACGACCCGCCAGGGCGTGGAGCTCCACGGCGTGCTGAAGGGCGATGCCAAGGCCACGCTGCAGGCCCTGCACGCGGCCCTGCTCACGACGAAGGGGGCCTGCGGGGACGTGGTGCGCAACGTGATGGAGGCTCCGAACCCTTCCGGCCGCGCCGATCTCGCCCAGCTCGGGCCCGTGGCGCAGCAGCTCTCCGACCACTTCCAGGCGAAGTCCAACGCCTACGCCGAGGTGTGGCTGGATGGCGCGAAGGTGGACGGGCCCGAGGCCGAGCCCCTCTACGGGAAGACCTACCTCCCCCGGAAGTTCAAGATCGCCGTCACCCTCGCCGGCGACAACAGCGTGGACGCCTACACCCAGGACCTCGCCTTTGTCGGGACGCTGGACGGCCGCGGCCGGATCGACGGCTGGTTCGTGCTTGCGGGCGGCGGCATGGGGATGACCCACGGCGACGCGTCCACCTTTCCGCGGCTGGCGGATGGGCTCGGCTGGATCCCGGCGGATGCGCTCCTGCCGGTGGCCGAAGCGGTGGTCACCATCCAGCGGGACCACGGGAACCGTCTCAACCGCAGGCGTGCCCGCCTCAAGTACCTCCTCCACGACCGGGGCCTGGCCTGGTTCAAGGGCGAAGTCGAAGCCCGGGCCGGCCTCGCCTTCGAGGAGCTCCCGCTGCCGCCCTGGCGGACGCCGTCCCCCCTGGGCTGGACGCCGCGGGCCGACGGTTCCTGGGCGCTGGGCTTCCACACCCTTTCGGGCCGCGTCCAGGGCGGGCTCAAGCGCACCCTGGCGGAGCTGGTGGCCGCCCACGGCCTGGACGTGCAGCTCACGCCGGACCAGGACCTCATCCTTCTCGGCATCCACCGCCGGGCCCGGGCCTCCGTCGAGGCCTTCCTGGCCGCCCGCGGCGTGGCCTGGCAGAGCCCCTCGAAACTCCACGACCGGGCCCTGGCCTGCGTGGCCCTGCCCCTCTGCGCCGTGGCGATCACGGAGGCGGAACGCGTGGCTCCGGACGTCACGGCCCTCGTGAACGGCCTCCTCGCCAAGCACGACCTCGAGGATCGCGCGCCCCTCTTCCGGATCACTGGCTGCGCCAACGGCTGCGCCCGACCCTACGCCGCGGAACTGGCCCTGGTGGGCCAGACCGCGGGCCGCTACGCGGTCTTCGCCGGGGGCGACACCGAGGGCACGCGGCTGGCGTTCCCCGTCGCCGACCGCGTCGCCACGGCGGACCTGGCCGGGGTCCTCGACCGGCTCTTCGCGGCGTGGAAGGCGGAAGGCGGATCCGGCGAACCCTTCGGCGACTTCGCCACCCGGCTCGGCGCGGCTGCCCTCGCCCGTCGCCTGCGTCCCGACCCCGCCCTCGCCTTTTCCGACGCGGACTGACCATGCCCCTCGAACCCTCCCACCTCCTCGCCCTGGCCGGCCTGACCCTCGCGGCGGGCACGGTGAACGGCGTCCTGGGCCACGGCTTTTCCACCGTCACCGTGCCCGTGGCCCTGCTCCTCCTGGCCAACCGCCTCCTGAACCCCGTGCTGGTGCTGCTGGAGGTCGCGCTCAACGCCGGCTCCTTCCTGGCCAACCTCCGGGCCTTCCCCGCCGTGGCCCCCCGGGTGCGGCCCATGGTGTGGGGCCTGGTGCCGGGCATCGCCCTGGGCACCGGGATCCTGGCCCTCACGCCCGCCGGGCCCATGAAGCTGCTCACCTACCTGCTCCTCTTCCCGGTGGTGCTGGTCCAGGGCCTGGGCTTCCGGCTGGGCCTGCGCTCCGAGCGGAGGGCGGCCCTGCCCTTCGGCCTGGCCACGGGGCTGCTCTACGCCACGACGACCATCAGCGGCCCCGTCCTCTCGCTCTACTTCCACGACCAGGCCTACGCGAAGGACGAGTACCGCGCCGCCATCAGCTTCCTGCGGGTGGTGGAGTCCGCGCTGACGCTGCTGGCCTACCTGGCCCTGGGCCTCGTCACCCGGGAGTCCGCGACCCTCGCGGGACCCCTGCTGCCGGGGACCCTGCTGGGCCTTGCCCTCGGGGCCTTCCTCGCGGCCCGGGTGGCGGAGGCGGGGTTCCGGCGCTTCTGCGTCTGGTTCAACGTCCTGGCGGTGAGCTTCGGCCTGGCGCGGATCCTTGGCCCCGCCGCGCCCGATCTCCTCCGCGCCCACCTGCCCTGGGCCCTGCCCCTGGTCGCGGCCGCCGCCGTGCTGACCCGGGGCTTCGGCCTCCTGCCCCGCCCCGCCCTTCCCGAATCCGCCTGAGCCTCTGGAGACCCCATGCCCACCTTCGAGATCCAGGCCTTCACCCCCAGCCGCGTGGCCGCCCTCAACCGGGAGTACGCCGGCGCCTCCGCCGAGGCCGTCCTCACCTGGGCGGTGAACACCTTCCCCGCCGAGCGCCTGGCCTTCGCGTGCAGCTTCGGCCTGGAGGACGTGGCCATCCTGGAGATGCTCACCCGCCTGCCCAAGGTGCCGCGGGTCTTCTTCCTGGACACGGGACGCCTGCCCCAGGAGACCTACGACGTGCTGGACCAGGCTCGCCGCCACTACGGCCTCGCCGTGGAGGTCTACTGTCCCCGGGCCGAGGCCGTGGAGACCCTGGTGCGCCGGGACGGGCCCAACGGCTTCTACGAGAGCCTCGTCCAGCGCAAGGCCTGCTGCGCCGTGCGCAAGGTCGAGCCCCTGGCCCGCGCCCTCCACGGCGCCGACGCCTGGATCACGGGCCTGCGCCGGGAGCAGTCGCCCACCCGGGCGGACCTGCGGCCCTTCGAATGGGACGAGGACCACGGCGGGATCCTGAAGATCCAGCCCCTCCTCGACTGGGATCTCGAGCGCACCCGCGCCTACGTGCGCCACCACGGCGTGCCCACGAACGCCCTCCACGACCAGGGCTACCCGAGCATCGGCTGCGCCCCCTGCACCCGGCCCGTGCGGCCCGGCGAGGACCTCCGGGCCGGCCGCTGGTGGTGGGAGGCGCCGGAGCACAAGGAGTGCGGCCTGCACCGGGCGCCGCGCCCCGACCTCACCGCCCTGGAGTCCTGAATGAGCCTCGTCGATCTCGAATCCCCCGGGCTCACCCACCTCGAGTGGCTCGAGGCGGAAGCCATCCACATCCTCCGGGAGGTGGCGGGGCAGTGCGCGAACCCGGCCCTCCTCTTCTCGGGCGGGAAGGACTCCCTGGTGCTGCTGCGCCTGGCGGAGAAGGCCTTCCGGCCCGCCCCCTTCCCCTTCCCGCTCCTGCACATCGACACGGGCCACAACTACCCGGAGGTGCTCGGGATCCGCGACCGCCGCGCCGCGGAGCTGGGGGAGCGGCTGATCGTGCGCACGGTGGAGGACAGCATGGCCCGGGGCACCGTGGTGCTGCGCCAGCCCGACGAGGCCCGCAACCCCCACCAGAGCGTGACCCTCCTGGAGGCGGTGGCGGAGTTCGGCTTCGACGCCCTCATCGGCGGCGCGCGGCGGGACGAGGAGAAGGCCCGGGCGAAGGAGCGGATCTTCTCCTTCCGGGACGCCTTCGGCCAGTGGGACCCGCGCAACCAGCGGCCGGAGTTGTGGGACCTCTACTGCGCCCGGGTGCATCCCGGCGAAAACATCCGGGCCTTCCCCCTCAGCAACTGGACCGAGCTGGACGTCTGGCAGTACATCGCGCAGGAGGACCTCGAACTGCCGTCGATCTACTTCGCCCATGAACGTCCCGTGGTGCGCCGCGGCGGGGCCCTGGTGCCCGTCACGCCCCTGACGCCGGCCCGTCCCGGCGAACGGGTGGAGACGCTGTCCGTCCGCTTCCGCACCGTGGGCGACATCCCCTGCACCGCCCCCGTGGCCAGCACCGCCGCCACCGTGGAGGCCATCCTCCGGGAGACCGCCTCGACGGAACTCACCGAGCGCGGCGCCACGCGCCTGGACGACCGGGCCTCGGAGGCCGCCATGGAGCAGCGCAAGAAGGAGGGCTACTTCTGATGAGCCTCGACGCGACCCTGGATCCCCTTCCTCCGCTCCCCCGGGCCGAGGACCTCGGCGTGCTGCGCTTCATGACCTGCGGCAGCGTGGACGACGGGAAGAGCACGCTGATCGGGCGCCTCCTCTACGACAGCCGCGCCATCCTCGCGGACGCCCTGGAGGCCCTGGAGTCCACCTCCCGCCGCCGGGGCCACGCGGGGATCGACCTCAGCCTCCTCACCGACGGGCTGGCGGCCGAGCGCGAACAGGGCATCACCATCGACGTGGCCTACCGCTACTTCGCCACGGCGACGCGGAAGTTCATCATCGCCGACGCCCCGGGCCACGAGCAGTACACCCGGAACATGGTGACCGCCGCCTCCACCGCGGACCTCGCCCTGATCCTCGTGGACGCCGCGCGCGGCGTGCGGCCCCAGACCCTGCGCCACGCGGCCCTCGCGCACCTGCTGGGGGTGCGGCACCTCGTCTTCGCCGTGAACAAGCTCGACGCCGTGGGCTACGATCCGGCGGTCTTCCGGGCCCTGGTGGACGACCTGGGGCGGACCTGCGCCGGCCTCGGCATCGCGGACCCGCGCTTCGTGCCGTGCTCGGCCCTCGCGGGCGACATGGTGGTGCGCCGGGGGAGCCGCCTCCCCTGGTACGAGGGTCCGACCCTGCTCGAAGTCCTCGCGTCCGCCGACATCGACCGGGTCGCGCCCGACCGGCCCTTCCGGTTCCCGGTCCAGCTCGTCGGCCGCCCGCTCCCGGGACTCGCCCCGAGGCGCTACCTCGGGCGGATCGCCTCGGGCTCGGTGGCGCCGGGCGACGCCGTGGCCGCCCTCCCCGGGGGGCGCTCCGCCACGGTGGCCCGGATCCGGCTGCTGGACACGGACCTGCCCCGGGCGGTGGCCGGCCAGTCGGTCTCCCTGGAACTCGCCGAGGAGCTGGATCTCGCCCGGGGGGACCTGCTGGCCAGCGCCGTGTCACCGCCCCGGCCGACGCGCCGCGTGGAGGCGACGCTCTGCTGGCTCGCGGACCGCCCCTGGGACGCCGCCCGGCCGATGGTCCTTCGCCACACCACCCGGGAGGTCCGGGCCCGCCTCACCGCGATCGAAGGTCGGCTGGACCTGGGCTCCGGAGCCCTGGCCCCCGCCTCCGGCCTCGGGATGAACGACATCGCCGTCGCCCGCCTGGAACTCCAGCAGCCCATCTTCGCGGACCCCTACGCCCTGGACCGGGCCGGCGGCGCCTTCCTGCTGCGGGACGCCGCCACCCATCTTCCCCTGGCCGCGGGCCTCCTCCGCACCCTCGAGGAGGACGACGCGTGAGCCCCGCCGTGCGTGTCCAGGCCTTCGGCGCCGACGTGCTGGCCGCGGCCTCGGGCTGGCAGGCCGCGCTGGCCGTGGTGGCCGGGGAGCACCCCGCGCCGGTGCTCGCCGTGGTGGATGCCCCGTCCCCCTGCCGGGCGGCCCTGGATCGGTCCCTTGCGGCCGCGGGTCGCGGGGAGCCGGACCGGGCCGCGGCGGAGGCCCGGGAGGCCTCGGACCTCCTGCACGCCCTCGCCGGCGACCTGGGCTCCCAGGCGCCCTACCTCCAGGCGGCGGACACCCTCCTCCGACGGCTGGGGGAGCTCGTGCAGGGGGCGGCCCTCGTGGGCCACGCCTCCCCCCGCACCCGGGGCGCCGCCCAGGCGGCGCTGGGAGGGCTGTCGGCCACCCTCTTCGCCGCCGCCCTGGCGCGAAGAGGCCTGCGCGCCCGGGTCGAACTCCCCGGGCCCGCGGACGCCCGGGCCCAGCCTCCGGGGCCACCTCGGCCGCCCGGCCCCGAGACTCTCCAGGTCCTGGCGGGAGGAGCCGGAACCGAGGACGGCGACCCGTCCTGGCCTGAAGGACCCGGGGACCCGGTCCAGGCCGCGGTGGGGAGGGCCTGCGCGTGGGGCCTCCGGGAGGTCTGCATCTGGACCCTGGAGGAAGGGATCCTCACCGCCGATCCTTCCCTGGTGCCGGGCGCGCGCCGGCTGCCGGTCCTGAGCCACGCGGAGGCCCTGGCCCTCTCGGGCTTCGGGGGACGCGCCCTGCCCCCGGAGGTGCTGCTCCGCGCCGAGGCCGCGGGGCTCGAGCTCCGGGTGGCGAACCTCCTCCGGCCCGCCGCCTCCACGCGGGTGACACGCCACGCACCCCCCCGGGAGCCCGGTTCCGTGGCCTGCGTCGCCTACAAGGAGGGCCTCCACCTCCTCCGCCTCCCCGCCCGGGGAGACCTCGAAGCCCTGGCCCGGACCGACCGGGACCTGCGGGAAGCCGGCGTGCACCGGTTCGGGGCGATCGTGGGGCCCGAGGGGACGCTCCTGGTCGTGAGGGCGGCCTCCGAGTCCGCCGTCCGCGCCCTCGCGGCCACTGCGGACCGCGGCGTGGAGGTCCAGGCGGGCTGGGCCCTGGTGGCCCTGGTCGGGGAGGGCCTCCGCGCCACGCCGGGCGGCGCCCTGAGGCTCCTGGCGCCGGTCGGCCTGGAGCGCGTCGGCGGCCTGCTCGCCGGGAGCTCCCCCATCAGCGTGTCCTTCCTCGTCCCCGAGGATCGGCTTGGGGATCTCGTCCCCCGGCTGCACCGGATCCACCTGGAGGCCGCCGCGCGTCCCCTGGCCCTGGCGCCCCTCTCCCTCTGAAGCGGAGGTGGCCCCGGGGTCCGCGTTCCGGGCGTCCCGGGCGCGGAGCGCTCAGTGCTGCTTCATCAGCCAGGCCGCGAGGCGCTGGTGGAAGGCCTCCGGATGGGAGAGGTCCGTCCGGGTGAGGCGGGGGGGCAGTTCCGTGTCGTCGTCCAGGAAGGCGCCGCGCAGGAAGATGGGGGCCCGTTCCACAAGCTTCACATCTCCCGTCGCTGCAAGGATTTCGTTCCGACGCTCGACGCCGTTCCAGCTCATGGTCGCCTCCCTCGGGTGCCAGGGTGATGGGAAAACATAGGCCGCCTAGACTGGAATGCCATGGGTCGGATCCTCCAGTCCTTCGTTCCCGCCTTTTTCCCATCAACCGGGCCGGTCTTCGCCTTCCTGGTCGGCGAGGCCCCCGGGCCCCGGGGCGCGGACCGGTCCGGAATCCCCTTCTGGGGGGACCGGGCCGGGCTTCCGGTCTACCTCTGCCTGGAGGAGGCAGGCCTGGCCGTGGTCCCCCCGGCCGCCTACGAGACCTGGGATGGCCAGCGCTTCCGCGACCTGGGCCTCCGGCCCGTCCTGACCGGCGTGGCCCTGGGCAACGCCCTGGCGGTCTGCCCGACCTCCGATGGCGAGCGGTTCCGGGCCCCCACGAACGCGGAGCTGAAGCATCCCGCCAACCTGGCGCGGCTGGCGGGGGAGCTCGGCCGGGCCCGGCGCGAGGCCGCGGCCGGGCTCACCCTCTTCGCCCTGGGCCGCCGGGCCGCCTGGGCCCTGGCGCAGGTCGATCACGGCTGCTCGGTGGAAGTGCTGCCCCACCCTTCGGCCCAGGGGCTGCTCCAGGCCGCGCCCGGGCGCGGCCTGGGCCTGCGGCTGGCGGACCTGCAGGCCGCCTGGCAGGCCAATCTCTGCCGCCGGCTGGTTCAGCTCAGGGCGGAGACCCAGAGGGTTCGGTAGGCGTTCTCCAGAGCCCGGGCGAGCCCCTTCCCGTCGAGGAGCGGCGAGGCCTGCAGCCTGGCGCGGAGGCCCGCCCGCAGGGCGGCCAGGGCCGCGGCGTCCGAGGCGAAGACCACGCCCTGGGCGGCCATGGCCCCGGGACTGGAGGGCATCCAGGCCTCCAGGCCCAGGGGCCCCAGGACGGACAGGCCGGTGCGGAAGGCCTGGTTGCGCGACTCGACCCCCAGGACGGGGAGACCCATCCACAGGGCCTCGAGCAGGGATCCGGGGGACGGGTGCGGGAAGGCCGCGAGGGCCACGTCCACCCGCGTATAGGCCGTGAGGTGCCCGGCCAGGGAGTCCGGCGGCAGCCGGAAGCCCAGGCGGTCCAGCTCCAGGCCGGCCTGCTCCAGCCTCGCCAGCCACTGGGAGCGGCTGCGGGGGTCCTCCGGCAGCGCGGGCAGGCTGAGCCGCGCTCCCCCCACCTTGGCGAGCAGCAGAGCCCAGGCCTCCAGGACCCCGTCGTGCAGGCGGTCCAGGGGGCCAAAATATCCGAACGTCAGGAAGCGGTTGGCGAGGGCGGGCAGGGGCCCCGGCTCCGGCGCTCCCTCGAAGGGCCGGTAGGCCATGGCCGGCCGGTCGAGGCGGAGGAGGGATTCCGGCCCGTGGGACTCCGCGCCCAGCGGGTCCGCGGAGGCATCGGTCAGGCGGTGGGTCAGGGCGGCGAGACCCCGGGTGCAGCCGTAGCCGGGCCCCGCGACCTGCACCGGGGCGGGGCAGAGGGCCAGGGCTCCCGGCCGGCCGCCGGGGGCATGGCCCGCCAGGTCCACCAGGACGTCGATCCGGTCCTCCCGGATGGCCGCCGCGGTCTCGGCGTTGCCCAGGCCGGCGAGGTTCCGGAAGGTGCAGCGGGCGGCGAGGTCCGCCGCGAGGGCGTCCTCCGTCGAAGCCTCGCCGTAGCCGAACACCTCCACCGCGCCGGGATCGTGGGACTCCAGCAGGGCCGCGAGGATCCGGCTGCCGGGCGTCGGCCCGAAGTCGCCGGAGAGGTAGCCGACGCGCAGGCGGCGCTCGGGGTCCCGGTCCTGGGGCCGGGCCGGGTCCGAGAGGCCCACGGCGCTCGCGCCCGCCAGGCGGCCCCACCGCGCGTGGGCCTCGGCGAGGCTGGCCTCGCTCTGGCGGGGGTCGTAGCGCAGGAGGCTGAGCAGGCGGTGGTGCAGCCCCGGGTTGTTGAGGTCCAGGTTGGCGGCCGAGGCCCAGGCGTCCACCGCCTCCTCGATGCGGCCGAGGGCCTGCAGGGCGTGGGCCATGAGGGCGAAGGCGCGGGGGTGCTCCGGCTGGCTGTACAGCACCCGTTCGGCGGCGTCGTAGGCCTCCGCCGGGGCCCCGGCGGAGAGCATGAGCCGGCCCAGCCCGAGGTGGGCGTCGGCGGCCTGGGGCGCGAGGCGCAGGGCCCGGCGGTAGGCGGCCTCGGCCTCGGGCAGCCGACCCTGGGCGGCCTGCAGGCCACCCAGGGCGATCCAGGCGTCCGGATCGGAGCCGGCCTGGTCCGCGAGGAGCTGGATCGCCTCCGCGGCGCGGCCTTCGCCGGCCAGGAGGCCCGCCAGGTCCAGGGCCGCGCGCCCGTTCCCCGGGGCGAGCTGCAGGGACTTCTCGAGGTGGGCGCGGGCCTCCTCGGTACGGCCCAGGAAGCGGAGGGCCTTGCCGAGGTTCGCGTGGACGTCCGCGGCATCGGGCTCGAGGTCGAGGGCCTTGCGCCACACCTCGGCGGCGCTCCGGAGGTCCCCCTGGGCCGCCTTGATGGTCGCCAGGTTGTTCCAGGCGCCCGCCCCGGCCGGATCCAGCTCGGTGGCCTTCAGGGCATGGGTCTCGGCGACGTCGAAGACGCCCTTCTCCAGGGAGAGGACGGCCAGGTGGCCATGCACGTCCGCCCGGCCGGGCTCCAGGTCCAGGACCTTGAGGTAGGTGGCCTCCGCCTCGGCGGTCCGTCCGGCGCGGTGCAGGCGCAGGGCCTCCTCGTGGAGCTCGGTGGGGGTCATGGATTCTGAAGCCATCGCGCCTCCTGTCCGGTTCGGCCGAACCCTGCATGGTACCAGCCGGGACCCGGGAGGTCCCGCGCCGATCCCGCCTCCGGGGGGAGCCGCGCCGCCATTTGCCCTTGGGCGCGGCGCGGAAAGCTGCTCTCCTGGAGGGCCGCTCAGCGTTTGAAGGACGCCGGGCCCTGGAGGCGACCATGACCCGAACGAGCCGGACCTGGACTGTGGAAACCGGTGGCGGCGCCCTCGCCGGCGAGCTGCACCGCGTGCTGGACATCAGCCACCGGCAGGCGAAGGGCCTCATCGACTCCGGCTGCGTGAAGGTCAACGGGAAGGATCCCTCGGGCCACGGGCACCGCCTCGCCGTCGGGGACGCGGTGGCGGTGGCCTGGGATCCGGACACCCGCTACCAGGTCCTTCCACCGGCCCGGAAGCTCGAGGGCGAACCCTTCAAGGTCCTCTGGGAGGACGAGCACCTCCTCTTCGTGGACAAGCCCGCGGGCCTGCTCACCGTGCCCGCCGAGACGGGCGGCGAGCCGAGCCTGGCGGACGCCCTGGTGGACCACTACCGCCGCCGCGGCATGAAGCGCGTCCCCATCTACATCGTGCACCGCCTGGACCGCTGGACCAGCGGCGTGCTGGTCTTCGCGAAGACCCCCGAGGCCCTGCGCGGCCTCAAGGACCTCTTCGAGGCCCATCGGCTGCAGCGGGTCTACCACGCGATCCTGGTGGGCGAGCTCCCCGAGAACAGCGGCAGCCTCTTCAGCAAGCTGGTCGAGCACCAGAAGTCCCTGAAGGTGAAGGTGACCAAGGGGCAGAAGGGGGCCAAGCACGCCATCACCCACTACCGCGTGCTGGAGCGCCTTCCGGGGCACACGGTGGTGGAGGTCAAGCTCGAGACCGGGCGCCGGAACCAGATCCGCGTCCAGTTCGCAGACAAGGGCTTCCCCCTGCTGGGCGACCACGTTTACGGCGCCGAGAGCCCGCTCATCGAGCGCCAGGCCCTGCACGCGGAACTCCTGGGCCTGCGCCATCCCGTCACCGACGCCCAGGTGACCGTGAGCGCCAAGGTCCCCGAGGACTTCGAGGCCGCCCTGAGGGCCCTGCGGAACACGCGGAGGGTCCAGCGGGCCGAGGCCGGCGTGAAGGGCGAAGAGGGCATCTTCAAGCCCACCATCACGAAGGAGCACAAGGCCGAACGCATCAGCCGCGCCAGGACCCACGCCAAGCCCGCGGGCCGGCGGGAGGACGGCGCCGACCGGCCCCGGGCCGACAGGCCTCGGGCGGACAGGCCCCGGGCGGACAGGCCCAGGGGCGCCGGACCCCGGCCGGAGCGGAGCGGGAGCGCCGCACCAAGGCGGGATCGCCGCGACGAGGGCGCGCCCCGTCGCGACCGTTCCGAAGACGCCCGCCCCCCTCGCGACCGATCCGGACGCCCGGGCCCCCGGCGGGAACAGCCCGAAGGCGGGGCGCCCCGGCGCGAGCGGCCCGCGCGCCCCGGCGACCGGCCTGGCGCCGGCCCGGCCCGGGGCTCCCGGGAAGGCCGGCCCGCCGGCGACCGGCGGCCGGACCGCACCGCCTCCGCCCGTCCGACTTCTGCCCGCCCATCCTCCTCCCGCCCGTCCTCCTCCCGCGGCCCGCGCCCCGCGTCCGCCAAGCCCCGCAAGCCCCGCGGCTGAGGACCTCCATGCCCTTCCTGAATCCCCCCCTCAAAGGCCGCATCGCCTTCGTCACCGGCTCCACCCGCGGCATCGGCAAGGCCATCGCCCTCGAACTCGCCTCCTGGGGCGCCGACGTGGTGGTGCACGGCGTGAAGTCCGCCGAGGCCGCGGAGGCCGTGGCCGCGGAGATCCGCGCCGCCGGCCGGCGCTCCCTCGTGGTGCTGGCGGACGTGAAGGACCGCCCCGCCATGAACGCCGCCGCCGACCGCGTGAAGGCCGGACTGGGCCCCGTGGACATCCTGGTCAACAACGCCGGCACGCGGAAGGACGGCCCCTTCATCCTCATGGGCGACGACAAGTGGGAGGAGGTGATGGACGTGAACCTCCGCGGCACGGTCTACACCACCCGCGCCTTCGTCCGCGGCATGATGGCCGCGAAGTGGGGCCGCATCGTGAACATCGTCAGCCCCACGGGGATCATCGGCATGGCGGGCCAGACCAACTACGCCGCCTCCAAGGGCGCCGTCATCGCCCTCACCAAGAGCCTCGCCCGGGAAGTGGCGCCCTTCGGCGTCCTGGTGAACGCGGTGAACCCCGGCATCATCCACACCGAGCTGACCTCGGACCTGAAGCCCGAGCAGGTGAAGGAGCTGCTGGGCCCCACCATCCTGAAGCGCGTGGGCGAGCCCGAGGAGGTGGCCCGGGTCGTGGCCTTCCTCGCCAGCGACTGGGCCAGCTACATGAGCGGGCAGATGGTGAACGTGGACGGGGGGCTCTGTCCCTGAGGCCGCGCCTCCGGGACAATCTCTCCCCGCCCCCTGGATCCCATGCCGCCCAGTCCCCGTCCAAGCCCCTCCGAGGTGAAGGTCCTCGCGCCGCCCCGCGCCTTCTGGACCCGGCAGATCCACGATCCGGCCGGCTTCGTGCGCACCCACGGCGGCCTGGTGGAAGGGCGCGGGCTCGACCCCGGGGACGTGCTCCCGCCCCCGGCGCCGGCGGGCTGCGCCCGGGACAAGCTGGTGGCCATCACCGGCCCCGCCCGCGCCATGCGCGCCGCCTGCCACCAGGCCGGGGACGGCGGCCGGGGCGCGCTGCGGGTGGCCTGCAGCAACGGCGCCGCCGCCGCCGCCGCGCGGATCGCGGAACTGCTGGACAGCCCGGACCCCCGCTTCAGCCTCGTGCTGCCGGGAGACCGGGAACTGGCGGTGGAGGCCCGTGTCGCGGGCCGGCCCTCGGACCCGGAAGGGGCGCGGGTCCGTCAGACCTGGCGCGGCGTGGCGGTGGACCTGCGCCCGGGAGACCTCGGCGACGGGCGCCGCTACGCCGTCTGCCCCGGGCCGCTCAACGACTACCTGCTGGTGGAGGTCCGGGACGACGAGGACCCGGCGGCCTTCACCGTGGCCCAGGCGATGGCCCTGGCCGCGGCCTTCGGCCTGGACGCCGAGCCTCTGCGCTGCCGGGTGGCCGTGCTGCGGGCCGGCGCCGGAGGACCCGAGGCCAAGTTCTTCACCTGCGGGGAGCGGGAGCATCCCTCGGCGCCCCTCACCGGCCTGGTGCTCGTCGCCCTCCTGGGGCGGCGGCTCGGCTGGAAGGGCTTCGAGGGGGCGGCGGGCCTGCGCACCGGCGCGGCGCTCCTGCCCCTGCCCCTGGTCGCCGGCGGCGCGGACGGCACCGTGGACGTGGCCTTCGCCGATCTCGTCGTCCACCTGGACCCGCCCCGGGAGGACGGCCCATGACCCCGCATCCCCACCATCTCCTGCGGCTGGCCCTGGCCGGGGCCGGAGACATCGAGGAGTGGCGGCTCGGCGATCCCGCCCGCGCCGCGGCCCTCGGCTACCCCCGGCGCTATCCCGCGCCGGTGCTCGACGACCGGGGCATCGTGTTCCTCGACGTCGTGGTGGAGGATGGCTCCGGCGACCTGGTCTGCCACGAGGCCAATGGTCCCAACGCCGTGGGTTCCGACGCGCTCACCGGCGACAGTCGCCTGCGGGCCGCCAACGAGGCCGACCAGGCCGCCTCGCGCCTGGCCGGCCTCGCGGAGCCCGCGGTCACCCTGCACGCGCACCAGCACTGGCGGTCCTTCCGCACCGGCGGCGAGTTCTTCCCCCGGGTGGACGACTTCGCCCAGGCCCTGGCGGCGCGGCTTCCGGAACGCACGGTGCGGCTGCGCGGGGCCCACGAGGCGCTGGGGGACGAGGGGATCGCCGTCGTCTTCGGGGACGTCCCGCGGGTCGCCGCGGACCTCGAGCTGGACGAGGGCTCGGGCGACTTCCGCTACCGGGGCCGGCCCGTGGCCTTCCTGGGCAACCCCAACCTGGCCACCGAGCTGGCCCGTCTCGGCCGCCTGCCCCTGCGCACCGGCGGCCTGCCCCTGCCCGCCCGACGGGCCTTCCACGCCTGGCGCCTCCTCGACACCCTCCGCGACAAGGGGCTCCAGCAGGATCTCCTGGCCGGGACGGGCCTCCGCCCCCTCCGGTGGTTCGAGGCCTGGAGCCGGGAGGAGGCGCTGGCGAAGGCGCGGGAGGCCCTCGCCTCGGGCCCCGTGGTCCTGAAGCCCAACGCCGCCAGCGGTGGCGCCGGCGTGCACGCGGTGGTCGCCTCCATGACCGACGGGGAGATCCTCGCCCGCGTGGACGCCGTCCTCGCGGACTGCGCCGCGAAGTATGGCGCCAACGCCGAGGCCACGGCCTACCCCGTCCGGGGCTTCGAGTTCGTGCGGTCCACCGGCTACCCGATGGCCTCAGGAGGCCACCTCTGGGACCTCCGCATCGCCGTGCAGTTCGAGCCCGGCGAGGCCCTTGCCTACCCCGTCTCGCTGCGCCTCGCGCCGGAGCCCTTCGAGCCCGACGCCTTCCACCGGGACCGCGACCAGTGGATCTCCAACGTCAGCGGGCGCCAGGTGACCCTCCTCAAGTCCGGCATGGACGAGGCCGTGCTGAGGGCCGTGGGCCTGGCGCCGGGGCGCCTCGAGGCGGCCCTGGAGGGCTGCGTGCGGTGGACCCTCAAGGCCTGGGACGCCGCGGCCCGGGGCGGTGGTCCCGGCGGCGGCGTCTTCGAGGACCGGGCCGAGGCCGAGGACCCCGGGTTCTATCCGCGGGAGGCCTTCCGGCCATGAGCGGGAGCGGCGGAGCCTTCGACGCCAAGCGCGTGCCCACGCGCTTCCCCGTGCTGGACGTCCTCGCGGCGCGGTGGAGCCCTCGGAGCTTCCTGGGCCGGATGCCGGAGCCCGAGCTCCTGGGCAGCGTCCTGGAGGCCGCGCGCCTCGCCCCGTCGGCCCACAACACCCAGCCCGCCCGCTTCCTCCTGGCCCGGGCCGGGCACGGCGACGGCCACGCCCGGCTCTGCGCCTGCCTCAGCCCCCACAACCAGGCCTGGGCCCCGGCGGCGCCGGTGCTGATCCTGGCCTGCGTCATGCGCGAGCGCCTGAGCCAGGCGGACGCCCGGATGGTGCCCTATCCCCACGCCATGCACGACCTCGGCCTCGCCGTGATGTCGGCCATCGTGCAGGCGCAGGCCCTGGGCCTCCACGCCCACCCCATCGCGGGCTTCGAGCCGGACCTCGCCCGGGCGGCCTTCCGCGTTCCGGACCTCTTCGAGCCTGGCCTGATCCTGGCCCTGGGTTACGCCGGGCCGGCCGACGCCCTCCCCGCCGACCTGCAGGCCAAGGAGCGAGGGCCGCGCGCCCGCCGGGCCCTGGAGGAGGTGGTCTTCGAGGGCGCCTGGGGGCAGGCCTCGGAGCTCCTGGCCCGCCGGGTGGGCCGGTGAGGCCGGAGGAGGCCCGACGGGCCCTCTGGGAGGATCCGGCGGAATGGCGGGCACCGTGGCGGACCCAGGCGTCCGCCTTCCGCGACCTGGTCGCCGCGGTCGCGGAAGGCCGCCCGCTGGGGGGCGGCGAACAGCCCTTCCTCGAGGCCGCGACGGACTGGCTCCGCGCCGGGGCCGAGGAGGATCCCGGCTGGAACGGTCCCTTCGGCTACGGCTGGGTAAAGGAGGCCCGGCGCCGCCTTGCCTCCAGGGACGGGTCCGCCGGCCGGGAGGCGCTGGCGCGCCACCTGGACCGCTTCCACGCCTTCCCCCTCGCCCGGGCCTTCCAGTCCGGCCGCGACCACCTCCTGCCGGGCCCGATCCGGGTGGACAGCCCCTTCGCCCTGCCCGGGACGAGGTGCTCCCTCGACGGCGCGGGCGCCGGGCTGGAGATCCACGGGCTGCGGCGCGGCGCCCTGGTGGCGGGCCTGCCGGGGGCCCCGCCGGCGGTGTTCCCCCTGGGAGGAGACGGGCCCGAGGCGGACCGCCCGCGCGGCGCCATCCTCGCGCTCCACCACGCTCCCGCGGCCTGCCACGGGGGTTTCGAGCTGCCCCTGGTCCCTCACGCGTTCGCCCATCTCGGCGTGCCCCAGGCCGAGCCCGCGCTGCGGGCGGGCCTGGACTACCAGCGGGTCCACGTGGAGGGTCTCGCGCGGACGCTGGCCTTCGTCGCCCGCTTCGCCCCCGGGGCCTTCGAGGCCTGCCGGGGCGTGCTCCGGGCGGCGGCCTTCAAGCCCCGGGACTGGGGCGGCTTCGACGACTACTCCCACGCGGACCTCCCCGGCTCGTGCCTCCTGAGCGTCCAGCCGGACAGCCTGGAGCTCGGGGATCACCTCATCCACGAGTTGCAGCACAACCGGCTCCAGCTCGTCGAGGAGCGCGGGCCCCTCTTCCTCGGGGACGGCGGCGAGCGGCCCCGCGCCTACTCCCCGTGGCGGGACAGCCTCCGGGGTCTCTACGGCATCCTGCACGGCGTCTTCGTCTTCCTCGGGGTCCAGCGCTACTGGGCCGGGGCCCTGGCCTCGGCGCCCGGGGACCTGGATCCGGCGCGCCGGGCCTACGCCCTGGACCGCGCCCTCCGCCTCCCCCTGCAGCTCCGGGTGGCCGTGGGCGTGCTCCGGCGCCACGCCCGGCTCACGGCACTGGGCCAGGCCGTCCTCCAGGTCCTGGAGGAGGACGTGCGCGCCGTCCACCAGGCAGCCGCGGCGAGCCTGCCGCCGGATGCCCCCGCCTGGTCCGTCACGGCCGACGGGGCCTGCATCCCTGAACGGGACGGGGCCGGGAGGCCCTGCTCGGTGCGCGGCTCCCTGGCCGCCCACCGGGACCGCCATGACACGGAGGGCCAGGCGGCGGGGCTCCTCGAGGCCTGATCGGAGCCGGAGGCGGCGCGTCCGGGCCGCCGGATAGGATGCCTCCATGGGCCGCCGCATCGCCATCCTCCTCCACGAACGCATGCCCCGGGAGGACCTGGGCAACTACAACATCTCCCGCCTGATCCCTGTCTGGGAGGCGGACGGGCACCAGGTGAGCCTCCTCTTCGGGACCTCGGAGCGGACGCCGGCAGACCTGCTGTTCGTCCACGTGGACCTCTCGGTGGTGCCAGACGAGTACCTGGCGTTCGCCGCGGACTATCCCGCCGCCGTGAACGGGAAGGTCCGGGACATCCGCAAGTCCACCTACAGCCCGAACCGCCTCCGGCCCGGGGACCCCTGGACCGGGCCCGTGATCGTGAAGTCCGAGCGCAACCACGGGGGCACCCCGGAGGCGCGGCATGGGCTGCTCCGCCTGGACGGCGAGGAGGTCGCGCCGCTGTTCCAGTCCCAGCTGGACTACCGGGTCTTCGACAGCCTCGAGGAGGTGCCCCGGGAATGGTTCGGCTACCCCGACCTCCTGGTGCAGGGGTTCACCCCGGAATGGGAGGACGGGCTGTTCCACGTGCGGAACTACCAGTTCCTCGGGGACTGGAGCGCGGGCGTCCGCATGGCCTCCTCCGAACCCATCGTCAGCGTCGAGAGCAAGGTGTCCAGCGCGCCCTGCCCCGTCCCGGCGGAGATCGTGGCGGAGCGGTACAGGCTGGGCTTCGACTACGGGAAGTTCGACTTCGTCATCCACGGGGGTCGCCCCCTCCTCCTGGACGTGAACAAGACCCTCGGCGGACGCAGCCTGCACCGCGCGCCCGACGCCTTCCTCGCGGCCCGGCACGCCGCGAAGGCCCGCGCCCTCTACGCCTTCTTCCCCTGACCAGGGCCGGAGCCTGGACGGGCCGCGGGCCCGGGGGCATCCTGTCGTCAACCCTCGATCCCAGGAGCGCGCCATGTCCTTCGTCTCGGACTTCAAAGGCTTCATCGCCCAGGGCAACGTCGTGGACCTCGCGGTGGCGGTGGTCATCGGCGGCGCCTTCACCAAGATCGTCAACGCCCTGGTGGAGGGCCTGATCAACCCCCTCATCGCCATGATCTTCAAGGCCGACGACCTGGCGAAGTTCCTGGTCGGGCCCTTCAAGGTCGGCGCCCTCATCGGCGCCACCATCGACTTCCTCCTCATCGCCCTCGTGGTCTACGTGGTGTTCGTGAAGGGGCTGAAGAAGGTCGTGCCCGACACCAGCAAGCCCGCCTGACGGGCCCGCCTAGAATCCCTGCGCCTTCCGGAGTTCGGCCTCCACCCGTCCCGGCGCGTAGCCCGACCAGCGCGTGACGAGCTTCCCCTTCGCGTCCACCAGGATGGTGGTCGGGATCACCGAGACCGGCCCGAAGGGTTCCAGCGCCTCCGGCCCCTCGGGGACGAAGGTGGTCAGGGCGAGGCCCTGGCGGGCGAGGAAGGGCGACACAGCCTGGAACCCGGCCTCGTCGACGGAGAGGGGGATCACGGCATGGCGGCTCCCGCCCTCCGCCTGCAGCTTCGCCAGCTCCGGCAGGCTGGCGCGGCAGGGCGGGCACCAGGTCGCCCAGACGTCCACCACCACGGGCCGGCCGGCGTATTCAGCCAGGGTATGGCGCCGCCCCTCCGCGTCCCGGAAGGCGACCGCGCGCACGTCCGCGCCCACCCGCGGGGCGTGGTCCCGACGCACGCTCCAGACGCCCCCGAAGAGCAGCAGCGCCGCCGCGCCCAGGCTGACGAAGCAGCCCCACCGGTTCCAGGCGTCCCGCAGGGCTTCCAGGCGATCCTCCTCCACGGCGCGGCCTCCACCGGACAGCATGCCACCAGCCTCAGACCTTCAGCCCCTCCAGGTCGTAGCTCACCTGCTGGGTCACCGAGGGGATGCCGATGTGGTCCACGAGGCCCAGGGCCTTGGCCTGCTCGGGCAGGAGCCAGAGGGCCCGGCTGCCGCCCGCGCGGATCTGCGCCTCGAGTTGCTTCAGGGAGGTCCCGCAGTTCCTCGCGAACACGCTCATCAGGTTCCGGTTCAGCTTCTCCTCGAACTTGGCCTGGCCGGCCACCTCCTCGACGCCCTGGGGCGGATGGGCGGTGATCATGCCGTGGATCATGGCGGCGCCGTAGGGACTCATGAAGCGCGCCCCGCGGCGGCCGGCGCTGAGGAGCACCGCCGCGGCGCTGAAGGCGTGGCCCGAGGCGAAGGTGGCCAGGGGCAGGCGGCATCAGGCCATGGCGCTGAGCATGGTGGCCAGGGCGAAGTAGTCCCCGCCGCCGCTGGCGATGTCGATGAGGGCGGCGGTGACCTGGCGGCCGAAGCGGAGCTCGTCCAGGGCCTCCACGAAGCGCCGGGAGAGGGCCTGGTCGATCTCCCCGTGCACGTAGAGGGTCGGCGTGAAGGCGCTGAGGATGCGCGGGAGGCGCGGGGCCTCGTCGAGGAAGGGGATCGGGGTCTCGTCCGGCACGGGCATGGGGGCCTCCGCGTTCGACGCACTCCGAGGATGGTCCAAGGCGGTCGCTCCAGGACCGCCGGCGCTGTGCCGGCCATCACATCGCCAGGGCGCCTCAGGCCCTGGAGCTCCCGGCCTCGCAGGCCTGCAGGGTGTTGAGCAGCAGCCCCGCGATGGTGAGCGGCCCCACGCCGCCGGGCACCGGGGTCACCGCCCCCGCCACCGTCATGGCCTCGCCGTACCGGACGTCGCCGCAGAGCACCGAACCCCTCGCCCTGAACTGCTCCAGCTTGGCGGGTTCGGCGGCGAAGACGCGCTCGGCCACCGACGGGTCCTCCACGCGGTTGATGCCCACGTCCACCACCACGGCGCCGGGCTTGATCCACGAGCCTTCCACGAAGCCCGGCCGCCCGATGGCGGCCACCAGCAGGTCGGCCTCCCGGCAGAGGCCCGGGAGGTCGACGGTGCGGCTGTGGGCGATGGTGACGGTGGCGTGCTTCTCCAGGAGCATCAGGGCCATGGGCTTGCCGACGATCTCGCTGCGGCCCAGCACCACCGCGCGCCGGCCCTTCAACTCCACGCCGTGGATCTCCAGCATCCGCATCACCGCGCTGGGCGTGCAGGGGCGCAGGCCCGGCAGGCCCTCGAAGAGCAGGCCCTGGTTCAAGGGATGGAAGCCGTCCACGTCCTTCGCCGGCGAGATGCGGTGGAGGGCGGCCTTGGCGTCCAGGTGCTTGGGCAGCGGCAACTGGACGAGGACGCCGTCCACGTCCGGGTCGCCGTTGAGCTGGTCGATGAGAGCCTCGAGCTCGGCCTGGGTGACCGAGGCCGGGGGGAAATGCTCGCGGCTGGTGACCCCGGTCTGGGCGCAGGCCTTCACCTTGCCCCGCACGTAGACCTGGCTGGCCGGATCGTCGCCCGCCAGGACGACCGCCAGGCAGGGCGCCCGGAGCCCGCGTTCCTTCCTGGCCTCCACGCCGCGCCGCACCTCGTCCAGGAGCCGGTCCGCCACCGCCTTGCCGTCCAGCACCTGCGCCATGGGAGCCTCCGCGGACATTGGACCATCCGGCCCCTCGGGCCCGGAAGGCGGAGGTGAACCCCGTCACGAACCCGCCGGCCGGACCACCCCCCGGCTTCCTCTCCTTGAACTTCAAGGGCTCCAGGGATAGCCTTGAGGATTGAATTCGGCCAAGGCCGCCCCGGCAACGCAGGACAGGACGGGACAGCCTCGACGGGTGGGTTCGACCCGCCTTTTTTGTTTTCGCCTCGTTTCGCCCCTGGAGCCCATGCCCCTCAACCTCCCCAAGATGCAGCCCGCCCTGGAGCGCCAACTGGGCCTCCTCGGCTTCGAGCTCGTCCTGGCCGAGCAGGCCAAGGAGGGCCGGGACACGGTGCTCCGCCTGTACATCGACCACGGGGACGCCGCGTCGTCGGGGCGGAAGGTGACCCTCGACGACTGCGTGGCCGCCAATGACGGTCTCGTGGCCTGGCTCGACGTCGAGTTTCCCGACCTCCGGGAGGAGGTCGCCCTGGAGATCAGCAGTCCGGGCATGGAGCGGCCCCTGGTGACGGCCGCCCACTTCCGCCGCTTCGCCGGCCGCCTCTGCCGCCTGCAGACGAAGCTGCCCCTGAACGGCCAGAAGCGCTTCAAGGGCTGGATCGGGCCCTGCGTCGACGGCGCGTTGACCCTCGAGGAGGACGGCGCCCTCAAGACGATCCCCCTCGACGAGATCCAGAAGGCCCGCCTGGCCCCCTTCGACGAGGAGAAGACCCCGCCCGCCAAGCACGTCAAGGCGGTGCTCACCGGTCCGCCGGACGCGGACCCAGATTCAGGCGGAGTAGAGACAAGCCCCGCCGTGGAGGATTAGGCAATGGCAACCGTCGCAACGAGCTTTTTCGACAGCGTGAAGATGATCGCCGCGGAGAAGGGCATCCCCGAGGAGGAGGTGTACCGCGCCGTGGAGGAGGCCCTCGTGAAGGCGGCCGAGAAGTACTTCCAGGGGATGGACTTCTACGGCAACTTCCAGGCCCAGATGGACCGGGAGACCGGCGAGTTCCATGTCTACGCCCTGAAGGTCGTCGTGCCCGAGGTGGAGGAGGAGGACCTGGAGATCAGCCTCAAGGAGGCCCAGGAGCTGAATCCGGACGCCGCGGAGGGCGACACCCTCTGGCTGCCCCAGGACACCACCCAGCTGGGCCGCATCGCCGCCCAGGCCGCCAAGCAGGTGCTGGTGCAGAAGGTCCGCGAGGCCGAGCGCGAGCGCATCTACAGCGAGTTCGTCAACCGCATCGGCGAAGTGGTGGTGGCCGAGGTGAAGCGCTTCGAGAAGAGCGCCATCATCCTCGAGATCGACCGGGTGGAGTCCATGCTCCGCCGCTCCGAGGCCCTGCGCGGCGACCGGTTCGACAAGGGCCAGCGCATCAAGGTGGTCATCAGCTCGGTGGACAAGAGCGCCAAGGACCCCCAGGTCCAGGTGAGCCGCACGGACCCGCGGCTGCTGGTGAAGCTCTTCGAGAGCGAGGTGCCCGAGATCCACGACGGCACGGTGGTGATCCGCTCCTGCGTCCGGGAGGCCGGGGACCGCGCGAAGGTCGCCGTCCAGAGCATCGACCCCGACGTGGATCCGGTGGGCGCCTGCGTGGGCCTCAAGGGCTCCCGCGTGCAGGCCATCATCCGCGAGCTGAAGAACGAGAAGATCGACATCGTCCGCTACGACGACGACGCGGCCCAGTTCATCGCCAACGCCCTCAACCCGGCCAAGGCCATCCGCGTGGTGGTCACCGACCTGGAGAACCGCCGCGTCGAGGTGGTGGTGGACGACGAGCAGCTCAGCATCGCCATCGGCAAGCGGGGCCAGAACGTGCGCCTCGCCGCGAAGCTCACGGGCTGGAACATCGACGTTCGCAGCGAGCAGGAGAAGCGCCGGGAGGCCGAGGCCGCCCTGGGCCGGGACCTGCCGGACCTGGCCCCCGCCCCGCGGGCCGAGGCGGCCGCCCCGGCCTCGACGCTCCTGGAGGAGCTGGCCGTCGAGGGCCTGGACGAGGCCGTCGCCACCCGGCTCGCCGCCGCGGGCTTCGCCGACGCCAAGGCCCTCTACAACGCCACCGCCGACGTCCTGATGGGCGTCGAGGGCGTGGACCAGGAGCTGGCCATCCGCCTCCTGGACGCCGCCCACGAGAAGTTCGGCGGCTGAGCCCTTCCGGCCCCTTCCGCCTCCACCCCCCGCCAACCCACCCGAGGATCCCGCGTTCATGCTCCGCATCAACCAATTCGCCAAAGAGCTCGGCGTCTCCAACCAGGCGGTTCTCGAAGCCCTCGAGAAGCGCCTGGGCATCACGGGCAAGAGCCACAGCTCGAACCTGAGCGAGGACCAGGCCGCGCAGCTGCGCCGGGTCCTGGATCCCAAGGCCAAGGGGGCGGAGGACACTCCGCTCGCCCTCCACCGCCCCACCGCCGGCGTGAAGGTCGTGAAGGCGGCCCCGGAGGCCCCCGCCCCCGAGGCGGCCCGCCCCGAGCCGAAGGCCGCGCCGGTCCTCGTGAAGAAGGCCGAGGTCCCGCCCGCCCCTCCCTCCGCCGGGCCCGCGGATGCGACGCCCGCCCCCGCCGCGTCCGCGGACGCGCCCCGGAACGAGGTCCCGGCGACGCCGGCGACGGCCCTGGTGCCGCCGCCGGTCCCCGCGGCCGCCCCGGCCTCCGAACCGGGCTTCTCGAAGCTCCGCATCTCCCAGGCCCCCGCGCCCGCGCCCGCCAAGCCCCAGGAGCCCGCCCGCTACATCCAGCTTCCCCAGGCCAAGCCGGCGGGCCTCCGGCCCGAGCCCGGCGCCCGGGCCGTCATCCAGCGCCCGGGCGCCCCCGCCGCCCCCGCCCCGCCGGCCCCCGCCCCGGCTCCGGCCCAGGCCGCCACGCCCCAGGCGCCGCCCGCCGCCCCCGCCGCGAAGGGGACCACCCTGGTGCCGAGGCCCTCCCAGATCCAGCGTTCGGGCATGCCCGCCCAGGAGCGCAAGGTGCTGCCCATGGCCAGCAACACGGGCAAGGGCGAGGTGCGGCATGAACCCTCCCCGACCGCGAAGCGGCTCTCGGCCCTCCCGACGGTCTCGCAGCTCCAGCCCGACCAGGGGTTCAGCCGCCTCAAGATGTCCGACACGCCACCCCCGGCGCCGCGCCCCCAGTCCCCGGCCCGCTACCTCCAGCGTCCCCCGGCGCGTCCCGCCGGCGCGGGCCCCGGGCGTGGACCCGGCGGTCCGGGCCGCGGACCCGGCGGCCCCGGGCGCGGACCCGGCGGTCCCGGCCGCGGGCCCGGCGGACCTGGCCGCGGGCCCGGCGGTCCCGGTCGCGGACCCGGCGGGCCCGGCCGGCCCGGCTTCGGCGGGCGTGGACCCGGCCTCGGCGGCGCCCCCGGCCCCATCGACCCGAACAGCCAGAAGGGCCCCGGCCGTGGCGCCCAGGTGGGCGGCAAGAAGAAGAAGGGGCCCTTCACGAAGGAGGAGCAGGAGCTCGAGCTCAAGCTCCGCCAGCCCCGCTCCCGCGCCCAGATGGTGGCCACGGAATTCGTCGAGGACGAGATCGGCATCGTCATGCTCTCCGAGGGCGTGACCGTCAAGGAGCTCGCCGAGAAGTGCAACCGCGCCGCCAAGGACGTGATGGCCAAGCTGCTCCACCGCGGCATCATGGCCACCATCAACCAGCCCCTCGACACCGAGCTGGCGAAGGAGATCGCCCGCGAGTTCGGCTACCTCGCCGACATCGTCTCCTTCGAGGAGGACGTGCAGATGACCGCCGAGGAGGGCGGCGAGGTGCAGGGCGAGAAGCTGCCCCGCTCCCCCGTGGTCACCATCATGGGCCACGTGGACCACGGCAAGACCTCGCTGCTGGACGCCATCCGCAAGACCAAGGTGGCGGCCGGCGAGGCGGGCGGCATCACCCAGCACATCGGCGCCTACCACGTCGACGTGAAGGACCCCAACACGGGCGAGATGCGCCAGGTGGTCTTCCTCGACACGCCGGGCCACGAGGCCTTCACCAAGATGCGCGCCCGGGGCGCCAAGGTCACCGACATCGCCATCCTCGTGGTGGCGGCCGACGACGGCGTCATGCCCCAGACCGTGGAGTCCATCAACCACGCCAAGGCCGCCGAGGTCCCGCTGGTGGTGGCCGTCAACAAGATCGACAAGCCCGGCGCCAACCCGGACAAGGTCCAGCAGGGCCTGCTCCAGCACGGCGTCCAGACGGAAGCCTACGGCGGCGACGTCCCGGCGGTCCAAGTGTCCGCCAAGACCCGCCAGGGCCTGGACGAGCTGCTCGAGACGCTGCTCCTGGTGGCCGACCTCAAGGAGCTCAAGGCCGTCTACGACTGCCCCGCCGCGGGTTCCATCCTGGAAGGCCGCCTGGACAAGGGCCGGGGCGCCGTCGCCACGGTGCTCATCCAGAACGGCACCCTGCGCCAGGGCGACGTCTTCGTGGCCGGCGCCACGATGGGCCGCGTCCGCGCCATGTTCGACGATCTGGGCGAGCGCGTCTCCGAGTCCGGCCCCTCCACCGCGGTGCAGATCCTCGGCTTCGAGGGCGTGCCCTCCGCCGGCGACAACTTCCAGATCGTGGAGGACGAGGGCAAGGCCCGGCAGATCGTCCAGTTCCGCCAGGAGAAGCTCAAGGCCGCCGCGCTGGCCAAGCAGCGCGTCACCCTGGAGAACATCTTCAGCACCATGAAGGAGGGCATGGTCAAGGAGCTGCCCCTCATCATCAAGGGCGACACCCAGGGCTCCGTGGAGTCCCTGGTGGGCCAGCTCGAGAAGCTCAGCACCGACAAGGTGCGCACGCGGATCATCCACGCCGCCGTGGGCACCGTGAACGAGAACGACGTCCTGCTGGCGGAGGCCTCGAAGGCCATCATCCTCGCCTTCCACACCAAGCCCGAGCGCAAGGCGGAGGAGCTGGCCCAGGAGGAGGGCGTGGACATCCGGTACCACGACATCATCTACAAGGTCACCGAGGAGATCGAGGCGGCCATGGTGGGCCTGCTGGACGCCACCGAGAAGGAGACGGTCCAGGGCCAGGCCGAGGTGCGCCAGATCTTCAAGATCGGCCGCACCGCCATCGCCGGCTCCTTCGTCACCGAGGGCAAGGTCCAGAAGGGCTACAAGGTCCGCGTCAAGCGCGGCGGCGAGGTCCTCCACACGGGATCCCTCTCCAGCCTCAAGCGCTTCAAGGAGGACGTGCACGAGGTCAAGAACGGCCTGGACTGCGGCATTGGCGTCGAAGGCTGGAACGACCTCAAGGAAGGCGACGTCCTCGAGTTCTTCACCATGGAGCGCGTGGTCGCCACCAGCCTCAGCTGAGCCGCGCCTCCCCGCCTCGAGGGCCCGCGACGCGGGCCCTCGACTAAAGATTGGTGGGTTCCCGGGGAATCCATCGTTGCCCCCATTCGGGTTCCTACGAAAAAGGTGGAACGGGTCCTGGTACCCGTTCCACCTTTTTCTCCCGATCTGAACCAGGCAACTCCTTTGGAAGTGACCCAGAAGACACAACGAGGTCCTTCTGGGGGTATCGAGAGCGGTCAGAGGGGTGGTTTTCGGAATGGGGGAGGTCTTGTTGGACTGAAATCGCTCTGTGGCCAGATGCTCCCGCAGCCCCTCGAAAGGGGCTGAGGGGTCGAGTGCTGGATTTCAGGCTGCGGTGTGAAGTTCGCGCCGGCTGAGCACGTAGCCTTTGGGTTTGGACACGTGGTTGCGGAAGAACTTCGTCAGGGCCAGTCCGTTTCGGAAGGCGCACATCAGGTCGTGCATGCTCAGCCTGGTCGGAGGTTTGCCCCTTCGCCAGGCGTTCAACACCGGGAAGCTGCTCGTCCGTTCGCCCCCATATACGCGAAGCCCGGCAACCAGCAGCATGGAATAGGCAGCCACGGTCGCAGTGTGGACGCGCTCGTTCGACTCCTCGCCAAACGCTTGGACATCACCAACACCCACGCCAGACTTGAGGTCCTTGTGGAGGCACTCAATCATCCAACGATTGAAATAGCTTTGGATGAGTTCGCTCGCCGGGGCAGAGAGTTCGTTGGTCAGCAAGTAGGCCGGTTGGGTGTACCCGCGATTTTTCCGCATTCCCTTGAATCGCGGCAGGGGCATCACGATCAGGAGGCGCATGGGTGTCGCGTGCGTTCCTTTCCAGAGCACACGCTTTACCTCTTTGTATCGAGCTAACCGAAGCCCACCACCGAAGTGGAACTCTCCGGTCTGGTTGCGCACCTTTCGGTCCGCCCGGATTTGCTCAGGAGTTGGAAGCGCTTCCCCGTAGATCCGCTTCCCCTTCTTCTGTTTCAAGGGAGCGAAGAGGCAGGCGTTCTTCCTGAACCGCCCAATGATGATGGTCCGGTCCGGGAGGTGCTCGACCACCTTCCCAGTCATGTAGCTCCCATCAACGACCATGATCAGCACACGGTCGGCATGGCCCAGGTCATCCATCGTGCGACGAAGACGATGGATGAGCTTGACTGCCCGTTCGGGGAGGGAGGACTCGGCTCTAAAAGCCTCGAATGACTCCTCCTCCTCCTCGGTCAGCGTAACCCCGGATTTCAACTTGGGAGCTGCTGGGACCGGCTCAAAACCAATACTGATGGCGTAGGGACGGTGGCCTACATAGTGCGGAAGCACAATCGCGGCATGCAACATCCGGAGGCCCCATTGAATCGGGAGGGGGGTGAACTTCGGGGCGAGGGGATCGTGGCACCAGCGGGCTTGGGGAATTTTTTTCCCGGTCTTCGGCAGGCAGGTGTCATCGAGTGCCACTTCGACCGGCGCCCCCTCTGGCAACTCCTCCATGGCTGCCCGGAAGGGAGGAATGAAGAGGTCAGCGGCCTCCCAAGAGGGTTCGCTGAAAACCCGATAATCCTGGCTCCAGTCCTTGTCGAAGTCGCCCCGGAACATGATCGAATTAGTGATCGTGGCTCGGCCAAAACAGGCCAAAAGCCCTGTGACAACACGGGATATCCGCTCGAAAGTCTCCTTGCGCCGGAAAGTTGACCGGGTCTGTTTCATCAGTCGGTCGTACTCGTTCGCGAGCGCCACCGTATTGGCGGCAGCTTGCTCGGTCCCTGAGCTGGGGGTAGATTCTCTCCGTGTCGTGCCCATAACGCGACATCTCCTTTGCCGATCCACCGGCATTTGAGGGGGGGCGGGCTTGCAGGCTCGCCCTTTTTCATGTTATTTTTTGAGTTGGGTGATTGGATTTACCATTGCCCCCCACGTGATTCTGCCTATTGTCCCTTTCAGTTTCGAGCCTTATGATTAGCGTTCGCTAATTAATATCAGGAGGATCGGACCTTGAGCCGTAAACGTCAAGGGGCAGCTCCCCAGAAAATCTCAGAAGGCATCGGAGGCAGGATTCGGGAAGCCCGAAAGGTCCTTGGGCTTACCCAGCAAGCACTCTCTGATATGAGCGGGCATTCAAAGGCCCAGATCGCCCAATGGGAGATCTCGAACCGCACGCCTGGCGTTGATGGCCTTTACTCCCTCGCGAACGCCATGGGGATTTCGTTCTTGTGGCTTGCCACTGGGGAAGGAGACAGTCAGGCCACTTCAGGGGCCGAGCGACGCCCTAAATTCTCAGCGCCCCTCCTGAAGGCTTGCGCAACATTCGCGTTCCGATACATATCGGACAAATACCCGTCTGGAGGATTGGACCCAGCAGAACTCACCGAACTGCTTTACCTCCTGGGGGTCGAGAAGGGCTTTGACGCGGAGGACAAAACCTTGGAGGAATGCGAGGCGTTCTTTGAGGGGGCGGCCGAGATCAGTGTCAGCACCAACTTCAATGTTGGCGCTAGCCCAGCCTGGTCACCCCCCCCACATGAAATAAAAATTAGTCATCCCACGCCGTCAGCCCCCAGAGGCCGCGACCGGGGCGACTGAACACCCTCGGCTTCTTTCTCATAACCTGAAAAAGGAAACTTCGAAGGCTTTTGGCGGTCGATTTGAATCCGTCTCGAGCAAGTGCGGCAGCAATCTCCGCGGTCTTTGCTGGCGATCCTCGGGAGATCAGAAATTTCTCCACGGCCTCCCAGGCCACGAGACCTTCATACACGGCTGGGCGAGGTCTCGCCTGCTTGGACTTGGCGGAGTGAGACTCTTTCAAAGGGCTGGTGGTGTCCCTTCCCTTCCGCTTGCCCTCAACCAACCTCACGACAGGTCGGAGGCGAATTGCTAGAGGCGGCCCGGCCGGCGAGGTGCCTTTCCCAATGAAGAGGTCATGAAATAGGATGATGGCCTGGTCGAGTTGGCTGCGCATTGACACAAGTTGAACAAGCAGCTCCTGGGGCTTCCAAATCACGGTTGTATCCTTACGAGGAAATGGATAAAGTTTCCCCCGGGGAGCACCGAATTCCGCGGCCTTGTAACCTGGTTCGGACTCCCTGAGGGTGGGTGTTAGCAGTTAGGTCTCTGTCCTCCCTTCTGCATGGGCCCCGAGTTGAGTTCGCGCTCATCTCGGGCCTTGCCGCATTGGGCCTCTGGTCGAAGCCAGAGGGATCGGTGTGGTGGGTGGGCTGGAACGAACCCCCCGGGTCAACTTGGGTGACGCTACGAGAACAACAGGATGACCAGAGCATCTGTAACCGGCAATACATTTCTTTGAGAAATGTCCTGATCACGCCGTAGATCCCAGCAATTATTTCTAAGCTCTTTTATATCAATATTTTTTTGTCGTCTACGCTTTGATTGATAGCTGGGTTTACTCGTCTGTGAAGTTGATTAGCTCTACTGAGATCGAATCTATGTAATTGAATTTTTTTAATTTATACATCTTTTCAATCTGCTGTTTAGACCGTCCTAAACCACTTCTCATCTTCGTCACGTTGATTGTGTTTTCTAGTCCTAGACCACTTCTCATCTTTACGGGCATCGCGCAAAGCGTCTCCCGGGGGCGAGGACTCACGACACCGCACGCTGAGATCGCGCTCAAACCGCGGACGCAGAACAGCGCGGAGCTTACCTTGGGACTGCTAGATCCCCAGCATCGCCATGAGGCGACCTTTCCCGGACCACGCCGCGAATGTCAGCCATTCTCACCGCTCGTCGGCGGAGATCGATCCAGACACGCTCCTCTCAGAAGAATCAGCGCTGGCTGCGACTCACGGTCCGGCCCAACCCAATGGGTCCGGCAACCGTGGTGAGCATGATGGCGGTGACGACGGCAGCCTGGACATGAGGTGTGAGCAAAGGTTCCCCTCCAACCTTCAACGCTGCCCCGGTCGCGACAAAGATCAGACCTACCTCGCCTCTGGGAACCATACCCCAGCCGACCCAAGAGGTCCGGAGACCCTTCCCTGCGACAAAACCAGTGAGGAACTTGCCGACGATTGCCAATGCCGTGAGGGCTAGTGCGAGGCCCAAGGTGCGCAACTCGCCCAGGGCGCTCATGTCCACGCGGGCCCCCATCACCACGAAGAACACCGGGGCCAGAACAGAAAGCAGGGGGTGTACGAGGGTTTCGAGGCTGTGCCGTTCCCGGGCCTCCAGAAATTCCAGATGGATGGGCTCGAGGATGAGCCCAGCCGCGTAGGCCCCGACGATGGGCGCAAGGCCCGCAAGGTTGCCGATCCAGGCCATGAAGAAGGCATATCCCATCGCAGCCGGAAGCAAGAGCTGTTCGCCCCTAAGCCGGCTGGCCAAGCGGAAGAAGTGGGGCGTCAACCAGCGACCGAGTGTGAGGGCCACGGTCAGAAATCCCGTGGCCAGCGCCAGAGTCAACCCGATGCTGCGCCAGGGCACAGATCCACCCTGGGCAGCAGAGGTCGCAAGTCCCGTCACCAGTACCAGGACGAGGAGGCCCAACACGTCGTCCAGCACCGCGGCTCCGACGATCACCCGCCCTTCCTGGGAGGCCAAGACGTTCTTCTCCCGCAGGACCTGCGCCGAGATGCCGATGGAGGTAGCGCAAAGGCAGGCTCCGATAAAGAGTTCCACGGCGAAGGGTGTTCCTGCTGGCAGCAGCAGCCGAGCGCCCAGCAGCCCAAGTGTCATGGGAGCTACGACGCCAACCACCGCGACCCGCAAGGAGGCAAACCCAACCTTTATCATCTGCGGAACCGTGGACTCAAGCCCCACCGCGAACATCAACACCACGATGCCGAGGTTGGCGAGGAAGTCGGCATGAGGGTGCCGAGCCACGTCCGGCAGATTCGGGAAGGAGCGATGCAGACTCGCGAGAGCCACACCCACGGCCAATTCCCCGACCACGGCAGGTAGTCGGAGCCGCTGCGCCAGTTCGCCTCCGATCTTGGCGGCTGACCAGACGATGGCCAGGAGCAAGAGGGAGTGGGCGATGGGGTCGGCCATCAGGAGGGCCAGCATGGGATGTCGCTCCGAAAACGCTTGCGGGAAAGAGCCAGGAAGGTGGGGCCATCGGCCTCAACCGCTGTCCTTGGGACCCCACAGCCAGGCCGCACCTCGGACCCCGCTGGAGTCCCCGTGTTGGTTGGGGACAAGCTTCGTGGCCACCTGGTCCGAGAACACGTAACGCGGCCAGAGCTCCGGCACGGTCCGGTACAGACGCCGGATCCCGGAGAGCCCACCTCCCAGGACGATGGTGTCCGGGTCCAGAATGTTGATGACGTGGGCGAGCCCACGGGCCAGGCGGTCCTCGTAGCGGGCGAGGGTGGCGATGCAGGCGGCGTCTCCGGTTTCGGCCCCCTCTGCGATGGACGGGGCAGAGAGCGCCTGCCCAACGACCCTGGCGTGGTCAGCTTCTAGGCCGCGCCCCGAGAGGAAGGTCTCGATGCACCCGCGCTTGCCGCAGTAGCAGGCCGGGAGCGGACAGTCCCAATCCGAGCAGAATGGCATGGGGTTATGGCCCCATTCCCCTGCGACGGCGTTGGCGCCACCGAGGACCCGCCCCTGGACGACGATCCCACCGCCGACGCCGGTGCCTAGGATGACGCCGAACACCACGGGGGCACCTTGGCCGGCCCCGTCCGTGGCCTCGGAGAGCGCGAAGCAGTTCGCGTCGTTGGCCATGCGGATGCTCCGGCCCAGCCGGTCTTCGAGATCGCGCTGCAGGGGCTGGCCATTGAGGCAGGTCGAGTTGGCGTTCTTCATGAGCCCGGTCGCCCGGGAAAGAGCGCCGGGCGTCCCGATGCCGACGCTGCCCCGCTGTCCCAGGCCCGCTTCGACGTCCCGGATCAGCCTTTCGAGGGCATCCAGGATCCCCGCGTAGTCTTCCCGGGGCGTGGGGACGCGCTTGCGCACCAGCTCACGGCCGTTGCCATCCAGGGCCAGGATCTCGATCTTGGTGCCGCCCAGGTCGATGCCGATGCGGAGGAGGCCCCCCTCCGGGGAGGGCGCGTCCGAAAGGAACCCTGTTTCAGTCATGGGGGATCTGCTCCGGGTTGATCTGCAGCTCGTGGCAGGCGTGGAGGTAGGAAGCGGCGGACCAGGCCTGGAAGGCCTTGCCCATGGGACGGCCCGTGCGCGCGTGGATCCACTCGTTGAACTCCCAGGCCTGGCCCCGGCCCAGGCGGTTCAGCTCGGCGAGCTTCACCAGTTCGTGGCAGGCCACGTCGTAGAGGCCCAGGCGGTGGATGAAGCGGACCCACATCCCCCCGATGAAGGGCCAGATCCCGCCGTTGTGGTAGTGGTCCGGGAGGTTCAGCAGGTTCACGGTGAAGTAGGGCCGCCAGTCCGGGTCGCCGCTCTGCACCGGCGGGTAGAGGTTCGCCACCGGGTAGGGCTCGTTCACGCCCACGCCCCACATGAACTTGAAGGCGATCCGCGCCCGCTCCTGATCCAGCACGTTGCTCAGGAAGGCGAGGATGTTGCCGAAGACGTCGCAGCGCCAGTTGAACTGGAAGGGCGTGATCTCCGCCAGCAGGTACCGGGCGTCCCCCAGGGAGAACTGCTGCTCGGTGAAGGCGTGGGTCCCGCCTCCGTCCCTGGGCTGGGTGCTGGGCCAGAAGTCGGTGAGGATCCGGCCCCGGATCTCCCGGGAGCGCCGGAGGTACTCGGCGGCGGCGTCGAAGCGCTTGAGGTACTCCAGGAGCCGCGCGTAGTTCACGGTGGCCCGGAACCACAGCACTTCGTCGTAGAGCACGTGGTAGCTCCGGCCGAAGAGGTCCGTCCAGTCCCCGGCCTCGGGGATCTCGATGAGGCCGTCGTTGTTGTTGTCCAGGGCCGCCAGGCGGTCCATCACCCGCTGGAGGCGGTCGGCGTAGGTCTCCAGGAGCGCCAGGTCCCCGGTCGCGCGGACGTAGTGGTAGAAGGCGATGACGGCCCAGAGGCCACTATCCACGGAGCAGATCCCCCCGACCCCGCTGTACTCGGGCCGGCCGTCATCGAGGCGTACGAGGGTCGGCACCAGCCCGTTGGGGGAGAGGTTGTCGAAGAGGGTCCTCAGGGTGGCCTTCTGGGCCTCCCTGAGAACCGGCGCCGCAAGGTCGGAGGTGGACACGATGGTGATGGCGCCGTCCCGGGCCCAGACGCTGCGGTAGTTCGCATCCGTCCCGGTGGTCTCGTTGTCCGCGGTCGAGCAGGCGGAGAAGCCGAGGGGCGTGATGTTCTTGCGAAGGGCCACGAGGGCCATCTCGTAGCCTTCGATGATCAGGTCCCGCTCGCTGGATGTGAGGGACCCGAGGGCGGCCTCGTCGAAGAGCATCCGCAGGGTGGGATCCATGTCCGCGCCCGCTGGGTCACGGGTCTCCAGGGCCGGGGTGTCGGGGATGACGCCGAAGTGCTTGAGGCCCTCCAGCACGCCGTCGGCCATCAGGCGGGTGGCGCTGAAGGTCGGCAGGTGGACCACGGCCTCCACCAGCTCGGTCTGGGCGTTCTCCACCACGATCCCCCGCACGCCCGGGAGCAGGAACATGCTGCTGTCGTTCCCCGAATCCCCGGCCACGAGCACGGCCTCCAGGGGGAGGCCCAGGGTCCCGCAGAGCCACTGGAGGGCTCCGCCCTTGTGGGAGGCCCTCGGCAGCACGTCCAGGTCCCGGTCACTGGAGTACACGACGCTCACCTCGAGGCCGGCCTTCGCCAGCTTCTGTTCCAGCGCCGCCAATGTCTCCGCGCTGGCGTGGGGGAGGTACCAGCTGGACTTGTAGGGGTGGAGGAATTCCGGGGGCTGCCGCACCACGCCGCGGAAGTCGGACACCAGGCGCTCCACCAGCTCGAGGTCCCAGCCCTTCCGGAACTCGTGGTTGAAGGCGCTGAAGGGCCGCTTGTGGATGCCGTCGTAGATCTGGGTGCCCACGCCGCCGATGATGTACTCCGGCCAGGGGAGGAGGTCGGTCGCCAGGAGGTCGATCACGTCCTGGACCATCCGGCCCGAGGCGTAGCAGAGCAGCGGGCGCCCATCCCGCGGCAGGGATTCCCAGACCTCCTTGAAGCGCCGGGTGGCCTCGGGATTTCCCAGGAGGGTCCCGTCCAGGTCCGAGCAGAAGAGCCTAGTCGCTGTCATTCCAGGGCTCCTCCCATTCGGTGTCCTCCATCAGCCGCTCCAGCCCGGGGCCACCGTTCACGGTCGCGAGCAGCTGCTGGGCGACGCCCGACCAGGTGAACAGGCTCCTGGCTTTGTAGGCGCCCATGCGGCCCAGGCGCCGCCGCAGCCGATCCAGGCGGAAGACCTTGGACATGGTGATGCCGAGGTCCTCCTTGTCGAAGGGATCGGCGAAAAGGGCATGTCGCCCGTAGGTGAGGACCCGGTGCAGCCCCCCGTGGACAGTCACCACCACGGGCGTTCCCGAGGCCATGGCCTCGATGGCGGTCATCCCGAAGGGCTCGTAGCGGCTGGAAAGGGCGAAGAGGTCCGCCGCCCGGTAGTAGTCCGGCAAGTCCTCGTCAGGGATGTAGTCCCCGAAGACCACCTTCCCCGAGATCCCCAGGTCCCCAACCCGGGCCTTGAGCTCGTCGAGCAAGGAGTCCTCCGCTGCGGTGGGAGCCGTCCCTCCCACCGCGAGGTGCAGCCGGGCGTCGGGCTCCCGAGAAGCCAGTACGGCGAAGCCGTCCAAGAGGAGGTCATAGCCCTTGTTACGTGCCAGGCGGCCGAGGGCGAGGACGACCTTCCCCTGGAAGCCCAGGCGCTGGCGGATCGCTTCCCGGCTGTGCTCGCCCACGGGGAAGAACCGGAGATCGTCGTAGCCGGGAGGGATCATCCGGCACTTCTGGGCTGGCAGCCCGTATTCGTGGAGGATGTGGTCCAGCTGGATGGGCGTGGTCGCCACCACGAGGGAAGCTTCTGTGTAGAGGCTGGTCTCCTCCCGGATTCGTTCGCCGAAGTTGTACTGGGCCTCGAAGGCCTCCGCGTTCTCTGGGTAGTCCCGCTCCATCTGCTGCTTCTTCCAGAGCCCCAGGGAGTGCGGGGTGTGCACATGGGACACGCCCAGGGCCCGGCCCATCAGCCTTCCAGCCACGCCGGCGTCCCAGTAGTGGGTGTCAATGAACTGATAGCGCAGATCCTCGCGATGGATGACGTCCAAGGCGTTCTGGACCCATTCGTCCAGATGCCGCGCGAGGTATTCCTTGGGAATGAAATTCGGTCCGCCGCAGGGGATGCGGAGGATGCGGACCTGCGGGGCCACCGGCTCGACCGCCGGCTGCTCCTCGAATCGGCGCGTCCAGATGTCCACTTCGTAGCCGAGCTGCGCAAGCTTCTTGGACAGTTCCAGCACGAAGACTACCTGGCCGCCCGTGTCGGCGGCGCCCAGTGGCGGGTTCGCCGCCACGTAGCCGTGGGTCGAGACCATCGCGATCCGCGGGCTAGAGCCCGTGGCGACTCCGGCGGTCTTGGCCGGACTGGGGCTGATTTCGGCCGGAGCCGACGGCTTAAATCCACCAGCGCTCAGGCCCATGGGCAGCTCCTTTCGCGAAGTCCGAATCGCTGGAAGGCGGCCCGACCTTCCTGGAGCCTGCAGCGCCGGGGCGCCGCACCCTTGGATTGATCAACGTCGAGTGTGGGCCATCCATCCCGCCAGATCAAGGATGCGCGACGTCCCTGCCCCTCACCGGCCCTCAGCTCGGTGCATCGTCCGGGTCCTGCGCCTCCGGCGCGGGCTTGCGCGCGAGGAGGGCCACGCCGAGGCTCGTGACGAGGATGGAAATAGGGATCACGGCATAGGCCACGTCCCGGATCCATGCGCCGCCGGGCAAGCCCATTTCGAGGGGGACCGAGGCCACCACCGCGGTGGCCAGGCCCTTGGGAATCAGCCAGGCTACGAGGCGGCGTTCCGCCGCCTCTGGGGCCAGGGCCTTCTGGCCGTGGAAGAAGGCCTGGCGGATGACCACCAGCGCCAGGGTGACGAGGGCTCCCATGCCCAAGATCCGGATGTCGTTGAGGCGGATCTGGGTCCCGAGGTAGACGAAGAAGAAAAGCTTGAGGATGAAGACGGCCTCCGCGAGCAGGGCGTTCTCCGTCTCCGTGAGCCCCTGGGGGTTCAACCGCAGGCTCTTCGCCAGCGACGGGGGGAGCAGGTGATCCAGGTTCCGCAGGCCGATGCCGAAGGCCAGGGCGCCGATGGCGCCGGAAAAGCCAAGCCATTCCGTGAGTCCCGCAACGACGAGCAGCAGGGCTTCGGTGGCGAACGAAGTCTTGGCGAGCTGCTGGACCCGGCCCAACACCAGTGACCAGAAGAGCGCGGCGGCCAGGCCGATGACGAGGGCCGCGAAGAGGCTGGAAAGGAACCCGCCGATGGCGTGACCGACGCCCGATCCGGCTCCGGCAAAGGCCCCGGCAAGGGTCAGGACGCCCACCACCGTGACCACGTCCCCCAGGGCCGATTCGAGGGTGAGCATGGCCCCTGTGCGGGGGGAGAGGCGAAGGTGCTCCAGGAGCGGAATCGCCACGGTGGCCGCGAGGGGCGCCAGGGCCACGCCGAGGAGGATGGAGGCCTGCCATGTCTGGGCCCCGGTCCAATGGGCTAGGGCCGTCACTACGAGGACGTTCAGCCCCATCCCCCCCAGCGACACGTGCAGTGCCGGCAAGGCGCTCTCCTTCATGGCCGCCAGCCTCAGGTCCAGCCCGCCGTGGAAGAGGATGATGATCAGGGCCACGTGGCTGAAGACGTGCTCGATGGTGGTGCCCCCAAGCGGGCGGATCCAGCCCGTCGCCGGCCCGACCAGATAGCCCACCACGATGAGGGGCAGCACGTCGGGAATCCGGTGCCTGCGGAAGAGCGCCTCCAGGGCGTGGCCGAGGAAGAAGAGCGCGCCGCAGGCGGCAACCACGAGCGGGATGGAGAGGGCGTGGGGCAAGGCGGAATCCAGGAACTGTGTGCGAGAGGGACTTCACTTTATCTCACCGACCCCGGCGGAGGCTCCAGAGGTTCCGGGCCCTTCCGCGGGGATCGTTTGCACCTTGAAGGCCAGGGGGAGGTGGTCCTTAGGTAGCTGCCCGGCCGGCATGGCTGGAGCATTCCCGTCCCGTGCTGCCCGGTAATGGGGGCTCATGATCTCCACGCCCCCTGCGTTGAACTGGTCCTGGATGTTGGCGTGAAGATCCGCGTAGATCGTGGCCATCCGGTTGGGCTGGTCCGTGTAGCAGTTGACCTGGTACGAGACGTAGAAGTCGTCCAGGCTGGTTTGGAGCACGAAGGGTGCGGGGTTCTTGAGGATCCCCTCGGTGTCCTGTGCGGCCTTGATGAGCAACTCATGCACGGTTCGCCAGGGCGCGTCATAGCCGATGGTGACCGTCGTGTGGAGGATCAGACCTTCGTGGCGTGCCTGTGAACTGAAGTTCAGAACCCTATCCGTCAGGACCGTGCTGTTGGGGATGCTGACTTCCACGTTCTTGATGGTGAGAATCCGCGTCACGAGGGCAGTGCGCTCCAGGACGTCGCCCACCGTCTCCCCGATCTGGACCCTGTCTCCGATCTTGAAGGGGCGCATGTAGGTGAGCAGGACGCCAGCCACCAAGTTGGTCATCGCACCGGAGGATCCGAGGCTGAACAGGACACCCAGGAAAAGGGAGACCCCCTTGAAGGCCTCCGAGCCTGAACCAGGGAGGTACGGGAAGGCCAGGACGAGCGCGAAGGCCAGGATGAGGATGCGCGCCAGCTTCTGCGTCGGATCAGCCCACTCGGCGTGGAAGGCCTTGAGCACGAGCTTACCGGCTTGGATCCCGTCGAACACGAGCCGCAGGAACTTGAGCACCCAGTGCGTGACCAGGGCGATCAGGGCCAGGAAGAACAGGTTCGGGATGAAAGCCGTGATGGCCCTGCCGAAGGAGACGACGGGCGTGACACCCAGGTCCATGAGCTTGGACGCGAGGCCCCGAGTTGCGGGAAAAAGACTGAAGAGGACGCTGAGATAGAAATACCCGAAAGCGAGGTAGGCCAGGGACCTCAAGACACCCAGACCCTTCAGGACCACCGCTTGGGACTGTCCAGCGCTCAGCAGTTCCATTCGCTGGATGCGTATCGCTCCGATCCTGTTGGGAATCGCCTTCTCAGCCCCACGCCGAACCCGCTGGAATGCCAATTTGAGCAGCCGGAAACCTGCCCATGCGAGTCCCGTGGCCAGCAGTGTCCAGAGCGCCGACGTCCAGATGGTCCGGAAACGAGTCTGGAATCGATGGCTTGTCAGCGACTGTCGGACCGCATCCGCCCGGGCCCTAGCCAGGCTGAGCCGATCCGTGGAGGCCAATCGCGCATCCTCCTCCGTCACCGAGAACAAAATCAGGTCTCCGGCCATCGCGAGGGCGCTCGTCCCATCGTCGGAGATCCCGATCTCCGGAACGGGCTTGAAGGGATTCCCCTCCAGTTGTTCCAGGCGGGCGGCGATCGCGGCAGCCCTGCCTTCCGGAGTGAAAGCTCCCACGCGTGCCTGGATGATGAAGATCGTCTCTCCATGGAACTTCACTGCCGCACCCGTTTGAGGCACCGGGCTGGATGCTTGGGCGGCGAGGCAAGGTCGGTTTGGGATCCAAAGCAGGAGCAGAATCGCAAGGCTCCGGGAGGGCGCCCACACGCTCATCAATAGCTGGCCGAGGAAGGCCACCCACGGGGAAGCAACATGAAATTCCAACTTCCTTCGCATACTCAAGGCGTCCCTCCATGCGATAGCAGGCCAGTCTTGGGATCATCATGCATCCAACACCCCTCCGAAGATCAGTCCAGCGGGGGTTTTAGCCTTGGTCTGCCGTGGGTTGCTGATCCCTTCTAGGCTGCCTTTGCACAGGGACCGGCGGGAGTCCAATCCAAGGCTCGGGCGCAGCTCAAGCTCCGGGGGAGCCCGCCTCAATCCAGGGCCGCTCATACAGGGTGACGTTCCCGTCGAATAGCGTATGCAGGGTATCCCGTCCTGCATCTTTGAAGTTCAGGACCGACCCATTGGATCGGGCCCGGTCCAGCAGGGCCAAGTCCAGGTCCGCCACCACGCCCATCTCGGTGTTGGGTGTCGCCTCCGCAGCCAGGCCATCCACGGGGAAGGAGAAGTCCGATGGGGTGTAGATTCCGCTCTGGGCGTACTGGGCCGTCAGGTCCGTGACCAGGGGAAGGCTACCGACCATCCCCGCGGTGGCGACATAGATCTGGTTCTCGACCCCCCGGGCCTGCGCGCAGGTGGTCACCCGCCGGTGGCCTCGCCGGTCATCCGTGAGATAGGGGACCAGCAGGAGCTGCATGCCGTGCGCGACCTGCACGCGAGCGATCTCGGGGAACTGGATGTCGTAACAAATGGAGACTCCGAAGCGCCCGAAATAAGTTTCCACCACGACCAGATCGTTCCCAGGCTCGAAGCGCCATTCATCCCGCTCCGTGCGGGTCAGGTGGAGCTTGGGCTGGTGGATGGGCTCATGCCGCGGCACGAAGATGGAGGCCACATTGCAGAATTTCCCGTCGATCCAGCGCGGATGGGTCCCTGCGATCAGGATCCGGTCGTACGTCCGTGCAAGGTGGTCGAACAGGTGATCGAACGCCTCCGTGAACTGCTCGCCGATCTGGCGCATGAGGCGGGGGTGATCGGAAACGGCAGGCCGGTCCAGGCAGGTGATGAGCTGGACAGACAGGAGTTCGGGAAACAGGATTACGTCGGCATCGTAGTCGTCCCCCATGTCCACAAACTTTTCGACCTGCCGGGCGAAAGCTTGGAAATCTTGGACGGGCCGGAGTGCGTACTGGATCGAGCAGATCCGCACTGGCCTGGACATGATGGGCGTAGGCGCTTTAAAGCGCATGGTGGCCCTCCACGGGGCAGAGGATCAGGGCCGCGTGACCCCGGGTTTCAGGATCGGGGTTGTAGTCCCGCAGGATCCGCCACACGCGAAACCCCATCTTCAACTGCTTGCTGAGGGTCGGATCGAAGAGGGTGCCCTGAACCACGCGGCCCACGTAGTCTTCCGGAGACATCTCGTCCGCCAGGCGGTGGTATCCCGGGATTCGGGCGCCGGCCGCGATCCACTTGCACCCCAGCCGTCGAGCGAGGTCGTGGCGTGCGTCATACAACTTGCGAGCGATGCCTCTCCCCTGGTGGGCTGGATCGACGACGACGTTGACGCCATAAAGCACGTCCCCCTCCGGGTCATGGGTGGAGAGCAGGCCCCTCCCGGTGATCCCTGTCCAGGTGTGTCCGGTCATCGCCATCCGCGCGCTGGTGCGAAGGCTGGTGGCGCTGCCGACCAGCTCACCGAGTCCACTGATGGCCACTAACTGGCCTTCCGGGAACATTTCCAGGTGGGCCAACAGGGTGCTCTCCGCCCAGACCGCCTCTGGGCCATGTGGAGGCGGGTAGGCCCGCTGCATCACCGCACGGATGCCCTGCACATCGGCTTCCCGGCGAACACGGACCTCGATGGGCATCGCTTGAGCAGGAAGGGGCCACTGTGCATATGGATTGATCAGGTACATGGAGCCTCCTTTCCGGGCCGGGTTGCGGCGTGAGCCGCAGGTGAAAATCCCCAGCCGCGCTTTACGTGGGGCGTAGGGACGGGTCCCTGAGGTAGCCGTGCGAGATCGCGGCAAAAGCCTCGGGAATGCTTCGTCGTGCGACGGCCGGGGCTTCCGCTGGGAGCTTGCAGGCAAACACGAACGGCCCTCCTTCTCCATTCAACGCCGGTGTGTCGCGGCCTCTTTGAGTCCGATCCTCCTAGCCCTGCTCGAGCTGCTTCATGAACTCCCGTCTCCACCACTGGAGGTCCTTCTCCGAACTTGCGCGGCGCATGGAGTTGAATCGCCGTCTTCGTTCCGCGGGTCGAAGCGTGAGTGCCTCGTGGACCCCCTCGGCCACGCTCTCGGCGGAGAAGGGATTGACGATGACCGCTCCGGGCAGGTCCGTCGCCGCCCCAGCGAATTCCGAGAGGACCACCGCACCGTTCCGGCGGCACAGCACATACTCCTTGGCCACCAGATTCATCCCATCTCGCAGCGGCGTGACCAGACAAAGGTCCGACGCCAGGTAGAGGCCGACCAGATCCTCCAACGGAAGGGCCCTTTCAAGATTGACGACGGGACGCCAGGTCGGCGTGCCGAGGCGGCTGTTGAGCCGACCCACTTCCACGTAAAGGCTGTCCTTCAACCTTTCGAAGGCGTCGATGCCCTCCCGGGAGGGCACCGCGACCTGGAGCAGCGTGACCCTTCCTGTCCATTCCGGGTGCCGGTCGAAGAGGACTTCCATGGCTCGGATCCTCTCGATGGGGCCTTTCACATAGTCGAGGCGCTCGGCTGAAAGCAGGAGGTGCTCCACCCCCATCCTTTCCTTCAGGCTCTTCGCGTAGGCACGGGGACCAGGCTGCTCGGTGAAGCGGTCCAGCTCTTCCCGGCTGGCGCCAACCCCCAGGGCCACGAGGCGGATGACTCTGCTCCCATTCGCCAGAGCTGGACAGGTCCGGCTTGGCGCGAGGGGTTGGCCACCGCTCGGTGTTTCCTCCCATAGCGGTCGGGCATCCAGGTACCGCTCGCAGCACTGGGCGAAATTGGCCGCATAGAGAGGAATGTGGAAGCCGACCACGTCGCTGCCAAGAATCCCCTCGAGCAGCGCTTCGCGCCAGGGAAGGATCCCGAACACGTCCGCCGGAGGGAAGGCGGTATGAAGGAAGAAACCCAGCCGCAGGTCGGGGCGTAGCTTTCTCAGCAGATCCGGAAGGAGCATCAGGTGGAAGTCCTGTACCCAAACCAGGGCGTGTGGAGCGGCCAGCCGGGCGATGGCTTGCGCGAAGCGCTCGTTGACCCGGCGGTAGGTCTCCCAAAGCCCCGGCGAAAACTGCAACCGACTCGGGAAGCAGAAGAGGATGGGCCAGAGGGCCTCAGTCGTGAATCCTTCGTAGTAGTCCCGTGCCTCTTCATCCGTGAGGAGCACCTCGTGGACCCGGAACGCCGGGCTTCCATCCACCAGGACTTCCCGGTGGCGCTCCAGGGCGCGAGTCCCATCACCAGGTCCCCAGCACACCCACGTCCCTCCGCCGCCCCGAAGCAACGGTTCCATGGCTGCGAAGACGCCATTGATGCGCCGCACCCACGTACCGGAGTCCTCCCTCCGGTACGGCCCCCGATGGGATGCAATGATCAATTCGGCGGGTTCTCTGGAGCGAGTGATCAGCTCAATGGTCACGGCCGACCTCCTCCAGGAGCCCGAAGGACAGCAGAGCCGACTGAATGGCTTCGGGGCCCCCTGAGGGCGTCCGGTAGGTCCGCGACCGCGGCAGACCCGGAGCGTCGAAGCCGATGAAACCGTCCCCCATGAGGACGGTGTAATCCGCGTACTTCAGCATGCCGACGTCATTGGCCGAATCTCCACAGCAGACCAAGGGCCGCGGGAGATGAAAGGTGGACTGGAGGTAGGAGACGGCGAACCCCTTGTCGACGCCCCGCGGGAGCACGTCCAGGAATCGGCCCTGGGAAGCGAGGACATCCGCGCGCATGCCACATGCACGCATCGAATCACGGAGATCCTTCTCGGCCTTTTTCATCGGGACGTTCGGTGCCGGTTGAAGAGCCAGCCGCCGGGTGGCGGCCACGCCAAACTGGCGCCGAACTGACTTCGGCAGCCAGAATCCAAGGAGCCGCTCTGCGTTGTCCCCGGCCCAACGGGCAGAGACCATAGAGGCGTACACGGCGTCCTCTTCGTAAATCCCCTTCCCCCACCGGTGCCAGAGGGCGCAGCCCACGTCCGTGATCAGGTGGTCCGGTTCCATCAATTGCCATTTCTGGATCAGCTGCATGGCCGATGTGAAGGTGCGTCCCGTGGCGAAGGTGAGCACGGTACCCTTCTGGCGTTGAACGCTCGCCTCCAGCCTCCGCAAATCCGACTGGCGTCCCCGTTCCGGGATCCAGGTGCCATCCAGGTCGCTGACCAAATGGAATTCACGCATGGCTACTCCTCCGAGAAAAAAAACCGGACCTCCAGCTTGTCGGCCTCCATCACCGAGGCGAGCAGTTGGAGGGTCTTGTTCAGTTGCTCGACCTGGTCTGCATCCATGACCGAGAGGGCGTGAAGGAGCTGGCCCTGCGCTGGGTGCGGAGCTGTTCTCACGGTCTTTCGGCCCTCCTCCGTGAGGCCCAGGACAACTCGGCGCCGGTCCTCGGCATCGGCCTCGCGGGAAACCAGGCCCTTCCGATGCAGGCGCTCCACGACACCCGTCACGGTGCTGGGGTCCAAGTGCATTCGCTCCGCGAGCCCTTTCAGGGACATCGGCCCGCGGCGGTTCAATTCCCAGAGGGCCCAAAGCTGAGGTCCGGTGAGGCCGAATTGCTTCTCCACCGAGCTGGAGTACTCCTGCAGCGCCTTCACGATCCGTCGAAGGTTCTGCATGACTTCGTCGACTACCTGGGGGCGGGCGGAGGAGAAAGTTTTAGATCGCATACAAATAGTTTGCACTCAAACAACATTCTTGTCAACTTGGGTCTCTCGGGATTTCCTGTCCTGACTTGAGGCCTATGTCTCGCTTCTTCATCTCCTCCCCCCACCATCGTCTGCGCATGCTGGCCCATACCCGCCGGCTGGTGATGGTGATGCTTCCCCTCGGCGCCGGCATCGGTCTTGTGGTGGCATTCGCCCTCCGGGGCCTCGGGTCCTTCGAACCGTGGGTGGGGCGACTGGGGGGCAAGACGCATCTCTCCCTTCTGATCCCGGCTCTTGGGCTCTTCCTGGTGACCCTCTGGCTCACCCTGACGCGCATCGGGGAAGTGTCCCTCTTCCGCGACATGGATTTGGCCCACCAGAACCCCTACGAGGTCTTCCCCTTCCGTAAATCCCTCGCGAAGGTCTGGGCCTGCGCCATGACCATCGGCTTTGGCGGGAGCGCCGGTGTGGAGGGACCCGGGAAGTGGCTTGGCTCAGCGCTGGGATTGCAGTGCCATCGATTCATTCGGGTCTTGTCGAAGCGGATCCCCGTTCTGCGCCGGCTGAGCGCCCCGGCGTCCGTGATGGTGCGGGCCGGTTCCGCCGCGGCCCTTGCCGCCGTCTTCCGGGCTCCGCTGTCCGGGGCCTTGATGGCGGCCGAGCACGATGGCCGGCTCGACGCCGAGGCCACCGTGCCCTGCCTCTTCGCTGGAGCATCAGGGTTCATGGTCTTTTCTGCCTCCATGGGCCTCATGCCCCTCATCGCAGTCGGAAGGACCTACCAGGCCAAGTACGCTGAGATCCTCTGGGCAGTGCTGCTGGGCCTGGCCTGTGGGCTCGGAGCCAGCCTCTTTCTCTGGCTCAAAGCGAGGTTCCGCAGGGGCCTTGAGCCCATCCCCTTCGTCTGGCGGGGCCTGCTGGCGGGCATCGGTCTGACCCTGCTCTCCCTTCCCGCCCACCTGTTCTGGAAGGACTTCCCTGTCACACAGGGTGGCGGCCTGGAGCTCATCGCACACCTGCTGAAGGGCGACACCCTATCCACTCAGGCCCTGTTCTTCCTGTCCCTGAAACTTGCCGCCACAGCCCTGACCTTGGCCGGGGGCGGCATCGGGGGCATCTGGTTGCCGTCCATCGCGATGGGCGGTTGTATCGGCGCAGCCTTCGATGCCTGGCTGGGCCTGGGGCAACCCGGCTACATGACCCTCATCGGCGGCGCCGCGTTCGCCGGGGCGACCCACGAGACCATCCTGGTGCCGGTGGTCTTCCTCGCTGAGACCACGGCACAGGCGGCCCTCGTCGTCCCCGCTCTGATCGGGACCGGCGTCGCGTACCTCGTGGTGCGGGAGCGGCCTTGAGAAGCCACTCACCGGCAAAAAGGCCGGACCCGAACTGGCCCGGCCCACCGCCGAAGTCTCCGGCCGCACCAACCCACCCATGACACAGAAGCAGAGATCCCTCCATGCCCGCTACGCGAGGAGGCTCCGCAGCGAAGGGAAGCAAGACCTTTCCTCGCCCCTGCTTGCGGATGAGATCCGTTGGTATACCGAGCACGCGGCCCTGCTCATCAGCACGTTTAAATGGGCCCTGCTCGGGGCCTCCGCAGGCCTCTGCGTGGGAATCGGGACCCGCGTGTTCCTTTGGTGCCTGGCCGCTTCCACGGAGTTCGTCCGCTCGGCCCCATGGGGGCGCGCCCATCCCTCCTGGCTGCTTCCCCTGGTCCTGCCGGCCGGCGTGTGGCTGATCCGGAATTTCGCACCTGAAGCGCGGGGCCATGGCACCGATGCGGTCATAACAGCAGTCCACCAGCGGTCCGGCCGGGTGGACTGGCAGATCGCGCCCGTGAAGCTTCTTGCCACCGTGCTCACCCTGGCCTTCGGGGGGTCGGTCGGTAAAGAGGGACCCGCGGCGCAGATCGGTGCCTCCCTTACCAGCCTCTTCTCCGACCTGCTGCGCTTGAGCGACGAGGACCGCCGCCGGCTGGTCATTTGTGGGATCAGCGCAGGGTTCGCTTCGGTCTTCGGGACCCCCATCTCCGGCGCGCTATTCGGGATCGAGGTGTTGTACCTGGGACGGATCGATTACACGGTCCTGTTCCCGAGCCTATTGGCCGGGATCGTGGGCCATCTGGTGTGCGGGGTCCATGCGCCCTTCCCGGTCTTGCGCGACGCTTTCGGGGACATGGGGCAGGCGAAGGTCCTCTTCATCACCCTGCTCGCGGGCGTCGCCTTCGGACTGATCGCCCTCCTACTGATCGAGTGCATGCGCGGGCTCGATCGGCTCCTGCAACCCTTCTCCGGCCACCCTTACCGCGTCGCGGTCGCCGGAGGCTTGTTCCTAGCGGGTCTGTATGCCCTCGCGGGGGATCGATATGCCGGCCTCGGCACAGAGACCATCGAGGGCACCCTCGTTGGCACGATGCAGGTTGCTTCGGCGGCCTTCGCACTGAAGATCGTCGCCACCTCAGTGACCCTCGAGACCGGCGGAAGTGGCGGGATCGTAACCCCGATCTTTTTTGTCGGAGTCACCAGCGGAGCAGCCCTCTCCCGGCTTCTCGGGCTGCCCCAACCCCTGCTGGCGGCCTTCGGGTTCGTCGCATTGCTGGCTGCCAGCGCGAACACTCCCATCGCTGCCGCGGTGATGGGCATCGAACTGCTCCCAAGGACCGAGGGCATCTACGCGGCCCTGGCCGCAGGAACCGCCTTCCTGATCGTGGGACACCGCAGCGTGTACGCCAGCCAGAAGCTCGGCTTCTCCAAATCGGCCGGTCTCGACGTCCGCCTGGGCGGGCCCATCGGTGAGGTCCAGAGGACGGGCCTGCGCCCCAAGGCCGGGACACTTACCTACCGCTTCCACAATCTGACGAAGGGGCGGACCCCTGCCTCCAAGACGTAGGGAGAGGTCGCACCCCACGGTTCGCCCTGGATCTCTTGCTGGGTCGAGATCAGCCCAACGGGGAATAAGGGTTTGTGGAACTTGCAGCCGGCCCGCTGCCTGCAGGTCCCCCTGCTCCAGGTACGCGTTGGTCAGCTCAGTATTCAACCACAGCGAAGAGCCTGATCAGGGACGTTCAGGGCAAGCTCGAAGAGTTGGAAGGATTCGGGCGGGGGCCAATTGCCCCCTGAGGCACTGCCGCGTGGAGTTGTAACCGCCTTAATCAGATATGTTTTGGCGCGAACGTACCAAACTTCAGTCGAGGGCCCGCGACGCGGGCCCTCGATCATTTCGGATCGGGAGGTCCTAGGCGGATCACATGGCCATGCTGTGACCCCCATCACGATCACCAGCGAGAATTCTGGGTTGTGACGGAGGAAGACCCATGTCCGCACCCAGTTTCGCCCTGTCCGAGGTCCAGGCCCGGCAGGCCTCGAACCCCCTCGGGCTCGTGCGCATCGACCATTTCCAGATGACGGGCTCCATCGCCCGGCTCGAGCCCCTCTACCGCAAGCTGGGCTTCGCGCGCGTCGCGAGCGGCTCGGCCCCCTGGGGCCGGATGGTGCATCTCCGCCAGCAGCGCATGGACATCCTGATCTTCGAGGCCGACGGGACCACCCACCCCGGGCGCTACTTCGCGGCCCACGACGAGGGCGTGTGCGCCCTCAACTTCGAGGTGGAGGACCTGGACGCGGCCCTGGCCGAAGCGAAGGCCCGGGGCGCCCAGGTCCGCCTCGAGGCCGAGACCCATGAGCTGGGGGCCGGCACGGTCCGTTTCGCCGCCATCCAGGGTCTCGGGGACGTCTGGAACTACCTCGTGGAGCGGAAGGGCGAGCCGGCGGCCTTCTGGCCCGGCCTCCAGCCCGATCCCGCGCCGGCACACTGCGACCCCGGCCTCGTGCGGGTGGACCACCTCACCAACAACGTCGGCCCCGACGAGATGGAGGCCCTGGTGGCCTTCTACGAGAACGTCTACGGATTCGTGGTGACCCGCGAATTCCACATCCGTGGCGCCCTGGGCACGGGCCTCGACTCCAAGGTCGTCCAGTCCTCCAACAACCGGGTGATCATCCCCATCAACCAGCCCACGGACGAGAAGAGCCAGGTCCAGGAGTACGTCAAGCGCCACCGGGGCCAGGGCGTGCAGCACATCGCCATGAGCACGAACGACATCTTCCGCACCCTGCGCACGCTCCAGGATCAGGGCTTCAAGTTCCTGCGGGTCCCGAAGACCTACTACGAGCTGCTGCCCGGCCGCATCGCGAAGAGCGGCTACACCGTGCGCGAGAGCCTCGAGACCGCCGAGGAGCTGGGCGTGCAGATCGACGGCGACGGGACGGGCTACCTGCTGCAGATCTTCACCGAGGACCAGATCGGGCCGCTCTTCTTCGAGATCATCCAGCGGCGGGGGAACATGGGCTTCGGCGAGGGCAACTTCCAGGCCCTGTACGACTCCATCGAGCTGGACCAGAAGCGCCGCGGCGTGCTCTGAGCCTCTCGCAGGAACGGGGCCTCAGCCTTCAGGGGCGGCCTCCCACAGCCTCCGGATCAGCTGCACCTGTCCCGCGTGGTGCAGGTCGTGGGCCGCGAGGCCGGCGAGCAGGGTGAAGGCGCTGTCCTTGCGCCCCGGGGCCGGGCGGTCGAGGTCCGCCGGGCGGAGGCGGCCCGCGGCCTGGAGGACCTTGAGATGCAGCGCGTCCAGACGGGCCAGGTCCTCCTTCCAGTCCGCCTCGGACAGTCCGTCCTCCCGCGGGAAGAAGTTGCTGCCCCGCTCCCCGAAAGCGTGGCCGGCCGCCGGCTCCAGGGCCTTGAGCACGATGTATTTCCAGTACGCGGCATGCACCAGCAGTTCCCAGGCGCTGGGCCGCCCGGGTCCGGGACGCCACAGGCGGGCTTCGGGGTAGAGGAGCCGGAGGGAGCCGCGGAGGCCCGTGCCGTGCCAGGACTTCCTCCGGTAGGCGCGCTCCAGGGTCTCGACGAGGCATCGCACGGCGTCCACGGGCACCTCCTGGGGCTTCCGGCCACCCGGATGGTAAGGTGAAACCATGACGCTGCACCCTTCGCGCCGCCGGGCCCGGGGCTTCACGCTCCTGGAACTGCTCGTGGTGATGACCATCCTGGCTCTGCTCGCCTCCGTGGGCGTCGTGGGCGTGCGCCACCACACGAAGGTCGCCAAGGAGTCGGTGCTGAAGGAGAACATCTTCCAGATCACCCACGCCCTGGAGCAGCACCGGGCCGACCGGGGCAAGTACCCCACCACCCTGGGCCGCCTGCGGGAGCTGGGATACCTCCGCGAGGTGCCCATCGACCCCATGACCGGATCCCGCGACACCTGGGTCACCGAACTCGAGGCCCCCGACCCGGATGCCGGTCCCGACGCCGAGGCGGGCATCTACCGCGTCCGCAGCGCCTCCACGGACCTCGGGACCAACGGGGTTCCCTACAACGAGTGGACCTACTGAGGCCATGGCGGCCGCGGGGCTGAGGCTTGGGGTCCTCCCCGGAGACCTGGCCGTGGTCCGCCTGGCGCCCGGGGCGGAGGTCCCGGCATGGGCCCTCGCGGGCTCCCTCCAGGCCGTGACGCGGACGCCCCGGGAATGCTCCCTCGTCTGCGCCTGGTCCGGCGTCCCGGACCACGAGCGCCGGGAAGGCCCCTTCCGGGCCCTGGAAGTCGAGGGTCCGCTGGACTTCGCCCTCACCGGCATCCTCTCGGCGCTGCTGGCGCCCCTGGCCGAGGCCGGGATCAGCGTCTTCGCGCTCTCCACCTTCGACACGGACTACGTCCTGGTGCGCGCGGAGTGCCTGGAGGAGGCCGTGGCGGCCCTCGCGGCCGCGGGGCATGCGATCCTGGCCCCATGAAGCCGCGCACCCTCGACGCCCTCTCCACCGGCCTGCTCCTGCTCTGGACGGGCATGGCCCTGGAGTTCGCCCTGGTCTCCGCGCCGGCCCTCTTCCAGGCCCTGCCCGCCCGGGACCTGGCGGGCTCGGTGGTCACCCTCGTCCTGCCGAGGCTGGACTGGGCCGCCTTCGCCGCCTTCGGCCTCGCCCTGGCCTTCAGCGCCGGGGGTCGCTGGCTCCAGGAGGTCGGGGACGCGCTGCCCATCGGCCCCCTCCGCCTCTGGAGCTTCGCCGCCCTGGCGGGCCTCCTGCTCACCTTCGCCAGCGCCTTCGTGGTGACCCCCAAGGTCCACGAGATCCGCGCCCGCCTGCAGGGCCCCATCGAGTCCTTCGCCCCCGACCATCCGGACCGGGCCGCGCACCGGAAGGCCCACGGGATCTCCGCCCAGTTCCTGGTGATCCGCATGCTGCTCGCGGTGGGCCTGGCGGCCACCGCCGCGCGCCTCCCCCGGGAGCAGTCCCCGGAACCGGAACCGTCGCCGGGCCGCGACGCCTCAGAGGGCTGAGGGTTCCGCCGCTTCGCCGGAGGGTTCCGGCACCCGTCCCTCCGCCAGCTCCCACCACTCCGGCTCCCGGGGCTTCGGCGGCCCGGGGATGAGGTCCCGCAGCCACTCGCGGACCTCCTCGGCGCCCTCCTTCTCGGTGGCGCTGGTGAAGGCCGCGTGGGGATGCTTCTTGCGAAGGTCGAGGCGTCGCGGGCGCGTGAGGCGGTCCACCTGGTTCAGCACCAGGAGGCGCGGATGGTCGCCGCAGCCGATCTCCCGCAGCGTGGTGCCCACCACCTTCAGGTGGGCGTCGAGTTCGGGGCTGGCCGCGTCCGCCACCACCAGCAGGGCGTCGGCGGTGCGGACCTCCCCCAGGGTCGAGCGGAAGGCCGCCACGAGCTGGTGGGGCAGCTTGCGGATGAAGCCGACGGTGTCGCTGATGAGGGCCTGCTTGGGCCGGCCCGTCTCGTCGTCGGCGCCCAGCCAGGCCCGTCGGGTCGTGGTGTCCAGGGTCGCGAAGAGCATGTCCTTGGGTTCGCCCTGGCCGGTGAGGGCCCGCAGGAGCGTGGTCTTCCCGGCGTTGGTGTAGCCCACCAGGGCGATGCGGGGCAGGCCCTCTATGCGCCCCTGGCGCTGGGTCTCGCGCACCTGCTCGAGGTGGGCCAGCTCCTTCTTGAGCTGGGCGATGCGCGTGCGCGTCATGCGGCGGTCCACCTCGATCTGGGTCTCTCCGGGCCCGCCGCGCACGCCCACGCCGCCCACCTGCCGCTCGAGGTGGGTCCAGGCTCCCTTCAGACGGGGCAGTTCGTACTCGCAGCGGGCCAGCTCCACCTGGGCCCGGGCCTCCCGGGTCTGGGCCCGCTGCTCGAAGATCGAGAGGATCAGCCCGGTGCGCTCCAGGCAGGCGAGCCCCGTGGCCTTCTCGATGTTGCGGGTCTGGCTGCCGCTCAGGTCGTCGTCGCAGAGCAGCAGGGTCGCGCCAGCGGCCTTGGCCTCCGAGGCGGCCGCGTCGAGCTGCCCCTTGCCGTAGAAGGTGCGGGCCTCCGGGGTGGGACGGCGCAGCTTCCGATGGCCCGCGGGCTCCAGCCCCGCGGCCCGGGCCAGTTCCGCCAGTTCCTTCAGGTGCTCCTCCACGGCGCGCTCCGTCTCCTGAGGGTCCTGCCGGGCGAGGAGGAAGCAGCGCGTGGGGGTTGCGGTCATCGGTTCCCAGGGTAACCCGGTGCCCGCGCTTTCCCCGCTACCCTTCCACCATGGCGGCCCGCCCATGAACCCCCTCGCCTTGCGCCTCGCCGCGGAGCTGGGCGGATCGCTGCTCTCCGGCCCCGGCCCCAGCCTGGACCTGCTGGCCATCGAGCGGGTGAAGGCCCACGGGCTGCCCCAGGTGCTGGTGGCCTCGGCCCACGCCCCGGACCTGCTGGAGCCCCTGGCGGCCATCGCCTCGGCCCAGGAGGCGGGGCTCGACCTGAACCTCGTCGCCGTGCTCGTCCTGCCCGGCACGGTTCCGGAGGCGGCCTTCCGCCACCATCGCCGCCGGCTGGGGGCGTTGAGCTGCGCCCTGGACGCGGGGCTGGCCTGGCTGGGCGGACGGCCCATGCTGGCCAAGCGCCTGCCGGGGCGGATCCGCGCCGCGCGGCCGGTCGCGCTCCCGAAGGCGCCCCTGGCGCCCCTGGAGAAGGCGGAGCTGAAGGCCTTCCTGCCCGACTGGGACAAGGCGCGACGGCAGGCGGTGTTCCGGCAGCCGCCCTGGGCCGCCGTCGCCGACGGCCTCGAGACGCTTCTGTGGCCGGGCGTCGAGCCTCCCGAGGGCGCCGAGCTCCTCGTGGCGCCCCTCGTGCTGCCCACCGCCACGCCCCTGGCCGAGGCCCTGAGGATCTCGCTGCGGGCCGCCCTGGGCCAGGCCGTGCCCTGCCTGCCCCTGCCCGGGGATCCCACCCTCCTCCACGCCCTTCGAGGCCTCGGCCCGGAGGTGGCAGCCTTCCGGGGTCCGGAGGCCGCGTGGCGGCAGGCCTTCGAAAGGATCGCGGCCCTCCCCGCCCCGCCCCACTTCTGCGCGCGGTGCTAGGAACCTTTCCCCGCGGAACCTCCGGCGCGCCTCCCCGCACGGCATGCGTGGAGTCCGCCATGCATCCCTACGCGCCGCCCCGCGCGCCCCTCCTCCGTCCCGATCCCGTCTTCGAGCTGCGCCGCACCGCGCGGGGCGTGGGCCTGGGGGCCGTGGCGGGCGTCGTGGCCCTGGCGACGGCGTGGACGGCCCACGCCCTGGGAGCTGACGTGCGCTTCCTGGCGGTGCATGCGGCCTGCGCCCTGGCGGCCCTCGGCCCCGTCGGCCTCCTCGGCGGTCCCTACGTGGCCTTCCAGGGCACGGGGTCCTGGCAGCGCTGGGCCGCGGCGGTGCTCCGCGTGGCGCTGCTGGCCCTGGCGGCCGGGGGCCTCGGCGTGGCCCTCGGGGGCAGGGTGCTGCGGCTCCAAGGCCATCCGTCTCCCTATGGCGCCCTGGGTCCCGCCAGCCTTCCCGCCGGCCTGTGGCTCGGCCTCGGCTGCACCTGCCTGGCCCTGGCCTGGACGGGGCTGGCGGGCGTGATCCTGCGCGTCCTGGCGCAGCGCTGGGTGGAGGCCTGGGCGCCGGACCCCGCCGCGCTGCGCGGCCGGGAAGGCGCTTCCCGCTAGGGCCGCGGGCTCAGCGACGGGAGGGCGTCCGGGGCGCCGTCAAGGCCTGGGCGTGCGCTCGCTGCACCCAGCGGGCGAGGCCCTCCTCGTCCTCCACCAGCGCCGGGGGTAGCAGCACCGCGCGCGGGATGGCCCCGCGGGAACGGTCGGGGAACCAGGGCTCCGCGCCGGGGAGGCTGCGCAGGGCCTCGGCGTCGGAGGCGTCCTGGAAGACCAGGCCCAGCCGGGCGTCCTCGCGGATGAAGGCGAAGAGGTTCGGGCCGGCGAAGAAGCAGGGCCCGCCGAACAGGACGCGCCGGGCGTAGGGCAGCTCCGCCAGGGCCTCGTCCACCCGCGCCCGAAGGCGCGCTTCGCGATGGGCGGCCGTCTCGCTGTGCATCGCTCCCTCCGGAGCCGGGTCAGTCCTTCCAGTCCACCTGCAGCTGGTGCTTGTGGAAATAGTGCTCCACGCCGGCCATGTCCGCAAAGGGCCCCTGGAAGAGCTTCGTGTCGTTCATGCCGGAGTCCAGGGCCTTGATGACGATGAATCCCACGCCCTCGGACTCCTGGATCTGGACCCACCAGCCCTTGAAGGCGCCCTCGGTGACGTACCCGGCTTGATTCAGGGGCAGCATTCGGCGGACCTCACAGGTTGAGCGCGCGGCCCTGGACGGCGCGGGCGGCTTCGGGGAAGACCTCGTTCAGCGTGGGGTGCGGGTACATGGTCGCGATCAGCTCGTCCACGGTCATCTCGCCGGCGAGGAGGGCGAGGCTGCTGGCCACCAGCTCCGTGGCCTTGGGGCCGATGATGTGGATGCCCAGGATCTCGCCGTACTTCGCCTCGGAGACGATCTTGATGAAGCCATGGGGCTGGCCCACGATGTTCGCCTTGGCCATGGGCATGAAGGGGAAGCTGCCCACCTTCACGTCGTGGCCCAGGTCCCGCGCACGGCGTTCGGTGAGGCCCACGCTGCCGATCTCGGGATCGCAGTAGGTGCAGCCGGGCACGCGGTCGTAGTTGACCGGGTGGGGATGGACGTCCTTGCCCAGGCTCCGGGCCGCGTGCTCCGCCGCCACGATGCCCTCGTCGCTGGCCACGTGGGCGAGCCAGGGCGTCCTCACGATGTCGCCGATGGCGTAGAGGCCGGGCTCGGCGCTCTGCATCATCGCGTCCACCTCGACGTAGCCGCGGTCCACCTTGGCCCTCGTGGCCTCCAGGCCGACGCTCCCCGTGACCGGCGCCCGGCCCACGGCGATGAGCACATGGCTCGCCTCGACCGCGCCGGGCTTCTCGCCCTCGAGGTGGCAGACGACCTTGTCGGGATGCCGCTCGAGGCGCGTGATCTTCGTCTTCACCCGGACGTCCATCCTGTAGGTCTTCGTGAAGACCTTCGCGAGCTCCGCACCGATGTCCGTGTCCTCCACGGGCACCAGCTGGTCCATCAGTTCCACCAGCGTCACCTTCGAGCCCAGGCGGGCGAAGGTGCTCGCGAACTCCACGCCGATGGCGCCGGCGCCGAGGATGACCAGGTGGCTCGGCAGCTCCGTGATGTCCAGGATGTGGTCGCTGTTGAGGACGCGCTTCCCGTCGGTCTCCAGGCCGGGCAGCTCCCGGGGCACCGAGCCCGTGGCGAGGATGATCCGCTTCGCCTCGTGGACCTCGGCGCCGGCCTCGCCCAGCACCTCGATCCGGCCGCCGCCCAGCAGCTTCCCGAAGCCCTTGAGCACCTGCACCTTGTTCTTCTTCATGAGGAACTCGATGCCCCTGCCGTTCTTGAGGACGATGCGGTTCTTGCGCTTGACGATGGCGTCGAGGTCCGCGCGCAGGTTCGACACGTCCACGCCGGCGATGCCGTAGTCCGCGAGGTCGTGCATGTGCTCGAAGCGGTGGGCGGTCTCCAGCCAGGTCTTGGCGGGGATGCAGCCCCGACGCAGGCAGGTGCCGCCGAGCCCCGCGGGATCCTTCTCCACCAGGGCGGTGGAGAGCCCGAGCTGGGCGGCCCGGATGGCGGCGATGTAGCCGCCGGGGCCGGAGCCGATCACGATCATGTCGAAGGCTGCCATTCAAGCGCTCCCGGGCGTTCCGTTCCCGTCCATCATGCCAAATCAGGCGAAGGCGAGCACCTGCCGGGCCTCCGTGCGCGCGGCGCGCCAGTCGCGCCAGGCGGCCTTCATCTCCGCCTGGTGGGCGGACATGGCGGCCTTCCACTCCGCGCGGGCGGCGCGCCAGGCTTCGGCCTTCGCGGCGCCCTGGGCCCTCCAGGACGCCTTCTTGGCCTCCCAGGCCTCCCGGCGCTCCTGCCAGCCCGCCAGGGCCGCGTCGAGCCGGGCTCGGGCCTCGGCCAGCCGGGCGGCCATCGCCTCGGCGACACCGGGGCTGGACAGGGCCAGCCGTTCCTTCAGGCGCTTCTCCTCCATGGCGAGCCGGGCCCTGCGCACGGCGGCCTCGGGGACGCGCCGGAACCGGGAGACGAGACCGGCCCAGGCCAGGACGTTCAGGATCCACTTGGTGCTGTCCCAGTGGTACCAGGCCACGCCGTTGCGGTAGTCCCACTGCCACATGTGGTGGAAGTTGTGGAAGCCCTCGCCGTAGGTGAAGGGCGCCAGCAGCCAGTTGTCCCGGGCGCTGTTGGCGTCGGTGTAGGGACGGCCGCCGAAGACGTGGGCGGCGCTGTTGATCAGGAAAGTCGTGTGGTGGGTCAGCACGATGCGCAGGACCAGCCCGATGACCAGGTGGCCCCAGACGTTCCCGGTCGCGAGGCCGATGCCCACCGGGATGAGGGCCACCACCGCGCCGATCTTGAAGTGGTTCCGGTGCTGCCACATCACCAGGGGATCCTTCTGGAGGTCGGCGACCCCCTGCGGGGCCACGTCCCGGCCCTCCATCACCCAGAGCCAGTGGGCGTGCCAGAAGCCCTTCTGGATGGGGTAGGGATCGTGCTCCGTGTCCACGTGGCGGTGGTGCAGCCGGTGGTCGGAGGCCCACTTCAGGGCCGAGTTCTCGAAGCTGGCCGCCCCCAGGCAGAGCAGCACGAAGCGCACGGGCGCGCTGGCGACGTAGGCCCGGTGGGCGAAGAGGCGGTGGTAGCCCGCGCTGATGGCGGTGCCGATGGCGAAGACCATGGCGGCCCCCACGAGCACCTCGCTCCACCGGAGCCCCTGCAGGGCGAGCTTGAGCGGCACCAGGACCAGGGCCAGGACCAGGGTGCCCGTCAGGAAAACCGTGTTGAGGGGATGCCAGCGGCGCTGCACAGGGACTCCGGGAAGGACCCGGAACGGCCGCCGGGGCCCCACCAGACTACCGGCGGTCAGGACATTTCGCTCGCCGGCGCCTTTCCCGTCCCCGGAGCGGCCCCCGGGCGCTAGCCTCGGGATCGGAATTCCCCAACCGACCGGAGGCCACATGCGGACCTGGACCCTCGCCGCGGGGATGCTGCTCCTTGCCGCCTGTGGCGGCGGTGGCGGCGGAGGGGGAGGCACCACACCGGCCTCCCCGGTCTCCGTGACCGTGACGGGCCCCGCAGGCCCCCTCGCCCCGGGCGCGACGGCCCAGTACACGGCCATGGTGACGGGGACCTCCAACACCGCCGTGACGTGGAGCGTGGACCCCATCGGCCCCGTCAACGTGGGCACCATCAGCGCGGGCGGCCTGTACACGGCGCCCGGCGTCACGGGGACGTTCACCGTCCGGGCCACCAGCCAGGCCGACCCCACCCGGAGCGGCACCGCGACCATCACGGTCACCGCGCCGGCCCTCACCGTCACCGTGAACCCGCCGACGGCGAGCCTGGTGGTGGGCTCCACCCTGCTGCTCAGCGCCACCGTGGCCGGGTCCACGGAGCCGAAGGTCACCTGGGAGACTTCAGGGGGCAGCGTGAATCCCGCCACCGCCTCCACCACGACCACCTTCACGGCCCCCGGCACCCCCGGCGCCGTGACCGTGACCGCCCGCAGCGTGGGCGACCCGACGAAGACCGGGACGGCCACCCTCACGGTCACCGCCGCGGGCACCCTGACCCTCAGCCCTTCGATCCTCGCCATCGTGCCCGGCGGCACCCAGCAGTTCAGCGCCAGCCTGGGCGGCACGCCCACCACCGCGGTGACCTGGTCCCTCGTCGAGGGGGCCGTGGCCGGGACGGTCTCGGGCACGGGCCTCTACACCGCCGGGTCCACCGTGGGCACTTACACCCTCAAGGCGACGCTGGTGGCCGACGGCTCCAGGACGGCCACGGTGCAGGTCACCGTGGCCACGGCGGTCTCGGTCCAGGTCATCCCCGGCGCCCTCACCCTCACCAGCGGCGACGCGGGGAACCCCCTGGTGGACGTCCAGCCCAGCGGCGTCCTGCGCGCGGTCACCTGGTCCCTGCAGGAAGGGGCAGCAGCGGGAATCCTCAGCACGGACTTCGGGGTGCCGGTCTACCTGCCGCCCGCCGTCGGCGGCCCGACCACCTACCACCTGGTCGCCACCAGCGTGGCGGACCCCTCCAAGAGCTCCACCGCGGCGATCACCGTCAATCCCGCCCAGGGCGCCGCCCCGGCCCCGGTCCTTCCGGCGGCCCTCGCCGCCAGCCGGGTGAAGCACAGCGCGGTGGCCCTGGCGGACGGGCGGATCCTGGTCACCGGCGGGGCCAGCGACGCCCGCAACGGCAACAACACCACCCAGGCGGAGCTCTACCTCCCCGCCTCGGGGACCTTTCAGACCCTCCCGAACCCGAGCGTCCAGGCCCGGAACGACCACACGGCCACCCTGCTCAACGACGGGCGGGTGCTCCTCGCGGGGGGCGATACCGGCTACGACAGCCCGGATCGCGCCAGCGCGGAGGTCTTCGATCCGGCCGCGGGGACCTTCACCGCCACCGCGAACCTGATGAGCGCGCTGCGCGGCAGCGGCCACCGCGCCCTGCGCCTGGAGAGCGGGCCCCACGCGGGGAAGGTGCTGGTGATGGGCGGCTCGCCCTACTACTACCTCGCCGACGCCACCGCTTCCGCGGACCTCTACAACCCGGCGACGAACACCTTCGCCCCGGCGCCCAGCCCGATGCAGGATCCGCGCACCCAGTTCACCCTGACGCGCCTCCAGGACGGCCGCTACCTGATCACCGGAGGCAGCAAGTCCGCCAACGAGACCACCCTCGCGACCGCCGAGATCTTCAACCCCGCGGACATGACCTTCACGCGCACCACCGGGAACATGACCCGGGGCCGGCGCTGGCACAGCGCGACGCTTCTCGCCAGCGGGAAGGTGCTCATCGCCGGGGGCTACGACGGCGAGGACCGCGCCGAACTCTTCGACCCCGCCACGGGCCTCTTCACGGAGATCCCCGCCCGCATGAAGGAGGGCCGGGCCTGGCACAGCGCCACCCTGAGACCCGACGGGAAGGTGCGGCTCGCGGGGGGCCGGAACACCTACTTCTACCGCGTGCTCGGGAGCACGGAGGTCTACGACCCCGTCGCCAACACCTTCGCCTATGCCCAGCGCCTGGCGGTGCCCCGGGAGGAGCACACCGCCACCGTGCTGGCCGCGGGTCCTGACGCCGGCAAGACCCTGGTGCTGGGCGGCAGCAACGGCAACGCGAAGGCCAGCGCCGAACTCCTGGACTGAGGCCGGAAGCGCCCGTCCCGCGGATCGCCCGGTCCGTGGGACACTGGCCGTTTCCTGTCTCGAGGGTGGCGTGAGCGTTTCCAAGGGTCCCTGGTACCGGTCGAGCACCTTCTGGATCTTCGTGGGCCTGGTGATGGGCGTGGTCCTGGGCGGCTTCTTCCCCCAGGACGCCTATCCCCAGACCTTCAATTGCTTCCAGTTCCTCTCCAAGGCGTTCATCAGCCTCATCAAGAGCATCATCGTCCCCATCCTGGTGGCCACGATCATTTCGGGCATCGCCCAGACCGGGGACATCAAGGCCGTGGGCCGCATGGGGGGCAAGGCCCTCCTCTACTTCGAGATCGTCACCACCATCGCCCTCTTCATCGGCCTTGGCATCGCGAACTGGATCCGACCCGGCGAGGGCCTGCCCCTGAAGGCCGACGCCCACACGGCCCTGGCGGCCCCCAGGACCGCCTGGGAGATCGCCCTCCACACCTTTCCGAGCAACTTCTTCAAGCACGCCGCCGAAGGCGACATCCTGCCCGTGGTGGTCTTCGCGACCCTCTTCGGCATCGCCTTGACGAAGATCCCCGAGAAGGGTCGGCCGGTGCTGGACTTCTTCCAGGGCCTGGCCCAGGTGATGTTCAAGTACACCGACATGGTGATGGCCCTCACGCCCATCGGCGTCTTCGGCGCCATGGCTTACAACGTGAGCCACATGGCCGCCGGGCAGACCATCAACGGCGTCCTGCTCAAAGGCTGGCCCGCGGTCCTGCACCTGGTGGGCCAGTACGCGCAGCTGGTGGGCAGCCTCTACTTCGCCCTGCTCTGCCTCTTCGGGCTGGTCTTCGTGCCCGTGATGCTGATGTTCCGCATTCCGATCCTCGGCTTCCTCAAGGCCATCAAGGACCCGGCCCTGACGGCCTTCAGCACCGCCAGCAGCGAGGCCGCCCTGCCGAAACTCCTGGAGGAGACCGTGCGCTTCGGCGTGCCGCGGCGGGTGGCCAGCTTCGTCATCCCCACGGGCTACAGCTTCAACCTGGACGGCTCGACGCTCTACCTCGTGCTGGCCAGCCTCACCATCGCCCAGGCCGCGGGCATCCACATGAGCTTCGTGGCCCAGATCGCCATGGTATTCACCTTCATGCTCACCAGCAAGGGCGTGGCGGGCGTGCCCCGGGCGACCCTGGTGATCATCGCCGGCACCTGCGCCAGCTTCGGCCTGCCGGGCGAAGCCGGCATCGCCATGCTGCTGGCGGTGGACGAGATCATGGACATGGCCCGGACGATGATCAACGTGGTGGGCAACGGCCTCGCGTCGGTGGTGATCGCGAAGTGGGAGGGCGTCTTCGGCACGGAGCGGGAAGTGCTACCCGACGAGATGACCGGTCCCGCCCTGGAGCCGGAGGCCCGGCCATGACGCTGCTCGTCTGGGACTTCGACGGGACCCTGGTGGACAGCCGTCCCCTCATCGAGGCCGGCATGGCCCACGCCCTCGCGCGCCTGGGGCTGGACCCCGGCCTGAGGGCCGAGTGGCTGAAGTACGTCGGCCTCCCGGTGGAGGAGGGCATCCGCCGCACCTTCGGACCCCTCGGCATGGTCCCCGACGACGTCCTGCCCGCCTACCGCAGCTTCGGCCATGCGGACCAGGAGCACCTGATCCAGCCCTTCGAAGGGATGTCCGACCTCATCGCGGAGCTGCGGGACCGGGGCCAGGCCATGGCCCTGGCCACCTCGAAGCGCCGGGTGCCCCTGGACCGCCAGCTCGCCGCCTTCGGCTGGGCCGGCGTCTTCGACCCGGTCGTCACCCCCGACGACGTGGCCAGCGGCAAGCCCGATCCCGAGAGCCTCCACCGCATCCTGGACCTCACGGGGCTCAGCCCCTCCGACCTGCTCATGATCGGAGACACACCCTTCGACCTGGACATGGCCGCCGCCGCGGGGGTACCGTCCATCGCCGTGGGCCACGGCTTCTATCCCGCCGAGGCCCTCGCCGCCTGCGGCCCCCGGGCCTACGCCCCGGACACCGCCGCGCTGCGGGACATCCTCTTCGCCCTCCTGCCCGCCTGAGGTCCCATGGCCGAACTGACCCACCTGGACGCCGAGGGACGCCCCCGCATGGTGGACGTGTCCGGGAAGGCGGCGACCCTCCGCCGGGCGGTGGCCGCGGGCTACCTGGAGGTGCCGGCCGCCATGGGCTGGGCCCTGGCGGGGACCGGCGGGGGCCTCGCCAAGGGCGACCCCTGGTCCGTGGCCCGCATCGGCGCGGTGAACGGCGCCAAGCGGGCCGCCGACATCATCCCCCTGGCCCATCCCCTGCTGCTGGAGGCCGTCACGGTGGAGCACGCCTGGGATGCGGAGCACCACCGGGCCTGGCTCCGGGCGGAGGTGCGGATCACGGGCCGGACCGGCGTGGAGATGGAGGCCCTGGCCGCCGTCACCGGCGGCCTCCTCACCCTGTACGACATGCTCAAGGCCCTGGGCCACGGCATGACGCTGGGTCCGGTACGCCTCCTGCTCAAGGAGGGGGGGCGACGGGGAACCGTCACCCTGCCCTGGGACGCCCTGCCCCCGGGCTTCGCGCCAAGCCCCACCGAGGGGTAGGTGGAAATAACTGTCATTTACGCTTCCGCACCCGCACGTTAGAATTGAGATTCCTTCGCGTTCAGAAGCTGTTCGCGTCCACCCGTGGTCCTGGTCCCCCAGGATTGCCGTCCCCGGGAGCCCCATGCGACACGCCGTCCTGACTCTGGTCATCGCCGCGCTTGGAAGCCAGGCCTTCGCCGCGAAGCCCCGGCACCGGCGGCATCCGAAACCCGCGCCGCACCGCTCGGCGAAGGTCGCGGCCAAGGCCCTGGACCCGTCCGGCCAGTACGCGGTGCGGAAGGGGGACAGCGCCTCCTCCATCGCCCGGGCCCACGGCCTGAGCCTGGCCCAGCTGATCGACCTGAACCCGGGCGTCAACCTGGCGCGGCTCTCCCTGGGGCAGCGGCTGGCCGTCGGAACCCCGGCTCCGGCCCTGGAGTCCCTGCCCGAGACCCCCACGCTGGCGACCCTCCAGCCCGGGAACCTGCTGCCCGAGACGCCGAGCCAGGAGGTCCCCGGCACCCTGGGACCCCAGTCCCGGCTCGACCAGGCCCTGAAGGCCTCCCCGGCCTCCATCGCCGGCCTCACCCAGCCCGTCGTGCCCGAGGCCCCGGAAGCTCCGGCCCCTCCACCCTTCGAGCCCGCCGACCCGAACCACCTGGACCTCCTCTGGCCCGTGGAGACCCGCACCATCAGCTCCGCCTGGGGCCCGCGGATGCGGACCCGCGTGGTCCGCGTGAAGCAGGCCGCCGCGCGGAAGAGCAAGAAGCGCCGGGTCCGCTACCGGGGCCGGCACCGGGGGCTGGACCTGAACGCGCCGCTCGGCACCGACGTCTATGCCGCCCAGGACGGGATCGTCATCGCCATGGGCCGGCACCGGCAGTACGGCAACTACATCACCGTGGACCACGGGAACGGCGTGATCACCCACTACGCCCACCACCGGGCTAATTTCGTCCAGGTGGGCGACATCGTCCGCCGCGGCCAGAAGATCGCCGAGGTGGGCCGCACCGGCAACGCCACGGGTCCGCACCTCCACTTCGAGCTCCGCCTGGCCGGCGAGCACCAGAACCCCCTGCCCTACCTGAACGACGTGGAGGAGATCCCCGCCGAGCTGGTGGCGCAGAACGCGCTGGTCGGCGAGGGCCGCCGGTAGCAGCCCGCGCCGGCCACCCGGAACCCTCGAACCATTCCACGCTCCGACGCACCGGAGGCAGGGCGCCCGCAATGCCGCGGGACGCCGCCCGGGCCCCGTGGTAGCCTGGATTTTCTTGTGTTTCCGAGGTTTGCATGGCGTGGCTCTTCCCCTTGAATCGCCCCACGAGGGCCCTCCTCGCCGCGCTGGGGCTCGCCGTGCTGGCCGGCTGCTCGGGCAAGAAGTCCGACAATTCGGGGAGCGGGTCCACCGCCGGCACCATCACGGTCACCGCCAAGGTGACCTACACGCGGATCCCCCTCGCGACCGACGCCGCTGGCGTCCCCACGGGGCTGGACCCGAGCGTGGCGAACCGGAAGACCCTGCCCGCCCGGGGCATCCAGGTGGTCCTGTGGGAAGGCAAGGACGAGACGGCGCCCGACGGGACGAAATCGAGGGTCTGGCTGGCCGTCCAGTCCTTCGGCGCGGACGAGACGGGGACCGTCGCATTCAAGGGCGTCACGAAGGACGCCGACCACTTCGTCGAAGTGGTGAGTTCCCTCCCCGTCCTGGGCAACGCCATCCGGATCATCGGCGATCCCGCGGGGATCAACAGCAACCTCTCCATCAGCGATCGCGTGGTCTACTCCCTCCGCAAGGGCCTGGATGGAAGCGCCCCCGCCGGGAACCCCACCCCGGCCACGAGGGCGCCGTCCGACGCGACGGTCACCTTCGACGTGGGACTGGATGACAAGTGGTGGCTCGGCGTGCCTTCCTCCAGCCAGCTGGCCAACGCCTCGCTGGAGCCCACCGGAACGGGCAGCCGCGTGCTCGCGATCCTGGACACGGCCTATGGCTTCAGCGCCAGCGGCCTGGGGACGCCCAGCCCGGGGCGGACCCTCGACCTCCACTACCGCCGGGGCGTCTCGGAGGCCCGCGGCAGCTTCGTCGAGTACGACCGCAGCCGCTACCCCCTCGCCCTGACCGCCGATCCCCAGGGCGGCACCAGCATCCACTATTTCGGGTCGATCAAGGGTGGATCCTCCAACGATGACGCCTTCGACGAAGGCGTCCTGCTGCCCCTCTTCGCGCGGAACAGCCTCTGGGGCGCCGGCGCCTACAACGCCTTCCCCATCGGGAAGACGCTGCCCGACCTGCTTCCGGAAATGGCCATCCTCGAGGCGATGCCCTACGTGATGGCGGCCTCCATCCTCAAGTCCCCCTACCTCGCCGACACGACCGCCGCCTCCACCCTCAACACGGACGTCCGCGCCCTCGGGACCACGGCCAGCGGGGCCACGTCGGGCCCCGCCCTCGCGGGCCTCGCCTGGGAGATCGTGCTGAAGGCCAACAGCCTCCCCAGCCCGGGCACGGCCACCGACTGGGCCAAGATCAATCCCCAGGCGACCGCGCGCTACTTCACGATCACCACGCCGGGCGACGCCACCGACCGGCCGAACGTCTTCCTGCAGCTGGCCCGCCTCAAGGATCTGAAGTCCGCCTCCGAGCCGGTGGACCTCGCGGCGATCTTCCCCGACTCGGTGCTCACGCCCCTCGCGGCCACGTTCAACATCCCCTGGCCGAGGCCGACCAGCGGGGCCGGCGCCGCCACGGTGACGGACTGGGGCGCGGACCCCAACAGCAACGCGGGCGCCCTCGCCCCCTTCGGGTTCAGCATGGCGAAGGCCACGCAGGTGGACGGCGCCTTTCCCAACACCAGCTCCGCCGAGGCCTTCTACACCCGGTTCACCCTCAGCAAGGACACGGCCTACCAGCTGAGGCTGGGGTCGCTTTCCGCCGCGCTTCCCCCAGGGGCGCGCCTCGAGGTCCGGGTACCCACGAACAGCGTCCCCTACGTCTTCACCGGCGCGAGCGATCCCGGCTACCGGGTCGTGCTCCGGGGCAACAAGGACACGCCGCTGGTCTACCTCCTGCTCGTCAGGCTGGTCAGCCCCGACGTCCAGGTCCCGGACTTCACCGCCACCCTCTCCCTCGAAGCGCAGCCCTAGGACGCGCCCATGGACCTCGACGCCGCCCTCGCCGCCCTCCAGACCCGGGCCCCCTTCGCGCCGGAGCTGGCCATCGTCCTGGGTTCCGGCCTGGGCGCCCTCGCCGGGAGCCCGGAGGCCCGGGCGGGCGTGGCGGTGCCCTTCACCGAGCTCCCCGGCTTCCCCGCGCAGAGCGTCGAGGGCCACGCCGGGAAGCTGGTCTTCTGCGAGCTGGAAGGCCGGAAGGTCGTGCTCCAGGCGGGCCGCTTCCACTTCTACGAGGGGCACCCGATGGCGGTGGTGACGGCCCCCATGCGACTCCACCGGCGGCTGGGGGCGAGGGCGGTGCTGCTCACCAACGCCGCCGGCGCCATCAACTGGCGCTTCAAGGTGGGCGAGCTGATGGTGCTCTCGGACCACATCAACGCGATGGGGACGAACCCCTGCATCGGCCCGAACGTCCCGCCGGGGCCGCGCTTCCATGACATGACCGCCGCCTACGACCCGGACCTGCGGGCGCAGATCCACGCCGCGGCCCTGGCCACGGGCCAGCGCCTGCAGGAGGGCGTCTACGTCGCGGTCACCGGGCCCTGCTACGAGACCCCCGCCGAGATCCGCGCCTTCCGCGCGCTCGGAGCCGACGCCGTGGGCATGAGCACCGTGCCGGAGGCCATCGTGGCCCGCCACGAGGGCCTGAAGGTCGCCGGCATCTCCTGCCTCTGCAACATGGGCGCCGGGATGCTGCCCCAGCCCCTGAGCCACGCGGAGGTCCTCGAAGCGGGGGCGGCCGCGGCGAAGGATTTCGAGGCCCTGGTGCGCCGCTTCGCCCGGGACCTGCGGGCCTGAGGGCGCCGTGGCCTGGACCGCCTGGCTCGGCTGGGTCCTCGGCGTCCTGCTCCTGCTGCTCGGCTTCCTCGGTGCCTGGCTTCCGGTCCTGCCGGGCCTTCCCGTCATGGTCCTGGGCGCCCTGGCGGTGAAGCTCCTGGTACCCGGGGTCCTGTCCTGGTGGACCGTCGCCGTGTTCGCCCTCACGGCCCTGGTGGCGCTGGGGCTCGACGCCCTCGCCACGGCCCTGACCAGCCGCATGGCCGGCGCGGGCCGGGCGGGCATCCTCGGGGCCCTGGCGGGCGGCTTCCTCGGCCTCTTCTTCGGCCTGCCCGGCATCCTCCTCGGCCCCTTCCTCGGCGCCAGCCTCGCCGAACTGGCCACCCGCAGGCCCTGGAAGGAGGCGCTGAAGGCCGGGGCCGGGGCGGCCCTGGGCTTCCTGGTGGGCGCGGTGGGCAAGGGCCTCCTCGGCGCCTTCCTGCTCGTCTGGTTCGCCGTGGACGCCTTCCTGCTCTAGCTAGCGGAGGGCCGCGGGGAGGGCGCCGGCCGCCCGCATCCGCCGCTCCGCCAGCAGGAGGTCCACCACCCGGCCGTAGCTGCGGACACCCTCGCGCTGGCCCTGGGCCTTGAGGTAGCGGTCGTAGGCGCGGCCCTGGATCTCGCTGAAGCGGGAGCGGTTCCGCCGCGACCAGGCCGCGTCCCGGCGGTAGTCCTCGCGGACGGCGGGGTCCAGGCCTTCGACCACTCGGGCGGCGGCTCCGGGATCGGCCTGGGCCAGCTTCCCGAGGCTCTCCGCCAGGGCGAAGCGCAGGGCGGAATAGCGGTAGCCAGGGTCGGGATGCAGCCGCGCCGCGAGGTAGCCCACGAAGTTGGCCTCGTCCTCCCGGGCGACGCCGCGCTGGTGGGCCATCTCGTGGCACAGCGCGAAGGGCAGCGAGGCGGGGGGCGTCTCCCGGTTCACCAGCGCCTCGTGGGTCCAGGGCACCACCATCCCGTGGGTGAGCGCGCGGGACATCAGCGCGCTGAGCAGGGCGAACTTGGGGTGGGCCGGCCGCAGGTCGGGGACGGCGGGAGCCAGGGCGGCGCCGAGCCGCTGGTAGCCTTCCGCCGCGCGGTTCCGCACGCTCGCCGGAGCTTCGTCGGGTGCGCACGCGCGCCGCAGGCCGTTCACCTGGACGGCCAGCTCCGAGCAGAGGGCGCCGAGCTCGGCGGCGGAGGCGGGGGCGACGGGCCAGGCGAGGCGCGAGGCGAGCGGCGGCCGGCGGTAGTTCAGGCCCCAGGCGAGCACGAAGGCCGCATACAGGAGAGAAAGCGCCGCGGCCGCTCCGAGCCCCCAGGCGCGGAGGCGGCGGAGCCCCTCCTTCCTCCCCTGCCGGAACCCGGTCGCGGCCTGCGCCGCGGAGACCAGGGCCCAGGCCGCGAGGGCGAAGAGCAGCAGTTCGCCGAGGGACCAGGAGCACCAGGCCGTGAGCCGCGCCAGGCACCGGTCGAAGGCGGGATAGAGGGAACGGCCGTACACCCGCTCGACCGCGTCGGGCCAGCCGGCCACGCCGTAGAAGAGCAGGGCCGCGGCGGGACCGCTGGCCAGAAGGGATCCGCGGAGGATCCGAAGGGGGAGGCCCGGCCTCCCGGAGCCAGGCCCGGCGTCCGCCATGCTCCACGCTAGCACCGGGGCCCGAGGCCTCAGCCCACCGTCCAGCCGTCCCCCGTGTCCTCCTCGGGGCCCGGACCCTGGGCGTCCGGCCCGGGCCGCCGGGGCCGCACCACGGTCACGGTGCAGGGGGCCTGGGCCGCCACCTCCGCGCTCACGCTGCCCAGGAGCGTCCTCCGGAGGGACTTCGCCCGGGCCCCCAGCACGAGATGGTCCACGCGGTTCGCCCGGGCGTAGCGCAGGATCTCCGCCCCGGGCTGCGGGGACTCCAACACGTGGAAGCTCACCCGGCCCTCCTCGAGGCTGAGGGGGCCCGCCCAGTGCTGGAGCTCCACCAGGCGCTGCAGGGCCTTGCTCCGCCCCGCCTCGTCCAGGCTGGTGTCCAGGGTGAGCCGGCTCTGCTTCAGCACGTTGAGGCAGGCCACCCGGGCGCCGGGGAGCGTTCCCAGCAGCCGCGCCACGTGCTCCCGCAGGGCGTCCCCGAGGAGGGGGTCGGCCTCGGCGAGATCGAGGGCCACCGCCACGATGGGCGCGTCGGTGCCGACGCCCGCCGCCGGGCGCGGCCGGATCCCCGGGGCGTCGGCCTCCGCGAAGCGGCGGCGGATCACGGTGGTCCAGGGGTCCCGGCGCATCCGTTCCGACCGCTGGGTGAGCCGCACCTGGTCGGGATGGCGGAGTTCGAAGGCGAGCTGGGCCGCGGTGGGATAGCGCCACGCGGGCCGGACCTCCAGGCAGCGGAGGATGATCTCCTGGAGCCAGGGCGGGCAGTCGGGCCGGAGCCGCCGCGGCGGTTCGGGATCCCGCCAGAGGCGCCGCTTCAGGCCCGACAGACGCTGGGGGTCCCCGAAGGGCCGCACCCCGGTGACGAAGAAGTAGAGCAGCACCCCCAGGGCGAACTGGTCGCTGCGGGGGTCGCGGCGCTCCCCCAGGACCTGCTCCGGGGCCATGTAGGGCGCCGTGCCGTAGGGGAGGCGGAACTGCTGCCCCATGAGGTCCGGGAGCTCCTCGTGGCGGGACAGCCCGTAGTCCACCAGCACCGCCTCCCCGGTGGGCCGGAAGAGGACGTTGGAGGGCTTCACGTCGAGGTGGACCACCCGCTGCCGGTGCAGATCGTCCAGGGCCTCGGCGATCCTGGCCCCCAGGGCGGCGACCTCCAGGGGCGGCAGCGGCAGCTCGGGAAGCCGCGCCAGCAGGGAGGGCCCCGGAATCCGCTCCATCACGAGGTAGGGCTGCAGGCTGAAGTCCCCGCAGGCCACGAAGCGCGGGACGTGGGGACCCACGAGGCGGGGCAGGATCATCTGCTCCATCTCGAAGCTGACCAGCGCCGCGGGGTCGGCGCCCTCCACCAGGGCGGGCACTTTCATCAGCAGGGAAGCGCCCATCCCCGCCTGCTCGACGGCCCAGAGGCGGGCCATGCCCCCGGCGTGGACCAGTTCCTTCAGCGTGAATCCGTCAAGGACCGCGCCCGGGGCGAGGCGGAGGGCTCCCATGTCAGCGCCCTCCTTCCAGACGGTCGGCCAGGGACCGGGGCAGCCCCGCGGCGCGGATCTTGGCCGCGGCGGCCCGTACATCGTAGGGCACCCGGAGGAAGGTCAACTCCCCGAGGGCCAGGTCGAGCAGCGCGTAGCCCGCCGCGGTCTGGCCGTCCCGGGGCTGGCCCACCGAGCCCAGCACCGCGAGCCATCGCCGGTGGCGGAGGAGGGGGATCCGCGCGCCGGGCACCGGATGGAAGGCGATGGTCTGGCCCGCGGCGGTGAGGCTGTAGAGGGCCGGGATGTGCACGTGGCCGCAGAAGACGGCCTGGGCCCGGCAGGCCTGCAGGGCCCGCCCGGCCGCCTCGGGGCCGTCCAGGTACGGCCAGCGGCGCCCGGGGGGCACGCTGGCGTGGACGTACAGGCGGCCCTCCTCCTCGGCCTGGAGCGGGAGGCCCGCGAGGAAGCGCCGGGCGTCCACGCCCAGCTGGCCCCGGGTCCAGGCCATCGCCGTCTCGGCATCGGCGCCGAGGGCCTCCCGGGCGTCCCCCACGGCGCGGTCATGGTTGCCCAGGACGGCCACGGATCCGGCGGCGACGAGGGCCATGACCTGGTCCACCACCCAGGCCGGGTCCGCGCCGTAGCCGACGCAGTCCCCGAGGATGACGGTGCGGTCGCAGCCGCGCGCGCGGGCGTCGCGCAGGCAGGCCTCGAAGGCCTCCCGGTTCCCATGGATGTCCGCGAAGAGGGCAAGGCGCATGCGTGCGATCCCAGGGGCCATCTTAGGGGGGTGGCCCAGGTCCTCGGGAGAGCGGGCGCCAATGTGATGCCCGTCACCATGCCTTGAAATCCCAAGCGGGGCGTCTGCAGAGCCCGCACATGGCCTCGCGACGAACGCTTGGCTCCAGGGTCCTCGAGGGTCTTGAGACCTTGGTTGCTTGACCCCGCGGCCACGGGGGATACATTCCGGAAGATTTGATCCTGAAGTCCCCCATCGGAGGTTCTGGATGCCGCAGCCCCGCAGGGCCGCACCAGCGCCCCCCGTTCCGAGGTGGCGGGCGCACCCGGCTGGACCCACCCGCCCCATGGAAAGAGTGCCCTGCGTCACAGGGCCTTGAAGCATCCTGGACCACACCCACTCCCTGAAGCGGTCGGCCCCGTTGCCCCGCGACTGACAACCCGGCGCGTCGCACCCATCCAGGGAGCGTTCCCCTGCGCGCCCGCCCCGCCCATCCTCCGGCCGCGGATCCCGCGCCGAAACCACCCAGGAGGCGCCCCCATGGCCATCGCAACCGAACAAGTCGCCGCCAAGGCCCCCATCACCAAGGAAGAGAAGCTGGTGATCGTGGCGTCCTCGGTCGGGACGGTCTTCGAGTGGTACGACTTCTACCTCTACGCCACGCTGGCGCCCTTCTTCGCGGCCCTCTTCTTCCCGAAGGGCAACGAGACGGCGGCCCTGCTCTCGGCCTTCGCGACCTACGCGGCGGGCTTCCTGGTCCGGCCCTTCGGCGCCCTGGTCTTCGGCCGCATCGGCGACCTCATCGGCCGCAAGTACACCTTCCTCGTCACGATCGTGGTGATGGGCCTCTCCACCTTCGGCGTCGGCCTCCTGCCCACCTTCGCCACCATCGGCTGGGCGGCCCCGGTCATCCTGGTGACCCTGCGGCTGCTCCAGGGCCTGGCCCTGGGCGGCGAGTACGGCGGCGCGGCGACCTACGTCGCCGAGCATTCCGCCCACGACCGGCGCGGGTTCAACACCAGCTGGATCCAGACCACGGCCACCGTGGGCTTCTTCCTGGCCCTGGCGATCATCCTCGCCTGCCGCCTCGGGATGGCCAAGGAGGCTTTCGCCTCCTGGGGATGGCGCATCCCGTTCTGGGTCTCCATCGCGCTGCTGGGCGTCTCCGTGTGGATCCGCCTCAAGCTCCACGAGTCGCCCGTGTTCCAGAAGATGAAGGCCGAGGGCAAGACGTCCAAGGCCCCGCTCTCCGACAGCTTCCTCAAGTACCCCAACAACAAGTACGCCCTCCTCGCCCTCCTCGGGGCCACCGCGGGCCAGGGCGTGGTGTGGTACACGGGGCAGTTCTACGCCCTCTTCTTCCTGCAGATCACCCTCAAGCTCGACTTCGCGACGACCTACACCCTGATCGGGGTCTCCCTCCTGCTCGGCACGCCCTTCTTCATCTTCTTCGGCTGGCTGTCCGACAAGATCGGCCGGCTGAAGATCATCCTCGCGGGCTGCCTCATCGCGGCCTGCACGTACTTCCCGATGTTCAAGGCGCTCACGCACTACGTGAACCCGGCCCTCGAGTCGTTCCAGAACACCACGCAGATCCAGGTCGCCGCCGATCCCAAGGACGAGAACTTCGTGCTCTTCGTGACCCCCAAGACGAAGTTCAGCGAGGTGGACCGGGTGAACAGCTTCTTCTCGAACCAGGGCCTGAACTTCTTCAAGGTGGCGTCGGAACCGGGCAAGCCGGTGGTGGCGACGATCACGGGAAAGAACCCCGCCACGGGCCAGTACGCCACCTACCGGGTCGAGGGCTGGGACAAGGAGGGCAAGTCCGAAGCCGCCCTCAAGAAGGCCCTGACGGAACTGGGCTACCCGAAGGAGGCCGACAAGTCGAAGGTCAACTACGGGATGACCCTGCTGATCCTGTTCATCTTCCTGATCTACGTGACCATGGTGTACGGACCCATCGCGGCCTTCCTGGTGGAGCTGTTCCCCACGAACATCCGCTACACCTCGATGTCCCTGCCCTACCACATCGGCAACGGCTGGTTCGGCGGCATGCTGCCGCTCACCGCCACGGCCATCGTGGCCCTGAAGGGCAACATCTACTTCGGGCTCTGGTACCCGGTGGTCGTCTCCCTGATCACCGTGGTGATCGGCGCGCTCTTCCTGAAGGAGACGAAGGACCGCGACATCTCGACCTACGAACACTGATCGCGGCAGCGCACCATCATGAAGAAGCGCCCCTTGCGGGGCGCTTCTTCATGGTTCCATCAGGCTTCCGGGAGGACTACTCCGCGGACTCCTCGACCTCGGGCAGGGCGTAGTCCACGAGTTCGACGAGGGCCATGTCCGCGCCGTCGCCGAGGCGGCTGGCCATCTTGAGGATGCGGGTGTAGCCGCCGGGACGGCTCTCGAAGCGCTTGCGGAAGTCGGCGCTGAAGAGCTTCTGGACGGCGTCCTTGTTCCCGAGGCGGCTCATCGCCAGGCGGCGGTTGGCCACGGAGTCGGTCTTGGACAGGGTGATGAAGGGCTCCACGTAGACGCGAAGTTCCTTGGCCTTGGGAAGGGTGGTCTCGATGCGCTCGTGCTGGATGAGCGCGGTGGCGAGGTTCTTCATCAGGGCCTTGCGCTGATTGGTGCTGCGGCTCAGGCGGCGGCCGGCGAGGTTGTGGCGCATGGTTGGCTCCTTAGACTTCCTGCTCGAGCCGCATGCCCAGGGAGAGGCCGATGCGCGCGAGCTCGTCCTTGATCTCCTGGAGGGACTTCTTGCCGAAGTTCTTGGTCTTCATCAGCTCGGCCTCGGTGCGCTGCACCAGCTCACCGATGGTGGTGATGTTGGCGTTGCGAAGGCAGTTGTTGGCGCGGACGGACAGCTCGAGCTCCTCCACCGACTTGCCCAGCCAGGCGTTGACGCTCTCGCCGGAGAGGGCGGGCGTCGAGGAGTCCTCGTCCACGTAGTCCTCGTCCTGGCGGGCGAAGACGAGGAAGTGCTCGCGCAGGATGAGGGCGGCGTCGGACACGGCCTCCTTGGGGGAGACGGTGCCGTTGGTCCAGACCTGCAGGGTGAGCTTCTCGTAGTCGGTGCTCTGTCCCACGCGGGCCGGCTCGACGATGTAGTTCACGCGGGTGATGGGGCTGTGGTTGGAGTCCATGGGCACGAAGCCCAGGCCCAGGCCCTCGTCGTGGTTGCGGTCGGCCGTGACGAAGCCGCGGCCCATGCCGACGACGATCTCCATCTCCAGCTCGCCGTCCTCGCCCAGGGTCGCGATGTGCACGCCGGGGTTCATGACCTCCACGTTCTGGTTGGTCTTGATGGCCGCGGAGGTGACGACGCCCTCGCCCTTGGCGGAGAGGGTCACGACCTGGGGCTGGGAGGAGTGGAGCTTGAAGGGGATCTCCTTGAGGTTCAGGAGGACGTGGGTGATGTCCTCCCAGACGCCGGGGAGCGTGGTGAACTCGTGCTGCACGCCCTTGATGCGGACGTTGGTCACGGCGGCGCCCTGGATGCTGCTGAGCAGCACCCGGCGCAGCGCGTGGCCCGCCGTGGTGGCGAAGCCGCGCTCGAAGGGGTAGGCCACGAACTCGCCGTAGGACGCCGTCAGGGAGCCGGCGTTGGTCTCGGCGAAGCGCGGGCGCTGGAAGTCGCTGAGGTTGAGCATCGGTCTCCCTTACTTGCTGTAGAGTTCGACGATCAGCTGCTCGTTGATCTCGAGCGTGACGTCTTCACGGGTGGGAGCGGCGATGACCTGGCCCCTGAAGGCGCCGGCGTCGAGGGTGAGCCACTTGGGGATGCCGCGGCCCGCGGCGGTCTCGACGGAGCCCTTGACGCCCTCATTGGCCTTGGCGCGCTCGCCGAGCTCGATGCTCTGGCCGGCCTTGGTCTGGAAGGAGGGGATGTCCACCCGCTTGCCGTTCACCTTGACGTGGCCGTGCATGACCATCTGGCGGGCGGCGGAGCGGCTGGGGGCGAAGCCGAGGCGGTAGACCACGTTGTCCAGGCGGCTCTCGAGGAAGCCGAGCAGGTTGTGGCCGGTCACGCCCTTCTTGGCGTCGGCCTTCTGAAAGTACATGCGGAACTGCTTCTCCAGCACGCCGTAGATGCGCTTGACCTTCTGCTTCTCGCGCAGCTGCATCGCGTAGCCGGTGGGCTTCTTCATCTTGCCTGCGCCGTGCTGTCCCGGGATCTTGCCCTTGCGGGTCTCGAAGGAGCACTTCTCCTTGAAGCAGCGCTCACCCTTGAGGTAGAGCTTCATGCCTTCGCGGCGGCAGAGGCGGCAAACGGCGTCCTTGTAACGAGCCATGTTCTGTCTCCTCGGTTAGACGCGGCGGCGCTTGGGGGGGCGGCAGCCGTTGTGGGGGATGGGCGTGACGTCGCGGATGCTGGTCACCGAGATGCCGGCGGCGTTGAGGGCGCGGATGGCGCTCTCACGGCCCGCGCCGGGGCCCTTGACGCGGACGTCCACGCTGCGGACGCCGTGCTCCTTGGCCGCCTCGGCGGCCACGCCGGAGGCGACCTGGGCGGCGAAGGGCGTGCCCTTGCGCGTGCCGCGGAAGCTCTGGTTGCCGCTGGAGGCCCAGGAGAGCATGTTCCCCATGGGATCCGAGATCGAGATGATCGTGTTGTTGAAGGAGGCCTGGATGTGGGCGATCCCGTGGGGAACGCTCTTCTTTTCCTTCTTCTTCACCACCTTCTTGCCGGTGGTCTTGGTCTGCTGTTTAGCCATCGTCTAGTCCCTTCGCCTGTTACTTCTTCTTGCCGGCAACGGTCTTGCGCTTGCCCTTGCGGGTGCGCGCGTTGGTGTGCGTGCGCTGGCCGCGGACCGGGAGGCCCTTGCGGTGGCGCAGGCCGCGGTAGCTGCCGATGTCCATGAGGCGCTTGATGTCCAGGGCGATGTTCTTGCGGAGGTCGCCCTCGACGGTCTCTTCAGTGGTGATGACGCGGCGGATGCGGCCGACCTCGTCCTCGGTGAGGTCGCGCACCTTGGTGCCGTAGCCCACCTTGGCGCGGTCCAGGATGCTGTGGGCCTTGGCCCGGCCGATGCCGTAGATGTAGGTCAGCGCGATCTCGATGCGCTTGCCGACCGGAAGATCGATGCCTGCGATGCGTGCCATTCCTGCTCCTTAACCCTGGCGCTGCTTGTGCTTGGGGTTCTTCTTGCAGATCACGCGGACGATGCCTTCGCGCCGCACGATCTTGCAGTGCTCACAGAGCTTCTTGATGGAGGGCCGAACTTTCATGGGGTACCCCGAGTCCGAGTGAGAAAAGTTGCTTACTTGAAACGGTAGATGATGCGCCCGCGGGTCAGGTCGTAGGGCGTGACCTCCACGAGGACCCGGTCGCCGGGAAGGATGCGGATGAAGTTCTTGCGCATCTTCCCGCTGATGTGGGCGAGCACCTGGTGCTTGTTTTCCAGTTCGACGCGGAACACCGCGTTGGGCAGGGATTCCACCACTGTGGCTTCGAGCTCAATGGCTTCTTCTTTGCTCAAGCATGCTCCTTGGGGGTGCTGGCCATGGTCCTGAAAACCTGGGAGAGCGTTTCGAAGACCTGGTCCGGCGCCCGGTTCCCGTCCACCGCGCGGTAGGTGTCCCTGCCGCGGTAGAAGCCGAGGAGGGGCTGGAAGGTCGAATTGAATTCGGCCATCCGGCTCCGGAAGGCTTCAGCGGTGTCGTCGGACCTGTGCTTCAGGGGACTGCCGCACAGATCGCACACGCCGTCCTGCTTGGGGGGCCTGGTCTCGATGTGGTAGATGGCTCCGCAGGCGTTGTTGCTGCACACGCGGCGCCCGACCACCCGGGCTTCCAGGACCGATTCGGGGACCTCGACGTTCAGCACCAGCCCCAGCGCGAAACCCTTGGCGGAGAGGAATTCCTGAAGGGCTTCGGCTTGTTGGAGGGTCCGGGGGTAACCGTCGAACAGCACGTCCTGGGTCTCGTCCTGCAGCCGCGCGAAAACGAGTCCATTGACGGTCTGGTCGTCCACCAATTTTCCACTGGCCATGATGGCCTTGGCCCGAAGGCCGATCTCCGTTTCCTTGGAAACGGCGTCTCTCAGAATATCACCCGTGGACAGGTGCACCAAAGAGAATTCTTGGACCAGGCGCTTGGCCTGGGTCCCCTTGCCGGAGCCCGGGGCGCCGAGGAGGATGTGGACCTTCATGCGGCCGTCCCCCCGCCGGACCGGGGCGGGCCGGGGCGTCCGCCGGGCCGGCGGACCCGGCCGCGCTCAAGGAACCCGTCGTAGCTCCGCATGACCTGGTAGCTCTCGATCTGGGCCGAGGTGTCCATGGCCACGCCCACCACGATCAGCAGGGAGGTGCCCCCGTAGTAGAAGGCCAGGCCGGGCATGTTGTTCAGCAGCAGCAGGGGAACGATGGATACCACGGCGAGGTACAGCGCGCCGGCGAAGGTCAGCTTGCTGAGGACCCCGTCCATGTAGACGCTGGTCTCCTTCCCGGGCCGGATCCCCGGGATGTAGCCGCCCGACTTCTTCATGTTCTCGGCGGTCTCGTCGGGATTGAAGATGATGCTGGTGTAAAAGAAGGAAAAGAAGACTGTTACCGCCGCGAAAATGGGCGTGTAGATCCCGAAGTGGGCCTGGGGGCTGGTCCAGCCGGCGACCTTGGCCATCCACTCCCACTTGGTGAACTGGGCGATGGTGGCGGGAAAGGCGATGACGGAGCCGGCGAAGATCACCGGCATCACGCCGGCGGTGTTGACCTTCAGGGGCATGTAGGAGCTGCGCTGGCTGGACATGCCCGCGGAGTCGGCCCGTCGGGCGTAGTGGATGGGGATCCTGCGGTAGGCGTTCTCCACCAGGACCACCGCCAGGAGCACCGCCGCCATGGCCGCGAAGAGCAGCAGGTAGATGCCCGGGGGCATGGGGTTGACCCCCGACAGGGAGTCGCGGAAGAGCCCGAAGAGCGTCGTGGCCCCCTTGGGGAGGCCGGCCACGATGCCGGCGAAGATCAGCAGGGAGATGCCGTTCCCCAGGCCCTTGGCGGTGATCTGCTCGCCGATCCACATCACGAAGATGGTGCCGGTGGAGAGGGTGAAGGCCGCCTGGAGCCGGAAGGCCGTCCCGGGATTGGGAACCACGCTCTCCCCGAGGCTGGCGGCCAGGGAGGCGATGCCGAAGCCCTGGATCATGGCCAGGAAGACCGTCAGGTAGCGGGTCCACTGGTTGATCTTCTCCCGACCGGCCTCGCCTTCCTTCTTCTGCAGGTGCTCGAGCTGGGGGATGACCGCCCCCAGGAGCTGCAGGACGATGCTGGCCGTGATGTAGGGAGTGATGCCCAGGGCGAAGACCGAGAACTTCTTGAAGGCGCCGCCCGAGAAGAGGTCCACCACGCCCAGGAGGTCGCCGGCCTTGCCCAGGTTCTTGGCCAGGGCGTCGGCGTTCACGCCGGGCACCGACACGTGCACCCCCAGCCTGTAGACGATCAACAGGGCGAGGGTGACGAGAAGGCGCTTGCGGAGTTCAGGGTTGCTGAACAGCTGCTTGAGTTTGTTCATCCGAAGAGATCCCCGAGGCTAACCTAAAATCTTTTGATTCAGATCTTTGAGGTTCAGGCCTGGGGATCTTCCACCACGCCGCCCTTGGCCAGGATGGCCTCCCGGGCGCCCTTGGTGACGCGGTCGACTTGGACGGTGACCTTGCGGGTCAGTTCGCCGCTGGCGAGGACCACCACGCGTTCGACCTTGGAGCCCACCAGCTTCTTCTCGCGGAGGGAGGCCAGGGTCACCTTGTCGCCGTCGGCGAAGTGGGTGGAGATCAGGGAGAGGGAGATCTCCTCGGTCATCGGCGCGAAGTGGTTGGTGAAGCCGCGCTTGGGCAGGCGGCGCACCAGGGGCATCTGGCCGCCCTCGAAGCCGGCCCGGCCCGAGTAGCCGCGGCGGCTCTTCTGGCCCTTCTCGCCACGGGTCGCGGTCTTGCCCATGCCGGAGCCCTTGCCCCGGCCCACGCGCTTGCGGCTCTTGACGGCGCCCTCCGCGGGCTTGAGTTCGTTGAGCTTCATGGCTTATCCCTTCACCGTGACGTCCACGAGGTGCGGCATGAGCTTCACCATTCCGTGGATCTGGGGGGTGTACTCGCACTCGCGGGTGTCGCCGACCTTCTTGAGGCCGAGGGTCTGGCAGTAGGCCCGCTGCTTGGGCACGGTGCAAATGATGCTGCGCTTGAGGGTGATGACCACCTGCTTGCCGAGGTGCTCAGCCACCGGGACGTAGGTCTGCTTCGCCATCTTAGGCCTCCGCCTGGTCCAGGCCGCGGTTGACCGAGACCGTGTAGGGGTCCATGAGGCTCTCGAGGCCCTGGAACGTGGCGCGCACCACGTTGTGGGGGTTCGAGGAGCCGAGGGACTTGGTGAGGACGTTGTTGATGCCGACGGCCTCCATGATGGCGCGCACGGCGGCGCCGGCGATGATGCCGGTTCCCTCCGGGGCGGGCTTCATGAGCACCGAGCCGGAGCCGAAGTTGCCGGTGATCGGGTGCGGGATGGAGGCGTTGGGGGTCACGGGGACCTTGATCATGTTGCGCTTCGCGCTCTCGATGCCCTTCTTGATGGCCGAGGGCACTTCGAGGGCCTTGCCGAGGCCGAAGCCGACCTTCCCCTTGCCGTCACCCACGACCACGAGGGCGCTGAAGGAGAAGTTCTTGCCGCCCTTCACCACCTTGGTGACGCGGCCGACGTAGATGACCTGGTCCTTGAACTCGCCCTGGCCCTCGCCGTGCCCGGCGGGGGCGCCGTGGGGCGCGGAGGAAGCGGTGTTGTGGGTCTTGTCTGCGGTCGCCATCGCTCCCTCCTCAGAACTGGAGCCCGGCTTCGCGGGCGCTGTCGGCGAGCGCTTTCACGCGGCCGTGGTAGACGTAGCCATTGCGGTCGAAGACCACCGAGGTGATGCCCTTCTCCTTGAGGCGGGCGGCGATGCTGGCGCCCACGGCCTTGGCGGCCTCGATGTTGGCGCCGTTCTTGAGCTTCTCCCGGAGATCCTTCTCCAGGCTGCTGGCGGAGGCGACGGTGACGCCCTGGGCGTCGTCCACCGCCTGGACGTAGATGCGCTTCAGGGACTTGAAGACCGTGAGGCGGGGGCGCTCGGAGGTGCCGGCGACCCGGCCGCGGATGCGGGCCTTGGTCTTCTCGCGGCGTTCGGCGTGGTGCTGGAGTTCGGTCGGCGTGGCCATGGGTGCCTCCTTACTTGCCGGTCTTGCCGGCCTTGCGCCGGATGACTTCGCCGGTGTACATGACGCCCTTGCCCTTGTAGGGCTCGGGCTTGCGGAACTTGCGGATGTCGGCGGCGACCTGGCCCACCAGCTGGCGGTCCGAGCCGGTCACGACGATGTGCGTCTGCTTCTCCACGGCGATGGAGATGCCGGCCGGGGCCTCGTACATGATCGGGTGGCTGTAGCCGAGGTCGAGGCGCAGCTTGGCGCCCTCCATGGCGGCCTTGTAGCCGACGCCGACCATGTCGAGTTCCTTCTTCCAGCCGTCGGTCACGCCAGTGACGGCGTTCTGGAGGAGGGCGCGGGTCAGGCCATGGTAGGCGCGGTTCTGGGCCTCGTCGTTCGCGCGGCTCAGGGTGACGGAGTCGGCCTGGACGTCGAGGGTGATCCCGCTCGGGATCGGGCAGCTCAGCTTGCCCTTCGCGCCTTCGACGACGGCCTCAGCTCCGTGGACGCTCACTTTGACGCCTTTCGGCAGCGTCACGGGCTTCTTTCCAATTCGGGACATTGTGGATCCTTGGGGTTGGGGGCTTTGGAATAACGCGCCGGGGGCCGGGCGTCCTACCAGGAGAGTCGTGCTACCAGACGTGGGCGAGGACTTCCCCGCCGAGGTTCTGCTTCCGCGCGTCCTTGCCGGTGAGCAGGCCCTTGGGCGTCGAGAGGATGGCCACGCCCAGGCCGCCGTTCACCTCGGGGATGTCACGGACGCCGGTGTAGATGCGCAGGCCGGGCCGGGACACGCGGCGCAGGCCGTGGATCACGTTCTCGCCGCCCCGGGTGTACTTGAGGTTGATGATCAGGTAGTTGCGGTCCTCGTGCTCCACGGCCTTGAAGGAGTGGATGTAGCCCTCCTGCTGGAGGATCGAGGAGAGGCGCTCCTTGAGCTTGCTGCTCGGCACGACGACGGCGTCATGGCCGGCCATGATGCCGTTGCGGATGCGCGTGAGGTAATCGGCGATCGGATCGGTGTTCATGTCGATTCCTCCTTACCAGCTGGACTTCTGGACGCCCGGAAGCTCGCCCTGGAGGGCGTGCTTGCGGAAGCAGAGTCGGCAGAGTTCGAACTTGCGCATGAAGCCGCGGGGGCGCCCGCAGGACTTGCAGCGGTTGCGGTGCTGGGTGCTGAACTTGGGCTTCTGGCTGTCTTTGAACTTCTTCGCGGTGCGGGCCATGGGTCCTCTCCGGGCTACTTGCGGAAGGGCATGCCGAGGTGGGCCAGGAGCGCCTTGGCCTCGGCGTCGGTGGGGGCGGAGGTGACGAACGTGATGTTCATGCCCTTCAGCTTGTCCACCTTGGAATAGTCGATTTCCTGGAAGATCACCTGGTCCTTCAGGCCCAGCGTGTAGTTCCCGCGGCCGTCGAAGGAGCGGGTCGGTACGCCGCGGAAGTCGCGGACGCGGGGCAGGCTCAGGGAGACCAGCCGGTCGAAGAACTCCCACATGCGGGGCCCGCGGAGGGTCACCATGCAGGCGATGGGCATGCCGGCGCGGAGCTTGAACTGGGCGACGCTCTTCTTCGCCTTGCGCACGATGGCCTTCTGGCCCGTGATGGCGGTGAGCTCCTCGACGGCGGTGTCCAGGATCTTGATGTTCTGGATCGCGTCGCCGACGCCCATGTTGATGACGATCTTCTCGAGCTTCGGCACCTGCATGGCGCTGGTGTAGCCGAACTCCTGCTTGAGGGCGGGCACCACCTTGGTGGTGTAGTGAGCCTTGAATCGAGGCTCGGTCATGGTTCCTCCATTTCCGTAGGGGCCAGCGGGCGTCCGGGAGGCCCTGGGAGGGCATCGGACTCGAGCTTCCGGCGCCGTCCAGCGGTCGTCCGGTGTAGCCCTAGGGGTTCGGGAGTGCGGAGGGGGCTTGGGCGGTCCCGTTTCCCCTCGGCCTCAGGTTGTGGGAAAGACCCGCCGGGATCCCAGGGAAGGAAGCGGCGGAAGGGCCATTCTCGCACGGAGAATGGCCCCGAAGAAGCGGAAATGTCAGGCCGGCCGCTTGCGGGAGGGCTTGCCGCCGGCGTTGAAGGCCACGTTCGAGGCGTGGATCGGGGCCTCCTTGGCCACGATGCCGCCCTCCTCCCCGGTCTGGGGGTTCGGCTTAACCGCCCGCTTCACCAGGTTGACCCCGGTGACCAGGACGCGGTTCGTGCTGGGGCTCACCTTGGCGATGGTCCCGACCTTCCCCTTGTCCTTGCCGGCGATGACGATGACCTCGTCGCCCTTCTTGAACTTCATCTTGGTGGTCGCTTCCATCAGATCACCTCAGGGGCAAGCGAAACGATCTTCATGTACTTGCGCTCGCGGAGCTCGCGGGCCACGGGTCCGAAGACGCGGGTGCCCACCGGCTCGCCGTCCTTCTTGATGATGACGGCGGCGTTCTCGTCGAAGCGGATGTAGGAGCCGTCCTTGCGGCGGTAGGCCTTGCGCTGGCGGACGATCACCGCCTGCACCACGGCCTTCTTCTTCACCGTGCCGCCGGGGATCGCCTCCTTGACCGACGCGGTGATGACGTCGCCGAGCTGGGCGGTCTTCCCCACGCCGCCCCCGAGGGGCAGGATGCAGCAGATCTTCTTGGCGCCGGAATTGTCGGCGACCGTGAGCATGGAACCCATCTGGATCATGTCGGCTCCTTACTCGCCAGCCTTCTGGACGATCTCGAGGACCGCCCAGCGCTTGCGCTTGGACATCGGACGGGCCTCGACGATCCTCACCACGTCGCCGACGGCGCAGGTGTTGTTCTCGTCGTGGGCCATGAACTTCTTCGTCTGCTTCACGGTGCGGTGGTAGAGCGGGTGCTGGAACTTGCGCTCCACCTTCACGACCACCGTCTTGTCGGCGGCGCTGGACACCACGACGCCGCTGCGGACCATCTTCTTCTCAAGGCTCATGGGCGGCTCCTCACTTCCCTTCCGGCTTCGGGGCCATGTTCTGGCCCATCTTCTGGGACAGGGCGGACTTCACGCGCGCGAGCTCGCGGCGCGTCTTGCGGATCTCGGCGGTGTTCTCCACCTGGCCCACGGCGTGCTGGAAGCGCAGGGTGAAGCGCTTCGCGGCCAGCTCGGCCTCGAGCTGGGCCAGCTCGTCGACGCCCTTGGCGGTGAGGTTGCTGAACGGATTCTTCTTGCTCATCGTCGTCTCCCTCATTCCTCAGGCGGCGTGCGGGTGATGAATTCGGAAGCCACGGAGAGCTTCATCTGGGCCAGGCGCAGGGCCTCGCGGGCCGTCGTCTCGTCCACGCCCTCCATCTCGAAGAGGATGCGGCCGGGGCGGATCACCGCCACCCAGCCGTCCGGCGCGCCCTTGCCGCTGCCCATGCGGGTCTCGGCGGGCTTCGACGTGGTGGGGCGGTCGGGGAAGATCCGGATCCAGATCTTGCCGCCGCGCTTGATGTGGCGCGTCATGGCGATACGGGCCGCCTCGATCTGGCGGTTCGTCAGCCAGCAGTGCTCCATCGCCTTGAGGCCGAAGTCGCCGAAGGCGAGCTCGTGGCCCCGGGTGGCGACGCCGCGGGTGCGGCCCTTCTGGACCTTGCGGTTCTTGACCTTCTTGGGCATCAGCATGGGGTCACCTCACCGCTTCGTGGTTTCGAGGACGGCCTCGCCGAGGTTCACCCACACCTTGACCCCGATGATCCCGTAGGTGGTGTTGGCTTCGGCGAATCCGTAGTCCACGTTGGCGCGGATGGTCTGCAGCGGCATCTGGCCGCTGAGGTAGTCTTCCGTGCGGGCGATCTCGGCGCCGTTCAGGCGGCCGGAGACCTTGATCTTGAAGCCCTTCGCGCCGAAGCGGATGGCGGCCTCCTCGGCCTTGCGCATGGCGCGGCGGAAGGCGATGCGGCGCTCGAGCTGCTGGGCGACGCCCTCGGCCACGAGCTGGGCGTCGATCTCGGGCTTCTTGATCTCCTGGATGTCGACGGCCACGGGGCGCTTCAGCTTCTTCTGCAGGTCCTCGCGCAGCTTGTCGATCTCGGCGCCCTTGCGGCCGATCACGATGCCCGGGCGGGCCGTGAAGATGCGGATGGTGACCTTGTCGGCGGCCCGCTCGATGTCGATCTTGCTGACCATCGCGTTCAGGGCGTGGAGCTGGGCCTTGAGCTCCTTGCGGAGCTTCAGGTCCTCGTGGAGCAGCGTCGCGTACTCGCGCTTGCTGAACCACTTGCTCTTCCACGCCTTGCTGTGGACGACGCGGAAACCGTAGGGATGGACTTTCTGGCCCATGGGTTACTCCTCCCCGGCAGTGGCAGCGGCTTCGGCCAGCTGCAGGGTGATGTGGCAGGTGCGCTTCTGGGTCCGGTAGGCCCGGCCCATGGGCGCGGGGCGGACGCGCTTCATGCGGAAGCCCTCGTCCACGAATGCCGTGCGGACGATGAGCCCGTCGGGATCCACGGAGGGGTTCTTGTCCATGGCGTTGGCCACGGCGCTGTCGAGAAGCTTGCGGATGGGATCGGAGGCGAACTTCTTGGTGGACGCGAGGATCCACTGGGCCTCGGCGATCTTCTTGCCGCGGATGAGGTCCACGACCAGGCGCGCCTTCTGGGCGCTGCCGCGGAGGTGGCGGACGGTGGCGGAGGAAACGATTTCAGCCATGGTCACTTCCCCTTGGCCTTGGCGTCGGCCTTGCCGGCGTGGCCCTTGAAGGTGCGGGTGAGGGCGAACTCGCCCAGCTTGTGCCCGACCATGTTGTCGGTGACGTAGACGGGAATGAACTTGTTGCCGTTGTGGACGGCCAGGGTGAGGCCGATCATCTGGGGGACGACCGTCGAGCGGCGGGACCAGGTCTTGATCACGCGCTTGTCGTTGTTCTGCTGGGCCGTCTCCACCTTCTTGAGGAGGTGGCCATCGATGAACGGTCCTTTTTTGAGCGAACGCGCCATGTCTGGGTCTCCTTAGTTGATGCGCTTGACGATGAACTTGTCGGTGCGCTGGTTCTTGCGCGTCTTGTAGCCGCGCGTCGGCTGGCCCCAGGGCGTCACGGGGTGGCGGCCGCCCGAGGTGCGGCCTTCGCCGCCGCCGTGCGGGTGGTCCACCGGGTTCATGACGACGCCGCGGACCGTCGGGCGGATGCCCATCCAGATCTTGCGGCCGGCCTTGCCCAGCTTGACGTTCTCGTGCTGCAGGTTGCCCACCTTGCCGATGGTCGCCATGCAGTCGAGGTGGATCTTGCGGATCTCGCCGGACTTCATGCGCACCTGGGCGTAGTCGCCGTCCTTGGCCACGAGCTGGGCGAAGGCGCCGGCGGCGCGGCAGAGCTGGCCGCCCTTGCCGGGCTTCAGCTCCAGGTTGTGGATCTCGTTGCCCACCGGGATGTTGCGGAGGGGCAGCGCGTTGCCCACGAGGATGTCGGCGTCCTTGCCGCTCACCACCTTGCGGCCCACGGTCAGGCCGTCGGCGGCGAGGATGTAGCGCTTCTCGCCGTCGGCGTAGACCAGCAGGGCGATGCGGGCGGTGCGGTTGGGGTCGTACTCGATGGTGGCGACGGTGGCGGGGATGCCGGCCTTGTCGCGCTTGAAGTCGATGATGCGGTACTTCTTCTTGTGGCCGCCGCCGATGTGGCGGGTGGTGATCCGCCCGGTGTTCGAGCGGCCGCCGGTGCGGTTCTTCTTGGCCAGCAGGGAGCGCTGGGGCTTGTCGGTGGTGACTTCCTCGAAGCCCTGCTTGGACATCCCGCGCTGACCCGGTGTGGTCGGCTTGAGCAGCTTGATGCTCATGTGGGTTCCTCTTGCCTGGGTGGATGCGGGCGATAGCGGCAATTCTTGTCCGCCCGCGGGGTTGGGGAGGGGTGGTCAGTCCGGGGTGCCCGGCTCCTGCCCCTCCGGAAAGGGGCTACTCGGCGGCGGGGGCCCCGAGCTGGCTTTCGCCGAGCTCGATGTAGGCCTTCTTGCTCGCCGTGGTGGTGCCCATCCAGCGGCCCAGGCGCTTGGCCTTGGCCTTCACCTTGACGGTGCGGACGGACTTCACCTTGGCCTGGAGCAGGAGCTCCGCGGCCTCCTTGATCTGGTGCTTGGAGGCCCAGGGGGCCACCTCGAACACCTGGATGTTCCGCGTTTCGCGGAGGATCTGGCCCTTCTCGGTGAGGAGGGGCTTGCGGATCACTTCGAAGATCTTGGTCATGGCTTCACCACTTCCTGGAGGGCGAGGATGGCGTCCTTGGAGAACACCACCTGGTCGTGCTTCAGCAGGTCGTACACGTTCACGCCGAGGCTGGCGACAGCCGAGACCTTGGGGTTGTTGCCGGCGGCGAGTTCCATGTTGCGGGAGGCCTCGGAGCCCACCAGGAGGGCCGAGCCGCGGACGCCCAGCTTGCCGAGCGTGCCGGCCAGCGCCTTGGTCTTGTGCGTGTCGAGGCTCCAGCTCTCGACCACCATGAGCTGCCCGGAGGCGAGCTTGGCGGAGAGGGCGTTGCGGAGGGCGGAGCGGCGGGCCTTCTTGGGGAAGGCGTAGTCGTAGGAGCGCGGGTGCGGGCCGTGGACGGTGCCGCCGTGGCGCCACAGGGGGCTGCGGACGGAGCCCACGCGGGCGCGGCCGGTGCCCTTCTGCTTCCACAGCTTCTTGCCCGAACCGGAGACCTCGGACTTGTCCTTGGTCTTGGCAGTGCCGGCGCGGCGCTTCGCGAGGAAGTGGCGCACGGCCTCCCAGATCAGGTGGGTGTTGATCTCCTCGAGCTTGAAGACCTCGGGGAGCAGTTCGACCGTGCCGGCCTGCTTGCCGTCAAGGTCCAGAACGGGATGCGCGAAGGTCGCCATCTCAGGCCTCCTGCTTGATCACGACGTAGCCGCCCTTGGGGCCGGGGACGGCGCCCTTGATGAGCAGCAGGTTGTTCTCGGCGTCCACCTTGGCGATCTCGAGGTTCCGCACGGTGACCTGCTCGGCACCCATGTGCCCGCCCATGCGCATGCCGGGAAAGACGCGGCTGGGATTCGAGGAGCCGCCGATGGAGCCGGGGGCGCGGTGGAACATGGAGCCGTGGGTGGCGCGGCCGCCCTTGAAGTGGTGGCGCTTCATGACGCCGGCGAAGCCCTTGCCCTTGCTGACGCCGGTGACGTGCACCTTCGCCTTGGGCTCGAACTCTGCCGCGGTCACGCTGTCGCCGGCCTTGCGGGCGTCCCCGGCCTCGACGCGGAACTCGCGGAGGACGCGGAGGGGCGCGACGCCATGCTTCTCGGCGTGGCCCTTCTCGGGCTTGGAGGCGCGCTTGCCGCCGACGGGGTCCACGAAGCCGATCTGGATGGCGTCATAGCCCTCCTTCGCGGCGGTCTTGCGCTGGAGCACCACGCAGGGGCCAGCCTGGATGACGGTCACAGGGACGACCTGCCCCTGCTCGTTGAAGATCTGGGTCATGCCCAGCTTCTTGCCGATGATTCCCTTGGACATTGTTTATCCCCCTTCCCTTACCGGGTGCCCTGGCGGCTGAAGACCTTGATCTCGACGTCGACGCCCGCGGGGAGGTCGAGGCGCATCAGGGTGTCCACCGTGTTCTGGGTGGGGTTGAGGATGTCGAGGAGCCGCTTGTGGGTGCGGATCTCGAACTGGTCCCGGCTCTTCTTGTCCACGTGCGGCGAGCGGTTCACCGTGTACTTGCTAATGCGCGTGGGCAGGGGGATGGGACCGGCCACCTGGGCCCCGGTGCGCTTGGCCGTGTCCACGATCTCGCGCGTGGACTGGTCGAGCAGCCGGTGGTCGAAGGCCCGCAGGCGGATACGGATGTTGTCTTTCATGCTCACTCCATTGGGACGGACGGGCCGTCCATAGACGTGGGGCGCTGGCCGCCCAACCTGGTTGATGCTCCCGGACGGGAGCGGGCCGCCCCCGAGGGGGCAGGGACTGACCAGCATATCAAAGGCCGCCGGAAGCTCAAATGGTTTTTTCTGGGCCCGGCGGCCTGGAGTCCCGGCCCCGGGAGGGACCGGTGGAACGTATGAGGAGGCCGTCCTGCCTGGCCTCGCCCCGGGGGGCTGGAACTGCTGACTGCGGATCCGGGCGGAGCCCGGAGCGCCTACTTCGCGCCCTTGGCCTTGGCGATGATCTCCTCGGCCACGTTGCGGGGGGCTTCCTCGTAGTGCGAGAACTGCATGGTGTAGGAGGCCCGACCCTGGGTCATGGACCGCAGGGTGGTGGAATAGGCGAACATCTCGGCGAGCGGCACCTTGGCGGTGACGATCTTGGAGCCGCTGCGGTCCTCCATGTTCTCGATGCGGCCGCGACGGCTGTTGAGGTTGCCGATCACGTCGCCCATGTAGTCCTCGGGCGTCTCCACCTCGACGGCCATGATCGGCTCGAGGATCACGGGGCTCGCCTTCTCGCAGCCCGCCTTGAAGCCCATGGAGCCCGCGATCTTGAAGGCCATCTCGTTGGAGTCCACGTCGTGGTAGCTGCCGTCGTAGATGGTCACCTTGACGTCCACCACCGGGTAGCCGGCGAGGACGCCGCTCTCCATGGCCTCCTGGATGCCCTGGTCCGTGGGCTTGATGTACTCCTTCGGGACCACGCCGCCCTTGATCTCGTTGACGAACTCGTAGCCCTTGCCGGCCTCGTTGGGCTCGACGATGAGCTTGACGTGGCCGTACTGGCCGCGACCACCGGACTGGCGGACGAACTTGCCCTCGGACTCCACGCGCTTGCGGATGGTCTCGCGGTAGGCCACCTGGGGCTTGCCGACGTTGGCCTCCACCTTGAACTCGCGCATCATGCGGTCGACGATGATCTCGAGGTGCAGTTCGCCCATGCCGGCGATGATGGTCTGGTTCGTCTCCGGGTCGGTCTTCACCTTGAAGGTGGGGTCTTCCTGGGCCAGGCGGCTGAGGGCGATGCCCATCTTCTCCTGGTCGGCCTTCGTCTTGGGCTCGATGGCGACCGTGATCACGGGGTCCGGGAAGTCCATGGACTCCAGGATGACGGGGTGGTTCTCGTCGCAGATGGTCTGGCCCGTGAGCACGTCCTTCAGGCCCACGGCGGCGCCGATGTCGCCGGTACGGACCTCGGTAATGTCCTCGCGCTTGTTGGCGTGCATCTGCAGGAGGCGGCCGATGCGCTCCTTGCGGCCCTTCGAGGCGTTGTAGACGCCGGAACCGGCCTCGAGGACGCCCGAGTAGCAGCGGATGAACGAGAGGGACCCGACGAAGGGGTCGGCCATGATCTTGAAGATCAGGGCGCTGAAGGGCTCGCTGTCGTCGGCCTTGCGCTCCACCACGTTGCCGTCCATATCCGTGCCCTTGATGGCAGGAATGTCGAGGGGCGAAGGCATGTAGGAGACCACGGCGTCGAGCATGGGCTGCACGCCCTTGTTCTTGAAGGCGGACCCGCAGGTCATGGGCGTGAACTGGAGGCTGACGCAGCCCTTGCGTAGGCCCTCGCGGATCTCGGCCTCGGTGAGGTCCTCGCCGCCGAGGTACTTCTCCATGAGAACCTCGTCGGTCTCGGCCACCATCTCGATCATCTTCTCGCGCCACTCCTGGGCGGTCTCCACGAGGTCCGCGGGGATGTCGCCGTAGATGACCTTGAAGCCCTTGTCGCCCTCGTCATGGGTGAGGGCCTTCATCAGGACGAGGTCCACCACGCCCTTGAAGTTCTCCTCCGCGCCGATGGGGATCTGGATCGGGCAGGGGCGGGCCTTGAGGCGGGTCTTCATCATCTCGACCACGCGGAAGAAGTCCGCACCCACGCGGTCCATCTTGTTCACGAAGGCGAGGCGGGGGACGCCGTACTTGTCGGCCTGCCGCCACACGGTCTCGGACTGGGGCTGCACGCCGCCCACCGCGCAGAACACGGCGCAGGCGCCGTCGAGGACGCGCAGGCTGCGCTCAACCTCGGCGGTGAAATCGACGTGGCCCGGGGTGTCGATGATGTTGATGCGGTGCTCGACGTCCTTCAGCTGGCCGGTCTGGGGCGTCCAGACGGCGGTGATGGCGGCGGAGGTGATGGTGATGCCGCGCTCCTGCTCCTGGACCATCCAGTCGGTGGTCGCCGCGCCCTCGTGAACCTCGCCGATCTTGTGGATCTTGCCGGTGTAGTAGAGGATGCGCTCCGTCGTCGTCGTCTTGCCCGCGTCGATGTGGGCCATGATGCCGATGTTGCGGTAGCGCTCAAGGGGTGTGGTGCGGGCCACGGCGGCCTCCAGGAGGTGGTGCGCGATTCGGTTCGGAAAGAGCTCGGTGGTTCGTGTCGGATTGCCGGACCGCAAAGAGGGGCCGCGCCCGCGGCCCCTCTTTGCGGTGGTCGGCGACTACCAGCGGAAGTGCGCGAAGGCCTTGTTGGCCTCGGCCATCTTGTGCACGTCGTCCTTCTTCTTGATGGCGGCGCCGCGGAAGTTCATGGCGTCGAGGATCTCGCCCGCCAGCTTGTCGCGCATGGTGCGCTCGCCGCGGGAGGCCGAGTAGGACTTGAGCCAACGCATGGCCAGCGACACGCGCCGGTTCTGGGGGACCTCCACGGGCACCTGGTAGGTCGCGCCGCCCACGCGGCGGGACTTCACCTCGACGGCGGGCTTGATGTTGTTGAGGGCCTTGGTGAAGGCTTCGAGGGCCTCCTCGCCGCTCTTCTTGGAGACGATCTCGAGCGCCCCGTAGACGATGCGCTCGGCAGTGGACTTCTTGCCGCGCTCCATGAGGATGTTCACGAACTTCGACACGAGCAGGCTGTTGTAGACGGGATCCGGAAGGATCTCGCGCTTGGGAGGCGTGGAACGACGGGACATGGTTCGTTTCCTCCTTACTTCTTCGGGGCCGCGCCGGCCTTGGGCCGCTTCGCGCCGTACTTGGAACGGGACTGGTTGCGGCCGGCCACGCCCGTCGCGTCGAGCGTTCCGCGCACCACGTGGTAGCGCACGCCGGGCAGGTCCTTCACGCGCCCGCCGCGGATGAGCACGATGCTGTGCTCCTGCAGGTTGTGGCCCACGCCCGGGATGTAGGTCGTGCACTCGATGCCGTTGGTGAGCCGCACGCGGGCCACCTTGCGGAGCGCGGAGTTCGGCTTCTTGGGCGTGGTGGTGAAGACGCGGGTGCAGACGCCGCGCTTCTGCGGGCAGGCGTCGAGCGCGGGACTCTTCGTCTTGTTCGTGAAGGTCTTCCGCCCGAGGCGGATGAGCTGATTGATGGTAGGCACACCATCCTCCTGGAAAGGCCGCCCGGAATGGGTTCCCCGGGTGTCCGGGGTCTCGGCCTGGACCCGAGAGGTCGGGAGGGAAGTCCGCTCGACGTCGGGTGGATGAACGATCAGGCCCTGGACAGGGCCGGAACCTCCAACCTTACCAGGACCCGCCGGCGCGTCAATCAGCTGTTGTCAGCCGCGGGCGCCTGCCCGGCCGGGGCGTGGCAGGCGCAGCCGCCGCCACAGGCCTGCGCGGCCTGCCCCGCCGTCTCCGGGACGGCTGCCCCGGAGGACGCTTCGCCTCCGTAGCCGTTCGCGTACCATCCGCCTCCCGACAGCACGAAGGCCGTCCTGGACGGACGCCGCCTCATCGCGCCCGCCGACGCGGCAGGCCGGGCACTCGCGCGACTCCGGGGCGTCCAGCCTTTCCAGCCGCTCCTCCTGGGCACCACACGACGTGCAGGCATATTCGTAGATGGGCATACTCACCGACCTCGCAACTCAGCCACCCGGATTCGGACCCGGGGACCGGTATTCTAAGGCATGTCCACCCGTCCCGCGTTGCCCGGCTACTACGAGAACGTCGAGGCCTTCCTGGAGGGCGGGCCCCCCAGGAACGGGAAGCTCGTCTTCACCAACGGCTGCTTCGATCTGCTGCATCCCGGGCACGTGCAGTACCTGGAGGACGCGCGGACCCTGGGCGACCTGCTGGTGGTCGGGCTGAACAGCGACGCCTCCGTCGCGCGCCTGAAGGGTCCTTCCCGCCCCGTGCAGGACCAGTGGGCCCGGGCTCGAGTCCTCCTCGGCCTCCGCAGCGTGGACGCGGTGATCCTTTTCCCGAGGACACGCCCCTCACTCTCATCACCGCCCTGCGCCCCGACGTCCTCGTGAAGGGAGGGGACTATCGGCCGGAGGACGTCGTGGGCCGCGAGATCGTGGAAGCCTCCGGGGGAACCCTGGCCCTGCTCCCCTTCCTGCCTGGACACAGCACCTCCGTCATCGAGGCCCGGATCAAGCGCGGCCAGGGGGTCCTCGGATGATCGTTCACCGCTCCCAGGGAGATCACCGGGCCAAACATATTGGCCCATCCATTATTTATCCCTCTAACGGGGTGAATCAAAGCCGTTATAGCGTTTTACTTCGTTAATCCGCTTTATTCCGCTTTACTGGTATAGAGATTGCTGTCTTTGCTTGAAGCGATATTTCTTTGTCGTAGCGGGAACCTTTTGAGATCATTCCCCCCAACCCATTTCTCACCCGCCGGGGCCGCACCCCGGTCCTTGGTGTGCCAGGAGGCCCCATGAACCGTCAGATTCTTCGCACCGCGGCCGGAATCGGCTCCCTTTCGGCGCTCGCGCTGGTGATGGTGGCGTGCGGCGGCAGCAGCTCGTCGGCGCCGCAGCAGCCGGCGAACCAGGCTCCCAGCCAGCCGCTGATCAGCACCGGTCCGACGACCGCGATCACCAAGCACCAGTACATCTACAACCTGACGTCGACGGATCCCGAGGGTGACGCGATCACCTTCTCGATGAGCCCGGCGAACACGGACGCGACGATCAACGGCAACACGCTGACCTATCGCCCGTCGGTGGCGACGGCGCAGACGGTGACGCTGTCGGTGATCGCGACGGACAGCAAGGGCGCGGCCTCGGCGGCGGGGACGGTGGCGGTGAACGTGCTGCTGAACCGGGCTCCGGTGTTCAGCAGCCCGACGTCGTTCAGCCTGACGGGCACGGGCCCGGCGATCCCGGGCGCGTTCAACTACGCGGCCTCGGCGGTGGATCCGGACGGCGACACGGTGACGTACGCGCTGCAGGGCACGCCCTCGGCGGTGGACAACACGGGCGCGGCGGTCTCGGGCATCGGCGTGACGGTGAACCCGACGACGGGCATCACGACGTTCACGGGTTCGGTGCCGACGGGCAAGACGTCGGTGACGATCACGTTCACGGTGCGCGCGACGGACACGGTGGCGACGGGCTTCACGGGCGACTTCTCGGACCGCGTGGTGACGGCGACGTACTTCTCGGGGAACGTGGCGCCGGTGATCGCGGCGTCGTCGGTTCCGGCGGTGCCCCAGAACCACGGGATCCCGGCTCCGGGCTTCCAGTTCGTGGCGACGGACGCGAACCCCGGCGACACGCAGACGTGGTCGACGGTGGGCACGGTCCCGGCGGGCATGACGCTGACGAGCGCGGGCAAGCTGACGTGGACGAGCAATTTCGCGACGGGCGCGGATTTCGCGGCCCGCCAGATCACGGTGAAGGTGACGGACAGCGGCGGTCTCTCGGACACGCGGACGTTCACGATCAACGTGGTGCAGGACACGAAGCCGAACTTCGTGACGCAGACCTACACGGAGACGGTGGGCGGCGTGCAGTTCTTCGATCCGAGCCGCGTGCGGCAGCAGGTGAACAGCCGGCTGCGGTTCACGCTGCTGGACAACGACGCGACGGACCGCGAGTTCTTCTCGGACGTGACGCAGCAGCAGAAGGGCTGGCGCGCGAACGTGCTGGCGTCGGACGCCGAGAACGACGCGGTGCAGTACTCGGTGGAGACGAACTCGGTGTTCCGTCACGGCACGGCGCACACGGACACGTCGGCGCCGAACTATCCGGGCGTGGACCCGAACACGGGCGAGATCCTGTGGACGGCCAACCGCCAGCGCTACAACAACGGCGCGACGGCCGCGGGCGACGTCTCGATCACGAACAACTACCTCTTCCATGACTACTTCCAGAGCAGCTACGGCGACTCGGTGCGCAACCGCCTGGACGCCTCGAACTGGTCGTTCACGATCCGGGCGCAGCAGCTGATCGGCGGCGTGGCGACGCCGGGGCAGTTCAACACGAACACCCTGGTGATCAAGGTGCAGCCGAACGACCGTCCGTGGGTGGGCGCGCTGGACATCATCCAGGGCGCGGCGCTGTCCTACGGCGTGTACGTGGGCGGCGGCAGCCTGGTGGCCGGCGTGGGCCGTCCCTCGATCCAGGAGCCGGTGGCCTCCGACACGTCGACGCCGGGCACGGCCTCGTCCTGGATCTGGCAGATGCAGGATCCGAGTTCGCTGCCGCTGTCCTTCTCGGCGAACGACTACTCGATCTACGACCCGAACACGAGCGGCATCGACGGCCACCAGGACGCGATCCAGGTGAACTTCGGCAAGCGGACGCTGACCAGCGACGTGGCCGGGATCGGCTTCCTGGTGTCGGGCAACCTGGACACGAACGCGACCTACCCGGCGGCGGACCCGACGACGAACTTCCCGGCCTTCGCGGCCTCCCAGAGCCAGCCGAACGGGTTCTACAACCCGTGGATCGGCGGCAGCCTGGGCAAGTTCGTGGTGACCTGGGCGCCGGTGCGCATCCAGTACACCCTGAGCCGCTACATCGGCCTGGGCTCCTACGGCTTCGGCATCGTGGGCGAGGACCAGTACGGCCGCGCCAACTCCGCCCTGCGCAACATCTTCCCGGTCTTCGGCACGGTGAAGATCTTCAACAGCCGCTTCCGGTTCCGCGGCGACTCGAGCAACAGCGACCTGAATGACGCCGTCCGCGGCGTCTGGACCACCTCCGGCAACACCAACACCTCCGCCAGCAGCGTGTTCGGCATCGAGCGCTACGTCTTCAGCTACCTGCCTTATGGCGTGTCGAACGACATCTTCCGCCGCGAGCTGGTGGACGTCTCCTCGACGGTGACCTACGGCTCCGACCTGTTCGGCAACGCCAACGCCGGCGGTCCGGGCGCCATCAAGGTGGGCGAGGGCAAGGACGGCAAGAAGGCCCTGGCGAGCATCAGCAACATCCCGGTGGCCGGCAATGGCGGCCCCGCGGCCGGTACGCAGATCACCTACAACTTCGGCAACAACGTCCCGAACATCGTCGGCGCGAGCAAGATGCTCGCCCCGAAGGGCCTGGGCGCCTCGAAGGCCCTCGGCGCGGCGCTTCCCGCCGCCTCGGGCGGACGCTACGTCCTGCAGGTCCCCTCGGCCCTGAAGACCAAGATCACGGCCATGAACGCCAAGATCGCGGCCTTCGGCGGCGTTCCCGTCCCGGCCAACAAGCTTCCCGTGGCCGGCGACGACGCCATCAAGGGTGGCGGCGCCATGCCGCTCTACACCCTGCCCTTCGGGCTCTACACCGCCGGCAGCTGGCACACGGTGGACGGGCTCGATGACGGCATGGCCCCGCTCTACAGCCCGAATCCGCTGAACCAGCAGTTGAACCCCGCCCCGCGCGCGGCCGGCGTCACCGGCACCGGCGGCGGCTATTCCGGTCCCGCCTACATCCAGTTCCGCGGCGGCACCCCCGAGGCCAACCCGGCCCGCCCGAACGTCGAACAGGTGCCCGTCAGCCCGAGCGGCGCCTACTCCAACAACGAGGCGGACGCGAAGGTCATCCCGAGCAACTCGCCCTACCTGTTCTCGAACACCACCGGCATCTCCCCGACCGTCGGGAACAACGGCTTCTCGGCCTCCCGCTACCCGCTCTTCCCGGCCCAGCACTACGGTGACGACGACGCCCGCGACCTGATGGGCGGCATCCCCAAGTCCCGGTGGTACGCCGGCAAGGTCCAGAGCGAGATCGACTACTTCCAGGCCATCCCCGGCCGGCCGGTCTTCTACTCCGGCAGCGCTTCCGCCACCGGCTACCAGAACTTCGACGGCTTCTCCGTCGGTTCCGGCGCCATCACGGACTCCCGCCTCCGGTTCAGCTACACCTGGCCAACCATCGTCACCAACACGGCGACGGGCTACCCGGCCGCCGGCAGCGCCAACCTCTTCACCGAGCAGGACGTGATGCAGGTGGCCACGCCGAACATGAGCGGCAACGCCCGCTTCTTCTTCACGGGCAACTACCCCGCCCCCGGCGGCGGCCCGCTGCCCCTCGCCGAGAACGACCCCGGCAACTACTTCGGCAAGATGGGCTACCCGGTCAACACCGGCGTGACCTTCACCGGCTCCGGCGTGACCGTGACCAGCGGCGGCGTCCACCAGCCCATCCACATGGTGACCAACTCCCTGTGGATCCCCAACAACGCCGACCTGCACCTGAACTTCCCCAACGCCTACTCGACCCCCGCCGGCGGCGGCAACAACACCGAGGTGCCCTTCAGCGGCATCCGTGGCTACGCGCAGCTCGCCGGCCGCTACTTCCTCTTCAACCAGTTCGGCACGGACCAGTCCATCGACAACTCGGTGGGTTCCTACAACCACCTGCTGGTCGGCAACGCGGTCTCGGCCGCCTGGCCCTTCATGCCGACCTTCGAGGAGTTCGACGCCAACGCGAACCCGGCGAACATCAGCACCGCCAACAGCGACCGCGTCTTCTTCCTCTGGATGAAGAAGGACAGCACCTTCGCGACGGCTCCCAACGCCTACGCCACCTGGGGCGGCTCGATGCTCACCGCGGGCGGCAGCGTCTTCGCCTCCGGCGGACGTAGCACCGCCCCGGCCTTCAACATGGTCGGCGCCGGCCTGACCATCACGAACGCCCAGATCTCCTTCGCCCAGCTCAACGGGCAGCTCGGCGCGCCGAACCAGGCCCTGAACAGCAACACCTCCATCGGCACCTGGCGCCGCAGCGAGTTCGAGCTCCTCCGCAACATCATGGGAGCCCCGGCCCAGTTCGGTCTGGCCGCCCGGGTCAAGCTGATGGATCCGGCCACCGACGTCACCGCCCCCGCCACCGACGTCTCCACGTTCGACAACACGGCCGTGAACACGCTCGACGGCTACATGCAGAACAGCATCGTGGTCTACGGCATCAAGGACCGCGGCACCAAGACCAGCCAGAACGGAGCCTCCTACTCGACGCTCCTCGGCGAGGCGGGCCTCGAGCCCGGCGCGCCGGTGATCGCCCAGTGGTGGAACACGGGCAACGGCGACATCGCCAGTGGCTCCTTCCCGAACGTGATGAAGGCCTACGCGACGGAGTGGCTGCCCAGCGAGTACGTCGAGGTGGTCCACGTCAACCACAACTTCGTGGCCAAGGTCCAGTCGCCGCTGTTCCCCAACCCGGCTGACCCGGTCCTGAAGCGCGTGGTCCAGCTCGGCCTTATCGCGCCGAAGGGTCACACCCTCCTCAGCGACCTGAAGCCCGTCGTCACGCCCGTCCGCCAGCTCTACATCAATGACCTGGTGACCAACTACGCCGACGGCAACCCCGACGGCAACATCGGCACCATGCTGGACATCTTCAACGGCAACGCGGTCAATCCGACGACCGGCGCCCCCGCCCCGACGGCCCCCTCCTACAAGGTCGCCGACGGCAACTTCACCGGTCCCGCCGACTTCACCCTCAACGGCTACTCCAGCGTCCAGATCAGCTGGCAGCCCGCGGTGAACGACCTGCGCCAGCCCAGCGGCTACATCGTGACGATCTACAACGCCCTGACGCCCGCCTTCGGCGTGCCCCTGCGTGAAGTCCGCGTGGGCCACACCGGCGGCATCGGCGCCCGCCAGGTGCTGAACCTCCCGCCCTTCTCCGTGATGGAGCAGTTCGCCCAGCCGATGCTGAAGGACGGCCTGCTGCCGGGCGCCGTGGCCCACTACGTCGTCAAGGTCCGGAACGTCTGGATGGAAGGCAGCGAGGGCGCCGCCGGCCACAGCTTCGACATGGGCAAGGCCCCCTTCGCCCAGCGCTTCCCGATGGCTTACGCCGATGTCCTCTCCGGCGTCTTCGCGGTCCGCTTCTAACGTTCAAGATCCCCGTCCTGCGGATCGCCAAGGGCCCCGGAAGGGGCCCTTGGTGCTTCTGGGGGCGGCCATCCACGCAACCGGACCGGAACCCGGCGGCTCCCGTCCCCGGCAAGGGTGGAACGAAAAATCCCCCTGGAGCGATCCAGGGGGATTCATGGGGCGACTCGCGGCGCGGCCGGGGAAGGACTCCCGGACCGGTGGGAGGGGGGATCTACTCCGCCTCGGCCAGGAGGGCCTTCCGGCTGAGCTTGATCTTGCCGTTCTTCTCGTCGATGCCGATGACCTTGACCATGATCTCCTGGCCCTCGCTGACCTCGTCGGCGGGGTTCTTGACGCGGTGGGGCGCCATCTCGGAGACGTGAAGGAGGCCGTCGAGGCCGGGCAGGATGGTCACGAAGGCGCCGAACTCCACGACCTTGGCCACCTTGCCCAGGTAGGTCTTGCCCACCTCGGCGGTCTGGATCAGGTCGCCGATCATCTTGAGTGCGATGTTCAGCTTCTCCTGGGTGGGCCCGGCGACCTGGCAGAGGCCGTTGTCGTCGATGTTCACCGAGCAGCCGGAGACGTCGATGATGTTGCGGATGGTGGCCCCGCCCTTGCCGATGACGTCGCGGATCTTCTCCTTGGGGAGCTGGATGCTGTGCATCTGGGGCGCGTTCCGGGCGAACTCGGCACGGGGAGCCGCGAGGACCGAGCCCATGGCCTCCAGGAGGTGCAGCCGGCCGGCCTTGGCCTGGTCGAGGGCCTGGGTGAGGATCTCGGTGGTGATGCCGCCGATCTTGATGTCCATCTGGAGGGCGGTGATGCCCTTGGCGGTGCCCGCGACCTTGAAGTCCATGTCGCCGTAGTGGTCCTCCTGGCCGGCGATGTCGGAGAGCACCACGAACTTCTCGCCGTCGCTCACCAGGCCCATGGCCACGCCGGCCACGGGGGCCTTGAGCTTGATGCCCGCGTCCATCAGGGCCAGGGTGCCGCCGCAGATGGTCGCCATGCTCGAGGAGCCGTTGCTCTCGGTGATGTCGGAGACGACGCGCACCGTGTAGGGGTTCTCCTCCTGGCTGGGCAGCATGGCCATGATGGAGCGCTCGGCCAACGCGCCGTGGCCGATCTCCCGGCGGCCGGGGCCGCGGTTGGGCTTGCACTCGCCCACGGAGTAGCCGGGGAAGTTGTAGTGGAGGTAGAACTTCTTCTCGTACTCCTCCTCCAGGCCGTCGATGTACTGCACGTCATCCATGGTGCCCAGCGTCGCGGTGACCATGGCCTGGGTCTCGCCGCGGGTGAAGAGGCAGCTGCCGTGGGCCGCGGGCAGGACGCCCACCTCGATGTTCAGGGGCCGGATCTGGTCGAAGGCCCGGCCGTCCAGGCGCACGCCCTGCTTCAGGATGGCGTTGCGGAACAAGGTCTCCTTCAGCAGGTCGAAGGCGGCCACCACGTCCTTCTTCTTCTCGGGAGCCTCGGCCGTGAATTCGGCGACGGCCTCCTTCTTGAGGGCGTCGATGGCCTTGTAGCTCTCGATCTTCACTTTCATCGTGAGGGCGCCCATGAGCTTCTCGGCGTACTTCGCGGCGATCTGCCCGTAGAGGGCCTCGTCCATCTCGGCCTTGACCGGCACGATCTTGGCGCGGCCCGCCTTGGCCTGCAGTTCCTTCTGGAGCTTCACGAGGACCTTGATCTGGTCGTGGCCGAAGGTGAGGGCCTTCACCATGTCGGCCTCGAGGACCTCCTTCGCGCCGCACTCCACCATCACCAGGGCGTCCTCGGTCCCGGCCACGAGCAGGTCGAGGTCGCTGTCGTTGCGCTGGCTCACCGTGGGGTTCACCACCAACTTCCCGCCGATCCGGCCGACGCGGACGCCGCCCACGGGATTGTTGAAGGGGATCTCAGAGATGACGAGGGCCGCGGAGGCGCCGACCATCGCGAGGGTGTCGGGCTGGTGCTCGCCGTCGAAGCTGATGACCTGCGCGGTCACCATCGTGTCGCCGTTGTAGCCCTCCTCGAAGAGGGGACGGATGGGGCGGTCGATGAGGCGGCTGGTGAGCGTCTCCTTCGTCGTGGGGCGCCCCTCGCGCTTGAAGAAGCCGCCGGGGATCTTGCCCGCGGAGAAGCCGGGCTCGCGGTAGTCCACGGTGAGGGGGAAGAAGTCGATGCCTTCCCGGGGCGCCGCGTGGCAGACCGCCACGAGGACCATCGTGTCGCCCTGCCGGACGATGACGGCGCCGGCCGCCTGCTTGGCGATGCGGCCGGTCTCGATCGAGATCGGCGTGCCGCCGAGGTCCACGGAGACGGTGGTGGGGTTGAAACTGAGGGTGTTCATGGGGACTCCTGGCCGCCCGATGCGGCCGTTCGGGCCTCTCCCCGACGATCCCTCCACGAAACCCTCCGGCCAGGTCGCTGGGGAGGTGGGCTTCTTGCAGAGGTCGTTGCCTCGGAGGGAGGCGTTGACTTTTTTGGCAACTCCCAGGATAGCAGCGGAAAGCGCCGGGCCCTAACGCCAAGAAGCCCCGGCGGGGCCGGGGCTTCTTGGTGCGGGGCCGGTCGGGATCAGATGTCCTCGCCGTCCATCTCCTGGAATCCCTGGAGTTCCTCGACGTGCGCGGCCATGCGGCTGTACTCGTCGTCCTCGAAGTCGCCGCCGAGGGTGTCGGTGTAGGTGACCTCGGGATACTGGCCCTCCTCGATCTCGATGTTGCGGTAGATCGCCATGCCCGTGCCGGCGGGAATGAGCCGGCCCAGGATGACGTTCTCCTTCAGGCCGCGGAGGTAGTCCACGCGGCCCTCGAGGGCGGCCTCGGTGAGCACGCGGGTGGTCTCCTGGAAGGAGGCCGCGGAGATGAAGGATTCGGAGGTGAGGGCGGCCTTGGTGATGCCCAGCAGCAGCGGCTCGCAGGTGGCGGGAGCCTGGCTCTCCTTGGTGGCCGTCTCGTTAATGTCCTTGAAACGGTTCTTGTCGATCTTCTCCTCGACGATGAGCGGAGTGTCACCGACATCGGTCACCATGACCCAGCGCATCATCTGCCGGATGATGATCTCGATGTGCTTGTCGTTGATGGTCACGCCCTGGGCGCGATAGACCTCCTGCACCTCGTTCACCAGGAAGGCCTGGAGGGCCTTCTCCCCCTGGACCTTCAGGATGTCGTGGGGGCTGACGGCGCCCTCGGTGAGCTTCTCGCCCGCCTGGATCTCGTCGCCGTCCTGGACCTGGATGTGCTTGCCGCGCGGGATCAGGTACTCGGCCTTGTCGCCGGTCTCCGGGTTCTCCACGGCGACCTTCTGGTTGCCGCGGACGCGGTTGCCGTACTTCACGAGCCCGGTGATCTCGCTGATGATGGCGGGATCCTTGGGCTTGCGGCCCTCGAAGAGCTCGGTCACGCGGGGCAGGCCGCCCGTGATGTCGGAGGTCTTGGCCTGCTGCCGCGGGGTCTTGGCGAGCACGTCGCCGGGCATGAGCTCCTGGCCCTCCTCCACCTCGATGTAGGCGTTGGTGGGGATGTTGTAGCGGACCAGGACCTTGTGGTTGTCGCCCTTCACGTTGATGTGGGGATGCAGCTTGTCGTCGGTCGGGTCGATGACCTTCCGGCGGAAGCGCCCGGCGATGGGGTCGCGCTCCTCCACGTAGCTGACGTTGGGCTCGAACTCCTTGAAGTCGGCGAGGCCGGCCTTCTCGGTGATCACGTAGTCGTTGTAGGGGTCCCACTCGGCCAGCACGGTCTTGGGCTCGACCTCCTCACCGTCCTTGACGCGGATGATGGCGCCCGGCGCGACCTTGTAGCGCTCGCGCTCGTTGCCGTCGTGGTCCACCACGAGGATGTACCCCGAGCGGCTCAGGGCCACCATCTCCTTCTTGCGGTTGATGACGGACTTGATGCCGTCGAGCTTCACGCGGCCCTTGATCTGGGCCTCGTGGGTGCTCTTCTCGGAGGCGCGGGAGGCGGCGCCACCCACGTGGAAGGTGCGCATGGTGAGCTGGGTGCCGGGCTCGCCGATGGACTGGGCGGCGATGACGCCCACGGCCTCGCCGAGGTCAACCAGCTTGCCGGAGCTCAGGTTCAGGCCGTAGCAGTTGGCGCAGGCGCCACGGCGGGACTCGCAGGTGAGCACCGAGCGGATCTTGACCGAGGCGATGCCCGAGGTCTCGATCTTGAAGGCCAGGTCCTCGCTGATGAGGGTCCCCGCGGTCGCGATGGTCTCCTTGGAGTAGGGGTCCACAACGTCCTCGAGGGCGACGCGGCCCATGATGCGGTCCCGCAGGCGGGCGCGGATGGTGCCGTCGGTGTTCACGATGGCCGCCACCTCGATGCCGTCCATGGTGCCGCAGTCCATCTCGTTGATGATGACGTCCTGGGCGACGTCCACGAGCTTGCGGGTCAGGTACCCGGAGTCCGCGGTCTTCAGCGCCGTGTCCGCGAGGCCCTTGCGGGCGCCGTGGGTGGAGATGAAGTACTGCAGCACCGTGAGGCCTTCCTTGAAGTTCGCGGTGATGGGCGTCTCGATGATGTCGCCGCTGGGCTTGGCCATGAGGCCGCGCATGCCGGCCACCTGGCGGATCTGGGTCTTGGATCCGCGGGCGCCGGAGTCGGCCATGATGTAGATCGAGTTCAGGTACTTGTCGTTGTCGTTGCGCTTCTCGAGCTCCTTCATCATGTCCACGGCCACCTGCTCGGCGGTCTTGGACCAGACTTCCAGGATGCGGTTGTAGCGCGTCGGGGCGTCCAGGCGGCCCTCGAAGGCCTCCTTCTCGATGCCGCGCACCTCGTCGGTGGCTCCCTTCAGCAGCTTGGGCTTGCTCCCGGGCACCACCAGGTCGTCGATGCCCACGGACACGCCGGCCTTCATGGCCCACTGGAAGCCGATGTCCTTCATGGCGTCCAGCATCTGGATGGTGGTCTCGGGCCCGTTGAGCTTGTAGGCGCGGTTCACCAGGGAGAGCAGGCCCTCCTTCTTCAGCAGGCCGTTGATGAAGGGCACGCCCTCGGGCAGGGCGCGATTGAAGATGACGCGGCCCACGGTGGTGGTGATGAGGTCGTGTTCCACCCGCTTGGCGGGGCACTCGAAGACCTCCTGCTCGGAGTGCTTCTTCGGGTCCGCGGCGTGCCAGGCCTCGGTGTCCACCACGTCGCCGGTGTGCCGGAGCTGGATCACCGCGTGGGTGTCCACGACCTTGGCCTCGTGGGCGGCGATGACCTCGTCCATGGTGGCGAAGATCATCCCCTCGCCCTTGCGGCCGGCGCGCTTCTTGGTCAGGTAGTAGCCGCCCAGCACGATGTCCTGGCTGGGCACCACGTTCGGCTTGCCGTTGGCGGGGTTGAGGATGTTCTGCGTGGACATCATGAGCACCTTGGCCTCGATCTGGGCCATGGGGCTGAGGGGGACGTGGACGGCCATCTGGTCGCCGTCGAAGTCCGCGTTGAACGCGGTGCAGACCAGCGGGTGCAGCTTGATGGCCTTGCCCTCCACCAGCACGGGCTGGAAGGCCTGGATGCCGAGGCGGTGCAGCGTGGGGGCGCGGTTCAGGAGGACCGGGTGGTCCTTGATGCACTCCTCAAGGACGTCCCACACCTCGGGCACGCCCTGCTCGACCATTTCCTTCGCCTGGCGGATCGTGGCGGCGTAGCCCTTGTGCTCGAGTCGGTTGAAGATGAAGGGCTTGAACAGCTCCAGGGCCATCTTCTTGGGCAGGCCGCACTGGTGCAGCTTGAGCTCGGGGCCCACCACGATGACGGAGCGGCCTGAGTAGTCCACGCGCTTGCCCAGCAGGTTCTGCCGGAAGCGGCCCTGCTTGCCCTTCAGCGCGTCGCTGAGGGACTTCAGGGGGCGGTTGGAGACCCCGCGCAGGAGGCGGCCGCGCTTGCCGTTCTCGAACAGCGCGTCCACGGCCTCCTGGAGCATGCGCTTCTCGTTGCGCACGATGACGTCCGGCGCGCGCAGCTCGAGGAGCTTCTTGAGGCGGTTGTTCCGGTTGATCACGCGGCGGTACAGGTCGTTCAGATCCGAGGTCGCGAAGCGGCCGCCGTCCAGGGGCACCAGGGGACGCAGCTCCGGGGGCAGCACGGGCACCACGTCCAGGATCATCCAGTCGGGGTGGTTGCCGCTGCGCTTGAAGGCCTCGGCCACCTTGAGGCGCTTGGCGATCTTGGTGCGCTTCTGGGAAGAGGTCTCGTGCTTCATCGAGTGGCGCAGTTCCACCGCCAGGGCCTCGATGTCCACCTGCTTGAGCAGTTCCTTGATGGCCTCTGCGCCCATCTGGGCCTTGAAGCCTTCGCCGTGCTGGGTGCGGTACTCGCGATACTTGTCCTCGCCCAGGATCTCGCCTTCCTTCAGGCCGGTGGCGCCGGCGTCGGTGACCGCGTAGGCCTCGAAGTAGAGCACCCGCTCAAGGTCCTTGAGGGGGATGTCGAGCAGGTAGCCGATGCGGCTGGGAACGCCCTTGAAGAACCACACGTGGCTCACCGGGGAGGCGAGCTGGATGTGGCCCATGCGCTCGCGGCGCACCGCCTTCTTGGTGACCTCGACGCCGCACTTGTCGCACACCACGCCCTTGAACTTCTGGCGCTTGTACTTGCCGCACAGGCATTCCCAGTCGTTCACGGGCCCGAAGATGCGGGCGCAGAACAGGCCGTCGCGCTCGGGTTTGAGGCTGCGGTAGTTGATGGTCTCGGGCTTCGTCACCTCGCCCTTGGACCAGGACCGGATCTTGTCCGGGCTGGCCAGGGTGACGCGGATGCACTCGTAGGCATTGATGTTCGTGGCTTCGGGGAACATGGGGGCCTCTATTCGATCAGAGGTTTCGGGCGGAGGTCGGGAATCAGGCGTCGATGGAGAAGGAGGCCTCGGCCTCTTCCGCCCCGGGCTCCAGCTCCTCCCGGGTGAGCATCTCGACGTCGATGCAGAGGGCGTTCAGCTCCTTCTTCACGACGTTGAAGCTCTCCGGCAGGCCCGGATCCTTGATGGTCTCGCCCTTGATGATGGCCTGGTAGATCTGCGTGCGGCCGTGCATGTCGTCGGACTTGTAGGTCAGCAGCTCCTGCAGCACGTGGGCCGCGCCGTAGGCCTCGAGCGCCCAGACCTCCATCTCGCCGAAGCGCTGGCCGCCGAACTGGGCCTTGCCGCCCAGGGGCTGCTGCGTGATGAGCGAGTAGGGTCCGATGCTCCGGGCGTGGATCTTATTGTCCACGAGGTGGTGCAGCTTGAGCATGTAGCTGCAGCCCACCACCACCGGCTGCTCGAAGGGCTCGCCGGTCATGCCGTCGTAGAGGATGACCTTGCCGCTGGTGTCGGGCCCATGGGTGTTCTTGTCGTGGGCCTGCTTCAGCCAGTCCTTGATGTCCTCTTCCTTGGCGCCGTCGAAGACCGGCGTCGCGAAGTGGGCGCCGAGCACCTTGCCCGCCCACCCGAGGTGGGTCTCGAGGATCTGCCCGATGTTCATACGGGAGGGCACGCCCAGGGGGTTCAGCACGATGTCCACCGGGCTGCCGTCCGGCAGGAAGGGCATGTCCTCCACCGGGAGGATGCGGCTCACGACGCCCTTGTTGCCGTGGCGGCCGGCCATCTTGTCGCCGACCTGCAGCTTGCGCTTCACGGCAACGTAGCACTTCACGGTCTTGAGGACGCCGGGCATGAGCTCGTCGCCCTTGACGAGCCGGTCCACACGCTCGCCGAGGATGTCGCCCAGCACCTTGAGCTGGCTCTCGGTCTTGTCGAGGATGTCCAGCACCTGGGCCTCGAGGCGCTCCTTGCCCGCCGCGACGCTGATCTGCCGGAAGCGGTGGTAGGGCACCGCCTCCAGCATGTTCTGGGTCAGCTTCTTGCTCTTGGGCAGCAGCTCGCGGCCCTTGTCGTCGTTGAGGTTCTCGCTCAGCTCCTTGCCCTTGAGGAGGGCGACGATCTTCTTCTTGGCCTCGGCGCGGATGATGCGCTCCTCGTCCTCGAGGTCCTTGCGCCACTTGGCGATCTGGTCGCCCTCGATCTGCTGGGTGCGGAGGTCCTTCTCCTGGCCCTTGCGGGTGAAGACCTTGACGTCCACCACCGTCCCTTCGATGCCCGGGGGCACCGTCAGGCTGGCGTCCTTCACGTCGCTGGCCTTCTCGCCGAAGATCGCGCGGAGCAGCTTCTCCTCGGGGCTCAGGATGGTCTCGCCCTTGGGCGTGACCTTGCCCACCAGGATGTCGCCGTGCTTGACCGTCGCCCCAATGCGGATGATGCCGCTGTCGTCGAGGTTCTTGAGCATCTCCTCGCGGATCTGGGGGATGTCGCGGGTGATCTCCTCGGGCCCGAGCTTGGTGTCGCGGGCGTGGACCTCGAACTCCTCGATGTGGATCGTGGTGTAGAGGTCCTCTTTGACCACGCGCTCGCTGATCAGGATGGCGTCCTCGAAGTTGTAGCCGCGCCAGGGCATGTAGGCCACCACCAGGTTGCGGCCCAGGGCCAGCTCGCCGTGGTCGGTGCAGGGGCCGTCGGCGAGGATCTGGCCCTCGGCGACGTACTCGCCCTTCTTCACCAGCGGACGCTGGTTGAGGCAGGTGTTCTGGTTGGACCGGGCGTACTTGACGAGGGTGTAGATGTCGACGCCGGACTCCTCGCCCTCGGTGTCCGGGTCGTCCTCCACCCGCACCACGATGCGGTTGGCGTCCACGGTCTCGACGATGCCCGAGCGCCGGCACACCACGCAGGCTCCGGAGTCCTTGGCTGCCACGTACTCCATGCCCGTGCCGACGATGGGTGCCTCGGTCTTCACGAGGGGCACGGCCTGCCGCTGCATGTTGGCGCCCATGAGGGCCCGGTTCGCGTCGTCGTTCTCGAGGAAGGGGATCAGCGAGGCGGCCACGGAGACGACCTGCTTGGGTGAGACGTCCATGAGCGTCACCTTCGCGCGCTCGACGATCTTGGTCTCGCCGGCCTGCCGGGCGGTCACGAACTCGTCGGAGATCAGGCCCTTCTCGTTCACGCTGACGTTCGCCTGGGCGATGATGTGCTCGTCCTCCTCCCACGCGGAGAGGTAGAACGCGTGCATCTCGTACTTGGCGGGGCGCTTGCCGGCCTTCTCGAGCTTCTTGTTGAGGGCGACCAGTTCCTCGAAGGGGACCACCTGCTGGTAGAGCGAGGTCAGCGCCTTGCGGTCGGCGTCCCGGAGGGGCGCGCCGCTCTTCGGGTCCACCACCGTCAGGTCCTCGAGCTTCAGGTCGCCCACGGATGTGATCTTGGCGAACTGCTCCACCTTGCCGTCGCTCACCTTGAGGTAGGGCGACTCGATGAACCCGAACTCGTTGATGCGGGCGTAGCAGGAGAGCGAGGAGATGAGGCCGATGTTCGGGCCTTCCGGCGTCTCGATGGGGCAGATGCGGCCGTAGTGGGAGGTGTGCACGTCGCGCACCTCGAAGCCGGCCCGGTCGCGGCTCAGGCCGCCGGGTCCGAGGGCCGAGAGGCGGCGCTTGTGGGTGATCTCCGACAGCGGGTTCGTCTGGTCCATGAACTGGGAGAGCTGGCTGGAGCCGAAGAACTCCTTCATGGCGGCGATGACGGGCTTGCTGTTGATCAGGTCGTGGGCCTGGAGCGGGCTGTTGGGGTCCTGGGCCATGGAGAACTTCTCCTTGATGGCCCGCTGCACGCGCACGAGGCCCACGCGGAAGCAGTTCTCCAGGAGCTCGCCGACGCTGCGGACGCGGCGGTTGCCGAGATGGTCGATGTCGTCGGCGCGCACCGGGGCGATCTCGCCCATCTCCTGGCGGGTCGTGTCGTACTTCTTCAGCCGCAGGAGGTAGTGGACGGTCTGGATGAAGTCGGCGCACTCGAGGGTGCGGACGTCGAGTCCGGTCGTGAGGCTGAGCTTGGCGTTCAGCTTGTGCCGGCCCACCTTGCTCAGGTCGTACTTCTGGGGGTCGAAGAACATCGAGTAGAGGAGCTTCTTGCTGGACTCGAGGGTCGCCGGCTCGCCCGGACGGATCTTCTTGAAGAGCTCCTTCGCGGCCTCCTCGGGGTCCTCCGTGTGGTCCTTGCCCAGCGTCTCGCAGAAGACCTTGCCGGTGGGGTCGAACTCGGGGAAGCAGACGCGGAACTCGGAGACGTTGTTGGCCTGGAACATCTCCAGGTGGGTCTGGAGGAAGGGCTCGTTGGCCTCCAGCAGCACCTCGCCGGTGCTCAGGTTGACCACGTCCTCCATCAGCACGGCGCCGTCGAGGATGTCGCGCTCCACGGGCACCTGCTTGACGCCCGCCTTCACGAGGTGCTCGAGGATGCGCTTGCTGATCTTCTTGCCGGCGGCGGCGAGGACCTCCTTGCTCTTCGGGTCCTTGACGTCCTCGGAGGACTTCTGGCCGACCATCAGGTCGCCGGGGGCCATGAAGAGCTTGCCGCCCTTGAGGTGGAAGGTGCCCGGCGTGTAGAAGGCCGACAGCATCGCCTGGTTGTCGGCCAGGCTGTCGTCGAAGAGGCCCAGGGCCCGCAGGAAGGTGCTGCCCAGGAACTTGCGCTTGCGGTCGATGCGGGCGTAGAGCAGGCCCTTGGAGTCGAGCTCGAACTCGATCCAGCTCCCGCGGTACGGGATGATCTGCGCGCTGTACAGCGACTTGTCGGCGCTGATGGAGAAGAAGACGCCCGGGCTGCGGTGCAGCTGGCTCACGATCACGCGCTCGGTGCCGTTGATGATGAAGGTGCCGCGGTCGGTCATGGTCGGCACGTCGCCGAAGTAGACCTCGGAGTCCTGGCTCTGGCGGAACTTCCGGATCCCCTTGTCGTCCTTGTCGAACTGGTTCAGGCGGACGCGGATCTTCAGCGGGCTGGCCATGGTGGCGCCGCGTTCCACGCATTCCTCCATGCTCATCTTGGAGTGGAGGCTCACGGGCTCGTTGCAGATGTCGCAGATGGTCGCCGCGTTCTTGTTGCGGGTGCCGCACTTGGGGCAGTCCACCGTGGGGTCCTTCGGGTGGTCCGTCACGATGTGGTGGCCGCAGGACTTGCACACCGTCCGCAGGTGCTCGAGCCCCAGGAACTTCTGGCACTTGCAGGCCCAGTGGCCCACGGTGTAGTCCATGAACTCCACCTCGAGGGTCGCGTCGGTCCCGTCGAGGTTCTTGCCGTTGTGCACCGGGAACATGGAGTCGAAGACCGACTTCAGCCCGCGGTTCTCCCGCTCCGAGTGGAGGAGGTTCATCTGCAGGAACTCGTCGTAGCTCCGCTTCTGGATGTCGATGAGGTTCGGGATGGGCACCAGGGAGCGGATCTTGCTGAAGGACACGCGCTGCCGGTAGATGTTCTGCTGAACGCTCATGGTTCACTCCGGGAGATCAGGGTCCGGCCGGATGCCGAGGGGATGCCTCGGGGGCGGGCCGCCTGGAGGACGGGGCTGCTGACTCAGGCGAGGAGGACGGGGTGGTGCGGGTGGGCGCGCGGCACGCCGAGGCAGGCCGAAGGCCGGACTCCCTTAGAGGGTCCGGCTCGACCGCCGTGCGATGGCGTGGAGGGGTTCGTTCAATCGCGGCCCTTGGGGTGGTGCGACGCCCTGGGGAAAACCCAGGGCAAAGGAAGAATCATACCGCTCTTGGGGGAGACGCGCAAAGGGTAAGACGCCCGGGGCGCCTTACCCTCGCGAGTTTCCTGCTTCCAAGGCTTACTTGATGGTGACCTTGGCGCCGGCGGCTTCCAGCTTTTCCTTGATCTTGCCGGCCTCTTCCTTGGACACGCCCTCCTTGACCATCTTGGGGGCGCCGTCCACCAGGTCCTTGGCCTCCTTCAGGCCCAGGCCGGAGACGATCTCGCGGATCGCCTTGATGACGTTCAGCTTGTTCGCGCCGCCATCGGTGAGCTCGACATTGAACTCGGTCTGCTCCTCGGCCGCGGCGGCGGGAGCGCCGCCACCGGCGGCGGGAGCGGCCATGGCCGCGGCGGAGACGCCGAAGCGCTCCTCCAGGGCCTTGACCAGGTTCGCCAGGTCGAGCACGGTCATGGTTTCGATTTCAGCGATGAGCTGGTCGGCAGTGAGAGCCATGGTGGCCTCCTAGAATTGAAATGGTGAGAGTTCGGGGTTTGGGGAGGACTACTCGCCGGCCTTCTGCTTGCGGATGCCTTCCAGGGCGACCGCCAGGCCGGAGATGGGGTACTTCATCAGGTAGAGCAGCTTGGAGAGCAGCACGTCGCGGCTCGGGAGTTCCGCCAGCTGCTGGATGTCCGCCAGGCCGATCTGCCTGCCGTCCATCACGCCGGCCTTGAAGCTCACCGCGGGATTGTCCTTGAGGAAGGCGTGGAGCGCCTTGGCCAGGGCCAGGACGTCCTCGTGGGTGGTGGCCACGGCGCTGGCGCCTTTGAAGGAGCCCGCGAGGGGCTCGAAGGGCGTCTCCTTGACGGCCAGGCGAAGCAGGGTGTTCTTGGACACCCGGTACTGGCCCTTGCCGTCCCGGACGCTCTTGCGGAAGGCCGTGTCCTTCTCGACAGTGAGCCCCTTGAACTCGACCACCACCGCGGTGGTGGCGGAGGCGAAGGCCTCCTTGAGCTCGGCGACTTCGGCGATCTTTGCGTTCTTTTCCATGGCCTACCTCACTTCGCTTCCGCGACGGCCGCGGAAAGGGTGACGGAGGGGCCCATGGTGGAGGCGAGGTGGATCGCCTTCACGTACTTGCCCTTCGCGGCGGCGGGCTTGGCCTTCACCACGGCGTCGATGAGCGCCCTGGCGTTGTCCGTGAGCTTCTCGACGCCGAAGGAGAGCTTGCCGACGGGGGCGTGGATGATCGCGGTCTTGTCGACGCGGTACTCCACCTTGCCCGCCTTGATCTCCTTGATGGCCTTGGCCACGTCGAAGGTCACGGTGCCCGTCTTGGGATTGGGCATGAGGCCGCGGGGACCGAGCACCTTGCCCAGGCGTCCCACGCCCTTCATCATGTCCGGGGTCGCGACGAGAGCGTCGAAATCGAGGAATCCGCCGGCGATCTTCTCGACGAGATCGTCACCGCCCACGATTTCCGCGCCCGCGCCTTCCGCTTCCTTGATCTTCTCGCCCTGGGCGATGACGGCCACCCGCATGGTCTTGCCCGTTCCGTGGGGCAGGACGATGGTGCCGCGGACCATCTGGTCCGCGTGCCGGGGGTCGACGCCGAGCCGGAGGTGGACTTCCACGGTCTCGTCGAACTTGGCGTACGCCGCGTCCTTGACGGCCTGGAGGCCTTCGCTCAGCTCATAGGGGCGATCTTCGATCTTGGCCGCGGCAGCCCGGTACTTCTTTCCGGTCTTTGCCATAGTGGCTCCTTACGAATGATCTCCCGCGGGAACGGCCGCGGTGGCCGGGAGCCCCGCACGGCGCGGGGCTGCCTGTGGAAAAGCTCAGTCGATGATCTCGACGCCCATGGACTTGGCGCTGCCGGCGATGCAGGCCATGGCGGCCTCCAGGCTCCCGGCGGTGAGGTCGGGCATCTTCACCTTGGCGATCTCGGCGATCTGGGCCCTGGTGATCTTGCCCACCTTCTGCTTGTTGGGCGTCGCGCTGCCCTTCTCGAGGCCGATCTTCTTCTTGATCAGGACGGCCGCGGGCGGGGTCTTGAGGATGAAGCTGAAGCTGCGGTCGGCGTAGACCGTGATGACCACCGGAAGGGTGGTGCCCTTCTCCACCGCGCCCACGGACTTCGCGTTGAACTGCTTCACGAACTCCATGATGTTCACGCCGTGCTGGCCCAGCGCGGGGCCGACGGGCGGGGCCGGGGTCGCCTCCCCGGCGGGGAGTTGCAGCTTGATGTAGCCGGTGATCTTCTTTGCCATGCTTGTTCTCCCGCGGGGATTCCGGCGAATGCCGGCGACCGCCGCCTTGAAGGGCCGGAAGCGCCTAGCGCTTCTCGACCTGGATGAAATCGAGCTCCACGGGGGTGCTGCGACCGAACACCGTCACCATCACCTTGATGGTGGAGCGCTCTTCGTGGATCTCGTCCACGTCCCCCTCGAAGTTGGCGAAGGGGCCGTCTATGATACGGACCTTTTCGCCCTTCTCAAAGTGGTATTTCGGCTTGGGCTTCTCCTGCGTCTCCTCCTGGTGGTTCATGATCTGCCGCACCTCGTCGTCGGTGAGGGGCGTCGGGCGCTTCTTGTTGGCGCCCACGAAGCTCGTCACCTTCGGGGTGTTGCGGACCAGGTGCCAGTCGGCGTCCTCCATCTCGAAGGACCCCGCCTTCGAGGTGACCGCGATCTGGACCAGGAGGTAGCCGGGGAAGGACTTGCGCTTCTTGAGGACGCGCTCCTTCCGGCCGGACTTGGCGTCCACCTTCATCTCCTCGTAGGTCTCCTCCGGGACCTGGATGTCCCCGAAGAAGGCCTCGCGCTCCTCCATCTTGATGCGCTGGCGGAGCTGTTCCATCACCTTGGCCTCGTAGCCGGAATAGGTGTGGATGATGAACCACTTCATGAGCCGCTCGGCCGCGACGGGCTCCGCGGCCGGGAGGTTGAGGTCGGCGAGATCGGTCATGGAAGCCTCCTCAGGAGTGGGGAAGGACGCGCTGCATGACCCAGGTGAGCCCCAGGTCGGCCAGCCAGAGGAAGAGCCCGATGAAGATCGAGATCGCGACGACGGTGACGGTGCTGCTCACGACCTTCTCGCGGTTCGGCCAGTCCACGCGCTGGAGTTCGGCGAAGAGGTCCTTGGTCTGCTGTTTGATGGTGGCGATCAATGGAGGTTCCTTCGATGCCGGAGCGCGCGGGAAGGCCGGGTGAGTGAAACAACCTGGCCCCGGTCTTGGGAAGCCGGGGCCAGTTCCGAAGTGGCAGGGGAGACAGGGTTCGAACCCGCGACCTGCGGATTTGGAGTCCGCTGCTCTACCAGCTGAGCTACTCCCCTTCGGAGATCGGAACCGGGCCGCCGGAGGAAGCCGGCGGCCCGGTCGGTGTCAGGCTTTGGCTTCGCGGTGGCCGGTCTGGTGGCCACAGAAGCGGCAGAACTTCTTGAACTCCAGCTTCCCGGTGGTGGTCCGCTTGTTCTTGGTGGTGGTGTAGTTCTTACGCTTGCAGTCGGTGCACTGGAGGGCCACGATCTCGCGCATGTCAGACTCCTACGGGGTTCCCCGGGAAGGGGTTGGTGCTTAGGCCAGGATCGTGTCCACGTTGCCGGCGCCCACGGTGCGGCCGCCTTCGCGGATGGCGAACTTGAGGCCCTTGTCCATGGCGATGGGCTGGATCAGTTCCACCGTCAGGGTGACGTTGTCGCCCGGCATGACCATCTCGCGGCCGGCCTCCAGCTCGATGGAGCCGGTGACGTCCGTGGTGCGGAAGTAGAACTGGGGACGGTACTTGTTGAAGAACGGCGTGTGGCGGCCGCCCTCCTCCTTGGACAGCACGTACACCTGGGCGGTGAACTTGGTGTGGGGCGTGATGCTGCCGGGCTTGCAGAGCACCTGGCCGCGCTCGACGTCCTTGCGCTCGATGCCGCGCAGCAGGATGCCGGCGTTGTCGCCCGCCTGGCCCTGGTCCAGGGACTTGCGGAACATCTCGATGCCGGTGACGACCTTCTTCTGGGTGTCGCGGATGCCGACGATCTCGACCTCGTCGCCGACCTTGATGATGCCGGCCTCGATGCGGCCGGTCACCACCGTGCCGCGGCCGGTGATGGTGAACACGTCCTCGACCGGCATGATGAACGGCTTGTCCACGTCGCGGGCCGGGGTCGGGATGTAGCTGTCGACGGCGGCCATGAGCTCATGGATGCAGGCGCAGCGCGGGTCGTCGGGGTTGCCGGTCTCGGAGATGCCGGTGAGGGCCTCGCGGGCCGAGCCCTTGACGATGGGAATCTCGTCGCCGGGGAAGCTGTAGCTGGAGAGCAGGTCGCGGATCTCCATCTCGACCAGGTCGGCCAGCTCGGGGTCGGCGATGTCGATCTTGTTCATGAAGACGACCATGGCCGGCACGCCCACCTGGCGGGCCAGGAGGATGTGCTCGCGGGTCTGGGGCATCGGGCCGTCGGTGGCGGCCACCACGAGGATGGCGCCGTCCATCTGGGCCGCGCCGGTGATCATGTTCTTCACGTAGTCGGCGTGGCCGGGGCAGTCCACGTGCGCGTAGTGGCGGGTCGTGGTCTGGTACTCGACGTGGGCGGTGTTGATCGTGATCCCGCGGGCCTTCTCCTCCGGCGCGGAGTCGATCTGGTCGTAGGACTTCGTCTCGCCGCCGAACTTCTTGGCCAGCACGAAGGTGATGGCGGCGGTGAGGGTGGTCTTGCCGTGGTCCACGTGGCCGATGGTGCCGATGTTGACGTGCGGCTTGCTGCGATCAAATTTTTCCTTGGCCACGAGTGCCTCCGTTGAAGTGGATGGGATGTGGGGAGCTTGGGGGGTTGATCAGGTCAGGACTGGAGCCCACACCCGGGATTGAACCGGGGACCTCTTCCTTACCAAGGAAGTGCTCTGCCACTGAGCTATGTGGGCCTGTTGCCTTCGGGGAGCGGGGCTCCCGGGCGGGGCTGGAGCGGGAAACGGGGCTCGAACCCGCGACATTCAGCTTGGAAGGCTGACGCTCTACCAACTGAGCTATTCCCGCCTCGTCCTTCGAAAGAGAACCCAGCCTTCCGCGAAAGAGCTGGTGCCGAGAGAAGGATTCGAACCTCCGTAGCGCGTCAGCGCGGCAGATTTACAGTCTGCTGCCATTAACCACTCGGCCATCTCGGCGATGTGTCCCTGCAACCGTCCAGGTAGGGCGCTGCGAGGCAGGGCTTTCCTGAGACGGAACATGCAGGCTATCACGGGGCTAGGAGGCCAGCAAGGGGAAAGAAGCGCCCTTCAGCCCCGCCGGGCCAGCACGAGGTAGAGGGCCGCCGCGGCCGCCGCGCTGACGTTCAGGCTCTCGGTCCCGCCCGGCATCGGCAGGGCCAGGCGCCCGTCGCAGCGTTCCGCGATCTTCTGGTGCAGCCCCTCGCCCTCCGCGCCCAGGACGAGCACCGTGGCCCGGTCGAAGGCCTCCCCGAAGAGCGGCCGGCTTCCGGGGCCGGCCGCCAGCCCGTAGACCCAGGCGCCGGCCTCCTTGAGGGCCTCCAGGGCCCGGCCCAGGTTCACCACCCTGACGAGTGGCACGCGCCCGGCGGTCCCGGCCGAGGCCCGCACCACGGCTTCGTTCACCTGCGCACTGCGCCGTTCGGGAAAGACCACGCCGTCCACGCCCGCCGCCGCGGCGGTGCGGAGGATGGCTCCGAAGTTGTGGGGGTCGGTGATCCCGTCCAGGGCCAGCACCAGCGCCGCCGCTCCGCGATCGCGGACCCGGGCCGCCAGGTCTTCCAGGCTGGACAGGGCCACGGAAACCCCCTCCCCGAGCACTCCGTTGTGCCGCTGCCCCTCGGCCCGGCGGTCCAGGGCTTCGCCCGGTTCCCGGTGGACCACCACCCCGGCCGCGCGGGCCGCCTCCCGGAGTCGGGCGTGCCGGGCCCAGGCGGACTCGGCGATGCGCAGCACCTGCAGCTCCCCCCGCGCCAGGGCCTCCTCGCAGGCGTGGGGCCCCAGGAGGCGCATCAGAAGGAGACCTTGTACCCCAGCGCGTAGACGTGGCCGGAGTTCTCGATCCGGGTGCGGGTGCCCGTGGGCCGGTAGCCGGTGATGCTCCAGACTCCGTCCAGGGTGCTGGAGTCCACGTCCTGGGACTGGCGCACCTGGTAGCCGAGGGAGAGTTCGCCCCGGCCGAAACGGTAGGCCACCCCGCCCGAGAAGCCCGCCGAGCGGGCCCCGCCCAGGAGCGGCTCGACAAGGGCGTCCTCGCGCAGGGCCTGGTCCAGCGACATCCCCGCGCGGACGGTCCAGGCCTTCGCGATGGCGAGCTCCCCCATCAAGCTGAGGCCGAGGCTGCGTTGGCCGACGACGGGGGAGGACGGGTTGGAGACCTGCCCGCCCGGGGTGCGCAGCCCCGCGGGACCCGGCAGCTGGAGCTTCGCGCCGTCCAGGTAGCGCAGGTCCACCTCCCAGGTGAAGACGTTGTTGCTGCGGTGCCGGAGGCCGAGGGCGGCCCGCGCCGGCAGCTGGAGGCGCTCCTTCCCCGCGGTGGGCGTCGAGAGGCCCTTCAGCGCCGCTCCCTGGGTCGAGATGCCCAGCGGGGGCGCGCCCAGGCCGTCGGTGGCCACGTAGGCGGGCTCGCGGTCGCCATAGGAGGCCTTGAGCTTCACGTCGCCCTGCAGGGGTCCCTGGTAGGCGAAGCCCAGGGTCCATCGGGGGTTGATGGCCCAGCGCAGGCCGAGGGAGGCGCTGGGGACCGTCACCTGGCCCTCCTCCCGCACCCGCACTTCCATGAGGCCGAGGGCGGGGTTGCCGGCCCCGGCGGGGGCGGCGGGGTCCACGGGCACGACGGCGCGCAGGGCCGCGCCGGAGGCGTAGTCGAGGCGGGCGACCCCGACGCCGAAGCCCAGGGACACGCTCTCCCGGAGGGCCACGGCGACCTGGAATTCGACCCGCCGGGCCTCCAGGCTGATCTCGTCCCCCAGGAAGCGCGTGGTGGTGGCGGGGCCGAAGAGGCCGTGGCGGAGGTAGGGAGCGTCCACCTTGAGGCCGAGGGCCACCTTCTTGTTGTAGCTCCAGCCCAGCCCGAAGGCGGGCAGGACGCGGTTCCGGTCCGTGGTGTAGTTGATCCGCTGGTTGCTCTCCAGGGTGTCCTGGGCGCTCTGGAATTCCTGGCCGCCGCTGAGGAAGACGTTGAGGCGGTCGGGCAGCGTGACCAGGAGGGCGGGGTTCAGCGAGGCCGCCTCGAGGCTGCGGCCGAAGGCCACCCCCGCGCCCGACCGGGCGATGCCGGCGGGGTCGGAGGCCGGCAGGGCGAGCATCCCCTGGGCCGAGAGGGCCGAGGCCCCCGCGAGGAGGGCCAGCCCCCGGGACACCTGGAACAGGCCGCACTTCGCCTCGATTCGCGCCATACGTCGTCACTCCGATCCCTTGGGGGGCACCCGCCGATGGATGAGGCGGAGGCTCCGTGGGTTCCAACCAATTCAACCAGCATCGCCGCAAGGGGCCGAATGGCCAAGCTCCGGAAACGGGAAGGGGCCTTCGCCGGCCCCTTCGAGTTCCTGGCCCCCTCAGGAGAGCGGGGCGAGGAGGTCGCGGTACTTCGGGAGGGGCCAGCGCTCGGCGTCGCAGCCCTCCTCCAGCGTGTCCAGCACGTCCCGGAGCGCGTCCATGGCCCCGCGCACGCCGTGGCCGAAGGCCGCCGTGCGGGCGTCATGGTGCTCGTGGGCCTCCGCCTCCGCGAGGGCCTTGACCAGGGCCAGGAGGCGGGCCTGGGCCTCGCCGGCCAGGTGGGCCTGGGCCTGGAGAGCCGCCTTCAGGCCCTCGGGCACGTCGAGGCCCGCCTGGGCCAGCGCGTTCAGCGCCCCGGCCCTCGCGCCGAGGTCGGCCAGCACCGCGGGAAGGATCTGGGTCTCGGCCATCTCCCGGAGCACCTGGGCTTCGATCCCCAGCGCCTTCTGGTACTGCTCGTGGCGGATGTGGACCCGGGCCTCGAGCTCCTCGGAGGTGAGCACGCCGGTCCGCACGAAGGCGGCCTTGGAGGCCTCGCCCTCCCAGATCCCGAGGGCCGCGACCGTGTCCTTGGCGTGGGGCAGTCCGCGGCGCTCGGCTTCGGCCTTCCATTCCTCGCTGTAGCCGTTGCCCTCGAAGCGGATCGCCCTGGTCTCGACGACCGCCTGGCGGACGACGGCCAGGACCGCCTCCCGGTGGGGCGTTCCCCGGCCCTCCTCGGCCTCCAGGGCCAGGTTCAGCTCGGCGAGGGCCTCCGCCACGCAGGCGTTGATGACCGTGAGCGGCAGCGCGATGGGCTGGCTCGACCCCACCGCCCTGAACTCGAACTTGTTCCCGGTGAACGCGAAGGGGGAGGTGCGGTTGCGGTCGGTGAAGTCCTTCTCGATGTGCGGGAGGTTGGCGATCTCGAGGAGCTGCTGCTCGGCGCGGCCGCTGATCTCGCCCCGCTCGATGGCGTCGAGGATGCTGTTCAGGTGGCCGCCGAGGAAGACGCTCATGATGGCCGGCGGCGCCTCGTTGGCGCCCAGGCGGTGGTCGTTGTTGGCCGAGGCGATGGCCGCCCGGAGCAGTCCGCCGTGGCGGTGGATGGCCTTGAGGGTGGCCGCGAGGAAGTAGAGGAAGCTGAGGTTCTCCTCCGGCGTCCGCCCGGGCTCCAGCAGGTTCATCCCGCCGTCGGTGGCGAGGCTCCAGTTCACGTGCTTCCCGCTGCCGTTGACGCCGGCGAAGGGCTTCTCGTGGAGGAGGACCATGAAGCCGTGGCGCTCGCCCACGGTCTTGAGGAGCTCCATCAGGAGCTGGTTGTGGTCCGAGGCCAGGTTCGCGGCCTCGTAGATGGGCGCGATCTCGAACTGGTTGGGCGCCACCTCGTTGTGGCGGGTCTTGGCGGGGATGCCGAGCTTGAAGCACTCCAGCTCGACTTCCTGCATGAAGCCGAGAACCCGCTCCTTGATGGAGCCGAAGTAGTGGTCCTCCAGCTCCTGGCCCTTCGGCGGCCGCGCGCCCTGGAGGGTGCGCTGGGCGAAGAGGAGGTCCGGGCGCCGCCGCGCCAGCTCCAGGTCCACCAGGAAGTACTCCTGCTCGGGCCCGCACTGGGCCACCACGTGGTCGGCTTGGATCCCGAAGCGCTTGAGGCCGCGGACGGCGGCCTTGCTGACCACGTCCATGGAGCGCAGGAGCGGCACCTTCTGGTCCAGGGCCTCGCCGTGGTAGCCCACGAAGGCCGTGGGGACGCACAGCGTGATCCCGAGCGGCCCCTCCATCAGGAAGGCCGGCGAGGTGGGGTCCCAGGCCGTGTAGCCCCGGGCCTCGAAGGTGGCCCGCAGCCCGCCGCTGGGGAAGGAACTGGCGTCCGGCTCGCCCTGGGTGAGCTGGGAGCCGCTGAAGCGCTCGATGACCTGGCCCGGCTCGTCCCAGCTGATGAAGGCGTCGTGCTTTTCCGCGGTGGCCCCAGTCATGGGCAGGAACCAGTGGGTGAAGTGGGTGGCGCCGCGCTCCAGGGCCCACTCCTTCATCGCCTGGGCCACGCCGTGGGCCACCTCGGGGCTGAGGCGCAGGCCCTTCCGGAGGGCCTCCTTGAAGGCCTTGTGGACGTCCTTGGGGAGCCGCTCCTTCATGGCGCGGTCGCCGAAGGTGTTGCATCCGAAGTACTGGCTGACCTTCACCTGGTCGAGCCTTAAGATGTCGCCCGTAGCCGCCGCCTTGCCCATGCCACCCTCCCCGTGGATGTGATGAAAAAGAACGATCCCAAGCCCCTGATCGAGAGCTCGGAGACACGCCCTGGTGATTTGGCCCAACGCCAGGACCAGGGTAGGTCCGGAAGCCTTGAAAAACAAGGCGATAGTGCAGATTCCAGGGCCCTTCACCTGCTGGCAGGATTGAGGGATCACCAATCGTGTCTCTCCCGTCCGGCCGCCCTCGCCTGGGAGCGCGCGGTGTTCTCGGAGGCCTTCCTCGAGGAGGGCCCCCGGCGGCGCGTCGCCGCGTTCCTCTCCCGCAGGGCCTAAACTGGCTCCATGACCGTCGCAGCCCCCTACGTCCCCGACCTGGAGAGCCTGGATCCCGCCCTGGACCTCGTCGCCGAGATCCGCCGCCTCAAGGCCGAGCGCAACGCGGTGATCCTGGCCCACTACTACCAGGAGCCCGAGATCCAGGACCTGGCGGACTTCGTGGGGGACAGCCTGCAGCTCAGCCAGCAGGCCGCGCGAACGGACGCGGACGTCATCGCCTTCTGCGGCGTCCACTTCATGGCGGAGACCGCGAAGATCCTGAACCCGTCGAAGCGCGTGGTGATTCCCGACCTGGACGCGGGCTGCAGCCTCGCGGACCGCTGCACCGGCGAGGCCTTCGGACGCTGGCTCCGGCAGTTCCCGGACCACGAGGTGGTGAGCTACATCAACTGCTCCGCCGAGGTGAAGGCGCTGAGCACCGTGATCTGCACCAGCAGCAACGCCGTGCGCGTGGTGGAGAGCATCCCGGAGGGCCGGCCCATCGTCTTCGCTCCGGACCGCCACCTCGGCAAGTGGGTCATGCGGCAGACCGGCCGCGACATGGTCCTGTGGCCGGGCTTCTGCATCGTGCACGAACAGTTCACCGCCAAGCGGGTGGCGGCCCTCAAGGCGCAGCACCCCGAGGCGAAGCTCATCGCCCATCCGGAGTGCGACGCCACCGTGAGCCAGCTGGCGGACTTCGTGGGCAGCACCGCGGCCCTGCTCCGCTACGTGAAGGAGAGCCCGGCGCGAGCCTTCATCGTCGCCACGGAGGCGGGCATCCTGCACCAGATGCGCCGCGCTCGGCCCGACGCCGAGCTGGTGCCCGCGCCCGCGGACAGCGGCTGCAACTGCTCCCTGTGCCCGTACATGAAGCTGAACTCCCTGGAGAAGCTCTGCCTCGCCCTCCGCGACCTCCAGCCTGAGATCACCCTCGAGGAGGGGGTTCGGGTCCGGGCCCTGCGCCCCCTCCAGCGCATGCTGGACCTGGGGTGAGCCCGTGCTGAGCCGCCGCATCACCCGGTTCCAGCCCAGCCGCGGCGGCGCGAAGCGGACCGTCTGGCAGCAGGTGCAGCAGTACGGCGGGCTCTTCCTGCTCGTCCTCGCCGGCGCGGTCGTCGCGCTGGGCCTCTTCTGGGCTCCGAGGCAGCTCGCGAAGAACCACCGGCAGCAGCTCCTGGAGGCCTTCCAGGCCAAGAACTTCGACAACACCTCCCTCGTGGAGAAGCACTGGATGGCCCTTCCCTGGCTCCCCAACTTCCGGGAGGGGGACGAGCCGGGCGTGAAGGAATTCCTCCGCAAGCAGCCGCTGGTGGTGGCGGCCCTGAACCGCTGGGAGACGCGCGCGCTGTGGGTCCGGGAGGGGAACCGCTTCGTCCGGGCCACCGAGAGCCCCCTGGTCCAGACCTACCGCAACTGGATCACGCAGGCGGAGATGGCCCAGCGCTTCCAGTGGCTCCCCAACGCCGCGGAGGACCCCGACCATGGCCGCATCGCCAGCACGGTCCTCCTGGGGGACCAGTGGATCATCGTGAAGCGCTGGGAGCCCGGTTCCCCCGACGTCGAGGCCGCCCTGCGCCAGACCTACGGCGACAAGGCCCCCATCCGCGTCGCCCTGGTGGTCGACGGCATGCTGAAGCGCGGGATGTCCCTGGAGGACTGGGGCCGCGAGCCCAACCTGCAGGCGGATCCCGGCCGGGTGATGCTGGCCGGGCCCACCGTCTTCTTCGCCGCCACCAGCGACTACTTCGGCAAGGAGTGGACCCTCGTGGCCATCCCCTGGGAGGACCAGCTCCAGGGCTTCCGCAGCGAGATCGCCACCCGGATCTGGCTGACCCGGGGCATCGCGGCGGGCGTCGCGCTCCTCGTGGCCCTGGGGCTTTGGCTGCGCCACCGCGCCCGGCAGCGGGCCATCCTGGACATGGACCGGCTCGCCAGCCTCACCCACAGCCTCAAGACGCCCCTGGCCGTGCTCAAGTTCCGCTGCGACACCCTCCGCCTGGGCCGGCTCACCCAGGACCAGACCGACGAGGAGCTGCTCAAGCTGGGGGAGGAGGTGGACCGGCTCACCGTGCTCATCGAGACCGGCCTCACGGCGCTGAAGGGCGAATCCAGCGGGTCCCCCAGGGCGGCGGTGACCCCGGAGTGGCTCCGGGACGTGGCCTCGGACCTCGAGGTCGCCTTCGAGGCGGAGCGTCGCCCGCTGGAGCTGCTCCTCTGCGAGGAGGCCGGCCGGGCCGCCCTCTCCAGCCTGCGGTCGGCCCTCTTCACCCTGCTGGAGAACGCCCTCTTCCACGGCGAGGGGAAGGTCACCCTGGAGACGTGGAGGGTGCGGAAGCGCTTCTTCCTCCGCGTGTCCGACGAAGGCCAGCCCCTGGACGCGGCCCAGCTCGCGACCCTCGGCCGGCCCTACATGCGCTTCCGGCTGAAGGGGCGGGAGGGCTTCAAGCGGGAGGGCCAGGGACTGGGGGTCAGCCTGCTCTGCCAGGTGGCCGACCGCGAGGGCTGGGGCCTCGTCTTCAGCACCGGCGGGGGCAAGGGCCTCATCGCCACCCTCGAGATCCCCGCCGCCCCCGCTCCGGGCGCCGAGCGGCAGGGGCTGGCGGGCTGGTGGCAGCGCCTGCGCGGAACGCCTTCGGCGCTCCGGGCCGGGACGGGCTCCTAGCCGGCGCCGCCGAACGACGCGTCGCGGTTGCAATTCACGGGGAAGTCCGGGAACGTGGAGGCACTGTTCCTTGAGGCCCGCGCGTGACCCACATCCTCGTGGTGGAGGATGAGCCGAGCCTCCGCCAACTGCTCGCCAACAACCTGACCTTCGAAGGCTACACCGTGGACGCGGTGGCGGACGGCATCCCCGCCCTGGCCTCCCAGCAGGCGCGGCCCGCGGACCTCATCATCCTCGACCTGATGCTGCCGGAGATGGACGGCTTCCGCGTCCTGCGGGCGCTCCGCGAGCGGCAGGACCAGGTGCCGGTGCTCATGCTCACCGCCAGGGGCGCCGAGAACGACCGGGTGCAGGGCCTCTCCCTGGGCGCCGACGACTACCTCGTGAAGCCCTTCTCGGTGCTGGAACTGGTGGCGCGGGTCAAGGCCATCCTGCGGCGCACCCGCCCCGTGGACCGGCCCCAGACCATGCGCTCGGGCCCCTTCCGCTTCAACATCCCCGCCCTCGAGGTCTCCCGGGACGGCAAGGCCCTCGACCTGACGCCGCGCGAGTTCCGGCTGCTGGAGATCCTCGTCACCCACCCGGGCCGGACCCACAGCCGGAACGAGCTCCTCCAGCTCGCGTGGGAGGCCGACGCCCGGCCCTCCCCCCGCACCGTGGACGTCCACGTCGCCAACCTGCGCAGGAAGCTGGAGGGGACCGACGGCCACACGTGGATCGCCACGGTCGGGCGGGAGGGTTACCGGTGGACCGAGCCCGTGGACTGGGAGGCCCCGGCCTGAGGCCCGGGGAGCCCCCCGCCGCGCTGGCGGGACCGGGGCCGGCACAAGCGGCCCTGACGGTCCGTTCGGAACCGCACCGATCGGACCGCAAGGGCCGCTAGACCGTGACCGGCACAAGCGGCCCTAACGGTCCGTTCGGAACCGCACCGATCGGACCGCAAGGGCCGCTAGACTGCGGCATGGCGAAGCTCCCGACCTGGAACCCCCACAGCTGGCAGGCCTGTCCCGCGGCCCAGCAGCCCGCCTATCCGGAGCCCTCGGAGGTGGAGCAGGCCCTGGCGCAGCTCCGGCGCCTGCCGCCCCTGGTGGTGCCCGAGGAGGTGGACCGCCTCCGGGACCTGCTGGCGGAGGCCGCGGCGGGGAAGCGCTTCCTCCTCCAGGGCGGCGACTGCGCCGAGCAGTTCAAGGACTGCACCGCGGAGGCCATCGCGGACAAGCTGCGGGTCCTCCTGCAGATGTCCGTGGTGCTCACCCACAGCGGCCGGCGGCCCGTCGTGCGGGTGGGCCGCATCGCCGGGCAGTACGCCAAGCCCCGGAGCAGCGACACGGAGACCGTCCGCGGGCGGGAGCTGCCCAGCTACCGGGGGGATCTCGTCAACGGCCTCGCCGCCACCGAGGGCGCCCGCCGCCCCGATCCCCACCGCATGGTCCAGGCCTACTTCCACGCGGCGTCCACCCTGAACCATCTGAGGGCCCTGATCGAGGGCGGCTTCGCGGACCTGCACCATCCCGAGCGCTGGGAGCTCCACCAGCCGTCCACCCAGGCCTACCGGGAGGTGCTGGAACAGGTGAAGGAGAGCCTGGACTTCCTCAGCGCGCTGGGCAACCTCGAACGGGGCGCCCTGGAGCGCATCGACCTCTTCACCAGCCACGAGGCGCTCCTCCTGCCCTACGAGGAGGCGCTGACCCGCTGGGTCCCCGGCGGCGGGGAGGGCCGCGCCCAGGGCCTGGGCCGCGGCGCCCACTACAACCTCGGCGCCCACATGCTCTGGGTCGGCGAGCGCACGCGCAGCCTGGGCGGCGCCCACCTGGAGTACCTGCGCGGCATCGCCAACCCCGTCAGCGTGAAGGTGGGACCCAGCGCCACTCCCGAGGACCTCGTCAGGATCCTGGACCTCCTGGATCCCCACCAGCGCCCGGGCCGCATCACCCTCATCACCCGGTTCGGCGTGAACGGTATCGCCGAGGCCCTGCCCCCCTTCATCCGGGCCGTGAAGCGCGCCGGGCGGCAGGTGCTCTGGTCCTGCGACCCCATGCACGGGAACGGCATCAAGCTCGACAGCGGCCTCAAGACCCGCCGCTTCGACGCCATCCTCGGCGAGCTGCGGCGGGCCTTCGAGATCCACCGGGAGCACGGCTCCCACCTCGGCGGCGTCCACTTCGAGCTCACTGGCGAGGCCGTCACCGAGTGCGTCGGCGGCAGCGCCGGGCCCAGCGAGGCCGACCTCCCCCGGGCCTACGAGACGGGCTGCGACCCCCGGCTCAACGGCCAGCAAAGCCTGGAGATGGCCTTCCTCATCGCCGGGATGCTGAGGGGTTGAGGCCAGGCTCCCGCTAGCATCGTCAGGATCGCCGCGGGCCCTGTCCGGGACGCCGGGCGGGACCGCGCCACCCGGCGCCAAGGCCGGCGGGGGACCGACATGCAGGGACCGACTTTCAGCACCAAGGGCAGGCAGCTCCTGGAGTTGTACGAACGGATGGCGCGGGAGGGCTACGTGCGCTCCGACGACCGGAAGGTCGCGCAGGCCTTCAGCGACTTCGAGCTCCGGCCCTACCGGGCGCAGCTGCGCCCGGTCCTCCGCGAGCACGGGGTCGGGAGCCTCCTCGACTACGGGAGCGGAGGCTCCGACTGGGAAGCGGCCGGCTTCGACGAGGCCACGGGCCAGTCGGCGCGGGACTACTTCGGGCTCCGGGAGGCGCTGCGCTATGAGCCGGCCCGGGGCCTGGACGAACGGCGGCCGGTGGACTGCGTGGTCTCCTTCGACGTGCTGGAGCACGTCTTCATCGCGGACGTCCCCGCCGTCCTGCGCGACATGCTCTCCCTCGCGACGCGCCTCCTCGTGCTGAACGTCGCCTGCTACCCGGCGGCCGCCCGGCTGCCCAACGGGGAGAACGCCCACGTCACCGTCCGTCCTCCCGCCTGGTGGAAGGGGATGCTGGACGCCGTCGCGGTCGAGTTTCCCTCCGTCTCGGTCCTGCTCATCTGCTCCACCGCCTGGCGTCGGAGCACGGCCTACCCGGTGTGGAGGACCGGGGCCTGGCTCGAGGGGGAGGCCTTCGGCGTCGCCTTTTGAGGGGGTCCAGGGAAGGGTCGGTGGTGTGATCCCCGTCCTCTCCCTTCCTGGTACTCCCCAGGGGAGGTCCCGGGGATTATCCTGGGACCCTCGACGAACCGCTCCACCCGGAGCCCACCCTGGCGGCATCGTGAACCCCTACGAAGTCCTCCAAGTCCGAGAAGGCGCCGGTCCCGACGAGGTCCGGGCCGCGTACCTGCGCCTCGCGGCCCAGTGGAACCCCGAGAACTTCCCCGCGGAGCAGCGGCTCCAGGTGGCTCTCCGCCGCCGCGAGCTGGCCGAGGCCCTCACCATGCTCCAGTACCAGGAGCGCGGCGCGGGCGGGCCCCCGGCGCCGCCGGCCCCCACGCCGGCCCCGGCGCCCGCGCCGCCCGTCCCCGCCGCCCCCATGGTCCCCACCCTGGACGACTTCGACCTGCCCGAGCCCGGTTCGGTCCTGGCGATCGAACTCGAGTCCTCCATGCCCCACGACCCGATCCTGGATTCCGGCCCCCAGGACCCCATGTCCAAGGCGAAGCGCCTCTTCGAGGCCGGACGGCTGGAGGCTGCCGCGGAGCAGGCCCAGGCCGCCGTGGAGGCGGAGCCCGACAAGCGCGACGCCCACGCCCTCCTGGCCCAGATCCTGGAAGCCAAGGGCGGCGACCACCGGGGGCTGGTCGCGGCCCTCGAGCGCTGCCTCGCCCTGGACAAGCGGGACGTGGAAAGCGCGATCAAGCTCGCCCAGACCTACCAGGCCCACGGCATGCACACCCGGGCGACGCGCTACTGGGAGATGGCGTACAACATCAACCCGAACCACCCCTATTTCCAGAAGCCCGCGGAGAAGACCAGCGTCAAGGACAAGGCCCTGGAGACCGCCTCGGAGCTCAAGGGCTCCGTGCAGGGGCTCCTCGAAGGCGCGAAGGGGATGTTCAAGTTCGGCGGCAAGGGCTGAACCTCGCCGCCCGCGCGGCTCCCGTGCCGGGGCCTCAGCCGCGCGAGGCGGCGGTCAGGCGGAGCGTCTCCCAGGGGGCTCGGAGCTCCATGCGGAGCGGGCCCTCGGCCTCGGGCAGCGCCTTCCATCGGGGGGGCGGCAACAGGCAAAGCTCGGCGGGGCGCAGGTCCGGCACGACGGCCTCCTCCCAGGCCGCGAGCGGCGCGCTGCGGTGGTGCGGGCCCTGGGCAAGCTCGAGCCGGCCCGCCGGCAACGAGCCGGTGCAGAGCCAGCCGCCGATGGCGGTGGCGTCCGCCCCTTCCAGCGCCAGGCACCAGCCGCCGATGCGCCCCCCGGACAGGCCGGCCACGGCCAGGGTCGCGAAGGCGGGCGGAGCCAGCTCGGCCCCCGGGCCGCGCAGGGCCAGCCGATCGAGGAGGACGCCGGAGGTCGTGCGCAGCGCGGCGGGCCGGGGCAGGCAGGGCAGGAGGCGCACCGAGTCCAGCCTCGGCGCGAGGCTGTCCGGAAGGTCCCCGCGCTTCGCCCACTTCTCGGCGTAGGCCAGGGTCTGCTTCGCCCGCTGCAGGGCCCGCGGCCCGGATTCCAGCAGCAGTCGCAGGCTCGACGGCACCAGGGCCTCCGCGAGATCCTCCGCCCGCCCCTCCCCGAGCTTCCTCAGCCGCACCACCTCCACGCGGGAAAGGTCCGCCACGCGGTCCTCCCCAAGCCGCGCGACCAGCGCGCGGCGCTCGACCGGGCCTTCAAGCCAGGCGGCGGTGCCGAGGATCATGGCTGACGTTCCATCCAGGCCCGCGTCTCCGCCCGGATCGGCACGGTCTTGGCGAAGGCCGGATCCATCATCACCTGCACGGTCTTCGCCTCGGCCAGCACGGCGCCGTCCCGGCGGCTGAGGACGCGGTAGACCAGGTCGAAGCTCGTGGTCCCGAGACGGGAGACCCTCACTTCCACCACCGGATGGTCCTCGATGAGGATCGGGCGACGGTAGTCCACCTCGATGCGGGCGATCAGGAAGCCCTCGTCGGCGAAGGGCCGCTCGCCGAGGTAGGCGTGCCACCACTGCCAGCGCGCGTGCTCCAGGAAGGTCACGAGGACGGCGTTGTTCACGTGGCCGAGGGCGTCCAGGTCCCGGAACCGCACTTCGATGGGGTGGGTGAAGGGAACCTTTTCGTCCATGGTGAGTCCAGGCTACCTGAGCGATGCTCATGGCATGACGGAATCCGAGACCTCCCGCCGGCCCGCCTTCCGCTTCGGCCCCACCCTCGATCCCCTGCTGGGGATGCTCTGGACACTGGTGGTCGCCCTGGGGTTCCTTTCGGTGGTGCAGCGCTGGCCCACCGGGGCCCCGGCGCCCGCCACCTCGGCGGGGCTCCCCGCGCGCGTCGCGGAGTTCCAGGCTTTCGCGCTCGAGCTGCGCCCCGCAGGGGCGCCCGGCTTCCCCCGTCTGGCCCGGACGCTGCTCCAGCCCTGGGACCGGGCCGCCGGCGCCGTCCTGGCCGCGGAGGGGAAGGACCTCGCCACGGCCCGGGCCCTGGCCCTGGAGGGGCCGGAGCCCGCCGGGGCGGGCGCGGCCTTCCGGGAGCACTTCCGGGCGGCCTACCTGGACGGGCCCCTCCCCGAGGCACCCCGGCCGGAGGTCTACCGGGCGCTGGGGGACCGCTACGCCGCACGCCTGCTGGAGGCGAGGCTGCGGGACCGGGCCCACGATCCGGCGGGGGCCCAGACGATCCGGGAGGCCGCCCGCCGGGCGCTGGGGGCCCGCTTCATCGGCTTCGCGGTCCTGGGCCTGGCGGTGCTGCTGCTCCTGGCGGCCGGGGTCGCCTTCGGGATCTTCCTCATCGTCACGCGGAAAGTGCCGCCCCGCCTCGAGCTGCGGCCCTCGCCCCTGGACGGCCGGAACCTCGCCTGGGCATTCGGGCTCTGGATCCTCGCCCTGATGCTCTCCGGCAGCGTGGCGGCCTTCCTCATCCGCCTGGCGCCCGCCCTCCAGGCCGCCCAGCTCCTCCTCGTCTACGCCTTCCACGCCCTGGTCGGCGCGTCCATCCTCGGGGCCCTCGAGGGCCGGGGCCCGCGGGGCCTCCTCGCCCGCGTGGGCTCGCCTTCGCCGCTGCGCGCCCTGGGCTGGGCGGCGGGCTTCCTCGCGCTGGCGGTCGCCCTGGTGGCGGGCGTGGCCCTGGTCCTGGCGCCCCTGCTCCGGAACGCCCCGCCGCCGCAGCGGGAGCTGCTGGAGATGATCCGCGGCTCCCGCGGGATCCTGTCGACCGCCCTCCTCTTCCTCACGATGGCGGGGCTCGCCCCCGCCTTCGAGGAGCTCATGTTCCGGGGCACGCTGCTGCCCTGGCTCCAGTCCCGGCTCGGGCCGTCCTGGGCGATCCCCCTGTCGGCCCTGGCCTTCGCGGCCATCCACCTCCAGCCCCTCGCCCTGCCCACCCTCTTCGCCCTGGGCGCCGTGCTGGGGCTGGCCGCGCGGCGCACCGGCAGCCTCCTGGCGCCCATCGCCGTGCATGCGGCCTGGAACGGGGGCGTCTTCCTGCTGATGAAGCTGCTGGCCTGAGGCAGGGCCCGCTAGCTAGCGCGTCAGCCCGAGGGCCCACCAGAGCAGCTGGGCGGCCACGAAGCCCGCCCCGAGGCCCAGCCCCAGGTTCCGGAGGAACACCCCGTCGAGCCCGCCGGCCGCCGAGGTCTCGGTTCCGGGCCTCGCCGCGGCAGGGGTCCGGGCTCCCGGCTTCGCGGATCCGGGCTTGGCGGGGGGCGCGGCCTTCCCCGGCGCCGGGGGCGCCTCCTCCACCTCCGGCGCGGCCTCCCCCTCGGGCTCCTCCGCCTTGTCCAGGGTGATCTTGAGGGGCGTGCCGGGGGTGGAGAGCGGCGCGAAGTTCCCGGAGCTGAGGGGCGACTGCGCGAAGGTGCCCGAGGCCTGCAGGGAGGCCGATTTCGCCGAGGTCATGGCGGGTCGGTGCTGGAGCCGGCGGACGAGCCCGATGTCGGTGGCCCCGCCCTCGGTGGTGAGGGCCTCCAGGAGGCGCTTCTCGTGGGCCTCCGGGAGGCCCAGGCCCTGGATGAGGTCCGCCATGAACTCGGGGAGGCTGTCGTAGCGCTCCTCCGGGTCCGCGTTGAGGGCCTTCAGGAAGGGCGCCGCGCAGGCCGCCGGGAGTTCGGGGGGGATGGCCGGAGGCTCGTGCAGGATGTGGTTCACCACCTCGGCCACGGTGGTCCCGGGGTGCGGAAGCTGGCCGGTGAGGAGCTCCATGGCCGTGGCGGCGAAGGCGTAGCGGTCCGAGTTGGTGGTCGGGTCCTGTCCCCGGAGCAGCTCCGGGGCGGTGTAGGGCGGGGAGCCGAAGAAGTCCCCGGCGGCGGTGGCCCGGGGGGCCATGGTCCGGGCGATGCCGAAGTCCATCAGCTTCACGCGCCCCTCACCGGTGACGAGGATGTTCTCGGGCTTCACGTCCCGGTGGACGATGGCCAGGCGGTGCGCCGCCCGCAGGGCCCGCATGGCCTGGATCAGGACGTTGAGGCAGCCCTCCAGGTCCAGAGCCTGGCCGTCGATCAGGCTGTCGAGGGTCTTGCCCTCCACGTACTCCATGGCCATGAAGGGGCCCAGGCCGGGCTCCTCGCCCACGTCGTGGATGGTGACCACGTTGGGATGGTTGAGCTGGGCGCTGATCTCGGCCTCGCGCTTGAAGCGGTCCAGGGCCTGGGCCACCTCCGCGCCGCCCTCGGCCTTGACGACCTTGATGGCCACCCGGCGCTTCAGGAGCGGGTCCTCGGCGAGGAAGACCATGCCCATGCCGCCCTGGCCCAGCAGTTTCTGGACTTGGTAGCGGCCGATGGTCCGGAGTTCGCTCATGGGGCTCCCGTGGCTGCCAGCATAGTCCCTCCCCTCACGTCCCGCCCTCCTCGGCCCGCTGGAGCTGGATCGGGTTGGGCAGGGGCTGCCCCGGCTCGACCCGTCCCAGCCAGGTCCGGTAGCCCGGCATCATGATCCGGAGTTCCCCGCGGCCGTCCATGGTCATGGGCAGCGCCTCCATGGGGGTGGTCCCGACCCGGACGCCATTGAGGAACACCGAGGCGCCCCTCGGGTCGGACACCACCGGGTAGGCCCGGGGCTCGGGTTCCAGCCGGATCAGGAGGGAACGCTCCTCGGCGCCGATGGCTTCCTCCCGGGGGAGATACTGGTCCTTCTGGACCCGGATGCGGCGCGCCTGCGCGTCCACCCGGATCTGGTCGAGGGGGGTGCGGCCCATGAACTTCCCGTCGATGAACACCTCGGCCCCGGAGGGGATGGAATCCACCGCCACCGCCCGGTCCCGCCATCCCAGCCGCGGGGCGACCCAGGAGAAGAGCTGGAGGGCGAGCACCAGGCCCAGGGTCCACTTCACCGCCGTCCAGACGCCCGGGGAGACCGCCGGGGGGGCCGTGCCCCGCTTGAGCGAGGTGCGGCTGCGGCGGCCGCTGGGGTGGGTGTCCGTGCCTCCGGCCGGGCCCGGGAGGGGCTGGGCCAGCTCGATGCGCTCGGCGCTGGCGGTGCTCCTCCGCGCCGGCGCCGCGGGCCGGCTGGCGGCGCTGGCGGCGGCGCTGGCGGCCTCGAAGAGCTGCATGGCCTGGGTCCGGCGCTGGGTCACGATGCCCGCGGCCCCGATGTCCTCCTCCTGGTTCAGCGTCGCGAAGAGCCGGGAACGCAGGGAGGTCGGCCCCTCCAGGCTGTCGATGAGCTCCTCGATGAAGTCCAGCAGGGTCGGGTAGCGGTCGTCGGGGTCCATCTCCAGGGCCCGGCGGAAGACCCTGGCCATCCGGGGCGGCATGTCCGGAGGGATCTCGGGAGGGAACCGGAGGGTGTGGGTGATGATGGCGCCGATGTCCTTGCCCGGGTGGGGCAGCCGCCCGCTCATGAGCTCGAAGGCCGAGGCGGCGAAGGAGTAGCGGTCGGAGCTGGGGGTGCCGAGGGAGCCCCGGAGCATCTCCGGCGCCGAATAGGCGGGGCTGCCGAGGAAGTCCCCGGTGCTGGTGATGCGCAGGGCCGTGGTCTCGGCGGCGTCCTGGGTGAGGCGATCGTGCCAGTTGTCCCCCAGGACGAGGGACTCGGCGTGGTTCCCGATCTGGGCGAAGGTCCGGGCGATGCCGAAGTCCATCAGCTTGGCCCGGCCCTCGTCGCTCACCATGATGTTCGCGGGCTTGATGTCCCGGTGCACGATGGCGCAGCGATGGGCGGCCCGCAGGGCCCGGCTGGTCTGGATGAGGACCTTCATCCGCGTCTCGAGGTCCAGGTCCCCGGCCTTGATGTGCTTGTTGAGGGCGGTGCCCTCCACGTACTCCATCGCCAGGAAGGGGCCGATCTCGGGCTCCACGCCCACGTCGAACACCGTCACCACGTTGGGGTGGTTGAGCTGGGCGGAGGTCTCGGCCTCCTTGCGGAACCGCAGCATGGCCTGCTGGCGGACCTCCCCGTCGCCCTTCACGACCTTGATGGCCACGCGCCGCTTGAGGAGGGGGTCCTCCGCGAGGTAGACGACGCCCATGCCGCCCTGGCCGAGCTGGCGCAGGACGTGGTAGCGGCCGATGGTGCGTGGGTCTCCGATCATGGGATGGGCTGCAAGGAGAGACTATACCTCCGGAAAGCCCGCGGAACGCGGTAGAATGGCCGTTTGACGAGGTCTGGCATGGCGCTCCTGGAAGCCATCGACATCAAGCGGAAGATGTTCTTCGAGCACGAGGGCGTCCCCTACCACTGCCTCGACGCCGAGGTCAGCACGCCGACGGCCCGCGGCGGCCAGACGCTGGTCCGCCTGAAGATGCGCAACCTCCTCACCCGCGCGGTCTTCGACAAGACCTTCAAGGCCGGCGACAAGTTCAAGGAGCCGGACCTGGTGATGGTGCCCGCCAGCTTCCTCTACGCCGACGGCGAGGGCGGCCACTTCATGGACCAGGAGAGCTTCGAGACCCACGAGATCGGCCCCGACATGCTCGGCGACGCCCTGGACTTCCTCCTGGAGGGCACCCTGGTCCAGATCCAGAAGTTCAACGGCAACCCCATCGGCATCCAGCTCCCCCTCCAGGTGGAGCTCGCGGTGACCTACACCGAGCCCGGCGCCCGGGGCGACACCGCGTCGGGCAACGTGACCAAGCCCGCCAAGCTGGAGACCGGCATCGAGATCAAGGTGCCCCTCTTCATCAAGGAGGGCGAGAAGGTGAAGGTCAGCACCGAGACGAGGGAATTCGCCGGCAGGGCGTGATGACCCGCAAGTTCCGCCTCGGCCAGAGCCGCCACGCCCAGGACCTGGACCACCGGGAGGCCTACAGCCGGGAGCGGAAGTCCGACAGCAAGCGGCGCCAGCAGCGGGCGGAGCGGCTGGAGACGGGCATCGAGGCCAACGACGCGGACGCCATGCTCCGCCTTCCGGATGCCGGCCCCTGGCTGCACCTGCCGGAGGCCACGCTGGTCACGCGCCACAGCCAGTGGGTGGACCTGGAGCTGCCGGACCGCACGGAGCTGCGGGCCACCCTCGGGGGCAAGCTGAAGGGCGTGAAGCTGGTGGTGGGGGACCGCGTGCGCTACAGTCCCGTGCCTCTGGAGGCCGCTGATCCCAGCCTGCCCCAGGCCCAGGTGGTGGCGGTTATGCCCCGGCGGACGCTGCTCAAGCGGGGTGGCATCGACGACCGGGAGCCCTGGCAGCTGGTCTGCGCCAACGCCGACGAGCTCTGGGCCTGCGCGGCGGTGGTGGACCCGCCCCTGCGGCCGGGGCTGCTGGAGCGGGCCCAGGTGCTGGCCCTGGCGGCGGGGCTCGCCTTCCGCGCCATCGTCACCAAGCGCGACCGCGCCTCGAAAAAGGACACCCTGCCCGAGCTGGATCCCCTCCGGGAGCAAGGCGTGCCGATCCTGGAGACCAGCGCCGAGACCGGCGAGGGCCTGGACGCCCTGCGCACGCTGCTGGCAGACCGCACGGCGGTGCTCGTCGGCCACAGCGGCGTGGGCAAGAGCACCCTGGTTAACGCGCTGCTGCCGGGACGGGAGCTGCGCACCGGCGGCATGTCCCGGTGGGGCACGGGCCGGCAGACCACGACGTCGGCCCGTTGGCTGCCGACTCCCTTCGGCGGGACGCTGGTGGACACGCCGGGGGTGCGGACCCTCAGCGTCCGGGGCTTCCCCCGGGACCTGCTGGCGGCGGTCTTCCCCGAATTCCCGGCGGAGGTACTGGAGGATCCCGTGGCCTTCGACCCCGACGACGAGGAGGTCCTGGACGCCCTCGGCCTGGACTACCCGGAGCGCCTCCAGAGCCTCCAGCGTCTGTGGTCGGAGATGGAGGAGCGCAACCCCAACCAGAACGTGCATCGTTGAGGTTGCCCGGCTGCTAGCGTGGGGTGGATGCAAGACCGCATGCAGAGCGATTCCAAGGTCCTGGACCTCGTCTACGGCGGGGTCTTCGGCACGCTCTTCCCCCTCTTCCTCTTCGCGGCCCGGGCCTTCGAGCGCCGGGAGCGCGGCTTCGAGATCGCCGACCAGGTCATCGAGGCCTTCGTTGCCCTGCGGCCCAAGTACCTGGACGCGGTCTGCGCCAACATGGCCCAGGTGATGGGCCTTCCCGAAGGCCACCGGGAAGTGCGGCGCGTGGCGCTGCGGGCCATCCGGAACCACGCCTACTCCTGGGTGGACTTCTTCCGCTTCGGCCAGCGTCCGGCGGAGGAGGGCTGGCGGTGCATCGACCGCATCGACGGCCGCGAGCACCTGGAGGAGAGCCTCGCCGCGGGAAAGGGCGTCATCCTCCTCACGGCCCACCTGGGAAGCTACGAGCTGGGCGGCCTGCTGCTGCGCAGCCGCGGGCGCAGCATCCACGCGGTCTACAAGCCCGACCGCTTCGAGCCGGTGGAGCGCCTGCGCACCCGCATGCGCGAGAACGCCGGCGTGGTGGGGGTGCCCGTGGGCGGGGGCTTCGCCACCCTGCCCCTGGTGAAGATCCTCCGGGAGGGCCGTCTGGTGGGCATGCAGGGGGACCGCGACTTCAGCCTCAACGGCCTGCCCGTCCCCTTCTTCGGCCGGGAGGCCTTCTTCCCCCGCGGACCCTGGGAACTGGCGGCCATGACCGGCGCGGCCATCGTGCCCGCCTTCTTCTACACGAACGCGGAGCACCGCTTCGAGGCGGTCTTCGAGCCGCCCATCCAGGTGGTCGGCGGCCGGGGCGAGCGCATGGCCGCCATCGAGGCGGGCATGCGGCGCTACGTGGCCCACCTCGAGGACCTCGTGCGGGCGCGGCCCGACCAGTGGTACTGCTTCTACCCGTTCTGGGAGGACCCGAAGCGGCTCCAGACGTCGCAGGCCTGACCTTCAGAACAGCGCGAGCTGCCGGTAGTCGAAGCTCTCGAAGCCCTTCAGGTGGTGCTTCACGATCTCGAAGTTGGCGCTGAGGTCGAAGTCGCGGGGCATGATGTAGCTCGGATGGCGGACGGTGACGCGGTCCCGGAAGGCGTGGCTGCCGCCCCGGCCCGTCTCGTGGACGATGGGCTGGATGGGGTAGTTCACCTTGTAGAAGGCCTTCGCGATGAGCGCCGAGCAGATGATCTCCCGGCTCGTCGAGCTGCCGAAGTAGAGGGGCTTGCGGCGGAACTTCGCCGGGAGCAGATGGAAGGGCGTGAGGTAGCGGGCCAGGTCGAAGATGTTGCGCTTGTCGTAGCGCACGCCGAGATGGCGGAAGACCTCCTCCAGCACGCGGTCCAGGTCCTCGGGCCGCAGGCCGTGGGGACGGCAGATGCGCAGGTTGTTGCCCTGGTATTTCGAGAGGGGCACGCCGATGACGCCGCGCTTCATGTCGCTCTCGATGAGGAGGAAGCCCGCCTCGGCGCCCAGTTCGTCCAGCACGGCGTCCGCCTCGGGCCCGCCCCAGCGCAGCAGCGCGTCGCCCACGTAGATGGCGGCATGGCTCCAGGAGCTCTGGGTGAGGTACATGATCACCTGGGAGATGCGGGTGCCGCCCTCCACCAGCAGGATGTCGCCGGGGCGGAGGATCTCCTTGAGGCGCGCCATGTCGTTGGGCACCCGGCGCTGGTAGGCCCCCGACGACGAGGTCAGGTAGCCCACCATCCAGGTGGCGATGCGGTCCAGGAGGGACATGGCCCGAGGATACGCCCAGGCGGGCCAGGCCGCGATCGGAGGGCCGGTGGATGGCGTCCCCGGAACCGCCTCCGAGGGGGGATTCACCCGCCCAGCCCTTCGGCCTTAGAATGGCCGCCCATGCCCCCCGCCGCCCCCCGATCCTCTGCGGACCCGCGCCGTTTCTACACGGTCGTCGCCTTCGGCCTCCTGCTGGTTGTCTTCGCCGGGTTCTTCCGGACCTACTTCTTCGCGCCCTTGTTCTACAAGGACACCCTTCCCCTGGTCGTGCATGCGCACGGCGCGGTGATGACCGCCTGGTACCTGCTCTTCATGGTGCAGGTCCGCCTGGCCGCGTCCCGGCGCCTGTCGCTGCACCGGACGCTCGGGCTCGCCAGCCTGGCCCTGGCCTCGCTGGTGGTGGTCCTTGGAACCCTCGTCTCCCTCAAGCTCGCGGGTGACCGCTTGCGCCACGACCCCGCGAGCCCGGAAGGCCCCTTCCTGCTCGGCATCCAGCTCTTCGCCATCCTCGTGCCCTTCGTGGTGCTGTACGGGGCGGGCCTGCTCACCCGCCGCAAGCCGGAGGTCCATCGCCGGCTCATGGCCCTGGCCATGTTCAGCACGCTGGGGCCGGCGGTGGTGAGGCTCCCGTTCATCCCCAACCACAACATCCCGCTCGGCATCGGCGTCACCCTCGGGATCCTGCTGAGCTACGTGGCCGCCGACGTGGTGGCCAGCCGGAAGCTCCACAAGGCCACCCTGCTGGGAGCGGCCCTCATCATCACCGCCACCTTCGCGGGGGCCGCCTTCTCGGGCACGAGCCCATGGATCGGGCTGGTCCGGCGCCTGATGCTGTGAGGGGCCTTCGCGGGGTCGAACCGCCCGCAGCGGGCCGGGGAGCTCCATGGACTGCCTTCAAGCCACCGCCCACCGCCCCTGGCCCCTGCCCCGGGCGCCCTGGGTCATGGCCCAGCGCTGGCTCGACCTGCTCTTCGCGCACTGGCGCGTGGAGCCGGCGGCCCTGCGGCCCCTCATCCCGGACGGGCTCGGGATCGACACCTTCGACGGGGCCGCCTGGCTGGCGGTGGTGCCCTTCCGCATGGACCGCATCCGCGCCCGGGCCCTCCCGCCCCTGCCGGGCCTGAGCGCCTTCGTCGAGCTGAACGTCCGCACCTACGTGGTGCGGGACGGCAGGCCCGGTGTCTGGTTCCTCAGCCTGGACGCGACGCACCCCCTGGCGGTGCGTTTCGCCCGGCGGACCTTCCATCTGCCCTACATGGACGCCGAGATGGCCTGCGAGGCCGATGGGGAGGCGATCCGCTTCCGGTCGTCGCGCATCCATCGAGGTGAGCCCCCAGCCGGATTCCGCGGGCGCTACGGACCGTCCGGCGATACTTTCACGGCCCGGCCCGGCACGCTCGAGCACTGGCTCACCGAGCGCTACTGCCTCCACGCCGCTGACGAGGATGGCCGACTGCTCCTCGGCGAGATCCACCATGCCCCCTGGGCCCTCCAGCCCGCGTGGGCGGAGCTTGAGGTCAACACCATGGCCGCACCCCTCGGCATCACCCTCGACCGCGCGCCGGACTCGCTGCTCTTCGCCCGGGCGATCGAGGTGGCGCTGTGGTGGCCGCGGCGGGCATAGGCCGAGGCGGCACAAGGGCCCCTAGAACCGGTCCTGATACGGCTGCCGCCCCATCACCTGGACCCGCCTCGCCACGCGCCAGCGCCACCAGAGGATGGAGGCGGGTTTCACGATGGGCAGGCGCAGCAGCGGCGCCAGCAGCTTCCACCCCGGCAGCCGCGACCACACTTCCGGCAGCAGGGCGGCACCCTTCCAGACCCGCCGCGTGCCCTCCTCCAGGCCATGGATGTCGCCGTGCAGGTCCCGGCCCGCGAGCTCCGGGGCGACCATGACCAGCTCCTTCGACTGGAGGGGGAAGAAGACCAGCAGGCCGCGACGGTCCCTCGCCCGCAGGCGGTCCATCAGCCGGCAGCAGAAGCTGCACTCCGCGTCGTAGGCGAGGATCAGCGGCGTCTTCGGCAAGGAGCGGGGCGCCTCAGGCGGGCACCGCCACCGGCGCCAGGGCCTTGGCGGTGGCGGCCACGGACTTCAGGCCGCGGGGCGGCTCCAGGGCCTTCTGGTAGCGCCGCAGCTCGCCGTCGTGGTTGACCACGAAGTCCGATTCCTCGAGGTAGTTCGCCACCGGGATCCAGGCGCTGCAGGCCTCGCCCAGGGCCGAAGGCGCGACCTCGAGGGCCACGCTGACCTTGGCCGCCTTCGCGATCTCGAGGAGGCGGTCGGTCTCCTTCTGGGAGCTGAAGTCGGCGTCGTGGAGGAAGACCACGGCCTTCACGTCGCCGGACTTCACCAGCTGCTCCAGCTCGTCGAGCTTGGCGAAGCGGTAGCCCCGCTCGGCGAAACCCCGGCGGTTGAAGACGCCGTCGGCGCTGGTCTGGAACTTGGGCAGCTGGATGGGCAGCATCTTGTCCCCGCTGCCGAACTTGAGGTTCTCCGCCGAGGCCAGCTCGCCCAGGCGCTGGGCCCCGTCGCAACCGAAGACGCCCTGGCCCACCACGGCCACCTTGCCGGCGCCCTGGAGGGCGTCGCGGACGGCGTCGAGGGTGGAGGCCGAGCCCTTCAGCGTCGGCTGGAGGGCGCGCGTGGACGGATCCGCCGTATAGGCGTGGTAGGCGTAGCGCTCCTCGTCGCTGACGAAGTGGGTGCCGAGCTTCCCTTCCTGGGGGCGGGGCCGGAAGCGCCAGACCTGGTTCTGGTCCACGTCCGCCCAAATCGGGTTCGCCAGGGCGCTGAGGCGGCTGATGGTGGGGACGGGCTTGAGGTACCAGACCCGCTTGTTGAAACGGAAGTCCCGGGAGGTCAGGGCGCCCACGGGGCAGAGGTCCACCACGTTCCCGGCCCAGGCGTTCTGGTCCATGCTCTTGCCGCTGTAGGTGGTGACTTCCAGCTTCGAGCCGCGCTGGGCCACGGTGAGCTCCCAGGTGCCGCTCACCTCCTGGGTGAAGCGCACGCAGCGGGTGCAGTGGATGCAGCGGTTCTTGTCGATGACGATCTTGGCGCCCAGGTCCTCGTACCGGTAGCGGCGCTTGACCTCGGCCATGCGGCTGTCGCCGCTGCCGTACTCGTAGCTGTAGTCCTGCAGCTTGCACTCCCCGGCCTGGTCGCAGATCGGGCAGTCCAGGGGGTGGTTCATGAGGAGGAACTCCATCACCCCCGCCCGGGCGTCCGCCACGGCCTTGGTGTTGGTGAAGATCTCCATGGCCAGGCCCTCGGGGTTGTCCCTCGGCGCGGGCCCCACGGTGGTGGTGCAGCTGGTGGCCAGCTTGGGCATGCCCTTGATCTCCACCATGCACATGCGGCAGGTGGCCACCGGCGTCAGGGCCGGGTGGTAGCAGTAGTGGGGGATGTCGATGCCCGCCGTCCTGCAGGCGTCCAGCACCAGGGTGCCGACCGGCACCTCCATCTCGCGGCCGTTGATCTGGATCTTGGGCATGGCGTCCTCAGCCCTCCAGCTTAATGGAGCCGGGGCCGCAGGGACAGGTGGGGCCGGCCCGGGCCAGCCTCAGAAGTGGATGGTGAGGGCCGCTTCCAGGAGGGTGCCGCTCTTGGCCGCGCCGGCGGCGTTCTTGAACTCCGCCTGGGCGGCGTTGAGGCTGATGGAATAGTGGCTGTTCAGGCGCAGCCCCGCCCCGAAGACCGGCTTGGTGGCGGTGCCGCCGGGCCCCTTCACCTCCACCCGGGTCGAGGTGCCGTCCCCGTTGTCCACGGTCGAGGTCTGGGTGGCCTTCATGGCCCAGACCCGCAGGCCCGCCTGCAGGTAGAAGCCCTCGAACCAGAGCTTGTGGCGGTAGAACGCGCCGCCGTAGTAGCCGTCGGACTTGTTGCGGATGGACAGGTTCTTGGCCCCGTAGGTCGCGCCGGGAAAGTAGCGGTAGCCCCCCTCGAACTCCAGGCTCCCGCTCCGGGACACGGGGTAGGCGCCCCACATGGCCAGGCCGTAGTTCTTGTCCTGGCCGAGCCCCGCGTCGGTGGCCCCGCTGAAGCTTCCCGCCACCAGCCGGAAGCCCGTGCTCCAGGGCTCCTGGGCCCTGAGGGACGCGCCGCTGGCGGCCGCGAGGAAGGCGAGGGCGAGTCCGGATCGAAGGGCGGCGCGGGTCATGGAGGGCTCCAGGGGATCGTTCCAGCATCCCGGAAGCTCCGCGGGATTGCCATACCGCGATGCATGCGCCCGGAAACGCCGCGGTTCCCGAAGCTCCGCCCCCCAGGGATAATGGAGGATTCGGAGAGTGCGCCATGGCGACCGCCCTGCTTTCGGTCTATGACAAAACCGGCCTGGTGGACCTGGGCCGTGGTCTGGCCGGGCTGGGCTGGACCCTGCTGGCCACGGGCGGAACCCTGAAGGCCCTGCGGGAGGCCGGGCTGGATGTGACCGAGGTCGCCGACTACACCGGCGCCCCGGAATGCTTCGACGGCCGGGTGAAGACCCTCCATCCGAAGATCCACGGCGGGCTCCTCTTCCGCCGGGACCTTCCGGCCCACGTCGCGGACGCGCAGGCCCAGGGCATCGGCCCCATCGACCTGGTGGTGGTGAACCTCTACCCCTTCGAGGCCACCATCCAGAGGCCCGGGATCTCCTTCGAGGACTGCATCGAGCAGATCGACATCGGCGGGCCCAGCATGCTGCGCAGCGCCGCCAAGAACCACGCCTCCGTCACGGTGCTGACGGACCCCGCCCAATACGAACCCTTCCTGGCCAAGCTCGCCGCCGGCGCCTGGAGCGAAGCCGACCGCCGGGCCTGCGCCCTCGAAGTCTTCCGCCGCACCGCCGCCTACGACGGCGCCATCGCCGCCTGGCTCGGCGCCCAGGCCGGCGCCGGCGCCCCGGACGAGGACGGCCTGCCCGCCCGCCTCGACCTGCGGCTGGAATCGAGGCAGGGGCTGCGCTACGGCGAGAACCCCCACCAGCCCGCGGGCTACTACCTGCAGCCCGGCGCGGCGCCGGAGGGCATGGCCGCCTGCGTCCAGCTCCAGGGCAAGGAGCTGAGCTTCAACAACCTCCTCGACGCCGACGCCACCGCCCGGCTGGTGTGGCAGTTCGACGCCCCGGCCTGCGTCATCGTGAAGCACAACAACCCCTGCGGCGCCGCGGTGGGCGCCCATCCGCTGGAGGCCTTCACCAAGGCCCTGGCCTCGGACCCGGTGAGCGCCTTCGGGGGCATCGTGGCCTTCAACCGACCCGTGGGCGGCGACCTCGCCAAGGCCATGGCCCCCACCTTCTGGGAGGTCATCCTGGCTCCGGACTTCACGGCGGAGGCCCGGGAGGCGCTGGCCTCGAAGAAGCAGCTCCGCCTGCTGAAGACCCCGAAGGGCTGGGCCGCCGATGCGACGGCCCTGGACGTCCGCTCCATCGGGGGCGGCTTCCTCGTGCAGCGCCCCGACGCCGCCTTCGCCCCCTTCGACACCTGGGAACTGAAGTCCAACGGCCCCGGCGCGAAGCCCCTGAAGGAGGATCTGCTGCTGGCCCAGCGGCTCGCCAAGGCGGTGAAGTCCAACGCCATCGTGCTGGTGAAGGACGGCGGCTCGGTGGGCATCGGCGCCGGCCAGATGAGCCGGGTGGACAGCGTGGAGATCGCCGTGCGCAAGGCCGGGGAGCGCGCCAGGGGCGCGGTGCTGGGCAGCGACGCCTTCTTCCCCTTCGCCGACGGCCTCGAGCTCGCGGCGAAGGCCGGCGTGACCGCCTTCGTGGAGCCCGGCGGATCGCTGCGGGACGACGAGGTCATCGCCGCGGCCCAGAAGCTCGGCGTCTGGCTCTTCTTCACCGGCATGCGGCACTTCCGGCACTGAGCATGGCGGCCCCCTTCACGCCCCTCGACCCCGGCTACGCGGCGCGCGTGCGCGGGAGCTTCGCCCGCCAGGGAGCCATGGGCCTCGTGGGCGCGGAGCTGCACCGGGTCGAGCCGGGCCTCGTGGAGATCGGCCTGGCCTTCCGGCCCGACCTCAGCCAGCAGCATGGTTTCTTCCACGCCGGCGTCAGCGCGATGATCGCCGACAGCGCCGGCGGCTACGCCGCCTTCACCCTCTTCCCCGCGGACGCCTCGGTGCTGACGGTGGAGTTCAAGCTCAACCTGCTGGCGCCCGCCCGCGGGGAGCGGCTGAAGGCCCTCGGCCGGGTGCTGAGGGCCGGGCGCACCCTCGCGGTCTGCGAGCTCCAGGTCTTCGCCCTCGCCGAGGGCCGCGAGAGCCTCTGCGCCACGGGCCTCCAGACGGTGATGCGCCTCGACGGCCGCCCGGACGCCTGAACCCTTGAACCTGATTGGAACGACCATGAAGACTTCCGAACTCCGCAAGCGCTTCCTCGACTACTTCGAGAGGAACGGCCACCGCAGGGTGGCGTCCAGCTCGGTGGTGGGCCCCGCGGACGACCCCACGGTGATGTGGACCAACTCCGGGATGATCCAGTTCAAGGACGTCTTCCTGGGCAAGGAGAAGCGGGACTACGCCCGGGCCACCACCAGCCAGAAGTGCCTGCGGGCCGGCGGCAAGCACAACGACCTGGACCAGGTGGGCTTCACGGCGCGCCACCACACCTTCTTCGAGATGCTGGGCAACTTCAGCTTCGGGGACTACTTCAAGGCCGACGCCATCCGCTTCGCGTGGGAGCTGGTGACGGGGCCGCAGGCCGCAGGGAACCTGGGCATCGATCCCTCGAGGCTCTGGGTCACGGTCTTCGACGGCGAGGGCGGCCTGCCCGCGGACGAGGAGGCCGAGGCGCTCTGGAAGGCCGCCGGCGTGCCGGCGGAGCGCATCATGCGCTGCGGCAAGAAGGACAACTTCTGGCAGATGGGCGACACGGGCCCCTGCGGCCCCTGCTCGGAGATCCACTACGACCGCGGCGACCACTATCCCGGCGACGCCGTGCCCAACGGCGAAGGCGACCGGGTCATGGAGATCTGGAACCTGGTCTTCATGCAGTACGAGCGGGACGCGGCCGGCAACCTCACGCTCCTGCCCAAGCCCAGCATCGACACCGGCATGGGCCTGGAGCGCACGGCGTCGATCCTCCAGGGCGTGGACAGCAACTACGAGATCGACCTCTTCGCGCCCATCTTCGAAGCCATCTGGGCGAACGTGGACCCGAGGCTGGACCGCGCGGAGCACGCCAACCGCACCGCCTCCCAGGTGATCGCCGACCACATCCGCGCCGCCACCTTCATGACCTTCGACGGCGTCGTGCCCAGCAACGAGGGCCGCGGCTACGTGCTGCGCAAGATCGTCCGCCGCGCCCTGCGCTTCGGGAAGAAGCTGGGCATCCAGGGCACCTTCTTCGCCGGCCTCGCGAGCGCGGTCCACGCCGCCATGGGCGACGCCTATCCGGAACTGGGCCCGGAGCTGAAGCGCATCCAGGGCGTGCTGGACCGGGAGGAGAGGCAGTTCTCCGTCACCCTCAACGCCGGACTCAAGCAGCTCGAAGGCTGCGACGTCGCCTCGGGGGCCCTGTCCGGCGCCGACATCTTCAAGCTCTACGACACCTTCGGCTTCCCCGTGGACCTGGTGGAGGACTGGTGCCGCGAGCGCGGCGTGGCCTGCGACCTGGAGGGTTTCCAGAAGGCGCTGGCCGAGCAGAAGGCCCAGAGCCGGGCCTCCATGAAGGCCCATGACCAGCGCCTCCAGGGCGACTTCGCCGTGCTGGCCGAGCTGCCGGCCACGGCGTTCCTGGGGTATACGACCACCGAGGCGGACGCCACCGTCCTCGCGCTCTTCGACGCCGCCAACAAGCGCGTGGCTTCCTTCTCGGGGGAAGGCTCTGTGCTGCTCGACCGCACGCCCTTCTACGCCATGGGCGGCGGCCAGGTGGGGGACACGGGGCGGCTCGCCTTCGAGGGCGGCTCGGCGGTGGTGCTGGACTGCACGGCCCCGGCGGCCAAGCGCAGCCTCCACAAGGTCGTGGTCACCGGGACACTCAAGGAGGGAGACCGGGTCCACGCCGCGGTGTACGCCGCCCGCCGCGCGCGCATCCGCGCCCACCACACGGCCACCCACCTGCTCCACGCCGCGCTTCGCGAAGTCCTCGGGACCCACGTCAAGCAGGCGGGCAGCGTGGTGGACGATGCGCGGTTGCGCTTCGACTTCACCCACTTCGCGCCCATCGAGCCCGAGCAAATGGCGGAGATCGAGCGCCTCGTGAACGAACAGACGCTTCTGGCGAAGCCCACTCACGTGGCCGAGATGCCCATCGACGAGGCCCTCGCCGCCGGCGCCATGGCCCTCTTCGGCGAGAAGTACGGCGAGCAGGTGCGGGTGATGTCTGTTCCCGGCTTCTCCGTCGAGCTCTGCGGCGGCACCCACGTGGCCAGCACCGGCGAGATCGGCCTGGTGAAGGTCACCAGCGAGGGCGCCGTGGCCAGCGGGGTGCGCCGCATCGAGGCCGTGGCCGGCGCGGCCGCGCTCGAACTGCTGCAGGCGGACGAGGCCATGCTGGGCCGCCTCTCCCGCGCCGCCAACACGGGCCGGGAGAACCTCGTGGACGTGCTGGCCGCCCGGGAGGCCCGCATCGCCCAGCTCGAGCGGGAGCTCAAGGAGGCCAAGCTGAAGGCCGCCAGCGGCGGCGGCAGCGCCGAGCAGGTGGAGGCGGTGAACGGGTTCAGCCTCGTCACCGCGAAGGTCGAAGGCCTCGAAGGGAACGCCCTCCGCGAACTCATGGACCAGGTGCGCACCCGCCACCGCGAGGCGGTCATCGCGCTGGCCTCGGTGACCGAGGGCAAGGTCGCCCTCCTCGTCAGTGTGGGACCGGGCCTGGCTGCGGACGCCGGCGCGCTGCTCAAGGCCATGGCGCCCCACGTGGACGGCCGGGGCGGCGGCAAGAAGGATCTCGCCCAGGGCGGCGGCACGAAGCCCGAGGGCCTCGACGCCGCCTTCCAGGCCCTGAAGGCCGCCCTCTAAGCCCATGCTCCCCGTGCCCTGGTGGCTGCCGGCCCTGGTCTTCGGGGCCGCGCGGCTGGCCTGGCCGGCGCGGCCCTTCGTCGCGGTGCTGGCCTACCATGCCGTCTGCCTGATGGGGCTGAAGGGGCCCTTCGCTTGGGGGCGCATCGAGCGGCGGGACCTTCCGGTCCTGGTCGCCGCCTTCGCGCTGCTGCCTCTGCAGCTCCTCCTGCCGCCCCTGTCCTTCTTCCCGCGGGTTCAGGTCCAGACGCTCCTCGCGGGCTGGCCCGGAGGGCTCTGGAGCTGGGCGGTCTATGCCCTCGTCTTCAATGTGACCGTCGAGGAGGCCTTCTGGCGCGGGACGATCCTGCGCCGCCACGGGTGGCCCGCCTGGGCCCACGGCGCGGCCTTCGGCTTGCATCACGCCGTGGCCGCGGCGATCTCGTTGCCGTGGGTCTGGATCCCTCCGGCCTTGGTCGCCACCTCCCTCGCCGGGGGCCTCTTGACCCGGCTTGCGCGAACGCGGGAGGGGCTCGGCCTGGCCGTGCTCACCCACCTCTGGGCGGACGCGGCGATCGTGCTGCTGGTGGTTTCCCAGCGCTGATCATCACGGCACCGCGTACACCGTCGCGCCCCAATGCGCTCCGTCCCGCGGCGGGGCCGCGTTCCAGCGGCCGTAGGCGTGGCTGCCGTCGGTCCTCACGTGGAGGGTGTAGCTGCCGGCCGGGAGTTTGAGCACCTCGTCCTGCATGCGGTTCTTGGCGGCGCCTCCGGCGGGCTGGCTGGCGGCGGCGGTCATCTCCCAGACCTTGGTCCCCGAGCTGTCGGTGATCCAGGCGCCGTCGGCCATCTCGTCGTCGTCGGCCTCGCCCAGGGCGTAGACCCGCACGGAGGCCGGCACCTTGAGGGCGAAGGTGGCCTGCTCCCGGCGGTGGTTGCCCAGCCGCACGAGGGCTGCGAGCACCGGCGCCGGCTCCTGGACGGGCACCGCCGTCACCGCCGCCGCGTCGGCGGGATTCGCCACGCTCACGATCAGGCCGTAGCGCAGGGGATCGCAGGGAGGGGCGGAATTCCAGTTCGCGGGGGAATGGGAATCATCCGTGCCATACCCGGCGAGGTACTCCCCGGCCGGCAGGGTCAGGGTCTCCACCTGGCGGCGGTTCTTCTCCGCGCCGCCGGCGTAGCTGGCCTTGCCCACGCTCATCTCCCACACGGGCCGGTGGGTCCGGGCGTCCAGGATCCAGCCCGTGTCCACCAGACCGTCGTCGCCGTCCCGCTCGCCCTGGCAGTAGACGTGGATCTTCACCGGGCGGGACACCTTGAAGGCCCCCGTCCACTCGCCGGAGTCGCCGGTGGCGAGCAGGGCGAGCACTTCGCGCTTCCAGGCCACCACCCCCGGCGAGGTGGTGACGTCGGCGGCGGCGGAGGCGGCGACGCTGAGCTCCAGGCCGTAGCGCGCGGCCTGCTCCCGCCAGTCCTCCACCCGGCCCGGCGCCAGGGCCTTGGCGATCTCCCTGAACCCGAAGCGGTCCTCGTCCTCCCGGCCGCGGCCCTCCCGCAGGCGGCGGCGGTCGATGTCCCGGGAGCCCCAGGACAGGGGGCCGCGCCACGCGAAGGCGTGGTTGCTGAAGTAGGCCTCGTAGGAGCCGGCCTTGAGGTCCACCGTCTGGTCCGAGACCAGGAAGGCGCCGTCCGCCTTGGCGTTCCGGCCATCCATCTGCCAGACCACTTCCCGGGTGGCGGCGTCGAGGATCCACCCGTAGGCCGTGAAGGCGCGCGCCTCCCGGCCGCTCCCGGTGGCCCGGACGTGCACCCGGGCCGGCTTGGCGAGGGTGAAGGCCCGCTCCTGGACCTCGGTGTTCAGGGCGTCCTTCAGGGCCAGGAAGGTCCGCTCCTGGGCCGGGGCGGCGAGCGCGGCCCCCAGAACGAGCACGGCCGCCGAGAGGGGAGGGAGGAAGGAAGGGGTCATGGCATCGCTCCTGGACCAGGGATTCCACAGTGCCCTGCCCGGGCCGGACTGTCCCCGGGGGATCGGCCAACGGCCCCCGGCCACCGGCGATCCGGCGGCCCGGGACCGGCGGCCATCCTTCCGGCAGGGTCCATCCCCGGGTTCCATGGCGACACCTCCGGCCCCATCCTGGGGCCTGTCCCCCTCCCTCGGAGCCCCCATGCGCGCCCTCCGGACCCTCCTCCTGGCCGCCGCGGCGGCGTGGCTCCCCTCTGCGCCGGCCCTGGGCCAGCGCCCGTCCCCGCGGCGCCCCGTGCACACCTACAGCATCGTGGCCCGGGACCCGAAGACCGGCGACCTGGGCGTCGCCGTGCAGAGCCACTGGTTCAGCGTGGGCACCGCCGTGACCTGGGCCGAGGCCGGCGTCGGCGCGGTGGCCACCCAGAGCTTCACGGACCCCCGCTACGGCGCCCTGGGCCTCCAGCTCCTGAAGGCGGGCCACGGCGCGCCGGAGGCCCTCAAGGGCTTGGTGGCCGCCGACGCGGACCGCGACGTCCGCCAGGTGGCCATGGTGGACGCCTCGGGCAAGGTGGCCGCCCATACCGGCGCGAAGTGCATCCAGGCCGCCGGCCACGAGACCGGCGAGGGCTTCAGCGTCCAGGCGAACCTCATGGACCAGCCCACCGTCTGGCCGGCCATGGCGAAGGCCTACCGGGAGGCCTTGAAGGATCCGAAGCTCGACCTCGCGGACCGCCTCCTGGCGGCCCTGCGCGCCGCCCAGGCCGAGGGCGGGGACATCCGCGGCCAGCAGAGCGCGGCGCTCCTCATCGTGAAGGCGAAGTCCAGCGGCCGGCCCTGGGAGGACCGCGTCTTCGACCTGCGGGTGGAGGACCACCCCGATCCCCTGGGCGAGCTGGCCCGCCTCGTGACCCTGGGCCGCGCCTACGCCCTCATGAACGAGGGCGACGGGCACGTCACCGCCGGGCGATGGGAGGCAGCGAGGACCGCCTACGGGAAGGCCGCCGCCCTCGCGCCCGGCGTCGTGGAGATGCCCTTCTGGCAGGCGGTGGCGCTGGCCAGCTCGGGGAAGGCCGACGAGGCGATGCCCCTCTTCCGGGAGGTGTTCCACCGTGAGCCCGCCTGGCGGCGCCTGGTCCCGCGGCTCGTGGACGCGGGCCAGCTGCCGGACGACCCGGCCCTGCTCCGGCGAATCCTGGCCCCCTAGGACCCCGGGCCGAGGGGGACAGGAGAGTCCTGGACAGCGGGCGGCCCTGGAGGTTGAATCAGCCCAACCTCCCCGCCCTCCGGAGCCCGGCGTGCCCCTGTGCCCGATCCGAGTCCCTTCCGTGCCCGCGCGGCCCGCCGCCGGGAGCTAGGCATGCCCGGGCCCGCGGCCGCATGCCTGTTGCTCGCCTCCCTGGGCGGAGGAAGCGGACAGGACGCCCAGCCCGAGTACGCCATCAAGGCCCGCTTCCTCCTCCAGTTCCCGGAGTTCGTGGCCTGGCCGCCGGAAGCGGGCCTGGGGGATCCCGCGCGTCCCTTCGTGGTCCTGGTGCTGGGGGCCTCGCCCTTCGAGGGCTACCTGGACGCGGCCTTCGCCGGGCGCAAGGTGAAGGGCCACCCGGTGAAGGTCGTCTACTCCCAGGACCCCGCCCGGATCGAGGACTGCAACCTGCTCTTCATCTGCGCCTCCGAGCGCGACCACCTGAAGGACATCTCCGCCCGGGTCGGCCCCCGGCCCATCCTCACGGTGGGCGACACCGAGGGCTTCAGCCGGCGCGGCGTGATGATCAACCTCATCGTCGAGAACAGCCTGCCGCGCTTCGAGGTGAACCTCGCCTCGGCCCGCTACAACGGGCTGGGCATCAGCGCCCAGCTCCTCAGCCTGGCCCGGAAGGTGTACTGATGGGCCGGTTCCAGGACCTCTCCATCCGCCGCAAGCTCACCACCGGGATGACGGTGGTGGCCGGGCTCGCCCTGGCGCTGGCGGCGGCGGCTTCCCTCACCTACGAGGCCCTGAGCTTCAAGGCCGCGAAGGTGCGGCAGCTCGCCACCCTGGCCGAAGTGATCGGCCAGAACAGCCGGGCCGCCCTGGTCTTCAGCGACCCCGGCGGGGCGGCGCAGATCCTCGAGTCCCTCCGGGGCATCCCGGGCGTCGAGCGGGCCTGCGTCTTCGACGCCTCCGGACGCCCCTTCGCCCTCTGGCCCGCGGACCCTGGCGGGACGGCGCCCCCCCCGCCGGGGGGCGAGGCGGCGGCCCTGCGGGGAGGCGCCCTCGAGCTGTACCACGAGGTGCGCCAGGAGGGCGGCCTCCTGGGCACCGTGTACCTCCGCTCGGGGCTCTCGGACCTGTGGCGCGCCCTCGCCTGGAACCTGGGCTTCAACCTCCTCATCCTCTCGGGCCTGGTGCTCCTGGCGATGTGGGCCTCGAACCGCTTCCAGGGCCTCATCACCGCGCCGCTCCTCGCCCTGGAGGGCCTGGCCCGGCGGGTCTCGGAGGACAAGGACTACAGCGTCCGCGCCGACGCCCGGGGCCGGGACGAGATCGGCTCCCTCGTGGACGCGGTGAACGACATGCTCCGCGAGATCCAGGCCCGGGACGAACAGCTGAAGGAGTACCACGAGCACCTCGAGGACCTGGTGGCCCGGCGCACCGAGGAGCTGCTCCAGAGCAACCAGGAGCTGATGGTGGCCAAGGAGCGCGCGGAGGAAGTGAGCCGGGCGAAGAGCGCCTTCCTCGCCAACATGAGCCACGAGCTCCGCACCCCGCTCAACGCCATCCTCCTCTACAGCGAGCTGCTCCAGGAGGACGCCGAGACCCAGGGGCGGGGCGGCGACGTCACCGACCTGAAGCGCATCCACGCCTCCGGCCTGCACCTGCTCAGCCTCATCAACGACGTGCTGGACCTCAGCAAGGTGGAGGCCGGCCGCATGAGCCTCTCCCTCGAGCCCGTGGACCTGGGGAGCCTCGTGGACGAGTGCGTCCAGATCCTCGAGCCCCTCGCGGACAAGAACGGGAACACGCTGCAGGTGAGCTGCCCGAGGGACCACCCCGCCTTCCTCGGGGATCCCACCAAGCTCCGCCAGGCCCTCTTCAACCTCCTCGCCAACGCCTGCAAGTTCACCGAACGGGGCCGGGTGGAGCTCCGGGTGGAGCCGGTGGAACGGAAGCAGGCGCCCTGGCTGCGCTTCGAAGTGCGCGACACCGGCATCGGGATGACCCCCGAGCAGCTCTCCCGGATCTTCCAGGAGTTCACCCAGGCCGACGAGGGCACCTCGAAGCGCTACGGCGGGACCGGCCTGGGCCTCACCCTCAGCCGGCGCCTCTGCCAGCTCATGGGCGGGGATGTCTCCGTGCGCAGCGCGCCCGGGACGGGCAGCACCTTCACCATCGAGATCCCGGCCCCGCCCGCGGCCCCGGCCCGGGGGGCGCCGGCCGCGGGCACCATCAGCCGCATCCTCGTCTCAGTGGAGGACCTCGGCGTGCCCGACGCCGTGGCCCGACGACTCGCCGAGGCCGGCTTCACCCTCGACCCCGGGTCCGATCCGGACGGCGGCCTGCGCTTCCGGCGGGCCGACCACCCGGACGGCCTCGTCCTGGACATCGCCCCGCCGGCGACGGACGACGCGGCCCTGCTCGCGGAGGTGCGCCGGAGCGCCCGGCCCAGCCTGGTGATCGCCTCGGCCCCCCTCGGGTCCGAGGCCCAGGCCCGGCTGGCCGCCGCGGGCGTGGTCCTTCTCCTCGACACCGCCGCGACGCCCCTCGACGCCCTGCTGGAGACCGTGGAAGCGGTGCTGGCGCCCCAGGCCGGGGAGGCTTCCCGTGCCTAGGATCCTGCTCATCGAGGACAACGAGTTCAACCGGGACGCCCTGGGCCGGCTCCTCGTCCGCCACGGCTTCTCGGTGCTCGTCGCCCGGGACGGGGCCGAAGGGGTGGAGCTCGCCCTGCAGGCCAGGCCCGACCTGATCCTCATGGACCTCGGCCTGCCCCTCATCGACGGCCACGAGGCCACCCGCATGCTGCGGGGCGCGCCCGCCACCGAACGCATCCCCATCATCGCCCTCACCGCCCACGCCATGGACTCGGACCGCGCCCACGCCCGGGACTCCGGCTGCGACGCCTTCGAGACCAAGCCCGTGGTCCTCCACCGGCTGCTGGGCACCATCGAGGACCTGCTGGCCCGGCGAGGCGCCGGGCCCACCCGGTCCGAGGAGGCCGAATGACCGCGCCGCGCGCCCTCGCCTTCGCCCTCGTCCTGGTCCCGGTCCCCCTCGCCGCGCAGGGCTCCGACGGGGACGACCGGCGCCTCAAGGATCTCCTCGAGCTGATGAACACGCCGGTGGTCTCGGCGTCCCGCAGCCCGGAGCGCCTCGTGGACGCGCCGGCCACGGTGATCGTGCTGACCCGCGCCGACCTCGAGGGGCGCGGCTACACGGAGCTCAGCCAGATCCTCGACGACCTGCCCGGGATGGACGTGGTGCGGAGCTACGGCGCGAACTACTTCAAGGACTACTGGCGGGGCTACCGCAACGACATCGGCGACCCCTTCCTGGTGATGGTGGACGGACAGGCCTTCAACCACCTCTGGTTCGGCACCGCGGACACGCCCCTGGTGAGCTACCCCGTCTCGGCGGTGGAGCGGGTGGAGGTCGTCTACGGGCCGGCCTCGGCGGTCTACGGGACCAACGCCTTCATGGGGGTGATCAACCTCATCACCCGCCGGGCCCCGGCCGCCGACGGCTTCAGCCTCCGCGGCGGCCTCACGGGCGGGAGCTTCGGCACGCGCATCGCGGACCTGCAGGCCGGCTTCCGGCGCGGCGGCCTCGCCGTCACGTTCGCCGCCCGCACCGACCAGGGCGGCATGGACGAGGCCGCCGCCGAGCGCTACGAGTACACCCGCGCCCGCTACTACGCGGACCGGCGGTTGTGGGGAAGCGTGGTGGACGACGGGGGCCTGGCCGGTCGGCCCGCCTCCGACCACCGGCACGGGGCCCTCGACCTCCGGGTGGCCTGGGGCGCCACCGAGTTCGCCTACCAGCGGATGTGGACGGACTCGGGCTACGGCACCGCCTATGCGGCGGACGCCTCCCAGAGCCTGGGCCGCTGGATCCGTCCCGAGCAGTCCTTCCAGCTCAAGCAGGGACTCTCCTTCGGCGACCGCGTGGCGTCCACCCTGCTGGTGCGCTACCGGCGCAGCGACGTGGACCGCGATTCCTACGACGTGGAGTCCTACGTGGGCTACGGCAGCGGCAGCAGCACGGTGCTCACCCACTACGAGGCCCTCGACGACAGCCTCGCCATCGCCCAGGACTTCGAGGTCCGGGCCTCGGATCGCACGCAGGTGAACGCCGGCCTGCGCTTCGAGCACAAGACCCTGCAGAAGGCCTACGCCACCGCCACCGGCGGCGCCCTGCCGGCCGGGGAGCTGGGGGACGCCAACCACTTCTCGGTCTCGGACCGGGGCGTCTACGTGCAGGTCCGCCACGCGCTGGACGCCGCGAACCGCCTCTTCGCGGGCCTGCGCTCGGACCACAACTCCATCTATGGCACCGCGAACACGCTGCGGGGCGGCTACGTCGGGACCTTCGGGCCCTGGGGACTGAAGGCGCTCTACGGCCAGGCCTACCAGGAGCCCAACGCGCGCCTGCTCTACGGCGCGACCTCGGGCACCGGAAGCAACCCTGGCCTCCGCCCGGAGCGCTCCAACACCCTCGAGCTGAGCGGCAGCTACACGCGCCCCGCCTTCTCGGCGACGCTGTCGGTCTACCGGGTGAACAACGACGGGCGCATCCAGAAGCTGGGCGGGGAGGTGGTGAACAGCGGCGAGCAGGACGTGCGCGGCCTGGACCTGGGGGTGCAGGCGCTCCTGCCCGCCGGATGGGCCGCCCAGTGGAAGGTGTGGGCCTGGTATTCCCGCCTCTTCAAGGCGGAGGACCTGGCCACCCACACGGGCCAGGAGGTCCCCACCCGCAGCGGCGACCTCGCGGACGACAAGGTCTGGCTCGGGACCACCGTCACCTTCAACCCCAGGCTGACCGCCACCCTGACCGCCCGGGTCCTCGGCCGCCGGCCGACGGTGCTGAGCAACCCCATCCGCGAGGTGCCGGGCTACGCGACCGTGGACCTCGCGGTCTCCGCGAAGGACGTGGGCTGGAAAGGGCTGGGGCTGGCCCTGAGGGTCGCCAACCTCGCCGACCGCGCCTACAGCCATCCGGGCCTCCGGGACGCCGGGGCCGGGAACCGGCCCGGCGGCTTCGACGCCCAGGGCCGGTGGACGGGCTCGGGCAGCTACTACAACTCGCTGCTGCCCCAGCCGGGGCGGTCACTCCAGTTCACCGTCTCCGCGGCCTTCTAGGGCGCTTCGGCCCGCCAGGCCTGGACCTGCGTCCAGGTCTCCCGGGAGGGCCGGCAGCCCTCGGGGAAGTGGGTGGCGAAATCCGCGCGGAAGGCCTCGGTGTGGGCGGCGAGGTAGCGTTCCAGGTCCTCCGCCCGGGCCGCCTCGTACCGCGTGCGGTAGCGGCCGGGGCCCGCCGTCTCGAAGCGGATGGCCTCGAAGCAGCCCGTGCCGAGGATCTCGGGGATGTGCTTGTCCACCATGTAGCGGACGAAGGCGGCCTCGAGCCGCGCCTCCACGTCCACCGTGACTTCGTAGGCGCGCATGGGATCCCCTAGGCCCGGAAGGTGAAGTAGACCGCCCCCAGCAGGCAGAAGCCGGCGTAGAGGTGGTTGAGGGTGAGCCGCTGGCCCATCACCCAGACCGCGAAACCGGCGAAGACCGCCAGGGTGATGACCTCCTGGAGGAGCTTGAGCTGCGGGAGGGTGTAGGTCCCGTAGCCGAGCCGGTTCGCGGGGACCATGAGGCAGTACTCGAAGAAGGCGATGCCCCAGCTCACCAGGACGGCCTTGGGCAGGGACCATTCCTGGGTCCGGCGGAGGTGGCCGTACCAGGCGAAGGTCATGGCCACGTTGGAGAGCGCCAGCAGCAGGAGGGGCAGCCAGGCCCGGATCGTGCTCACAGGGCCGCGCTCCGGTCCCGCGATCCCTCGGCGGCCGGGAGGACGACCTGCACGAGGGTGCCCTCGCCGGGGGCGGAACGCACCCGGACGCCGCCTCCGTGGCCACGCACGATGCCCAGCACCGCCGGCAGGCCGAGGCCCCGGCCCTGGAACTTGGTGGTGTAGAAGGGCTCGAAGATCCGCGCGAGGGTCGCCTCGTCCATGCCGGGGCCGGTGTCGCCCACCTCGAGGCGCACGTAGACGCCCGGCGCGAGGCCCCGGCCCTCGGCGAAGTCGGCGAGTTCCCCCTCCGACAGGGCGCCCGCGGACGTGGCCACCCGGACCCTCCCCCCGCCCGCGCCCAGGGCCTCCGCGGCGTTGAGCAGGAGGTTGGCGAGGACCTGCTGCACCTGGACGTGGTCGCCCTCGATCACCGGGAGGTCCGGCGCCAGGTCCAGGTCGAGGACCACGGCGGGCGGCAGGGTCTTCTCGAGCAGCTGGAGGCACTCCCGCACCTCCATCCCGAGGTCGAGCTGATCATGGTGGAACCGCCCCCGTCCCGTGTAGGCCATGAGCTGCCGGGTGAGGTCGGAGGCGCGGTTGGCCGAGGCCTGGATGGACTGGAGGTGCCGGGCCAGGGGATGGTCCGGCCCGAGCTCCTCGAGGACCACCCCGGCGTGCCCGAGCACGCCCATCAGGAGGTTGTTGAAGTCGTGGGCGATGCCGCTGGCCATGGCCCCCAAACTCTCGAGCTTCTGCGCCTCGAAGAGCTGGCGCTCCAGGGCCTCCTTCTCCTGGGCCGCGCGGCGGGCCCCCGTCCGGTCCCGGAGCACCACCTGGACCATGGTGCGCCCGTCCTTCCGCAGCGGCGCCACGCTCAGCTCGGTATGGACCAGGCTCCCGTCCTTCCGGTAGGAGGTGAACTCGAAGCCTCCGCTCCGCCCCTCGCGTCCCATGCGGGCGAAGTCGTCGAGCACCTCCCGGCTGGGCCGCCCGTCGGGCTGGATCTCCGGGCTCGAGAAGCCGGCCCTCTGTCCGAGGATCTCCTCCCGCGCGTAGCCGAACAGGGCGCAGGCCGCGTCGTTGGCCATCACCCAGGTCCCGTCCACCTCCCCGATGAGGATGGCCTCCGCGGCCTGGTCGAAGAGCTGCCGGTATTCCGCCTCCCGGGCCGCCACCTCGGAGAGTGCCTCCAGGCGGCTGAGGGCGAGGCCCGCCGTGGTCGAAAGGCTCTGGAGGGTGCCCAGCTGGTCCTGGCTCAGGGCCAGCACGGCCTCGTCGCCGAAGGTACCCCCGAACAGGGCCCCGACCGCCTCCCCGCCCTGCACCATGGGCACGGCCACCAGCGAGCGGTGGGGGACCCGGGCCAGGTAGGCCGGCGGGAATTCCGGGACCTCCTTGCAGTCCTCGATCCAGATCGTGGCCCGGTTCAGGTGCACGTCCTCCCGCATGGGGTACTCGTCGAGGGGGATCGGCGCCTGGATCTCCTCCGCCGTGAAGCGCTCGGACAGTTCGGGGGACCAGGCGATGGTGAGACTGGCCCGCTGGACGGGATCGAAGCGGTTGTACCACCAGTGGGGGATGCCCGTGAGGTTCCGGGCCCCCTGGAACAGGGCCTGGAGGAGGTCGTCGCGGCTCCCGGCGAGGGAGAAGGCCTGGGCGGATTCCGCCAGGAGGCGGGCCCGTTCCACCGAGCGCTGCAGGGCCTCCTGGGCTGCGAGGTGGTGGCGCAGGTCCTGGGTGACCCCGAGGATCGCCGGCCGGCCCTCGAGCTCCACCCGGGAGCCCTGCACCTCCACCGGGATCGCGGTCCCGTCCCGGCGGACCACCCTGAAGACCGACCGGATGGTCTCCACCTCCCCCTCGACCCGGCGGCGCATGTTCTCCATCACCACCGGGAGGTCGTCGGGATGGATGACGTCCCGGACGGGCAGCCCTCGTCCCGCCCCGGGAGGGTAGCCGCACAGCTCCTCCAGGGCCGGGCTCGTGTAGCGGAACACCCCGTCCTGGATGAGGTAGACCCCCTGGAGGCTCTCCTCCACCAGGGTCCGGTAGAGGGCCTCGGACTGGGTGCGCTGGGCCAGCTCGCGCTGGAGCCGGGCGTCGAGGTCCACCCGCTCGAGCGCCATGGCGGCGAGACTCGCGAAGTACTCCATCTGCGCGAGGCCCTCGGGGCTCGGGGGGCCCGCCACCCGGCTGATCACGGTGAAGGCGCCGAGCACCGCGCCCTTGTGGCTCTTGAGGGGGATGGAGACGCTGGAATGCAGGCCCGCCTGGAAGAGCCGGAGCTTGGCGGGCTCGGCCCGGGGGAAGGCCTGGATGTCGGGGACGATGATGGTCTCGCCCCGCGCCGCCGCCTCCCCGCTCAGGGCCCGGCCCTCCCCCTCCAAAGGAAGCTCGGGGTAGAGCTCCAGGATCCCGGGTGGCAGGCCCGTGTGCGCCAGCCGCTCGAGGACGCGGCGCTCCGGGTCGAGGCGGTAGAGTTCGCAGGCGTCGATGGAGGGCGCCGCCGCGACCATCTCCATGAGGACCTGGAGCAGCCGGTCGAAGTCCTGGTCCTGGGCCACCTCGGTGGCGGCGGCCTGGAAGTCGAGGAGCTGGCGATTGAGCTGCTCGGCGCGCGCCACCTGGGCCTGGAGCTGCTTCTGCGCGGTGAGCCGGTTCCAGGCCAGGGAGGCCACCCTCGCGAGGTTCTGCAGGCTGCTGAACTGCGCCTCGGTGGGCTCGAGCGCGGGCTCGGTGAGGAAGGCCACCCCGAAGAGGGCGCCGAGGACCTGGCCGTCCACCAGGAGCGGGACCCCGAGGAAGGACCGGACCCCGAAGGTCTCGACGAACTGGGGGTTCAGGTGCTGGGGCTCGGCCTGGCTGTCCCGGACGAAGCTGAGCTGCTTCTCGCGGTAGAGGACCCGGCTGAAGGGTGAGTCGAGGATGGGCAGGTGCATCCCCTGGATGGCGTCCATGAACCGGGCGTGGAGGGCGGGCGTGAAGGCCAGCAGCTCCACCTCCCTCGGCGGGCTCCCCGGGAGGACGCGGCCCACGGTCCAGTGGGGGCAGTCGAGGATGACCCCGGCCCGCCCGAGGAGCACCTGCATGAGGTCCTCCTCCGAATGGCAGAGGCTCAGGGCCAGGATGCCCTCGGCCAGCGCCCGGTTCTGGAAGGAGGCCTCCGCCGCCCGCTGGGCGATGAAGCGCTCCTCGCTGATGTCTCGCCCCCAGCAGTACAGGCGGCGCCCGTCGGCGGTCTCGACCGGGATGCAGGTCTGGCGGACCGGGACCGGAGTCCCGTCCTCGCGGGTCCAGGCCTCCTCCGCCGTGAGGCCCTGGAGGCTGCGCAGCCGGCGCTCCAGCCAGTCCCGGCGCTCGCCCTCCCGCAGGCCGTGCAGGAGCTCCGGGAACCACCGTCCCGGGGCCGATCCCGCGGGGAGCCCGGCGGTGCGGTGGAAGCAGCGGTTGGCGGAGACGATGGTCCCGGCCTCGTCCATCACCACGAGGTTGATGGTGGGGCTCTCGGCGTAGATCTCCTCGATGCTCGGAGACGGGGGGGCGGCCATAGGCTGGGGCGGGACGGGCGGGTGGCTGGGGGCGCCCAGCGGGAGAGACGGGCTAGCGGGCGTACTCCACGGCCCGGGTCTCGCGCATGACGGTGACTTTGATCTGCCCAGGGTACTGCATCTCGTTTTCGATCCGCTTGGTGACGTCCTTCGCGATCCAGTAGGCCTGGTCGTCGTTCACCTGCCCGGCGTCCACCATGATCCGGATCTCCCGGCCGGCCTGCATGGCGAAGCTCTTCTGCACGCCCTTGTAGCTGTTGGCGATGCCCTCCAGCTGCTCGAGACGCTTCACGTAGGTCTCCATCATCTCGCGGCGGGCGCCGGGCCGGGCGGCGCTCAGGGCGTCGGCGGCCGTGATGAGCATGGCCTCCACCGTGCGGGGCTCGAAGTCGCCGTGGTGGCAGCTCATGGCGTGGATGACCTCCTCCTTCTCCCCGAAGCGCTTCAGGAGCTCCATGCCGATCTCGATGTGGGTGCCCTCGACCTCCCGGTCGATGGCCTTGCCGATGTCGTGGAAGAGGCCCGCCCGCTTGGCGACCCGGGGGTCAAGGCCCAGTTCGCCGGCCATGTATTCGGCGATGTGGGCGACCTCCTTGGTGTGGTCCAGCACGTTCTGCCCGTAGGAATGGCGGTACTTGAGCCGACCGATGAGCTTGTGGAGCTTGGGATGGACGTCGGGAAAGCCCAGCTCGATGGCGGCGGCCTCGCCGACCTCCTTCAGGTGCTGGTCCATGTCCACTTTCACCTTCTCCACGATCTCCTCGATGCGCGCCGGGTGGATGCGGCCGTCGGCGAGGAGCTTGAGGATGGCCTGGCGCGCGACCTCCCGGCGGATGGGGTCGAAGCTGGAGACCACGATGGCCTCAGGCGTCTCGTCCACGATCAGGTCGCAGCCCGTGGCCTTCTCGATGGCGCGGATGTTCCGCCCCTCGCGGCCGATGATGCGGCCCTTGAGGTCATCGCTGGGCAGCTGCACGGAGCTCACCGCGGTCTCGCAGACCACGTCCGAGGCCACGCGCTGGATGGCGGCGCCGATGGTCCAGCGGGCCTTCTTCATGGCCTCCTCGAGGGCCTCGTCCTCGATGCGCCGCACCAGCTTGGCGGCGTCCATCTTGGCGCCGTACTCCAGCTGCTCGAGGAGCTCCTTCCGTGCGTCCTCCCGGGTCAGCCCGGCCACCTCCTCGAGCTTGCGGGCCTGGGCCTCCACCGCGGCCTTCAGGTCGGCCTCCTTGGCCTCCAGCCGCTCGATCTGCGCCTTGCGCTTCTCCTCGAGCTTCTCGACGTCCTTGGCCTTGGCGTCCACGGTCTGGGTCTTCCTGTCGAGGTTCTCCTCCTTGGACTGCAGCCGCTGCTCCTGCTTCTCCAGGGTGGCCACCCGGTCCTTCAGGGCCTTCTCCGCCTCCTGGCGCGCGGCCAGGGCCTGCTCCTTGGCCTTGAGCTCGGCCTCCTTCAGCAGGGCCTCCGCCTCACGGCGCGCCCGTTCCTTGCCCCCGGCGAGCTCCGCCTCGGCCTCCTTGCGCGCGCGGTCCCGGATCTCCTTGGCCTCCGCCTCGGCCTTGGCGCGGGCGTCGCTGGTGGCCTCCACCTCCTTCCGCGACTTCGCCAGGGAGAGGCCCAGGAAGACCACGGCGCCCAGCAGGAGGGCCACGGCGACGACAAGAATGATTTGAAGCAGGTTCATGGCGTGTCTCCAGGGGATGGAGCCGCACGTCATGACCCAGAACTGGAATCCCCGCTCAGCCGTGGAGGCTTGCCGAGTTCCCTAGCAAGTAGGGGGGCAACCAGGCGCCCCTTGCGGGGCTCCCAGCGTCAGGCGCTCCGACGCGCGGCGCGCACACGGCTGGGCTAAGGTTTCCCATAAGGCAATACGGAACAAGCGCTTGGCCATTATCACGGGCCTCGCAGGGATTAGGGGGAACCCTCCCCGAAGAGCCCCGGCGGGGGCCCCGCGGGAGCGGGCAACGGGTCTGGAACGTCATCGTTCAGCAAAGATAGGGTCTGTTCCAGGTTCTGGGTATGTCGGTCGGCCTCAAGTTCCAGGCGCTCGGCTTGATGCGCCAGGTTCAGGGCGCCCAGCAGGAGCCATGTGGACGAGTCCAGGCCCTTCGGGGTGCGTCCCCATCTTAGTTCAAAGGCCCCCTCCATGTCCCGGAAGGTCCGCTCCAGGCGGGCCACGGACCGGGCGAGGAGCTCCGGATCGGCCTCGCTGTGGATCCGGTAGACCCGGCCCAGGATCTCGAGGGGCTGGCCCCCGAGCTTCTGGGTGGGGTCATGGGGCCCGGACCTCACGCCAGCTCCTCCAGCATCCTGAGGATGGACTCCACCTGCGCCCGGGTTGCCTCCCGCTCCTGCCGCAGGGCCTCGACCTCCGCCTGGACGGGGGCGATCTGGTCCTTCAGCGCCTGGAGTTCCGCCTGGAGGGCGGCGCGCTGCTGCATCAGGGCCTGCACCTTGGCCTGGAGCCGGGTCTCGAGCTGGTGGAGGAGGTCCATGGTCGTCCTGGGAACGGTCCCAGTCTAACGCCGGGCGGGGGGTGCCTCAGGTCCGGGGCTCGGCCCCCAGGCCGCGAGCGGTCTGGAGGGCCTGGGCCATCCAGCCGTCCACCTCCTCGCCGGTGAGGGTGCGGTCGGCCTGGAAGGTGAAACGCAGGAGCCAGGCCTGCCGGCCCGAGGGCAGGGACTTGTGGCGGAACACGTCCACGCAGTCCGCCCGCTGCAGGACACCGCCGGAGGGCAGCACGGCCACCAGGGCCTTCCGGAGATCGCGGTAGGCGAGGTCCAGGGGCACCAGCAGGCTCAGGTCGCGCTCCACCGCCGGATGGCGGCTGAGGGGCTGGAAGGTCGGGATGCAGCGTTCGCTCGGCCAGGCGAAGGCCTCCAGGGGCGCTTCCAGGCCCCACAATCCCTCGCCGAGATCCACCACCTCGAAGGCGGTTGCCGGGAGGCCGAGGTCCAGGGCGGCCCCGCGGAGATCGGCGGCCTGCACCGCGCGGGCGGGGGTGAGGTAGTCCTCGCCGCCGCGGGTCCCGCCCCAGGCCAGGGCCACCCTGAGGCTCTCCACGGGACCATCCGGGCTGGTCTCGAAGACCGTGGCGATCTCGAAGAGGCGGACTTCCTTCGCGCCGTGGCGGACGTTCGCCCGAGCGGTCTCCCGCAGGGAGGGGAGCAGGGAGCCCCGCATCACGGAGTATTCCCGGCCCAGGGGATTCGCCAGGGTGCGGCCGGCGGGATCGCCATCCACGCCCTGGTCCATCTCGGGGCTGACGAAGCCGTAGGTCACGGTCTGGTGGAATCCGGCGTGCGCGAGCCGGGACGCCAGGCGGCGGCGGAAACCATAGGCGGTGAGGGCGGTGCGCGGCGGCGCGTCGAGGGGCGGCAGGACCGACGGGATCGCCTCGTAGCCCCGGAGCCTCAGGACCTCCTCGGCCACGTCCTCGGGGATGGCGAGGTCGTGGCGCCACGTCGGCGGGCGGACGACCAGGGCTTCGCCGCGGAGCTCGACGCCGCACCCGAGAGCCCGCAGTGGCGCCGCCGCGTCCTCGGCGGACACGGCCTGGCCGGCGATCCGGTCCACGGCCTCCAGGTCGAGGTGGATGGGCGACGGAGCCGCCGGCGCGGCGCCCGCGGTCCAGGCGCCCTCCAGGCTCGCGCCGGCCCAGGCCTGGAGCCGGGCCACGAGCAGGTCCCGCGCCACCCGCGGCATGGCGGGGTCGGCCCCGCGCCCGAAGCGGTGGCTCGCGTCGGTGTGGAGGTTGTGGCGGCGGGCCATCAGCCGCACGGTCCGCGGGTCGAACCAGGCGGACTCCAGCAGCACGCGGCGCGTGGACTCGGTGACCTTGGTCGGATCGCCGCCCATCACGCCGGCCAGCGCCACGGGGCCCGCGTCGTCCGCGATGACCAGGTCCTCCCCCGTGAGGCTGCGTTCCACGCCGTCGAGGGTGACGAGCCGCTCGCCCGGCTTCGCGCGGCGGACCCTGATCGTGCCGGTGAGCTTGTCCGCGTCGAAGGCGTGGGTGGGATGGCCGAAGCGGTGGAGCAGGTCGTTGCTCGCGTCCACCGCCGGAAGGCCCTTGGCGCTGGAACCCATCCGCGCCAGGAAGGCGCGGACTTCCGCGGGCGTGGCGCCCTCCCCGAGACCGAGCAGGGCCGTGGCGTAGACCGGACAGGCCGGATCCTCGAGGACCACCGGGACCTTCGCCTCGCCTTCCGCGAGCGCGGGAACATCCACGGACGGGAGGGCGAGGCCCAGGCGGGCGCCCAGGTCCCGGGCGAAACCCCGGTGGCTCATCACGTCGCCGCGGTTGGCGGTGACATCCACGTCGAGCACGGTCACGCCGTCCACCACCGCCTGCCCGTCCACGGGAAAGCCGAGGGAGGCGGCCTGCGGCGCGACGACGGCGGGAGCGAGGTCCGCGCCGGGCAGGAAGGCTTCCAGGGCCTTGAGGTCGATCAGCATCAGTCGAGCCCTCCCATCATCCGGATGAAGCGCTGGTCGTTCTCGAAGAAGAGGCGCAGATCGGGGGTTTGGCTGACCATCATCGCGGTGCGCTCGACGCCGAGGCCGAAGGCGTAGCCGCTCCAGGTTCCGGGGTCGATCCCGGCGTAGCGCAGCACGTTGGGATGGATGAGCCCGGCGCCCAGCAGCTCCACCCAGCCGCTGCCCTTGCAGACGCGGCAGCCCGCACCGCCGCAGAGCGGGCAGCTCACATCCAGCTCGGCGCCGGGCTCCACGAAGGGGAAGTAGCTCGGGCGCAGGCGGATCTGCGTGGTTGGCCCGAAGAGGGCGCGCATGGCGTACTCCAGCGTGCCCTTCAGGTGATGCATGCCGATGCCCTTGCCCACGAGCATGCCCTCGACCTGGTGGAACATGGGCGAGTGGGTGGGATCGATGTCGTCTTTGCGGTAGACCCGGCCCGGCGCCACGAAGCGGATGCCCCCGCGCTGCTCGAGCTCCGGCGCGAGGCGGCGGAGGACGCGCACCTGCACCGGGCTGGTGTGCGTGCGCAGGAGCAGTTCGGGATGCTGCTCCAGGTAGAAGGTGTCGGAGCTGCCGCGGGCCGGGTGGTCGCCGGGGATGTTCAGGCCGTCGAAGTTGTGGGCCTCGGTCTCGATCTCCGGCCCCTCCTCCACGTGGAAGCCGAGGCTCGCGAAGATGTCCACCAGCCGGTCCTGGAGCCGCTGGAGCGGGTGCAGCGCGCCCCGTGGCGGCATCGGAGGCGGGAGGTCGGGGTCCACGCGGGACGCCAGCGAAGCCGCGCGCCGGCGTTCGGCTTCGAGACCTTCCTGGCGGGCCTTGAGGGCCTCCTCCCAGGTGTTCTTCAGCTGGTTGGCCAGGGCGCCAAGCGTCTTCTTCTGCTCCTTGGGCGCGGCCTTGAGGGCCTCCATCAGGCGGGCCGCATGGCTATGCTCCCGGCCCGTGTAGACGCCCTTCAGCCGCATCAGCGCGTCCAGGCTGTCGCAGGCGGCGAGCTGGGACTCGAAGGACCGCGAGGCCTCGAGGATCTCGGGGGGCAGGAGGTTCAGTTCCGAGGTGTCCATGGATCCGTCCGGGAGGGGAGACGCCTGAACAAGGAAAGGCCGCTTGCGCGGCCTTTCGGGTCATTCGCGAGATGCTGCTCGGGGTGTTTCGCGATCAGCCCTTGGCCGTGGCCACGAGCTTGGTAAACGCCTCGGGGTTGTGGACGGCGAGGTCGGCGAGGACCTTGCGGTCCAGGGTCACGCCGGCCTTCTTCAGGCCGCCCATGAACTTGCTGTAGCTCATGCCGTTCTGGCCGCAGGCCGCGCTGATGCGCACGATCCAGAGGCGGCGGAAGTCGCGCTTGCGCTCCTTGCGGCCGCGGTAGGCGTAGCCCAGCGCCTTCTCCACGGCCTCCTTGGCCGAGCGGTAGAGGCGGGACTTGGCGCCATAGAAGCCCTTGGCGAACTTCAGCATCCGCTTGCGGCGCTGCACCCGCTTGAAACCACGCTTTACACGAGTCATGTCCTTCCTTTCCTGGTGGCACCTTCCGGTTTAAGCCACGTCGGGGGCGGATTCTCCGCCGGTCTGAGAATGGATCGGAGCAGGCTCAGCCTGCGACGAGCCGGGGGTGCGGGGGTATGCGCGCAGCGCGGAACCCCCGCGGAGGATCAAGCGTAAGGCAGCATCCGCGCGACCACCTTGGCGTCGGCCTCGCTCACCATCCCGCCCATGTCCAGCTGGCGCTTCCGCTTGGAGGACTTCTTGGTGAGGATGTGGCGCTGGTGGGAGCAGCCGCGCTTGAACTTGCCGGTGCCGGTCTTCTTGAAGCGCTTGGCTGCGCCCCTGTGGGTCTTGAGCTTGGGCATGGGATACCTCGTGGCTTACGGAGTGGCGGGGGCCTGCTGGGTTTCGGTGCTGGGGCTTTCGGTCTTGTCGGCTTCGGGCTTCTTGGCGCCGGTTTTCTTGGGGGGGACCTTGGTCTCCACGATCTTGGGGGCGAGGATGGCGTGCATGTCGCGGCCGTCGATGCCGGCGGGCTTCTCGATCACCGCCTTGTCCCCGATCCGCGCGAACACGTCTTCGAAGATCCGGAACCCGATGTCGCGGTGGACGACTTCCCGCCCGCGGAACATCACCACCACCTTGACCTTGTCGCCCTCCTCCAGGAACCGCAGGATGTGCTTGACCTTGAAATCGAAGTCGTGATCGTCGGTGCGCGGCCTGAACTTCACTTCCTTGATCACGATGTTCTTCTGCTTCGCGCGGGCCGCATGTTCGCGCTTGGCTTCCATGAACTTGTACTTGCCGTAGTCCATGATCCGGCACACGGGCGGGTTGGCCGTCGGGGAGACTTCCACAAGATCGAGCCCCTTGTCCTCGGCGATGCGGATCGCCTGGTGAGGGGGCATCACGCCGAGCTGCGTTCCGTCCTCGTCGATGACTCGGACCTCCGGCACGCGGATGCCGTCGTTGATGCGGGTTTCCTGGGACCGAATGGCTGCCCTCCGTGAAAAAAGCAAGAGACCTATGGTATCAGGCGGGTTGCCCGGGACCAAGGCCGGATTTTACCGGGAACGTTGGGAAATCTCGGCCTGGAGGCTTTCCAGGAAGACGGCCATGGGCCGGACCCCCAGGTCGCCCCTGGACCGGTGGCGGACGGACACCGTGCCCGCCTCGGCCTCCCGGTCCCCCAGGACCAGCATGTAGGGGACCTTCTGGAGCTGGGCGTCCCGGATCTTGGCGTTCACCTTCTCGTTCCGGGCGTCGAGGTGGACCCGGATCCCCTGGGCGAGCAGTTGGGCGCGCACCGCCTCGGCGTGTCCCGCCACGCGGTCGGTGATGGGCAGGACCACCGCCTGGACCGGCGCCAGCCAGGTGGGGAAGGCGCCCGCGCAGTGTTCCACGAGGATGCCCATGAAGCGTTCCAGGCTGCCCAGGATGGCGCGATGCAGCATCACCGGCCGCCCCTCGCTGCCGTCCGCCTTCGTGTAGGCGAGGTCGAAGCGCTCCGGCAGCATGGAATCCATCTGCAGGGTCCCGAGCTGCCAGGGCCGCTTCAGGGCGTCGAGCACCTGGAACTCGATCTTGGGGCCGTAGAAGGCGCCTTCCCCGGGGTTGAGCCTGAAGGGGACGCCGGCCTCCCTGAGGGACTCGGCCAGGGCCGATTCAGCCGCGTCCCAGGCCTCGTCGCTGCCCAGTCGCTTCTCGGGCCGCGTGGAAAGGGCCACGCGCATCTCCTCGAACCCGAAGGTGTCGTAGACCTCCTTCAGGAGCTCGAGGAAGGCGGCGCTTTCCGCCTTCACCTGCTCCGGCGTGCAGTAGATGTGGGCGTCGTCCTGACAGAAGGTGCGCACCCGCGTCAGGCCATGGGTGACGCCGCTGCGCTCGAAGCGGTGCAGGCGGCCGAAGTCGGCGTAGCGGATGGGCAGGTCGCGGTAGCTGTGCTTCGTGGCGCCGAACATCACGCAATGCCCCGGGCAGTTCATGGGCTTGACGGCGTACTCCCGCTCCTCGGCCTGGGTGAAGTACATGTTGTCGGCGTAGTTCTCGTAGTGGCCGGAGGTCTTCCAGAGGCTGACGTCGAGGATCTGCGGCGTGATCACCTCGTCGTAGCCCTTCTTGTGGTACAGGCTCCGGATGTAGGAGACGAGCTCGTTGTAGACGACGGCACCCTTGGGATGGAAGAACGGCGAGGCTGGCGCCTGCGGGTGGAAGGAGTAGAGGTCCAGCTCGCGTCCGAGCTTGCGGTGGTCCCGCGCCTTCGCCTCCTCGAGGCGGTGCAGGTGCTCGTCGAGCTCCTTCTGCGTGTGGAAGGCCGTCCCGTAGATGCGCGAGAGCATGGGATTCCGCTCGTCGCCCTTCCAGTAGGCGCCCGCCGTGCTGAGCAGCTTGAAGGCCTTGAGCTTCGACGTGCTCGGCACGTGGGGCCCGCGGCAGAGGTCGTAGAAGTCCCCCTGCCGGTAGCCCGAGATCACGCTGCCCGCCGGGATCCCTTCGACGATCTCCACCTTGAGAGGCTCGCCCATCTCGCGGAACCGGGCCATCGCGGCGTCCCGCTCCAGCTCCTCCCGGTGGACCGGCAGGGCGGCGTCGGCGAGGCGCTTCATCTCGGCCTCGATGGCCGGCAGGTCCTCCGCCGTGAACGGCTTCTCGACCAGGAAGTCGTAGTAGAACCCGTCCTCGATGACGGGGCCGATGCCGACCTTCGCCTCGGGATGCAGGCGCTTCACCGCCTGCGCGAGCAGGTGCGCCGTGGAGTGGCGCAGCAGCTCCAGGCTCTGCTCGTCCTTGGCGGTGACGATGGCGACCTTCGCGCCATCCTCCAGGGGGGAGGCCAGGTCCACCAGGCCCTGACCATCGATCCTGAGCGCCAGCGCCGCCTCGGCGAGCCGGGGCCCGATGCTCTCGGCGAGCGTGGTGCCCGTCGCCCCGTCCGGCAGCTGGCGGAGGGAGTCGTCGGGAAGTCGGACCGAGATGGGCATGGGCTCCTCAGGGATTCGGGGTAAACAAGCAGTCTAGCGGGGACAAGCCCTTGATAGGACTGGAGAGAGAAGACGACAAAGCCCCCGTGATGAGCGGGGGCTTTGTGTGGAGATTAACGTCGCGGCGACCTACTTTTCCACGTCTGTGTGGCGCAGTATCATCGGCCCTCTGGGTCTTAACGGCCGTGTTCGGGATGGGAACGGGTGTGACCCCTGGGGAAAAGCCACGACGAGCTTGAGTGGAGGATGTCCTTCGGGATGAAGGGACCTCCTGGGGAAGGGTGAACTCCTAGGTTGTAGGAGTGTTTAGGTGAGGCACGTTTTCTCTCGAAAAGTGCTGGATGGGATTGATTGATGAAAGGTCAAGTCGATGGACCGATTAGTATCGCTCAGCTTAAGCCGTTACCGGCCTTACACATGCGACCTATCAACGTGGTGGTCTTCCACGGGTCTCATAGGGAGATCTCATCTTGAGGGGTGTTTCGCGCTTAGATGCTTTCAGCGCTTCTCACTTCCCGACATAGCTACCCAGCATTGCACCTGGAGGCACAACTGGAACACCAGAGGTCAGTCCATCCCGGTCCTCTCGTACTAAGGACAGGTCCTCTCAAATCTCCTGCGCCCACACTAGATAGGGACCGAACTGTCTCGCGACGTTCTGAACCCAACTCACGTACCACTATTGATCGGCGAACAGCCGAACCCTTGGGACCTGCTTCAGCCCCAGGATGTGATGAGTCGACATCGAGGTGCCAAACCTTGCCGTCGATATGAACTCTTGGGCAAGATCAGCCTGTTATCCCCGGCGTACCTTTTATCCGTTGAGCGATGGCCCTTCCATTCGGGACCACCGGATCACTATAACCTGCTTTCGCACCTGCTCGTCGTGTCTGACTCGCAGTCAAGCTCCCTTATACTATTGCGCTCTGCGGCTGATTTCCAAACAGCCTGAGGGAACCTTCGTACGCCTCCGTTACGCTTTAGGAGGCGACCGCCCCAGTCAAACTACCCGCCTGACATTGTCTTCCACCCGGATCACGGGTGCGAGTTAGAGATCAGCGTTAAACAGGGTGGTATCTCAAGGGTGACTCCACCGACCCTAACGAGCCAGTTTCATAGTCTCCCACCTATCCTGCACAGTCCAACGCCAACCTCAATGTCAAGGTGTAGTAAAGGTGCACGGGGTCTTTCCGTCTAAGTGCGGGTAACCGGCATCTTCACCGGTGCTACAAGTTCGCTGAGTCTCTGCTGGAGACAGTTTCCAGATCGTTACGCCATTCGTGCAGGTCGGAACTTACCCGACAAGGAATTTCGCTACCTTAGGACCGTTATAGTTACGGCCGCCGTTCACCGGGGCTTAAATTCGCAGCTTCGCTTGCGCTGACCGCTCCTCTTGACCTTCCGGCACCGGGCAGGCGTCAGCCCCTATACCTCCTCTTTGGAGTTTGCAGAGACCTGTGTTTTTGTTAAACAGTCGCCTGGAACATTTATGTGCCACCCCCTCGGGCTATGAACCCTACCGGGGTACCCCTTCTCCCGAAGTTACGGGGTTAATTTGCCGAGTTCCTTCAGCAGAGTTCTCTCAAACGCCTGAGGATTCTCTCCTCGACTACCTGTGTCGGTTTGCGGTACGGACACAAGCACCTCTCCTTAGCAGCTTTTCTCGGCAGTGTAGGATCAGGACTTTTCGTCAGAAACCTTGAGCTCATGGCGCCCGGACTTCCCTAAGCACCACCCTTGGAATCTTTCGCAGGACATTCCATAGCCCTGCGTCCCTACCTTCCTGCGTCCCTGCATCGTACAAACGAGATGCTCATGGTGCTGGAATATTAACCAGCCTTCCATCGCCTACGCCTTTCGGCCTCGGCTTAGGGTCCGACTAACCCAACGCGGATTGACCTTGCGTTGGAAACCTTAGTCTTACGGCGGACGGGGTTCTCGCCCGTCTTTACGCTACTTATGCCGACAGAGTCTCTTCCCATGTCTCCAGCTGTCCTTACGGTCAACCTTCACAGACGTAGGGAATGCTCCCCTACCACTTACGTTCGCAGCTTCGGTAACATGCTTTAGCCCCGTTGAATTGTCGGCACAGACCCGCTTGACCAGTGAGCTATTACGCTTTCTTTAAAGGA
>JAXLQR010000002.1:0-2225000 GCA_046331545.1 Holophagaceae bacterium | reverse complement strand
TCACGGGCATGGGCTCCTTCGCCTACGTGCGCCAGGGCGAGCCCCTCGGGCTCGGCCACGCGGTGCTATGCGCCCGCCACGCCGTCGGCCAGGAGCCCTTCGCCCTGCTGCTGGGCGATGACGTCTTCGACGAGACCGACCACGCCCTGGACGCGCTCATCGCGGCCTTCGAGGCCACGGGCAAGTCCGTGGTGGGCGTGCAGGAGGTGCCCCTGGCCCATGTGAGCCGCTACGGCATCGTGAACGGTCCCGCGGACGGGTCGAAAGGCCCCTGGGAGGTGCAGGCCATCGTGGAGAAGCCCCGGCCCGAGGACGCGCCCAGCCGCTTCGCGGTGGTGGGCCGCTACGTCCTCACCCCCCGCGTGTTCGAGCACCTCGCCGGGCTGCAGCCCGGCGTGGGCGGGGAGTACCAGCTCACCGACGCCCTGGCGAAGCTGGCGGCGGAGGGCCAGCTCGTGGCCGCGCCCATCCCGGCCCGTCGCTTCGACACGGGCAACAAGCTCGACTACCTGAAGGCCAACGTGGAGTTCGCCCTCAAGCGCGACGACCTTCGGGAGGACTTCCTGGCCTTCCTGCGGGACGTGGTGAAGGCCTAGCCTCAGGCGCTGCGCCGCTTTTCGATGAGCAGGTGCAGCAGCGTCACCGCGGCCGGCGTGATCCCGGGGATGCGCGAAGCCTGGCCGAGGGTCTCGGGACGGTGCTTGCGGAGCTTCTCCCGCACCTCGTTGCTGAGCACCGCAAGGGCCTCCGCCGGGAAGTCCTCGGGGATGCGGACCGCATCCCAGTCCCGATGGTGCTGCAGGAGCCGCGCCTCCCGCTGGCGGTAGCCGTCGTAGCGGAGCTCGAAGAGCAGCAGGTCCCGCTCCCAGGCGGGATCCCAGCCCAGCTGGGGACGGTCCCAGCCCTCCAGCAGGCCGAGGGCGCGGTCGGCCAGCGGCGGCGTGACCTGCTGGCGCTTCAACAGCTCGGCGAGGGTGAGCCCCGCCTGGAGCTGGAGCCCGGCCTCGGCCGCGATGGGGCCGAAGGGCGAGGTGGGCGCCACCCAGGCCTCGTCGCACTGTCCGCGAAGCCTCGCCCTGCGCTCGATCTTGGCCTCGACCTGGGCGAGGGCGGCCGGGCCCAGGGCGCCCACCTCCTGCGCGACCTCGAGCAGCCGCACGTCCGCCAGGTCGCAGGCCAGGCCCAGCCTGTGTTCCGCCCGGGCCGTGAGCATGCGGTAGGGCTCGTCGGTGCCCTTGGTGACGAGGTCGTCCACCATCACGCCCAGGTAGGCCTGGTCCCGGCCGAGGATGACGGGCTCCCGCTCCTGCAGCCACCGCGCGGCGTTCAGCCCGGCGAGGAGGCCCTGGCCGGCGGCCTCCTCGTAGCCCGTGGTGCCGTTGATCTGGCCGGCGAACCACAGGCCCTCGAAGCCGTGCACGGAAAGGTCCCGCCGGAGCTGCAGGGGGTCGAAGCTGTCGTATTCGATGGCGTAACCCGGCCGCACGATCTCGGCGGCCTCGAAGCCCGGCAGGCTGCGCACCATGGCGAGCTGCACCTCCGGCGGCATGGAGGTGCTCAGCCCGGCGAGGTAGATCTCATCCAGCTCCAGGCTCTCGGGCTCCACGAAGATCTGGTGGCGGCCCTTGTCCGGGAACTTCACGAACTTGTCCTCGATGCTCGGGCAGTAGCGCGGCCCCACCCCCTCGATGTGCCCGCCGTAGAGGGCGCTGCGGGCGAGGTTCTCCCGCACGAGCGCCTCCGTCCGGGGCGTCGTGTGGACGATGTGGCAGGGCACCTGGGGCTGCGGGATCGATGTCGAGAAGAAGCTGAAGGGGCGCGGCGGATCGTCCGGAGGCTGCACCTGGAGCCGGTCGAAGTCGATGGTGCCCTTCGCCAGCCGGGGGCTGGTGCCGGTCTTGAGGCGACGGCAGCGCAGGCCCAGGGCCTTGAGCTGCTCCGAAAGGTGGGTGCTGGCGGGCTCCCCGGCCCGCCCAGCCTCCAGACGGCGGTCGCCGATGAGGATGCGCCCGTTCAGGAAGGTGCCGCTGGTGAGCACCACCGCGTCGCAGGGCAGGAAGGAGCCGTCGAGAAGCTCGACCCCCTGCAAGCCCTTCGTGCCGGCGGTCCAGCGCAGGCCCGCGGCGAGGCCCTGGCGGAGCCGGAGGTTCGGCGTGCGCTCCAGGAGCCGCCGGGCCGCGAGGCGGTACTTCACCTTGTCCGCCTGGGCCCGCGGTCCGCGCACCGCCACGCCGCGGCTCTCGTTCAGGATGCGGAAGTGGATGCCGGTGGCGTCGATGAGCCGGCCCATGGCGCCGCCCAGGGCGTCCAGCTCCCGCACCATGTGGCCCTTGCCCACGCCGCCGATGCTCGGGTTGCAGCTCATCTGGCCGATCTGGTCGAGGTTCATGGTGAGCAGCGTGGTGGGCAGGCCCGTGCGGGCGGCGATGTGCGCCGCCTCGATGCCGGCGTGCCCGCCGCCGATGACCACCACGTGCTTCAAACCATTTCCCCGTGAGCCTTCCAGTCTACCGGCGGGGGAGTCGCCATCCGGCCCGGGATTTTGTGGAACACTGGAGCCCATGAAGCCCCGCCTGAGCCCCGAAGAGCGCCGCGAGCGGCGGCGGGAGCTGCGCCGCGTCGCGGTGCAGCGCTCGAAGTTCGCCCTGCCCTCGGGCATCACCATGCTCTCGGTCTTCTGCGGCTTCAGCTCCGTCGTCATGTCCATCAACGCCGCCGGCGACAACCCGTCGCGCTACTTCCTCTGGGCGGCCGCCCTCCTGGTGGCGGCAGGCTTCTTCGACGGCATGGACGGCAGGGTGGCCCGCGCGATGAACACGGCCACCGAGTTCGGCGTGCAGCTCGACAGCCTGGCGGACGTGGTGAGCTTCGGCATGGCGCCCGCCATCCTCGCCTACCGCTACGGGTTCTTCGCCCTGGGCGCGGCCGACCACCAGCTCCGCGCCGTGGGCTGGGCCGCCAGCTTCTTCTTCATCGCCTGCGGCGCCCTCCGCCTCGCCCGCTTCAACGTGCAGGTGGGCAGCGTGGACGCCCGCTTCTTCGTGGGCCTGCCCATCCCCGCCGGCGCGGCCTGCGTGGCCACGGTCATCCTCTGCTGGCCCCACCCGCCCAAGGACCCGCGCTTCGCCTACGCCTTCGCGGCCGAGCTCTTCCTCGTGGGCCTCCTGATGGTCAGCACCGTCCGCTTCCCCAGCTTCAAGAAGAAGCCCGCCTCGCGCTCCGCCCGCTACTGGATGCTGGTGACGCTGGTCCTGCTCCTCAGCCTCTTCGTGATCTTCCGGGAGTGGTTCCTGCTGGGCTTCCTCGCCTTCTTCATCGCCGCGGCCATCCTGCTCAACCTGGCCTGGCTGCTGGGCTGGCGGGGCATCGAGCCGCCCCATCCCACCCTCCTCGAGGACGAGGAGACCGTCCACTGACCTGGACAGGGCCCGGCGCGGGTCCGCCCCTGGGCTAGGCTGGACCGCGGGAGGCTCCATGGAGGCGCTGCTGGAGGCGAGGGGCGTCACGCGCCGCTACGGGTCCCGCGCGGTCCTCGAGGGCCTCGACATGGCCGTCCTGCCCGGCGAGCGCGTGGCGCTGCTGGGCCCCTCGGGCTGCGGGAAGACCACGCTGCTGAACCTCCTGGGCGGCCTGGACCTGCCGGACGAGGGGACGGTGCGTCTGGCGGGCGAGGCCCTGGAGCGCATGGCGCCACGGCGCCTCGCCCAGGTGCGCCGGGAACGCTACGGGACGGTGTTCCAGTTCTTCCACCTGATCCCCACGCTCACCGCCCGGGAGAACGTGGAGCTTCCCCTGCACCTGCTGAAGTGGGACCGGGCGCGCCTCCAGGGCCGGGCTGACCACCTTCTCGCGGCCGTGGGCCTCGCGTCCCGGGCGGAGGCCTGGCCTTCGGAGCTCTCCGGGGGCGAGATGCAGCGCGTCGCCGTCGCCCGGGCCCTGGCGGCACGGCCCGCGGTGCTCCTCGCCGACGAGCCCACGGGCAACCTGGACCGGGCCAGCGGCGAGGCGGTGCTGGACCTGCTCCTGCGTCTCACCGAGCGGGAGGGCACGGCCCTGGTGATGGTCACCCACAGCGAAACCGCCGCCGCCATCTGCCACCGGGTGCTGCGCCTGCTGGACGGCCGGCTGGTGGAGGCCCCGGCGCCGCCGCGACCATGAGCTGGCTCGCCGTCCGCCTGGTGCTGCGCGCCCTGGTGCGGGAGCGGGGCCGGGGGCTCCTGGCGGTTCTGACCATCGCCCTGGGCGTCTCCGCCTTCCTCGCCATCCGCCTCGCCAACCGCGCCGCGGTGGCCAGCTTCGCGGCCTTCGCCCAGGGCCTGGGCCAGGGCTCGGACCTCCTCGTGCGGGCCGAAGCGGGCCCCCTTCGAGAGGACCGCCTCGGTGCCCTGGCCGGGCTTCGGGAGGAGGCCTGGCTTCTGCCCATCGTGGAAGGCTCCTTCACCCGGGAGGGCAGCCAGGAGGCCTTCCAGATCCTGGGCACGGACCTCGTGGGGATCGCGAACCTGACTCCAGCGGAGCCGGACGCCGCCGCGGAGGTCTCCCGCGGCGAGAGGGACGAGTCGGCGGGCTTCTATCGCGGCCTGCAGGACCCCGCCGCCGTGATGATCACGCCGGCCCTGGCCCGCGCCGAAGGCCTCAGGCCCGGGGACCAGCTCCGTGGCTTCGTGAACGCCCGTCCCGTGGCGCTGACCGTGGCAGGCGTCGCCCGGGACGCGCCCAACCGCCCGCCCCTGCAGCGGGGCCTGCTGGTGATGGACCTCCCCGCGGCCCAGGCCCTCCTCGGCCGCCCCGGGGAGCTGGACCGCGTGGAACTGGGGCTGCGGGAGGGCGCCCGCCTGGAGGGCCTCGAGCGCGCCGCGACGGTGGCCCTGCCCCCCGGATGGGTGCTCGAGTCGCCGGAAACCCGCGCCGACAGCGCCCGCACGATGACCGCGGCCTTCCGATTCAACCTCACCATCCTCTCGCTCATCGCCCTCGCGGTGGGCGCCTACCTCCTCTTCCAGGCCTTCGACGCGGCGGTGAACCGGCGCCGGGAGACCTGGGCCACCCTGCGCTCCCTGGGCTGCCCGCCGGCCCTCCTGAACGCCCTGGTCCTCCTGGAGGCGGCGCTGCTGGGCGCCGCGGGCAGCGCCCTAGGCGTGGGCCTGGGCTGGGGTCTCGCCCAGGGCGCGGTGCGGGCCGTCTCGCGCACCGTGGACACCCTCTACGGGGCCAGCGCCGCCCGCAGCGCCCGGCTGGAACCCGGCGAGGCCCTGCTGGCTTTCGGCCTCGGCCTCCTCACCTGCCTGGCCGCCGCGGCCCTGCCGGCGCGCACCGCCGCGGCCACGGCCCCGGTGCAGCTCCTGGCCCACGGGGCCTCCAACCGGCCCGCGCGGTGGCGCCTGCTCGCCGGCCTTGGCGTTGGGGCCGTGGCCGCGGGCTCGGCCCTGGCCTTCCTGCCGCGCCTCCCCGCCGGCACCGCCTGGCACGCCTATCTCGGCGCCGGCCTGGTGCTGCTGGGAGGCAGCCTCACCGCCCTCGCGCTGCTTCCGCTGCTCGGCCTCCCGGGCACCGCCCGCGCGCCCTGGGCCCTGCGCCTGGCCCTGCGTCCCCTGCGGCGGCCCACGGGTCGCCATGGTTTCGCGGCCGCCGCCCTCGCGGTGGCGGTGGGCATGACGGTGGGCATGGGGGTGATGGTGAAGAGCTTCGAGGCCACGGTGCTGACCTGGATCGGGACGAACCTGAAGGCGGACCTCTACGTCTCGCCCCAGGGCAGCGAGGGCATGGCCGCGCGCCACCGCCTGCCCGCGGAGCTGGCGGATGCAGTCGCCACGGATCCGGCGGTGCAGGCGGTGGACCGCTTCCAGGTTGTGCCCCTGCGCTTCCGCGGCGCGCCCACCTTCGTCGGTGCCGGGGACTTCTCGGTCCACGCCCGCTTCGGCCACGTGGCCATCCTCGAGGGCGGCGAGCCCAACGCGCTGATGGCCCGCCTCCACGAACAGGGCCTGGCGGATCCGGGCGCGGTGGCCTCGGAGACCTTCAGCCGGCGCTTCGGCGTGCGGCTCGGCGAGGTTCTCGAGATCCCGACGCCCTCGGGCCCGCGGCGCCTCACGGTGCGCGGGATCTACGCGGACTACGGGAACGAGCGGGGCAGCCTCATCGTGGACCGGCCCGTGTTCTTGGACTGGTTCAAGGACGACCGGGTGGCGAGCCTCGCCCTCTACCTCCAGCCCGGCCGGGATCCCGCCGCCGAGGCCCGGCGCCTGGGCGCGGCCTTCCCGGGCCTGCGCTTCCGCAGTAACCGCGCCCTGCGCGAGCAGGTGGCGACGATCTTCCACCAGACCTTCGCGCTGACCTACGCCCTGGAGGTGATCGGGCTGGGCGTGGCGCTGGCGGGGCTTGTCCAGGCGCTGCTGGGGCTGGCCCTGGCGCGGCGCGGGGACCTCTGGACCCTGCGCTCCCTGGGCGCCACCGAAGGCGAGATCGCCGCCGTGCTGCTGGGGGAGGGCTTCGGCGTCGCGCTGGCGGGGGCGCTCGGGGGGCTGGGGCTCGGGATGCTGCTCTCCCAGATCCTGGTGCGGGTGCTCAACCCCCAGGTCTTCGGCTGGACCCTGCGCTTCGCGCTGCCCACGGGCTTCCTGGCGCTGGTGGTCCTGCTGACGCTGGTCGCGGCGGCGCTGGCCCTGCTCCCGGCGGCTCGCTGGGCGGCGCGGCTGCGGGCGGACCGGGAAGCCGAGGAGGGCGCATGAGGCTCCGCACCCTGCTCCTCTCGACCCTGCCGCTGTTGGCCCAGGTCCCGGCGACGACCCCGGACGGCTTCGCGGTGGCCCGGCCCCGCTACCGCTTCGCCTTCCCGAGGGACCACGGCACCCATCCGGCCTTCCGCACGGAGTGGTGGTACTTCACCGGCCACCTCTGGACCGCGGATGGCACGCGGCGCTTCGGCTACCAGCTCACCTTCTTCCGGCAGGCCTCGCCCAAGGCGGCGTGGACCGGCAGCGCGGCCTGGCGCACGGACCAGATCCACCTGGCCCACGCGGCGCTGACGGACGAGGCGGGCCGGCGTTTCCGCGTCTCGGAGCGGTTGAATCGCGAAGGCATCCCCGCCGGCGCCGCCCTGGACCGGCTCGCGGTGTTCAACGAATCGTGGCGGGCCGAGATGGACGCGACGGGCCGCATCCAGGTCCACTTCAAGGCCGGGGACGCGCAGGTGGCGCTGTCGCTCGCGCCGGCCACGCCGCCGGTGGTCTTCGGCGAGGACGGCGTGAGCCGGAAGGGCGCCGATCCCACCGCCGCGAGCCACTACGTCACCTTCCCGAGGCTGGCGTCCACGGGGACGCTGACCTTCGGGGAGGCCGCGCCCCTCGCCGTGTCGGGGCACAGTTGGATGGACCACGAGTTCAGCTCCAACCAGCTCTCCGAGGGCCAGGTGGGCTGGGACTGGGCCGCGATCCAGTTCCGCGACGGCCGCCACCTGATGGCCTACCGCATGCGGCTGAAGGGCGGCGACCAGGATCCCTTCTCATCGGTCACGGAGGTGGATGCTAAGGGGCGGATCACGCGAAGCACCCGTGAGTTTTCGATGCGTCCGAAGGGCCAGTGGACCAGCCCTGCATCCAAGGCCAGCTATCCGTTGCCCCTCGAGCTCGAAGCCTGGGGCCAGCGCTGGACCTTAGTCCCCATCCTCGAGGCCCAGGAGCTGCGCACCGCCCGCAGCACCGGGATTACCTATTGGGAAGGCGCCTGCCGCGTGGTGGATTCGTCAGGTACCGAGGTGGGCGATGCCTATGTCGAGCTCACGGGGTATGCGCATTCGCTGAAGGGGCGGTTCTAGTTTCGGCACTAAACCCCACCCCTGCTCGCCCTCCAGCCCCAGAAGGATTCAATGCAAGAGGAGGCCAAGCGGATCCGCCACCCAGGCTGGAGCACCGCTCCCCACGCTCGCCGAGCCCATCTCCTCCCGCGTCGGAAGCAGGCAGGACACACCGCACACGCACTTCCGGGCCAGACCCCACGCGGCCCGCGCCTGCGCGGGATGAGTCCACGCGAACCCCGCGGCCGCCAGCACGGACGCAGCAAGGAACCTGGGAACAACCAGCTTGAAAAAGACCGGGGAGGCCATGCCCCCAGGGTTCCGCTTCGAGGCCCACCTCGTCCAAGAGGTAATCCCGACCTGAAACCCCGAAATGGCCTAGGGGTCTCAGCCCTGCTTCTTCTTGGCCATCATCCACCACACCGCGCCGCCCAGCAGCAGCAGCGTGGACAGGCAGCCGCAGCCGCCGGAGATCCAGATGCCGGGCAGCACCTCGTTCTGGCTGGCGCGGCCGTTGGTGAGGGAGGGCAGGGCGACGAAGACCACGAGGGCGACGAGGCAGAGCAGCACCAGGGCGCAGCCGCATCCGGTGAGGATCTTGGGGCCTTTCATGGGGACGCTCCGGGGTGGTGCCCGATGATCAGGTCAGCACGCCCGCGATGCAAGCACTGAGGAAGTTGGCCAGCGTGCCGGCAATCATCGCCCGCAGCCCCAGCCGCGCCAGGTCGCCCCGCCGTTCGGGGATGAGCGCGCCGATGCCGCCCACCTGGATGGCGATGGAGCTGAAGTTGGCGAAGCCGCACAGCGCGAAGGTGGCCACCAGCTTGGCCTTGGCGCTGAGCCCCGTCATCTGGCCCAGCTCGATGAAGGCGACGAACTCGTTCACCACCATGCGCTTGCCCAGCAGGGCGCCGATCTGGCCGGACTCGCTCCAGGGCACGCCCATGAGGAACGCGAAGGGCTTGAAGACCGTGCCCAGGACCGCTTCGAGCGTGAAACCGGGATGGATGAACTTCATGAGGCCGTTCACCAGGGCCACCAGGGCGATGAAGGCGATGAGCATCACCCCCACGTTGAAGGCCAGGCTGCCCCCCTCGAAGGCGCCGCGGGCGGCGGCGTCCAGAACGTTGGCGTCGTGCACCGGGATGTCCACCTTCAGTTCGCCGCTGGTCTCCGGCTCCTCCACCTCGGGCTGCATGATCTTGGCCATCATCACCGCGCCCGGCGCCGTCATGATCACCGCCGTGATGAGGTGGACGATGTCCACGTGGGCGATCTGCACGTAGGCCACCATGATCGACCCGGAGACGTGGGCCATGCCCGCCGTCATGATCACCATGAGCTCCGACTGCGTCAGGCGCGCCAGGAAGGGCCGGATGGTGAGCGGCGCCTCGGTCTGGCCCATGAGGATGGAGGCCGCCACGCTCACGCTCTCGGCGCCGCTCACCTTCAGGATGCGGCCCATGGCCCGCGCGCAGGCGCCCACGACCCACTGCATCACGCCCAGGTAGTAGAGCACCGCGAAGATCGAGGCCACGAAGATGATGGTGGGCAGCACCACGAAGGCGAAGACGAGCCCGATGGAGCCCCGCGGATTCGCCAGGGCGCCGAACACGAAGCCCGCGCCCTCGGCGCCGTAGGCCATCAGGTGCTCCACCGTGATGCGCATCTTGTCGAAGGCGTGCCCCACCAGGTTGCCCCGCAGCAGGCCCGCCACCACCACCGCGAAGACGCCCCAGTTCACCCGGCGGTCCTCGAAGCCCGCGAAGCGCCTCAGCAGCATCGGAACGAACATCAGCAGGAGGACGATCCAGCCTGCCTGGGCGTGCCACTGCTCCGAGGTCCCCTCGTGGAAGACATGCAGGGTGGGCCAGGGAAGGAAGCCCAGGGCGGCCCGGATGGCCTCGCCCTTCAGCACCACCACCGCGAAGACCCACTGCAGCCCCAGCCCCCAGGCCACCGTCTTCCAGTGGATGGCATGGCGGTGGCGGCTCATCCCGTAGGCCAGGCCCAGGAAGGCCAACACGCCCAGCAGGCCCATGAAGCGTTCCATGGTCTCTCCTCAATAACCCGGCAGGTTCACAGTTCCGTGTTGAAGGCCCGGATGGCGCGGTCCATCTCGAAGCGCGCCCGTCCCAGGATGCCGTTCCGGCTCATCACCAGCACCAGGGCGCAGGCCTCCGCGGCTCCCATCACGACGATCCAGTGGTCGGGCGTCGCGAAGGCGATCTGCTCGATGGCGCCGCGGTCGAAGTCCTCCACCGCCTGCTGGAGGTGGCGCTTCACCGTCTGCTGGTAGGCCCCCAGCAGGGCCAGGGCCTCGTTGGGCACCTGGATGGTGCGGCTGCAGATGACCTCCCCGTCCTTGTCGCTGAAGCTGGCCGCCACGGCCTCGGGCACGCGCTCGATGAGGGTGTCCAGGATCTGCTGGAAGGACATGGCCGGACTCCGCGGGGGATCGGGGTAGGTGGTCCCCATCATGCCACCTTCGGGAACCTCAGATGCCCCGGGCGATCTGCAGGGCCCAGGTGGCGGCGAAGAGGCCCGCCACGAGGACGCGGGAGGCCACCGTGTCGGGCAGGACGGGAAAGGGCCGGCCCCGGCGGGCCAGCCCGAGGTCCGCCAGCGCGGCCAGGGGGGCCAGCAGCACCAGCGCCGCCGCCACCGGGTGCCAGTGGAAGGCCCCGGCCAGATCGCCGGCGGCGAAGGCCCGGGCCATGCGCGTCATGCCGCAGGTGGCGCAGGGCAGCCCGGTGAGGCGATGAAAGAGGCAGGGGGGCAGGCGCAGCCCCCCGGCATCCAGGAGGCGCAGCAGGATCAGCCCGGCGGGACCGCCGGCGAACACCGCCCAGGCCACCCAGGGCCTGCGGGCCAGGAAGGGCCGGCGCTCAGCCATAGGCGGGCGCCGCCATGGACAGCGCCAGCTGCCAGGCCACGAAGACCATCCCGCATCCGCAGACCACCGCGATCACCACGTGGAGCAGGGTGGCCGCCACGCCCTTCCACACCGGGCAGCCGTGGAAGGCCGCCAGGGCCACGCCCCGCAGCACCCAGAAATAGATCCCCAACGCCCCGAGCACCGGCCCCAGCACCAGGCCCAGCACCGGGAGATGGCCCAGCAGCCCGATCGCGACGCCGGCGCTCCCGGCCCACAGGGCGCTGGACTCCGCCCGGGCCGTGATGCGCCAGCCCTTCGTGCGCTCCACCCCCCGCAGCAGCCACAGGCAGCCGTGGTCCCAGACCAGGTTGTGGAGCCAGGCGGAGGCCACGCCCAGGGGCACCAGGGGCAGCATCCAGAGGAGCATCCGCCCCAGGGAGGGCAGCGCGGGCAGGTCTGCCACCAGCGCCCGCACGTCCTCGGCGCGGAGTTCGGGGTTGAGCTGGGTGACCATCGCCAGGAGGCGGCCCCACACGGGGCCCTCCATGGCCTTGAAGCCGGCATAGCCCGCCGCGAGGCCCCAGAGGGACAGGGCGCCGTCGGCCCAGCCCAGCACCGTGCGCCAGGCCAGCATCCGGAGGAAGGCCCGGCCCGCGGGGACCTCCGCCCGGGCCTCGTCCTGGAAGCCCGTGAGGGGCTTGAACGCGAGGCGGAAGGGGCCCGAGAGGTCCACGGCCTAGCGGGCCCGGGCCAGGGCCGCCGCGAAGCCGCCCAAGGCCGCGACGGCGAGGCCGCAGCAGCAGGCGAAGAGGATCCAGGGCAGGAACATGCCGAGCACGCCGCGCCAGGTCTCGGTGCCGTGGGCCCGGGCGAGGAGGATCCCCGCCTGGACGAAGAAGGCGAGGCTGAGGAGGGCGGAGAGCCCCACCACCACCACGCCGAGGAGGGGCGGCAGGAAGACCCAGGCGTTGAAGACCCAGAGCACGCCATTGAAGCTGCCGTAGCCGTAGAGCAGGGTCCGGAAGGTCGCCTCCAGGCCGCGGCCCGGACGCAGGGCCTTCGTGAGCCACAGCCCCGCGTGGCTGACGAAGCCGATCACCGCCATGCCGAGGGCCATGCTGACGGGGAAGAAGAGGGACACGACCACCTGCAGGGTGCGCTGGAAGGACTCCATGCCCGGCGGTGGCGCCTGGTGGGGCAGGCCGAAGCGGTCCAGGATCCCGGCCATGGGATCCATGGGGCCGAAGAGGGCCGCCAGGATCTGCATCACCCAGATCATGGGGAGGCCCACCCAGGCGAAGTAGGACACCGCCGGCCCGAGACGGCGGTGGAGGCCCAGGGAGGGGCCCGCCTCCGCCGGCCGGACCATCAGCCTCATGGTGGCGAGGACGCGGTCGAAGAAGCCCGGGAAGCGCGCCTTGTCCTCCCAGGGGACGAGGGGAACGTCGGCGGGGCCGCGGTCCTGGTCGGGGTGGATCAACTCGGACCGGGGCGGCTCGTAGGGATTGGCGGGATCCATCACTTCCTCAGGAAGAGGGTCTCGAATTCGCGCAGCGCCACCGGATCGCCCTCCAGCTTCAAGGGGCCGTGGAACTCCTGGGGGCGCGAGGTGGCGTACTCCCCGAAGGTGGCGATGTTGCCGTTGATGTACGCGATGAACTCGTCCTGGCGGCCGCGGATGTAGCCCCGGAAGGGCTTGGCTGCGAAACCCAGCAGCGCGTTGTCCAGGGCGGTCCAGGTCTGGAGGTGGCTCTCGAAGCCCTTCGGGCCCTCCCAGTAGCGGTAGACCGTCACCATCTTGGCGCCGATGGAGAAGGGGACTTTCAGCCGCCCCTTGTCCGCCACCCCCTCGACGACGTAGACCCGCAGGCCGGGACGGCGGAGCACCAGGTTCAGCGAGCCGCGCAGCCCCTTCATGTCGTCGATGCTCCAGCGGTCGCCGGGCTCGCCACCCTCCTCGAAGGCCACGAAGGCGGGCACGAACTGGCAGATCCGCCACATGGCCGCGCCCAGGCGCGGATGGTCGAAGAGCTTCTCCATGGCGGCGAGCTTCACCCGCTTGGGCGGCGTGCGGGTCTCGAAGGCGAAGTCCGCGCGGTCCACGATGTCCCGGGCCGCCTCCCGCCAGCCCGGGGCGAGCTGGTCGAAGGGCACCTGGGCCCCGAGGGGCGCGCAGGCGCCCGCGAGGGAGAGGACCGCGGCGGAAACCCGGAGACGCATGGCACCACGCTAGCAGGGCCCGTCCCCCCTTCGCGCCGGGCATGGCTATGATGGGTCTCTCCCGCCCCATGTCCCGCTCCCGGTCCTCCGCCCTCGCCCTCGTCCCGCCCGCCCTGGTCCTGGGCCTGGGGCCCGCCCTGGCGGGCCAGGAAGCGGACCTCGCCGAGAAGATGTTCCGGTCCGGGGAGCGGGCCTACGCCGCCAAGTCCTACGCCGAGGCCTTCGAGACCTGGAACCAGCTCATCAAGGCCGCCGCAGGCAGCGACTACGCGGCCATGGCGCAGCTCCGCATGGCCCGCCACCAGTGGGAGGTGGAGCGGAAGCCCGAGGCCGCCCTGGCGATCCTGGACCGGGTCAAGGCCGAGCACCTGAAGGACGGCTACGCCGCCGAAGCGATGCTGATGCGCGGCTCGCTGCTGGCCGCCCAGGCCCGGAAGCCCGCGGACCTGCGGGAGCCCGTCGCGGAGTTCAACCGCGTCCTCGACCTCTATCCGGACCATCCGGCCGTCGCCGAGACCCGGTTCCAGCTCGGCATGGCCTGGAAGGACCAGGGCAACCCCCGCAAGGCCCTCGCCGAGTTCGTGGAGGCCTACCGCCAGGACCCCTCCGGGCCCGCCGCCCCCCGGGCCCTGCTGGAGGCCGGGGAGTGCCTGGACCGCATGGGGGATCTTCCCGGCTGCCTGCGGATGCTCCAGCGCATCCGGAACCTCGCGCCGGGCAGCCCGGAGGCGGAGGAGGCCGGCTGGCGCATCAACCTGAGGGTGAAGCATCGCGTCTTCCGCCCCACGCCGCGGAGCGAAGGCCCCTGGCCCGCCGGCAAGGTGAAGTGGCTGAAGACCGTGACCCTCATGGCCACCACCGCCGAGGGCGAGTTCCTCCTCTACCAGGACGACCTCGGCCAGGCCTCCCTCCTGCGCAAGGGCGAGCTCAGCCCGGTGGGCCCCAAGGTGCCCGGGGCGAAGGCGATGCTGGCGGGTCCGGGGGGCGTTCCGTGGCTGGCCCAGCCCAAGACCGCCCTCGTCCGGGAGGACGGGGCCGCCCCCCTGCCGATCCCCGGCGTCTCCGCCCCCAGCGGCATGTTCCTGGACCGGTGGGGGACCGTCTGGATCGCCGATGCGAAGAACCCCCAGCTCACCTTCCTCGGCGCCGACGGCCAGGCCCGCACGGTTCCCAGCCCCGCCCTGAACGCGCTGGCCCCGCTGCGGGACGGGGCCATCGCGGCCTCCGACGCCAACCGCACCCTGCTGGTCCTCGACGCCTCCGGGCAGCCGAAGGCCCAGATCCCCTACGGGAAGGACCTGCCGGCGGCGTTCCGCTACGTCCTGGCGCTGGCGACGGACCCCACCGGAAACATCGCGGGCCTCGTGGAAGGCGGCGACTTCGACGGGGTCGTGGTGTGGGGCCCCGATGGCGCGGTCCTGCGCTACGCCACCTTCCGGGCCCTGGGGATCTCGGGCAAGTTCCGCAGCCTGGCCTTCGACCGGGAGGGCGGGCTGATCCTGGCCGACCGGTCCAACGACGTCCTGATCCGGCTCAACTGACATGCTCGCCCTGCTCCTCCTCGCCCTGCCGGCCCTCGCCGCCCCCCGCCCCCAGGCGCCGGCGGCCCCTCCGGCGGCCACCCAGCCCGCCCCGGCCCGGGACGCGCTGAAGGAGTCCATCGCCCAGGCGAAGGCGCTCTGGACCACGTCCGGCGACCGGGACGGGGCGGTGGCGAAGTTCGAGATGGTGCTGGCGGCCCTGGAGCCGCGGGCCCGGACCCTCGACGCCGAGGCCCTGGCCCAGCTTTGCGAGACCTACGCCTGGCTCGCGGTGCTCGACGACCGGGTTCCCGAGAAGCGGCCCAACGCCGCCCGCCGGCTCGAAAGCCTCATCGACCTGGCGCCGGACTACGACATCGACCGAAGCCTCGCCACCAGCCGGCTGGCCGCCGTCTTCGACGCCCTCCGGGCCTCCAGGACCGGCGTGCTGCAGTTCACCTTCCAGCCCGAGGGCGGAAGCCTCGCGGTGGATGGCCGGCCGATGGCCCCCGGCCCCTCCGCGCGCCTCTCCGCCGGGGCCCACACCCTCGCGTACAGCAGGCCCGGGTACGAGACCCAGGAGGTCAAGGCCACCGTGGCCCCCGGCGCGACCGCCACCGCCGACTTCAAGCTCACCCGGGTCTCGAGCACCCTCACGGTCTACGTCCACCCGAGTGGCGCGGAAGTGCTCTTCGATGGCCGCCCCATCGGCCGCAGCGCCGGGAAGGCGGGCCCCGAGCTGGCCCCCCTCGCGGAGCCCCTGGGCCTGAAGGCCGAGGACTTCTCCGCCGCCTTCGTGATCGGGGACGTGAAGGGTGGCAGGCATACCCTCGAGCTGCGGGCCCCCTGCTTCAAGCCCGTGAAGGTGGAGATCGCCGAGAAGTACACCTCCCCCTTCGCGGACCACACCCTGGCCCCCTTCAAGCTGGATCCCTCCAAGGGCACCCTGACCGTCACCAGCGCCAGCCCCGGCGGCGAGCTCTTCCTGAACGGCCAGAGCCACGGCCCGCTGCCCCAGGCGGCCCTCTCCCTCTGCTCGGGCAGCTACGACCTGGTGGTGAAGTTCCCCCAGGGCGGCTACGCGGAGCGCCTGGTCCTTCCCGAGGACCGGTCCGTGAAGGTCGAGGCGAGGCCCAAGCCGCGCTTGGCCATCCTGGGCATCGAGGGCTCGGACGAGTTCCCCGGCCGCGCCCGACTCGCCCAGGCGCTGGCGGGGCTCGCCGGCCGGCTCGCGGAGGTGGCCTGCCTGCCGGCCCGGGAAAACGAGACCCCCGCCGAGGCCCTCCTCCGGCTGCAGGCCTCCCGCGACGCCGAACTCACCCTCGTGGCCCGCCCGCTGCGGGGGCCCGCGGGCATCCAGGTGGAGCTCGTCCTGGCCACCCTGGACGGCGAGGAGCAGCGCTTCCTCGACCGCCCCCTGGACAACGACCCCGTGTCCGACCTGGTGCTCCGGATGAACCGCCGCCCGCCCCTGTGGGAGCCGAGCCTGGGCGTCGTGCTGCTGGACGTCGCGGGCTTCGAGCCGGGTCCCCACGTCCTCGACGGCGATCCCGCGGTGATGAAGGAGGGCATCCGGCCTTTCCGGAGCTTCGCCACCGTCAACGGGAAGCCGGTTCCCTCCGTGCGCGACCTGGCCCAGGTCCTCGCCGCCAACGTGGGGAAGAACGTCCAGGTCACCCAGATGGGGGTCCCCAGCGAGCTCCGGGTGGATTCGAGCCCCCTCGAGATCCCCCTCAACGCTCCCGGCCTCGCCTACCCCTTCCTCCTGGCGGACCTCAAGCTGAAGGCCCTCGCCGCGAAAGGGGACGAGCAGGCCGCCCTGAAGCTGAACCAGGCCATCGCCGCCATGCATTTCCGGCGCTTCGACAAGGCCCTGGAACTGCTCCGGGAGGCCCGGTTCACCAGCGAACGGGGGGTCAGCGCGGGCACCGTCCAGTACTACATGGGAATCTGTCTGCTCCGCCTTGGAAGCGCCTATACTCCCGAAGCGATCAACGCCTTCAACCTCGCCTTGAAACATCCCCTCGCCACCCTCTTCGGGCCCGACGGCCCCCTGGTCGCGCCCCTGGCCCAGCAGGCCCTGGACGACCTCAAGCCCTGAGGCTGGCTTTCCCACCTGGAGGCTTCCATGACCCCGTTCCGCACCCGCCAGCGCGGCGAAGGCAAGGTCGGCTGCATCAGCGCCCTGGTCGTCTTCGCCATCCTCGCGGCCATCGCCATCAAGATCGTCCCGGTGTTCTACAAGGACAACCAGATGGAGGACGCCGCCGAGCGCAAGGCCGAAAGCGCGTCGGGCCGGGCCGAGGAGGTCCTCCTCCGGGAGCTCCTGGAGGAAGCCCGCACCATCGGGGTCGAGCAGGCCCTGCGTCCCCGTGCCGTCCAGGTGGTGAAGCGGTCCGGCGGGGATAGCGGCATGGGCTCCTGCACGGTCACCCTGAACTACACCACCACCGTCGACTTCTACGGGTTCTACAAGTACGACGTGAAGGTGGACAAGCGCATCACCAAGCCCCTCCTCGAGAACATCCGCTAGGGTCCGCCCGTGCGCCGCCCGCTCCTGCCGCTGGCGCTCGCCGCCACCCTCGCCGCCCAGCAACCCCAGTACTTCCAGGAGTCCAGGCCGGCCTGGTGGAGGCCGAAGGCTGAGGTGGAGGCGGTCCACGACCGGGTGGAATTCGATCCGGCCACGCGCAAGGCCCTGGAACGGAACCGCCTGCGCCTGCGGCTGCGCTGGGAGTTCGGTGGCGACTCCGACTGGTGGCAGGTCAAGGTGGGCTCCTACCACCGCGCAGGCAGCGATTCGAACCGTGACTTCATCACCTGGCTCGACAACGAGCGCAGCAATGGCAGCGGGCTGGACCTGGCGGAGCTGAGGCTTCGGGCCCTCGGCGCCTCCGGCGGGGTCGAAGTGCACGGAGGCCTGGTGGAGAACGGGCTCCTGCACCAGGAGAGCCTCTTCGACCCGGACCTGCGGCTGAGGGGCGGCGGCGCGCGGCTCTTCTGGCGCCACGAGGCCTCGGGGCTGGAGGAACTGGGCTTGCGCGCGGAGGCCGGCACCATCCGCCTGCCCCTCCACGGCGAGGTGAAGCTGACCGGGGTGCAGGCCGTGCTGAAGCTCAGCACCGGACCGATCGCCTGGACCGCCTACGGCGGCCCCTGGAGGCTGGAGGCCCGGCAGAAGGACGCCGCGAACTTCCGCCGCCAGAACCCTCCGGGTCCGGGAGGCTCCTACCTGGACCCGGAGTTCCGCTTCGACACCTTCGGCGCCGCCGTCCTTTGGTCTGGCGACGTGCCCGTGGAGGTGAAGGGACTGCGCCACCGGAACAAGGACACCGGGGAGCGGGGCGAGGAGCTGCAGGTGTGGCTCGGCGCCAGCACGCGTCCCTGGTGGCCGAAGGTCGGCTACATCCGGCAGCTCCTGGCCCCCACCGGGGCCCTGGCCTCGGTGAACGGCGACCTCTGGTGGCACCACGCCAACGCCGACGGCGAGCGCTACGTGCTCCAGCTGCCGCTTCCCCGGAAATGGAGCCTGAGCTACACCGTGGTGGACCAGCGGCGCCGGAACGTGGCACCTCCCGCGACCGTGGGCTTCAAGCGGACGATGGTCGGGATCACGAAACGGTTCTGATTGCAGGGAGCCTTTCCCTGGGCGACCCTTCGAGGGATGCCTCTGTCATTGCCGCGTGACACCTTTCTGCCGTCCGGCCAGCCCCTGGCAGGTGTCCCCCTGCCGGGCTCCAAGTCCGTCACGAACCGGGTCCTGCTCCTGGCGGCGATGGCGCCGGGGACCTCCGTGTTGCGGGGCGGGCTGGAGGCCGAGGACACCCGCTGGATGCGGCAGAGCCTCCGAGCCCTGGGCACGCCGGTGGAGGCCTCCGCCGGGGCCTGGCGGGTGCAGGGCGGGGCCCGGCCCCGGGCCGGCTCGGCGCTCTGGCTGGGGGCCTCGGGAACCTCCCTGCGCTTCCTCCTGCCCTGGCTGGCCCTCCACGGGGAGGGCGCCTTCCGGATCACCGGGGAAGCCCGGCTCTTCGAGCGCCCCCTGGGCCCGCTGCTGGTGCCCCTGGAGGGCGCGGGGGCCCGCTGGATCGCCGCGCCGGAAGGGGGCATCCTCCACCCGGTCCCGCGGCCTCCCCGGCACCTGCGGGCCGAGGTGGACGGCAGCCTCAGCAGCCAGTTCATCACGGGCCTCGCCCTGGCGGCGGCCGCGCTTCCCGAAGGGGGGACGCTCACCTGGACCCGCCCCCCGGCCAGCCTCAGCTATCTGGCCCTCACCTGCCGCTGGATGCAGGCCTTCGGCTGCGCCGCCCGGCTCGAAGGCGACCGCCTGGACGTGCCCGGCGGCCTCCGGCCCTGGCAGGGCACGATCTCCGCCGACTGGAGCGGCGCCGCGGCCTTCCTCGCGGCGGCGGCGGTGACGGGCCGCAGCCTCACCCTCGAACCCCTGGACCCCGAGGATGTGCAGGGGGACCGGGCCATGGTCGCCATCCTCGAAACCGCGGGCTGCACCGCCCGGTGGCAGGGGGACACGCTGACCCTGGCCGGCCCGCTTCGCCGAGGCCTGGACGCCGACCTGGAATCCTGCCCGGACCTCGGACCGGTGCTGGCCGCCGTGGCGGCCCTGGCTCCCGGGCCCTCCGTGCTCACGGGCCTGCAGACCCTGCCCCTGAAGGAGTGCGACCGCCTGGACGCTTCGGCGGAACTGGTGCGCTGGCTCGGCGGTCGCGCGGAGATCGAGGGCGACCATACGCTGAGGGTGCAGCCCGGACCCGATCCCGGGCCCCGGGTCCCCTTCGACCCGCGCAACGACCACCGCATGGCCTTCGCCGCCGCGGTGGGAGGCCTGCGGCGCGGCGGCGAGGTCCTGGACCCGCACTGCGTCGCCAAGACCTTCCCGGACTTCTGGCCGGCCTGGGATCGCATGCTGGGGCGGCTGCCGTGATCCCGGCGCCGGCCCTGCGCGCCTGCTGGCTGGGGCACTGGAAGGCTCCCTGGCCCATGACCCGGGGCCGGCGCTGGGGGGACCGGGCCTGGGCCCTCGCGGCCCTCGGGCAGGCCTGGGTGCTCGGGGGCCGGGACCGGCGTTGGCCAGTGGCGGAGTGGATCGGCCGGCGACCCCAGCCCCCGCGGCTCGTGGCGCCCCCGGAAGCCTTCCAGCCCGTCCCTCCGGAAGCCTGGGTGGCCCTGCTGCGCCATGGGAGCGCCCAGGCCGACGCGACTCGCCGGGGCGCCCGGGAATCCGAGCTGGAGGGAGCCTGCTGGGAGGCGCTCCTGGCGGGGGACGGGGCGCCCTGGATGGCCCTCGGGAGCCTGCTCCTCGACCTGCCCACGCGGCTGGCCTGGGTGCCGCTGCTCGGGGCGGTGGCTCCCGACGGAGGGCTGCTCCTGCCCCCCTTCCTCGAGGACCTGGTGCCCCCCGACCTCCGGATCCTGCCCCCGGGATGGTGGGAGATCCTGCTCTCGAGGATGGATCCAGAGGGGCGCCTGCTGCCGGAGGGCGACCCCCCCGCCGGTCTTTCCTGGGGAACCCTCCGCCCTCGGCTGGAGCCCTTCCTGCCCGACCCCGGCGGGAGGGGGGAGCCCCCGGACCTCCCCCAGGCTTTCCTTCACGAGCTTCCGGACGGAAGGGTGGTGGTGCACCCCAACCTCAGGGCCTGGGCCCGAGGCTGGGGGGCCGGGCCAGGGGGCCTGCAGGGCTTCGCCGAGGCGGGGGGGCTCGCGGTCGGCCAGGAGCCTGAAGCCGGCCTGGCGGAGCTGCTGGCCGGGCGCCTTCCGGGCCTCGTCCCCCCGGGCTGGGAAGCGGCGCTGCGGGCGGACCTGGAGGAGCAGGCCGAGCGCCCGGCCTGCCCCCCGCCGGCGGGACACCCGGTCTGGGATCGGGTCCGGGCCCGGTGGGGAGGGCAGCGCCCCGAGCCCGGGCCAGGGTATCCCTCCTGGGGTTCGGGCCCCCATCCCTGCGCGGACCCCTTCCACTGGATGGCGGAAGGCATCCGGGCCTTCCAGGCCGTGGATCTCGAAACCTCCCTCTGGGCCTTCCGCCTCGCCTTCGCGCACTTCCAGCGCCTCGCCTCGCCGACCTGGGCCGAGCGGGCCGCCTCCAACGCGGCCCAGGCCGCCCTCATGTGGGCCGACATGGGGGCCTACCGGTTCTACCGGGCCATGGCCAAACCGCGCACGGCCCACCACCGGCGGAACGAGGAGGCTTTCGTGTCCGCCCTGTATGGCGATCTTCGCAAGGCCGAGGCGATCTGGCAGGACCTCACCCGCGAGATCCCGGAATTCCCGGAGGCCTGGATCAACCTCGCGGACCTGGCCCTGGCCCGGGAAGACCTGGTGGCCCTCAAGGACCTGGCCCCCCGGGTTCGCCACGAGGAATTCAGGCGCCTGCTCGACCATATCCTGGCCGGGGCCCGGCAGGAACCCGAGGGGCTGACGCCGCCCTTCCAGGTGCGCTGGCGGATCCGGGAGGCCCTGCAGGCCGGGTCGGACATGGCCCCCTTCTGGGAGACGTGGGAGGCCTGCGTGGACCAGTGGCAGCGCCTGGAGACGGGGCTCCTGGTGCTGGAGGCCCGCCCCGATGCGCGCACCGGGTATCGGCTGGTCGCCCTGCAGGCCATCGCCGCCCGGGCCGAGTCGGTCCACCACCTGGCCCGCCTCCAGGCCCTGTGGCCCGCGCCGCCGAAGATCGGCGAAGCGGATCCGCGCTCGGTGATCGACGCCTGGATGCGGGCGCATCCCGGGCCCGCCTGGTTCCTGCACGGCGGCAGCGGCTGGCCCCTGCAGTTCGGCCGGGGACCCGCCCCTCCGACAGGACTCCTGACACGGCTCCGGGCCGAAGGCGCCGTGGCGCCCCTCGAGGCGGAGGGATGGGTGTGGCGGGGCCTCCCCCTGGCCTGGGAGGGGGAGACCGTGGGCGCCTGCCTGCTGGGGTCCGCGCCCGCGGACGCGCCCGTGGAAGCCGAGGACCCGGGGATCCTGGCGCCCTGGCTGGCGCGGCTGAACCCCCTCGAGCCGGTGCCGCCCCCGGACGCCGCGTCCGGGCTCCTCCACGACGGCAGCGAGCCCATGGCCTCCCTCATGCGGGATCTCGCCCGGGTCGCGCCGTCGCCCCTGCCGGTCCTGCTCCTCGGCCCCACGGGGAGCGGCAAGGAGCTGGCCGCGCGGGAGGTGCATCGGCTGAGCGGGCGGCCCGGCCCGCTGGTTCCGGTGAACTGCAGCGCCCTCGCGGAGAGCCTCCTGGAGAGCGAGCTCTTCGGCCACGTGAAGGGCGCCTTCACCGGTGCCGACCGCGAGCGCCGCGGCGCCATCGAGCAGGCGGAGGGCGGAACCCTTTTCCTGGACGAGATCGCCGACGTGTCCCCCCGGGTGCAGTCCCTGCTGCTGCGGGTGCTGCAGGAGCGGGAGGTGCGCAGGGTCGGCGGGGAGCGGGCCGTGGCGGTGGATGTGCGCTTCGTGGCCGCCACCCACAAGTCCCTGGACGAGTTGGCGGCCACGGGGGCCTTCCGGCAGGACCTGCTCTTCCGCCTCAAGGGCACGGTGCTGCGCATGCCCACGCTGGCCGAGCGTCGCCACGAATTCGCCTACCTGCTGCCACGGCTGGTGGCCCAGGCGGCCAAGGGACTGGGACGGCCGGCGCCGGACCTGTCCGCGGGTCTCGCGGAAGCGCTGGCGCGGCTGCCCTGGCCGGGCAACGTCCGCGAGCTGCGCCACGCGCTGGACCGGGCGCTGCTCCGCTGCGGGGAAGGCCCCTTGAAGCCTTCCCACTTCCCCGAGCTGGAGGCGCCGGATGCCACCCAGCGCCGCTGGGCCGACGCCACCCACGCCTTCCAGAAGGACCTGCTGCTGGAGACCCTCCGTCGCCACGGCTTCAATGCCGCGGCGGCCGCGGACGCCCTGGGCCTCGCCCGGCCGGCCATCTACCTCACGGCGAAGCGCCTGGGCATCGACCTCGTCGCGGAGCGGCTCCGCAGCCCCTGAGCCGCCCTCAGACGCGCCGGCCGAAGCTCCGATCCAGCTCGCCCAGGGTGAGCCTCTTCACGATGGGCCGGCCGTGGGGACAGGTGTGGGGGACTTCGCAGGCCATGAGGTCGGCGATGAGCCGCGTGGCCAGTTCCGGGCTGAGCCGCGCGTGCTTCTTGATGGCGGCCCGGCAAGCCAGCTCGGCGTTGAGGTCCCTGCGGAAGGCCTCCAGGTCCGGCTTCCCGCCCGCCTCCAGGCGGTGCAGCAGGTCCGTGACGAGGGATTCGGGATCGCGCTCGGCGAGGAAGTCGGGGAGGGCGCGCACCACCAGGGCGCCGGCCCCGAAGGCCTCCACCTCGACGCCCACCGCCTGCATCTCCTCGAGGAATGGGGCAAGCCGGGACACGGCGGCGGGGCCGAGCGCGAGGACCTTCGGCGGCAGCAGGGGCTGCAGCGCCGGGCGGTGCCGGCGCAGGAAGAGCCGTTCGAAGAGGATGCGCTCGTGGGCCACGTGCTGGTCCACGATCCAGAGCTCGGGCTCCTTCTCGCCCTGGACTTCCGCCAGGAGGTAGGTCGCCTCGAAGGCCCCGAGATAGCGCACCTCGAGCTCGGCCTCCGCTTCCGCGGCCCGGGCGGGGGGCGGGACCGCGCCGTAGGCCCGGTCCAGGTCCGCCTCGCCGAAGGCGGAGGCCAGCGCCGGGGCGGCGCCCGTCGCGGAAGGCGGACCCCAGAGCCGCGGGTGCAGCTGGGCCGCGGCCCGGAGCGGGCCCTCGGCGTCCACCTCCGCCGGCTTGGGCGGCAGCTCGAGCACCGAGGCCAGGCCACCCCGCAGCTGCTCCCAGGCCTCCCGTGTCGCGCGGGCCACCCAGGGGAAGACGCGGTGGGGCTCGCGGAAGCGCACCTCGGCCTTGGTGGGGTGCACGTTCACGTCCACGGCCTCGGGGGGCAGGTCCAGGAAGAGGACGGCGGCGGGATAGGCGCCCTTGGGGAAGAAGCCCTCCCAGCCCTCGGCCAGGGCCGCCAGCAGGAGGCGGTCCCGAACGCTGCGGCCATTCACGAACAGGTACAGGTGGTTGCGGTCCCGGAAGCTGAGGTCCGGGGGCGAGATCCAGCCGTGGATCTGCCAGGGCGCCTCGCCGTTCACGAAAGGCACGAGGGCGGCCATCTTCTCGCCCAGCAACGGGGCCAGGCGGGCGCCGGCGTCGGGAACAGGCGGAAGGTTGAGTTCGGCGCCCCGGTCCGTGCGGATCCGCCAGTGGACATCGGGGGTCGCGAGGGCAAGGCGGGTGGCCACGCCCCAGAGGTGGGCGTGTTCGGTCTCCACGCGCTTGAGGAAGCGGCGCCGGGCTGGGAGCTGGGCGAAGAGGTCGCGCACCGTCACCGTGGTGCCTCGGCTCCGCGGCGCGGGCTGGACCTCCTTGATCACGCCAAACTCGCTGCGCAGGCGGTGGCCCTCGCCCTCGCCCTCGCCGCTGTGCAGTTCGAACCGGGTGACCGACGCGATGCTGGGCAGCGCCTCGCCCCGGAAACCGAAAGTCGCGAGATGCCCCAGATCGTCCGCCGTGCGCACCTTGCTCGTGGCGTGGCGCTCCAGGGCCATGTAGAGGTCGTCGCGAGCCATGCCGCAGCCGTCGTCGGCGACTTCCAGCAGCCGCCGGCCGCCCTCCTCCCAGGCCAGGTCCAGCCGCGAAGCCCCCGCGTCCAGGGCGTTCTCCACCAGCTCCTTGAGCACCGAGGCCGGCCGTTCCACGACCTCGCCGGCGGCGATCTGGTTCGCCACCTGGTCGGAGAGGATGCGGATGCGCGGCATGACCCCAGTCTACGGGGCGCGATGCCTCAGCTGGTGGGGTCCCCCGCCATGCTCTGGAGGAAGTTCGGCAACCCCATCTGTTCGGCGAGCCCGAGGTGGGTCTCCAGCCAATCCACGGCCTCCTCCTCGCTCTCGAGGATCCCGGCGAGCAGGTCCCGGGTGACGTAGTCCTTCTTCGCCTCGCAGTCCGCGATGGCGGCCTTCAGCGCCGGGATCGCCTCCATCTCGAGGGCCAGGTCGCACTGCAGCATCTCGAGGGCGTTCTCGCCGATGCGCAGCTTGCCGAGATCCTGGAGGTTGGGGAGGCCCTCGAGGAAGAGGATCCGCTCGATGAGGCGGTCCGCGTGCTTCATCTCGTCGATGGACTCCTTGTACTCGCGCTCGCCCAGGCGCTTGAGCCCCCAGTTCCTCGCCATGCGGGCATGGAGGAAGTACTGGTTGATGGCGGTCAGCTCGTTCTTCAGGAGCTTGTTGAGGTGCTGCAGGATGGCCTTGTCGCCTTTCATGTCGGCTCCTTGAACGATGTCCCACGGTAGCCCAAGGCCGGGGCGTCTCCAACCGGGCGCGCCGGCCTGTCCTCGGTCAGCTTGCCTTGCGCGCGACCGCGGCGGCGGGCAGGACGGGCGCCTCCGGCCGGGCCAGGGCGCAGACCTGGCCCAGGGCCACGGTCTCGGCCAGCACGTCCTCCACCAGGCGCCGGATGTCGGGGATGCACATGCGGCATTGGGGCTCCGCGCCACAGGCCCGGAACACGTCGCGCGCGGTCCGGGCGCCATCCTCGAGGACGGCACGGCGGATGTCCCGCTCCCGGATCCCGTTGCAGTTGCAGACGTACATGGATTCCCGCTCCAGGGTCCATTGTAAGGTATTGAGACTCCGAATCAATCTCAATCATGTTGATGCCGATCACACCGGACTCAGTCCAGGCCGGCCTCCCGGTCCCGCCGCGCCTGCTCCCGGGTCCGCGCCAGATGCCCCAGGTATCCGGCCAGGAAGGCCAGGCTGGCCACGCCATGGATCCAGGCCAGGACTGTTCGCCACGCGGGGTCCACCGCCACCTGGACGCCGTATCCCGCCAGGACCATGGGCGCCACGGTGAAGATGGAACCGAGCCCCGTGCGCTTCCCCACGGGGGGTCTCCGACGCAGCATCGGCTGGACGTGGCCCCGGAGCAGCATGCCCAGGGTGAACACCAGCAGCGGCGCGGACAGCACGTGCAGGTGCTGGAGCAGGGACTGGAGCGGATGGGGCTCCGGCCCGAAGTCCCCCAACCGCTGTCCGAAGTACCGCAGCCATCCGTAGATGAGGCCGGTGGCCGCCATCAGGAATGCGCTGGCGTGCAGGGAGGCGCGCTCGAGGACACTCATTTCGGCGATCCGTAGAGCACCTGCCAGAGGGCGAGGCCCCGGCGCGCAGCGTCGGTGAGGGCATTGGCGGTGAGCGTCGCGCCGGACAGCGGCCGGATCCCCCGCCCAAGCTTCAGCTCGCCGTCCAGCCCCCGCCCCACGAGCTGCTGCTTCCAGGCCTCCTTGGCCATGTACTCAGCCGGCTCGCGGAAGGCCACCACCTCCACCCGGAGGACCTTCCCTTCCGCGGAAACCGCGACCATCGCCGTCTCGTTCAGGGTCCGCACGCGGTGGGTGTCGAAGAAGGCCACGCCCAGGAGCCGGCCGTCCTTGCGGGCTTCGTAGGCCACGATCCAGAGCCCGGAGAGTTCGACGCCGGCCAGGGCCTTGACCTTCCGGGCCTGGGCCTCCTCGAGGAAGTGCTCCCGGCGCTGCATCGCGGCCCCCGGGAAAGCCATGGCCAGGGCCTGGTCCTGGGTGGGGAGCGCCGCCGCCAGGGCCGTGGCCCCAAGGACGGGCAGGAGGCCTCGGAGACCGAACGGAAGCATCGTCATCGACTGTAGCCGTCCGTCAGCGTGAGCAGGAACGCCACGAGATCCTCCTCGTCCCGCTCGCTGAGGCCCAGGTCCCCCAGCTCCCGAGTGTTCACGTTCCGGGGAACCTCTGGCGGTCCGAAGCGTGCGGGCTCCCGGTCGCGACGGTTGTAGAAGGCCACCACCTCCTTGAGGGTGGTGAACACGCCGTTGTGCATGTACGGGCCGGTCAAGGCCAGATTGCGCAGGGTGGGCACCTTGAACTTTCCGCGACTCTGCGGGGCACGCCCATCGGCGATCACCCGGGGATTCAAGGCCAGCCCCTCGTCCGCGAAGCCCGCGCCGGCGGGATTCACCGAAGGCGGCATCCGGTAGAAGGGGTTCTCCGGGTTCGCGGGTACCCCGAGGTTGTCGTAGGTGAAGTCCGTGAAGAGGGGCGCGCCGCCGCCCGGGCGGGTGCGGCTGGGGTGGCAGGCGGCGCAGCCGGCCCGCCCCTCGAAGAGCGCCAGCCCGCGCCGCTCCTGGGCGGTCAGGGTGCTGCGCCCCTTCAGGTGCTCGTCATAGCGGGAGCTGAAGGGCGACACCTCCGAGCTCCGCTCAAAGGCCGCCACCGCCGCGGCGATGGCGTCGAAGGCCCGGGCCTCGTCCTGGAAGATGTCCGGGCCGAAGGCCTCCTTGAAGAGGCCCGCATAGGAGGCCCGAGCCACCTTGGCCACGTAGGTCGCCCGGTCCGGGTTGTGCATCTCGATGGGATTCAGCGGCGGCCCCTGGGCCTGGGCCTCCAGGCCGGCGGCCCGACCGTCCAGGAAGATGCCGCCCACGTAGGTGCCCGCCTCCCCGTCCCAGTGGAAGGCCGGGGCGAAGGCCGCGTAGGACGTGCTGGGCGCGTTGCGGAACCCGAAGAGCCTCCGCACCACGCCCTCCGACGTGGGGCCCGGCCGGGGATCCGTGAAGCCCCGTTCGGGGGCATGGCAGGAAGCGCAGGACTGTCCCCCGGGTTCGGAGAGGGACTCGTCGAAGAAGACGGCGCGGCCGGCGTCGATCTTCCGCGCGGTGTCGGCGGGGGCCGTTCCGCCGCTGCAGGCCGCGAGCAGGAAGGCTGCCAGGGGCAGCGCGGGAAGGAGGAGGAGCGGGCGGAACCTCATGGGGGCCTCAGAAGTAGTAGCCCAGGGCCAGGTTGAACTGGTTGCGCCCGGTGCGGGCGCCGTTGGTCACCTTCATCACGTCAGCCTTCACCGCCACCTGGGGGAGCGGCTTCCAGCTCAGGCCCACGGTGGTGATCTTCTGGTCGTTGGCCGGATCCGCATCGACGCCCGCCATCACCGACTTCTGGGTGTCGACCCGCTCGAGGCGGAGGAAGGGGATGAGCGCCTGCTTGCCGGATCGCCCGTTGAGCACGTCGTAGCCCGCCTCCAGGTAGGCTCCGCCGGCCTTGGTGCCCACATGCCGCGCGGGGTCCGTGGGGTCGAGCTGGTCCACGCCGGTGGCGGAGTTGGTGAACCGCGCCCAGAGGGCCCGCACCTGCCAGCCGCGGAGGCGGAGCTCCCCGTGCAGGTCCATCACCGTCGTGGTGATCCTCGGACCTTCGCCCGCCTCCGTGTTGGTCCCGCTGTTGCCGGTGAAGAAGCTCGCCCCGAAGAGGAATCCGGGCATGGGGCTCCAGTCCAGGCGGCCCGAGAGGGCGAGGCTGCGGGCGAAGGCCTCCTTCCCGCCCTGGCGTCCGCCCCGGATGCCGCCGTCGTCGAAGCCCTCGGTGAGGCCCTCCTCGCGGTGCGTGGCCTGCAGCCCGGTGGTGAGGTAGGCGCGATAGCTGAGACCGGCGGGCAGCTCGCCGTGGACCCCCACGCCGATCTCGCTCCAGGTGGCGGGGATGATGGCCCGCTCGGTGAACGGCCGCTTCACGCTCAGCACCGTGGGCGGTTCGTGGATCTCGTTGATGAAGCCCAGGGGCATGAGGACCTGCCCCGCGCGGACGTTCAGCTCCTTCCTCCACAAAAAGTCGAAGTAGGCGAACTCCACCTTCACTTCGCCTTCCACATGCTCGTCGCTGTAGCCGCCGTGCTCGAACTCCAGCTCGGAATTGAACACGATGCGGTCGGAGAACTTGTAGCCGGTGTAGAGGATCAGCCGGAGGTTGTCGGCGTTGGGGCTCCTGGGGCTTCGCTCGCCATTCTGCAGGCGGTTCTCGAAGTTCTCGTAGACGAGCTCGCCATACCCGCCCACCGAGAGGCCGCCCGGGGTGTCGTAGACCTTGGACGCGGCGGGCGCGAGGCCGAACCTGCCCGCCTCAGCCGCCTGGGGAGCCGTCGTTCCCGACTTCTGGGCCTCCAGTTCGCGGCTCAGGATCTCCAGCTTGCGTTCCAGGTCCGCGACGCGCTTCTCGGTATCGGGCTTGTCCTGGGCGAAGACCGGCGAAGCGAGCAGGGCCAGGGCCAGGGTGCTGAGCAGGGGTTTCATCGAGTCTCCTCAGGGGACGAGCAGGGCCGCGAAGGCGTCGGTCATGCGACGGCGGCCGTGGGTGTGGAGAAAGCAGGCGGGAAGGCCCCGGGCCTCGGCCCAGGCGAGGCCCTGCGTGGGCCCCATCACGTAGAGGGCGGTGGATAGCACGTCGGCCTCGAAGGCGGTGGGCGCCACCACGGACACCGAGCCCCAGGCCGGGCAGGGCCGACCGGTGCGGGGGTCGAGGATGTGCCGGCCCCGCTCCGACGTCCCGCTGGTGGCCAGGGAGGCGTCCCGCAGCCGGACCGTAAGGGCGAGGCGGTCGCGCGGCCCGGGCCGCGCGACCGGCACGACGCGCTCGCCCGCGACCAGCACCTGCCCGCCGAAATCGAACCATCCCGTCCGGGCCCCGGCCTCCCGGGCCGCGGCGAGGGCGCGGTCGAGGGCATAGCCTTTGACGAAGCCACCCTCCTCCACACCCGCATGGCGACCCTCGAGCCGCGCGGTCCCGGCTTCCCGATCGAGGACCAGGTGTTCCGCGCCACTCTCGCGCAGGGCGAGGGCCCGCTCGCCGGCGCCAGGCACGCGGCCCCGGCCGCGGACGTCCCAGGCCTCCATGAGGGGCCGCAGGCAGGGATCGAAGGCGCCGCCCGTGCGCGCGGTCCAGCGCTTCGCGGCCTCGAGGAGGTCGATCCACTCCCTGTCGAGGGCCACCGCCCGCCCCTCCGCCGCGTTCAGGCGGGACCAGGCCGACTCGGGACGCCATGTGGAACACGCGGCCTCGATGCGGCCCACTTCGGCCAGGGCGGCCTCGGCGCCGGCCTGGAGCCGGGCCTGGTCCCCGCCCTCCAGGTGGAGGGCGAGCACCGTTCCCATGGCCAGGACCTTCCGCTCCAGTCCGGGCTGGCCCCAGGCGGGACAGGTGGCCAGGAGGGCGAGGGTCAGGGGGGCGGTGGCGTGGAGGCGGAGCATGGAAATCTCTTTGAGATTGAGTCTCTATAAATTTGAATCCGACGTCAACCCCCCGGGCCTGTGCGCTGGATCACAGGACCGTCCGCGATTCCCTCGCCCCGCCCCTGCAGGCACCCTGAGGGGGCCGTGCTCTTCTTCTCCCTGCTCGCCTTCATCCTCGCCGTGCAGCTTCTGCACTGGCGGGTCCTGCGGCGCATCGCACCGGACCGCGTGCGGGCCTGGCTGCCGGGGCTCCTGCTGGCGATCCACGTGCCCCTCCTCGTCTACTTCGCCCTGCGCTTCACCGGCCACGCCACCCACGGTTTCGGCCACGCGATCCGGCCCCTGGCGCGCCTGGGCTTCTACTTCCAGGCCTTCACCGCCATGCATCTCGGGATCCTGGCGGTGGCGGAGGGACTCTGGTGGTGGCGCTTCCGACACCGGCTGCCGCACCTGGAATCGGAGCGCGAGGCGGAGGAGGAGGCCCACGACCCCGCGCGGCGGGCCTTCCTCCGCAAGGTGGCCGGCGCGGGTTTCGGCGCCGCGGCGGCGGGGGGCGCCTGGGGCGCGTCCCGGGCCTACGGCGAACCCGGCGTGACCCGGCTGACCTTGAACTTCGACGACCTCCCGCCCGCCTTCGACGGCCTGCGCCTCGTGCAGCTGAGCGACCTCCACGTCGGCCCGCTGGTGGGCCCGGGGACGATCGAACGCTGGCGACGGCTCTGCCTGCGGGAGGCCCCCGACCTCCTGCTCCTCACCGGCGACGTGGTGGACAGCCAGCCGGAGGAGGCCCTCGGCTTCCTGGAGGCCTTCCGGGACCTGCCCACGACCCTCGGGCGCTTCGCCATCCTGGGCAACCACGACTACTTCACGGACCCCGGACCCATCTGGGCGGGGCTCGAGGGCTCCGGCTGGCGCTGCCTCGAGAACGCCCACGCCGTGGTCCGCCGGAACGGCGACCTGCTCGCCCTCGTCGGCCTGCAGGACCCCCAGGCCGCGAATGGCCGGTTCCGCGGGATCCGGTTCGGGCCCGGGCCCTCCTGGGTGGCCGCCGTCCGGGGCCTGCCCGAGGGCGCCTGGAGGGTGGCCCTCAGCCACCGGCCCGAGGACTGGGATCTCGCGAGGCTCGCGGGCGCGCGGCTCACCCTCAGCGGCCACACCCACGGTGGCCAGATCAACCTCATCCCCGGCGTGAGCACCGCGCGGTTCCTGGGCCCCTACACCGGCGGCCTCTACCGCCAGGGCCGGGACCTGCTCTACGTGAGCCGGGGCCTGGGCGTGGTGGCCCTGCCCCTGCGCATCGGCGCCGATCCCGAGCTCGTGGTCGTCACCCTCCGCCGCGGCTGAGGTCCGCGTTCACTTCGCGGTCCCGGAGGCCTCCCGGGCCCGGGCGAAGGCCTCGCCGGGCTTCCACGCGGGCATCGCAGGGGCATCGGCCACCTTCAGCCCGAGGTTCAACGTGAACTGGGCCTGCCGGGCCATGGCCTCGAAGTCCCAGGCGGGATCGAACTCGTCGGTGACCTGGTGGTAGCGCTGCTTCCGGTAGGCCTCGGCCCGCGCCTTGGCCCCCTCGGGGTCCTTCACGAACTGCGACCCGCCGCCGATGGAGAAGGCGGGCACCCCGGCCTTGGCGAAGCTGAAGTGGTCCGAACGGAAGTACCCGCCGCCGAGGTCGGGGCGCGCTTCGGCGACCTTCAGGCCCATGGCCCTGGCTGCTTCCGAACCCAGGGCCAGGAGGTCCGTGCGCTCGGCCCCGGCGAGGCCGACGTCGGCGGTGAGGCCACCGATGTTGAGGCTGTCGAGGTTCAGGACCGCGGCGGTCCTGGCGAGGGGCACCAGCGGGCGGGCCGCGTAGGCCTCGCTGCCCAGGAGGCCCTGCTCCTCGGCGCAGACCCAGAGGAACAGCAGGCTGCGCCGGGGCCGCGCGGCCTGGGCTGCCTGGGCCATCGCCAGCAGGGCCGAGGTGCCCGATCCGTTGTCCACCGCGCCGTTGAAGATGCCGTCCTTGCCCTGCTGCACCAGGGCGTCGTCCTTGCCCAGGTGGTCCCAGTGCGCGGAGAAGATCACCACCTCGTCCTTCACCTTCGGATCGCTGCCCGGGAGGAGGCCCGCCACGTTGAACTGGTCCACGGTGCGCACGTCGCTCTGCAGGATGGCCTTCGCCCGGGCCTTGAGGACCACGGGATGGAAGTCCCGGGACTCCGCGGTGGCCCGCAGGGCGTCGAGGTCCTCGCCGCAGGCCGCGAACAGCCTCCGGGCGGTGGCGTCGGTCATCCAGCCCTGGAGCGGCGACAGCCCTTCGCCGGAGGCCAGCATGAAGCGTTCGTGGGCCCAGCCGTTCTGCACCACGCTCCAGCCGTAGGCGGCGGACGCGTCCGTGTGGATGAGCAGGATGCCGGCGGCGCCGCGCCGCTTGGCCTCCTCGAACTTGTAGGTCCACCGGCCGTAGTAGGTGAGGCTCTTCCCCCCGAAGCGGTCGGGTTCGGCACCTGTGGGCTGCGGGTCGTTCACCATGGCCACCAGGACCTTGCCCTTCAGGTCCAGGCCCTTGAAGTCGTCCCAGCGCTCCTCGGGGGCCGCGATGCCGTAGCCCACGAAGACCAGGGGCGCGTCGACGGCGACGGAGGCCTGGGGAAGGCCAGCGCCCAGGACCAGTTCCTCGCCGAAGGCCGGGGACAGCGGGCCCGCGGGGGTCTCGAAGACCAGGCTGGACTGCGCCGTCCGGGTCTTCATCCCCGCGATGCGCACCGCCTGGCGGTAGCTGCCACCCACCGGCTGGAGACCGAGGGCGCGGGCCTGGGTTTCCAGGTAGGCCACCGTGAGGTCCCCGCCCCGCTGGCCGGTGCCCCGGCCTTCCAGCAGGTCGCTGGAGAGGAATTCGAGGTGGGCCCGCAGCGCCTCGGCCCGGACCAGCGGCTGGGGACCTGGCCGGAGGCCCTGGGCGGAGAGGAGTGCCGGAAGGCTGGCGAGGAGCACGGAGGCGGGGCGCATGGGGTCTCCAGGGGAATCTTCCATCCTATCCAAGGGGGTCCATTCAACTCCCCGCCCGGGTCCGGCGTCCAAGTCCGAGAAGGACTCCCCGTGCGCACGCTCCTCCTCCTCGCCGCCCTGGCCCTGCTGGTCCTGGCCCTGGGCTGAGGCCGGCTATCCCCGGAGGGCGAAGGCCTGGAAGCCCTCCCCGTCCCAGGCCAGGGGGTCGGGCCGGAAGAAGGCCCCGCCGAGGGACTCGGGCCAGCAGGAGGGGACCGCGAGGCCGGGCCGAGCGGCGCGCAGGCGGTCCAGGTGCGCCCGCCCCTCCTCGGGGAACACGGAGCAGACCGCATAGACCAGCAGGCCTCCCGGCGCGAGGCGCAGGAGGGCGGCCTCCAGCAATTCCCCCTGCACCGCCACGAGGCGATCCAGGTCGATCCCATGGCCCGTCCAGGTCAGCTCGGGATGCTTGCGCAGGGTGCCGCTCCCGGAGCACGGCGCGTCCAGGAGGATGAGGTCGAAGGGGCGGCCGCCCCGGCTCAGCCAGGCCACGGCGTCCTCGTTCACCACGTGGGCTCGCACGCCGCGGGCATCGAGGGTGCGGGTCAGCGCCTCGGCCCGCTTCGGGGCCTTCTCCACCGCGAAGAGTTCCGCGCCGGGGTAGCGCGCGGCCAGAGCCGAGGTCTTGCCTCCCGGCGCCGCGCAGGCGTCCAGGATGCGCCGGGGCGCGCCCTCCCAGGCGAAGGCCATCAGGGCCTGGGAACTCCGGTCCTGGACCATGCCCTCCCCTGACAGCAGCCAGGGCCGCGGAAAGGCCGCGCCCGGCCGCAACCGCAGCGCCCCGGGAGCGGCGGGATCGGATTCCAGCGCGTCCGGGGCGGAGCCGGGCCTGAGTTCCCGGAAGCAGGGTTCCGGTTCGGTCTGGAGCCGGGCCCACAGGGCCTCGCGGTCGAGGGGCGCGCAGGCGTCGAGGATGCGCTCCGCGAAGGGCGTGCGGTCGAGGGAGGACGGCAGGGCCTCGAGGGAGCGGGCGGTGGCCGCGCGATCCCGCGCGGCGGAACGGAGCAGGGCGTTCACCAGTCCGCGATGCACCGGGAAGCCCAGCTCCCGGTCCGCGGCCAGGGCCACGGATTCGCTCACCGCGGCGAAGTCCGCCACCCCGGGCAGCCACGCGAGCTGGACGAGGCCCAGGGCGAGGGCCACGCGGGTGCCGAGGGGAAGGCCCCGGGCGGGATTCTTCAGCCTCGGCTCGATCCAGGCCTGGAGGCGCCCCCACCGGCGCAGGGCCAGGCCGAGCATCGCCTGGGCCAGGGACGCGTCCGCCGGCGCGAGGCCCGCGTTCCACCCTTCCGGCACGCGGCCCCCCTGGCCGAACACGGCGTGCAGGGCACGGGCGGCGGCGAGGCGCGAGGGGGAGGGCATGCCATCAGGTTCGCATGCCGACCCAGAAGGGGCCGGGAGTTTAGCGAGCGGGTGTTCTCTCCCGCTTCGGAGACTTCTCCGAGCCTCCAGGCGCTTCCGAGTTGCGGTATTTCTCGATCAACGGTTCCAGTGCCACGAGATCACCCGCCCCATTGAGCCACAACGGAAACGCGAGCGCGGCATCACGGTGGATCTCGGATTTGGCCCCATCCGCGAGGGACCAATCAAAGTATTTCAAGCTTTGATCGGTTCCCTCCACGTATTTGATCTCCGGCAAAGCCCGATGGGAAGGGTCCATGCTCCCGGGCTTCACCACGATGAAGGGGCGGAGGCCGTAAACAATCCTCACATTCAGGGCGAGATCAGGGATGATCTGCACGCAATCCGCCGAGGGAAACCCATTGCAGTAAATTCGTCCCTCCGCCACGGCTCTGCGGGCGATCCCCTTCACGACAAGCGGCTCCCATGGAACGGAGAGCGATCGGAGCTTTCTGTTGAACGTGTCGAAATCGTAGATCCGGCCATTGTCTGCCGCGTAGATCACGATGTGCTCGTCACACACCGCCGTTCGAACATTCATCCAGATGCGACGCAACAGGGGGCGATCAGCAGGTTCCAGTTCTAGATCGGGATAGGGGATGACCGCATGCGGCTTCTCGGTGCCAGGCCTGAAAAGCTCAATGAAATTCTCGGCCGTCGTGATGAGCAGGATGCTTCCCTCTGGTGAAACTTCGAACTCGTCGAATTCCAACTCGGGGGCAAGCATCACATCCCAGGTTTGGGTGAGGTTCTCCCACCTGTAGATCCGCTTCCCATCGGTAGCCCAAAACGCACCGGCCCGATACTTCGCCGCCACGGGTGGCCCTGGAGGCCCTGGAGGTGGCGCAGGAATGGCCTGGGATTGGAGGAACCGATGACCTCTCGAAGTCTGCTTCCATTGCCAGATCTCTCGGCCCCGGGCCAGAAAGAGATCTCCTCCATTGGTCTTGCCGATGTCGAGATAGCGAAGCCTCCATTCCCACCCAGATCCTCCAGCGGCTTTTGGCTTGAGGCATCCAGTCTTGACGAAGGGTACTTGGGCCAAGGACTGTCGGGCGGGGCTGGGTTGGATCGATCCCTGCGCGGACGCCAGAAATGGGGCTCCAAGCGCCCAGAGCGCAAAGCACATGATGCCAGCGACTGGTTTCATTCGCAGACGTACACCGTCTCTTCGACTTTCCCGTTCGCCCATTTCACCTCCGCCCCGTTGTCCCACGAACACCAACCGCTGGAGCCATCCTGAGAGATCATGCAGTTGGATGCCGTCCTCCCGCACACAACGCCGCAACGGGCGCAGGTGTCATCGGCGCGCAAGAGGAAAAAGCTGGAGCAGGTCAGGGAGATCAAGGCGATGAGCACTGCTTTTCGCATGTTGTACTCCGGATGAAGTTGGGGTTCGGGAAAAGAATGTGTGTGTGTGTGTGTGCCCAATTTGTCAAGCACTCTCCGACGCAGAGGCCTGGCAAGGCAACCGAGGACTCCTCGCAGCAAGTAGAATCCATTCATGCCGGAACCCGGACCCCGACCCGATGCCACCGCCCACCTGCTCCGCGCCCTCACCGCCGACGGCCATGTCCGACTGGCGGCCCTGGGCGCGTCCCCGCTGTGGGACGGCATCCGCCGGGGGCATCCGCACCTGGCGCCCGAGGCCTGCGCCTGCCTCACCGAGCTGATGGCGGGTTCGGCGCTCCTGCAGTCCCGCACGGTCTTCGCGGAGCGGCTCCAGATCCTCCTCAAGGGCGCCGGCCGGGCCAAGGCGGTGGTGGCCGACTCCTGGCCCGACGGCATGGTGCGGGGCATGCTCGACGTCTCCGAGGCCCCGGCCGACGCGCCCTGGATCGCCGCGCCCGGCATCTTCCAGGTGATGCGCAGCACTCCCTCCGGCGAGCCCTACATCGGCAACCTGGAGCTCCTGGAGGGCGGCATCCAGGCCCAGGTCGAAGCCTACCTGCAGCAGAGCGAGCAGGTGCAGGCCAGCGCGACGCTGTGGTGCGACGCCGAGACCGGCGAGGCCGGCGGGCTGCTGGTGGAGCCCCTGCCGGGCTGCCCGCCGGAACGCCTCGCCCGGCTGATCCAGGCCCTGGAGGGGCTGGAGGTCGTTCCCTTCTGGGAGCGCACGCCGGACTTCCTTGCGGACTGGATCAACCAGGGCGCGGGCTGGCAGCTCCTCTCCGAGACCCTGCTGACCTACGGCTGCCGCTGCAGCCGGGAGTCCCTGCTGGGCAGCCTGAAGGGGTTCGCGGAAGGCCAGCGGGACGAGCTCTTCGCCGAAGGCGGTCCCATCGAGGTGCGCTGCGACTACTGCGGCACGGTCTACTGGATCCGCAGGGAGGAGCTGCTTGCCTGAGGCCCCGGCGGGAGTCCAGATCGCAGAGCGGGGCCGTCCCCTGGGCTCGCCGCTCTCGGTCTGGTTGCAGTTCCGCCTCGTCCCCTTCCTGGCCGCGCACCTCGTGAAGCTGCTCGCCTACACCCTGCGGGTGCGCTACGAGGGTCTCGCGCCCGTCGAAGACCTCGTGGCCGGAGACCGGCGCTTCATCCTCGCCTTCTGGCACCGCCGTCTTGCCATGATGCCCCTGGCCTACCCCTTCCGTCGTCGAGGCCGCGGGGTCGCGATCCTCAGCAGCGACAGCAAGGACGGCGAGCGCAGCGCAGCGACGTGGCGCTGGTTCGGCATCCACGCGGTGCGCGGGACGGCCGCCGATGATGGAGCGAAAGCCCTGGTGCGCATGATCCGCGCCGTGAAGGAGGGCTGGGACTTCGGCATCACCCCCGACGGCCCCAAGGGCCCGCGCCAGAAGCTCAAGCCCGGCGTGCTCGCCCTCGCCAAGAAGACCGGCGCCTGGATCGTGCCCGTCTGCGTGTCCTTCGACCGCTTCGTGGAGTTGAAGACCTGGGATGCCATGGTGATCCCCATGCCCTTCGCGACGTGCACCGTGACCTTCGGGGAGCCGGCTGAAGCCGCAACGCTCACCGAGGAAGCACTCGAGATCCAGCTCAATTTCCTGGAAGCTAAGGCACTGGCAGGCCCCGCATGACGCCCTGGCGAGACTTGACCTCCTACTGGTTCGTGGTTGTCCCCAGCGCAGCCGTCCTGGTCCTTGGGCTGACCGCGCTCCGAACGGTATGGAAGGCGGCCCGCCGCCAGCATGTCTGGGCGAGGCTGCAGGCAGCCTTCCCGGAGATTCCGATTGGTCCGATGGCTTCGATGGCGCCCGGGGGAATCCTCGGGATCCACTGGAGCGGGGGACCAGGGGAGCCGACCGATACCGTGCTCGTTGGCATGAGCACGCCGGTTTGGTTTGATGCCCTTGCCGTGCATGTGAACCCCTCCAACCGAGAGGACTCATCCAGCACGGCACCTTCCCTGAGCATCCCCTGGACCACGCTCAAGCCGGAGTCCGCGGACCGATTCCGGCTGTTGGTCGCCGGGGAGGATCGCGGCTGGGTCCGGTTCAACGGGTCGGCCCGCAGCTTCCTCCCGGCCGGATTCGCGGAGACTCCATGACCCTCGCCGTCATCTCCCTCTCCGGCGGCATGGACTCCTGCGTGACCGCTGCCATCGCCAAGGCCGAGGGCTTCGAGCTGGCCCTGCTCCACGCGGACTACGGGCAGCGCACGGAGGCCCGGGAGCGGCGGGCCTTCGACGAGATCGGCGATTCCTACGGCGTACCCGCGGCACGCCGCCTCGTCATCAGCTTCGAGAACCTGCGGCGCATCGGGGGCTCCGCCCTCACGGACCCCTCGATCCCGCTGCCGGAAGGCGACCTCGACCGCCCCGGCGTGCCGGCCAGCTACGTGCCCTTCCGCAACGCCCACCTGCTGAGCACCGCCGTGTCCTGGGCCGAGGTGCTGGGGGCCGGCGACATCTTCGTGGGCTTCGTGGAGGAGGACTCCTCGGGCTATCCGGACTGCCGGGAGGCCTTCCTGCGCGCCTTCGAAGCCGCCGCCAACCTGGGCACGAAGCCCGAGACCGTCCTGCGCTTCCACGCGCCCCTCCTCCACCTCCGCAAGTCGGAGATCGTCCGCCGCGGCCTCGCGCTCGGCGCGCCGCTGCACCTCTCCTGGTCCTGCTACCAGGGCGAGGATCTGGCCTGCGGCATTTGCGATTCCTGCCTCCTGCGCCTGAGGGGCTTCCGGGAGGCCGGCGCGGCCGATCCGATCCCCTACGCACCCTGAGGCGCCCGGCGCCATGGCCTCCCGTCCCGAGCCCCCCAGGTCCCTCATCGGCAGGCGCCCGGAAGTGGCCGGCCTCGCGGAACACCCCGGCCTGCGGGCCTGCCATGGCCCCGGCTGGACCCTGGCGGCGAACCTGGCCTTCCTCGACGACCTCGCCCAGGCCCCCGTGGCCCTGGCCAGCCGGCCGCCGGAAGCCACCCCGGGGCCGCCGGCCTCCTTCTTCGCGTGGGAGTGGGGCTGGCTGGGCCTCCTCGGCCGCGCGCCCGTGCCTCCCGGGTGGGAGGCCTGGGCCTCGCCGCGCGATCCCGTGCTCGAAACCCTGGCCCGGGATCCTGGGAGCTTCCTCGCCGACCTCCGGGCACGGGCGGCGTCGGGGGACACCCGGATCCCCGGCTTCGGACCGCTCGTGGCCCGCATGGCCTGGGCCGCGTGGATGGTGGATCCCGCCCTGGTCACGGAAGGCCTCGATCTCCTGGGGCTCGGGACGCCCTACGGGCCCACCCTGCGCTACGCCCTGGCCTTCGTCGCGCGCCTGGACGCCCTGGCCCGGGAAACCGACCCCTCCCTTCCCGTGGTCTTCGAGCCCAAGGTGCGCGGGGAGTTCGAGGCGCTGCTGGGGCTCTTCCCCCACCTCGTCGCCGTCCCCACCTTCGCGCGTCTGGACCGCGAGGCCCTGGTGCGGCTGCGTAAATTGCCGGTGCATCCCCTCGGCCTCTTCCTCGGGCCGCGGGTCCTCGACGGCGCGCGCCGGTCCCCGCTGGAGGCCTTCCTCCACGACCTGGACCACGCCCGCTACAAGGTGCGTGAAGACCTCGCCCGGCGGGGCGTCCCCGTGACCGATCCCTACCAGCTCCGGCCCGGCTGCGACCGGGCCGACACCCTCGAGGATCCGGCCCGGGGACGGCACCGCACGGTGCTGGACGCGGTGGATCCCCGGGAGGCGGCGCGGCTCGAACCGGGGCCGGAACCCGACCCGGAACCCCAGGTCGAGGCGATCCTGGCGACCTGGCGCCCGGAGCTGCGGGCCGCGGCGGGGCTGCTCCGCTTCGAGCTCCACCACGAGAAGTCCCTGCCTCGGGGCTTCGCCACGCTGGCCCAGGAAGCCGGACGCCCGGTCCACCACGCCAGGCTGCAGGCGAAGCTCGTCTCGGGCTTTCTCGGAGGCGCGCCCTGCGACCCCGCCTGGCTCGAGCCCGCGGGGCTCGCCCTGGCCCGGCTCGCGGCGCGGCGGCTGGCCTCGTGACCGGCGCCCCGACCCTTCCCGCATCGCCCTTCCTCGAAGGCCCGGAGCCTGCGCAGGCCCGGGCCCTGCGCGAGGCCCTGGAAACCCACGGCTGGGCGCGGCTGTCCCTGCCACCCGGGCCGGCCCGCCTCGCCGCCGACGCCCTGCGCCAGGCCGAGGCCTTCTTCGCGCGGCCGGAGGCGGAGAAGGCGCGCCTCGCCATCGAGGGCTCGCCGCACCACCGGGGCTGGTCCGTGATGCACAACGAGCGGGACTGGCGGGAACAGCTGCACCTGGGGCGGGAGCGGGCCGCGCTGGAGGGCGGCGCCGACGGGATGCGGCTCCAGGGGCCGAACCGTTGGCCCACGCCGGACGGCGGCTTCCGCCAGGCCGTGGGGGCGCACCTGGAGGCCTGCGCGGAGATCGGCGCGGCGCTGATGGCGGCGTTGGCGCCGGATTTCGGGATCCCGCCCGAGGTGTACGACCGGGACGATGGCTACGTCCTGCTCAAGCTCATCGCCTACCATCCCCAGCCCGAGGGCGGGCCGCCCCGCCGGGGCGTGGCGGCCCACGTGGACTTCAGCCTGCTCACCCTGGTGGCCCAGGACGGCGGGGGCGGCCTGGAGGTCCAGTCGCCGGAGGGCGTGTGGACGGCGGTCCCGCCGCAGCCGGACACGCTGGTGCTGCACGCGGGGGAGCTGCTGGAGGCGCTGTCGGGGGGCCGGATCCGCGCGACGCCCCACCGTGTGACCCACCGGGGGGCCAGGCGTGCACGCATCTCCCTGCCGATGTTCGTCAATCCGCCCCTGCGGGCCTGGATCCATCCCAGGCCCGCGCCGCCGCGGGTGGCGGGCGGTGGCCATGTCCATCGGGTGCTCACGGGTACCGAGGGCCCCTTCCGCTTCGGGGAGGCGGAGTGGGGGCGCAAGGGCCTGAACCGGTGGTGCGCGGCCTGCTGCGACGGGGCCTGAGCCGCTACCCTGGGAGCGGAGTCCCCATGGCCAAGCCCCGTTCCGCGCCCCCGCGCCCGCGCAAGAGCGCCGCCACGCTGCCGGAGCCCCTGCCGGCCTACGTCGTGACCCGGCCCACGGGCACCCTGGACACCTTCGCGAGCCCGCGGCCGGGCCGGCCCTTCGAGATCGTCTTCACCACCGAGGAGTTCACCTGCCTGTGCCCCCTCACCGGCCAGCCGGACTTCGCGCACCTGAGGATCACCTACCAGCCCGACCGGCTCTGCGTGGAATCGAAGTCGCTGAAGCTCTACCTGTGGTCCTTCCGCGACCGGGGCGCCTTCCACGAGGCGGTGACGAACCAGATCCTCGACGACCTGGTGAAGGCCGTGAAGCCCTTCTGGATGCGGGTGGAGGGGGATTTCCTGATCCGGGGCGGCATCCGCACGGTGGTGGCCGCCGAGCACGGGAAGCGGCGATGAGCGGCGGGGAGGGACGGACATGCCCCTGAAGGCCGTCATCGCGCTGGGCTCGAACCTGGGGGACCGCCGGGCCCACCTGGACGCGGGGATCGAGGCCCTGGGATCCCTGGGCTACGTGAAGCCGAGCCCGCTGGTGCTGGAGACGCCGGACGCGTCCGGCACCGGCCCCGACTACCTGAACACCGTGGTGCTCCTGGCCGCCCTCGAGGAGCACCCCCGGAGGCTCCTGGAGGAGCTGCTGCGCATCGAGATCCGCCAGGGCAGGGACCGGTCCCAGGGCCGGAACGCGCCGCGCACTCTCGACCTGGACCTCATCGCCGTGGCCGGCTTCCAGGGCCTCTGGCGCTGGGAAGCACCCGCCGACCTCGCGCGCCTCGGCGCGGAGCTGGAGCTGGAACTGCCGCACCCCCGGGCCTTCGAGCGGCCCTTCGTCCTGGAGCCGTGGCGGGCCCTGGGGCCGAGCGGCGTGTGCGGGGGCGTGATCCCCCGCGGGCTCTGAGGCCCGGGTCTAGCTGTCCAGCTCCAGAGCCACGCCGCGGGTGCCCATCTCCAGCAGGCGGTCCTTGGCCTTGGTGGACCACTCGCCCCGGGGATAGCTCTCCACCAGCTTCTGGTAGAAGCCCTTGGCCTCCTCGCGGAACCTGGCCGTCTCGGCCTTCTCGAAGGCTCCGAACTCCTTGGACCACTGGGCCTGCTCCTCCTTGCTGAGCTTGTCCTTGGGGGTCTTGCCCACGCGCTGGTAGAAGCCCTTCTGGAACGCGGTGAGCTCGGAGCCGGAGAGGAAGCGCTGGCGCATGGCCTCGCCGAGCCAGTAGTAGGCCCGCTCCCGGTCGGCGTATTCGGGGTAGGTCTCCAGCAGGCCCTTGAGGCGCACCTCGGCCCCGGCGTACCAGCCCGACTTGACGTAGTAGATGCCCACCAGCAGCTCGTGCTCCGCCAGCCGCCGCCAGCACTGCACGATCTTGGCCTTGGCGTCGGGGGCGTAGGCGGAGCCCGGGGCCTCCTGCAGGAGCTGCTGGAAGGTCTCGATGGCCTTGCGGGTCTGGCTCTGGTCGCGCTCGGCGGTCTCGATGCCGGAGTAGTTGGCCAGGGCGATGTGGTAGAGGGCGTAGTCCCGCTGTTCGCTCCGCGGGAAGTAGTTCAGAAAGCTCGCGTACTCCACCGAGGCCTCGGCGAAGCGGCGGCCCTTGTCGAAGAAGAAGCTGTCCGCGAGCATCAGCTTGGCCTTGGGGAACTCCGGGGTGCCGGGCAGGTTCTCCTCGATGATGCGGAGCATCCGCCGGCCCTCCTCCATCTTCCCGGCCTTGAGGTAGGCTTCGCCGTCCGCCAGCAGCCTGGCCGCGGTGAGGCCCCGGGTGGGGTCGGTCTTCTTCGGCTTCTTGCAGCCCGGAGCCGTGGCCAGGAGCAGGGCCGCGGCGGCGAGGGTCAGGGGGCGGAGCTTCATGGAGTGTCCTTCAGGCATTCATGGCCTCAGGGCGGCCGGGGGTTCCCGGGGCGGCCGGGGAAAGGCGCCGGACCAGCCAGTCGGCGGCGAGATCCTGGGCTTCAAGGCGCCGCCGGTCGTGGAAGACCTCGTGGAGGAAGCCCTCCAGCAGGTGCCTCTCCAGGATGGCCGGATTCACCGAATCCCAGAAGGCCAGGGCCCGGGGCAGGTCCACCAGGGTGTCCTGGCCGGCCTGGAGGAGGAGGGTGGGCACCGCGAGGCCGGCCCCGGAAGCCAGGATCCGGTCGGTCCCCTCGTCCAGGGCCCGGCCGAAGGCCGGCGTGGCGGTGCGGTGGCAGAGGGGGTCGGCCCAGTAGCGGTTCACCAGCTCCGGGTCGGAACAGACCAGGCTCTTGTTCCCCGCCATGTCCACGGGCAGGTGGGGGGCGAGGCGGCCCACGGTGGCCTGGAGGAGGTTCATGGCCCAGCCCCGGGACTTGAGCACCACCGCCGGGCTGGAGAGGATGAGCCCGTCCTGGGCGGGGGCCTCCTCCAGGGCGGCCAGGAGGACCACCAGGCCACCGAAGCTGTGGCCCAGGGCCACCAGGGGCAGGGAAGGCGCCAGGGCGCGCTCCTGGGCCAGGAAGGCGCGCCAGTCCGCCACGAAGGGCGCGATGCCGCCGTCGGCGTCCCCCCGGGGGCCTTCGCTGCGGCCGAAGCCGCGGTGGTCCTGGCTGGAGACCGCCCAGCCCAGACCCAGCAGCCACGCGGCCGTGTGGGCGTAGCGCTCGCCGTGCTCGCCGTAGCCGTGGGAAAGGAGGACGCGGCCCTTCGGCGCCTGGCCCTCCGGCAGCTCCCACCGGGCGAAGGCGAGGCTGAAGCCGCCGCTTCCGGGCCGGGTCCCCCGGAAGGCCGGCTCCGCCCGGAGGAGAGGGGCTTCCTTTGCCATCCCTCCAGGTTAACCCGCGGGGCCGCAGGCCCCTTCCGATAAGATGGAAGGCTGGGCCCACGCGGGGTCCAGACCCTCCGGACGCCGCATGGACTACGAAAGCCTCAACCGGGCCAAGGCCGAACTCGAACCAAGGGTGCGGCAGCTCCACGCCCACCTGGACCCCGAGCGGAAGGCCCTGGAACTGGAGCAGGCGGAGGAGCGCACCCTGGCCCCGGGCTTCTGGGACGACCCCGACGCCGCCCGGCCCATCCTCCAGATGCGGGGCCAGCTCCAGGCGGACCTGGCCCTGGCCAAGAAGCTCGGCGGCGGCCTGGAGGACCTGGAGACGGCCCTGGAGCTGTCCAGGGAGGACGACGCCATGCTGGGCGAGGCGACGGCGGTGGAAGCCGAGCTCCGCCGCACGGTGGAGGACGCCGAGCTGCGGATGATGCTCAGCGGCGAACTCGACAAGAACAACGCCATCGTGGCCATCGCCCCCGGCGCCGGCGGCACCGAGAGCCAGGACTGGGCCGCGATGCTGCTGCGCATGTACCTGCGGTACTGCGAGGCCAAGGGCTGGAAGACCGAGATGATCGACTACCAGGACGGGGAGGAGGCCGGCATCAAGGGCGCCACCTTCACCGTGGAGGCGCCCTACGCCTACGGCTACCTGCGGGCCGAGGCCGGCGTGCACCGGCTGGTGCGCATCAGCCCCTTCGACGCCGCCAAGCGCCGCCACACCAGCTTCGCCGCGGTGTACGTGAGCCCCGAGCTGGACGACACCATCGAGATCGACATCCCCGAGAAGGACCTCAAGATCGACGTCTTCCGCGCCAGCGGCGCCGGCGGCCAGCACGTGAACCGCACCGAGTCCGCCGTGCGCTTCACCCACCTGCCCACGGGCATCGTCGTGAGCTGCCAGAACGAGCGCAGCCAGATCAAGAACCGCGCGACCGCCATGAAGGTGCTGAAGGCCCGCCTGTACGAGCTCGAACGCCGCAAGTTCGAGGAAAAGGTGGCCCAGGCCAGCGGCGAGAAGGCCGACGTCGCCTGGGGCTCCCAGATCCGCTCCTACGTCCTGCAGCCCTACCAGATGGTGAAGGACCACCGCACTGGCGAGGAGACCAGCCAGACCCAGAAGGTGCTGGACGGGGATCTCGACGCCTTCATCCGGGCCCAGCTGCTGGCGAAGACGCTGAAGACGGAAGGCTAGGTCAGGCTTCGGGCTTCCCGTTCGCCGCGGACAGCGCCTCCTGCTCATCCTTGGGAAGCCGCCAGACCCAGCGCCCCGTGATCCGGTCGAAGATGTCGAAGCAGCAGAGCCAGTTCAACAGGCCCGCCACCATCACGTAGCTGGCGCCGTACTCCTGGGTGAGGTTGCGCACGGGCTCGGCGGCCGAGCCGCCGAACATCCAGGCGAAGACGCCGTACACCGGCCCGACGCCGGCCGTGGCCGCGGCGCCCAGGGTGGGCATCCACTGGAAGGGATCGAAGACCGGCGTGAAGACCCCGCCCACGGGGCCGTCCCCGGCGCCGGCCTTCATCTGCAGGTAGCCGAGCAGGCAGAAGAGGGCGTAGACACCGAACAGGACCTTGGCGCGGCCCTTCTGGCCGATCATCCAGTAGCCCGCGCCGGGCAGGACCCAGTTCGCCAGCAGGGGCTTCCACGACGCCAGCACCGCCTTCTGCCGGCGCAGGGGCAGCGGGAGGTTGAGGGGCTTGGGCGTGTCGTCGGCCATGGATCCAGGATAGTGGGTCAGGCACGGAAAAGGCCGCCCGGGGGCGGCCTTTTCCGTCGTCCAGCGTCCGGACTAGTCCGTCGCGAAGGGCAGCAGCGCGATGTTGCGGGCCCGCTTGATGGCCTCGACCAGCATGCGCTGGTGCTGGGCGCAGACGCCGCTGGTGCGGCGGGGCAGCACCTTGCCGCGCTCGGGAGTGAAGGCGGAGAGCGTCTTCACGTCCTTGTAGTCGACGAGGGTGGACTTCTCGACGCAGAACTTGCAGAACTTGCTGCGCCGTCCGCCAAATTGCTTCTTCTTCTTGGGCTTGCCCTTTCCGTCGGTGCGGCGCTTCATCCCATCACCTCTTCAGCGGTGCGCTCCTTGATGCCGGCCTTGGCCTTCCGGGCGCCTTCGCGCTCGTAGCGGGCTTTCTGGCGCGTGGCGGCCTTGGCGTCCTCGTCCATGCGGACCGTGAGGAACTTCAGCACGGAGTCGTTGTTGCGGAAACGGCGCTCCAGCTCGGCGACGAGGGTCGGGCCCGCGTTCATCTCGAAGAGGGTGTAGATGCCCTCCTGGAACTTGTTGACCTCGTAGGCCAGCTTCTTGCGGCCCCACTTGTCGGTCTTGAGCAGCTCGCCACCCTGCTCGGCGATGACCCCCTCGAAGTGCTTGACGAGCTCGTCGGCCTGCTCGTCGGTCAGCACGGGGGAGGCGATGAAGATGGTCTCGTAGAGACGCATGCTTCCTCCTTGTGGATGTGAAGCCCCGCGCGCGATGGATCCGGACGGACCGGCGGAGCAAGGAAGAGACGCTGACCGCCACGACGGCGGCGCGAAGGGGTAGTGTCCCATCGGATGGCTTGAGATTCAAGGGAAAGTCCGAAACCCGGGGCCTTCGGACGCCCAGGTTCCTCCAGGGCCAGGGGTCCCACGGGAGGAAGCCAGACCGGAACCGTCGGCCGCAAACGGACATCCTTCAGGCAATTCTTGAGGATGGTCATGCACCTGGTCCGATTCGCAGCCCTGATGGTTTTGACACCCTGTGTCGTCCACACCCAGTCCATGGCCCCTGGACCACCCCAGCCACCCGTCCCAAAGTTTGACCCGACACTCCTCGAACTCGCCATCAACCGTGACGGGATCAAGACCTGGTTCGAGGCCGCACGGCTGCTTCAGAGCCTGGACCACTACGGGTACAGCATCGGCTACGGGGGACTGAAATCCGATTTCTCCCGGCTCTACGACTGGTACTCCGCCTTCGGAACGCTTGCCCAGGTCACCGCCCTGCTGCGGCATCCGAATCCGGCCGTGCGCATGCTCGGCATTGAGCTTCTTACGGAACAAGGCCTGCATCCCAGCCCGGTCCCCCTCGACCCGCTCCTGAATGACGGCGGGTCCATCCGATCCTGGAATGGATGCATGGTGGGATCTCTTGAAGTGCGTCAGTTGGCGAAGGAGCGCATGACCGGAGCTAGGCCCTAGGGGTTACGGGCCTGTCCCCCTGCGGCGAAGCGCCCCAGAACGCCTCACCGTTCACTTGGTTCGCCAGTCCCCCCAAATCCTCGGTCTCCGACAGCCGGTCCAGGAAGGCCGCGAATGGCGCGTCTAAGACCTCGATGCGGTCCCACTCCGCGTCCGTCCATTCGCCCAGCACGAACTCGTGCAGCGGCCGCTGGAAGGGCCCAATGCCCAGCCGCAGCCGGGCGATCTTCTCCGTGCCCAGGTGGTGGAACACCGACTTCAGGCCGTTGTGGCCGCCGTCGCTGCCGTCCAGGCGGAAACGGCCGAGACCCAGGGGCAGGTCCTTGTCGTCGTAGAGGAGGACCATGCGCCTCGCGTAGACACCCGCCCCGTCGGCCTGGGCGCAGGCTTCGCCGCTGAGGTTCATGTAGGTGCTGGGCACCAGGGCCTGGAGCTTGTCGGCGAGCGGGTAGAGGCTGCCGGAGGGGAAGCGCTTCGAGGGCTTCGGCGCGAGCTCCCGGTCCTCCATCCAGCGCTGCAGCATCAGCCGCCCCAGGTTGTGGCGCGTGGCGGCGTAGTCGGGGCCGGGGTTGCCGAGGGGAACGAGGGTCCACATGGGGCGTTGGGCTCTGGGCTCTGGCTCAAGACGCGACGGGCGCCCGAAGGCGCCCGTCCAGATGATCCACAGGGTGGGGAAGGACTACTTCTTCTCCTTCTTGCCCTTGCCACCCACCACCTCGGGCTCGGCGGCGGTCTCCGCGGCGGCGACCTCCTCCTCGGCGGGCTTGCCGTGGACGGCGGCGACCACCTCATGGGCGTCGCCCAGGATGCGGAGGGTGGAAGCCAGGCCGAGCTGGTCGAAGCGGATGGAGTCGCCGACCTTGAGGGCCTCGACGTTCACATCCACGTGGGCGGGGATCAGGCTGGGGAGGCACTCGATCTCGATGACGCGGTGGACGAAGTCGAGGATGCCGCTCTGGGTCTTCACGCCGTAGGGCACGCCGATGAGCTTCACCGGCACCTTCACGCGGACCTTGTGCTCGGGATCGACGCGCATGAAGTCCACGTGGCGCAGGCGGCCGGTGACGGGGTCGCGCTGCACATCCTTGATGATGACGTGGCGCTTGATGTCCGTGCCTTCGCGCTGCATGAAGACCACGGAGTTCATGCCGGCCTCGCTCGAGATAATCCGGGCGACCGTCTTGGGGCTGATGGCGATGGCCACCGGCGGCTCGCCCAGGCCGTAGACCACGGCGGGCAGCATGCCGGACTTGCGCAGGTCGCGCATCGCGGTCTTGCCGAAGGTTTCGCGCTTGGAGACGACGATCACGTCGTTGCTCATGGTTCCTCCTACCTGGCCCGCTTCTCCGAAGGGGCCCTCTCGTTGGGGTGCGGGCCTCCTCGGCCCGGGTTCTGGATGTCAACGCCCGGCAGGGCGAAGGGAAAGCATCCCAGGGAAACCCTTGGGAATCAAGGATAATCGAGCCCGGCACCCCCCGGGCGGTCACACGCCCGTCACGCCCCGGCGCGATACTGCCTCCCGATGACCCGCAACCTCCCCAGACCCGAGCACCTCCTCAACCGCGAGCTGAGCTGGCTGGCCTTCAACGAGCGCGTGCTGGACGAGGCCGAGGATCCGTCCGTGCCCCTCCTGGAGCGGGTGAAGTTCCTCAGCATCGTGTCGAACAACTGGGACGAGTTCTTCATGGTCCGGGTGGCGGGGATCTGGCGCCAGATCGACGCCGGCCTCGCCGTGCCGGGACCGGAAGGCCTCACCCCGCGGCAGGTGCTGGAGGCGCTCTCGAGGCGCGTGCACGAACTGGCCCACCGCCAGCACGGGATCTTCCACCAGCAGATCGCCCCCGCCCTCGAGGCCGAGGGCATCGCCATCCTGCGTCCCCACGAGCTCGACGCCAACCAGCGCGCCTTCGCCGGCCACCACTTCCACCACACCCTGCTCCCCCTGATCACGCCCCTCGCGGTGGACACGGGCCATCCCTTCCCGCGGCTGGGCAACCGCGCCCTGGTGCTGCTCACTGAACTGGAGGCCGACGAGACCCTGGAGGCCACCGAGCGCCTGCCCCTCTCCGAGCTTTCCATCATCCACGTCCCCACCAGCGTGGCGCCGCGCTTCCTGAAGCTGCCCAGCGAGCGGGGCATCCACGAATTCATCCCCCAGGAGGACGTGGTCCGCATGCACCTGGACCACCTCTTCAGCGGCTACGCGGTGAAGAGCTGCGCCACCGTGCGCGTCACCCGGGACAACGACCTGCCCCTGGAGGAGGACGCCGGCGAGGACCTCATGAAGACCGTGGAGGAGGGCCTGCGCAATCGCCGCCGGGGCATGGCCGTGCGCCTCCAGTACGAGGTGGGCCTGAGCCGGAGCCTCCTCGACCTGCTCATCTCCGAGCTCGAGCTGAGCCCCGAGGACCTCTATCCCACGGAAGGGTTCACCGCCTTCTCGGACCTCATGCAGCTGTACAACCAGCTGGACCTCCCGCACCGGAAGGAGGCGCCCCTGCCCCCCGCCCCCGTGGCGGCCATCGAGGAGGCCGGCAGCGTCTTCGACGCGGTGGCGAAGCACGACATCCTGCTCCAGCATCCCTACCAGAGCTTCGACGACAGCGTCGTGCGCTTCGTCCGGGAAGCGGCCGACGACCCCAAGGTGCTGGCCATCAAGATGATGCTCTACCGCCTGAGCGCCACGAGCCCCGTGGCCGCCGCCCTCGAGCGGGCCGCCGAGCGCGGCAAGCAGGTGGCGGCCATCGTGGAGCTGCGTGCCCGCTTCGACGAGGAGGCCAACATCGCCTGGGCCCGCCGCCTGGAGCGCGCGGGCGTCCACGTGGTGTACGGGCTGCCGGGCTACAAGACCCACGGCAAGGCCTGCCTCGTGGTGCGCCAGGAGGGCGGGACCATCCGCCGCTACTGCCACCTCAGCACCGGCAACTACAACGAGCGCACCAGCCGCCTCTACTGCGACATCGGCCTGCTCACCGCCCGATCCGAGTTCGGCGAGGACCTGAGCAACCTCTTCAACCTGCTCACCGGCTACACCCGGCCGCCCCGGTTCAACCAGATCCTGCTGGCCCCCAACCACCTCAAGAAGGCCCTCCTCCAGCGCGTCGAACGGGAGCGCGCCCACGCCCGGGCGGGCCGGCCCGCCCGCATGATCCTGAAGGTCAACGCCATCGTGGACCCCGAGATGATCCAGGCGCTCTACGAGGCCAGCCAGGACGGCGTGAAGGTCGACCTCATCGTGCGGGGCACGTGCTGCCTGCGGCCCGGGATCGAGGACCTGTCGGAGAACATCCGGGTCATCAGCATCCTCGACCGCTTCCTCGAGCACGCCCGGGTCTACCACTTCGCCAACGACGGCCATCCGGAGACCTTCCTCGCCTCGGCGGACCTCATGCAGCGCAACCTGGACCATCGGGTGGAAGTGGCCTTCCCGCTGGTGGATCCCCTGCTGGCGGCCGAGGTGGTGGACATGCTCGAGATCCAGCTCCACGACACCGTGAAGGGCCGCGTGCTCGGCATGCAGGGGGAGGTGCTTCGCCGGGGCTTCGCCGACGGCCCCGCGCTGCGCAGCCAGGCCCGGCTCTACGAGCTGGCCCTGGCCGCCAGTGGTGTCGCCGCCGCCACCCGGCGCCTGGACTGAGCCGCGGGCCGTCCGGAACCCTGGGCTGAAGGCCCGGCCCCGCCCTGTCAGACTGGAGGGCTGGAGACGGATCCATGGACAAGAAGATCAGCCGCGCCGCCCTCTTCGACGTGCTCAACGCCTACCAGGTGCCCGGCACCAGCGCCTCGCTCGTGGCCCTCAAGGCCGTGAAGGGCATCGACGTCGCCGACGGCACGGTGCGGGTCAGCCTCGCCCTCCTCGACGCCTACCAGGACCGGGAGGCCGCCATCCGCGAGGACCTGGCCCGCCTGCTTTCCGGGCAGGAGGGCGTGCAGGCCGTCGAACTGGACCTGGCCTGGGAGAAGAGCCCCCAGGTGGAGTTCCGCAACCTCCTGCCCACGGTGAAGCACGCCGTGGTGGTGGGCAGCGGCAAGGGCGGCGTGGGCAAGAGCACCGTGGCCGCCAACCTGGCCGTGGCCGCGGCCAGGCTCGGCCTCAAGGTGGGCCTCCTGGACGCGGACCTCTACGGCCCCTCCATGGGCATGATGTTCGGCGTGGGCGCCGAGGACGGCCCCTTCGCCACCCCCGACGGCAAGATCCTGCCCGTCGAGAAGTTCGGCCTGAAGCTGATGAGCATGGCCTTCCTCATCGACGAGGACCGCCCCGTCATCTGGCGCGGCCCCATGCTCAACAAGGCCCTCACCCAGTTCATGGCGGACGTGGCCTGGGGCGACCTGGACCTGCTCCTCCTGGACCTGCCCCCGGGCACCGGGGACATCCAGATCTCGCTGATCCAGAATGCCAAGGTGGGCGGGGCCGTGGTGGTGAGCACGCCGCAGGACGTGGCCTTCCTGGACGCCAAGAAGGCCATCGGCATGTTCGGCACCGTGAAGGTGCCCATCCTCGGCGTGATCGAGAACATGAGCAGCTTCGTCTGCCCCGGCTGCGGCCAGGAGACCCAGATCTTCGGCCACGGCGGCGTGAAGGCCGCCGCCGAGCGGATGGGATTGCCCTTCCTCGGGGAAGTCCCCATCGACCTGGCCATCCGGGAGGGCGGGGACAGCGGATCGCCCCTGGTGGCCGCCCACCCGGATTCGCCCCAGTCCCGGGCCTTCCTGGGCATGGCGGAGGACCTGAAGGGCCGCCTGGGGCTCTGAAACCTTTTCCGGACTTCCTGCACGACGTTCGACGTCAGGTGAAAGGAGGTTCAAGATCATGATTCCTGGCATCTTCCTCATCGCTGCCCTCTCCCTCCCCGGCCAGGCCCCCGGGCCTGCCACCCCGCCGGCCAAGGCCGTGGCCCCGCTTCTAGAGGTCCGCGTCCTGGACGAGCAGGGCCATCCGCTCCCGGAGGCCACCGTCCGGGTCTTCGCCCAGCCGGTCCGGGTGCAGCTCACCGGTCCCGACGGGGTCGCCCGCATCCCCGACCTGAAGCCGGGAAGCTACCGCGTGAACGCCGCCAAGGGCGGCTTCCGCTTCCAGGAGGCCACGGTCGCCATTCCCAAGGACGAGCCCGCCTCCCTGGAGTTCCGGCTGAAGCCGGAGGCCTGAGCCCGCGGGACCGGACCGCCCCCTGCCCGAGCGGCTAGACTGGACCGGGACGTCCGGGGGAGGGAGGAACCTCCCCCGGGCCCGCGCCATCCATCCCCTGGAGCCGCCATGCCCCTGCCGCTTTCCCTGCCCCTCGCCGCCCTCGTCGCCCTCGCCCAGGCGCCCTCCGAACCCCGGATGGCGACGGTCCAGGTGATGGCGCGGGACATCCCGGGCGACCCCATGGCCGGCGTGAGGCTCACCCTGGAGGGCAACCAGCGGGGCCTGACTTCCGAGACCAATGAGCTCGGTCTGGCCTCCTTCGGCAGCCTGCCCCTCGGCAAGTACCGGCTGAAGGCGGAGAAGGAGGGGTTCCGGACCCAGGTCCAGGAGGTCGCGCTCGAAGCGGAAGGCCTCCGGAAGCTCGAGATCCGGATGGTCAAGGAGACCCCCGCGCCCGCCAAGAAGGCCCACCTGGACCGCTGAACCCTGGAGACCCCATGAAGCCATTCGCCCTCCCCGCCCTGCTCGCCCTCCTGGCCACCGCCCCGGTCACCGCCCAGGAACCCCCGAAGTCCCCCCAGGAGGCGCCTCCGGACACGACCCAGCGGAAGTACGCGACCCTCGTGGTGGAAGTGAAGGACGAGGAGGGGAAGGCCCTGGAGGGGGCCAGCGTCTCCGTGGACCACGCGGGCGGGACCCGGGAGCGCGCCGGCACCACCGGCCAGTCGGGCTTCGTGCAGCTGCTCCTGGTGCCCGCCGGCCACTACTTCGTGCGCATCCGGCTCAGGGGCTTCGCGCCGGAGGAGCAGCCGGTCCACCTGGAGGCGGACCACCGCGCGGACCTCGTGTTCACCCTGCGGAAGGCCAAGGCCTGAGGGGAGCGCGGGCGCCCGAGGCCCTGGCCGGCACCAGGGGCCCTGACCGACCGCCCAGGAAATCACTGGCCGCTCGGCAAGGGCCCCTAGACCGTGACCGGCACAAGGGGCCCTAGACTGGGGCATGGCCAAGCCGAGGATCCCTGATGCCGTCGCGCCCGACCTCCTGGAGAGGCTGCGGGCGCGCTTCCATCCCTGGCCCCTGATCAGCGGCTGGAACCTCAGCATCGAGGAGGTGGCCCCCGGGCAGGCGCGGATGCTCCTGAAGCCGGGCCCCGCCGTCATCAACGGGCCGCGGGGCAACGTGAACGGCGGGGTCCTGGCGACCATGGCGGACATGGTCTCCGCCCTCGCCCTGTCCACCGCCTTCGACGGGCTCATGCCCTTCGCCACCAGCGACCTCCACATCCGCTACCTGGAGCCCGCCCGGGGGGAGACCCGGGCGGAGGCCCAGGTGGTGCGGATCTCCGCCCGGGGCGGCGTCACCGAGTGCAGGATCCTCTGCGGCGCCACCATCGTGGGGCTCTGCACGGCCCATTTCGCCATCAAGCCCAACCTTCCGGGCTGAGGGGCGGCCCGGGAGTGCCCCGCGCCGGAGGGTTCCGCGCTAGCGTGGTGCCATGCCCATGGAGCTGAGGCAGTACCGCATCCGCAGCACGCCGCCCATGAAGCGGCTGCGCCACGCCCTCAGCCTGATGCTCCTCGTGGTGCTGGCCGGGGCCGCCGGCTACCACGTGCTCGCCCGCCTGGGCTGGCTGGACGCCTTCTACATGGCCATCACCACCCTCTTCACCGTCGGCTTCCGGGAACTGGGCACGGTGAACGAGGCCACGAAGCTGTTCACGATGTTCTACCTGGTGGCGGGCCTGGGCGTGGGCACCTACGCCGCCTCCAACCTCACGGCCCTCATCGTCGAGGGCGACCTGCAGGGCTACCTCAAGGAGCGGCGCATGGAGAAGCGGCTCGAGACCTACGAGGACCACATCATCGTGTGCGGCCTCGGCAAGATGGGCTTCCAGGCCGCCTGGGAGCTGCAGCAGGCCAACACGCCCTTCGTGATCATCGAGCAGGACACGAACAAGGGCACCAACCCGCGGTTCGCCCGGGACATCATCATCCACGGCAACGCCATGGACGAGTTCGTCCTCCAGCGCGCGGGCATCATGCGGGCCAAGGGACTCATCGCGGCGCTCACCAGCGACGCCGACAACGTGCTGGTGACGCTCACCGCCAAGCAGCTCCGGCCCGACCTGCCGGTGGTGGCGCGCAGCGCCAAGCTGGGCACCGAGAAGCAGCTCAAGGCCGCGGGGGCCGACCACATCGTCAGCCCCTACGAGATCGGCGGTCGGCGCATGGCCGCGCTGCTCCTGCGCCCCGAGATGATGAACTTCTACGACGTGGTCCTGCAGGAGGACCAGTTCGAGATCGGCATGGAGCGCATCCGGATCGCCGCCGCCTCGGAGCTCGCCGGGCAGACCCTCCGGGAGGCCCGCCTGCGGGACAAGACCGGCGCGCTGGTGGTGGGCATCCAGCGGGACGGGCAGCCCTTGAAGTTCAATCCCCAGGGGCACGAGCAGTTCCTGCCCGGGGACGAGATCCTCGCCATGGGGCCCAGCCAGGCCCTGGACGCGTTCATCAAGCTGGCGGCCGGGACGGGCTGAGGGCCCGCCCCCCGTCCACGCGCCCTCAATGCGTCGCGGCGGCCGCCTCGGGCTGCCGGGCCGACGCCTTCGCGTCCTTGTGGGGCAGGCGCTCGTCCAGGTTGGCCAGCTCCCACGCGGTGACGGCCAGGGCGGCGGCACCCTGGACCAGGTCCTTGGGCTCGACGTGGTCGAAGGTGTCCGTCTGGCTGTGGTGGGTGGAGGTGAAGTAGTCCCGCTGCTCCTGGACGCCGAAGAAGGCCGGCACGCCCGCCTTCACGAAGGGCGCGTGGTCGCTGTCGTTGGAGCCTTCAAGAGGCAGCTCCTTCACGCCCTCCTCCTGCAGGGGCGCGATGGCCCGGGCCATCAGGCCGCGCAGGTCCTCCCGGCCCTGGAGGGCCCAGCCGCCGACCCGCCCCGAGCCCAGGTCGTGGATGAGCACGGCCTGGTGGTCCGCCAGTTCGGCCTGGTGCGCCTTGACGTAGGCGCTGCTGCCGAAGATGCCCTGTTCCTCGCCGGAGAAGAGGGCCACGCGGATGGTCCGCCGGGGCTTCAGGCCGCTGGCCTTGATGGCCCGCAGGGCCTCCAGCACCGCCACGGTGCCCGTGCCGTTGTCCGTGGCGCCGGTGCCCAGGTCCCAGCTGTCCATGTGGGCGCCGAGGAGCACGATCTCGCCGGGCTTCTCGGAACCGGTGATCTCGGCGATGGAGTTGTAGGCCTGGACGGGTTTCTCGGAGGCCTTGCCGCCCAGCTCCAGCTCGAGCGCCACGGGCTGCTTGCGCGCCGCGAGCCGCACCAGCATCTGCGCGTGCTCGTGCTGCATCATCGCCGTCGGGACCGGGGGCAGGCCCCAGTCGGGCTTCGGGCTGCCGCCCATGTTCATCTGGCCGTCCTTCTTGTCGGACCCGAGGATGAGGGCGGCGATGCCCTCCTCCTTCATCGCCTTCATGAACTGCTGGACCTTCTCGCCGAAGGCCTTGCGGTCCCCCTTGGGCTTGGGCGGTTCTCCAAGTAGGAGGATGCGCCCCTTCAGGTGGCCGATCTGCGCCACCAGGTCGTCGATGTCGCCGCCGAGCACAAGGACCTGCCCGCGGATCGCCCCCGGCGTCGACGGGCTCCAGGCCATCTGGGCGACGTTGAGGTCCAGCCCGTTGTGGCCGATCACCCGGGCCCTGGCCGTCCCGCGGGCCCAGCTCGGGCCGAACTCGTAGGCCTCCCGCGCGACCCTGTCGAAGCCGTAGGCCTTCATCTTCGCCTCGGCCCAGTCGTGGGCCTTCACGAGGCGTTCGGAACCCGTGAGGCGCGGCCCGATCTCGTCGCAGAGGTACTCCAGGTTCGCCACCGCCTCCTGGTGGGCCTTGAGTTCCGCGAGGATCCTCGCCGTCGGGCTCTCCGCCGAGGGGGCGCGGTAGCTGGCGCCGGGCCGGGAGGCCTTGGGCGCGTCCGGGGCCGCCGGGGCCTGGGCGAGGAGGGAGCAGGAGGCGGCGAGGGCCAGGACGAGGCGGGGCATGGATTCTCCAGGATCGGTCAGCGACGGGGAGCCTACGCGGCCCCCGGGAAGCGGGATTAGGCGGGCCGGATCAGCGGCCCTTCGCCGCCGGATGGTGGGGGATCCGCTCGCCGTTCAGCAGGCCCCAGGCGGTGGCGGCCATGACCTGGGCGCCCTGGACGAGGTCCTCCTTCACCACGTGGTCCAGGGTGTCCACCTGGCTGTGGTGCGTGTGCGTGTGGTAGTCCACGGCCTCCTGGCTCGCGGCGGTCGCCGGGACGCCCGCCTGGTGGAAGGGCCAGTGGTCCGTGCCTCCACCCATGATGGACGCGGGGATCTCGGTGGCGCCGAGGCCGTTGGCGGGCACCATCGCCGCGGCCAGGGGCGCGCGCTGGGCCTCGACGCCCATGTCGGGGAAGCCCTTGATGCGGCCCGTCCCCATGTCGTCGATGAGCACGGCCTGGAGGTTCGGGAGCTCGGCCTCGTGGGCCTTCACGTAGGCCTTGCTGCCCAGCAGGCCCTGCTCCTCGCCGGAGAAGAGCACCACCCGCAGCGTCCGCTTCGGCTGCAGCTTGAGGGCGGAAATCGCGCGCAGCACCTCCATGGCGACGACGGTCCCGGTGCCGTTGTCCGTGGCGCCGGTGCCCAGGTCCCAGGAGTCCTGGTGTCCCCCGACGATGACCACCTCCTCGGGCTTCTCGCTGCCCCGGATCTCCGCCACCACGTTGTGGGCCTGGACCGGCTTGTCGCCCCGCGTCCCCGTGAGCTCGATCTCGATCTCGGGCCGCTGGCCCCGGGCGATGAGGCGCTTCAGGAGGTTGGCGTGCTCGGAGGCGATCACCGCGGAAGGCGCCGGGCTGCTGCGCCAGGAGGCGTCGGGGCTGCCGCTCATGTTGAGGAGGTCGCTCTTCTTCCCGGCGTCCCGGAGATGCACGAGGAACTTCGCCTCCTTCATCACCTCCATGAAAGCCTTGTAGTAGGCCTCCATGTCCTTCCGCTGCTCGGGGGTGGGCCGGGGCTGGGACAGGTTGAGGACGATCTTCCCCTCGAGGCGGGGGAGCTCGGCCTTCATCTCGTCGAGGGTCTTCACGTCCAGCAGCACGACCTCGCCCCGGATCGGGCCGGGCACCTTGTCGGCGGAGCCCATCTTCTTCGGCACCAGGGTCGGATCCGTCCAGGCCCACTGGGCCACGTGGAGTTCCTGGCCGTTGGCGTTGAGCAGCCGGGCGCGCGCCACGCCGCGGGTCCAGGGCACGCCGAAGTCGTAGGCCTCCTCGTGGACGTTCACGGCCCCGTAGCCCTTCAGCTTCTCCATGGCCCAGCGCTGGGCCGCCCGCAGCCGCTCGGAGCCCGTCAGCCGCGGCCCGATGCCGTCGCACATCTCCTCGAGGTTCTTCATCAGCTCGGACCGGGCGCCCACCTCCTCGATGAGCCTGGCCACGTCGCTGGTGTAGGGCTTGGCCGGCTGGAACATGCCGTCCGTGGCCCGGGCCTGGCGGGGCGCACCCGCCGCCGGGGGCGCGGGGGCCTGGGCCAGCAGGGTGGCGGACGCGACGAGGGCGAGCAGCAGCCTGGACATGGATCCTCCGGGAAAGGTCAAGCATCATCTAACGAGGAAAGCCGGTGCCGCAAGCGTTTCCTGCCACCCAAACGAGAAAGCCCCCCGAAGGGGGCTCTCGAGGGGATGCGGACCGCTCAGGCGCCGAAGCGCTTGCTGGCCTCGCTCCACTTGATGTTCTCGACGAAGGCCTCGAGGTACTTCGCCCGGGCGATGCCGAAGTCGATCATGAAGGCGTGCTCCCAGCTGTCGAGCACCACGAGCAGGTCCTGCTCGATGGGCAGGCCCAGGTGGTGCTCGGCGAAGAAGTAGGTGTGGAGCTTGTTGTCGCGGCGGTTGCGGGTGAGCACGGCCCAGCCGGGACCGCACATGGCGGCGGCCTTCAGGTCGGCGACCACCTTGTCCTTGCCGCCGGCCGCGTCCAGCGCGGCCTGGAGGCCGGCGCTGATGGAGGCGTCGGCGCCGAGGTTCTCGAAGTACAGCTCGTGGAGGAAGGAGCCGTTGAAGGCCACGGCCTCGCGGCGCTTCAGCTCGCTGTACTCGTTGAAGGAGTAGTTGGCCTTGCTGTTGTCGATGGAGGCCAGCTTCTCCTCGATCTCGTTCAGCTTGGCGATGTAGCCCTTGTAGAGCGTGAAGTGCGCGTCCAGCTGGGCGTCGCTGAGGCCCTTCACGGCCCCGCCCTTCAGGTGGTCGTAGTTCTTGGCTTCATGGGCCATGGTGCGTCTCCTGGGGAATGGCGCCGGATCGCGGGGATGGCGCGGAGGAATAGTTTACCGATGTTGTCGGGAAAGGTCCGGCGCGAGCCTCTGCAGGAACCCTTCGGCCAGGTGCCGGGCGGCCTCGGGATCCGCTTCGGCGTTCCAGTTGAAGAAGCCTTCGGAGGAGAAGCGCCGCTCCGGCAGCCCCGCCGCCGCCCAGGCCGCCTCGAGGGTGCGGACCAGGCCCAGGTTCCCCACCACGTGGAGGTGCGTGGCCGCCGGTTCGGGCAGGAGCTCCGCGAGGTGTCCGGGGATGCGGCCCGCCCGGCCCTTCCAGGTCCCGTCCGGACGGCTCACGACCGGGGTCCATCGGAAGCGCGGGTGGCGGGCCGCCAGGGCCTCCAGCTCCGCGACCAGGGGCAGGTCGGCCGCCTCCCGCACCCCCACCACGAGGTGGATCGGGCGCGGCCCGCCGTCCGCCAGGGCCTGGGCCGCGTAGCCCCAGAGGGGGCCGAGGCCGGAGCTGGTGGCCGCGCCCAGGAAGGCCTCCGCCGTGGGATCCACCTCCCGGCGGATGGGCTGGTGATGCAGGCCGGACACCTCGAGTTCCGCGCCGGGCGCCAGGGCGGAGAGGGTGGGCGTGAGGCGGCCGCCAGGGATGACGCGGTAGACGAACGCGAGGCGGCGCGTCGACGGGTCGGCGCCGCTCACGGTGTAGGGGTGGCGCACCGTGCCCGCCGGGGTCGCCGCGCGCAGGGACACCACGTGGCCGGGCTCGAAGGGGAAGGGCAGGTCGTCGGGGAGGGCGACCTCCGTGAGCTGCGTCCCCCGGGCCACGGCGCGCTGGGTCCGCACCTCCGCCCGGCGCCAGGCCTGGGTCCAGGCCTCGCTCACCCGGCCATCTCGCGGAGGAACCAGGCCTCCTTCTGGTGGACCTGGACGAAGCGCGTGAGCAGGTCCGCCGTGCCGGGATCATGGTGGTGCCCCGCCAGCTCGATGCCCTCGTGGCAGAGGATGATGGCCCGCTCCTCGGCCGCGAGGGCCTCCGCCAGCATGCCCTTGGCGTCCAGCTTCGCGTGGGGGGCGCTGGGCTCCACGGCGCTCTGGGCCTCCATCTGGGCGGGCGTGTGGATGGGCACGCCGCCCAGCATGCGGATGCGCTCCGCCAGCTCGTCCACGGTGGCGTCCACCGCGGCGTGCAGCTCGTCGAAGCGCAGGTGGTAGTCCCGGAAGTGCGGGCCCGACACGGTCCAGTGGTAGCGCTTGGCGTTGAAGCTGATGATCCACGCGGTGGCGAGCTGCTGGTTCAGGTGGTCGATGACGGTGGGGTTCATGGAGGGCTCCGGAAGGGGGTGCGTTAGGATGGTAGTGCCCCTGGCGGACGCGGGGGCGCTCAATTCCACGCCGTCCAGGCCGCGGGAGCCGGCCAGCGCCCCGGAGCCGCCGGGTGGTCCGAGCCGAGGGCCACCGGCGCGAGGCCCTCGGGAATGAAGTAGCGCAGGGCCAGCACCGCGGGGAGACGCTCCCCGCGGCCGGCCCCGCCGTCCACCAGGGGCTCCGCGACGGAGCCGTCCGACAGGAGGAGGCGCAGGGACTCGGGGAAGGCGGCCAGGTATTCGAAGTGGGCCTCCCGCTCGGACTCGGGGAAGCCCAGCAGCAGGGTGGCGGCCACGGAACGTCCGCCAGGTTCGCGGCGGGGCGCGAGGACGGCGAAGGAGGCCCGGACCTCGGCGACCAACCCAGGATCGGCGGCATCCAGGTCATGCCCTTCCGCCCAGAGGGTCTCCCGGACCTGGTCCTCCACGCTCTCGGTGGTCTCCGGCTGGAAGGCGATGCCCGGCGCGAGGTCCAGGCGCATGGCCCAGTGGCGCTGGAGGAGGGGGCTGCGGGCCAGGAAGCGGCGGGCTTCCTCGTGGAGGTCGAAGGCCGGGGCGGGAGCGACGGAAGGCCGATCGAGGCTGGGCGCGGCGATGGCCATCTCAGGCCTCCGCCCCGGCCGCGGCCTTCTCCAGCTTCTCCAGGGCCTCCTGGAAGCGGCCCGCGTGGAAGCGCTCCACCTTGGCCAGGGTCTCGAACCAGGCGGCGATGTCGGTGTAGCCCTCCTCCCGGGCGGTGCGGGCGAAGTCGGGGTACATGTCGGTGTACTCGTAGGTCTCGCCGGCCACCGCGGACCTGAGGTTCGTCAGGGTGTCCCCCAGGGGCAGGCCCGTGGCGGGATCCCCGGCCTTGGCGGCGAGGAACATGAGGTGCTTCAGGGCGTGGCCCGTCTCGCCGTCGGCACTGTGGCGGAAGAGGCCGGCCACCTCGGGCAGGCCTTCCTTCTCGGCCACCTGGGCCATCCAGGTGTAGCGGCGGTTGGCCTGGCTCTCGCCGGCGAAGGCGGCCTTGAGGTTCTGATGGGTCTTGGACTGGGGGAAGGACATGGGTTCGGTCTCCGGAATCCGCAGGATGCGGATGCTCCAGGAAAAGCCAATCCAATGCCAAACTCTTATCATTAAATAATACTATACATATATCTTTCGCGGATGACGCCCGACCGTGATTTTCGTTCTCCGTCGTTGACGAACTTATCGATATGCCGAGAATCGATCCCTGGAGGCCGCCATGCTCCCCACCCCGCCCGAACCCCTCGAAGCCGCCCTCAGCGGCGCGCGCATGATCGACGAGGTCGGCGCCCTGCTGACCCTGGGCGACGATCCCGACCGGCTCGTGGCCCACGCCTTCGAACGCCTGGGCCAGCTGGTGCCCTTCGACCTGGCCACCGTGCTGGTGCGGGACGGCGACGTGCTCGAGGTGCGGCACGCCCTCGGGCCCCTCGTGACGCCCGCGCTCGTCGGCGCCCGCATCCCCATCCACGGGAACGGCCGGCTGGTGGCGGCCCTGGGCAGCCGCCACGCCCACAGCTTCGAGGAGCACGAGGAGGGCGAGGACACCTTCCACGGCATCCTCGACTTCCCCGACGGCCACAGCTGCCTGGTGGCGCCGCTGCGGAGTGGTGGCGAGGCCTTCGGCCTGATGACCCTCGACGCGCTGGTGTGCCGGCAGTACCCCGAGAGCGTGGAGCGCCACGTCAGCACCTTCGCCAGCCTGCTGGCCCTGGCGCTGAAGCAGGCGGAGCACCTGCGGCTCCTGGCGGAGCGCGAGCGGCGCCTGGCGGACGAGGTGAGCTTCTTCCGGGCCGAGACCCTCCGGGAGGTCATGTCCGAGCCCCTCAAGGCCGAGAGCCCCGCCATGCGCGCCGTGGTGGACCAGCTCCGGCAGGTGGCGCCCACCCGCGCCACCGTGCTCCTCACCGGCGAGACCGGAACCGGCAAGGAGAAGGTGGCCCAGACCCTCCACCATCTCTCGCCCCGCCGCGACAAGCCCTTCATCAAGGTGAACTGCGGGGCCCTGCCCGCCAGCCTCATCGAGAGCGAGCTCTTCGGCCACGTGAAGGGGGCCTTCACCGGCGCCACGGCGGCGCGCAAGGGCCGCTTCGAGCTCGCGGACGGGGGGACGCTCTTCCTGGACGAGATCGGCGAGCTGCCCCTGGACCTCCAGCCCCGCCTGCTGCGGGCGCTGCAGGAGGGCGAGATCGATCCGGTGGGCGCGGAGCGGCCCCGCCGGGTGGACGTGCGGGTGCTGGCCGCCACCAACCGCGACCTCGCCGAGGAGGTGGAGGCCGGGCGCTTCCGCAAGGACCTCTACTACCGCCTCAACGTCTTCCCCATCCACCTGCCGCCCCTGCGGGAGCGCCCCCAGGACATCCGGCCCCTGGCGGAGGCCTTCCTCGAACGCTTCGGCCGTCAGAACCGGCGTCCGCCCCTGCGCCTCCCGAAGGAGGTCCTCCGACGGCTGGAAGGCTACGCCTGGCCCGGCAACGCGCGGGAGCTCTTCAACGTGCTCGAACGGGCCGCGATCCTCTCGACCGGCCGTGACCTCAGCCTGGACGGCGCCCTGGGCGCGGCGCCCCGAGGCAGCCGGAATCCCGGCACCTGGGAGGCCTGCGAGCGCGCCTACCTCAAGGGCCTGATGCAGGCGTGCCGGGGCAAGGTGACCGGCGAGGGCGGGGCCGCGGCCATCGCGGACCTCGCCCCCAGCACCCTCATCTCGCGGCTGGAAAAGCTGGGGATGAAGCCGGCGGACTTCCGGAGCTGAAGCCGCCGGCCCGTCTCAGGAGACGGGAATCCGCGCGGCGTGGGTCTGCAGCCAGTCGGCGAAGGACTGGAGCCGCGGGTTGAGGGCGCGGCTGGCCGCCACGTCCCGCTGGCCGCAGAAGGCCTCGTTGAAATCGTGCTTGAACTGGAACATGTTCCCGAGGTCCTCGGCCCCGGGGAATCCGAAGCTCCGGTACAGGTCGAAGGGGATGGCCTGGTAGGCCACGGGGCGCCCGAGGGCCCGGCCGAGGGCCGCGGCCATCTCGGCGCCGGTCAGATGCTCCCCGGCGATGCCCACGGTCTTGCCATGGAAGGCCTCGCCGCCCTGGAAGATCCCGTAGGCGCAGCGGCCGATGTCCTCGGCGGCGATGCCCGGCAGCTTCTTGTCACCCATGGGCAGGGGGAATCCGAGCTGGCCGTCGGCGCCGGTCTTGGGGCCCATGCCGAAGGCGATGAGGTTGTCCCAGTAGAAGGAGGTGCGCAGCAGCGTGGCCTGGACGCCCGAACCGGTGAAATAGGCGTCGGCCTCGCCCTTGGCGTCGAAGTGGGGGACCTTGTACTTCCCCATGAGCGTGGGCATGCGCGTGTCCTCGAGGGGCACCCACTGCCGCGTGTCCTCCAGGGTGGACCACACCACGTGCCTCACGCCGGCGTCCTTGGCCGCGTCCGCCATGGCCTTGGCCTGGGCCTGCTCCTTCTCGGGGCTGAAGTGGTCCCAGAAGAAGGTCACGCAGTAGGCGCCGTGGGCGCCCTCGAAGGCCCGGCGCAGGCTCTCGGGGTCGTCCACGTCGGCGGCCACGACTTCGGCGCCGAGCGCCGCGAGCGCCTTGGCCTTCTCCGAGTTCGGGTCCCGGGTGAGGGCGCGGGCCTTGAAGCCGCCGGATGGATCGGCGCAGATGGCGCGCACGAGGCCGCCGCCCTGGGCGCCGGTGGCGCCCACCACCGCGATGATCTTGGGATCGCTCATGGAACCTCCGAAATGGGAGGTTGATGATGCGGAGCCAGGCGCCGCCTGGCAACCGGGATTCGCGGTGTCCGGATCCGCGGTGGGCTCAGCCGAGGCCGGGGGGCAGGACCCCCAGCTGCCCCAGCAGGTCGAGCCGGTCCACCACCACCCAGTGGTCGGAGATGCGGCCTTCGCGGAAGCGCAGGATGTCGATCACCTCGAAGACCACGGCCCTCCCGGTGGCCGGCACGCCGAGGAAGGGGCCCAGGTGCGTGCCCCGGAAGGTCTTGCGGGTGGCCACGCCGTCCGGCTCCACCACCTGATCCTCGATGGTGACGCGCAGATCCGGAAAGGCCGCGTGGAGCCCCGCGAAGAGGGCCTTCACGCCGGCCCGGTCCGGGCTGAGCCCCGGGAGAGGGCGATGATCGACGAAATCCGGAGCCAGGAGCTCGTCCACCACGGCCGGGTCGCCGCGCTCCTGCCCTTCCTGGACGAGCCTGCGCACGGACGCGCGGCACGACTCTGGGTTCATCGGGCACCTCCGGGGATCATGGGGTCTTACGGTTCGGAGGGCGTCCTGGATGACCGGGGTCGCCTGGAATACGGGTCACAGCGCCTCGGCCCGCCGCCATGACAGACTGGTCCGGCCCCGGCGGGGCGAGCGGGAGGCGCGCGTGGACCGGAATTTCGGAATCGGATTGGCGGTGGGTCTGGTGGCAGGACTGGGCGTCGGCTACTTCCTCGCGGGCCGCGCCGCGCCGGCCCCCCAGACCACGGTGCTGGCCCCCGGCCCCGGTCCCGCCGGCCTGCCCGCGGGCTTTCCCGGCTCCCCGGGGGCTCCCGCGGCCGCCGCGCCGGGCCTGCCGCCCCCGGCGGCCGCCCCGGGGCCCGGCGGCCCCCCCGCGCTGCCCAGTCCCCAGCTCCTGGCCCGCATCGACCAGCTCGAGAAGGCCGTCGCGGCCAACCCCAAGGACCTGCGGGCCTGGATCGAGCTGGGCAACCACTACTTCGACACCCACCAGGCCTCCAAGTCCATCGAGGCGTACGGGAAGGCCCTTGCGCTGAACCCGAAGAACCCCGACGTCCTCACGGACCAGGGCGTGATGTACCGCCAGGCCGGGGAATTCAAGAAGGCCCTGGCGAACTTCGAGAAGGCCGCCGAGCTCGACCCCCGGCACGCCCAGAGCCGCTTCAACATCGGCATCGTCTACGCCCAGGACCTGAAGCAGCCCGAGAAGGCCGTCGCCGCCTGGCGGAAGCTCATCGAGACGAACCCCCAGTCGCCCCAGGCGGAGAACGCCCGCCGGGCCATCGAGGGCCTCCAGGGGGGCCACACGCACTGAGCCGGGCGTCTGGACCGCGGGGCCCTTTGGCGCGACAGTCAGGGAACCCTTTCCCGGAGCCCGCCATGCCGCGCCCCCGACCCGCGCTCCTCGCCCTCGCCGGCCTCCTCCTGGCTGGCCCCGCCCTGCGCGCCCAGGGCTCCTGCGACTGCATCGACCAGGCCGACATCAAGAAGCGCCTCAAGCTGGCCACCGAGGCCATGAACGGCTACGCCAACGAGATGCAGAAGTGGCTCATCTCGCCCTACACGGCGAAGGACCGCGACGTGCTCCAGGCGCGGGTGGAGGCCTACATGGTGTCCCACGCGGGCATCAAGGGGCTGCACCCGGCCGCCAGCGGCGGCACGAACAACCTCTGCTTCGTGACCATCAAGGCGCCCACCAAGTGCCTCGAGGAGGCCATCCGCCGCCACGAGAACGTGCACGAGCAGGCCTGCGAGAAGGTGCGCGCCCGGGCCCTGAAGAAGATCCTCTCGGGCCAGGCCTCGGACCGCTTCGAGGCCGTGGGGGCCACGATGATGGACTACATCAACGAGGAGATCGCCGGCTACATGGCGGAGGTGGAGTTCCTCCAGTCGGAGCTGCGGCGCCTCCAGGCCGAGTGCAACCAGCCCCCGCCGCCCACCGGCCGGGACTACAGCTCGGGCCGCACGTCCAACGGGGCCACCCCGCCGCCCCCGCCGCCCAACCAGCCCAAGCTGAAGCCCTACGGCGCGCCGCCCCTCCCCAAGCCCAAGCCCTACGGACAGTGATCCCCGAGCCCTCGGCATCCTGAACCCAGGCCCGTGCGGTCCAGGCTCGCCCTCCTCCTGCTCCTCGCGGCCCTCCTGCTGGCCTTCGGCCCGGGCCTGGCGGGCACGTGGCAGTTCGACGACTTCAACGTCATCGTGGACAACCCGGCGGTGCACGGGCTGCGGGCCTGGACTTCGAGCCCGGGGCGCATCCGGCCCCTGCTGGCCCTGAGCTACGCGGCGAACTGGAGCCTGGACCCCCGCCCTGCCGGTTTCCTGGTCGTCAACCTCGCGCTCCATGTCCTCAACGCGGGCCTCGCCTTCGCCCTGATGCGCCGCGTATGCGCCGCCTCGGGCCTCGAGGGGGCGGCGGCAGCGCGCCTGGCCTTCTCCGCCGCCCTGCTTTGGGCCCTGCACCCCGTCCACACCGAGGCCGTGAGCTACGTCTGCGGGCGCAGCGTGTCCCTGTCGGCCACCTTCGTCCTCGCGAGCCTGCTGGCCTTCCTGCGGAGCCGGGAGGCCCCGGGGACGGCCTGGCGCGCCGCGTCCTGGCTGGCCTTCGTCGCCGCGGTGCTGGCCCGGGAGACCGCCCTGGTCCTGCCCGCGGCGGTCGTCCTCCTCGCCGCGGTCACGGCAGCTTCCGACGGCCCCGCGGGCTGGCTGAAGGCCGCCCTGCCCCACGGGCTCCTAGGCCTGCTCCTGGGCGCGGGCCTGCTGCTCCACCCCGGCCACGGCCACCAGCTCGCGGCGGACTCCGCCCATCGAGCCCCCCTGGACAACCTCCTCGCCCAGACCGGGGCCTGGGCCTATCTGGCGCGTGCCTGGGCCTGGCCCGCGCGGCTCAACCTCGACCCGGGGCTCCTGCCACCGGCGGCCTGGTCGCCCGGAGCGGCCCTGGTGTTCGCCGCGGCCTGCGCCCTGCCGCTGGTGGGTCTCCTGGCCCTGCGCCGTGCCCCGCTCCTGGGCCTCGGCCTCCTCTGGACCGTGCTCTTCCTCCTGCCCACGAACTCCGTGCTGGCGCGCCTGGACGTGGTGAACGAGCGCCAGCTCTACCTGCCCGGCCTCGGGCTCGCGGTGGTGGCCGCCCTCGGGGCCTTCCAGGCGGTCCGGCGCCTCCGGCTGCCGGCGCCCGTCCTTCCGGCCCTCCTCCTGGTCCCAGCGCTGGCCCTGGGACTGCGCACCGCGCGGCGGACCCTCGACTACCGCAGCGAGACGGCGATGTGGACCAGCAGCGTGGCGGCCAACCCCCTGAACCCGAGGGCCCACAACAACCTGGGCTGGGCGCGCTGGCTCGCGGGGGACCGCGAGGGCGCCGCCGCCGCCTTCCGGGAGGCCCTGCGGCTGGATCCCGGCTACGCCACCGCGCGGGCGAACCTGGCGGCCCTCGGCGCGGAGTGAGCCCCGCCTAGCCCGGCAGGGGCCAGCGGAACGGCCCCCAGCGGAGGCCACGGTCCGCTCCCGAGCCGTCCACGCACAGGCCCCCGGCCGCCACGTCCACCATCCCCTCGAAGTGGGGCGAGCCCGCGGCGTAGATGTAGCCGAAGACGGCCTGGCCGTTCCGGACCTGGAACTCCCAGAACTCCCCGCAGGCGGGACATCGTCCCGCGAAGGAGTAGGTCGCCGGCACGTGGCCGACCACGGCCTTCAGGAAGGCCTCGGCGGAGAGCTCCGCGTGGCAGCAGGGCGTCACGAGTCCCGACATGGAGGCATGATGCGCCCCTCCCCGGGGCTGTCCAGGGTCATCGGCCCGCGAGGGCCCAGGCGTAGATGGCGGCGTTCACGGCGAGCAGGAGCAGGCCCACGGCGACCTCGAGACGCCTCCGGGTCCAGCGCGGCCCGAGGCGCGGCAGCGCGTGGTGGGCCAGGAAGCCGGCCTCCAGCCCCGCGCCGGCCTCCCCGGGGCGGAGGTTGCGCTCGGCGACGGTGAGGGGACAGCGCCAGTCCAGGAGGTTCACGAGGATGAACCACAGGGCCACCGGCGCGTGGAGCCAGGCCCAGCGGAGGTCGGTTCCAAGCGCGCAGCCCCCGGCGAGGGCGAAGGCGCCCGCGAGCAGGTGGAGGCCCGCGAGGAGCGCGGCCCCGGATGCCTTCACGGCGAGTCCGGCGGGATGGGGCCCGAGAGGTCGCGCACCCGCCGCAGGCCCCCGGCGGTCGGAGCGTACTCCCCCGCCACCAGCACCTCCCGCCAGTCCACGGTCAGGAGGTCGAGCATCTCCCGCAGGCCCTGCCGGGTGCCCCGCCCGGCCATCGCCGCGCAGCGCAGCATCTGGTCCGTCGCCGGGCCGCCCGCGGCGGTGGCCGAGGCCAGGGCGCCCAGGGCCCAGGCCTGGTCGTCCGGCGCGTAGGCGCGCGCCACGAAGGCTTCCAGATCCAGCGGCAGGGCCACGGGCTAGGGCTGCATGGCCTTCAGTTCCTTCTGATAGGCCTGGAAGGTGGGCGGGTCGAAGCAGACGAGGACGACCCGGTCGGGCAGCGCGTGCTGGTCCAGGAAGGCCTGGATCGTCCGCAGCGCGACCTTGGAGGCCGCCTCCAGGGGGTACATCGGCTGGATCCCGGCCCCGAGGCTCGGGAAGGCCACGCTGCGCACGCCCTTCTCCGCCGCCAGGGCGAGGGCGCTGCGGTAGCCGTCCGCCAGGAGCCTCATCTCGTCCTGGTCGCCTCCCTGCCAGAGGGGCAGCGCGACGTGGAGGACGTGCCGCGCGCGGAGGGTGAACCCGGGCGTGAGCCGGGCCTGCCCCGCGGGGCAGGGCCCGAGGGCGCGGCAGGCCTCCATCAGCGCGGGGCCCGCCGCCTTGTGCACGGCGGCGTGGACGGGACCCCCGCTGACGAGGTCCTCGCCGCAGGACGTGGCGATGGCCTCCGCGTCCACCATCGTGATGTCGCCGAACTGGAGGGAGAGGCGGGGCATGGGGCGAGGATAGCGGAGGCGCGCGGCCGCCGCGATGGCGTCCTTCCGGACGTCGGGGCCGGAGATCCCCCGGGCGTGGTCCCTCAGTCCCCCGGAAGCCACCGGAAATGCCCGGTGACCGCATGGTCGAAGAGGGCGTCCTCCTCCTTCGCGCCCCCGCCGAGGTTGTGGAGGACCAGGGGCCGGCCCGAGGGCGCGCGCCGGTCCGAGACGATGCCGATGTGGGGCACGCCGCTCATCAGCCGCCAGGTCACGAGGTCCCCGGGCCGGTAGTCCGCGGGGTCGGCGGTGACCGGGAGGGCCGCGCCGCGGCGGCGCAGGAAGGTCGCCAGGTTCGGCACGCGCCGGTGGTCGATGCTCGGGTCCGGCCCCTTCAGGCCCCAGGTCCGGGGATAGGCCTCCCAGGCCGACCGCATGTCCCGGTGCACGAGGACCTGGAGGTCGGCGCCCAGGGCGCGGTAGGCCCGGACGACGACGTCCGTGCAGACCCCGCGATCGAGGGGCACGTCCCCGCCGGGGTAGGCGAGGCGCACGTAGGCCGGGTCGTAGCGCAGGGTCACCCCCACCTGGGCCCGGGCGGCGGCCACGAGGCGCGCGGAACCGTCGGCCGGCGCGGCGGCCAGCAGGGCGGGGAGGAGCGGAAGGAGGAGCATGGTCTTGAAGGATGCGGGCTGCGGCCGGCGGGTGCCTAGGCGTCGTAGACCGGAGCCTGGTCCCAGACCGTCAGCCGGTGCCCGCCGCTCCGGCACCACGCCTCGAGCTGCGCCACGAAGGCCTCATGGTCCTCCCGGGCCCAGGCGGGCACCCGCTGGGTCCAGGCGGATCGGGACGGGACGAGCACCTCCGTGTGACCGGGCATGTCCAGGGCGAAGGCGCCGGCCTCGCAGGCGCAGACCAGTTCCTCCCGCCAGCGGATGCTGAAGCCGTAGCGGCGGGGCGCGGTCACAGGCGCCTCCAGGGCCGGGGCAGGCCGGTCCGGGCCTCGCCGGGCCGGGCGTCACAGGGCCTGGCGTCCCCTGGCCCAGCGGGGGTCCGCGTCGCGGGCCGGCTCCGGCCGGGGCTTTCCAGCGTCCGGAACGTCCGCGCCAGTTCCCGGATCCAGGCCGCCGCCGCCTCCAGGGCCTCCACCTCCAGCCGCGCCGGGCGCCGCGCACCCTCCCGGGAGCGGCGGACCAGCCCCGCCGCCTCGAGCACCTTCAAGTGCTTGGTGATGGCGGGCTGGGAAAGGTCGAAGGGCTCCGCCAGTTCCAGGACCGTGGCCTCGCCCGCGGCCAGGCGCGCCAGCAGGGACCGGCGGGTGGGATCGGAGAGGGCGGCGAAGAGCGCGTCGAGGGTGGCGGCCATAATCAAGAACTATACAGTAATATAACTTTTTATTTATGCAATCCCCTGGGCCAGGACCGGTTCAGGCGCGAGGGCCCGGCTCCGGCCCCCCGGCGGGGCCCTCCGCGAGCCGGTAGGCGCTCTGCACCAGGCCGCTGGGGAAGGTGCTCGTGCCTTCGTGGATCCAGCGAAGGTCCCGACCCAGGGCGCCGAAGAGCGGGATCCCCGCGCCCAGGAGCACCGGGATGCGGGTGATGACCATGCGCTGGATCAGCCCCGCCTCCAGGAAGCCCGTGATGGTCGCGCCGCCGTCCACGTAGGCGTGCCGGAAGCCGCGGGCCTCCAAGGCCGCCACGATCTCCGCCGGGGCGCCCGCCATGAACGCGCACACGGCGCCCTCCGGGAGCCGGGCCGACGTCAGGGTGCGGCTGAGCACGAAGACCGGCTTCGATCCGTAGGGCCAGTCGGGGAAGCCCATCACGGTGTCGAAGGTCTTCCGCCCGATGACCAGGGCGTCCACGGAGGCCATGAAGGCCTCGTAGCCGTGCTCCTCGGGCTCCCCGGGAAGCCAGTCCAGGCCGCCGTCGGGGCGGGCGATGTAGCCGTCGAGGCTGGTGGCGATGAAGACGGACGCGCGCATGGGGAACCTCCTCGCCGTCGGGCCGCCGCGGCGGATCACTCGCTGCAGTGGACCACCAGTCCCAGCACCCCGCCCAGGCCCAGGAGGCCCGCGGCGACGCCCGCGGCGAGGACCCGGGGCATCCACGCGCGAAGAAGGTCGAGCTGCCTCCCGGCGGACTGGGCATCGTCGAGGCCCAGCGCCCGCTCGGGAAGGCCCGCGGGCGGCAGGGCGGCGGGGCCTGCGCCCCCGGCGAGGGCCTCCTCCCGGATCGCGAGGCGCTGGTACCAGGCCCGGAGACCCGCCAGCGCGCCGAAGCCGGCCGCCGCGGCGGCGGCCCCCACGGGCAGGGCCAGGCGGTCGGGCACCAGGACGGCCGCGGCCGCCAGGGCGGCGAGCCAGGCCAGGGCGGCGAAGGTGCGCACGGCCCGCGGCTCAGCCCAGGGAGTGGAGCCCCACTTTGTTCCCCTCGGTGTCGAGGAAGTAGGCGAAGTGGCCGTACTCCGGCGTGATCCGGGTCTTGGGGACCAGGATGGTGCCGCCCGCCCCGGGCACGCGGCCCAGCACGACGGAGAGGTCCGCCCCGCCCGACAGGTAGACGAGGCTGCCGGCCTGGCTGGGCACGTAGCCTTCCCCCGCGACGATGGCTCCGCCCACGCCCTGGCCCTGCTCGTGGAGCAGGAAACCCATGCGGCAGGGCCCCATCGTCATCTCGGGCATGTCGAAATCGAAAATCGCGCCATAGAAGCGCTTGGCGCGGTCGAAGTCCGCGACCGGGATCTCGAACCAGCCGAGGGCGTGCGTCGTCATCTCCATGGAGCCTCCGGGGAAGGGCGACCAGCATGCCACCGGTCCGTCCGCGACGCGGGAGGGTTTCGCCCCGGCCCGTGCGCGGGTCGCCCCCGAGGGCAGCCCCATGCAGGCCCGGGTTCAGGACCGCGGGCGGGACAGGGTCGGGAAGGTCGACGCCGCCGCGAGATAGGCCGTCAGGGCCTCGGGGTCGGCGGACTCGGCGTTGGCGGCGACGCCGAGATAGCCGTGGAGGGCCTCCGACAGGGGCCGGTCGCCCCGGGAGAGGGCCTCGGTGAGGAAGGCCTCCATCAGACGGTAGGCGTCGCGGAGGCTGAGGGTGGCGTCAAAGGCGGGATCGCTGAGGCTCGGGCGGCGCATGGGCTCCTCCGGCCAGCAGGGTGGCGCAGGCCCGGGTGGCGCGGGGGCACGGGTGATGCCGGCCGGCCGAGCCGTGGATCCGGCAGGGCCGGACCGCGCCGCGGGGCTCCGAACGGCGGGCGCCCCGCTAGGACGCCACGACCCTAGACTGGCGCCATGGCCCGCGCCGCCGACCTCGCCTTCCTCGCCGCCTTCGCGGCGGGGCTCGGAGCCACGTCGGCCTGGCTGCTGGCCAAGCCCTTCGTGGACCTGCCCACCCGCCATCCGCCGGTGGTGATCCACCTCCAGGGCACGGCCCAGGGGCTCTTCGCGGGTGGCCCGCTGCTGGCGGGCGTCACCCTGGCGCTGGCCGGGTGGCGCCTCTGGAAGGGCGGAAGGCTGGGCCCGGACCAGGTGACGTGGCTGGAGACCCTGGTGTTCCTCGCGGGCGCCGCGAGCCTCATCTCCGGCGTGCTGCTGGGGGTGCGGCGGTAGGGGTCCGATCGGTCTGGAGGTGCCTCCTGCTCAGCCCGGAACTTCCGCTTCCACGAGCAGCGCCAGGAGCTGCAGGGACTCCTGCCAGCCCAGGCAGCAGGCCTCGGTCGGGATCACCTCCGGGATGCCCTCCTGCACGATGGACACCTCGGTGCCGACGGAGACGGCCCGCAGCTCGAGGGTGGTGATCATCTCCCCGGGCAGGCCCGGGGCGTCGAAGCGATCCGAATGGCGGATCCGCGCGTTCGGCACCAGCTCGAGGTAGGTGCCGCCGAAGGCGTGGCGGGTGCCCGTGGAGAAGTTGGTGAAGGACATGCGGTAGGTGCCGCCGACCCGGGCGTCCACGTGGTCCACCCTCCCGGTGAAGCCGTGGGGCGGCAGCCACTTCACCATGGCGTCGGGATCCAGGAAGGCGCGAAAGACCCGTTCCGGGGTGGCGCGCAGCACGCGATGGAAGCGGACGGTGCCGGTGGGCATGGGGACTCCGGGAAGCGCCCCCCAGGATGCGCGAGGCCGGGCCCGGCGGGAAGGAGGCCCTTCAACCCAGCCAGCGCACCAGCGTGTAGCCCAGGCCGATGGCGTAGAGGGTCCCGAAGATCGTCTTGTTGTGCCGCGCGAGGCCGGGCGGGAGGTAGATGTCGAAGTTGTCCTCCCGGGCCTCGGTGTGGCGGGCCGCGATGTCGGTGAGGGGACAGCGCATGCGGTTGAAGGCCAGGACCAGCACTTCGCCCATGACGATCGTGATGAGGCCGAAGGCCAGCCGGAGGCGGCCCGCATGGGCCGCCGGGAAGATGGCCAGGATGCAGCCGGCGAACAAGGCCCACACGGCCGTATGGAGGAGCTTGATGGCAGTGAGCACGGGGAGGTTCGAACCGGAGGCGTCCAGACTACCTGCGACAGGCGTCGCCCTGGTTCGCACTCGCTCCCCAGGCCAGCACGGGCGGGGCCGGTCAGCGCGGCCCTCCCAGGACGGCGATCGCCTCCGCCAGCCTCCGTTCCCACCGCGCCTGCTGGACGGTGTCCTTCATGTGTTTGGAGTCGGCGTCGTAGTCCAGGTCCATCCTCCGGGCCTCCTCGAGGGCGGCGTCGAAGAGGGCCTGCACTTCGGCGTGGTAGGCGCGGGTGAAGGTGCGGGCGCGGACGGCCTTGCGGAACTTCAGGGCGCAGAGGAGGCCGATGTCGTAGTGGCCCTGCTCGTGGGCCAGGAGCCGGGCCTGGCTGGGCCGGCGCAGGGCCGCGGGCCTCACCCAGGAGTCCGGCTCGAGGGTGTTCCCCACCTTCACGTCCACGACGAAGCCCCCGGGCGCGCGCAGCGGCGCGTCGTAGCGGTAGCGGACCTTCCAGTGGGTGTGGGCGTCGAAGGGGCTCGCGGGATCGGGCGCGCCGGTGAAGTCGCTCCAGGCCAGGACGCGGCGCTCGGGGGTCTGGGCGAGGCCGAGGCCCGAGAGGACGGCCCCGACGAGGAAGACGGCTCGGAGGCGTCGCATGGGCTCAGCCCGCGGCCTCGTCCGCCTGCATCATGCCGAAGAGGTTGCCCGCCGGGTCGGTGGCGTAGGCCAGCCAGCCCACGCCCTGGATGGGCATCTTCGGCACCGCCAGGGTCGCCCCGGCGCCGAGGGCCTTCGCGAGGGAGGCGTCCACATCGGCGACGCCGATCGTGCAGACGAAGGCGTTCACCGGCTGACCGGGGGTGGGCGCAGGACCGCGGCGGAAGAGCAGGCCGCCGTTGATGCCGGGACCGCCGTCGCCGGTTCCGACCAGCCAGTATCGGTTCTCGTCGGGGATCGCGACGCCCGGGACCAGCCACTCCTGGACGGTCCAGCCGAACACCTCCCGGTAGAAGGCCGCCGCGCGCTCGGGATCGGCGGCGTGGATCTCGAAGTGGATGACGCGGTTCATGGGGCCTCCGGGACGGTGGGGAAGCGGCAGGGGCTACTTGACCGGATTCGGCGAAGCAGGGATGGGCAGGATGCTGGCGAGCCGCCAGACGCCGCCTTCCTGGATCCAGGTCTGGTTCATGTGGAAGAGGGTCTCGACGGGAGGCTGGCCCGCCGCGCCGATGCTGAAGGTGATGGGCACGTAGAGCTGCGCGACGCCTGGACGAGCGAACACCATCCGGAAGGCTTTGGGATCCGGGCTCAGCTTCCAGGTGCCCAGGTAGAGCGCTTCAAAGCGCCTCAGGGCCTCCGCCCGGCCCCACACCGGCGCGCCCCGGGTGATCCAGAGGAAGTCCGGGGCGCTGGAGAGGAGCGCCTCCACCGCCTTGAGGTCATGGGCGTTCTGGGCGGCGACGAAACGGTCGAAGGCTGCCCGCACCTCGTCTGCGGGGGCGGACGCCTGCGCGGCGAGCAGGGTCGGGAGGCCGAGGGCCAGGAGCAAAGGACGCATGGGGACTCCGTCCGGGGTTGGAACCCCCCCAGCCAACGCCCGGACGCGGTCGCCGTCAAGTCCGGGGAGCCGGGTTCAGCGCTGGCTCCTGGCCACGTTGAAGGCGACCGCGGCGCGGATGAGGGCCTGGAAGGCCGCCTCGTCGAGGGCGGCGCCTTCGCGCAGGTCGAGGGCGCGGCGGGTCCGGCCCTCGAGGCTGGAATTGAAGATCCCCGTCGGGTCGGGCAGGGCCGCGCCGTGGGCGAAGGTGAGCTTCACCACCTGCTTGTAGGCTTCGCCCGTGCAGAGGATGCCGTGGCGGGACCAGACGGGCACGTCCCACTTCCATGCCTCGGCGATGGCGGGGTCGGCGGCGAGGATGAGGGCCCGCACCCGGGCCAGGGTCGCACCCCGCCAGTCGCCCAGTTCGGCGATGCGCGCGTCGATGCGCGGGCCGGCGGGGGGTCCATCCGGGACTGTGGTCTTCGCCATGGGTCTTCCTCCTCAGGCCCCGCGGGCCAGCTCCGCCGCCAGCCGGTCCAGGTTCTGCTCGTTGGCGCCTTCCAGGAAGCTCCGCGTGGACGCCGCGAACTCCTCGTTCTCGAAGACGCCCACCCACGTGAGGCGCGTGCCGCCCTCCGCGGACTCCAGGGTGATCGTCCGATCGAAGTGCGGCAGGTTGACGTGCCTCGGCCGTGCCCGCTTCGCAGCCCCATTCACCGGAACACTCCCGGCGGCTCCCCCGCCCACGTCCCGCCCACCACCACCGTCGTCACCGGGACGTCGGGAGTCTTCACGCCGCGGTGGCTCATGCAGGTGTGGGTGGCGACCACCTTCACCGCCCAGGCCCTGGGCCGCAGGTGATGCTCCAGCGCGTCCGCCATCTGGCGGGTCATGCGCTCCTGGACCTGCAGGCGCCAGGCGAAGGCCTGGACCACGCGGACGAGCTTGCTGAGGCCTACGGTGCCGCCCTCTCCGGGGAGGTAGCCCACGGTCACCTTCCCCTCGAACGGCGCGAGGTGGTGCTCGCAGGTGGACACGAAGGGGATGTTCTCCAGGATCACCGGCACCGGGGCCAGGTCCCCGGGCAGCGGCTTCAGTTCCTCGCCCAGATCCACCGCGTAGCCCGCCAGGCGCTCCTTCCAGAACTCCGCCACCCGCGCCGGCGTCTCGCGGAGCTCCTCGCTGGAGGGGTCCTCCCCGAAGGCCGCGAGCAGATCCGCCAGCACCGCCTGGGCGCGGGCTTCGTCGAAGGGGCGGACGGCGCGGTCGGACATGGGACGAGGATACGCCCGCCGCCCCGCCGGCCTAGACGGCGTCGACGACCCGCCAGGCCTCGGAAAGCACCAGCACCTGGCCGTCCACGATGCCTTCGCCCTCGTAGACCCGCCAGGGCCCTGGTCCCAGGACGTCCCGTCCCGGCCGCGGATCTCCGGCCCCCTGCACCAGGCCCAACTGGCCCAGCACCACCGGATGGAGACCCTGACGATCCATGCTGAGGTTCATGTCCTGCTCCCTGCGTCCCCGCCCCGGCCCGCGGCCCTGGCGGGGGACCTTCCAAGCCTCCCCGCGCCACGGCCGCCCCGGCAGGTCCACCCCGCAGAAGCCCACGGGTCCACCCTTTCCCGGGCCTCCCCCGCGGGAGAGAATCCCCGGAGCCCCATGAGCGTCCCCTTCTACAACCTCCTCTTCAACCTGAGCCTGGACCCCGCCAGCGAGGAACCCCTCTACCTGCAGGTGGCCAGCCGGGTGGCCGACGTGACCCGGGACGGGAAGCTGCAGCCCGGCGCACCGATGCCCGGCACGCGGACCCTGGCCAAGGCCCTGGGCATCAGCCGCAACGCCGCCATCGCCGCCTATGGCGAGCTCCATGCCCAGGGCTGGATCGAGACCGAAGTGGGCTTCGGCACCCGCGTCGCCACCGTCCTCCCCGACTTCAAGGGCGGACCGGCCCCGGCGAAGCCGGCCGCCACGGGATGCGGCTTCGAATTCGCCTCCGCCTTCAGCGGCGCCGCCCCCGCCGCCCCCTTCCGCGTGGACCTGCGGGAAGCCCTGCCCGATCCCCGCCTGGTCCCGGAGGAGGATCTGGCCCGGGCCTTCCGCCGCCCCGTGGCCAAGGCCACCGCCCGGCCCCGGCCCGGCCGGGACCCCTTCGGCCCGCTGGAGGCCCGCACCGCCCTGGCCGGACTGCTCGCCGAGCGCCGCGCCCTGCCCGCGGACCCCGAGGGCCTGCTGCTGGTGGGCGGCACCCGGGACGGCCTCGGCCTCATCGCCCGCCACCTCTTTCCGCCGGGTTCGACGCTCGCGGTGGAGGAGCCCGGCGATCCCCGCGTCTGGTCCGCCTTCCACCTCGCCGGCCACGAACTGGTGGGGGTTCCCGTGGACGCCCAGGGGATCGTGCCCGAAACCCTGGAGGACATCTGCGTCGCCAGCCGTCCCCGGGCCCTGGTGCTCTCCCCCAACGCCCAGAAACCCACCGGCGCCGTGCTCAGCCCCGAACGACGCGCCGCCGTGCTGGAGCTGGCGGGCCGGTACCGCATGGCCCTCATCGAGGACGACCACGCCGCAGAGCTCTACTTCGAGGACCGCGACTGGCGCCCGCTCGCCGCCGAGGACCGCCGGGGCGTCGTGCTCCACGTGGGCTCCTTCGAGCAGCTCTTCGGGCCCGCCTTCCCCCTCGGCTTCATCACGGGCCCCCGCGAGCCCCTGGCCACCCTGGCCCGGGCCCGCCTGGAGGAGGGCGGCGCCGACCTGGAGCTGCTGGCGGGCGCCCTGCGGGAGCTCATCCTCGACGGCACCTGCCTGCGTCACGCGCGCAAGGTGCGCACGGCCGTCCGCGTGCGGCGGGACCGCCTCGCCGCCTTCCTGAGGGAGGCCTTCGGCGAGGGCCTGGACGTCCACGTCCCCGCGTCGGGCCTCGGCCTCTGGGCCACCACCAGGGGCCTCGACCTCGCCGCCCTCCAGCGGGGCGCCGAGGCCCTGGGCATCGGCCTGCGCGTCCCCGGGCACTGGCGCCTCAGCCCCGAAGGCGCCGAAGGCCTCCTCTTCCCCTTCGCCGCCTTCACGCCCGAGGAGCTGGAATCCGCCCTGGGCCCCCTGCGCCGGGTGGCCGCCGGGCTGCGGACGCGGGCCTAGCTCCCGGGAGGACCCGTCGCGACGAGGATCCAGCGGCCCGGCTCCGCCTCCACCACCGCCGGATCGCCGCCCTGGATTCCCACGCCGGCCGGGGCCGACCAGGTGGTGCCGTCGGCGGTGGCCGAGAACCAGAGGCCGCTGCCCGGCGTGCCGTAGAAGCGCAGGGCGCCATACACCACCGCCAGGTTGCCGGTCCAGTTCACCCCTCCCACCGAAGGGATGTCCGCCAGGCGCGTGAAGGTCAGGCCGTCGTCGCTCACCGCGTGGTAGGCCCCTTCCGAGGGCGCGCCGATGGGCGAGACCAGGTGCCACTGGCCGTTCCACCGCGCCACCGCACAGTCCACGGTGCCCCGGGAGGGCGTGAAGCGCGAGCCGGGCTCGAAGGTCCACGTCAACCCATCGGGGGAGGTCGCGCTGTTGAAACCCGTGGCCGAGCCGCTCACGTTGCTGGTGAAGTACACGCGCAGGCTGCCGTCCTCCTTCACCGTCACCGTGGGATCGAAGGGGCGCTGGTAGCCCGCCGGGATCCCGGTGAAGGTGCAGGCCTTCGGCGCCGTCCAGGTGCGGCCCCCGTCGCTGGAGAAGCTGGCGGCCACCTGGTCGAAGGAGGCCGGGTCGCTGAACGGGAACCACTGGAACAGGGCGACGAGCTGGCCGTTGCTCCGCTTCGCGAGGCTCGCCACGCCCGCCTGGGACACGAAGGTCGAGGGGGGACCGAAGGCGTCCGGAGTCGCGCCCACGGAGAGCTTCAGGTCCAGGGTCCAGGGGCCCTGGGCGGGCACCACCTTCACCACCACCGCCGGGCTCGTCACCGACCCGGCACCGTTGCTCACCACCACGTCCAGGCTGCCGCCGTCCTGCAGGCTGGCCGGCGTGAAGGCATAGGTGGAGGCCGCGGCTCCCGGGATGGCGCTGCCACCCTTGCGCCACTGGTAGGCGAGGCCGTCCCCGGTGGCGGCGGCCGTGAAGGTCCAGCTCCCCCCCAGGGGCACCACCCGGGGCGCGGGGCCGGACACGAGCACCGGGGCGGCCCCGCCCTCCACGGCGGGACGGCCCGCGGCGCCTCCCCCGCCGCCGCAGGCGAGGAGCAGGACGCAGGCGGGAGGCAGGAGGGCGAGGCGCATGGGAATCCCCGGGGCGTGGATCCTTGGACCCCCCGCCCCGGGGAAAGGTGCGCCGGAGGCTAGAACTTCAGGCCCACCTGGAGGCCGATCTCGAATTTCGGCGCCAGGGACTTGACCAGCCGCTCCTGGTTGGCCTGGGCCTCGGCGTCGGAGGCGGCGGCGCCGGTGGGCTTGCCGGTGCTGGTGAGGGGCAGCGCCGCGACCAGGGCCACGAAGGGTTTCACGGACCCGGACCCGGCGAAGGCGTGCCCCAGGGAGGCGGTCAGCCAGGGCCGCGTCTGGCGGGCGGACCAGGTGTCCCCCTCCTCCAGGGGCACGAGGGCCTGCTTCTCGAAGCGCACCTGCAGGCCGAGGCCCAGGTCCACGCCGGGGTGCCAGACCACCTGGGCGCCCAGGGCCACGTGCTCCGAGGCGAACTTCCCCGCCCGCTCCCCGGCCACGTCCAGGTCCGACTTGGCCTTGAAGCGCAGGGCCGCGGTGAGGTCCAGGTCCGCCGAGCCCAGGGCCCGGGCCTTCCACGCGAAGGCGAGGCCGAAGCCCCGGTTGGCGGCGGGCGAGAAGGTGATCGGGTCGTAGCTCTGGGAGCGGGGCGACTGGCTGTCGTAGCTCAGGGCGGCGGAGAACCGCTCCTGGGCCACGGCGGGCAGGGCCGCCGCGAGGAGGGTGTAGAGGAGGGCGAGGAGGGCGGTACGGGGTTTCACGGGACAGGCTCCGGCGGGCCCGGGCCGAGGGGCCGGGCGGGTGGATCCGGCGGCCTTGGCCAGGCGCCGGGCTGGATCCATTGCAGCGCGCGCCGCGCGCCGCGGGCAGGCCCACTCCGCGGAAGGCCATGGGTCCACCGGCCCCGCGGCTCCCGCGGTCCCTGTGAGATCATGGGCCCTGGAGCGGCCCATGAGCGAAGCGAAAGTCACCTACGCGGCCAGCGGCGTGGACATCAACCGGCAGGACGAGGCCCTGCGGCGCATCAAGCCCCACGTGAAGGCCACCAAGACCGCCCGGGTGCTCAGCGACCTGGGCCTCTTCGGCGGCCTCTTCGCGGCCACCTTCAGCGAGACCAAGCCCGTGCTGGTCAGCTCCATGGACGGCGTCGGCACCAAGATGAAGGTGGCCCGCCTGGCGAACACCTGGGACACCGTGGGCCAGGACCTGGTGAACCACTGCATCAACGACATCCTCGTCCAGGGCGCCCGGCCCCTCTTCTTCCTGGACTACATCGCCGCCCAGCAGCTGGAGCCCGAGGTCATCGAGCAGATCGTGAAGGGCATGGCCACCGCCTGCCAGGCCGCCCGCTGCGCCCTCATCGGCGGCGAGCTGGCGGAGATGCCCGGCGTCTACCTGGAAGGCGAAGTGGACGTGGCGGGCACCATCGTGGGCGTGGTGGACCAGGACCTCCTGCTCCCCCGCCAGAAGGACCTCTTCGAAGGCGACGTGCTCATCGGCCTGCCCAGCTCGGGGCTGCACACCAACGGCTACTCCCTGGCCCGCAAAGTGCTGTTCGAGGTGGAGGGCCGCAAGGTGGACGACCTGCTGCCGGCCACGGGCAGGACCGTGGGCGAGAGCCTCCTGGCCATCCACCGCAGCTACCTGGACCTGCTCTTCCCCCTGGTGAAGGCTAAGAAGCTCCGGGGCCTCGCCCACATCACCGGGGGCGGCCTCACGGACAACCTGCCTCGCGTGCTTCCGGACCACCTGGACGCGGAGATCGACACGGCCTCCTGGGAGATCCCGGGCCTCTTCCGCCACCTGATGGAAGCTTCGGCCATGCCTCTCGACGATGCGCGGCGCTCCTTCAACCTGGGCGTGGGCATGGTGCTGCTGGTGGACGAGTACAAGGCCGCCGAGGTGCTGGCGGACCTCAAGGGCAAGGGCGAGCCCGCCTGGACCCTCGGGCGCCTCGTGAAGGGCGGCGGGAAGGTCGTCTACCGCTAGGCCATGGCCCCGTCCATCCTCATCGTCGAGGACGAGGCGGCCATCGCCGACGCGGTGGCCTACGCCCTGGAGAAGGAGGGCTTCGCGACCCGGCGCGCCAGCCTGGGCTCAGCCGCCCTCGCGTCCGTCCGCGCCGAGCCGCCGGCCCTGGTGGTGCTGGACGTGGGCCTGCCGGACCTCTCGGGCTTCGAGGTGTGCCGCCGCCTGCGCACCTTCTCCGACGTGCCGGTGGTCTTCCTCACCGCCCGCAGCGAGGAGGTGGACCGCGTCGTGGGCCTGGAGATCGGCGGCGACGACTACGTGCTCAAGCCCTTCAGTCCGCGGGAGCTGGTGGCCCGGGTGCGGGTGATCCTGCGCCGCCTGGAGCCCAAGCGCCTGCCCCCGGGCCCCGCCCCGGTCTTCCAGGTGGACGAGGCCCGGCGCAGCGTGGCCTTCCAGGGCGTGGCCCTGGAGCTGACGCGCTACGAGTACCTGCTGCTCAGGACCCTGCTGGCCAGCCCGGGGCGCGTCTTCACACGCACCCAGCTCATGGAGTCCGTCTGGTCGGCGGCGGAGGAGAGCACCGAACGCACCGTGGACGCCCACGTGAAGACCCTGCGGGCCAAGCTCCGGGCGGTGGATCCCGAGGCGGACCCCATCCTCACCCACCGGGGCGTGGGCTACAGCCTCGAAGCCGGGCCGTGAGACTCGGCCTCCGCGTCTTCCTCGGCTTCCTCCTCATCGCGGGGCTGGCGGCCTGGTTCCTGGCCCGTACCTTCACCCAGGAGGTGCGCCCCGGCGTGCGCCAGGGCCTCGAGGTGGCCCTGGGGGACGCGGCGAACCTGCTGGCGGAGGTCGCCGCGCCGGAGCTGGAGGCCGGCTTCCCAGCCGACGGCCCCTTCGCCCGGGCGGTGGCCCGCTACCGCGCCCGGCGGCCCGCCGCCCTGGTGTGGGGCCGGGATCCCGGCGGCCCCGGCTTCCGCGTCATCGCCACCGACGACCGCGGGATCGTGCGCTACGACTCGGCCGGCACCGACCTCGGCAAGGACTTCAGCCGCTGGAACGATGTCTATCTGACGTTGCGAGGCCGCTACGGCGCCCGCAGCACGCGCACGGATCCCGCGGACCCGGCCAGTTCCGTCATGCACGTGGCGGCCCCCATCACCCGGGGCGGCGAGACCCGGGGCGTGCTCACGGTCTCCATGCCCACCCGCGCGGTGCTGCCCTTCGCCGAGGCCGGCGAGCGCCGCGTGCTGCGGGCGGGCCTCGCCCTCATGGCCGTGGCGCTTTTGGTGGGACTCGGCCTCACGCTGTGGCTCACGCGGTCCCTGGACCGCCTCAAGGCTTACGCGTTGCAGGCGGCCGAGGGCCGCAAGGCCGCCGTACCCGCCCTGGGCGGGGAGCTGGCGGACCTGGGCCGGGCGATGGAGACCATGCGGGAGCAGCTGGAGGGCCGGGCCTACGCCGAGGCCTACGTCCACACCTTGACCCACGAGATGAAGAGTCCGCTGGCGGCGATCCGTGCCGCCGCCGAGCTGCTGGAGGACCCGGCCATGCCGGAGGCCGACCGCGCGCGCTTCCGGGCGAGCATCCAGGCCTCCGAGGCCCGGCTGCGGGAGTTGGTGGAGCGGATGCTGGACCTGGCCTCCCTGCAGAAGCGGCAGGCCCTCAAGGATCCGGGGGTGCTGGACCTGGCCGAGCTGGCGGCGCGGGTCGTCGGGGCCAAGGGCACGCTGCTGGCGAAGGCCGGATGCACCGCGGAGCTCCGCGTCCCGCCGGGCTCCCGGGTGCGGGGCGAAGCCTTCCTGCTGGAGCAGGCCCTGTCCAACCTCCTGGACAACGCCCTGGCCTTCAGTCCGCCGGGCGGCGGGATCACCGTGACGGCCGAGGCCGCGGAAGGCTCCATCGCGCTCCTCGTCCGCGACCAGGGCCCCGGTCTGCCGGATTTCGCGCTGGCGCGGGCCTTCGAGGCCTTCTACGCCCTGCCCGCGCCGGGCTCCGAGGCCAAGGGCACCGGCCTGGGCCTGGCCTTCGTCAAGGAGATCGCCGAGCTGCATGGCGGGCGGGCGACGATCCGGAACCGCGCGGAAGGCGGGGCCGAGGCACGGCTGGAGCTGCCGAAGGCCTGAGGCTTCACGGGGCCTTCACGGGGCTTCACGAGGGGTTCAAGGACGGGGCCCATCCTCCTCGCATTCCTTCCGGAGGTCGTCCATGCGCTGGATGCTGCTGCTCAAGAGCCTGATCATCGGGTTCCTGTCCCTGGTGCTGCTCATTCCCCTGATGATGGTGCTGGGGCTGGTGGAGGCGCGGAACACGCGCCAGCGCCAGGTCCGGGAGAACGTGGCGGCCAGCGCGGCGGGTCGCCAGCAGCTCACGGGCCCGCTGCTCGTGGCCACCTACCGGGAGCGCGTCACCACGGACGAGAAGGACGAGCGCACGGGCCAGGCGGTACAGCGGGTGAAGTGGGTCAGCCGGGCGATGCCGGTGGTGCCCAAGGACCTGCTGCTCCGGGGCGAGGCCAAGGTGGAGGAGCGGCACCGCGGCCTCTACAAGGCGCAGATCTTCCACCTCAACGGGACGCTGTCGGGCACGGTGGTGATGCCCGCGGGCCTGGGCCTGCCCTTCGGCTCCCCGACCTTCGAGCCCGGGCGCCTCCAGCTCCTGGTGGGCCTGAGTGACCTGCGGGGCATCCGCAACCGTCCCGTGGCGGTGTGGGACGGCGCGAAGCATGAGTTCCAGCCCGGCAGCGTCTGCGACGTCCTTCCCAGCGGCATCCACGCGGACCTCGGCCCCCTGGAGAACGGCCCCCGCCGGGAGGTGGCCTTCGAGGTGCCCCTGGAGCTCACCGGATCGGAGGACCTCTCCATCGCCCCGGTGGCGGAAAACACGCAGGTGACGCTGCGCAGCGACTGGACCAGCCCCAGCTTCGCGGGCCGCTTCCTGCCGGTGAAGCACACCATCACCGATCAGGGCTTCGAGGCCACCTGGCAGGTCTTCGCCCTGGCCCGCGACCTGGGCGCCATCCTCCGCCGCAACGGCTCCGCCCCCGCGGAAGAATGCTTCTCCGTGGCCTTCCTGGAGCCCGTGAACGTCTACCTCCAGTCCGAGCGCGCGGTGAAGTACGGCTTCCTCTTCGTGGCCCTCACCTTCGGCGCCTTCTTCCTCTTCGAGCTGCTCAAGGGCCTGAAGATCCACCCGGTGCAGTACTTCCTCGTGGGCCTCGCCCTGGCGATGTTCTTCCTGCTGCTCATCAGCCTCAGCGAGCACATCGCCTTCATCCCCGCCTACCTCGCCAGCGCCGCCGCCTGCATCCTGCTCATCGGGTCGTACCTGGTGCATGCCCTGAAGAGCTTCGCCCGCGGCCTCGGCTTCTCCGGCGGCCTGACGCTCCTCTACGCCGCCCTCTACGGCCTCCTCGCCAGCGAGGACAACGCCCTCCTGCTCGGCGCGGCGCTGCTCTTCCTGGCGCTGGGGGTGGTGATGATGGCGACGCGGAAGATCGACTGGTACGGGCTGACGAATCCCCAGCTCGACACCGACACGTCTCCCGCGCCATGACACCCCGGGCCATCCGCCTCGTCCTCGTGGCCGCGCTCCTCCTCCTGGGAGGTGGCGCGGCTACGCTGGGCGCGGAAAGCCCCGTCATCCGGGGTTCCCTGAGCGATGTGCTGGCTTCCGCGTTCGTCAATTTCGTGATCCAGAGCTTTCGACCCCTGCCACCCCGGCAGGCCGCGCTTCTCGCCCTCGGCGCCGCCTCGCTCCTCGAGCTGGGCCAGTATTTCCACCTGGCCACCAGGCTGGGATTCAAGCCGTGCAGCCTTCCCGCCATTCTCCTTGGCAACACCTACAGCCTGCCGGATCTGGGCCTGTATGGGATCGGCTGTGCGGGCGCGGTCTGGGTGGAACGTCGGCTGCCCGCTCACAGCCGCGCATAGAACGAACTGTTCCGCACGTTCTCGTCCACCCGCAGCGGCGTCTGCAGCGGCGGAAACGCCCGCTGCTCGCAGTCGGTGCGGTCGCAGAGCCGGCACGTGACGCCCACGGGCACGGGCGGCTGGTCGAGGCGCACGGCGTCGGCGTACACGAGCTCCTTGGCGAAGGCCATCTCGCAGCCGAGGCCCACGGCCTGCATGGCGTGCTGGCCGCGGTAGCCGCCGGTGTCCTTCTGCAGCGTGCGGGCGATGCAGAAGTACTTCCGCCCGTCGGGCATCTCGCTCACCTGGGTGCGCACGATGCCCGGCGTGAGGAAGGCGGCGTGCACGTTCCACCGTGGGCAGCAGCCCGAGTAGCGCGCGATGTGGATGCCGCTGGCGGAGAAGCTCTTCGAGATGTTCCCGGCGATGTCGATGCGCAGGAAGTGGAAGGGCACGCCCTCCGCCCCCGGGCGCCGCAACGTCGTCAGCCGGTGGCAGACCTGCTCGAAGCTGGACTGGAAGCGCCGGCCCAGCAGTTCCACGTCGTAGCGCTCCGCCTTCACGGCCTTCAGGAAGGCCTCATAGGGCATGAGCACCGCCCCGGCGAAGTGGTTCGCGAGCGCGATGCGCGCCAGGGACCGCGTGCCCGGCGTGCCAAGGGCCGGATCGCCGGTGAGGCGGTCCAGCAGCGCGCCCAGCTCCAGCAGGGCCCACTGGTGCGCGAGCTGGAAGGTGCGGCTCTTGGCGGGCAGCAGCTCGCTGAGGCTGAGCTCCCGGCGGTCCGCGTCGAAGCGCCGGAGCTGGCCCCGGTGTTCCGTGGAACGGTGCACCTTCACCGCGATGCCCTTCCCCTCGAAGGCCTTCACCAGGCCCGGCAGCAGCCAGTCCCCGTCCAGCCGGGCCTCCGCCCAGAGGCGCTCCGCCGCGCCCTCCAGGTCCGGGAAGTGGTTCCCGTGGCGCTGCAGGAAGTCGCCCACGGCCTCCGCGGGCACTCGGGTCCGGTCCGGATCGAAGGCCTGGCCGTCGCTGAGGGTGGCCTGCAGCCCGTCGAGGCTCTGGCGGGCGGCGCGATAGGCCCCGTAGAGCTGGGTGATCGCCCGGGCCAGGGAAGGATGGGCCTGGGCCAGCTCCCGCACCTCCGCCGCCGGCAGGTCGGCCTCCTCGAAGAGGGGATCGCCGAAGGCCTCCATCAGGGATTCCGAGAGTCGCGCCTCGTCGTCCGGGGCCAGGGCCTTCAGGTCCAGGTGGAAGGCCTGGGCGAGGCGGATCAGGAGGGGCGCCGTGAGGGGCCGCTTGTTGCCCTCGATGAGGTTCAGGTAGCTGGGACTGATGCCCAGCCGCTCGGCCAGCTGCACCTGGGAAAGGTTCTCCTGGCGGCGGAGCTGGCGGATCTTGGCGCCCAGGCGGGCGGCAGGCTTGGTGGGGGCGGCGGCGGGCATGGCGGCCTCGTTGACATGATTGACAATATTTCCTAGCGTCTTTGACTGAAATTTACTTATCAACCCCAATCAATGCAAATCCTGCTTGCTATCTCCGATTGTAAGTCAATCTTTGACACAACACCACTGGAGACGCCATGAGCCCCGTGCCCCCCGTCGACCCTGACCTCCTCCGCGGCCTCCGCTGGACCGCCCCCCGCCGGCCCGGCGACGGCCGCGTGCTCACTCCCGAGGCCCTGGCCTTCGTGGCCACCCTGGTGCGCCGCTTCCGGGAGGACCGGGACGTGCTCCTCGCCGAACGGCAGGAGCGCCAGCGCCGCTTCGACCAGGGACTGCGCCCCGGCTTCCTCCCGGGCACGAAGGCCGTCCGCGACGGCGAGTGGACCGTGGCGCCCCTGCCCGACGCGCTGCTCGACCGCCGCGTGGAAATCACCGGGCCCCCGGACCGCAAGATGCTCATCAACGCCCTCAACAGCGGCGCCACCGTCCACATGTCGGACTTCGAGGACAGCCTCGCGCCGACCCCCGGGAACCTGGTGGACGGCCAGGGGAACCTGCAGGACGCCGTGCGCGGCACCCTGGTCCACGAGGAGGGCGGCAAGCGCTACGAACTCAATCCGGAGACCGCCGTGCTCATGGTCCGCCCCCGGGGCCTGCACCTGGACGAAGTGCACCTCCTCGTGGACGGCGAGCCCGTGCCGGGGTCGCTCTTCGACGCCGGCCTCTTCCTCTTCCACAACGCCGCCGAGCTCGTCGGACAGGGCGAAGTCGTCGCCCTCTACCTGCCCAAGCTCGAGCACTACCTCGAGGCGCGGTGGTGGAACCGCGTCCTCGAGGCCGCGGAGCAGCTCCTCGGCCTGGAGCCCGGCACGGTGAAGGTCACCGTCCTGATCGAGACCCTTCCCGCGGCCTTCCAGATGGACGAGATCCTCTTCGAGCTCAAGCTCCGCGCCGCGGGCCTCAACCTCGGCCGCTGGGACTACATCTTCAGCTTCCTCAAGGTGCACCGGGAGGACGGCGGGGCCGTGCTGCCGGACCGCGCGCGGGTGACCATGGAGCAGCCCTTCCTGCGGGCCTACGCGAAGCGCCTGGTGCGGGTCTGCCACCGCCGCGGCGCCCTGGCCCTCGGCGGCATGAGCGCCTTCGTGCCGGTGAAGGCCGACACGGAGGCCACCGAAAAAGCCCTGGCCCAGGTCCGCGCCGACAAGCTGCGGGAGGTCCTGGACGGCTGCGACGGCACCTGGGTGGCCCATCCCGGCCTCGTGCCCATCGCGAAGCTCGTCTTCGATGAGCGCCTCGAGGGGCGGAACCAGCTTTCCGTCCGGCCCGAATCCCTCACCGACGAGCCCACCGAGGCCGCGGCCCTGCTGGAAGCGCCGGAGGGACCCCGGACCCGGGACATGCTCCTGCGCAACCTCCGCATCGGCATCCGCTACCTGGAGGCTTGGCTCCGGGGCAGTGGCTGCGTGGCCCTGGACGGCCTCATGGAGGACGCCGCCACCGCCGAGATCAGCCGCATGCAGGTCTGGCAGTGGCTGCGCCACGGCGCAGTGATCGAGGGCGTGGGTGTCCTGAGCCGAAGCCTCTTCCACGGCTTCGTCCTGGACGCCCTGCACCAGATCGGGGCGGAGGTGGGCGGGCAGGCCTTCGAGGCCGGCCGCTTCGTGGAAGCCGCCGAGCTCTTCGAGGGCCTCGTCCTCGCCCCCGTCCCCGACGCCTTCCTCACCCTTCCGGCCTACGGCCGCCTTCTCGCCCCCACGGAACCCCTCCAGCTCACGGAGATCGCATGAACGCCCTCTTCCGCCTCGCCCACCCCGAGGACGACCACCTGGGCGCCGGCCTGGGCCAACGCTTCCAGGGCATCGTCCGCCCCTACACCCAGCAGCAGGTCCAGAAGCTGCGGGGGACGCTCAAGGTCGAGCACACCCTCGCCCAGCGCGGCGCCCGGCGCCTCTGGGAACTGATGCATGAGGGGACCTACATCAACGCCCTGGGCGCCATGACCGGCGGCCAGGCGGTGCAGATGGCCAAGGCCGGCCTCAAGGCCATCTACTGCTCGGGCTGGCAGGCCGCCGCCGACGCCAACCTCGCGGGCCAGACCTACCCCGACCAGAGCCTCTACCCCGCCAACTCGGTGCCGGCCCTGGTGAAGCGCCTCAACGGGGCGCTCCTGCGGGCCGACCAGATCGAGCACGCCGAAGGCGGCGCCCAGCGCGACTGGTTCCTGCCCATCGTGGCGGACGCCGAGGCGGGCTTCGGCGGCCCCCTGAACGCCTTCGAACTCATGAAGGGCATGATCGAGGCCGGCGCCGCGGGCGTGCACTTCGAGGACCAGCTCAGCTCGGAGAAGAAGTGCGGCCACCTGGGTGGCAAGGTCCTGGTGCCCACGGGGCAGTTCATCCGCACCCTCGTCTCGGCGCGCCTCGCGGCGGACGTGCTGGAGGTCCCGACGGTGCTCATCGCCCGCACCGACGCCGACGCCGCGCGGCTCATCACGTCCGACGTGGACGAGCGGGACCGCCCCTTCCTCACGGGCGAGCGCACCCCCGAGGGCTTCCACCGCATCACCGGCGGCGTGGCCATGGCCATCGCCCGCGCGAAGGCCTACGCGCCCTACGCCGACGTGCTCTGGTGCGAGACCTCCACGCCGGACCTGAAGGAGGCCCGGGAATTCGCCGAGGGCGTCCACGCGGAGTTCCCCGGCAAGCTCCTGGCCTACAACTGCTCGCCCTCCTTCAACTGGAAGAAGAAGCTCTCGGACGCCGAGATCGCCACCTTCCAGCGCGAACTCGGGGCCCTGGGCTACCGCTTCCAGTTCGTGACCCTGGCTGGCTTCCACAGCCTCAACCACGGCATGTTCGAACTGGCCAACGCCTATCGCACCGAGGGCATGAGCGCCTACGCCCGCCTGCAGACCGCCGAGTTCGAGGCCGAGGAGGCGGGCTACTCCGCCACCCGCCACCAGCGCGAAGTCGGCACCGGCTACTTCGACGCCGTGGCCGAGGTCCTCAGCGGCGGCCTCACGTCCACCCTGGCCCTCAAGGGCAGCACCGAAGCCGAGCAGTTCACCACGCCCGCGCCCGTCCTCGGCGAGCGATCGGCCTAGTCCCCAACCCTCCTACTCCAGGTTCCTCCCATGGCCACCCTTCGAGCCTCCCGACAGCAGCGCGACGACCTTCCGCAGGAGCCCCTGCGGGATCTGGAACGACGCATCGACGTGGAGGAAGTGCCATGGGATGGCCGGGACTGGGAGTTTGGGGAGGACTGAGGCAGGCGCTGAGGCCAGCGCCTCCGCCCTTCTGGCGGCCCGAGGAGGCCGTGGAGGCGGAGGTGCTGGCCCAACTCCTGGACCGGGCCGGGGAGGGCTCCCGGGAGCTGCCCGCGCTGGAGATTTCCCCTCTGACGGGATAAAACAGGGGTCTGCCCGGAAGGAACCCCCATGTCCGTCGAGACCATCCAAGCCGATGCCAAGAAGCGCATGCATGGCGCCATCGAGACCTTGAAAAAGGAGATGGCCACCATCCGCACGGGCCGCGCCAACGCGAGCCTGCTGGACACGGTGCACTGCGAGTACTACGGCACCCGCACGCCCCTGAACCAGATGGCCAGCATCACGGTGCCGGAGAGTTCGATGCTGGTGATCCAGCCCTACGACCGCAGCGCCATCAAGGCCATCGAGACGGGCATCCTGGAGTCCCAGCTCGGCCTCAATCCGAGCAACGACGGCGTCGTCATCCGCCTGCCCATCCCGGCCCTGACCGAGGAGCGGCGCAAGGAGCTGGTGAAGGTGCTCCACAAGCTGGCGGAGGAGATCAAGACCTCCATCCGCAACGTGCGCCGGGACGCCAACGACCACGTCAAGCAGCTCGAGAAGGCCAAGGACGCCCACCTCAGCGAGGACGCCGCCAAGAAGGCCCTGGACGACATCCAGAAGCTCACCGACGCCCAGATCAAGGAAGTGGACGACATGGTGAAGCACAAGGAAGCCGAGATCATGAAGGTCTGACCCCGCCGGAACCGATCCTGGGAGGACTCGATGTCCTCCCAGGATCGTGCGACGGCGCGGGTCAGAGCATCCGCGCGGTTCTTCACCCGCCCTTCCGGATCTCTTAGCCCTTGTCCCCCGCCCTCCTCCTCTTCCTCGGCGCCGCCTCCATGGTGGCCGGCTTCCTCGACGCCATCGTCGGGGGCGGCGGGCTGATCACCATCCCGGCCCTGATGATCGGCTTCCCGACGGCGGGCCTCCCCGGCGGCACGCCGATGCCGACGATCCTGGGCATCAACAAGGTCTCGAGCTGCACGGGCACGACCATGGCGGCGGCGAAGTTCGTGAAGTCGGGGACCCTCCCGTGGCGGGAGATGGTCTGGCCCGTGGTGGCCTCCATGCTCGGCGCCTGCGGCGGCGTGGCCCTCGCCTACCGCGTGCAGGGCGACTTCCTGCGGCCCCTGATGCTGGTCCTGATGGTGGGCATGCTCCTCTTCACCGTGCTGAAGCCGGAGCTGGGGAAGCTCCACGCGCCGAAGTATGGCCAGACCCACCAGCGCGGCCTCGCGGCGCTGATCTCTCTCCTGCTCGGCTTCTACGACGGCTTCTTCGGCCCCGGCACCGGGTCGCTGCTGATCTTCCTCTACGTCGCCGTCCTCGGCTTCGACTTCCTGCGGTCCTCGGCCCTGGCCAAGGCCGTCAACTGGGCCTCCAACCTCGCCGCCACCGTGCTCTTCGTCTGGCAGGGCAGCTGGATCCCCCAGGCCGCCCTCGCCATGGCCGTGGGCAACGGCGTCGGCGGCTGGCTCGGCGCGCACGTGGCGCTCAAAAAGGGCAGCGCCTGGGTGCGGGGCGTGTTCATCGTCGTGGTGGGCGTGCTGATCCTGCGGCTGGGGTGGCAGATGCTGCGGGGGTGAGGGCCGCGTCCGGTATGCTGGCCTCCCCGTCCCAGGAGCCTGCATGGACCGCCGCACGATGCTCGGAACCCTCGCCGCCGGTGCGGCCGCCGTGGCGCTGAAGGCCGAGGACAAGGACGGGAAGCCTGCGATGGCCGCGGGGCATCCGAACGCGGACTACGCGCCCCGCCCCTTCGACTTCGGCAATGGCCTCAGCGGACTCAGCAAGGATCTGCTCGCCGAGCACGTGACCCTCTACAAGGGCTACGTGGGCCGCACCAACGCATTGCTCAAGGACCTGCTGGCCGCGGAGAAGGAGGGCAAATCCGGCGCGATGATCCAGGAGCTGCGCCGCCGCCTGGGCTTCGAGTTCAGCGGCATGCGCGTCCATGAGTGGTACTTCGAGGCCCTCTCGAACGCCGGCGGCAAGCCCACGGAGCACCATCCGCTCCACGAGGCCATCGCCGAGACCTGGGGCAGCTGGGACGCCTGGTGGGCCGCCTTCAAGGCCACCGCCACGATGCCCGGCATCGGCTGGGCCGCCCTGGTGAAGGACCCCATGACCGGACGCCTCATGAACGCCTGGTTCCAGGACCACGAGAACGCCATCCCCGTCGGCGCCACGCCCATCCTCGTGGTGGACGTGTGGGAGCACGCGTACGTGAAGGACTACGGCGCGACGGGGCGCGGCAAGTACGTGGACGCGGTGAAGGGGCTCATCCATTGGCCGGCGGTGGAGCGGCGGTTCTAGGCGGGGTCGCACCTACCCACGGCCGGAGGGTGGAACCTCCAAGGTCGGCATGGGTCGAGCCCGAAAGTCTTTCAAAGAGCACCTCGGATCACCACGGTTCGCGCCCTTTGCGAACCGTGGTTAGCCGAGGTGCCAGACGCGAAGCGTCAAGGCCGATGGTTCCGGGAACGGTGGCCGGACTGACGAAGCGACCTGTTGCCGATGGGCACGGATGACGGTCCGAGCCTTCATCCCGGAACCGGCTTTTTGGCTCGCTGCGCTCGCTTGCGCTTGAGCTGGCCGCGGCCATGAAGCCGGCCGCGACCAGCTCAAGCACCTTTGGAAGGTCAACACCGTTGGCTTCTTGATGGACCGTACCTTTTTCCAGCTTGCGGGTGGCTCGACGCCATCGGGGTGGGTCGTTCTCCCCCCTCGCCGCCACCCCTTCGTCCCGGCCGCCAACCCCGGTAGCCTGGAAGGCGCATGCCTGCCCGTCCCCGCTCGTTCGCCCTGGATTCGCTGATCCGCGCGGCGCGATTCTTCTACCTTCTGTGGGGCGGGATGCTGCTCACCACGCTGAGCCTCTACGACCGGTTGCGGCTGCCGCCCTTCGCCTGGTCCTGGCCGCGGGCGGCGCGCTTCCTGACGGCCTCCTGGGGGCGCGGCATCGCCCTGGGCCTCGGGGTGGTGATGGCCATCGCGGCGCTCATCGAGGTCTGGCAGCTGGTGGACCGGCTGCTGGTGATGGCCACCCGCGACAGCGAGCACGACTGATGGCGGGCCCGGCGGGGAGCTTTGAACGCTACGTCGCGACCCGCTACCTCACGGTGAAGCGGCCCGGCGCCTTCGTGAAAGTGATGGTGCGCTTCGCCACCGGCGGCATCGCCCTGGGCGTCTTCGCCATGGTGGTGACCATGGCGCTGATGAACGGCTTCCGGGAGGAGATCCAGGCCAACCTCTTCTCGGCGACGGCCCACTTCACCGTGGCCAGCATCGCCGGCGACCTGCCGGACACCGACGAGGCCCTGAAGACCGTCCGCGCGTCCCAGGGTGTCGTCGCGGCCTCGCCCATGCGCTTCGAGAAGGGCCTCCTGCGGCTCCCGAACAGCGAGGCACCCCCGGAGGCGCTGGCGGTGAAGGCCATCGACCCCGCCACCGCCGGGAGCACCACCTCCATGTTCCAGAGCCTCGCGCCCATCCGCATCGAGGCCCTGAGGGAGGGCGAAGTGGTCCTCGGCAAGGAGCTCCAGCGGCGCTTCGGACTCCGCGTCGGCGACACCGTGGCCATCGCCTTCCTGCGCCTGGACCTGGGCCTCGGCGGCCTGCAGCCCAAAGTCGCCGCCTTCACCGTGGCGGGCTTCTTCGAGAGCCACATCAGCGAGTACGACAAGGGCTGGGCCTTCATCCATATCGAGGACGCCAAGCGCCTCGCCCGCACCACCGAGGCCGAGATGATCGAGGTACGCGCCACGTCCATCGACGCCATCGACGCCACCAAGGCCGGCGTCATGAAGACCCTGGGCGGCACCTACCTCGCCACGGACCTGCGGGACACCAACCGCGCCCTCTTCGCCGCGCTGCGCGTCGAGAAGTGGATCTTCACCGCCATCCTCTCCCTCATCGTCCTGGTGGCCGCGTTCAACATCGTGGCCAGCCTCGTCCTCTTCATCACGGAGAAGCGCCGGGACCTGGGCGTGCTGCTTTCCCTGGGCGCCACGCCGGACCAGGTGAAGGGCATCTTCGTCGCCCAGGGGCTGCGCATCGGGGTCGTCGGCACCCTGCTGGGCCTCGCCCTCTCCGTACCCGCCTGCCTGCTGGTGGACCACTGGCGGCTCATCCGGCTGCCCGCCGCGGTCTACGACTTCATCACCTACGTGCCCCTGAAGCTGCACGTGACCGATCTCCTCCTCGCGGCGGCCTTCCCGCTCCTCGTGGCGTGGGCGGCCTCCCACCTTCCCGCCACACGGGCGGCCAACGTGGATCCCGTGGACGCGTTGAGGTCCGAATGACGACCAACCCCTACCTCTTCCTCGACACCGAGACCGGCGGCCTCGATCCCCGCGTCCACAGCCTGCTCACACTTGGCCTCGTGGTCGGCGACGCGTCCGGCGTGAAGGACTGCCTGGAGATCGCCCTCAAGCACGAGCCCTACGTGGTGAGCGGGGGCGGCATGAAGGTGAACCGCATCGACCTGGTGGCCCACCACGAGCGCGCGGTCTCCCCCCAGGGCGCCCTGGACCTCTTCGAAGGCTTCCTCGACAAGCACTTCGGCAAGGACACCCGGGCGGTGCTGGTGGGCCACAACATCAGCTTCGACCACGCCTTCCTGAACGGCTTCCTCTCGGGCCTGGGCCGGGACCCCGAGGCCCGGATCGAGCACCGCTCGGTGGACACCCACGCCGTGGCGGCCGCCCTGCGGGACGCCGGCCGGCTGGACCTGCCCAAGCTGAGCAGCGACGCCCTCTTCCGCCACTTCGGCGTCGAGCCCCCGGAACATCAGCGCCACACGGCCCTGGGGGACGCCCTCGCCACCTTCCACCTCTACTGGAAGCTCGCGGGGCTGATGGCGTGACAGCGTCCGGCCTGCCCCTCGCCATCCGGGACCTCCACAAGACCTATCCCGGCGCCGAGCACCCCGTCTTCGACGGCTACAGCCTGGACGTCGAGGCCGGCGGCCTCTGCGCCCTCGTCGGCGTCAGCGGCGTGGGCAAGACCACCCTGCTGAACTGCATCGCCGCCCTGGACCGGTGGGAGGGCGGCAGCATCCGCGTGGGTGACGTGGAGGTCCCGAAGGGCAGGCCCGAGGCGGCCTCCCTCTACCGCCGGGAGCACGTGGGCCTGGCCTTCCAGCAGCCCCATCTCCTCCCCGAGTTCACCGTGCGGGAGAACCTGCTCATGCCCGTGCGCATCGGACGCGAGCCGACTGCCGGGGACGAGAGCTGGGCCGACCGCCTGCTGGAAGTCGTCGGCCTCGCCGACCTCGGCGCGCGGCTGCCCAGCCAGCTCAGCGGCGGCCAGGCCGCCCGGGCCGGCCTCATCCGCGCCCTGGTGCGCCGGCCCGCCCTGTGGCTCCTGGACGAGCCCACGGGCAACCTGGACCCCGCCACCGCCGAGGAGGTCTTCACCTTCCTCCTCGCGCTGCACGCGGAGCTGCGCCCCACCACGCTCCTGGTGACGCACAATCCGGAGCTGGCGGGGCGCTGCGAGCGCGTGGTGAGGCTGGGCTAGCCGGCCTCCGGACTCAGTGGGCGGCCTTCGCCGGCTTCGCGCCCATGGCCTTCGCCATGGCCTTCGGCGTCATGTTCTTCGGGGCCGCCTCCTTCGGCTCCTCGAAGAAGCCCACCAGCAGCAGGTTCAGCTCCACCTCGTCCTTGAGGCTGATCTTGGCGGCCACGCTGTCGGCGCCGATGCCGAAGTCCTTGCGGTTGATCTTGAGGGTGCCCTCGTAGCTCCAGGTGTCCGCGCCCGCCCCGTTCTTGCCGAAGGCCGGCTCGAAGGGGATGGTGAGTTCCTTCCGCACCCCGTGCATGTCCAGGGTGCCGGTGACGACCACCTTGCCGCCCTCCTTCACCACCTTCGAGGAGGTGAAGGTGATGCGGGGGTACCTGGCGGCGTCGAAGAAGTCCTCGGTGACCAGGTGCTCGTCCCGCTGCCTGTTCTTCGTGCTGATGCTGTTGGTGTAGAGGATGACCTTCACCGAGGCGTCCTTCGGATCGTCGGGGTTGCCCGTGATCTCCGTGCGCCACTTGCGGAAGGTGCCATCCACCTTGAACAGCAGCGTGGCAGCCTTGAAACCCAGGGAGGTGTGGTTGGTGTCCGCCTCGAAGACCTTCGTCTGGGCGGCGGCGGGCAGGGCGAGGACGGCCAGCAGGGCCAGTCGGGAGAGCAGGGTCATGGGGGGCTCCTTGTCGGGACAGGGCTTGGGTGCCCTGCCGGGAGCCGCTGTGACGGCCTCAGGCCCGGTACTGGAAGCGGATCGTCCCCGCCCCGCCGAGGGTGAGGACGTCTCCGTCCTTCAGCTCCGCGTCCCCGATGCGGGCGTCCATCCGGCCGTTGAGGAAGGTGCCGTTGGTGGAGCCGGCGTCCCGGGCGATGGCCCGGCCCGCCAGGGGCCCGACCCAGAGGTGCTGGCCCGAGACCTGGGCGTCGGGGACCACGATCTGCGCCCTCGCCGCGTCCCGGCCGAGGTAGATCCCTTCGCCGATGGGGAACTCCCGCCCGAGCAGGGGGCCGGCGAGACAGACCAGGCGGCCCGACGCGGGGCCGGCCTTGAAGACCTCCGTGCGGGCCGGACCCGCGGCGGGCCGGGCGGCCTGGACGTGAGGCTGGGCCCGGGGCTGGGGCTCGGCGCCGGCCGGGACCGGAGGCTGGCCGGCGGGCCGGGCCGCCGGGGCCTTCTTCTTCCGCAGCATCAACACCAGCAGGATCACCCCGCCCACGACGACGACCACGAAGCCGCAGCCCAGGGCGCCCATCCAGCCGAGGATCTTCAGCCCCGAGCGGTCCTCGCCCTTGACGATGCGCTCCTGGCACTCCGCCGCGAGCTTCGCGGCCTCGGCGTGGTCGGCGTTGAGGGCCAGGATCTCGCCGAACTCCTCCTTGGCGTTGCGGTACTCCGCCTCCCAGTAGTAGTCCAGACCCTGGCGCCACTTCCCGTCCACCGGGCTCTCCCGGTTCTCGACGCCGGCGGCGCGCACGAACTCCTGGGCGGTGCTGGTGGGCACGATGAAGTTGAAGCCCTGCACCTCCTGGCCGTTGACCGTGTCGCCGCGGAAGGTGAGGAGGCCGATGGCCTCCCCCTTCTCGTTGAGCACCGGGCCGCCGGAGTTGCCGTGGGTGGCGCTGGTGCTGGTCTGGAGGATGGGCGCGCCGTCGGCGGAGGTCTTCTTGGCGGAGATGGCCCCGTCGTTGATGGTGGGCTCCAGGCTGGAGCGCGCGTCCAGGAGGGAGCTGTCCGCCGCGCCCGGGTAGCCCATGACGTAGACCTTGTCGCCCACCTGCATGCCGTCGGAGTTGCCGATGTGGAGCGTGGGCGTGTTCTTCGCCTCGATCTTGAGCACCGCCACGTCCTTGCCCGTGGCGAGGTCGGTGGCCTGCCCGCTGGGAGCGCCGTAGGCCTTGATCTCGAAGGGGAAGCGGCGCCCGCTCTGGAGCACCACCACGTTCACCCGCTGGAACTCGGAGAGGTAGGCCTGGTTGGCCAGGACGCCCGCGGCCTGCACCACCGACTGGTTGTTCACGGCGAGGCCCCGGCTGCGCAGGGCCTGCACGGCGAGCTGGAAGAGCAGGGTGCGCTTGCCCGCCTGGTCCCCGTCCCGGATGTCGGAGACCACGTGGGCGTTGGTGAGCAGGTAGCCGTCGGGGCTGATGAAGAAGCCCGAGCCGCTGCCCACGGACACGGTGCGCCACATCTGGCCGCCCCAGCTCCACTTGCCCGCGTAGCCGGCGTAGATGCGCACCACCGCCGGCTTGGCGTGGAGGAAGAGCCGGTTGGTGGCGGTGGGCGGCCGGGGCTGCGCGAACCCCGGACGGAAGACCGCGAGGAGGACGGTAAGGAGGCCCGGCAGGGGCTTCAGGGAGGCGAGGCGCATGGGGAATCCGGAGGCTTGGCGCCCATCTTAGCCTCGGCTCAGGCTCCGGGGCCGAATTCCGGGGCCGGGATGCCCCCGGCCCGGCGCTCCTCCAGCAGGGCCTGCAGGATCACCGCCGCCGCCGCCGCGTCCAGGAGGGCCTTCCGCCGCTCGGGCTTCACGCCACGCTGGGCCAGGAGCCGCTGGGCCTCGGCGCTGCTGAGGTGCTCGTCGGCCAGGCGCAGGGGCAGGCCCGTGCGCGCCGCCAGGGCCTCCCCGAAGGCACGCGCGGCCGCCGCCGTGGCGCTCTCCGCGCCGTCCCGGTGCCTCGGCAGTCCCACGCAGAGGGCCTGGACGCCCTCCTCCCGGCAGAGGCGCGCCAACCGCGCGAGCGTGGCTTCGCCTTCCATGGGCCAGACCTCGAAGGGCGAGGCGAGGATCTCCAGCTCGTCGGAGAAGGCGAGGCCCAGCTTCTTCGTGCCGTGGTCGAGGGCGAGCCAGCGCATGCTGTGATCCTACGCCATGGATTCCCTCGTCCTCGCCACCGCCTTCGGCCCCTGCCTTCTCGCCTGGAGCGATGCCGGGCTGACGGCCTTCCGCTTCCTGGGAGGGGCGCCGCCGGAGAAGCCTTCGGAGCGCGCACCCCTGTGGGTCTTCGACGCGGTGCGGCGCCTCACCGACCACCTCGCCGGCCGTCCCTCGGACCTCCGGTCCATCCCCCTCGACCTCTCGGGCCTGACGCCCTTCCAGCGGGAGGTCACGGCGGTGCTGCGGGCCACCCGCCCCGGGGAGACCCTCAGCTACGGCGACGTGGCCCTGCGCCTGGGGAGGCCCGGCGCCGCCCGGGCCGTGGGCCGCGCGGTGAAGGCCAACCCCCTCCTCCTGCTCATCCCCTGCCATCGCGTCGTGGCGAAGGACGGCGAGGGGGGCTTCAGCGCCTTCGGGAGCCACGACCTCAAGCAGCGCCTCCGGGCCCTGGAGGCCGCGCCGCCGCCGGCCCCGCCGCCGCCGGTCGCGCCCGGACATACTGGAGCCCGATGACGCGGCCCTGGCCCGATGACCTGATGGCGATCCCGCACCGCCGGGACGTGCCCTTCCCCAGGCTCACCACCCTGGGGGTGGGCGGCCTCTGCCGCTGGCTCTTCGAACCCGGAACCGAGGCCCAGGCCCAGGCCTTCGTGCGGGCCTGCGTCCGGGAGGGCCTGCCCTACCGGGTGCTCGGGGGCGGCTCGAACCTCGTCGTCTTCGGCGACATCGAGCCGCCGGTGCTGCGCCTCGCCTTCCCGAAGGAGCTCCGGCAGGAGGGCCTGCGGCTCTGGGCCCCCGCCAGCTACGGACACGTCCGCCTGAGCCAGGATGCGGCGCGCCTGGGTCTCTCGGGGCTGGAGTACGCCGCGGGCATCCCCGGCACCACCGGCGGCGCCCTGCGCATGAACGCCGGCGCCTACGGCCGGGAGCTGGTGGACGTCCTCGACACCTACCGCTTCCTCACCCCCGAGGGCGAGCTCGTGGAGAAGCGCCCCGAGCCCGGGGAGTTCCGCTACCGGGGCTCCTTCCTCACCGACGGCCACGTGGCCCTGGGCTACACCGTGCGCCTGGCGCCCGGCGACTCCGCGGCGATCCAGGCGCAGGTGGCCGAGAACATGGAGAAGCGCGGCACCTCCCAGCCCCTGAGCAAGCGCAACGCAGGCTGCATCTTCAAGAACCCTCCGGGGCTGAGCGCGGGACGCCTCATCGACCAGGCGGGGCTGAAGGGCCTGCGCATCGGTGACGCCGAGGTGAGCCCTGACCACGCCAACTTCCTCGTCAACCACGGCCACGCGACGCCGGAGGACTTCGCGGCGCTGATGGAGGCCGTGCGCGAGAAGGTGCGGATGTTCCACGGCGTGGAACTCGAGCCCGAGGTGGAGGTCTGGCGCTGAGGGGCCCGTTCGGCGATACCCTGGTCCATGCCCCTGCTCCCCCGCACGCGACCCAAGCGCCCGTGGCTGCCCTGGGCGCGGCTCGGCCTGGTGACGGTCCTGGTGCTGGCCGCGGGCTGGGGAACCCTGGAGATCGGCCAGCGCTTCCTGGGCCTCCAGCGCCTCACCATCGAGCAGGTCTCCGTGACCGGCACGCGCGGGGCCCGGCTGGCACAGGCCCAGGCCATCGCCGAGCGGATCTGCCTGGGCAAGCAGCTCTTCTGGATGGACACCGAGCGTCTGCGCGGCGAGATCACCGCCCTGCGCTGGGTGAAGGGCGTCCTCATCCGCAAGGACCCTCCCGATCGCCTGAGTCTCGTCATCGAGGAGCGCCGCCCCCTGCTCTGGCTCGTGCGGCCGGAGGGCGTGTTCCTCCTCGCCGACGACGGCTACGTGCTGGACCGGGTGAATTCCGGAAATTTATCCCCGATCCCCGTGATCGAAGACCCAAATAGCCAATCCAATGAGTTACTGCCTTCCTTGATCAATACCGCCAAGGAAATCCGGGACAAGCAGCGGGATTTCTACGACCGGGTGATCGAGATGCGCTGGAGCGACCGAGGGCCGGTCGCCTACCTCGAGGGCCTGCCGGCGCCCATTTTCCTCCCAAAACGCAACGCCACTAAAAATATTCCCAATTTCCAGGGGCTTTATCTCGATCAGATCTCCAAAAGACCCGACCTCGCCTCCATCCGCTACATCGACCTCCGGTGGGACGACGAGATCGCCGTGGGGGAGCCCGCCGCGTCGGCGCCTCCGGCCCAGAAAGCGGGACCCGAACCCCAGTGACAGGCCATTCGGCCGTTTTTTTAACTCCCCTCTCGCAAAAGCCCTCGTTGGGGCTATGCTTGAAACCAGTGAGGCTCAGGCACAATTCATGGTTCAACCCGCCGTTCTGCTCGGACTTGATCTAGGTGCTAGCAAAGTCGTCGCTGTCGTCGCCGTCCTCGAAGAAAACGGGAGCCTGAACGTCACCGGCGCCAGCCTCGCCTCCCCGGAGGGCGGCATCCGCCAGGGCGAGATCAACGACATGGACGCCGCGGTGCGGGCCATCAACCGCGCCGTGGAGGACGCGATGCGCACCGCGGGGCAGACGCGCCTCGACGGGGTGCGCGTGAGCGTGGACGGCATCCAGTTCAAGGGCGAGAACCTCCGCGACTCGGTCACCATCGCCACCGCCGACAAGGTCATCACCACCCACGACCGCGACCGGGTGCTGGAACAGGCCGCCAACGGCTGCAAGCTCGCCAAGGAGGAGCAGGTCCTCCACCGCCTGCCCCAGGTCTTCCACATCAAGGGCCAGCGCGACCTGCGCAATCCCGTGAACATGGTGGGCGACACCCTGGAGGCGGAGATCCGCATCATCGTCGCCCCGGCCTCGGTGCTCGCCAACATCAACCGCGCGCTGCACCTCTCGGGCCTGCAGGGCTCCCAGCTCATGTACTCGCCCCTGGCCAGCATGGAGGCGGTGCTCACCCGGGAGGACGCCGAGAACGGCGCCGTGGTGGTGGACATCGGCGACGAGCTCACCCACGTCGGCGTCTTCCTGCGCGGGGCGCTCTTCCACAGCGCCGTGATCCCCATCGGCGGCCGGCACTTCACCCGCGACCTGGAGATCACCAAGCACCTGGGCGGCATCAGCGTGGCCGAACGCATCAAGCGGGTCTACGGCACGGCGCTGCCCATGCAGGTCCCCGCCGAGGAGCTCATCGAGCTGGAGGACGAGGGCCGGCAGGTCTCCCGCCGGGAGATCGCCGAAGTGCTCCACGCCCGGGCGGTGGAACTGCTCAACATGGTCCTCGCCGAGGTGGGGCGCAGCGGCCTGGTGCACGAGATCCACGGCGGCATCCACCTGGTGGGCGGCGGATCCCTGCTGCCCCACCTGCCCATCCTCGCCCAGAACATCCTGGGCCGGCCCCGCGTGGTCATCGGCCGCGTGCAGGGCATCCAGGGCCTGCCCCAGGTCACCGGCAATCCCCTCTACACCAACGCCCTCGGGGCCGTGAAGGCCCACGCCCGGGAGCTCCTCGAAGGCGGCGCGAAGTCCGGCCGCAGCGGGGGCCTCAAGGGCTTCATCGAGAAACTCTTCTGAACGGAGATCCCATGGCCGAGATCCCCTTCCTTCCCGAGCCGCCCCACCTCCCCGGGGCCAGCATCAAGGTGGTCGGGGTCGGCGGCGCGGGCTGCAACGCCGTCAACCGCATGATCGAGGCCGGCGTGCAGGGGGTGCAGTTCATCTCCCTCAACACCGACCAGCAGAGCCTCGCCCAGAGCAAGGCCCACGCGCGCCTGGCCCTCGGCCCCCAGAGCTCCCGCGGCCTCGGGGCGGGCGGCAACGCCGACCGGGGCGCCATCGCGGCGGAGGAGAGCCGGGAGGAGCTCCTGGGCCTCCTGCAGGGCGCGGACATGGTCTTCATCACCGCGGGCATGGGGGGCGGCACCGGCACCGGCGCGGCGCCGGTCATCGCCAGCTACGCCCGGGAGCTGGGCGCCCTCACCGTGGCGGTGGTGGTGACGCCCTTCCGCTGGGAGGGCAGCGGCAAGATGCAGAACGCCATGGACGGGCTGGAGCGCCTGCGGGGCACCGCCGACACCCTCATCGTGGTGAGCAACGAGAAGCTGAAGGCGCTGTGCGAGCAGCGCTACACCTTCAAGGAGGCCTTCAAGGTGGCCGACGGCGTGCTGCTCCAGGGCGTGCGCGGCATCACGGACCTCATCCTGCGCCCGGGCACCCTGAACGGCGACTTCGCCGACGTGGAGGCGGTGCTCCGGGACAGCGGCGAGGCCCTCATCGGCACCGGCCAGGGCCGCGGCGACGAGGCCATCCTGGACGCGCTCCAGAAGGCGCTCTCCTGCCCGCTCCTGGACCGCGCGGCCCACGGCCCCGCGACCCAGGTGATCGTGAGCGTCATGGCGGACTGGGAGCACGTGGAGCTGGCGGCGGTGGAGACCGCCATGAACTACCTCAGCGACCACTACCAGGGCGTGGCCAACATCAAGCTCTGCCAGGTGGAGGCCCCGGAGCTGGAGGACCGCGTGCTGGTCACCGTCCTCGCGTCCGGCTTCGAGGCCGGCGCCGAGCCGGTCTACCGCCCCATGAACACCCGCGAGGCGCTCGCCGCCGAGGCCGCCGCCAACGCCGGCTACGGCGCGCCCCACAACGGCCCCAGCGGCCGGATCTATGGCGAAGTCCCCAGCGGCCCCGTGGCGGGCCCCGTGGACGGGCCGCACCCCGTCACGCCCACGCGACTGATCAGCCAGCCGCCGACCCCCAGCGGCGAGGTCGCCAGCTACGCCGAGGACCTCCACGTGCCGGCCATCATCCGGCTCACGCAGGGGCGGCTGCCCATCGAGTAGGCAGCTTCACTCCCCCCGCTTCCCCACGTTGATCAGCGGCGTCGCGCCGCCGGATCCGGCGATCACCAGGTTCCCGTGCGCCCCGATGTCCTTGAGCGCCTGGATGCGCTGGTACTCGAGGATCTGGGGGGTGAGGCTGCGGCTGACGAGCTCCTGGGCCTTGGCCTGGCCTTCGGCCTCGATGCGCTTCCGCTCGGCCTCCTGCTTTTCCTTCTGCAGGACGAAGGTCATCTTCTGGGCCTCCTGGTCGGCGGCGATCTTGGCGTTGATGGCGTTGGTGATCTGCTGGGGCAGGCGGACGTCGCGGAGGAGCACCTGCTCGAGGGCGATGCCCCGGGCCAGGAAGCGCTCCATGAGGACCTTGCTCACGCCGGCCACGAACTCCTGGCGCTTGGCACCGTAGAGGTCCGTGGCCAGGAGGTTGGCCGCCGCGTCGCGGATGGCGCTGCGGATCTCGCTGCGCACCAGCCGCGATTCCACGTCCTCGCCCAGGGTCCGGTAGATCTCCGGCAGCTTCGGCAGGTTCAGGGCGTAGAGGACCGTCACGTCCAGGTTCACGGTCAGGCCGTCGGCGGTGATGACCGCGATGCTGTCGTCCCCCCGGCGGTGTCCCTCGTCGGCCTGGCTGCTCATGGTGTAGTTCCGGGTGCGCACCTCCATCTGCACGAGGTTGCAGAAGGGGTTGATCAGGTGGAGCCCCGAAGGCAGGGGTTCGGCGCGGACGCGGCCGAAGAGCACCATCACGCCGCCGTAGCCCGGGTCCACCACCCGGATGGTGGAGGCGAAGGCCAGCAGGGCCGAGAGGGCGAAGGCCGCCACCATGACGACCTTCAGGGCCTGGGAAAGCCCAGCCTTCATGGCGCCGGGCACCTCGATCGTGCCGCCGCGCCGGCCCCGCACGTCGTCGCCGCCTTCCACCGCCACGGGCGCCCCCTGCCGCCGTGCGCGCCAGAGCACGAAGCCTAGGAAGGCCAGGAATACCGCGAAGATGAACATGGATGGCTCCGGAAGGATTGCCCCGATGATGCGCGGCCTGGGGTCCAGACGCAAAAAGGCCCCGCGGAGCGGGGCCTTTCAGGAGCCGGGCGGCGCGTTAATCCAGCTTGGGGGCGGGCTTCAAGGCCACCTTGAAGAGGATGGCGCCCATGACCGCGAAGGCAGCCACGCCGAGGAGCTGATAGCCGCCGTGCCCGAGGGCCTGCGAGAGGCTTTCTTCGACGTTGATGGTCTTGAGGAAGTTGAACAGGCTGGCGTTGCCGTTGTCCTTCATGGCGCTCGCGGCCCCGGCCAGGAAGGCCGAGATCACGCCCATCAGGGCGCCTCCAGCCACCAGGCCCGTCGCGAAGAGGTTGCCGGGGCCCAGTTCCTCGTCGCCGCCGTGGCCGTCGGAAGCCCCGGCGCCGGTCTTCTTGTCGGCGACCCAGCGGACCACGCCGCCGATGAAGATGGGCAGCGTCGTGCTGAGGGGCAGGTAGGCGCCCACGGCGAAGGCCAGGGCGCGGACGCCGCAAAGTTCCATGGTGATGGCGAAGAAGACGCCCACGAGGACGAACTGCCAGTCCAGGTTGTGGGCCAGGAGGCCCTTGATGAGGGTGGCCATCAGCGTGCCCTGGGGCGCCGGGAACTTGTCGGTGCCGATGGCGTGCTGGAGGCCCTGCGCCGCCATTTCGGCGGTGGGACGGTCCAGGATCTTCACCGTGAAGCCGATCACCATGGCCGCGGCCACGGCGCCGATCATGAGGCCGATCTGCTGGCTGCGGGGCGTGGCGCCCACCAGGTAGCCCGTCTTCAGGTCCTGGCTGGTGGCGCCGGCGTTGGCCGCCGCGATGCAGACCATGCCGCCGACGCAGAGGGCCATCGGCTGGTAGGCGTCGCCGGTCCAGCCCATGCCCACGAAGATGAGGCAGGTGGCCATGAGGGCCGCGATGGTCATCCCGGAGATGGGGTTGGACGAAGAGCCGATGATGCCCACGATGCGGCTACTCACCGTGACGAAGAAGAAGCCGAAGACCACCATCAGCACGCCCAGCAGGATCTTGCTGAAGATCCCGCTGCCCGGGATGAAGGGCAGGGCGGCCACGATGGCAATGAGGGCGACACAGCCGCCGATGACCACGGTGAGGGGCAGGTCGTTCTCGGTGCGCTTCACGCCACCGGCGCCGGCACCGTCCTTCATCGAAGCCACCGCGCCCTTGAAGGCGCTGATGATGGTGGGGATCGTCTTCAGGAGCGTGATGAAGCCGCCGGCGGCCACCATGCCGGCGCCGATCTGGCGCACGTAGGCGAAGTAGATGGCCCGGTTGAGCTGGGCGAAGTCGTGGGTCGAAGGATTCCAGCCGTAGGCTCCGGGCGCCGCGATGTCCTTCAGGTAGCCCAGCTTCACCAGCTGGCCCGCGATGGCGTCCGCCGGAACGAGGGAGGCGAGGAGCGGGATCAGGCCCAGCCAGGCCATCACGCCGCCGGCCACCAGCAGGCCGCCGTTCCGGATGCCCAGGATGTAGCCCACGCCCAGGTATTCCGGCGTGATGTCGGCATTCACCGTGGCCGCCGGGAAGACCTTCGACTTCATGTTGGAGACCCAGGTCGGCGTGTCCGAGACGGCCTTCACGATGAGTTGGAGGATCGCGTAGAGCGTGCCGACGCCCAGGCCCATGTAGGCCGTCTTGGCGAGGTCGCCGCCCTGCTCGCCGGCGATGAGCACGGAGGCGCAGGCGGTGCCTTCGGGATAGGGCAGCTCGCCGTGCTCCTTCACGATGAGCGCCCGGCGCAGGGGGATCATCATGAGGATGCCCAGCACGCCGCCCAGCAACGCGAGGGTGAAGATGGTCCAGTAGGTGAAGAAGGGGGCGCCGACGGACTGGCCGCCGGCGTCCTTGGCCAGGAAGAGGAAGCCCGGCAGGGTGAAGACCACGCCCGCGGCGATGGACTCGCCTGCGGACCCGATGGTCTGGACGATGTTGTTCTCCAGGATCGTGGAGCCCCCCAGCTTCTTGAGGAGGGAGATGGCCACGACGGCGATGGGGATGGACGCCGAGACCGTCAGGCCCGCCCGCAGCGCCAGGTACACCGTGGAGGCGCCGAAGATGATCCCGAAGAGGGCCCCGAAGATGATGGCCTTCGGCGTGAACTCCGCGATGGAGCTCTCGTCGGGGATGTAGGGCTTGTGCTGGGCCGCATCAGCCATGCGGAACCTCCGTGGAACGCCGATTGGACAAAGAAACCCCCATGCTACCAGGGAAGGCCCGGGGCCCCGAGGCGCAGGGGCGGGCCGGAGCCGTGCCCGGGGGATCCGTGATCCCGGGCACGCGAGCCCAGGGCGCGGCTAGGCTGGATCCATGCATCTTCCGGACCTGGTCACCTCCCGGGCCAACCCGTGGTTCAAGGAGCTCAAGCGTGCCCTCCGGCCCAACGGGGCCCGGCGGGACCGCACCCTCCTCGCGGGCTCGAAGGTCATCGAGGCCTGGGCTTCGGCGCCGGAGAAGGACCGCCTCCAGCCTGAGGTGATGCTGCTCCAGGAGCAGGACGCGGCCGGCGCCGTGGGCTCCCGGGTGCCCGCGGTGAGGCTGCGCCCGGACCTGCTGGCGGACCTCGCCGAGGCCGGCAGCCCCCCGGACCGCGTGCTGGTCTGCGCCGTGGGGCCCGAGCCTTCCGGCCCGCTGCCCGCGCGGGTCATCGTGCCCTGGGAGATCCAGGATCCGGGCAACCTCGGCGCCATCCTCCGGGCCGCCGCCGCCTTCGGCTTCCGGGAGGCCCTCCTCGGCCCCGGCGCCGCGGACCCCTTCAGCCCCAAAGCCCTCCGCGGCTCCATGGGCGCGGCCTTCCTGATGCCCGTGCGGCGGGCTTCGGCTTGGCCCGCCGATGACGGCAACTGGGTGGCCCTGGACGGGGGACCGGGATCGCTGCCCCTGGACGAGGCCGACCTCGCCGAGCCGCTCCGCCTCCTGGTGGGGAACGAAGGCCACGGCTGGGCGCACACGGAACTGCCCCCCCGCGCCACGCGGGCGGCCATCCCCACGGTCGGGGTGGAGAGCCTCAACGCCGCGGTGGCCGCGGGCATCGCATGTTTCGAAGCGGAGCGACGGTGGAAGCGGACGCCATCCAGACCTTGAAGGGCCGCTGGCCGCTGCGCCTCCTGGAGGCGGCCGTGCTGGCCGGCCTCCTGAAGGTGGGCTACGGCATCCCCTACGCCTCCGGCCACGGCTGGCTGGAGGCCCTGCTCTGCTTCCTCATCCCGGCCCTCATGATGGACGGCGCCTTCAAGGGGCGGCGCCTGGGCTGGACCTTCCTCGCCTGGCTGGCGGGCATCATGCTCATCTTCCACTGGGTGCCCGCCGTCATCGAGGTGAAGGGCAACCTCCCGAAGTCCCTCGCCTGGCTCGGCTCGGGACTCTTCTTCGGCTACGAGGCGCTCGGTTTCACCGCCGTGATCGCCTTCGCGCGCTGGATGTTCCGCCGCGCGGGCCGCTGGGGGGCCGCCGCCGGCGCCGCCTTCGCCACCCTCCTGTGGGAGGCCAAGGGCTTCCACGTCTACGAGTGGAGCTACGGCTCGGCCCTGGGCGGCCTGCCCCTGCTGGCGAAGAGCGCCGCCTTCCTCACCAGCTACGGCTTCAGCGCCCTGGCCTTCGGCTGCGGGGCCCTCTTCGCCGGCAGCCTCGTCGAAGGCCGCTCCGCGCGTTCGGTGCTCGCCGCGCCGGCCGCCTTCTACGGCGTCCTCGTGGCCTTCGGCCTCGCCTGGTCCGCGCTGCCCCGGGAACCGAAGCGGGAGCTCGACGTGGTGATGGTCCAGCCCAACTTCGAGGCGGGCCTGCGCCGGCCCGGCATGGAGGCGGACGCCTGGGCCCAGAGCGACGCCGCCCTGAAGGAGGCGGGCCTGCCCCGGCCCGGCTTCACCACGCTGCTGCTCTGGCCCGAGAGCGCCATCCTCGGGGTGGACCACCGCGGGCCGAACCCGCGGCTGCAGGAGGAGGCGAAGCGGCGCGACGTGGCGTGGCTCTTCGGCACCGAGGGCGGCCTGCTGAACCTGGTGCGCGGCGAAAGCGGCGGACAGCCGAGCTTCGTCCAGGCGAAGGTGGAGCCGATGCCCTTCGGCGAGCGGATGCCGGGTCCGCCGGCGCTGCGGCGCTGGCTGGACCGCAAGCTGGGCTTCGTGTCCCAGGAGCCCGGGGAGCTGAGCGAGCGGAGCACCTTCGAGATCGCCACGCCCCAGGGCAGCCTGCGCATCCATCCGCTGATCTGCAGCGAGGCCCTCAGCGCCGCCCGCACCCAGGCCGGCGTCGCCCTGGGCGGGGCGCAGCTCATCACCAACCACACCAACGACGGCTGGTTCGACCGCACCGTGGCCACGGACCTGCACTTCAACCAGATCCGGCTGCGGGCCGCGGAGCAGGGCGTCCCCATGCTGCGGGCCACCCTCACCGGCAAGTCCGGCCTCGCGCGGGCCGACGGCTCCTGGGAGCTCTGGGGCGAGCCGATGACGAAGGCCAGCCACGCCTTCCACCTCGCCTGGGAGCCCGTCCACACGCCGGCCCGCAAGGCGGGCGTCCGCCTATTCTGGTTCGCGCTCACGGGCCTCGCCACCCTGGCCCTCGCCCTGCGTCCCTTCCGTCCCGTGGCCGACGAGGGCTCCGGCCCCCAGGAGGCCTGATGGACGACCTGCGCATCCCCGCCCCGCTGGACACGCCCACCGGCCGCGTGGCCTTCGCCGACGAGACCTGGACGGCGGACCCGAAGGAGCTCCAGGTCTTCTTCCAGGCGGAGGCCGTGCCCTGGACCGCCGACCGCACCCTCGAACAGTGGCGGCGCCTCCTGGCCTGCTCGCGCCTCCTCACCGCGCGCCTGGTGCCGGAAGGGGGACGGGGCGGGCGCCTGGTGGGCACCACGCGGGTCTGGAGCGACCAGGCCTACGAGGCCAAGCTCTACGACGTGGTGACCGCCTCGGACCTGCGCGGCCACCACATCGCCACGGCCCTGGTCCAGTGGGCCCTGCGCCATCCCTGGGTGGGCGACGTGCAGCGCTTCGTCCTCGAGACCCGGGACGCCGCGGACCTCTACCCGCGCTTCGGGTTCCGGCGGGCGGAGGACATGGACACCATCCACATGCGGGTCCTGGTGAAGGATCTCGAGGCGAGGGGGCTGCGTTGATGCTGGTGCTCGCCTCCTCCTCCCCCCGCCGCCGCCAGTGGCTCGAGGCCCTGCGCATCCCCTTCGAGGTGGACGTGCCCGACGTGGACGAGACGCCGCTGCCGGGCGAGGATCCCGAGGACCTGGTGCTGCGCCTGGCCAAGGCGAAGGCCGCCGCCGTGGCCGCGCGCCGCCCCGGCCGCTGGGTGCTCGCCTCGGACACCACCGTCGCGGTGGACCACCACACCCTCAACAAGCCCGAGGACGAGGACGACGCCGTGCGCATGCTCGGCCTCATCCAGGGCCGGGCCCACGAGGTGCACACGGGGCTCTGCCTGATGCGGGACGACGGGGTCCACGCCCCCGAGATCCACGCCTTCGTCGACACCGCCCACGTGGTCATGCGTCCCATGTCCGAGGCCCAGGCCCGCTGGTACGCCCGCACCGGCGAGCCCATGGACAAGGCCGGCAGCTACGCCGCCCAGGGCATCGCGGCCCTCTTCATCGAGCGCATCGAGGGCAGCTTCGCCACGGTCATGGGCCTGCCCGTGGAGCGCATGGGCGCGCTGATGGCGCGGCTCGGCCTGCTGCGGACGTGGATCGGGATGCCGGGGGAGGCGCCATCCGGGCCCTGATCGTGCATGGGATGGGGCGCGCGCCCCTCGCCGCGGCGCAGCTGGCCTGGCGCCTCGAGCGCTGCGGGGACGCCCCCGCCGCTCAGCGCGCGAACCAGCCGTAGGCGGCCCAGGCCAGGAGGACGAGGTAGAGGACCCAGGCCACGCCGCCGGCGGGGCCGCCCTCGCGGCCGGCGCCTCGGGGTTCCTCGGGTTCCTCGGTCATGCGGCCTCGTGCGGGGATCCCCCATTGTGGCGCGGCAGTCCCCCCGCCGCGGGCTGATACACTCGCCCCATGACTCCATGGACAGCGGCCAGGCCCACGAGCCTCCCGGGCTCGCCCTCGGTCCGTCTCCAGGCTGGCGCATGAGCACCCGCCCCGCCTATGGCGCCCAGCGCGTGGGCTGGGTGGCGGACCTGGGCCAGGTCGGCGACGCGGGGCAGTCCTGGCACGTGGTGAAGCGGGAGAGCGACGGCGTGCGCTTCCTGCTGCAGCGCTGGTCCCCGCGCCCGGGGGACCGGGAAGTGGACCAGATCAAGGAGTCCTACCTCCGCGCCTTCCTCGACCGCGAACCCCTGGACGGCGGCGAGTCCCACTTCGGCTTCGACGAATCCGAGGTCTGGCTGCTCCAGGCCCTCGAGGGCACGCCCCTCTCGAAGGTGTGGCCCGACCTCACCCTGGAGCAGCGGAAGGCCTTCCAGGTCCGCCTCTCCGAGGACCTCGCGAAGAGCCGCTACCCCCGTCTCCTGAGCCCGGAGGTCATTGGCCTCCGGCCCGGCCGCCTCGCGATCCCGAGGGTCCAGGGGGAGGCGCCCTGGGACCAGGCCCAGCTCTGGCTCTCCATGCCGGATCCCCCGCCTCCGGCGACCGCGGGCCCCGCGCCCTGGGACCTCCCCCGGGACCTCTCCGACGTGCGCAGCCGCTCCCTCCGCGGGCGGGCCCAGGAGCTGACCTACCTCAAGTCCCTCATGTTCGGCCTCACGGCGCCGGCCCCCATGGAGCGGATCGTCATCCTCCAGGGCGAGGAGGGGCTCGGGAAGGAGAACCTCGCGGCCTGGTCCGTCGCGGCGGCGGAGACGGAGGGGCTGTGGGTCCACGCCCTGGAGCCCCAGCACGAGGAGGGGCCCGCCGCCTTCCTGGACCGGCTGCTCCAGAGCCTCCTCCAGGGCACCGAGGCCGACCTCTACGCCATGAAGCCCCAGGTGGCCCGCAGCCTCAGCCGGGTCCTGGGCTCCTATGCCTTCCTCACCGGCGGCCGGAAGCTCAAGGGCGCGGAGGACCAGGTCGAGCCCGAGGAGCTCAAGGCCGCGCTGGAGGCCATGGACTTCGCCAGCCGCCTGCACCCGCGCCTGATCCACCTCCCGGGGCTGCGCCACGCCGGGCCCGACGTGGTGGCCCTGCTCCGGGAGCTGATCCAGCGCTCCCGCCTGCCCTGGCTGATCTGCATCACCACGGGCACGGAGGGTTCGCGCCTCAAGCCGCTCCTGGCCCCCCTCAAGGGGGACGCGGCGGTGGCCGCCGTCCATCTGAACCGGCTGGAGGACGAGGATCTCCGCCAGCTCCTCTCGGACCTGCTGGGCCCCGAGGCCATCCCCGAGGCGGTGCAGCGGGAGCTCATCCACCGCTCCCTGGGCAACCCCGGGCTGCTCCAGAGCCTGCTGGAGCTGGCGCAGCAGGACGGGGCCCTCGCGTGGCGGGGCGGGAAGTGGCAGTTCACCGGCCGCCTGGGCAAGCCCGTGAAGGCCCACGAGGACCTGGTCAGCCAGGTCCTGCTCGGCCGCCTCCAGCGCCTCACCCCCGCGGCCCTCGCCATGACCCGGATGGTGGCCCTCTCCGACCACGCCCAGGAGCCGGCGGTGCTGGGCCGGGCCCTCGCGCTGGGCCCCGAGCCCCTGGAGGAGGCCCTTTCCACCGTGGCGGCCTCCCGGCTGGTGCAGGTCCAGGAGGGCCGGGCCACCGTGCCCGATCCCAAGCTCCGGGAACTGGTGGTCTCCCACACCCCGCAGGCCGAGCTGAAGCGGCTGGCCCGGGCGCTCCTGGGGGCGGTCCAGGAGAGCGTGGCCAAGCCCGTCCTCTCCGTGCGCCTCCAGTCCCTGGCCTCGGACGAGTCCACCGCCCTGGCCCAGGTGATGCTCGCCATCGAGCAGGACCCGCCGCCGCCCCTGGAAGCCCAGCGGGTGGTGGAGCAGGCCCTGGACCTCAACCCCACGCCCCTCCAGCGCGCCCGGCTCTACGAGTTCCTGGCCGACGCCTGGGCCGAAGGCCTGCCCGGGGGCTTCCTGTTCACCCAGGCCTCCGGCGCCCAGCCGCCCTCCCAGCACGCCCTGGAGGCCCTGCAGCTGGCCCTCGCCTCCCTGGAGGGCCTGCCGGATCCTGGCGGGGACGCCCTCCGCCTCCAGAGGGCCCGGCTGCTGCGCAAGAAGGCCCTCCAGGAGATCCGGCTGCGCATGCTGCCTCAGGCCTTCGACTCCACCCAGGCCGCCTTCGAATGCCTGACGGAGCACCCGAACCATCCCGAGCAGCCGCGCCTGCGCCTCGCCCTGGGCAAGATCTACCTCCTGCAGGGCTTCGCCGGGAAGGGCCTGCGGGCCCTCGAGGAGGGCCTCCAGCTCCTGCCCGGTGGCAAGGGCCAGCACAAGGACCAGGTGGCCATCGCCCTGGAGCTGGGCACCGCCCTGGCGGGCCAGTGCCAGTTCCAGCGGGCGGCCACCATGCTGCAGTCCGCCCAGCGGTTGCTGGAGCACGACCGGGACTTCCGCGGCCTCGTGAGCGTCTGCATCGCCCTGGGCCAGAGCTTCGCCGCCCAGGGCCAGCCGGAGAACGCCCACACGGTGCTGCGGGAGGCCCTGCACTCCAGCCGCCTGCAGGGCGACATCTCCCTCCAGGCCCAGTGCCACCTGGCCCTGGGAATCTTCCGCAGCACCCAGGAATGGCTGGGTCCGGCCCTGAGCCACCTGGACCGGGCCCTGGAACGCTACCAGCGCCTGGGAGACCAGGCCCTCGCCACCCACACCCGGGTCTGGAAGGCCCGCACCCTCGCCGCCCTGGGGGACACGGTGCAGGCCGAGCACGCCCTCCTCCAGGCCCTCATGGCCTCCAAGCAGGGCGTGAGCCCCCTGGAACAGGGGGAGCAGGCCTTCCTCCAGGCGGAGATCGCCGCCTTCCAGTGCGCCTGGAAGGACGCCGTGCGGCTCTACAAGGCCTCCGCCTTCCTCTTCGACAGCGCGGGCCTCCTCTTCCGCCAGCGCCTCTCCCTGCTGCGCTTCCTCCAGGCCACGGCCCTGGAGGCCCAGGAGGGCCAGCTCCGCACCGGGCAGCCCGCGGACCTGGAGGAGGGCTGGACCCAGCTCGAGTCCCTGAAGGGCCTGGTGGAGGGCAGCGGCTCCCGCTGGCTGGAGATGGAGTGGCACCGCGCCCACGCGCTCCTCCTGGGCTGCGCCGAGGCCTCCGACGCCGTGGCCTTCGAGACCCTGGACGCCTGGGGCGAGGCGCTCGCCGCCGCCCGGGAGATGCGCTTCTCGGCGGTGGTCCTGGAGGCCAGCGCCCGGGGCGCCGACCTGCTTGTGAAGCGCGGGGAGAAGCTGGGGGCCCGATCCCGCCTGCAGGACGCCTTCCCGAGCTTCCAGGAGCTGTGGACCCGCATCCCCGAAAGCCAGGAGACCGCCTTCCTGGGCCGGGCCGACATGCACCGCTTCCGCGGCGTGGTGGAGGCCTGCGGCCTGCGCTTCATCCTGCCCGAGCGCGTGGATCCCCTGGCAGACTGGACGCCCACCCAGGCTTCCATTCCGCCGCTGGGTGGCGCCGGCGAGGGTTGATGAGCCACCAGAACGAGCCCCGGGACAGCGCTCCGCGAGATCCGGTGACCATCCCCGGCCTGGCGAGGATGGCCGCCGAAGGCCGGCGCGTCGTGATGACCACCGCCTACGACGCGGTGACCGCGCGCCTCGCCGACGCCGCCGGGGTGGACGTGATCCTGGTGGGCGACAGCGTGGGCAACGTCTGCCTGGGCTTCGACAACACCCTGCCCGTCACCATGGCGATGATGAACCACCACCTGGAGGCGGTGGCCCGCACGCGGCCCCGCGCCCTGCTCATGGGAGACCTGCCCTTCCTGAGCTACCACGCCGGGGTGGACGAAGCGGTCCGGAACGCCGGCGGCTTCCTCCAGCGGGGCGCGGCGGCGGTGAAGCTGGAGGGTGGCGCCCGGCGCCTCCCGGTGGTGCGGGCCCTGGTGCAGGCCGAGATCCCCGTGATGGGCCACCTGGGGCTCACGCCCCAGAGCGTGCACGCCATGGGAGGCTTCAAGGTCCAGGGCCGGGAGGCCGAGGCCGCGCTGCGCATCCTGGACGACGCCCTGGCCCTCCAGGACGCGGGCTGCTTCAGCGTCCTGCTGGAGGGCGTGCCCGCGGACCTGGCCCGGAGGGTCACGGAGGCGCTCTCGGTGCCCACCCTTGGCATCGGCGCCGGCCCCCACTGCTCGGGCCAGGTGCTGGTGCTCCACGACATCCTGGGCCTGGTCCCGGGCACCTCGCCGAAATTCGTCCGGCGCTACGCGGACGGGTTCGGGCACCTGCGGGAGGCCCTCGCCCGGTGGGGCGAGGACGTGCGCGCCGGGGCCTTCCCCGGCCCGGAGGAGTCCTATACCCTTCCGGAATCCGCCCGTACCGCCCTCGACGCCTGGCGCCCTCCCACCTAGGGGCCCCGGCGCCGCACCTGGAGGCCCACCCCCGCCATGCGTGTCGTCCGAAGCGTCGCCGAACTGCGCATCGCCCTCAAGGCGCTGCGGGAGGAAGGCCACCGCATCGGCTTCGTGCCCACCATGGGCTACCTCCACGAGGGCCACGCCACGCTCATGCAGCATAGCCGGCAGCGCTGCGGCGCCACCGTGGTGAGCATCTTCGTGAACCCCACCCAGTTCGGCCCCTCCGAGGACCTGGCCACCTATCCTCGGGACCTGGAGGGCGACCAGAACCTCTGCCTGCGCCTGGGGGTGGACGTGCTCTTCCTGCCCGAGGCCTCGGAGATGTACCCGAGCCACTTCCAGACCTTCATCGAGCCGGGCCCCGTGGCGGCGCCCCTCTGCGGCCGCTTCCGCCCCGGCCACTTCCGGGGCGTGGCCACGGTGGTCGCGAAATTCTTCAACATGGTCCAGCCCGACCTGGCCTTCTTCGGCCAGAAGGACCTGCAGCAGTGCGCGGTCATCCGCCGCATGGTGCGCGACCTCAACCTCCCCGTGGACGTGGTGGTGGTGCCCACGGTGCGGGAGAAGGACGGCCTGGCCCTGAGCAGCCGGAACAGCTACCTGGGCGAGGCGGAGCGCCAGCGGGCCCTGGCCATCAGCCAGGGGCTCTTCGCCGCCGAGGCGGCCTTCCGGGACGGGGAGCGCAGCGTGGACATGCTCACCGCCATCGCCTTCGACCCCCTCCACCTGGTGGACCAGGTCCAGTACTGCGAGCTGGTGGACGCCCTCACCCTGGACGCCCTCGCCGGGGACGTGGACCGGCCGGCCGCCCTCTGCGTCGCCGCCTACGTCGGCAGGACCCGGCTGATCGACAACATCCTGCTGAACCCGAGCGGCGAGGGGGTCAGCTATGGGAACGGGTAGGACTGGCGCCGGCCCGTGACGGCCGCCCCTTGCCCCGGTCCCCCGGAGCGTGCATCCTTGTGCGTTGGCCGGGACTCGGAATGAGCCTGGACCGGAGGCCACCATGCTGCGCCACTTCCTGCTGGGCAAGATCCACCGCGCCCTCGTCACCCGGGCGGACCTGGACTACGTCGGCTCCATCACCCTGGACCCGCTCCTCATCGAGGCGGCGGGCTTCCTGGAGAACGAGAAGGTGGACATCTACGACGTCACCAACGGGGCCCGCCTGTCCACCTACGTGATCCCGGGCATCCCGGGTTCCGGGGAGGTCGGCATCAATGGCGCCGCCGCCCATCTGGTGAAATCAGGGGATCTGGTCATCATCGCCAACTACGGCTGGATGGCCGAGGAGGAGGCCGCGGGCCGGCGGCCGAAGGTGGTCTTCGTGGACGAGCGGAACCGGATCACCCGGCAGGAACACCAGGAGCGGACCCCGGCCCTGGCGGACGCCTTCGCGTAATCCGGCCACCTGCGATCCCGTCGGATCGGTCAAACTAGGGCGTCCGCAGCCTGGCAGGGCCCGGACGCATGGGGAGGGCGCGGCGCGCCCTCCGCCGGGTTCGACAGAGGTAGAGACAATGGAATACCGCCGGTCCCTGGTGGTCAATTCGACCCCCTTGGAGACGCGGATCGCCCTTCTCGAGAACGGGCAGATCTGCGAGATCTTCATCGAGCGAACCACCCACGCGAGCCAGGTGGGCGACATCTACAAGGGCAAGGTGGCCAAGCTCCTGCCGGGGATGCAGAGCGCCTTCATCAACATCGGGGGGCCCAAGGACGGCTTCCTCTACCTCGACGAGCCGGAGACGAGCCGCATCGGCGCCGAGGAGGGGCTGGAACTGGACGAGGAGCCGGAGCACACGGCGGTCCTGGACTTCCCCCCGGCGCCGCCGCCCCTGCCTCCCGTCAAGGAGGGGGACGAGATCCTCGTCCAGGTGGTCAAGGACCCCATCGGGTCGAAGGGCCCCCGGCTCTCCCGCCACCTGAGCTTCCCGGGCCGGTTCCTGGTGTTCATGCCGGGCATCGAGCACGTGGGCATCAGCCGCAAGATCACGGATCCCCTGGAGCGGGAGCGGCTCCGGGACCTGATCCGCGCCCATGCCCAGCCCGGGGAGGGATTCATCGTCCGCACCGCCGCCATCGGGGAGAAGGACGAGGACCTGGTCCAGGACGTCGCCTTCCTGCGGGAGCTCTGGCAGGAAAGCCAGGCCCGGGCCGCCCAGATCCGGGCCCCGAGCCTGGCCTGGCAGGACGCGCGGCTGCTCCAGAAGGTGCTGCGGGACCTCTTCCGGGAGGAGGTGTCCAGCTTCTGGATCGACCGCGAGGACGCCTACCGGGACGTGGTGGCCTTCGCGGAGCGGCTGCACCCGGAGTGGGCGGAGCGGGTGAAGCTCTGGACCTCCGACCTGCCCATCTTCGAGGCCTTCGGACTCGAGCAGGAGATCGAGGCGGCCCGGCAGCCCAAGGTCTACCTCAAGCGGGGCGGCTCCATCGTGATCAACCAGACCGAGGCCCTGGTCAGCGTGGACGTCAACACCGGCAAGTTCGTGGGGAAGAAGGACCTGGAGGAGACGGTCTTCCTCACCAACATCGAGGCCATCCCCGAGATCGTGCGCCAGCTGAGGCTGCGCAACCTGGGGGGCATCGTCGTGATCGACTTCATCGACATGGTGGATCCGCCCCACCGGGCGGCGGTGCTGGCGCGCCTCCAGGACGAATTGAAGCGCGACCGCAACCACGCCCGCGCCGAGAGCATCTCCGAGCTGGGGCTGGTGGAGATGACCCGGAAACGCACGGGGCCCAGCCTGGACCGCCAGCTCACGGACCCCTGCGGCGCCTGCGGCGGGACCGGGCGCGTGCCCAGCCCGGAGACCATCCTGCTCAAGGCCTACCGGGAGATGGTCCGCCAGGGGGAGCGCCTCAGGGGCTGCAGCGTCCGCCTCACGGTGCATCCCGAGCTCCGGGCCCTCCTCCCCGCGGACGCGAAGGAGGGGCTCCTCGCCCTGGCCCGGACCTACGGCGCCCACGTTCTGTGGGTGGAGCGGGCCGACGGCCCGAGGAACCTCCTGGGCCTGGAGGTGCTGGCGCCGAAGGCCGGAGCCTAGCCGGACCGGCCGGCCGCGTTCCGGCCGCCGGTGTCGCCGCCTAGGGCCGGGTCCAGCGCTCGCACCAGCCGAGCATGGTCTCGAACCAGAGCTTCGAGTTCTGGGGCTTCAGGACCCAGTGCCCCTCGTCGGGGAAGCAGAGGAACTCGCTGGGCACACCCCGGAGCTGGAGGGTCTGGTAGAGCTGGATCCCTTCCGTGTACGGCACGCGGTAGTCCAGCTCGCCGTGGATCACCAGGGCGGGCTTCCTGAAGTGCTTCGCGCCGGTGCTCGGGCTCATGGACCGCCAGCGGGCCGCGGTGGCCGGGCTCTCCCAGGGCCAGCCGCCGAACTCCCACTTGGGGAACCACAGTTCCTCGGTGGCGAGCTGCATGCTCTCGGTGTTGTAGATGCCCGCGTGGCTCACGAAGGCGGCGAAGCGGTCCGCGTGGTGGCCCATGAGCCAGTTCACCGCGTAGCCGCCGTAGCTGGCGCCGCAAGCGACCACGCGCTTGGGATCGGTGTTGGGGAACTTCCTCAGCGCCGCGTCGAGGCCGCCGAGGAGCTCCTTCATCACCACCCCGTTCCAGTCCTTGCTGATGGCGTCGGTGTAGGCCTGGCCGTAGCCGGTGGAACCGGTGGGGTTCACCATCACCACCAGGAAGCCGCGCCCGGCCCAGGCCTGGGGATTCCAGCGGTGGCTCCAGGAATCCGCCCAGGCGCCCTGGGGGCCGCCGTGGACCAGGAAGGCCACGGGATAGCGCTTGGAGGCGTCGAAGCCCTCGGGCTTCACCACCAAGGCGTGGACGTCCCGGGCCTTGCCGTCCTTCCCGGCGGGGCCCTTGAACCAGAGGTCCTCGGCCCGGTTCAGGCCCAGTTCCTTCGCGAAGGCCTCGTTGTGGGCCGTCACGCGGACCGCCTGGCCGTCCCGCAGGTCGGCTTCGTAGAGGTCGGCGGGCGTGGCCGTGTCGCTGTGCTGGAAGAAGACCTTGCCTCCGGCGCCCAGGGCGAGGGCCTCCACGTGCCAGCCGCGGGTGGCCTGCACGGGCAGCGGCCAGGCCTTGAAGGTGCGATCAAGCTGCGGCTCGTAGCGGTAGAGGTCCACGCGGCCGGCCTTCTCCGAGGCCAGGACGATGGCGCCGCCGTTCCAGGCGAAGAGGCCCACGCTCTGGTCCCAGGCCCGCGTGTCGCGCACGAGGGCGCCGCTTGCGCGGTCCTGGATCCACAGCTCCCACTTGTCCGCCTCGAAGCCGGGCCGGCGCTGGGCGCGCCAGGCCAGGTACTTCCCGTCCGGCGAGTAGCGGGGCGTGGTGTCCATGGCGGGGTTGGCGGAGACCTTCCGGACCTTCCCGTCCGCCAGGGTGACCTCGAAGATCTCGCCGTTGGTGCTGGTGGCCTTGGTCCTCTCCACGTGGGCGCCGAAGGCGAGGCGGCTGCTGTCCGGGGCCCAGTCCATCTCGTCCCCGGCCGCGACGTCGGCGAAGTTCGGCACATCGAAGTCCTGGCCGGCGGTGAGGTCCTTCGCCGCGCCGCTGCCGGCGTCCACGACGAAGAGGTGGTTGCGCAGGGCCGGGTCGGTCCACTCGGTCCAGTGCCGGAACATGAGCGTCTTGGCGTGGTGGGCCTTCACCTTGGACTCGGCCTGGGCCTTGAGGTGGGCCTCGGTGGCGGCGAGGTCGCCGCTGGGCACCGTGGCCGAGGAGACGGCGAGCCACTTCCCGTCGGGGCTCCAGAGATGGCCGTCGGCCCCGCCGGGCAGCTTCGTGAGCTGGCGCTTCTCCATCGTGCCGAGGTCCACGATCCACACCTGGCCGCCGCTGGCGTACGCGAGCTTCGAACCGTCCGGCGAGAAGCGGGGCCGCGACTGCCCGCCGGGGCCGAGGTCGAGCTCCCTCGCCGCGGCCTCGCCCTTGCGCTTCAGCCAGAGCTTCGGAATGGCGCGGTTCGCCGCCATGTCCACCGTGCCCACCTGGTAGGCGAGATCGCCCGTCGAGGACACCTGCGGATCCGCGACCCGCTTGACCCTGAACATGTCGTCCACCTGCAGCGGACGGCCGGCGGCCAGGGGCGCGGCGAGGAGGAGGGTGAGAGCGGGGACGTGCAGGCGCATCGGGACCTCGGGTGAACCCTCAAGGATACCGGTGCGGACAGTGGGCCGCGCCTCAGAACTCCTGCATCAGGTAGCGGCTGATCACCGTGCGCTGGATCTCCGACGTCCCCTCGCCGATGGTGCACAGCTTGACGTCCCGGTAGTACTTCTCCACCGGGTAGTCCTTGATGTAGCCGTAGCCGCCGAGGATCTGGACGGCCTCGTCGGCCACCCTGCAGGCGATCTCGGAGCTGTAGAGCTTGGCCATGCTGGCGGCCTTGCCGTAGGGCTTGCCCTGGTCCTTGAGGTTGGCGGCCTTGTAGATGAGCAGCCGCGCGGCCTCCACCTGGACCTGCATGTCGGCGAGCTTGAAGGCGATGGCCTGGTGCTCGGCGATGGGCTTGCCGAAGGTCTTGCGCTGCTTGGCGTACTTGGCGGCCTCCTCGAAGGCGCCCTGGGCCATGCCGAGGCCCAGCGCGCCGATGCTGATGCGGCCGCCGTCGAGGGTCTTCATGGCCTGGCGGAAGCCCACGCCCTCCTCGCCGAGGAGATTCTCCGCCGGCACCTTCACGTCCTCCAGGATCAGCTCGCTGGTGTCCGAAGCCCGCAGGCCCAGCTTGTTCTCCTGCTTGCCGGCGCGGAAGCCGTTCATGCCCTTCTCGAGGATGAAGGCGCTGATGCCGTCCGTGCCCTTGCCCGGGCTGGTGCGGGCCATCACCACCGCGATGTCGCCCACGGTGGCGTGGGTGATGAAGTTCTTGGTGCCGTTGAGGACGTAGTGGCCGCCCTCCTTCCTCGCAGTGGTGAGCTGGGCGCCGGCGTCGGAGCCCGCGCCGGGCTCCGTGAGGCCCCAGGCGCCGATCACCTTGCCGCTGGCGAGGGGCACGAGGTACTTCTGCTTCTGGGCCTCGTTGCCCATGGCGTAGATGTGGTTCGCGCAGAGGCTGTTGTGGGCGGCGATGCTGATGCCCACGCTGCCGTCCACCCGCGAGAGCTCCTCCACCACCACGGCGTATTCCAGGTAGCCCATGCCGGCGCCGCCGTACTCCTCGGGGAAGATGATGCCCATCATCCCCATCTCGCCCAGCTGCTTCATGACCTGGAGCGGGTAGGTCTTGGCCTCGTCCCACGCCATCACGTGGGGGCGGATCTCCTTCTCGGCGAACTTGCGCACTTCCTGGCGCAGGGCCTCGACGTGGTCGGGCAGCGTGAAGTCCATGGGGGTCCCTCGGGTCAAAGGCCCAGGTTAGCCCTCGATCCGCGAGGCCCCAAGAAAATTTATAGAGACATTAATCGAATTTATGGGCGACCGTGGCCTTGCCGTCCTTCAGGCGGTCCATGGCCATGCGCCGCTGCAGCAGGCTCCCGGCCTCCGGCAGCAGCTCCTGGGCCTTCTTCACCTGGGGATCCTTCTCGCACAGGTACTTGAAGCCCGCCTCGATCCCGAAGCCCACGTTCTGGAGCTCGTAGGTCAGCTGGTCCCGGATGTCCGCCTGGTTCTCCGTCCACTCCTTGTCGGTGACGGGGATCTTCTGTTCCTGCAGCCAGGACCGGAAGCGCGCCAGCACGGCGTCGTCCGCCGCTTCGCCGGGGCGCACGCCGAACTTCTCCTTCTCCAGCACCGCGAACTTGAAGAAGGCCGAGGTGCGGAAGCGCAGCTCCGCGGCGAAGCGGCCGAGCTTCGCGGCCTGGACCACGTGGTCCGGCGTGATGCCGCCCCCGCCGAAGACCGTGCGGCCCAGGTCGGTCTTGAACTCGGGCCCCTTCGGGTCCTTCACGGCCTCCCCTTCCTCCTCGGGGTTGTAGTAGTCGTCCAGGCCGTGCTGGTAGTCCCGCTGGATGCTGCGTCCCGAGGGGGTGTAGTAGCGGGCGGTGGTCAGCGCCAGCCCGCGGGTGCGGTTGATGGAAAGCACGCTCTGGACGAGGCCCTTCCCCCAGGACGTGGTCCCGACGACGATGCCGCGGTCGTGGTCCTGCACCGCGCCCGTGACGATCTCCGAGGCGGAGGCGCTGCCGCGGTTGATGAGCACCACCAGGGGGAAGGGGTCGAGGGCCGCGCCGCGGGGAGTCGAGGTGGGCAGGGGGTCGCGGCCGTCGCGCCCCTTCTGGGTGACGATGAGCTGGTCGGGGCCCAGGAGCTGGCGGCAGATGCCGATGGCCGCGTCGAGGACGCCGCCGCCGTTGTTGCGCAGGTCGAGGATCAGCTCCTTCATCCCCTGGCGCTTGAGGTTCGTCACCGCCCGCTCGAACTCGTCGCTGGTGGTCTCGCCGAAGTCCTTGATGAGGATGAAGCCCGTGGTGGGCGTCAACATGAAGCTGTAGTAGACGCTGTTGGAGGGGATCTCGCCGCGGGTGAGGGAGAACTTCAGGGGCTCGGCGTAGCCCGCCCGGGCGATGGTCACCTCCACCACCGTGCCCTTGTCCCCCCGGAGCTTCTGCACCGCCTGGTTGTTGGTCATGCCTTCGGTGGTCTTGCCGTCGATCTCGCGGATCACGTCCCCGGGCCGGATCCCGGCCTTCTCGCTGGGGCCACCGCGCACGGTGCTCACCACCACGATGCCGTCGGCCTGCTGCTGGATGATGGAGCCGATGCCGAAGAAGGAGCCCCGCTGGTCCTCCCGCATCATCCGGAACTCGTTTTCGTCCAGATAATTGGAGTGCGGGTCGAGGGTGTGGAGCATGCCCTGGATGGCGGCGTGGGTGAGGGCCTGGGCCTTGGGGGGCTCGGGGCTCTTTTGCTGGAGGAGGGTCATGACCTCCGTCAGGGTCTCCAGGCTGCGCTGCCGGGCCCGGTCGTCGCTGGCCCGCCCGGCCAGGGGGGCGTAGACCGTCGCCGTGGCGGCCGCCAGCATCCACATCCAGTGCTTCGAAACGAACCGCGCCATGGTCATCCTTCCGGGCCTCCCGGGCCCTGATCAAGCATAGGGCGTCTCCGCCCTAGAATTCCGCCAGCAGCTGGCGGGCCACGTTCTCCATCCGGGGTCGCCGGGAGCGGGCCGCCAGGACGACGGACTCGAGCTGCCGGTAGGCCGACTCCAGGTCGTCATTGACGATGAGGTGGTCGTATTCCGCGAAGTGTTCCAGCTCGTGCCGGGCGTAGGCGAGGCGGATGCCGATCTGCTCCTGGGAATCCTTCCCCCGGCCCCGGAGGCGCCGCTCCAGCTCGGCGGCGGACGGGGGCAGGAGGAAGATCATGATGGCGTCGGGCATGCGCTCCTTGAGGGCCGCGGCCCCCATGGTCTCGATGTCCAGGAGCACGTCCACGCCCTTGCCGAGCTGCTGGATGATCCAGTCCCGGCCGGTGCCGTAGCGGTTCCCGTAGACCTCCACCCACTCCAGGAAGCCGCCCTCGGCCACCATCCGGTCAAAGGTGTCGCCGTCCACGAAGAAGTAGTCCCGGCCCTCCTCCTCCCCCTCCCGGGGCGCCCGGGTGGTGGTGGAGATGCTGAAGATGAGCCCCTCGAGGCTGGACACCAGGCGCTGGGTCAACGTGCTCTTCCCGGTGCCGGAGGGCGCCGAGATCACGAAGACGTTGCCGGTGTGGGGAATCATGCCGCCGTACGCAAGCATCCATCCTATCGGTGCTTGCGCACCGGCGGCAGGGGAAAGCGTCCTTGCGGGGCGGGGCCCGGGGCGCGATACTGGCCGGCTCCCCTCCGAAGCTCGCGGGCCGAGGGCGGGGGCTCCACCGGGGGTGACCGGTTTCGACAGGTCATGATTCCGGGTGAAGGATGCAGGCGGGGGTTGGACGGATGGCCCCCTTATCAATCCGCCCAAACAAAACTGCCAACGATAACTTCGAACTGGCCCTCGCTGCTTAAGTTCTCTTAGACAACGAGCGAGCAGCCGCGATCTCCGGGTAGCGGGCTCGTAAAACCTTCCAACGGGTGGCTTCGGCCTGCCGACGGGGGGCACCGGATGGGCCGCGGGAACCGCCTCCGCACCGCGGCCGAGACTGGGAGGCAAGGTCCGGCGGCGGCTCGTCCGCTCCCCGTCCCGGACCTCCAAGAGCGGACCAAGCCTGTGAAGAGTCCCCATCCGGCGTGTCTTGGACGCGGGTTCGACTCCCGCCACCTCCACCAGTCCCGGGAGGGCTTTCGGGCCCTCCCGGCTGTGACGAGGAACCATAGTTTGGCGTAAATGACAGACTATGGTTCCTTTGCATGAATGGACAGGGTTTGCTACCTCGGCCGGGCGTCTCTGGAGCTTCGGCTCAACGGTGCCATCTAGGTTCACCTAGACCCCTGTCGACGGTGCCTCCTCCCACCTTCTTGGCATCTTCGGAACGGAGCCCGCCGATGCCCCTCTTCGACTTCCAATGCGCCGCCTGCGGCACGGTTCGGGAGGTACTGCTCCGCCCAGACCAAGCCGACCCTACTAGGTGCCCAGCCTGCGGCGGAGAAGTGCGGCGTCTGGTGTCCGCCCCGGCGGACCTGAAGCGGATGGACGCCTTCTTTCACAAGGAGTCCTTCAGCGATACGGATATTGCATCTAGGGGGCTTACGAAGTACGTGAATCGGGGAGATGGGACCTACGAGAAGGCAGCCGGAAGCGGGCCGGACACAATCAATCAACAGGATTGAGATTGGCTCGAGAGCTCTACCGTGCGCCAGCACTATTGGCTAGTTCGGCCGTTCGACAATTCGATCTACTAATACATGGAAGCCAAGCCGGATTAGGGTTTATCCCCTAACCCGGCTCATCAGTGACAAGGCATTGGCCGCTAGGCGATCGTTCAGGGATCCACGATTACGAGTATATCCTGTGTAAGAGTTGCGCTTGGGTTTGCGGCGAACAACCAACCAACACGGACCGGAGTCCCAGTTGCGACACCAGCCACTGGAGTGAACGTAATCTTATTGTTTGCTAAATCCGCGCTAACACCCTGTGTCGAAGGCGATGGATCAAATCTCTTTTCGACATATCCACCCGGGGGTTCAGTATCGATTCTAAATGTATAGACCCAGCTTTGGCCTATTTTTGCATGTTCCGCTGGGACTGAAGTTAATATCACAGGGAATGGAAGTTGACCCCCCGTCGAAGTCCTTGGGGCAGAACCGCTTCCTCCACAATTTATAAATAGGCCCAGTATTACTAATATCAGAATGTTTGGAAGTGCTTTATTCATTTTCTTCGCCCCCAAGTCATGGGTTGTAGCTATCGATATTAATATTAATAGTTTTGGCCGCTTCTCGCACTGCTGTCAACTCAGTTGATGGATTCCCATAGATATCCTTTGCGGCATGGGCAATGGCCTGGAGCCAGCCCTGGTATCCCGTATTCGATGTGCAGTAGACAGTAAGGCCACGATGCCACACACGATAGGCTGCGTCCATCCCAATCCCTGACATATTTATCCATGGATTATATCTTTGATCGAGTCGCTGGTTTGGATCGGTGAAGGCTCCCAGCACTAGATGACAGAAAAACCTTTCGGCGGGTTTACCGGCATCGTGCACTTCAACAAGGCCTCCCCCTAGGGGGGCTGACCAATAATTAATGTTATAGCTATTGTTAAACATAGTTGTTTGATCTGGGTGGGCCCAGAGCTTGGAATCGTAAACCAATGCGGGAACGTCGTACCAATTGTCGAAGTTCAACCCGTCTGCCGCACTCGGATCAATATTGGGAGTATTGGGTAGCCCAGTCATGCCCTGTCGCCCGTATTGAACGGCGACGGAAGAGAAGATTTCAGCATTACCTTCGTGCAGACCGGCGCTCTCGGAGTTGGCCACTAAAAACCCGAGGTGATAGCTCGCATAATAATTAAAATGGGCGGTACGATTGATCAAGGCATGCCCTAACTCATGGCATACGACATTGGCCGAAGTGTGGTAACCCGACGAGGGGTGGCCGTTCAGAGTGTACGTTCCGTCACAAGCCAAATTGCTATGACGAGAATAATTTCGCAAGTAAATAGTATTTTCAGTGTCAGATGTGTATGAATTATCGACAAATCGATCGAGCATAATTGTATAGTTTTGCAACTCACTTTGTCCGCTTGTCCGGCCAAACGGAATTGTCAGGACTTTATGGGCCGCGTCAATTCCATAGTATACATCAACTGCAACCGAGGACGAATTGAGGTAAAAGTCATTGTACCCGCAAGTGACATAAAATCGTCCATCGCCAATAAAACCATACGGGTCTGGCGCACTAAAATAGGTCGTATAAGGCCAATGATATATGATGGTAGGCGGAGGAATCGGATCCGTATACCCACCGTCATACGGAATCACCTCCATGAATTCATCGTCCGGTTTTTGGCGCAATATTCGCAAGCTACCGTTTTCAGGATAAATCATAGCATATAAATAATTGTATGAGGAGTATGAATCGTAATCAGGATTGTCCATAAAGGCCACCGATCTACTCCCATACATCGAAGATCGACCGATCCCTGTTGGGGGTGTCTGACTCATGTTGTTATTCCATTCCTTGAGCACTGCACCAGTCCCAGAATGAATAATAATATCGCTAAATTGAAATGAATGCCATGGGATTTGCAGGTCTTCAACATTTGGTCTGTCCGGCCGCTTCAGTATTACCCTAAACGCGGGCTCCACCCGGACCAGATCATCCTTAATATCTTCAGGGGTGGCATGATTTTCATCGATTCCGTCACGGATTTTCCGACTTCGGATAGGATAATAAATTTGTTCAACGACAAAATGGGTTGCTTTCAATTGAGCGATGTTGTACTTCATGCCCAGATACACGAGAACCTGCTTAATCGCATCACCAGAGTTTATGCTCGTTTCATAGTGAGTGGGTACAACATCAATCAATTCGCCTGTTTTAGTAAATCGACCCTCCTCATTATCTACATGCAAAATTATATCTGCTCCATAAATTGGTGTTTGTTTATAGGTCTGGATTACTCGAACATGCGTATTACCGAATTAGTCAGTGCGAACATCAACTGGTTTAATTGAGTGCTCTCTCGTCAGACCAAATTGGTCTTTACTTGTCTGATTATATTGTGCTAAGACATCTGTCACACGTGTTTTTTGATTTTTAATCACCTCTGCGAATTCGGTGGGCGTCAATTTGCGCAATTTCCCGGACTGCGGGTACAATTGGTTAAAACTTCCTGAAATCATTAATACGCCAAGCATAGTTATTCTTTTATAATTTTTACCGAGACTAGTATCGCAGAGGTATTGATTCCATGGGCTTACAAAGTTCTCATTCATTGCCATTCTCCTTGTTCATGTAATGAGGAATTTTATGCCTTTTGACGAAAATTATCACAAGATCCCATAATGTAACGCTCTAACATAAAGCCCGGAATTTTTATTTTTACTAAGTTGGTTGCTTTAGTTACATCTGCTTCACATTCATCCAAAAATTTAGTACTTTCATGCTGACTTGTTGAGGGATTTTTAAAAAGTGTAGTATTTGGCAACTGACCCTTTTTAGTAGCATCGGCCCATCCTAATGTTTTCATTTCATCCGAGAATTGTTTATGACCACCAGGTCTCTCGGCGATATCGTAGGTAAGTAGAGCAAACACAGTTTCTCCTTTATGTTATAGGCGTGGTTCGCGCCTTGGGTTAATCATGCTGTAGCACTGTATTGTCCCTCTCAAACAAATTTGACGACCGTTACCATAGTCATTGTTTGGTCCAGCCGTTCACCAGATACCCCTTACCTCTCTAGCAACCAGAAGGATTTCCCGCGCCGACGCAGATCACAACTGATGACCGTTACAACCCCTTTATTATCATATTATATCTTTGAGTTGTCCGAAATCGAGGACGGCCACCTACATTCGGCTGTCCCACTTCTGGACGTGTTCCAGAATCCAGACTTTTCCCAAGGCCCTCGAGTTGTTTAAAATGCTTAACTGAATGCTTATAAATCCAGATTTCGAGATTAATTAATCCCTAGCCAAACCTCGAACTCTGCCGCCGATTTATGCAACGTGTGATGCCTATAGGATTGTAAGGGAGCTTAAATCTAATGTTCGGTCCTGGATATCGAATTCTCCATTAAACACCCCTTACGCTATTGCGGGAGCGGGCCTCGAGAGCAATAAGGGCCTCATTGGGTCGAATCTCCGTCACCAAGAATCTCGTAACGTTCCAAGGTCGCTTGTAGCACCCCATTGAGGTCCTCTGCGAATTCGCGCCTCATTCCTTCACTCATTTCTTCGGCTTCCTTGGTAGAAACTCGTCCATCCCTGACCAGATCGTCCTTCGTGGCCGCGACGCCTTCTTCGACCGCTTCCAGGAAGCTTTGCTCTACTTCCATCCGCGCGATCTCAATCGGGAAAGCCGCCACGTAGCCTTCCACGGCGATCCGGAGGGCCCGGGTCCAGGTCGCTTCAAGGCGCTTCAGGGTCGGGTCCTGAGGCGCTCCAAATCGGTACAGCATGGCGACCCCGCAGACGGCCTTGAAAGCTGTCCTCCAGACGATGCGTTCAGATTCGGATTCATCCAACCCCTGGATGCTTCCCCTGAGGGCACTACTCCGGGCTTCCAGCCTCTGGGTGACCGTGTGGGTTCGCCGCTTCAGGCGATCTACCGCGGCTCGCTCGAGCCACTCCGCCCGCATCCGCTGGACAGGGTCTTGGAGCCTCGTATAGAGGCTCAGGAGCCACCGCCCCGAGGATGCTACGTCCACCAACCAGGCGTCCAGGCGCTCGCCAAAATCCATTACGGCCCTACCTCCACACGCCACCTTACGCCCAACACTCCGGTCAACTCGAGACCAGCTCCGAGATGTGGACCCCCAAGGCCTCAGCCAGGCATTCAATGTTGTCGATGCTGATGTTCCGCTCGCCCCGCTCCACGGAACCCACGTAGGTCCGGTGGAGGCCCGAAAGATCCGCCAGGGCTTCCTGGGAAAGCCCGCGGGCAAGCCTTACGGAACGGAGGTTTTCCGCGAAGGTCTGGCGTGCGCTCTTGCGCTTGGTCCCGGCTGGCACGCGGCCATGCTGGGTTTGTTGACGATTATAGGTCTACTGACTATAAGTAGCATCGAACTCAGCCCGACCTCTACAGGAGATCCCCATGCCCCGGTTGTTCGCCCTCCTGGCCACCTCAGCCCTTGTACCTTGAGCCGCTGGTGCAGTGTAGAAGGCCGTCTCTCCGTTCCCGACCGATTGCACGATCCCGCCGCTCGCTTCGATTACCGACCATGTGGCTGTCTTTATAAGGGGCGCCTCAGAATGCACTTCCGGAATTGCCCGGAAGGAGAGCGTCGCACCTGGTGTGAGCGTTGCAGGGCTGGGTTGAACCCAAAGCTTGCCAGGATCGTAGGAGGGATCTGCACCATTCTTTGCCCCGCCACTACACCCCAATGAAGCGGCTAGAGTCACAGCAACCAAGAGGTCAATTTTTGGGTGGGAGTGATGCATGATCCGGTACCTCTTGCTCAGGGCACTTCTTTCAATGCCTCTTTGGTCAATTCCAACGCTGCGACCGAATCAAGCTTTGATGGGCGCCCCAGAGGTGATTGGGAATCGGATGTGGTGGAGCCCTGGCCTCCCGAACAGAGCTGGGGGCACCATGAAGTTGCTACCCGAGGCTTGACTGGCGCGAGCACCGCGGCCACTTCACTTCCGGGTCTGGCCTCAACGCTCATACGATATTTGAACAAGAGGAGTATTCACGTCGACCGCCACGGCGGTCTCGCCAACAGCCAAGGGCGTCCCCTGAGGTGGAGTGATCGTAAGCCGCACCTTCAGATCCAAGTGAGTCGTCCCTTGCGGGAGGGTCGGTGGCGAGTAGTAGAGCTGCTGCATCACGAAGCCTGCAGGGTCGATCATCTGAGAAGTGTCCGCGTCCTTAAGTGAACCGGTTGCATTGAACGCGAAGTGCCCACCATCGGCGCCCTGAGGGTCGCCGATGACTTCCCAGGTGTACCGAGTTGAAGTCGTGAGCGACCATGCACGAAGAGACACCGCGGTGCCTGCAGGTTGCTCGAAAACTCGGGCAACGTACGCCTGTGCCGGGCCATTGGGACGAAGCGTGACTTGGGTTGGGGTCAACTGGACCGAATACGTCGTGGTTCGATTGTCGAGCGACCCTGGGCCAGGGTCCCCATTCCCCGGGCACGCGAGAAGCAATGGGAGAACGAGCAGGAGAGTATGGATGGGTTTCAATGTTCCCGCCGAGGCGAGTGGTGGGGCCATAATGCATTGGCCCCCCAACTCAATTCTTTTTCACGTGGACTGTCAAGGTTACTACCGGGTCGCTGTTGAACCACGGATCGTGCATGGAGGCACGAATCACCACGTCGTAATCCGAGGGCGGGTTTACAGGAGCCTTAAAGGTGCGGCTCGAGTAGTACAGAGGCGTGACGGTGGTGTCACTGAGCGAGCCTGGCGTAGGGACCAGCGGCGAGACACTCATAATGGTCCACTGCACGCTGCTCGCCCCGTTGAATCCGGCAGGGGTTGGTTTGGGTTCGACTGTGAATCGGACTTCGTTCCCGGCCACGATGCTCTGGTCCGTTGGATCTCCTGTACCAGATGCGTATGGGGTGAGGGTCATCGGTGAGGCCACTGGAATCAGTTCGACGACCAGCGTCGGCGATGTTTGGGACTTGCCATTGACCGGATCCACCGTGGTGAACCAAATCGATGCCGAGGTGCCCCCGGAAAGCCCGGTGGGCGGGAAGAAGTCCTGAGCGGCGCCCTGGTTAGGGGGCGCCGTGCTTCCGGACGGGTTTGCAATCCGCCCTGAGCCACTCATCGCCCATTGGATCGGGTTGCTGGATTCGATGCTCCGCTCGGCGGTGATGACGGCCGACTGCGATCCGACGTACATCTTCGAGGGCCCATAGACCTTTAGCACAAGTTGGTGGTCGTTCGGATCCCCAGCAGGCCCGTACCCATCATCCAGACCTCCATGGCAACCCAGGAGCCCTAGGCAAAGGATCCAGCCAGTTCCAACTACCATCCTCATTTCGTCCTTTCACTGGCCCGGCAGGGCCGGCGCCTTCTTCACGATCAGGATAGGCGGGGTGGGATCATCAGGGTCCCCATTCATGGGGTTGGGATAGCTGGTCGTGCCGCCAGAGCCTCCGGATCCACCAGGTCCACCGGAACCGCCTCCGCCATCCCCCGGGTCAATGATCATGATCCCCTGACTTGCGAGGCTCGTCGCGCCCAAGGCTCGTTGGCCTGAGGTTGAGACCCGCTGCGCCCGAGGAGTGCCTCCGTTCGAAGTCGTCGTGGTCAGGTATTGGCCTTGAGCGCCGGTCGTTGTCTCAGCAGTCTGATAGCAAAGATCTCCGGGCTGCATCGCAGTCGTCATGAAAGCACTGATTTGCTGTGCTTGTCCGGTATCCAGCAAGGGGATGCCATATGGGTCCGTGGACATGGCAGGAGCAGGAAATCCCGGACGAGACTGCACGCCAGCCGACAGCAGCGTTTGATAGAAGTAGTCGGAGAAGTAGGCAGTCGAGAAGGTCCTTGGAGAGTCGTAGGACATCGGGTCCCAATGGCGTTCCAACTCTTTGTTGAACCAGCCATTCAAGCTGCTGAAACCATAGCCGGCAGAGAGCCCGTTCCCGCTGTAGGGATAATTCCCGTCGACTCGGTTGATGTGCAGACCGAGGTAGTACTGGTTGGCGTTGGGGCTCGGGGCGTGCTCCAGACCCAGAGCGTGGGCCATCTCATGAGCCAGATCATGCCCCGTCCGGCCATTCGGGTCGAACATCCCAAGGGCCGTTCCGGGGTAGCCATACCATGTCATCCCTGGAACGCTGTCCGAGATGTACCGACTGTTGATCATCCCGATGTAGAAATGGGTCGCGTCTCCCTGGGGGTACCCTTCAGACGCCGCGATGGCGTTCATGGTGGTCATCGTGGTTCCAAGCAAGGTGATCGTGCTCTGCCCTGCCAAGGGATCCGCGATCCAAATCTTCCCACGGTAGGCGATCGTCACACTTAGATTCGGATAGAGGTCCGCCATGAAGCGGGCCACCTGGTTCCAGAACCCGCTGGGGTCCCTTGCCACGGGACAGCCACTCGCTCCAGGGAAGGGCCTCACATCGTAGGTGTTGATGACGATGGATTTTGGATAATTCACCTGCACGTTGATCGACTTCTGATCCAGCAATGTCCCAACATCATGCCCATTGGGGAAGGATGAAGAGAGCGGCGTGGGTGATAGATAAGCATCAACGGTGATTCCGGGCTTCACCAGGTAAGCCGGGATGACGAATGGGGCACCGTTCCCGGCGGCGGTTCCAGTTGTCACGGAGTTTGGGCTCACCACCACAGGCCCGTTGTAGATGTCGTAGTACCAGCCATCATTCCGCACACCCAGATAGAGATATTTGGTCGTGTCCCCGATGTCTCCCTTGCCGTCTTGGAGCATGATTCGGATCAGGGCGCTTTTCCAAGCGATCAGCGGGATGGTCCCGTCTTCCTTCTGACTGGCTTGCCCGACACTGAGGTGTTTGATCGTGTACCGATTCGGGCTGTCAGGAGTGGTGATGAATTGGACTCCCACTCCCGTGGTCGTGCCCGATCTCACGACGAGGGGTTCCTCCCGGTAATAGTTCCCAGTGTTGATGGACCGGAGCCCGAGTCGGCAATTACCCGCGTCCAGATCCGTGACTTCGATGGCTGTCGTGCCGACGTTCAGTGAGACTTGCATTGTCCGAGTGATCAGGAGTCCACTCGTAATGCTCACTTCCCAAAGGCCGGCCTCGGGGACATCCACCATCATCACCGCGGTGCCAAACTTCCTGAATTCAGGAGTCCAGGTATCTCCGGACTGCATCAGGTAGGAAGTGAAGAGATCGGCTGAATCGTATGGGTTAGCCGAATTTTGCTGAAAAAAGTCTCGCTGACGGTCCGCAGAGAGACCGAACGCCACAGCCTCGCCGGGAGTGACCCAAAACCCGAAAACTGGACCAGTCGAAAGGTGAAACTCGGGCCTTTGGTGGTCTCCTAAAGGGAGCCCAACCAAGGAGGCAGCGATGCCGAGAAAGGGTCACAGCGAGGAGCAGATCGTCTTCGCGTTGAAGGAGGTCGAGAACGGAGCGAAGGTGGCTTCGGTGTGCCGCAAGTTGGGGATCGCGGAACAGACCTTTTACCGGTGGAAACGGCAGTTCGAGGGGCTCGGGGTTTCTGAGCTGAGGGAGCTGCGCCAGCTTCGCGAGGAGAACGCCAGGCTCAAGCGGTTGGTTGCAGACCTCAGCCTGGATAAACACATCCTGCAGGAAGTGCTCTCAAAAAAAGTCTGAAGGCCGCGGTGCGGCGCCGGCTCGCGGCCTGGATTCAGAAGGGGTTTGGGCTGAGCGAGCGGCGGGCCTGCGGCTTGGCCGGCCTTTGCCGAGCGAGTGTACGGTATGTGTCGCACCGCGATCCGCAGACAGCCCTTCGGATGCGCTTGAAGGAACTGGCGGCGTCACGTGTGCGGTTCGGCTATCGCCGCCTGACGGTGCTTCTGCGGCGAGAGGGCTGGGCGGTGAATGCGAAGCGGGTCTATCGGATCTACAAGCAGGAAGGGCTGATGATCCGGACGAAGCTTCGCAAGAAAATAGCCAGGCGGCGCCCGATGATCGTGGAGTTCGCCAACGGGCCGAACCAGCGGTGGAGCATGGACTTTGTGGCCGCCCGGTTCGAGGACGGCCGCCCCTTCCGCATCCTTACCGTGGTGGACCAGTTCACCCGGGAGTGCGTGGCGCTCCGAGCCAAGCCGAGGTTGAACGGCACTGACGTGGCCGAGGTGATGAACGAAGCAGTGCGGGAGCGTGGGAAACCTCTGTCGATCACCGTGGACAACGGCAGCGAGTTCGCAGGGAAAGTCATGGACGCCTGGTCCGACATCCATCAGGTCCAGCTGGCGTTCATCCGACCAGGAAAGCCCACAGAGAACGCCTTCATCGAGAGCTTCAACGGCAGGCTGCGCATGGAGTGCCTCGATGTCGAGATCTTCCGCAGCATGGCCGAAGTGCAGGGTAAGCTCGCGGCCTGGCGCTACGACTTCAACCACCGGCGTCCGCACAGTTCCATCGGTGATCTCACCCCGAAGGAATTCGCGGCGAGGCACCGAAAAGCTCCTTCGCCCTCGGGGAGTGTGGATCGGCTGAAGGCCGTCAGCGTCAAGGGAGAGGGCGCCCTTGACCCTGCCGTCCCCCAGCCGTTGAAGCTCCGCGGTGAGGGCGAAGGAGCCGCGGGTGAAGCTCAGTTGCGTGAGGGTGTACCCTGATGTCCACAACCGCTCTCGAAGGCCGGAACCACTGGCCGAAGAGGCTCCCAGAGGCAAGATTCCTCACATTGGAACTGCGACAGAAATGCGGGGCGGGTCAAACCAACTCAGCTTCGCCTTACCACCGGGGTAGCGAAGAGGAGTGAGGTATCTGGTGGAACAGGATCCCATTCCTGAATTGTATCAACCCTTTAGACTAACAGAGGAAATGAATTAGCCATGCTATGTTGCATTATAACTTGATTAAGCACACATTTGCACGAGAAGCCAATCTTTGAGCATACTTCCAATCGATTGGACAAACACTCCGTCTGCAATGGTCGGTTAACAGGTCTTCATTGGACCCATTCAGTCTATTCGAGGACAGACTAATCTTCCTGTTCCCGACAGACTACCCCTCCGCGACACACCGGCTTTTTGTATGCTCGCCCCGGAGCGACGCCATGCCCCTCTTCGATTTCCAGTGCACCGCCTGCGGCCAGGTCCGGGAGGTCCTGCTCAAGCCGGGGCAGGCGGACCCGGCCGCCTGCCCGGCCTGCGGCGGGGCGGTGACGCGCCTGATCAGCGCACCGGCGGACCTCAAGCGGCCGGACGCCTTCTTCCACAAGGACAACCCGAGCGATTCCCAGCTCGCGTCGAAGGGCCTCACGAAGTACGTGAACCGGGGTGACGGGACGTACGAGAAGGCCGCCGGCAGCGGGCCCAGCGTGGTGAGCCGGGACAAGCTGCCGCTCTAGCGGGCCAGGAAGCGCCAGGGCCGGGCCTGGTCGGCCACCGCCGCGAAGCCGATGCCGATGCGGGGCGTGGCCTCGATGCGACCCGGCGAGGTTCCTTCCCGCAGTTCGAGCCCGCCGCTCCGGAACAGGGCCGATCCGTCGAAGCTGCGGTCGAGGGCTAGGGCCTGGCCCACCTTGCCCGGGCCCGAAAGCAGGCCCTTCACGGTCCGTGGCTGGCCGCGACGCGCGAGCACCACGTCGAGCCCCGTCTCCACCTCGGCGCCCCGGATGAGGACGGCGCCGGCCTCCTCGGGATCGCCCGTGGCGACGTTCAGCATCCAGTGCAGGCCGTAGCAGAGGTAGAGGTAGGCGTGGCCGCCGGGGCCCCACATGACCGCGTTCCGTGTCGTCCGGCCGTGGCGGGCGTGGCTGGCGCTGTCCTCAGGGCCGGCGTAGGCCTCCACCTCCGTGATGCGCAGGATGACGTCCCCATGGACCAGGCGCTGGCCGAGGAGGTCCCGGGCCACCGCCTCCACGCTCCGCCGGTAGAAGTCCGGCGGCAGGAGGGGCGCACGCCTCACGCTAGGGATCCGTGGCAGACCCGGCCGGCCACCACCGTCGCCGCCACCATGGCCTGCTCGCCGCGGTAGAGGAGGCGCGAGAGCACCCGCTCCGGCAGGTCCTCGCTCCGTCCTGCGGGGTCGGGAACGCGGGGATCCACCACCAGGAAGTCCGCGGCGCTGCCGGCGTCCAGCGTGCCCGTCACGCCCTCGAGACCCAGGGCGCGCGCGCCGCCGGCGGTGGCGAGGTGCAGGGCCTCGGCCGGACGCAGGGGCCGGTCCGCGTCGCCCCGCACGTCGGCCCAGCGCAGCTTGGAGGCCGTGCAGGCCATGGCCATCTCGTGCCACAGGGAGAGCGTCGTGCCCGCGCCCACGTCGGTGCCCAGGCCCACGGCCAGCCCCTCGTCCAGCCAGCGGCGCAGGGGCATGATCCCGCTGGCGAGGAAGGCGTTCGAGGTGGGGCAGTGCACGATGGACGCCCCGGAGGCGCGGATCGCCGCCCGCTCCGGTCCGTCCAGGTGGATGCCGTGGCCCAGGAGCGTGCGGCGCAGGAGCATCCCGTGGCGGGCGTAGACGTCGGTGTAGTTCGCGGCCTCGGGGAAGAGCCGCGCCACCCAGGCCAGCTCCTCGCGGTTCTCGCTCAGGTGGGTCTGCAGGAAGGCCCCGTGGCGCTCGGCGAGGCGCCCGGCGCCCCGCATGAGCTCCGGTGAGACCATGGGCGCGAAGCGCGGCGCCAGGGCGTAGGACAGTCGTCCCTCCGCCGCCCCGTGCCAGCGGTGGATGAGGGCCCCACTCTGGGACAGCGAGGCGTCCGTCGTCTCCCGGAGGCCCGCCGGCGCGTGGCGGTCCATCATCACCTTGCCCATCGCCGCCCGGATGCCGCAGGCCTCCGCCACCTGGAAGGCCGCGTCGGTGGCCTCGGCATGGATGGTTCCGTACACCACCGCGGTGGTGGTGCCCCAGGCCAGGGCGTCGGCGAAGAAGCGCTCCGCCGCGGTCTTCGCCATCCCCGCGTCCGCGAAGCGCGACTCGCTGGGAAAGATGTGGGTCTCCAGCCAAGGAAGCAGCTCCAGGCCGTCCAGGGCCACCGCCTCGTACTGGGGCAGGTGGACGTGGAGGTCCATCAGGCCCGGAAGGATCCAGGCAGGACGGAGGTCTCGGACGTCCACGCCCGCATGGCGCGGCGCGAGGTCCTCGAAACGCCCGGCGTCCGCGATGCGGGGCCCGTCGAGGAGCACCGCCCCGTCCGGAACGGACCTCAGGGCCCCGAAGGCCGGGGCGTCGAGGAGGTGGGCGCGGAGAAGGAGCATGGCCTGAGCATTGTCCCTGGGACGCGGAGGAACGTCACGGAGGGCTGCCGCCTCCAGGATGGCCCGGGTTCCCGCGTGCCTCGTAGATCTTCATCAGCTCGTCCGCCAACAGGTCGCCCAGCTTCTGGTAGCCGGGGCTGGTGAGGTGCACGAGGTCGCGCTGGGCGAGGCCGGCCTTGCGCCACTTCAGGATGGCGCCGGGGCCGCCCATGGCGGCGCGGGCGTCCCAGTAGGCGCAGCCGGACTCCCGGGCGGCCTGGCGCAGCAGGCCCGCGACCTGGGTGGCGCCGGCCTCCACGGCGGCGCGCTGGCGGGCCCGGCGGGCCAGGCGGTCCAGGGGGCCCACCACGAGGATGCTGGCCCCGGAATCCGCCTTGAGTCCCTCCAATAGGACGCGCGCCCGCGCGACGTAGTCCGCCGGATCCAGGTTGCGCCGGCCCGCCTCGTTGGTGCCGTAGGCCAGCACCAGGAGGTCCGGGCGCGCCTGGGCCAGCAGCGCCTTCCGCAGCTCGGGATTCCAGCGCTCCAGGTCCGTGAGCTCGGCCCCGTTCAGGCCCAGCTCGTCGTAGACCACGCCCGGCGTGCCGGACAGCAGCTCCAGGCCCAGCAGCTTCGCGCCCTCCGGCAGGGCGATGGCGACCTCCTGGACCTGGGCGCCGGCCGCGCCCTTCAGGCCGTGGATGCGCAGGCACTCGCCCCCGGCGAAGCCCGCCTCGAAGCGCACGTCCAGGGTCCGGGCGGGCGCGGGGTCCTGCTCGTCCCCCGCCGCCGGGGCGAGGGGCGCGACACTGGCCTGGGGGAGCGCCCCGCTGCCGCCGAGGAGGTGGAGGCGGAGGTCGGCGAACCGGCCCTGCACCCGCAGGGGCTCGCCCGCGGGGGGCTCGACGGCGGCCCCGGCGAGGCCCACCCAGCCCGTGGCCTCCCGGCTCCGCAGGCTCTCCCCGGGCCACTGCACCCCCGAGACCAGCTGCACGCCGTCGTGGTGGTAGCCCCGCCAGGGCCGGCCGGACATGAGCAGGCCGGGGCCCGCGTCGCCGAAGCGGGCCTGGAGGCGCTGGCGCAGGCGGCCGGTCCAGAAGTCCGCCGCGGTGTGGGAGTCCCCGAACTGCATCACCCGCACCATCCGGCCGGCCTGGGGCTCGGTGGCCTGGGCCAGGGCGGCGAGGAAGGGCGCCAGGGCCTCGGCGCCTTCGATCCCACGCACCGGTACCGGACGCATCGGCTTCACCGCCGCCGGGCGCCGGGACGCCGGGCGCTTGCGGGGATGCTTCGGCCGGCCGGCGGCCGGAAGGACCAGGGCCGCCGCGGCCAGGAGGGCCAGGGTAGGCGCCGCGCGCTTCGTCATGGCGCCTTCCCCACCCAGGTGCCCGCCTTGCCGGCCACGCTCGCGGGATTGTCGGTGATGAAGAGCCTGCCGTCCGCCTGGCGGAAAACGTAGATCGCGTGGCCCTCGCCCCCGTCCACCCGCTGGCCGGAGGCGGGCGGGGAAGGCGGCGCCGCCTCGCGGGCTCGCGGAAGCTCGCGGAACGCGCTGCGGGGCGCGTCCGGAATGCGGATGTCCCCGGACTGGCCCAGGGCGGGCATGAGGCTCCCGAGCACCGCCACGGCGAGCCGCTGGTAGCCGGCGGGCGCGAAGTGAACCTGGTCCCGGGCGGCGAGCCCCTCCTGCAGCCAGGCCGCGATGGCGCCCGGTCCGCCCATGGCCCGCCGCTGGTCCAGCAGGAGGGCCCCGGCCCGGGCGGCGACGGCCTGCTGGAGGGCCGCCACGCGCTCCAGGGCGCCCGGCTGGGCCCGGGGCAGCCGGGCGTCCGGAGGCCCGAGCAGCACCAGCAGGGCCTGGGGCGCGGCCCTGTGGAAGCGCCCCAGGAGCTGTTCCAGGCCGTGCTGGTAGGACGGCGGGTCGAAGGCCGGATCGTTGGCCTCATTGGTGCCGAAGGCCAGGATCACCAGGTCCGGGGCCTCGGCGGCGACTTCGGCGGTGAAGAGGGATTCGGGGACCTCCAGCATCCAGGAAGCCTGGGCCCCCACCACGCCCATGGGGCTGTAGACCGCGCCCGCGGCACCCTCGAAGGCCACGCCCAGCAGGCGGACGCGACCGCCGTCGAGGCAGTGCACCTCGAGGGTGTGCGGGCCGGCGGAGGCCGGGAGCTCCCGCTCCAGGGGGACCAGGCCGGTCTCGCCGTCGAGGTCCAGGGTCGCGAGGAGGGCGCCATCCAGACGCACCGCCGCCCGGCCTCCGCCGGGCTGGCGCAGCAGCTGGAGGCGCATCCGCGACCCGCGCCCTTCCACCCGCGCCCAGGTGCCGGCCCGGGCCGTCTCCATGAAGCTGCCGCCCAGGCCGAGCATGCGGTCGCCGTCGTCCTTGCGGTGGAAGCGCCATCCTGGACTGGCGCTGGCCCGCAGGCCCGGACGCGGCGCGGCCCAGGGCAGGCCGGAGCCCGGCCCGCCGTCGCCGAAGCGCGCCCGGAAGAAGGCGTCGTAGCTTCGATGCCCCGAGGCGGCCGCGACGTGGCTGTCCCCCAGGTGGAGGATGCGGAGCAGCCCCGCCCCCGCCCGGGCCTGACGGACCCGCTCCGGGAGGTCCGGGACCGTCCCGGCCCGGAGGGCGACGGCGGCGGCGAAGAGGGTCAGGGCCCGGCGCAGGACCATGGATTCACCGGCTCCCGGGCCGGCCCGCCGGGACCGGCGGCGGCGCCACGGCCTGGGCCGGCGGAGACGGCGCGGGGGCGGTGGACGGAGCCTGGCCCCCGGGCGCCGACGCGGCCAGACCGGCCTTGACCCGCGGTTCCCGGGCGATCTCGGCCAGGATGGACTCGGCGTAGAAGCGGGCGCCGCCCGGGCGCAGGTGGGTGCGGTCCTCGTAGAAGAGCTCGGGGTGCGCCCCGCCCAGGGCGTTCCAGTCGAGCACGCGGGCGTTCGCGCCGCCGTCGGCCTGCCGGAGCAGGGACCGGTTCACCGCCTCGCAGGCCTCCTCCTTGTCGGACTTGGCGGTGAGGAAGAGCACCAGGCGCCGGTCGCCCAGCAGTTCCATGAGCCGCTGGAACTGGGCCTCGGAGATGCTGCTGTTGTTGGTGCCGAGGTGGATGACCACCACGTCCCCGAGGCGCTTCTGGGCCTTGTAGGCCTTCACCACCGAGACCGCCTGGGCGAAGGGCCGGGACTCCTCGGCGTTGATGGCGATGCGGCCCTCCCCCAGGCGGGCCTCGCCTTCGGCCTTGAGGGCCAGGGCGGCGCCCTTCATCACCGAATCGCCGATGGCGGTGATGGTGAGGCCCTCCGGAAGGGGCCCCACGCCGATCTCCACCAGGGCGGGCACCCGTGGCGCGGGCGCGGGGGCGAGGCGGGCCGTGGCGCCGGCGGCGGGCGCGGCCTCGAGGCTGTCCAGGGCCTGGGCGTTGAAGCGCAGGGCCGCCTGCACCTCGTCCACGTACGGGGCCTGGCGCGCCAGGGCGGTGGCGCTCCAGGCGGCGCCCAGGAGGAGGGCCGCCACCGTCAGGGCGTGGGCCAGCTGGCGGGGATGACCGCTCCGGCCCCGGAGGTCGGACCAGCGGTCCTGGAGGAAGGCCTTCCGCCGGAAGGGCGCCTCCACGAGCTGGTAGCTGGCTTCCGCCAGCGCGAAGGCCAGGGCCCAGCGCAGCAGGGTCCAACCCGGCCCCGCGAGGCCCGGCGCCACCAGCCGGAAGACCGGCCAGTGCCAGAGGTAGAGGCTGTACGACCGGCGGCCGAGGGCCTCGAGGACCTCGAGGCCGAGGATGCGCTTCATCAGGGCCGGCCGCGGCAGGGCGAGGCTCGCGATCACCAGGGCCGTCAGCCCGTCCACCAGTAGGAATCCGCCCCGGTAGAGCCGGGCGTCGTGGGCGTCGAGGACGGCGCAGAGGACCAGCAGTCCGGCCAGTCCGAGGAGGGCCGCGCCGTCGGCCGCGCGGCCGCCCTCCCGGGGCTTCCGGGCCAGGACCAGCGCCAGCAGGGCCCCGCCCAGGAGGCCGAAGGCCCGGGTGTCGGTGCCCAGGTAGGCGCGGTTGAGGCTTTCGGCGGCCCGGAGGCTGGAAGGGTTGTGGGGATCGGCGAGCCAGGCCATCCAGGCGGCGCTGGCCACGCCCAGGAGGGCCGTGCCGAGGAGCGGGGAGGGCTTCCAGCGCTTCGAGAGGAGGAGCAGGCCCAGGAGCACCAGGGGCCAGCCCAGGTAGAACTGGCCCTCCACCGCCAGGGACCAGAGGTGCCGCAGCACCGGCAGGCCCTGGTCGGCGAAGTAGGAACTGCCCGAGGCGATCTGGTGCCAGTTCTCGCCGTACGCCGCCGAGGCCACCAGGTCCGCCCGGAACTGGGAGGCCCTGGGCCCCAGCCATAAGGCCCCCAGGGCCAGCATGGCCAGCAGCAGCGCCGTCACCGCCGGCACCAGGCGCCGCGCTCGGCGGATCCAGAAGGCGCCCAGGGCGATGCGCCCCGAGCCCTCCCACTCCCGCAGCAGCAGCGTGGTGATGAGGAAGCCGCTGATGACGAAGAAGATCTCCACGCCGAGGTAGCCGCCCCTCATCCACACCGCCCCGCCGTGGTAGAGCATCACCGCCAGGACGGAGACCGCGCGCAGGCCGTCCAGGCCCGGGATGATGCCGGACGGGGGGGCGGGGGGGGTTTCAACCGTGTTGGAGGTCATGGCACCGGGACTCCAGGATCCTCCCTGGAACGGCAGCGCGCCACCGTGGGTGGCGCGCGCGGTCCCGGATCCTGGTGCGGGTCGTCCCTACACCTCGTCGAAGAAGAAGGGCTTGAGCACCTGGATGCGCTGTTCCCAGTCGGCCGGATGGATCATGCGCATGGCGGCGGCGAGGGAGCTGAGGAGGCTGTTGCCGTCCTGGGGGGTGAAGCAGAAGCCCACGATGCGGTTCTCGTTCGGCATCGTCAGGGTGCTGAGCGGGATCACGGTCTGGTTGAGGATGCGGCCGAAGTGGCCCTGGTCGCGGCCGAAGGAGAAGACCGTGTTGGCGTCCTTCTTGTCGGTGACGGCGATGCGGTCGTTGGCCTTGATCTTGGCCTTGAGGGCGTCCAGCGTCGTGGCCTTCTTCGTGCGCAGGTCGAACCAGAGGCTGTGCATGTACTGCGTGTTGAGCTTGATGGCCGAGCTGAAGAGGTTCAGCTCGAGGCCCTTGGTCTGGAAGAGGTGGTAGGCGTCCCGGGCGTGGTGGGTGCCGAACTTGCCGTCCTTGTGGGAACCCACCTGGGGGCCGGGGCAGAAGTCCTTCACCTGGCTGATGTCGTTGGCGCGGCGCATGCAGACGAAGGAGCCTTCGACGAGGTTGTCGTCGCCGTCGCTCAGCACCAGGGTCTGGAGCAGGCAGCTCAGGTTGTGGGTGTTGCAGCTGACGACGTGGATGTACTTGTCCTCGGGCTTGATGACCTCGTCGTTGATGCCCCGGGCGTACATCTTGCCGAAGCCGAACTCCGAGCCCTGGGCGATGAAGCCCAGCGTGTTGTGCTCGTAGTGCTTGTAGATCTTCTCCTTCATCTCGAGGCCCTTGGGGGAGCAGTCGATGACGACGGAAGCCTGCTCGAGGGCCTGCTCGTGGGTCAGGGTCGGATTCATGCCCGCGGACTTGAAGGCGTCCATCTTGTCGGCGTCCACCGCCAGGGTCGCACCGCGGTTCACCAGGGCTTTCACCTTGGGCCGGTCGCTGATGCTGTGCTTGTGGAAGGTCACCGCGTCGATGCCCAGCTCCTTCTGGAAGTGGGTCATGAGGCCGATGAGGGGCTCGCCGATGGTGCCCGTGCCCACCACGTGGATGATCTTCTTGGACATGCTGCCTCCCGCGGACCGGATTGTTCTGGGACACCCCGCCGATCCAAACAGGCCATTTTCGCAAACAGACCGTAGGGAGCGAATGAAAAAAACGGAGGGGGCGGAAGATTCCCGCCCCCTCCGGATCCTGCTTGAGGCCGGGCCTTACCAGCCGCGCATCAGGTTGGCCTTGTAGACCCGCTCCAGGGCCAGGACGAAAGCGCCGGTGCGGTAGGAGCAGCCGTGCTTCACCACCTTGTCGTGGACGTCGTGGAAGGCCTGGACCATCACCTTCTCCTCCTTCTCGAAGACCTCCTCCTCCTCCCAGAAGAACTGCTGGAGGTTCTGCACCCACTCGAAGTAGCTCACGGTCACACCGCCGGCGTTGGCCAGGATGTCCGGGATCACCGTGACGCCCTTGCCCTTGAGGATGGCGTCGGCGTCCGTGGTGGTCGGGGCGTTGGCGCCCTCCACCACCAGCTTGGCCTTCACGTCGTTGGCGTTGGCCTTGGTGATCACGCCGCCCAGGGCCGCCGGGATGAGGATCTCGCAGTCCTGCGCGAAGACCGTGGCGGCGTCGAAGGCCTCGCCGCCGGGGAAGCCGCCCACGCCGCCCTTGTGGGCCTTGGCGTAGTCGAGCAGGGCCTTCACGTCCAGGCCCCCGGCCTTGCGCACCGCGCCGGTGTGGTCGGCCACGGCCACGAGCTTGGCGCCCATCTCGTCCAGGAACTTGGCGGCGAAGGAGCCCACGTTGCCGAAGCCCTGCATCACGACGCGGGCGCCCTTCAGGTTGATGCCCAGCACGCCGCAGGCCTCGCGGGTGATGATGGCGACGCCCTTGCCCGTGGCGGCCTCGCGGCCCTGGGAGCCGCCCAGCTCGATGGGCTTGCCGGTGACGCAGGCCGGGGCGTGGCCGGCCTTGCGGCCGTACTCGTCCATCACCCACGCCATGGTCTGGGCGTTGGTGTTCACGTCCGGCGCGGGCACGTCGCGGGTGGGGCCGATGACCATGGAGATCTTGGCGATGTAGCGCCGGGTCAGCATCTCCAGTTCGTGCTGGCTCATCTTGGAGGGGTCGCAGGTCACGCCGCCCTTGGCGCCGCCGAAGGGGATGTTCACCACGGCGGTCTTCCAGGTCATCAGGCTGGCCAGGGCGCGCACGTCGTCGAGGTCCACCTCGGGATGGAAGCGGATGCCGCCCTTCTGCGGGCCGCGCACGCCGTTGTGCTGCACGCGGTAGCCGTGGAAGACCTTGAGGGAGCCGTCGTCCATGCGGATGGGGAGGGCCACGGAGACTTCGCGGTAGGGGGTCTTGAGGACCTCCCGCACCTCGGGGGTCATGCCCAGGATGTCGGCCGCCTCGTCGAACTGGCGGTTCACGTTTTCAAAGAGGTTGATGTGCTCGGTCATGCCGTCCCTCGATTCCTGGCTCATCCAGGCAGGGGGCAGCATAACAAGAGCCGGGGCCTCGAAGGCCCCGGCGGGGATCACTTGTGGCAAAAGTCCGAGGCTGCCAGGCCCCGGGCCCGCCTATTTCTTCTGGCCCGGGCGCGCCTTGGCCTCCGGCGGCCAGACCAGGTAGTTGAGGTTGGAGATGCCCCAGGTGCCGTCGGACTTCTTGACGCAGTTGAGCGACATCACCTTGTTGCCCTTGTAGGCGATGAACACGTCGGTCACCCGCCCGTTCGCCGGGTTGGGCTTCACCTCGCTCACCACCATGGAGGCCCAGGCCTCCTTGGAGAAGCCCTTGATGAGCCGGAAGAGGCCGGCGTTGAAGGCCGCGCGCGCCTGGTCGATGCCGTAGCCGGGCTCCGGCGCGGCGGGCAGGTTGTTCAGGCGGTCCTTGAAGGGATCCACGCCGAGCTTGGTCATCTCCTCCGGCGTGAGGTCGATCCCGAGGCCCGCGCAGTTGCGGTGGAACCAGGCGGAGGAGGGAAACACCACGTCCTCCGTCACCGGCGTGATGAGCACGAGGTGCTTGGCGTCGCCGCTGCCGACCAGGTACTTCAGGTGCTCGAGCAGCGCCCCGGGCTCCTGGGCCGCCAGGGGCGGCGTCGTGGGCAGCTGCCCTCCCTTGTTGTCGCAGCCGGCGGCCAGGGCCACCAGCGAGAGTCCAACGATCCAGCGTCCGTTCAGCATTTCAGGGCTCCCTCGATGCTTGGATGGTGCCTGGACTTCCACGCCTTTTCCAAGGTTAATTGCGTGACGTGTACCCCATTCGCGTGGCCGTCTTCGGCCGTCCCAAGTCCGAGCCCCTCCGCCGCCTCGAAGGCCACTACCGTGACCTCCTGAAGTCCTGCGCCCGCCTGGATTTAGTCGAGCTCCCGGAAGGGCGGGGGGACCCGGCCCGCGCGCTCCGGGAGGAGGCCACCCGGCTGGGACCGCTGCTGGGGGCCGTCCGCTGCCCGGTCCTGCTCAGCCCCGAGGGCTCCCTCCGGTCCAGCGAGGCCTTCGCGGCCTGGCTCGGCGAGCGCATGGACCGGGGCGAGAGCCTCGCCTTCGCCATCGGCAGCAGCCACGGCTTCGACCCCGCCCTGAAGCAGTCGGTCCGGGAGAAGCTGTCCCTCGGCCCCATGACCTTCCCCCACGACCTGTCCCGGGTCCTGCTGCTGGAGCAGCTCTACCGGGCCTTCCAGATCCTCCGCGGGGGCCCCTACCACAAGTAGGCCCGGACGGCCGGCGGGACCTACGCTTCGCCCAGGAGCTCGACCACGGCCCCGTAGGGGTCCAGGCGACGGTCGGCGACGGCCTCCACCAGGGCGTCGATCCGCCCGGGGCCGGCGGCCGCCTTGGCCCGGCGAACCGCCTCCTCCGCAAGCAGGGCCTCGAAGCGCAGCCGCGCCCGGTCCCGGGCCTTGCGCGCCCGCCCTCCGCCGGCATCGAGCCACGCCGTGTGCTCGCGGATCCGGCCCAGGAGCCCCTCGATCCCCTCGCCGGTGGAGGCGACGGTGCGGACGAGGGGCGGATCCCAGGCCCCCGCCGCGGGGAGATCCAGGGCCTTCATGGCCTCCAGGTCCCGTTCGAGCTGCTCCACGCCCTCCCGGTCGGCCTTGTTGATGACGAAGCAGTCCGCCACCTCCATGAGGCCCGCCTTCATGGCCTGGATCTCGTCCCCCAGCCCGGGCACCAGCACCACCAAGCAGGTGTGGGCGCAGGCGGCGACGTCCACCTCGTCCTGGCCCACCCCCACCGTCTCCACGAGGACCCGGTCGAAGCCCGCGGCGTCCAGCACGTCGATGGCGTCCTGGGTGGCCCGGGCCAGGCCGCCGAGGGCCCCGCGGGTGGCCATGCTGCGGATGAAGACGCCCGGGTCCGGCGCCACGCGGCCCATGCGGATGCGGTCGCCCAGGATGGCGCCGCCGCTGTAGGGGCTGGTGGGGTCCACCGCCAGGATCCCCACCTTCAGCCCCTCCGACCGGAAGGACCGGGCCAGGCGGTCGGTGAGGGTGGACTTCCCGGTTCCCGGAGCCCCGGTGAGCCCCACCACCGTGGCCCGGCCCAGCCTCGGCCAGAGGCCGGCCATGAGGGCGCGGGTGCCCGGATGGCCGTTCTCCATCCACGAGATCGCCCGGGCCAGGGCCCGGGGGTGGCCCTCCAGCACGCGGGGGAGCAGGGTCTCCGGGGATTCCACGGGCCCAGGATGCCAGCCTTTTCCGTCCTGGCCACGGCCCGGTCCGCCCTGGTAGGCTTTCCCTTTGGCTTCAAGCCGATTTGAACCCTCCATGAACGCGAACCCCAAGCCCGGCGCCCCGGCGGCCCCTGAAACCCGCGCTCCCGCCTCCGGGACGGGCGTGAAGGTCGTCAAGCGCCAGGCCGTGGAGCCCCGGGCCCTCCGCGAGAAGGCCTGCAGCCAGTGCGGCCGGACCTTCCAGCTGACCCCCGAGCAGAAGTTCCACCTCTGCCCGGCGTGCCACCAGAAGGCCCAGGCCAGGCGCCCCGCCCCCCGCAAGGGCACCCAGGTGCTGACCCAGATCACCTGCGCCGCCTGCGGCGCGATGGAGTACCTCTCCATGGTCCCCGCCGATCCCGCCAAGGCCCTGTGCGCGTCCTGCCACGCCGCCGCCCGGGCCTCGCGGGAACCCTCCGCCTCCGCAGCGCATCCCCCTATCCGTAAGGAGACTGCATGAACCTGAAGCACGTTGCCCCCTTCCTGGCCGCCCTGGCGCTCGGCGCCCAGGCCCCGAAGAAGGCCGACGCCCCCCAGGCCCCCGCGAAGCCCGCCGTGAAGCCCGAAGCGCCCAAGGAGAACCTCGAGGCCCGCTTCGCGAAGGAGACCTTCACCCAGGTCCTGGACGCGGTGAACGACGGCTGGTTCGGTCCCCAGTTCAAGGACGTCAACGCCGTGGACATCAACGGCACCCTGGCCATCCACCTCAGCGCCGCGGCCGTGAACGCCAAGGCCTCGGACCTGACCCAGGGCGCCGTGAAGTCCGCCGGGATCAAGGCGGGGAACGCCGTCCTGAAGCTGAAGTCCACCTACTTCGCCAACGCCGACTTCAAGACCGACGTGACCGGCGATTTCGGGACCCTGACCGCCATGCGCATCGGCAACAAGGGCTTCATCTACAGCAAGGAGCAGAACGCCTACACCACCCGCGTGGACCTGGGCCCCAGCGACGCGCCCCTGACCTACATGGGCTGGTTCCGCGGCCTGCTCAACGACGTGAAGGCCGTGTACGTCGAGGGTTCCACCTTCAAGGCCTCCCTGGGCAAGGAGGAGGTCCGCGCCGGCAAGACCCTCCAGACCGTGACCTTCTACGCCCCGACCTCCGCCTACGATCCCAAGAAGCGCGAGCAGTCCATCGCGGAGACCCTGGGCTTCTGGAAGCGCGGCAAGCTGGACGTGGCCTTCGACAAGTCCACCAAGCTGCCCCACGTGATGGAATTCTCCAACGCCGCCCAGGGCGTCCACACGCGCATGGAGTTCGACTACACCGACAAGGGCCGCCTCCAGCAGGTGGTCATCAGCAACAGCAGCAAGGGCTTCGAGGGTCCCGGCGGCCTGCGCCTCACCTACGGACCCGACGGCCTGATCACGAACGCCGCCGGCGAACTCAACAGCAAGGACAAGAAGATCGCCTTCGACGTGGCGCTGTCCTGGGCCAAGGGCAAGAAGAGCGCCGCGATCGCCGCCGTGCCGCCGCCCACCGCCAAGCGCATGGGCCGCGAGGAGCTCGAGGTGGGCGTGCTGGTGGCCACCGCCGGCAACATCAGCGAGCTGCAGAAGCAGGGCCTGAATTTCATGGCCCCCAAGCTGGCCGGCAAGTAGGCCGCCCCGGCGCCTGGAAGGGGCCCGCTCCGGCGGGCCCCTTCCCGTTCCTGGCGCGGGCCGGGGGCGGGTTACACTGGAGCCTCGTCGGGGTGTGGCGCAGCCTGGTAGCGCATCTGCTTTGGGAGCAGAGGGTCGTCAGTTCGAATCTGACCACCCCGACCAATCCCGCCCGTGACCGGACGCACTGCCGGTCCAGGCCCGCCGGCTGGATACTGGCAGCCGTTCCCCGGAGCCGCCGTGCCCCCCTCCGAGCGCATCCCATGAAGATCGCCTTCATCGGCACCCACGGCGTGGGCAAGACGACCCTCTGCTTCGAGCTGGCGGCGGCCCTCAAGCGGGATGGCGTGCACGTGGACCTGGTGAAGGAGGTCGCCCGCCTCTCGCCGCTGCCCATCAACCAGAAGACCAGCCTGGACGCCCAGACCTGGATCCTCACCACCCAGATGGCCGAGGAGATCCGCGCCCGCAGCGCCGCCGACGTGGTGGTCTGCGACCGCAGCGTGCTGGACAACTACGCCTACCTGATGCTGGCCTTCGGCCGCCAGCCGCCCCTCGAGCGCTTCATGCACCACTGGATGAAGAGCTACGACCTGCTCTTCAAGGTGCCCTTCGGCGGCGAGCTGGCCGAGGACGGCGTGCGGGACACCGACGCCTTCTTCGCGAAGGCCGTGGACGAGCTGGTGGACCGGCTCCTGGCCGAGCGGGGCATCGTCCACGAGCGCCTGGAACCGGGGCAGCGGGCCCGCTGGATCGGCCGGGTGAAGGAGATCGTGCTCCAGCACCCCAAGGCCCAGAAGCGGATGCTCTGAAACCCCGGGCTTCGGGCAGACTCGGAGGATGCGCCTCCTCCCGCGGCTCCTGCTTCTCCCGGCCCTCCTCGCGTCCGCCGTCCTGGCGGCCCAGGCGCGCCAGGACGGGCCCTACGTCCTGTGGGAGGGCGGTACCGCGCGCGTCTTCGAGATCCGCGAGCAGGACGCGCTCGGCGAGCGCCGGGTCCAGGCGCCCTTCACCCTGGAGCTGCCCGGGATGGCGGCCCGGGGCCTGCGCCTGACGGGGAAGCCCTACGCCCCGGCCGCGGAGGCGCTCCCGGATCCCGGGAAGATCCTCGCGGTCTCCGACATCCACGGCCGCTTCGGCGCGGTGCTGGCGCTGCTCCAGGCCCAGAAGGTGGTGGACGCGGACCTGCGCTGGACCTTCGGCCGGGGCCACCTGGTCGTCGTCGGGGACGTCTTCGACCGCGGCCCCCAGGTGACCGAGGCGCTCTGGTTCCTGCGGGCCCTGGAGGAGGGCGCGCGGGCCGCCGGCGGCGCGGTGCACCTCGTGCTCGGCAACCACGAGGCCATGGCGATGGGCGGCGACGCGCGCTACCTCCACCCGAAGTACGCCCGCCCGCCCAAGGGGTTGCCGGCCTATCCCGTCCTCTACGGCCCGGACTCGGAGCTGGGGCGCTGGCTGCGGAGCCGGCCCGCGCTGCTGAAGCTCGGCCCCTTCCTCTTCGTGCACGGTGGGCCGAGCGCGGAGTTCCTGAAGCTGGGCCTGTCCCAGGCCGCGGCCAACCGGGCCCTGCGGACCTCCCTGGGCCGTCACCCGAGGGACCTCGACGGCCCGGAGGGCTTCCTCCAGGGCGACCAGGGGCCGCTCTGGTACCGCGGCCTGGTCCCCGGCCACGCCCGGGCGGACGCCAGCGGCGAGGACGTGGACGCCGCGCTCAAGGCCTTCCGGGTGAAGGCCGTGGTGATCGGCCACACGACCCTGGACCGGCTCACCGCCCTGCACGGCGGAAAGGTCTACGCCATCGACGCGGGCCTCAAGGAGGGCCGTCCCGGCGAAGCCTGGATCTGGGAGCAGGGCAAGGTGTGGCGCGGCACCGCCGACGGCAGGCGGGAGCCCCTGGCGCCGTGACGGGCCCTACAATGGGGGATGGCGCGCGCCCATAGCTCAGGTGGATAGAGCAGCGGCCTTCTAAGCCGCAGGTCGCTGGTTCGAGTCCAGCTGGGCGCACCAGTCCACCACGCCCAGCGCTCCGAAAGGCCTCCCATGATCCTCCGCAAGGAATACTGGTTCGAATCCGCCCACTTCATCTACAACCACCCGGGGAAGTGCCGGAACCTCCACGGCCACAGCTACAAGCTCTTCGTGAACATCGAGGGCGAGGTGGACGCGGAGACGGGCATGATCATCGACTTCGACGACCTGTCGAAGGTGGTGAACGAGAAGGTGATCGTGAAGCTGGACCACCGCTTCCTCAACGACCTCATCCCGCTCTCCACCGCCGAGAACATCAGCGTGTGGATCTGGAACCAGCTCAAGCCCGACCTGCCGGGGCTGTGCCGCGTCGAGGTCTTCGAGACCACGGACAACTGCGTGATCTACGAGGGCCGGTGATGCGCGCCCTCCGCCTCCTGCCCGTCGCCGGGCTGCTGCTCCTTTCCGGCTGCAAGGCCCTCGATCCCGTGGCGATCTACCGCGAGGCCGCGCGCAACCTCAAGTTCAGCCTGGAGCGCGTCACGCCGAAGGTGGACCTGGCGTTCCCCCTGGAACGCTCCCGCATCCGCATCGCCCTCGACCTGGGCATCGAGAACAGCGCCTCCGTCGGGCTTGTCTCCAAGGTCCTCGGCGGCAAGCTGCACCTCGACCAGGAGGGTTCCAGCCGCCCCCTCGGTGTCCTGAGCTTCCCCAAGGGCCTGGACCTGGGCGCCCACACCAAGCGCACCTCCACCGCCGAGCTGAGCCTCAGCTACACGGAGATCAAGGAGCTCTGGGAGCCCCTCATGCGGGTCATCCAGAAGAAGCAGGGCGGCACCTTCCGCCTGGATGGCGAGGCCGAGCTGGACGTGCTGGGCATCCCCGTGAAGGTCCCCCTCCGGGCGTCGAAGAAGGCGGGCGAGTGATCCGGGCGGTCGTCTTCGACCTCTGGAACACCCTGGTCCACAGCCCGGGCGGGAATCCCTTCCAGAAGGTGGAGGCCTTCCTCACGCCGGAGCAGCGGGTCCACTTCGAGGCCCTGCAGCGGGACGGCATGACGCGGCCCTATGCTTCCGCGCGGGCCTTCGCCGCCGCCTGGCGGGAGCGCCTGGGCCTGGACGAGGCCCAGGAGGAGGCCTTCATCCGGACCTTCAGCCTCGCGGAAGGCGAGGCCCTGCTCTACCCGGAGGCCCTGGAGGCCCTGGAGCGCTCCCGCGCGCTGGGCCGCATCGCGCTGCTGTCCAACACCCAGAGCTTCGAGCTGGACTTCCTCGACGCCCTGGGGCTCACGGAGCGCTTCCGGGTGAAGGGCCTGAGCGCCGAGCTGGGCTTCCTCAAGCCCGAGGCCGGCGCCTTCGAGGCCATGCAGAGGAAGCTGGGACTCTTCCCCGGCGAGCTGGCCCTGGCGGGCGACAACTGGGCCGACGACGTGGAGGGCGCCCTCGCCGCCGGCTGGACGGCGCTGTGGATCAACCGCCGGGGCCGGCCGCGGCCTGCCCACGACCCCGACGCCGAGCTGGTGGAGCTGCCGGACCTGTCCCAGGTCCCCGACGTGGTCGCCCGCCTCCAGGCCGGCGCCCGCTGCAGCACCTGCCTGGGCTAGGAGGCCCCATGCCCCTCGACGTGGACGCCCTCAGCAGCCTCGGCCTCGGCACCTACCTGGGCGCGCCCTCGCCGGAGGCCGACGCCGCCTACACCGCCAGCGCCCTCGCCTTCCACGCCGCCGGCGGCAACGTCTTCGACAGCGCCGCCAACTACCGCGGCGGACGCAGCGAGTTCGCCCTCGGGAGGGCCTTCACGGAGCTCTCCCGCGAAGCCTTCTTCGTCAGCACCAAGGCCGGCTACCTGCCCATGTCCGACGGGCGCACGGCGGAGTCCCCCCGCGCCTGGTTCGAGCGCGAGCTGCAGAAGCCCGGCGTGCTCTCCCCCGACGACGTGGTGGATGGCTGCCACGCCATGACCCCCGCCTACCTGGAATACCAGCTGCGCCACAGCCTGGATGCCCTCGGCGTGGCGGCCGTCGACCTCTTCCACCTCCACAATCCCGAGCACCAGCGGCCCCACCTCGGGCCCGAGCGCTTCGAGGACGCGATGCTGCGGGCCTTCGAGGCCTGCGAATCCTTCGCGGCGAAGGGCTGGATCCGGGCCTACGGCTGCGCCACGTGGAACGGCTTCCGCGTGCCGCCCTCGGCGCCGGAGCACCTCAGCGTGGAACGGCTCCTGGCCCTGGCCGGGAAGGCGGGGGGCCGAAGCCACCACTTCCGCTGGATCCAGCTCCCCCTCAACCTCGCCCTGCCCGAGGCCTTCCTCGCCCCCACCCAGCGCTACGGCGGCGAGGAGCTCACCGCCCTGGAAGCCGCCCTGGCCGGGGAGCTGGCGGTCCAGACCAGCGCGAGCCTCATGCAGGCCCGCATCCTGCGCCAGCTCCCGCCGGACTTCGTCTCGGCCGTAGGCGCCGCCACGCCGGCCCAGGCGGCCCTGCAGTTCACGCGCTCCTGTCCCGGCGTGACCACCGCGCTGGCCGGCATGGGGCGGCCGGAGCACGTGGCGGAAGACACCGCCGTGCTGGCCCTGCCCAAGGTGGACCCGAAGGTCCTGGCCTCGGTCTTCGGGGACTGATTCGATTATTTTCGAAATTTCCCCTTGCGGACTATTTCGAAAATTCTAGAATCAGACCCTGGAGGATCCCATGGCCCGGAAGCTCGAGGACAGCGCCGCGCAGCTGGCCGCCCTCGGCCATCCCGTGCGCCTGGGCGTCCTCCGCGCCGTGGTAAAGGGGCCGAAGGAAGGCACGCCCGCCGGGGACCTGCAGGCCCGGCTGGGCATTCCCGCCTCCACCCTGAGCCATCATCTCGCCACCCTCAACGGCGCGGGCCTGGTCACGTCGGAACGGCAGGGGACCTTCCTGCTCTACCGTGCGGAGTTCAAGGCCCTGCGCGCCCTCACGGACTTCCTGTGGGAGGACTGCTGCGGGGGCGGGAACTGCTGTTGAGTTTTTTTCGGATCTTATTTCGATAATCTTCGAATCTTTGGAGGTGCCCATGCAGGGCGTCCTGAAACCCCACGTCTCCCTCAACGTCTCGGATCTCGAAGCCTCCGTGGCCTTCTACGAACGCGCCTTCGGGGTGGCTCCGACCAAGCTGCGCCCGGACTACGCGAAGTTCGACCTGCAGTCCCCGCTGCTCAACCTCACCATGCAGCGGTCCGGGCCCACCGGCGTCAACGCCGACCACTTCGGCATCCAGGTGGGTTCCACCGCCGACGTGGCGGCCGCGGTGGCCGCCTTCCAGGCCGCCGGGCTGGCGACCCGCGTCGAGGACAGGACCTCCTGCTGCTATGCCCTCCAGGACAAGGTCTGGATCGCCGATCCCGACGGCAATCAGTGGGAAGTCTTCACCGTGCTCGGCGAGGCCGACCGCCTGCACAAGAGCGAGGGCTCCACCGGCGCCTGCTGCGCCCCGGGGCGCGCTGTGACCGAGAATGTGCCCGCCACCTGCCAGACTCCCGTGGCCTGCGCGACCTCCGCGGCGTCCACCGGATCCTGCGGCTGCGCCTGACCAGGAGGTGACCATGACCGCCATCCACGAGACCGTGAAACAGGCCTACGGCCGCATCGCCGCCGGGACTTCCTTCTCCTGCTGCGGGTCCTCCTCGAGCTGCTGCGGCGGCGGGGGCGATGCCGACGCCCTCGCGGAAGCCCTGGGCTATTCCGCCGAGCAGCTCGCCGCCATCCCCGACGGCGCGAACCTCGGCCTATCCTGCGGCAATCCCACCGCCCTGGCGGAGCTGCAGCCCGGCGAGGTGGTCCTCGACCTGGGCAGCGGCGCCGGCTTCGACGTCTTCATCGCCGCAGCGAAGGTCGGGCCGTCGGGCCACGTCCACGGCGTGGACATGACCCGCGAGATGGTGGCCCGGGCGCGGCAGAACGCCGCGACCTTCCGGCGCCGCACGGGCCTTGAGAACGTCACCTTCCACCTGGCCCAGATCGAGTCGATCCCGCTCCCCGACGCCTCCGTGGACGTGGTGATCTCGAACTGCGTGATCAATCTCAGTCCCTACCAGCCTGAGGTCTGGAAGGAGGTCGCCCGGGTGCTGAAGCCCGGCGGCCGCCTCTCCATCTCCGACCTCGCGCTGCTCCGCCCCCTGCCCGAGGCCCTGAAGGCCGACCTGGAGGCCCTGGTGGGCTGCATCGCCGGCGCGTCGCTGCTGGCGGACACGGAGGCCATGATCCGCGAGGCTGGACTGTCCGACCTGGGGATCGAAAGGCACGACGGTGCCCTGGCCGCGATGCTCGATCCCGCGGACCCCCTCCACGCGAGGATCCTCGCCCAGCTGCCCGAGGGCACCTCGCCCTCCGACTTCGTCACCAGCGCCCTGTTCTGTGCGCGGAAGCCCGCATGAAGCCCTCCCGGCTGGCCTTCCTGGACCGCTTCCTCACCCTGTGGATCTTCCTGGCCATGGGGCTCGGAGTCCTCCTGGGCTGGGCCGCCCCGGGCTTCAACCGGGCGCTGAGCGCCTGGAGCGTGGGCACCACCTCCATCCCGCTGGCCGCCGGCCTGATCCTCATGATGTACCCGCCCCTGGCGAAGGTGCGCTACGAGGAGCTACACCTCGTGTTCCGGGACCGGAAGGTGCTGGCGCTCTCGCTGCTCCAGAACTGGGTGATCGGGCCGCTCCTGATGTTCGGGCTGGCGGTGCTCTTCCTGCGGGACCGGCCGGAGTACATGGCGGGGCTCATCCTCATCGGGCTGGCCCGGTGCATCGCCATGGTGATCGTGTGGAACGACCTTGCGAAGGGGGACACGGAATACTGCGCGGGCCTGGTGGCCTTCAACTCGATCTTCCAGGTGCTCTTCTTCAGCCTCTACGCGTGGTTCTTCATGACCTTGCTGCCCTCCAGGCTCGGGCTGCAGGGCGCCGTGGTGGACGTCACCATCGGCCAGATCGCCACCTCCGTGGCCATCTACCTCGGCATCCCCTTCCTCGCCGGTTTCCTCTCGCGCCTCCTGCTGGGCCGGCTCAAGGGCCTGGATTGGTACCACCGGGTCTTCGTTCCGCGGATCTCGCCCCTCACCCTGGTGGCCCTGCTCTTCACCATCGTGGTGATGTTCAGCCTCAAGGGCGACACCCTGGTGCGGCTGCCCCTGGACGCCCTGCGCATCGCCGTGCCCCTGCTCCTCTACTTCGGGATCATGTTCTTCGTGAGCTTCGCGCTCTCGAAGCGCGCCGGCGCGCCCTATCCCCAGGCCGCGACCCTCAGCTTCACGGCCGCGTCGAACAACTTCGAGCTGGCCATCGCCGTCGCCATCGCCACCTTCGGCATCCACCATGGCGCCGCCTTCGCCGCGGTCATGGGCCCGCTGGTGGAGGTGCCCGTGCTCATCGCCCTCGTGAACGTGGCCCTCGGGCTGCAGCGGAAGTGGGTCGCCGGGGCTCCGGCGGAGGCACGCCCATGACCCGCGGCCTCCTCTTCCTCTGCGTGGCCAACAGCGCCCGCTCCCAGATGGCCGAGGCCCTGGCGCGGGACCTGTTCGGGGCGCGGGCCCGGGCGCAGAGCGCCGGCTCCAGGCCTGCCTCCGTGAACCCCCTCGCCCTCGAGGTCCTGGCGGAGCTGGGCCTCGAGGCCCGGGGTCAGCACTCGAAATCCGTGGACGCCATCGATCCAGGCACGGTGGACACGGTGATCACCCTCTGCGCCGAGGAGGTCTGCCCGGTCTTCCTGCACGCGGCCCGGCGCCTCCACTGGCCCTTCCCCGATCCGGCCGTGCCGGGCCTGGACCGGGAGGCCGGCCTCGCGCGCTTCCGGGAGGTGCGGGACGGGCTGCGCTCCCGCCTCGAGGCCTGGGGCCGGGCGGAGGGGCTCCTCGAGGGCTGAGTCCGGACACAATCGGGGCATGCACCTCCTCGTCCTCACCCCGGGCCGCGGCTTCGACGCCGCCGCGTGGGCCCGCGTGCTGGAGGCGGGCGTGGACGGCTTCCTGATCCGCGAGCCCCAGCTGGAGGCCCGGGCCCTGCTGGACGCCGCGCGGTGGTGCCGGGCACTCGCGCCCGGCGTGGAACTCTGGGTGCGCGGCCGCCTGGACGTGGCCCTCGCGGCGGACGCGGGCCTCCACGCGCCGGAAGGGCATCCCGACCTTCCACCGGGCCGAGTCCGGCTTTCCCGGCCGCTCCACGAGCCCGCGCAGGCCGCCTCCCGCAGCGGCGCGGACCAGCTCCTGGTCTCGCCGGTCTTCGCCGTCCCGGGCAAGGGCCGGCCCTGGGGCGTGCACGCCCTCCACGCCTTCCTGGACGGCCTCCCTTCCCCCGCCCCGCGGCTGCTGGCCCTGGGCGGCGTGGAGGCTTCGAACGCCGCGGCGCTCAAGCACCCGCGGCTGGACGGCCTCGCCGTCATCCGGGCCCTGTGGGACGCGCCGGATCCGGCGGCGGCCGCCGCCGAGCTTCGCGCCGCCTGGGCCTGATACGCTTCCAGCATGTTCCGGGACCTGCGGGAAAGGGTGAGCCCCACGCGGCGGCTGGCGGCCTGGGTGCTGCTGGCCCTGCTGGCCTCCGCCCTGGCCTACGTCCTCCTCCACTTGAAGGCTGGGGCCCCGCCGGCCCTCGCCCGCGCGACGAACCTGCTGTTCTGGGCCGTGGTCGCCTACGCGGGGATCCGGGCCTTCAGCTTCCTGCTGCTGGACCCGCTCCTGAGCCAGCGCAAGACCGCGACGCCGGGGTTCGCGCGGGACCTGATCGTCGTGGTGCTCTACATCCTCGCCATCGGCGGCGTGCTGCGGGAGGCCCTGGGCGTCAGCATCGGCCAGCTCCTGGGCACCGGCGCCATCGCGGCCGCCGTGGTGGGCCTCAGCCTCCAGGAGACCCTGGGGAACCTCTTTTCCGGCATCTCGCTCCACCTGGACCCCACGTTCCAGGAAGGCGACTGGATCGAGGTGACGGGCAACCTCCGCGGCGGGACGGGGCGGGACACCTTCATCGGGCAGGTGGAATCCATGACCTGGCGCACCGTGCAGCTGCGCACGGAGAACGGAGACACCGACATCTTCCCGAACCGCGTCATCGCCCAGGCGGTGGTGACGAACCTCTACGTGCCGTCGGGCCTCCACCGCCGCACCTCGAAGGTGGTGGTGGAGCCCCACCCCGAGCTGCACGTGGCCATCGCCAAGCTGACCCAGGCCCTGGCGGGCATCCCGCACTATCCCCACCATCCCCCCGAGATCGTGGTGGCCGGCATGGACCTGGGCGGCGCGGTGCTCGAGGCGCGCTTCTGGACCCTGGGCTGGCGCCACAGCCGCGCGGCGCTCTACCAGATCAACCGCCTCATGACCACACTGCTCCCGCGGGAAGGCTTCAGCCTGCTCGGCCCCATGGGCCCCACCACGCCGCACCCGCCGGTGCCCCAGCCCACGCCGGACCAGATGGCCGCCCTCGTGGCGGGGCTGAACCTTCCCGCCCACTGGGCCGAGGACCTGCGGCCGCACATCCTCCTGCGCAAGGTGGCGCCCGGGGAGGGCATCATCCGCGAGGGGGACGCGGGACACTCGATCTTCGCGGTGGTGAGCGGCCAGCTCCAGGTGGTGAAGGTGCGCGAGGGCGAACAGCCCTACACCGGCCTCTTCTGGGACGTCATCGCCACGTTGGTCCCGGGCCAGTGGTTCGGGGAGGCCTCCCTGCTCACCGGGGCGCCCCGCAACGCCACCGTGGTGGCCGAGACTGCCTGCGAGCTCATGGAACTGCCCAAGCAGGGCTTCGAGGCCAGCCTCAAGCGCGAGCCCGAGATCGTGGACCGCCTCGTGGACATCATGGAGAGCCGCCACCCCGACGCCCGGGCCGCCCAGGAGGAGGGCCGCAAGCACCTGCTCCGCGAAGTCTGGCACCGGCAGATCCGGGCCTGGTTCGGCATCGGATGATGTCCCCGGTCCCCGCTCGCCATGGCTGAGACCCTCGCCTCCCTGCTCGCCCGGGGCCTCGACCACCACCGGGCCGGGCGCGTGGACCTGGCCGAGGCCTCCTACCGGCAGGCCCTCGCCCGGAGCCCCGGGGACGGCGAGGCGATGCACCTGCTGGGCCTCGCGCGGCTGGGTCGCGGGGACGCGCAGGAAGCCACGGCCTGGCTGCGCAAGGCCTGCGCCGCCCGGCCCGACGATCCCCAGGCGGCCTACAACCTCGGCACCGCCCTCCTCGCGGTGAAGCAGCCCGAGGAGGCCGCCACCGCCTTCGCCCGCGCGCTGGAGCTCCGGCCCGACTACGCCGAGGCGGAGTTCAACCTGGGCGAGGCCTGCCGGCTGGCCGGGCGCCTCGAGGAGGCGCTCACCCACCTCCAGGCCGTCCAGGAGCGGCTCGCCAGCTTGCCCGAAGTGCCCAACGCCCTGGGCCTGGCGCACCGGGCCCAGGGGCGCGCGACGGAGGCCCGACGGGCCTTCCGGCGGGCCCTGGAACTGGACCCCGGCTTCACCGAGGCCGAGGTGAACCTGGGCCTCCTGGACCTGGACGCGGGGGACCTGGGCGCGGCCCTGGAGTGCTGGGAAGGCCTGCTGGACCGCCTGGGGGACCACCCCCTGCTCGCGTACAACGTGGCGGTGGCGGTGCTGAAGTCCGACAACGCCCCCCAGGCCCTCGCCCTCTTCCGCCGCGCCGCCGCGGCCGATCCCGACCTGCTGGAGGCGCGCATCGGCGAGGCCCAGGCCCTCCGGCAGGCCGGCGACGCCCAGGGCGCCCTGGCCCTCTACGAGGCCCTGGCCGCCTCGGCCCCGGCCTCTCCCGAGGTCCGCGAGGGGCTGGGCCTCACCCTCCTGGCCCTGGGACGGGAGGCGGAAGCGGTGGCGGCCCTGGAGGCGGGCCTCGGGATCCCGGGTTTGAAGGACGACCTCCGGGCCCGCATGCTCTCCGCCATCGGGTCCGCCCGCCGGGCGGACTTCCAGGACGAGGCGGCGGAGGCGCGCCTGCGGGAGGCGCTGGCGCTGGACCCCGGCCTCCCGGACGCCAGCCTGAACCTCGGCCTCCTGCTGGCCACCCAGGGGCGCATCCCCGAGGCCCACGGCGCCCTCCTGCGCGCCTTCGGAGGCGGCGGGAGCGTCGCGGCCCGCCTGAGCCTGGCCTTCGCGATCCCCCCCATCCTGCCGGACCTGGAGGACATCCCCCGGGAGCGGGCGGCCCAGGAGGCCTACCTCGACCTGCTGGCCGACGAGGGGCTGGTGAGCACCGACCCCCTCCAGGACTTCCTGCTGCCGACCTTCTTCACCGCCTACCGGGGCCTCTGCGACCGCGACCTCCACGCCAGGCTCGCGCAGGTGCTGGAACAGGCCCACCCCGCCCTCACCTGGATGGCGCCCCACTGCCTCGAGCCCTCGGACTGGGACGGGCAGCGGCGCCTGCGGGTGGGCTTCCTCAGCCGACACTTCAAGAACCACAGCATCGGCAAGACCAGCCTCGGCCTCATCCGGGAGACGGATCCCGCCCGCTTCGAACGCGTCGCCCTGAGCATCCTGCCCAACGACGACGAGACCAGCCGCGCCATCGAGGCGGCCGCCGACCGCTTCGTGCGCCTGCCCTACAACCTGCTGGACGCGCGACGCCTCATCGCGGAGCAGCGCCTCGACGTCCTCTTCTACCAGGACCTGGGCATGGAGACGCTCTCGTGGCTCCTGGCCTTCGCCCGGCTCGCCCCGGTGCAGTGCGTCAGCTTCGGGCACCCCGACACCACCGGCATCCCCAACGTGGACTGGTGGGTGAGCAGCGACCTCTTCGAGCCCGAGGGCGCCCAGGCCCACTACAGCGAGCGGCTCCACCTCCTGAAGGACGCCGGCACGCTGGCCTACTACTACCCGCCCCGGGATCCGGGTCCGGTCACCCGGGCCGACCTCGGGCTGCCGGAGGAGGGCCGCCTCTACGTCTGCCCGCAGACCCTCTTCAAGTTCCACCCCGAGTTCGACCCGGTGCTCGAGGGCATCCTCCGGGGCGACTCCGGGGGACGCCTCGTGCTGCTGCGCAGCGACATCACGCACTGGCGGGACGCCCTCCTCGCCCGCTTCCGCCGCCGCTTCCCGGACCTCCTGGACCGCGTGGTCTTCCTCGGCCGCCTCGACGAGGACGCCTTCAACGGCCTCCTGCGCCTCGCGGACGTGGTCCTCGACACGCCCCACTTCAACGGGATGAACTCCTCCCTCCAGGCCTTCGCCATGGGGGCGCCGGTGGTCACGTGGCCGCAGACCTTCCAGCGCGGCCGCCATACCCGGGGGATGTACGCCCGCATGGGCTGGATGGACCTGGTGGCCGCCTCGGCGGAGGAATACGTAGCGCTCACCCTGCGCCTGGGACAGGACCGGGGCTTCCGGGCCCGGGCGGTGGCGGAGATCGAGGCCCGCCGGGGCCGCCTCTTCGAGGACAAGGGGGTGGTGCGGCAGTTCGAGGACTTCTTCGAGATGGCCGTGCGGGAGAGCCAGGCGCCCCTGCCCCGGGACCTGCGGGTCGCCGTGGTCACCCCCTACCACGCCGAGCCGGAGGCCATGCTGCGCAAGGGCCATGAGAGCGTGCTGGCCCAGACCTACCCGGCCACCCACATCCTCGTGGCGGACGGGCGGCCCGCGCCCTTCGTGGAGGGCTGGAAGGCCCAGCACGTCGTGCTGCCGGTGGCCTCCCGGGACAACGGCCACACGCCTCGCACCGTCGGGGCGCTCTCCGCCATCCGCCAGGGCTTCGACGCCATCGCCTACCTGGACGCGGACAACTGGCTCCATCCCCGGCACCTGGAGGCCCTGGTCCGGCACCAGCGCCGCACCGGCGCCGAGGTGGTGAGCAGCCGCCGCACCTTCTGCCGGTGGGAGGACGGCAGCCCCATGCCCATCGACGTGGACCCCACGCACGAGGCCGTCACCGTGGACACGGGCTGCCACCTCTTCACCCGGGCCGCCTTCCGCTTCCAGCCCCTGTGGTCCCTGATGCCGCGCCCCTTCACGCCGGTGGGCAGCCGCCTGGTCTGGAACGCCCTGGTGGAGAGCGGGGTCCGGGTGGCCTTCAACGGCGCGCCCACCCTCCACTTCCGCTCCCAGTACGCCTTCCACTACCTCGCCCTGGGGGAGGACCCGCCGGACCTCGCCAAGACCGGCGAGTGGGACGAGGCCGCCAAGGCCCTGCACCTGGAGCAGGAGCCCGAGCTGCGCGCCCTGCTCGCGGGCCACTTCCCCGGCGCCGCCGACGTGCGGGAGGCCCGCTGGCGCTGTCCGCTGCCCCTGGTGGGGCTCGGGCCCACGGCCGCGGAGATCGAGGCCGTCCGCGAGCCGGAACCGGACCCCGAGCCCCAGCCCCCGCCCCGACCCCGGGACCTCCTGATGGTCACCGACCTGCCGGTGGATCCCCGCAAGGGGGGCAGCGAGCAGCGCTTCCTGGCGGTGCTGCGGGAACTGCTGGCGGATGGCCACCGGGTGCGCCACGCCTGCCTCGCGCCCCTCCATGAGCCGCCGCCGGGGCTGAAGGAGTTGGAGGCCGAGGGGGCCTACACCTTCGAGGGCAGCGTCTTCGAGTCCCTGCACCGCCTCGCCCCGCCGGAGGTGCTCTGGCTGGGCCACCTCTGGAACAGCACCTCCCTGGGCGCCGCGGTGCACCTGGTGGCCACCCTTCGCCGCCTCTGGGCCCGCTCCTTCCCGGTGGTCTTCGACGCCAACGACTACCTCTACAAGTCCCAGGCCCCGCTCCTGGAGGCGGTGCCCCGCGCCATCCTCCAGAAGCGCTTCAACGCCCTCGTCCGGGAGGCGGACGCCGTGGTCTACGTGAGCGGCCTGGACCGGGGCCAGGCCCTGCGCTTCGCCGGCGGCGAGCGGTCCCGCGCCTTCGTCGCCTCCATGGCGGTGGACCTCCAGCCGGCGGCCCTGGCGGTGCCCTTCGCCGCCCGCCAGGGCCTCTGCTTCTTCGGCGGGGACCACGAGGGCAACGTGGACGCGGCCCGCAGGCTCCTGGAGCTGATGCCCGCGCTGCTCGCGCGGAGGCCCGACCTGGAGCTCCACCTCTACGGCCTGGCCATGGTCCGCCCGAGGATCGAGGTGCCGGAGGACCTGCAGGACCGCGTGCGCCTCCACGGCTGGGTCCCCGACTTCTCGGCGGCGGTGGCGCGGCACCGCGTGCAGGCCCTCCCGGTGCGCCTGGGGGCGGGCATCAAGATCAAGGTGCTGGACAGCCTGGCCCATGGCACGCCGGTGGTGGGCACCCGCCGGGGCTTCGAGGGGCTGGGCCTCGTCGCCGGGGAGACGGCCCTCGAGGCGGAGGACGACGCGGGCTTCGTGGACGCCGTGCTGCGCCTCCACCACGACGAGGCCCTCTGGACCCGGCTCCGGGCCGCCGGGGCCGCCCACGTGGGGGCTCGGTTCAACCGGGAGGCCCTCCGGCACGGGCTCAGGGCGGTGTTCGCGAGCCTCCCCCGCGGCGGGGGGCGCGCGGGATAGAATGGGCCGGGGGACGGCCATGGACATTCCGGAGGATCTGCGCCGGACGGTGGACGAATTGGGGGAGGCCCTGGTGGCCGCCCTGCTGGGGGATCCGCGCTGCCGGGACCTCGTCCTGGCGGTCCAGCGGGCCGGGTTCGAGCTCAACCTCTCCCTGGAGGCCACGCCGGCCCCCGGGGAGGCCCCGGCCGCGGAGTCCCTGTGGTCGCCGGAGGACCTCGCCCTGCTGAAGACCTTCCGGATCTCGGTGGAATGACCTCCGCCGCCTGGGACCGCCCCGCCCCGGAGGGGGCGCCCCCGGCTCGGCCCAACGCCGCCGGCCTCTCCCGCGCGGGGCTGGCCGGGCTGGCGGGCGGCCTGGGAGAACCCGCCTACCGGGCCGCGCAGCTCTTCGAGGGCCTCTACCTCCACCGCTATCCGACCTGGGAGGCCTTCACCGCCCTGCCCAAGACCCTCCGCAGGCGCCTCGAGGCCGAGGTGGACCTGGCCTGGCCGGCGATCACCGAATCGCTGCCCAGCGCCGACGGCTCCACCAAGCACGCCTTCCGCCTCGCCGACGGCAAGCAGGTGGAGGGCGTCTTCATGCCCTACGCCGGCCGCACCACCCTCTGCCTCTCCAGCCAGGTGGGCTGCGCCATGGGCTGCACCTTCTGCGCCACCGGACTCATGGGCATCGTGCGCAACCTCACCGCGGCGGAGATCGTGGGCCAGGTGGTGGCCATGCTGGTCCACCACGGCGTGCCCCCCGGCACCCGCGTGAACCTGGTCTTCATGGGCATGGGCGAGCCGCTGCACAACCTCGACCACGTGATGGAGGCCTTCGCCACCCTCACCGATCCCCTCGGCCTCGCCCTCTCCCCCCGGCGCATCACCGTGAGCACCTCCGGGCTGGTGCCAGGCATCCAGCGCCTCGCGTCCTTCCGGAAGCGGCCCCGCCTCGCGCTGAGCCTCAACGGCACCACCGACGCCTACCGCTCCCGCATCATGCCGGTGAACAAGGTCTGGAACCTGGCCGCCCTCGCGGACGCCCTGCAGGCCTTCCCCCTGGAGAAGGGGGAGCGCGTCACGCTGGAGTACGTGCTCCTCAAGGGCGTCACCGACAGCCCCGAGGACGGCCGGCGCCTCGCGGCCTTCGCGCGGCGCTTCCCCAGCAAGATCAACCTCATCCCCTTCAATCCCCACGAAGGCAGCGGCTTCGAGCCCCCGGACGAGGCCCGGGTCTCCGAGCTGTGCCGCATCCTCGCCGCCGCGAACCTCACCGTCAGCGTGCGCCGCAGCCGCGGCCAGGACGTGGCCGGCGCCTGCGGGCAGCTCGTGCGGGAGGGTCGGAGGGCGGCCCGCGGCGCCTGAGACCGCTACTTCCTCGCGGCCTCCACCCTCATCCGCTCCACGCTCACGAGCGCCGCGCGGGCCTGGATGTGCTCGGGCTCGAGCTCGAGGGCCTTGCGGAACATGGCTTCGGCCTCCTCGTAGCGGCCGAGTTCGGTGAGGAACTGGCCGGCGTTGAGGTAGGCGCGGAGGTCCTTGGGAAAGTTCTTGATGACCAGCCGGGCCTCGCGGAGGGCGCCCTCCAGGTCGCCCTTCTGGGCCAGCACCACGGCAGTGTTGTTCACCCAGGAGGGATCCTTGGGGAACTTCCGGAGGCCGGCGGCGTAGGTCTCGAGGGCCTCGTCCAGGCGGCCCGAGGTCTGCAGGGCGATGCCGAGGTGGCTGTAGGCGGTGGCCTCGCGGTAGCCGTTGAGGATGGCGCCCTGGAGCAGCTCCACGGCCTTGGGCATCTCCCCGGCGTGCAGGGCCAGCGCCCCCAGGCCATAGAGGGCGAAGGGGTTGCCCGGCTCCTCGCGGAGCACCTGGTGGTAGAGCACCTCGGCCTGGGCGCGGTTCCCGAGCTTCTGCTGGTTGTAGGCGGCGTTGATGATCCCCTGCACGTAGGGGTTGGCGGTCTTCTTCCTGGAGGTCTTGGTCATGGCGGTCCCTGGAGGTGAGGTCAGTAGGCGACGATGAGCACGCCGGACAGGAGGTCCGCGTAGGCGTGGGGGATGCCCTGGGCGAAGGGCTGCTTCCCGAGGTCCAGACTGTGGCCGGCGGCGCCGTCGTCGCCCTCGATCCACACCGTGCGGATCTTGAACGCGAAGGCCTGGTTCTGGCCGAGGTTGCCCGGCAGGATGGCGCGGAAGCTCGGGAGGTTGAGGGTCTGCTGGGCCCCGCGGCCGCCCTCGTGGCCCATGCGGATCTCCCGCAGGAGGGTGAGGGTGGTGGTCTGCGTCCCGGCTCCGCTGGTGCCCACCTGGTAGAGGGACACCACGTAGCCCGAGGGATGGCGGAGATCCGAGGCCGAGGGCTGGAAGAGCACCTGGACGTTCGAGTCGGCGTAGAGGCGGAGGTCGCCGTTCCCGGTGCCGTTGCCGTCCAGGAGCTTGTAGGAGGCGAGGCCCGGGGCCGGGGCGCCCGTGGCGAGGTCCGCCGCGGTGCCGTTGAAGATGTCCAGCCGCGTGCCCGGGAGGACGGAGCCCGCGGCCGTGTTGGCCTTGAGGTCCTGGATCATCAGGTTGCGCACCGGAGTCACCACCGGCCGCACGCCGCCGGCGTCGGTGAGCAGCGCGTGCCCCTTGGGCGCCACGAGTCCCGCCGACAGGGCCACCTTGGCCACGAAGTCCGTGGGGCCCGTGCCCGGGTACTGCACCTTCCCCACGAAGTTGTGGTTCACGTGCACCACCTCGGTGAAGTCCGCGGGCAGCCAGCCGGAGGCGAAGGCCTGGATCACCCCTGGGAAGGCCGCCAGGGCCACGTCCGACGAGCCCGTGTTCCACCACTGGGCGAGCACCGGCGAGCCCGGCTCGAGGCCGGCCTCCCCGAGCCGTCCGCCGGAGGCCCGCCGGTCCTTCAGGCCGTAGACCACGAGGCTGTTGGCGGTCATCCCGTCGAAGGTGGGCTGGCCGCCGTCGAAGCGCAGCGCGGTGGTGGCGCCGGCGCCCTGGGTCTCGTCCGTGGCGGGGTCCGCCACCCGCACCCGCGCGGCCGACCCGGGCACCGAGGGCGCGCCCATCAGCAGGCGCAGCGCCTCGAACTGGGAGCGGTTCCAGGCCTGGAGGGAGGGCGCGGAATTGAGGGTCTGGTTGGGGCCGTTGTTGGTCTGCCCCAACGCGGCGAAGGAGACCACCGCCAGGGGGTTCGCGAGACCCGCGCCCATGTCGTAGGCCTGCGTGACGGTGGTCGCGCCGCCGAGCACCGACAGGGCCGGGCCCTGCTGCAGCACGGAGCCCGCGAAGGTCCCGTAGGCATTGGGCATGGCCGGGGTCTCGTTGGCCTTCATCCACAGGAAGAAGATGCGGTCCTTCTGCGTGGTGCTGTCCAGCAGCGGCGGGTTGACGTTGCCGTCCACGGGATCGCCCGTGACCGACAGGTTCGAGGCGCTGCCCGCCACGGCGAGGCGCGCGAAGGCCTGCTGGGTGTTGCCCAGGTTCGCCACCGTCCCCCGCAGCAGGGTGGCGAGGCCCGCGGAGGCCGCCGGCGCGAGCCACCCGCGCACTCCCGCGAAGGGGACGTCGGAGAAGACGCCGCCTCCGGCGGGCGTGGTGTAGGCGTTGGGGTAGGCGCTGCCGTCGGCGTTGTTGGGCAGCCACAGCGCGTCGGTCACGGCATGGATCGGCTGGTGGGGCGCGGCGGTGATGCTGGCGCCGGTGCCGTTGAAGGCCGTGGGGCGCGTGGTGAAGCCGAGCTTGCCGAAGTAGTTGTCCGGGGAGGTGACGTTCCCCGGGTTGGTGACGCCGGGCGTGTTGCCGGAGAAGAAGGCGCGCGCGTTCCCGGAGAGGTTCGGCAGCGCCATCTGGAGGATGTCCGTCTCCTTGAAGAGGTTGCTGGACCCGGCCGCGGGATACCCCGGCGCGGTGGCGGAGACCGTGAGGGGCCAGCCGAAGGTCACCCGGAACCGCGCGTAGGTGTTCAGCGGGGTCTGGAGGATGTTCACGTCCTGGGTGGAGGCCGGGGTCCGGGAGAGCAGGACCGGGCGGCCCGCGCCGGTCTGCAGGAAGTTCACGTCGCTCTGCACCCGGCCGTAGTACCAGCGGCGGCTGGTGTCCAGGCCCTGCAGGTGGCGCGCCGTGGCCAGCCCGTCGCCGGCGAAGGGTCGCGCGGCGTTGCGGACGCTGAAGAGGTAGGGCGAGGAGGAGGGGATCGCCTTCAGCCTCGCCTCGCCGTCGGCATAGGCGCCCGAGACGTTCACCGCCTGCACCACGGGGTCCGTCGCCAGGCCCGCAGGGGCTCCGCCCCGGAGCTGGGTGTAGGTCGCGGCCGCCCCCGGGGCGGTGGCGGGAGTGCCCGCCGCCGAGGCGGGGAGGTTGAGGGCCGCGTTCAGCACGTGGCCCGGATAGAGCCCCGCCGAGCCCACGACCGCGCCGTCGCTGGTGAGCCAGGCGCCCGCGGTGGCCGCCGGGAGGCCGAAGGAGAAGGCCATGCCGCTGGCGGGGGCGCCGACGCCGTCCGGACGCCCGAAGAAGTCCACCCCGAAGGTGCGCGCGCCGCCCTGGATGAACTCCTCCTGGTTCGCCGCGCCGCTGACCCCCATGGGGAGGTAGGAGAAGACGTAGCGGTTCCCGCCGCTGGCGGTGTTCCCGGCGGCCAGGAAGGCGCCCAGGGGCGCGAAGAGGTCCGGGGCCGTGTCGGCGCGCAGGAGGATCCGGTGGTTGAAGAACCGCAGGGAGCCGAAGAGCGGATGGATCCCGACCGTGCGGTTGGTGGCGTAGCCGTACTGGTCCTCCGCCACCACCGGGAAGCCGTACACCGCCCCGCCCAGGTAGCGGGCGAGCACCGCCTGGAGCCGCACCGGCGCCCACTTCACGTTGAAGGACCCGCCGGGGCCCGTGCCGAGGAGCCACGGGTTGTAGAAGCCGTTGATGAGGCCGGTGCCCGTGTCCCAGGCCGGGAGGTTCCCCGTGGTGTCCACGGCCGGGAAGTGGGTACCGGGCTTGAGGCCCAGGAGGCCCCCGGTCACGATCCCGGCGGACGTGAGGGTCCGGCTGCCGAGGTCCACCTTGAGGGCGTCCTGGTGGCCGTCGGAGGCGAGGCTGTTGGGGTCCGCGATCTTGTAGTCCTCCGCGGCCGCGTCCGGGATGCCCGGCCCGCCCACCTGCCAGGACCACAGGGCCGGGCTGCCGGGGGTCGCGTCCTCCGAGGCCAGGGGCTGCTGCAGGGCCGGCCGGCCGAAATTCGTGCCCGTGGTGCCGCCGCCCAGCGAGACGCCCGCCACCAGGGCCTCGCCGGGAACGAAGGTGCGGAGGGCGCCCACCAGGGGCGGATCGTTGGGCAGGACCTTGATGGTGTACGTCGCCTCGCCGGCCTGGCCGGGGATGGGGACGCCCCGGTCGAGCTCCTGGGCTTGGAGGGTGAAGGTCCAGTTCCCGAAGGCGGCGGGATTGACCTGGGCGTCCCCGGCGTCGGCCGGCACGCTGCCCCGCAGCCGGTTGGGCTTCCAGGTGATCTCCCCGGACACCGCGTCGATGGTGGGGTAGGACGGGGCGCTGGTGTCGGCGAAGGGGGCGCCGAAGCGGGTGACCGAGCCCGGCTTCACCGCGAAGCGGACGCCGTCGCCCTCCGCGTCCGTGGCCAGGATCCCGGCCCGCCAGCCGTAGAGGGCCGAGGGCGGTCCGCCCGCCATGAACTCGCCGTCCGTGGCCAGGGGGTCGCTCCAGTGGAAGCGCGTGCGGACGAAGACCTTGGACTTCAGGTTTTCCGGGTAGTGGAACTGCACGCCGCCCACCGTCTCCCCGTAGGCCGCGGAGCTGATGGCCGGAAGCGTGTCGGGAAGGGCCTGGATGGTGAAGGCCTTCGTGTCGGTGCCGCCCCGGAGGTCGTCCACCTTGACGGTGAGCGTCCGCGCCGTCGTGTCCGGCACCGAGGTCCAGGACAGCTTGCCGTCCGCGCTGAGGGCGAGCCCGGGAGCCGCCGGGCTCACCTGCACGAGGCTCCACGTGAGGGCGTCCCCGTTCGGGTCGCTGGCGGGAAGCTGGACGCCGCTGAAGGAGTGGTACTGGGTGAAGGCCGGGACCACCGGCGTCCCGATGACCGGCGCCTCGTTGCGCGCGAAGATCGTGACCGTCACCACGAGGTCGGACTTGGCTCCGAGCAGGCGGGTGCCGATCCGGTCCTCCGCGCGGACGGTGAACCGCACCCGCTTCCCGGAGGCGCCCACCGGGACCGTGGACGGAATCTGGAAGGACGTGTTGGGCGTCCCCCCGTTCAGGGTCGCGAGGCTGGTGTCGGGCTGGGCCGTGAAGGCCCCGGGGGCGCCCGGAAGGTCCACGGCCTGCTGCACGCTGCCCGCGAGGAGGCTGAAGATCACCTCGTCCCCGTCCGGCTCGGTGGCGCTCGGGGTGTAGGTGTAGGAGGGCGGCACGTTGGTGGCGGGATTGGTGAACTGGACCGCCGGGGCGCTGATGAAGACCGGCGCGCCGTTGGCGACGACGGTGACCGCGAGCGTGCCCGGGACCGAGGCGTTCCCGTGGGTGTCCGTCGCCACGGCGCTGAGGGTCTGCGCGCCCGGCGCCGGCGCCGTGTAGACCAGGCTGAGTCCCTGGACCACCGCCCCGGGCGAGGAGGAGGTGAACGTGAAGAGGTCGCCCTCCGCGTCAGTCGCCGCCAGCGCGTAGGTGCTCGGGTGCTGCTCCTTGGGCGTCAGGGATCCGGTGATCACCACGTTGGTCGGCGCGGTGTTCTTGCCCCCGGGATCCGGGGGCGCCGAACCGCCTCCGCCGCCGCAGGCCAGCAGGAGCGCCAGGGGCGGGAGCCAGAGGCCATGGCCGCGTCCAAGCGTTCGGGCAGTCCTGGGCATGCGTACTCCGGGCGCCCGGGGCGGGCGCGACCCTCCAGTGTACCGTCCGCCGGAGGCGTTCCGTCCCGCCTTCTTCCTCGGACAGCTGGAAAAAGGAAGGGCCCCTCTCGGGGCCCTTCCGTCGATCCGGGGGATCTTGGATTAGTACTGCACCACGAAGGTGCCGGACAGGACGTCCGCGTAGGCCATGGGGAAGCGGGTCGCGAAGGGCTCCTTGCCCATGTCGAAGCTGTGGCCGGCGTTGCCCTCGGTGCCTTCCATCCAGACGTTGCGCACCTTGACGGCGTAGAAGGCCGTGGTGCCCGCCCCGTAGTTCGTGCCGTGGTTCAGGGCGAAGGTGTACATCGGGGGCAGGTTCAGCGTCTGGTACGCGCCGATGCCGCCCAGGTGGCCCATGCGGTACTCGGCGATGGGGCGCACCAGGGTGCCGTTGCCGGTGAAGGTCGCCGTCGCCGCGTAGCCCGTGGCGCCGTACACCACCTCGTAGATGGTGACGATGTAGCCGCTGGGGTGGCGCAGGTCGTTGACGGCCGGCTGGAAGGTCAGCTGCATGTTGCTGTAGCCGTCCAGGGTGTGGTCGTTGGCGGCGGTGCCGCGGCCGTTGAAGATCTTGTAGAACGGCGCGGTGGCGGCGGGCTGGCCCGTGGCGGTGTTGCGGGCGTTGCCGTTGAAGATGTCGAGGCGGGTGCCGACCTCGACGGAGCCGTCAGCCAGGTTGGTCTGGAAGTCGTTGATGTTGAGCTGGCGGACCGGGGTGACGACGGGCTTCAGGTCGCCGGTCAGGAGGGTGTGGCCCTTGGGGGCGATCAGGCCGAGCTGCAGGATGACCTTGGCCACCGAGTCCTGGGCCGCGCCGGTGTTGATGCTCTGGGGCGCCTCGACCTTGGAGACGAAGTTGTGGTTCACGTGCACCAGCTCGACGTACTCGGAGGGCAGCCAGGTGGTGCTGTAGGCCTTCATCACGTTGGGGAAGCTGCCGCTGGCGATGTCGGAGCCGTTGCCGGTGTTCCACCACTGGGCGATCACGGGAGCCCCGGCCTCGAGGCCCGCCTCGCCGAGGCGGTTCGAGTAGGAGGCGCCGTTCTGGGAGGTCTTCGTGCCGCGGTCCTTCAGGCCGTAGACGACCACGCTGTTCTGCGTGATGGCGTCCTCGGTGTTGATGCCGACGGCGTCGAAGGTGGCGGCGGTGACGACCTGGGGCTCAGGCGTGTTGAAGGTGGTGACGGCGACCGAGGGGTCCACCAGCTTCACGCGGGAGGCCAGGCCGGACTGCGCGGGCGCGCCCATGATGTTGCGGATCAGGTCGAACTCCGTGCGGCGCCAGGTGCCGATGGAGGTGTTGCTGTTCAGCGGCTGGTTCTTGGCGCCCAGCTGGCCGCCCATCTCGGCGAAGGAGATCTGCGCGTTGGTGATGGTCAGGCCCGAGGAGCTCATGGTGAAGCCGGGGGCCGTGGTGCGGCCGCCGGTGGCGTTCACCACCGAGCCGGCGCTCAGCATGGAGCCGCCCCAGCAGGCGTAGGCGTTCAGGTCCGTGGTGGCCGTGACGTCCTTCTTCATCCACAGGAAGAACACGCGGTCGCCGGCGTTGGTGTCGAGTCGCGCAGGGTTCGCGGGCATGTCCTGGTTCCAGGCGCTGAGACTCTGGTTGCCGGCGTTGGTGCCGAGGCTCAGGTAGCTGTGGTTGCCCGGCGTGGCCTGCAGGTTCGCGTCGTTGGCGAAGTTCGTCAGGTTGCGGTTGTTGAGACCCAGGGTCATGGCGGAGTCGAGGTAGCCCTTGATGCCGATGAAGGGGATCTCGGTGTTGTTGCCGCCGCCCGCGGGGGTGGAGTAGGCGTTGGGGAAGTTGAAGTGCAGGTTCGCGTTGTTCGGGATCCAGATGGAGTCCGTCACCGCGTGGATCGGCTGGTGCGGGGCCGTGGAGGTCTGCACGCCGCGGCTGGTCATGGTGCTGGCCGCCGCCGCCATCAGGCCGAACTTGCCGAAGAAGTTCGGGTTGCCGCCGGCGGTGTAGACGCCGTCGCCGTTCTCCTGGATGGCCAGGCCGATCGGGTTCGGCGACGCCGTGAAGGCGAAGCCCGCCGGGTAGTTGCCCGTGAAGAAGAACCGGGCGTTGCCGCTGATGTTCGGCGTCGCCACTTCCATCACGTCCGTCTCGTAGAACAGGTTCGCGGAGCTGGCGGCCGGGTAGCCGGTGGCGGTGTTGGTGACGATCGTCGGCCAGGTGTAGGACATGCGCAGCCGGGGACCGTCCACGTCGAGCTGGCTGGAGCCGCCCACGAAGCCGATGCCGGTGCCGCCGGAGAGGATGTCGCCGAGGTCGAGGGTGCCCTCGGTGGCCGGCGAGAAGTAGAAGGCGCGGCCGGCGACGGTCTGGTCGTAGTTGACCTCGCTCTGCACCTTGCCCGCGAAGTAGCGGGGGATCAGGTTGCCCCAGGGGAACTGGCCCGAACCGTCGTCATCGCCCTGGGCGAAGGGGTTCATGTAGCGGGGCTGGCCGGGCGTCAGACCGTCGTTGCCGTGGCTGACACCAAGGGAGGAGGTGAAGTAGTCCGCGTTGTTGATGGCGAACTGGTAGGGGCTGTTGGAGGGCACGACGCGGGCGTCGGCCTCGTTGTCCGAGTAGGCGCCAGTGGGCTGGACCGTGGTCTGCACGGGAGCCGAGGCGAGGCCGTCGGGGGCGCCGCCCTTGAACTGGACGAAGGCGGGGCCGCTGTAGCTGCCGCCGGTGCTGGGCTTGGCGGCGGCGCGGGAGGCCGGGTTCAGGGTGGTGTTCAGCGGATTCGCGGGGTAGCCGTCAATGACGAAGGATCCGCCATCATTGCCATCCAGCGTGTGCCAGGCGCCGGCACTGGCAAGGTAGTAGTTGCCCGCGCCGGGGGCGCCCGCCAGGCCGTTGCGGCCCGAGGCGTAGGCGCCGTCACCGTTGGAGCGGCCGAACAGGTCGGAGCCGTAAGTCACGGTGCTGGCGGCGTCGATCCACTCCTCGGATCCACCGGCGTTGCTGATGCCGACCGGCAGGTAGCTGAACCAGTAGCTCTCGTCCGAGAGCGACGTGCTGTAGTTGTTGCCCGTGGAGGTGAACCGGCCGCGGGGCTGGGCGTCGATCTCGCCGGCGGTGGAGTCAGCCTTGTGGACGACGCGGCTGTTGAAGAACTTCACCGTGCCGAAGACCGGGTAGATGTTGCGGGTCGCGGAGTTGGCGCGGCCGTACTGGTCCTCGCCCACGATGCCGAAGCCGTAGGAGCCCAGGCCGATGTAGCGGCTCAGGGTGTACTGGATCCGCACCGGGGCCCAGGTCACGACGAAGTTGCCCAGGCTGCCGCCGATCCACGGGTTGTAGAACCCGTTCGGCTGGCTCTGGGAGGCCGCGAAGGCCGGGAAGTTCGTCGTCGGGTCCTGGCTGGGGAAGGTCGGGTTGGTGTCGATGTTGCCGGACACGAGGTAGTAGAGGCCGGCCACGTCGCTGGTCAGGGGCCGGGTGCCGAAGTTCACCTGGATCGCGTCCTGGTGGCCGTCGATGCCGCTCGTGTTCGGGTCGTAGATCGAGTAGTCGTTCGCCGAGAAGGACAGCGGCAGCGAACTCGGATCCTGCATCTGCCAGATCCAGGACGAGGCCGTGCCCGGCGTCGACGTGTCGGAGGCCACCGGCTCCTGGATCGAGGGACGGCCCACGCCGGCCACCAGGCTGCCGCCGCCCACGTACACGCCGTGAGAGAGGGCCGCGGCCTGGATGATGTCCAGCGCGCCCACCCACGGACGGTCGTTCGGCTGCACCTTGATCACCAGGGTGTTCGTGTTGAACTGTCCCGGCGTCGCCACGCCGCCGATCAGCTGCTGCGCCCGGATCGTGAACGACCAGTTCGAGGCGTCCAGGCGGTTGCGCACCGAGTCGCCGTAGCTGCTCTGGGAGTAGTCATGGAAGAGGTAGTTGTTCGAAATCGAGACGTCGCCCGCGGCCGTCGCGCCGTTGTTGTAGCGCTGGCGGTTGGCCGTCCACAGGATCTCGCCCGTGTTCGGGTCCACGCCCGGGTAGTTCGGCGCCGACGTGTCCGTGTGCGCCGTGCCGTGGCGGAACACCGAGTTCGTCTCCACCGAGTACTGCACCGCGTCGTTCTCGGCGTCCGACGCCAGCACGTTCGCGCGCCAGCCCTTCTGCTGCTGCGTCACGTCCGAGAAGAACTCGCGGTCCGTCGCGTCGTTGTCCAGCAGCGTGAACCGCAGCCGGCTGTTCACCTGCTGCCGCACGCGGCTCGGATCGAAGAACTGCACGCCGCCCACCGTCTCCGTGTAGGTCTGCGTCACGAAGTTCGGCTTCGTGTCCTGCACCACGTTGATCGTGAACGTCCGCGTGTCCGAGAGACCGCCGCTGTCCGTCACCTTCACCGTGATCTGGCGGGCCGCGAAATCCGCGCCCGTCGCGAAATTGCTCGTCCACGTCAGCTTGCCCGCGCTCGTCAGCGTCATGCCCGCCGGGACCGTGCCCACCGTCGACCACGTCTGCGTGTCGCCGGGGTTCGCGTCCGTCGCCACGAACTGGAAGCCCGGAGCCGGGATCCCGTGGTTCTGGGGCACCGCCGGAACCGACGACGCCGCGATCACCGGCGCCACGTTCCCCGAGAAGTACGTCGCCGTCACCACGCGGTCCGAGAAGTCGCCCGTGAAGCCCGTCGCCACCGTGTCCGTCGCGCGCACCGTGAACGTGATCGTCACCGACGTCTTGCCCGTCGGCACCGAACCCGTGAACGTCGTGATGCCCGTCGTCGGGTTCACCGTCACGCCGATGCCCGAGACCGCCGCGCCCGTGTTGTCCACCGCCGAGGGCGTGCCCTGCAGCGCGTACGTCACCGTGTCGCCGTCCGGATCCACCGCCGAGGCCGCGTAGTTGAACGCGCCCGGGATCGCCGGGCCCGTGCCCGTCAGGCTGAACGACGTCGGGCTGCTGAACACCGGAGCCCGGTTCAGCAGCACGTTCACCGCCACCGTCCCCGCCGCCGAGGCCGCGCCCTTGCTGTCCGTCGCGATCACCGACAGCGTCACCGTCTGCGCCGTCGCCACCGACGGGCGGTAGGTCAGCGTGTTGCCGTTGATCGTCGCGTCCGTGTTCGCCGGGCTCATCGAGAAGGTGATCGCGTCACCCTCGGGATCCGTCGACGTCAGGTTGTAGATGTACTGGTGCTTGGTGATCGCGGTCGTCGGACCGGTGCTGATCAGCGGCTTGCTGGGAGCCTGGTTCGCCGGCTGCTGCGGCGCCGACGAGCTGCTGCCGCCGCACGCCACCATCACCAGCGCGAGCGCCGAAAGGGAGCCGATTCCGGCCGCGGTGCGAAGAATCTGACGGTTCATGAGACCTCCTTGGAGATGAGAGATGAGCACTCTCAAGGTTGAATGTCCGAAAGGACGTGGGGTTAAAGAGCGGGACGGGGCAGGGCCCTGTCGCAGATCTGGAACATGTCGGGGGTCCGGGGCCGTGTGGATTCAAACCGGGAGGTTTGATGACGTGCCGTCCAGCGGGTCCGGGAAGAAGGGGTTAGGGGGACAAGGAGATTGGTCACCAAGCGGGGACCAAGGACAAATGGATACCCGAGAAGTATCAGGTCTGGGGTCACAGGAATACAAGTGCCAGGGAGGAAAAATATTCGGGCGCGGGTCCAAACCGCATAAACGTGATTTCGACATACAGGATCCGCAGTAGCAATCATCTTGCCAGCCCTACGGATTTCATTGGCCTTATGGAACCAGTGGACGGGAAATCCACCCAGATGCGGCCAGGGAGTACGCCAGTATTATACTCCCTGCTCCCCCAACGCTTCATCCCAGAAGACGGCCGGCTCGATCCCCGAGGTCCGGAGTCCGGAACTCGTACTCTTTGATTTTTATGTGCTTAGAGCTTGAACGCGCGGCGGGAAAGCCTAGGCTGATCACCACTGGAGTCCCGCCATGACCGCTTCCCGATGCACCCCCCGCCGCTTCCCCTCGCCGGGCTGGCTCCTGGCAGGGGCAGGACTGGGACTGGCCCTGTTGTGCTGCGGAGGGAGCGGTGGCGGGTCGGCCCCCCCGTCGGGGGGCGGCATCTCCGGGCAGGTCATCAATGTGGGCACCTCCGGTGGGCTCGTCTTCGACCCGCCCAACCTGACTGTCAAGGCGGGCACCCCGGTCACCTTCGTCTGGCTCTCGAGCGGGCACAGCGTCACCTCCGGCAGCAACTGCGCGCCGGACGGCAAGTTCGGCGGCACCACGCTCATGGCCCAGGGCCAGACGCTTTCGGTTCCCACCACCGTGGTCAACGTCCCCGGGTCCTACCCGTTCTACTGCACCAGCCACTGCGGCCAGAACATGAAGGGGACGCTCACGGTCACCCCCTGAGGGCGGGCGGCCGGGTTCCGGGACAGAATGGAGTCCGGAGGGGCGTCGCCCGTCCGCCCCCCTTCCCGGCGAGGTGCCCGTGCATTCACAACTCGTGGAGTGCGTCCCCAACTTCTCGGAGGGCCGGGATGCCGCGCGCATCGAGGCCATCTGCGAGGCGATCCGGGGGGTCTCATCGGTCCGCCTGATGGACGTGGACCCGGGGGCGGACACCCACCGGACGGTGGTGACCTTCCTCGGACCGCCCGAAGCCGCCCTGGAAGCGGCCTACCGGGCGATCAAGAAGGCTTCTGAAGTCATAGACATGCGGGTGCACTCCGGATCCCACCCACGGATGGGGGCCACCGACGTCTGCCCCTTCGTCCCGGTCTCCGGCCTCGGCCTCGAGGAATGCGCGGAGCTGGCCAGGCGCCTGGGGGCCCGGGTGGGGCGGGAGTTGGGCATCCCCGTCTACCTTTACGAGGCCGCGGCCTCCCGGCCGGAGCGGAGGAACCTCGCCGCGGTCCGCAAGGGCGAGTACGAGGGCCTCGCCGACAAGCTGAAGGACCCGGTTTGGTCGCCCGACTTCGGCCCCAGCGAATTCAATCCTGCGGCGGGGGCCACCATCATCGGCGCCCGGGAATTCCTCATCGCCTACAACATCACCCTCAACACCCGGGACAAGGCCCTGGCCACGGACATCGCCTTCGAGCTGCGGGAGAAGGGGCGGGTGGCCCGGCGGGGCCAGCGCAACGCCCGCTACGACAGCGGCGAGGTGATCTTCTATCGGGAGGGGTGCTTCCCCTGCGGCAACTGCGACCATGACGCGGGCAGCTTCGAGGCCCTGGAGGCCCACTGCCAGGACGCGCACGGCTACGCGCTCAGGGACCTGCTGGCCCTCAACGACCTCGACGCCTCCCGGGGCGTGGTGGGTCGGAAGGCCTACCGCGCCGGCCTCTTCAGGGCCTGCAAGGCCATCGGCTGGTACGTGGACGCCTACCAGCGGGCCCAGCTCAGCATCAACCTCACGGACTGGAGGACGACTCCGCTCCAGGCCGTCTACGACGCCACCCGGCGCATGGCCATGGACCGCGGCCTGGTGGTCACCGGCAGCGAGATCGTGGGCCTCGTCCCGGCGGCGGCCCTCCTCGACGCGGGGCGCCACTATCTCCGCCTGCAGGGCAAGTCCCCCTTCGTGCCCGAATCCGACCTGCTCCAGGCCGCGGTCCACAGCCTGGGCCTGAACGACGTGGCGCCCTTCGAAGTGGAGAAGAAGGTGCTCGGCCTGGCCCCGCGGGACGGGGCGCTGGCCTCGATGAGGATGGGGGCCTTCACCGACGAGGTCTCCCGGGACACGCCCGCCCCCGGAGGCGGCTCCATCGCCGCCCTGGCGGGGGCCCTGGGGGCGGGCCTCGCCTCCATGGTGGCCAACCTCACCCAGGGCAAGGCCGGCACACCGGAGGCCGAGGCCGAGTGCCTGCGCGTCGCCGAGGGGGCCCAGGCCCTCAAGGACGAACTCCTGCGGGCCGTGGATGCCGATACGGAGGCCTTCAACGCCTACATGGAGGCCCGCAGGCTCCCCCAGGCCACGCCGGCCCAGAAGGCCACACGGGAGGCGGCCATGCTCGAGGGCCTGAAGGCCGCGGCCGACGTCCCCCTGCGCACGGCCCAGGCCAGCCTGGAAGTCCTGCGGCTGGCGGGGGCGGTGGCCCGGGTGGGCAACCCGGCCTCCCTCACCGACGCGCTGGTGGGCGCGCAGACCGCCTTCGCCGGGCTCCGGGGCGGCCTCTGGAACGTGCTGATCAATCTCAAGGACATCGCGGATCCGGCCTACCGCGCGGAGATGGAGGCGCGCTGCAGCCAGCTCCTCGCCGAAGGGGAGTCCCTGCTGGCGGCCGTCACCCGGGACGGCGACGACCGGCTCAGGGCGATGGACGCGGCCAAGGGCTGAGCCGGACCCGTGACCAGCGCCGCCGTCCCGGTCCTGGTCCGCCCTGCATCCGGCCGATAGAATCGGGGGTTCGGAGCCGCCATGCCTACGCTTTCCGCCCGCACCGGGCCCGTCGTCGAGTCGATCCTGGACCTGGTGGGGCACACGCCCCTCCTCCACCTTTCGCGCTTCTGCCCGGACCGCGCCCTGTTCGCGAAGCTGGAATACCTGAATCCCGGCGGCAGCGTGAAGGACCGCATCGGCGTGGGCATGATCGAGACCGCCGAGAAGGCCGGCCTCATCCGCCCGGGCGTCTCCACCATCATCGAGCCCACCGCCGGCAACACGGGCGTCGGCCTCGCCATCGCGGCCCGGGCCAAGGGCTACCGCTGCATCCTCTGCGTCCCCACCAAGTACAGCCGCGAGAAGATGCTGCTCATGAAGGCCCTCGGGGCCGAGCTGGTGCTCATCCCCAAGGAGCAGGGCATGAAGGGGGCGATCGCGAAGTGCGCCGAACTGGCCGCGACCATCCCCGACGCCTACGTCCCCCAGCAGTTCGAGAACCCCAGCAATCCCGACACCCACTACCGCACGACGGCGGAGGAGATCTGGGAGCAGATGGAGGGGCGGGTGGACGCCGTGGTGATCGGCGGCGGCAGCGGCGGCACCTTCACGGGGACCGTGAAGCGGCTCAAGGAGCTGAACCCCAGGATCCACGCCGTCCTGGTCCAGCCGGAAGGCTCCGTCTTCTGCGGCGCCCCGGTGAAGGAGTGGCAGGTGGAGGGTCTGGGCAACAGCTTCATCCCCGGCTCCCTGGACCTGGCCCTGGCCGACCGGATCGTCGACGTGGCGGATTCGGACTCCCTCGCCACGGCGCGGGAGCTCATCGGCACCGAGGGCTGCCTGGTGGGCGGCAGCAGCGGCGCCAACGCCTGGGCGGCCCGCAGGACCGCGCTCGAGCTTCCCGAGGGGTCCCGCGTGGTCACCCTCTTCCCCGACGGGGCCGAGCGCTACATGAGCAAGCAGCCCGTCGCGGACCTGGAGCTTCCTTGAGCGTGGCCCGGGCCCTCCTCGAGGCCGGCGCGGTCCGCCTCTCCCCGTCGGCCCCCTTCACCTGGGCGAGCGGGATGAAGGCGCCGATCTACTGCGACAACCGCCAACTCCTCGGCCTGCCGCACCACCGCACCCAGGTGAAGCTGGCCCTGTCGGCCCTCGCCGCCGAGTTGAAGCCCACCCTGGTGGCGGGCACGAGCACCGCCGGCATCCCCTGGGCGGCCATGGTGGCCGACGAGCTGGGCCTGCCCATGGCCTACGTGCGGCCCGAGCCCAAGAAGCACGGCATGGCCCGGCAGGTGGAGGGGCCGAACGCCGACGGGCACCGGGTGGTGCTGCTGGAGGACCTCATCTCCACCGGCGGCTCCAGCCTCAAGTGCGTGGAGGCCCTGCGCAAGGAGGACGCCCACGTCCTCGGGGTCCTCGCCCTCTTCAGCTACGGCCTGGACGCGGCCGCCTCGGCCTTCCAGGCCCGGGAAGTGCCCCTGAAGGTCCTGGCCACCTTCGACGAGCTGCTGGACGAGGCCCTGGCCCAGGGCAAGGTGGATCCCGAGGGCCGGGCCGCCCTCGCCCAGTGGCGCCTGGACACCGCGGCCTGGAGCCGGGAGCGCGGCGGGGCCTGAACGCCCAGGTTCGCGGGGCTTGAGTCCGCGGCCTCGAGCGCGGAGCCTGGAGGCAGCGAGGCGACCATGAAGCTCTACACGCGCACCGGCGACGAGGGGATGACCGGCCTCTTCGGAGGCGACCGGGTGAACAAGAGCCACCAGCGCCTCATGGCCTACGGGGCCCTGGACGAGCTCAACAGCGTCCTGGGCCTCCTGCGCCTGCACGCCACCGCCGAGGCCGGCGCGGGGCCGGCCCTGGAGCAGGTCCAGCACGACCTCTTCGTGGTGGGGGCCATCCTCGCCACCCCCGCCAGCCGGCTGGAGAGCCTGGGCGAGAAGATGACCCGGCCCACCTGGGAGATCCCCGACATGGAGGCCGACATCGACCGCCTGACGGCCCTCGCGCCCCCCATGCAGCACTTCGTCCTCCCCGGCGGGACGCCGGCCGCCTGCTGGGCCCACCTCGCCCGCACCGTGTGCCGCCGCGCCGAGCGGGACATCGTGGCCCTCAACACCGAGGAGCCCGTGCCCACGGAGGTCCTCGTCTACGTGAACCGCCTCAGCGACTGGCTCTTCGCCCTGGCGAGGGCCGAGAACGCGGTGAACGGCGTGGCCGACGTGGCCTGGATCCCGCGCTGAGCCTCAGCCCGGGGTCTCCGCGGCCTCGTCCCCGGGCAGCCTGAAGAGGCGCTGCTCGGCCTGGCGGAGCCAGTGTTCCGTGGCGAGGACGCCTTCGCCGTGATGCAGCCGCTGGAAGTGGGTGCGCAGGTGGCGGAGGGTGCGGGGAATGGCCGGGGCGAAGCGGGCCTTTCCCCGGTGCAGCAGCTGGAAGGCGAAGGTGCCCAGGGCCTTCAGGTTGCGCTGGATCGCGCTGAGGTTCAGCTCCTCCCAGAGGTCCGCGTCGGACCATCCGAGTTCCTCCCGCACCGTGGCCACCATCAGCCGGCCCGCCTCGGGGCTCCAGTCCCAGTAGCCGTCGAAGAGGATGCTGGCCAGGTCGTAGGTCGCGGCCCCCCGCCGGGCGTCCTGGAAGTCGATCACCACCAGCCGATCCCCCTGGACCATCAGGTTCCGGACGTGGAAGTCCCGGTGGGCGAGGAAGTTCGCCCGGACCGCCAGGGAGGCGTGGAGGTCATCCATGAGCCGCTCGAGCCACCGCGGCGGCTCCTTGGCCAGGAATTCCGCGAAGAAGTGCTCCCGGCAGAAGCCCCACTCGAACTCGAACTTGGGCGGGTCGAAGCTGCGGTCCATGAAGAAGGCGCGGGGCGGCGCGCCGAGGGTCAGCGGGCCCAGCCAGGTCCCGAGGATCCAGCCGGCCTTCCTCGCCCAGTCCAGCTCCTCCTCCGGATGCAGGGTGAGCCGGTCCTCGAGGCTGACGTCCCCCAGGTCCTCCAGCAGGAGCACCCGGTCCTCGTCGTGGGCCTGGAGGATCGTGGGCACGCGCAGCACCGGATCGAGGTAGGCCTGCAGGGCCCGGAACTCGAAGTAGCTGTCGTCGGGGCGCTCGGGCGTGTCCAATGGATGCAGCGCGACCACCGCCGTCCCGAGCTGGGGATGGTCCACCCGGACGTACTGGCGCAGCCCGGCGTCCCCCGCGAGGGGGCGCGGACGGGCGCAGGACCAGCGGTCCAAGGCCGCGGCGAGGCGGAGATCCATGTCCCTAGGGTACGGCCAGGCGAACCTGGCGGCCCTGCTCTTCGAACCAGAACGCGTCCGTGTCCTCCACCGCGGCCGGCGGCGCCGCGCCCGGTCCGAGGACGCAGCGGCGCAGGCGGCCCGCGGCCCCGGGGAAGGGCCGGGCCGAGGGGTGCACGTAGCAGCCGGGGAGACGGCCCTCCGCCTCCGGGGCCAGCGCGGCGGCGGCCTCCCGCAGGGCCCCTGGAGTCCCGATCTCCCGCCAGGGGAAGGGCTCCACCACCACGCCCAGATGGTCGAGGCCCGGAAGCAGCGGGGCGAGCTCGCTGGGGCCCTCCGGGATGCAGGCCAGGGCGCCCTCGGACCAGAGGCTGGCCCCGGTGAAATGGAAGGGTCCCCGCCCGGCCACGCCCCGCGGGAGCACCCGATCCTCCGCGTCCAGCCAGACTTGGGTCCAGGGTCCCCCGGGGTGGGGCACCAGCAGCCAGTCCAGTTCCCGGGAAAGGCCCCGGTGGGCGGCGCGCAGACGGTCCCAGGGCACCGAGGCCACGGCGTCCGCGTTCCACACCGCCAGGGGGCCCTCCGTCCGGCCCAGGGCATGCCGCAGGCCACCCGCGCTGCCCAGGAGCTCGGGTTCCTCGAAGACCTCCAGGCCCCCCGCCGCCTCCCGCAGGCGTCCAGGATGGAGGTGGGCGTTGCAGCCCAGACGGGTGAAGCCGGCCCGCCTCAGGTCCTCGGCGCCCCACTGGAGCAGCGGTCGGCCTCCCAGGGTCCAGGCGGGCTTGGGGAGGACCCGGGAGAGCGGCCCCATCCGCGTCCCCAGGCCGGCGGCCAGCAGGAACCCGTCAAGCCTCGCCATCGCCGGCCTCCTGGGCGGCGTCGGTGGGCTTGAGGAGGAACTGGCCCGGCGCGAGACCCCGCATGGAGAGCACACGGATCCGCCAGCCCGGCACCTTGAGCTCGTCTCCCACCCGGAGCACGCGCCCGAGCTGCTCCTGGAAGAAGCCCCCGAGACTCACGGCGCCCTCCTCGGACTCCAGTTCGAGGCCCAGGTGGTCCAGGAGCTGCTCCAGCTTCACGGCGCCCTGGGCCAGCCAGGCGCCGCTGCGGGTGCGGCGGAGCTGGATCGCCTCCCGGTCGAACTCGTCCTGGATCTCGCCCACCAGCTCCTCCAGCACGTCCTCCAGGGTGACGAGGCCGTCCACCCCGCCGTGCTCGTTCACCACCAGGGCCAGATGCTGCTGCTGGGCCTGGAAGTCCAGCAGGAGGTCCTGGATCCGGCGCATCTCGGGGACCAGGAAGGCCGGGCGGGCGAGGGCCCGCAGGTCCACGTCCCCCTCCCGCTCATGGAGGGCCCAGAGCAGCTCCTTCAGGTGCACCACGCCCACCACCCGGTCCAGGTCCCCCTCGGCCACGGGAATGCGGGTGTGCGGCGTGGCCCGGGCCAGGGCGAGGTTCTCCTCCAGGCTCCTGTGGAGATCGAAATAGACCACCGCGTTCCGCGGGATGGCCACCTCCTTGATGGTGCGCCGGGAGAACTGGAAAAGATTCTCGATCAGTTCGCCCTTGGACAGACCCAGGTTCCCGGAAGCCTGGCTGCGTTCCAGCATGCGCTTGAGCTCCTCCTCGCTGGGGAGGTGGAGGTCCGCGTGCTCGTCCGCGGCGGGGGCCGAGCCGAAGAGGCGCTCCACGCCCCGGCTCAGGGCGATCAGGGTGCCCGCCAGGGGCCGGCTCACCCGCGACCAGACGAGGAGGGGCGCCGCGGTGCGCAGGGCCCACCGCTCGGCGGCCTGGATGGCGAAGTTGCGGGGCACGAGTTCCGCCAGGACCACGTGGAGGGTCGTCATGACCAGCAGGGCCGAGGCCGAGGAGGCCGCCACCAGCCAGCGCTCCTTCCATGGCAGCAGGGCCAAGAGGGGCCGGAACAGCCCGGCGAAGTACTCCTCGCCCACGGCCCCGAGGGCGAGGGCGCAGACCACGATGCCCACCTGGATGGCGCTGAGGTGGCGTCCCAGGTCTTTCTGCACCTCCAGGGCCAGGGCGGCCCTCGGATCCCGGTCGGCCAGGGCCTCGAGCTGGGTGACGCGCACCCGCACGGCGGAGAACTCGGCGAAGACGAAGAAGGCCGTCAACGCGATGAGCAGCGCGATGGCGAACGGTGCCCCAGCGTGCATCAGGTCAGGGCTTGGGGAGGGTCTTGCGCCTGGCCAGCAGGCCCTCCAGCTCGTCCATCAGCCCGTGGACCGCCGAGACGTGGTCCCCGTGGGCGGCGAGCCGGGCGGCGAGGCCGTCCTTCTCCTTCTCGAGGCCGGCCTGGGTGGCCTGCAGGGCCTCGTGCTGGTTCTTCAGCGCGCGGAGATCGTCCTCCAGGCCCTTGGCGCGGGCCGAGGCTTCGGAGAGCTGGGCCTCCTTCGCCGCGGCGGCCTCGGTCCACTCGGCCTCCTTCGCGGCCAGGGCCTGCTTCAGGCTTTCGACCTCCTTCTCCTTGTCCGCGAGGCGCCCGCCCATCTCCACCAGGTCCCGGCCCTGGCCCTTCATGGTGGCCTCGAGGCCGGCGACCTCCCCCTTGAGGGTCTTGGCCCGCTCCTCCGCCGTGTCCAGGGCCGCCTGCTTGGCCTCGAGCGCCTTCGCGTGGTCCGCGCGGGCCCCCTCCAGGGCGGCCGTATGCTCGGCGGTGGCCGCCTCCAGGGCCTTTGCGTGCTCGGCCTTGGCGGCCTCCAGGGCCTTCTGCAGGTCTTCCTTGCCCTTCAACAGCTCGGTCTTCACGGCCTCCAGGTCGCCCTTGGCCTTCTCCAGGGCCGCGATGCGCTCCCTGGCCTCGGCGTGGTCCTTCTCGAGGCTGGCGTGGGCCTGCTTCAGGGCGTCCAGCTCCTCGGCCTTCGTCTCGAGGTTCATGGCCGCCTGCTGGTGCTTGTCCCGGTCCTTGATCAGGTCCACCACCCGCTGGGTCTTCTCGCCGAGCTGGGCGTTGAGGGACTCCACCTGCTGCAGCAGTTCCTGGCGCTCGGTCATGGCCTCCCGGAGCTGGGCCTTCAGGCCCTCGGGATTCTCCTTCGCGGCGTTCTCCTCGAACTGGCGCAGCGCGGCCTCGGCCGCCTCCAGCCGGCCCTGGAGGACCGCGGCCTCGGCCTGGCGCTTTTCGAGGTCGTCGAGGTTCCGCGTCACGGAGTCGTGGGTGGCCTTCAGGCTTTCGTAGTCCGCCTGGGCGCGGGCGAGGGCGGCCTCCCGGTCGGCGAGCCTGGCGTCCCGGTCCTGGAGATGGCGGTCGCGCTCCTGGATGAGGGCGTCCCGCTCCTGGAGGGCCTTGTCCCGGTCGGAGATGGCGGCGTCGCGGTCGGCGACCGCCTTCTCCATGTCCTTCAGGTGGGCCTCCAGGGCGGCGGACTTGCCCTGGGCCTCGGCGAGACGGCCCTCCAGCTCCGCGACCCGGGGGTCCGGGCCCGCCGTGGCCGGGGCCAGGGCGGCGACCGGGAGAGGCCCGGTGGCGCTGGGATTCGGTCCGCCGGGCTTGGCCATGGGGGCGCCCCCGGTGAGCTCCCGGAGGAGGTCCGCGGAGATGGCCATGGTCTTGGCGGGAGCGGCCGAGGCGGCCGGCGAGGCGACAGGCGGGGCGACCGGCGGCGCCGGGGCCGCCAGGTCCTCGCTCAGGTCGGTCTTGAGGGAGTCCAGCCAGTCGTCCCCGGCCCCGAGGTCGGAGAGGTCTCCCAGGGGATTGTCCGGATCCACGGCCTTGGGGGGCACCAGGGTGCCCAGGGACTGCACCAGCGCCGTCGGCGCGATGGGCTTGTGGAGGTAGAGGTCGGCCTTGCCCTTGAGACTCTGGTGGCGCTTGTACTCCTCTTCGGTGGCCTTCGCGCTGATGAGCGCCACCTTCAGGTCGCCGAGCTTGGGACTCTTGCGCACCGCGGAGCACAGGGCGTAGCCCTTGTTGTCCGCCACTTCCACGCAGATCAGGACGGCGGCATAGCCGCCCGCCTCGAGCTTCGGGATGGCGGCGTCCGGCGCGCTCAGGACGTCGATGTCGAAGGCCGCCTCCAGGCTCACCTGGTGTTCCTTGAGGAAGCTCCGGTCGTTGTCCACGAGGAGGAGGCGGCTGGCCATGGGGCGATCCTGATGGGTGGACTGACGAGTGTAGACCCGAAGCCCCGTCCTTGGGCCACAAAATCCATGTTGAAAAGAATTGCGCCGCCCGGGGGAAGCCGGGCGGCGCGGGGGATTCCAGACCTCAGCGGGGGGGAATGGCCAGGGTGACCTGCTGGTTCCGCTGGAGCCGCACCAGGAGGAGGAGGGGCTTGCGGCCAGCCTTCCGGACCTGGGCCATGAACTCCTGCATCGTGCCCACCGTCTGGGTTCCGACCGCGGTCACCACCATGCCGGGGGCGAGCCCTTTCTCCGCGGCTCCGGAACGGGCGGCGACGGACGTCACCACGACACCCTTCACGTCCTCCTCGATGCGGTAGCTGTGCCGGTTGGCCGGGTTGAGGGGTTCCACCGTGAAGCCGTAGGACTTCTCGAGATTGCCCTCCTTGCCGCCGGGTTCCTGCGGACCGCCGCGGTCCTCCTCGTCGTCCTCCGTGTCCTGGCCCTGGGGCTGCAGGTCCTTGCGGTCCCCCAGGACCACCTGGAGGTCGAGGGCCTTGCCGTCCCGCACCAGGCCGAGGCGGACGGTCTCCCCGGACCGGCGCTGGCTGATGGCGGAGACCAGTTCGTCGGGGCTGGACACCTTCTGGCCGTCCACTGCCGTGATCACGTCCAGGCGGCGCACGCCGGCCTTCTCGGCGGCCATGCCCTTGTTGACGTCGCTCACCACCACGCCCTGCTTCACGCCGAGGGCCTCCTGGTAGGTGCTGTCGAGGGGCGCGGTCTGGACGCCGAGGGCGCCCCGGCGGACGGGCCGGCCGCTCTCCAGGTCCTTCAGCACTCGCTTCACCATGTCGATGGGCACCGCGAAGCCGATGTTCTGGCCGTCGGGCCGGATGGCGGTGTTGATGCCCACCACCTCGCCCCGCAGGTTGAGCAGCGGACCGCCACTGTTGCCCCGGTTGATGGCCGCGTCCGTCTGCAGGAAGGAGTCCACGCCGTTCATCAGCTTGCGGCCCCGGGCGCTGATGATGCCCTGGGTGACCGTGTGCTCCAGGCCCAGGGGGTTGCCGATGGCCACGACCCACTCACCGATGCGCAGGCCGTCGGAGTCGCCGAGCTTCGCGAAGGGCTGGTGCGTGGCGCCGATCTTGATGAGGGCGATGTCGAGTTCCTTGTCCTTGCCGAGCACCGTGGCGGGGTAGGTCCGGCCGTCGGAGGTCTTGACCTCCAGCTTCACGTCGGAGCCCCGGATGCCATCCACCACGTGGGCGTTGGTGAGGATCTTCCCGTCGCTGCTGATGAGGACGCCGGAGCCTCCGGAGACCGCCCGCTGCTCTTCGTCCCCGCCGCGTCGACGGGGCTGTTGCTGGGGCCCGCCCGGCCCGAAGAACCAGTTGAAGAAGTCGTCCCCGAAGGGGCCGTCCGTCCCCCGGCGGTCCATCTTCACGAAGCTGGTGTTGGTGATGGCCACCACCGTGGGATTGAGCTTCTCCGCCACCTCGGCGATGGGGGGCAGCCGGTCCAGGCCCTTGGCGTCCACCACCACGGGCCGCTCCTCCTGGGCCTGGGCCACCCAGCGGTGGCTGAGCCCCATGCCCAGCGCCATGCACCCGGCGGCGAAGGCCGAAAGCCCGAGCACCTGTTTCATGTGCCGATTCATCGTTCGCACCTCATGCGGGTCCCGGGTCGGCCGGGACAGAAGCATCATGGTGCCAGGGTACGAAAGGTTTCAGAGGGACCCGGCCGAGCGCGTTCGAGTCCCAGCAGCCCCCCAAGACGTTCCAAGGCCCCTCGCGGGGCCCTGGAACTGGGGCGGCTGGGACTCCCCTCCGGGCCGCGGCGTCCGCTGCGCCCGGAATTCCCCTGCGGGGACCGCTCGACCACGCTTCCGCGCGGCCTCCCTATTCCTACCGGCGCGCGGCTGCCGTTCGAGTCCCAGCAGCCCCCAAGACGTTCCAAGGCCCCTCGCGGGGCCCTGGAACTGGGGCGGCTGATGGGACTCCCCTCCGGGCCGCGGCGTCCGCTGCGCCCGGAATTCCCCTGCGGGGACCGCTCGGCCACGCTTCCGCGTGGCCTCCCTATTCCTACCGGCGCGCGGCTGCCGTTCGAGTCCCAGCAGCCCCCCAAAACGTTCCAAGGCCCCTCGCGGGGCCTTGGAACTGGGGCGGCTGATGGGACTCGAACCCACGACACCTGGAATCACAATCCAGTACTCTAACCAACTGAGCTACAGCCGCCGTCGGGCCTCCCAGAATAGCGCGGGAGACGGGCGGGATCGAGGGAAAAGCCTCAGGTCAGGGCCTGGAGCAGCCGTTCCCGGTGCCGGTCCAGGAAGCCCGCGGCCGCGGGGAGCAGGACCCGGTAGAGCCAGAGGCAGAAGCCGAACAGCACGGCCATGACCGGCAGCAGGGCGCCGGGAGCGAGCCACAGGCAGAGGGCCCAGGTCCCGCCGAAGACCACCGAATTCGCCAGGGCGGTGCCCAGGCTGATGGCCACCAGCAGCAGGGGCATCCCGTTGTTCTTCAGGCTGTCCCGGGGCAGGGCCCGGGGGAGCCAGACGGAGGTCCAGTGGCCCACGAGGACCTGGACCAGGAAGAAGCAGCCCGCGAGGCAGAGCCCCGCCAGGATTTCGGGGATCCCCGGTTTCAGGAAGAAGGCCAGCAACAACACCAGGAGGGCTGCCTGGCAGCCCTGGTAGACCGCCAGGCCGAGGAGCTTCCCTTTCAGGATCGCCTCCGGCGCCACCGGCAGCAGGAGGAGGGCCTTGATGCCGTGCCCGTCCAGCCCGAACTGGTTGAACTGGAGCTGGCCCGACGTCAGTGCCAGATAGGCGAAGGCGGAGGGCAGGGCCCAGAACCCGCTCCCGGTGAACGTGGCCAGGGGCCCGCGCAGGATCACCACCGTCATCAGGGGGATGAGGAAGCCGAACCGCCCCAGGTGGCTCCCGGTCAGGGTCTCCCAGGTCAGGCGGCCCACCCCGCCCGCGGGGGTGGCGAAGGACCAGGTCTTCTCCCGGGATCCCGGCGGCGCCTGCACCTTCAGGGCTTCGGAGCCCGACTCCCACCGGAGCACCCGGGTGGAGGCCCCGGCCAGGAGCCCCAGGAGCAGGAGGGGCAGCGCCTGCCGGCCCAGGCCCGGCGCCCAGCGGCCGGCGGAGATCTCCTCCAGCCCCTTCAGGGACTGGGCGGCCGGCGTCCACTGCAGGAGGTCCACCACCCGGACTACCCTGGCCTTGGCCGCCGCCAGGCGGGCCGGATCCATGGAGACCCGAGGCGCAGCACCCTTGGGCGGGCGGCCGCCGAGGGCCGAGAGCACGCTGGCTCCCCACAGCAGCATCCCGAAGACCACCAGCAGGACCTGGAGGCGCTTCACCAGCACCGCGCCCAGCGCTCCGATGAGGTGCTGGAGCAGGAGCATGCCCAGCAGGGAGGCCACGCACACGACCAGCATCAGCGGGGCCAGGGCCGGGCGGGCCCCTGAGAAGCCGAGGAAGGTGCCCAGCAGGGCCAGGCCCGCCAGGAAGGGGAAGGGATCGCCGAGCCCCGCCAGCAGCTCTGCGGCGAAGAGCGGGCGCAGCCCGACCGGGTAGACCTTGTAGCTCTCCCAGGTCAGGGCCCGGGTGCCGCCCAGGATGCCGCTCACGACGCCCCCGAGGAGCGGGATGGCGGTGAGCACGCCCCCCAGCAGGGCCTTCGCCCCCGGAAGGTGGAGCTTCAGGCCGCCGAACCAGCCCAGGGCCGCGCCGGCCAGGAAGAGGGGCAGGGCGCCGAAGAGGAGGGCGAGACCCGTCACCACGTACACCGCCCAGGTCCCCGACCGCCCCAGCTCCCGGACGCTGCGGTTCCAGGTGGCCTCGAGGTGGGCCTTCAGCACCGCCCGGAGGAGGCCTACAGCCACGACAATTCCCCCTTCCGGGCTCCACCCACCAGGTCCACGAAGATCGCCTCGAGGGATCCCCCCCGTCCGCGCAGGTCCTCCATGCGACCGAAATCCTTGAGCCGTCCGTCGTCCAGGATCGCGATGAGGGGGCAGAGCCGTTCCACGATCTCGAGGATGTGCGACGTCAGCACCAGGGTGATGCCCCGCCGCTGGAGGGAGGCCAGGATCTCCTTGATGGTGCGGCTGGTGACCGGATCGATGCCCTCGAAGGGCTCGTCCAGGAAGACCACCTTGGGACCGTGGATCAGGGCCGCGCACAGGGCCAGCTTCTTCTTCATGCCGAAGCTGTAGTCCGTCACCAGCGTCCGCGGGGCCGGGGCCAGGTCCAGCGTCTCGAAGAGCTCGGCCTGCCGCGCGGCGATGACCCCTTCCTCCAGGCCGTACATCCGGCCCACGAAGCGCAGGTACTGCGGCCCCGTGAGGAATTCCAGCAGGGCCATGTCCTCGGGCATGACGCCGATCTGCCGTTTCACGGCGATGGGCTCGGCCTCGACATCCAGGCCCAGCACCCGGATCGTCCCGGAGGTCGGCTTCAGCAGCCCCGTCACCATCTTCAGCGTGGTGCTCTTGCCGGCGCCGTTGCGGCCCAGGAGGCCGAGGAAGGCGCCGGGCTCCAGCACCAGGTCGAGGCCGTCCACGGCCACCTTGTCGCCGAAGCGCTTGGTGAGACTGGTCAATTCAAGGGCGGGCGCCATCATGCCTCGAGCCTAGCGGAGTGGGATGGGGCGGGGTCTAGGCCGTGGGGGGGCGCTTCGGGCCGGGACGGGCCTTCCTCTCCCGCCCGGCCTCGCGCAGGGCCTTCCGGAGCAGGAACTCGATCTGCCCGTTGAGGCTGCGGAGCTCCTCGTCGGCCCAGGCCTGCAGGGCGACGAGGAGCTCCGGGTCCACCCGGAGCAGGAAGGCCTTCCGCTCCGCCATCTCAGTGGTAGAGGGTGCCCGCGTTGACCACGGCCTGGGCGCCGCGCTCGCCGCAGAGCACCACCAGGAGGTTCGAGACCATGGCCGCCTTGCGCTCCTCGTCGAGCCTCACGGACTGGTTCTGCTCCAGCTTCTCCAGGGCCATCTCCACCATGCCCACGGCGCCCTCCACGATGCGGGTCCGCGCCGCGATGATCGCGCCCGCCTGCTGGCGCTGGAGCATGGCCTGGGCGATCTCGGGGGCGTAGGCCAGGTGGCTGATGCGGGCGTCGGTGACCTCCACGCCGGCCTGGGCGAGCACCTTCTGGACCTCCTCCTTGAGGTGCTGGGCCACCACGTCCGTGTGGCCCCGGAGAGAGACGTGCTGGTCGTCATGGACGTCGTAGGGGAAGCGCGTGGCCAGGTTGCGCAGGGCCGCCTCGCTCTGGACCTGGACGAACTTCTCGACATCCTGCACCTGGAAGGTGGCCTCGGCGGTGTCCACCACGTTCCACACCACGATGGCGGCGATCTCCACGGGGTTGCCGTCCAGGTCGTTCACCTTCAGGCGCTGGCTCTCGAAGCTCCGCACCTTGGTGCTCACCTTGCGCTTGGTGAGGAAGGGGTTGGCCCAGGCCATGCCTTCCTTGCGCACCGTGCCCTTGTAGTCGCCGAAGAGCTGGAGCACGGCCGCCTCGTTGGGGTTCACCACGAAGAGTCCCGACAGGAAGAAGAGGGAGGCCACGAGCACGCACGCCGCCGCGACGCCCAGGGCGGCCGACTGCTGGACTCCCGCAGCGATGGCCAGCCCGGGGACCGAAAGCAGGCCGAGCACGCCCAGGACCAGGATGGGGATGCCGGAGACGGGGATGAGGGTCTTTTCCTTGAACATCGTCGCCTCCTCCTTGTGAGGCGCGATCAATGTGATATCACTCTGATGTCTAGTCAAGACCCGGGAGGCCGCACGACGCGCTGAAGCGGATTTCCTTGGGGACCCCTCGGTTTTCCGGTCCCCATTCCCGGTCAGGCCGCGGGCCCCACCCCCGCCAGGGCCGCCATCTGCCGGTCGTGGCGGCGGGCCAGGAGCCCGAGGCCGAGGACCGCGCCCAGCCCGGCGCAGGCCATGTCCCACTGGGTGTCCCACACGTCGCCCTGGGTCCCCAGGAAGGCGTCGGCGGCGCTGCCGGTCCAGACGGCGGTCTGCCACTCCAGCAGCTCGTAGGCGGCGGAGAGCCCCAGCACCATGAAGAGCAGCACGAAGACCGACCACCCGCCGGGCTTCAGCACACCCTTGCGGAAGAGCACCTCCCGGAAGAGCAGCGCGGGCACGAAGCCCTGCATCAGGTGCCCCAGCCGGTCGTAGGGATTGCGGGCCAGGTGCAGCGCGTCCTGGACCCAGTATCCGGCCGGGACCTTCGCGTAGGTCCAGTGGCCGCCCACCATCAGCACCAGGGCGTGGAGGGCCAGGAGGACGCAGAGCAGGTCCGTGAGGGGAAAGCGCCGCCACGTCGCGAGGATCACCGGCACCCCCACGATCACGGGGACGTTCTCCATGAACCAGGTGAAGCGGTCGGCCTGGGGGGCGAAGCCCAGCAGCGCGAAGGTCAGCACCGTCGCGACGAGGCTGGCCTTCGCGACGGTGCTGGCCTGCAGACCCATGCCCGGCTCAGCGCTTGAAGCCGCTCACGGTTTGGAAGTACCGGGCGAAGGCCGCGATGCCCCCCGACGCCTGCTCCCAGTCGTAGTTCTCGTTCGGCGCGTGGTAGCCATGGCTCGGAAGGCTGAGGCCGAGGAAGTAGACCTCGCAGCCCAGCACGTCCTCCATGGTCTTCACCGCGCCGATGGAGCCGCCCTCCCGGGTGAAGGAGCAGCCCGCGCCGAAGGCGAACTTGTAGGCGTCCTTGATGGCGTCCGCGTAGGCGCCGGTGGTGTGGCCCTTGAAGGGGGCGAGGCCGTGCTCCTCGTGGACCTCCACGTCCGGGTTGTGCTTGGCGACGAACTTGCGGATGCGGGCCATGGTGGACTTCTCGTCCATGTCGGGCACCAGGCGGCAGCTCACCTTCACCTCGGCCCGGGCGGGCACGGCGCTCTTGATGCCGGGGCCGGTGTAGCCGCCCACGACGCCGTGGATCTCCATGGTGGGCCGGCCCCAGACGCGCTTCAGGACCTTGAGGGGATCCTCGGTGCGCAGGCCCTTGATCATGTGGTCGGCCTTGAAGGTGGCGACGCTGAAGCCGGAGTTCTTCCAGCCCTCCAGCTCCGCGTCCGAGGGCGGGACGACCTCGTCGTAGAACCCAGGGATCTTCACCTTGCCGGTGTCGCCGTCCATCATCCTGCTCACCAGCTCGATGAGCTCGGAGAGGGGATTGCGGGCCGCGCCGCCCACCACGCCGCTGTGGAGGTCGTGGTCGGCGGTCTCGAGGGTGAGGCGGAAGCCCTTCAGGCCCCGCAGGCCCGCCGGCGTGCTGGGCTTGCCCCGGGTGATCCAGACCGTGTCGCTCACCACGATGGCGTCGGTCTTGAACCGGGCGGCATGGGCCTTCAGGCCCGACTCGAAGTTCGGGGAGCCGATCTCCTCCTCCAGTTCCCAGAGGAAGTGGATGTTCAGGGGCACGCCGGCCTTGCGGGCGGCCAGGGCGCCGAAGAAGGCCGTCACGGCGGGGCCCTTGTCGTCGGTGCTGCCCCGGCCCTTGTAGGTGTCGCCGTCCACCACGAAGGTGAAGGGGTCCGCCAGCCACTCGGGCTCGTTGGCGGGCTGCACGTCCATGTGGTTGTAGACGGTGATGGTGGGCAGGGCGGGATCGGCACCGAACCAGCCGTGGATGAAGGGGTTGCCCTCGGTCTCGAGGATCTCGGCCTGGCCGCCGTGCCGCTCGAACAACGCTTTGGCTGCTTCCGCGCAGCGGCGCACGTCGCCGGCCCGGGCGGGGTCGGCGCTGATGGAGGGGATCTCCACCAGGGTCTTCAGCTCGGCCTCGAAGGCCGCGCGCTGCTCGGCGGCGAACTGGGCGAGGGATTCGCGGGACAGGAGGTCGGCGTTCATCGGGGGCTCCAGGCGGAACCTCCACCCTACCCGAGGCAGGCCATGATCGGTGTCCTGTAGAATCGGGGCACACCGGAGACCCGCATGGACCGTTTTGGAAGCTCGCGCCTGCGCATCGTCTGGACCCTCGTGGCGCTGCTCCTGGCGGGCATCCTCCTGGGCGGCCTGAGCCGTTCCGCCGACAACGCCGTGACGGCCTTCGGGACCCCGATCCCCCTGGCCACCGAGGACCTCACCGCCTACACCGCCGACAACCTGGCCCGGGTGGCCCACACCATGGCCAGCGCCATCATCCTCTTCGCCGGCTTCTTCCCCCTCTCCGACTGGATGGCGGCGGGCCAGGCGAAGGACCGCTACGCCGGCCTCTTCCTCGGCATCGCCCTGGCCTTCCTTCACGGCCTCTTCCTCAGCCAGGTGGCCCTCTTCCCGGTGTGGGCCGCCTGCGCCAAGCTCACGGGTTCGCCCTTCCAGCGCAGCGTCCTCAACGGCGACCTCTCGGGCATGGTCCTCGGGCTTCAGCTGCTGCTCTGGGCCGCCCTCCTGGCGAGGGTGGTGGCATCGAACCGCGGGGTGGCCCTGATGCTCGCCTTCCTCATGCAGGGCCTGGGCGAGCTGGTGGCCTACGTGGGCCAGTTCGCGCCCATGCTGGGCCTGTCCGACCGCGCCGGCGAGATCCTCACCTACGGCAGCCACTTCTTCCCGGTCCAGGGCCTCCCCGCCGACGGACCCGCCTGGTCCGCCCTGCCCCTCGCCCTCGGCGGCCCGGCCGTCCTCCTCGCCATCCTCCTGGCCTTCCCCGGCAAGGGAAGGAAGGGGTGAGGCCCGCGCGGCTCCTGCTGGTGCCGGCGGTCCTCGCCGCGCGGCCACCCCAGGACCCCGCCCAGTCCCCGGCGACCCCCGCGAACCCCCAGGATCCGGCCCTCATCAAGGAGCGCCTGGCCCAGGTCCAGGGGAGGCTGGCCCAGGTGGACCAGCAAGTGGCCCTCCTCAAGAAGCGCCGCAAGGGCGTGCTGGTGGAGATGCAGGGCATCGCCCTGCAGCGGGACCGCGCCCAGATGGAGAGCGAGGGGGCCCGCCTGCGCCGGGACCAGACGGAAGCCGAGGTCCTCCGTCTGGGGCAGGAGCGGGATCGCATCAAGGGCGACATCCTCAGGCTGCGGGGAAGCCTCCGGCACCAGATCCGCTGGCTGCAGGCGGTGGGCCCCTGGGGCGACCTCGCCTTCCTGGCCAGCTTCCGCAGCTTCGAGGACTACCTCCAGCGGGGCCGTCTCCTCGCCTGGCTGCGGCTCCAGCAGGTGAAGCGGCTCCGGGCCGTCCAGTCCCTCCAGGGCAGCCTGGTCCAGCGGGAGCAGGAGCTCAAGGCCACCCTGGCGAAGCTGACGGAGGAGGAGAAGGCCTCCCAGGCCACCCAGGCCAGCCTGCGCCTCAGCGAGGAGAAGCTGCGCGGCTTCCTGGAGACCCTCCAGGCCGACGAGCGCCAGCAGCGGGCCGTGCAGGCCGAGCTGTCCGAAGAGGCCATCCAGCTCGAGCGCATGCTGACGGGCCTGCTGGGGCGCCTGCCCCGGAACGAGGCCTTCGACGCGACCGTGAACTTCGCCGCCCTCCGGGGCGAGCTGCCCCAGCCGGTGGAGGGCAGCCTCGCCCTGGGCTTCGGCGAGCACGTCCACCCCCGCTTCCACACGAAGACGCTGCAGAGCGGGCTGCTGATCGAGGCCCCCGCCGGCGTGCCCATCGCCGCCGTGGCGGACGGGAAGGTGGTCTTCTGCGACTACTACCAGAGCTACGGCCCCATGGTGATCCTCGACCACGGCGGCGGCTGGTTCACCCTCTACAGCCACCTGCAGGGCCTGATGGTCCAGAAGGGCCAGGTGCTCAAGACCGGCGAGACCCTCGGCTACGTGGGGCAGACCGTGGACGGGCCGCGGCTGGGCTTCGAGATCCGGTTCAGGACCAAGGCCGAGGACCCGAACCGGTGGCTGAAGCGGCGCTACAAGTAGCGGCGCGGCCTACCGCACCAGGTTGCCGGCGTTGAAGAGCGGCACGTAGACCGCCAGCAGCAGCCCCAGCACCATGAGGCCCATCAGCAGGATCAGCACCGGTCCGATGAGGTTGGTGACGGCGGTGGTGGCCTTCTCCACCTGCTGGTCGAAGAAGTCCGCCACGTGGCTGAGCATCTCGGGCAGGGCCGAGCTCTGCTCGCCCACGCGGCACATCTCGATGGCCAGGGGGTCGAGGATCTTGCCCTGGTCGAGGGCGTTGTGGAGGCTGGAGCCCGCCCGCACGGCCTCGATGACGGTGACGAGGCGCACCTTCATGCGTTCGCTGGCGGTGGTGCGCTGGATGACCTCCAGGGCCTGCAGCACCGGCATGCCGCCGCTGAGGAGCACGCCCAGGGTCCGCGAGAAGACGGAGGAGTGGTACATGCGGTAGAGGGTGCCGAACTTGGGCAGGGCGAGCAGGCCGCGTTCCCAGACGCGCCGCCCGGCCTCGGTGGTGATGAGCCAGCGCACGAAGAAGACGAGGCCCACGGCCAGGAGCCCCTGCAGCCAGAGGGTGGAGCGCATGAACTTGCCGAAGCCGAGCAGGATCTGGGTGGCCGCGGGCATCTCGACGCCCCCGCCCGAATAGATCTCGGCGAAGCGGGGCAGCACCACGTTGAACAGCACCAGCATGGAGAGGATCAGCACCATCACGAGGAAGCCGGGGTAGAAGAGCGCCTCCACGATCCGCCGCTTGCTCCCTTGCGCGAACTTCTGGAAGGCCAGCCAGCGGCCGATCACTTCCGTCAGCGTGCCGCTGCGTTCCCCGGCCACCACGTTGGCGCGGTACACCGCCGGGAAGGTGCCCGCCTGCTCCAGGGCCTCGGAGAAGGCCATGCCCTCGCGCACGAACCCCACCACCTTCTCCAGGGAGCTGCGCATGAGCGGGTCCAGGCCGTGGCCCGAGAGCAGCTCCAGGGACTGGAGGAGGGGGATTCCCGCCTTGAGCAGGGCCAGGAACTCCGTGTTGAAGTGGATCAGGCTGTCGGCCGAAAGGACCTTGCTGCTCCGGAACGCCGCGCTGCTGGCCTTCACCTCGATGGGGAAGCCGCCCTCCTGGAGCACCCGCCCCCGCACCTCCTCGGGGCTCTGCCCGTCGAAGTCCCGGATGAGGACCTCGCCGTTGGCGGTGGTGAGCTTGACGGTGAAGCGCATGGTTGTTCCTGGAATCCTCAAGGATAGCGGTTCGGGTCCTGTTCGGCATTTCGGGGGGCGGCAGCCCCGGGCGCCGATGGCACAGTGGGACGATGCGGTTCCTGCTCCCTGCCGTCTGCCTCCCCCTCGCCGCCCAGGCTTCCGGCGGCGCGCCGCTCGAGTCCGGCCTTCCCCTGCCGCCCCTCCTGGACCTGAGGGATGCCGATCCCGCGCGGCTGGTTCCTCGGGATCCGCGGGATCCCGCCGAAGGCGCCCGGGCGGCCGAGGCCTGGGCAGCCCTCAGCGCCCCCCTGCGCGACGCGGCCGCGGTGCGCGTCGCCCTCCCTCCCGCCGACGCGACGCCCGGCCTGCGCTCGGTCCTCCTGCGCGCCGCCAGCGCGGCCCTGCGGGCCCGGAACCCTGCCCGCCGGCTCTACGTGGCCTTCGATCCCGCCGCGTCGCCCCTCCTGGACGAGGCCGCCTGGGGCGCCGTGGATGGAGGCGCCCTCTCCGAGGCGGACCTGGGCCCGGACCCCGCCGCCTGGCGGGACCGCCTCTTCCAGGCCCAGAACAGCTTTCCAGGCCGGCCCTGGACCCTCTGGCTTCCCGCCGATCCGGGCCCCCTGCTGGGCGCCCTGCTTGGGGACGGCGGCCGCCTCGTGGTCCCGGGCGGCGGACCCGCCGCGCGCCTCGCCGCCGTCCTCCCAGCGGGCTTCACCGAGGTGGAGGGCGGCAACGGCGACCTGCTCCTGCGCCGGGCCGGCGGCCCGGAAGCCCGCCGGTGGCGCTTCGCGGACGGGGCCTGGACCGAAGCGCCCCTCCCGGCCGAGCGCACGGAAGTGGCCGTGGTGGACGCGCGGCCCTACGACGTCGCGGCGCTGCTCGCGAAGGTGCGGGCCTTCCAGCTCCGGGAGCGGCTGGCCCTCCGCACCCTCGCCTACCGGCTGGACGTGGACCTCCACCTCCAGTCCGAGCGGGGCTTCGGCATGGATCTCGGCTTCACCTTCCGCGCCTTCGAACGCGCGGGCGAGGGTGAGGAGCTGCTCCAGCAGGAGGTCCGGTTCAACGGCGTGCGGGCCAAGGTGGCCGAGGGCCTCCAGCTTCCCGTCATCGAGAGCCGGGCCAGCCTGGCGCCGCCGGTGGCCCTGGCCCTCACCGAGCGCTACCGCTACCGCGACGGCGGGCCGGACGGTCCCGGCCGCCGCCGGGTCCGCTTCGAGCCCGTGGACGCCGACCCGCTCCTCTGGCGCGGCGAGCTCCGCATCGAGGAGGCCACGGGCCGCATCCTCGAGGAGACCGGCGAGCGCAGCGACCTCCCGGGCACCGTGCGCTCGGAGCGGCGGATCCTCCATTACGGCGAGGTGGCCGGACACTGGCGGGTGGAGCGGGTGGAGAGCACCGAGCGCTGGGTGAGCCCGGGGGGCATGACCCAGGTCCTGCGGACCCTGCGCGTGCGGGACGCGGTGGCGGAGAGCGCCACCTTCGAGGCCGACCGGGCCGCCGCGCGGGCCTCCAAGGCCACGATGCTGAAGGCCACCCCCGAGGGCGTGCGCTACTTCCAGCGGCAGCCCGACGGCACCCGACGCATCGACCCGAACGCCCGCACCGGCGGGCGGGCCATCGGCGGCGCCCTGCTCATCGATCCGGGCTTCTCCCCGCCGGTCCTGCCCGCGGCCGGGCTGGCCTACTACGACTTCGACGCCTTCGGGAAGGGCGTCCAGGTGAACCTCTTCACCGCCGCGGTGTTCAACACCGCGAGCCTCGCGGTGCCCCGGCTGCCTGGCGGCCTCGACGCCCGGGCCAGCGCCGTGGCCCTGCTCTGGCCGGGCGGAGAGCGGCCCGTGAAGGATGGCCGGCTGGTGGAGAAGGACGAGGTGGCCCGCCGCTTCGGGACCCTGGAGCTCGCCCTGGGCCGGGACCTTGGCGCGGGCTGGCGCGCCGAGCTGGAGGGCCGCTTCCGCTACGACGCCTTCACCGAGTCGCGGGACAAGGACCGGCGGACCCCCGGCTTCGCCCTCCCGCCCGACGGCTGGACCCGGGAGGGGCGGCTGGCCCTGTCCTGGCTCTGGCGGGGCTTCCAGCTCCGCGCATGGGGCGGGGAGGGCCGCCGCCCGGAGGGGACCTACGGCACCGCGGAGGCGCCCCAGGCGGTGCCCGACCGCGGACGCTTCACCCGCTGGGGTGCCAGCGCGGGCTACGACCTGCGCACCGCGGGGGAGTTCTGGCTGCACGGCGACGCGGGCGTCGTCGCGGGCAAGGGCTTCGACCGCTTCCAGGCCATCGGCCTGGGCCTCGGGGGCGACGTCCGCATCGCCGGCATCCGCAGCAACGCCATCGCCGCCGACCGCCTCGCCTACGCCAAGGCGGGCCTGGTGCTCCCCTCGACGCCCAGCTTCCGGCTCTCCCTGACCCTCGACCACGCCCGCGTCCGGGCCTTCGACAGCCAGAAGACCTACGCCCTCACCGGCCTCGGCGTCGCCGGCGACCTCCCCGGCTTCGGCTGGTTCACCACCGTCCGCGTGGACCTCGGCGTCGGGCTGCAGAGCGACATCCCCGGCGTGCGCACCGTGAATGGGTTGATCGCGTTCCTGCGGGTCTTCTGATGCGGTCCTTCCAGTTCCAGCTTTCGATAGCCCTCTCACTCACCATTTTGGCAGCCACACAGGGCTGCCTTCCCCTGACTGCGAACAAGATCGTGCAGGCACCGAATCGCAGGCATGCCCTTTCCTCCGGTGCCGCCCAAACCGCGGAGGTCCTTCGCTCCCGCAGCTTTCAGTTCATGTCCGGGCATCCGCAAGTCCCGATTGAGGCCAGCGTGATCGAACCCGGAGATTATGCGTTCCGGTACGATTTTAAACGCACCGTGAGCCCCGATGGCAGCGGACATGCAGCCGTCCATTTCAAGTACACGATCTCCGACAAGGTGCCGGATACCCAGGCTTCCAAAGGCACCATCCTTCTCCTGCATGGCATCCTCCTCAGCAAGGAATCCATGCTTCCCTGGGGCTTTTCCTTCGCCCAAGCCGGCTTTCGGGTCGTTCTGGTCGACTTGCGCGGTCACGGCCATTCCGGAGGGCAGTGGATCGGGTTCGGCGCCTTCGAGCTCTATGACCTGAAGGCATTGCTGGACCAACTTCAAGTGCGGGGCCTCATTCAAGGAAAGCTCGGTGTCCTTGGCATCTCATACGGAGGCAGCATCGGCCTCCAACTGGCAGGCACTGATGAACGGGTTGGAGCCGTGGTGGCCTTGGCCCCCTTTTCCGATCCGCGGCGGGGTACCCTTCAATTCCTGCGCGGGAGCCAGCCTGGGCTCGCTGGCAACTGGCGTGAGGACGAGTTCTTCAAAGCTCTCGAAGGTCCCGCACACAGGGCGGGTTTCGCCTGGGAAGACATCAACGTGCCTGCTGCAGTGTCGCGGATCAAGGTTCCGATCTTGCTGTTCCATGGCCAAAAGGACTCCTGGGTCCCTCCGGAACACAGCAAGGTGCTTGCCGATCATGGCTCTGCGGTGACCTTGAGGCTTCTGGACGACTGTGATCACGTCACCCTGGGGCTCATGCCCGACAACGTGATCCAAGAGGCTGAAGCCTTCTTTAATCAGCACCTGCCAACGAGCCCGCCACCCGAATGAAGTGCGAAGCCCTCGGGGGTGCTCCGCACTTCTTGGACCGGCGAACCGCCTCGAAGACCGCCTTCAGGCGTAGAACCCGCGGTAGTGCATCGCCTGGCTCACGCGGTCCAGGGCCAGGATGTAGGCGCCGATCCGGGGGTTGGTCTTGTACTTGTCGGTGGTCTGGAAGACCGCGTGGAAGGCGTGGACCATGTACTCCACGAGCCGCTCGTTGACCTCGCGCTCGCGCCAGTAGAAGCCCTGGCGGTTCTGCACCCATTCGAAGTAGCTCACGGTCACGCCGCCGGCGTTGGCCAGGATGTCGGGCACCACGAGGACGCCGTTGTCCAGCAGGATGGGGTCCGCCTCGGGGGTCGTCGGTCCGTTGGCGCCTTCGACGATGACCTTCGCCTTCACCTTGGCGGCGTTGGCCTCGGTGATCTGGTTCTCCAGGGCGGCCGGCACGAGGATGTCCACGGGCAGGAGGAGCAGCTCCACCGGGTCCATGGCCTCGCCGCCCTTGAAGCCCACCACCGACTTCGTCTCGGCCACGTGCTTGAGGAGGGCGTGGATGTCCAGGCCGCGGTCGTTCTTCACGGCGCCGTGGACATCGCTCACGGCCACGATGCGGGCGCCGGCCTCGTGCAGCAGCCGCGCGGACTGGGAGCCCACGTTCCCGAAGCCCTGCACCGCCACGGTGGCGCCCGCCAGGGGCTTGCCCAGGCGCTGCATGGCCTCCCGGGCCACGATGAGCACGCCGCGGCCCGTGGCTTCCGTCCGGCCCAGGGAACCGCCGATGCCCAGGGGCTTGCCGGTGACCACCGCGTTCTCGGTCTTGCGGACGTGCATGGAGTATGTGTCGAGCACCCAGGCCATGGTCTGGGGGTTGGTGCCCACGTCCGGCGCCGGGACGTCCCGGTCCGGGCCGATGATGTCCATGATCTCGGCGATGTAGCGCCGGGTAAGGCGCTCCAGCTCGCCCTGGCTCAGCTTGGTGGGGTCGCACACGATCCCGCCCTTGCCGCCGCCGAAGGGGACCTCCACCACGGCGCACTTCCAGGTCATCCAGGCGGACAGCGCCTTCACCTCGTCGAGGGTGACGCCCAGGTCGTAGCGGATGCCGCCCTTGGCGGGCCCCCGCGCGATGTTGTGCTGGACGCGGTAGCCGGTGAAGACCTCCCACTTGCCGTTGTCCATGCAGACCGGCAGGCTCACGATCATGGACCTCGAGGGGAGCATGAAGACCTTGAAGAGGGCGTCCTCGAGGCCGTAGAGCTGGGCGGCCACCCTCAGGCGGGCCTGCATGGCCTCGAAGGGGTTGTGGGCTTGCGAGTCGGTCATGGCTGGCTCCGGTGGGAGGGTCCGGGAGGTCGTCAGGCGGGCCCCGCCCCCGCGGCGGCGGGATGGGGCTCGGGAGGAAGGTCGAGGTCGCGCCCCTGCTTCCAGAGGCCTTCGAGGTTGTAGTACTGCCGCGTCTCGTCGTCCATCACGTGCACGACGAAATCGCCGTAGTCGAGGAGGATCCACGCGCCCGCGTCCGCGCCCTCGCTGGACAGGGGCCGGAGCCCTTCGGCCTTGAGGCGCTCCTCGACGGCGTCGGCGATGGCCCGGTTCTGGCGGTCGCTGCCCCCGCTCATGAAGGCGAAGGCGTCGGTGAAGCTCGCGAGGCCCTTCACGTCCAGCAGCCGGATGCGGAAGGCTTTCTTGGATCGGGCGGCGTCGACGACCGAGGCCAGCCGTGGATCAAGGGTCATGCGGGCTCCGTGGGCATTTCACGATAAGGGTTTTCCCGCTGGATCGCAGCCCAAACTTCCGGGGTCAGCGCCCCGGGCGCGGCCTGCGGGCCCCGGGGGCCTTCGCGGCGGAGCTCCTCCCGGATGCGGCTGGAGGCGGCGTCCAGATCTGTCGCGGGCAGCCAGACGATCTCGCCGGGTGCGCCCGACCAGGCTTCCCGGACGCGCTCCCGCAGATCCTGCGGGACGTCGCAGGAAGCCCCCGGACGGGGGGCCACCGCCACGGAGGCGAGTTCGAGGACCCGCGGGGCGCGGTGCCACCGGGGCAGGCCGGGGAGCTGGTCGGAGCCGATCACCAGGATCCATGCGCTGCCCGGCTCCCGGGCCTGGAGGGCCTCCAGGGTGTCGCTGGTGTAGCTGGTGCCGCCCCGCTCCAGCTCGAGGGTCTCCACGCCCACCGGCCCCGGGAAGCCCGCCAGCGCCGCCTTCAGGAGGCGCAGGCGCGCGGCCGGGTCGTCGGAGGGCTCGTTCGCCTTGTGGGGCGAGCGCGCCGTCGGCACGAAGCGCAGCTCGTCCAGGGCCAGCGAGGCGAGGGCCAGCTGCGCCAGGCGGAGGTGGCCGCGGTGGGGCGGATTGAAGGCGCCGCCGAGGAGGCCGACGCGCCGCCCGCGGGGGGGGAAGGCGCCGGGTCCGCTCATCAGGCGCGGGGCAGGACCGACAGCGATTCGGCGAGCCGGAAGACCAGGGGCCGGATGCCCTCGCCCGTGACCCCGGAGATGAAGAGCGGCTCCTGGCCCCGGGCCCGGCAGAGCGCTTCGAAGCGCTGGCGGCGCGCCTCGTCCTGCAGCGCGTCCAGCTTGGTGCCCACGAGCCACCTCGGCTTGGCGAAGAGCACCGGGGAGAAGGCCTGGAGCTCGCCCTCGATGATGCGCACGGCGTCCTCCGGCTCCACCATCGGATCCGCGAGGTCCACCAGGTGCAGGAGCATGCGGGTGCGCTCCACGTGCCGGAGGAACTGGACGCCCAGCCCCGCGCCACCCGCGGCGCCCTCGATGAGCCCCGGGATGTCGGCGATGACGAAACTGTCGCCCCCTTCCACGGGGACCACGCCGAGCTGCGGCTCCAGGGTGGTGAAGGGGTAGTCGGCGATCTTGGGCCGCGCCGCGCTCACCCGGCTCACCAGGGTGCTCTTGCCCGCGTTGGGAAAGCCCGCCAGGCCCACGTCGGCGATGAGCTTGAGCTCCAGTTCCAGGTTCCGGGCCTCGCCGGGCTCGCCGGGCTGGTGGTGCATGGGCGTGCGGTTCGTGGAGCTGCGGAAGTGCCAGTTGCCCTGGCCGCCCCGTCCGCCCCGGGCCACGCAGACCTGCTCGCCGTCGGCCATCAGCTCCGCCAGCGTCTCGCCGCTGTCGGCGTCCCGGATCACCGTGCCCAGGGGGACTTCCAGCACCACGTCCTCGCCGTCGGGCCCGCGGCGGAGGTTGCCCTCGCCGTTCCTGCCCCGGCCGGCCTCGAAGCGCCGCACGCTCCGGTAGAGGTTCAGCGTGTTCAGCGCGCGGCTGGCGCGCACGAAGACCGACCCGCCCAGGCCGCCATCCCCGCCGTCGGGGCCGCCCTTCTCCATGGACTTCTCGCGGCGGAAGTGGGTGGACCCCGCCCCGCCGTGGCCGGCTTCGACGCTGAGCTGGACGTGGTCGAGGAACATGGTCGCGGAGTCCTGGGCTCTAGATTTCAGGCTCCGGGCTTTGGCCAGGACGCAGCCCCGCACAGCATCTGGAGCGGGGCGGAGTCAGCCAGTGCCCGGAGCCTGGAGCCCGAAGCCCGGAGGTTTCAGGCCTCGACGGGATCCACGTGGATGAAGCGGCCCTGCTGGCCCTTGTCCTGGAAGCGCACGACGCCTTCGACGAGGGCGAAGATCGTGTGGTCCTTGCCGATGCCGACGTTCACGCCGGGGCGGAACTGGGTGCCGCGCTGGCGGACGATGATGGCGCCCGCGGTGGCCAGCTGGCCGCCGAAGAGCTTGGTGCCGAGCCGCTGGGAGTGGGAGTCGCGGCCGTTGCGGGTGGAGCCGACGCCTTTCTTGTGAGCCATGACATACCTCTAGAGGGTTGGACTGCAGTGTTCGAAGGGAGAGGAGGCGAGTGCGGGTCCCCCGCGCGAGCATCGGGGGTCCGGGGGTGTGCCCCGGGAGGGCGTCAGCCCTTCACAGATTTGATCCGCACTTCGGTGAAGCCCTGGCGGTGGCCCTGGGTGCGCTGGTAGGTGGTGGTCCGCTTCTTCTTGAAGATGGTCACCTTCTTGGAGCGGCCGTGGCGGAGCACCTCGGCCTCCACGCTGGCGCCCTTCACGGTGGGAGCGCCCACCTTCACGTCGGCGTCCTTGGCGAGGAGCAGGACCTTGTCGAAGGTGACGGAGGACTTGGGCTCGCCCTCGAGGAGCTCCACGCGGAGCACGTCCCCTTCGGCGACGCGGTACTGCTTTCCACCGGTCTGGATGATGGCGTACATAGATTCCTCGGAGCCTCGGGGCTCGGATTGATCGGCGCGCGGGCGGCATTCCGAACGGAAGCGCTTGGGGGGCCCGGGGCCAGGCAGGTCCATCAGGATGTCAAGGAACTCCAAGGAATTCAATGGGAATTTCCTTCCGGACCCTCACCAGCCCAGGTTCACCCCCACCACCAGGATGCGCCGGGAGAAATAGCTCTCCTCGACCTCCCGGCGGCTGAAGTCCGGACTGTAGGTGTAGCGGGCGGCGTTGTGGCGGTCGAAGAGGTTCATGACCTCGCCGAAGGCCACCACCCGGATCCCGTGCCATCCGCGGATCCGGGTCAGGCGGAGGTCGGCCCGGCCGTAGGCGGGCAGGCGGTCGCCGTAGCGCGGGCCCTCCACGGGGTCCCAGCCCCCGCCGGGGTTCGACGTGGCCCCCACCACGGCGGTGGCCGGGGCCCCGGTGGCGTAGCGGAAGGACGCCGCCAGCTCGAGGCCGGGCCCAAGGACGTGGGTGCTCACGGCGGTGAGGTTGTGGGGCACGGAGGTGGGCACGGGGCCGAGGACGGCCTGCTTCCCCTCCATCCGCCGCGTGTCCAGGTAGCCGTAGCCGACCCAGGCCCGCCAGCCCGGGGCGCTGCGCTTCACCAGCAGGTCCAGGCCCGACGCCTCCCCGCGCCCGCTGGAGACGTAGCGCAGCACGGGATCCTCCACCACCAGGTTCCGGTAGGTCTTCCGGTAGGCCTCGGCGCGGAGGTTCCAGGTCGCGGGCCCCGCGGTGAACACCGTGTCGAAGGCCGCCAGCAGGTGGGCGGCCCGCAGGACCCGGAGGCCCGGGTTGCCGCTGTGGGGATCCAGCTGGTCCAGGGGCGGCGCCTGGTGGAAGGTGCCCGCCGCCAGGCGCAGGGTGGTGCCGTCCCGGAGGAGGAAGGAGAGGGTGAGGCGGGGGTCCGCCGTGGTGGCGCCCTGGAAGGCGTAGCGGTCCATCCGGCCGCCGAGGGAGAGGCCCACCGTCGGGGTGAGCACCGCCCGCCACGTGAGGTAGGCCCCGCTGCGCGTGGTGTCGAAGGCGTAGGCGAAGGTCCGGGCCGGGGAGGCCGGGTTCCAGTTGGCCAGGTCATAGGGCACCTCGCCCTTGGGGTCCCGGTCCGTGCGGTCCCGGTCCAGGCCGCCCTCCAGCGTGTTCCTGTCGTCCAGGACCCAGGTCCCCTCCGCCCGCAGGAAGGTGGTGCCTTCGGCGGTCTCGATGCCCCAGCGGTTGAAGGTCCAGGCCTGGTGGAAGCGGCCGTGCCCCACCACCAGCTGCCAGGCGAGGCCGGTGCCCGCGGTGCCGGTCGCCTGGAGGGTGCCGAAGAGGCTGCTGTTCCGGTTGCGGTACACGTCCCTCAGGTTGGCGAGGGTCACGTCGGTCGCGAGGTGGTCCCGGATTCCGAGGAGCGTGGCGGAGAGCCGCGCCGCAGCGCCAAGGGGCGTCTGCCAGTTGAGCTGGGCGTCCGTGGAGAGGGGGCTCTCCTCGAAGGTCGGGGCCAGGCCGTACCACTTGTCCAGGAGCACCGGATCCGAGCGGCGCACCGAGGCCCGGAGGACGCCGTCCCCCACGGGCCGTTCCAGGCTGGCCCCCTGGCTCGGGATCAGGAGCATCACCGAGGTGCTCCGCGCGGGGCTGGCGACCTCCGTGGAGATGTCCAGCACCGCGGACAGGGCGTCGCCGTACTTCGCGGAGAAGCCTCCAGGGATGAAGTCCAGCCTCGAGACCAGGGCCGTGTCCACCGCCGCGAAGATGCCGCCCTGGGTGCTGGGGTGGTGGAAGGGCCGGGCGAGGCGGCCGCCGTTGAGGTAGATGCCCACCTCGTCGGGCTTGCCGCCCCGCACGAAGAGCTCGGCGCCCTCCGAGGCGTTGCTCACGCCGGGCAGGCCCTTCACGGCCTGGAAGGTGTCCGCGGCGGCACCGGGGGTGGTGTAGACCTCCAGGCGCGACAGGGTGCTGGACGTGCCCTCCTGGCTCGAGTAGCCCGAGCCTTCGGTGACCTCCACGACGGCACCCCTCACCACGGGCTCGAGCTCGACGAGGAGGACCTCTCCCGCGCCCGCGGCCAGCTCCCGGGTCTGGAAGCCCGGAGCCGACACCCGCACCCGCGCGTCCTTCGGGACCGCGAGGACGAAGGCTCCCTTGGCGTTGGTGGTGGTCCGCGCCTCGCCGGCCTCGACGAGGGCGCCGGCCACCGGCACGCCGCCGGGCGCCAGGACCGCGCCCCGGACCTCGAGGGCCGCCAGCAGCACCGCGACCGCCATCATCGGCCGGCCCCGGAAGCCTTGGCCGCGGCGGCGAGGGCCTTCTCGACCTTGGGCTTCAGGACCGCCAGGGCGAAGGCGTAGCGGGGATCCCGGGCCAGGGCCTCCTCCAGGGCGCGCTGCGCGCCGGCAGCGTCCCCGGCCTCCAGCCTCGCCAGGGCCAGCCAGGCCCGGCCCTCGACGGGGCCCCAGGACGGCGCCCACGCCTCGGCGGACGGGGCCTCGGCGTCCGCGGCCTTCACCGCGGCCTCCATCAGAGGAAGGGCGCGGGCGGCGCCCCCGCCGAAGAAGGCCGGCGTGTGGAGCACGTGGATCGCGTGGAGGATCCGCACCCTCGGATTGGCCGGGGCCAGGGCGCGGGCCTCCTCGAAGAGGGCGCCGGCCTCCGGGGCGAGGCGCATGGCCGCGGCGGGCTGGAAGCCGATCTTCAGGCCCAGGCAGGCGCCCCGCAGGGCCAGGCTGTCGGCGTCCCTGCGGGCCTGGAGGACCTGGATCGTGCGGTCCAGGAGGGCTTCGGCCCCCTTCGGATCCCGGGCTCGGGTCTGGGCCACGACCTGGTAGGCCACGTGGGCCTCGGCGTAGGCCTTGCCGGGCGCGGCGGCGTCCGCGAGGGCCAACCTCGCCTGGAGCTGGCGCAGGCCGGCGAGATCCAGGCGCGCCGCGCGGGCGCAGTCGGCGGGCAGGGCCGCGTCCTGGGCGCCCAACAGGGAGGGAACGAGAAGACACAGGGCAGGAAGGGGGCGAAGCGTCGGACGCATGGAGTCTCCGGGAGGCCATCGGGCCTTCCCCAGCCTCCGCGACCGCGGCCTCGCCTTCCGCCGCCGTCGCACCAGGGGCGGGAAGGAGGCGACGAAGGGTTCAGCCCAGCTTCCGGCGCACGTCCGCCATGCGATCCCGGCTCACCGGCACGCGGGTGCCGTCCTCCAGGCGCAGCTCGCCCGTGCCGCCGGCGTCGGGCAACAATTCCCGCACCCGGTCCAGGGCCACCATGGCACCGCGGTGGGTGCGCAGGAAGCGCGGCGCGAGCAGGCCCTCCAGGTCGTCGAGGCTGCGGTCCAGGACGAAGCGGCCCTCGGGGGTGTGGACGAAGAGCAGGCGGTTCTCCGTGGCCAGGTGCGAGACCTCCGCCCAGCGCAGGATGCGCAGCCTCCCCTTCACCAGCACCGTGAAGCGCTCCGGCGCCTGCCGGGCGCGGGAGGCCTCCAGGGCCTGGAGGAGGAGGGCCAGGTCCGGCGTGTCCGCCCGGGGCCGCAGGCGCTGCAGGGTCTCCCGCAGGCGGGGCGCCTCCACGGGCTTGAGGAGGTAGTCGCAGGCGGCCCAGCGGAAGGCCTCCACGGCGTGCTGGTCGAAGGCCGTCACGAAGGCGATGGGCGGCAGGTCGAACCCCGCCTCCCGGGCCCGGCGCAGGAGGCCGAAGGCGCCCTCGGGGGGGAACTCGATGTCGAGGAAGAGGAGGTCCATCCCGCCGGCCTGGAGCAGCGCCAGGCCGCGTTCGCCGTCCGCGGCCTCGCCCACGCAGGCGGCCTCCGGGGCGACCTCGGAGAGGAGGCGCTTCAGCCGCGCCCGCGCGGGCGCCTCGTCCTCGACGAGGGCGTAGCGCAGGCTCACGGCAGCACCACCTCGACGGCGCAGCCCGGGTGGACGTCCAGCCAGCGCAGCGCGCCGCCCATGGCCGCGAGCCGCGCGGTCACCGTGCGCAGGCCGACGCCCTCGCCCGCCTCCGGATCCCGCCCCACGCCGTCGTCCGCCACGCGCACGCGCCCCTCCGCCGCCTCGACCCGCAGGACGCAGGCGCCGACCTTGGGGCGGAAGCCGTGCTTGAGGCTGTTCTCCACCAGGGGCAGGAGGAGCAGCGGCGGCACCGGGCGCTCGGCCATGGCCGGGTCCAGGCGCAGGTCCACCGCCAGGCGCCCCTCGAAGCGCAGGGACTCCAGGGCCAGCAGGTCGCCCAGCAGGTCGAACTCCTCCCGCAGGGTCCAGGCCGGCCGTTCCAGGGCCGCGAGGATGCGCCTCAGCAGGGCGGAAAGCCGCAGGGTCGCCTCCTCCGCCCGCGCGGGGGCCTCCGGGATGAGGGCCGCGATGGTGTTCAGGGAGTTGAAGAGGGTATGGGGCTGCAGCTGGGCCTGCAGGCCGAGGAACCCGGCCCGGGCCGCTTCAAGGGCCAGGGCCCGCTCCTTCTCCACCAGGGTGGCGATGGTCTTGCGGGTGGTGATGAAGAGGGTGACCGCCAGGCCCGTGACGAAGGTGATGGCCCCCACCGCCGGATGGGCCAGCAGGTTCAGGCCCAGCAGCAGCCGCACGAGCCCCAGGGACAGGGCCAGCAGGCCGACGTAGAGCAGGCTGATCTTCACCATGAAGACCGTCGCCGCGCGCTCCGCCGGCATCGTGGAGCCCGGGTCGGGGACGTACCAGCCGCGCATCGCCGGGAAGCCGCACCACATGACCACCGAGAAGATGCAGCAGAGGGCGATGCTGGTGCCAAGGTGGTTCGCCAGGCCCACCAGCCGGATCACGACGCCGAGACCCCCGCCCAGCAGCAGGGCCCGGGGCAGGTCGCGGACGAATTCCGGAAGGGGGCGCGCCATGGCCCGTCCAGGATGCCACCGGGTCCCCGGGGGGCCGGCGAAATCGGACGAAGGGCCGGAAGGGGGCGACGGATGGCATCCTGAAGCCATGGGCCGCGACTTCCAGACCTTCCTCCGCCAGCTCGAGACCGCCGGGGAGCTGCGCCGCATCGCCGTGGAGGTGGACCCGCACCTCGAGATGGGCGCCATCGCCGACCGGGTCTCCAAGCTGCCCGGGGGCGGGCCGGCGCTGCTCTTCGAGAAGCCCAAGGGCGGCGGCATGCCCGTCGTCATGAACGCCTACGGGAGCCTCCGGCGCATGCGGATGGCCCTCGGCGTGGACGCGGAACCCCGCGGCCTGGATGCCGTCGCCGATCGCATCGAGGGACTCATCGCCGAGGCCCTGCCCAAACCCGGGCTGGGCTTCTTCGACAAGCTGGCGAAGCTGCCGGTGCTGGCCGAAGTCTCAGGCTGGATGCCCGAGACCGTCCGCAAGGGGATCTGCCAGGAAGTCGTGAAGACCGGCGACCAGGTCCGCCTCTCGGAGCTGCCGGTGCTCACCACGTGGCCCGAGGACGGCGGCCCCTTCATCACCTTCGGCATGAGCCACGTGCGCTACAAGGACGGCCGCCGCAACATGGGGCTCTACCGGCTGCAGGTCTACGACGACCGGACGCTCGGCTTCCACACCCAGCTCCACCACGACGGCGCCCGGGCCCGCCACGGCTACCGGGACGGCGAGCGCATGCCCGTGGCGGTGGCCTTCGGCGGCGACCCGGCCCTCCTCTACGCCGCCACTGCGCCGCTGCCGCCCTTCCTCTCGGAGGTCATGTTCACCGGCTTCCTGCGGGGCAAGGGCGTGGAGATGGTGAAGTGCGTCTCGAACGACCTGGAGGTGCCGGCGGACTCCGAGCTGGTGATCGAAGGCTGGGTGGATCCCGCGGAACTGCGCCGGGAAGGCCCCTTCGGCGACCACACGGGCTACTACTCCCTGGCGGACGACTACCCCGTGCTCCACGTGGAGGCGGTCACCCACCGCAGGAGCCCGGTCTATCCCGCCACCATCGTGGGCCGGCCGCCCCAGGAGGACGCCTACCTGGGCCTCGCCACCGAGCGCATCTTCCTGCCCCTGCTCCGCATGATCCTTCCCGAAATCCGGGACATGCACCTGCCGGCGGCCGGGGCCTTCCACAACCTGGTCGTCGTCTCCATGCGGAAGGAGTACCCCGGCCACGCCCAGAAGGTGATGAGCGCCATCTGGGGCACGGGCCAGATCATGTTCACGAAGTGCGTGGTGGTGGTGGACGAGGACATCGACCCCCACGACCTCCAGGAAGTCCTCTTCCGCATCACCAGCAACGTGGACCCGCGCCGGGACATGCTCTTCACGGACGGCCCCCTGGACGTGCTGGACCACGCCAGCGACCGCTTCGCCTTCGGGTCGAAGGTGGGCATCGACGCCACCCGGAAGAACCGGCCCTTCGACGGCTTCCCGCGCGAGTGGCCCCGGGACCTGGTGTTCCCGGAGGCCGTGCTGGAGCGCATCGCCGCGCGCTGGAAGGACTACGGGCTCTGAGAACCGGGAAGGGCCCCTCGCGGGGCCCTTCCCATGACTCGCCGAGGCGGTTCAGAACCGGTAGCTGGCGCTCAACTGCACCGCGGCGGCGTTCACGTCCCCGCCGCCCGCGTTCTTGAACTTGCTGGCGGTGTAGCGGGCCTCGAATCCGAGGTTGCGGTTCAGGTTGTAGCCGACGCCCGCCGCGCCGCCGACCTTGTTGGCGGTCTGCGACGACGAGCCGCTGACGGTCACGTTGCCGATCTTGTAGGTGTAGTCGTAGTCGAACTTCCACCGGTTCCAGGAGAGTCCGCCGGTGAGGTAGAAGCCCGTGTCCTTGCCCTCGAAGAAGTAGAGGTAGTCGGCGCCCGCGGAGAGGTTGTCCAGCTTGGACTTGCCGTTGGCCGTGGCGGAGAGGGAGTAGTCGGGGAAGTTCTTGTTCTCCGGGTAGGCCACGTAATCCACGCGGGGGCGGATGACGCTCCCGCCACCGAGGTCCCAGGTCATGTGGAAGCCTCCGCCCGCGCCGGCCTTGCTGTCGGCGGCGTCCTTGAGGTCCGCGGACGGCAGGTTCGCGTGGACCTGCACCCCGAAGCGGACGTCCTGGGCGCACAGCGGGGCGGCCAACACCATGAGCGGGATCATCTTGCGCAGTAGGGACATGACGTCTCCTGGGATCTGATCAAGGACTATGGTATCCCCGGCCGGGGTCTTCAACCCGAATTTTGGCAAAAGCGGAAAAGCGCCCCTGAGGGCGCTTCCTGGTGGGATGAATGGGCTTACTTGGCCGTGTCGGCGGCGCGGCGCTCCTTGAGGCGGCCGGCCTTGCCCAGCTTCTCGCGGAGGAAGTAGAGCTTGGCGCGCCGGACCTTGCCGTGGCGCACGACTTCGAGCTTGTCGATGGAGGGGCTGTTGAGGGGGAAGATGCGCTCGACGCCCACGCCCTCGCTGACCTTGCGGACGGTGAACGAGGTGCGCATGCCGCCGCCCTTGATGCCGATGATGATGCCCTGGAAGACCTGGACGCGCTCCTTCTCGCCCTCCTTCACCTTCACGTGCACCTTCACGGTGTCGCCGGGGGTGATGCGGGGGAGGTCGGACCGAAGCAGGCCGGCTTCGAGCTTGTCGATGATGTGGCTCATGATGGCTCCTGGGGCCAGCGGTCCTGCGCGCGGTCTGGAGGGGTCCAGGGCGGGGACTTGGCTCGATGGGTTCCCGGATCGGGACTGCCCAGTGTAGCGGAATTCCCTTGGAATCCAAGGGCGGATTCAGGCCATCCCCTTCCAGCCCTTGGGCCGGCGCTCGCCCCAGCGCTCCGGATGCTCGACCTGGAAGACGCACCACTGCTCGTCCCGCGTCAGCCCCGCGAGGCGCTCGCGCCGGAAGGTCTCCCACAGGTCCGGGCGCCGCTGCCGGGTCCGGGCCATGGCTTCCCGCAGCCGCCAGAGCCGGATGGCCTCGTGGTCTCCCGAGGCCAGCACCCCGGGCACCGCCACGCCCTCGAACACGGCGGGGCGCGTGTAGTGGGGATGGTCCAGGAGGCCCGTGGCGAAGCTGTCGGCGGGGGCCGATCCCTCGTTGCCCAGGACGCCGGGGAGCCACCGGGCCACCGCGTCGAGGAGGACCAGGGCGGGCAGTTCGCCCCCGGACAGCACCGCCTCCCCCACCCGGAGTTCCTCGTCCACGTAGCGGTCCACCGCCCGCTGGTCCAGCCCCTCGAAGCGCGTGCAGACCAGGATGAGCTGGGGCAGCGCGGCCAGTTCGAGGACCTTGGCGTGGTCCAGGGGGGGCGCCGCGGGCGAGAAGTGGATCACCCTCGCCCCTTCCCCCTTCGGCACGGCCGCCAGGGTGTCCCGCAGCACCTCGGGCCGCAGCACCATCCCGGGCCCGCCGCCGAAGGGGCTGTCGTCCACGTGGCCGAAGGCGTTGCCCGCGAAGGGGCGGTAGCTGTGCACGTGGAGCCCGTGGCCGAGGTCCCGGAAGGCCCGGCCGGTCACCCCGAGGCGCGCGGCTTCGAAGTACTCAGGCATCAGGGTGAGGACGTCGAATCTCATGCGCCGAAGAGCCTCAGGAGCCAGTGGAAGAGGCCGACGGCCCACTGGATGATCTCGCGGATCGCCAGGGCGAAGTAGACCGTCGTCCCGAGCGAGCCCGCCAATCCCAGCCACATCAGCAGCGGCCATTCCTCCAGCAGGGCCATCCCGAGCAGCACCAGCGCGGCGGCCGGCAGGACGTTGGCGAAGGGCAGCAGGATGGGCAGGGACGCCAGGAAGGCCGTCCACACCACCAGCGCCCCCAGCCAGCGGGGATTCACCGGCCGCTTGGGCGCCCGCTTCTGGCGCAGGGGGGCGAGCCGCTCCTCCAGGCTCGCGAGAGCCTCCTTGATGCGGCCCCGACGCATCTCGAACGTCTGCACCCGCTTCGGGATCCAGGGGTGGGTCAGCCCCAGGGCCATCTGCGCGCCGAGGATCATCGTCCCCACGGAGATGAAGTTCGCGACTCCGGGGACGAAGGTGACGAGGGCCAACAGGAGCACCCCCAGCCCGTAGACCTGCTCGCCGGCGGCATCCAGCAGTTCCCCCAGGCTCACCGACCCGTCCTGGTCGAGCAGCTCGTCCAGGGCCGTGAAGAGGGGGTTCCGGGCGGTCACGGGGCCCAGTGTGCCAGCCTCCTCAGGTCTCTCCGGGCTCCTCGCCCCAGGATTCGCCCTGCTCCTCGTCGGGCTTCGCGGGGATGCGGTAGGCCTCCGAGCTCCAGGCCCCCAGATCCCGCAGCCGGCAGCGTTCGGAGCAGAAGGGCCTGAAGGGGTTCCCCTCCCAGGGAACCGGTTCCCGGCAGGTGGGACAGGCGTGCAAGCTCATGGGACCAGGATAGATGATATCCCCGGGACGGCATTCAGAGTTCCTCAGTCAAAAAATTTTAGTCCAAATTGGAAGATCTGCTTGCACCCCAGCCCCCCTCTTCCTAGACTTGGGATCACGCCGGTTCCCGCCGGCCCCCAACCCGCTCCCGGAGGAACCCCATGAGCAAGATCATCGGCATCGACCTCGGCACCACGAACTCCTGCGTCTCCGTCATGGAAGGCGGGGCGCCCAAGGTGATCCCCAACGCCGAAGGCTCCAACACCACGCCCAGCATCGTGGGCTTCAACCCCAAGACCGGCGAGCGCCTCGTGGGCGCCTCGGCGAAGCGCCAGGCGGTGGCCCAGCCCAAGAGCACCATCTACTCCATCAAGCGGTTCATGGGCCTGCCCTTCGCCGACTCCGACAAGGAGCAGAAGCTGGTGCCCTACACCGTCGAGCGCAGCGACAAGGGCGGCTGCGTGGTGGACGTGAACGGCAAGAAGCTCTCCCCCGAGGAGATCTCCGCCATGATCCTCGGCCGAATGAAGGAGGCCGCGGAGGCCTACCTGGGCCAGAAGGTGGACAAGGCCGTCATCACCGTGCCCGCCTACTTCAACGACGCCCAGCGCCAGGCCACCAAGGACGCCGGCGCCATCGCGGGCCTCGAGGTCATGCGCATCATCAACGAGCCCACGGCCGCGGCCCTGGCCTACGGGCTCGACAAGAAGAAGGACGGCACCATCGCCGTCTTCGACTTCGGCGGCGGCACCTTCGACATCTCCATCCTCGAAGTCTCCGAGGGCGTGGTGGAGGTCAAGTCCACCAACGGCGACACCCACCTGGGCGGCGACAACGTGGACCAGGTGATCATCGACTGGCTGGTGGAGGAGTTCCAGAAGACCGAAGGCATCGACCTCCGCAAGCAGGCCGACGCCATGCAGCGCCTCAAGAACGCCGCCGAGAAGGCCAAGATCGAGCTCTCCAGCACGACGCAGACCGACATCACCGAGGCCTACATCACCGCGGACGCCTCGGGCCCCAAGCACATCAACGCGACGCTCACCCGCGCCCGCTTCGAGGCGATGATCGAGCCCATCCTCCAGAAGCTGCGGGTGCCCTGCGAGAACGCGGTGAAGGACGCCAAGCTGGCCCACCACGAGATCGACGAAGTCGTGCTGGTGGGCGGCTCGACGCGCATTCCCAAGGTGCAGGAGCTCGTGAAGTCCATCTTCGGCAAGGAGCCCAACAAGAGCGTGAACCCCGACGAGGTCGTGGCCATCGGCGCCGCGGTCCAGGGCGGCGTGCTGTCGGGCGACGTGAAGGGGGTGCTGCTGCTGGACGTGACGCCCCTGTCCCTCGGCATCAACGCCAACGGTGGCCAGATGAGCGTCATCATCCCCCGCAACACCACCATCCCCACCCGCAAGTCCGAGATCTACACCACGGCGGTGGACAACCAGCCCGGCGTGGACATCGAGGTCTTCCAGGGCGAGCGGCAGATCGTGGACGGCAACAAGCTCCTGGGCAAGTTCCACCTGGGCGACATCCCGCCGGCCCCCCGCGGCATCCCCCAGATCGAGGTGGTCTTCGACATCGACGCCAACGGCATCGTCCACGTCACCGCCAAGGACAAGGGTACGGGCAAGGACGCCAGCATCACGCTGACGGGCAGCACGGGCCTCTCCAAGGACGACATCGACGCCAAGATCAAGGACGCCGAGGCCCACAAGGCCGAGGACGAGCAGCGCAAGGCCCTCCTCGAGGACAAGAACCACCTGGACCAGACCATCTACCAGGTGGAGAAGCTCCTCAAGGAGAACGGCGACAAGCTTCCGGCGGACGACAAGAAGGCCCTGGAGGACGCCGTCGCCGAAGGCAAGGCGGCCCTGGGCAGCCTGGAGGGTGACCGGATCAAGAAGGCGCTGGAGGCCCTCAACACCGTCTCCCACAAGATGGCGGAGAAGATGTACCAGCAGGCCCCGCCCGCGGATGGCCAGGCCGCGCCGGCTCCCGGCGGCGACAAGAAGAAGGAGGACGACGTCATCGACGCTGAAGTGGTCAGCTGACGCGCCCCTCGGGACAAGGCCGGGCCTTCGCCCGGCCTTTTTTCCGCTCCGGCGCGATCTGAGTCTTTCCCGCGCAAGTTTGCTAGAGTTTCCCCATGGCCCACCCCGACTACTACAAGATCCTGGGGGTTTCCCGCAGCGCCTCCGCCGAGGACATCAAGAAGGCCTACAAGAAGCTCGCCCGCAAGTTCCACCCGGATCTCAACCAGGGGGACGCGGCCGCGGAATCCCGGTTCAAGGAGATCTCCGTCGCCAATGAGGTGCTCTCGGACCCGGAGAAGCGGCGCAACTATGACCAGTACGGCGACCCCGCGGGCCCCCAGCAGGCCCCGCTGCCCGAGGGCTTCCAGGGCTTCGACCTGGGCGACCTTTTCGGCTCCTTCATGGGCGGCGGGGGCGGACCCCGCCGGCGCGGCCCCGAGCGCGGCGAGGACCTCCAGCGCCTGGTGCGGATCTCCTTCCAGGACGCGTTCCGGGGCACGAAGCTCTCCTTCTCGGTGCACCGCACCGAGACCTGCCTCACCTGCCACGGCAGCGGCGAGGGTCCCGGCGAGAAGGCGCCCTGCCGCGCCTGCGGGGGGAAGGGCCAGCTCGAGCGCGGCTCGGGCTTCTTCCGCCAGAAGGAGCCCTGCGAGGCCTGCGGCGGCAGCGGCCGGAAGGGCCCGGCCTGCCCCACCTGCCAGGGCCGTGGCCGCAATCCCAAGCAGGATTCCATCACCGTCGCCATCCCGCCGGGCATCGAGGAGGGCCAGAAGCTGCGCATCCCCGGCAAGGGCGAGGCGGGACGGCGGGGCGGCGGGCCCGGCGACCTCTTCCTGCAGATCGAGGTGGAGCGCGATCCGCGCTTCGAGCGCCGGGGCGCGAACCTCTACCTCACCCTGCCCGTGAGCTTCACCGAGGCTGCCCTCGGCGCGAAGGTCGAAGTGCCCACGCCGGAGGGCTCCTCCACCATCAAGGTCCCGCCGGGCACCCAGACCGGGGCCAAGCTCCGGCTGAAGGAGAAGGGCATGCCCCTCCCCAGGTCGGAGCACCGGGGCGACCTGTTCGCCGAAGTGAAGGTGGTGACCCCCCAGGTCCAGGACGAGCGGAGCAAGGAGCTCCTCCGGGAGCTGGGGGAGCTGAACGACCGCAACATCCGTGAGGGAGCGTGGCGATGAGCGTGCGGCGGGACCCCAAGGCAGGGCTCTACATGATCGGCGTGGTCTCGGCCCGCTACGAGATCCATCCCCAGACCCTGCGCATGTACGAGCGGGAGGGCCTGCTGCGCCCGAGCCGCACCGAAGGCAAGACCCGCCTCTACAGCGACGAGGACCTGGAGCGCCTGGAGTTCATCCTCAACCTCACCCGCGACCTGGGCGTGAACATCGCCGGCGTGGAGGTCGTGCTGAACCTGCGGGACCGCATGCACGAGATGCAGCGGGAGATGGAATCCCTCCTCGAGCGCTACCGCACCCGGCTCCGCGCCGCGGGCGTGGACCCCGAGGAGGCCGCCGCGCACCCCACGGGCCTGGTGAAGCTCGGGCCACAGGGACTGGTGAGGAAAGGCTAGACCGGCGCTTTCCGCGGGAGCTTGCTCCGGGCCATGCGCCGAGGCGACGAAACCCTAGGCCTGGGACCCCGGCACCCAGCCCATCGAGGCCAGCCCGTCCAGCATCTCCGCCACCGCGGCCCGGGCCTTGGGCCCGTGGATGGGCATCACGAGCACGTCCCCGGGCCGGGCCCAGGCGAGCAGCCCGCCCACAGCGTCGGACTCCTCCACCACGGTGCGCATCCGGTCCGCGCCGAGGCCCCGCCGGGAGAGCTCCTCCGCGAGGATCGCGGGCACCTCGCCGTGCTCGCGGCCCCGCAGGTACTCCGCCAGGTCCTTGAGGATCACCAGGTCGGGGTGGAAGGCCGCCGCCGTGGCGGCCAGGGCGCGGATGGCGTCGTCCTCGCGGTTTCCAGCCTGGCTGAGCAGCAGGCCCAGGCGGCCGGCTCCCGGGCCTCGCGGCGAGCCTTCGCCCTGGTGGAGCAAGGCCCGCGCCACGCCCAGGAGTCCCGCGAGCCCTTCGGGGTTGTGGGCGTAGTCCATGAAGATCGTGAGGCCGCCCATCCGCCAGGTCTCGAGGCGGCCCGGGTTGTCGCGGCGGTCCCGGCCGAAGGCGGCGAGGACCGCCGGAAACCGTCCAGGGTCGAGCCCGAGGCCTGCCGCGGCGAGGGCGGAGGCCGCCAGGTTGGCGACGTTGTAGGCCGCGTGGCCCCCGGCGCTCAGGGGCAGGTCCCGCACCGCGCCGAGGTCGTGCGCCTGCCCGCGCCAGCGCAGCACCAGCCGCCCATCGCGCACGCCGCAGGCGTTCCCCGCCGCCAGCCGCGGATGGCCCAGGTCCGCCGCGAACCAGCCGACGGGGCAGCCGAGGCCGATGGCGCGGGCCGCGAGCACGGGATCGTCCGCGTTGAGCACCAGCAGCCCGGTCGGCCCCAGCGCCCGTGCCACCACGAGCTTCACGTCCGCCAGGTCCTCCAGGCTGTGGATGCCGTACTCCCCGAAGTGGTCGGCGCTGATGTTGGTCACCACCGCCACGTCGGCCCTCTCCATGGCCAGGCCGCGCCGCAGGATCCCGCCCCGGGCGGTCTCGAGGATGGCCGCCTGCACCGCGGGATGCCGCAGGACGGCGCGCGCGCCGCCGGGGCCGCTGTAGTCGCCGGACTCCAGGAGGTCGCCGCCCACCACCACGCCGTCGGTGCAGCAATGGCCGGGGACGAGCCCCTGCGCGGAGGCCAGCGCGGCCAGCAGGCGCACGGTGGTGGTCTTGCCGTTGGAGCCGGTGACCAGGGCCGTGGGCACGGGGCCCAGCGCCTCCCAGGGGACCTCCGCCGGGGCCGGCAGGGCCTCCAGGGGCCAGGAGCGGCCCTGGACCCCCGACCCCAGGCTCAGGGTGCCATCGTCGAGCAGCACCGGGAGGCGCCGGGCCCGGGCCGCGTCCAGGAGGCTCCGCAACGCCGGGTTCCCCTCGGCGGCGGCGAGGGCCCGCAGGGTGCCAAAGGCCTGGGCCTCGTCCCACAGCGCCGGATGGCCTGGCGCGTGGGGACGGGGCAGGGCCTCGCCGGCCCCTTCCAGGGCCTGCTGCCAGGCCCACTCGTTCACCTCGGTGGCGGTGAAGAGCTGGTCCGCCGGCGCCGGAAAGGCCAGTTCGGCGCCGGTGGCATGCGGCCTGGCCACCGGTTCCACCGCGGGCCACCCGAGGGCCGCGCAGGCCGCCTGGACCCGCCTCCGCCAGTCCTGGCGCAGGTCGGCCCTTCCGCCCCACGGGAGGGCGACCTCGAGGATGGCGCCGCAGGTCCCGAAGCAGCGGTTCGGGCCCGTGAGGCGGCGGCTGTCCTCGAAGGGAGCGCCCGCGCCGCTCAGTCCTCACTCTCCCGGGCGAAGCGCACGCCCCGTTCGTCGCGGACCAGGCCCTCCAGGTCCTGGGCCGGCTCCTCCCGGGCCGGCGGGGCGGGCGGGACCGGCTCCGCGCGGGAAGGGCCGGCCTTCGGGGGCGGCGCGCCCTCGGGGCGGAACTTGATGACCTGCTTCCAGGACCTTGTGAGGGCGTCGGCGAAGATGAGCAGCAGATCCCCGGGCTGGCCCATGCGCAGGGCGGCGTCGATGGCCTCCTGCTCATCGGGGATGATGGAGATGGCCTCCGCGCGGACGCCCTTCGCTTTCAGGGCCTTGGCGAGGATGCGGGGAACCTCGTCCCCGTCCCGGCCCCGCAGGCCGTCGTCCCGGCGGCAGACGTAGTGGTCGAAGCGTCCCGCCACCGCGTCGGCGATGGCCACCAGGTCCTCGTCCCGCCGGTCCCCGGGGCCCGCCAGCACCACGATGCGCCGGCCCGCCACGTCCAGGGCGCAGGCCAGGTCCGCCATCACGCCCACGGCATGGGCGTTGTGGCCGTAGTCGAAGACCACCTTGAAGGGGTGCTCGTCGTAGACGTTCATGCGCCCCGGGGCCTGGAAGAAGGTGGTGTCGAAGGTGCGCAGGCCCATGCGGATGGCGTCCAGCTTGATGCCGAGGCTGAACGCCATGGCCGCGGCGAACATGGCGTTCTGCACGTTGTGCAGGGCGCGGCCCTCCAGGGTGGCGGGCACCAGGTGGGTCCACAGCAGCGGGATGTGGCCGCCCCTGTCGTAGAGGGTGATCATCTGGCCGTTGACGCCGGCCTCCAGGGCGCAGGCCCGGCCTCCGGCGCGGATGTGCTCCCGCACGAGGGCATGCTGGGGGTTCATGGTCACGTAGCAGAGGGTCTTCGCCTCGGTGTAGCCCGACATCTTCAGCACGTTCGGATCGTCGGCGTTGAGCACCGCGCAGTCCTGGGCGACCTCGACGAGGACGCGCTTCACCTCCGCGAGCTGCTCCAGGGTCTCGATGCCCTTCAGGCCCAGGTGGTCCGACTGCACGTTGAGCACCGCCCCCACGTTCACGAAGGGCACGCCCATGCCCGCCCGCAGCAGGCCGCCCCGGGCGATCTCCAGCACGGCGATGTCGATGGCCGGGTCCGAGAGCACCATGCGCGTGGCCACGGGCCCCGTCATGTCCCCCTCCACCGTGCGCTGGCCGTCGATGTAGACCCCGTCGGTGGTGGTGAGCCCCGGCGTGAAGCCCGCCATCTTCGTGATGTGGGCCAGCATCCGCGCGGTGGTGGTCTTGCCGTTGGTGCCCGTGAGGGCCGCGATGGGCACCCGCGAGGGCGCGCCGCCGGGGAAGAGCATGTCGATGACGGGTCCCGCCACGTCCCGGGGCGTGCCCTCGCTGGGGGCCACGTGCATGCGGAAGCCCGGCGCCGCGTTCACCTCGCAGATGGCCCCGCCGTGGGTCTTGTAGCTCTCGGTGATGTCGGGGCAGAGGAAGTCCACGCCGCCCACGTCCAGGCCGATGGCCTTGATGGCCCGCACGGCCATGTCCCGGTTGTCGGGATGGATCACGTCGGTGACGTCGGTGGCGGTGCCGCCCGTGCTGAGGTTCGCCGTGGCCCGCAGCGGCACGATCTGGCCCGCGGGCGGCACGGAGTCCGCGGTGAAGCCCTGCCTGGCCAGCATCATGTCCGCCTGCGCGTCCAGCACCAGGCGCGTGAGCACCTTTTCGTGGCCCACGCCGCGGCGGGGGTCCTTGTTCACCTCCTCCACCAGCTCACGGATGGTGCGCGCCCCGTCCCCCACCACGCCCCCCGGGGTCCGGCGCGTGGCGGCCACCAGCTCGCCGTTCACCACCAGGAGCCGGTGGTCGTCGCCCTCCACGTAGGTCTCCACGATCACCGAGCGGCTGTGCTCCCGGGCTGCCACGAAGCCCTTGCGCACTTCGTCTTCGGTGGTGAGGCGGATGGAGATGCCCCGGCCGTGGTTGCCGTTGTAGGGCTTGGTCACCACGGGGTAGCCGATGCGCCGGGCGGCGCGGGCGGCCCCGTCCTCGGTGGAGACCAGCTCCTGGCGCGGCACCGGCAGCCCCAGGCTGCCGAGGATCTTGTTGGTCTCCTCCTTGTCGCTGGCCAGCTCCACGGCGATGTGGGAGGTCTTCCCGGTCACGGTGGCCTGGATGCGCTGCTGGTACTTGCCGTGGCCCAGCTGCACGAGGGACTGCTCGTTCAGGCGCATCCAGGGGATGTCCCTCGCCTCTGCCGCTTTCACCAGGCTCGCGGTGCTGGGGCCCAGGGCCCGGCGCTGGGCGTAGCGAATGAACTCGTCCCGGGCCTGCTCCCATTCCCACCCCTCGGGGACGCTCCCTTCGGGACGGAGCCCGGCCGGCAGCAGGGAGCAGAGGAGCTTCAACGCCAGCTCGCCCGCCTCGATGCCCTCCTCCCGCTGGGCGTACTCGTACACCACGGTGTAGACGCCCTCGCGGCCCGCGCTGCGGGTCTTGCCGAAGGTGACGTCCTCGCCGGCGACATTCTGCAGCTCGATGGCCACGTGCTCCATCACGTGCCCCAGCCAGGTCCCCTCGTCCTCCCGCATGCGCCGGACGAACCCCCCAGGCTCGCCGTAGCTGCAGCCGTGCTCCTGCAGCCCCGGCAGCGCCCACAACAGCGCCTCGATGAAGCCGCTCCCCAGCCGCGCCGTCGGCCAGGCCTCCAGCGCCCCCAGGTCCAGCTCCAGGCGGATGACCGGGAAGTGGGCATAGAGCGAGGGTCCGACATAGACGGATCGGTCGAGGATGCGCATGGGAACGGTCCTATTCCGGCTCGGGTGGGGAAGGTGGGCGGAATCTTACCCCGCGACCGTGACGGACGCTTGCGTGAGTTTTCAGGCCCGGTCGGCCGTCCAAGTCCCAGGGCGCCGGGACGTGGCCGCCCGGTGGAGCCAAGGACCCTCCGGCCGTTGATCGGGCCGTTGACCTCGAGGTTGACCTTTCCGTTGACCTTGACCTTTCCGTTGACCTTGACCTTTCCGTTGACCTTGACCTTTCCGTTGACCTTGACCTTGACGTTGACATTGACGTTGACCTTCCAGGAGTACCTCGATGGGATGCGGCGGCCTCATGCCGCATCCCATCGAGGTACCAGACTCGCGCAGCGAGTCGACGCCCAATCCGCCGTGAACGGCCGACCCGAGCTTCCTGGCCCAGTAGCTAACCCCTAGCTGCTCGCCTTCCGCCATTCCCGCGCGTCCGGCCCGGGGAACGCCTCCCGCGTGTGCAGGTCGAAGCTGGCCCCGCGGGTGAGGATGTGCACCTTCATCCCCAGCATGCAGATGGGCTGTCCGGGATCCGTGTCGTCGATGCCGCTGTACTCGATGCCGCTGGCGTCCACCACGGTGATGCCGCCCTTGCCCTCCACCGTCAGGAGGTTGTCCGGCCCGATGAAGGCCGCCGTGTCCTCGTCGAGGCCGAGACCCACGGAGAAGGGGTTGAAGGCCAGCGCCGACAGCAGGCGGCCGAGCCGGTCCCGCTGGCGGAAGTGCTGGTCGATGATGAAGCGGTTGGTGAGGCCCAGGCCCGGGGCCAGGCTCACGCAGCCCAGCACGGGCTGGGAGCCCTCTTCCCCGAAGGCGATCATGTGCTCGCTGAGGAAGCTCGCCCCCGCCGACGTCCCGGCGGTGTGCACGCCCCTGGCGTTCTGGATGCGCACCAGCTTCGCCACCGGCGTGCCGCCGAGGATGCTGGTGAGGCGGAGCTGGTTGCCGCCGGTGAAGAAGATGCCGCTGGCCTCCTCCATGCGCGCCAGCCGGCCCTTCTCGAAGCAGTCCCGGCGGGTGTCGAAGTCCAGGGCCGTGACCCGGCCCGCCCCCAGCTCCGTGAAGATCCGCTCGTAACGGCTGCCGGTGTCCTTGAGGCGGCTGGCGGTGGGGATCACCACGATGTCGGCGCTGGGGCCGCCGCAGAGGTCCACGAAGCGCCGGAGGATGCGCGGGTCGTGCTCCTTCTCCTCCGCCCCGCCGATGGGGATGATGAAGCCGCGCTCCTCGCCCTCGGGCACTCGGCTGGGACTCATCAGGACTCCTCGAAGAGGCCGCGCAGGACCGCGGCGCCGGAGCGCACCGCCCAGGCGCCTCCCATCATGACATCCTCCACGGCCCGGGCCGATCCCGGGGCGCCGAGCACGACGAGGTCCGCGTCCGCGCCCACGGCGAGGCGGCCCTTCCGCGGCAGGCGCAGGAGTCCGGCCACGTTGGACGTGAAGGCCGGCAGGACACGCTCCAGCGGTTCCCCGGAGGCCACCAGCGCCAGCAGCGTCTCCACCAGCGTCCCCGGGGAGCCCATGCCCATGCGCACGATGCGCCCCTCCCCGTCGAAGACCGGCAGGCAGCCGCCGCCGTCGGAGCTGATCGTCACGCGGTGCGCCGGCGCGCCGCTGGCGAGGTAGCGCCTCAGCCCCTCCGCCGCGGACCAGGCGTCCTCCCCCTCCTCCACCGGGAAGGCGGTGAGGTCGAGGGCGCAGCCGGCCCTGGCCAGCGCCACCGCCTCCTCGAACAGGGCCTTGCGCCGGTTCACGTGGGTGGGGTGGAAGACCCGGGGCGGCAGCTCGCTGGTCTCCAGGGCCCGTCGGACCAGCTCGAGACCCCGCGCGCCATCGCCGAGGTGCAGGTGCACGAGGCCCGCCTTGCCCGTCATGAGTCCGCCCACGTGGGCGTCGGCGGCGACGCGCAGCAGCTCGTCCAGGGTCGGCTGGCTGGAGCGGTGGTCCGAGATCGCCAGTTCGCCGACGCCGAGGATCGGCTCCACGAAGGCCAGGTCGTCGCGGACGCTCCCCGTGAGGGTCGTGGGCGGCACCGTGTAGCCCCCCGTCCAGCACCAGGCGCCCAGTCCCAGGTTGCGCAGGCCGTTCGCCGTGGCCACCAGGTCGCGCATGGTGCGGGTGCTGCAGTCCGTGCCCAGGGTGCCCACCACGGAGGTCACGCCGCCGAGGGTGAACCGGGAGAGGGCCACCGGCGGTACCCGCGTGTGGGCCCCGGCCTCGCCGCCGCCGCCGGTGAGGTGGGCGTGGCCGTCGATGAGTCCGGGGATGACCTTCCGCCCGCCGAGGTCGATGACCGCGGCCTTCACCGGGCCGAGGTCGCCGGCGTCCGTCCCCATCCAGAGGATGCGTCCGCCGCCCACGAGGAGGTCGCCGACCCCTAGGGGCTCCGGCGCGAAGCGCTCCGCGTTGCGGAGCAGGGTCAGGGGCGCCTCCAGGGCCGCGGATGCCACGGATCCAGTGTAGGCGGGCCGCGCCGGGCGGCCCAAGCCCCTCAGGGCACCGCGCGCACCACCGGCGGGTTCTGGGCCAGGGCGGCGGGGATTAGCCCCGCGAGCTGCAGCTTGAGGTTCTCCGAGGGCAGGTAGGAGAGCGGGAGATCCGGCTGCTGGCACATGACCACCGCAGCCCATGCCTGGCCGTTGCCCACCTCGACCCAGGGGGCCCAGCCGAACTTGCCCGTGCTGCTGAAGCGCTGGACCGGGTTCGTGGGCGAAGGCGCCGCGCCGTTGGCGGCCTCCACCCAGCCGCCGAAGCCGTAGTGGTTCACCCGGCCGGTGAGGGCGTAGGGCGTGTAGGCGATGGTCGTGGACGGCCCGAAGCCGTCGCTGCGCTGCTGGGCCACGAGGGCTTCGGAAAGCAGGCGGTTCGAGCCGTCCAGACCCTTGCGGAGCTGCATCATCAGGAAGCGGGTGTATTCCGTGCCGGTGCAGGCCAGGCTCCCCGCCGGGTTCGGATTCGTGCCGCCGCCATAGGTGCTGAGCGCGCCCCACTGAAGGGGTCCCTGGAGCTGCTCGTTGAAGATCGTCCGCCAGGGCTTGCCGGTGGCGACCTCCGCCATGCGGGCCGCGAGGCGGAGGTGGGTGCTGCCGTAGTAGAAGTAGGAGCCCGGCGTCGAGGCCGTGGACCGCTGGTCCTCGTAGATCCGCTGGACGGCCTCCTCGAGGGAGATGTCGGCGGGATCCGAGGCGGGCACCTCCCCCTGGATGCCGCTGGTGAAGCTCAGCAGGTGCCGCAGCCGGATCTGGCCCATGGCCCCGGACCAGGGCTGCCCCTGCCGATCCTTCAGGAGGTCCGAGGTCTTCGTGTCGAGGCTCAGGACGCCCTTGTCCACGAGCTGAAGGAGCACCGTGCCGCTGACCATCTTCGAGCTGGAGGCGACGGCGGCATAGGTGGTGGTGGAGAAGGATCCGAAGGACTTCGAGTAGACGACGCCGGCCGGGGTCATCACCTCCACCGCGAGGCCCCCGGGGAAGTTGGACTGGGCGGCCTGGATCGCGGCGGTCACCGGGGCCCAGGGATCGCCGCCCGTCCCGCCGCCATTGCTGCCGCCCCCGGAATCCGAGCCGCCGCCTCCGCAGGCCAGGGCCAGGGCCAACGTAAGGGCGGCGATGAAGGTGCGTCTCGGACCCATGGGCTCTCCTTCCCCCTCGACCCGGCCGCCCCCCGGCGGGTTGAAGGCCCCCGGGTATGATGCGGGATCCATTCCACCGCAAGCCCGACGCCGGAGCGCCCATGACCGTCCCGCCCGAGGACCCGGACCGCAGCCAGGAGAGCCTGGAGAAGCGCCTCGCGCGCCTGGAGCAGTGGGTGGAGTGGCTGGTGGCCCAGGAGAAGGCCCGGGGCAACGCGCCCGGGCGCCCCGCCGAGCCGCGGCCCGGGCCGGGGATGGCGTCTCCCCGGGCCGCCGGGGCGGTCGCCGTCGAGGCCCCCGCGCCCGCCCCGGAGGTCGCGCCGGCCCCGCGGCCGCCCGCGCCGTCCCCGGCCGCGCCCGCCTCCAAGCCCTTCAACGCCTCGGTGCTGGTGGCGGCCTTCGGGGCCGGCATCTTCCTCCTGGGCGTCATCTTCTTCCTCTGGCTCTCCTTCCAGCGGGGCTGGATCGGCCCCGAGATGCGCATCCTCCTGGGCCTCGCCGGCGGCCTGGGCCTCGGCGCCCTGGCGGCCAAGCTGATGCTCGGCGGCAGGCGGGCCCTGGGGGTGTGCTTCCTCCTCGCGGGCCTCGGCACCCTGCAGTTCACCCTCTGGGCGGCCTCGGCCTCCTACCACTTCATCGACCCCGCCGTGGGCTTCGTGGCCGTGGCGGCGGTGACCTTCTTCGCGGGCGGCCTCGCCGCGCGCTGCGCCAGCCCCGCCGCCCTGGTGGTGACGCTGGTCTCGGCCTTCCTCGCGCCGCCCATCTTCAGCACCGGCGCCCACCACGAGGTGGCCCTCAGCGTCTACCTGGCCCTGCTCACCGTGGCGGCCCTCGCCGTGCCCTACGTGGCCGGCGTCGGCGCGCGGTGGGGGACGAACCGGTGGCTGCTGCTGGCGGTCCAGTGGATGTACCAGTGCGTCATCTTCGCCGGGGGCCGCAGTGAGGACCGCGGTCTCCTGGTGATCCTCATGCTGGTCCACTTCGGCCTCTCCTTCCTCTGGATCTGGCTGCCGAAGCAGAAGGAGGCGAAGCCTTCCACGCCCACCCTGCTCTGGTTCATCACCTCGCTGATGACCCTCGGCCTCGCCGGCGCCTATTGGGACAAGCTGGGTCTGGAGAAGACCTGGTTCGCGGGGCCCTGCGTGGCCTTCGGCGCGCTGCACCTGGGCCTGGTGCGGCCGATGCGGGCGCGCCTGGGCACCCGCCAGGCGGACCTCGGCCTCCTGGTGCTGGCGGCGGGCCACCTGGCCATCGCCGTGCCCGTGGCCCTGGCCTGGCGCTGGGTGGGACCGATGTGGGGGGCCTTCGCCCTCCTGCTGGCCCTGGCGGCCTCCAAGGCCGAGGCGCTGCCGGAGTGGGAGCCCGAGGAGCGCTTCAACCTCACCCTCCTGGCCGTGGGCATGGCGCTGCTGGCCAGCCTGCGCTGGGTCATCGTCTCCGCCGACGCCTGGGACCGCACCCGCTGGCTCATGCCCAGCGGCGCGGAGCTCAGCGCCGCGCCCACGCCCTTCCTGAACAGCCTCTTCGCCCTCGGGCTCCTCGCCACCCTGGCCTGGGGCCTCCTGGCCCGGCGCGGCGGCGTCCTTGGCGCCCTGGGCTTCCTCGGGCTGCAGGTGGTCGGCGTGCTGACGATCTCCTCCGAGCTGGCCTACGCGGTGGTGAAGGCCGGTTTCGAGCCCCGCACCGCGGGCATCCTCGTGACGCTGCTCTGGGCCGGCGCCGGGGCGGGCCAGTGGCTCAAGAGCCTTTCGATGGAAGCCCGCGGCCCGCGCCTGGGCTTCGCCATCGCCGGCTACGGCTGGCTCGGCCTCGCCTCCTTCAAGCTCATCGTCTTCGACCTCGCCAGCTCCGACCTGGCCCTCAAGGCGGCGGTCTTCCTCGGCGTCGGCCTCATCTTCCTCGGGGCGGCCCTGGTGGGCAGCCGCGCCCGCCGCCGGGACGAACCGGACAAGGAGGACGCATGACACGCCTCGCCCTCGCCGCCTCCCTCCTGCTCCTCCTGGGCTGCGCCCCGGAGGACCGCTCGGGCCTGAAGCGCCAGGTGGTCGCCCCCGCGGCCCAGTCCGGCTGGGCCCGGGTGAAGCTGGACGCCTGGGCGGAGCAGCACCGCGACAGCCTCTGGCTGTCCGAGCCCGCGGGAACGCCCGTGCCCTTCACCTGGGAGCGGGAGGGGCTCTGGCAGCCCCAGGAGCTGGAGCTGGTGGGCACCCTCACAGGCAAGGACGCCCAGGGCAACCCCACCGCGGAGTTCGCGCTGAAGTTCCCCGAGGGCTGGCAGGTTCGCGAGCGGGAACACCTCCGGCTCGCCCTGGATCTCTCCGGCGAGGCGCCCTGGGTGGCCCGGGTGGACGTGGAACGCCGCATGGAGAAGGGCGGTTTCATCCGCCTCGAGACGGAGCCGCCCTACCACGTCTACGACCTGGGCCACGGCCGCGCCCTCCACGAGCTGACCCTGCCCTGGGACGCGGAGCGCTACCGCATCACCCTGGTGGCCACCCAGGGCCACGCGCCGAAGCTGTCCGGCCTGCGGGTCACCGCCTGCACCTGGCCCGAGGCCCTGAAGGCCGACGAGACCCTGACCCCGCGCAGCCTCCACAAGCTGCCGCCCCGCAAGGGGCAGCCGGGCGCCTCGTGGGCGATGGAGCTGCCCGGGCCCGCCCGGGTGGTGGCGGCGGACCTGGTGCTGCGGGCCCCGGCGGCGCCGGTGACGGCGGAGGTGGTCGCGCCGAGGGAAAGCGGCAGCGGCGAGGAGCCTCGCACGGTGTACCTAGGCGCGTCGGTGGTCTGGAACCTGCCCGCGATCCAGACCCAGGCCACCCGTGTGGCCCTCAGCCCTTCCGTGGAATCGAAGCTGCAGGTCAACCTCCCCGAAGGGGCCGAGCTGGAATCGGTCCGGGTGCTGGTGCGCCGTAGCGTGCTCCTCTTCCCCGCCGAGGCCGGCCGCGCCTACCTTCTCCACGGCGGCGGCGGACGCAGGGAGGCGCCGGGGGACCTGGGACTCCTGCCCTCCAGCCGCCTGGTCTACACCCGGGACCCCCTGGCCCTGGGCGAAGCCGAGCCCGACGCCGACGGCATCCTGCTGCCCGCCAACCCCGGCGAGCAGACGCGGCCCTGGCTGCCCTGGGTGGTGGGCGGCGTGGTGCTGGTCCTGGGCTTCGCCGGCTTCCGGCTGTTGAAGGGCGTGGCTTCCGAGTAGGCTGGTCCCTCCTGGAACCTTCACCCAAGGGGACCATGCCGAACGCCGACATCCCGGTGCCCCCGGAGCGCCTCCGCACGCGCCGGGGGGCCCTGATCCGATTCCTGGGCAAGGCCTACCTGCGGCTCTTCGGCTGGCGCTTCGAGGGCCGCTTCCCGGACGAGCTGCGCCACGTGACCATCGTGGCGCCCCATACCTCCAACTGGGACTTCTTCCTGGGCATCGCCGTGCTCTTCGCCACGGACCTGAAGCTGAACTGGCTGGGCAAGCACACCATCTTCCGCTGGCCCGTGAAGGGGCTCCTCACCCGCCTGGGAGGCATCCCCGTGAACCGCAGCGCCGCCCACGGCGTGGTCGGCGAAAGCACCGCCATCTTCGAGGGCCGCGAGGCCATGATGCTGGCCCTGGCCCCCGAGGGCACCCGCAAGGGACCGAGCCGCTGGCGCAGCGGCTTCCACGCCATCGCCACCGGCGCGAAGGTGCCCATCTTCCCGGTGGCCTTCGACTACGGCCCGAAGCTGATCCGGCTCATGCCGGTCTTCCACCCCTCGGGGAACTTCGAGGAGGACCTGGCGAACCTGCAAGCCCTCTTCCGGTCCGTGAAGGGAAAGAAGGCTCGGCCCGCGACGGCCTAGGGGCCTAGGCCGTGAGTGGCCGGCACGAGCAGCCCTTAGGCCGGCCGCACGGCACGGCCGGCCAAGGGCTGCTAGGAGGCTGCGAGACGGGCCAGCACGGCCTCGGTGTCCAGGACCTCGGCGAACTCCCCCCGCAGCTCCGCCAGGCCGATGCGGTGCATGGTGTCGGCGGGGATGGTGCCAGCCTCGTCCTTGAAGTCGAAGGTGGCGCAGCCGTCGGCCACGACGAGGGTCCTGAACCCCAGGTTCCCCGCCATGCGCGCCGAGGTGCTGACGCAGTGGTTGGTGATGAAGCCTCCGACGATGAGGCCCGTGAGGCCTCGTTCCCGGAGCCAGGCCTCCAGCCCCGTGCCGATGAAGGCGCTGTTCACGGTCTTGCCGAAGAGGGGCTCCTCCCCGCGGGGCTCGAAGCCGGGCTTCAGGGCGTTGCCCGGCCGGTCCGGCCGCAGCGTGGAGTTGGGCTCGATGCTGTCGTGCTTCACGTGGACCACCGGCAGCCCGGCGGCGCGGAAGGCGTCCAACAGGCGCAGGAGGTTGGCCTCGGCGCCGGGGTTGTTGCGGGGGCCCCACGAGGGGTCGTCGAAGGCCCGCTGCACATCGATGAGAAGGAGGGCGGTGTCCTTCATGCGACCTCCTCCCGGGGCGCGGTGCGCAGAGGCTGGACGCGGGAGGCCGGCCGGAACTGCACCAGGGCCACGCCGCCGAGGATCACCGCCATGCCGACGACCATGCGGAGGTTGAAGGGCTCCGCCAGGAAGAGGCTGCCCAGGAGCACCGCCACCAGCGGGTTGAGGTAGGCGTAGGTGCCCATCTTCGCCGGGCTCCAGGCCTTCGCCAGGTAGATGTAGGCGCTGAAGGCGATCAGGGAGCCGAAGACGCCCAGGTAGAGGGCCGCCCAGGCCGCCCGGGCCGTCAGCGGATGGTGGGTGTAGCCGCCGGACAGAGGCGACAGGACGTTCCCGATGACGGCCGCGGTGAGCATCTGGATCCCCACCTGGGTGATGAGGCCGCCGCTCTTGACGTGCTTCTTGCCGTGGAGGGTCCCGAAGCCCCAGATGGTCGTCGCCAGCAGCAGGGCGCCGATGCCCAGCAGGTAGCCGCTGCCGCCGTGGGCCTTCCCGTGGAGGGGATCCGTGAGGATGGCCACGCCCATCAGGCCGAGGCCGAGGCCCAGCCACGTCCGCGCCCCGAGGCTCTCCCGGCTCCAGAGGGCCAGGGCCACGGGCACCAGGGCGCAGACGATGGCGGCCACGCCGCTGCTGACGCGGGCCTCGCTCCAGGTCACGAGGGCGTTGGAGCCGCTGAGCAGGAGGGCGCCCACCAGCATGAGGTGCGGCCAGTCCCGCCTCTCGGGCCAGGGCTCCTTCAGGATCCGACCCAGGCCCAGGGCCAGGATGGCGCCGACCGTGAAGCGGGCGGCCACCAGGCCGTAGGGCGTGAAGCTCTCGATGCCCACGGCGATGGCGAAGTAGGTCGAGCCCCAGACGACGGCGCAGATGGCGTAGCAGAGCCAGGCGAGCATGATCACCCCATTCCCGAATCGCGCTCGACCTTCGCGACCCGCAGGCGGAAGGCCGAGTACCAGGTTTCCTTGCCGAGGCGCTGGGCCAGGGCGTGGTCGGCCTGGGCCTTCCACGCGGCCACCGCCGCCTCGTCCTTCCAGTAGCTCACGGTGATGCCGAAGCCCTCCGCGTCCCGGGCGCTCTCCACGCCGAGGAAGCCCGGCTGCCGCGACGCGAGGTCCACCATGCGGTCCGCCACGGCGCCGTAGCCGCGGTCCCCCTCCGTGCGCTGGGACGCGAAGATCACGGCCACGTAGGGCGGTTCGAAGCGCTCGGCCAGGCCCATCTCAACCCCGGGCCACCTTCCTGGGCGCCGCCGGCCGCAGGGGCAGGGCGGGCCGGGGTTCCAGCGGATAGGGCGAGGGCCCGGCCTTCTGGAAGTGGGTCTGCAGCACCACGGTGGTGCGGGTGGTGACGTGGGGGCCCAGCATGCGGATGCGGCGCAGGCGCTCCTGCAGGCCCTGGGGCGTGTCCGCCACGATCTTCAGCAGCAGGCAGTCCTCGCCGGCCACGCTGTGGGCCTCCAGCACGTCGGGTTCCTTCTCGATGCTCCTCCAGAAGGCCTGCTCCAGGGCCTCGTCGTTGTCGGCCTTGTAGCGCACGGCCACATAGGCCACCACGGGCTTCTGCACCGCGGCGGGGCTGACCCGGGCCGCGTAGCCGTCCAGCACGCCCTCGGCCTCCAGTTTCTTCACGCGGTCGATGATGGTGGGCCGGCTGACTCCCAGGCGCTCCGCCAGCTCGGCGTGGGTGACGCGGCCGTCCTCCAGCAGCGCCTCCACCAGGCGGCGGTTGAGGTCGTCGTCCATGGGGTGCTTCATGGCGTCCTCCGAAAGGAGAGAGCTTAGGCTCCGATTTCGATATGGAAAGGGATTCTTGGAATCTTTTGACATTTTGAGGCCTTGCTTTGCGAGGCGTGAAAGCCTGGATGGCGTTCTCCTTGACGAATCGTCAGGGGCCTCCGGAGCTTTCCCTTCGACAGGCCCCCCGGCTGGCCCACACTGGAGCCATGGATCTTGCCTGTCCCTACACCGACTCGAGCTTCTTCCTCATCGCCGGGCCCTGCGTCATCGAGAGCCGGGAGCATGCCTTCTTCATGGCCACCCAGCTCCGCGACCTCGCCGACAGCCGGGGCATCCCCTTCATCTACAAGAGCAGCTTCGACAAGGCCAACCGCACCTCCATCGCCAGCTACCGCGGCATCGCCATGGACGAGGGCCTCGAGATCCTGGCGGACATCCGGACGAAGCTCGGTGTCCCCGTCCTGACGGACGTCCACGAGAGCTGGCAGTGCAAGCCCGTGGGCGAGGCGGTGGACGTGCTGCAGATCCCGGCCTTCCTCTGCCGGCAGACGGACCTGCTGCTGGCAGCCGCCGCCACGGGCCGCGCGGTGAACCTCAAGAAGGGCCAGTTCCTCGCCCCCTGGGACCTGAAGAACGGCGTGGACAAGATGCGCACCGTCAGCGGCCACGGCCCCCTGTGGGTCACCGAGCGCGGCAGCACCTTCGGCTATGGCCAGCTGGTGGTGGACTTCCAGACCTGGCCCTACCTCCGCAAGACCGGCTGCCCGGTGATCTTCGACGCGACGCATTCCGTGCAGAAGCCCGGCGCCCTCGGCACCGCCACCGGCGGCGCAAGGGAGATGATCCCCACCCTCGCCCGTGCCGCGGCCACGGCGGTGGACGGCTTCTTCTTCGAGGTCCACGACTGCCCCGAAAAGGCCCTCAGCGACGGCCCGAACGCCATGCGGCTGGAGGAGTTCGGGACGCTGCTGGACCAGCTCCTCGCCATCTGGTGCGCCAGCCGCACGGCGGCGCTGGAGGACCCTGCGGGACGGTAGGCCCTACTCGATCCCCGCCGCGTAGGTGAGGTTCAGCAGGGCCATGGCCCGCGTGACCTTCCCGATGCTGTTCTTCGTGGTGTCGGTGTAGGGAATGCCCCGCGCCTCCAGGGCCTCGTAGTCGAAGTTGCCCTGGCCGCTGAGGTCGAAGCAGAGCGCGCCGTCCTTGATCCACTCGGTCTTGATCTGGTACCCGCTCGCCGGCACGGCGCTGACGATGACGTCGGCGGTCTTGATGAAGCTCTCGAGGTGGGCCGCGTTGGTGTGCTGGTGGCAGAGGATGGGCGTGGCCTTGAGGTTGGCCACCATGGCGGTCAGCGGCCGGCCGATGCGCAGGCTGTCGTTGATGACGAGGACGGTCTTGCCCGCCAGCCAGCCGTCGCCGAAGCCGCGCTTGATGGTCTTCACCACGGCCCGGGCGGTGCAGGGCGTCATGCAGCGCTGGTCGCTGCCGTCCAGGCGCTTCCGGAACTTGTTCAGGTAGCCGATGTTCGTGGCGTGGAGGCCCTCGATGTCCTTCTCGGGGTCCACCAGGTCCATCACCTCGTCATCCTTCAGCTCGGGATAGCGCAGGGGATAGAAGATGAAGATGCCGTGGGTGCGGTCGTCCTGGTTGAGCCGCGCGATGGTCTTCACCAGCTCCATGCCGTTGCTGACGTCGATGTCCTTGGCGTCGATGCCCAGGTCCTCGCAGTCCTGGAGCATGAAGCGGTGGTAGGTGACGCAGCCGACGTCGTCGCAGCCCAGGATCAGCCCCAGCCCGGGTGCGAAGCCCAGCTTGGCGATGTTGGCCTTGATGAGGGCCCGGTAGTGGGTGGCGGTCTCCTGGCAGTCCAGCCGGCCGGTGAGCGTCGACGACATGGTGTACCTCGACCTTCCAGTGTACTGGAGCGGTGCGGGCTTGTTGAGCACAGTTCCTGATCCCAACGAGGGTGGACCGCCTGCTCGCTTCGCTCGCGCTGCGTCCCCCCTCGCGCTCCCCCGCGGGGCGCCCGGTTCACGCCCGGGCACCCCGCCTGTGCCATCCTCCTCCGATGCGCTGGACGAAGGCCAAGCTCAAGGATCTCCAGGACCGCCTCCGGGCGGTCTACCCCGACGCCAAGTGCGCCCTGGACCACGACGATCCCTTCCAGCTCGTGGTGGCCACCATCCTCAGCGCCCAGTGCACCGACGCCCGGGTGAACCTCACCACGCCAGCCCTCTTCGCCCGCTATCCCGACGCCGCCAGCCTCGCCGCGGCGGAGCTGCCCGAACTCGAGGGCCTCATCCACAGCACGGGCTTCTTCCGCAACAAGGCTAAGAACCTGGTGGGGCTGGGCCAGGCGCTCGTCGCCAGGCACGGCGGCCGCGTGCCCTCGGATCCGGCTCAGCTCGCGGCCCTGCCCGGCGTCGGCCAGAAGACCGCCAACGTCGTCCTCGCCAACGCCTTCGGCGTGCCGGCCCTGGCGGTGGACACCCACATCTTCCGGGTGGCGCGGCGCCTGGGCCTCTCGGAGGCCACCACGCCGGAGAAGGTGGAGGCCGACCTCTGCAGGCTGTTCCCCGAGCGCGACTGGATCGAGCTGCACCACCAGCTCATCTTCCATGGCCGCCGCCGCTGCGACGCCCGCAAGCCCGAATGCGCGGGCTGCGCGGTGCTCGCGCTCTGCGACGTGGGGCGCGGGAAGGCGGTGGACCCGCACCTGGGCGTGGCCCTCGCGCCCTCGAGACCCGCGCCCGCCCCCGGTCCGGCGACGCCCTCTTCCGCGGCCGCCGGGCCCGCGACTCCCGACCCCGCGCCGCAGGGCCCGATGCGCGTCGTGAGCCTCGTCCCCTCCGTCACCGAGCTCCTGGCTCAATGGAACCTCGCCGCGCGGCTCGTGGGACGCACCCGCTACTGCATCGCGCCGAAGTGGATCCGCGCCACGGTGCCCGAGGTCGGCGGCACCAAGGACCCCAACCTCGCGCGCATCCGCGACCTCAAGCCGGACCTCGTGATCCTGGAACGCGACGAGAACCGGAAGGCCGCCGCCGACGGCCTCACCGCCCTCGGCATCCCGTGGCTCGCCCTGGAGGTCCGCACGGTGAAGGCCTGCGCCGCGGCCTGGCGCCGGCTCGGTGGACTGTTCGGCCTCGAGGGCTTGGCGGAGGAGCGGGCCGCGGCCCTGGAAGCCGCGCTCCCGGCCCGGCCCCGCCAAGGACCGCGGACCCTCGTGCTCATCTGGCACCGCCCCTGGATGAGCGCCGGCCCGGACACCTACCTGGGCGACCTCGTGCGCCAGGCGGGCTTCACGCCCATCGGGCCGCCGCGCTGGGCGACCCTCGACGAAGCCGGGCTCCGCGGCCAGGATCCCGAGCTCATCCTCCTCCCCACGGAACCCTACAAGTTCAACCGCACCCACGTGAACGAGCTGCGCAAGCGCTTCCCCGGGGCGCGCATCGAGCTCGTGGATGGGCAGGCGATGACGTGGTACCTCAGCCGGACGGAGGAGGGGCTGGCGATGCTCCAGGCACTGCGCGCCGGATCCTGATCAGCCCAGCCAGGCCCGCATCTCGGAGGGCTTCTGGAAGCCCAGGATGCGGCGCAGCTCCTTGCCCTCGGCGTCCAGGATCAGCACCGTCGGGTAGCTCCGGATGCCGAGCTTGGTCGCGAGGTCCGGGCGCACCTTGTCCGAGTCGATGCGGATGGCCACGGCGTTCGCGGCGATCCAGGCCTGGATGCCCGGGTCGGGCCAGGTCTTCTCGTCCAGCTCGTGGCACTGGGCGCACCACTCGGCGTAGGTGTCCACCAGGACGACCTTGTGCTCGGCCTTGGCCCTGGCCAGCGCGCCCTCGAGGTCCTGCTCCATCCAGGCCTTCCGCCACTCGGGCGCCTCGGTCTTGGCGGCGGCGCCGCCCTTCGGCAGCAGGTCCACGCCGGTGAAGCCCTCCACGCCGCGGAGGCCGAGGAGCACGCCGGCCGCGAGGGCCAGGACGCCGAGGCCCTTGGCGAACCCCGCCGGGAGCGATTCCGCCGGGCGGAACGCGCCCAGCACGGCGGCGCCGGCGAACGCGACGAGCGACCACAGGCCGTAGCTCGCCCAGGCCGGCAGGATGTAGCGCAGGGTCCAGGCGGCGAAGCCGAGGACCACGAGGCCCATGGCCTGCTTGACCACGATGAGCCAGTTGCCGCTCCGTGGCAGGCCCGCGGAGAACGTCCCGACGGCCATGAACAGCATCCCCATGCCGAGGGCGAAGACGAAGAGCTGGGCACCCCCGAGGAAGGCCTGGCCTTGCTGGGTGATTCCCAGGAGGACCGATCCGATCACGGGACCGACGCAGGGCGCCGAGATGGGCCCCAGCACGAGGCCCATGACGAAGGCTCCCGCGAAGCCCTTGCGGCTGCCGTCGCCCTGCAGCTTCGCCTGCCATGCGGCCGGGAGGTTGATCTCGAACGCCCCGAAGAGGGAGAGCGCGAAGGCCCCGAAGAGGAGGGCCACCGGAACCAGGAAGGCGGGCTTCTGGGCGAAGGCGCCGAACGTCGCCCCGGTCTTCGCCGCGAGCACCCCGAGGGCGGTGTAGGTCACCGCCATGCCCAGCACCAGCGTCGCGGACAGCGCGAGGCCCCGGGCCTTTCCGCCGCCCTTGGCGCCGATGACGGCCATGGTGATGGGGATCATCGGGTACACGCAGGGCGTGACGCTGGCCGCCAGCCCCGCCAGGAAGGCCACGAGGAAGAGGCTCCAGAGTCCCTCGCGCGAGCCGTTGGATGGCGTGGCGGCGGCACCTCCGGAAAGGTCCTTCGCCGCCACCTTCAGCTCCCGCTTGGTGGGCGGATAGCACACGCCGCCCTCGCCTTCGGTGCAGGGCTGGTAGGTCACGTCGAGGACGACGTCGCCGGTGAGTGCTTCGGCGATGAGGGGCACGTCCACCTTGCCGCGCCAGATGCCCTCGCCCAGTTCGTCCTTGCCGGTGGGCGCGGGCAGGGGGCCGGTCTTCAGCGAGCCCGGCTGGCCGGGCTTCAGGGCCACCTTCATGAACGCCGTCTTGAGGTGGACCTTCTCCGGCACCGCGAGGGTCAGCACGCCCTTGGACACGGACATCCCGACGTCCTTCTGCGGGTCGAAGTCCCGGGCGGACAGCGGGCCGAGGCCCAGCAGGCAGACAAGGATCCAGAGCCAGCGGCGCATTCGGCCTCCCCTTCCTAGGATGCCCGAAGCCCCGAGGCGTTCCCGCCTACACTCGGGAAATGGATCGTCCCGGGCTCGACGCCCTCCCCTGGTTCCCCGGCCTCCTCGCGCGCCTCGATGCCCACGTGGCCGCGGAGGCCACCACCGGCCACGGCCCCCGGGACGCGGCCCACGACGTCTCCCACGCCTGCCGCGTCGCGCGGCTGGCGCTGCGCCTGGCCCGGGAGGAGGGCGCGGACGCCGAGGTCTGCGCCGCCGCCGCCCTGCTCCACGACCTCGTCTGGGTGCCCAAGAACCATCCCGACTCCCCGCGCACCGCCGAGCTGAGCGCCGCGCGGGCCCGGGACTGGTGCGCATCCATTCCCGAACTGTCAGACCGCGCCGAGGCCGTGGGCGAGGCCATCCTCACCCACAGCTTCTCCGGCGGCGGCGACGCCGAAAGCCTCGAGGCCAAGGTGGTCCAGGACGCCGACCGGCTCGAAGCCCTCGGCGCCATCGGCATCGCCCGGGTCTTCGCCACCGGCGCCAGCTTCGGCGCGCGGCTCTGGCACCCCGGGGACCCCTGGGCCAAGGGCCGCGAGCTGGACGACAAGCGCTACAGCCTCGACCACTTCCCCATCAAGCTGCTGCGGCTCCAGGGCCTGCTCCAGACCGACGCCGGCCGCCGCCTGGCCCGGGAGCGCCACGCGGTGATGGTGGGCTTCCTCGCCGCCCTGCGGGAGGAGTTGGGCTAGCCACCGTCTACACTGGAGCCATGCCCCTCCTGCTCACCCGCACCCGGCCCTTCGTGGCGGACCACTTCCACGACCTGCCCGGCTTCCAGGAGGACCGGCACGGCCACAACTGGGAGGCGCGGGCCACCCTGGACACCGGGGAGGGCGACCCCGAGGAGGTGGCGCGGCGCTTCGAGGAGGCCCTCGACGCCTGGATCGCCTCGGTGGACTACACGCTGCTCAACGAGCAGGCCCGCCTCGCCGGGCGCAATCCCACCGCCGAGCTCGTGGCGCAATGGGCCTTCGAGGCGCTCCTTCGCGCCGGCCTGGCGCCGGTGGACGTGCGCATCCGCGAGAAGGCCAACTACTGGGCCCGCTGCCGCGCGGAGGCGGCGTCGTGAGGAGGCTGGCCCTCCCCGCGGCCGCCCTGCTGCTCGCCGGGCTGAGCTGCGAGCCTCCCAAGCCGCCGGCCGCCCCGGCCGCGGCGCCGGAGACGCTGGCCCCCTGGACCTGGCGCCCCGTGGGCGGCTTCATCGTCCTCGAAGGGGAGCTGTCCGAACCGTCCCACCTCGTCCTGGAAGGGCCGCGGATGCGGGTGGAGACCGACGCCCCCGCCGGACCCGTCCGCTGGGAACTGGAACGGCCCGCCCCCGGGGAGGAGGCCGACCTCCGCACCGGAGACGGCCGGGTCCTCGCCCGGTTCCGCTTCGCGGAATCCGCCCGGACGCCCCGGAAGCCCGTGCCCCGTCCCCGGGCCGCCCGGGAAGCGGCGCCCGCGCCTCGCCCACCCGTCCCGGCCCCCACCGCGCCCCTTCCTTCCGAAGCCCCGGCCGCCGCGGCGGTGGCCCCTCCGGAGCTGCGCCTGCCGTCGGCGCGGCCGGGCCTGGTGCTGGCGCCCTCCGGGGCCCGCCCCGCGGTGGCGGCCCTTCCCGCCCCCGCGGCCGAGGCCACGCCCCTCGCGCCACCCCGGCCCGCGGCTGCGGCGATCGCGCCGCCGCCGGCCCGGACTCCGGGAGCGCCGCTTTTCCCCGGCGCCGGGGAGGGCCTGAACCTCCTCCACGGCCCGCGCACCGCGCGCAGGCTGGTCCTCACCTTCGACGGGGGTTCCGGGGCCGAGAGCGCCGTGGAGATCCTCGACACCCTCAAGGCCCGGAGGATCCGCACCACCTTCTTCCTGACGGCGGCCTTCATCCAGAAGTTCCCCGACATCGTCCGCCGCATGGCCTCGGAGGGCCATGAGCTGGGCAACCACAGCACCACCCATCCCCACATGGCCCCCCGCGGCCAGCGCGACCCCCGTTGGACCAAGACCCGGGTGCAGGCGGAGCTGCTGGACGCCGATGCCTGCCTCGTCCGGCTGCTCGGCCGGCCCATGGACCCCTACTGGCGGGCGCCCTACGGGGAGCAGACCGCGGAGATCCGCCGCTGGGCCGAGGAGATCGGGTACCGGCACGTGGGCTGGAGCGAGGGGGCGGACAGCCTCGACTGGGCCACGCCCCAGGAGCGGAAGCTCTACCGCAGCGGAGAGCGCGTCCTCGACAAGCTGCACGCCCGGATCCAGAAGCCCGACGCCGCGGGCCTCATCGTGCTCATGCACCTGGGCAGCGGCCGCGACGAGGAGGACCGCCCCTCGAGGGGCCTGGGCGCCTTCATCGACAAGGCCATGCGCGAAGGCTGGCGCTTCGTCACCGTGGGGGAGTACCTCCGGGACATGGGCAAGGCTCCCTGGGACCCCTCGGCCCGGATGGCCTGGCTGGAACCGGCCCTCTCCGGCGGCGCGCGGGGGGGCGGGCATCCCCGCTGAGGCGGCGGGCCCGGCTCAGCCCGCGAAGGCCGGGGCCGATTCCCGCAGCGCGCGCAGGATGAAGGCGAGCACCTGGGACCAGGCCACGAGCCTCGGCGGCGTCAGCTCGGGACCGAGCCGCCGCTCGAGGGTCCACATCCAGGCCAGCCCCGCCGCGTGGATCTCGCGCCGGCCCACCGACGCGTCCAGGTAACGGTGGCCGAGGCCCCGCAGCGTCCTCAGCAGGGCCTCGCCGTCCTCGGCGTGGTCCACGATGTAGTCCATCAGGGTCACGATCCGGCGGATGGACCGCTCCGGATCGCCGCCGAGGGAGGCCTGGAGAGCCGGCACGTCGGCGACCAGGCGCTGCAGGAACTGGGACGCGGCCTCCTGGCGCTCCTCCCCCAGCAGCTGCCAGCTCTCCCGCAGCTCCTCCGCGTGCGTCGCGCTCAGCATGCCTCCTCCCGGCCGGGAACCCCGCGATGGAGGGGACCCCAGCTTCGACCCTCCCGCGGCCGGGCGCGGGCCTGAAGGTCCGGTTTCCCCTTTTTCCCCTGGACCAGTTGGATGCCGGGCCGGGCCGGGAGCGGGCGGCCAGCCGCTACACTCAGTCCAGAGACCGGAGCGCGTTTGGAAGGGCTGGGGAGGATCCTGCTGAAAGTGGTGTCGGGGGCCTTCGCCCTCGTGCTGGCGGTGGCCCTCCTGAGCTTCTCCCCCCTGGATCCCCACTGGCTGGCCACCGGCGCGGTCACCGCCTCCGTCCACAACTGGTGCGGCACCTTCGGGGCCCACCTCGCCGGCCTCCTGATCGCCTTCCTCGGCTACGGCGCCTGGCTGCTGCCCGCCTGGATGCTCTGGGAGCTGGTCCCCGCGGAAGGGCCCCGCTGGCACCGGCGCCTGGCGTGGCTGGCCCTGGCCTTCGCGGTCATCACGGCCCTGGGCGCCTTCCCGCCCCGCCAGGTGCCCGCCGGCGAAGGCATGCCCGCGATCCCGCTGCGCTGGGGCGGCGCCTTCGGGAGCGCCCTCTGGCCGCCCCTGGCCCGCGCGCTGGGGCCCGTCGGCCTCCCCGTGGCCCTGGGGGTCCTGGCCCTGCTCGCGGGGCTCATCCTGGCCCCCGTGCTGCTCCGGGCCTTCGGCCGCCTGCTCGTGCGCTTCTTCGGCGAGAAGGCCTGGCCCTTCCTCAAGCCCCTGCCGGCCCGGGGCGTGCGGGGCATCCTCCAGGCGGCGCGGCACCCCTTCCTCGGCTGGCGCAGCCGGTCCGCGCAGATGGCGGACCTGGACGCCGAGGACGCGAAGGAGCTGCAGTCCCTCGCCGACCAGCAGCGGGTGATGCACGAGCAGCACCAGGCCCTCCTCCGGGCCGAACGGGACGCCGCCGACTACCGCAAGGCCCACCCCGACCTGCCTCCGGACCTGGCCTTCCCCGTGATCCACTCCATGCGCCTGCCCGACGTCCTGGACGCGGACCTCCATCCCTCCGACATCCTCGACGCCGAGCCCCTGGAGTCCGAGCATCTCGCGAAGGCCGAGATGCCCGCGCCCGCCCTGCTGCGGGACCTGCCGCCCCCCCGGCCGACCCTCGTGAAGCCCCGGGTCACCACCGACCGCTACGGCCGCGTCGCCGAGCAGCCGCCCCTGCCCCTCACGGAGCCCACCCCCAACCGGGAGCTGCCCTCCCTGAGGCTCCCGCCCTCCCAGCCCGTGCCCGAGGTGGACGCGCCGGAGGAGGCCGTGGCCGAGCGCCTGGAGCTGCCCCCGCGCCGTCTCTTCGATCCGCCTTCGCCCCACGAGCGCCTGGACCCGGCGGTGCTGGAGGCCACCCGCGACCAGATCGGGAAGAAGCTGGCGGAGTTCAAGGTGAAGGGCGCGGTGGTGGGCCTGCAGCCCGGCCCCGTGGTGACGGTCTACGAGTTCGCCCCCGACGCCGGCATCCCCCTGGCGAAGGTGCTCGGCATGGAGGAGGACCTGGCCCTGGCGCTCCAGGCCGAGGCCGTGCGCATCGACCGCATCCCCGGGCGCAACCTCGTGGGCATCGAGGTGCCCAACCCGGGCCGGGAGGTCATCACCTTCCGGGAGATCCTCGACGCGCCGGCCTTCCGGGACCCCCACCACAAGGACGGCGGGTCGCTGCTCACCCTGGCCCTGGGCAAGGACATCGCCGGGGTGCCCGTGGTGGCGGACCTCGCGAAGATGCCCCACCTCCTCATCGGCGGCAGCACCGGCAGCGGCAAGAGCGTGGGCGTGAACGCCATGATCTGCTCGGTGCTGGTGCGGGCGCTGCCCACGGAGGTGAAGCTCATCCTGGTGGACCCGAAGATGGTGGAGCTGGGCATCTACGAGGACATCCCCCACCTCTGGGCGCCCGTGGTGACGGACATGAAGGAGGCCGGCCGCGTCCTCAAGTGGGTGGTGGCCCAGATGGAGGACCGCTACCGCCGCCTGGCCCTGCTGGCGGTGCGCAACCTCGAACAGTTCAACGCCAAGGTCCGCGAGCACGGCGGTCTCATCGACCTCGCCGGCCGCACGCCGAACCCCCGCTGGCCCGACCGCCCGGCGGCCCTCGAGCCGCTGCCCTACGTGGTGGTGGTCATCGACGAGCTGGCGGACCTGATGATGGTCGCGCGGTCGGAGGTCGAGGACAGCATCGCCCGCATCGCCCAGAAGGCCCGGGCCGTGGGCATCCACCTCATCCTCGCCACCCAGCGCCCCTCGGTGGACATCGTCACCGGCGTCATCAAGGCCAACCTGCCGAGCCGCCTCAGCTACCGCGTGAACACCAAGATCGACAGCCGCACCATCCTCGACACCGGGGGCGGCGAGCAGCTCCTGGGCCGCGGCGACGCCCTCTACAAGGGCCCCACGGATCCCCGCCCGCGGCGCATCCACGCCCCCTTCCTCACGGAGGCCGAGACCCTGCGCCTCGTGCAGTGGCTGAAGGAACGCGGCCGGCCGGAATTCAACGCGCACCTGCTGAGCGCCATGGAGGCCGACGAGGAGGCGGCGGGGGGCGAGGGCGAGGAGCCCGGCGGCGGGGACGAGGACGTCTACAGCCGCGCGGTGGCCGTGGTGCGGCGGGAGCGCAAGGCCAGCACCAGCCTCCTGCAGCGCAAGCTGAACCTGGGCTACGGCCGCGCCGCCCGCCTCATCGACCGCATGGAGGAGGAGGGCATCATCGGCCCCGATCGCGGCGCCGGGAAGCCCCGCGAGGTGCTGGTCGACGAGTAGCCCGAAAGGCGGCGCCTACTCCGCCGGCGCGTCCGCGGGGGCGGGGCGGAGGGGCCGCGGGCGCCACACGAGGGTGCTCCGCTGGTCCTTCTCCTCGGTGCCGTTGGCGTGGCAGAAGAGGCAGCCCTTGAGGTTCGGGTCCTCCCCGCGCCAGTAGGCCCGCGACTGGCCCGCCGCCTCCCCGCGCCGGCTCTCGGGCACGCGGGGCCAGTAGAAGGTCAGGCTGGGCTTCTTGTCGCCCCTCATCTCGAGCATGTAGAGGGGTCCCGCCTCGGTGCCGGGGCGTCCGCCGCGGTCCTCGACGCTGCTCATCACCACGTAGGAGCCGGCGGGGATGGGGCGGCCCTCCTTGTAGGCCTCCGAGGCGCTGGGGGTCGCCCAGACGCGGATCCAGCGGCCTCCGTGCTGGGGGCTCCTCACGTAGTCCGCGTGCATGGGCTCCAGGCTGAGGTAGTCGAGGGCGCGCAGGGGGGCGTCCTCCTCCGGGTCCGGCTCGGCCTTGGCGGCGATCCTCATGCCGGGGTCCAGGGGCGGCGGCGGCTTCGTGGCGTCGTCGGAGGCGGCGGCAAGGGGCTGGGGCGGATGGGTCATGCGCCCGCCGTAGTAGCCCGCCCCCAGGAGGGAGGCGCTCCAGAGTAGGCCCAGGAAGAGGGGCAGCGCGCCGAGGCCCAGGTGCTCCTGGCGGCGGCGGTAGAGGGAGAGCAGGGTGAGCAGCCCCCAGGGCAGCGCGGTGAGGGCGAAGAGCTGATGGCGCCGGAGGAGCTCCTGCAGCTCGTTGCCCGGGAGGACCTGGACCAGGTAGCGTCCGGGCTGGATCATGCCGAGCTGCTTCGCCCAGAGGTACCCCGAGGCCACCGCCGCGAGGCAGCCCAGGACCCCCGTCCAGCCCAGGTAGCGGCAGGCGGTCCACCAGGGCTTGATCCCCCGGCCCGGACGCTGGGCGGCCAGCAGGGCGAAGGGGAGCAGGATCCCCGCGGCCACGGGGACGTGGATGAAGAAGGGATGTTTCAGGGCGATCCAGTCGAGCAAGTCCTTCTCCAGGCTGTGGGGGGGACCCTGGAAGTTTGCCATCTCGAGGGGGCCGGGGCATGAAAATGCTGCGATGATGGCGCCCATGAACGACTTCCTGAAGCGGCGGCTCCTGGACCACGTGCAGGAGTCCATCCACCTCAAGGGCGCCTTCTTCGAGAAGGAGATGGACCACATCCTCGCCCAGGCCCAGGACCTCGCGGAGCGGCTCCGCCGGGGTTGCAAGATCCTCGTCTGCGGCAACGGCGGCTCCGCCGCCGACGCCCAGCATTTCGCGGCCGAGCTCACCGGGCGCTACCTCAAGGAGCGCCGGGCCCTGGCCGCCATCGCCCTCACCACCGACACCTCGGCCCTCACGGCCATCGGCAACGACTACAGCTACGACCACATCTTCGCCCGCCAGGTGGAGGCCCTGGGCCGCCCCGGCGACGTGCTGGTGGGCATCTCCACGTCCGGCAACAGCGGCAACGTCATCGCCGCCGTGGAGGCCGCCCGGAGCCTCGGCGTGAAGACCCTCGGCCTCCTCGGCCGGGACGGCGGCCGGCTGGCCTCCCTGGTGGACGACGCCCTCGTCGTGCCGAGCCGGGTCACCGCCCGCATCCAGGAAGTCCACGAGATGGTCCTGCACTTCTGGTGCGAAGCCCTGGACGAGTGCTTCGAATGATCCCGGGAAGGTCCATGGCCCGGCTTCGCGCCTTCGCCCTGCTGCTCGCCGCCGCCCTGGGCTCCCTGGCGGCCCTGGCGCAGTCCCAGCAGATCTACCGGTGGAAGGACGCGAAGGGTCGGCAGCACGTCACCAACAGCCCGCCGCCCCCCGGGGCGGTCCCGCTGGACGTCCCGCCGGTCACGAGCCCCCCGCCCGCGGCCCCGGCCCCGGGAAGCACCCTTCCCCCCGCCGCCCCCGCCCCCGCCGCGGCCCGGCCCGAGGCCCCGGAGTGGAAGGGCTTCGAGGAGCGGCTCGAGTCCGCGCGGCGCTCCCGCAACCTGGACCGGATGGCCGTCGAAGCCGACGGCGTGCTGGACGAGGCGTTCTGGGGGGGCACCACCAAGGCCCTGCCCCTCCTCCCCGTGGCCACCTTCGCCCTGGCGGTGCTCCTGGGCTGGTGGGTGGGCAGCGGCCTGCGGCGGGGCCCGGCGACGGTGGTGATGGCCGTGGCGGTGCTCGGGGGCCTCGCCCTCGCCCAGTTCACCCTGGCCACGTTCCTGTACCGGAGCCAGGCCGCGCGGGTCTCGGCCCGCGTGAACGCCCTGGGGTCCCACCTCGGCCCCGGGCGGGCCTGGCGGCCGGAGACGAGCGCCCGGCTGAAGGCCCACCTGCAGGCCCTCGAGGCCAAGGCCTCGCCCCTGGAGGCGCCCTGGGCCTTTCCGCGGGAGGCGCAGGCCCTGCGGGACACCCTTCCCCAGGCCCTGCTGGACCCTTGAGCGGCCCGGCGGCCCTGGCGCGGCGCCAGGAGGCCCTGCGCGCGGCGGCCCGGGAGACCCCGCTCGGACTCTACCTGCACGTCCCCTTCTGCCGGGACCGCTGCACCTACTGCTCCTTCGCCACCACCCGGGACACGGGGCTGCAGGCGGCCGCCGTGGACCGCCTCGTGACGGACGTCCTGGCCTGGGGCCGGGAGCTGGACCGGCCGCCCGTGGACACGCTCTACCTGGGCGGGGGGACGCCCTCGCTGCTGACCGCGCCGGAACTCGGCCGCCTGACGTCGGCCCTCCGCGCCGCCTTCGACCTGGGGCCCCTGGCCGAGGCCACCCTGGAGGCCAATCCCGGCACGGTGGACCGTTCCTGGCTCGCCCGCGCCCGGGACCTGGGCTGGGACCGCGTCTCCTTCGGCGTGCAGAGCCTCGATGACGCCCTGCTGGCGCGCCTCGGCCGCATCCACGGGGGCGAGCAGGGGCTGGAGGCCCTGGACCTGGCCCGGCGGGCGGGCTTCGAGCGTCGCAGCGCGGACCTCATGGTCGGCATCCCGGGGCAGGCCCTGGACCGCGTCCTCGGGGACGCGCGCACCCTCGCGGGGACCGGGCTGGAGCACCTGAGCCTGTACCTCCTGGACCTGGACAAGGCCTGTCCCCTCAAGGCCGAGGTGGAGGGCGGGCGGCTGAGCCTGCCCAGCGACGACGAAGTCGCCGACGTCTTCGAGGCCCTGCAGGCCGGCCTCCCGGCCCTGGGCCTGGCGCCCTACGAGATCAGCAACTACGCGCGGCCCGGGGCCGAGAGCCGCCACAACCTGCGCTACTGGACGCGCCGGCCCTATCTCGGCCTCGGCCCTTCCGCCGCCAGCCACGCCGGAGCCTGGCGGTGGACCGAGAGTCCGGTGATCCCGGCCTGGATCGAAGGGCGGGGGGAGCCGGAGGTCCAGGAGATGGACGCGGCGGAGGCGCTGGCCGAGATCCCGCTCCTGGGCCTGCGGCTCCACGCCGGCGTGGACTGGGAGGCCCTCGGCCGGGAGGCCGCGGACCGGAACCTGGCACCCCTCTTCGACGCCTGGACCCGCGCCCTGGACCGCTTCGAGGGGGGCGGCCTCGTCGCCCGCGAGGGCCCCCGGCGGCGGCTCACCGCCAGGGGCATGCTGCTCAGCAACGGGATCCTGCAGACCTTCGTCGGGGGTTAGCGGACGCCGGAGGCTACCGGGCCGGGGCGAGGCGGCGCACCACGGACTGGACGCCGTCGGAGAGGACCACCTCCAGCTCCGCCAGGGGCCTGGGCAGGGTCATGAAGCCGCCCCGGGCGAACGCCACGACCTCGCCGGTGGCGGGGTCCCGCACCATGGCCACGGGATAGGCGCCGTCGTCCCAGACCAGGTCCGTGCCTCCGTCCAGGATGCGGGCGGCGACGGGGCGTTCGGGCTGGAGGGCGGCCAGGGGCGAGCGGCGGCGCTCGGCGCGCTCCAGGCCGCCGCGGCTCACGGCGATCCGGGCCACCCGGCTCCGCGTCCCGGCGTCCAGGGGGATCGCCAGGTTGAAGTGGCCCTCGCCGGGCAGCCCCTGGCCGTCGCCCACCTCCACCAGGCCGAAGGCCTGGCTGAAGAGGCGGTTCCCGGCGGCGTCAAAGCCCTCCACGACCGCGTCGCCCCCCTCCGGCGCCGAGGGCTCGGCGGTGACGGGGAAGGCCGGCTCCAGGGTCCAGACGCCCTTCTCGAGGCGGCCCCAGACCAGCAGGGCTTCCCGGGGCTGCGGGGCCGCGGCCGGTGTCCCGTCGCCTCCCTCGGGCGGGGCGATGTGGACGGCGTCGGACTGACGCCAGGCGAGGATCGCCTTGAAGGTGTAGTCGCTGACCCAGACCGGCGAGCAGTAGGCCATGACGTCCTTGAAGCTGCCCGGGGCCTTGAGCACGTTGTTGGTGACGTCGTAGCCGTAGACGCCGATGTCGGCGTTGGCGTACGGATAGCCGGGATCCACGCCGGCGGGCCCGCCGCAGGGGGCGTGGGAGCGGCCGAAGTTGTGGCCGACTTCATGGGCGAAGACCTCGGGATAGTTCCCGCCGTCGGAATAGCCGGTCTTGTCCCAGCCGATGGCGGAGCGGCTGCTGGTGGAGCCGCTGCTGCCGGGCACGTAGCCGAGCCCCGCCACGCCGCTGGCGTAGGAGGTGGCGAGGCAGCCGTAGTAGTACCGGGAGGACTGGTTGCCGTCGGCGATGCGCTTCGACTCGATCTCGCTCAGGAGCGTGCTCCAGCCGGTCCCGTCGCTGAGCAGCGTCGCGCTGGTGGTGTAGCCCGCCCCCAGGGCGGCGTCCACGACCTCCACGGGGTACATCCGGCGGAAGCGGTCGGTCCAGGACGCGAGATTGCCCGCGCCCACGTTGCCCGTGAGGCCGCTCTGGGTGACCGGGATGAGGGTGGTCCGGAAGGCCTGGACCGAGAGCGCGCCCAGGGGCATGGGCGTGCCGCTCGGGGGGTACTGGTTGTTCGCCTCGTCGGCCTCCGGCACGGCGTTCGTGGGGTCCACGTCCGCGAGGATGCTGTATCCCGCCTGGAGGTCCGAGGCGGGCAGCGTCACGTTCCAGCTGCTGCTCAGGGCCCCCTCGTTCGGGGCCGTGGGCACCGAGGCGCCCGGGGCGTTGAGGGTGTAGGTGTTGACCAGGGTGGCGCCGTTGTAGATGCGCACGCGCACCTGCGGCGTGGCGCTGTTGGCCTGGTTGGCCTTCACGAAGACCCGCAGGAAGCCGGCCCGGCCCTTCACCAGGGAGACGCCCCGGGCGTAGGTCTGGCTGCCCTGGTTGACGTAGAGGCTGTCGATGGACAGGTCGAGGCTTGGCCCCCCAGGGTTGACCGTGAAGGGGGACGGCGAGGTCGCGGTGCCCCCCGGGGTCTGCACGGTGATCGTGCCCGTGGTGGCTCCGGCGGGGACCGTGGTGCTGATCTGGGTGTCGCTGTCCGCGGTGAAGGCCGCGGAGGTGCCGTTGAACTTCACCGCGGTGGCCGAGAGCAGGTTGGTCCCGGTGAGGGTGACCGGCGTGCCCACGGGCCCGGCCCCGGGATTGACCCCGGTCAGGGTCGGCACCGGGAAGCTGACGGTGAAGGAGCCGGCCGAGGTCCCGCTCCCGGCGGCGTTCGTCGCGCTGATCGGGCCGCTGGTCGCGCCGCCGGGGACGACGGCGGTGAGCTGGGTGGCGCTCAGCACCGTGAAGCTCGCGGCCTGGCCGTTGAAGGCCACGGAACTGAGGGCGTAGAAGGAGGACCCGTTCACGGTAACGGTGGTGCCGGCGTTGCCCGAGGGTGGGCTGAACCCCGAGATGACGGGGGCCAGGCCGGAAGGCGACGTGACGTCGAGGGTGAAGTCGTCGAGGAACCAGCTCGTGGAATTCCCCGTGTTCGTGGTGCCGCTGAAGAGGAGGCGGAGGTTCTGCCCCTTGTACGCGGTGAGGTCGATGGACTTCTGGACGTAGTTCCCGGCGGTCTGGTCGAGGTTGGAGTAGGCGGCGAGGGAGGCGACGAGGGCCGAGGTGACGGGATTGCGGAGCTCCACGGTCATCACGTCGTTGGCGGCGGGGCCGGGCTCCGCCGTGGAGATGCGCATCCAGAAGGTGAGGGTGGCGCTCGTGGCCGCGGCCGGGATGGTGAAGTCCTGGTAGAGGGTGTCGGTGTTCACGGCGGCGTAGCCGCCCAGCCAGGCCTTCCAGGCGCCGGTGTGGCTGGCCGGGCTGGCCGTGTTGTCGATGACGTTCGTGGGATCGCTGGACCCCCAGACGACCCGGCCCTGCTCGAAGCCGGGGTTGAGGAGGATGCTCAGGCCGGCGCCGCCGGCGAGCACCTGGAGGGTCGCCGGGTTGCTGGTGGCGCTGCCCGCGCTGTTGCTCACCACCACGTCGTAGGTGCCGGCGTCCGACAGCGTGGCGGCGGCGATGGAGTAGGTGGTGCCGGTGGCGCCGCCGATGGCCACGCTGTTCTTCCGCCACTGGTAGGCCAGGGGCGCCGTGCCGGTGGCCGCCACCGAGAAGCTCACCGGCAGGCCGGTGGTGGTGGTCTGGCTCTGGGGGTGGGTGGTGATGGTCGGGGGCGTCCCCGCGGGATTGACGGTGAGGGTGGCGGGATTGCTGGTGGCACTGCCGCCGGGGTTGCTGACCACCACGTCGTAGCTGCCGGCGTCCCCGGCGACCGTGGCGGCGATGGCGTAGGTCGAGGCGGTGGCCCCTCCGATGGGGGTGCCGTTCTTGCGCCACTGGTAGGCCAGCGGGGCGTCTCCGGTGGCGGCGACGGTGAAGCTCGCGGGCTGCCCGGCGGTCACCGTGAGGCCCTGGGGGTGGCCGGTGATGGTCGGGGGAACCACGGAGGACTGGGTGTAGGTCGCCGTAACGACGCGGTCGGCGCTGTCGCCGGTGAAGCCGGAGGCCACCACGTCCGTGGCCCGCACCGTGAAGGTGGTGGTCACCGATGTCTTCCCCGCGGGCACGGCGCCGGTGATGGCGGCGAGGCCCGTGGAAGGGTTCACGGCGACGGCCACGCCAGCCACGGGTGTGCCCGTGTTGTCGACCGCGGACGGGGCGCCGGCGAGGGCGAAGGTGACGGCGTCGCCGTCGGGATCCGGGGCGGTGGCCTGGTACTGGAACCCCGCCGGGAAGGCGGCGGTGGGACCGGTCTGGGCCAGGGTGGTCCCGCTGGTGAAGACCGGGGCCCGGTTCAGGGCGACCGCCACCTGGGCGGTCCCCGCCGGGGAGGCCGCCCCCCTGCTGTCGGTGGCCACGACGGAGAGGGTCACGGTCTGGGCCGAGCCCACGGAGGGCCGGTAGGTCAGGGTGCTGCCGCTGATGGAGGCGTCCGCGTTGGCGGGGTTCACGGCGAAGGTGAGGGCATCCCCGTCCGGGTCGGTGGACGCGAGGGCATAGGTCACCTGGTGCTTGGTGATCGCGGAGCCGGGTCCCGTCAGGATGGGCTGGGAAGGCGGACGGTTCACCGTGAGGACGGCGCTGGCGCTGGTGGCGCTGCCGGCGGCGTTGGTGGCCACGGCGTCGTAGGTCGCCGCATCCGAGGTCTGGACGTTCGTGAGGGCGAGCGTCGCCGCGGTGGCGCCCGGGATGGCCGCGCCGTTCTTCCGCCACTGGAGGCTCGGAGCCGGGGTCCCGGAGGCCGCCACGGCGAAGCTGGCGTTCCCGCCCAGGAGGACCGTGAGGCTCTGGGGCTGCGTGGTGAAGGACGGGGCGACATTCCCGCCGCCGTTGTTGCCTCCGCCTCCGCCCCCCCCGCCGCCGCAGGCCGAGGCCAGGACGAAAAGGGCGGCCAGGAACCAGCCCTCCGTGCGCTTGAGCAGCAATCGCAGGACGGCCATGGCAGCCTCCGGGAAGGGATCTACTTTAACATCCCGGCCACCCAGAATTTGCGCCGGAGATCCTGTTCATCCCCGGCTGCGGTGCTTCAGGTGGTCGCGCACGAACCACACGGCGCCGGCGAGGATCAGGAGGCCGATCGCCAGGTCGAAGCGGTGGAACCAGGCCCCGAGGGTGTTCCACTTCTCCCCGAGCTTGTAGCCCACCCACGCGAGCGCGAGGCACCAAGGCAGGGAGCCGAGGAAGGTGTAGACGTGGAACTTCGTCCGGTCCATCTCGGCGAGGCCCGCGGGCAGGGCGATGAAGGTGCGCACCACCGGCAGCAGGCGGCCGATGAAGACGGCCCAGGGCCCGAAGCGCTCGAAGAAGCGGTGCGCCTGGTCCAGGTGGCCTTCGTGGAGCAGCACGTACTTCCCGAACTTCCGCACGGCGGCATGGCCGCCCCAGCGTCCGATCTCGAAGGGCGGGATCGAGCCCAGGTTGCAGCCCAGGGCGCCGGCGACGCCCGCGATCCAGATCTGGGCCGTGGGGCTCCCGGCCCCCAGGCCGAGGAAGGTGAGCTCGCCCTTGAAGGCCAGGTACCCCGCGAAGGGCATGATCACCTCGCTGGGCAGCGGGATGCAGGCGCTCTCGATGGCCATGAGCAGCATCACGCCGGTGGGACCCAGCGCGGCCATCACGGCCGTCATCCAGGCGACGACGGGGGCGAGGAGCTTGTGCAGCATCCTTCGATGATGTCAGGGGGCCTGCAGCTTGCCCAACCTCGCGAGGGCCTCCTCCGCGGCCTTCGCCACGGCGGCGGTGGGCGCCGCGTCGGATTCCTGGACGAAGCCGTAGAGCCGGGCCAGCGTCTGGTGGACCTTCTCGAAGTCGCCCGCCCGGGGACCTGCCGCCCTCGCCCCGGCGGCGCTCGCCTCCAGGCCCGCTGCGAGGCGCAGGACCAGGCCGTGGGCCGCGCGGAGATCCGTCTCGGGAGTCTTCACCCGGGGATCCATCGTCACGATCAGGCTCCGGGTCAGGACCTGGCCTCCAGCCTTCAGCCGCACGGTGTAGGTTCCCGGGGGCACCAGGGCGCCTTCGGGCTCGAGGGGGGTGCGGCCGCTGATCGCCGAGATGGGGGGCTCCCGCTCCAGGGCGGCGGGGGGCGCGTGGCGCAGGTCCCACACGAAGCGGTGGGCGCCCGGGCCGGACGCAGGGGTCCGGGACCGGGCGAGCCAGTGCATCGGCACGTTGAAGGCCCTCTCGTCGAGGGGCGCGGCGGCCTCGCCGCTCCGCACCCGCCGGACCAGGGTCCCGGAGGCGTCGAGGATCTCGAGCTCGACGGCGCCCGTGAAGCCGGCGGGCAACACGTAGTCGATCAGCGCCCCGTCCGGGGGATTCTCCCCCACGGGCTCCTCCGGCGGCAGGGGCGTGTCGGGGTTGAGGCTCCGCCTCACCCGCACCGCTTCCGCGGGCTGGAACAGGAAGGGGACCTGGGATGCCGCGGCCGCCGCCATCTGGCGCAGCGGTGCGATCCCGTCGAGGATCCAGAAGGAGCGCCCGTGGGTGCCCACCACCAGGTCGTCGCCCTGGACCACGAGGTCGCGGATGGAGGTGGCCGGTAGGTTGCGGGTCAGCGGCTGCCAGTGGGCGCCGTCGTCGAAGGAGACGTGCACCGTGCGCTCGGTGCCCGCGAAGAGGAGGCCCGGGGTCTTCGGGTCCTCCCGCACGGTGTTGGAGGGCGCGTTCGCCGGCAGGCCCTCGTTGATCGCCTGCCAGGTCCGACCGCCATCCTTCGTCCGCAGGACCAGGGGCCGCAGGTCGTCCAGGCGGAAGGTGTTGATGGCGGCGTAGCAGGTGCCCTCGTCGAAGTGCGAGGCCTCGAGCTGGGACACCTTCATCCAGGGACTGAGCGGCGGCGGCGTGACGTCCTTCCAGGTCTTCCCGCCGTCGGTGGTGAGGTGGAGGAGGCCGTCATCGGTGCCGGCCCAGAGGCGGTCGGGGTCCTTCCGGGAGGGCGCGAGGGCGTAGACCACGCCGCGCCGCTGGATCTTCGAGGCGGGCGCATCCGCATAGGTCCCCAGCGAGGCCGGGGCGGGCAGGGCCTCCCGGCTGAGGTCCGGGCTGATGACCTCCCAGGTCTTCGCGCCGTCCCGGGTGCGGAAGACCACGTTCCCCGCGTAGAAGAGCGTTCCCGGATCCGCCGGCGAGAAGATCACCGGCGCCGTGCGCAGGAAGCGGAAGGGGGCGCGCAGGGGCGCCGGCGAGACGTCCTGGGCCTGGCCGGTGCGGAAGTCGAAGCGCGTCAGCTTGCCGCCATAGACGATGTTCGGGTCCAGGGGATCCGGCGCGACGTAGCCGTACTCCTCCGCGCCCACGGGCTGCCAGTCGCGGAAGGAGATGGCCCCGTGGTCGCCCCGGCTGCGGACGGCGGCGGAGCCGCTCTCCTGCTGACCGCCGTAGACCCAGTAGGGGAAGCGGTGGTCGGTGCTGACGTGATAGAACTGCGCCGTCGGCTGGTTGTACCAGGAGCTCCAGGTCTCGCCGCCGTTCACCGTGATCGTCGCGCCCTGGTCCACGCCGAGGATCATCTGCCGCGGGTCGGAAGGGTGGATCCAGATGCGGTGGTAGTCGTCGCCGCCCGGCGCACCCTTGAGGGCCGTGAAGGTCCGGCCGCCGTCGGTGGACTTGTACATCGAGGTGTTGGCGGCATAGACCGTGTCCTTGTCCTTCGGGTCCACGCGGATCTCCGCGAAGTCATCGCCGCGGCCCGAAACACGGGCCTCGTCGTTGACGCGAGCCCAGGATTCGCCGCCATCGTCGCTGCGGTAGGTGCCGGTGAGCTGCCCCGCGTCCACCTGGGCGTAGATCCTCGACGGGTCCGAAGGGGCGATCGCGAAGCCGATGCGGCCCAGGCCCTGCTCCGGCGTCGGCAGGCCCTTCGTCAGCGGCCGCCAGGTGTCACCGCCGTCCTCGCTCTTCCAGAGGCCGCTCTGCCCGCCCCTGAAGACGCCGTTCTCCCAGGGGGCGTGCTGCTCGCTCCAGAGGCTGGCGTAGAGGATGCGCGGGTCGGATGGATGGAAGGCCAGGCCGACGGCGCCGGTGCGCGCGTCCCTGAAGAGCACCCGAGTCCAGGTCTTCCCGCCGTCCAGGCTGCGGAACACGCCGCGCTCCTCGTTCGCCCCGTAGGGATGGCCCATCGCGGCCACGAAGACCCGGTCCGGGTCCCTGGGATCCACGATCACCTCGGGGATCTGCTGGGCGTCCCGCAGGCCCAGGTTCGTCCAGGTCCTCCCGCCGTCCGTGGACCTGTAGACGCCGTCCCCGACGGAGAGGTCGGGGCGGTGCAGGCCCTCGCCGCTGCCCACGTAGATCACGTCGGGGTTCGACGGCGCCACCGCCAGGGCGCCCACCGAACCCGTGGGCTGGCCGTCGAAGATGGGCTTCCAGACGTGCCCGTAGTCCGTGCTCTTCCACACGCCGCCGTTGTTGGGCGCCATGTAGAAGAGGCCGGGCTTCGAGGGCACGCCGCACACCGCCACCGTGCGCCCGCCCCGGAAGGGCCCGATGCACCGCCAGCGCAGGCCGTTCAGGAGGGCGGGATCCACGGGTTGGGCGCGGCCCGCCTGGGCGCGGCCCGCCTGGGCGTGGGCCACGAGGGCGAGGGCGGCCAGGGGAAGCGGGGCGGAAGGTCGCATGGTCACTCCGGGGGGGCACGTCGGGGTTCGGGCACCATCCAGAGTCCATGGCGGGGCCGCAGGGTGAAGAGGGGATCCAGAGCCACCGGCCGGCCGGGGGCCGGACGGAACCGCCAAGCCTGGGCCAGGGTGGCCAGGATGAGCACGCCCTCCATCCACGCGAAGGGCTCGCCGATGCAGTTGCGGGGGCCGTGGCTGAAGGGGAAGTAGGTGAACTTGTTGCGCCGGGCCTTGGCCTCCCCGAGGTGGCGTGAGGGGTCGAAGCGCTCGGGCTCGGGCCACCAGCGGGGATCGCGGTGCATCACCCATGGCGAGAGCACGATGAGGTTGCCGGGCTCCAGGCGGTAGGGCCCCAGCTCCAGGGGCTCGATCACCTCCCGGCCGAAGCCCCACACCGGCGGCAGCAGGCGCAGGCTCTCGGCGAAGACCGCCTCGGCGTAGGGCAGCCGCGGCAGGTCGGCGAAGGCGGGGGGGCGGCCCTCCAGCTCCCGGTCCACCTCCTGGTGGAGCCGGGCCTCGACGTCGGGGTTCTCCGCCAGGAGGTGCCAGGTCCAGGTCAGGGCGTTGGCCGTGGTCTCGTGGCCCGCGAGGAAGAGGGTCATGGCCTCGTCCCGCACCTGCCGGTCGCTGAAGCGGTGGTCGGGATCCTCGTCATCCTGGGCGTGGAGCAGCATGGAGAGCAGGTCCGGGGCTTCGAGCCCCGAGCGCCGGCGCGCCTCGATGATGCGGAAGATGGTCCGGTTCAGCCGCTCGATGGCGCCGAGGATGCGGCGGGTGCGCGGCAGGGGCAGGCGCAGGAGGATCCCGGCGAGGGGGTTGGTCACGGCATTGAAGGAGCCGATGACCGTGGTCAGGGCTTCGCCGAGATCCGCGCTCTCCTCGCTCACGTCGGCGCCGAACAGGGCCTCCGCGGCGATGGCCAGGGTCAGCGCGGTCATGGCCCCACTGAGGTCAAGCATCCGACGGGCCGCCAGCCTGCCCCGCAGCTCCAGGGCGTGGCGCACCGTGAGGCCGGCGTAGGTGGCGATCCTCCCGTGGTGGAAGGCCGGCTGCATCATGCGCCGGTGCCTCAGGTGGGTCTCGCCCTCCGCCGTGAGGAGGCCTTCGCCCAGCAGGATCCTGCCCCGCTGGAGCCCGAGGCCCTTGCGCACCTTCTTCGCCTGCACCACCAGCACCTCGCGGGTCAGGTCCGGGTGGCTCACCAGGTGGAAGCGCCGCCTGCCGATGGTCCACGCCGCCACGTCCCCGTAGGTCCGGTGCATGTCCGTCAGGAAGCCCAGGGTGTCCCGCCGGATCCGCCGCAGCGTGGTCCAGGGCAGCAAGGGCGTGGGTCCAGGGGCGGTCGCGGGCATGGGAGGCGGGGCTCCCAGCATGCCCGAATACACTGGATGGATGAGCGAGGATCTCGTCCGCAACCGCAAGGCCCTGCACGCCTACCACGTCCTGGAGACCTGGGAGGCGGGCCTCGCCCTGCGGGGCACCGAGGTGAAGGCCCTGCGGGCGGGCCGGGGCCAGCTCCAGGACGCCTACGTGGACGCCGTGGACGGGGAGTTGTGGCTCAAGCAGGCCCACATCTCGCCCTACGAGCACGGCACCTACGCCAACCACGAGCCCCTGCGGCCCCGCAAGCTCCTGCTCAAGCGCTCGGAGATCGACAAGATCCTGAAGGCCGTCACCCGGAAGGGCTACACCCTCGTCCCGCTCGCGATCTACCTGACGGAGCGCGGCCTCATCAAGACGCGCATCGCGCTCGCCGAGGGCAAGCAGGCCCGGGACAAGCGCGATGCGTTGAAGGAGCGGGACCAGAAGCGGGAGCTGGACCAGGCCCGCAAGAGCGGGCGCTACGAGTAGGCCCGGGACTCACACGCTCCGACGGTAGACCATCTGGTACTTCAGGACGCTGGGCAGCTTGTGGCTGCGCACGGTCACCCGCAGCACCAGGTCGCCGTGGGGCGTGAGCTCGAACTCGTTGGTCCGCTCCCCGTCCTTGGCGTGGTAGGTCTGGCGCACCAGGTTGCCGTGGGATTCCGCCGTGACCCAGAAGGCCTCGCCGTCCTCGCGGGTCCAGGTGATGCCGCCCTTCAGCGGGACCTGCAGGGGCTTGCGCCCGTCGAACTGGATGGTGACGGCCTCGCCGCCCCGGTCGAGGGTCACCCGCCGGTAGGCCGGATTCACGGAATGGAGACGCTGCTGCGCCAGGGGCTTCTGGAAGAAGGGCAGGCCCTCCATCACCTGGCTGATGCCAGCGTCGAGGTCGGGGGCGGAGACCAGCTGGTACTGGCCGGGAAGGCCCTGGGCGCCGAGGGGCGCGAAGGCCACGAGGACCGCAGGCAGAGCGAGGGCAGGGCGCATGGGCACCTCCAGAAAAGGCGGCGCCATGGACCCTTGCGCCGACTCCCAAAAATGCGAGCTTTTACTCACATTCACCACTCGCGTTGGACCATGCCGCCCAGAGCCCTCCACCAGCCCCGTAAAGTGCCTCGGCAGAAGCGTTCCCAGGAAACGGTGGACGCCATCCTGGCCGCGACCGCTCACATTCTCAGCCGCCACGGCCTCGAGAAGGCCACGACCAACGCCGTGGCCCAGCGGGCGGGAGTGAGCATCGGGAGCCTCTACCAGTACTTCCCCGACAAGGAGGCCCTGGTCCGCGCGCTCAACGAGCGGCACACCCGGGAGATCCTCGACCTGCTGCGGGCGCGCTTCGACGAGATCCGGGAGGCCCCGATCCCCGAGGCCGTGGAAGCCATCGTCCGGGCCATGGTGGAGGTGCATCGCCACGATCCGGATCTCCATCGGGTCCTGGTGCAGGTGACCCCCGCGGTGGGCGGGCGGGAGGAGACCCGCCGCCTCGAGACCGCCGCCGCCGGGATGCTGGTGGCCTTCTTCAAGGCCCGGGCCGCGGAGCTGCGGCCCCTGGACTTCGAGCTGAGCGCCTTCCTGCTGGTGCAGAGCGTCGAGGCCCTCACCCACGCCGCGGTCCTGGAGCACCCCCAGCTGCTGAGGGAGGACCGCTTCGTCCAGGAGACCACGCGGATGATCGTGGGCTACCTGACGGAAGACCGCCCCGAGGATCGCAGGTCCCGGACGTAGAGCTGGCGTTCGAATTCCGGCTCGGGATCCCAGGCCAGCCGCCATGGCCGGACCCGGCGGCGCCAGAGGCAGGGGAGGAATCGCATGGGACCTTCCTTCCGCCTTCGAGGATCGGCCCCGCTCGAGAACAGGGCCACTCGCATCCCCGAGCCGCGCCAGGGCTGCCTCGCGACGGCCCCGGCTCGCGTTTCCAGCCCGCCTCAGCGCCCCATCAGGTGGAACATGATGGCCTTCTGGGCGTGGAGGCGGTTCTCGGCCTCGTCGTAGATGCGGGACTGGGGGCCGTCGATGACGTCCTCGGTGACTTCGTAGCCGCGGTAGGCCGGCAGGCAGTGGATGAAGATGGCGTCCTTGTCCGCCTGGGCCATGAGGGCCTTGTCCACGGTGAAGCCCTTGAAGGCCTTGAGGCGCTCGGCCTTCTCCTCCTCCATGCCCATGCTCACCCAGGTGTCGGTGGCCACCACGTGGGCGCCGGCGATGCCCGCCGCCGGGTCGTCGGTGATCGTCAGGGTCGTCCCCTGGGCGGCGTGGTCGGCCTGCGCTCCGGAAATGATCGCCGCGTTGCAGGCGTACTTCGCGTCCTTGGGCGTGACGATGGTGCAGTGCATGCCCGTCTTGCCCGTGCCCTGCATGTAGGAGTGGGCCATGTTGTTGCCGTCGCCGATGTAGACGAACTTGAGGCCCTCCAGCTTCCCGAAGTTCTCCCGCACGGTCTGGAGGTCCGCCATGATCTGGCAGGGATGCTCCAGGTCCGTGAGGCCGTTGATGACGGGCACGGTGCCGTACTTGGCGAGATCCGTCACGGTCTGGTGGGCGAAGGTGCGGGCCATGATGCCGTCCACGAAGCGCGACAGCACCGCCGCCGTGTCGTAGATCGGCTCGCCCCGGCCGATCTGGATGTCGCGCGACGAGAGGAACTGCCCGATGCCGCCCATCTGGAAGATGCCCGTCTCGAAGCTCACCCGGGTGCGGGTCGAGCTCTTCTCGAAGATCATCGCCAGCACCTTGCCCTGGAGCGCGTCCCGGTAGGCCTTGGGGTGGCGCTTCATGTCGTCCGCCGTGTCGAGCAGGACGCGCAGCTCCCGGGCGGAGTAGTCGGAGATCGAGAGGAAGTGAGGCTGGGTCAGCATGGGAGGGGCTCCGGGGTCGACGGACAGATGCGCGACGAACCCTTCATTTCACCACGGGGGAGGGGCTTTCCCCAGGCCCAGGACCCTCCCCGGACCACGATCCCGGTCCGCTCCAGACTCCGGCCGGGCCCTTCCGGAGCGTAGAATCCCCGCCATGTCCCGCCAGCCTCCGCACCCCCCTCCGATCCCGGACAGCCCCGGCCGACGGCGCCTGCTCGCGGCCCTCGCCCTGTCGCCCTTCCTGGGCCTCGTGGGGGGCTGCACGGGCGGAGGCGGCGGTGACGGCGGCGGCAACCCCGCGCCACCGACGCCCACCCGCACCTGGCGCATGGGCTTCTTCACCCTGCCGCCCCGGCCGACGGTCACGGATACGCTGGCGATGGTGGACCACATGGCCCCCCATGCGGACCTGGTGGCCATCCACGAGGAGCTTCCCTGGACGGACCTGCTGGCGGGGATGAGTCCCGACGCGATCCTGGACCGGGACAAGGTGCAGCTGGTGGCCCTGCTGAAGGGCAAGGGGCTGCGCCTCTTCTTCATGGCGGATCTCACGGACGGCCTGTCCCGGGGCCAGGAGGCGCCCCAGCTGAGGGCCTTGGGGCGCAGCATCGCCGAGCCGGCGGTGCAGGCGGCCTACCGGGCCTACGTGCTGGCGGTGGCGCGGAGGCTGGCGCCGGACTTCCTCGGCCTGGCCGCGGAGACGAACCTGACGCGGGCCCTCGGCCCGGCCCCGCTCTACACCGCGGAGGTGCAGGCCGCCAACGCCGCGGCGGCCGACCTGAAGGCCGCGCAGCCCTCCCTCCCGCTCCTCGTCAGCGTCCAGGCCGAGACCGCCTGGGGCAAGCTGCCCGACACCGGCACCTACGCCGGCATCGCGCGGGACCTCCAGGACTTTCCCTTCATGCAGGTCCTGGGAATCTCCTCCTACCCCTACTTCGCCTACGCCCGGCCCGAGGACCTGCCAAGCGACTACTACAGCCGCCTCCTGCAGGGCAGCAGCCTTCCCGCCATGGTCACCGAGGGCGGCTGGCCCAGCGCCTCCTTCGGCTCCGTGACCTCCTCGCCCGAGACGCAGGCCCGCTACCTCGGCGTGCAGACGCGGCTGCTGGAGAGCGTCCACGCCAAGGGCCTCGTGCAGCTCCTCTTCGCCGACCTGGACCTCGCGGCCTGGCCGCCGCCGGTGGACGGGCTGCAGGCCTTCGCGAGCCTGGGGCTCACGGGTTCCAGTTACCAGGCCAAGGCCGCCCAGGCGGCCTGGGACCTGGCCTTCGCGCGGAGCTGGACGGCCTGAGCGGGCCTCACCCCGCCTTGGGCTTCTGGCTCTCCTTCCACGCCGCCAGGAGCTTCGCCTCGGCTTCGGCGCTGGGCCCGGCGAGGCGGTTCCGCCCCTTCTCGACGCCCTCCTGGGTCTTGAACCAGGCCAGGGTGTCCTTCACGGTCTGCTCCACCGGACGGAAGCGCAGGCCGGCCTTGATGGCCCGGTCGTTCTTCCAGGTGTGGAAACCCTTGGTGTCGCCCTCGAAGGGGGCCCAGATGGGGAATTCCACGCCCTCCTGCTTGGCCAGGAACGACGCGGGGATCCACGTGGGGGCGGGCTTCCTGCCGGCGGCCTTCACGCAGGCGGCCACCATCTCCCCCATGGACAGCTGCTTGGCGGGGCCACACGCGTTGAACTTCCCGAAAGCCCGGATCTCGCACAGGCGCACCAGCCACTCCCCGAGGTCGCGGACGTCGATGATCTGGACGGGATCCGTCGGGGCGCCGGGCACCGCCATCTCGCCGCCCTTGTCGGCGCGGACCGGCCAGTAGGTGAAGCGGCCCGTGGGATCGTCGGGGCCCACGATGAAGCCGGGGCGGACGATGGTCGCCCGGCCCGGCATGGCCGCCTCCACCGCCTGCTCGCAGAGGACCTTGAGTCCGCCGTAGTTCTCGAACTGCTTGCCCATGGTCTCGACGGTCGGATCGGCCAGCACCGCCAGGGGCGCGTCCTCGCCCCCGTTCATGGGCGAGGGCTCCTTGTAGCAGCTGATGCTCGAGATGTAGACGTACTGCCCCGCCCTGGAGGCCAGCAGCTCCGCCGAGGCCTTCACGATGCGCGGGTAGTAGCCGCTGTTGTCGATGACGGCGTCCCAGCCGCCGCCCTCGAGGGCCTTCAGCCCTTCCCCCTTCAGCGGATCGCGGTCGCCGTTGACCTCCGTGACCTTGTCCTGGAACATGCCCGGCCGGGTCTTCCCCCGATGGAAGATCGTCACCGCGTGTCCGCGGGCCAGGGCGGCGTTCACGGTGGCCGGGCCCAGGAACCCCGTGCCCCCGAGGACGAGCAGCTTCAAGGTCTTCGCCTTGGGCTGGGCCGACCCCTTCTCGTCGGCCCCCAGGGCGGGGTTCAGGGCCAGGGCCGCAGCGGCGGCGCCGGTGGTCTGCAGGAAGGAGCGTCGGGACTGGGCCATGGTGGGCCTCCACATTTCGGATGGCGGGGAGATACCTCGTAAGGCAATATACAGGTCGTTTCGCTTCCCGCAACCCTTTCCTCGACGGCGCCATGACCGAGCCCCAGCCCAGCCTGATCCGGCGCCTCGCCCTGGTGCGCAAGGGAGAGACCCGCATCCTGCTCTGGGCCGCGGGCTACTTCTTCTTCCTGCTGATAAGCTACTACCTCCTGCGGCCCATGCGGGAGGCCTTCGGCATCGCCAAGGGGGCGGACAAGCTGCCCTGGCTGATGACCGGGACGATGGCCACCATGCTGCTGGTGAACCCCGTCTACGCGGCCCTGGTGTCGCGGGTGCCGCGGCGGCGTTTCATCCCGCTGACCTACCGCTTCTTCGCCGCGAGCATGCTGGGCTTCTGGGCCGCGTTCCGCTGGCTGCCCGCCCACGGCGGCGCCTGGGCCGGCTACGTCTTCTACGTCTGGCTCAGCGTCTTCAACCTCTTCGTGGTCTCGGTCTTCTGGAGCCTCCTCGACGACCTGGTGACGGAGGAGATGGGCAAGCGCCTCTTCGGCCTCGTGGCCGTGGGCGGAACGGCGGGGGCCATCGCCGGCGCCGCCCTCACCTCGGCGCTGGCCCAGGGCTTCAGCCTGGGGCCGGTCCGCATCCAGGCCGCCCCCGCCTCCCTGCTCCTGCTCTCGGTCCTCTTCCTCGAAGCGGCGGTCTTCTGCATGAAGGGCCTCGCGGCGCGGGCCTCGAAGGTGGACCTCAAGCCCCCGACCCCGGAGCCCGGGCCCGGCGTCTTCGAAGGCCTGCGGCTGGTGGCCACCAGCCGCTACCTCCAGGCCATCTGCCTCTACATGCTCCTCTTCACCATCACCTCGACCCTGCTCTACCTGCTCCAGGGCCGCATCGTGGAGCAGGCCTTCCAGGGCCAGGCCGCGCGCACCGCCGCCTTCGCGCGCCTGGACCTCTGGAGCAACGTGCTGACGCTCCTCGTGCAGGTGCTCTTCTCCGGCCGCATCCTGGTCGGCCTGGGCCTGCGGACGACCCTCTGCCTCCTGCCGGCCCTCACCCTCGTCAGCCTCGGCGGCCTCTGGGCCCTGCCCAGCTTCGCCGCCCTCGCCTGGGTGCAGGTGGCCCGGCGCGGCCTGCACTACGCCGTGGACCGCCCCGCCCGGGAGATCCTCTACATTCCGCTGGGCCAGGGCGAGAAGTACAAGTCGAAGCCCTTCATCGACACCTTCGTGTACCGCGGCGGGGACGTGCTGGGCGTGTGGACGCCGACCCTCCTGGCCATGCTCGCGGTGCCCGTGGGCGCCGTGGGGGTGGTCGTGTCGGGCGCGTGGCTCGGGACGGCGGTGTGGCTGGGGAGGCTGCGCGGGCGAATGCGGGGCGCTGGCGCGGAGGACTGAAGGCCTCCCCGCGCCTCCAGCCACCCGTGGACCCGCTTCAGTCGACGATGAAGAGCCGCGCCCCCGTCTGCGTCCTCGAGCGGTGGGGTTCGGCGCCGTCCGCCACCTGGTAGCTGGTCCCCGGGCCGAGGATGAACACCCTCCCGTCCTGGAGCTCCGTCTCCAGGCGGCCCTCCAGGCAGAGCAGGACGTGTCCCTTGCGGCACCAGTGGTCCGCGACGTAGCCCGGGCCGTACTCGACCATCCGCACCCGGAGGTCGCCCAGGACCCGCACGCGGGACCGGGACGACCCCTGCAGGCCTGGCCGTTCGACCGCTTCGACCCTCGACCAATCGGTGGTGCAGAAGGGAATTCCGTGGAGTTCCATGGCGTGGCTCCTGGAAGGACGCGGGGCGACGGGACGACGGCGGGGCCGGACCGGGGCCCCCCTGGACGGGCCTCGCGCCCCGTTCAACCCGCGTGGTGGGCGAAGGCCCGGGCCACCTTCCGGTGCGGACCGAACAGGAACACCTCGACCGAGTGCCCGCGCTCCCAGGTGAAGTGCAGGGTGATGCTCTCGACGCCGACGAAGGTCGAGACCGCCTCGAAGCGGAGGTTGGGAAACCGGGCCAGGGCCTTGGCCCAGTAGGCGCCGACGGTCTCCCGGCCCTTCAGCGTGCCGGACGGCACCCCGGCCATCTCCACGATGATGGGGGAGGACATCTCGAAGTCCTCGGTGTAGTGGGAGAGGATCCGGGGCAGGTCGTGGCTGTTCCAGGCGGCGATCCACCCCTCCACGAACTCGGCGGCGAAGGTCTTGTCGATCATGGCGATGGGCTCCTTTCGAGAGGGCGCCGACCCGCGCCCCGGGTGTCCTTCCGCAAGGTCAGCGCTTGGGCCGGATGCTCGCGGTGTACGACTGGGCCACGATGCGGCCGTCCCGCACCGTGAAGGTGTCGGTCGCCATCTCGTAGGCGTTGTCGGTGGTCTCGGCGTTCCAGAAGATGTACCCGTGGTCGCCCTCCACGAAGAACCGCTGCAGGGTGAAGGCGGCTCCAGGCTTCCGGAACTCGGCGATCAGGCCTTCGAACAGGGGCCGGATGGCCGCCACGCCCTTCAACGGGCCGTCGGAGGTGAAGAACACGGCGTCGGGAGCATAGTCCGCGACGACCCCGTCGACGTCGTGGGCGAAGAAGGCTTCCAGGTGGTGGTCGAGGACCTGCCGGGTGGTTGACATGGTCGGGTCTCCTTGGTGGGGGATGCGTCGTGAGGGTCGGATGCAGGCTCCGCCGGGCCTGGGGCGCGGCGCTCCTTCCGCTTCAGCCGGGTCTGTGCTCAGGTGCCTGCGGGTCCAGCTGCCGGGCGGCGGTCGCCGAAGCGCCCAGCGCGGGCCAGAACTTTCCCGTGGCCTTCATGTACTGCCGGTACCGGATTCCGAAGTCCCGGATGAGGTCCTGCTCCTCGTGGTACACGCCGATCAGGATGTAGATCGTCATGCCGAGGGCCAGGACCAGGTGCCCGACCGTCATCGAAGGGGTGACCCAGACGCCGAGGAGCGCCCCCGCCTGGATGGGGTGGCGCATGACCTTGTACAGGCCTGACGACTGGAAGGGCACCGGCGTGGAGTCCTGGCCCGTGAACGCCAGCCACACCTGCCTCAGGCCGAAGAGGTCGAAATGATTGATCAGGAAGCTGGCGTAGAGGACCAGCCCCCACCCCCCGAGGCCTCCGACCAGCAGGAGCTTGTGGCCCATCGCGTGGTGGACCTGCCACAGGGGCTGCGGCAGGGGGCGCCAGGCGAGGCAGAGCGCGAAGGTGACGGCCGCGGTGGCCAGCATGAACGTGCTCCGCTCCGCCGCGGACGGGATGAACCGCGTGAGCCAGGCCTTGAAGGGCCGACGGGCCATGACGCTGTGCTGGAGCCCGAAGAGCGCGATCAGCCCGAGGTCCGCCAGCATCGCCGGCACGGGGCTCCCGGCCCTTCCCGAGTCGAGGGTCTTGGCCACCCCGAGGTTGAAGAGGAACAGCACCAGGTAGGCCAGCGCCGCCACGCCGAGGAGGTAGCCGAGGAGGCCGTAGAGGAGGATGGCAGTTCGTTTCATGAAGGCGCTCCCGCGGAATGGGCGTGGAGGTCCGACGGAGGACATCCACCCGAGCGAGTCTCGCGTCGCCACGACCCGCCCCCCAGTGCGGGACCTGTAGCACGGCACTACACAACGTGGAGTAGCCAACTCCACCCCGTGGAGTACAGTCCCGGGGAGCAGGGGGGCGATCGCCCCCTGGACGTGAGCCCCCTTGGAATACGGCCAGTTCTGCCCCATCGCCAAGGCCTCGGAGATCCTCGGCGAGAAATGGACCATCCTGATCATCCGGGAACTGCTCATGGGCGGCACGCGCTTCAACGAGCTCCACCGCGGCCTCTCGCAGATCTCGCCGACGCTCCTGTCCCGCCGGCTGGACACCCTGGATGATCTCGGACTGGTGCTCAAGAAGCGCCTCCCGGGCCAGCGCGGCTTCCAGTACCTCCCGACGGACGCCTGCCGTGAGCTGACGCCGGTCATCCAGGCCCTGGCGGACTGGGGCCTCTGTTGGGCCCGTTCCAACCTGCGGGAACAGGACTACGACGTGGAACTGCTGATGCTGTACCTGAAGCGCAGCATCGTCCCCGAGAAGCTGGCGGGCGGGGAGACGGTGATCCACTTCAGGTTCACGGACGTGAAGGCCCACGCCCGGTGGTGGATCCTGGTCCGGGATCGGGACGTGGACCTGTGCGTCAGCGACCCCGGCAAGGACGTCGACGTCTGGTTCACCACCACGGTCAGGACGATGGTCGACATCTGGATGGGCGACACGACCTACCGCCACGCGCTCCGCAGCGGCGCGCTCACCCTGGTCGGACCGACCGCCCTGACCCGCACCGTGACCGACTGGATGAGGAACAGCGGCTACGCCGACCTCCCCGCGGCGAACCGGATCTGACCGTTCGCGTGCGAGCGCGGCCCCGGAGGCCCCGGTCCACCTAGAGCCCGTCCGCGATCACCACTGCGGGTTCGAAGTCCAGCGCCTTGGCCTCCGTGGGTGTCTTCATCCCCCACACCACGAGCCGCGGCGCGTAGGGCCGCCAGAGCTCCGGCCGGGCGAGCACGGCCTCGAGGGGCGGATGGAGCATGAGCTGCCCGGGAAGGTCGGCCAGTTCCTCCGCCGTCAGGTCCCCGGCCTCGCTGCCGTCCCACAGGAAGCCGCAGCGTGCCTCGGGGCAGGCGGCCCAGAGCTGCAGCACCTCGCTGTGCTCGAAGCTGCTGAAGAGGACGCGGTCGAGGGCCTCCGCGGCCTCCACGGTGGCCAGCGCCTGCTGCCAGCCGGGCTCGCCCTTCAGCTCCACGTTGATGAGCTTGGCCGGCAGCTCCAGCACGTCGGAGAGGCGCGGCACGCCCTCGCCGTTCCGCAGCTTCGGCAGGTCCGTGGACTTCATCTGCCGCAGCACGCCACCCGCCTCCGCCGTGCGGGCGAGGTCCTCGTCGTGGAGCACCATGCTCACGCCGTCCCGGGTGGGCTGGGCGTCCAGCTCGAAGCCGTCCATGCCCGCCGCCAGCGCCGCGCGGAAGGCTTCCAGGGAGTTCTCCAGGTGCTTCGCGGAGAAGCCGCGGTGGCCGAGGATGAGGGGCACGGGAGCCTCCGGATCGTCAATGGGAGAGGCCAAGGGTAGCGCGGAAGGTTGACGGCTTCGCGGCCTTCAGGCCAAGGTTGAGCCATGCGCTTCGTCCCTTCCCGTCCCGCCATGGCCTCCACGGGCGGCCGGGCCATGGGCATGACGATGACGACCACCACGACCATTACCCGCACCGGGCCGGTCTAGATCCTCTCCTCCTCTAGCACCGGCCCCGCGACGCGGGGCCTTTTCGTTTCGGGATCCTCCATGAGCACCTCCGGCTGGCGCGTGATGAAATTCGGCGGCACCTCCGTGGCGGACGCCGCCCGCCTGCGTGGCGTCGCGGACCTCGCCGCCGCGGCCCTCGGCGAGGCGGGGGTCTGCCTCGTGGCCTCCGCGGCCTCGGGCATCACGGACCTGCTGCTGCGGGCGGCGAGGACGGCCGAGGCGGGCGGGGACCCCGGAGGCGACGTGGAGGCCTTCCGCGCCCGCCACGCCGGGATCCTCGCGGACCTCGCGGTGGAGCTGGACGGGGCCCGGCGTCGCGGGGCCGAGGCCGGCCTCCAGGCCCTGGGGGACGAGTTCGCCAAGCTCTCGAGCGGCGTGGGCCTCCTGCGGGAGTGCCCGCCCACGGTGCGGGCCCACCTCTCCTCCCTCGGGGAGCGGGCCTCCTGCCTCCTGCTCGTCACCCTGCTGGAGGCCCGGGGCCTCGCCCCCGTGGCCCTCGACCCCCGCCTCCTGGTGCGGGCCCATGGCGACCCGCTCCAGGCGGAGCCGGACCTGGAGGCCACCGCGGAGGCCTTCGCCGCCCACCGGACCGGCGCGGCGCGGCTCCTGGTGCTCCCTGGCTTCTTCGCCGGGGACGCCGAAGGCCGCACGGTGCTCCTGGGACGGGGCGGTTCGGATTACAGCGCCGCGATCGCCGCCTCGGCCCTGAAGGCAGATCTCCTGGAGATCTGGACCGACGTGGACGGCATCTACAGCGCCGATCCCCGCCAGGTGCCCGAGGCCTTCGCCCTGGCGGCCCTCTCCTTCGAGGAGGCCATGGAACTGAGCCACTTCGGCGCCAAGGTCCTCCATCCGAAGACCATCCAGCCCGCCCGCGCCGCGGGCATCCCCGTCCGTGTGCGCAACAGCTTCCGCCCGGACCACGCGGGCACCCTGATCACCGCCCAGGCCCCGCCACCGGAGCACGCGGCCCGGGGGCTTACGCTCCTGGAAGACGTCGCGCTGCTCAACGTCACCGGCGCCGGCATGAAGGGCGTCCCCGGCGTGGCGGCCCGCACCTTCCAGGCCCTGGCCAAGGAGGGCATCAACGTCCTGCTCATCACCCAGGGCTCCAGCGAGTGCGCCATCACCCTCTGCGTCGCCGGCGCCGACGGGGCGCGGGCCCAGCGGGCCCTGAAGGGCGCCTTCGAGCTCGACCTCGCCGCCGGCCGCCTGGACGACGTGGAACTGAAGGAAGGCCTCTCCATCCTCAGCGTGGTGGGCGAGGGCATGCGCGCGCGCATGGGCGTGGCGGGCACCTTCTTCCACGCCCTCTCGGAGGTGGGCGTCAACATCGTGGCCATCGCCCAGGGCAGCAGCGAGCGCAGCATCAGCGCCGTGGTGCGCGGCGCCGACGGGCCCCGGGGCCTGCGCCACGCCCACCGCGGCTTCTTCGGCACCGCCGAGGTCATCGAGCTCTACCTCTTCGGCACCGGCACCGTGGGGGGCCGGCTGGTGGAGCACCTCGAGGCCCAGAAGCCGCGGCTGAAGGCGCGGGGCATCGAGCTGCGCCTCTGCGGCGTGGCCCGCTCCAAGGGCCTGCTCCTGTCCGAGGCCGGCATCGACGCCTCCCGGGCCCGCGACGGCCTCGAAGGCGCCGGCGCCCCGGACCCCGGCCGCGTGGTCGAGTTCGTCGCCGGCCGCCGCCCCGTCTGTCCCGTCCTCGTGGACTGCACCTCGGACGAGGCCCTGGCGGCCCGCTACGGCGAGTGCTTCGCCGCCGGGCTCCACGTGGTCACCGCCAACAAGAAGGCCAACGCCGGCTCCTACGCCACCTGGTCGGCGCTGCGGGAGCAGGCGCGGCGGGGCCAGCGCCGCTTCCTCTATGAGACCAACGTGGGCGCGGGCCTGCCGGTCATCTCGACCCTGCAGTCCATGCTGGGCTGCGGCGACCGCGTGCGGCGCTTCGAAGGCATCCTCTCGGGGTCGCTCTCCTTCCTCCTGGGCCGGCTGGAGGAGGGCGCGTCCTTCTCCGGGGCCGTGCGCGAGGCCATGGCCAAGGGCTTCACCGAGCCCGATCCCCGGGATGATCTCGGTGGCCAGGACGTGGGCCGCAAGGCCCTCATCCTGGCCCGGGAGATCGGCCTCCAGCTCGAGCCCTCCGCCGTGGTGGTGGAAAGCCTGCTGCCGGCGGACTTCCACGAGGGCAGCGTGGCGGACTTCCTGGCCCGCCTTCCGGAACTCGATGCCCCCTTCGCGGCGCGCATGGCGGACCTGAGGGCCCGGGGCCAGGTGCTGCGCTTCCTCGGGAGCATCGACGCCGACGGCGAGGCGCCCCGCTGCGGCGCGGGGCTGGTGGCCCTGGACGCCGACCATCCCCTCGCTTCGGTGCAGGGCGGCGAGAACGCCCTGGCCTTCCTCACGGACCACTACAGCCCGCGGCCCCTGGTGATCCGCGGCTACGGCGCCGGGGCGGACGTCACCGCCGCCGGGGTACTCTCGGACATCCTGAAGCTCGCGACCTGGAGCCAGCCATGAAGCGCATCCAAGCCTACGCCCCCGCCAGCATCGGCAACGTGGCCGCGGGCTTCGACGTGATGGGCGCGGCCCTGGCGCCCCTGGACGGATCCCCGCTCGGGGACCGCGTCACCCTGACGGAAGCCTCCACGCCCGCCTTCGAAGCCTCCGGCGCCTTCGCCCACCGTCTCCCGGCGGATCCCGCCCAGAATCTCGTGCTGAAGGCCAAGGCCCTCTTCGAGGAGGCCTACGGCGCCCTGCCGCCCTTCGCCATCCACCTGGACAAGGCCCTCCCGGTGAACAGCGGCCTGGGCAGCAGCGCGGCCTCCATCGTGGCGGCCCTGGTGGCCTTCAACGCCTGGGTGGGCGAGCCCTACGGCCCCGGGGACCTGCTGGCCCTGGCGGGCCGGGCGGAGGCCACCGTGTCGGGCTCGGTGCATTTCGACAATGTCGCGCCGAGCCTGCTCGGCGGCCTGCGGCTCGTGGTGCCCGGCGGCAAGGCGCGCGCCCTGCCCTTTCCCGCGGACCTCGCCTTCGTCGTCCTGCGCCCTGACCTGGAGGTCGCCACCAAGGACGCCCGCGCCGCGCTGCCCACGGACGTGCCCCTGGCGGACGCCGTGGCCTTCGGCGCCAACCTCGCCGCCTTCGTGCAGGCCCTCCACGCCCAGGACAGCGCCCTGCTCGCCGCCTCCTTCAAGGACGTGCTGGCGGAGCCCCACCGGGCCGGTCTCGTGAAGGGCTTCCGGGAGGTCCAGGCGGCCGCCCTCGAAGCCGGGGCCCTGGGCTGCAGCCTCAGCGGCAGCGGGCCCGCGGTCTTCGCCGTCGCGGAGGAGGGGGAGGAGGCCCGGGCCGTCGCCGACGCCATGGTCGCCGCCTTTCACGTGGCGGGCGTCCGCGCCGAGGCGCTGCTCTGCGGCCTCGATGCCCAGGGCGCGAGAATCCTGTGAGGCTTCTCAGCACCCGGAACCCCGACGCCCGTTCCACCTTCCGCGACGCCGCGGCCGGAGCCCAGCCGCCGGACGGCGGATTATGGGTGCCCGCCGCGTGGCCCCGCCTCCACGACCTGGACGCGCTGCTCGCCCTGCCCTGGGCCGCGCGGAACGTCGAGGTGCTCGCCCGGCTCCTGGGCGAGGAGTTCACCCGTGCCGAGCTGGCGACCCTCGCCGGGGAGGCCCTCGACTTCCCGATCCCCCTCGTCCTGGTGGAACCGGGCGTCTACGCCCTGGAGCTCTTCCACGGGCCGACGCTCGCCTTCAAGGACGTGGGCGCCCGCGTCCTGGCCGGCGTCCTGGCGCGGAGCACCGCGGGCCCGCGCACCATCCTCACCGCCACCTCGGGGGACACCGGCGCCGCCGTGGCCCACGCCTTCTGGAGGCGACCCGGCTTCCGCGCGGTCGTGCTCTACCCCGCGGGCCGCGTGTCGCCGCGCCAGGAGCGTCAGTTCGCCTGCCTCGGGGAGAACGTCCACGCCCTCGCGGTGGAGGGCTCCTTCGACGACTGCCAGGCCCTGGCCAAGGCCTGTTTCGCCGACGCCGCCCTCAACGCCGAGCTGGGCCTCACCAGCGCCAACTCCATCAACATCGCGCGGCTCCTGGCCCAGAGCCTCTACTACCTCGAGGCGGTGGCGCAGCTCAGGGCCCGCGGTGTCCAGGATCCCCCCGTGATCGCCGTGCCCTCGGGCAACTTCGGCAACCTCTGCGCCGGGCTCATGGCCCAGGCCCTGGGCCTGGAGGTGAAGGCCTTCGTCGCCGCCACCAACGCCAACGACACGGTGCCGGCCTTCCTGGACGGCGGGCCCTATGCGCCGCGCCCCTCGGTCCCCACGCTCTCGAACGCCATGGACGTGGGCGCCCCCAGCAACTGGGAGCGGATCGCCCACGCGGCGGGGGATCCCGCGAGGCTCCGGGATTCCCTTCGTTGGGACCGCTGCAGCAACGACGAGACGCTGGAGGCCATGCGCGCCCTCGCCGGACTCGGCTACGCGGCCTGCCCCCACACCGCCGTCGCCTGGGCGGTGCTGAAGCGCAGGCTGCGATCCGGGGAGACTGGCGTCTTCCTCGCCACCGCGCATGCGGCCAAGTTCCCCGAGGTCGTGGCGAAGGCCACCGGCCGTGTCCCGGCCCCGCCCGAGGCCCTGGCCGCCCTGGAGCCCATGCCGGTCCTCGCCCGCCCCCAGGCCAACGACGTGGACGCGCTGAAGGCCGCCCTCAGATCACTTTGCCGGGATTGAAGATCCCGTCGGGGTCCAGGGCGGCCTTGAGGCCACGCAGCATCGCGAGGTGGCCGGGCTCGGCGAGTTCCAGGAAGGCCGCGCGCTTCGCCAGCCCGATGCCGTGCTCGCCGCTCAGCGTGCCCCCGAGCCTCACGCAGAGCCGGAAGAGGTCCAGGAGCTGGGCCTCCAGGACCGGGGGCTCGGTCTCCCCGGCGGCCAGCAGGTTCACGTGGAGATTCCCGTCGCCGAGGTGGCCGTAGGTCACCGCCGGGATGCCCAGGGTCTCCAGGCCCTCGAAGAAGTCCTTCAGCCGCGAGCGGGGCACCACGATGTCCTCGCTCACCTTTTGGGGGTGGCGCTCCTTGAGGAAGGCCGAGGTCAGGCGGCGGATGGCCCAGAGGTCCTCCCGCTGCCGCGCGTCCGTCGCCATCCGCGCGTGCGCCGCGAGGGGACCGAGCAGGTCCAGCAGGCCCGCCAGGAAGGTCTCGGATCCGCAGTCCCGGTCATCGAACTCCAGGAGGGCCAGGGCCTCGCCGGGCAGGCGGCGGGCCTCCTCGGGGCCATGGGCGCGCAGCTCCGCCAGCACCGCCGGGTCGAAGAACTCGAAGGCCGCCGGGAGGAAGCCCGCGGCGCAGAGGCGCCCCGGAAGCTCGATGAGGTCCTCGAAGCGTTCCACCGGCAGCAGCAGGGTGAGCCGTTCCCGGGGCTGGGGGATGAGGCGCACCGTGGCGCCGACGATGAACCCGAAGATCCCTTCGCTGCCCACCAGGAGCTGGGCGAGGCTGGGCCCGGTGTTGGCCTTCACGGAGCCGATCCCCAGGGTGTGGATCTCGCCGTCGGAAAGGAGGGCGTCCACGGAGAGCACCCAGTGGCGGGTCATGCCGTACTTGCAGGCGTTGGGTCCGCCGGCGTTGGTGGCGAGGCTCCCGCCGAAGGCGCAGAGGGGCCAGCTGTTCGGGTCCGGCGGGTAGAAGAGGCCTTCGGCCTCCGCCGCGCCCTTCACGTCCCGCAGCCAGGCGCTGGCGGGCGCGCTCAGCGTGAGGTCGGGGCGCGAGACCCGGATCGCGCCGGGCCAGGTGCCGAGGTCCACCACCACGCTGGGGCCTTCGGCCAGGCAGCCGCCGGCCTTGCCCGTCCCCGCGCCCCGGGGGACGAGGCCGAAGCCTTCGCTCCGGGCCAGGGCGACCAGCGCCTTCAGGGCCTTCGGCGAGCGCGGGCGCACCACCGCGAGAGGGCGCGGCCCCACGAGGTGGGACTCGTCCCGACGGTAGGGCTCCAGGGCCTCCGGGTCCTGGAGGACCTCCGCCTCGGGGATCTGTGAGAAAAACAGCACAACTCCCATGATGCCTACGAAATCCCTTGTGCATGGGGGGTGAAATTCCTACGTTGAGGCATCGTGGATTACAACCCTTCATGAGCGACGCGCCCCGGGATCCCGCGATCCCCCGCCAGGCCCTGGCCGTCCTGCTCGCGGGCGGCCTGGCGAGCCTGGGCGCTTGGTCGGTGGCCCACCGGCTGCTCCTGCAGAAGGCCCAGGTGCTCTTCAAGGCCGAGGTGGACCGCGAGGAGGAGTCCCTGGCGGGGCGGCTGGACCGGAACATGGAGATGCTCCGGGCGGCCCAGGCCCTCTTCGACCTCCAGGAGGACCTCACGCCGGCCCAGTGGGAGACCTTCGCCCAGCGCTTCGGCGTGAAGGCGCGGGAGGATGGGCTCCGCTCCGTCGGTTACCTCGCCATCGTTCCGCCTGACGCGATGGACGCCTTCCTCGCGAAGCAGCGGCGCCTCCATCCCGGCTTCCGCGTCCACGACCTCGGACCCGGGCCCGACCGTGCCCCGCTCCTCCTCATGCACCCCTGGTCCCCGGAGATCCGGAACCTCCTGGGCTACGACCTCTACTCCCTGGACCTGCGCCGCCAGGCCATCCTGCAGGCCCTGGAGACGGGGGAGGCCACCCTCACGGATCCGATGCCCCTCTCGGGCCCCGCGCCCCCCTCGGGCCGGCCCCCGGGGGTGGTGATCTACGCCCCCGTCTACCTTCGGGGCCGGGACCTCGGCACGCCCTCGGCGCGGAAGGCCGCGGCCCGGGGCGCGGTGTTCGCGTCCTACAACGCCGACACGCTCCTGCGCTCCACCCTGCGGGTGCATCCGGGCCTGCGCGTCATGGTGAGCGACGGGGCCTCCGACACCCCCGCCAGGATGCTCTTCGAGAGCCGTCCGGATCCGCGCGACGCCCACTTCCACTACGACGCCTCCCGGCGGGTGGGGGGACGCACCTGGTCCATCCACTACGAGGCGCCCCGCACCTTCGGCGTGGAGGACGACCTCCACGCCCCCCGGTATGTCCTGGCCGGCGGGCTCCTGCTCACCCTGGTCCTGGGAGCCTTCACCCGCAGCCTCGCCCTCCGCCGCCGGCAGGAGGAGCGCCTCGTCGCGGAACTCACGGAGAGCGAGGCGCGGTTCCGGGCCGTGGCCGAGACCACCGACGGGGCCATCCTGCTCTACTGGGACACGGTGAGCTACGCGAACCCCGGCGCCGCCACCATCCTGGGACGCCCCCGGGAGGACCTTCTCGGCCTGGCCCCCGTCGAGCTCATCCACCCCGAGGACCGCGCCATGGCCGCCGAGACGCTGGAGGCCCGCAAGGCGGGGGAGACCCGGCCCCGCCGCTGGGAGTTCCGGGTGCTGCGGCCCGACGGAAGCTTCCGGTGGGTGGACCTCACCGCCAGCACCGTCTCCTTCCAGGGCCGCCGGCTGGTGCTGGCCACCGCCCTCGACATCACCGACCGCATCAACGCCGAGACCGCCCGCAACGAGATCGAGCAGAAGCTCTTCGAGGCCCGCCGCATGCAGTCCCTGGGGCTGATCGCCGGCGGGCTCTCCCACGACTTCAACAACCTCATCACCGCCATCCAGGGCTGGGTCTCCTGCGCGGAGCTCCAGCTCGCCGAGGCCTCCCCGGCGCGTCCCTTCCTCGACCACATCCGGGAAGCCTGCGGCAGGGCCTCCGACCTCACCCACGCGATGCTCGCCTACGCCGGCGACGCGCACTTCCGCTGGCAGCGGCTGGACCTGAACGCCCTGGTCCAGGAGCTGGAGGCCCAGGCCCGCCCCGACCTCAGGCCCGAGGACCGGCTCACGTGCAGCCTGGGCCAGGGCCTGCCCGCCCTGGAAGGCGATCCGGACCAGCTCGGCCACGCCCTGCGGGAGCTGCTGGAGAACGCCTTCGAGAGCATGCCCGCCGGCGGGGAGGTCCGCGTCTCGACCGGCTACGGCCCGGTGGACCTCGCCGCCCTGGAGTTCGACTTCTTCGATCCCGACAGCACCGTGGGAGCCTGCCTCCGGCTCTCCGTCGCCGACGACGGCCCGGGCATGGATGCCGATACCCGGCGCCGGATGTTCGATCCCTTCTTCAGCACCAAGTTCGCCGGCCGCGGCCTCGGCCTCGCCTCGGTCCACGGCATCATGCGCAGCCACCACGGCGGCATCCGGGTCGCCTCCCGGCCGGGCCACGGCACGGAGGTCACGCTCTTCTTCCCCGGCCTGGGCCGGGATCCTGCTTCAATCTGAAGGCGCCACGCCTTCCCATGGACCCCCTGCCCCTCGCCCTGCTCGCCAGCGGCCTCGCCGCCGGGGCTGGCCTCGGGGGGTGGTGGGCCGGCCGGCGGGGCCGGCCGGCGGCCGGCGAACCCGCCTTGGACCTCGCCGCCCTGGCGGGGCTCGTCTCCGCCCGCCTCGACGCCGGAGGGCGCATCCGTGAGCCGGACGCCGCGCTGGCGGCCTTCCTCGGGACGGAGCCCGGTGCGCTGGCGGGGCGGCCCTTGCTGGACCTCCTGGACGCGGCGGACCGCGAGGCCTGCGCCGAGCCCTGCGGGAGGCTCCTGCGCGGGGAGACCGCCCGCGGGTCCCTGGAAGCGCGGCTGGCCGGCGGCGACCCGCCCCGCTGGGTCCACCTGGACGGGTGGCCCCTGCCGGAGGGCGGCGTCCGCTGCCTGCTGCGGGAAACCACCGAGGTCCATCGCGCCCAGGAGGCGCTGCAGGAGAGCGAGGCGCGATGGCGCACCATCGCCGAGACCGCCTCCTGCGCGATCTTCATCTATACGCGCACCTTCACCTACGTCAGCGGCTACGCGTGCGAGCTGCTGGGCCGTTCCCGCGAGGAGCTGCTGGACACCCCGTTCTGGGAGGTGGTGCACCCCGACGACCGGGAGACCGTGCGGGCCCGCGGGCTGGCGCGCCAAAGGGGCGAACCGGTGCCCTCGCGCTACGAGTTCCGGGTCCTGCGCCCGGACGGCACGGTCCGCTGGGTGGACTTCACCGCCGGGGCCATCCAGCACGGCGGCCAGACCCTCGGGCTGGGCACGGCCTTCGACATCACGGACCGGGTCGCGGCGGTGGAGTCCAGGCTCGAGATGGAGCGGCGGATGCTGGAATCCCAGCGCCTCGAGAGCCTGGGCCTCATGGCCGGCGGCGTGGCCCACGACTTCAACAACCTGCTCACCATCATCCTGGGCAACGCCAGCCTCGCGCTGGAGGAGGCCGCGCCCGGGGGCGTGGTCCACGGCGCCCTCGGCGCCATCGCCAGCACCGCCCATCGCGCCGCGGACCTCACGCGGCAGATGCTCGCCTATTCCGGGCGGGGCCGCTTCCTCCGCGAGCCCACCGACCTGAACGCCACCCTGCGGGCCCTCACCACCCTGGTGGAATCCTCCATCCCCCGCCACATCCGCCTCCACTACGACCTGGCTCCGGACCTGCCGGCGGTGGAGGCGGATCCCACCCAGCTCCAGCAGGTGGTGCTCAACCTCCTCACCAACGCCGTGGAGGCCCTGGGCGAGCGCGCCGGTTCCATCACCGTGCGCACCTCCCTCCAGGCCGTCGCCTATGACGACCTGGCCGCGGCCCTCCACGACCAGCGTGTCGAGGCCGGGCCCCACCTGCTGCTGGAGGTCGCCGACACCGGCGCGGGCATGGACGAGGAGACCCGCCGCCGCATCTTCGACCCCTTCTTCACCACCAAGCCCTCCGGCCGGGGACTCGGCCTCGCCGCGCTCCAGGGCATCGTCCGGGCCCATCGGGGCGGCATCACGGTGGAGAGCGCGCCCGGGCTGGGGACCACCTTCCGCGTGTACCTCCCGGCCCTCGGGATGCCGGCCCACGCCGCGTCCGAGCCTCCCGCCGCCGACCCCGCGTGGACTTCCACCGGCCGGATCCTGGTGGTGGACGACGAGGCCTCGATCCGGGAGATGGCCACGCGGGTGCTTCGGCGCGCGGGCTTCGAGGTGGCCACCGCCGCCCATGGCCAGGAGGGCGTCGAGGCCCTGGCGCGCCAGCCCGGGGACGTCCGCGCCGTGCTCCTGGACCTCTCCATGCCCGTGATGGGCGGCGGCGAGGCCCTGGCGGCCCTGCGGGCCCTCAGCCCCGGCCTGCCCGTCCTGCTCTCCAGCGGCTACGAAGGCGAGTCGCGGGTGCAGCAACTCCTCCAGGAGCCCGCCACCCGCTTCCTCCAGAAGCCCTACACCGCCCCCGAGCTGCTGTCGGCGATGCGGGAGCTGCTGGGGGAGTGAGGCCACCACCAGTGGAGGCTCCGGACGATATTGGGCTTACGGGATTCGATTTGCGACGAATTCCGTCCCGATGAGTGATTCGTGTGACCGATTATTAAGATTTTCGGGATTCCTTCTTCCTCGTGCGGACACTTGAAGGCTCCACGATGACGGGCCGCAGTTCTCCATTCAGGCCGTACCTGAGGATTACTTTGTGAAACTCTTTCAGATCTTGGACGGCAGCCGGAAATCCTTTGGGAACTGATACGCGAGTCACTTCGGTGGTTTCCGGATCGAATCGCCAATAAAACAGATCCGGGAAAGCCTTCAACGATTTCTCCTCCATGGAATCAGCGACCGCGCGGAATTGGTCGAATGACTGATCGCTCCCCCAGCGGGTCTCGGGATGGATTTTCGATGAAGTTAGAACCGCATCTTCCGAACGGGTTACAAGCGTGAGGCTTCCGTCGGGACGCGTTTGAATCCCGATGATGGCCTCCACGCTCATTCTTGAATTCAAAGCCTGTGTTTCTCCGATGGTGTTGAAAATGGAGACGATCCTTTCTTGCCGGCCCGTGGTTCGGTTGAATAGATAGAGGAGCCCATACTTGGAGAATGGAATGGCTAGGTACTTCCCGGTCGGGAGAATATCCGCCAACGAAAGCCCGACAAATTCCTCGGCCTGAGGCTTCAATTCCAGCCGAGATGAAGCTTCACCAGGTTTCTTAGGTAGAACGTGGAAAAGCTTTTTGGAATCGGGCCCCACCAATTCTCGGATTTGCAACTCATTTGTGGATGGTTCGACACGCGCGGTCGCAAAAAACGAGGCTTGCCCATCTTTTTGGAAGGGTTGAATGGCCGAGGTTAGGAACAAGTCACCGTTTTCAAGAGGGCAGAAACGAAAGATCTTACCCACGTCACCACTGCAAGACCCAATCAAATCCCAAGTTACAAAATCCTTTGAACTCCAGAAATAATATCTATTCTTTACCTTTTCCATTGAAAATGCGTAGGAAGTTCCGTTCTCCCACCAGCAGAAGTGTTTTTTGCCGGCCAGGTCTATCCGTTTCGGTTTCTGGCCCCACATGGCCAATTCGATGGTGTACCCCGAATCTCCGTCCCTTGCGGTGACGAGGCTCGCCGCATCGTTACCCCAAAATTGCTGAGGCCCTGGTAAAGGCACCTGCGCGCCGAGGGACAGAACACACGCATGGACCCCTACCATCGCCAGGCTGATGGTTGGACGAAACGCGCTCATGGATTCCTCGACCTACTGGCAAATCCGGTCGGCTTCAGATCTCAGCATGGGTCTGGAATTCCCCGAGGGAAATCGGAGAGTGCAGTAGTTCCCCCCCTGGCAAGTAATCACGTAGGTGGATCCCAACTGATCGATGATGCATGCGTAGGCGGCAAACATCGGAACCATGCTTGCAGCGAAGGTCAGCATCAGCCCGGGAAGAAGATGCATGGGACGGCGGAGGTATCGCATTGGGGCTCCTGAGGGAGTGGAATTGTGTCCCAGTATCCCCCCCCCTGTTTTTGTCAACGAATGCGGGGGTTTGGCACTCACGAACATGTATCAAACAGAGGAGCGATAGCTTGCTCCGTTGGGTTCATTCAGCGCACCAGCGTGCCGATGCGCTCGCCCTTCACCGCCGCCACCAGGTGCCCCGGCACCATCATGTCGAAGACCATGATGGGGAGCCGGTTCTCCATGCAGAGCGCGATCGCGGCGGCATCCATGACCTTGAGGCCCTTCTCGAGGACCTCCTGGAAGCTGATCTCCTCGAAGCGGCGCGCGTCCGGGTCCTTCTTCGGATCGGCGGAGTAGATCCCGTCCACGTTGGTGGCCTTCATCACCACCTCGGCGGCGATCTCGTTGGCCCGCAGCGCGGCGGCGGTGTCGGTGCTGAAGAAGGGATTGCCGGTGCCGGCCCCGAAGATGACCACGCGGCCCTTCTCCAGGTGGCGCGTCGCGCGGCGGCGGATGTAGCTCTCGGCGACCTTGGGCATCTCGAGGCCCGACAGGGTCCGTGTGTGGACGCCCTTGTGCTCCAGCGCGTCCTGGAGGGCCAGGGCGTTGATCATGGTGGCCAGCATGCCCATGTGGTCCGCGGTGGTGCGGTCCATGCCCGTGGTGGCGCCCGCCACGCCGCGGAAGATGTTGCCCCCGCCGATGACGAGGCCCACCTCCACGCCCATCCCGCGGATCTCCTTGATCTGGTCGGCGATCATCGAGACCACGGCCGGGTCGATGCCGCCCTTCTGTTGGCCCATGAGGGCCTCGCCGCTGAGCTTCAGGAGGATGCGTTTGAATTTCATGGTCGGGCCCCGGAACCAGCTTGGCGCAAAAAAAGGGCGGCCCGGAAGCCGCCCTTCAAAAGGAAAGGATGGACGGCCTACTTCGCGCCCATCTGGGCGGCCACTTCCTCGGCGAAGTTCTCCTTCTTCTTCTCGAGCCCCTCGCCCAGGACGAACTTCTGGAAGCGGCGCACGGAGAGCTTCTCGCCGATCTCGGCGGTCTTGGTGCTGACGTACTGCCGCACCGTGAGGTCGGGGTTCATGATGAAGGGCTGCTCGAGGAGGCAGACCTCGGAGACGATCTTCGACATCTTGCCCTCGACGATCTTCTCGACGACGTTGGCGGGCTTGCCGGTGGCGAGCGCCTGGGCCATGGCGATCTCCTTCTCCTTGGCCAGCCACTCGGGGGTGACCTCCTCGGGGTTCACGAAGCGGGGCGCCGGGTCGGCGGCCGCCACGTGCATGGCGATCTCCTTGACGAAGCGCTGGAAGCCCTCGGTCTTGGCCACGAAGTCGGTCTCGCAGTTGATCTCGATGAGCACTCCGACGCGGCCGCCGGGGTGGATGTAGGCCTCCACGATGCCCTCGGCGGCGATGCGGTCGGCCTTCTTCTCGGCGGCGGCGAGACCCTTCTTGCGGAGGTGCTCGATGGCGCCCTCCATGTCGCCGTTGGTCTCCTCGAGGGCCTTCTTGCAGTCCATCATGCCGAGGCCGGTCTTCTCGCGGAGCTCCTTCACGTCCTGTGCGGTGAAAGCCATTGCGTTCTCCATTCCCATGGGGCCGGCGGCCCCTCGTTCATGCGGTGCGTTCCTGGAGCCAGGGGCCGGGACCGGCCTCAGGCCTCGGCGCCCTCATTCGCCTTCTCCTCCATCATCTTCTTCATCTCGACGCTGTCGCCCTTGTCCCTGAAGGACTGGCGGCCCTCGAGGATCGAGTCGGCGAGGCGCTCGGAGAAGAGGAGGATGGAGCGGATGGCGTCGTCGTTGGCGGGGATGACGTAGTCGATGTTGTCCGGGTTGCAGTTCGTGTCCACGATGCCGACGATCTTGATGCCGAGCTTGGCGGCCTCGGTCACCGCGATCTCCTCGCGGTTGGGGTCGATCACGAAGATCACGTCGGGCAGGGCGCGCATGTCGCGGATGCCGGCGAAGGAGGCCTCGAGCTTCTCGCGCTGGCGGTTCAGCATGAGGATGTCCTTCTTGGACAGCAGCGCGGTGCGGGCGGGATCGTTCAGGGTCGCCTCGATCTCGCGGAACTTGTCCAGGCTCTTCTTGATAGTGGCGAAGTTGGTGAGCATGCCGCCCAGCCAGCGCCGGTTCACGTAGAAGGCGCCGCAGCGCTCGGCCTGCTCCTTGATGAGGTCCTGGGCCTGGGGCTTGGTCGCGACGAAGAGGAAGGTCTTGCCCTCGGAGGCGGCGCGGGTGGCGAACTGGGCCGCGGCGTTCCACAGGCGCAGGGTCTTCTGGAGGTCGATGATGTAGATGCTGTTGCGGGCGCCGAAGATGTACTTCTTCATCTTCGGGTTCCAGCGCTTGGTCTGGTGGCCGAAGTGGGCACCGGCCTCGAGCAGTTCCTTCATCTGGATGGCAGCCATGATGGCCTCCTCAATCGGTGCGGAAGCGACGGGGCTTCCGCGGTTGGGGATGAGGGCCCGTTCGGGCCCGATTCGGCCGGTCGCACCGGCCCGTCCTACATGCCGATGGGGAGGCCAGGCTCCCCATCGGTTCAACGAACTGGGAAAGCGGTCAGCGCTTGCTGTACTGGAAGCGCCGGCGGGCGGCCTTGCGGCCCGGCTTCTTGCGCTCCTTCATGCGGGGGTCGCGGGTGAGGAGCCCGGCGCCGCGGAGCATGGACTTCAGCGCCTCGTTGTACTGGAGCAGGGCGCGGGAGAGGCCCAGGCGGATGGCCGAGGCCTGGCCGGCGGGGCCGCCGCCGGCGACGGTGATGGCCAGGTCGAACTTGCCCAGGAGCTCGGAGAGCACCAGGGGCTGGTTCACCATCATCCGGAGCACGGCGTTGGGGAAGTAGTCCTCGAGGGTGCGGCCGTTCACGGTCACCTTGCCGGTGCCGGGGCGCAGGAAGACGCGGGAGGCGGCGCTCTTGCGGCGTCCGGTTCCGTAGTGCTGGTTCATCGCCATCGGGGACCTCTGCTTAGGCTTCGATCTTCAGGGTTTCGGGCTGCTGGGCGTCCTGCTGGTGGCTGGCGCCCTCGTAGACCTTGAGCTTGCGGTACATCTGGCGGCCCAGGGGGCCCTTGGGCAGCATGCCCTTCACCGCGCTCTCGATGATCCGGGTGGGGAAGGTCTGGTGGAGGACCTTGGCGCGGGTGGACTTGATGGAGCCCGGCTGGGTGGTCGGCACGCGGTGGTAGACCTTCTGGTCGAGCTTCTTGCCCGTGAAGACCGCCTTGGCGGCGTTGATCACCACCACGTGGTCGCCGGTGTCGATGAAGGGCGTCCAGGTGGGCTTGCGCTTGCCGGAGAGGACCTCGGCGACGGCGCTGCTCAGGCGGCCGACGGGGATCCCGGTGGCGTCCACCAGGTACCACTTGCGCTGAATCTCTTGGCCCTTGGGGAAGTAGGTGCTCATGGCCAGACTCCGAAAAACCGGCGAAACAGGGTGCTGCGTGCTGCGAACCGCGGTCATGCGCAGGCCGCCCACGGCGGAAGCGCAGAACGAAAATCCTATCGTCCGGGCCCGGGAGGGTCAAGGAAGTTTTTAGGCCGGACAGGGTTAGGTCCGGGACGGCCCGAGGACCCGACGGGGAGGGCCGAACCCGCGCGGTGGCTTCAACCCTGGGCCAGGGCCCAGAGCTCCTGGGCGCGCCCGACCGCCGGGTGGCGTCGCGGAGGACTTGATGTCCTCCGCGAAGCCGGGACCCGGCGAGGAGGGCGGCATTCGCGCGGTGGCTTCAACCCTGGGCCAAGGCCCAGAGTTCCTGGGCGATCCTGCTGGCCCCCAGCCCGTCCACCAGGGCCATGCCGTCCCGGCTCTGCTCCTGGCGGGTCTCCTGCCCCTCGGGGCCGAGCCAGCGGGCGAGGGCCTCGGCGGTGGTGGCCAGGTCCGCCTCGGGCCCGACGCCGAGGTCGAAGCAGCCCGCGGCCTGGGCGAGGTCCGCGATGATCTGGTGCTGCCGCTCGTTCTGGCCCCAGGCCGCCGCCGGGACGCCCATGCACAGGGCCTCCGCCAGGGTGATCCCCGCGCTGCACCAGACCGCGTCGTACTCGGGGATCCGCCGGGTGAGGTCGGGCAGGGCCGCGAGGATCGTGCATCCGGGGAAGGGCGCGAGGTCGAGGCCGGAGGGCGCCAGGATGGTGCAGGTGCCCCGCCACCGGTCCCCGGCCTGGAGGCCCTCCATCACCTCGAAGGCGCGTCGCGCCAGTCCGGGGCCGTCGCTGCCGCCGAAGGTGACCAGCAGCTTGTGGGACGCGAGGGGCTGGAGGGGATGCCGCCGGGGCCGGAGCTCCATCGCCGCCGGGGAGACCGCGATGTAGCCCGCGCCCCGGAGCACCCGGCAGGTTCCGTGCTGGGTCTCGAAGGGCCGCACCTTGCGCCCGTTCACGGTCTTCACGGGGTGGTCCGGCCACTTCACCCCTTCGAGGTAGGGCTGGAAGAGCAGGTCCGCCGCCTCGTGGACGTCGGTGTCGTCCTCCATGACGGCCACTTTCGCGGGCCGCAGGGCCTCGAGGAAGGCCGGGGCGGCGTCCCACTGGTCCACCAGGACCACCTTCGGCGACAGGTCCTTGGGCAGGGGCGCATGCAGGTCCTCCCCCAGGTCCACCACCGGCAGCGGAAGGCCCTGGTCCAGGAAGGGGTGCCTGCCCGCGCCCACGCGCCGGGCCCGGGCGTCGCCGGAGATCGCCAGGAGGCAGGGGGCCTCCTGGCGGTGGGCCGACCCGAGGGCCCGCCAGGCCTCGCTGATCGCGAGGGCCCGGGCCACATGCCCCAGGCCCAGGCGCGCATCGGCGTGGACACGAAGGATGAGGTGGGGCCGCATGGACGAGGGTTGGGGGGGTGGGCCAACAGTCTATCCGGGGAATCCCCGCGTTCCGCAAGCCCGATCAGGGGAAGGGATGCCCTTCCCGGAACCCTGGCCTGGGCGCCGGGACCCGGGGCGCCTCCGCCACGGCCCAGCCGTCGGCGAAGTAGGCCTCCTTGTACCGCACGTAGCGGGGCCAGATGCCCCGCACCAGCTCCCGCTGGGCGGGCGTCAGGTCCTTCTTCACCTCCGCGGGCCAGCCGGCCACCAGGGTGTGGGGAGGGGCCTGGAAGCCCTCCCGCAGGAGGCTGCCCGCGGCCACGAGGCAGCCTTCGCCGACCACGGCGCCGTCCATGATGGTGGTGCTCATGCCCACCAGGACCCCCCGCCCGAGGGTGCAGCCGTGGAGCATGACGTTGTGGGCGAGGCTCACCTCGTCCCCGATCACCGTGGGCCATTTCGCGTTGGTGACGTGGATGCAGCACATGTCCTGGACGTTCGACCTCGCCCCGATGCGGATCCAGTTGACGTCCCCCCGGACCACGCAGTTGAACCAAATGGAGCTGTCGTCCCCGACCTCCACGTCGCCCAGGACCAGGGCGCTGTCGGCCACGAAGACCCGGGACCCGATCGCGGGCACGATGCCTTGGAAGGGACGGATCATGGCGGGCCTCCGGGCGGGAATCCTCCAGGATGCCGCAAGTCCACCGAGGGCTGACCGCGGGTAAGCTACCTCCCATGCTCCCCCAGCTCCTCCCGTCCCGGCGGAACTTCCCGGGCGACGATCCGATCTTCGCGCTGAACGCCGAGGCGAACCTCCGCAGGGCCGGCGGCGAGCCCGTGATCAACGCCACCGTCGGGGCGCTGCTGGACGACCAGGGCCAGCTGGTGGTGCTGGACACCGTGATGGACCTCTACCGCGAGCTGGGGAGGCTGGACATCGCCCCCTACGCGCCCATCGCCGGCGATCGCGCCTTCCTCACCGCCCTCGTCCAGAGGTACTGGCCCGACCTCCCCGGCCACGGCGTGGGGTGCGCCACCCCCGGCGGCACGGGGGCCCTGGCGCTCTCCATCCGCAACTTCCTCGAACCCGGCGAGGCGGTGATGACCCTGGCTCCCTATTGGGGCCCCTACGCCACGATCTGCGCGGAGCAGGGCGCGCGCCTGGACACCTTCCCCCAGCCCGAAGCCGGCCACGGCTTCGACCCGGCCCAGCTCAAGGACATCTTCGAGGGCCAGATGCACCGCCAGGGGCGCATGCTCGTGTGGTTCAACGACCCGTGCCACAACCCGACCGGCCGGAGCTCCAGCCCCCAGGGGCGCGCCATCCTCATGCGCGCCCTGCGGGAGGCCGCCCGCCACGGTCCGGTCACCCTGCTGCTGGACCTCGCCTACCTCGAATACGCCGCCAGCCCCGCGGAGGTGGACCATGCCCTCCAGGACTACGCCGCCTTCGCCCGGGAGGGTGAGGTGCTGGTGGGGGCCTCCCTCTCCATCTCCAAGGCCCTGACCCTCTATGGGGCCCGGGCGGGCGCCCTGGTGTTCCCCTGGTCCGAGGATCCCGGTCTCCAGTCGGCCCTCAGCATGTCCTGCCGCGGCGCCTTCTCCAACGCTCCCAAGGCGCCCCAGGCCCTGGTGGCGCGGCTGGCCCGGGACGGCAAGGCCCAGGCGCGCCTCAACGACGAGCACCGGCACTGGTCCCAGGTCCTGGAATCCCGGGCCCTGGCCCTCTCCGCCGCGCTGCGGTCGCGCCGGCTTCGCGGGCTCGCCTGGCAGGGGGGCTTCTTCGTGACCCTCCCGGCCGGGGATCCGGCCGGCGTGGCGGAGGGGCTCAAGGCGCGGGGCGTCTTCGTCGTGCCGATCCCCGAAGGATTGAGGGTCGGCATCTGCGGGCTCCGGGCCGCGGACGCGGAGCGCTTCGCCGAGGCCTACGCGGACGTGGTGGGGGAGGGCGGGGCCGCCTCAGCCGAAGGGTAGCTCTCCCAGCACCGCGTTCCCGGCGCCTTCCTGGCTGCGCAGGGCGATCCGGCCCCCGTGCTGGCGGAGGACCGTGGCCGCCAGCACGCGGCCCAGGCTCTCGGGACCTTCCGCCGAGGCCAGGTCGAAGTAGCGGGCCTGCTCCGCGGGAGGCACCAGGGGACCGGTGTCCTGGACGACGATGTGGAAGGCGGTGGGGGCGACGCGGGTGGCGAGGCGGATCCTCCGCTGCGGCGACCGGGCGGCGTTCTGGATGGCGTTCCGCAGCAGGCCGGCGAGGGCCTCCCGGACCTGCTCGGCGTCGAAGGCCGTCGTGCCCGCGTTGGGGTCCAGGGCCGTCTCCAGGGAGACGCCCGCGGCGGCGGCCTCCATCTCGACCTTCTTCGCGGCCTCCTGGGCCAGGGCGTTGAGCGAGGCCGGCTCGCGCCTGGGCGAGGGGGGCGTGAGGATCATCATCAGCGGCCGCAGGCGCGCCGAGAGGGTGTCGAGGCCCTGGACCAGCCGGTTGAGCTGGCCGGTGTGGGCCGTGTCCACCGAACTCTCCTGGATGGCCTTGGCCTGGATCTGGAGCGGGGCGAGGCGCCCCACGAGGTCGTTGAACACCGGCCCCAGCAGCCGGCCGAGGCCCACCTGGGCCTCCGACTCATGCAGCCTGCGCTCGAGGGCCTTCTGCTCGTCCAGGTCCCGGATGACGGCGGAGAAGGCCAGGATCCGGTCGTCGGCCCCCTTCACCGGCGCGTAGGTGATGGAGGCCGGGAACTCGCGGCCGTCCTTCCTCAGGCGCACCGTCTGCACGTCCTTCAGGGCCTGGCCCTGGGTCACCACGGCCATGGCCTGGTCCGTCTCCGCCGCGAGGGCCGGCGGAGTGATGAGGGCGAGCCCCTGGCCGGCCACCTCCGCGCGACTGTACCCGAAGATCCGCTCGGCGGCGTTGTTCCAGGTGAGGATCTTGCCGTCGGGGCCGAAGGAGACGATGGCCTCGCCCACGCTCTGGATGAGGCTCTCGAGGTAGCGCCGCGTCTTGAGGTTGTCGGCGTTGGCCCGCTCGAGCTGGGCGTTGAGCTGGGCCATCTCGGCGCCCTTCTGCTCCAGGGCGTCCTTGGCGGCCTTCAGCTCGGAGTAGAGCCGGGCGGTCTCCATGTTGGCCTTGAGGGCGTCCTCCAGCAGCTCGCTGGCGTCCGCCACCTTGCCCGGCTGCAGGTCCTCCACCGAGACGTTGCTGTGGCGCAGCACGGTGCTCTCGGGCCTGGGCGCCTCGGCGAGCATGGTGGGCTCGAGCATGCTGCCCCGCAGGTTGGACTCGATGAGGTTGAGCATCTCGTCGAAGTCCTTGATCTTCTTGTCCAGGTGGTACTTCCGGAACGTCGTGGAGACGGTCTCGCGGGTGATGGCCAGGAAGGTGTCCAGCACGCCGACGCCCTTGTTCGCCACCGCCTCGAAGTAGGGCACGTTCCGGAAGTTCAGGCGGCGGTTCATGACGCCCACCGCCATCGCGTCCGGCAGGTCCCGCTTGTTGTACTGGAGGACGAAGGGGATCTGCTTGATGTTCAGCCGGTTCGCGTTGAGGTTGTGGTAGAGGTTCGACAGCGAGTCCACGTTGTCCTGCATCTTGGCTTCACTGGAGTCCGCCACGAACACCACGCCGTCGGCGCCCCCGAGCACCACGCGCCGGCTGGCGTCGTACTGCACCTGGCCCGGAACGGTATAGATCTGCAGGTGGATGGCGTTGCCGTAGATGTAGCCCAGGTTGATGGGCAGGAGGTCGAAGAACAGCGTGCGGTCCTCCTGGGTGTTCACGCTGAACATCTCGCCCTTGTTCGACTCCGCGCACATGGCATGCATGATCTGCAGGTTGGTCGTCTTGCCCGAGAGTCCTGGCCCGTAGTAGACCAGCTTCAGCAGGATCTCGTTGGCTCGGGTGTTGAACTGGACCATGGTCGGCGGGACCGGGGCGGACGGGTTGCGGGGAGGGAGCCTGCCGCGCGCGGCGTGTCTTCGCGTATGAGGAGAAGCCCATCCTAGATGGCGGAGCGGGATATCTCCAGCCCAATTCATGGCCCGGCTCGGGATATTCAGTCTTTTTTCCCACCCTCTCCGCGCTTCGGCCGCGCCCCTTTGAACGCCTGTCCTCCGGGGCGCGGACCTAGGGGATCGCGGGCATCCGAGCGATACTGGGCCCATGTCCCCGACCGGCCTCGCCGATCCCCGTCCACAGCGCCCCGCACGGGCCTCGGGCGCGGCGTGGGCGCGGCGTCCGGCGACGGCCCCGGAGCGCCGTCCGTGAGCGTCCCCCATCACGTCGCCATCATCATGGACGGCAACGGGCGCTGGGCGGCCCAGCGGGGGTGGACCCGCATCAAGGGGCACAAGATGGGCGTCCAGGCGGTGGACGACGTGCTGGAGACGGCGGCCCGCCTCGGGATCCGCCACCTGAGCCTCTATGCCTTCAGCACCGAGAACTGGAAGCGCCCGGCGGCCGAGGTCACGGCCCTGATGACCATGCTGCGGATGTACCTGCGCATCTTCGTGCCCAAGCTCGTCGACAACGGCATCCGCTTCCACCACATCGGCGACAAGGCCGGCCTGCCCGCGGGGGTGGCCGCCGACATCGCCACCCTGGAGGCGCGCACGGCCCACCTGGACCGCATGACCTTCCACCTGGCGGTGAACTACGGTTCCCGCCTCGAGATCCTGAACGCCGCCCGCCACTGCCTCCAGGACGGCCTGGCGCCGGGGGACCTGGACGAGGCCGCCTTCGGCGCCCGCCTCTGGACCGGCGACGCGCCGGACGTGGACCTCCTCATCCGCACGTCCGGAGAGCTGCGCGTCTCCAATTTCCTGCTCTGGCAGGCGGCCTATGCCGAGTTCTACGTGACCGAGACCCTCTGGCCCGACTTCCGGGGGGAGGGCCTGAAGGAGGCGCTGGAAGCCTACGCCCAGCGTGAACGCCGCTTCGGCGGCCTGTGAGGCTGCATGCCCAAATCCAAGCACCGGACCGTCCCCGCTCCCTCCGCCCCCGCGCCGGGCGCCGCGGCCGCCCCGCCGCCCCCGAAGCCGGGGCTGGACCGGAGGAACCTCGCGGTCCGCATGGGCACCGCCCTCGTCTTCGCGGTCTTCTTCCTCGCCATGCTCTGGTACGGGGGTGACGCCCCGTGGGGGCGCTACGCCTACTTCGCCCTCATGGCCGGAAGCACCTGGCTCGGGGTGCGGGAGTTCACCCTCATCGGGCGGAAGATGGGCTTCAACCCCTCCTTCCCCGCCGGCCTGGCCGCGGCCCTGCTCCTGCTGCTGCACTTCGCGAGCGACCGGGGCGCCGCCTCCGCGGACCCCGCGCTGCCCCTCTGGCTGGCCCTCGTCCTGGGCGGGCTGGTGATCCACTTCGGCGCCCTCTTCTTCGACAAGGACCTGGACAAGGCGCTGCCCAGCCAGGCCATCACCTGGCTGGCGGCCCTCTACATGGGCCTGGGCCTGGGCTTCCAGCAGAAGCTCTTCCAGTTCGAGGGCACGCTGCCCAGGACCGGAAGCCGGCTCATCCTCGCCCTCTACATCATCGTGTGGTTCGGCGACACCGCCGCCTACTTCGTCGGCAGCACCTTCGGCCGCCACAAGCTGGCGCCCCGGGTCAGCCCCAAGAAGTCCTGGGAGGGCGCCGCGGGCAACGTGGCGGGCAACCTGCTCGGGGCGTGGCTGATGCAGGCCACCGTCTGTCCGGAATGGAGCGTGCTCTACGCCTTGGGCATGGGTCTGGTGCTGGGCGTCGCGGGCCAGCTCGGGGACCTGGTGGAGAGCACCTGGAAGCGCAGCGCGGGCGTGAAGGACAGCAACGTCGGCGTCTCCATCCCGGGCCACGGGGGCATCCTCGACCGGGTGGACAGCCTGGTCTTCGCGGCGCCCCTGATGTACGCCTACCTGGTCTATGTCCACTAGGCCCGCCGGCGCGTCCCGCCGCCTGGCGGTGCTGGGCTGCACCGGCTCCATCGGCACCTCCACCCTGGACGTGGTGCGCGCCCATCCGGGGCGGCTCTCGGTCGTCGCCCTCGCCGGGGGCCGGAACAGGGAGCTGCTCCTCGCCCAGTGCCGGGAGTTCCGCCCGCGCCTCGTCTCCGTCTCCAGCCCCGCGGACGCGGCCTGGCTGGGCTCCGAGCTGGGCCCGGAGTGCGAGGTCCGCCATGGCGACGCGGGGCTGCTGGCCTGCGCCCTGCATCCGGAGACCGACACGCTGATGGCCGCCGTGGTGGGCGCCGCGGGCCTGGAGAGCACCGAAGCGGCCCTGCGCGCCGGCCGCCGGGTCTGCGTGGCCAACAAGGAGGCCCTGGTGGTGGGCGGCGCGCTGATGAAGGCCGCCGAGGCCGCCGGCGACGGCGAACTGCTGCCCGTGGACAGCGAGCACGCGGCCCTGCACCAGCTCCTGGACGGGCGGGATCCGGCGTCCATCCGGGAGGTGCGCATCACCGCCAGCGGCGGCCCCTTCCGGGACTGGCCCCTGGAACGGATCCAGCGCGCCACCCGGGAGGAGGCGCTGAACCACCCCACCTGGAAGATGGGCCCCAAGATCACCATCGACAGCGCGACGCTCATGAACAAGGGGCTGGAGGTCATCGAGGCCGCGGTGCTCTTCGGCCTCAGCGCCGACCAGATCGCGGTGACGGTGCACGCCCAGAGCCAGGTCCACGCCATGGCGGGCTTCCACGACGGCACCTACCAGCTCCAGGTCTGCGCCAACGACATGAAGCTGCCCATCCAGTACGCCCTGCTCTATCCCGAAAAACTGGACGGGCCAGTCGCGCCCTACCCCTGGGACCAGGCGCGGACCTGGACCTTCGAGCCCCCGGACCTGGCGCGCTTCCCTTGCCTGGGTCTGGCTTTCGACGCGCTCCGCGCCGGCGGCACCGCCCCGGCCCTGCTCAACGCCGCCAACGAGGAGGCCGTGGCCGCCTTCCTCGCCGGGGCCATCGGCTTCTGGGACATTCAGGCCTGCAACACCGAGGTCCTGCAGCGGGTTGCGTCCGGACCGGCCGCCTGCCTCGAGGACCTGCGGGATGCGGACCGCCGCGGAAGGGAGCAAGCTAGAGGATGGCTCGCCGCCCGCGGGCCCGCCGGAGTCCCATGACGTTCCCGTTCCCTAAGCTCGTGCTTTCGATCGCCGTCCTCCCCGCCGCCCTCCTGCTCGCCGGTTCCAGCCTCCAGGGATGGGGATTGGCGGCCCTGATGATCGGGGCCCTCATCTTCCTCCACGAACTGGGCCACTTCGCCGTCGCCAAATGGATGGGGATGCCCGTCGAGGTCTTCTCCCTGGGCTTCGGGCCGAGGCTGCTGGGCTTCACCTGGCGGGAGACCGATGTCCGCCTCTCGGTCCTGCCCCTGGGCGGCTACGTGAAGCTGGCGGGCTTCAATCCCGAGGAGCCCGAGGCCGAGGACCCCCACGGCTTCCTGCGGCAGCCCGCCTGGAAGCGGGTGCTGTTCTTCAGCGGGGGGATCCTCGCCAACATCGCCACCGCCTTCGTGCTGTTGACGGCGCTCGGCGTCCAGAGCGCCCGCATGAGGCCCACCACCCTCAAGGTCGTGGAAATCGTGAAGGGCAGCGCCGCCGAGTCCGGCGGCCTCCGGCTCCAGGACGACCTGAAGCGCATCGGGCCGCTTCCCATGCCCGAGACCCCCTGGGAGGACGCGGTGGCCTACATCCAGGCCCGCTCCGGTCAGGCCATCCCCTTCGTGGTCCAGCGCGACGGCGCCCTGGTCACCCTCGACCTGGTGCCCCGCGCCGAGAACGGCCTGGGCAAGATCGGGATCAGGCCCCAGGCCGGGGACTACGTCAAGGCCGGCGGGCCCGTGGGTGTCTCCGACCTCGGGAAGGGACTGAGGATCGGTGCCCAGCAGACCTGGAGCATGAGCGGCGAGGTCCTGCGGGGCTATGCCCGGCTGTTCACCTTCCGGGCGAACCTGAAGGAGCTGGGCGGCCCCATCGCCATCGCCCGGGCCGGCCGCGACGCCGCCCAGGCCGGCTGGTTCGCCTACTTCCTCATCACCGCGATGATCTCCCTCAACCTCGCCATCCTGAACGCCCTGCCCATCCCCTTCCTGGACGGCGGCCACGTGACCATGCTGCTCTTCGAGAAGGTCCGGGGGCGCGACCTCAGCATCGCGGTGAAGGAGCGCATCCTCACCGGCGGCGCGATCTTCCTGGCGGCCCTGATGGTGCTCGTCTTCGCCATGGACATCTGGAAGCTGAAGCACTGAGGCTCACCGGTCCCACGAGAAAGGGCGCCCGGTGGGCGCCCTTTCTCGTGGGACCGGGGGACTTCAGTGCGCGCCGACGTGGGCCAGCAGCCGCGGCCCCCCCGCCAGGCAGGTCTTGTGCTCGATGTGGTGCACGAACTCGTGGCGGAACTTCTGCAGGATCGAGTCCATGGGCCCGCAGGCGGCATCTCCCAGGGGGCAGAGGGTCCGGCCGGCGATGTTGGGGGTCATGGAGGCCAGCAGGTCCAGGTCCTCCATGCGGCCCTGGCCGTGCTCGATGCGGTGCAGGATCATCTCCATCCAGTTGCAGCCTTCGCGGCAAGGCGTGCACTGGCCGCAGCTCTCGTGAGCGTAGAAGCGGATGAGGCGCAGGCAGGCCTGCACCATGCAGGTGTCCTCATCCATGACGATGATGCCCGCCGAGCCCGCCATGGAACCGGCATTGCGCACCGCATCGAAATCCATGGGCGTGGAGAATTCCTTCTCGGAGAACACCGGGGCCGAGGCCCCGCCGGGAATCACGGCCTTGATCTTCTTGCCGGTGCTGGAGCCGCCGCCCAGCTCGTTGAGGATGAAGTCCAAGGGCAGGCCCAGGGGCAGCTCGTAGAGGCCCGGGCGCTTGATGTGGCCCGAGAGGCCGTAGATGCGGGTGCCGGTGTTCTTCGGCGTGCCCAGCTTGGCGTACTCGGCACCGCCCATGCGGAGGATGGGCGGGACGGCCGCGATGGTCTCCACGTTGTTGATGGTGGTGGGCTGGCTGAAGGCGCCGCGGGCAGCGGGGAAGGGGGGCTTCACCCGGGGCTCGCCGCGGCGGCCCTCCAGGCTGTTCAGCAGGGCCGTCTCCTCGCCGCAGATGTAGGCGCCGGCGCCCCGGTGCACGAGGATCTCCAGGTCGAAGCCGCTGCCCAGGATGTTCTTGCCCAGGTAGCCCTTGGCCTTGGCCTCCTCCACGGCGGCCTCGAGCTTCTCGATGAGCCACAGGAATTCGCCGCGGATGTAGACGTAGCAGGTGTTGGCCTGCATGGCGTAGGCGGCGATGAGGCAGCCCTCGATCATCTGGTGGGGGTTGTATTCCAGGATCGCCCGGTCCTTGAAGGTGCCCGGCTCGCCTTCGTCGGCATTGATGACGAGGTAGCGGGTGAACTTCTTCTCAGGGGTGTCCTTGGGCATGAAGGACCACTTCAGCCCGGCGGGAAAGCCCGCGCCGCCGCGCCCGCGGATGCCCGAGGTCTTGACCTCCTCGATCACCTCGCCCGGCGCCATCTTCAGGGCCTTCTTCGCGGCCAGGTAGCCTTCGTGCTTCGATTCGTAGACGTCCAGTTTCCAGTTGTCCAGGTCGCCGGCGCCCCGGAGCATCAGGTTCGGGTACTTGTCGGAGCCGAAGCCCGGGAAGGTGTAGCGCTGGGGATCGTGCTTGGTGCGGATGGCGGCCATGGTCGTCCCCTCACTGCGCCCAGGCGCGGTAGGTCCCGCGCTTGCAGTCCTCGAGGATGGCCTCGAGCTTCTGCTCGTCCACGTACTCGTCGTAGATGTCGTGGTTCACCTGCATGCACGGGCCGCTGCCGCAGCTCGCCAGGCACTCCACCTCCTCCACGCTCCACATGCCGTCGGCGGTGGGCCCTTCGCCGGGCTGCACGCCGACCCGCTCGCAGACCTTCTCCAGGAGCTTGGCGGCACCCTGCAGGGCACAGCTGATGTTGGTGCAGACCTGGAGGTGGTACCGGCCCACGGGACGCTTCTGGTACATCGTGTAGAAGCTGGCCACGCCGAAGACGTGGCCCTCGGGGATGGCAAGGGCCTTCGCCACGGCCTTCATGGCCTCCAGGCTCACGAAGCCGAACTCCCGCTGGGCGATGTGGAGGGCCGGCAGGGTGCCCGCCAGCTTGTCGGGATACCGCGCCGCGATGGCCTGGATCTCCTTCACGGCCTCGGGGCTGAGGTCTTTCACCTCGGACTTGGGCAGGCGCTCCCCCGTGGCCAGGGGCTTCTCGGAGGTCTCGGGGGGCTGGGGATGGTTCATGGCGATCTCACGGGAACCCCCGAGTTTACCCCGGTCCCGGACCGCTTCCGTCACCAATCACCCGGGCGGGGCCGCAGCCCGGATCTGGACCGCGGCCCCGCCGAGGGATCCTTTGCGCCTTACTTGGCGGTCCCCTTCGGGGCCTGCTTCACCGCCTCGATGTTCAGGGCGATCTCCACCTCGTCGCTGAGCATGGTCCCCCCGGTGTCCAGGACCTTGTTCCAGCTGACCCCGAAATCCTTGCGGTTGAGCTTCAGCGTGCCGTCCACGAAGCCGGCCCGGACGTCCCCGAAGGGGCTGTTGATCACCCCCACGTTCGTGATGGGGAAGGTGATGCGCCGGGTGACCCCGCGCAGCGTCAGGTCGCCCGTCACCTCCAGCCTCCCCTTGGCCACCTCCCGGACGGAGGTGCTCTTGAAGGTCATGGCCGGGAACTTCTCCGCGTCGAAGAAGTCCGCGCTGCGCAAGTGCTTGTCCCGCGCCTCGTTGTCGGTGTTCACGCTGGCCGTCTCGATGGACACCTCGACGGTGGACTTGGCGAGGTCCTTCTCGTCGATCTGGATGGTGCCCTGAAACTTGGCGAAGCGGCCGGGCGTCTTGGACAGGAAGTGCCGGACCTTGAAGCCGATCTCCGAGTGGGCGGGGTCGATCTTGTACGTGTCCGCGGCGAGGGCGGGAAGGGCGGCGGCCAGCAGGAAGGCCAGGGTGCGGAAGCGAGGGTTCATCGGGGTCTCCTTGAATTAGATGTTACAACATCTAAATTGTAGGACGGCCCCTCCCCGGCGCAAGGGAAAAGTTGGGGGCGGCTACGATATCGGGGACGCCCATGAACATCCGCGAAGAACTCCACATCGGCCGCGCCCTGGACAGCGGGCACGAGGTCGCCCTCGCCATCCTCCTGACCCGGGAGTACGTCAGCCGCCTCTTCGAGGAGCAGGTCTTCAAGGACTCGGAGCTCACGGACCAGCAGTACAACCTGCTGCGCATCCTCAAGGGCGGCCCCGAGGAGGGCTACCTCATCAAGGACCTCCGGTGCCGCATGATCTATCGATTCACCGACGTGCCCCGGCTCGTGGACCGGCTGGTGGGGATGGGCCTCGCGCTCAAGACGCCCTGCCCCAAGGACCGCCGCGGCTCGAGGGTGCGCATCTCCCCCGAGGGCCTGGCCCTGGAGGCGGAGCTGCGGGGCAAGCACGCCGCCCTGTGCCGGACTCTCGACCGAAGCCTCTCGCCCACGGACCGCCATGCCCTGCTCGGTCTCCTGGAGCGCCTCCGCGACGACTACCGGCAGGCGCTGCAGCCGCCGGACCCCGAAGGCGAGCAGGATCCCTCCCATGGCGCAGCCAGCCGTCCCCGCCGCACGGGGCCAAAGGCCGCCGGGAGGGCCGCGGATGGGCCACCTCCCCGCCCCTGAGAGTTCAGTACCTTTGGCTTGCCAGGACTTTCAGCCAGTCCTGAAGTGCGGCGATGGGGCTAGCCCAGTCGTTGAATCGGGGCTGCCTGAACAGCCGATGCCTGGGGTACCACGGCGAATCCGGGCGATCCTGCATCCATCGCCACTCCGGCACGACCGGGAGGAGCAGCCCCACCGGTATCCCCATGGCTCCGGCCAGATGGGGCACCGAGGTGTCCACGCCAACCAGGGCATCCAGGCAGGAGAGCAGGGCCGCGGTATCCCGGAAGTCCCCGAGACGCTCATCCATGTCGAGGAGGGAGAAGGCCGCGGCCGCCTCAGGGAACCTGTCCAGGTCGCCCCGGCGTGGCCCCTTCTGTAGGCTCACCCAGGAGATTCCGCGAATGGAGCCCAACGGTCCGAGATCCTGCAGGGTCAGCGACCGAAGATCCCGCCGGTGGGAGCCGGAGCCTGCCCACACCAGGCCGACCTTGAGGCCCCGGAGTCTCGCCAGCCCTTCGCGAAACACCCGGGAGCGTTCCGGGTCGGCCTTGAGGTAGGGCATCCTGGGGGAGAGGTCATCCTCGTCCAGCCCGAGCTGGTAAGGGAGGCTCAGCAGGGGGATCGAGGCCTCGCAGGGCCTGCTGGAGGCTTCCAGGAACTCGATAGGCCAGCCCTGCTCGGCCAGCAGGCCGCGGAGCGGGGGCTGGCAGTCCAGCACAACCTCCGCCCCCGCCGCCACGAGGGGGAGGAGAAACCGCGAGAACTGGATCGTATCGCCCAGCCCTTGCTCGGTGTGGACCAGCAGTCTGCGGCCCCGAGGTTCACGACCATTCCAGCGCGGCGGCCGCGGCACGGCCCGCTCCTCCGCCAGGTGCTCCGTGCCCAGCCGCCATTCATGTTCCGTCCAGCCTGGTGCGAAATCGCCGGCCGCCAGGAGCCGCATGGCGAGGTGCATGTGGGCTTCCGGGTCGTCGGGTCGCAGCTGGACGTGCCGCTCCGCGACCCGGGTGGCGCCCTTCAGGTCGTTCATCAGCAGCAGCGCGTCCTGGAGGCTCAACAGCGCGGATTCGTGCTCGGGACGATACTTGAGGGCAGTCTCGAAGGCCTGAACCGCGATGTCGGGGCGGCCCAGGTCCCGCAGGGCCACGCCGCAGCCGTGGTGGAGGTCCGGATCCTGGGGAAAGGACTCGAGGCCCTTCTCGTAGGCCTTCAACGCCTCCATCGGGCGCCCGGCAAGGCAAAGCGCATTCCCGTGGTTCACGGAGGCCGGGAGGCTGGGCAGGAGGGCTGTCGAGGCCGCGAAACTGGACACGGCGCGGGAAAGATTCCGGGCCCGGGCCTCCCGGAGCCCAATCTCGAGGAGCTCCCGGGCCAGGGCTTCGGCGTCCCGGGGCCCGGGCCTCGGGACGCCGGTCCTGCCCGCCGCGCGGGCCGTGACCTCGGCTACGGCCGCCTCGACCACTTCCCGCCAGTCGCCGGTCCGCTGTTGGCGGATGAGGCGATGCTGGGGATACCAGGGCGAGTCCGTGCGCACGAGCTGCCACCGCCACTCCCCCGCCGCCGGGAGCAGCAGGAGCACGGGGACCCCGAGGGCGCCGGCGAGATGGGCGACTCCCGTGTCCACCGAGACGACGAGGTCCAGCCGCCGCATCAGGGCGGCGGTGTCCGCGAGGTCGGCGAGTGCCTCCGTCAGGTCCAGCCACCGGCCTGCGGCTGCGGGGGGTCCAGTCAGGCTGGCCGGGAGCGGTGTCCCGCCTTTGAGGAGGGAGACCCATTGGACCCTCGGATCCCCGAAGAGCGGCGCCAGTACTGCATCCGGGAGGTTGCGTTGGGAGTTGTTGGAGCTCTTCGGTCCTCCACGGCTGGCGAGGCCGACCCGCAGATGGCCAGCGGCGGGCAGGAGTCGGGACCAGTCGGCCTCACGGTCCCTCGGCACCGACAGGTAGGGCACGGGGGCCTCCACCTGGTCCCCCAAGCCGAGGTTGTGGGGAAGGCTCATCAGCGGGGCGTGGGCCTCGACCTCTGGCCATGGCGCGCCGGGTTCCATCCATGCCACGGGCCAGCCCTGGGCCTGGAACAGGGCGCGGAGCGGCTCCTGGTAGGGCGGGATCCAGATGCAGGTCGCGGGGATCCGCTCCAGCAGCCGCGGGAGAAACCGGATGAACTGCAGCGAGTCGCCGAGGCCCTGCTCCAGCGTCAACAGGAGGGAGCGTGGATCCGGTCCTGTCCCGTCCCAGGGCCTGCCTGGGAACGGGTGGGCGTGGTCGGTGCTGCCCCGGTGCCGCCGGCGCCATTCGTATTCGGCCCAGCCTTCGGTCATTCGCCCCTGCTCCAGCAGCCCGCAGGCATGGGTGTAGTGGGCGGCAGGCTCCTCGGGATGTGCAGCCACGATTTGTTCGAACACCCGGAACGCCTCGTGGGGACGACCGAGATCCCGCAGCGTCTCGCCCTTCTGGATCCCGGCGTCCCCATCGTCCGGATCGAGCTCCAGCGCCCGCTCGAAGCACTGGAGGGCCGCTTCGGCCTGGAGCAGCTGGCGCAGGGCGATGCCCTCCTTGACCAGCAGGCCCGCGGTGGGCGGTGCCGCCGACTTGGCAGCCCGGACGACGTCGAGGGCCCTTCGCGGGTCCCGGCCCTCCTGGAGCAGCGCGACCGCTAGGTTCTGCAGAGCGTCCGCCCGCCCTGGCTGGCGGGCCAGGATCCGTTCAAGGACCGGGATGGCCGCGTCGAAGCGCTGGGCGGCCATTGCCAGCAGGGCCAGGCCCATTAAGGCTTCCGGGTGGTCCGGAGAGACCCTGAGCACCTCGCGGTAGGCCTGCTCGGCCTCCGCGTACTTGCCTGCCTTGTGGAGGGATGCCGCCCGGCTGAACCCCGAAGGGTCCACGCTCACCGGTCCAGCTCGCCCGCGATGATGTTCATCGCGCCCAGCTCGGCGACGGCGTCGGCGAGGAGGCGGCCCTTCACCTTGGCCTCGAAGCTGCTGAAGATGGGCAGGCAGGGCGGCCGGACCCGGATGCGGTAGGGGCTCTTGCCGCCGTCGCTGACGATGTAGAAGCCCAGCTCGCCGTTGGCGGCCTCGGTGGCGCTGTAGACCTCGCCGACGGGCATCTCGATGCCGTGCATCACCAGCTTGAAGTGGTGGATGAGGCTCTCCATGCGGGTGTAGACCTTCTCCTTCGGGGGCAGGGCCACCTTGTAGTCGTCCACGATCACGGGGCCCGGCTCGAGGCGCTTCACCACCTGCTCGATGATGCGGAGGCTCTGGCGCATCTCCTCCATGCGGACGAGGTATCGGTCGAAGACGTCGCCGGTGGTGCCCACGGGCACGTCGAAGTCGTAGTCCTGGTAGCCCAGGTAGGGCTGGGCGACGCGGAGGTCGTGCGCCAGTCCGGTGGCGCGCAGGCAGGGGCCGGTGTAGCCCCAGTTCACCGCGTCGGCCTGGCTCATCGCGCCGACGCCCTTGGTGCGGTCGTGCCAGATCGGGTTGCGCGTCAGCAGCCGGTCCATCTCGTCGATGGAGCGGGGCATGGACTCCATGAACTGGGCGAGCAGCGGGAGGAACTCGTCGGGGATGTCCCGGAAGAGGCCGCCCACCCGGGTGAAGCTGGTGTGCAGGCGCTGTCCGGCGGCCATCTCGAAGAGGTCGTAGACGGTCTCGCGCTCCTTGAAGAGGTAGAGGAAGGCCGTGAAGGCGCCGATGTCCACGGCGTTGATCCCCAGGCAGATGATGTGGTCGGCCAGGCGGGCCAGCTCGCTCACCAGCACCCGGAGCTGCTCGGCGCGCTTGGGGATCTGGATGCCCAGCAGCTTCTCCACCGCGTGGGCGTAGCCCACGTTGTTCATGATGGAGGAGCAGTAGTTCAGGCGGTCCGTCAGCGGGACGAACTGGTTGTAGCCGAGGTTCTCGCCGAGCTTCTCGACCCCGCGGTGGAGGTAGCCGATCTCCGGCGTGGCCTTGCGGATCAGCTCGCCCTCCAGCTCGAGGACGATGCGCAGGGTCCCGTGGGTCACCGGATGGGTGGGACCCATGTTGACGATCATGTGGTCGCCGTCCTGGGACGCGATGGAGGTGGCGACGCTGCTGAGGGGGGTGCCGAGGGCGGAATCCATGGGTCAGCCTTGGAGGGACTTCGCATGTCCCGCGTAGGACGTGCCGGTGTCGCTGGTGCAGAAGGGATCGCCGCCGTCGAGGGGGAAGTCCTTCCGCAGCGGGTGTCCCTGGTAGTCCTGCCACATGAGCAGGCGGCGCAGGTCGGGGTGGCCCTCGAAGGGGATGCCGAAGAGGTCCCAGACCTCCCGTTCGAACCAGTCGGCGGTGCGGAACTTGCACGCCAGGCTGGGGACGGCCTCCCCGTCGTCCACCTGGACCTTCAGGCGGAGGCGCTCCTGGTTCCCGAGGTTCAGCCAGTGGTAGACCACGTCGAAGCGCTTGCCCTCCCGGCGGTCCAGGAAGTCCACGGCGGTGACGTCCACCAGGAGGTGGAAGCCCGCGTCGACGAGGAAGTCCGCGATCTCCAGGAGGCGCTCCTTCGGGGCCACCACGGTCTGGTCGCCGCGGAAGTCGTGGCGCTCGAGGACCGCGCCCGGGAGGCGCCCGTCGAGGCGCTCGATGATGCTGGTGTGTCCGGTCTCCACGGCGTCCCCCGCTCCTAGAAGATCGCGGCGGCGCCGCGGTCGGCGGCCTCGAGGATCATCTCGTGCACGGCCTGGTGGCCCGTGAGGTCGCGGGCGCGCTCCCGCTCCCGCTGGCGGTCGAGGCTCTCGTAGAACCGCGCGATGTGGTCCTTGCGCATGGAGAGGCTCTCCTTCTCGATCTTCTCCTGCAGCTTCATCACCCCGTAGATCATGCTCTCGGGACGGGGCGGGCAGCCGGGGACGTAGACGTCCACCGGGATGACCCGGTCGATGCCCTGCAGCGTCGCGTAGGTGCGGTACATGCCCCCCGACGAGGCGCAGACGCCCACGCTGATGACCCACTTCGGCTCGGCCATCTGGGCGTAGATGGTCCGGATGACCGGGGCCATCTTGTTCGTGACGGTGCCGAGCACCAGCATCATGTCGCTCTGGCGGGGGCTGAAGCGCATGGCCTCGGCCCCGAAGCGGCTGAGGTCGTACTTGGAGGCCATCACGCTCATGAACTCGATGGCGCAGCAGGCGGTGCCGAAGGGGAGGGGCCACAGGCTGTTCTTGCGGGCCCAGTTCACCACCGCGTCCAGGCGGGTGGTCATCACCGCGCCGTCGGCCTCGCCGCCCCGGAAGGTCGTGTCCATGCTCAGCGCTCCCACTCGAAGGCGCCCTTGCCCCAGGCGTAGATGAAGCCCACCAGCAGCGTGGCGAAGAAGGCCACCATGACCCAGAAGGAGCGGAGGTTCTGCTTGTACTGCACCGCCCAGGGCAGGAGGAAGGCGGCCTCCACGTCGAAGAGGATGAAGAGCATCGCCGTCAGGTAGAACTTCACGCTGTAGCGGTGCCGGGCGTTCTCCTGCTGGAGGGGCGCGCCGCACTCGAAGGGGGCGAGCTTCTCGGGCTGGGGGTTGTTGGGCTTGATCTTCGGCAGCAGCACGCCCGAGGCCACCAGGATGATCGCCCCGAGGGCGATGGCCACGAGGAGCAGGACGAGGACGCCGAGGAAGGGCGAGAGGGGGCTGGTCATGGGACGCTTCCGGAACCCTTCATCCTAACCGGGCCCGGGCGGGCCGTCAGGCGGGCCGGCGTCAAAAGGCCCCCGGGACGGACCCGGGGGCCTTGGCGGGAGACGGCGACCTAGAAGCGGTAGGTCACCGAGGCCTGGACGTTCCGCCCCTCCCCGGGCACGGCGGAATTGATCACCGTGTGGGTGTAGTAGGTCTTGTCCGTGGCGTTCTTCAGGGCGAGCTGGGCCTCCCAGGGGCCGCGGCGCCAGAAGAGGGAGGCGTCCAGCACCGTGAAGCCGTCCACGGGGATGAAGTAGACCGCCCCGGTGCCCCGGTTGGTGGTGAGGATCTCGGAGCGGTGCGTCACGCCCAGGCCGCCGCCGAACCCCTTCAGCGACCCGTCCTGCACCTGGTAGCTGGTCCAGAGCCGCGCGGTGCGCTTGGGCACGCCCTGGAGCTGCTTGCCCTGGAGGGCGAGGTCGCTGGCGGGGGCCTGCTCGTAGACCGGGTCCATCCAGGACGCCGCGGCCAGGAGGAACCAGCCGGGCAGGGGGGTGGCGCTCAGGTCCAGGTCCAGGCCCTTCACCTCCTGCTTGGGGATCAGCGTGACGACGGGGTTGTTGTTCACCACGCCGATGCTCGGCACGTTGAACCGCGTCGTCCGGAACAGGGCGGTGGTCAGGGCGAGGCGCCCGTTGAGGAGGTTCGTGCGGTTGCCCACCTCCACCTGCCGGTTGCTCTCCGGGAGGGCCGCCGTGCGGGGGTCCTCGGTGGTGAGGTTGGCGTAGCGGCCCCAGGCCGCCCCCACGAAGAAGCTGGTCTGGGGAACGGGCTGGTAGACCACGCCCGCCTGGCCGTTGTTGAACCACTCGTCCGTGGTCAGCGTCTGCTGCAGGAGGGTGAGGGGCTTGACCGTGAAGGACTGCCCGTTGGCCGCCAGCGTCGAATTGAAGGAGTTGTTGCCGAGGTTGTTGTAGAGCCCCTCGTCCGTCGTCTTGTAGTGGTCCCGGCGCACGGAGAGGCGCAGCTTCCACTGCTCGCCCAGGGCGATCTGGTCCGTGGCGAAGAGGCCCTCCCGGGAGACGTCGATGCTTCGGTCGAAGATGAAGGCGAACTCCAGCTCGCCCAGGCTCTTCTCGGCGAAGGTCGGGTGGTAGGCGTCGGGCATGGGCGCGAACTTGGCCTGGCGGCGGTTCGTGCTCACGTCCGCCTTGTAGAGCTCCAGGCCGCCCTGGAGGTGGTGGTCCAGGGGGCCCGTCTTGACCCGCCAGTCCACCATCGTGCGGACCGTGGTGTCCGTGTAGGAATCGTGCTGGTCCCGCAGGTAGCGGCCGTCCATCGCGGTGGCGCTGGTGAAGACCGGGATGTAGAAGTTGCGGTCCACGTCCAGGTCCCGCTTGGTGCGGGAGGCGGAGCTGCGCCAGGTGAGGCTGTCGGAGAGGGCCCACTCGTGGCTCAGCACCACGTTGAAGATCTCGTTCACCGTGTTGGCGAAGGGCGTGACGTAGCTGGTCTTCGGATCGACCGCCAGGAGGTGCGGGTCGTTCAGGGACGCGGTGGTGGAGAGGTGGAAGGGGATGCCCGCGCTGTCGGGCTTCTGCTCGATCTTCCGGTACTGGAGCTGGAGCTGCAGCGTCTGCTGGTCCGTGAGCCGCCACAGGAGCGAAGGCAGGATCTCGGTGGTCTTGCCGTCCAGATCCCGCCAGCCGTTGGTCTTGGAGGCGTCGGCGATGACCCGGTAGGCCGTCCGCCCGCCCACGGGGCCGGTCATGTCGACCACGCCGGACACGGTGCCCCAGGCCCCGCCGCCGAGGGTGAAGGATCCGGCGGGATCGAAGCGGGGGGACTTGGAGACGAGGTTGATGCTGCCGCCGGGGCCGCCGTTGCCGAACAGCGCGCTGCCGGGGCCCTTCAGCACCTCCAGCTGCTCCACGTCGTAGAGGGAGCGGATGTAGCCGAAGAAGGTGGTGGCGTCCTGGATGCCGTCCCGGAAGTAGGTGACCTGCAGCCCGCGGATGAGCTGGTTGTCGAAAAAGCCGTAGTTGGAGTTGGAGTTGTTGGTGACGCCACTGATGTTGCGCAGGCCCTGCTCCAGCTTCATGGAACCGGTCTCGGCGAGGACCGAGGCGGGGACCACCACGGCGCTCTGGGGGAAGTCCTTGAGGGGGACCTGGACCTTGCCCAGGTCCACCGCCGTGGCGATGGCGAGGTCGGACTCGACGACCACCTTGGCGCCCGCCTCGAAGACCACGATGTCGGCCCGCCCGCTCCCTTCCCCCGCCACCGTGCGGACGCCGCCGCTGGCGCCGCCGTGCACCGCCGTGAGCTCGAAGGCGCCGTTGGGGATGCCCGGAAAGCGGAAGCGGCCCTCGGCGTCGGTCTGGGTGCTGCGGCTGAGGCCGCCGCCGGACAGGCGCACGGTGGCGCCGGCCACGGGCCGGCCTCCCGCGTCCCGGACCTGGCCGGAGATCTCGGAGGAGGCGGCGGCCTGGAGGGCCGGAGCGGCGGCCAGCAGGGTCGCGAGCAGGGACAGTCGGGCGCGGTTCATGGATTCCTCGGAGGACGGATTGATGGGATCCTGTCAGTCCTAACAGAAAACTGTCAGAAATCTGACAAAAAAGTGTCAGTATCGGAGCTCCGTGTTCGAGGTCCACGCCCTGAGCCGCCGCTACGGGTCCTTCTGGGCCCTGCGGGGAGCCTCCTTCACCGCCCGTCCCGGCGAGGTGCATGGCCTCATCGGCCCCAACGGGTCCGGCAAGAGCACGCTCCTGGAATGCGCCGCCGGGCTCCAGCCCCGGGAGTCGGGTGAGGTCCGCTGGCAGGGCCGGAGCCTGCAGGACCTCCGCGCGGCCGTGATCTGCCTGCCGGACCACGTCCACCCCTGGGAGGCCCAGCCGGTGCGCTGGCTCCTGGCCTGGGGCGCCGAGCTGTTCGGGGGGCTCCGTCGGGACGACCTCCAAGCCTCCCTTGGGCTTGCGCCCTTCCTGGACAAGCCCCTGGGCGCCCTCTCCAAGGGCCAGCGCAAGCGCGCCCTCCTGGCCTTCGTCCTCCAGGCGCCGAGGCCCGTGGTGCTGCTGGACGAGCCCTTCGACGGCCTGGACCTGCGGCAGTCCCGGGACCTCGCCGCCCTCCTGAAGGCCGAGGCGGCCCGCGGCCGCGTGCTGGTCCTCTCCATCCACCAGCTGGTGGAGGCCGAGCGCACCTGCGACCGCCTGACCCTGATCCAGGAGGGCCGGATCCTCGCCTCCGGGACCCTGGCCGAGCTGGAGGCCGAGGCGGGCGTCCGCTCCCTGGAAGAGGTGTTCCTTGCGCGGGCTTAGGAGCCTGCTGGCCCTGGAACTGCGGGAGCTGGCCGCCGCGCGGTCCGCGGCGCTGCTGGTCCTCCTCATGGGACCCCTGGTGGCCCAGGCCTTCGCCAGCGCCACGGCGGTCTACGCGGAGGCCAGCGGCCTCGGCGGCGGACCGGCCGCCCTGGCCATGGGCCTCTCGCCCCTCGACGGCTTCCTGGTCCCGGTGTGGGGCGTCTACGATGTCGCCGCGGCCCTGCTGCTGCCCTTCGCGGCCATCCGCCTCCTCGCGGTGCCCCGGGCCCGGGGCGACCTCCGCCTGCTGGTGCAGGCCCCGGTGGGCGCGGGCCTGCAGCTCGGCGCCAAGGCGCTGGCCCTGCTCGTGGTCTGGGGCCTGGCCTGGGTGCCGGGGCTGGCGGCCCTCCTGCTGTGGCGCCACGGCGGGGGCGCCCTGCACGGACCGGAGGTGCTGACCCTCCTGCTGGGCCACGCCCTGCGGGGCCTGCTGGCCATCGCCGTCTCCCTCCTGGCCGCCTCCGTGGCGAGGAGCGCGGCCTCCGCGGCGATCCTGGCCCTGGGCTTCACCCTGGGAAGCTGGGTGCTCGACCTGGCGGGGGCCGCGAAGGGCGGCTGGGTGGCGCGCCTCGCGGCCTTCACGCCCACCGCCGCGCTGCGCAGCTTCGAGTCGGGCCTCCTGGACCTCCGCCCGGTGGCCGTCCTGTCCCTCGCCAGCCTGGGCGCCCTGGCCTGCGCCGCCCTGCTCCTCCCGCCGGGGCGGGCGCTGCGGACCCGCCTCCTGCGCGCCGGCGCGACCGCAGGCGCGACCCTCGGGCTCCTGCTGGCCTGCACCGCGCTCCGCGCCTCCCGGGACGTCTCGGAGAACCGCCGCCACGGCTTCTCGCCCGCGGTGGACGCGGCCCTGCGGGCCCTGCCGGGCCCCGTGCGCCTGGAGGTCCGCCTCGCCCCGGAGGACCCCCGGGCCGCGGACCTCCGGGGCACGCTGGCCCGCCTCGATCGGGTCGTGGACCTGCGGACCGCCTGGACGGCGGCCTCGCGGACGGGGCTCTTCGAGGCCGCCGACCCGGGCTATGGCGAGATCACCCTGCGGGTGGGCCCGGGTTCGGCGACCACCCGCTCGGTGGCCGAGCCCATCCTGCTCGAGGCCCTGTTCCAGGCCGCCGGCCGGACCCTCCCCGACGCGGAGGCCCCGGCCTACGCCGGCCATCCCCTCCCTCACGCCCCGGGCGGCATGCTGGTCTTCGGCCTGCTGCTCTGGCCCGGCGCCGTAGCCTTCGCCCTCTTCCTCCTCCACCGCTCCCGGAGCCGATGATGATCCGCGCCCTCGCCGCCTGCCTCCTCCCCCTCGCCCTCCTCGCCCAGTCCGGCGAGAAGGTGGACCCCGCCACCGGCAAGAAGGCCGGGCCGCCCCGGGTCCGCGGGCCCCTGCAGCTCAAGCTCGGCCCCGCGCAGTCCGTGGACCTCGCCGGCGAGAAGGCCGAGGCCGCGCCGAAGGCCTTCACGCCCGCCCTCGGAGCCTGGCGCATCGTCGCCCACGAGGGGCGGAACGCCCTGATGGCCGACGGGCGGCCCTGGAAGCAGGCCCAGGGCACCAGCAGCCTCGCCAGCACCGCCCGCAGCGTGCCCGGGGCCAAGCAGGAGGCCTTCATCGAGAGCGTCAAGGCCTTCGCCTACTACCCCTACGCCGTGGCGACGGGCCTGCCGGACTTCAAGGAGGGCGAGCTCTCCGTGCGCTTCAACGTGCTGGCCGGGGACCTGGACCAGTGCGCGGGGATCGTCTTCAACCTCAAGCCCAGCGGCGACTATCTCGCGCTGCGCTTCAACGGCAAGGAGGACAACCTGGTGCTCTGGACCTTCTTCGAGGGCAAGCGCAGCTTCGTGGTCCGCGCCCCGGAGGACGTGGCCCTGCCCCTGAACACCTGGCACACGCTGAAGGTGGTGGTGAAGGGGAACCGCCTCGAAGGCTGGATCGACGGCAAGCGCCTGCTCGACTACGCCCTGCCCTACACGGTGAACGGCAAGGTGGGCGTGTGGACCAAGACCGACAGTGTGGCCCTCTTCCAGGACTTCACGATGCGCCCCGCCGTGGAATAGCCCGGCGGGGATCGGGGCCACCTGGGCTAGAATGGAGGGTTCCCGAGGCCCGCATGTCCGACCTGAAACTCCGCGTGAAGCAGATGATCATCGAGCGCCTGAAGCTGGAGGGCATGACGCCGGACCAGATCGACGACACGGCGCCCCTCTTCGGCGAGGGCCTGGGCCTCGACTCCATCGACGCCCTGGAGCTGGTGCTCGGCATCGAGCAGACCTTCGGCGTGAAGATCGAGGACGAGGCCGCGGGCCTCAAGGCCTTCAAGAGCGTGGAGGCCCTGGCGGCCTTCATCGCGGAGCAGCAGGCGGCCTGACGCGCCGATGACCGACATCCCGGCCCACCTCCCCCACCGCCATCCCTTCCTCCTGGTGGACCGGGTCCTGGAGCGGGAGGTCGGCGTCCGCGTGGTGGCGGAGAAGCTGCTCACCGTGACCGAGCCCTACTTCGCCGGCCATTTCGAGGAGCGCCCCATCCTGCCGGGCGTGCTGATGGTGGAGATGCTGGCCCAGGCCGGCGGTTTCCTGGAGGCGGAGCCCCTGCACGGGAAGGCCATCTTCCTGGCCCAAATCCTGGACGCGCGGTTCAAGGAACCCGCCTTCCCGGGGGACCGCCTGCGGCTGGACGTCAAGCCCGACGCGAGTTTCGGTGGGCTGCTGCGCATCGAGGGCACGGTCTCCTGCGAGGGCCGCACCCTTTGCACCGCCAAGCTCCTCCTGAAGAAGATCTAGGGATGCAGCGGCGCGTCGTCATCACCGGCCTGGGCTTCGTCTCCAGCCTTGCCCTCGACCGGGAGGGCACCTGGAAGGCGATGCTGGAGGGCCGGCACGGCATCCGCTCCCTTTCGAAGCTGGACCTGCCCCTGGAGCCCGCCCGGAGGGCGGCGGAAGTGGACCTGCCCGAAGGCGCCGGCGCGGGCCCCCGCGCGACCTTCTGCGAGCGCATGGCCCGCCTCGCCGCCGCGGAGGCCCTGTCAGGCAGCCGCGGCCTCGAAGGCCTCGACCCCCGCCGCGCCGGCGTCTTCCAGGGGGCCGGCACCTCGGGCATGCCCATCGCCGAGGCCTACCTGGAGGCGCGCCTGAAGGGCCGCTGGCCCAGGGCCACCGAAGCCATCTACCAGACCCCTGCGGTGGTCACCGAGGCCCTGGCCCGGGATCTGGGCGCCCAGGGGCCCCGCAGCACGGTGATGAACGCCTGCTCCTCCTCCCTGCTCGCCCTGGGCCAGGCCTTCGAGCGCCTCGCCGGCGGGGCCCTGGACTTCGCCCTGGCGGGGGGCGCCGAGGGCCTCTGCCGCACCACCTACGCGGGTTTCGCCAGCCTCAAGGCCATGGACCCGGCGCCGAACCGCCCCTTCTCCCGGGACCGCGCGGGCCTGAACCTCGGCGAGGCCTCGGCCCAGTTCATCCTCGAGCCCCTGGAGCAGGCGAGGGCCAGGGGCGCCGCCATCCTCGCCGAGGTCCTAGGCTACGGCGCCTCCCTGGACGCCCACCACCCCACCGCTCCGCATCCCGAAGGGGACGGCGCGGCCCGGGCCATGGAGATGGCCCTGCGCACGGCGCGCCTGGACCCTTCCGAGGTGGACCTCGTGAGCGCCCATGCCACCGCGACGCCCGCGAACGACGGCGCGGAAACCGCCGCCATCAAGCGGGCCCTCGGGGAGGCGGCGCGGAGGGTCTCGGTCACCTCCAGCAAGAGCCAGTTCGGCCACACCCTGGGCGCCGCCGGCGCCGTGGGCGCGGCGGTGGCCGTCCTCGCCCTGCGGGACCAGGTCGTCAGCCCCACCCTGCGCCTGGAGGATCCCGATCCCGCCTGCGATCTCGACTGCACGCCCCTCGTGGCGAAGCCGCGCCGGGTCCGGGCGGCCCTGGTGAACGCCTTCGCCTTCGGGGGCAACAACGTCTGTCTGGCCCTGCGCCGCTGGGAGGGCGCATGACGGCCTTCGACCTCGCCGTCACCGGCGCGGGCCTGGTGCTGCCCTGCGGGGACGGCTTCGAGGCCGCCCGCGCCGCCTGGGCGTCGAAGGCGCCGGCCTTCGCCGAGCTGCCCGAGGCCCTCGGCCCCGGCCGGGGCGCGGCCTGCACGGCCTTCAACCCGGCGGGCATCATCCCGCCCATGCAGCTCCGGCGGCTGGACCGGCCCTCCCGTTTCGCCTGGGGCGCCGCCCACCACGCCCTCCAGGACGCGGGGCTCGATCCCAAGGCGGCGGGCCACCGCCTCGCCATCGCCGTGGGCACCAACACCGGGGGCAGCGAGGCCTCCGAGGCCTTCATGCGGCCCTACTTCGCCCGCGGACCCGAGGGCGCCTCCCCCATGGTCTTCCCCAACTGCGTGGCCAACGCGCCCTCCGGCCATGTCGCCCTGGCCTTCGGCATCAAGGGTCCCAGCACCACCCAGTTGGACCGGGAGAACGCCTGCTTCTCGGCCCTGGAGGAGGCCCGCTGGTGGCTGGCGGGCGGCCTCGCGGACGCGGTGCTCGTGATCGGCGTGGACGGGCTCTTCCCGATGCTGGTGGAACTGCTCCAGCGCACCCGCCTCGCCGCGCGCCACGGGGACCCGGTTCCCGGCGCCGCGTCGGGCCTCCTGCCCGGCGAGGGGGCCCAGGCTTTCGTCGTGGAGCGCGCCGCGGCCGCCGAGGCCCGGGGCGCGAGGGTCCGGGCGAAGGTGCGAGGCCTGGCCTGGGCCTGCGGGCCCGACGACCGGCCAGCCTCCCGCCAGGAGGCGCTGACCCGGGCTGCGGTGGAGGCCTTGGCCGGCCAGGGGGCCGGCGCCTGGATCGCGGGCTCCAACGGCCATCCCCGCCTGGACCTCGCCGAGGCCCGCCTGGCCGCGGACCTGCCCGGGCTCCCCGCGCCCGCCCACCCCAAGGCCCTGTGGGGCGAGCTCTGCGGCAGCGGAGGGCAGCTCCTGGCGGCCGCCCTGCTCGAAGCCCCCGGCCCGGTGCTGGTCACCGCGCCCGCGAGCTTCGGCGCCCAGGCCGCGGCCCTGCTCGAGGTCCTGCCGACCGCCTGAGCCACGGCGCCGGAGGCCGGACCGGCACCCGGCGCCTTGGGGACGCGCTACGCTTCCGGCATGGCCTTCCGCGATCCCCAGCCTCTCGCCCTCAGCCGCCAGGCCGTGCTGCTGGTGACCGCCGTGGGCGTGGGCCTCATCGCCCTCAGCTACGTGCTCGGCGTCCAGGTCGGCAAGGGCAGCGCCTCCCTCCGGCGCCCCGATGCCAAGTCGGTGGACGAGCAGTTGAAGGAGCTCCCGGAGCCCCTCCTCGACCAGCTCAAGCTCTTCCAGCCCGGCGACGGCCCGCCGGACGCCCGGGGGCTCGACACGCCCAAGCCCGCCGAGGCCAAGGTCGAACCGAAGGGCGAGCCGAAACCCGGGATCGAGGCCAAGCCGGACGCCAAGCCCGAGCCGAAGCCGGAGGCCAGGGCCTCCGCCAACGCCCCCGCCAAATCCGAACCCAAGCCCGAGGCGAAGCCGGAACCCAAGGCCGAGTCCGCCGAGCGCTGGACCCTCCAGCTCGTGGCCACTCCCGATCCCGCCGAGGCCACGCGGGTGGCCACGAAGGCCAAGGCCGCGGGCTTTCCCGCGAAGGTGGTCAAGGACGGCAAGGCCTGGAAGGTGCGCCTGGCCAAGGCGGCCCCCAGGGAGGCCGCCGACGCCACGGGCGAGAAGCTGAAGGCCGCGGGCTTCAAGCCCTTCGCCGTTCGCGCGGAGTAGGCTCGCCGAGCCGCCGTCGGGGCTTGCTCCCGGCCGCTCCGGCTGCGAAGCTGGGTCATCCGATTGGAGGAGCGGTCCCCATCAGTACGGCGGCGGAGGAGGTTGCATCCGTCGATGCCGCGGGAAAGGGGAGGATCGCCGAGGGGCCTGCACCGCAACACTGCACGCCTTGGACGCCCGGGCTAAATCCCGGCGGCTGTCGCGCCACCCCACACCCGGCGCGGAGTGCCAGAGGAACGGCGGAGGATTTTCCTCCCGACGGGCTCACCCCCGGGTCGTTTCTGGGCCACCATTCGGTGGAGATTCCAGATCATGTCCCGCCACCCCCCGAAACCCCGCGCCCACCGGACCCCGCAGGCCGATCCCCTGTGGATGCGCCAGTGGCTCCTGCGCCTGTGCGAAGTGGACAGCACCTCCGGCCGGGAGGACGCCATGCTGCCCCTCCTGCGGGAGCTCCTCGCCGAGGACCTCGGCGCCGAGCTCCTGACCCAGGAGGTCGCCGCCGGCCGCACCAATGTCCTGGCCCTGTGGGGCCGGCCGAAGGTCCTCTTCACCACCCACCTCGACACCGTGCCGCCCTTCCTCCCTCCGCGGGTGGAGCCGGACGCGATCCGGGGCCGGGGGACCTGCGACGCCAAGGGCCAGGTCATGGCCCAGCTCGAGGCCATCCGGACCCTCCTGGGTGAAGGGATCCGCGGCCTCGCCTGGATGGGCGTGGTGGGGGAGGAGACCGACAGCGCCGGCGCCATCCAGGCCCTCGCCTGGGCGGACCGCCTCCAGGACCTCAAGGGCCTGGTGGACGGGGAGCCCACGGAAAACAAGCTGGCCACCGGGCAGCGGGGCGTGCTGCACCTCCGCCTGCAGACCCATGGCCGGGCCGCCCACAGCGGATCGCCCGAGCTGGGCCGCTCCGCGATCTTCCCGCTGCTGGACTGGCTCCAGGCCCTTCGCCATGAGACCGGCCACGAGGATCCCGACCTCGGCCCCGAAGTCTGGAACCTCGGCCTCCTCCAGGGCGGCGAGTCCCTGAATTCGGTGCCCGCCGAGGCCGAGGCCCACCTCTTCGTGCGCACCCTGCCGGACTCCACCTTCTACAACCGGGTGAAGGCCCTCCAGCCGCCGGAGTCCGAGGTGGAGGTGCGCCTCTCGGAGCCTCCGGACCGCTACCCCCGGTTGCCCGGCTTCGACTACGCGCCCATGCCTTTCGGCAGCGACGCGCCCCGGCTGCGGGCCCTGGTGCCCGACGGGACGGTGGTCCTGGCGGGTCCGGGCTCCATCAAGGTGGCCCACACCCTCGAAGAGCACCTCGCCTTCGCCGACCTGGCGGAGGGCGTCGAGCTGAACCGCCGCCTCGCCCTGCACTTCCTCCACAAGGACTGATCCATGACCTCCAAGATCCCCGTCACGGTGCTCGGCGCGACCGGCGTCGTCGGGCAGCGCTTCGTGCGCCGCCTCGCGGACCATCCCCTGTTCAAGATCCAGTACCTCGCGGCCTCCGAGCGCTCCAGCGGCAAGCGCTACTTCGAGGCCTGCGCCTGGCGGCTGGACGGGGAGCCCTACGGCGGCTTCGGGCCCCGCGTCATGGTGCCCGGCGAGCCCGACCAGGCCCTCTCGCCGGTGGTCTTCAGCGCCCTGGACAGCGGCCCCGCCTCGGAGCTCGAGCCCGGGTTCGCGAAGGCCGGCGCCCTGGTCTTCTCCAACGCCTCGGCCTTCCGCATGGCCCGGGAGGTGCCGCTCCTCATCCCCGAGGTGAATCCCGAGCATTTGGGCCTCGTGGACCTCCAGCGCCGCCACCACGGCTGGAAGGGCGCCATCCTCTGCAATCCGAACTGCACCGCCACGGTGCTGGCGATGGCCCTGGCCCCGCTGCAGCAGGCCTTCGGGATCGAGGCGGTCATGATGACCTCCATGCAGGCGGTGAGCGGCGCGGGCTATCCCGGCGTGGCCAGCCTGGACATCCTCGGCAATGTGGTGCCCTACATCCGCAACGAGGAGGAGAAGGTCGAGGAGGAGATCCCCAAGCTCCTCGGGACCCTCGGCGCCGACGGCATCGAGATGGCCAGGCTCGGCGTCTCGGCCCTGTGTCACCGCGTCCCGGTGCTGGAGGGCCACACCGAGGCCGTCAGCGTGAAGCTCAAGGGCAGCCCCTCCGTGGACCAGGTGAAGGAGGCCCTGCGGGCCTGGAGGCCCGAGCCCCAGCGTCTGGGCCTGCCCTCCGCCCCGGCCGTCCCCATCCACCTCCATGCCGCGGAGGACCGGCCCCAGGTGCGCCGCGACGTGGAGCAGGACCAGGGCATGAGCGTCCACATCGGGCGGGTGAGGGTGTGCCCCCTCTTCGGCATCAAGTTCTCGCTGCTCGGCCACAACACCGAGCGGGGCGCCGCCGGCGGCTCCATCCTCAACGCCGAGCTGGCCCACGCGAAGGGGCTGGTCCCGTGAATCCCCGGGTCATGAAATTCGGCGGGAGCTCCGTCGCCGATGCCGATTGCATGCGGCAGGTCGCCGCGCTGGTGCGGGAGGCCCTGCCGGCGGCTCCGCTGGTGGTGCTCTCGGCCATGGGCAAGACGACGAACGCCCTCTTCGCCGCCTCGAAGGCCGCCGAATCCGGCGACCTGCCTGCGGCCCTGGAGGGCGTGAAGGCCCTCATCCAGGCCCACCGGGGCAGCGCCGAGCGGCTCTTCGCGGACGGCGTGCCCGAGGCCCTGGACCGCTGCCTCACCGAGGCCTTCGGCCGGCTCGAGCTCTTCCTCCGGGGCGTGGCCCTGCTGCGGGAACTGAGCCCTCGGACCCAGGACGCCATCGCCGCCCACGGCGAGCTGCTGAGCACGCGCATCTTCGCCGCCTTCCTGGAGAGCCAGGGGATCGAGGCGACCTGGGTGGACGCGCGGACCGTGCTGCGCACGGACGCCACCTTCGGCGAGGGCCAGCCCCAGACCGGGCGGATCCAGGCCCTGGCCGCCCAGCACCTGGCGCCGCACCTCGGACCCGGGAAGGTGGCCGTGACCCAGGGCTACATCGGGGCCACCGAGGACGGCCTCACCACCACCCTGGGCCGGGGCGGCAGCGACTATTCCGCCGCCCTGTTCGGGGCCGCGCTGGGAGCCTCCGAGGTCCAGATCTGGACCGACGTGGAAGGCGTCCTCACCAGCGACCCCCGGGTCGTCCCGGCGGCCCTTCCCATCCCCGAGCTGGGCTTCGAGGAGGCCGCCGAACTGGCGGCCTTCGGCGCCAAGGTGCTCCACCCCGCCACCATCCAGCCCGCGGTGGAGGCCGACATCCCCGTCACCGTGCGCCACACCCAGAAGCCCGCGGGCCGCTTCACCACCATCACCGGCCACGTCTCCTCGGGACGCTCGGTCACGGCCCTGGCCAGCCGCGGCCCCGTCACCGTGCTCACGGTGACCAGCTCGCGGATGCTCGCCCAGAGCGGCTTCCTCGCCCGCCTCTTCGACGTGTTCGCACGGCTGAAGGTGAGCGTGGACCTCATCGCCACCGCGGAAGTCAGCGTGAGCCTCACGGTGGACGAAGGCGCGCCGCTCCAGGCCCTGCAGGAGCAGCTCTCCGCCTTCGCCTCCGTGGACGTCCACCAGGACCGCGCCATCGTGGCCGTCGTGGGCGAGCGGCTCAAGCAGACCGCGGGCCTGGGCGGCCGGCTCTTCGGAGCGCTCGGCGACATCAACGTCGAGATGATCAGCATGGGCGCCAACGAGATCAACCTGAGCGTGGTGGTGCGCCGGGCCGACGAGGCCGAGGCCCTGCGGCGCCTCCACCGCGTCCTCATCGAAGGAGGTGCGCCATGACCGCGACCCCGCTGCGCATCGGCATCTTCGGCCGCGGCCGCCTGGGCGCGTCCATCGCCGAGGCGGTGGGCGAGAGCCCCGACCTCAGCCTGCTCTGGGCCGCGGGCCGCGACGACGCGCCCCGGACGCCCGTGGACGTGGCCATCGACGCCTCTTCGGGGCCGGCGGTGGAGGCCCACCTGGCCTGGTGCCTGGACCACGGCGCCGACTTCCTCATCGGTACCACGGGCTGGTCCGTGCCGGACCTGGCGGAGCGCGTGGGCCAGCGCATCGGCGTGGTGACGGCCCCGAACTTCTCCCTCACCGTGGCCCTCTATGCCCGGCTCAGCCTCATCCTGGCGCGCTTCGCGAGCGGCGATCCCCAGAAGGATCCCTATCTGGTGGAGCACCACCACGCCCGCAAGCACGACGCCCCCAGCGGCACCGCCAAGCTGCTGGCCGGCGTCCTGATGCGGGGCTGCCCCCGCAAGACAGCGTGGGCCATCCCCGCCGCCGGCCAGGATTTCAAGCCCCACCAGCTCAACGTGAGCAGCATCCGCGCCGGCCACACCTACAGCAGCCACATCGTCGGCGTGGACGCCCCCGGCGAGGTGCTGGAGCTGCACCACGCCGCCCGCTCCGCCCGGCCCTACGCCGATGGCGCGGTGGTGGCCGCCCGCTGGATCCGGGGCCGCAAGGGCGTCTTCGCCATGGACGCCGTGGCCCAGGACGTCCTCGACCCCCTCTTCGAAGGAGCCTGACGTGAACGCCGACTTCTCGGGCCTCTCGGTGGCCCTGGCCACCCCCTTCCTCGCCGACGGCGGCGTGGACGTCCCGGGCTTCCGCAAGCTGGTGAAGCACGTGGCGGGCGGCGGGGCCGACGTGCTCGTGGTGCTCGGCTCCACCGGCGAGGCCGCCACCCTGGAGGAGGCCGAGCGGGACGCCCTCATCACGGCCTGCCTCGAGGAGGCTTCGGGCAAGAAGGTCGTCGCGGGCACCGGATCGAACGCCACGAAGCAGGCCTGCGCCTGGACCAGGCGGGCCCAGGCCCTGGGCGTCCACGGCGCCCTGGTGGTGACGCCCTACTACAACAAGCCGGTGCCGAAGGGCCTGGCGGCCCACTACCTGGCCGTGGCGGACGCCGCGCCGGGCCTGCCCCTCATCCTCTACAACGTGCCGGGCCGGACCGGCCTCAACGTCGCCCCGGCGACCCTGTCGACGCTCTGGGAGAACGAAGCGGTGGTGGCCGTGAAGGAGAGCAGCGGCAACCTCGCCCAGATCGGCGAGGTCGCCCGCACCCTGCCCAAGGGCAAGCAGCTCCTCTCCGGGGACGACAACCTCGCCCTCGCCTCCATCGCCGTGGGCGCCGTGGGCCTCGTCTCGGTGCTCGGCAACCTGCTGCCCTTCGAGACCAAGTGCCTGGTGGAGGCCGCCCGCCAGGGCCGCATGGCGGAGGCCCGGCGCCTGCAGGCCCAGCTCCTGCCCCTCATCGACGCCCTCTTCGTGGAGAGCAACCCCATCCCCCTCAAGGCCGGCCTCAAGCTCCTCAACCTGGCGGACGAGCACCTGCGGCTGCCCCTCACCCCGCCCGAAGCCGCCACCCGCACGAAGATGGCCGAGGCCCTCTGCCTGGCCACCGAAGGCTCCCTGCCCGGAGGCAAGCCGTGACCCCCGACGACCTGAAGGCCTTCTTCGACCGCGCTCCCGAGGCGGTGGCCGCCGACCCGGAGCACCCCCGCGCCCACCACCGGCTGCTGGCGGCCCTGGAGGCCGGCGAGCTGCGGGCGGCGGAGCCCGACGGGCTGGGTGGTTGGAAGGCCAACGCCTGGGTGAAGGCGGCCATCCTCGCGGGCTTTCGCGCCACCAAGATCGAATCCATGGACGGCCCCGGCTGGCCCTTCTTCGACAAGACCGCCTACCCGGCCCGGAGCTTCAACCTCGAGAGCGGCGTGCGCCTGGTGCCCGGCGGCAGTTCCGTGCGTCGGGGCGCCTACGTCTCCAAGGGCGTGGTGGTGATGCCCCCGGCCTACATCAACGTCGGCGCCTACGTGGACGAAGGCACCATGGTGGACAGCCACGCCCTGGTGGGCTCCTGCGCCCAGGTCGGCAGGCGGGTCCACCTCAGCGCCGCCGCCCAGGTGGGCGGGGTGCTGGAGCCCGCCGGCGCCCGGCCCGTGGTCATCGAGGACGACGTCTTCGTGGGCGGCCTGGTGGGCCTCTTCGAGGGCATCCTGGTGCGCAAGCGGGCCGTCCTGGCCAGCGGCGTGGTGATCACGGGGTCCACCGTCATCTACGACCTGGTCCACGGGAAGGAGTGGGTGAAGGAGATCCCCGAGGACGCCGTGGTGGTGCGCGGCTCGCGCCCGGCCAAGGGGGCCTTCGCCGCCGCCCAGGGCCTGCACCTGGCGGCGCCGGTCATCGTCAAGTACCGGGACGCCCGGACCGACGCTTCGACAGCCCTGGAACAGTCGCTGCGTTGATCACGCGCGCTTCGGTCCAGAATGGAGGGGCCATGGTGATCCCCGCCCCCGCCTCCCGCATCGCCTCGCTGAAGCCCTCGCCCATCCGGATCCTCTCCGAGGGCGCGCCGCCGGACGCGATCCCCCTCGGCCTCGGCGAACCCACCTGGGCCCTGCCGGAACCTGCCCGGAAGGCTCTGGCCGCCACCGCGGGCGTCTGCGCCTACGGCCCGAACATGGGCCTCATGGAGCTGCGCCGGGCCGTGGCGGCGTGGCACGGCGTGTCCTGGGACGAGGTGATCATCACCAGCGGCTCCTCGGGGGCGCTGTTCAGCCTCTTCCAGGCCTTCGTGAACCCCGGCGACCAGGTGCTGCTGCCCGATCCCGCCTTCCCGGTCTACGAGGCCCTCTCCGTCATGTGCGGCGCCGAGGCCCGGCCCTTCCCCCTGGATGCCGCAGACCGCTTCCGGCTGGACGCCGAGGCCTTCGCCCGCGTGCTGGAGGCCTCGCCCAGGGCCAAGCTCGCGGTGGTGAACGCGCCCTCCAACCCCACCGGCGGCGGCGCCAGCCTGGAGGCCCTCGCGACGGTCGCCCGGGCCTGCGAGGACCGGGGCGTCCTGCTCGTCTCCGACGAGGTCTACCGGGACCTCCACTTCGGCACCCGGCCGCCCACCCTGCGGGACGTCTCGTCCAGCGGCGTGGTGGTCACCAGCGTCAGCAAGGGCTGGGGTGCGCCTGGGCTCAGGGTCGGCTGGGCGATCGGCGACCCGCGGGTGCTCGCCCAGCTCCGCATCGTCCATGGCTACGCCGTCACCGCCGCGGCCCAGCCGGCCCAGAAGGCCGCGCTGGCCCTGCTGGAGGCCAGCGACACCGTGCTGCCCGCAGCCCGCGCCGAGATCTACGGCCGCTTCGTGGCCCTGCGGGAGGCCCTCAAGGCCGAGCTGGGCCAGGATGTCGCCCCTCCGGACGGCACCTTCTACCACTTCATGGCCCTGCCCGAAGCGGCGCTCCCGGATCCCTGGAGCTTCTGCGTGAAGCTGCGGGACGAGGCCAAGGTGGTGCTCGTGCCGGGCCAGGTCTTCGGCCCTGGCGGAGCGGCCCACGTGCGCCTCAGCTTCGCGGCGAGCCCGGAGCAGCTGCGCGAGGGGGTGCGGCGCCTGGCGCCCCACTGGGCCGCGAAGGTGGGAAGCGGCGCGTGAGCCCCGGCGCGGGCCTTTTCGCCTTCGACGACGGGGCCTGCGCGGACCTGGCCACCCGGCACGGCACGCCCTGCTTCGCCTATTCGGGCAGCGTCGCCGAGGCCCAGTGCCAACGCCTGCGCGCGGCCCTGCCATCCCGGGTGCGGCTGGCCTACGCCGTCAAGGCCAACCCCCATCCGGACCTCCTCCACCGCTTCGCCAACCTCGGCGCCAGTTTCGACTGCGCCTCCCTCGGGGAGCTGGACCGCGTGGCGGGCCTGGGTCTCGGCCCCGGTCGCACCTTCTTCGCGGGCCCGGGCAAGCGCGAGGCGGAGCTGGCGCGGGCCCTCGCCCAGGGCGTGCGGGTGCAGGCCGAAGGCTGGGAGGATCTGGAGCGGCTCGACCGCCTCGCGACCGGCCCCGTGGACGTGAACCTGCGGGTGCACCCGGCCACCGGCGCCGAGGAGGGCAACCGCATCATCGGCGGCGTGGGGCCGTCCGCCTTCGGCGTGGACGAGGAGGCCGTGCCCGACCTGGTGGCCCGGGCCGGGGGCCTGCGGCACGTCCGCCTCCGGGGCCTCCACGTCTTCGCCGCCAGCAATCAGCGGGACGCCGGAAAGCTCCTCGCCACCCACGCCATGGTGCTGGACTTGGCGGCGCGGCTGCACCGGGAGCAGGGCCTCGACCTCCAGCAAATCGACCTCGGCGGCGGCCTGGGCGTGCCCTACGCGGCGGACCAGACGTCGTTGGACGTGGAGGCCTTGGGGTCCGGTATCGGCGACCTGCTATCGCGCCACCCCTGGTTCACCGGCGAGCTGATCCTGGAGCCCGGCCGCTTCCTGGCGGCGCCCTGCGGCGTTTACCTGGCCCGCGTGGTGCGGATCAAGGAGAGCCGGGGCACGCGCTTCGCGATCCTGGAGGGCGGCATCAACCACCTGCTGCGGCCCCTGCTCACGGGCGAACCCTTCCCTGTGAAGGTGGTGGGGCCCACCGGCGTCGCCGCGCGCTTCACCCTGGCGGGCCCCCTCTGCACAAGCCTGGACCGTCTCGGCGAGGTGGACCTGCCGGGCGGCCTCGCCGGAGGGGACCTGCTCGCCTTCGGCACCGCAGGGGCCTACGGCCTCTCGGAAGGCATGACCCACTTCCTCAGCCATCCGGTCCCGCCGGAGATCTGGGTTCCCTGAACCTGCTCCCAATCCATCTTTCCTTGAGGCCGATCATGCGGCTCCCAGCCCTCCTGCTTGCCTCCACTGCGCTCATCGCTTCCGCCGATGACCCCGTCCAGGCCGTCATCAAGCGGTCGGCCCGCCACCTGGAATCCGTCCAGACCTCCTACCGGATGTGGGTCCAGACTGGCCGGGATCCGAACCGTTTCCGCCCCGACTGCACCGCGGCCCTGAAACAAGTGGATGCGGACCTCCAGGCGGGGCCCAAAGGGGAGCTCTTGGAAGCCCTTCTGGTTTCGAAGCTCTTCCTGTCCGCCCTAGCGGGCCTGCCCGCCGCGGAGCGGGAGACTCTGGCCCGGCGGGTCCAGCGGGAGGTGCCAGGGCGCTCCAGGGCCTGGGCCATTGATCCCGGCATGCTGGCCTCCCTGGCCACGCCGGCCATGGAGGCCGAGGCGCTGGCCTCGAACCCCGAGCCCCGGGTCCGGGCGGTCCTGTTGGCCGCGAAGGGAGAGCGTGCCTTGCGGGAATCCCGCGCAGAGGAGGCGGGGAACCTTTTGAAGCGGCTCCAGGGGGAGTTCCCGAAGGACCCGGCCACCGCGCGATTCAAGCAAGCCTACGACCTCGCCAAGCCCACCTTTCGAGGGTCGACGGTTCCCGCCTTTCGCATCGCTGACCTGGAGAAGAGCGGCGTGGTTTACACGCCCGACGCTTTCAAGGGCAAGTACCTCCTCCTGGACTTCTGGGCCAGTTGGTGTGGTCCCTGCAAGAGAGAGATGCCCTTCCTCCATCGCAGCTGGGAACGCTTCCGATCCAAGCCCTTCGAAATCCTCAGCCTCTCCTTTGACGAAGCCAGGGGGGACGTCGCCGCCTATCGGAAGGGCGCCAGCACGCCGATGCCCTGGCGCCACGCTTTCGTCGAGGGCGGGTTCGAGAGCTCGCTGGCCAAGGCATTCGGAGTCACCAGCATTCCCAGGCCTGTGCTGGTGGGCCCGGATGGCAAGATCCTGGCGAGCGGCGACGAGCTGAGAGACGAAAACCTCATCGAGACCCTGGAAAAGTGCTTGGGCAAATGAGGGAGCTCAGAACAGCCGGGGCTTGAACACGAGCAGCAGCACGACCAGCGCGGCGATCAGCAGCACCGGCAGGGCCAGGGCCAGCCAGGTGAGCACGCGCAGGATGCGCCCCTCGGTGCGGCCCCGGGCCCAGCGGGCGCCCAGGACGGCCCAGGTGACGGCGCCCAGGAGGAGGAAGGCCGCGTCCACCAGGAAGACCGGACCCAGGGACATGCCTCGGACCTGGAGGGCGCCGAGCACGGGGACCACGAGGGCCGCCGCCACGCACACGAGGCCGCCCCAGCCCGTGGTGGTCAGGGCGACGGGGCTCGGCTCCCGGTGGGGCGCGGCGGCGTCCGCGGCCTCCTCGGCGAAGGGACGTCCGGTGAGCCGGCTCAGCAGGGGCAGGAGGGCCCAGGCCGCCCAGCCGCCCGCGACGGAGGCGGCGACCCCCGCCGCGAGGCCGCCGGCATCGCGGCCTTCCGGCGTCTCCCCCGGCCGCTGCAGCGCCGCGGCCAGGGCGAGGGCGGCGGTGAGGGCGAAGCCCACCGCGGCGAAGAGCCAAAAGCCCATCCCGCCGCGCCCGTAGAGCCCCACGAAGGCGAGGCCCCGCCCCAGGACGAAGCGGAGGAAGGGCAGGGCGGCCGAGGCGAGGAGCAGGGCCTGGACGCCCGGGGTCCAGGGCCCCCGGCTGTAGAGCCAGCCCACCACGCCGAGCACCACGAGCACGTGGATGGCCCAGGGCACGAGGGCCAGGACCATGGAAGGCGCGAAGCCGCCTCCGGAGGCGCGCAGGGCGAAGGTCCACGCGGTCTGGAACACGCCCTCCCCGAGGAGGAGAAGCGGCACGCCCCACCAGAGGAGGCGGAGCCTCCGGCGCAGGAGCGCCGGGTCCAGCGCCGGCGGCGGCGCGGGCACCCGGGCAGGGGTTGGGGATCCGGGGAAGTCCTCGAGCATGGCGGCAAGTATGGCGGCCCCACGGTAGCGTGGAGGCATGAAATCCCACCGGCAGACCCTCACCATCCACGTGCCCGAGCGCACGGGCTTCGTGCTCCTCACGCCTGAGATCCAGGACGCGGTGCGCGAGAGCGGCGTGAAGGAGGGCTTCTGCCTGGTGAACTCCATGCACATCACCAGCTCGGTCTTCATCAACGACGACGAGCCCGGTCTCCATGCCGACTACCTGCGCTGGCTCGAAAAGCTCGCCCCCTTCAACTCCGGCGACGAGCCCAGCCGCGGCGGCTACCTCCACAACCGCACCGGCGAGGAGAACGGCGACGCCCACCACAAGCGCCAGATCATGGGCCGCGAGGTCGTGGTGGCCATCACCGACGGCCGGCTCGACCTCGGGCCCTGGGAGGCCATCTTCTACGGCGAGTTCGACGGGAAGCGGGACAAGCGCGTGCTGATCAAGATCATCGGGGAATGAGCGGCCCGACCTTCGACCCCGTCCTAGCCGCCCGCTTCCGCGGCCTGGCCCTCGAGGGATTGCGTCGGACCCTGGCGCCGTTCACCGTCCTCCCCTCGCGCCTGGTGGTGGTGGACCCCTTCCGCCAGCTCCTCGCCCTCCTGCAGGACGGCGCGCCCGCGGTCGTCCTGCCAGTCTCCACCGCGGCCAACGGCCTGGGCTGCGTCGAGGACTCCTTCAAGACACCGACCGGCTGGCACCGCGTCGCCCGGCGCATCGGGGACGGCGCCCGGCCGGGCACGGTGTTCCGGGCGCGGGAGGCGACGGGCGAGGTGTGGCGGGGTGAACGGACGGAGGAGGACCTCATCCTCACCCGCGTGCTCACGCTGGAGGGGCTCGAGCCCGGCCACAATCAGGGCCCCGGCGTGGACAGCCGGGACCGCTTCATCTACCTCCACGGCACGAACCAGGAGGGCGACCTCGGCAGGCCCGTCTCCCACGGCTGCGTGCGGCTCTCGAACGCCGGCATCACCACGCTCTTCGATGCTGTCCGGGAGGGTGATCCGGTCCTGATCGCCGCCGAGGACGTTCCGGGCCCCGGCCTGGGCCGCCTCCACTTCGCCGGCCTCGCGGGCAGCGGCATGAGCGCCCTGGCCCAGTTCGTGGCCATGAAGGGCGGCCGCGCCAGCGGCAGCGACCGCGCCTTCGACCGGGGCCAGCAGGCCGGGTCCCGGGCGAAGCTCGAGGCCCTCGGCATCGCCGTCAAACCCCAGGACGGGTCCGGCCTCGAAGGCGATTGCGCGGCGCTGGTGGTGAGCACCGCGGTGGAGGACACGGTGCCCGACGTGGCCGCGGCGAAACGTCTGGGCGTGCCCATCCTCCACCGTTCGGAGCTGCTGGCCCACCTCGTGGCCGCCCACCGCACCCTCGCCGTCACCGGCACCAGCGGCAAGAGCACCACCACGGCGATGGTCTTCGAACTGTTGCGGGGCGCGGGCCTCGACCCCTCGGTCATCACGGGCGGCGACCTGCGGGCCCTCCAGGCGATCGGCCTCTGGGGCAATGCCTGGGCCGGGACCTCCGACCTGCTGGTCATCGAGGCCGACGAGAGCGACGGCACCGTGGTCCGCTACCACCCGGCGGTGGGCGTGGTGCTGAACCTCCAGAAGGACCATAAAGACGAGGCCGTGGTGCTGGAGATGTTCCGGGCCTTCCGGGGGAATGTCCGCGAGACCCTCGTGCTGGGCGAAGCCGGGAACCTCGCGGAGCTGCGTCCGGCCACCGTGTTCGGGTTCGGCGAAGGCGCGGACGTCCGGGCCACGGAGGTATGGCTCGGGCCGGAGGGTTCGCGGTTCTCGGTGGACGGCGTCGCCTTCGAGCTCCGCGTCCCGGGGCGCCACAACCTCGAGAACGCCCTCGCGGCCCTGGCGGTGGCGAAGGCCCTCGGCGTGGGGCTTTCCGACCTGGTCGAGCCGCTCCGGTCCTTCCAGGGCGTGGGCCGGCGCTTCCAGGTGCTGGGGACGCGCCACGGCGTCACGGTGGTGGACGACTTCGGCCACAACCCCGCCAAGATCGCCGCGAGCCTTTCCACCGCCCGGCTGCGGGCGGAGCGCATCCTCGCCGTCTTCCAGCCCCACGGCTTCGGTCCGCTCAGGTTCCTCCGCACCGAACTGGCCGCCATGTTCGCCGCGGAACTCAGGCCCCAGGACCGTCTCTGGCTGCTGGAGGCCCACTACGCCGGGGGCACGGTCATCCGTGACGTGAGCAGCGCGGACCTCGCCACGGAGCTCCAGGCCCTCGGAGCGCCGGCGTCCTTCGCCCCCTCGCGGGAGGACCTGGTGGCCCTGGTCGCGGCTTCCGCGCGCCCCGGGGACCTCGTGCTCGTCATGGGGGCCCGGGATCCGAGCCTCACGGAGCTGGCGACGGCCCTCCTTGGCGCCGTCCGCGATCAGGGCTAGGGTGGGGCCAGCTTCCGCCCATCCGCGATCCCCTCCCATGGCCACTTCCCAGGAACCTCCCTTCTGCCCCCGTTGCACGGCGGCGTCAGCGAAGCCTGGCGCCCCAAGCGTGTCCACCAACCAGGGCATCGGGCGGACCCTCTACGGCAGCGCGCAGCCCTGCGAGACCTGTGGCTCCGTCCTGAAGACGCTCTGGTGGGTCTTCCTCCTGCTCCCGGTCGTCCCCCTGGGAAGCTACCGCGTGATCACCTTCGAGGAGGAGGTGGAGGACGGCGAGAGCGTCACGGCCTTCGCCAGCCGGCGCGCTCCGTTCCACTGGCCGCATCTCCTCAAGGGTTGCGGGACCAGTCTCGCGGTCCTCGCCTTCCTGCTCTGGATCCTCGCCAGCCGCGCCCGCTGAAGGAACCCCGCCATGCTCCCCTTCCTCCTCGCCACGCTCCTCCAGGTCCCGGACGCCTCCCTGGACGCAGCCCTCGCCGCGAAGAAGGTGGTCCGTCGGGCGGATGCCAAGCTGGCCGACCTCGTCGGCGACTTCGATGGCGACGGCAGGCCCGACCGGGCGGTGGCCGTGAAGCTCGCCAGCGGCAAGGACCGCGGGGTTCTGGTGCTCTGGGGGAGCGGCAGGCCGGCCGTCCTCCTCGGCGCCGCCGCAGACTTCCACCATTTCCGCGACCACGACTTCGACGTCTGGTCCTTGCGCAAGGCCCAGGGCAAGGCCAGGCGCGACGCGATGGTGTGGGAGTGGTCCGAGAAGGCCAGCGCGCGGATCGTTTGGACGGGGAAGGCCTTCCGCTGGATCCAGGAGGGGGACTGATCCCTCCCCGTCGCCCGGCGGTCCTCAGGTCCTCAGGAGCCCCGCCACGGGCACGCCCTTGTTGACGATGGTCAGGGGCCGGCCCAGGGGCGTCGCGAACTGGCGGGTGGCGTCGAGCCCGAGCACGGCTGCGAGGGTCGCGAAGAAGTCCTCGATGCGGACGGGACGGTCCACCACGGCCTCCCCGGTGCGGTCCGTGGCGCCCCAGGCCTGGCCCATACGGATCCCCGCCCCCGCCAGCACGGCGCTCCAGGCCTGCGGGTGGTGGTCCCGGCCCTCGTCCGCGTTGATCGAAGGGGTCCGGCCGAACTCCCCCAGGCAGAGCACCAGGGTGTCCTTGAGGCGTCCCCGCTCCGCGAGGTCCTGCAGGAGGGCGCCGAAGCCCGCGTCCAGGTCGGCCATGAGCGCCGCCCCCCGGGTGAAGCCGTCCTTGTGGGTGTCCCAGCCGTCGAGACCCACCTCGACGAAGGGCACGCCCGCCTCCACCAGACGGCGGGCCAGCAGGCAGCCCTCCCCGAACTTCGTCCGCCCGTAGCGGTCCCGGGTGGTCTCGCTCTCCAGACCGAGGTCGAAGGCATCGAGGCGGCTCGAGGCCATCAGCCGCCGGGCCTTGTCGTAGACCTGCCTCCGGCCCTTCACCAGGCCGTCCGCCGTGCGCGCCGCGAAGTCCGCCTCGAGGAGGGCCAGGCCCTCCTGGCGGAGGCGGAAGCGCTCAGGATCCACCCCTGCGGCCAGGGCCACGTTCTGGGGCGGCTTCGCCGGATCCTGGACCCTGAAAGGACCATGCTGCACCCCCAGGAACCCCGCCGGGGCCCCGGCGCCGTTGATCCCCACGTAGGCCGGCAGGTCCGCGTCGGGCCGACCCAGCTCCTCGCTGACCCAGGCCCCCAGGGCGGGATGCGCCACGGTCGGTGACGGGGCGTAGCCCGTATGCACCAGGTGGCGGGCCCGGTCGTGGTTGCCCTCCCGGGTCCCGAGGCTGCGGACGATGCAGAGCTTGTCGGCAGCCTCGGCGAGACGGGGCAGGTGCTCGCAGATCGAGACGCCCTTGATGCGCGTGGGGATGGCCTTGAAGGGCCCGCCCTCCACGGTGCCGGGCTTGGGATCCCAGGTGTCCACGTGGCTGGGGCCGCCGTTCATCCACAGCAGGATGCAGGCCTTGGCGGCAGGGCCCGCCGGCCCGGTCCCGTCCGCCGGCGGCCCGGGCAGGGGCCAGGCCCGGGCGTGGGCGGGGAGGCGGACGGACATCGCCGCCCCCAGCAGGCCGCCCAGGGAGAGGTGGAGGAAGTCGCGTCGGGTGGCCATGCCGTCCTCAATGGTTGAAGGAGAATTCGGAGGCGTTGAGCAGGCACCAGAGGAGATCGCCGAGGGCCTGGGCCTGGGCCTTGGCCTCCGGCGCCCCGCCCGCCGGGCCCGGCGCGGGACGCTTCACCTCCAGGAAGGCCGTCCATCGCGCCGTCTCGTCCGCCCGGGGCGGACGGCCGAGGGCGCGGAGGTAAAGCGCCTCGATGCGCGACCGGTCGTCGGGCAGGCGCAGCGCCTGCTCCACCGCCGTGCCGGGGATGGCCCGCGTCCCGTCCTGGGTGAGGCGCCCGTTCAGGAGCAGGAGGGCCTGGGCGAGGGTGCCCTGGAAGTCCTCCTGCTCCCGGTCCTCGTCCACATCGAAGAGGACCACGAACTGGCGGAGGAGGTTCTGCTTCATCCGGTCCTGCCGCTCGCCCGCCACCCGCTCGAAGACCGGGCCCAGGTCCGTGGCGTCCACCAGGGCGTCCAGCAGCACCTCCGGCGCCAGGGGCTTGAGGTGCTGGCGGGACCACAGGGCGTCCGCCCGGTCGCCCTCCACGCCGCCGGCCTCGAGCTGGTAGGCCCGGCTCGCGGTGATGACGCGGATCAGGTGCTTGAGGTCGAACCCGTGGGCCGCGAAGTCCGCGCTCAAGGCCTGCAGCAGCTCGGGCATCCGCGCGGGGTTCGAGGGCCGGAGGTCATCGAAGGGCTCCACGAAGCCCCGGCCCAGGAAGTGGGCCCACATCCGGTTGGTGAGGGCCTGGGCGAACCAGGGGTTCTTCGGGTCCGTCATCCAGGCCGCCAGGGCCCGGCGGCGGGTGGCGTCCTGGGGAAGCCGGGTCCCGTCCAGCGCCTTCGGAGGGGCCTCCAGGTAGGCCCGGGCCTCCGCGGCCTTCGGCGGGACGAAGGCGACGCGAGGGGTCTCCACCAGGTCGAAGCGCCGGAGCTGGCCGGGGGCCAGGGTCCTGCCCCGGTCCACCGGCACCGCGCGGATCATGGCGAAGCTGGAGGTCCAGGCCTTGAAGTCGGAGGCCTTCCAGGGCTCGGTCTTGTGGTCGTGGCACTGGGCGCACTGGATCTGCACGCCGAGGAAGGTCCGCGCCGCCGCGCCGCCCAGGTCCTGGGGCGACTGGAGGTACTTGAGGGTCCAGTTCACGGCGCCGTTCACGCCGGCGTCCGTCGAGCCCGGCTCCACCTGGGTGAAGCCGCCCCGGCGGACCTTGGGCCTGTCCCCGGCGCTGCTCCGCCCCGTCGCGGCGACCAGCTCGCGCACCGTGGCGTCCCAGGGGGCATTGGCGGCGAAGCGCGCCCGCAGCCAGGCATCGAAGGCGCCCCGGTCCACCTGGTTCGCCCGCAGGCCCCGGCCGAGCAGCACCCGGTCCCAGTAGCCCGCCCAGAAGTCGGCGTAGGCGGGGCTGGCGAGGAGCCGGTCCACGGCCTTGGCGCGCTTTCCGGGGTCCCGGTCGGCCAGGAACGCGTTCACGTCCCCGGGGGAGGGGATCCGTCCGGTGATGTCCAGGCTCGCCCGTCGAAGGAAGGTGGCGTCGTCGCATCGGGGGGCGGGCTTCAGGCCTTCCTCGGCCCAGGCCCGCGCCAGCCGGCCGTCGATGTCCGGCGCGGCGGCGGACGGGGGCCGCGGCGACCCGGCGGCGAAGGGCAGCAGCCCCAGCAGGGCCGCGGCCGGGAGCAGGAACAGTCTCATGGGCATCCTCGGATGGAGGGTATGGACCCCGCCCCGTCGCCGAGGGTTGCGCCGGCCTCAGGCCTCGTGGTCCGGCTCCACGAAGAGGTGCCGGATCTGGGGGAAGCGCTGGTGGAGCCGGCCTTCCAGGGCATTGATGGCGTCCACCAGGGCGTCGCCGCTGGGCTGGGGCCTGAACTTCACCTGCAGGCTCACCATGAGCTGCTCGGCGCCGATGATGACGGCGATGAGGTTGAGGCAGGTGACGACCTCGGGGTCGTCGTCCACGGCCTGGCGGATCGCCGCCCGCAGGGCCAGGGGCGGCGCCTCGTTGAGGAGGAGGCTGGTGACCTCGACCCCCACGAACCACGCCACGCCGATGAGGAGGACGCCGATGCCGACGCTGCCGACGCCGTCCCAGACCGGATTGCCCGTGGCCATCACCAGGAGCACCGCCGCCAACGCCAGCAGCAGGCCCACCAGCGCGGCGAAGTCCTCCGCCAGCACCACCACCAGCTCCGTGCGGCTGGAGCGGCGCATGTAGCGCAGCAGGGACATGGACCCACGCTCCGCCCTGGCGGCCTGGAGGGCGCCCCACATGGAGTAGCCCTCGAGGCCGATGGCGAAGAGCAGCAGCCCGACCGCCCAGCCCAGATCGTGGGGCGCTTCGGGGTGGCGGATCTTGTGGATCCCCTCCACCACGGAGTAGATCCCGCCCACGCTGAAGAGCAGCAGGGCCACCATGAAGCTGGCCACGAAGGCGGCCTGGCCCTTGCCCAGGGGATGCTTCGGATCCGCGGGCTTCGCCCCCTGGCGCATGCCGACGAACAGCAGCACCTGGTTGACGCAGTCCGCCGTGGAATGGATGCCCTCGGTGAGCAGGGAGCTGGACCGCGTGATCCCGAAGACCACGAACTTGGAGACGGCGATGCCGCCGTTGGCGAGCAGGGCGAGCAGCACGGCCTTGGAGGAGTTGGCGGAGGACATGGCTTCAGGATGCCGGGTCCAGGCCCAGTTCGGCGAGGAGGTCGCCCAGCAGGTAGAGGGAGCCGGTGACCAGGAGGAGGCCCTCCCGGGGCTCGCGCATCCGCGCCGCGGCGGCCGCGAGGTCGAGGCCCTCGGCCTCTGGACGGCTCCATGCCTCCCGCAGGGCCTCGAGGCTCGCGTAGCGCGGATCCGTCCCGCGCACGAAGGTGACGGAGCGCGGGTCCAGGCGGGACAGCTCCGCCGCCACGCCGCGGAGGTCCTTGTCACCCATGGCCCCCACCAGCAGGTGGGGCCGGATCCCGCAGGCGAGGGCGTGGTCCGCCAGGGCCGCGGCGCCATGCGGGTTGTGGGCGCCGTCCATCCAGACGGCGACGAGCTCGGGCACCTTCCAGAGGCGGCCGGGAATGCGGGCCCGGGCGAAGCCTTCCCGGGCGGCGGCGTCCTCCACCCCCAGGCCCAGGGCTTCCAGCCGTCGCAGCGCCTCCCGGGCCGTCGCCAGGTTCTCGAGCTGGTACCGCCCGGCGAGCCCGAGCGCGCGGCCCTCGACCACGCTGTGCTCCCAGGCCACGACCTCGGCCTCGACCCGCTGCGCCGGATGCAGGACCGGCGCGCATTCCAGCAGGGGCGCGATCCATTCCGGCGCGAGGCCGGGCCCCAGCACCAGCGGCCGTCCGTCCCGGGCGATGCACAGCTTCTCCCGGGCGATGGCTTCCCGGGTGTCGCCAAGGAACTGCTGGTGGTCGAGGCCCACCGACGTGATCACGCTCAGGACCGGGTCGCCGGCGTTGGTGGCGTCCCAGCGGCCCCCCATGCCCACTTCCACCACCGCGATCTCCACGGCCCGGGCACGGAAGATCCCGAAGGCCGCCGCGATCATCAGCTCGAAGTAGGTGGCCTGCAGGCCCAGGGCGGCTTCGGCCGCGAAGGCCGCCTCCAGGGCGTCCTCGAGCGCCTCCGCCGGGACGGCGGCCCCGCCGATCCACACGCGCTCCCGGGGATGCACCAGGTGGGGCGAGGTGGTCCAGCCCACCCGGCGTCCGCCCGCCTGGAGGGCGTGGGCGAGGAAGGCGCCGGTGCTGCCCTTCCCGTTGGTGCCGCCGATCAGCACGACCGGGCAGGCCCGCTCGGGGTGGTCGAGCCTCGCGAGGAGGGCGTGGATGTTCTGCAGGCCGCGCTTGATGCCCCAGTGGCCCCGGGCCGCGAGGCGCGACAGGGCGGAGGTCCCGTCGCCCACGGCCTTCAGGATTCCTTCGGGGGCAGCATCCAGGTGAGGCAGGCCGCGATCCAGTCCTTCAGCTTGTCCCGGGGGACGACCCGGTCCACCATGCCGTGGGCCTGGAGGAACTCGCTGCGCTGGAAGCCCTCGGGCAGGCTCTGCTTGATGGTCTGCTCGATGACCCGCGGCCCCGCGAAGCCGATGAGGGCCTTGGGCTCGGCGATGTTGAGGTCCCCGAGCATCGCGTAGCTGGCGCTGACCCCGCCGGTGGTGGGATCCGTGAGGATGCTCAGGTAGGGCAGGCCCGCCCGGTCCAGCTTGGCCAGCGCCGCGCTGACCTTGGCCATCTGCATCAGCGAGAGCGTGCCCTCCTGCATCCGGGCCCCGCCGGAGCAGCTCACGATGAGGTAGGCGCAGCCCTTCTCCAGGGCCCGCTCCGCGCCGAGCCTCAGCTTCTCGCCCACCACGCTGCCCATGGAAGCGGCGAGGAAATCGAAGTTCATGACCCCCATGACCACCGGCTGGCCGGACAGCGTGCCCTCCACGACCACCACCGCGTCCTGGTCCTGGCCCCCTTCCTCCAGCTTCTTCAACTGGTCCTTGTAGGCCTTCGTGGCCACGAAGCCCAGGGGGTCGGTGCTGCGCAGGTCGGTGAAGAGGGTGGCGTAGCCCTCGTCCATGAGGTTCTCGAGGCGCTCCTCCACGCCGATGCGGAAGTGGTAGCCGCACTTGGGGCAGACGTTGTGGGTGTTCTGGAGCTCGGCGCGGTAGATGAGTTCCCGGCAGGCCTCGCACTTGACCCAGAGGCCCTCGGGCACGCGGACGGTCTTGGCCTCGACGGCGATCTTCTGCTGGCGCTTCTTGACGAACCAGGACATGGCGCTACCTCCGCACGCCCGGCTTGGGACCGTGCTTCAAGGCCTCGAAGAGCCGGTCCAGCTCGCCTTCGGAACCGAAGTGGAGCATCACGACGCCGGCCTTGCCCTTGGTCTTGATCTCGACCTTGGTGGCCCAGGCGGTGGTCAGCTCCTCGGCGGCGGCCTTGATGAAGACCGCGTGCGGGTGCTTCTTCCGGGCCTTGGGCTTGTGCGCCTTCTGGAGGTGCTGGAGCTTGGCCTCCAGGGCGCGGACGCTGAGCTGGTCCTGCACCACGGCGTGGGCCAGCTGCTCCTGGAGGTGGCCGTCCTCGACACCCAGCAGGACCTTGCCGTGGCCGACCCCGAGCTTGCCGTTGGCGATGAGCTCCTGGAGATGCCCGGGCAGGCGCAGCAGCCGCAGCGTGTTGGCCACCTGGGGCCGGGACTTGCCGACCCGGTCGGCCACCTGCTCCTGGGTGAGGCGGAGGTGTTCGCCCAGGCGCCAGTAGGCCTTGGCCTCCTCGATGGGGTTCAGCTCCTGGCGCTGGATGTTCTCCACCAGGGCCAGCTCCAGCAGCCGGTCGTCGGGGATCTCCTTCACCACCACCGGCACGGTGGCGAGGCCCGCCAGCTTCGCCGCGCGCCAGCGGCGCTCGCCGGCGATGATCTCGAAGCGGTCGCCCACCCGGCGCACCACGATCGGCTGGACGATGCCGTGCTGCTTCAGGCTCGCGGCCAGATCATTGAGGGCCGCCTCGTCGAAGTGGGTGCGGGGCTGCTGGCGGTTGGGCACCAGGCTGCCGACGGGCACCTCGCGCGTGGGGGCATCGTCGGGCGTGATCTGGCTCATGAGGGAGGTGAGCCCCCGTCCCAGGGCCGGTCGTTTCACCGTCGTCATGCTTGGATCCCCTCCGGCTGCCCCATCAAGTGCCCGTCCCGCTCGATCCACTCGCGGGCGAAGCTCAGGTAGGACTGGGCCCCCTTGGACTTCAGGTCGTAGAAGGCGACGGGCTTGCCGTGGCTCGGGGCCTCGGCGAGGCGGATGTTCCTCGGGATCACCGTCTGGAAGACCTTGCCGGGTAAGGCCTGGCGGACCTCCGCCGCCACCGCGGCGCCAAGGTTGGTGCGCTCCTCGGCCATGGTGAGCAGGATGCCGCCGAGCTGGAGCCTCGGGTTCGGCCCGCCCTGGATGCGGTGGAGCGTCTCCATCAGCTCCGCCAGGCCGTCGAGGGCGAAGAACTCGCAGGGCATGGGGACGATGACCTCATCCGCGGCGGTCAACGCGTTGAGGGTGATCATCCCCAGGGAGGGCGGGGGGTCGATGATGATGTACTCGTAGTGGTCCATCACGGGCCGCAGGGCCTCCCGCAGCACCTGGAGCTGCGGCAGCTCGAAGAGCTCGAACTCGAGCTGGGCGAGGTCCTTGCCGGCGGGCACCACCTGCAGGTTCGGCACCTCGGTCTGGAGCATGAGCGCCTGGACGGGCGCCCCCTTCATGAGGGCGAAGGAGCCCGCGCGGTGGTCCGGCTTGGGGAAGCCCAGCCCGGTGGTGCTGTGGCCCTGGGGGTCGAAGTCCACCAGGAGCACCAGCTTCTCCAGCATGGCCAGGCTCGCCGCGAGGTTGATGGCGGTGGTGGTCTTGCCGACGCCGCCCTTCTGGTTGGCCAGGGCCAGGATCTTCGCGGTCACTCAGGCCTCCGGCCGCGGGAAGGCTGGGAACATCGGGGCTGTCGCGGGGAGCGTCACGGTCGGGCCTGGGCGTGGAACATCGTCCAGTCTAGCCGTTCCACGGGCCGCTTTCGAGGCCGAGGGACGGGTCGGGAACCACGGTCCCGAGACACCGCACGCGGCCCCAGACCCACAGGTCCTCCCAGGCCCCCTGCCGGATCCTTCCCACCGTGACCCTCACGGGATCGGGGCTCGCGGTCTGGAGCCGCCATTCCATGCAGCCGCTGCGCTCTGCCAGCCAGGCCCCGGCCACCGCGCAGCCCGTGCCGCAGCAGAGGGTCTCGCCCTCCACGCCCCGCTCCCAGGAGCGGATGCGGCCCTCGCCTTCCCGCAGCACCTCGACCACGTTCACGTTGGTGCCGTCGGGGAAGGCGGGGTGAAAGCGCAGGGGCGGCGCCAGGGCCGCGAGGTCGGCCCGGTCGGCGGAGGGGACCTCCAGCACGAGCTGGGGATTGCCGATCCACCCGCGGATCGAGGGCTCCAGCGTCTCCACCGGCGGCTCGCTCAGCCGGCAGTCCTCGCCCTCCGGCATGCGCAGGCCCACCTCCCCGCCGTCCCGCCGAAGCCGCACGGTTTCCCCGCTGGACTCGACCGCGAGGGGTCCGCCCTGGGGAGCGCCGGCCACCGCCAGCGCCGCCCGCGTCCCGTTGGAACAGAAGGTCCGGGCGCCATCGGCGTCCCAGTGGTCCATGCGCCAGACCCCTCCCGGCTCCGGATCCTCGAGCAGGAAGATGCCGTCCAGGCCGAGCCCCGTGCCCCGGGGACACAGCCGCCGCGCCGCGTCCGGGCCCTGGAAGGAGGACGGAGCCTCCCGGGCCCACGCGTACGCGAAGACATTTCCCGAAGCGGAGGCGAGCGTCCACTGCATCGGACCAGTATGCGCGACCGCGCCGGGACCTACTTGGAGTCGCCGCGCTCCCGGAAGGTGTAGACGGTCTCGCCCGGCCGGGCGAAGCCCTGGCGCCGGGCCAGCGCCTCCATCAGTTCCGGATCCCGCTTGGCGAGTCGCTGGACCTCGTCGAACAGCTCCCGGTTCCTGCGGTTGAGGTCCAGGAGGACCTCGCGCTGCCGCTGGAGCTCCGCCTGCCGCTTGTGGACGGCGGGCAGGCCGCCGGGCAGCAGCCAGAGGATGGCCGTGGAGAGGAAGGCCGAGCAGAGCAGGGCCCCCCAGACGGTCCTGGATTTCAGGAGCCAACTGGTGTTCATGCGGGCTTGGCCTAGCGGGACTGGGCGGTGGCGAGGCGGGAGCCGAAGGCTTCGCGGCCCGCGTAGCGGGCGGCGGCGCCGAGTTCCCACTCGATCTGGAGCAGTCGATTGTACTTGGCGACGCGGTCCGTGCGGGCCGGCGCGCCGGTCTTGATCTGGCCCGCCCCCGTGGCGACGGCGAGGTCCGCGATGAACGCGTCCTCGGTCTCGCCGCTGCGGTGGCTGATGATCGCGCGGTAGCCCGCCTTGTGGGCCAGGTCCACGGCCTTCAGCGTCTCGGTGACGGTGCCGATCTGGTTCAGCTTGATCAGGATGGCGTTGGCGACGCCTTCGGAGATCCCGCGCTGGAGGATCGCGGGGTTGGTGACGAAGAGGTCGTCCCCCACGAGCTGGATCCTGGATCCGAGCTTGTCCGTGAGGGCCTTCCAGGTCTTCCAGTCGTCCTCGGCGCACCCGTCCTCGATGGTGAGGATGGGGTGTCTCGCGCACAGCCCGTCGTAGTAGTCCACGAGCTGGGCGGGGGTCTTCTTCCCGCCGTCGAGTTCATAGGCTGCGCCCTTCTTGAACTCGCTGGCCGCGCAATCGAGGCCGAGCCAGACATCCTTGCCGGGCTTGTAGCCGGCCTTCTTCACCGCTTCCTGGATGAGGTCCAGGGCCTCCTCGTTGCTGCCCAGGTTCGGCGCGAAGCCTCCCTCGTCACCCACGCCGGTGGAGAGCTTGCGCGCCTTCAGGACGGCCTTGAGGGCGTGGTAGATCTCCACGCCCCATCTCAAGGCCTCTGAAAAGGTAGAAGCGCCGATGGGCAGCGCCATGAACTCCTGGATGTCGACGTTGTTGTCGGCGTGCGCGCCGCCGTTGAGGATGTTCATCATCGGAACGGGAAGAACGCGGGCAGAGGCCCCGCCCAGGTACCTGTACAGGGGCTGGCGGCATGCCTTCGAGGCCGCGTCAGCCAGGGCCATGGAGACCCCGAGGATCGCGTTCGCGCCAAGTTCTTCCTTGTTTTCCGTGCCGTCGAGATCACAGAGGAGTTCGTCGAGTTCCGCCTGCTGGAAGGGATCCATGCCCCGGAGGGCGTCCTGGATCTCCGTGTTGATGGCGTGCACCGCGCCGAGCACGCCCTTCCCCAGGTAGCGGCCCTTGTCGCCGTCCCGCTTCTCGAGGGCTTCCCGGCTGCCGGTGGAGGCTCCGGAGGGCACCAGTGCCTGCCCGGTGGAGCCGTCGGTCAGCTGGACCCGGGCGAGCACCGTGGGGTTGCCACGGCTGTCCAGGACCTCGAGGGCGGAAACGCGATCAATGAGCTGCATGGGATTGGGTCAGGCGGAACCTTGATCCTGAATGGGCCTACTTCTTCTTGGCGGCCTTCTTGGCGGCCGGCTTCTTGGCAGCCTTCTTGGGCGCGGCCTTCTTGGCGGCCTTCTTCGGGGCGGCCTTCTTCGCGGCCTTCTTGGCGGCCTTCTTCGGGGCGGCCTTCTTGGCGGCCTTCTTCGGGGCGGCCTTCTTCGGGGCGGCCTTCTTCGCGGCCTTCTTGGCGGCCTTCTTCGGGGCGGCCTTCTTCGCGGCCTTCTTGGGGGCGGCCTTCTTCGCGGCGGCCTTCTTCGGCGCCTTCTTGGCGGCCTTCTTCGGGGCGGCCTTCTTGGCGGCGGGCTTCTTGGCGGCAGGCTTCTTCTTGGCGGCGGCCTTCTTCGGCGCGGGGGCGGAAGAGGCGGGGGTCGCGTTGGACGACATGGCGTCTTGAACCATGGATGGCTCCTTGTGGCCCTTGCGGGCGGGGGTTGGGGGTGTGGATGCTGCACTGGTTTTGGCCGATTTCGCGGCGCCCGCAGCCGGCGCAGTTGGCCGCGCGCCCGAATCGCCCTTGGTTTCCGCGGCTCCAGATGGAGCGCGTGAGGGTGCTTGGGAAGGTTTCTTGGCCGGCTTGCGGCTGGGTTCGACGCCCGCGAGGAGCTGGGCGAGCCGCTTGCCGGGGTAGAACTCGTGGAGCAGCGCGTCGCCGATGATGGCGCCGTGCACGCCCATGGCCTCGAGCTGCTTGAGCTGGGCAAGGTTCTGGATCCCGGCCTCCACCATGCGGAGGCACTTCTTGACCGGGACCTTCTTGAGGAGGGCGACGGCGGCGTCGAAGTCCGCCTTCCAGGTGTCGAGGTCGCGGCCCGTGACGCAGATGATGTCGGCCCCGGCCTCGAGGGCCCGCTTGAGGTCCGCCTCGCTGGAAACCTCCACCACCACGTCGAGGCCCTTGGCGGCGGCCAGCTTCTGGAGGCTCTGGATCCGGTCCACCGGGAGGAGGGCGGCCATCAGGAAGATGGCGTCGGCCCCGAGGATCTTGCTCTCCTCGACCTGGTACTCCTCGAAGATGAAGTCGCGCCGGAGCAGCGGGGTCTTCACCGCCGCGCGGGCCTCGGAGAGGTGCTTGTCCTCCCCGAAGTAGAGGAACCGGTCGGTGGCGATGGCGAGGGCCTTCGCGCCGTTCTCCACCAGGCTCTTGGCGTGGGTGCCGGCGCGGTAGGCCTCCCTCACCTGGCCGTGCTCGGGGTTTCCGCCGGCGACTTCGGCGATGATGGTCATGCCGGGCTGGGAGAGTTCTTCCTTGAGCGAGTGGTGCCCTCGATACGCTTCCTTGACCGCCGCGGGACCCCGTTGTTTCTTGATTTCGATGTCCAGGGCCTTAAAGATCGCGATCTTTTTCAGCATCCTCTCTGCTCCAAATTAAACCTCTCCGTAGGCACTTGGTGGGGGTGCGGATGTCGTTCCGAGTTGTCTTCCTGGAACTCCATGAAAACGGGCACATCAGATCGGGTCAACAAAATTGTTCATAGGAATCTTTAAGCGGAATCTCCTTGTGCGCCATAGCCATCAGCGATTTTTTTTTCGGAGAGGTTTACTGTGAACACGTGGAGACCCGCATGAACACTACGGTTTTGACCCATCCGCTCCTGCAGCACAAGCTCTCGATGCTGCGCACGAAAACCACCTCGACGGCGCTCTTCAGGTCGCTCGTCGAGGAGATCGGACTCCTCCTCGCCATGGAGGCGATGTCCAACCTGAGGGTCGAGGGCGCGCGCATCGAGACGCCCCTCGAGACCTGCGACGGCTGGAAGCTGGGAGGCCCGGACCCCGTGCTGGTGCCGGTCCTGCGCGCGGGCCTCGGGCTTCTGCCGCCCTTCCTGCGCCTGGTGCCGACGGCGAAGGTCGGCCACCTCGGGCTCTCCCGCGACCACCAGACCCTCCTGCCGAAGGCGTACTACCGGAACTTCCCTCCGGCGATGGAGACCCGGCAGGCCTACATCCTCGACCCCATGCTGGCCACCGGCGGCAGCGCCGCGGAGGCGGTGCGCCAGGTCATGGAGGCGGGCTCCACCGACGTCACCCTGGCCTGCGTGCTCGCGGCACCCGAAGGCATCCGCCACTTGCGGGAGATCCATCCGGAGATCCGGATCATCGCCGGCGCGGTGGACCGCCAGCTCAACGACCGGGGCTACATCCTCCCGGGGCTCGGGGACGCGGGGGACCGGATGTACGGAACACTCTGAACTCGGCGCCGGCGACCGCGCGCCGGCTCGTCCGGTCCGGGCCCGGCGCTCCGGGGCTCAGCGCTTGATGAGCCCCTTGAGCCGTTCCAGCATGCCGCCGGACCCGGGCTTCTCCTCGACCTCCGCCGGCTTGTCCTCCATCGAGAAGTCCGGGGGGATCGGGACCGAGGGATCCAGCTCGATGGCCTTCTTGAAGCAGCCCCGCGCGTTCGCCTTGAACCCCTTGCGGTGGTAGATCTCGCCCATGACGGCCCAGGGCTCCGCGGCCTTGGGGTTGAGTCTCGAGGCGTGCTGCAGGGCCTCCACCGCGCGCGTGGACCAGGCGGGGTTCGTCGTGCGCAGCTGTCCGAGGAGGAGCCAGGCGGCGTAGGCCTCCGGGGCCTCCGGGTCGATGCGGACCCCCTGCTCGAGGGCCTGGACGGCGTCGCCGATGCGCTCCTGCAGCTGCAGCTTCTTGGCGAGGAGGACGTGCTTGCGGATGCGCGTGCCGACGTCCTCGGGCCCGGTGGCTCCCGGCAGGAGGGGAACCGCCCCGGAGTCGGACTCGCCCGTCCGCGGCGCGGCGGGCTGCGGCGGACGGGCCGTCTCCAGGGGCGCGAGGATGGCGTCCAGCGAGATCGCCGGAGCGTCCGAGGCCCTGGCCTGCGCGGCCCCGCCGGACTCGCCCTCCTCCTCGACGATCTCGATCCGGAGATCGGCCTCGGCGGCTGGAGCGGCTTCCGCGGCGGGTGCCGGGACGGCCTTCGGGGCCGGGGGCTTCTCGCCGGTGGGACCGGACGGCCTGGCGGCGAGGGGCGGGGGCGGCGGCTCGGCCGCGAGGTTCGGGACCTTCCCCGTGCTGGTCTGGCGCGCCGGGGGCGCGGGCTCGGCCGCCGGCTCGGGCCTTGAGGGCAGGGGACTGGGAAGCTCCCCTTCGGCGAGGGTGAGCCCCCCGATGGCCCACAGGGCCAGCACGAGCCGGGCGGCGGTCACCGGCTCGAGGCTCGAGGCGCCGAGCAGCGTCTTGAACTCCAGGGGCTCGGCGCTGAAGAAGGAAAGGGCGTAGGCCTGCTGCGGATCGATGGGGAGGTCCGCCAGTCCGGTGAAGAGTCCGTCGGAGGCCTTCCACTTCCAGCCCCGCTGCCCGCTGATCCAGTCCGGGATCGAGTCCGCGGTGTTCAGCCGGGTGAGCGACTGCCAGACGAGCCGGCGGTGGTCCAGGGACATGGGCACGCCCCCGGCCAGGTCCACCGCGGAGGCGCCCTCCTTCCACGCGTAGGTCACCACCGGGTGCTCGAGAGCGTTGAGGAGGATCAGGTCGTAGAGCTCGGCGAGGTGGTCGTTCCGCTGGTCGGCCGACAGCAGGCCCCAGTGCACCACCTTCTCGCCGAGCCGCTCATCCGAGGGGTCCGCGAGGAGTTCCTTCAGGCTGGGAAGGTCCAGGACGCCCTGCCGGAGGAGGTAGTTCCCGAACTGCTCGCCCGCGGCTTCGCTCTTGAGGAACGCGAGCTTCCCGTAGCTCCAGAAGAGCCGCCGGTTCCCGTCGTTCTGCTCCAGGGCCAGCTCGCCGGTGGCGGAGCGCTGGTAGAGCGCCCCCAGGAGGGCCGGCAGGAATGCGGGCGGCTGGGTGGTGGTCACGCGGGTTGGGCTCCGACGGGTGAGGAATGAATCTACCAAGAGCCAGGATGGTTCGTCCGGGAAATCCCGTGGCTCCCCGTTCTGGAACAGCCTATGCTTTGGAACCGCATCAACCGGTTCAACGGCGGGAGAATTCCATGTTCACGCGGCTCGGAAAATTCCAAATCCAGCGGGTGCTGGGACAGGGCGCCATGGGTGAAGTGCTCCTGGGCATCGATCCCACCATCGGCCGTGAAGTCGCCATCAAGACCATCCTCCCCACCGCCCAGACCGGCGGCGACGCGAAGGAGCGCTTCGCCAGGGAAGCCAAGGCCGCCGGCGTGCTGAACCACCCCAACCTCGTGACCATCTATGAATTCGGGGAGGACCAGGGCGTCCTCTACATCGCCATGGAGCTGGTGAAGGGCCACGACCTGGAGGAGCTGTTCCGGGAGCAGAGCCTCACCCGCAGCGAGGCCCTGGAGATCCTGGCCCAGGTCTGCGAAGGCCTCCAGTACGCCCACTCCGCCGGCATCGTCCACCGGGACATCAAGCCCTCCAACGTCCGGGTGACCCGGGACGGCAAGCGGATCCACGCGAAAGTGATGGATTTTGGCGTGGCGCGTGTGGGGAATTCCGACATGACCGCCACCGGAATGGTGATGGGCACCGTGAGCTACATGGCACCCGAGTACATCCGGACCGGGAAGCCGGACCCCCGCAGCGACCTCTTCGCCGTCGGGGTGATGCTCTACGAGGCCCTCTCCGGCCGGAAGCCCTTCAGCGGCGACACCACCCCCACCATCCTCTACAAGATCGTGAACGAGCCGCCGGAACCCCTCGACACGGCGGGGCTGGTGGACATCAGCCCGTCCGTGCGCACGGTGCTCGACCGCGCCCTCTGCAAGGACCCCGACCAGCGCTACCAGACCGCCGACGACCTCGCCAAGGCCCTGCGCTCCGCGAAGGATCCCACCTGGACCGGACAGGCCGGGTCCCCCGCGACCACCGCCCTGCCCTCCGGCGCCGCGTCCCTGGCCTCCGGCGCGAGGCCCGGAGCCCCCGCCGCGGCTTCGGGGGCGTCCGCCACCGCGGCGCCCTTCCAGCCCCCGGCCGCCCGGCCGGCACCCCCCGCGCGGAAATCCGGCTCAGGCCTCGGGCTCTTCCTCGGCCTCGCCGCGCTCGCCCTGTTCCTGGTCGGGGGCGGAGGCATCGCCCTCTGGACCTTCCGGGACCGGCTCCCCTTCTTCGGCAACACCGCGGCCACCCCCGCCTCTCCCGCGCCGGAAACCCCCGTGGCCGGCGCCAACGAGACCCCGAGCGCCCCGCCCGACGGACCTTCCTCCCCCGCTCCCGGCGTCCTGCCGACCGGGACGCCGGGCACCCACCCGGCGGTGAAGCCCCCTGAGGGTCGCGTCCCCGAGGGCCGACCCAGCGAGGCCCGGCCGGCTCCCCGCCCGACGCCCCAGGAGCCGGCGCCGGCCCCCCGGACGTCCGAGGCTCCCGCCGCGGCGTCCAGCGATCCCTTCGCCCAGGAGAACCTCCGCAGGCTCAGCGCGCCGGAGCGCATGGCCCTCAGCAACCAGACGATGAGCGACGCCACGGCCCTCTCGGACACCGATCCCAACAGGGCGGTGGACCTCCTGCGGAAGGCCATCGCGGCGAACCCCGGGAACGAGCGCGCCTACGCCTGGCTGCTGGTGGTGCTCTACCGCCAGGAGCGCTTCGCCGAATTCCAGTCCGTGGCCGACATGGCGCGGAGGAACGGCGTGAGCTTCCAGCGCATGATGTCCAACGCCCGGTTCCGCAGCGTGATCCAGGACGAGCGCCTGAACCGGCGCCTTCCCGGCGGGCTGCGGGGGCTGAACGAGGACTGAGGCCGGATGGCGCCTGGCCTGGAGGCGAAGCTCGGGTACCGGTTCCGGGACTCGGGCCTGCGCACCCTGGCCCTCACGCCGCCTTCCAGCGGGCTCGCGCCCCACAACCAGCGCCTGGAGTTCCTCGGCGACGCCCTGCTGAACGCCGCGGTGGCCCTCCTGATCCACCGGGAGAAGACGACGTGGACCGAGGGCGACATGTCCAAGCTGCGGGGACGCCTCGTGAGCACGACCTCCCTCGCGGCCTGGGCCTCGGACCTGGGGGTCGCCCTCGTCCAGGGACCGCGCAGCCCCAAGGCCTCTCCCGGGAGCAAGGCGCTCGCGGACGCCGTGGAGGCCCTCCTGGCGGCCCTGCACCTGGACGCGGGTCCCCAGGGTTTCGAGGCGGTGTTGAAGGTCTGCGAGGCACGCTACGGCGAGGCCATCCGCAAGGCGCGCCCGGAGGACTGGCGCGGCAGCGACGCGAAGACCGCCCTCCAGGAGCGGGCCGCGGCCGAGGGTCTGCCCGCGCCTCGCTACCACGCCGTGCGCCAGGAAGGCCCCGACCACGCGCCCACCTTCACGGTGGACGTGGAGCTGGGCCCCCGCCGGGCGACCGGGCGGGGGACGACACGGAAGGCGGCGGAGACGGAGGCCGCCCGGCGGCTCCTCGAGGGATTCGGCCCGGCCGGCGCCTGAGGCCCCGCCGGCCGCCTCCATTTGTCACGGAGCCTTCCACTCAGGCTAAGATTCCAATCGCCGAGAGCTGCGAAGGAGCCGCGTGAAGGTCTTCCCAACCCTAAACATCCGCCAGGGTTTCGCGGTGCCTGCGCTTGGGGAGGAGGGCTACGACGGGCCGGCCCGGGAGCCCGCCCTGGACCTGGTGCAGCGCCTGCTCGGGAAGGGCATCACCCACCTTGGGGTGGTGGACGTGGACGCGGCCCACGGCTCGGGGCACAACCGGCCCCTGATCGGCCAGATCCTTAAGCTCTGCCGGCATCGCGACCATCCGGTCTGCGTGCAGGTCGCCGGAGGCATCCGCGCCTCCGACCAGGCCCAGTTCTTCGTGGACAACGGGGCCAGCTGGCTCGTGGTCGGCACCATCCTCCACAAGTCCCCCATCGTGGTGGAGCAGCTCCTGGCGCGCTTCCAGAAGCACCTCACCGCCGCCATCGACGCCCGCGGCGGCGAGGTCCACAGCTCCGGCTGGACCTCCCCCGTCGGGCTGAGCGCGGAGGCGCTCGCGCGCCGGGTGCAGGCCTTCGGGTTCCGGCGACTCCTCTTCGTGGACCTGCCCGGCGAGACGATGCCGGGGATCCCGGACCAGGAACCCCTCCCGGACTTCCCCACCGCGCGGCTCCTGGCCGAGTCCACCCGTCTCCCGGTCCTCATGGGCGGGAGCATCCGGACCCCCGCCCACGTGGAACGGGCCCAGGCCATCCCCGGGCTCCAGGGCGTGCTCGTGGACGCCATCCTCTTCGAGCACGAACGGGCCTTCCTCGGGGGCCACGCCTCCCCCTGCGCGTGAGGGGCCCTTGGCCGCGATGGACGCCCCGTTCCTGATCGAGCTCTCCGAGCAGGAACGCATCCACTTCCGCAACCTGGCCCTCATCCGCCCCCAGCTGCCCACCGAGAGCCAGCTGATGCTCATCGAGGGGCTGGCCCGGAACCTCTCCTCGCCCCGCCTGCTCACCCTGATCGCCCGCACGCCCCACTGGCTGGCCCACGGGCCCGTGCTCCAGGCCCTCGCGGAGAACGAGCGCACGCCGGAGGCCATCCGGCGGGACCTGGAACTGGCCGTCTCCCTCTTCGACCAGATGCGGGAGCTGGATCGGGCCCCGGCCGCCGAGAAGGAGGAGCGCAGCGAGACCATCAAGGCGGTCTATGCCCAGGTCCGGCCGGACCTGAAGCCCATCGTGAAGGCCCAGGCCAAGGCCATGGCGAAGAACGTGGGCGGCACGGGGCATACCGCCGAATTCCCGCCCCTGCCCGTGGAGGAGCCCGACTGGGACACCCTGACCCAGCCCCCGGAGCCTCCCTCGGACGCCGCCGCGCCGGCGCCGCCGGCCCTCCTCCCGCGGGAGGAGCTCCTGGCCCGCGCCCTCACCACCCACCAGGTCGAGGAGCTCCGCGCCTTCCTGCGGGAGGACGATCCCGAGGTCCGCGCGACGGCCCTGAAGAATCCGCTCATCAACGAGGACCTCCTGCTGATGGCCCTCCAGGAATCCCCCTTCCCGGAGTTCTTCGAGGAGGTCTACGGGGAGGCGCGCTGGTACTTCCGGGACGCCCTGCGGGTCGCCATGCGGGAGTCCCCGGTGTGCCCGGCCAGCCTCTCCCGCAAGCTCTACCTCGGCGGCGAGCTCCTGGCCCAGCTCCAGCGCGGCGACAAGGACCACCGCAGCCTCCGCCGCACGGTGAGCCTCTTCACCCAGCTCGACGAGACCGAGTACCAGTACGTCACCTTCTGGGCCAAGAAGGCCTCGCCCTCCCTGCTCAGGGTCATCAAGTGGTTCTACGACCGCCTGCAGCGGCGGCGGCTGAGCCAGGCCTCCGGGCTCTCCGCCCAGCCCGAGGGGAAGTGGGCGAGCCTGGAGGAGCGCGTCTTCACCGCCAACCAGGCCACCGCGCCCGAACAGCTCATCGCCTCCCTCATGGACCCGGACCCGAAGGTCTTCACGGTGGTCCTGGAGAACCCCGGCCTCACGCCGCGGGAGCTCCTGGCGGCCATCCCGAGCCTGGACCAGCACCGGGCGGAGCGGCTGGCGGCCCACAACACCTGGGGCGAAGAGCCCGCGGTGCAGGAGGCCCTGCTCCACAACCCCAACCTCACCGAGTACACGGCCCTGCGCCTGCTTCCGAACCTCACCGTGCCCCGGGCCCTGCTGGACCTGCTGCGGGATCCGCGGGTCCCCCACCTGGAGCTGAAGCGCCGGGCCCTGGACACCCTGAGGGCGCTCTACCAGGCCATGAGCCAGCAGGAGCGCATCCTGGTGCTGCGCAACACGGGCGGGGAGCTGATCCGGCATCTCCAGTCGGAGGTCCTCCAGGACGAGGCCACCCTCGGCGCGATGATCGGCGACCGCCAGCTGGATCCGAGCATCCTGCTGCGGCTGGCCCGGAACAAGCAGACGCCCCGGGGGATCCTCGAGCAGATCGCCACCCACCCGATCCTCATGGCCCACCCGGCCATCATGCAGGAACTGCTCCTCAACCCGAAGACGCCCCGGGAGTCCGCCATCCGGATCTGGGGCCTGCTCTCCGAGAGCGAGCAGCAGCAGCTCCTGCGCAGCCCCCACCTGCCCACGACCCTGCGCCACCTGGGCGGCTGAGCCGCCCTGAATCCCATCCTGGAGCGTCCCATGCGCCGCCTCTCCACCCTGCTGCCCCTCGCGACCACCCTGCTCTGCGCCCAAGCACCCGCCAGCCTGCAGGACCGGGCCGACCGCTTCCTGAAGCTCGTCAACGCGGGCTACCAGGCCCTCTACGCCGTCGAGCAGGAGGCCACCTGGAAGGCCTCCACCGACGTGACCCCGGCCCACGACGCCGGCATGGAGACCGCCGGCAAGGCCCGGGCGGCCTTCAACGGCAACCCCGCCCTCATCACCGAGGCCCGGGAGCTGCTCGCCCACCGCAAGGAACTCCATGAGCTCACCGTCCGCCAGCTCGAGCGCGTCCTGATGAACGCCGCCGAGGGGCCGATGACCAACCCGAAGCTGGTGGCCGCCCGCATCGAGGCCGAGACCCGGCAGGCCTCGATCATGAACGGCTTCCAGTTCAAGGTGGACGGCCGGCCGGTCATCGCCAACGACATCGACAACCTGCTGGGCAAGAGCACGGACCTGGCGGAGCGGAAGAAGTGGTGGGAGGCCAGCAAGGAGATCGGCGTGCCCCTCAAGGACGGCCTGGCCGACCTCCGGGACCTGCGCAACGGCGTGGCCCGGGAGCTGGGCTACTCCGACTACTTCGCCCTCCAGCTGGCCAAGTACGGCATGACCACCGAGGAGATGCTCCAGCTCTGCCGGGACATCCGCCGGGACCTCATGCCCCTCTATGTCGAGCTCCACACCTGGGTGAAGTACGAGCTGGCCAAGAAGTACGGCCAGCCGGTCCCGAAGCGCATCCCCGCCCACTGGATCAACAACCGCTGGAGCCAGAACTGGCCGGGCTTCGTGGAGGGCGTGGACTTCGACCCCTACTTCAAGGACTGGAAGCCCGAGCAGGTGGTCCGCACCGCCGAGGATTTCTACGTCTCCCTGGGCTTCCCCCGGCTGCCCCAGACCTTCTGGGAGAAGAGCGACCTCTACCCCGTGCCCAAGGGCGATCCCCGGAAGAAGAACGCCCACGCCAGCTGCTGGCACATGGACCTCCAGGACGACATCCGCTCGCTGATGAGTGTCGAGCCGAACTTCGAGTGGTTCGAGACCACCCACCACGAGCTGGGCCACGGCTACTACTTCATCAGCTACACGAACCCGAACGTCCCGCCCCTCCTGCGGGACGGCGCGGCGCCCTTCTTCCATGAGGGTGTGGGCGAGCTCATCGCCCTGGCCACCCGGCAGGTGCCCTACCTCAAGCAGGCGGGCGTGCTGCCCAAGGACGCCAAGCTGGACGAGCGGAAGGTCCTCCTGAACGACGCCCTGGAGGTGGCCATCCCCTTCATGTTCTGGGCCTGCGGCACCATGCCGGAATGGGAGGCGGACTTCTACGCCAAGGGCATGCCCAAGGCGGAGATGAACGCCCGCTGGTGGAAGATCGTCGGCGACCTGCAGGGGGTGGAGCCGCCCTCGCCCCGCAGCGAGGCCTGGTGCGACCCCGCCACCAAGACCCACATCAACGACAACCCGGCCTACTACTACAGCTACGGCCTGGCGACGGTCTTCAAGTACCAGATGCACGACCACATCGCCCGGAAGATCCTGCACCAGGACCCCCACAGCGCGAACTACGCCGGCAGCAAGGCCGTGGGCGACTTCCTGAAGGGCGTCCTCGCGAAGGGCGCCACCGAGGACTGGCGGAAGGTCCTGAAGGAGGCCACCGGCGAGGACCTCAGCACCCGGGCCATGGCGGAGTACTTCAAGCCCCTGCTGGCGTGGCTGCAGGAGCAGAACAAGGGCCGCCAGAAGGGCTGGTGAGGCCGGACCACCGGCTAGAGCCACCAGCGCAGGGCGTAGGCCGCCCGCTGCCAGAGGCGCGTCCACGCGGACCGCGCCTCCCAGGCGGCCGGGGTGACGACACGGCTTTCGGGGACCTGGGCTTCGAAGGCCGCCTCCAGCTTCCGGGCCAGGTCCGGATGCTGGACCAGGAGGTTCAGCTCGAGGTTGTGGCGGAAGCTGCGGGAATCGAGGTTCGCGCTGCCCACCAGGGCGTGTTCCCGCCCCACCAGCGCCGCCTTGGCGTGGAGGAAGCGGTGGTCCCGCTCCAGGATGCGGGCCCCCGCCTGGAGCAGGGCGCCGTAGCCTGCCCGGCTCGCCGCCAGGGCCAGGGGATTGTCGCTCACGCCCGGCAGCAGGAGCCGGAGGTCCACCCCGCGTCGCGCCGCCCGCGCCAGGAGGCGCCGGAGCTTCAGGGTGGGGATGAAGTAGGCGTTGGCGATCCAGAGGCGCCCCGTGGCCTGGCGCACCAGGAACTCCGTGTGGCGGCGGATGGCCCGCACGCCGAAGCGGCCGAGGCTCGTCACCACCTGCACCGTGGCGCCCTCGCAGGACGGGCGGGGCCAGGGCAGGGGGCCCTCCGGCGGCACCGCCGCGCCCGGGTCGGTCCCGCCGGCACGGCGCCAGACCCGCCGGAAGTCCTCATCCAGGTCCGCCACGGAGGGACCCCGGAGCCGCAGGCCCAGGTCGAGGTAGGCCTCGGCGGTCCACCTCGGGTCGTACTCCTCCCCCCAGTTGCCGCTGCCCACCACGGCCTCCGCGCCATCGGCGACCACCACCTTGCGGTGGTTGCGGCGGTTCCAGACCCGCAGCGGGCGCCAGAGCCCCACGGGATGGAACCAGCGCAGGTCCCCGCCCGCCGCGCGCACCCGGGCCACCAGGGACGTGGCGCCCAGGCTGCCGAGGTGGTCCACCACGCCGTGGACCCGCACGCCCCGCCCGAGGGCTTCCACCAGCAGGTCGGCGATCGCCTCCCCCACGGCATCGGGCTTCCAGATGTACATCTCGAAGCGCAGGCTCGCCCGGGAACCCCGGATCAGCTCCCGGGTCGCGTCCAGCAGGGCCCCGCCCCCCAGGAGCAGGTCCACGGCGTTCCCCTCCCGTACCGGCAGTCCGTGCTGGTGGGAGAAGCGCAGCAGGAAGCGCCGCCAGGCGGCGCGGGCCGGATCCGGCAGGGCCGGGCGCCGTGACACCCTAGAGCTCCTTCAGGATCTCGGCCTTCTTGGCCTGGTAGTCGGCGTCGGTGATCAGCCCCTTCTGCCGCATGCGGTCGAGGGCCTCGAGGCGCTCCTCGACGCCCGCCTTCCCGGTCCTCGGGGGCGCAGGCTCCCGCCGGCGCGTCCGCGCGGCCTCGAAGGCGTCCAGGGCCGCCGCCACCGCCTTGGCGCGCTCGGCGTCCCTGATCGCGTCCTTGTAGATGCTGGCCTCGGGCTGCAGGTCCCGGGCCTCCCGGAAGCCGGCCAGAGCTTCGTCCAGGCGGCCCTCCTGGAAGGCCAGGACCCCGAGGTTGTGAAGGGCCCGGGCCCGGTACTTCGGGTCGCCCTTCGCGTCCACCCGCGCGAAGGCGGCGCCTTCGCGCTGTTCCCGCCAGGCTCCAGCCCGGTCCTGGGCCTGGAGCCGCTTGTGGGCCGCCTCCATGTGGTACTTCTCGTCGTCGAAGAAGACCGCCTGCGCCACCTCCTCCCAGGGCAGGAGCTGGCGCAGCGCCTTGGCCAGCGCGGCATCCCGGACCTGCTGGCGCAGCGGGCCCGCCTCGGGCTTCGCCGGGGCTCCCTTGTCCGAGGAGGCGGTGGCCCTGGGCCGCTCGTCCACCCTCAGCACCTCCAGGGACCGTCCCGAGGCCAGTTCCACCAGGCGGATGTCGGCGACGTACTCGAGGCGGGTCGTCCAGGTATGGGTGGTGGCCCTGGCGCGGCCATCCCGGTCCTTGTCCTCCTTCTTGCTCTCTTCGTGGCGCACCTCGTCCCGGGAGACGTCCACCTCCAGCAGGTGGGAGGGAGCCTCCGTGCCGGTCCGCGCGCGGTCCACCACCATCACGCCACCCCGCACCAGCGCGGCGAGGAGGGCGTCTCCGAGCTCCCGGCTCGGGGCGTTCCGGGGCGGCGCGAAGGCCACGCGGTCCAGGCGCACGCCGAGGTCGGGGGCGTGGCGGAGAATGACCTCCACGGAGGGGTTGGCCAGGCGGGACCAGAACTGGGCGGGGGCTGGCAGGGCCGCGGCCAGCAGCAGGCAGGACAGGGCGCGCATGGGAACTCCAGGGATGAGGCGATTCCCAGTATCGGCGACAATGGCCCTTTGCCCGGAGCCCCCGATGCCCCACGCCTACCCCTTCACCCTCACCTGGTCCGGCAACACCACCCAGGAGGGCTACAGCCGCGACGCCGAGGCCGGCGCCGCCGGCAAGGTCACGATCCCCGTCAGCAGCGCCGCTGAATACGCCGGCACCGCCACCCGCTGGAACCCCGAGGACCTCCTGGGCGCCGCCCTGGCGAACTGCCACATGCTCACCTTCCTCGCCCTCTGCGCGAAGGCCCGCGTGGAGGTGACCCGCTACGACGACCGCGCCGAATCCATCCTCGACACCGTGGAGAAGGTGACATGGGTGGCGGAGATCCACCTCAAGCCCACCATCCGCGTGGCCCGGGGCACCAGCAAGGCCAAGGTGGAGGAGCTCTTCGAGAAGGCCCACAAGTACTGCTTCGTGGCCAACAGCATCAAGTCCAAGGTGGTCATGGCGCCCACCGTCATCGAGGCCTGATGCGGCGCCTCACCCCGGCGATCCTGCTGACCCTGGCCGCCTGCGGCTCCCCGGAGGCGGGTTACCTGGCCCGGCCGGAGGCCCGGGTGGCCCTGGACCTGGTGGACCAGACGCCTTCGGGGCCCGCGGGCCTGGGCCCCGAGGGCCTCGCCGCCTACCGGGCGGCCCTTGAAGCCCGGTTCGCCGGACGGCTGGTCGCCGCCGGCCCTGGGGTGGGCACCCTGAGGATCGTCCTCACGGGCCTCCAGGAGGCGGAATACCGCGACCCGGGCCTCGTGGGGGTCGCCTCCGCCGCGCTCACCCGCAACCCGGCCCTGGTGGCCCTCAGCCTCGCCCGCCTGGAAACCCGGACCCAGGCGAAGCTGGACCAGCTGGGCTACCCGATCCGGGTTCCCGAGGCCTCCTTCGTCCTCCTGCCGCCCAACTCCGACCGGCCCTCGGCCTTCAAACCCATCTCTCCGGACGCGATCATCCTGGCCCACCCCAAGCTCATGCACGGCGAACGCGGGCAGGACCAGCGCCTCAAGGCGGAGGCCGAGGCCTTCGCCCTCGCGGTGGAGGCCCAGGTCCGCAAGGCCTACGGCTGGCCGTCGGCCTCCCGGGGCTAGGCCAGAAAAGCCGGCCCCCGGGCCAGGAGCCCTTATATTGTGGGCCAGACCCCGCTGGCCCCTTCCCGCTCCCCGACCCTGCGCCACGGCCGTCCTCCTCCGGAAAGGGCGGTGCTGCTCATGGACTCCTCCGGTTCCCCTCCTCCGCCCCGCGACGACGCCCCGTCGGCCGCCCGGGAACTCGCCGCCAGGACGCGCCTCGCGGCCATCCTGCGGCGCATGGACCTCACCTGGCCGGACCTGACGCGGCCCCAGGCGGACCGGGTGGTGGATCTCCTGCTGGACCTGGACGGCCTTGCCCTCGCCGCGGAGGAGCACGGCCGGACGGCGCTGGTCCTCGCGGCCCGGGACCTCCACCGGTGGCTGCGGAAGCGCTGGGACCAGGGCACGCCCCTCCGCGACGACGAGCAGCTGGAGATCGTGGACGCCCTGGTCCGCATGCGGTTCGAAGTCGGGCCGGAGCTCCGGGCCCCCGCCATCTCCCCCATGCCCCGGGTGTGCATCCTCGCCCCCCACGGCGGCGTGGACATCCAGGCCGGCCAGGCCGCTCCCGCGGGGTACCTGATCGAGACCTTCGAGGACCTGACGGCCTTCCAGGCGGCCGTCGAGGCGGATCCTCCCGACCTGGTGGTGCTGGACCTGGAGGCCTCGGCGCGGGGGGAGGATCCCGGGGCCCTCGTCGCCGGATCCCCGGCCGCCGGCGTCCACCCCGTGCCGCTGGCCTTCCTCTCCCAGTACGCGGACCTGGAGGCCCGACTGGAGGCGGTGCGGGCGGGGGGCGTGGCCTTCTTCCCCAAGCCCCTGGACCTCGCGGCGCTGCTCGACACCCTGGACCAGCTCCAGGCCCACCAGCTCCAGGAGCCCCTCCGGGTCCTCGTGGTGGAGGACGATCCTCTCACCGCGGCCTTCTGCACCCGGATCCTGGAGGGGGCCGGCATGCGCACCGCCGTGGTCCGCGATCCCATGGCGGTGATGGAACCCCTCGTGGAGCACCGGCCGGACGTCCTGCTGATGGACGTCTACATGCCCGGGTGTTCCGGGCTCGAACTCGCCTCGGTGATCCGCCAGCAGTCCGCCTACGTCAGCCTGCCCATCGTCTACCTGTCCGCCGAGCAGCACCTGGGCCGCCAGCTGGAGGCCCTGGCCAGGGGTGCCGAGGACTTCCTCACCAAGCCCGTCTCGCCGGTCCACCTCATCAGCATCGTCACCACACGCGCCCTGCGCGGCCGGCAACTCCGGAACCTCCTGGTCCGGGACAGCCTCACGGGCCTCCTCAACCACGTCCACCTGAAGGACAAGCTGCGCCTCGAAGTGGCCCGGGCCGCCCGCGTGGGGAGCCCTCTCGCCTTCGCCATGCTGGATCTCGACGGATTCAAGGCCGTCAACGACACCCATGGCCACGCCTCCGGCGACCGGGTGCTGAAGAATCTCGCCCGGCTGCTCCAGCACCGTCTGCGCCGGACGGACGTCTCCGGCCGATGGGGCGGCGAGGAGTTCGCCGTGATCCTGCCGGACACGAGCCTGCCCGTGGCGCTGCAGGTGATGGAGGAGGTCCGGACCCGCTTCGCCGGCATGCCCCAAGAAGTCGGCCGGGAGACGGTCCACGTGACCCTGAGCTGCGGCATCGCGGCCTATCCCGAGTTCCACGACCCCCTCGGCCTCGTGGACGCGGCCGACCAGGCCCTCTACGCCGCGAAGCGCCTGGGCCGGGACCGCTGCGTGACCTCCACCCCGTGCGAACCGCCGCTGACCGGAGACCTGACCGGCCTTTGAGCCCGGCTCGACGCGCCGGGGGGCTACGCTGGAACCATGCGCTGTCCCTTCTGCGGCCATCCCGAGGACAAGGTGGTGGACTCCCGCGAGAGCCGGGAGGGGGACGCCATCCGGCGGCGGCGGGAATGCCTGCGCTGCGGCCGCCGCTTCACCAGCTACGAGCGCCTGGAGGAGGTCCCGGTGCTGGTGGTGAAGAAGGACGGACGCCGGGAGCCCTTCGACCCCGCCAAGCTCAAGCGCAGCCTCCTGCTCGCCTGCCAGAAGCGGCCCGTGCCCCAGTCGAGCGTGGATGACGTCGTGGCCGACATCCAGGCCCGGCTGATGGAGCACCCGGACCGCGAGATCCCCAGCCGCGACATCGGCGAGCTGGTGATGCGCGCCCTCAAGGGCCTGGATTCGGTCGCCTACGTTCGCTTCGCCTCGGTCTACCGCGACTTCAAGGACCTGCCCGAGTTCGTCCAGGCCCTGGAGGCCCTCATGCGCAAGGACGCCCGGGAGCCCGACCCGCCGCCGCCCCGCACCCCGCCCGCGGTCCCGACGGCGGATCGGTCTTCCCCATCGAAACCCGCGCCCCGCGGGCCCTCCGCCCCGCCCCTCTTCCCCGGCGAGGGCCTGGACCCCGCGGGGAAGGGAAGGCGGCGCTAGGCCCCCGGTACACTGGTCCCCCCGAGGTAGACGTGGCCGAAGAAACCTCCGCCCCCCAGACGCTGGTCGACGAATCCCCCCGCATTCCCGAGGTCCTCCCGGTCCTCCCCCTGCGGGACGTGGTGGTCTTCCCCTATGTGATCCTGCCCCTGAGCATCAGCCGGGAGAAGTCCATCCGGGCCGTGGACCAGGCCCTGGTGGAGAACCGCATGATCCTGCTGCTGAGCCAGAAACAGCAGGAGACCGAGAATCCCTCCGAGGCCGACCTCCACCGCATCGGGACCGCCGCCCTCATCATGCGGGTGCTCAAGCTGCCCGACGGCCGCATCCGCGCCCTGGTGCAGGGCATCCAGCGCGTCCGGGTGGAGTACTTCACCGAGACCCAGAACCTGTTCGCCGCCAAGGTGGAACCGCTTTCCGAGCCAGAGGGCAGCGAACGCAGCCTGGAGGTGGATGCCCTGCTGCGCACCGTTCGCCAGACCCTCGAGAAGGCCGTCTCCCTGGGGAAGAACCTCCCCCAGGAGGCCCTGGTCATCGCCTCCAACCTCGAAAGCCCGGGTCGCCTGGCGGACCTGGTGGCCTCCCACCTCGAGCTGAAGCCCGAGCAACTCCAGGGCGTCCTGGAAATGGCGGACGCCACGGCCCGCCTGAAGCGCATCCACGAGCTCCTGCTCCAGGAGATCGAGCTGCTGGAGGTGCAGCAGAAGATCACCATGGAGGCCCGGGGCGAGATGGACAAGAGCCAGCGGGAGTACTACCTCCGCCAGCAGCTCAAGGCCATCCAGCAGGAGCTGGGCGAGGGCTCGGAGCTCGCCGAGGAGATCCAGGCCTTCCGGGACAAGCTGGCCAAGCTGAAGGTCCCCGAGGACGTGATGGTGGAGATCGAGCGCCAGCTGAAGAAGCTCGAGCGCATGCACCCCGACAGCAGCGAGACCGCGGTCACCCGCACCTACCTGGAATGGATGACCGACCTGCCCTGGGGACAGACCACCGAGGACAACCTGGACATCGCCGCCGCCCAGAAGGTGCTCGACGAGGACCACGACGGCCTGCCCAAGATCAAGGACCGGCTGCTGGAGTTCCTGGCCGTCCGCAAGCTCAAGCCCGAGCAGAAGGGGACCATCCTCTGCTTCGTGGGCCCCCCGGGGGTGGGCAAGACCTCCCTGGGGAAGAGCATCGCCCGCGCCCTGGGCCGCAAGTACGCCCGCATCTCCCTGGGCGGCGTGCACGACGAGAGCGAGGTGCGGGGCCATCGCAGGACCTACGTGGGCGCCATGCCCGGGCGCATCGTCCAGGCCATCCACCAGGCCAAGAGCATGAACCCCGTGATCATGCTGGACGAGGTGGACAAGATCGGCCGCGACATGCGCGGCGACCCCAGCGCGGCCCTGCTGGAGGTGCTGGACCCCGAGCAGAACAACACCTTCCGGGACCACTACCTGAACGTGCCCCTGGACCTCAGCCAGGTGCTCTTCCTGGCCAACGCCAACGAGCTGGATCCGATCCACCCGGCCTTCCGGGACCGCATGGAGGTCATCCACCTCTCGAGCTACACCCTGGAGGAGAAGCTCAGCATCGCGGAGCACCACCTCATCCCCCGCCAGCTCGACAAGCACGGCATCAACGGCAAGCAGCTGGTCTTCACCACCGGGGGACTCAAGGCCCTGGTCACGGGCTACACCCGGGAGGCGGGCCTGCGCCAGCTCGAGCGGGAGATCGGCGCGGTCTGCCGGAAGGTGGCCCGTTCGGTGGCAGAAGGGAAGGCGAAGGGCAAGGTGACGCTCACCGAGAAGAACCTGCCGGACCTCCTGGGCCCGGTGAAGATCCTCCAGGACGAGCGGCTCAAGGGCGCCCGCGTCGGCGTGGTGACGGGACTGGCCTGGACCAGCACCGGCGGCGACGTGCTCTTCGTGGAGGCCCTCTCCATGCCCGGAAAGGGCGGGCTCATCCTCACCGGCCAGCTCGGCGACGTGATGAAGGAGAGCGCCCAGGCCGCGCTGAGCTACATCCGCAGCCGCAGCGAGGCCTTCGAGATCGACCCCGAGGCCTTCCAGAAGCGAGACCTCCACATCCATTTCCCCGAAGGCGCCATCCCCAAGGACGGCCCCAGCGCCGGGCTCGCCATGGCCACGGCCCTGCTCTCCGTCCTGAAGGGCATCCGGGTGAAGCACACCCTCGCCATGACCGGCGAGATCGATCTGCGGGGCGACGCCCTGGCCATCGGTGGCCTCAAGGAGAAGAGCCTCGCCGCGCTGCGGGTGGGCGTCTTCGACATCGTCATCCCCCACGCCAACCTCAAGGATCTCCACGAGATCGAGCCCGACGTGCGCAAGAAGCTGCGCTTCCATCCCGTGAAGCACGTCGAGGAGGTCTTCGAACTGGCGCTGGAGGGGTGGGTCCGGCCAGAGCACCGGAAGGCCGCAAAGGCCCGGACCCCGGGGCGCAAGAAATCGTCATAGTCAGGCCAAGCACAATCATTCGTTGAATAGGAATCGGGTTCCACGTGGAACCCGTCCCCCAACAAAGGCTGAATTCCCGGGTCCATTCCGTGGAAAGCCTGAGAAACTAAGGCTTCCGGTTCTTTCGACAGCGAGGTCCGATGGCGCTCCTGGGGGGGCTACTCGACAAGTTCAGGCAGGGGTTGAAGCGCACCCAGGACGTGGTGCTGCGGCCCCTGGGCCATCTGCTCGGGCTTCGTCGGCTCGACGAAGACCAGCTCCAGGAGTTGGAGGATCTGCTGCTCCAGGCCGACCTGGGCGTCCACGGCGTGGACCGCCTCATGGCCCGTCTGCGCCACGAGCTGAAGCGCAGCGGCGAGGTGGACCCCAAGGCCATCCTCCGGGACGAGCTGCTGCAGATCGTGCGAGGCCTCCCCGCGCGGCCCTTCGAGGCCGACGGCACCCAGGTCGTGCTCCTCGTAGGCGTGAACGGCGTGGGCAAGACCACCACCCTCGGCAAGCTGGCCTCGCGCCTCAAGCAGGGCGGGGCGGAAGTCCTGGTGGTGGCGGGGGACACGTTCCGGGCCGCGGCCATCGACCAGCTCGAGCAGTGGGGCCACCGGGCCGGCGTCGAGGTGGTCCGCAACCAGATGGGCGGCGATCCCGCGGCCATCGCCTTCGACGGAGCCACCCGCGCCAAGGCCCGACGGGTGCCCTGGGTGCTCATCGACACCGCCGGGAGGCTGCACACCAAGGACCACCTGATGAAGGAGCTGGACAAGATCCGGCGCAGCCTCCAGAAGGTGATTCCCGAAGCCCCCCACCGGGTCTTGCTGGTCCTCGACGCCACCACCGGCCAGAACGGCCTGAAGCAGGCGGAAGTCTTCGGCCAGGTGGCGGGCGTCACGGATCTGGTCCTCACCAAACTCGACGGCAGCGCCAAGGGCGGCGTGGTGGTCCCCATCCTCGAGCGATTGAAGGTGCCCATCGCCTTCGTCGGCGTGGGCGAGGGCGTGGACGACCTGGTGCCCTTCGACCCCGAGGCCTTCGTGAACGGGCTCCTCGATGCGTGAGTTGGACGCCGCCCTGGCCTGGGACCTCGCCACCGGCGGGCCCTGGCCGGACCCGGAGGCCCTCCAGGGCGACCGGGCCTACATGGCCCTGGCCCTCCGGGAGGCGGTGAAAGGCGTCGGCCTCGCCAATCCCAACCCCCCGGTGGGGTGCGTGCTGGTGAAGTCCGGGCGGGTGATCGGCGCCGGGGTGCACACCCAGGCGGGTGCGCCCCATGGCGAGATCCAGGCCCTCCGGGACGCCGCCGCCCGGGGCGAGAACCCCGAGGGCGCCACCGCCTACGTGACGCTGGAGCCCTGCTGCTACCACGGCCGGACGCCGCCCTGCACCGACGCCCTCCTCAAGGCCAAGGTCGCCCGGGTCGTGATTGGCGTCCGGGACCCCAACCCGAGGGTCGATGGGGGCGGCGTGGCCATCCTCGCCTCCCACGGCGTGCAGGTCGTCGAGAACGTCCTCTGGAGCGACTGCGCCCGCTTCCATGCCCCCTTCTTCAAGTTCATCCGGACCGGGACGCCCTGGGTGGCCCTGAAGGTGGCCCTGGGCTCGGACGGCGCCGCGGGATCCCCTGGCGCCCGGACGGTCGTGACGCCGGAGCCGGTCCAGGCCCTCGCGCACGCCCTCCGGCGGGCGAGCCGGGCCATCCTGGTGGGGCGGGGAACCGTGGCGGCCGACGATCCCGGCCTCACAGACCGCTGGATCGTGTCCCCACCTCCCCACCGGACCTTCCTCCGGGTGGTCCTGGACAGCGCCTCCACCCTGCCTCCCGACCGCAGGGTCTGGCGCCCCGTGGAGGGGCAGCCGGTGCTGCGGGTGGTCCTCGGGGAGCCCGGGGGGCTGCCCGGCGTGGAGGATCTCCGGCTGCCCCCGGCGGAAGACGGGCTCGGATGCAGCCTGCGACACCTGTTGCATGAACTGGCCAGCCGCGGCGTGGACCGCGTCCTGGTGGAGGGTGGGCCCACCCTCGCGCAGGCCTTCATGCGCCAGCGGCTCGTGGACGAATTCCACGAGTTCAGCTCCGATGCGCCCGCGGGAGGGTCGCCCGTGGCCCTCTTCCCGCCCAAATCCTGGAAAGCCCACGTCCAGGCCGCCTGGCCCACGGGGACCTGGACCGTCTGGCGGGAACCTTTTGGCACGTCTGTTGAACAAGGGGCACCTTGAAACCAGTGAAAGGGATCCCATGTCCATGCCGATGATGGTCAAGCTCCGCGGATGGCTGGTGGCCACCGCGGCCGCCCTCCTGGTGGGTTGCGTCGGAGGGAGCGGTGGCGTCTCCGTGGTGGACGGGGGCGGAGGCCCCGCGCCGGGAACCAGCCGGATCACCTTCCAGGCCCAGTTCGAGAAGCGGACCCTGACCCCGTCGGGCTTCCTCTCGGGCACCACGGTCAAGCCGGCGCGCTACCAGCTCATCGAGATCCGGCAGGCCTCGAATGACAGCCTCCTGGCCAGTGCCTTCGCCGACGAGCAGGGCAGGGTGGTCGCCGACGTGAGCAATGGCACCCGGCTCTACGCCAGGGCGGTGGCCTCCTACCAGGTCCCCCTCGCGTCGGGCTCCGGCTTCTTCCAGCGGGGCAGCGTCATCAACCTGCCGGCCCCGCCTTCCAACCTCACCGGCGACCAGCAGGTGAGCTACTTCTCGGGGTCCCAGGACTGGGCCGTCTCGAGCGACGCCATCACGGTGAACACCTCCGGCACCCTCACGGTGACCGCCAATGCCTCCAACCGGATCGCCGGCGCCTTCAACATCTCGGACCAGATGGTGGCCCTGGGATTGAAGGTCCGGGACCTCGAGCCTTCCCTGCGGCTGCCCAACCTCCACTGCTACTGGAGCACCAGTTCGAACCCCGCCGACCAGGACCGCTTCTACCCCCGGGCCCTCTTCTACTCCAACGGCAGCATCGCCCGGCTCTCCTCCACCAACCGCGCCATCTTCACCTCCGCCGCCTACGGCCTGGAGAACGGGGGCGCCTTCACCGAGGCCGACGAGTGGGATGACGGCGCCCTGCTCGAGACCTTCTCCCATCTCCTGTTCGCCGACTACTCCCTCAAGGAGGATGGCAGCAGCTTCCTCAGCCTCCTCCGCCGGGACAACGACGACGTCTTCGCGTCGCGGTACCGCCAGAGCGAAAGCACCCTGGCCTTCCAGACCGGCTTCGCGGACTTCCTGGCGGCCGCGGTCCAGAACTCCCCCCTGCTGCTCGACGGCTACCGGGACGGGAACGGGGCCTTCCAGGTGGATGCCTTCGACCTCTCCCGTCACGACCAGATCACCCTCGCGGAGCGGTCCGAGTTCAATCGCGGGTCGGTGGCGATCAGCCTTTGGGGGATCTGGAAGAACACCCTTGGCGGCGGGACGACAGGCCTCTCCAGCCTCTGGTCCGCCGTGCGCTCCTCGGCGGCGCTGACGGACGGCACGGGGGAATACAATGGCGCCACCCTGGGCTGCCTCCCGAGCTATCTTGTCGGTGTTAAGTCTAGAAACAACAGTGTTTGGCCCAACATTGTCCTTGAGCTCGCCAAGGAGGGCATCCCCGAACCGACCACCAACTACTTCGCGGGAACCGCCCTGTGGCAGACCCAGCCGAGCACCCCCTTCACCGTCGCCGGGACCGTGCAGACCTACGCCGCCAGCCAGAACCGCTACTACGACCGGAACCAGTCCCAGGCTTGGCGCTTCTCCCAGCCCACGAGCGGCAACCGGACCATCACCGTGACGCCGACCTCCGGACAGGACCTCTGGGTGGAACTGCTGGGCCCAGGCGGCGTCTGGGGGGGCAGCACCAGCGGGACGCCCTCTTCGCGCACCTTCACCGTCACCGGGCTGCCGGCGGGGGTCTACGCGGTCCGGGTCCGGGCCGGCAACACCACCGCCACCATCGCCGCAGGCTACAGCCTGACCGTCCAGTAGCTCAGCCCCCCCCCACCAGGCGGACGATCTCCAGGCGGTCTCCCTCGTTCAGACGGGTGGCCGCCTGGTCCCGCCGGGGGACGACCTCGCCGTTCCGCTCCACCGCGCTTCCGAAGGCCGGCAATTCCAGCCAGCGGGCCAGATCCGCGACGGTCTCCAGGGGGGGCGTCTCCCGTTCCGCGCCATTGATCCAGAGGCGCATGGGTCAGGCCTTTCCCGACGCGGCTTCGAAGCCCCGCTCCAGGTCCGCCAGGAGATCCGGTTCGTCCTCGATGCCGACGGACAGGCGCAGCAGGCCCTCCGTGATGCCCAGCCGGCGTTTCGTCTCGGGGTCCGTACGGAGGTGGCTCATGGAGGCCGGGTGCTGGATCAGGCTTTCGACGCCGCCCAGGGAGACACCCCGGGTGACCACCTCGAGGGCTTCACAGAAGCGGCGGCCGGCCTCGAGGCCCCCGGCGAGCTCGAAGCTCAGCATGGCCCCGAAGCCCTCCCGCATCTGCCGGGCCGCCACGGCGTGCCCGGGATGGGAGGGGAGGCCCGGATAGTCCACCCGGACGACCTGGGACTGCCAGGTGAGCCAGCTCGCCAGGCTCTGGGCGTTGTCCGCGGCCCGCCGGACCCTCAGGGCCAGGGTCTTCAGGCCCCGATGCAGGAGCCAGGCTGCCATGGGATCCAGGGTGGGACCCATGACCTTGGCGGCCTGCCAGCAGGCCACCAGGTCCGCCTCCCTGCCCGCGATCACCCCCGCGGTCAGGTCGGAGTGCCCACCAAGGTACTTGGTCGCACTGGAGACGCTCAGGTCGATGCCCAGGTCGAGGGGTCGCGTGAAGATGGGTGTGGCGAAGGTGTTGTCCGCCACGGTCCGGACGCCCCGGCTCCGGCCCAGGGCCGCGATCGCCTCCAGGTCCGTGATCGCGAGGGTGGGATTGGAGGGGGTCTCCAGCCAGATCATCGCGGTCTCGGGGCGGAGGGCCCGCTCCCATTCCGAGAGGTCCAGAGTGTCCCGGACCCAGGTCACCCGCGTCCCCCGGCCGGCCTCCCAGCGCCGGAGCAGCTGCTCGGTCCCGAGGTAGATCGCGGCGGGAGCCACGACATGGGCTCCCGGGGGGAGCAGGGCTTCCAGCACGAGGGCGAAGGCCGACATCCCGGAGCTGGTGACCAGCGCGCGTTCGGCGCCCTCCAGCGCGGCAAGGACCGCTTCGGCCTCGGAGAAGTTGGGGTTGCCCCAGCGGGTGTAGAAGTGGGGCGGTTCCACCGCTGCCGCGAACTCGGCGCCTTCGGCGTTGGCCTGCAGCTCGAACACTGCGGTCTGGAAGATCGGCGTCGTGACCGCCCGGGTGGGATTGTGCCGCTTGCCTCCGTGGATCGCGGTGGTCGTGGGTCCCCAGGCTCGTCCGCTCATGGCTGGCTCCGGGGCCAGGATAGCCCAGGGCCGCCTGGCCGGGGGTCGGGGCGACGGGGGGTATCAGCGCTTCCAGAAGATGATCGCCAGGGCCGCCACCGCGAGCAGGAGCAGGAAGACCCACCGCCAAGGGGTGGGCGCGCCTTCCACGATCTCCCCCTTGAGGGCGTCGGGGTCGGTGAGGGCGGCCCGGGTCAGCTCGTCCTCGGGGGTCTCCACGGGAACACGGGGCTCCGGGATCAGGGGATCGCTGATCTGGCCGAAATAGACCTTCCGGAAGGTGTCCTGGATGACCAGCCCCTCCGGCTCCCCCGTCGGGCCCTCCCGTTCCGGGTCCCCGGCTTCACTCCGCGAAGACGTCATCCATCACCTCGTTGACCACTTTGGGATCAAGCCGGCCTTGGCCGGCCTTCAGGACCTGCCCGACCAAGAAGCCCCGGAGCTTGGGGTTCCCGCCCCGCCACTGGGCCACCGGACCCGGGTTCGCGGCGAGGACCTCCTTCACCAGGGCCTCCACGGCGCCCCGGTCGGAGACCTGGACCAGCCCCCGGGCCGCCACGATGGCCTCGGGGTCGCCCTCCCGCGCCAGAAGTGCGGGGAAGACTTCCTCCCGGGCGAGCTTCAAAGGCAGCACCCCGGTCTCCACCAGCCGGACGAGGGTGCCCAGGTGGACGGGCTCGAGCCCCAGCGCCTCGAGGTCGCAGCCCCTGGCATTGAGCACGCGGCTCACCTCCCCGAGCATCCAGTTCGCGGTGGCGCGGGGGTGGCCCGAGGCGCGGGCGGCGGCCTCGTAGGTATCGGCGAAGGCCGGGGACTGGAGGAGGGTCGCGGCTTCGTGGGGGGTCAGCCCGTGCTCCTCCCGGAGGCGGCGCTCGCGCTCCCAGGGCAGTTCGGGCATCGAGGCTCGGACCCGGCCCGCCTCGGCCTCGGTGATCTCCAGCTCCGGCAGGTCCGGTTCCGGGAAGAAGCGGTAGTCCAGGGCGTCCTCCTTCGAGCGCCGGGGACGGGTGACACCCGCCTCGGGGCTCCAGCCACGGGTCCCCCGCGCAGGCACGCCGCCGGCCTCGAGGATCCCGATGTGCCGCGTGATCTCATGCTCCAGGGCCTGCCTCAGGAAGCGGAAGGAATTCAGGTTCTTGATCTCCACCCGCGAACCCAGGCGGGGATCGCCCGCCGGGCGCACGGAGACGTTCGCGTCGCAGCGCAGGGAGCCCTCCTCGAGGTTGCCGTCGCAGATCCCGAGGAAGGTCACCAGCCGATGCAGGGCCTTCAAGGCGTCCGAGGCCTCCTGGGGCGACCGCAGGTCGGGGGCCCCCACGATCTCCAGGAGGGGGACGCCCGCCCGGTTCAGGTCCACCAGGGTGTGGCTTCCGGACCGGTCGTGGTGGCTCTTGCCCGCGTCCTCCTCGAGGTGCGCCCGCTCGATGCGCATCCGGACCAGGGTGTCGTCCCCCCGCACCGCGGGATCCCCGGGGACGTCCAGCGCGCCCTCTTCGGCCAGGGCCACGGGGCCCTGGGTGATCTGGTAGCCCTTCGGGAGGTCCGGGTAGAAGTACTGCTTCCGGTAGAACGAGCTCCGGGAAGGGATGCGGGCGGAGAGGGCCAGGCCCAGGGCCAGCCCCATCTGGACGGCCTCCCCGTTGAGGACTGGCAGCGCGCCCGGGAGGCCGAGGCAGACCGGGCAGGTCAGGCTGTTGGGCGGGGCGCCGTAGCGGTTCGGGCAGCCGCAGAACATCTTGGTGCGCGTCCTCAACTGGACATGCACCTCCAGTCCAATGACCGCCTCGTAGCCGGGCTTCATGCGCTGCCGCTCCAGGAAAACTCCAGTCTACTTGCCCAGGCAGAAGCCTCCGAAGACCTCGTCCAGGGCGGACTCGGCCCGGTCCTCGCCCGTCAGCCGGAGCAGCAGGCCCCAGAGGCCCTGCAGCAGGCTGGCGGGGATTTCCGGAGGTCCGCCGGGCTCCAGGGCAAGGAGGGTGTCGGCCTGGGAGGCCAGGGCCTCGAGGAGGCCGCGCTGCCGCGCCGTGGCCAGGGCCCCCAGGCAGGCGTCCGGAGCGAGGCCGCCGAGGAATCGCTCGTTCAGGGCTTGGGCCAGGGCCCCGAGGTCCCCCGAGGGGGCGGCGATGCGCAGGCCCGGCCCGTCCGCCCGGTCGGCGAAGGTGCGCACCTCGAGCACCCGTCCCTGGAAGGGTGCGAGGCGGGAGACCACCACCGGGTCAGGACCTGGATCCATGGCGGGGAGGAGGTGGAGGATGAGATCCGCCTGGGCCAGGACGCCCTCCACCCGGGCCACCCCCAGCCGCTCCACGGCGTCCCCGGTCTCCCGGAGGCCCGCCATGTCGAAGACGTGGAGGGGGAGCCCCGCCCAGTCCGCCCGGACCTCCAGGACGTCCCGGGTGGTCCCGGGCTGGTCGGTCACGATGGCCCGGTCCTCACCCGCCAGGGCATTGAAGAGGGTGCTCTTCCCGGCATTGGGTCGTCCCGCGAGGGCGACGCGGATGCCGTCCCGCAGCCACCTGGCTGCGGACCCACGTCGGTGTTCCATGTGGAACATCTCCGTGAGGGGTTGGAGATCCCTTTTTATTTCAATGAGATCCAGCGTGATGCCCTCCTCCTCGCCGTAGTCCACGGAGGCTTCCGCGCGGGCCAGCCAGGGGGCCAGCCACTCCCTCGCCCGTCGGAGCCAGGGGGGTGGGGCGCCCCCGCGGGCCAGGGCCTGGCGGAGCTGGGTATCGGTGCTCGCCGCCACGAGGTCCCGGAGGGCTTCCGCTTCGAGGAGGCCCTGCTTCCCGTGGAGCAGGGCGCGGCGGGTGAACTCCCCGGGCTCCGCGGACCGGATCCCCAGGGACCCCAGGTGCTCCAGGAAGCGCCGCACCAGCAGCGGGTTCCCGTGGAGCTGGAACTCCACGACGTCTTCACCGGTGTAGCTGGCCGGGGACGGGAAGAACAGCACGAGGGCGCGTTCGCGGTAGCCGCCCCAGGCCAGCCGCCGCAAGGCGGCCCGGCGGGGCGGGGGAAGGGCCAGCAGGGGGGCCAGGGTCTCCGCGAGACCCTCCCCCGACACGCGCACCACCGCGAGCGCGGCGGGGAGCAGGGGCGTGGCCGGCGCGCAGATGGGGTCGCGGGCCACGGCGGGGACCTCAGGCCTGACGGCTGACCTTCACGGCCTTGAAGTGGCCGGTGCCTTCGCTCTCCGAGGCCAGACCCGCCTCCCGGGCGATGAGGAGGTGGATCCAACGCCGCTCGCGGGGGCTCATGGGTCCGAAGGTGTAGCTGCCCCGCTCGCGGGCGGTCTGGGCGGCCAGGCCCACCATGGCCTTCAACTCCTTCATCCGGAACAGGCGGGCGCCGCTGGCGTCGAGGTAGACCACCCGGTTCTCGTCCCGCTCCCCCTGGGCCTCGTGGAGGAGGTACTGGAGGGCGTCCAGGGCCTGGCCCTTGCTGGCGGCCAGCCAGGAGGCGTCCGGACCGTCCACCACCATCCGGTGGGGGAAGAGTTCCTCGTCGCCGGAGGCCTCGAAGCGGGTCTCCACGTGGAGCCCGAGCTTGGCGCACCAGCCCTGGGCGAGGGCGGGGATCTGGTCGAGGGGGACGGCGCGTCGGGCCATGTCACATCACCACGGGAAGGGGCTTGTAGGAGCGGCGCACCCACCAGGTCTGGAGGAGGCCGATGAGGTTGAACATCAGGTAGTAGAGGCCCAGCCCGGCGGGGCTCTGGGCGAAGAAGAAGACCATCATCACCGGCATGAGGACCATCATCATCTTCCGCTGCTGGGGGTCCCCCATGGGCGGCGCCAGGGCGCTCTGGGCCACCATGCTGACCCCCAGGAGCACCGGCAGGACGTAGAAGGGGTCCTTGGCGCTCAGGTCGTGGATCCAGAGGGCGAAGGGCGCGTGGCGCAGCTCGAAGACGTTGGTGAGCATGGACCACAGCGCGAGGAAGACCGGCATCTGTAGCAGCATCGGGAGGCAGCCGCCCATGGGGTTGTGGCCGTTCTGCTTGTAGAAGGCCATCAGCTCCTTCTGCATCTCGGCCTTCTTGGCCATGTCGTTGCCGAACTTCTCGTACCTGGCCTGGATCGCCTTCTGGTGGGGCTCCAGATCCTTCATGCGGAGCTGGCTCACCACCATCTTCGTGTTCAGGGGCCAGAGCGCGAAGCGCAGGATCACGGTGAAGAGCAGGATGGCCCAGCCCCAGTTGCCCACCGCGCGGTGGATGGCGCGGAGCACCCAGAACAGGAACTTGGCCACGGAGCCGAAGAACCCGAAGTCCTGGACCTGGGTGAAGGCGGGCCCGAAGGCCGCCAGGAACTCGGGCTGCTTGGGGCCGAGGTAGAGGCGGGCCGTGGCCCTCCCCTGGTCCGCGAGGAGGGAGTAGCCCCGGGCGTCGCGCGCGGCCGGCCGGGGCAGGTCCCACAGGACGGCGAAGTAGTGGGTCCGCTGGCTGGTCGCGGCCTTCTCCAGCCCGGCGTCCATGCCCACCTTCACGTTGGCGGGGGGCAGCTCCTTGCGCTTCGCCCCCAGGAAGCTGAAGAAGGGGTCCTTCAGCATCTCGATCCAGGCGACGGCACGGATGGACCGGTCGTCGAGGCTGAACACCCGGCCCATGTGGTTCACTTCCTTCTCGTCCGCGGGCAGGGGCAGGAGGCCCAGGGCCGCGCCGGGCGCGGCGGAGGCCAGGGCGACCTGGAGGACGTGGCCTTCCAGGCGGTACTCCAGCTGGTCGCCGGCGGCGTTGCGGAAGCGCGCGGCGGGCCGGCCGTCCACCTCGACGCGCTCGGCCTGGTCGAAGCGCGGACCGTGGGCGCCCCCGACGCCGGGGAACTCGCGGGCGGCCTCCTCCCGGGTCTTCTCGTCCCGGACGGCCTCGTTGAGGAAGCGCGTGCCGTCGGCCAGCCAGGTGGCCTGGAGGATGGCGCCGTCCTGGGCCCGCAGGACGAGACGGAGTTCCGGGTTCTCCAGCACCAGGGGCTGGGCCGCCGACGGCGCCGCCGGGGCGGGCGCGGCCGCGGGGGCGGGTGCGGGCGCGGTGGCCGGGCCGGAAGGGGTGGCGGAGGGGGCTGCCGGGGCAGCCCCGGCGGGGGCCTCGGCCGGCTTCGCGCCGGGCTGCGGTGCGGACGGCGTCGCCTGCGGCGATGGCCGGGGCGGATAGAACCGGTTCACCACGAAGGAGTAGCCCGCCAGGAGCCCGGCGCTGGCGAGGACGAAGACGAGGAGGTTTCGATTGTTCATCGGTTCAGGCCCGAAAACGGGAAAAGGCCAGCCTCAGCTGGCCTTCCAGGTCGGCGTAGGGGATGTCGCGCACGCGGATGCCTTTCGCGGGGCGGAGCCAGACGAGGGGGAAGCCGCGCGGGGAGCGCCCACCGGGGGTGCCTGCGTCCCGGAGCACCGCCAGCAGCGCCATCCGGGCCCGGCGTCGGAAGGCGTTGCGCTCGACGGCGGTGCCGCACTTGCGCGGCGTCGTGGCGAGCAGCAGCGGCTGCTCCGCCCGGGGGTTCGCCCAGATCCGGATGTCGAGCCGGGAGCCCGCGTCGGTGAGGGGGCGGGGCGGACGGTCGGCCACGGCCCGGTCCTGGCGCCGCACGGCCCTGAATCGGCCGCCCACCTCCACGGGGAAGGCCGGAGTCCGATCAGAGGGCGAGGACGTGCCGACCCTTGGCGCGGCGGCGCTTGAGCACCAGGCGGCCATTCTTGGTCTTCATGCGGCTGAGGAAGCCGTGGGTCTTGGCGCGGCGGCGGTTGTTGGGCTGGAACGTGCGCTTCATGGTCCACCTCGGGAGACGCCCCCCGGGGTTCGGGGATGCGGGCGAACCTTCGAATCTACCAGCGCTTAGCACCGGGCTCAAGGAAAACGAACACGGGGCCGTGCCGCCCTCCGCGGGGGGTGCTAGGCTGACTTCCCCGAGGCGGCCCCCGGGCGCCCCGCGGGGATTCCTGGGAAGCCCGGCGGGACCCCGCCTGGGCGCCGCACGCATCCTTCCGGCCGGAGCCGCCGCCATGACTTCCGCAACCGACGCCACCTCGTCCTGGGCGACCCTCCGGGCCTGCCTGGCCGAGCGGCTCTCGGAGGCGAGCTTCCGGGAGTGGATCGAGCCCTGCGAGGCCCAGCGGCTGGAGGAGGGCACCCTGTGGATCCAGGTGCCGAACCTGTCCGCCAAGGTCTGGGTGGAGCAGCAGCTCGCCGAGGAGTTCAACGACGCGCTCCAGCACACGGGCCTCGGGGGGCTGCGCCTGGTCTTCACCGTCTCGGACGGGCCCTCCGCGGCCGGCAGCCCCCGGGGAGGGGCTGGACGCCCCGCGCCGGCGGGCCGCAGGCAGGAGGCCCCGCCATCGGCCTTTCCGCCCCTGTTCCACCGCTTCACCCTGGACCGCTTCGTCGTCGGGCCCGGATCCCAGCTGGCGTTCGCGGCGGCCAAGGCGGTGGTGGACAACCACGGGCAGCGGAACGCGAGCTTCAACATGAACCCGCTCTTCATCTACGGCGGGGCCGGGCTCGGCAAGACCCACCTCATGATCGGCATCGGCAAGGCCCTCCAGGCCCGCCATCCGGAGCTCGCCATCTGCTACCTCAAGGTGGACTCCTTCTTCCACGAGCTCACGGCGGCCATCAAGGCGCGCAACACCGAGCCGCTCCGGCGCAAGTACCAGGCCTACGACGCGCTGCTGCTCGACGACGTGCAGACCCTGCGGAGCATGGAGCGCACTCAGGAGGAGATCTTCTACATCCTCGAGCACCTGCTGCAGCACGGGAAGCAGATCGTCATCACCTCGGACAACCCGCCCCAGCGGCTCGAGGGGCTGCACGAGCGGCTGATCACCCGGTGCAAGTGGGGACTCACTGCCGACATCCAGCCGCCGGACTTCGAGACGCGGCTCGCGATCCTAAAGAAGAAGCTCGAGGACGAGGCTTTCCGGGACATGCCGCCGGTACCCGAGGACGTGCTCCAGTTCGTCGCGCACCGGGCCAAGGGGAGCGTGCGGGACCTGGAGGGCCTGCTGACGCGGGTGGTCTTCCAGGCGAGCTTCCTGGGCATCCCCCCGAGCCTGGAGGTCGCCCAGAGCGCCTTCCAGGGCTCCAGCGGCCAGGAGGCCCAGGCCCACGTCCCCCTCGACCGCATCTACCGGGCCGCGGCGGAGACCTTCGGCCTGTCGTACGCGGACCTGATGAAGAAGCGGTCCCGCCAGCAGGGCGTCCTGCTGCCCCGCCAGGTGGCCATGTTCCTGGCGCGGGAGCTCACCGCGGCTTCCTTCGGGGAGATCGGCAAGTCCTTCGGCAACATGCACCACAGCACGGTCATGAACGCCATCGACAGCGTCAAGCAGCGCATGGGCCGGGATCCCGAATTCCACAAGACTGTCCACGCGCTGCTCAACAGCATCCAGTGACCCGGAAAGGGTTACCGGAGCTTTCCACCGTCCTCGCGGCGAGGTGCTGCGGGCGGTGGCGGAGGGCCCTCCAGCCTCGGCCCGGAGACGTGGTGTTGCCCCGCCCTCCTGAGGCTTTGCACACCCTGCCCAAGGCGTCCCCAGCGCGGTACCATCAAGGATTCAGGCCGTTATCCACAGGGATGAACCCGCTTCAGCATCATCAAGGTGAGTCATGAATTTTCAAATTCAGGTCTCCAAGGAACGGCTTGACCGGAGCCTGGGGATCCTCAAGCACGCCCTCGACCGGCGGGTGACGCTGCCCATCCTGCAGCACGTCCTCCTCGAGGCGAACGGCAAGGAGATGGTCCTGAAGGCCACGGACATGGAACTCGCCTTCGAGGCGACGCTGCCGGTGGAAGGCCAGGGCCACCGCACCGTCGCCATCCCGGGCAAGAAGTTCATCGAGACCGTGCGCGCCTACCCCGATGGCGTGCTCACCATGGAGTGGCCCGAGAACAGCAACCGGCTGTGGCTGAGGGCCAAGGGCTTCAACACCGAGCACAACCTCCAGCCCGGCGAGGGCTTCCCGGAGCTGCCCGCGCCGGCGGCCTCCCTGCCCAAGGTGAAGCTGCCGGTCGCGCTCCTGCGGAAGGCCATCCACCTCGGCACCCTGGCCGCCAGTCGGGACGCCACGAAGCCGACCCTCTCCGCGGTCCTGCTCCACTTCAGCAAGCGCTTCCTGCGGCTGGTCTCCACCGACGGCTTCCGCCTGGCGGTGGTGGAGCTGCCCGTGGAGACCGGACTTACCGAGGACGTCCGCCTCATCGTGCCCCGGCGGGCCCTCGACCTGATCCCCGCCTCGGCCTCGGAGGATGGCGACGTGCTCCTGGCCTGGGACAGCACCACCCTCTTCGTCGAGCACCCGGGCCTCAAGTTCTCCGCGCGGCTGGTGACCGGCAACTACCCGGCCTACGAGAAGGTGCTGCCGAGCGAGCTGCCCAAGCGCGTGGTCCTCGACCGGGAGGACTTCCTGCGCACCCTGCGCATCGTGGGCCTCAAGAAGGACGACTACAACAAGAACGTCCGCCTCTTCTTCGAGTTCCCGAACCTCAAGGTGGTCTTCCAGCACCCCGACGAGGGCGTGAACCAGGGCACGTTGAGCTTCACCGGCGAGGAGGCCGCCTTCGAGCTGGCCTTCAACATCGACTACCTCACCGAGCTGCTGGAGCGGCTGCCGGGAGACGAGGTGGAGTACCAGTTCAAGGACGAGGTGGGCCAGGGCATCTTCATGAGCCCCAGCCTTGAGGACGCGACCTTCCGCTACATCCTCATGCCCGTCCGCTTCGCGAGCCCCGCGGCGGTCTGAGCCGCGGACAAAGTGTGCAGCCGGCCGTCCAGGCCTTCCCTCCTGTTGCTTGAAAGTTGTGTGTGTTGATGACCGAAGAAGCCCTCGCAGCCCGCGTTCCCGAGACCAAGTCCGACTACACCGCCGAGAACATCACCGTCCTCCGGGACCTGGAGGCCGTGCGCAAGCGCCCCGGGATGTACATCGGCGACACCGATGACGGCAGCGGCCTCCACCACATGGTCTACGAAGTGGTGGACAACTCCATCGACGAGGCCCTGGCGGGCTTCTGCTCCCGCATCGACGTGGTGCTCCACGCCGACGGATCCTGCTCCGTGGAGGACAACGGGCGCGGCATCCCCGTGGACATCCACAAGGAGGAGGGCCGCTCCGCCGCGGAAGTGATCATGACCGTGCTCCACGCGGGCGGGAAGTTCGACAACACCAGCACCGAAGGGAAGAACGCCTACAAGGTCTCCGGCGGCCTCCACGGCGTGGGCGTCTCCTGCGTGAACGCGCTCTCCAGCAAGCTCTGGCTCACCGTCTGGAAGGACGGCACCGAGCACGCCATGACCTTCAGCCAGGGCAAAGCGGACGCGCCCCTGGCGCCGAAGGGCAAGACCACCAAGCGGGGCACCCGCGTGCGCTTCATGCCGGACCCGGAGATCTTCAACAACGTCCTGGACTTCAGCTTCGAGACGCTCAGCCAGCGCCTGCGGGAGTTGAGCTACCTGAACAAGGGCGTGCACATCCGCATCACGGACGAGCGCAGCGGCGACACCCACGACTTCATGAACGCCGGGGGCATCGACGCCTTCGTGGAGCACCTGAACCGCAACAAGACGGTCCTCCACAAGCCGCCCATCCACATCGAGGACACCAAGAACGACACCACCGTCGAGGTGAGCCTGCAGTGGAACGACTCCTACCAGGAGACCCTCTACTGCTTCACCAACAACATCCGGAACCGGGACGGCGGCGCCCACCTGGAGGGCTTCCGCGCGGCCATGACGCGGGTGATCAACACCTACGCCGAGGCCAACAACCTCCTCAAGAGCGCCAAGGTGGCCCTCACCGGCGAGGACGTGCGCGAGGGCCTCACCGCCGTCATCAGCGCCAAGGTGCCGGACCCCAAGTTCAGCAGCCAGACCAAGGACAAGCTGGTCAGCAGCGAGGTCAAGGGCATCGTCCAGACCATCGTCTACGACCGCCTCACCAGCTTCTTCGAGGAGAATCCCCGGGAGGCGAAGGCCATCCTCGAGAAGGCCATCGAGGCCGCCCGGGCCCGGGAGGCGGCCCGCAAGGCCCGCGAGCTCACCCGGCGCAAGGGCGCCCTGGACGGGGGCGGCCTGCCCGGCAAGCTGGCGGACTGCCAGGAGAAGGACCCGGCCCTCTCCGAGCTCTACCTAGTCGAGGGTGACAGCGCCGGCGGATCTGCCAAGCAGGGCCGCAACCGCGCCTTCCAGGCCATCCTGCCCCTCAAGGGCAAGGTGCTGAACGTGGAGAAGGCCCGCTTCGACAAGATCCTGGGCCACAACGAGCTGCGCACGCTCATCCAGGCCCTCGGCACCGGCATCGGCCAGGAGGAGTTCAAGATCTCCAACCTGCGCTACCACAAGGTGGTGCTGATGACCGACGCCGACGTGGACGGCTCCCACATCCGCACCCTGCTCCTGACCTTCTTCTACCGCCAGATGCCCGAGATCGTGGCGCGCGGCCACCTCTACATCGCCCAGCCGCCGCTCTTCAAGGTCAAGAAGGGCAAGACCGAGAAGTACCTCAAGGACGAGCGCGCCCTTGAGGAGTTCCTCTTCCAGAAGGCCCTGGATGGCTGGAGCCTGACCCTCCCCGGCGGCAGCGAGCTCAAGGGCGCCGCCCTCGTGCGCGAGCTCAAGAAGTGGGGCGAAGTCCAGCAGCTCTACGCCAAGCTGGACCGCCGCGGCTACGCCCGGCCCCTGGTGGACGGCCTGCTGGCCCAGGGACTGCTGGACGACGGCCGCTTCGACAGCGCCGAGGCCCTGGGCGCGCTGGCCGCCTCCCTGGCCAAGGCAGGCCTGGGCACCACCGAGATCGACTCCACCGAGGCGGTGCAGATCGAGGGAGAGACCGTCCCCGCCACCCACCGCCTGAAGCTGGTCCGGATGCACCTGAGCCGACCCATCACGCTCTGGATCGACCAGCAGGTGGGCCACTGGGGCGAGTTCCGCCGCCTCAAGGCCCTCCACGAGGATCTGGCGGCCTTCCAGGGGGGCGAGCTGCGGCTGCGTCGCCTGAAGGAGGCCAAGGGCGCCAAGGACGAGGACGAGGGCGGCGAGGGCGAGCGCCTCTCCAGGGACATGGTGTTCCGGGACCCCGAGGCCCTCCTGGCCACGGTGCTGGAGGAGGGCCAGCGCGGCCTCTCCATCCAGCGCTACAAGGGCCTGGGCGAGATGAACCCCGAGCAGCTCTGGGAGACCACCATGGATCCCGAGCGCCGCACGCTCCTTCGGGTCCGCGTGGACGACGCCGTGGAGGCCGACGAGATGTTCACGATCCTCATGGGCGACGCGGTGGAGCCCCGCCGGCGCTTCATCGAGAACAACGCGCTGCTTGCTGAGAACATTGATATTTAGCGTTCCCGCCAAGCCGCCGGCAGCCCGAACGTTCCACGTAGAACACTGGAAGACCCATGAGCCGTATCGAACCCATTGAAATCGAAAAGGAGATGCGGAAGTCCTACCTGGACTACGCCATGTCCGTCATCGTCGGCCGCGCCCTGCCGGACGTGCGGGACGGCCTGAAGCCGGTGCACCGCCGCGTGCTCTTCGGCATGAAGGAGGCCGGGAACGAGTGGAACCGGGCCTACAAGAAGTCCGCCCGCACCGTGGGCGACGTCATGGGCAAGTACCACCCCCACGGCGACGCCGCCATCTACGACACCATGGTGCGCATGGCGCAGCCCTTCTCCCTGCGCCACGTGCTGGTGGACGGCCAGGGCAACTTCGGCTCCATCGACGGGGACAGCCCGGCGGCCATGCGCTACACCGAGGCCCGGCTCTCCCGCCTGGGCTCCGAGATGATGTCGGACCTGGACCAGGAGACGGTGGATTTCGGGCCCAACTACGACGGCAACGAGCAGGAGCCCCTCGTCCTGCCCACCAAGATCCCGAACCTGCTGGTGAACGGCGCCCAGGGCATCGCCGTGGGCATGGCCACCTCCATCCCGCCCCACAACCTCAAGGAGTGCTGCGCGGCACTGGTGGCCCTCATCGACGACCCGTCCCTGACGGTGGACGCGCTGATGACCCACATCCAGGCCCCGGACTTCCCCGGCGGCGGCATCATGCTGGGCACCGAGGGCGTGGTCGAGGCCTACCGCACCGGCCGCGGCCGCTGCGTGGTGCGCGCCCGCTGCCAGGTGGAGCAGATCCGCCGCCAGGGGGACCGGGAGCAGCTGGTCTTCACCGAGCTGCCCTACCAGGTGAACAAGGCCACGCTGACGGAGAAGATCGCCGAGCTGGTGCGCGAGAAGAAGATCGACGGCATCAGCGACCTGCGGGACGAGAGCGACCGCGAGGGCATCCGCCTCGTGGTGGAGCTGAAGAAGGGCGAAGCCAGCGACATCGTGCTGAACCAGCTCTACCAGCAGACCCAGCTCCAGGCCTCCTTCCCCATCACCATGCTGACCATCGTCAACGGCCAGCCCCGGGTCTGCACCCTCAAGGAGATCCTCCAGGAGTTCATCGGATTCCGCCGCGAGGTGGTGACCCGCCGGACCATGTTCCAGCTCCGGAAGGCCGAGGAACGCCACCACGTGCTCATGGGCCTGAAGATCGCCCTGGACCACCTGGACGCGGTCATCAAGCTCATCCGGGGCGCCAAGACCCCCGAGGAGGCCAAGGCCGGCCTCATGGCGGGCGCCTTCGCCAGCGCCGCGGCCCTGAAGAAGGACCCCAGCCTCGCCCTCTCGGCCATCCAGGCCCAGGCCATCCTGGACATGCGCCTGCAGCGCCTCACCGGCCTGGAGCGGGAGAAGATCCTCGACGAGCTGGCCGACCTCGAGAAGACGATCAAGAAGCTCAAGGCCATCCTGGCGGACGAGAAGCTGCTCCTGAAGATCATCAAGGAGGAGCTGAACGAGGCGAGCGCCCTGTTCGGCGACGCCCGCCGCACCGAGATCACGGGCTTCTCCGGCCAGATCCGCATGGAGGACGTGGTGCCCGACGACCCGATGGTCGTCACCATGAGCAAGACCGGCTACATCAAGCGCACGGACCTCGCCGCCTACCGCAAGCAGCGCCGGGGCGGGAAGGGCAAGCTGGGCATGAAGACGAAGGACGACGACTTCGTCGAGCAGCTCTTCATGACCAAGGCCCACGACACGCTCATGGCCTTCACGGACCGCGGCTACGTCTACGCCCTCAAGGTCTACGACCTGCCCGAGGCCGCCGCCAACACCCGCGGCAAGCACGTGAAGAACCTCATCAGCCTCAAGGACGGCGAGAACGTCGTGACCCTGATGGCCATCCGCGAGTTCCCCGAGGAGCAGTCCCTCATCTTCGCCACCACCGACGGGACGGTGAAGAAGACCGCGCTCTCGGCCTACGCCAACATCCGTTCCAACGGGCTCATCGCGCTGAACATCGACGACGGCAACAGCCTGGTGGCGGTCCGGGTCTCGTCCGGCGGCCAGCAGATCATCCTGGCCACGGCCCAGGGCAAGGCCATCCGCTTCCCCGAGGACGACATCCGCGCCACGGGCCGCGCCACCACGGGCGTCCGGGGCATGCGCCTCTCCAGCGGCGACCACATCGTGGACATGGAGGTGGTGGACGCGCTGCCGGATCTGCCCGAGGGCGTGGAGGCCGACGAGAGCACCGAGTCCCACGGCATGCTCCTGACCGTCACCGAGAAGGGCTACGGCAAGCGCAGCTTCCTGCAGGACTACCGCCTCCAGGGCCGCGGCGGCACCGGCGTGATCAACATCCGCGCGGGCGTGCGGAACGGGCCGGTGGTGGGCTTCAAGCTCGTGAAGCCCGGCGAGGGCTGCCTCCTCATCAGCCAGGAGGGCATGGTCATCAAGTTCCTCATCGACGAGGTCCGCAAGACCGGCCGCGCCGCCCAGGGCGTGAAGCTCCTCAACCTGGGCTCCGACACGGACAAGGTGGTGGGCATCGCCAAGATCGACGGCGCCGCCATGGCCCTGGACGACGAGGAGGACCTGGTGGCCGACGCCGAGCTGGCCAACCCCGGACCGGACGAGAGCGGGCAGCAGACCAAGCTCGACATCTGAGCCAGCGCGCGCAACCCATTGAAAGGGCCACGGTTGTGGCCCTTTTCATAAATAGGCGGCCCAGTCCCCGTCCAGCAGTTCCACGGCCTCCCGCTCCAGGCGCAGCAGCCGGTCCTCGGGAAACAGGTAGGTCCAGGCGGCGTAGGTATGCCCGCTGTCCAGCAGCACGGGCACCAGCCGGCGCTTGAACAGTTCATCGCCGACGCCTTCGAGCTCGTCGAGGTTTTCCACCGCCCGGGCGAGGTCCTCCAGATCCTCGTAGCCGATGAACTCTCCCACGACCCAGCCCGGCCCCGGGGGCAGGGCCTCGGGGATGCGCCCCTGCACGAAGGCCGGGTAGCCGGCCTCGGGAAGGTGGAACAGCCGCCCCGGCGCGAAGGCCCGGGTCGCGCCCTGGGGGTTGGTGCGCCGCAGCCAGCCGTGGTGCAGGCCGCCCTCGCGCAGGGTGCCGTAGACGAAGAGGCCGTCGGGTTCGAGTTCGGTCACGGTCTCCCTACTCCGGAATCGGGAACCGCTCCGTCAGCGCGAAGACTTCGGCCTGGATGGCGGCCAGGGCGGCCTCGTCGTACTTGGCCTTGAGGGCGCGGTGGATCCAGCCGGCGAGGGCGGCCATCTCCGCCTCCTTCATGCCGCGGCTGGTGACCGCCGGCGTGCCCAGGCGGATGCCGCTGGGCTTCAGGGGCGGGTTGGGATCGAAGGGGATGCCGTTCTTGTTGGTGGTGATGCCGGCCTTGTCCAGGGCCTTCTCGGCCTCGCTGCCCAGGATGCCCTGCTGGAACACGTCCACGAGCATGAGGTGGTTGTCGGTGCCGCCGCTGACGATGCGCCAGCCGTGCGCGGCGAGGCCCGCCGCCAGGGCCTGGGCGTTGGCGACGACCTGGGCGCTGTAGGCCTTGAACTCCGGCTTCAGCGCCTCGCCGAAGGCCACGGCCTTGGCGGCGATGACGTGCATCAGCGGGCCGCCCTGCACGCCGGGGAACACCGCGCGATCGAGGTCCTTGGCGTAGGCTTCCTTGCAGAGGATGAGGCCGCCCCGGGGCCCACGCAGGGTCTTGTGGGTGGTGGTGGTGGTGAAGTCCGCGTAGGGCACCGGGCTGGGGTGGTGGCCGGTGGCGACGAGGCCCGCGAAGTGGGCCATGTCCACCATGAGCAGCGCGCCCACCTCGTCGGCGATGGCGCGGAAGGCGGGGAAGTCGAAGGTGCGGGGGTAGGCCGAGGCGCCGGCCACGATCATCCTCGGTCTGTGCTCCCGGGCCAGGGCGCGCACTTCGTCCATGTCCACGCGCTCGTCCTCGCGGCGCACGTGGTAGCCCTTGAACTGGTAAAGGATGCCGCTGCTGTTCAGCGGATGGCCGTGGGTGAGGTGCCCGCCGTGGGCGAGGTCCAGGCCCAGCACCGTGTCGCCGGGCTTCAGCGTGGCCAGGTAGACCGCCATGTTGGCCTGGGCGCCGCTGTGGGGCTGGACGTTGGCGTGCTCGGCGCCGAAGAGCTGCTTGGCCCGGTCGCGGGCCAGGTTCTCCACGGTGTCGGCGTGGGCGCAGCCGCCGTAGTAGCGCCGCCCCGGATAGCCCTCGGCGTACTTGTTGGTGAAGTGGGAGCCCATGGCCTCCAGCACCGCGACGCTCACGTAGTTCTCGGAGGCGATCAGCTCCAGGTGGTGGCGCTGGCGGCCGATCTCCAGCCTCAGGGCCTCGAAGACCGCGCCGTCGGACTGCTTCAAAGCCTCGTACATGGACACCTCTCCGATCATTGTGCCATGCGGCCTCGGCGGTCTTGAGGCCCCTCCCGGGCCTCGCGCGCCGCGCTAGAGTCATCGGTGGAGCCCCCGACCTTCCATGCGTCTCCCGTGGTCCCGCGCGCTGCCCGCCGCCCTGGCCCTGCTGCCCGGGGGCGGTCCCGCCGCGCCGGCCTTCGACCCCGCCCGGGCCGCGCTGCCGTTCTTCCGCGTCACCACGAGCCAGGAGGGCCTGCCGCAGAACTCCGTCATGTCCCTGGATCGGGACCGGGCGGGCCGGATCTGGGTGGCCACCCAGGACGGCGCCGCCGTCTTCAACGGCCACCGCTGGCGGAGCCACGCGATGCCCGACCGCAGCCGGAGCAACTTCCTGCGCCGCGTCGTGGTCGGGGACGACGGGACGGTCTGGGCCGCCCGGCAGGACGGCGGCCTGGCGCGGTTCCGGGGCGGCGCCTGGGAACGGGTGCCCGAGGCCGGCGAGGGGCGCTTCAACGACGTGGTCGCGGCCCAGGGGCAGGTCTGGGCCGCCACGCCGGAAGCGGGGATCCGCCATTTCGACGGCCGAGCCTGGCGCAGCGTCCGCATGGCCGAGGGGCTGCCTTCCGACCGGGTGCTCTGCCTCCTCCGGGACGCCGAGGGACGGCTCTGGGCGGGCACCGGCGCGGGACTGGCCCGCTTCCAGGACGGGCGCTGGCAGCCGGAAGCCGGCCTCGCCGGGCAGGGCGTCGGTTGCCTGGCGGGCGATCTCGCGGGGACGTCGAAGGGTCTCTTCCGGCGCGACGGGAGCGCCTGGCGTGCCATCCCGCTGCCGCCGGCCCTCGCGGCCAGCCGCATCACCGCCCTGGCGCGCACCCGGACCCGGGAGGGACGCGAGGTGCTCTGGGTGGGCACGGACACCGCGGGCCTGGGCTGCCTCGAGGAGGGCCGCTGGCGGATCCTCGGTCCCGGGGAGGGCCTGCCCAGCGGGCTGGTCTGGTCCCTCCTCCCCGTGGAGGGCGCCGACGGCACGCGGGCCCTGCTGGTGGGCACCGACGCCGGCCTCGCCACCCTGGAGTTCGGCCTGTGGCGGAGCTTCGGACGCGCCTCCGGACTCCTGGACCCGTCGGTCTACGGGCTGTGCGTGACCGAGGGCCCGGACCTCCCGCGCACCCTCTGGCTGGGCACCCGCAGCCTCGGCGTGGCGGAGTTCAGGGAGGGTGGCTGGCGCTTCCACGGAGCCCGGGAAGGGCTGCCCACCCCCAGCGTGATGGCCCTCCTGGAATGGCCGGAGGCCTCCGGCCGGAAGGTCCTGCTGGCGGGGGTGCAGGGGCGAGGCGTCTGGCGCTTCGACGGACGCCGCTGGTCCGCCTTTCCCGGCCCCGACCGGCTGGCCTCCAGCGGCGTCCGGGTGCTGCGCCGGGACCTGGACGCCCAGGGACGGCCGCGGCTCTGGGCGGTCAGCGGGGACTCCGGCCTCTGGAGGCTGGAGGGCGGGACCTGGACCCACTTCGGCCCCGAGCAGGGCCTGTCCACGGAGCACCTCCACACCCTGGCCTGGACCGCCGGCGGCGCCACCACCTGGATCGGCACGGAGAACGGGGGCCTCATCCGCCTGAAGGAGGGCCGGGCCGAGACCTTCGACACGCGCCAGGGCCTGCCCAACAACACTGTCATGAGCCTGCTGCCCCTCACCGTGCAGGGCCGGGAATGGCTGCTGGCGGGGACCGAGGGCGGCGGCCTGGTGGTCTTCGATCCCGCGGCGGCGCGGCTTGCCTGGCAGGTGCTGGGGGACGCCGAGGAGGGCGGCCTGCCCAACAGCACGGTCTACCAGCTCCAGAAGGACGTGAAGGGAAGGGTCTATGCGTTCACCAACCGCGGGGTGGCCCGGCTGACACCGAAGGCCGCCGGGACGGGGCTTGCCTTCACCGTGGAGACCTTCGGCACCGAGGCGGGCCTCCCCAGCCTGGAGTTCAACGGCGGGGCCTCGATGGTGGACGCCGAGGGCCGCGTCTGGGGCGGCAGCGTGGGGGGCGCGGTGGTGTTCGACCCCCGGGAGGAGGTGGCGCCGCCGCCGCCTGGGCGGGTGGCCCTGGAGGGCTTCACGGTGAACGGGGCGGCCCGGGACCTCGTCCCCGGCGCGAGCCTGGGCTACCGGGAACGGAATCTCGCCTTCACCTTCACCCTGCCGGCCCTGCCCCAGGGCGCGCCGCTGCGCTTCCGCACCCAGCTCGAGGGCCTCGAGGAGAAGCCTGGCCCCTGGAGCCAGGAGCCGCGCCGGGAGTACCCGGGCCTCTCCGCGGGAAGCTACGCCCTGCGGGTGGAGGCCGTGGACGGCTATGGCCGGACCGTGGCCCCGGCGCGCTGGAGCTTCGAGGTGCTTCCCGCCCCCTGGCGCACGCCCTGGGCCTACGCGGCCTACGTGCTGGTGCTGGGCGGCGGCGCCTGGCTCGTGGTGCGCGCCCGGCTGCGGACCCTCGAACGCCGCAACGCCGAGCTGGAGGCGAAGGTCCGGGAGCGCACGAGGGAGGTGGAGGCCCAGCGCAACCAGATCGCCGCGCTGATGCAGAGCGGGTCGAGGGCCCAGCGGGACCTGGGCGCCTGGGCCCAGGAGATGGCCATGGACCTCTGCCAGAGCCTCCGGGCCCAGCACATCGGCCTCGTGACGGTGTCCGGGGACCAGGTGCGACCCCTCGGCGACAGCAGCTTCGCCCTGCCCAGCCTGGACCAGCTCCAGCGTTCCCTGTTCCTCGATCCCCAGCGGGACCGCCGCCAGGAGCGCCGCAACGTGCCCAGCGAGCGGCGCCTGGAGCAGGTGGTCCCCGTGCGGGGCACCGCCGGCGAGATCCTCGGCGGCCTGGTGGTGCGCGGCCACGTGGGCTGGGGCGAGGCCGAGCGCAAGCTGGTGGGCAGCTTCGCCTCCCAGCTCGGCTCCATGCTGGAGCTGCAGCAGGCGCGCAAGGCCCTGCACCAGGCGCGGGACCTCCAGGCCAAGACCCGCGAGGCCATGCTGGCCAAGGGCGTGGAGCCCCTGCAGCTCTGCCCCACCTGCGGCCGCTGCTTCGGCGCGGAGGAGAAGACCTGTCCCCACGACGGGGCCGAGCTGGACGCCCCGCGCCTCATCCCGCGGCGCATCCAGGACCGCTACGAGCTGCGGCGGGTGCTCGGCGAGGGCGGCATGGGGCTCGTGTTCGAGGCCCAGGACCTGCGGCTCGACCGCGAAGTGGCCCTCAAGCTCATCAAGCCCGAGCTCTACAACATCCCCGAGATCCGGGGCCGCTTCCAGCAGGAGGCCCTGGCCCTCGCCCGCATCCACCACCCCGGCGTGATCGCCATCCACGACAGCGGCGAGCTGGAGGACGGCTCGGCCTTCCTGGTGATGGAGCTGCTCCAGGGCCAGAACCTCGGCGACCTGCTGCGTCGCTATGGCCCCGGCACCCCCCGGCAGGTGGCGCGCCTGCTGCGCCAGGGCGCGGCGGCCCTGGGGGCGGCCCATCGCGCGGGCCTCCTGCACCGCGACATCAAGCCGGAGAACTTCTTCCTCATCCCCGGCGAGGACGGCTTCCAGACCAAGCTCCTGGACTTCGGCCTCGCCAAGCCCTTCGGCGCCGAGGACGGCCTGACCCGCACGGGCATGGTGGTGGGCACGCCCAACTACATGAGCCCCGACCAGCTCAAGGGGATGACGCTGGACGCCCGCAGCGACCTCTACGCCTTCGCCGCGGTGGCCTTCGAGGCCCTCACGGGCCATCGCCTGGTGCAGCCCACCGCCCTGGCGGACGTGTTCGTGGCCATCAGCAAGGGCGACTTCCCGCCGCCGAGCAGGTTCCTGCCGGGCCTGCCCGACCTGGTGGACATGGCCTTCAAGGTGGCCCTGGCCACGGACCGGGAGAACCGCCCGCTGGACGTGGAGGCCTGGGTCACGGCCTTCTCGGACACCCTCGCGCGCCTGGAGGGAGGCCGGGCCGGCTGGCCCGACCTGCTGACCGGGAAGGACGGCGGAAGGCGCGCCACGGACCCCACGTCCCTGGGCGAGTCGCGGCCTTCGGGGGAGGGGACGCTGCCCACCTCCGGCGCCGCGGCGCCGCCCGCGGCCGCGGCGGGGGAGCCCGACGAAGGTTGAGGACCGCCGGACCTGCCAAACTGGGTCCATGACGGACCCCTTTCTGCCGCCCGCCGACGCGCCCGAGCTGGAGCGCTTCGAGCATCCCCTGGCCAGCCGCTACGCCTCCAGGGCCATGGTGCGGCTGCTGTCCCCGCTCTACCGGCAGCGGGTCTGGCGGCGGCTCTGGATCGCCCTGGCCCAGAGCGAGTGGGAGCTGGGCCTGCCGATCACCGAGGGCCAGATCGCCGAGCTGCGGGCCACCCAGGACGCCGTGGATCTCGACGCCATCGCGCGGCACGAGGCCGCCCTGCGCCACGACGTGATGGCGGCCATCCACGCCTGGGGAGAGCAGGCGCCCTCCGCGCGGCCCATCGTCCACCTGGGGGCGACGAGCTGCTTCGTCACGGACAACGGGGACCTCCTGATCTGCCATGAGGCCCTGCGCCTGCTGCGCCGCCGCCTCCAGGACGTCATCGCCGCCCTGGCTGCCTTCGCCGGGACATGGCAGGACCAGCCTTGCCTGGGCTTCACCCACTTCCAGCCCGCCCAGCCCACCACCGTGGGCAAGCGGGCCAGCCTCTGGATCCAGGACCTGCTCCTGGACCTGGCCGATCTCGACCACATCCTCGCCACCACGCCCACCCGGGGCGTGAAGGGCACCACCGGCACCCAGGCCTCGTTCCTCGAGCTGTTCGAAGGGGACGGCGCGAAGGTGGACGCGCTCGAACAGCGGTTCTGCGAAAAGGTCGGCCTGCCCGCCATCCCCGTGAGCGGCCAGACGGCGACGCGCAAGCTGGAGGACCGCATCGGCCAGGTGCTCTGCGGGATCGCGGCGAGCGCCAGCAAGTTCGCCTGCGACCTGCGCCTCCTGCAGCACCTCAAGGAGGTCGAGGAACCCTTCGAGACCAAGCAGATCGGGTCGAGCGCCATGCCCTACAAGCGCAATCCGATGCGGTCGGAGCGCATCAACAGCCTCGCCCGTTTCGTGCTGGGCCTGATGCCCTCCAGCTACCAGACCAGCGCCACCCAGTGGATGGAGCGCACCCTGGACGACTCGGCCCACCGGCGCCTCACCATCTCCCAGGGCCTGCTGGCGGTGGACGCGATCCTCGTGCTCTACCGCAACGTGGCCTCCGGCCTGGTGGTCTATCCGCGGATGATCGAGGCGCGCCTGCAGCAGGAGCTGCCCTTCATGGCCGCCGAGGTGCTGCTCATGGAAGCCGTGAAGCGGGGCGGCGACCGCCAGGACCTCCACGAGCGCTTCCGCGTCGCGGCCCTGGAGGCGGGCCGGCGCATCAAGCAGGAGGGCCGGGCCAACGAACTGCTGGGCCTCCTCGCCGCAGATCCCGCCTGGGCCATGACCGAGGCCGAGCTGGCCGCCCTGCTGGATTCGAAGCGGTTCACGGGAAGGGCCGGCGACCAGGTGCGGGCCTTCCTGGCCCGGGAGGTCGCCGCCGCGCTGCAGGACCACGCACCGGCCCAGGCTGAGGGCGTGCGGGTCTAGGACGAAAGGAACACGATGCTGAAGCTGGCCGTTGTAGGCGCCCAGACCCTGCTGGGGCGCGAACTGGTGGGGGCGCTGGAGCCCCAGGAATGCACGGTACTGCCCTTGGCCACCGGTCCGTTGAGCAAGGACGACGAGGAGGGCGACCTGGTCGTCTTCGCGCCGGAGCCCGCCCTCCTGGAGGGCCTGGACGTGGCGATCCTGGTGGACACGCCCCAGGATCCGGAGCTGCTGGCGGCCTTCCCCGGGCGCGTCCTGGACCTGCGCGCGGAGGCCGATCCCAGGACCGCGGGCGATCCCATGCCCCTCGGCGGAACCTGGCCGCCCACGGTGCTGCGCTACCGCGGCCGTGCCGCCCTGGACCAGGTGCTGGCCCTGCTCCCCCGGCTGGTGTCGGGGATCGCCGACCTGGGCGGCACCCACCTGCGCTCGGTCGCGCACCTGGGCGACCGGGGCATCGACGCTTTGGTGGCCCAGTCCCACGCGGTGATGCACGGGGAGGATCCGGACACGGAATCCCTGGGCCACCGTCTGGCCTTCGAGCTGGTGCCCCAGCCGCCCCGGGGCAGCCTGATCGAGGTGCGCACGCCCACCTTCCACGGGGACCTGCTCATCCTCACCCTGCGCGCCGCCGAGGGGCAGAGCCTCGCCAGGCTCGAGGCTCCCGAGGGCGTAAAGTGGGTGGACGCGCCCCCCAGTTCCCGGGACGTGGCCGTGAGCAGCGAGCTGCTCGCCCACTTCGCCCCCGGGGCGGAAGGCAGGACCGCGCTTCTCACCCTGGGCTTCGACCCCATCCTCTGGGGCGTGCTGCGGCCCGTGCTGAGGCTGCTGGGGCTGTAGCCGTGCCGCGCAAGCTCGACGAGAACCAGGGCCGGGGCGACTTCTTCAAGTCCCTGGGCACCCTCTTCGGCGGCTTCATCGCCAACCAGCTCGAGGAGGCGGTCACCAAGGTCTCGCCCAAGCTGCTGCGGCCGCCGGGGGCCCTGGAGGAGTTCGCCTTCCTCACGGCCTGTACGCGCTGTGACAAGTGCATCGAGGCATGCCCCCAGGACAGCCTGATCAAGGCGGGGCCTTCGGCGGGCTTCGGACTGAACACGCCCTACCTCGAGCCCCGGGACGTGCCCTGCTACCTCTGCACGGAGCTGCCCTGCGTGACGGCCTGCCCTGACGGGGCCCTGGTATGGCCGAAGCGGACCCTGGCGGACGGTTCGGTGGTGGAGGGACCTCCCGCGGTGAAGATCGGCACGGCCCGCGTGAAGACGGAACTCTGCATCACCTACGGCACCGAGGAGCGCGAAGCCCAGCGCTGCCGCACCTGCGTGGACCGCTGCCCCTACCCGGGCCTGGCGATTCGCGTCGGGGACACGGAGGACGGATCCATCCCGCACCCCGAGGTCATCGCCGAGGTTTGCACCGGCTGCGGACTCTGCGTCTTCGGCTGCCCCACGCCGGCGCCAGCCATCGTGGTGGAGAAGGACTGAGGGGCGAGGCCTGCCACCGTTCCTCCCCATTGCGCCAAACCCGCGCCAGTGCTAGGGTTTTCCACTCCCGGAGCTCGACGTGGCTGGTCTGACAGAGGTGGGGCGCTCCCGCATCCGAACCGAAGGCCGGGCCAAGGTCACCGGCGCCGCGGTCTACACGGACGACGCTCCCGCGATGGTGGGCCTCCTCCATGGCGCGACGGTGCGCAGCTCGATGCCCCGGGGCCGGATCCTGTCGATCACCTTCGGCGAAGGCATCCCCTGGGACGAGTTCGTCATCGTCACGGCCAAGGACGTCCCCGGCGTGAACCGGGTGGCCATGATCGTCGAGGACCAGCCCTTCCTGGCCGAGGACCGGGTGAACCATCCCGAGGAGGCCATCGTCCTCCTGGCCCACGAGGACCGCGTCCTCCTGGAGAAGGCCCGGGCCGCGGTGAAGGTGGAAATCGAAGCCGAGCCGGCCGTCTTTTCCATCGAGGATTCCCTCGCGGCGAAGACCGTCGTCTGGGGCGCCGACAACGTCCAGAAGCAGCTCAGCATCCGCAAGGGCGAGCCCGGCGACGTCTGGACCACGGCGGCCCACGTCATCGAAGGCACCTACCGCACCGGCGCCCAGGAACAGCTCTACATCGAGCCCCACGCCGTTCTAGCGAAGACCACCGTGGAGGAGGGCGTCACCGTCTGGGGCTCCCTGCAGTGCCCCTACTATGTCCACAAGGCCCTGAAGCACCTCTTCGCCGAGTCCGACGACCGCGTTCGCGTGATCCAGATGGAGACCGGCGGCGGCTTCGGGGGCAAGGAGGACTACCCGAGCCTCATCGCCGGCCACGCGGCCCTGCTCTCCCGGAAGGCCGGCGGGCGGCCCGTGAAGATCCTCTACGACCGCGAGGAGGACATGGCGGCCACCACCAAGCGCCATCCCTCCCGCACGCGGCTCAAGACCGCCTTCGACGCGGAAGGCCGCATGCTCGCCCTGGAGGCGGAGTTCCTCCTGGACGGCGGCGCCTACGTCACCCTCTCGCCGGTGGTGCTGAGCCGCGGCGCCATCCACGCCGCCGGGCCCTACCGCTGGCCCGTGGTGGATCTGACCGCCAAGGCGCTCGCCACCAACTGCCCGCCCCACGGCGCCTTCCGGGGCTTTGGCGCCCCTCAGAGCCTCTTCGCCATGGAGCGCCACCTGGACGTGGCCGCCGCGCGGATGGGAATGGACCCGGTTGAACTGCGGCGGAAGAACCTGCTGCGGATCGGCGACACCATGGCCACCGGCCAGGTGGTGAAGGAGGCCGTCGACCTCCCCGGAATCATGGACCGCGCCCTGGAGGCCCTGGACTACCGGGCCCGGAAGGCGGCCCACGACGCCCAGAACGCCACCGGCGACCCGGTGAAGAAGGGCGTCGGCTTCGCGGTCTTCATGCACGGCTGCGGCTTCACCGGCGGCGGCGAGGCCTACCTCGCCAGCGTGGCGGGCGTGGAGGGCACCGCCGAGGGCAAGGTGCGCGTGCTGGCGGCCTCCACGGAGATCGGCCAGGGCACCAACACCATGTTCAGCCAAGTGGTGGCCGAGGCCCTGCGGATCCCAGCGGACCTGGTGGAGGTCCAGCAGCCGGACACGAAGCTCGTGCCGAACAGCGGCCCCACCGTGGCCTCGCGCACCTGCATGGTGGTGGGCAGGCTGGTGCAGGAGGCCGCCACCGGCCTCAAGCAGGCCCTGGTGCAGGGCGGCTTCCTCGCCGAGCCCTACACCGCCGAGGCTTTCCGCGCCGCCGTGGCCGCCTGCGTGAAGGCCAAGGGCAGCCTCAAGGCCTACAGCCAGTACGCCACGCCGCCCCACATCGTCTGGAGCGACGAGACCTACCGCGGAGATGCCTACGGCACCTACGCCTGGGCCTGCTACGCCGCGGACGTGGCGGTGGACACGCGCACCTGCGAGGTGTCCGTCGCGGACTTCGTGGCGCTGCAGGAGGTGGGCCGCGTCATCAACCCCACCCTCGCCGCGGGTCAGATCGAGGGCGGCGTGGCCCAGGGCATCGGCTGGGCCCTGTGGGAGAAGGTCGAATGGCGGGAGGGCCGCATGGCCAACGCCCAGATGACCAACTACATCATGGCCACCAGCGCGGACCTGCCGCGGCTGCGGGTCCTCTTCGAGGAGAACCCGAACCCCCTGGGGCCCAGCGGCGCCAAGGGCATCGGCGAGCTGCCCATGGACGGCCCGGCGCCGGCGATCCTCAACGCGCTCCAGCACGCCCTCGGCACCCCGGCGCCCGTGGAGATCCCCCTCACTCCGGAACTGCTGATGGACGCCCTGGAGGCGACCCATGCCTGAGAAGCTGGCCCTGAACCTCGAGGTGAACGGCGAGGCCCGCACCGTCCACGCCTGGCCCATGGCGCGCCTCCTGGACGTGATCCGCGAGGACCTCGGCCTCACCGGGACCAAGGAAGGCTGCGGGGAGGGGGAGTGCGGGGCCTGCTCGGTCTTCCTGAACGGGCGCCTGGTGAACAGCTGCCTCGTGCCGGCGGTGCAGGCCCAGGGCGCGACGCTCCAGACCATCGAAGGGGTGGCGAAGGGCGAGGCCCTCGACCCCGTCCAGCAGGCCTTCCTCCAGCACGGCGGCGCCCAGTGCGGCATCTGCACCCCGGGCATGGTGATGGCCGCGGTGGACGTGCTGAAGCGCTGCCCCGAGCCGAGCGAAGCCGAGGTGCGGGACGGCCTGGCGGGGAACCTCTGCCGCTGCACCGGCTACGTGAAGATCATCGACAGCGTGCTGGCCGCCGCGAAGACGGTGACGCCATGAAGGGCGACGCCCCGGCCTGCGCCGTCCACACCCCCGCCTCCCTGGACGAGGCCCTGGCCTTCCTCGCAGGGCATCCGGACTGGCGGCCCCTCGCCGGTGGCACCGACCTCATGGTGCCCTTCGCGGCCGGTCGCCTGCCGGACGTCAACTTCCTGAACCTGGACCCCCTCGACGCGCTGCGCGGGATCGAGATGACGGACTCGCACCTGACGCTGGGCGCCCTCACCACCTACTCAGAGATCCGCTGGCACGAAGGGATCCGCGCGGCCTTCCCCAACCTCGTCCAGAGCGCCTGGGTCACCGGCGCCCGGGCCATCCAGAACCGCGGGACGATCGGGGGCAACCTGGTGAACGCCAGCCCCGCGGCGGATACGCCCCCCAGCCTCCTGGCCTACGGCGCCGAGGTGGAGCTGCGCTCGGCCTCCGGCGCGCGCTGGGTGGACTACGACGCCTTCCACCAGGGCTACAAGCGGACAGCCCTGCGGCCCGGGGAGCTGCTCACCCGCGTGCGCGTGGCCCGGCCAGCCCCGGGCGCCTTCCACTTCTACCGCAAGGTGGGCACCCGGCAGGCCCAGGCCATCGCCAAGGTCTGCCTCGCGGCCCATGGTCGGCTCGAAGGCGGCCGGGTGGCGGAGTTCCGCGCGGCCTTCGGCGCCGTGGCGCCCGTCCCGAAGCGGGCCCACGAGGCCGAGTCCCAGGTCCAGGGCCGCGCCCCCGGTGACGTGGATCTCGAGGCCGCGCGCGCCGCCCTGGCCCGGGACATCGCCCCCATCGACGACCTCCGCTCCAGCGCCAGGTACCGCCGCTTCGTCTCCGAGCGCCTCTTCCTCGCGATGCTGAAGGACTTCCTTGCCCACGTGGGTTGAGGCCCTGGCGCGCCTGAACGCCGAGGGCCGGCCCGCGGCCCTGCTCACGGTGCTGCGGGTGGAAGGGAGCACGCCCCGGGAGGCTGGGGCCAAGCTGCTGGTGACGCCGGAGGGCTGGGCCTGGGGCAGCATCGGGGGCGGGCCCCTGGAGCACCGGGCCATCGAGGACGCGAAAGCGGCCTTGGCCGAGGGCGCACCCCGGGTGGCCCGCTACGGCCTCTGCGGGGAGGCCGAGAGCTGCGGCGGGTCCGCGGAGGTGCTCATCGAGGTGCTGAACGCCGGGCCTCACCTGCTGCTCTTCGGCGCGGGCCACGTGGGCCACGCGCTCTGCCGCGTGCTGGAGGGCACGGGCCACACGGTGCACCTCGTGGACGACCGGCCGGAGTGGTTGAACCAGCCCGGCATTCCCCCCGGCGTGATCCGGCACCCCGAGGGCTGGGAGACCTTCCTCCGGAGCCTGCGCTGGAATCCCCGCCACAGGGTCGTGGTGATGACCCACAGCGGCGAGCTGGACCGGGCCATCCTCCAGGCCGCGCTGCCGGTGGCCCCGGGCTTCGTGGGCCTGCTGGGCTCCAAGGCCAAGGCGGCCCGCATGCGCGCCGCCCTGGCGGAGGGAGGGCTGGACGCGGGCCTGATCGCGCGCCTGCACTGCCCGCTGGGCCTGGACCTGGGCCCCCGCAAGGCGCCCCAGGAGGTGGCCATCGCCATCGCCGCCCAGCTCGTCGCCCTGGGCTGAAGAAGGCCTATTTCCGGACGAGGGCCACCGCGGCCACCGCGAGCAGCGCGCCGCCAATGCGGGAGAGGCTGAGGGGCCGGCCCTCCATCACCGCGTCCCAGGCGAGGCTGGCGGCGAGCTGCCCCGCGAGGATGCCCAGGAAGACCGGGAAGGCGCCGAGCCGCGGAATGGCGAAGGGGATGCAGGTCACCAGGGCGAAGCCGCAGAGCCCCGGGAGCAGCCACCACCAGCGCAGGTCGCCGAGACCGCCACGGCCCTGGAAGAGGTCGGGCAGGGCCGACGGCCGCAGCTTCACCACCAGCAGCAGGGCGCCCACGGCCGCGAGGAGGACCAGGGTGTTGAGCAGCGCCGCCTGGCCGAGGCCCCAGGCGCCCATGACCCGCCGGTTCAGGCCCCCCTGGAGCACGGCGGCGACGCCGAGGAAGCCGGGGAGCAGGATCAGCCAGCGCATGCGGACTCCGGGAGCAGGGACCCAGTGTGGCAAGCCTTGGAACCCTTTGGCCATCGGCGGGCCGGGAGTATGCTGGGCCCCAGATCCCCGGAACATCCCATGACGGACATGCAAGACGTCCGGCGCTACCGGCGCCTGAGGCCCACCCGCCCGCTGCTCGCACGCTTCCAGGTCCACGGCGAGTGGGTCCAGGGGGTGGAGATCGTCTCCCTGGGCGCCGGGGGCTTCGGCGCCTGGGTGGAGGAGCACTATGCGGACCTCCTCGCGCCCGGGAACCGCTTCCACCGTTTCGCCTGGGACGACCCGGGCCTGCCGGCGCCGCCCGAGGAGGGCTCGGTGGTCTTCTCCACCCTGCGCCAGCAGAGCGCCCGGGACGGCTTCATCATGTTCGGCGCCGAATTCGCCAACCCGCCCACCACGTTCATGAAGGCCATCGAATCCCTGGCCCAGGCGAGCTGAGGGGCGGATTCCGGGCTCCGGCCCCGCGGGTCCGGCGCCGAGGACCTCAGACGACCGAGATCCCCTCCATCCCCGCCACCTCGAAGGCGTTGAAACTGCTGCGCACCAGGGGTCCGGCGTAGACCGTGCGGAAGCCGAAGCGCTTGGCCTTCACGCCCAGGGCCTCGAATTCCTCGGGCGGCAGGTAGCGCACCACCGGGAGCTGGTGCCGCGTGGGCCGCAGGTACTGGCCCAGGGTGAGGATGTCCACGCCCGAGGCCGCCAGGGCCTCGAAGACCGCCATCAGCTGGGCCTCGGTCTCGCCAAGACCGAGCATCAGCCCGGACTTGGCGCGGAAGCCCTCCCCGAAGAGGGAGGTGCCGAGATCCTTCGCGTGGCGAAGCACGGCGAGGCTGCGCTCGAGGCGGCCGGCGGGGCGCACCGTGGCGTAGAGCTCCGGCACCGTCTCGGTGTTGTGGTTGAACACGGCCGGGCCGCTGGCCACCACGCGGCTGACGGCGTCCAGGTCCCCCAGGAAGTCCGGTGTGAGCACCTCCACCTGGGTGCCGGGGCAGCGGCGGCGGATGGCCGAGACCGTGGCGGCGAAGTGGGCGGCGCCGCCGTCCGGCAGGTCGTCCCGGTTCACGGAGGTGAGCACGGCGTACTTCAGGCCGAGGGCCTCCACGCGGCTGGCGGTCTCCTCGGGCTCGTGGGGATCCAGGCTCCTCGGCTTGCCGCTGGCGATGCTGCAGAAGCCGCAGGCCCGGGTGCAGACGTCGCCCATGAGAAGGAAGGTCGCGGTGCCGTGGCTGAAGCAGTGGGCGCGGTTGGGGCAGCGGGCCTCCTCGCAGACCGTGTGGAGCTCGCTTTCCCGCAGACCCACCTTCATGGTGTGGAGGTCGCGCAGGTTCACGCGCTCCCTGGCGATCCAGTCGGGCAGGCGGGGGTGGGCGCCGAGGACCTCGCGGCCGGCGCGCTTGGGGAAACGCGGCATCCCACCAGCTTCTCAGGAAAAGCCGAGGATGGCCCCTTCGCGGTGCAACCGGCCCAGGAGGCCGAGGCCCTCCGCGGGTTCCAGCCCGGCTCCCGCCGCCGCCTCGCCGACCGGGGCCCCTTCCAGGCACCGGGCCAGGAAGGCCGAGCTGCGGGGATCCACCTCCAGGACCCGGAAGTCCAGGTCCCGGTCCCGGTAGCAGACGAGGTGCGCGGCCCCTTCCGGGGGCACGGGGTCCTCCCCGGAACTCTCCTGGACCCGCCAGCCGTAGGCGAGGTTGCGGAAGGCCCCGTCGAAGGCGGAGCGGTGGTGCGGGGCCGGCTCCGCCAGGAGCCCCGCGGGCGTGGTGCTGTCCGGCCAACGCAGCACCTCCAGCTCGACCCACTCGAAGTGGGCCAGGGCGAGGAGGAAGGGCCAGCGGTCCCGGCCCCAGCCGCTGTCCGCCAGCCACGCCACGAAGGTGGGATTGATGTCCCGGTAGTAGGGGCTCTGCACCGCGCGGCTGGCGATGAAGGCGTCCACGCAGGCCTCCCAGGCCTCCGCCTCGTCCAGGATGCGGTGAGTGTGGGGGAAGCAGTCCGGCAGCGGATCCTCGAGGGCGCCCCGCACCAGGTCGCGGTAGACCCGCAGGCGCCGCCGGTGGCGCGCCAGGGCCCGCCGGTCCGCCGCCTCCAGCCCGCGGGCCGCGCCGAAGGCGGCCGGATCCGACAGGAAGGCCTCCTCGCCGTCCGCGTCGAGCAGCAGGTCGGCCATCGTCCGCTGGAGGGCCTGCAGGCGCTCAGCCACCGGCGCCCCCCGCGAGGACGGGTCCCAGGGCCCGGTCGTAGACGGCCTGCAGCCGGGCCCGTTCCGCCAGCAGGTCCTGAAGGCTCGGGATGTTGTTGTCCCGCTCCAGCAGCACGGGCACCGGGCGCCCGATGCGGGGCAGGATCCATTCGAAGAGCTCGATCACCGGGTCGATGACGTCCGCGCCGTGGGTGTCGATGATGAGCTGCTCCTCCTCGTCCCACCAGTGGCCGGCGATGTGCATCTGCGCCACCCGGTGCAGGGGCAGGCCCTCCAGCCAGGCCCTGGGGTCGAAGCCATGGTTCACGCTGTTGACGTAGACGTTGTTGATGTCCAGGAGCCAGCCGCAGTCGGCGCCCTCGAGGACCTCGGCGAGGAAGTCCTGCTCGCGCATCTCCGCGGCGCCCAGTTCGGCGTAGTAGCTGACGTTCTCGAAGAGGAAGGGCACCGGCAGCTCGGCCTGGAGCCGCTTCGTCCGGTCCACGGTGTGCTTCACCGCCTCCCGGGTGAAGGGCAGGGGCAGGAGCTCCATGGTGTTGGCGCCGCCGTGGGAGGTCCAGCAGAGGTGCTCGCTGTGCCAGGGCGTGCGGGTGGCCTTGAGGAAGGCCCGCAGGGCGTCCAGGGCCTCGGTCTCCCAGGCGTCGAAGCCGCCCAGGGACATGGAGAGCCCGTGGGTGAGCACCGGGTCCCGCTCCAGGATGGCCATGACCTGCCGGTGCCGCTTGCCCCCCTGGCCCACCACGTTCTCCGGGGCGATCTCCCAGAAGGGGACCGGGCTCGAGGCCAGGCCCGCCACCTCGGCGAGGTGGGGCCGCCTCAGGCCGACGCCGACGCCCTGGAAGGAGAGTGCTGTCATCGGGAATCCCGGACATGGCAAGGGGGAGGCGAGCCTCCCCCTTGAGGTTCCACGGACGATCCTAGTTCTTCTTGGAGCCGCAGGTGCCGGCGCCGCAGGACTTCTCCTTCTTGTCCTTGGCGTCCTTCTTGGCGGCCTTCTTGTCCTTGCCGCACTTGCCGTCCTTGCCGCACTTGTGCTCCTTGCCGCACTTGCCGTCCTTCATGTCCTTGCCGCACTTGTGGTCCTTCATGTCCTTCTTTTCGGCGCCGCAGGAGGCGTCCTTCCCGTCCTTCTTGTCCGCCCCGCAGCCCACTTCCACCAGGGAGGTGTCGGTGCTGGACTTCACGGTGGTGGCGGCGGGGGCCATGGCCGAGGCGCTGAAGGCGCCGGCGGCGAAGAGGGTGGCCAGGGTGGTGAGCTTGGAGTTCATGGGGTGCTCCTGCGGCGGCGCCGCGAAGGTCCGGGGATTCCGGAGCCGGGTTGAAACGGTTTCAGTCCGGGGACTGCATGGCCCTTTGACTGCGGGCCGGGCCCCCACTGTGACGTCCGTCACCGGAAATCCGCAAGGAAAGTGGGGCGACCCGTGACGGAATTCACCATCCATTCATTTGTTGAGGCTTAGCCCCCAAGGGAGTCCCGGCGGACCGTCCCGAGGACCTTCCCGCGCCGGCCATCCGGGGTGCAAACCCCTGTGACCGGCGCCGCATTTGATCCCAGGCCCGCCGGGGCCCTACCATGGTCGGCCATGCCCAGCTTCCGCCGCTTCCTGCTCGGCCGCCGTCTCGCCAGCGACGAATCCCACCACACCAAGATCAGCAACCCCATCGCCCTGGCGGTGTTCAGCTCCGACGCCCTCTCGTCGGTGGCCTACGCGACGGGCGAGATCATGGCGGTGCTGGCGCCCATGGTGGCGGCCTTCACCGCCGGGATCATCACGTGGTCCTGGCCCGTCGCGATGGGCATCGTGCTCCTGCTCGCCATCCTCACCGCGAGCTACCGTCAGACCATCTTCGCCTACCCCAGCGGCGGCGGCGCCTACATCGTGGCGAAGGAGAACCTGGGCGAGGTCCCGGCCCAGGTGGCGGGTGCCTCGCTGCTGGTGGACTACGTGCTGACGGTGGCGGTGAGCATCAGCGCCGGCGTCACGGCCATCACCTCGGCCTTCCCCGGCCTCGACCCCCACCGCGTGGTGCTGGCCCTGGCGGTCATCGCCTTCGTGGCGATGATGAATCTCCGGGGCGTGAAGGAGAGCGGCGCCGTCTTCGCCGTGCCCACCTACGGCTTCGTGGTCCTCATCCTGGGCCTGGTGGGCTACGGGTTCTTCCGCTACTTCGCCGGGGGCACGAACCCGGCGCCCCACCACGACATGGCCATCCCGCCCGTCACGAGCTGGGCGGCGGCGTGGCTGTTCATGCGGGCCTTCTCCGCGGGCTGCACCGCGCTGACCGGCGTGGAGGCCATCTCCAACGGGATCGGGGCCTTCAAGGAGCCCACCAGCGCGAACGCCGCCAAGACCATGACGGCGATGGTGGTGCTGCTCGGGACGATGTTCCTCGGCATCACCTGGCTGGCGAACCACTACGGCGTCACCTACACGGGCGAGGGCGAGTCCCTGCTCTCCCAGCTCACCCGCGCCATCCTCGGCGCGGACACGCGCCACGGGGGCGCCCACGTGCTCTACCTGCTGGTCCAGACCTTCACGATGCTGATCCTGCTGCTGGCGGCCAACACCGCCTACGCGGACTTCCCCCGCCTGGCGGCGATGATGGCCAAGGACGGCTTCCTGCCCCGGCAGTTCTCCAGCCAGGGGGACCGGCTGGTCTTCTCCAACGGCATCCTCATCCTCAGCGGGCTGGCGGGGGTGCTGGTGGTCATCTTCAACGCCCACGAGCACGCCCTGCTGCCCCTCTACGCCCTGGGCGTGTTCCTCGGGTTCACCCTCAGCCAGGCGGGCATGGTCCGCCACTGGGTGAAGGACAAGGGCCGCGCCTGGGCCTGGAAGGCCTTCGTGAACGGCCTGGGCATGGTGACGACCTTCGTCGTCATGCAGGTCATCGTGGTCACGAAGTTCAGCCACGGCGCCTGGGTGGTGGTCATCATCCTGCCGCTCATGGTCGCCCTCTTCTTCGGCATCCACCGCCACTACATCCGCGTGAAGGCCAAGCTCGCCGCCAGCCGGACCGAGCAGGTCTACCCCCACAAGACCCGCGTGCTGGTGCTGGTCTCCGGCATCCACCACGGCGTGGTGCGGGCCCTCTCCTTCGCCAAGTCCATCGCCGCCCGGGGCGACGTGGAGGCCATCACCGTGGACTTCCCCGACGACGCGGGCCGGGAGAGCGCCGCCCTGGACAAGCTGCGCAGCGACTGGCCCACCTACTGCGAGGGCGTGCCGCTCCGCGCCCTGCGGAGCCCCTACCGCAAGGTCGTCGAGCCCCTGCTGGAGGAGGTGGACCGCATCCGCCGCAACGAGCCCGAGGTGATGCAGATCATCATCGTCCCCGAATTCGTCACCTCCGGCTGGTGGGAGCACATCCTCCACAACCAGACGGCCCTGCGCATCAAGGCCTCGCTCCTGCTCAAGCCCAAGACGATCGTGATCTCGGTGCCCTACCACCTGGATCCGGAGCAGGACTGAGGTGCCGGAACGCGACGGCTTGACAGCGGGGGGCAGCCGCTAGAATCGGGCACCGATGCTGAACTTGAGAAGAGTCCTGCTGGGACGGCGCCTCGCCAGCGAGGAGTCCCACCACGCGAGGGTGAGCAATCCCATCGCGCTGGCCATCTTCAGCTCGGACGCGCTGTCCTCGGTGGCCTACGCCACCCAGGAGATCATGGCCTCGCTCTCCATGGCCCTGCACCACGCCGGGGGCGCGGCGGCGGCCGGGCTGGCGGCCCACGCGCTCTTCGGGCTCTCGGTGCCGGTGGCCCTGGGCATCGTGGCCCTGCTGCTGGTGCTCGCCGCGAGCTACCGCCAGACCATCCACGCCTACCCCGGGGGCGGCGGCGCCTACATCGTCGCCAAGGAGAACCTCGGGGAGATCCCCGCCCTGGTGGCGGGCGCCTCCCTGCTCGTGGACTACATCCTGACGGTCGCGGTCTCCGTGTCCTCGGGCATCGCCGCCATCACCGCCGCCTTCCCCGCCCTCGCGGGCCACAACGTCGCCCTCACCCTCCTCGCCATCAGCTTCATCGCCGTGATGAACCTCCGGGGCGTGAAGGAGAGCGGCGCCCTGTTCGCGGTCCCGACCTACGGGTTCATCGCCTGCATCCTACCCCTGCTGCTCCTGGGCTTCGCCCGCTGGCTCGCGGGCCACCCGGCCCCGCCCGAGGCGGCGGCCGCGGTGGCGGCGGCGCCGGGCGCCGGACTCGCCGGCGCGGCGCTGGTCTGGGTCTTCATGCGGGCCTACAGCGCCGGCTGCACCGCGCTCACGGGAGTTGAAGCGATCTCCAACGGCGTGACCGCCTTCCGGGAGCCCGCGGCCTCCAACGCCTCCAGGACCATGACGGTGATGGTGGCCCTCCTCATCACGATGTTCCTGGGGATCACCCTCCTGGCGAACCACTACGGCGTGGTCTACCAGCACACCACCGATCCCTCGGTCGTCCAGGAGACGCTCCTCTCCAAGCTCGCGCGCCAGATCCTGGGAACCGGTGGCCAGGTGACCGGCGCGGCGGGCGCGTACTACTACGCCATCCAGGGCTTCACCTTCGCGATCCTGGTGGTGGCCGCCAACACCGCCTTCACGGGCTTCCCCCTCCTCGCGGCCCTCATGGCCAAGGACGGCTACCTGCCCCGCCAGTTCGCGAGCCAGGGGGACCGCCTCGTCTTCTCCAACGGCATCTTCATCCTCACGGCCACCGCCGGACTGTTGGTCTGGGCCTTCCACGCCAACACCGACGTCCTGCTGCCCCTCTACGCCGCCGGCGTGTTCATCGGGTTCACCCTCAGCCAGGCGGGCATGGTGCTCCACTGGCGAAAGGAGAAGGGGCCGGGCTGGCAGACCAAGGTCCTCGTCAACGGCCTGGGCACGCTGACCACCGGCGTCGTGCTGCTGGACATCCTGGTGACCAAGTACCGCGGGGCGGGCATCGTCGTCGCGCTCGTGGTGGGCCTGGTGCTGCTCTTCTACAACATCCACAAGCACTACATCCGAGTGAAGGCCATCCTGGCCGCCAGCCGGACTGAGCAGGTCTACCCCCAGAAGAACCGCGTGGTCGTCCTGGTCTCGGGCATCCACCATGGCGTGGTCCACGCCCTCTCCTACGCCCGCGCCATCGCCGAATGGGGCCAGATCGAGGCGGTCACCGTGGACTTCACCGACGAGCAGGGACGGGAGAGCGCGGCGGTGGAGAAGCTCCGCAGCGACTGGCCCGGCTACTGCGAAGGCGTGCCCCTGCGGGTCATCCGCAGCCCCTACCGGAAGATCGTCGAGCCCATCCTGGACGACATCGACCGCATGCGCCGGGTCGAACCCGAGGTGATGCTCACCGTGATCATCCCCGAGTTCGTCACCTCCGACTGGTGGGAGAACGTCCTCCACAACCAGACGGCCTTCCGGATCAAGAGCGCGCTGCTGCTCAAGCCCAAGGTCATCGTCATCTCGGTGCCCTACCACCTGGACCCGGTGCTGGACTAGGGCCGCCGCCTACCGCATGCGGCTCCAGGGTCGGAAGAGGATCTCCTGCCCCGTCATGAGCTCCGCCAGGGTGCGGTGGTTCGGCGTGAGCACCATGCAGAGGAAGCTGAGGGGGAAGAGGCCCACGGAAAGGAGATGGAAGAGGCTGAAGGCCAGCCTGCGCTCTGGCTGCTCGCTGGCGAGCTGCAGCCCGGAGCGGGCCATGAGGGGGCTCTGGCCGCTGAGGACGAGGGGCACGAGCATCAGGCACCAGGAGAGGCCGGCGTGAAGGGGCGCCAGGAAGGCCCAGAGGTGGCCGTAGGCCGCGCCGACGCCCAGGCCGAGCTGCCGCGCCGCGAGCAGGGCGAAGGCCCCGTTGAGGGCGGCGAGCAGGAGGGCCTCCAGCGCCTCGAGGCGGACGAGGGGCCAGAAGCTCGAGGCGGCGGGGGGCTCCTCCGCCGCCGCCTCCACGGGCGGCAGGGGAAGGGCGTCCTCGCCGGTGGCCAGGGGGACCGGGTCCAGGGAGACCGGGGCCACCCTTCCCAGGGCCGGAGCGCGGATGGCCTGGAGGGACGGCCGCCCGGGCTCCTGGGGGGCCGCGGAGACCTGGAACAGGAGGGGCCGCGGGAGCTCCCGGCGCTCGAAGCCCAAGCCGCACTCAGGGCATTCCGTCGCGAAGGAGGACAGGCGGGCCTGGCAGCTGGGGCAGAGGCGGCGGTGCACCGGACCCTCAGCCGAGCATGGCGACCCAGGCCGCGCGTTCGCCCTTGGGCATCGCCTGCAGGGCGTCCATGAGCCGGAGCCGCCCCTGCCACGCGGGGTCCTCAGGGAAGAGGGCCCGGCAGCGCCGCAGGGACTCTCGGGCCTCGGTCCAGTTCTCCCGGGCGGCATAGGCCTGGGCAAGGGCACCGTGGATCCGGGCGGCCTTGGCCATGAGGGCGGGGTCCTCGGGGTTGGCCTGCAGGAGCCGCGTGACGGTCTGGGCGGCGGACTCGAGGTCCCCGCCCTGGAGCTGGGCGGCGAGCTCGGCGGCGGTGGCGGGGGGTGGCGAGGCCATGGCTGCCTTCGCGCGCTCGCGGAGCTGGGCCCCCAGGGGATCCGAGGGATCGAGCTTCAGCAGGTAGAGCGCGCGGTGGTAGGCGCGCACCGGGTCATCCTGCAGGGCCGATTCGCACTCGGTGCGCACGCTGGCGGGGCTCTCCTTGAGATCCACGGGCCGCGCGGCCGAGGGCCGGGGCGTCATCACCGCCCTGCGCGCGTCCTCCACCGCCCGCTGGAGCCGGACCTCCTTCTGCTGGCGCTGCCACACCGCCAGCAGGGTTCCGAGGAGGAAGCCCCCCGCGAGGCCGAGCGCCAGGGGATTGCGCTTCCACCAGGCGACGTCCTTCAGGAGGGTCGCCACCTCCGGGCCCGTGCGGACCGGGGGCGCCGCCGAGGTCACCGCCGAGGGCGGCTGCACCGCCGCGGCGGCTTCCCGGTCCGCGGAGCCCGGCTCGGGCTGGCCCGCCAGGCCCGCCTGGGCCTGCTCCAGCCCGGCCTTCGCCCGGGCGTGCTCGGGCTCCTGCATGAGGACCATCTGGAAGGCGAAGATGGCCTCCTCGAAGTGCCGGATCCGGAGGAGCCGTTCGCCCTGGCGGACCTTCTGCTCGAGGGCCGTGGCGTCCATCCGGCGCAGCACCGGCGCGGCGGGGCTGGCAGCCGCGGCGGGGGCCGCCGGAACCCGGGGCGCGGCCTCGGCCGCCGGCGGACGGACCGGAGCGGGGACCGCGGGAGCCTCCGGGGCCAGGGGGGGAAGGGTGCTGGGGGTGAAGTCCTTGAAGTCTTCGACGGGCGGCACGACCGGAGGGACGGGGGCCGGGACAGGCCTGGGGGGCGGCGGCGGGGCGACCATGGGGGCGCCGCCCTGGGTGCGGGCGTGCATCTCGAGGTAGGCCTTGGCATCGCGGTGGTCCGGATCGATCTCGAGGACCCGCTTGAGCTTCTCCACCGCCTCCTCGGGCAGGCCCATTTCCTCGAGCTGCACGGCCTCCCTGAGGAGCTGGTCGGGATCCCCGGCGGGCCTCACGGCTTCCGCCGCGCCCCAGGCGCGCGAGGGCGGCGCCTCCCCCGCGAGGGGAGGCAGGCCCAGCTCGCGGCGTGCCTGGTTCAGGTAGCCCAGCGCCATCTCGTGGCCGGGGTGGCGGGCAAGCACGGCCTCCCATTTCTGGATGGCCCCACCGACCTCCCCCATGTCGTAGAGGGTGCAGCCCTCGCGGATGAAGCGCTCCTCCTCGCCCTCCTCGGGCAGGGGCAGGACCGGCGCGGCCTCCGTCGCGGCAGCCGGCGCGGGCTCCGGTTCGGGGGGCGGCGGGGCCCCCCCCACGGAGCGCTGGGTGCGCTTGATGGCCTTGGGCACCGCCTCGGGGACATGGGCCTCGAGGTTGATCGACTGCAGGGGCGGCAGCGTCGCTTCATCCTCCCGGTCCGGCGCCGGGAGGCCGGTCGGGGGGGGTGGCGCAGGAGCGGGCGGCGGGGCCGGCAGGGCGGGGGGCGGAGGCGCAGGAGGAGGGGGAGGCGCAGGTTGGGGCGGAGGCGCGGGCGCAGGTGGAGGCGGGGGGGCCTGCTGGGCTTCCAGCCAGAGGCGCACCTGGTAGAGCCCCTGCTTGGCCTCGGCGTGGGAGGGGTCCTTCTTGAGGATGGCCTGCCAGATCTGCCCCGCCTTCAGGACCTCGCCCCCGGCGAAGAGGGCGCGGGCCTGGCTGAGGTAGCTGGCGTAGGGGTCGGGGTGGGCCATGGGCCTCACTCCATGCCGTACATGTCGTCCTTGCGGACCAGCAGCATGAAGGTGCTCTTGCCGCAGGTGAACTCCTGCCGGTCCCCGATCTGGACGGGCCCGGTGATGGGGATGCCGTCCACGAAGGTCCCGTTGGTGCTGTCCAGGTCCGTCAGGTAGACCACGCCGTCGGTGTGGATCTCGAGGCTGGAATGGAGGCGGGAGGTCTCGGGATCCATGGTGCTGATGTCGGCGCCCTCGCGGCCGATGATGATCTTCGGCTTGTCGAGGACCTTCACCGTGGAGGCGTGGGGGCCCGAGAGGAAGGCCAGGCTGAAGCGCATCCCCGCGGGCATCTTCCCCAGCCCGGCTTCGGCCAGCATGGCCTGCCGGTCCCGCTTGGCGGTGGTCTCCCCGTCATCCCGCCCCGGGGGCGGGGCGGGGGCGAAGGGCGCGGGCTGCGGCGGCCCCACCGGCACCAGGCTCTGGGACATCTTGATGTCGCCGGGTCGGCCTGGGATCTGCCCGGACACCACGATGGGCGCGTCGGGGTCCCGGCTCGGGATCTGGCTGGGGTCCATGCGGGCCGTCCGCTCCCGCGGGACCTCGCCCTGGATGAGGGGGTTCATGACCTCGAAGACATAGCTGCACTTCGGGCATCGGAAGCGCTTGGCGCGCACGCCCTCGAACCGCGCTTCGTCGTACTGGAAGCGGGCGGCGCAGGAGGGGCAGACGACGATCATCGAAGGCTCCGGGGTCGGGATACGGATCCCCAGTGTAATCCCTGTCGAGCCTAACGGCGGATCCGTCACTTCTTCCGCGTGGCGAAGAAGCTGAACTCCGAGCGCAGGGGCACGCCGTCGGGCACCTTGAACGCGGTAATGGCGGCGGGCAGGGCCTGGTTGGTCTGGAGGGCTCCCAGCTCCAGCAGCCAGGAGTCGCCCCCCCGCTCGATCCACTGGACCTGCCGGGGAAGGTAGCTCTCCCGGTCCACCCACAGGTACACGGCCTGCATGCGCTTCCTCATGGCCATCGTGCGGGGCATGAGGGTGATGAACCAGGTGCCGCCCACCTCCCGGGAGTCCCCCAGGCCCACCTGGAAGTACTCCATCAGGTAGGTCAGCTTCTGCCCCAGGCCCAGGAACTTGCGGTTGGCGTTCTTGATCACGCCGATCTTGAGGCGCTCCCCCTCCCGGGCGCCCGGGCTGTAGCTGACCAGCTCCTTGGGGGTGAGGTGGAGGATGAGGTCCTCCGGGGGCGCGAACGCGAAGTGGGCGAAGTCGGAGCCCTGGAGGTAGAGCGTCCCCTTCGTCACCGTCGGCGTCTTGAGCATCGCCCGCCGCAAGGTGAGGGTGAAGGGGGCCTGGAGCGTATTGACCTTGGCCTGGGCGGCGTCGAAGCGCGACACCACGTCCTGGAGGCTGGGGGGCTGCGGAGCCTGGCGGGCGGCGAGGAGGCCGCAGGCGAGGAGGCCGGGGGCCAGGCGGGCGGGGGTCACGCGTTCACCCGCACCAGGAGGGCCTTGAGGGGGGCGTCCTCGGAGAAGCGGAAGCCGAAGCCCAGGGAGAGGGCGGGCAGTTTCCAGTACAGGGTGGCCCCCGCGGAGGTGGTGGCCGCGCCGCCCACGGTGCGCCGCTCGGCGCCGAAGCTGAGGCCCAGGCCGGGCCCGAAGCCGAGGCGGACGGAGCCGCTGAGGCTCTTCGAGGGCACGGTCAGGGGGAGCCGCGTGGCCTCGTTGAGATCGCCCTCCACCGAGACCTGGGTGCTGGGGCCGAGGTCCACCATGAACCCTGCCCGGATCTGGGCCCGCTGGGCGACGCCCGCCACGGTGCGCGGCAGGAGGTGGTCCGCCAGGGCGCCGAAGCGCACCCCCCCGCCCAGCTCGGCCACGTAGCCACCGTTGAGGTTCAGGTCGAGGGTGGCCTGCCCGGCCCCGGCGGCGTCCAGGAGGGCGGGGCCGCGGCCCAGGGCCTCCTGGCCGGGGGCGGGGTTCAGGGCCGCGGTCGTCCGGAACACGGTCCAACGCTCGATGCGGACCGCGAAGCCGTACCCGCTGCGGCCTTCCGCGCTGCCCGCGCCGAGCACCACCCGCTCCACGTCGGCCCGCACCACCGCCGCGGTGCTGGTGTTGAGCGCGATCCCCGCGCCGAGGTGGGCGGGATCCTGGTCCACCGTGGCGGCGAGGCCGTTCCAGCGCTCCCGGGCCACGGCGCCGTGGAGGCCGGCCTGGGTGAGCGTGACGCCGTAGCCGGTGGTCCGGGAGGCCCAGGGGGCGCGGGCGAGATCCCGGAGGGACGCGGAGGGATCGGCGTCCTTCGCCAGCCCCTCGAGGGCTCCCTGGCTGCCCTTGGCCTTCAGGTCCCCGTCGAGGGCGCTGAAGTACCAGCCCGGGAGGCAGCGGTCGAACCGGGCGGGATTGCCCAGGCTGTCCAGGCCCTCGCTGAAGACCCGGGAGCCGCCGAAGGCGGGGCTGTCCAGGGCGCCCTGGGCGGCGGCGGGGAGGGCGGCCGCGAGGAGGGCGAGGCCGAGGGCGCGGGGGGCTGTCATGGATCTCCTGGACTCGAGGGATGCGCGGGGGCCCGGTGGAGTTCCCGCGCGGCCCCCTCAGGCTACCGCGAGCGGCTCCCGCTGCCGGGCCAGGACGAGGCGGGCCCCGTGGCCCCGCAGGGCGGCCTCGGCGGCGAAGCGCGCCAGGTCCGGGTGGTTGTTGGTCTCGCTGAGGTGGGCCAACACCACGTCCTTGAGGCGCGGGGAGAGCACGGCGGCCAGCAGCTCCGCCATGGCGTCGTTGCTGAGGTGGCCCACCCGGCTGAGGATGCGGGCCTTCACCGCCGGCGGGTAGGGGCCCTCGCGCAGCATCCCCACGTCGTGGTTGGCCTCCAGCACCAGCAGGTCCAGGTCCCGGCAGTGGTCCGCCACCAGGGCGGTGCCGTGGCCGAGGTCGGTCACCACCGCGGCCTGGAAGCCGGCCGCCTCGAGCCGGTAGGCCACCGGGTCCGAAGCATCATGGGGGGTCGCGAAGGGATGGATCCGCCAGCCATCCCAGTCCACCGGGCGGCCGGGGGTGAGGGGGATCCAGCGCTCGGAGGGGATCTCGATGGCGTGGATGGCCTCCACCGCGGCCTTGGTCTCGGCGGTGGCGAGGAAGACCCAGGGGGTCCGGCGCAGCATCACGCCCACGGCGCCGATGTGGTCGCCGTGCTCGTGGGTGAGGGCCACGGCCTGGATGCTCCCGGGATCCAGGCCCGCCGCGGCCATGCGCAGGCGCACCTGCTTCAGGGACAGCCCCGCGTCGATGAGGAGGCCGCGGCCGCCCTGGACGAAGGCGTGGCAGTTCCCTTGGCTTCCCGACGCCAGTGCCGCGTACCGCATGGATCAAGATAGCGCGCTGCCCCGGGGCCCGCCGCGCGATCATGGGCCATGGACTTCATCCTGCGCCCCACCACCGCCGCGGACCTGGACCTGCACACCGCCCATCGCGTCGCCATGTTCCGGGACATGGAGTACGGCGACGAGGCGGGCCGGGCCCGCATGGCGGAGGTCTTCCGCGAGCGCCTGCGCACGTGGCTGGCCACCGGCGAGGTGGCCGGCGTGGTGGCCGCCTGCGGGGACACCGTGGCCGGGGCCGCCCTGATCCAGTTCAAGGAGGCGCTGCCCGGCCCCCTCGCGCCCCAGGCGGTGCGGGGCTACCTCTTCAACGTCTACACGGAGCCGGAGTTCCGCGGCCGCGGCCTGGCCCGGCGCATGACGGAGGCCCTCCTGGAGGTGGCCCGGAGCCGGGGCGTGGGGATGGTGGAGCTCCATGCGAGCAGGGACGCCGAGAAGCTCTACCGCAGCATGGGCTTCGAGCCCACGCCGGAGTTCAGGCTGATCCTGGATCCGCGGCTGCCGGTGCCGGGGCAGTGGAAGGGACGGCGCTAGGAGCCCTCCAGCGCCAGAGCAGCCCGATCCCCAGCAGCACCGCCACCACGCCGAAGACGCTGGCCTCGAGCCCGAAGGCGCCGCCGGTGATCCAGTCGGGGCGGCCGAGGAACACGGGCTTCAGCCAGCCGTGCTGGTCCGTGGTGCCGCTCACGCCGAAGCCCAGGACGTTGCCCTGGGTCCAGTTCCAGCCCAGGTGGATGCCGATGGGGAGGGCGAGGCTCCCGGTGCGCAGGTAGGCGAGGCCGAGGAAGACCGCGGCGAGGGCGATGTTCAGCGTGGCCCAGGCCTTGGTGGCGCCAGCCATGCCCGGATTGCCCCAGTGGGCAAAGGCGAAGAGCAGGGCCAGCCCGATCTGCGCGGCGGGGGCGCCAAGGCCGTCCCGCAGGCGCTGGAAGAGGAAGCCCCGGAAGAGGGTCTCCTCGAAGAGGGCGACGAAGGTGAAGAGGACGAGCCCGCCCAGCACCCCGGCCAGGCTCCGCTGCGGGTCCACCGCGAAGCGAAGTCCGCCCGTGGTCCAGACCATCACCGCCGCCAGGACCATGACTGCCGCACCCAGTCCCGTTCCGGCGGCGAACTCGACCGCCCAGCGCCGGTCCAGGCGGAAGCCCACGGAGGCCAAGGGCTCCTTCCGCATCCGGGTGCAGAGCCAGGTCGCCGCCAGGGTCACGAGGAAGGTGGAGGGCACGAGCCAGGCACCGGGAACGCCGGCGTGCCGGAGGGCCGTGGTCGCGAAGGTGGCGGGCACGCCGAGGCAGAAGAGCACGAGGGCGAAGATCGCGACCCACCAGCCGTTGCGGAGCTGGCCCTCCCTGTTGACGAAGACGGTCTCCACCTTCACCCCCCCGAGGATCACGCCGACCACCCGGGGCGGGTTTAGGCGCCGGGCATCAGATCAGCGACTGGGTGTCGGCGAAGGCCCGGGCGATCTCCTGGTAGACCTTCTCCTCGTTGGGCTTGACGGCGATGGCGCGGGCGAACCAGGGGGAGGCCTTCTTCCGCTGGCCGCTCACCAGGAGGGCCTTGCCGAAGGCCACGTAGGCCTCCCACTTGCTGTTCTCCATGGCGAGGAAGTGGTTCATGAACTTCTCGGCCTGGGGGATCATGCCGGCCTCGGCGAGGTCGATGGCCGAATCCATCACCGCGTCCTTGTTGCCGCTGTCCCGGGTGAAGACCAGCTCGTAGCCCTCCAGGGCCTCGGTGCGGTAGCCGTGCTTGAGCCAGGCGACGGCGATCATCCGCAGCACCCGGCCGTCCTTGGGCTCCAGGGCCTCGGCGAACTTGAAGGCCTCGGAGGCCTTGGCCTTGTCGCCGCCGGCGAGGTAGGCGCGGCCCGCCTCCGCCAGGAACTTGGCGTCCCGGGGCTTGCGCAGGCGGATGGCCTCGCCCATCTCCTTGAGGATCTTCCGCCGGTCCCCGTTGAAGAACTCCTCGCCGTAGGACGTGAAGGGGGCCTGGGCGAGCAGGGCGGACCCGAACACAGCGAAAAGCAGGGCGCGGCGCATGGCGGCCTCCGGGATGGGCGGCTGCAGTGTAGCGCGGGGGGCGCCTCAGGGCTTGGGCGCGAGCTGGAGCTCGAGGTCGAACTCGGCCTTCAGCAGGCCGCCCTTGGCGTCCTTCCCCTCCAGGGTCCAGCGTCCCGTCCACCAGCCCGGGCGGGTGGCGTCCACCTTCGCCTCCAGCCGCTCGGTCCTGCGGGCGCCGCTGGGGGAATCCAGGAACCCGTGGAGGTCCAGGCGGTCGAGCCCGGCGCCGCCGGTGAGCGGCATCGGGCGCTGGGCGGGGCGCTGCCAGTGGGCGAGGGCCCCGATGCGGAGGAGGGTGGAGCCGGGCTCCGCGGCGTCCTGCCAGCCTTCCGGGTAGGCCTGCCGGATGGCGTCGCTGCCGGGGCCGCTGGCCTCGCGGAGCTTCAGCCTGAACTTCGTGACCTCGAAGACCTGGGACGGGGGAAGCTCGGTGGCGGGCTGGGGCCGGGCCGCACGCACCCAGGCGAGGAGCGCGGCGTAGTCCACGGCGTCGGGGCGCTCCAGGGCCTGGGCGTGGTAGGAGGCCAGGAGCTTGCCGCCGGCCTCCAGCTCGGTGCCCCACCGGAGCACGTCCTGCCACCGCCCAGAATGGGCCGAGGCCAGGAAGGCGTAGGCCCGGTCGCGCTCCGGCAGGGAGGGCCGGCTGGAGACCGCCTCGGCGGCGAGGGCCATCTTCCCGGGATCCTCCATCCGCACGGCGATCTCGAGGGGGAGAGCGTCCAGGGCCGCCTTGACCTCGGTGGAGAGCTCCTGGGTCCGGATGCTGTCGTTCACGGCCGTGGCCGCGGCGGCCCGGCTCTTGGCGTCGCTGCCGCGGTAGAGGTTCGAGCCCGGACTCGTGACCTGGAGGTTCTTCGCCTCCGAACGGGCCACCCACGCCAGCTCCCAGGCCTTCTCGAGGGCGCCGTCCGGGGCCGCGGAAGGGTCCTCCCGGCGCCGGAGGAGATGGGCCTTGAGGAGCCACTCGGCCGCGAGGCTCTTCACGCCCCAGGGCGTCCCGGCCACGGGAAGGCGCATGGCGAGGGCATCCGCCGGGCTCTGCCGCTTCGCCTCCTGCTTCGCCGCCTCCCCGCCGCGGTTCAGGGTTGCGAGGGAGGCCTTCAGCAGCCCGAGATCGTCGGCGCGGACGGGCAGGGCGACGAGGAGCGCCAGGGGCAGGAAGGGTCGCATGGGACCTCCGGGGCCGGACGAGAGGAAGGGACGCGGCGTCAGAAGGTGGTGCGAGCCGGCACGCCGCCGTCGGCGAAGGCGAGCGCGACCTCGTTCCACATGCGCTCCTCCTTGGGACGCGCCTGGACGGTGCGCTCGAACCGGACGGCGGCCAGGTCCTTCTTGCCATTGCGCAGGCAGGCCCGGGCGAACTCCACGCAGTTCTGCCAGTCCTTCGGGTCCAGGGTCCAGGCCTTCTCCATGAGCTCCACGGCCTTGGCCTCGTTGCCGGCGTCCAGCAGCACGATGGCGGCCTTGGTGAAGCTGTTCTTCCCCTTGGGGTCCATGGCGGCCATCTTGTCCCAGGCGGCGAGCGCCTCGGCCTTGAAGCCGTTCATCGACCAGGCGTAGCCGATGAGGAAGTGGGTCTCGCCATCCTTGGGATCGGAGGCGATGGCGGCGGCGAAAGCCCCTTCGGCCTTGGCCCGGTCACCGCTGGCGAGGTAGGCCCGGCCGTACTCCGCGAGGAGGCGGCTGTCCTTGGGCTTGATGGCGCGGGCCTTGTCGGCGCAGGCGGCCATGATGGCCTTGCGGTCGCCCTTGAAGTAGTCGGCGTTGAAGGTCTGGGCGCCGAGGGTGAGGGAGGCGGCGGCGAGGAGGAGGCAGGTGCGCATCGGTTCCTTTCGTGGGTGGGTCAGAGCGGGATGTTGCCGTGCTTCTTGGGCGGCGTGGCGTCCCGCTTGGTCTCCAGCAGGGCCAGGGCCTTGACCAGCTTGCGGCGGGTCTCGCGGGGGAGGATCACCTCGTCCACGAAGCCGAACTCGGCGGCGATGTAGGGATTCGCGAACTTCTCGTTGTACTCCGCCAGCAGCTCGGCCTTCTTGATGTCGGGGTCCGCGGCCGTCGAGATGGTCTTGCTGTGGAGGATGTTGATGGCCCCGTCGGCCCCCATGACCGCGATCTCGGCGGTGGGGAAGGCGAAGTTGAAATCGGTGCGGATGTGCTTGCTCGCCATCACGCAGTAGGCGCCCCCATAGGCCTTGCGGGTGATCACGGTGATCTTGGGGACCGTGGCCTCGCAGAAGGCGTAGAGCAGCTTGGCGCCGTGGCGGATGATGCCGCCGTGCTCCTGGGTGACGCCGGGCAGGAAGCCCGGCACGTCCTCGAAGGTGATCAGCGGGATGTTGAAGGCGTCGCAGACGCGCACGAAGCGGGCGCCCTTCTCGCTCGCCGAGATGTCCAGCACGCCGGCGAGGAAGGCCGGCTGGTTGGCCACGATGCCGACGCTGCGGCCGTCGATGCGGGCGAAGCCCACCACGATGTTCGGGGCGAAGCGCTCGTGCACCTCGAAGAAGTGCCCGTCGTCCACCACGCCCTTGATGATCTGGCGGATGTCGTAGGGCTTCCCGGGATCGTCGGGGACCACGCCGTCGAGCTCGGGGTTCTCCAGGGGCTGGTCAGCCTTCGGCGCCTTCCGCGGCGCCTCGCCGAGGTTGTTGCTGGGCAGGAAGGAGAGCAGCTCCCGGGCGTGGGCCAGGGCCGCGAGGTCGCTCGCCGCCACGAAGTGGGCCACGCCGGACTTGGCCGCGTGGGTGGCGGCGCCGCCCAGCTCCTCCTTGGTGACCTCCTCGTGGGTCACGGCCTTGATGACGTCGGGGCCGGTGACGAACATGTAGCTCGTGCCCTGGACCATGGTGATGAAGTCGGTGATGGCGGGGCTGTAGACCGCGCCGCCGGCGCAGGGGCCCATGATCAGGGAGATCTGCGGGATGACGCCCGAGGCCAGCGTGTTGCGCAGGAAGATGTCGGCGTAGCCGCCCAGGCTCACCACGCCCTCCTGGATGCGCGCCCCGCCGCTGTCGTTGAGGCCCACCACCGGGCAGCCGACCTTGAGGGCGAGGTCCATCACCTTGCAGATCTTCTGGGCGTAGGCCTCGGAGAGCGAGCCGCCGAAGACCGTGAAGTCCTGGGCGAAGACCGCCACCGGCCGGCCGTCCACGCGCCCGAAGCCAGTGACGACGCCGTCGCCGGGGATCTTCTCGACGCCGGGCGTGCGGTGCACCATCAGGGCGTCCAGTTCCTCGAAGCTGCCCTCGTCCAGGAAGGCCGCCACGCGCTCCCGGGCGGTCAGCTTGCCGCCCTCGTGCTGCTTCTGCACCCGCGCCTCGCCACCGCCGGCGAGGGCCGCCGCGTGCTTGGCCTTGAGGATCTCGATCTTCTGTTCTAGAGACATGAGGACTCCATCGCTTGACGGCAGGGCTGGCTTACCGTGTTCCGACCACCTGTGGTTCCAAGGCCCACGTCATCAGGGCCGGGCTCAATGGATCCCCATGATCTCGTTGATGAAGTTGGTGGCAAGGTCGTCTTCGATCTCATGGAGCGCGGTGACCTTCATGAAAGTGCTGGAAGCGGCCGCGAACACGGACCCGTCCCAGACGATGGATTTGGACTCCAGATCGATGATGGCCAAGCGAAGCCGCGCGCTGGATTTAGCAGACGAACCGCCACCCCCAACGAACACTCCGCCCCCAGATCCGTTCCCGACAAAGGCTCCGCCGCCCCCTCCGTTGTGGGTCCACTGTCGCCCGATGCTCAGGTCCCGGAAGACGATGGCGTACTTCATGCCCTGAAGGCCGTCGATCTTTGTCAACACAGAGAGATCCGGGGCCGTGGCGAACCGGTTGTTGGGATCGGCGGTGCCCAGGAGCTTCCCAGGATCCAGTAAGCCCTTGGTTCCCTCCGAGCCATTCAATAGGCGGATGACCTGTTCGCTGCCCATCGAGTTGGGCCGGCAGAGTCCGATCACCCGGCCCGAGAACTTGACGGAAAGGGCATCGAGGAACTTGCCCTGGGAGTTATATTCCTTCGTGACGGTGCCCGCCGTGCTTTCGTCCAGGTCCGCGGAAGGGATGGGCCACACCGCGACCTTCTGATCCCGCAGCATGCCGAGACGGAAACGCTCTTCGGAACGGCTTGGAACCACTTTGGGCGAGGCGCAGGCCAGGAGGAAGAGGGTGGGGAGTGCGAGCCAGTGTGGACGCATGGGACTCCTATCTTTTCGGGTTTGGGCCTTGAGCGGATATGGGTAGCGGGAGGGACCTCAGTTCGCTTCCTTGGGCCGCAACCGCACGGCGTCCTCGGGCAGCTTCTCGCCGCCCACCACATGGAAGTGCAGGTGGAAGACCGACTGGCTGGCGTTCTTGCCGGCGTTGGTGATGATGCGGAAGCCGGCCTCGGTGAGGCCCTGGTCCTGGGCCACCTTGAGGCAGGCGGAGAGCAGGGCGGCCCGGCTCTCCATGGGCAGCAGCTCCAGCTCGCGCATGCTCTCCACGTGCTGCTTGGGAATCACGAGCACGTGGACTTTGGCGCGGGGCGCGATGTCCCAGAAGGCCAGGACGCGGTCGTCCTCGTAGACCTTCTTCGACGGCGCCGTGCCCGCCACGATCTTGCAGAAGATGCACCCGGGCTTGGCCTCGTAGGCCAGGGCCGGGGCGGGCTTGCGGCAGGCGAGGCCTCCGGCGAGCAGGGGCAGGGCGAGGGCGAGGAGGATCCTCCGCATCAGCGGCCTCCATTCTTGTTCGCCCCCGAAACGGGCTCACATCGCATCGTCACGCCCATGATCACCTCCCGCCCTTCTTCCAATCCGCGAGGAAGCCCTCGATCCCGCGGTCCGTGAGGGGATGGGCGAGCATCTGGTCGAAGACCTTCGGCGGGATGGTGGCGATGTGGGCGCCGGCCAGGGCCGCCTCGGTGACGTGGCGGGGGCCGCGGATGCTGGCGGCCAGCACCTGGGTGTCGAGGTCGTAGTTCTGGAAGATCTCCACCAGGTCCTCGATGAGCTCCATGCCGATGTGGTTCACGTCGTCCAGGCGGCCCACGAAGGGCGAGACCATCGTCGCCCCGGCCTTGGCCGCCATCAGCCCCTGGGTGGCGGAGAAGCAGAGGGTCACGTTGGTCCTGATGCCCTCCTGCTTGAAGGCATGGCAGGCCTTCAGGCCCTCGGCCGTGAGGGGCACCTTCACCACGACGTTCTTGTGGATCTTCGCGAGCTTGCGCCCCTCCTCGATCATTCCCGGCGCCTCCAGGCTGATGACCTCGGCGCTGATGGGCCCGTCCACGATCCCGCAGATCTCCTCGATGATCGCCTCGAAGGGCTTGCCGGTTTCCTTGGCGATGAGGCTCGGGTTCGTCGTGACGCCGTCCAGGATGCCCAGGTCGTGGATGCGCTTGATCTCCGAAATGGCAGCGGTATCAATGAAAAATTTCACAGGGTACCTCCCGGACGCGATGGCGATCATTCCATTCTCGCAGGGCCTCGGCGAAGCTCAAAGGCGGGGGTTCCCATGGCCGACCAGGAGATCAGCGTCCTCGACAAGGGCTTCGTCCGCCTGGTGGACGTCATGGGCAGCGACCTCAGCGTCGTCAACGCGGCCCGGGTCAGCTTCGGCAAGCGGAAAGAGGCCTTCGAGGAGGGCGACGTCAAGCTCATCACCTACCTCGCCAAGCACGAGCACACCTCGCCCTTCCGCCACGCCACCCTCCAGTTCCACGTAAAGGCCCCCATCTTCGTCTTCCGGCAGTGGATGAAGCACCAGGTGGGCTGCTCCTGGAACGAGATCTCGGGCCGCTACGTGGAGTTCCCCGACGACGAGGTCTTCGTGCCGGCCTCCTTCCGCCAGCAGGCGAAGGTGAACAAGCAGGGCAGCGAGGGCGAGATCGAAGCGGAGCACCGCGGACCGGCGATGGAGGCCTATCTCGACGCCTGTCGGACTTCCGTGGCCCAGTACAAGCGCATGCTCGAGCTGGGCGTCTGCCGGGAGCAGGCCCGCTGCGTGCTGCCCCTGGGCCTCTACTCCGAGGTCTACTGGACCACCAGCCTCCAGGCGGCCGCCCACTTCATCCGCCTGCGCAGCGAGAGCCACGCCCAGTGGGAGATCCAGCAGTACGCGGCCGCCGTGCGCGCCCTGATGGCGGAGCGCTTCCCCGCCAGCCTGAAGGCCCTGCTGGACTCCGAAGTCGGCTGAACCGCCGCGCGGCCCCTGGCAGAATGGCCCAACCCATTCCGCGGAGGGCCCCATGGACGTTCCGATGAGCCCGGATGCCGGCTCGCGCACCCTCGGCGCCGGCCCCGAGGCCACCCGGATCGGCCAGGTCTGGGATCCCCTCGAGCCGCCCCTGGCCCCCCAGGGCTTCGACCTGCAGGACGCCCTCTGGGCCCTCCACTGCGCCGAGGGTCCCGTGCCCCGCGCCGCCGCCGCGGCCCTGCGGGACCTCCTCGAGAAGGAACTGCGGCCCTGGGAGATGGACTGGAACGGGGAGGCCCTGGGCCATCCCGCCCGGGCCCGCCGGGGCGCCGCCGCCCTCCTCGGCGTGGAGGAGGCGGACATCAGCCTCGCGGGCAGCACCAGCGCCGGCCTGCAGGCGGTCGCCCAGGGCTACCCCTGGGAGGAGGGCGACGAGGTCCTCGTGCCCCGGGGCGAGTTCCCGAGCAACTTCTACCCCTGGAAGGCCCTCGCCCGGCGGGGGGTGAGTGTCCGCGAGGTGCGCATCTTCAGCGGCCACCGCTCGGGGGAGGAAGCCCTGGCCTCCGCCGCGCCCGGCGCCGAGTCCGACAGCGAGGCCCGCATCCTCGCCGCCCTCTCCCGGCGCACCCGGGTCCTGGCCCTCTCCTGGGTGCGCTTCCAGGACGGCCTGCGCCTGGACCTCGCGCGCCTGGGGCAGGCCTGCCAGGAGCGCGGCGTGCACCTCGTGGTGGACGGGATCCAGGGGGCGGGCACGCACCTGCCGGACCTGCGCTGGGCCTCCGCCTTCGCCTGCGGCAGCCACAAGGGACTGCTGGCGCCCCAGGGGGCGGGGTTCCTCTGGACCTCGAAGGCGCTGCGGTCCCAGCTCACGCCCCTCGGCACCTGGCTCGGCGTCGCGGACGGGAACCGCTTCGACCGGCCCGCCACCGACTTCCACCGGGACTGGCTCGAGGACGGCCGCTCCCTCGAGCCCGGAGGTCCGCCGGTCCTCACCTCGGCGGCCCTCGCGGCCTCCCTGGAGCTGCTGCTGGAGGCCGGGCTGGACCGCCTGTCGGCCCATGTCCACGCCCTCCAGGGGCGCTTCCTCGAGGGCCTCGCCGAGATCCCCGACTGGCGGGCCGAGGCCCTGCGCCTCGAGCAGCTCCGGGTCGCTGGCCGCCTCGGCCCCTTCCTGGCCATCCACCACCGCGGCGACGACGACGCGGGCCTGGTGGAGCTGATGCGCCGGGGCCTGCGCCAGCGCATCTTCACGTCCGTGCGGGAGGGCTACCTGCGCATCGCCTTCCACGGCTGGCACACCGCCGGGGACGTGGAGCGGCTGCTCGCCTGGATCGGCGGATGAGGGCCGCCGGCCCGTCCGCGGCTAGCGGAAGAGCCAGCTCAGCTTGAACTGCACCACGTCGTCGCTGGGCAGGTGCTGGAGCGGCTTGAGGTCCGCCACCGGGCGCAGCGCCCCGCGGGGATTGAGGAGCTCGTCGGTGCTGGCACCGTGGGTGTAGACCACGAAGAAGGCCGAGCCGGGCCGGAATTCCCAGCGCGTGATGAGGTTGACGTTGGAGGCGCGGTAGCTGAAGGCCGTGGGGTTCGCGGTCGTGGCGGGGGCGAGGGTGCGGTCGTCCACGTAGGCCTTGAGGTCCCGGAAGGCCCAGGAGACCGCCAGCCACTGGGCGAAGAGCTGGACCGTCAGCTTCGGCGTGAAGGCGTAGGACACCCGCAGCACCTGGTTGAGCTGGCTGAGGCGCCGCAGGCCCGTGATGGGGATGCCCGCGGACTGCCCGGGGACCGGAGCAGGCGCGTCCCCGGCGGTCTCCAGCCAGCGGCGCTCGCCCTTGCCGTCGGTGTAGGTGGTGTCGAACTGCAGCTCCAGGGCCGGCAGGGGCTTCACGAGGTTGAAGACGTTCGTGTCCGTGCTGGGCCCGCCCTCGTACCAGGCGCGGTTCACGTTGACCCGGACGTACCAGGGCTTGTTGCCGGGCGTGTCGAAGCCCAGGCTCGCGAAGGGGACGGCGTCGTAGTGGAGGTACTTCTTCACCGGATCGGCGTAGGTCCGCAGCTCCCGGTCGTCGTCCACGGGGAAGTTGGTGCCGGCCTGGGCCCAGAGGGCCACGAAGTTGGTGAAGTCCGTGCGGGCGCGCAGGTCCGCCCAGCGGCTGAAGACGCGGCCCCGCTGGTCCCGTTCGATGCCCGCGTCCCAGCCCCATTCCCAGTTCCGGAAGATGCCCCAGGTGCGGTCCCAGCGCCGGGTGCCCCAGGCGTTGATGAGCTGCTCGTCGAAGCGGCCCCGGTAGCCCAGGTCGTTGATGTAGAAGTCGTGGCCCACGTTGATGACCGCGGCATCCAGGGACCAGCCGCTGGTCCACTGCTTCTCCGCGCTGAGGCGGCCGAACCAGCCCGCGGGGCTCTCCCCGTCCCTGGGTCCGGCCTGGGAATGGATGAGGGCGAAATCGAGGGTTCCGCTGCGGTCGGCGGATTTCAGGACGCCGTCCACGGCCCCCACGAAGGCCTGCCGGCCCGAGGGCCCGGCCTCCCGCACCGCGGAGACGAAGCCGCCGAGGAAGCTGCCCCGGGCGTCCAGGAGCTGCTGGGCGCGCACCACGCCGTAGGTCGTGTAGGGGGAGACCTCGCGCCTGGACTCCCGGCCGCCGGCATCCTGGAACCGGGCCTTCTCATTCTCCACCGCGGCCCCCAGGACGCCGATGTTCAGGCCGCCCTCGGTCTTGGTGGTGACCTTGCCCGCCGCGGCGATCTCCGCCGCCAGTGGATGCTCCACCACGACCTCGCCTGGATTGAGGTCCGGAGTTCCGAGGCCTCGCCCGATGCGGCGGCTGTAGAAGAGGGTCGGTCCCACGGTGCGGAAGATCTCCGAGCCCTCCAGGAAGAAGGGTCGCTTCTCGGGGAAGAAGGTCTCGATGGTGCTCAGGTTCAGCACCACCTGGTCCACCTCCACCTGGCCGAAGTCCGGCCGGATGGCCAGGTCCAGCTGGCTGAAGGAATTGAGGCCCAGGTGGGCGTCCAGGCCCGCCTTGCCGTCCCACTTCCGGTCGTCGAAAGCCGCGGTGGTCTCGAACTTGCGCGCAGCGCTGAGGTAGGGGATCCACTCGCGGCGGGACTGGGGCTTCACCCCCTCGATGCCCGTGAGGTGGGGGAAGCGGCTCACGAAGGCGTTCTCCCCCCGGGGCACCTCGTACCAGCGCGTGAACTCCCGGACCGGCCCCTGGTCGCTGCGGTTGAAGTTGATGCCCCAGGTCTGCTGCCCGCTGCCGTTGTGCATGCGCAGGAGCGAGAGGGGGATTTTCAGCTCCGCGGTCCAGCCGAGCTTGTCCACCGAGACCGCGCTCTCCCACACCCCGTCCCAGGTGCTGTCGAAGCTGGTGTCCTGGAAGATCACCTGGTCCTTCTGCACGCCGGCGGCGTTCACCTCGAAGAGGAAGGCCGTTCGGCCGTCGTGGAGGGAGTCGATCGCCACGCCGAACCAGTCCCCCTGGCTGTCCTGGTCCCGGCGGTGAAGGCGCCGGACGACGTGGGTCGTGCCCCCTTCCAGGGCCGGGTCGTGGTGCATGCGGGCGCCGACGTAGACGAAGTGGTCGTCGTAGAGGACGCGGACCTCCGTGCGCTGCTTCGCAGGCTCGCCCCGCACCGGCCACTCCCGGGTGAAGCCGGTGGCCACCTCCGCGTCCCGCCAGGCGGGTTCGTCCAGGCGCCCGTCCAGCACCAGGGGGACGGGCGTTCGATGGGCCCGAAGCGCTTTGGGCGGGGGAGGCGCCGGCTCCTGGCGGGCCCCGGAAGCCCGCGCGGGGAGGAGGGCGCCGCTGGCCAGGACCAGGAGCAGCGGGAGGGCACGGGGGCGCGGAGATGTCAGGGTTCCTCCGGGGCGGAGAGGTCCGGGAGAACTGCAGGGGGCCGGACAGCATACCCCATGATGCGAGGCCTAGGGGTGCGAAATGGGCTTACACTGACCCCGAGGAGGCCGCATGCGCCGGTTGACGTCCCTAGCCCTGTCCGCGGTCTCCGGGTTCTCCATGACCGCGGCCACCTCCGGCGGCACCGTCGTGGCCAAGGGCAAGTCCTTCCTGGCGGAGGTGGCCCGCAGCGACGCCGAGCGCGCCCGGGGGCTGATGTACCGGGCCCAGTTCGCGAAGGACCGGTGCATGTTCTTCGTCTACGAGGAGGATGGCCTCCATCCCATCTGGATGAAGAACTGCCTCATCAGCCTGGACGTGGCCTGGGTCGCCGCCGACGGCACCGTGGTGGAGATCGCCGAGAACGTGCCGCCCTGCAGCCCCCTGCGCGGCGACGACTGCCCCACCTACGGCGGCACGAAGCCCGCGCGGCACTTCGTGGAGTTCGCCGCGGGCACCTTCCGGCGCCTGGGGCTCAAGCCGGGGGACCGGCTGGGCTGGGACCTCACCCTGGACGATGGCCGGACCTTCCGGGGCGGCGCGCCCGTCAAGGCTCCGGCGAAGTCCTCCGGCAAGGTGGCCGTCGGGTCCTCCCGCGGCGGCCGCTAGGCTTCAACCCTCCCCGGCGGGGGCCGGCCGGCCCCGGGCCGGGCGCCCGGTCCGCGCGAGGGTGCGCAGGGACTCCGGCGGCGCGGGCAGCTCGGGAAGGTCGAGGGAGGCCAGGTGGGACCCCACCAGCTTCCAGGCCCGGGCCTGCCTCGGCAGCCGGTCCGGCTGCATGACCTCCCAGCCCTGGGCGTAGCCCACGAAGGGCGGCATCACCAGCGCATAGCCCGTGAAGAGGAAGGAGGGGTGGCGGATCCAGGCCTCCCCGTGGTCGGGGCCGACCTGGGGTTCCACGAAGAGCGGATGGAGGCCGCCGTTGATCCAGAAGCCGTCCCGGGGCTCGTGCCGGGGATAGACGAAGACGCGCCGGCGGTGCATCAGCGTGTGGCGGCCCACCCGCCAGGTCTCCAGGGGCTGCAGGCCGGTGCCTTCCAGCGCCGGGCCCCAGGCCCGCTCGGGATGCCCCACCACCTGGACCAGCTCGCGCTTCCCGCGGCCCTGGAGCTTGGCGATGATCTGGCGCAGCTCCTCGGCCTCCTCCCCCTCGAGGCCGCCCTGGTTCGGCTTCATGTCCCCGAGGATGGCGATGCGGGTGGGGGCGAGGTCCGCCACCAGGCCCAGGAGGCGTTCCCAGATCTCGTTCTGCTGGGCCACGGGCAGCAGGTCGGGCTTCTTCCGGCGGGCCGCGCCCAGGCCGAAGAAGAGGTCCGCGACCACCAGGGTGCCCGCCTTGGGCATCCACACGGCGCGGCGGCTGTCGATGAGGACGTCGTCGGTGACCTGGATCTGCATCCCTGCCATTGGAACACGCCCCTGGCGGGGGGTATCCATCGTGATACGATGGCTCTTTTCCCTGGAGGCTCCCGTGCGCCGACCGACGCTTTCCGCGCTGCTGGCCGGTCTCTCCCTGACGGCCCAGGCGCCCCAGGGGCCGACGCTGCCGGAGAACCGCAGCAAGGCCAACGAGAGCTTCTTCCGCAAGCTGGAGAACCTGCCCACCCCCAACGTCTACCGCGCGGCCAGCGGCGCGCCGGGCCACCGCTACTGGCAGCAGCAGGTGGACTACCGCATCCGGGTGGCCCTGGACGACGCCACCCAGACCGTCGCCGGGACCGAGGAGATCACCTACCACAACAACGCCCCGGACGAACTGCGCTACCTCTGGCTCCAGCTCGACCAGAACATCCGGAAGGCGACCTCCACCGGGGCCAACAGCCGTTCGGCGCCCAACCTCGCGGCCATGGCCGGGGAGGGCCGGCCGGGCGTCTCGACCTGGGCCCTGCGGGCCGTGGAGTCCAAGGACAACCGCGACGGCTGCCGCATCCGCGCCGTGAAGGACGCCGCCGGCCGGGACCTGCCCTTCACCGTGGTGGACACCATGATGCGGGTGGACCTGCCGGCGCCGCTGAAGCCCGGACAGGCGCTGAAGTTCTCGGTGGCCTGGGACTACGTCGTCAACAACTACAAGCACGCCGGCGGGCGCAGCGGCGTGGAGCAGTTCGAGGACGGGGCGCGGCTCTACAACCTCGCCCAGTGGCAGCCGCGGCTGGCGGCCTACACCGACGACCTGGGCTGGCAGCACCAGCAGTTCCTCGGCCAGGGCGAGTTCACCCTCGAGTTCGGCGACTGGGACGTGGAGATCACGGTGCCCTGGGACTTCACGGTGCTGGCCACCGGGGAGCTGCAGAATCCCCAGGAGGTGCTCACGCCGGCCCAGCGGGAGCGCCTCGCCAAGGCGAGGACCTCCGCGAAGCCGGTCTTCATCGTCAGCCCCGAGGAGGCGGGAACGCCGGAATCGCGGCCGGGCCGATCGGGGACTTCCGTCTGGAGGTTCAAGGCCGCCAACGTGCGGGACTTCGCCTGGAACACCTGCCGGCGGCAGATCTGGGACGCCCAGGGCGTGGACGTGAACGGCCGCACGGTGCTGGCCATGAGCGGCTACACGAAGGAGGGCATGCCCCTCTGGGACCGCTACAGCACCGCGGCGGTGGCGCACACCCTGAAGGTCTACGGCCGCTACACCTTCGACTACCCCTATCCGGTGGCCATCAGCTGCCTCGGCCTCGGGGGCGGCGGCGGCATGGAGTACCCGATGCTCTGCTTCAACGGCCCCCGGCCGGAGAAGGACGGCACCTACAGCGAGCGCACCAAGCAGGGCCTCGTGGGGGTCGTCATCCACGAGGTCGGCCACAACTTCTTCCCCATGATCGTCAACAGCGACGAGCGCCAGTGGTCCTGGATGGACGAGGGCTTCAACACCTTCCTCCAGTACCTCGCGGAGAAGGAGTGGGATCCGGACTTCCCCACGACCCGCAGCATCGTCCAGGGCATCACCGACTACCTCAAGTTCCCCGACGCGACGCCCATCATGACCCAGAGCGACGCCGTCCGGCACTTCGGGCCCAACGCCTACCAGAAGCCCGCCGCGGGCTTCAACATGCTGCGCGAGACGATCATGGGCCGGGAGCTCTTCGACTTCGCGTTCAAGGAGTACGCCCGGCGCTGGAAGTTCAAGCGGCCCCAGCCGAGCGACTTCTTCCGCACCATGAACGACGCCTCCGGGCTGGACCTGGACTGGTTCTGGCGCGGCTGGTTCTACATGACCCTGGCCCCGGACCTCGCGGTGGAGAACGTCGAGTGGTTCCGCCTCGGCGACGGCGATCCGGCGAAGGCCAAGGCGCGCCAGAAGGAGGCTGACGCCCGCCGCGACCAGAACATCTCGAAGCTGCGGGACAAGGCCCTCATCCCCGAGGGCGGCGAAGAGAAGCGCCTGGGCCTCCAGGACTTCTACACCGACGGCGGCTGGGACCGCTACGGCGTCACCGCGGCGGACCTCCAGAAGTTCGAGGCCCACCGGAAGGCCCTGGACCCGGACGCCAAGGCGTGGCTCGGCTACGCCAAGAACCTCTACCGCATCACGTTCCGCAACGTGGGGAAGTTCCCCATGCCCATCATCGCGCGGCTTGAGTTCAGGGACGGCAGCACCGAGCTCCTCCGCCTCCCGGCGCAGGCCTGGATGCAGAACGAGGAGCGCTTCTCGAAGCTGGTGGCGACCGAGAAGGAGCTCGTCGCCGTGGAGCTGGATCCCTTCCTGGAGATCCCGGACGTGGACCGCTCCAACGACAGCTATGCCCGACGCATCGGTCCGCCGCAGATCCTCGACCTCGCGCCGCCGCCGCCCCGGACGCCGAATCCCATGCAGGCGGTCCGGCCCGGCGGGGAGGGGCGGAAGGGCGAGGCGCCGGCACCGGTGGCCCAGCGGCCGGGGTCCAGGCCCTGAGCGGCCGCCTCCCGGGCTCCGGGTTCCGGAGCATCCCGCCCCGGAAGGGAACCCGCTCCGCGCGATACTCGAGGCCATGAGGACCCGAGCCCTGAGCCTCGTCGTGACGGCCGCCCTCGCCGCGCCCGCCCACGACTATCCCGTGACCTACGGCGTGCTCACCCTCGCCAAGGGCCGGGCCTCCCTGCGGCTGCGCCTGGTGCTGCACCACTTGCAGCCGGAACTGGAGGCCTTCGCGGGGCGGCGCCTGCCGCTCAAGGATGGCGAGATCTTCGAGCCCGCCCTGCTGCAGGCCTACCTGAACGACCGCATCGTCCTCCGGGACGGCGCGGGCCGGGTCCTTGCCTGGAAGGTCGCGTCCCAGGACGCCGACGCCTTCGACCTCGTGCTGACCCTGGAGGCGCCGCTCGCGTCGGCGAAGGGCGCGCGGCTGCGCCACACCCTCTTCTTCGACCGCCACCGCGCCCAGCAGAACCTGGTCACGGTGGAGGGCCTGGGCGCGCGGCGGGGTCTCTCCTTCGACGCCAGGCATCCCGAACTGCCCCTGGACGGGGCGCGCAGGTGAGCCCGCTCCTGCAGGCCGCCGCGGGTTTCGGGTCGGGCCTCGCCGGCGGCCTCCTCAGCGGCATGTTCGGCATCGGAGGCGGCATCGTGCTGGTGCCCCTGCTGGGCCTGGCCCTGGGACTCAACCAGCACCAGGCCCAGGGCGTGACGCTGGCGGCCATGCTGCTGCCCAACGGCCTGCCGGCGGTCCTGCACTACCGGCGCATGGGGGTGCGCATCCGCTGGAGGCTGGTCGGCCTCCTGGTCGCGGGCTTCCTGGGGGGCGTGTACGGCGGCAGCCTGCTCGCGAACCGCATCCCCGAACCGCCCCTCCGCTGGGGCTTCGCCGGTTTCCTGGTCCTGATGGCGCTGCGGATGCTGCTGGCCGGGGAGGCCCGGGCGCCGGGTCCGGCCCCCGCCGTGGCCGGGGAAGCGACGGTGGCGCCCGGCCTGGCCATCGGCCTCGTCGGCGGGGTGTCCTCGGGCCTGCTGGGCATCGGGGGCGGCGTGGTGATCATCCCGCTGCTGGCGGCGTGGCTCGGGATGTCCCAGCACGAGGCCCAGGCCACCAGCCTCGCCGTGATGCTGCCCCCCATCTTCCTGCCGGGCGTGATCGTCTACGCCACCGCCCAGAACGGCCTGCCCTGGGCCATCCTCGGCGGCGTGGCGGCGGGCTTCATGGCGGGCGCCTTCTTCGGCGCGCGCCTGGCCACGTCGGTGAAGGGCCCGGCCCTGCGGATCGCTTTCGCCGTCGTGATGGCGGCGATGGCGGTGCTCATGCTGCGCCGGTGAGGGATCAGAGGAAGCCCAGCCGCGGGTAGTTGGTGCCCAGGAGCTGGTCGGTCACGGTGGCGCTCTGCCCCAGCCAGCGCTCCAGCAGCGTGGCGTAGAGGCTGCGGAAGTCGGTGGTGAACTTCATGTTCCCGTTGGCGTCCAGGTCCGCGAGGTTGGGGTAGCCGCTGCCGTAGAGGCCGCCCTTGAGCTTCTTGCCCACCACGAAGGAGAGGGAGGCGGTGCCGTGGTCCGTGCCCCCGTTGTTCTCCTGCACGCGGCGTCCGAACTCGCTCCAGGTGGCGATGAGGACGCGGTCCTGGGCGGGGCCGGCGGCGGTGGTGATCGTGGCCAGGTCGTCCCAGAAGGCCTTGATGGAGCCGCCGAGGGCCCGCTGCAGGTTGGGATGGTCGTTGGCCTGGTTGCTGTGGGTGTCCCAGCCGCCCAGGCGGGCGTAGTAGACCTGGGTGGGCAGGTCGCTGGCGATCATCTGGGCGATGAGCTTGAGCTCGTTGCTCAGGGCGCTGGTCAGGTTCCCGCCGTTGAGGTTCTTCACGGGATACGTGGAATCGCCGGGGTAGGGCACGGCGGGCGTGCGGGCCTTGATGAGGGTGTTGAACTGGCTCTGGGCGTCATAGAACTGCTTTCCCGAGCCGCCCACGGCGGTGTAGGCCTCGAGGCTCGCCGCGTCGGTGCCCGCGGTGGTCAGGCTCTGGAGCCAGCCGGTGGCCAGGGTGTTGGCGCTGGGCACCGCGTCGGTGCGCAGGAGCCAGGAAGGGTAGGTGAAGCCGCTGGAGCCGGTGATCCCCACGAAGGACTGGGTGTGGCCCTTGAGCATGATGGGCAGCGTGGACTCGACGATGATCCCCTTCAGCACGTCATTGGCGCTGAAGACCTTGTCGGCCCAGCGGCCCAGCCAGCCGCTGCCGTCGGGGGTGGCGGCGCCGTAGCCCCAGATGTCCTTGGCGGTGAAGTGGCTCAGGTTCGGGTTCGGCATCCCGATGCCGGGGATCCAGGCCACCTGGCCCGCGGCCTGGAGGGCGTCGAAGCCCGTGAGGTCCTTGTTGACGCCGATGCCGCTGCCCAGGTCGGTGGTGTTGGCCGCGTCGATGCGCAGGCTGCTGCGCTTCGACTGGTAGGCGCTGAGGTTGGCGCCCGCGGTGGGCGGCGTCATGCTCAGCCAGTCGTTGCCCCCGTCGATCTGGACGATGACGAGGATGGGCGCCGCCGGCGGCGGATTGCTGCCGCCCCCGCCGCCTCCGGTGCCGCCGCCGCCGGAGCTGGAGGAGCTGCCGCCGCCACCGCCGCAGGCCGAGAGCCCGGCGAGGGCCGCGCTGCCCGCGAGGCCGGTCTTGAGAAAGGTGCGCCGCGTGGTCATGGCCGTCTCCCTAATAGAGCTGGCTGCCGGGGGAGCAGAGGATGAGGTAGGCGAGGCGCCGGGCCGACGTCTGGGCGTTGGCGTCCCAGGTGAAGGAGCCCGGGTAGAGGGCCGCCAGCCAGGCGTCCCGGACGCTCGCGGGGATGGGCGCGGGCTGGAGGAGGGCCACCAGGCGGTTGTAGACGTCGAGGCCCGAGGCGGGCGGAGCCTGGAACCAGAGGGGCACGCTGGCGGGGAAGAGCTCGTAGGTGTTGCCCGCGTAGGGAACGCTCTCGCCCAGGGCCAGGGCCGCGGCGAACTTGCCGCGGTAGCGCATGGTGCCGCTGTTGATCCAGCCCAGGTGCTCGGCCCAGCCGTTGGGGCCGTCGGAGTCCAGGAAGCGCATGCCCGCCTGCTCGAAGGCCACGTTGGCGAAGAGCATCCAGGCGGGATAGCGGTAGGGCGCGGAGGCGGAGGCCTGGGCGAAGGGCAGGGCGAGGGCGCGGGCCCCGCGGACGACCCAGGACACGGGCCCTTCGGCGAGGGTGTAGCGGTGGGCGGGATCGTAGAAGTAGGCCGACTTGAAGACCGCCTTGAACACCGCCCGGAGGTCGAAGTTCAGGGACCGGATGAGGGCGGCGAGGTCCTGGAGGACGGTGGCGGTGGCCGAAGGGGTGACGAAGCCGAGGAGGATGCGCTTGGCCAGGAACTCGGAGCACTGGGTGGCCCGCAGGGCGGGGATGGCGCGGATGATGTCCGCGCCGTAGTTCGTCGCCGCGCCGGCGTTGAAGGCCTGGCCCAGGAAGTTGACGGTGCCGGTGTAGTGGGTGTTGGGCAGCGTGGCGCGGACACGGCCGTTGTAGTCCAGGCCGTCGGGGTTGGCCTGTCCCCGGTACACCGCGAAGGTGGCGGTGCGCAGGGAGTTCTGCTGGCTCACCGGCATGACTTCCACGTCGCCGGGCTTGGACGTGAAGCTCCAGCCGGAGAGGGCCTTGGCCAGCTCGGTGATGTCGGTCTGGTTGTAGCCGTTGTCCACGCCCAGGCTGTAGAGCTCCATCACCTCCCGGGCGTAGTTCTCGTTGGGGATGGCGGTGTTGGCGGGCTGGGGGATCTGGTTCAGCACCGAGTCCAGCCACATGGACATGGCGGGGCTCTGGCTGACGCGCACCAGCAGCTCGGGGAAGGTGTCCAGGCCGTGGTCCCGGTAGAGCTGGACGAGGTCCATCACCAGGCCGAGGCTGCGCACCTTCTCGAAGCCCGTGGCGAAGAAGTTGTGCCAGAAGAGGGCCAGCCGCTCCTGGAAGGGATAGGGCGAGTAGTGCATGCGCCACGCCCACTGGGACTGCCCGTTCTGGGCCTGCCGCCAGGATTCCAGGCGGTAGGGATGCGGCGCGGGGTCCGCGGGCAGGGCCTGGCTGCCGGGCACGTTGGGATTGGCGTTGACCTGGGGATAGCTGACCGGGTCGGCGTTGGCGGCCAGCGCGGCGTTGAAGGCGGTGAAGCTGGCCCCCGTGCCGTCCACCCAGGCGTCCACGGTGGCGCCCACCGGCTGCGCCGCGAGCTGCGCGGCGAACTCCGGCGAGGCCCCGAAGCCCGCGCGGCGGGCCAGGTGCTGCACGTCGGCCGCGGACCAGGAGGTTTTCGGGGCGTCGAAGGTGGCCATGGGTCCTCCGGGCGGGATGGGGAAGGTCGGGAATGGAATCCAGGTTGGACCGGGGTGGCCCGGAGAAGGTTGAAGCCGGGCACGCCGGTTTCATGCGGTTGTCAGGGGATCAGAAGGGGGCGCCGGCGTTGATCCAGTTCTTCCAGGTGTCCGAGGTGGGCTGGCAGAGGTTGGGGGCGGAGAGGGGCATGCGCGCCCCGAATCCGGAGCCGCCCGGCTGATCGGAGGACACCTTCTCGATGATCCAGGACTTGGACACGTCCCCGGGTTTCACGCGGAAGTAGCCGGCCGGGGCGTTACTGGGGACAACGTTGACGAGGTCGTTGTAGACGTCCGTCGCGCTGCGTCCGCTGCCGGTGGCGTAGCTCACGTGGCCGCTGGGGAGGGCCGATCCGCCGTGGCAGGAGCTGGTGGCGGAGCCGCAGCTGAGCTGGAGGGCCGGCAGGATGTGGGCGCTGAAGGTGGGACTCGCGATCACGGTCCCCGTCGGGCAGGTGGTGCCCGGAATGCCGCCCCCGCCGGAACTCGACCCGCCCCCGCCCCCGCCCCCGCCGCAGGCGAGGGTTCCCAGGGGCAGCAGCGCGGCCGTCAGCAGGGCGGCGGGGAGGACTCGCATGGACGCTCCGGAGGTGGGAACCAGGATCCGTCCCGGGGACGGAGCCGGCAAGGCGGGGTGTGGCCCTTCGGACCCGGACGGCGGCCGGAGGTTGAAGCGCGGGGTCTGGACGGTCCGGCGGGCTGGACGAGGCGGGGGGCGGGCCGCCCGCGTTATCCTCGAGGGGGAGACCGCCTTGCCCTTCGAGACCCCCTCGCCCCTCTACACCGGAGCGCGCCTTCGGGACCTCGTGCTCTGCTATGCGGGCCCCTGGGCCTTCGTGCCCTACCTGAAGAACCGTGAGGACGAGGAGCTGCTCTGGAATGCCAAGCAGGGCGTGCTGCTCGCCTTCTCCGAACTGGTGGTGGCGATGGCCCTCATCTTCAGCGGCCTCTTCCCCATCCTCGGCGACCTCAGCCTCCGCTGGATCCTGCCCATCTGGCTCCTCTGGTGCCTCGCCATGTCGGTGACGAGCATCCTGCAGGCCACCAAGGGCAAGCGGCACAAGATCCCCGTGCTGCACCAGTTCGTGGAGTTCCTGTAGGGCCAGGGCCATGGGCCCTTAGAGGGGCCGGCGCGCGTTGAGGATCAGCATTGCGTCGCCATAACTGAAGAACCGGTACCGTTCCCGCACGGCCTCGGCGTAGGCGGCGTGGGCGAGGTCCAGGCCGAGCAGGGCGCTGACGAGCACGAACAGCGTGCTCTCGGGCAGGTGGAAGTTCGTGAGCAGGTGGTCGGCGGTGCGGAGCCGGTAGCCGGGCGTGATGAAGAGGCGCGTGGCGCCAGATCGCTTCAAGCGCTGGCCGTCCCAGGCGCCCTCCAGCGTGCGCAGGGCGGTGGTGCCGATGGCGAGGAGGGGACGGGTGCGTTCCCGGAACACCTGTTCGAATTCCTGCGCGGTCGCCTCGGGAATCTCGTAGCGCTCCTCGTGCATGACGTGGTCTTCCGTATCCTCGGCGCTCATGGGGCGGAAGGTGCCGAGGCCGACGTGCAGCCGCACGGGACGCCAGGCGCAGCCTTTGCCTTCGAGCGCGGCGATGAGCTCCGGGGTGAAGTGCAGGCCCGCGGTAGGTGCCGCCACGGCCTCGCCTTCCTCGGCGTGGAAGACCGTCTGGTAGCGGGTCTCATCCTCGTCGCCGGCGAGGTGCGTGATGTAGGGCGGCAGAGGCAGGCGGCCGATGCGGTCCACGGCGTCCCAGTCCAGGTCCGCGCCGTCCTTCAGGATCCGCACCGCCCGCAGCCCTTCCTCCAGGTTGGCCTCGATGGCGAGCTCCGCGAGCGCCTCCCCGGTGGAGGGGTCCACGACGGAGGCCTTCGCGCCCGGCTTCAACCGCGCCCCGGGCCGAACCATCGCCTCGAAACTCCCGTCCCCCAGGGCCCGCAGCAGCAGCGCCTCGCCGGCGCCGCCCCCCGCGCGCTTCAGGAAGAGCCGCGCATGGCGGACCTTCACGTCGTTGGGCACGCAGAGACTTCCGGACGGCACGAGGTCCGGCAGGTCCGGGATGACGAGGTGCTCGAGCCGTCCCGTCGCCGCGTCCACCACCAGCAGCCGGGCGCCGTCCCGGCGCTCCGCCGGGTGCTGGGCGATGAGCTCCTCCGGCAGATCGAAATGGAAGAGGGACCGCTTCATCCCTGGAACTGCAGCGCATGCAGCCGCGCGTACTCGCCGCCCTTCGCCAGCAGCTCGGCGTGGGTTCCCACTTCCTCGATGCGGCCGTGCTTCAGGGCCACGATGCGGGTGGCCTTCTGCACGGTGCTCAGGCGGTGCGCGATGACGAGGGTGGTGCGGTCCTTCATCAGGGCCTCGAGGGCTTCCTGCACCGCCCGCTCGCTCTCCGTGTCCAGGGCGCTGGTGGCCTCGTCCAGGATGAGGATGGGCGGGTCCTGCAGGAGGGCCCGGGCGATGGCGAGGCGCTGGCGCTGGCCGCCGCTGAGGCTCGAGCCCGTCTCGGCGAGGGGCGTGTCGTAGCCCTTGGGGAGCCTCATGACGAACTCGTGGGCGTGGGCCTTTTTCGCCGCCTCGATCACCGCCTCGCGACCGGCCTGGAGGCCGTAGGCGATGTTGTCGTGCACCGTGTCCATGAAGAGCAGCGTCTCCTGGGTGACGGTGCCGATGCGCGCGCGGAGGGCCCGGGGGTCGAAGTCGCGGAGGTCCGCACCATCGAGGGTGATCCGCCCCTCGGTGGGATCGAAGAAGCGCGGCACCAGGTTCACCAGCGTGGTCTTGCCGCCGCCGCTGCCCCCCACCAGCGCCACGGTCTCGCCGCGGCGCACCTCCAGGTCGATGCCGTTCAGCACGCGGTGCTTGGCGTCATAGGCGAAGTGCACGGCCTCGAAGCACAGCACCTCGGGCTGCTCGGGCACCGGCTTCGGATCCGCCGGGGCCGTGATCTCCGGGGCGCGGTCCAGCAGCGCGTAGACCCGGTCCAGACTGGCGCCCGCGGCCTGGATCTCGTTGTTCAGCTTCGTCAGGCGGCGGACGGGGTCGTAGAACGCGTAGACCGCCATGAGGTAGGCGAAGAAGTTCGGGCCGCTGAGCGTCCCGGCCCGGATGCCCTTCGAGGCGTAGATGATGAGGCTCGCCAGCAGCAGGCCGCCGACCACCTCCATGATGGGCGTCGACAGCGCCGAGGCCCGGGCGCTCTTGAGGCCCAGGCGGAAGAGCTCCTCGTTCCGGTCGTGGAAGCGCTCGGCCTCGAAGGGCTCCCGGGCGAAGCCCAGCACCACGCGGATGTTGGAGAAGACCTCCTTCAGCCGCTGGAGCAGCCGCGCGCTGGCCTCCTGGTTGCCGTGGTTCACCTTGCGGATGCGCTTGCTGAGCTTGCGGATGGGCAGCACCACCAGCGGGCCCGCGACGAAGATGGCGAGGCTGAGGCGCCAGTTCATCCACAGCACCGTGGCCAGCAGCGCCACGGCGGTGGTGATCTCCCGCATGGCCTCGGCGAACTGGTTGGACGCGATGCCCTGCACGGCCGCCACGTCGTTCACGCTGCGGGTGAGGAGCTCGCCCACCGGGTGCTTCTGGAAGAAGGCCGGCTCCTGCCTCAGGAGGTGGCCGAAGAGCCGCTCCCGCAGGGACTGCGTCGCCCGCAGGCCCGAGCGCACCATCACCAGGGTCCCGGTGTAGGTGAAGAGCCCCTTCACCACGAAGATCGCCACCAGCAGGGCGGGGACGAAGTAGACCCCCTCCCGCAGGGCCGAGGTGGAGGGCAGGAGGCCCATGAGCCAGGCCTTGGCGGCGGCGGCGGCGGCGAAAGCGTCGGCCCCCTTCGGCGCGCCCATGCCCAGGTTCTCCTCGAAGACGAACTTCAGCGTCGTCACCAAGGCGCCCTGGCAGAGCCCCGCCAGCATCAGGAGCAGGAAGCCGCCGAGGTTCTGGGGCAGGTAGGGCCACAGGTGCTCGCGGAAGAAGCGGCGGAGGGAGGACATCGGGATCCAGTCTAGCCAGCCGCCTCTGGTCCCTTTGGAGGGTTGACCGGCCCCTGGGGAGCCTTCGCCGTTGATTCCCCGGGAGCCTTCGGGCAGGATTCCAGGACGCGCCTTCCGCGCGAGGCCCCATGAACATCCCTCAGACCTTCTTTTATCACTTCGGCTTTCGCGCCTCGGCGCGAGTCGGAGGGGTCCTGAGCTAGACCAGCGCCAGACCAGACCCAAACCCCCGATTCGCGACCGCGGATCGGGGGTTTTCCTTTGCCGGAGCCCCCATGCACACCGTCGGCAGCCTCGCCCTCACCGCCGAGTCCTGGACCCCCGCTTCCTGGCGGGCGCGCCCCGCCCGCCAGCAGCCGGCCTACGCGGATCCCGCCGCGCTGGCCCTCGCCGAGGCCCGGCTTCGCGCGCTGCCGCCCCTGGTGGTGGCCGAAGAGGTGGAGGACCTGCGCCGCTTCATCGCCGAGGCCGCCGCGGGGCGGCGCTTCATGCTCCAGGGAGGCGACTGCGCCGAGCGCTTCGCCGACTGCCGGGGCGAGGCCATCGCCGACAAGCTGCGCATCCTCCTCCAGATGTCGGTGGTCATCACCCACGGCGGGCGCCGCAGCGTCTTCCAGGTGGGCCGCATCGCGGGCCAGTACGCCAAGCCCCGGAGCGCCGACACCGAGACCATCGGGGGCCGCGAGCTGCCCAGCTACCGCGGCGACCTGGTGAACGGGGCCGAGGCCACGGAGGAAGCCCGCCGGCCCGACCCCGGACGCCTCCTGCAGGCCTACTTCCACGCCTCCGCCACCCTCAACCACCTGCGCGCCCTGGTGGCGGGCGGCTTCGCGGACCTGCACCACCCCGAGCGCTGGGAACTGCCGGGTTCGACCCTGGACGTCGAGGCCTACCGGAAGGTGCTGGCGAAGGTGCGGGAGTCCATCGACTTCATCGACGCCATCCAGGGCACGTCGGGGTCCTACCTGCGCACCGGCGAGCTCTTCACCAGCCACGAGGCCCTGCTGCTGCCCTACGAGGAGGCCCTCACGCGCTTCGACGCGACGCGCGGCGCCCACTACAACCTCGGCGCCCACATGCTCTGGATCGGCGAGCGCACCCGACAGCTCGATGGCGCCCACGTGGCCTACCTGCGGGGCATCCGCAATCCCATCGGCGTCAAGCTCGGCCCCGCCGTGACCGAGGAGGAGCTGAAGGCCCTGCTGGAGGCCCTCGACCCGGGCCGCGAACCCGGGCGGCTCACCCTCATCCCGCGCCTGGGCTACCGGAAGGTCCGGGAGGCCCTGCCCCGCCTGATCCACGCCGCCCAGGCCAGCGGCCATCCCGTGCTCTGGAGCTGCGATCCCATGCACGGCAACGGCCGCGTCACCGCGAGCGGACTGAAGACGCGGGACTTCGAGCACATCCTCTCGGAGCTGCGCCAGACCCTGGACATCCACCGCGCCCTGGGCTCGTGCCTGGGCGCCGTGCACTTCGAGCTCACCGGGGAGCCCGTCACCGAGTGCCTGGGCGGCAGCCAGAGGCTCGGCGAGCTGGACCTCCACACCGCCTACGAGACCGGCTGCGATCCGCGGCTGAACCAGACCCAGAGCCTCGAGATGGCGCTGCTCATCGCCGGGATGCTCGGGGAGGGGTGAGGGGCTTTGGGCTCTGGACTCTGGGCTTTGGCCGCCATCGGCAGGCCCGGCGCGAGGCCTGTCCAAGGCGTCCTCGCAGGGGTTTTCGCACCCCTGATACCCCGCTCGCCTTCTAGTTCTGGCCAGAGCCTACAGCCCAGAGCCCAGAGCCCTACTCCGTGACCACCGTGGTCTTCTGCCGGGCGTCCTCGAGGCTGAAGAGCTCCGTGCCCTTGGGGGCCTTCAGGGCCTCGTCCATGAGGCGGTTGAGGTCCACGCCCTTCTTCTCGGCCTGGCGGAGCTGCTCGTCGGAGAGGTAGCTCCCCACGGCCCGGGCCAGGCCCAGGGCGATGCGGATGGTGATCACGTCGGGCTTGCCCTTCTCCTGGATGCGGAGCACGAGGAAGCGTCCGGCGGTGGAGGTGCCCGCGAGGTCGGGCTGGACGCCGAAGGCCTGGAGGGCCAGGCGGCAGGGCTCCTCCGTGGCGGGAAGGCGCAGGCCCTTCTGGAGGGCCGGGATGGCGCGCCGGTCCTGGCGCTTGGCGAGCTGCAGGGCCGCGGCCACCTGCACGTCGTCCAGGCTGTCCGTGAGCGCGGCCTCCAGGCCCTCGGCGGCCTTGGGGCTGTCCCACTGGCGGATGCCCCAGCAGCGCACGCGGTTGAGCCGGGCCTCCTTGCCCAGCATGCGCTCGTCGGGGTGGCGCTGGAGGAACTCGGTATAGGCCGCGGCGGCCTCGTCCCAGCGCTGGTCGCCCTCGAGGGAGGCGGCCAGCCAGAAGCGGGCGTCCGCCTGCCGGGAGGCGGTGGGGTAGTCCTTCAGGAAGCGCCGGTAGGCCGCAGTGGCTTCAAACCACCGCTGGGCGTAGCGCAGGTTCTTGGCCTCCCGGAGCAGGGCGTCCGCGGGGCTCTCCTTCACCCCCTTCTGGACCAGCGCCGCCTCGGGCGGGAACCCGGCCAGGAGCATCAGGACCGGTCCTTGGCCAGGAGCAGGCTGAGCCGTTCGGCCTCCTCGCTCAGGTTGTGCGCGGAGGCCCATTGGCGCAGCTCCTCGGCCCGGGCGGGGGCGAGGCACCCGTCCTCCTGGCTCAGTTCGCGCAGCCAGGCATGGAGGTCGGTGCGGACGCCCTCGGCCTCGGGCACCGGGGCCCCGGAGGCGGCCAGCTGGTGGCTGGCCTGGAGCAGCGACAGGGCGGCGAGCCGCTCATTGCTGCGGTCCTCCATGTCCTTGGAGCAGACCGGCGGGCGCTTCTCGAAGTCCTTGAGCAGGACCGCGGTCTGCTGGAAGAAGTCCGACCAGAGCCGGGCCTGGGCCCGCTTCTGGGCCTCCCCGTCCAGCCGGGCCCGGTCCTGGGCCAGGGCCTGGAGGGTGCCCATGCGGTGGACGACGTAGCTTCCGGGCACCAGGGCCAGCAGGGCGACGGCGGCGGCGGCCAGCCAGGGTCCGGACCAGCGGCGCCGGGGCTCGATGGCCGGGGCGACGCGCTCCCCGTGGGCCCGCAGGGCCAGGGAGAGCTCGAGGAGCTCCGCCAGTTCGGCCTGGGCCGCCGGGTCCTCGGGCCAGTCCTCGGGCCGCTCCAGCAGGTCGAAGCGCCGGGCGTCCAGCTCGGGGTCCTGACGCTCCGCAGGGAGGGCCCGGAAGGCGCCGGAGGCGGTCTCGGGGTTCGGGTCAGGGGATCGCATGGCTCAAATCCAAGGTTTTACGGAGTTTAGCAAGGCTCTGGAAAAGGGTTGCCTTCACCGTGCCCTCGGCGCAGCCGAGATCCTCGGCGATGCGCTTCACCGGCCGTTCGTGGACGTAGTAGGCCAGGACCATGGCCTTCTGCCGGGGCGTGAGGTGCTCCAGCGCGTCCTGGAGGGCCTTGAGCTTTCGGCTCTGGTCCACGAGCTCCCAGGGGGAGGTCGGGTGGGGATCGGGTGCGTCAAAGGCCTCGGGAGTTGGCAGCTCCCGACCTCGTTTACGCAGGTGGTCGGTCGCCGCATTAGCCGCCAGGGTGAAAATCCACGCCGACACCGGCCGGCCGGCCTCGAAGCGGTGCTTGTGCTGCAGGCATTTCAAGAAGACCTCCTGCACCAGTTCCTGGACGACCCCGCCCTCGCCCTGGAGGCGGCGGTAGAGGAAGGCGGCGACGGGCTTCTCGAACCGGGCCATGAGGTGCGCCAGGGCCTCCTCCCGGCCGGCCTTCAGTTCCGCCATCCAGTACTCGGGGCTCCCCTCCTCCGGGGGCGGCGGGGCCGGCCGGCCTGCGTCGGGCCCGTCAGGGCTCATGCCGCGGACCCGGGCTTGAACTTCACCCCCGGGAGCCCGAAGCGGCTCAGGACGCTTTCGATCTGGCTGCTGGTGAGGGTGCAGCGCAGGGCCACCCGCTCCCGCTCCTGGACGAGTTCCGGCGCCACGGTGGGCGCGTCGGGGAGGGCGTTGGTGATGGCCACGAGGCGCTGGAGCCAGGGGGTGGCCTGGGCGACGGCCTCGGGGGTCCCCACCAGGGCCAGCTCCAGCTTGTGGCCGTCCTTGGCCTCCTTGCCCGGCGCGACGCTCCAGGCCAGGGAGGCGATGCCCCGCGGGATCTCCTTGGACCAGTCGCCGGGAAGCTGGTTGGCGGCCTTGTCGAGCCAGTCGCCGGGCGCCAGGAAGCCCTGGAGCGGCGCGCCGGGGTCGATCCAGGCGCCCGCGCGGACCATGGGGGAGCGCGGCCCCGGGGCCTGGTCGGAGGCCCGGCGCTGCAGGGCGCGCAGGTCCCCGATCCAGATCCGGCCCTTGCTGTCGCTGGCGGCGCGGAAGTGGACCTGGTTGACGTCCAGGATCACGAAGAGGGGGCAGTCCTTCCCGTCGATGCGCATCGTGCCCTCGGCGGGGAAGGATTCCGCGATGGCGACCTGGAGGGCCTTGGGGTCCTGGAAGCCGTCGAGCTGGAGCAGGACGCCGGCGGCGGCTTCGGCGGGGTCGGGCTTCCCGTCGGGGCCCTTCGCCATCCGGTTGAAGTCCCCCGAGCCGTAGATGGTGATCCGGCCGGTCTCGGTGGCGGGGTTGATGCGGGCCTTCTTGAGGAACAGGTCCACCGCCTGGTCGGCCAGGGGATACCGGGCGATCAGCGTCTGCAGGTCGCGGTGCTCCAGGAACCAGCCCACCTTCATGCTCACCCCCAGGCGCGCCTGGGAGGGGGCGCCCTTCATCCAGTCCGGTCCCGGGACGCTGCGGTCGCAGGCCAGGGGCGCCGCCAGCGCCGCCGCGGCCAGGAAGGCCGTGGCGAGGAGGCCGCCACGGCGGAGCCGGGCGAGGGGCTGGGGGGCGGGGCGGGCGGACATGGGCGCTTCCTGGACCCTTGCGCTACGCCCGGTCGGGCTCAGCGCTTAGGCCTTCTGGATGGTAGCAGCGCCCCCCGGGCCCTCCTGGGGACGGGAAAATCCAGCCTTCCCCCCGGCCGGCCCTTGAGGAACGATGGCTCACTGCCGCCCCATGAGCGAAGCCCCCCTTCAGACCGTCCGGGTTCCGGACCCGATGGCCCCCCTCTTCCGCCGGGCCGAGGAGGTGGTCTCGCGCTACTTCGCCCAGCGGGAGGACCGCCCCGGGATGGGCAGCATCGAGATCTTCGGCCAGCGCTACATCCTGGTGCGCGCGGCCTCGCTCTCGGTGGAGTTCTTCACCCTGGCCGCCGAGGTCTACGGCCCCGGACGGGAGGCGGAGGCCGAGGAGTTCGCCCGCAACATCTTGTTCGACCTGGCCCACGCCATCGGCAAGTCGGACGCCCGGAACTTCCACGCCAAGATGGGCCTCGAGGATCCCATCGCCCGCCTCTCCGCCGGGCCCATCCACTTCGCCCACACAGGCTGGGCCTTCGTGGACATCTTCCCCGAGTCGAATCCGGTCCCCGGGCCGGACTTCCTCCTGCTCTACGACCATCCCTACGCCTTCGAGAGCGACGCCTGGATCCAGTCCGGACGGCCGCGGCACACGCCCTCCTGCATCATGAACGCCGGCTACAGCTCCGGCTGGTGCGAGGAGAGCTTCGGGCTGCAGCTCGTCAGCTCCGAGATCCTCTGCCGCGCCAAGGGTGACGCCTGCTGCCGGTTCATCATGGCCCCCCCGGCGCGCATCGAGGCGCGGGTGCGGGAGTACATGGCCAGCGAGCCCGCCCTGGCCAAGGGCATGGAGGCCCACAGCATCCCGGACTTCTTCTCCCGCAAGCGGCTCGAGGAGGAGTTGCGGGAGAGCCGCGGCATGCTGGAGCGGCGGGTGGAGCAGCGCACCCGGGAGCTCTACGAGGCCGGCGAGCGCCTGAAGACCGAGATGGCCGAGCGCCGGACCATGGAGGACCGGCTGCGCCAGGCGGACAAGCTGGAGGCCATCGGCCGCCTCACCGGCGGCATCGCCCACGACTTCAACAACCTCCTCACGGTGATCCAGGGCTACACCCACTTGGCCCTCGACGCCCTTCCCGAGGGTTCCGAACCGCGGGAGCTCATCGCCGAGGCGCTGCGCGCGTCGGAGCGCGCGGCCTCCCTGACCCAGCAGCTCCTCGCCTTCAGCCGCCAGCAGGTCCTCAGCCCGAAGGTCATGGACCTCAACGCCGTGGTGGAGAACCTCGCGCAGATGCTTCGGCGCATCATCGGGGAGCCCATCGCCCTCGAGCTGGCCCTGGATCCCGGGCGCCCCCGCGTCCTGGCGGACCTGGGCCAGATGGAGCAGGTGGTGATGAACCTCGCGGTGAACGCCGTGGACGCCATGCCCTCCGGCGGCACCCTGCGGCTGGAGACCCGCCTCGAAGGGGAGTCCGCCTGCCTCCTCGTGGGTGACACCGGCGAGGGGATGGACGAGGCGACCCAGGCGCGGATCTTCGAACCCTTCTTCACCACCAAGGAGCGCGGGAAGGGGACCGGGCTGGGCCTGGCCACGGTCTACGGCATCGTGGTCCAGAGCCGCGGGGAGATCAGCGTGCGCAGCGAGCCCGGCAGGGGGAGCACCTTCGAGATCCGCCTCCCGGCCACCACGGAACCCCTTCCGAGGGAGGCGGCCCCGGAGGCGGGCCGGACCCCGGCCACCGGGCGGACCATCCTCCTGGTGGAGGACGAGCCGGGCGTGCGCGCCCTCTTCGCCGACGTGCTGCGCCGGGCCGGGCATACCATCCTGGCCGCCGAGGATCCCGCCACCGCCCTCCGGATGGCCGAGACCGCGGGCGGCCTCGACCTGTTACTCACCGACGTGGTGATGCCGGGGATGAGCGGCCGCCAGCTCGCGGAGCGCCTCGGCGCGATGCGCCCCGGGCTCCGCGTCGTCTACATGTCGGGCTACACCGACCACATCCTGGAATCCGAGCGGGGCGGGTGGGACTTCCTGCAGAAACCCTGCAGCCTCGAGGCGCTCCAGCGCAAGGTGCGGGAGGTCCTGGCCCGGTGAGGCCCAACCCCCCGGCTAGGGCTCCTGCCCCGGCTTGGGCTTCTCGGGCTTCGGATCCGGGGCGGGCAGGGTGACGTCCGCCACCACCCGCCAGGCCCCGGAGGGCCGCCGCCGCCAGATCCGCACGAAGGACTGGGGCTGGGGCGTCTCGTCGAGGTTCTGGCTGCGCCGGGTGGCGGCCAGGCCGTAGGTCCAGGCGAGGTCCCCGCTCTCGGCGACGCCCTGGCCCATCACCTCCCACAGCGAGTAGCGCGGCGCCAGGCCGAGCAGGGACTCGAGCTCGGCCTTGGTCTTCACGGGCGCCACGCCGGTCCGGTAGGCCCGGATGTGGTCGTCGGCCCACATCCGGTAGCCCTCCAGGACGCCGCGGTTCCCGCAGGCCGCGGAGAAGGCGTCCTCGGCGTCGGCGAGGCTGCGGGCGGCGGCCTTCATCCCCGGACGGGCAGGGAAGGCCTGGGGATGGAGCGCCTCGGGCGCGAAGGCGAGGGCCGGCGTCCTGCTCAGCCTGGGGTGCGGCGTGCCTATGTCCAGCAGCAGCCGCCACGCGCCACCCACGCGCTTCCACACGGAGAGGTAGTGGCCGTAGACCCGGGGATCCACGTCTCCCGGGGCCGTGAAGCTCCAGGGCCCGGTGGTGAAGCCCAGGTCCTGGGCCGCGGAGAGGTCGGCGAAGACGGGCTCCCAGAGGAGGCGCCCGCCGTCGTCGGGGGTGGCCTTGTGGAAGGCCTTGCCGTTCTCGGGCCGGGGCCGGAAGAGCAGGCCGTCCTCGGCGAGGAAGGCCAGGAAGGCCTCGCGCACGCCCCGTTCCTGGGCCATGGCCGCGAAGGCCCGTTCCGTCGCCACCAGGGCCTGGACGGCGGCCTGGGGAGGCGGGGCCTTCGGCCGGGGCGGCGGGGCCTGGGCCAGGAGCATGGTCAACAGACTCGGGAGCACGGCGACCTCTGGGGGGGACCCTCCAGTGTCGCCCGATTCGATCCGCCGGGGAGGGGGAATTCTCCCGCGCCGGCCTCCCGCTCAGCGGGCGTGGCGCGGCGGGTCCTGCTCCCCTCGCTCCACCTTCGCGGCCCGGTCCTCGAGCCGAGCCTTGGCGTCCGGGTCCTGCTCGGCCACGGCGAGCTTCCGGAGGGCGGCGACGTGGGCCACCTTCAGGGCGTCGGCGGCGGGGACGGCCACGTCGGGCTTCACGCCCACGTGCTCCCAGTTGGTCTTCGTGACGGGATTGACGGCCTTTCCCGTGGGGACGAAGGCGATGAAGCCCTCGCCCAGGGTGACGCCGCCGCCGGGATTGGCCCCGCCGCCGGTGGTCTCGCCCACCAGGACCGCCCGCTTCTGGGTCTGGAAGTCGTAGGCGCACTCCTCGCCGCCGCTGAAGGTGCGCCCCGAGGTCAGCACCCAGACCGGCTTCGTGCCGCCGTAGCGGGGCCCCGGCACGGCCACGGTCCAGAACTGGCGGGTGCTGTCCTTGGGCCGGTTGTAGATGTCGTTGAGGTGGCGGCTGTCGCCCTCGTCGAAGAAGTAGGAGCAGAGGTAGGCCACCGTCTCGGGGCTGCCGCCGCCGTTCTGGCGAAGGTCCAGGATGAAGGCGTCGGTGCCGCTGAGCATGGCCATGGCGGCGCTGAGGGCGGGGCCCACGCCTTCCGTGGGCCCGAAGCCGCGGAGGTCCAGCAGGCCCACGTTGCCCGGCAGGATCTCGGCCTTCGCGAGGCCGTAGCCGCGCTTGGCCGCCATGGCGCGCATCTCCTCGCGCTCCTTGGCGGTGGGCGGCTTGTCGTCGTCCTCGTCCTCCTTGAACTCGGGATCGAAGCGCACCCGGAAGTGGCGGTCATTGCCGAAGGCGCGCAGGTCCTCGCTCAGCAGCTCCATGAAGGCCTTGCGCGTGCCGGCGCCGTCGTAGCCGCCCTTGGCCAGCTTCTCCTTCAGGGCCTCGCCGGTCCGTTTCGCGACCTCGGGGAAGACGTAGTACTTGGCGAGCTTGGCGGCGAGGCCCTCCACCACGGTCCGCTTCTGGGCGGCGGTGATCGGGGCCTGGAGGGCCTTGTCCAGGGCGCTGGGCGGGGCCTGGGCCAGGAGGGCGGGGACCGCGAGGGCGAGGTGCAGGAGGAGGGCGGGTCGGCGCATGGGGTTCTCCTAAAGGTTTCGGAGTTCCCCCAGGTTCCGTTCCGGAGCCGCCGGCGCTTAGGTGGCAAAGGGCCCAAAGGGCGGCAGAATGCCGGGATGGACAGCCCCCGCCTGGACGACCTGGACCGCCGCATCCTGTCGGAACTGCAGGCGGACGCGCGCCTCAGCCAGGCGGCCATCGCGGCACGGGTGGGCCTCTCGCGCTCGGCGGTGCAGTCCCGCATCGCGCGCCTGGAGGCCTGCGGCGTCATCGCGGGCTACACCCTGCGCCTGGGCTCGGGCCGCGGTCGCCCGGGAGTGCGGGCCTACCTGCTGGTGCAGGGCTCGGGGCCCAGCCACGACCGCGCCGTGAAGGCGCTGGAGGCCTTCCCCGAGGTCCGCGTCGCCGACAGCGTCAGCGGCGACACGGACCTGGTGCTGCAGCTGGAGGCCGACAGCCTCCCCGACGTCACCCGCGTGCGGGACGAGGTGGCGAAGCTGCCGGGCGTCGCCGGCACGCGCACCCTGCTGGTGATGCAGGCGCGCTTCGACCGGCGCTGAAAGGGCCTCAGTTCGCCGGCGCCTTGAAGGCGGCGTCGTCCACCGGCGCGGTCTTGATCTCGCTGAAGGTGGTGACGCTGGCGCCGTGGGCGTTGCGGTTCACGACCTTGAAGGGCACCTGCACGCCGTCCACGGGGCGGTAGTCGGACCAGGTGGTCTCGCTGCTCTGGATGCCGAGGGGCGTGTTCGTGAACGAGAGGCGGCGCACCAGGAGGCCCGTGGCGGCGTCGAAGGAGAGGATCAGGCGGGAGTCGTCCTTGGCCTTGGCGGCCACCGAGAAGGCCTCCTTGCCATCCACCAGTTCGCGGCCCAGCACCATCAGGGACGGGTAGTGCTCCTTCAGGTGCAGCGGCAGGGCGAGGTCGGCGTCGAGCTTCGCCTGCGCCACCTGTTTGGCGTCCATGGGGGTCGTCTTCCCGCCCCGCTGGGCCCAGCCCGCGGTGCCGTCGAAGCCCTGCTTCATGGCGCCCCGGGGCGTGGTCTGGGTGACGGCGCGCATGCCGGGCTTCTGCACGATCTCGAGCTGCATCGTGCGGCCGGGACCCGCGTCCACGGTGCCCTTGGAGACGCGGCCGCCGATCTTGCCGAGGGCCTCGGCGCCGCCGGCGCCCTGCACCCACTTGGCCAGCAGGGCCTCCAGCTCCGGCAGGTTCTTCACCTTGTCCTCGGCGCTCAGGGGCCGGGGCGCGCCGGGCACCGGCAGGGGCGGCATGCCCTCGGGCTTCGCCGAGCCGTGGTGGCAGGTGGCGCAGGTGACCGTGGTCTCGCCCTTGAAGTTCGCCTTGTTGATGGCGCGGGTCATGAGGATCATCTGGCGCGCCATCTGTTTGGCGGGCTTGTCGTCCCGGTCCATCACCCAGGCCTGGGTCTTCTCGTCCCGCACGTGGCAGTGCACGCAGGCCACGCCGAGGGAGCTGGCCATGAAGTCCATGGCCTCGTCCAGGGACTCGTCCGTCAGCCCCTGGCCCTTGAAGACCTTCAGGTTCTTTCCGGGCTCCTTGGCCTCGGGCTTCACGGCCTTGGGGGCGGCCTTCGCCGCGGGCTTGGCGGCAGGCTTCACGGCCTTGTCCTGGGCGGCCAGCGGACCGGCGGCGAGCAGGAGGGCGAAGGCGGAGATGACGGTGGCGCGCATGAATACCTCGAATGGATCGGTACGGAGGATCGGACAAGCTACCATGCGCGTCGCCTCGAAACGAGAAGGCCGTCCCTCCGGACGGCTTCCCCGCGAAGGAAGGAACCCTCAGTTCCGGGTCCACCTCAGCACGGGCTTCCGCGCCGCGGTGGTCTCGTCCAGCCGCCGCAGGGGCGCGTGGACCGGGGCCTGGTGCAGGAGGTCGGGGTTCTCCTCGGCCTCCTTCGCGATGGCCTTCATGGCGTCCACGAAGGCGTCCAGCTCCTCCTTGGACTCGCTCTCGGTGGGCTCGATCATGAGGGCGCCGTGGACGACCATGGGGAAGTAGATCGTCGGCGGGTGGAAGCCGTAGTCGATGAGGCGCTTGGCGATGTCCAGGGTGTGGACGTCGTTCTTCGCCTGGATCGCGTCGTTGAAGACGACTTCGTGCATCGTCGGGCTCTCGATGGGCAGGTTGTAGACGCCCATCAGCTCCTTGCGGATGTAGTTGGCGTTGACGATGGCGCGGAGCGTCGCTTCCCGCAGGCCGTCGCCACCGTGGCTGAGGCAGTAGGTCATGGCGCGCACGAGCATCCCGAAGTTGCCGAAGAAGGTGTGCACCTTGCCGATGCTCTTCGGGCGGTCCCAGTCCCAGCGGTAGGTGTGCTGGGGTACCTCGCCCTCGCCCACCTTCACGGTCTCGCGCACCACCACGGGGCGGGGCAGGAAGGGCTCCAGCGCCTTGGTGCAGGCCACGGGCCCCGCGCCGGGGCCGCCGCCGCCGTGGGGCGTGCTCATGGTCTTGTGGAGGTTCATGTGCATCACGTCGATGCCGAAGTCCCCGGGCCGGGCGACGCCCACGAGGGCGTTCATGTTGGCGCCGTCCATGTAGACCAGGCCGCCCACGTCGTGGATGGCCTTGCAGATGGCGTCGATGCGGTGCTCGAAGATGCCCAGCGTGTTGGGGTTCGTCACCATGAGGCCCGCGATCTCGTCGTGGTGCTCGGCGAGCAGGCTGGTAAGCCCCTTCTTCACCTTGCCGGTGGCGGCGTCGGTGACGTCCTCGAAGCTCACGGTGCCGTCCGCGGCCGAGGCCACGTCCACCACCTCGTAGCCCGCCATGGCCGCCGTCGCGGGGTTGGTGCCGTGGGCGCTGTCGGGGATGAGGATGATCGTGCGCTTGCGGCCGTTGGCCACGTGGTAGGCCCGGATCAGCAGCACGCCGGTGAGCTCCCCCGCGGCGCCGGCGCTGGGCTGCAGGGTCACCGCGGCGAGGCCGGTGATCTCCTTCAGCCACTCCTGGAGCGTGTGGATCAGCGCCAGGTTGCCCTGGACGAGGGTCTCGTCGGCCATGGGATGGGAATCCCCGAAGCCGGGCAGCGAAGCCACCCGCTCGTTGAGCCGCGGGTTGTGCTTCATGGTGCAGGAGCCGAGCGGGTACATGCCCTGGTCCATGCCGTAGTTCCACTGGCTCAACCGCGTGAAGTGGCGGATGACCTCGGGCTCGCTGCAGGAGGGCAGGGCGTCGAAGGACTCGCGCCTCAGGTGCGCGGGCCGCGTGTCCACCGCCGCGGGCACGTCGAGGAGCGGGAGATCGAGGCCCACCTTGCCGGGGACGGAGCGTTCGAAGATGAGGGGTTCGCGCTTGCGCAGGTTCATGGGTGCCTCAGCCGACCACGGAGGCCACGCGGGCCAGGACTTCGATGAGGTGCTCGATCTGGTGCCGGGTGTTCAGCTCGGTGGCGCACCAGAGGACGCAGTTCTTGTGGCTCGGGAGGTGCGGTGTCAGGTCGAGGCCGGGCAGGATGCCCTCGTCCATCAGCGCCGCGCGCATGGCCTTCATGTCCCCGGTGAAGCGCAGGGGGAACTCGTTGAAGAAGGGCGCGCCGTCGTCCACCGCCTCCCAGTCCGGCAGCTCGAGGAGCCGGGCGCGCAGGTACTGGGCCTTGGCGGCGTTCTGCGCGGCGATGCCCTTGAGGCCCTCGGGGCCCGCGAGCTGCAGCCACATGTTGGCGCGCAGGGCGATCAGTCCCTGGTTGGAGCAGATATTGGAGGTCGCGCGGTCGCGCTTGATGTGCTGCTCCCGGGCCGTGAGCGTCAGCACGTAGCCCGTGCGGCCTTCCAGGTCCGTGGTCTGACCCACCACGCGCCCCGGGATCTCCCGCTTGTGGGCGTCCTTCACCGCGAGGAAGCCCAGGAAGGGTCCGCCGAAGCTGGTCATGTTGCCGAAGCTCATGGCCTCGCCGCAGGCCATGTCCGCGCCCACCTTGCCCGGCGCCGCCAGCCACCCGAAGGCCATGGCCTCCTGGGTGACGCTGATGAGCAGGGCGCCCTTGCCGTGGGCGAGGCCGGACAGGGCCTGCAGGTCCTCGACGTGCCCGAGGAAGTTGGGGTAGCCCACCAGCACCGCCGCCACGCCGTCGTCCAGCTTCGCCGCCAGGTCCACGGGATCCGTGACGCCGTCCGCCAGCGCCACGTCCACCAGGCTCAGTTCCTCGTGGCTGGCAAATCCGGAGCGCAGCACCTCGCGGTAATGGGGGTGGAGGCCTTCGCTCACCAGCACCTTCGTCCGCTTGCGCTGGACGCGCACCGCCATGAGCGCGGCCTCCACGCAGGCCGTGCCGCCGTCGTAGAGGCTGGCGTTGGTGACCTCGAGACCCGTCAGGTCGCACACCAGGGTCTGGTACTCGAAGATATGTTGCAGCGTGCCCTGGCTGATCTCGGGCTGGTAGGGGGTGTAGGCGGTGAACCACTCCTGGCGGCTGATCTGGGCGTCCACCGCCGAGGGGCAGAAGTGGGCGTAGGCGCCGGCGCCGAGGAAGCGGGTGCGGAAGCGCTTGTTCAGGGCCGACATCCGTTCCATGGCCCGCAGCACTTCGAGTTCCGAGGCGGTGGGCGGGAGGTCGAGGGGGCGCTTCAGCCGGAGGCGGTCCGGGACACCGGAGAGCAGGTCCTCGGCGTGGGCGACGCCGATGGCCTCCAGCAGGGCGCGGTCTTCCGCGTCGGCGGTGGGCAGGTAGCGCATGGGGCCCCCTTGCAAGGAAACGGCCCTCCCGGGCCGCGTCCAGTCTGCCACGCCGCGAGGGCCCCTCCCAGCGGTCCCGGGGCGGCCGGAAGGTCCGGCGTGCTGGACATCACAGCTCCCCGAAGGCGCCTTGACAGATCGTCGCCCGGGGCCAGCCCCGGGGCCTCAGGCGGGAGCCAAGGCCTCCTGGACGGCCTCGCGCAGGGTGTCCAGGTCGATGGGCTTGCGCAGGACCTTGCGCACCCCGAAGGACTGGGCGGTGGCGTCCAGCACCAGCTCGGGCGAGGCGGTGATGGCGATGAAGGGCAGGTTCGGGTGGGAGGCCTGGAGATGGTGGATCAGGGAGAGGCCGTCCAGGTCGGGCATGAGGATGTCCGAGACCACCAGGTCCACCCGGCCCTTGGGGAAGAGGAATTCCATGGACTGGCGGGGTCCGGCGGCCCACAGCACCTCATGGCCCATGGCCTCCAGCAGGGTGCGCACGGCCTTGGCGTCCAGCGCCGAGTCCTCGATGAGCAGCACGCGGGCCATACCGGTCTCCGGGGGAACGGACAGAAAGGGTTCCTGGAAGTGTAGCCGGTCCTTCAATGCGGGCGGAGGAAGCGGCCGACGCCCCAGGTCAGGCCCACGAAGCGGTTCCACCGGGGCGCGTCGCGGTTGAGGCCGCGGTCCACGCCAGCGTCCAGCACCAGCCGGCTGGACACCTGGCAGGCCAGGTTCCAGAGGGTGGAGACGGTGCGGGGGCCCGCGGCCGAGGCGCCGATGGCATACAGCTCCGCCCCGAGGGACCACGGGCCCCGCAGCCGGTAGCCGAAGGCCAGGGCCGCGGCGGGCTGGCGCGCGTGGCCGCCGCCGGCCCGGCCCACCCAGGTCTCCAGGACGTTCAGGTCCCCATGGAGGTCCCCGAAGTCCTTGCTCACCAGCAGGGCTGCCTCCCGGTCGGCGGTGCCCGTGCCGATGCCCTTCGCCACGCTGGCCCGGGGCCAGGTGCCGTAGGCGGACAGGGCCACGTCCGTCCCGAAGGTGCCCTGGTCCAGGACGCGCCAGGTGAAGCCGAGGGAGGGGTCGGTGCCGCCGGTGGCGGTCGCGCCCTCCGCGCTGCGGATCCGTGCGAGGCCGTTCCAGCCCAGGCGCAGTTCGACATGCTCCGTCAGCCCCACTTTCAGGAGGGTGGGCTGGGTGTCCGAACGGCTGCCGTCGCCGGGGAGGGACTGCTGGAGGCCGAACTCCAGCTCGGCCACCCCAGGCTGGGTGGTGGTGGCGGGGTTGGCGAAGCTGGGCCGGTTGGGATTCACGGTGATCGCCCCGGCCTCCTGGGCCACGAGGGCCGGAGCCGCCAGGAGCAGCAGCCCGCGCCTCATGCCAGGGCCTCCCGCTGGCGGGCCATGAGCCCGGCGCAGCCCGCCAGGCCGAGGTCCAGCAGCCCGTCCACCTCGGCGCGGGTGAAGCTGCGGCCCTCGCCGGTGCCCTGGAACTCCACCAGCTCGAGCTCCCCGCCCGCCGCGGGCCGCGCGGCCACGAGGTTGCAGTCCACCGCGGCGAGGTGGTCCTCCTCGTACGCAAGGTCGAGCAGCGATCCCCGGCGGCCTTCGCCGGAGTCCACGATGCCCACGCTCACCGCGGCCACCTGCCGCACCAGGGCCGCCTCCAGGCCCGCCTTGCGCAGGGCCAGGGCCAGGGCCACCCAGGCGCCGGTGATGGCGGCGCAGCGGGTGCCGCCGTCGGCGTTCAGCACGTCGCAGTCCAGGGTGAGCTGCCGTTCCCCCAGGGCGGCGAGGTCCACCGCCTGGCGCAGGCTGCGGCCGATGAGGCGCTGGATCTCCACCGTGCGGCCCTGCTGCTTTCCCTTCGCCGCCTCCCGATCCGTGCGGGTGTGGGTCGAACGGGGCAGCATGCCGTACTCGGCCGTGATCCAGCCCGAGCCCTTCCCCTTCATCCAGCCGGGCACCTTCTCCTCCAGGCTGGCGGCGCACAGGACGTGGGTGCGCCCCAGCCGCACGAGGCAGGAGCCGTCGGCGTGGACCTGGGTGCCGAGTTCGAAAGCGAGGGGTCGGAGGGCGTCAGGGCTGCGCATCACGAGGGCCTCAGGGTGTGGGGGTCGGAAAAAGAAGGGCGGCGCGAGGGGTCAGCACTCGATCTTCTCGACCCGCCGCTGGTGGCGGCCCCCCTCGAAAGGGGTTTGCAGGAAGACGGAAAGGTAGTATTCAGCTTTAAGCGGATCCGTCAGCCGCTGGCCGAAAGCGATGGCGTTGGCGTCATTGTGCTGCCGGGCCAGGGCGGCGTGCTCGGGGGAGGTCACCAGCGCGCAACGGATGCCGGCATGGCGGTTGGCCGCGATGCTGATGCCGATCCCGCTGCCGCAGACCAGCACGAGCCGTTCCCATTGCTCCCTCCCCGCCGCCGCCGCGTGCGCGAAATCCGGATAGTCCACCGAGTCCGATCCGTGGGTCCCGAAATCCACCACCTCATGTCCCTGCTCCAGGGCCCAGGCCTTGAGCCGCTCCTTCAGGCTGAATCCCGCGTGGTCGCTCGCGAAACCGATCTTCATGTGAACTCCCAGGCTCCCCCGTCGAGCGCATGCGCCCTCCGGGATCTAGGGATAGGCTCTAGGCTCTGGGCTCTGGCCTTGCGCTTGGCTAGAGCCTACCGCCAAAAGCCCACCGCCCGCGCGCGCCTGGAGTGTGCGTGAGGCCCATCCTCCAGTACCGGCCCGCGGACAAGGGCTTCCTCGTCGCGCTGCCGCCGGAGGGGGACCTCGCCCCGGACGCGGCGGCCTGGACGCGGGTCCTGCGGGGGCTGCCCGGCAACCTCCAGGGGCGCGACCGCCTGACCCCGGCGAAGGCGCGCACCTTCCTGCCGGACGGCCGCATCCTCGAGGCCCACGCCGTGCCCCTGCGCTGGCAGCGGGCCTGGACCTGGCTGGGCAGCCTGCCGGCGGACCCCGCCCTGGTGGGCGGCAGCCTGGCCTTCTGGGCCTCCGCCCTGCGCCAGCTCCAGTCCCTGGTGATCCGCGGAGCGCTGCTGCCGCGCCTGGACACCACCGGCTCGCCCTGGCGCGCCCACTGGGGCATCAGCCTCACCAGCCCGGCGGACCGCGAGGCCCTGGACGCCCTGGCCGCGGCCCTTCCGCCCGCGGCCCTGGCCTTTCCCGCGGAGGACCAGTGGACCTTCACCAAGGGCCTCTCCCTGGGCGCCCTGGAGGCCGAGGAGGTGGAGGACGAGCTGGCCCTGCCGCCGAAGGCCGACGACGTGCTGCGGGCCTTCCTGGAGGACGGCGCCGACTTCGTGGTGCGCTTCGTGGCGAGCACCCTGCGCCCGGGGGAGGATCCTCGGCTGGGGCTGATCCACCGCCTGCGCGGCCACAAGCGCGACCGCCTGCCCTGGGACGAACGCATCATGGTGGCCCTCAGCCACCCCATGAACGAGTTCCCCATGATCGGGGTGACCGAGCGGACCCTCGGGGAGCAGCTGGAGCAGTGGAGCGAGGGGGCGCGGCCCCTCTGGCTGCGGCCGGCCCTGACCCTGGAGGCCCCGGCGGTGCCCCAGCAGGAGGCCATCCAGGAGGCGGACAAGCTGAGCGAGGAGGGCTGGTGCCTGCGCATCGGCCTCGAGACCGCCGACGGCGTGGCCATCCCCGTGGCGCGCCTGTGGGGCCCCGAGGCCGCGGTGGCGGACGCCGCGGCGGCCTCGGCCATCGTCCAGGCGCGCCAGGTGCTCCTGCGCGGCCTGGCCCGCGCCCTGCCCTTCTTCCCGCCCCTCCAGGGCGCGCTCTCCGGCCAGACGCCGGAGGATCTCCAGCTCCTGCCCACGGAGGCCTGGACCTTCCTCACCCGCGGCGCCGCCCAGCTCAAGGAGGCCGGCTTCCTGGTGCACCTCCCCGAGGGCATGGCGGAGTTCGGCGGCGCGCGCCGCCTTCGCGCCAAGGTCCGGCTGGGCGCCCGCAGCCTCGCGCCCCGGCCCGACGCCGAGCCCCGGCCCCTGGCGGCCCAGGAGGGCCTGGAGGGCGCCGTCAGCGCCGACTGGTCGCTGATGCTGGGCGACGACGCCCTGAGCGTCGAGGACTTCGCCCAGATGGCGAGCCTCAAGCATCCGCTGGTGGCCTGGAAGGGCAAGTGGGTGGCCCTGGACCCGGAGACCCTCAAGCAGATCACCGCCGTCATCCAGGCCAGCCGCGGCGCGGGCTTCGAGAGCATGACCAAGGGCGAGGCCCTGGCCGCCGCGCTGACGGGCACCGCCCGTATCCCCGGGGTGAGCGAGGCCATCGAGGTGGAGGTGGCCGGCGACTTCGGCGCGGCCCTCGAGGACCTCCGCACCCTGCCCGACAAGCCCATCCGCCAGCCGGAGAACTTCAAGGGCCAGCTCCGGCCCTACCAGCTCCGGGGCCTCGCCTGGCTGGAGGGCCTGGCGCGCCTGGGGCTCGGCGGCATCCTCGCCGACGACATGGGCCTGGGCAAGACCATCCAGGTCATCGCCCTGCTCCTGCACCGGCAGCTCCAGGATCCCAAGGCGGGGCCGCCCACCCTGCTGGTCTGCCCCACGTCGCTGCTGGGCAACTGGGAGCGCGAGCTGGCGAAGTTCTCGCCGACCCTGCCGGTCTTCGTGCACCACGGGAACAACCGCGACGAGCTGCCCAGGGCCTTCAAGCCCCACACCATCGTGCTCACGACCTACGGCGTGATCCGCCGCGAGGACGACGTCTTCGCCGCGCGGGCCTGGGGCCTGGTGGTGGTGGACGAGGCCCAGGCCATCAAGAATCCCGGCAGCATCCAGGCCAAGGCCGTGCGCCGGCTGCGGGGCCACGCCAAGCTGGCGCTCACCGGCACGCCCATCGAGAACCGGCTGAAGGAGCTCTGGAGCATCCTGGCCTTCACCCTGCCGGGCTACTTCGGCAGCGAATCCAGCTTCCAGGAGCGCTTCTCCACGCCCATCGAGAAGTACCGCGACCCCGACGCCGCGTCGGAACTCCGCCAGCGGGTCGGCCCCTTCATCCTGCGCCGCCTCAAGACCGACCGCAGCATCATCCAGGACCTGCCGGACAAGCAGGAGATGAAGGTCTTCACCACGCTGACCAAGGAGCAGGCCCTGCTCTACCAGGCCCGGGTGGAGCAGATGGAGCAGGACCTCGATTCCGCCAAGACCGGCATCGAGCGCCGGGGGCGCATCCTCGCCCTGCTCACCCACCTCAAGCAGATCTGCAACCACCCGTCGCAGTTCCTCAAGGCCATGGGCCCCTACGCCGGGCGGAGCGGCAAGCTGGACCGCATGTCGGAAATGCTCGAGGAGATCATCGAGAACGGCGAGAAGGCCCTGGTCTTCACCCAGTTCAAGGAGATGGGCGACCGCCTGCAGGTGCACTTCCAGGAGCGCCTGGGCTTCGAGCCCCCCTTCCTCCATGGCGGGACCTCGCGGACCCAGCGGGACGAGCTGGTGCGCGGCTTCCAGGAGGACCCGGCCTTCCCGCCGGTCTTCCTGCTCTCCCTGAAGGCCGGCGGCGTGGGCCTCAACCTCACGGCCGCCACCCACGTCTTCCACTTCGACCGCTGGTGGAACCCGGCGGTGGAGGACCAGGCCACGGACCGCACCTACCGCATCGGCCAGACGAAGAACGTGCAGGTCCACAAGCTCATCACCATCGGCACCCTGGAGGAGAAGGTCGACGCCCTGCTGGAGTCCAAGCGCGACCTCGCGGACCGCGTGGTGGGCACCGGCGAAGGCTGGCTCACGGAGCTGGATGACGAGGCCCTGCGCCGCCTGGTGGCCCTGGAGCCCGACGCCGAGTGGGTGGACGGCGAGGGGGACGTGGCGACGCTCGCCCAGGCCCGCGCCGCCCTCGCCAAGGCGGGTCCGGCCGAGGTGGACGAGTTCCCCGGGGAAGGTGACGCCGCTCCCCTCGCGGGCCCCGTGCCCGACCGCGAGGCCGTGGCCGCCGCCCGCGCCGCTCGGGTGGCCGCGCCCCGCAAGCCGCGCCCGGCGCCGAAGCGGAAAGGGGTGATCGGATGATGATGTCCTCCGGCCACCGCTTCGGCACCACCTGGTGGGGCAGGCTCTGGATCAAGGGCCTGGAGCAGCTCGGCGACGACTACGAGAACCGCCTGCCCCGGGGCCTCAAGTACGCCGAGGAGGGCGCCGTCTCCCACTTCACCGTGAGCCCGGGCCAGATCGAGGCCCGCGTCCACGGCCGCAAGACCTACACGGTGACCCTGGGGCTGCCGGCCCTCACGCAGGCGCAGTGGGACAAGGCCCTGGCCCGCATCGCCCAGGAGAGCCGCTTCGTGGCCTCGCTGCTCGCGGGCGAGATGCCCCAGGGGCTGGACGAGACCTTCCGTGAGGCGGGCGCCAGCCTCTACGCCCGGGTGCCCAAGGAGCTGCAGACCCACTGCGACTGCCCGGACTGGGCCAACCCGTGCAAGCACGTGGCGGCGGTGTGCTACGTCATGGCCGAGGCCCTGGACCGGGACCCCTGGCTGCTCTTCGACCTCCGCGGCAAGACCAAGGACGAGGTGCTGGCGGCGCTGCAGGCCCACCTGGGGGAGGAGGTCCCGGCGCCGGCGCCGAAGAAGCGGGGCCGCCCGAAGAAGGTGGCGACGCTGGCGGACCTGCTGGTGCGCAAGGTGGCCGAGGCCGAGCCCTGGCACGCGGGGGACGCCGCCGCCTACGACGCGCTGCCCGCGCCCCTGCCGGCCTTCGCCATCCCCCGGGCCATCCCCAGCGATCCCTCCGTGTTCACCCAGCTCGGCCCCCTCCCCCACGCCCGCATCGAGACCAGCCTCTGCCTCGCGGCGCTGCTGCACCGCTGCGCGCAGTGGACCATCGCCCAGATCGAGGAGGGCGGCAGCCTCGAGGAGCAGCAGGCCCAGGCCGGCGAAGCCGCCCCCGAGACCGTCGCCTCCCCCTTCGATTCGCCCCTGCCGCCCATGCCCGCCAAGCCGCCCAAGGCCTGGCGGAACAAGAAGCGGCGGTGGAAGTAGGCCATCCTTTCCGCGGAGCCCCCCCATGAAGTCCATCTCCACGCCCCACGCGCCCTCCGCCATCGGCCCCTACAGCCAGGGCCAGATCGTCGGCAACCTGCTCTTCACTGCCGGCCAGATCGCCCTGGTGCCCGAGACGATGGCGTTCCTCGACGGTTCCATCGAGGAGCAGACGGACCGGGTGCTGAAAAACCTCGACGCGGTGCTGGCCGCCGCGGGCACCGACTGGAGCCGCGTGGTGAAGACCACGGTCTTCCTCGCCGACATGAACGACTTCGCCGCCTTCAACGCCGCCTACGCCGCGCACCTCGGCGACGCCAAACCGGCGCGCAGCACCGTGCAGGCGGCGGGGCTGCCGAAGGGCGCGAAGGTGGAGATCGAGCTGGTCGCCGAGGTCGGCTGAGGCCCGGCGCTACTCCTCCTCGGTCTCCCCGAGGTCCGGATCGATGACCTCCCAGCGCCGCTCGGCGCCGAAGGCGGGGTCCTCCAGGCGCTCCAGGAAGGCGCGCATCCTCGCGCCCCATTTCTCGCTGCCCGCGCGGCCTTCCGGCACGAAGGGCAGGAGCTGGGCCGGAGCCTCCTCCAGGCTCAGCTGCGTCAGGACCAGCGCCTGCTGGAAGCTCTCGCCCACGGGCGTCAGGGCCACCACCAGCTCCTCCAGGACCTCCCCGAGGGCGTCCGGGCAGGCCTCCTCGTCCAGCGCCTCCAGGGTCTCCACGCACTTCGTGCGCGCGGTGATGAGCTTCAGGTGCAGCCGCTCGAAGTCGCGGCGCGGGGCGCCGCTCGCGAGGAGGTGGGCCGCGTCCTCCAGCAGCGGGTGCAGCTTGTTGAAGAGGAGGGAGAGGGCGGTCTCCGCGGGGGCGAGGGATTCGACCATGCCTCGATGCTACGCCTTCGCGACGGCCTCCTTCCATCGCGCCCGGGCTCCGGCCACGTCGGCGGCATCGCCGGTGGGGCTGAAGGTGCGGTCCAGGGGATAGGCGCGGCGCAGGTCGTCGAGGCTCCACAGCCCCACGCCCAGCCCCGCGAGCATGCCCGCGCCCAGGGCCGTGGTCTCCAGCATCAAGGGCCGGTGCAGGGGGATGCCGAGGAGGTCCGCCTGCATCTGGAGGAGCAGGTCGTTCGCCGCCGCGCCGCCGTCCACGCGGAGTTCGGAGAGGGGCACGCCCAGATCCACCGCCATGGCCTCCAGGATGTCCGCCTGGCTGTGGGCGATGCCCTCCAGCGCCGCCCGGGCCAGGTGGGCCTTCGTCGTGCCCCGGGTGAGGCCGAGGATGGTGCCCCGGGCCTCCGGCCGCCAGTGGGGCGCGCCGAGCCCCGCGTGGGCGGGCACCACCATCACGCCGCCACTGTCCGGCACGCTGCGGGCCAGGGGCTCGATGTCGGCGGCGGCGTGGATGATGCCGAGGCCATCCCGCAGCCACTGCACCAGGGCCCCGGCCACGAAGGCGCCGCCCTCCAGGGCGTAGGTGCGGGATCCCTGCACCTCCCAGGCCTGGGTCGCGAGGAGTCCCGCGCTGCTGCGGGGAACCCGCGTCCCCGTGTTCATGAGGACGAAGCTGCCCGTGCCGTAGGTGAGCTTGGCCTGGCCCGCGTCGAAGCAGCCTTGCCCGAAGAGCGCGGCCTGCTGGTCCCCGGCGAGGCCCGCGACGGGAAGGCCGTCGGGCAGGCCCGGCACGCCGCGCACCTCGGCGCAAACGCCGCTGCTGGACACGATCGCGGGCAGCGCCACGTCCGCCACGCCGAACCGCGCGGCGAGGTCCTCCGACCAGGCCCCGGCGTGGAGGTCGTAGAGCTGCGTGCGGCTGGCGTTGCTGGGGTCGGTGAGGTAGGCACCGGACAGGCGGTGGACCAGGAAGGTGTCCACCGTGGCGAAGGCGAAGGGGCGTCCCAGGCGCTCCCGCAGCCAGGCGGCCTTCGTGGCGCTGAAGTAGGGGTCCAGGGGCAAGCCCGTGGCCCCGCGGATGGCGGTCTCCTGGTCCTTCATGGCCGCGCAGCGGTCCGCGGTGCGGCGGTCCTGCCACACGAGGGCCGGGTGCAGCGGAGCCTTCGTGTCCGGGTCCAGGGCGAAGGTGGTCTCCCGCTGGTTGGTGATCCCTAGGGCCGCGAAGCGCGCGGGATCCAGGGCGGCGGTGGCCTCCCGCAGGGCGGCCAGGACCGAGGCCCACAGCTCCTCGGGCTCGTGCTCCACCCGGCCCGGCTCCGGGAAGTGCTGGGGGAAGGCGGCGTAGCCGCGGCCCTGGACCCGCAGCTCCCGGTCCAGCACCAGCGCCGTGGTGCCGGTGGTGCCCTGGTCCAGCGCGACGACGAGGTCCTTCATGGGAGTCCCGGGGAAGGCCTCGAGCTTAGCGCCTCAGGGCATCCCGAAGGTCTTCACGCCGGGCGTCCCTTTCGGGGGCGGCACGTCGCTGATCTGCGTGCGGCCGTTGGCATCCCGCCACTGGTAGATGGTGTTCGGCGTCTTGACCTCGACGCCGTAGCCGCCGGAGTTGGGGGCCGGCGTGCCCGCGGGGTCCGCGGAAGGCGAGGCCGCGCTCGCCATCTGGGTCGCGCCGTCCTTGAGCGGCTTCTCGTCCACCACGAAGCCGCCGCGGCCCTTCTTCAGCAGTTCCATGGCGCCCGAGGCCTTGGGGTCGGCCTGCACCAGCTTCTTCTGCCAGAGCTCCATCACCTTGGGCACGTAGCCACGCGTCTCCCGGTAGGGCGGGATGCCGTTGTACTTGTCCACGGCCCGCTCGCCGGCGTTGTAGGCGGCGATGACCTTGGTGGCGTCGCCGCTGAAGTAGTCCATGAGCCACTTCAGGTACTTGGTGCCGCCCATGATGTTCTGGCGGGGGTCGAAGGGGTCCGTGACGCCGAAGCGCAGGGCCGTGGCGGGCATGAGCTGCATCAGTCCCAGGGCGCCCACGCGGCTGCGGGCCTTGTCGTAGAAGGCGCTCTCGGCCTGGATGATGGCGCGCGCCAGGAAGGGGTCCACGCCGTTCATCGTGGCGATCTCGTCCACCATCGCCAGCAGCTCGGGGCTGCGCAGCACCCGGGCCATCTCGACGCGGGAGATGCCCAGGCGGATGTGGCCCACGCCCACGTGCTTGAGGATGAGGCCCTGGCTCTTGGCATAGCTGGGGGGCAGGTTGTTGATGACGATGCGGCCCTGGGCGTCGGTGTAGGTGTAGACGTAGGCCATGGAGTAGGCCCCGCCCATGCCGCCCAGGGTGGGAGCCGTGGAGGCGCGCTTCACGCGGCCGTTCCCGGGAGCGGCGAGCCCGGGACCCGCCGCGAGGATGGCGGCGAGGGCGGCGAGGCAGCGGGAGGGTCGGACCATGGACTTCCAGTATGGTGCTTGGCAAGGTACGGGCCAAGGATGCGTGCTGCAACAGGAAGGTTCAGAGGCCGGCGAAGAAGGCCTCCACCTCGGCCCAGTCACGCGTGAGGGGAAAGGGCGGGAGTGCCGCCCGCACCTGCGCCGCGTAGCGCTTTCCGCTGGGATCCTCCGTGGGCAGCATCAGGCGCGGATCGAGGATGGCCACCACGCCGCGGTCCGTGGTGGTGCGGATGAGGCGGCCGAGGCCCTGCTTGAGCCTCAGGGTCATCTGCGGCACCTGGATGCCGATGAAGCCGAGCCCCTGGCGCTGGGCGTCCGCTTCGCGGATGCGGGCCTGGAGCACTGGATCGTCCGGCGGCGCGAAGGGCAGGGCGGTGACGACCACCAGGGAAAGGGCCTCGCCGGGCAGGTCCACGCCCTGCCAGAAGCTCGCGAGGCCCAGCAACGCCGCGTTCGGCGTCTTCCGGAAGCGCTCCAGCAGCGTCTGGCGGCTCAGGCCCTCGCCCTGGGTGAAGAAGGTGATCCCCGGACAGGCGGAAGCGAGGCGCGGCTTGAAATGGGCCAGCATCCTGCGGCTGGTGAAGAGGAGGAGCGCGCGGCCCCGCGACGCGCGCAGCAGGCGCGTCATCGCGTCCAGGCTCCCCTCGATCCACGCCGGCTCACCGATGCCGTCCCGCCCCGCGCGCCGCTCGGGCAGCCCCGGGGGCACGAAGAGCAGGCCCTGGCGCTCGAAGTCGAAGGGGCTCTCCACGTGCTCGGCGCGTTCGGCCTCCGGCTCCGTGAGCCCCAGGCGCAGGCGCAGCCCGTTGAAGCCGCGGCCGTCGCGCAGGGTGGCCGACGTGAGGATCACGGTCTCGAAGCCCCGGCGCAGGTGCTGGTGGAAGAAGGGCCGGACATCCACGGGGTTGGCCCGGAAGACCACCGTGTGCGGGCCTTCCCGCGTGAGGGTGCTCACCCACCCCTCGGGCTGGGCGAAGACCTGCTCCATGCGGGAGAACGCCAGGGCGATGCGCTCCGCGAGCTTGCGCCACAGCAGGCCGGAGGGGTCCGCCTCGGCCTTCGCGGCGGCGAGCCGCCGCACCTCCTGCGCGGCGGCCTGGCCCGCGGCGATCCAGTCGCCCACCGCGTCCGCCAGGGCCCGGAGGCTCAGGCGGGGGTCGTCGAAGCCGAACACCGCGCTTTCGAGCGGCACGAGGCCCAGGAGGCGCGACCAGGCCTCCTCCCAGGGCGGCAGCAGCGTGTCCAGCAGCGCGGCGCCGGGGTCCTTCAGCGCCTCGTCCCTCAGGTCCCGGAAGAGCAGGGCCATGGCGCGGCTGCTCCAGACTTCGGCGCAGCTGTCGGTGAGCTGGGCCTCGATGTCGTGGGCCTCGTCCAGCACCAGCACCGGAGCGTCCGGAAGGACCGATCCGAAGGCCGATTCCCGCAGCACGCGGTCGGCGAGCAGCAGCGCGTGGTTCACCACCACCAGGTCCGCCTGGAGCACCTCCTGGCGGAGCTTCGTGAGGAAGCAGTCCTCGTAGTGCGCGCACTGCTTGCCCGTGCAGCGCTCGGTCCGCGCGTTCACCTTGTCCCAGAGCTCGGACTCGCCCTCGCCGTGGCGGGCCAGCTCCTCCCGGTCCCCGGTCTGCGTGTCCTGGGCCCAGGCGGGCAGGGCCATCCAGAGCGAATGGTCGGGGATGGAGAGCTCGGCGGGGGGCGAGGCCTGCAGCGCCTCCCACGCCGCCCTGCAGAGATAGTTCGCCCGGCCCTTGGCGAGCACGCAGGACAGTTCGCGGCCCAGGATGCCCATGGCCCGGGGCGCGTCCTCCTCCAGCAGCTGGCGCTGGAGCTGCTTCGTGCGGGTGGCGACGATCACCGGCCGGGCGGCGGAGGCCAGGGCCGGCACGAGGTAGCCGAGGGACTTGCCCGTGCCCGTGCCCGCCTCGATGGCCTGGACGACCCCGTCGGGCTTCGCGTCGGGCTCGGCGCCGGACGCCTTCCACGCCGCCCGGCGCTCGCCGCCTTCCTGGATCGCGTCGTAGACGAGCGCCGCCATGCGCGCCTGCCCGGGCCGGACCTCCGCCCCCGGGAAGCACGCGAAGATGCGGCCGTCGGGGGGCGCGAAGTAGGCGTCCATGGGATGCGGCATGCGTCCAGTGTCCTTGGTCCCTGGTCCTTTGTCCTTCGCCAAGACGCGGGGCCAGGCCGGCCGAGGGCCAGGGACGGACCTCAGGGGATCTCGAAGACCATCATCGCCTCGCGCACGCCCTTGAGGGCCGCGCGGCGGGGCGCCGGGCGCAGGCCCCGCTCCTGCAGCAGGCCCGCGGCACCGGGATGGCCCACCACCGGCTCGGTGGCGCAGATCGCGCGGTCCACGGCGAGGCCCTGCACCCGAGCGGCGATGTTCACGGTCTGGCCGAAGTAGTCGAGGCGCTCGTTGAGCGTCACCGCGAGGCAGGGGCCCTCGTGGAGGCCGATCTTCACCAGCAGGTCCTCGGCGCCCCGGGCGGCGTTGAGGTCCGCGATGGCCTCCCGCATGCGCAGGGCCGCCCGGAGGCCGCGCTCCGGCGAGGGGAAGGTGGCCATCACCGCGTCGCCGATGGTCTTCACCACCGCGCCGCCCTCGGCGGCCACCGCCTCGTTGAGGGCGCGAAAATGGTCCCGCACCAGGTCGTAGGCCGCCAGGTCGCCGACGCGCTCGTACAGCTCCGTGCTGCCCTTCAGGTCCGTGAAGAGGAAGGTGAGGCTGGTGATCCTGAGGCGCTGGTTCAGGTCCAGGGTCTCGGCGCGGAAGTGGTCCCGGAAGGTCTGGGTGCTGAGCAGGTCGCGGGCGGTGAGGAAGCGCTTGCGGTGGCCCAGCATGTGGTGGAGGGCGTCGTTGGCGAGGTAGAGGCCCGGCAGCACCCGGCGTCCGGTGCGGTTCTCCAGGGTGAGGCGCAGGGGCCCGGGCCGCAGCTCGCGGGTGCCCGTGGGCGGATGGCTCTCGCTGAAGACCACGGTGAGCTCCCGGCGGTCGCGGGTGGCCTCGCCCTTGCAGTCGAGGAAGAAGGCCGTGTGCGTGACCGCGTCGAAGAGGATGACGAAGGCCCCGGGGAGCTGCACGTTGAGGATGCAGCGTCCGCCCGCGGGGATCTCCTCGGCCTCGAGGATCACCTCGGCCTTCACCGCCTCGAAGGCCTCGCCCTCGGGCAGGTGGATGCCGCTGCTCCAGAAGACCAGCCGCTGGTACTCCCAGAAGGGCAGGTCGTCCGGAGCGTGGGCGGCGATGCGCCGCACGCCGGGGTTCACGGTGAAGCTCACTTCCACCATCTCGTCCAGGGTGGGTTCGTAGCCGCCCGCGCAGAGGGCGCAGTAGTAGGTCTCCTTGTCCAGGTGGCGCAGGCTCGCCGCCGCGTCGAGGACGCCCCCGCAGCCCGGGCACAGCAGGTTCCAGGAGAGGTCGAAGAGGCCCAGGCGGGAGGCGTGGACGAAGAGGTCCAGGGCCTCGGTCTCGGAGAGCCCGGCGCGCTCCGCGAAGTCGTAGACGTTGATGCGGCAGAGCTGCGCGTCCGGCGCCTCCCGCACCAGCGTCTCCAGGGCCTGGGCCGCCCGCGCCCCGGCCATCGGCCGGAGCTGCTCGAAGCGCGCGTCCGCGCGGGGATCCTGGAGGCTGTCGGGGCTGGCCACGCCAGGGAGTCTACTCCCGGCGCCCGCGGGGGGGCCTCCGGGTGCCCGCTCCGGCCCCTCGGACGGCGCCCGCGACGGCTCGGCCATCGGGCGCGGGGGTTGGAATGTTCCGGGACAACCCGGCCATTCCCCGCGTATCTTCGTACGTCACCCCCGGCAGCACCCTTCCCGCGCATCTCCCGGTCGTCCCGTCCCCCATGTCCCTCGCCCAGCCCCGGAAACGCCTCCTCCTGGCGGGCCTCGCCCTGGCCCTCGTCGGCGGCGCCGTCGTGGCCTGGAAGCTGCGGCGCGACGTCCGCCAGGCCTTCGAGGCCCCGACCCGGCGCGTGCAGCCCCTGGCCTTCGCGCCGCTGCCCGCGCCGGCGGTGAAGGTGCGGAGGTGGGGCGGCGCGGAGGTCACCGGCGTCGCCCTCGGGCTCGAGGGCCTGGTCCTGGCCGGGGGCTTCGGCGTCGCGGACGCCCGGGGCGAGCTCGGCGAGGGCCTGCCCACCCTGCAGGCCTCGGTCCTGGCCCTCTGGCGGGACCGGCCCGTGGTGGCCCTGGCCGCCGGAGGGCTCTTCCTCCGCCGGGACCGGGCCTGGGAGGAATTCCGCACGGGCTGGGGGACCCTGCACGTGCGCGACCTGGCTGAGAGCCCCGGCGGCGAGCTGCTCATCGGCGCCCAGGAGGGACTGTTCCGCGCCGCCTGGGGCGCCGCGGCCCTGGAACGCCTGGACGGCGCGCCGGTGCGCTCCCTCGCCCTCGCGCCCGGGGGGGTCGTCTGGGCCGGCGGCGAGCAGGGCCTGCGGCGCGTGGACGCGGGCTCGGCGAAGGGGGTGGCCGCCCCGGATCCCTGGGTGGACGCCGTGGCGGTGCTGGGCCGGGACCTGCTGGTCCTCACGCCCCAGGGCCTCGCCCGCGGGCCCTTCGACGGACCCCTGGCCCCGGTGGCCGGGGCGGAAGCGGCGAACTCCTTCGCGGTCCTGGGGGACGAGGTCTACACCGCCGGCCAGGGGCGGCTCCTCCGCTTCGGCGCCGGAGGCCGTCCGGCGGAGGAGCTGCCGGGCTCTCCGGTGCGGCGGGTCTTCGCCCGCGCGGGGATCCTCTTCGCGGACACCGACGCCGGGCTGCTGCGCCGGAGCGCCGGAGGCTGGAGCCCGGCCCGTCCCAGGCCCGCCAGCCTGCCCCCGGGACCCAGCGCGGTGAACGCGCTCGCCTGGCGGGATGGCCGGGTGATCGTCGGGCTCTTTAACGGCGGCCTCGTGGTGGGCTCCCTGGACGGCGCGTCCCGGTCCGCGGCCGAGGGTCCCGACCTCGGCTGGGCACCGGTGCGGGGTTCGGAGGCCTGGGGCGTGAACGCCATCCTCATCGCCGGCGGGGCCGTCCACGTGGCGAGCCTGCGGGGCGTGGCGCGCCTGGAGGGTGGCGCGCTCAGCGCCCTGGAGCCGAAGGACGCCGGCGCGGCCTTCTCCCTGGCGGCCAGCCGGGAGGGCCTCGTCCACGGCTACGGCCAGGGCGTGCTGCTGCCGGGGCCGCGGCTGCTCTCGGCCTTCCACGGCCTGCCGGGCAACCAGGCCCTGGCCCTCGCCGAGGGGCCCGAGGGCTCGAACCTGCTCTTCGTGGGCACGCCCACCGGCCTCGGCGCCATCGCGGGCGGCCGGGTGGCGTGGCGCACGGAGCCCGGCGACGGCCGGTTGCCCCATCCCTGGGTCACGGCACTGGCGGTGCGGGGCGACGACCTCTACGTCGGCACCTACGGCGGCGGCGTGGCCCGCCGGGCCGGACGCCAGGCGGGATGGCGGGAGCCCGGCGCCTTCGCGGCCTTCCCCGAGACCGCCGGCGTGAAGGTGAACCCAGGCTGCCTCGTGGAGGCCGGCGGACGGCTCTACCTCGGCACCGACGGCCGCGGCCTCTGGCGGCTCAGCGCCGACGGATCCCGTTTCGTCCCCCTGCGCCTTCCGCTACCCTCCCAGCACGTCACCGCCATCCAAGCCGGGCCGGAGGGCCTCTACGTCGGGACCCCCGAAGGTCTGGCCCGGCTTCCGCTCTCGCTTCCTGAGGAGCCTTCCTGACATGCGCCGCGCGCTCCTGGTTCCCCTGACCTTCCTCCTCGCCGCCGGCGGCGCATCCCTGCGGGCCCAGGCGGGCCTGCTGGTGCCCACCAGCAGCGGCCGGCCCGACGCCTCGGTGCTCAGCCTGCGGGAGATGAGCGTGGACATCGGCATCGCCCGGGGCTACGCGCGGGTGAACGTGCGCCAGGTCTTCGAGAACCACACGTCGTCCATCCAGGAAGGCACCTACCGCTTCGCCCTGCCGCCCTCCGCGGCGGTGGGCGACTTCGCCGTGTGGGACGGCCTCGTGCGCATCCCCGGCGTGATCCTCGAGAAGCAGCGGGCCCGCGCCATCTACAAGGAGCTCACCACCCAGCGCATCGACCCCGGCCTGCTCCAGCAGGGCGAGGAGGAGGACGCGGACGCGGGCCGCGCGGGCCGAAGCGCCCGGCCCGGCGGCGGCGCGCTCTTCAGCGTCACCGTGGCTCCCATCCCCGCGCTGGCCACCAAGCGCCTGGAACTGCAGTTCCAGCAGGAGGTCCCCGTCATCGACGGCAAGGGCGAGTTCCGCCTCGTGCTGCGCCCCCCGGACGGCGAGGCGCCGGTGGCGGCCAGCTTCACCGTGCGGGTGCGCCTCGAGGACGCGGTCTTCGAGGCCATGCCCTCGGGCCTCCCCCTGAAGGCCACCGCCGAGGGCGCCGAGTTCAGCGGTAGCGCGGTGAAGCTGGGGAAGGACCTGGCCTTCCGCATCCGGCCCAGGGGCGAGGACCTGCTGCGCCTCAGCGCCTTCCGCAACCCCGACGGCGCGCTGCCCGACGGCCTCGCCCTGGCGCCCTGGGAGCGGCCCGCGGAGATCCCTCCGGAGAAGGACGGCTTCTTCCTGCTGGAGGCGCGTCCGGGCAGCGCCTTCCCCGAGACGAAGCTGAAGGGCGCGAGGCTCCCCGTGCCGGTCCCCGTCCGCGCGCCGCAGCGGCTCGCCGTCTGCTTCGACACCTCCCTCGGCCACCGCTGGGCCGGGCTGGAGACGGCCTACCAGCACCTGGTGCGCGTCCTCCACGACCTCCGGCCCGCGGACCAGTTCGTGCTGATCCCCTACGACCGCGCCCCGGGCGGCGCGGAGCTGAGGAAGGCGGGGCCGGCGGAGATCGAGGCGGAACTGAACGCGCTGCGCGCGCGCAGCCTCGGCCCCGGCGCGAACCTCCCGAAGGCCCTGGACGCGGCGCGCAAGGCCGTCGGCGACAAGGGCCGCATCCTCGTGCTCACCGGAGGCCAGGGGACGGGCGGCTCCAAGGCCCTGCTCGCGGCCGCGAAGGGCGTCCCGCTCTTCATCGCCGTGACCACCGGGGAGGCCGGCGAGGCGCTGCGTTCGGCCTCGGACCAGCTCCTCACGCCCACGGCCACCGAGATCGAGACCGACCTCTTCTTCAGGCGCCTGCTCACCCCGGAGGAGAAGCAGGAGGCCCGGGGGCCCGCCTCCGACGAGGACGCGCCCTTCAAGGTGAGCGGCGGCGAGCCCAAGCTCCGCCACATCTATCCCGTGATGGTGCAGCCCATGGCGCCGGGCTCCCTGTCCGGCTGGGTGGGCCGCTACGCCGCGCCCCAGCCGAAGCTCACCTTCACCCTGGCCTCGAACCTCCTGCCCGGGGGGAAGGCCAGCCTCGAAGCCGCGCTGCCGGAGAAGGCCCTGGAGGCGCGGGACCTGCCCCGCCGCTGGGCGCGGGCGCGGGTGGACGACCTGCTGGCCCGCATCGAGCTCGAAGGCGAGAAGAAGGAGTGGATCGACGAGATCATCGCGCTCTCCAAGCGCTACAAGTTCGTCACCCCCTACACCGCCTTCCTCGCCGCGCCGCGCTCCCTGCTGCGCCCCCGGCGCATCCAGCCTGGCGACCCGGTGCTGCGCGTGGAGTGCGACGCGGCCACCCGCGCCGCCACCGCCCTCTTCCCCTTCGGCCTGAAGCTCGACCTGGCCCGCAGGCCCGGCACGAACGTCTGGGAGGGCCGCTTCCTGGTGCCCGAGGGCTTCAAGGACGGCCGCTACGCCGTGCGCATCCTGCTGCGGGACGCCAGCGGGGCGCGAACGTCGGAGACCAAGCACTTCATCCTCGACGGCACCGCGCCCCGCATCCGGCCCGAGCTGCCCGCCAGCGCGCGGCCCGGCGACCTCATCCAGGTCCGCGCCCACGCCGATGAGGACGTGGTCTTCCTCCACGCCCGCCTCGGCGACGGCCCGCCCATCCCCCTGCGCTGGGACGCCGCCGCCGGCTGCTCCGTGGGCCTCCTGCGCGTGCCGCCCGGCCCGCCGGGGCTCCGCGAGGTGCTGTTCGAAGCGGTGGATGGGGCCAAGAACCGCGGCTTCGTCCGCGCGTCGCTGGAGGTGAGGCCATGAAGCGCCGTCCCGCGATCCTCGCCCTCCTGGCGTCCGCCGTGGCGCTGGGCCTCCTGGGCGCCTCGCCGCTGCCCTGGTCCGACCTCACTCCCGCGGACTGGCTCTACGCCGTGGCGACGCGCTTCGCCACCGTGGACGGCCACACGGTGCACTATCCAACGCCCCCCGCCGAGCTGGCCAGGCTCCTGGAAGGCCGCACGGAGGCCGGCGCCTGGCGCAACCTCGCCGAGGCCCGCCTGGCCCTGGGGGACCGCGCCGGGGCCCTGGCCGCGATGGAGCAGGGGTGCGCGGCGGAGGCGGCGTCCTCCCCCGCCGCCGGCGCGGAGGCCTGGGCGGAGACCGCCCGCTGGGCGGCGGAGCACCTCGAGATGGCCGCGGCCTTCCGGGCCGCGGAGAAGGCCCTGCCGGGGCTCGGGCCCGAGGCGAAGCTGGCCCTCTCGAAGGCGCGCATCGCCTGGGCGGAGCGCCATCCCGACCTGGGCGACGCCCTCGCCTTCCGCAAGGCGCAGGCCGCGATGTTCCCGGAGGACGGCGCCTCGCTGGAAGCCTGGCTGCGGGCCCTGGAGAAGGCCGGCCGCCTCGCCGAGGCCGACCAGGCCCTGGCGGCCTCCAAGGCCCTCGATCCCGAGCGGCGCCTGCTGCTGCGCTCCGACCTGCGCATGGACCACCAGGACGCCAAGGGCGCCTTCGAGGTGCTGGACGCCGCGCTCGACCAGGCCTGGTCCGCCGACGTGCGCCAGGCCTGGGCCCGCCGGGTGGACGCCGGCGCGCCCCGGGCGCCTGAAGGCTGGCGCACGGTCCTCGACGCGCGCTACGACGCCGGGGCCCTCGTGCGCCTCGCGAGCTACCACCAGGGCCAGGGCCGGGGCGACGCCGCCGCGGAGCTGCTGCGCCAGGTGGAGCGCCGCCATTCGGCGGGCTTCGACCGCAAGGCCTGGCTGCTCCTGGCGCGGCTGCACGGCGAGCTCGACGCGGCGCCGGAGGCCTTCCGCGCCCGCCTCGCCGCCGCCCAGCTCGGGACGCCGGAGGAGCAGACCGCGGACCTGGCGGCCCTGGCCACGCTGGCCCTCCAGGCCGGAGGGCGGCCGGTGGCCTGGGGCACCGCCAACGACGAGCCCTACCGCTGGGTCGCGGACCTGGACCGCACGCCGGGCTTCTGGACCGGCGGCCTCTCCTTCCTCCTCACCGGCGGCGGCTGGAAGGAGGCCCTGGAGCGCCTGGAGAACGAATCCCTCGCCGATCGCACCTTCGCCACCGCCCGGGCCCTCGCGGAGGTCCTCGCCCGCCGGGCGCCCAAGCACCCCGACCTGCCCGCCCTGCGCGTGGCCCTGATGGAACGGCACGTCCAGCGCGGCGAGGGCCGCGCGGCCCTGGACATCCTGCCCCTGGTGGAAGGCGCCGGCGCCTCGCCCGCGGTGCTGGACGAGGCCCGGCGCGTGGCCCTGCTGGCGGCCCGGCAGAGCAAACTCTCCCTCGACGAGGAGACCCGCCTCTTCAAGGCGCGGCTGCGCCATGCCGCCGCCGACGGCACGAAGGACCCCTCCGGCCTCGGCCCGCGGGCTGCCTCCGAAGGGTCCGACGCCGAAGGCGAGGCTCCGCCCGCGGAGGAGGGCTCCCATCCCGCGGAGGACCGCCCCTGGGCCCGGAACCGGGGCCGCGCCGCACCCGTCTACCGCGCCCTGCTGGACGAGGCCGTGGCCCGCCTGGACGACCGGGACAAGAGCCACCGCGCCGCCCTCGCCCTCCTGCTGGGGGAAATGGACCGCATGCCCGACGCCGAGGCGCTGTGGATGAGCCTCGCGGACCGCCTGGAGGGCTGGAACCTCGACGACGACCTCGGCCCCCGCTTCGAGCAGGCCCTGAAGCGCTTCCAGGGCGAGGGCATCTGGCACAAGGCCGCCCGCTGGTACGCCCGCCGCAGCCGCCACGACGACCTGCGCAAGCTGGCGGCCCAGGTGGCCGGCCAGTTCCGGGGCAGCGCGCTCTTCGCGCGGTCGAATGCCGGCGACGTGCGGGTGGAGCTCCCCGACCAGCCCGCCATGGGGGGCCGCGTGCGCCTCGTGCCGTGGGCCGACTGGGTCCGCTTCAAGGCGCTGGAGCGCTTCCCCCAGAGCCCCCAGGTCTTCCGCGAGGTCCAGCGCCTCGTGGCCCAGTCCGCCTGGGCGAAGGACCACCGGAGCGCGGAGGGCTCCGTCGCCGTCGGCAAGGTGGTGGTGAGCGATGCGCTCCTGGAGACCCGCCGCTGGGCCCTGCTGCACACCGATCCCGCGGTGCGGGAGGACTGGTTCGCCAAGGCCATGAAGGACGGCGCGCTGGAGGCCAAGCTCTCGGCCCTGGAGGCCCGGAGTGACCGCACGCCGGTGGAGGACCAGCTCCTCTTCGAAGGCTGGTCGCGCCTCTCGCGCTTCGAGAAGGCCGTGCCCGCCGCGGACCGCCTCGCCGCGGCCTACCCCGGCGACGGGGACCTGGCCCGGCGGGTGCTCTCCCTGCACCGCTCCCTCAACGCCCTGGAAAGCTCCCACGCCGCCGCGGCCCGGGCCCTGGTGGTCCGCACCGCCCCGGCCCTGATGGACGCGGCGCCCCTCTGGACGGAGCTGGGCGAACTGGAGGAGGAGCGCGGCCATCCGGCGGTGGCCATGGAGACCTGGAAGAACGTGCTGGGCCGCGATACCCGCAATCCGGACCGCGTCGCCGAACTGGCCACGCTGCTCTGGGACTACAACCACGACCGCGAGGCCCTCGCCGTCGTCGAGGAGGGGCGCAAGGCCCTGGGCCGCCCCCGCTTCTTCGCCTTCGAGACCGGCGTCCTGCGGGAGAACGTGCGGGACCTCGACGGCGCCATCCGCGAGTACCTCGACGCCCTGCGCCCGGAGTCGGACGACGGCTTCTTCTCCTGGTACGAGCGCGACCAGCGCAGCCTGCGCCGCCTCGCCCAACTGCTTTCCCGGGACAAGGTCTATCGGAGGGTCGAACGCCGCATCCGCGACCTGAAGCCCGGCTCGGCCGAGGACGAGCACACGCTGGCCGCCTTCCTGCCCCTGGCCACCCTCGAGACGCCCACCCCCGGCCTCGCCTTCGACAGCGACGACTGGATGGACGGCATGGACCTGCCCAACGACCCGAAGGGCCGCGACGAGCGCGACGCGAAGCGGGACGCCAACCGCCCCGCCGAGCACGACGCCATCGCCCGCCTGGGGGACCTGCTCCTGGAGAAGAGCCGGGAGATGGCCGCCGGCGCCCAGGCTCCGGGCTTCCTCGACGCCATCGAGTCCTGGAGCCGCGGCCTCATCGAGGCGCGCTGGAAGCAGGACCGCATCGTCGCCTACCGCAACCAGATCATGGCCCGCCGCGCCCAGCTCGCCGCCTCCGAGGAGGACCGCATCAACCTCGAGACCGAGCGGGCCCGCTACCTCGCGGACCACGGCCGGGGTGCCGACGCCGACGCCCTCTGGACCGCCCTCGACGCCCGCATCGCCGCGCTGCCCGAGGGCTCGGTGAAGCTGAAGGCCGAGGCCGGGCGCGCCGCCTACCTGGAGCGGGCCAAGGGGACCGAGGCCGCCGCGAAGGCCTGGGCCGGCCTCACGGCCCGCTACCCGTGGAGCCTGGGCCTGCTGGAGGACCGCCTGGCCTTCCTGAACCGCGTGAACCGCGGCGCCGAGGCCCGCGCGGCGCTCGAAGCCGTGCTGCCCCGCGCCGCCGCCGGGCACAAGGAGGGCTTCCTCGAGCGTCTCACCTCCGAGGCCCTGGCCGCCGGCGACCTCGCCCAGGCCCGCCGGGCCGTCTCGATGCTCCTCGCCCAGGAGGGCCTGGACGAGGGCCGGCGCCTGGGCGCCCTGCATCTCCAGGCCCGCCTCGCCTTCCGCGAGAATCCCGCCTGGGATCCCTATCCCGCCGCCAAGGCCGAGGCCGCCAAGCTGCGGACGGACCTCCACGCGGACCTCTACGCCCAGCTCGCCAAGGCCGCGGACCTGGAGAAGGCCACCGCGCCGGTGCCGGGCCTCTGGATCGAGGCCCTGAACCGCCGCACGGACCGCGAGTGGCTCGCCGCGGCGGGCCGCTCCGCGAACCGCGCGGGCAAGGGCGCGGACCTGCTGGCCTTCTTCGAGAAGCAGCAGGCGCGAAGCCCCCGGGACGTGCGCTGGGCCGTGGCGGTGCGCGACATCCGCCGCGCGGGCCATGACGTGGACGGCGCCATCGCCGCCGCCAAGGCCGCCGTGGCGGTGCGCCCCGAGAAGGAGAACCTCTGGCAGGAGGCCGTGGACCTGCTGGTGCGGGCCGACCGCATCCGCGAGGCCGCCGACTACCTGGAGGGGTGGAACAAGGCGCGTCCCGCCGACGAGGGCGTGGCCCGCTGGCGCAGCGGCCTCTACGTCCGCGCCGGCGATCCGAAGAAGGCCCTGGCCATCGAGCAGGCCGCCCTCGCGGCCTTCCGGAAGGAGAGCGAAGGCCGCGAGAACGCCGCGGAGGACCTGGCGCGCCGCAAGGCCAGCGCGGCCTCGCGGCTCTTCGAGGCGGGCCATCCCGACCTCGCCCTCGCGATCTATTCACCCAAGGGCGACATCCGCGCCCTGGCGGGGAGCCAGGTCTACCCGCAGCGGCAGGCGGAGCTGGCCCTGCTCACCGGGCAGGTCGTGCGCTTCATCACCCAGCCTTCCGGCGACGCGGACTTCAAGTCCTCCGCGGCCTCCTTCCTGGAGCGCAGCGGGCGGCCGGACGTGAAGGAGGAGGTGCGCGCCTTCCTGGTGCGGACGATTTTCCCGCCCAACGCGACCCGCCCCGACGACGGCCAGCTCCGGGCGTGGTGGGCCTTCACCGGCACCGCCGGCCTCGAGCCGGGCGTGCGCGCGGCCCTGGCCCTGCGCCTGCTCGCCCAGCGCCCCGGCCCCTGGCAGGCCGCGCCGCCCCTGGCCTACGCCGTGGCCGTGGGCCAGGAGATGGTCGGCTGGAAGACCGAGAACGGTGCCAGCGTGCCCGTCTTCCGCGAGCCGGACCTCTCGGGCCTCTGGGCCCGGGACCTGGTGCGCCGGGACAAGGGCGCCGAGCTGCTGGCCTTCGTCGAGCCGCGCTGGCAGGAGCTGCTGGCGCAGGTGCGCGGCAGCGGCGAACTCACGCCCAAGAGCCCGCGCGCCTGGTGGGCCTGGTGGCTGGACGACCCCGAGGCCTTGAAGGCCTGGGGCCGGGCGGCCGCGGCCCAGCCCGCCAAGGCGGCGGAGCTCGGCGAGCTGCTCTCCGACCGGCGGAAGTGGGACCGCTTCTGGGTCCTCGCGGCCCGGGGCTGGGACGCGCCCGCGCTGCTGGGCATGGCGACCCCCGAGGCGCGCACCGCGTGGTTCCGCTTCTGGGAGCCCGCCGCGCCCTCGGACCCCGTGCTGCTGGCGCGGCGCGCCACCACCGAGCGCGTCACCGCCGCGGTGGCCCGCCTCCTGAAGAACGAGCCGAAGGCCGTGGAGGATCCCCTCATCGTGAAGCTGCGGGGCCCGCGCACCGTGGGTGAGGTCCTCTCCAAGGACGCCCGCTGGATCTGGCCGGAGTTCACCCCGCGGCGCAGCGCCCAGGGCGAGCTGGCCGAGCAGGGGGACGACCGCATCACCGGCCAGGGCGCCGATGAGGGCCGCCTGCCCGGCGCCCTCTGGGGCGACCGCCCCGGCGAGGCCTGGTATGTCCTGGAGGCGCTGGCCCGCTACCGCGCCGGCGATCGCACCGCGCCCTACCTGCCCTTCGCGGTGCCCCAGCGCGGGGCGGAGACGACCCGCGCCCTGCTGGCCCTGCGGCTCGCCCAGGGCCTCAAGGACACGCCCCTGGCCCTCGAGCTCGAGTCCGGCTTCGCCGGTCCCGAGGCCGACCGCGCCTGGCTGGAGGGCCGTGTGAACCTCTTCGTGGCCGCGGGCCAGAAGGACAAGGCCGCCTCGGCCCTGCGCGCCTTCGTGCGCCAGGCCCAGGCCCGCCTCACCGAGGACGAGTTCCGCTGGCTCGCCGCCCACGCCGAGGACTGGGGCCTGCTGTCGCCCCTGGAGCTGCTGGACCCTTCGAAGCCCGTGGGACCGGCCTTCCTGGCCTACCTCCGCGACCGCCGTCCCGAGGCGGCCAACCGCTTCACCACCGCCGACGAGGTGGGCTTCCGCGCCGCCCTGGCCAGCCGCTGGCGCAGCCGTGAGGCCCAGCTCAGCGCCGAGCAGGTGCGCTTCTGGCTGCGGGAGCTGTGGACCGCCGACAGCGCGCCCCTGCCCCGGCGCGGCCTGAGCAAGCTCGGCCCGGCCTACCTGCACGCCGCGGACTGGCTGCAGCGGCAGCCCGGCGCGGAGCGGTCCGCCGCCCTGGACGCCCTGGACGAGGCCCTCAACCCCGGGGACGCAACGCCCCGCATCTTCGCGATGCTGGACGCCGGCACCCCCGACGACGTGAACCGCCTGCTGGCCCTGCGCCTGCACCTCGCCCGCAACGAGGGGGCCGCCGCGCTGGCCCGGGTGGACGCGATGCTGGCCGAGCTCCGCAAGGGCGCGGCCCTGGCCTACACCGCCCGCGAGGTTCCGGTCTCGGAGGCCCCCAGCGAAGACGGGGAGGGCTCCGGGATGGAGGACCCCGCGCCCCGTCCGGTGGAGGACTGGAGCGCGCCGGATCCACTGGTGGACCGCCTCCAGGCCTGGCGCAGGCCCTTCCTCGACGCGCGGCAGAACGCCGCCGTGGACGAGCGCTTCCGCAGGCTCCTGAAGGAGAAGCGGGAGGAGGGCCCCGTCTCCTCCGCCGCCTGGAAGCTGGCCTTCGCCCTGCAGCCCGCCGCCGAGGCGGCCGCCCTGGACCGGGAGCTGGACGAGGCCTGGTTCCGCGGCGAAGTGCAGCCCGACCAGCTCGGCGGGCTGATGGACACCCTGGCCGGCGCGATTCCGGCCGAGGCGCCGCGCTGGATGGCCCGCTGGCCCCGGCAGTACACCTTCGGCCAGGCCAAGGGCCGCGCCGACCTCCTGGCGAAGCTGAAGAAGCCCGCCGAGGCCTGCCGCCTCCTGGCGGACGCGCGCCGGCGCACGCCCTGGTCCGAGCGCGAGGAGGTGCTGGCCTTCGAGCAGTGGCGCCGCCTCGGCGCCGCCTCCGGAGGCGAGGGCACGCCGGCCTCCGAGCGCGCCCCCGCGGCCTGGACCGCGGCCCACGCCGCGCTCTCGGCCAAGGCCGACGCCTCCCTGGCCGCCTTCTCCGCGCGGCTGAAGGCGATGCCCACGGACATCCTCACCGCCCGCGGGGCCCTGCGCACCGCCGCGCCCCTGGACGAGGAGGCCGCCCTGCGCGCCGCCCTCGCCGCCTCCATGGCCCGCTCCCACAGCGGCCTGGACGTGGACGGGGACCGCGAGCTGCTGAGGCTGCGCGCGGCGAGGAGCCTCCTCGCCGCCTCGCCCCAGGCGGCGCGCCATGCCCTGGGCGGCCTCACGCCGGAAGCCTTCCTGCGCGCGGCCACGGAGCGCCGGCTGAAGACCGCCGAGGTGAACCTCGCCCTGGCGGATCTGGCGCGGGTGGCCTACCGCACGGGCGACGAGCCCCAGGCCCGGCGCATCGCCGGGCTCCTCGGGGACCGCAGCGCGAGCGCGGCCAAGGCGCTGCGCGCGGAATTCGCGCCGGAGGCGGGCCGTGCCGTGGACAGCTTCCGGGTGGTGAACGGGCGCCCCGCGCCCATCCGCCCGCGGGACCTGGCCTGGCCCATGATCGCGAACCTGCTGACCGCGGAGGGCGTCCGATGAGCCGCACCCGTTCCCTCCTCACGCTCCTCCTCGCCGCCTCCCTGCGGGCCGGGGACGGACCGCTGCCCCTGCCCGAGGCGCCGGTGCGCCTCGTCATCCCCGACATGGCGGCTTTCGACGCCGCGCTGAAGGGCGCCTGGCGAGACCTGCTGACCGGGCAGGCGAAGGCCGAGGATCCCGTGGTCTCCGCCTGGCGCAAAACCCCGGTGGGCTCCAAGCTCGAGGACCAGTGGGGCCGCCTCTCCGGCGACCTGCCCTGGACCTGGGTCGAGCTGCAGAAGCTCAAGCCCACGGCCCTGGGCCTCGCGATCCTGGAGGCCGGCCACCTGGAGGCGGTGCTGGTGGTGGAGACGCCGCTGGCCCAGCTCCCCCTGGAGCTGCCCGCCGGCGCGAAGCGCACCCACGGCGGCGCGGCCTACACGCTGGTGGCCCCCGGCGCCGGGGACAAGTCCAAGGACCCGGACCGCCGTGCGGGCCTGGCCTGGGCGCGCGCGGGCGGCCGCCTGCTGCTGGCCACCAGCGAGCGCGCCCTGAAGCTGGCCCTGGACGCGCAGCAGTCGGGCAAGGGCCTCGCCGCGCCGCTGCCGGGCCTCGCCTCCCTCGACCTCGACCTGGACGCCCTGCGGGAGGACCGCTACTTCCAGCGGGAGTTCCTGTGGGCCCCCGGCCCGGAGAAGGGGCACCTCCGGGCCGCCCTGCGCCTGGAGGAAGGGCATCTGGTGGAAGTGCGCGAGGGCACGAACGAGACCCGCGGCGGGGTCTTCACCTTCGAGGCCCCCGGCGCCGCGGCCGCGGGATGGGAGAACGGCCAGACGGACTTCTGGCCCGCCTTCCGCCGCGCCCTGCTCGAGCCCGTGCCCGCCCCCGCGGACAAGCCCGTGCCCGCCCTCGCCGCCCTGCCGCCGGCGGCGGCCCAGGGCGGCGAGGACCGCTACCTGGTGAACTTCACGCGGCCCCGCCTGGCCCCGGGCGCCCCGGCCTTCGAGGAGGGCGACCTCGCGCCGTGGAAGGCCTTGTTCGCGCAGCAAGCCGTGCCCACCTGGGGTTTCCTCCTGACCAAGGACGGGGCGCGGCGCATGGTGCTGCCCTGGCCCGAGGCGAAGGACGCGGAGTTCCTCGAGCTGTGCCGGGCCACCGCCGCCCGCCGCGCGGGCCGCGCCACCGCCGTGAAGGCCCCCGAGGGCACCGAGATCCGCGTGGGCCCGGGCCTGCCGGTCCTGGCGGTGCGCCGCGCCGGCCCCCTGCTGTGGGTGGCCGCCGCCGCCGCGGACCTGAAGGACCTGCCGGCGGTGAAGGCCGATCCCGACCTGGTGCGCTGGGGCCGCCTGGACCTGGGCGCCGCCCGCGCGGAAGGCAAGCGCTGGGAGAAGGTGGAAGGACCCGCGCGGCCCGAGCAGGTGCGCCCCCTGAGCGACCGCATCCTGGGTCTCCTGGGCTGGATGCCGCGGACCACCGGCCTCAGCGTGGCGCGCCGCCGCACGGCCTCCGGCGGCTGGACGGAGCGGGTGGTCTTCGAGGTCGCGCCGGGCGCCGCCACGCCGGGCGCCAGGCCGTGAGGATCCTGGCCGGGGCCGTCCTCGCGGCGGTCCCGGTGCTCGTCGCGCGGCAGGCCCCGGCGCCGCGCCTGCAGGTCTGGCGCCTGGGCGGGGACGGGATCGTGGCGGAGGCGCCGGTCGCGGTGGGCTCCCTGCAGAAGCCCTTCGTCGCCAAGGCGTGGGCCGAGGCCTTCCCCGACCGCCCGACGCCCCGCCTGCGCTGCGGTCCCGCCAGCGGCTGCTGGCGCCCCTCGGGCCACGGCGAGCTGGGCCTCGCCCGGGCCCTGGCGGTCTCCTGCAATGCGTACTTCCGCGCCCTCGCGGCGGAGGTCCCGCCGGAGACCCTCGCCCGCGCCTTCGCCGCGGAGGGCTTCCTGGGCGCGCCCGCGTCCCCCGACGAAGCCCTGGGCCTTCAGGGCGAAGCGGGAGGCCCGGCCATCGCGCCCCAGGCCCTGCTCCGCGCCTACCGCCGCCTGGTGGACGAGCCCTGGCTGCAGGGCGAGCCCGTCCGCCAGGAGGTGCTGCGGGGGCTCCGGGAGTCGGCGCGCATGGGCACCGCCCAGGGCCTGGGCCGCCCCGCGGCCTGGGCGAAGACGGGCACCGTCCCCGCCGGGGAGCCCGGCCCCACCGCGGGCTTCGTGGTGACCCTGGACGCCGCCGGGGGCGCGACTCTCGCGCGCCTGGAGCCGGGCACCGGGCGGGAGGCGGCGGCGGCCGTCGCTCCGCTGCTGGACCGCGCCCGCCCCTGGCCGGCGGCGGGTGGCGGTGCGGCCGCGCGAGGGGCGCGCCCGCGCGCGGCCGGGGAGGTGCGCGTCCGCATGGTGGACCTGCTTGGCCCCTCGCGCCTGGAGGTGCGCAACCTGGGCCTGGCCCCGGTGCCCTTCGGGGGCGGCTTCCTGGGGCCCGGCGGGGTCCGCACGCTGGCGCCCGGATGCACCGCGGGTCCGGGCCTGCTGGAGCTGCGGGCCCCCGCCCTGGGCTTCCTCCGGCGGATCGAGGGCCGCGTGGCCTGCCTGCGAGGCCCCCGCGGGGCGCGTCCCGTGGTGGCCACCCTCCCGGAGCGGGAATACGTCTCTGGCGTCCTGGCGGCGGAGCTCCCCTCGGGGCCGCCCGCCCGCCGGGCCGCGCTCGGGGCCGCGGTGCTGCGCTTCCTCGCCCGCGGGCCGCGGCACGGGGCCGAAGCGGACGTCTGCGACAGCACCCACTGCGCCTGGTTCGTGGGCCGGGGGCCGCGCCTCCTCTGGCTCACGCCCCGGCGCGCCGTGGAGCAGGGCGTCGAGGGCGCGCTGCCGATCCTCGACGAGGCGGGATGGCAGGAGATCCTCGCCCTGTCGAAGGAGCCCGGGCCGGACCTCTGGACCGCCCACTGCGGGGGCGCGCCCCTGGCCGAGCGCGCGGTGTGGGGGCGCGGCGCGGCCGGGCCCTGGCCGTGCCCGCGGCACGCGGCGGGGCCGCCCGCGCGCACGCGCCCGTGGAGCCGCACCTGGACCTCCGCCGAGGCGGCCCGGGCCTTCGGCGGCGCCGTGGAGGGCCTGGAGGTGGCCTGGCCGGATGGCGTGTGGGCCCTCGAAGTCCGCGGGCCCTCGGGGCCGCGCCGCTTCTCCTACGACGAAGCCCACCGGCGCCTCGCCGCCGTCCTGGGCTGGGATGCGCTGCCGAGCCCGGCGGACCAGGTGGAAGCCACGGCGGAAGGCTGGCGCGTGACGGGCGTCGGCTGGGGCCACCGCGTGGGCCTCTGCCTGGCGGACTGAGGGACCTCAGTCCTCGGCGAGGCGGCGCCAGCGCGCGGGATCCGGATCGGACAGCAGGCCCTGGAGGAAGCGCCAGGCGGCCTCCAGGTTGCGCTCCGCCGAGGGGCCGAGGTCCTCGCCCAGCTCGAAGCGCTCCCCGCGCACCGCCAGCACGAAGGCTGGCGGCGGCGTGCCCGTGACCCGGGCGAAGGCGTGGAGCAAGGCCTCGGGGGAGAGCGCGTGGGAGGTGAAGCTGGCGTCGGGGGCGGGATGCGCCTCGCGGAAGGCGAAGGGCGCCGGCGCGGCCACGGAGGCGTCCAGGAAGAGGGCGAGATCGCGGCCCCGCAGGTCCTCCACGTGCTCGATCTGGAGCTGGAAGTCGGGGATGGCTTCCAGCGGCGCCTCGGCCTGCGCCTCCGCCCAGATCTCCACCCGCGCCAGCAGCCGCGGGCCCAGGGCGTCGTCGCCGCGCCCCGGGTTCCCCCAGCCGAAGACCACCAGGGGCTTCAGGGCGAGGGCGGTGCCGTCCATCAGGGCTCCCCGCCCCGGGTGGCGCGGTGGACGGGGGCGCCCTCGGCGTCGAGGACCTCGACCACCAGGGGCATCTTCCCGAGGGCGTGGGTGGCGCAGCTCAGGCAGGGGTCGTAGGCGCGGATGGCCACCTCGATGCGGTTCAGCAGCCCTTCGGTGATCTCCCGGCCGTCGAAGTCCGTGGCCGCGACCTCCCGCACGGCGGTGTTCATCGCCGTGTTGTTGTGGGTGGTGGAGACGATGAGGTTGGCCTTCACCACCGTGCCCTCCTCGTTCACGCGGTAGTGGTGGATCAGCGTCCCGCGGGGCGCCTCGATGACGCCCACCCCCTCCAGGCCCGGCCTGCCCTCGGCGCGCAGCTCCGTGCCCAGGATGTCCGGATCCAGCAGCAGCTCGCGGATCAGCTCCGCGGCGCAGAGCATCTCCACCAGGCGGGCCCAGTGGTAGGCGAGGGTGGCATGCACGGGACCGCCGTTCCCGAGGGCCCTGAAGTCCTTCCGGGCGGCCTCGGCCAGGGGCGTGGGCATGCGTTCGGCGTTGTTGAGCCGCGCCAGGGGCCCCACGCGGTACCAGCCCTCGTCGTTGCCCCGCGAGACGATGAAGGGGAACTTCATGTAGGACCAGGGCTTCACCTCCTCGTGGATCATGCGGAGGTAGTGGACCACGTCCGCGTGGTCGAAGATGCGCGCCCCGTCGGCGTCGGTGGCCCGCAGGTCGCCGTCGTAGAGCTCGAAGGCGCCGTCGGGGGCCGTGAGGCTGAGGAAGTTGGACCGGAAGGAGCCGAAGGCCTCGTTGCGGGCGCGGTCCTCCAGGAACAGCGTGCGGGCCAGGTCCACGGCGCCACGGCTCCAGTCCACCATGGTGTCGATCTCCGCGAGCAGGGCCTCCCGCTCGGCGGGGGCCAGGCCCTTGTTCACGCCGCCGGGCAGGGCGAAGGTGCCGTGCACCCGCTTGCCCGTGAGGGTGCGGATCACCTCCTGGCCGTACTTGCGCAGCTTCACGCCCTGCAGGGCGACGTCGGGGTGCTTGCGGATGACGCCGACGACGTTGCGGGCGGCCACGTCGGACTCGAAGCCCAGCAGCAGGTCCGGGCTCGCGAGGTGGAAGAAGTGGAGCGCGTGGCTCTGGAGGGTCTGGCCCACGTGGAGCAGGCGGCGCAGCTTCTCCGCCGTGGGCGGCAGGGCCCTCGCGCCGGCGATCATGTCGACAGCCTTGGCGGAGGCGAGGTGGTGGCTCACGGGGCAGATGCCGCAGAGGCGCTGCACCAGCACGGGCACCTCGCGGTAGGGCCGGCCCTGGATGAACTTCTCGAAGCCGCGGAATTCCACGATGTGGAGGCGGGCCTGCTTCACGCGGCGCTCCCGGTCCAGGAGGAGGGTCACCTTGCCGTGGCCCTCCACCCGGGTGACGGGCTCGATGACGATGCGGTCGAGCGCCTCCCCCTTGGGGGCGGTCTCCAGGCGCGGATGGACGGTGGGGGTCATGGGGGCCTCAGTCGTAGCGGATGAGTTCGCGGGGCAGGGCGGGGTCCTCCCCGGCCACGAGCCGGGTGAGGAAATGCCAGAAGGCGTCGGCGCTGGGCGGACAGCCCGGCAGCACGTGGTCGATCTTCACGATGTGGTGCAGGGGCCGGACGCGGTCCAGCAGCAGCGGGATCTCGGGGTCGTTGGGGATGTGGGCGTTCTCGGTGCCCATGCCGCGGATGAAGGCCTCCTCCAGGCAGTCCTTCAGGGGCAGCGCGTTGCGCATGGAGGGGATGCCGCCGGTGACGCCGCACTCGCCCACGGCCACCAGCACCCTGCACATCTTCCGGAACTCCAGGAGGGTGTGGACGTTCTCCGCGTTGCACACGCCGCCTTCGATCAGCCCGAGGTCCACGGGCTGCCGGATGTGCTTGAGGTCGTCGATGGGGCTGCGGTCGAATTCCACGACCTCCAGCAGGTCCAGCAGGCGCTCGTCGATGTCCAGGAGGGACATGTGGCAGCCGAAGCAGCCCGCCAGGGAGCAGGTGGCGACCTTGAGTTTCTCAGCCATGGTGGACCTCCTCGGCGCGGCTGGCCTCCGCCATCGCGTACTCGCGCAGATCCTCCTCCGCCACGGTGGCCCGGTCGTAGCGGCGCTGGCCGATGGGCACCTCCCAGGCGCCCTCCTTCGGGAGCAGGGCGCCGGTGGGGCACAGCGCCACGGCGCGGTCGTGGGTGGCCAGGGCGCTCTCGCCCAGGAGGCCCGAGGGGGTGTTCACCTCCAGCGTGGTGCGGATGCCCCGGTCCGTGACGCCGAAGACGTTCTTGCCGTCCAGGAAGCGGCTGGCGCGCACGCAGCGCTCGCAGCGGATGCAGCGGTCGCGGTCGAGGATGACGCCCGGGTGGCTGGCGTCCCGGGCCCGCTTCGGGAATTGCTGGGGGAAGTGGTTGTCCTGCATGCCGAGGAAGTAGGCCGTGGCCTGGAGGCGGCAGCTCCCGGACTTCTCGCAGGAGGGGCAGTAGTGGTTGCCCTCCACGAAGAGCATCTGGAGGACGGCCCGGCGCAGGGCCTGCAACTCCGGCGTGTCACAGTCCACGTGCTGGCCGGCCATGGCGGGCTGGGTGCAGCTGGAGAAGGGCTTGCCCGAGATGACCACCGTGCACAGGCGGCAGGAGCCGTGGGGACCCACCTCGGGGTGCCAGCAGAGGTGGGGGATGTAGCGGCCCGCCTGGAGGGCGGCCTGGAGGACGGTCTGGCCGGGGGTGAAGGGGACCTCCCGGCCGTCGAGGAAGAAGGTGCTGGTCATGCGCGGACCTCCGCGGGGGTGAGGTGGGCCTCCTGGTCCGTGCGTCCGGTGAGGCCGCGGGCCTCCTCGAGGGCGCCGTCCAGGTCGAAGGCGGGCACGAAGTCCTGGGTTCCCATGCGCGCCTCCCACACGGCGGGGAAGCGCTCGAAGCTGTCGGTGAGGTGCAGGCTCGCGGTCTGGCCCAGGCCGCAGTGGCTCATGGTCCTCATGGTCCGCCCGATGCCACGCATCTCCTCGAGGTCCACCGGCGAGCCGAAGCCCCGGGCGAACTTGGAGACGTAGTTCTCGAGCAGCGTCGTGCCCACGCGGCAGGGGGTGCAGAGGCCGCAGCTCTCGTGCCGGAAGAAGGCGGCGAAGTTCCGGGCCGCCTCGAAGAGGTCCCGTCCGGGGCCGAACACCATCATGGTGCCGACGCTGGGGAGGTCCTCGAAGCAGACCGTGCGGTCGAAGGCCCCGGCGTTCAGCAGCGTGCCGCTGGGGCCGCCGAGCTGGACGCCCAAGGCGTCGAGGCCGCCGCAGTCCCGCAGCACCTCCCGCACGGTGACGCCCCAGGGGTACTCGTAGACCCCGGGCCGCTCCACGTCCCCCGAGACCGCGAAGAGCTTGGTGCCGGTGGACTGGGGGGTGCCGATGGCGGCGAACCAGGCGCCGCCCCGCTGGCTTACCACCGCGGCCTTGGCGAAGGTCTCGACGTTGTTCACCACGGTGGGCCGCTTGAAGAGGCCCTGGTGCACCGGGAGGGGCCAGCGCTGGCGCGGGATGCCGCGACGACCCTCGATGCTCTTGATCATGGCGCTCTCCATGCCGCAGATGTAGGCGCCGGCGCCGAGATGGATCTCGATGTCGAACTCGAGCCCCGAGCCCAGGATGTCGCGGCCCAGCAGGCCGGCCTCCCGGCGCCGGGCCAGCACCGCCTCCAGGTGCTCCAGGAGGTAGACGTACTCCTGGCGGAGGTAGAGGACGCCCTTCTTCGACCCGACGACGTGGCCGCAGATCGTCATCCCCTCGAAGACCATGTCGGGGAACTCGGCGAGGAGGACGCGGTCCTTGAAGGTGCCGGGCTCGCCCTCGTCGGCGTTGCAGAGCACGTAGCGTCCGCCGCTCTTGGCGCTGCGCACGGACTCCCACTTGATGGCGGTCTTGAAGCCCGCGCCGCCGCGGCCCCGCAGCTCGCTCTTGTACAGCTCCTTGAGGGTCTCGGCGCCGCCCTTGTCGAGGTGGTGCCGCCGGGCGTCGCTGGGGGAGAGGTCCTCTTCCCAGGCGGGCAGGATCTCCCCGCCCCGCTCGAGGCTGGCCCGCAATCCTGCGCCCGCAGGGACGGGATTGCGGAAGATCACGTCGGAGCGGCGGATGATGCTCTCGACCTGGAAGAACTCCGCGGGCCAGGTGGAGAGCGGGGTGCGCGCGTTGATGAGCCGGGCGAGGGCCTCGACGCGCTCGCGGGTCAGGCGGGTCACGGGGCGGTAGTTCACCAGGGCCGCCGGGCCCTGGTCCCCCAGGCCGATGTCGGAGGTGAAGTGCACGCTCACGCGGCCGTCCTCCCGCACCTGGCCCAGGGGCACGTCCAGGAGGTCGCAGAGGTGGGCGGCGAGCTCCCGGCTGCCCTGCATGCGGTCCGTGATGTTGTCGCTCACGTGGACGACCACCTCGCCCTGGAAGACGTCGCTGAGGAAGCTGTAGAAGCTCACGACGCCCTTCACCCGCAGGGGCGTCACGTCCAAGCCGGCGGCGAGGACCTCCATGGCCTCGCTCGGGATGAAGTGGTAGTGGTGCTGCACCGCGATGAGGAGCTGGAGGAGCGCGTGGGGGCTCCGTCCGGCGCGGTCCAGCAGAGGCTCCAGGAAGTCCCGGGCCGGGGGCAGGGGGTTGGGCAGCATGGCGATCGCCTCCCAGGAAGGGCGCCGCACGGGGAAGGCTGACCCGTGGCATTCCGCGCCGAACCAGCGCCGCAACCATACTCCCGGCCAGGGTCCCGGGACGCGCTTCGGGGCGGGCTTGTGATGCCCATCATCCGCGGGCTGGATAGCGGAGTTCCCGATCCGATGGGTTTGTGATGGGCCGGGGGCTTTCCCTCACCCCTCCACGTGGACCCGGTCGGGCCCGAGGGACTTCGCGTGGAACAGGGCGGCGTCCGCGGCCTCGAAGAGGTCCTCGGCGGTGGCGTGGGCGGACCCCAGGCCCGCCACGCCGAACGTGGCGGTCACGCCGAAGGGCTGGTCGTCCTTGCCGAGGTAGGTCTTCTCCCGGAGCCGGGCGCGGATGCGCTCGAGGCAGGCGGCCGCGTCGGCGGGCGGGATGAAGGGAAAGAGGAAGGCGAACTCGTCGCTCCCGAAGCGCGCGGCCAGGTCCTCGCTGCGGATCTCGGCGCGGGCGATGGCGGCGAAGGACTTCAGCACCTCGTCCCCGTGGGACGCGCCGTGGTCGCGGGCGATGGCCTTGACGCCGTCCAGGTCGCAGAGGCAGAGGCTGAGGGGATGGCCGTAGCGCCGGGCCGATCGCAGGGCGGGCTCCAGGCGCTCCATGAAGTAGCGCTTGTTGTGCAGCCCCGTGAGCGCGTCCCGGGTGGTCTCCTGGGCGAGGTAGGTCTCGAGGGCCTGGAGGTCGGTGATGTCCCGCGCGCTGAGCAGCACTTCGCCGCCGCCAGGCCCCTCCACCTTCACGCCGCGGAGCTCCAGCCACACGGCGCCGCCCTGGGCGTGGGGGACGCGGACCTTCACCGGGCCGAGCACACCCCCCTGGGCGAGGCCCTCCAGGAAGCCCCGCAGCGCGGGGCGGTCCCCGGGGTCGGCGAGGTCCTCGGCCGGATGGCCCAGCACCCGGTCGGGCTCGAGGCCCAGCACGCGCGCGAGGGCGGCGGAGGCGAAGGTGAAGCGGCCCCCCGCGTCAAGGCGGGAGACGATGTCGGGGCTGAGGTCCGCCAGCACCCTGAAGCGGGCTTCGGCGGCGGCGAGCCGGCGGCGCAGGTCCTCCTGCTCCGCCCGGGCGCCCTCCAGGAGGACCGCGTTGATCTCGCCCTCCGCCCAGGCGGCGATCTCCTCGAGGGCGGTGACCTCGCCCGCCGGGAAGGCCCGGGGCGCGTGGTCGAGGATGCAGAGGGTGCCGATCTTCGCGCGGCCGGGCCCGTGGAGGGGCGCGCCCGCGTAGAAGCGGATGAAGGGGGGGCCGGTGACCAGCGGGTTGTCGGCGAAGCGCGGGTCCTCCCGCGCGTCCTCCACCACGAAGGGCCCCTCGCCGAGGATGGCCCATCCGCAGAAGGAGATGTCCCGGGGCGTCTCCCGGGGCTCGAGGCCCTGGCGGGACTTGAACCACTGCCGGGACTCGTCCACCAGGCTCACCAGGGCCATGGGCACCCGGAAGAGCCGCGCCACCGAGCGCGTGACGCGGTCGAAGCGGGCCTCGTCGGGGGTGTCGAGGACGCAGAGGCTCCGCAGGGCTTCCAGGCGGAAGGCCTCGTCGGCGGGAAGGGGCGGCGCCTGCACGGGTGGATCGGGAAGGGTCGGCTCGAGTGTGGCCCCTTTCCCCTTCGGAAGCCATCCCCGCGCGAGCCCGACGGCGCCATCATGGAGCCATGCTCTTCCGCGCCGCGCTGCTGGTCCCGCCCGCCCTGCTCGGGGCGCCCGCGGCGGCGCAGGCGCAGCCCCCGGCCCAGCTCCGCCTGGTCGAGCAGGCCAGCCAGGAGGGCTTCCCCCTGGAACGCGCCTTCCTCGACCGCGGCGCGCCCCGCCTGAAGGCCGCCGGCGTCTTCCTCCGCGTCCGCGAGGGCCGGAAGCTGTACGCCCTCTGCCTCTACGTGGACCTGCGGGCCCTCGCCCGGCTCACGAAGGGGCGGGCCCGCGACGCCGAGGCCCTTGCGCGGCTCCTGGTGGAAGGCCGGGCCGCCCACGCCTTCGTCGCCCGCATCGTCGAGCCCTTCCCCCGGGAGAGCCGCATGGCCTTCCTCCTGGGCAACCTCGAGCGCGCCTGGCCCGGCCCCGGCTTCGATCCCCACGCCCCGCCGCTGGAGCGCTTCAGCCGCTTCTTCGACGAGGCCCTCGCCCCGGGCGACGAGACCCAGGTCTGGGTCGCCCCCGGCGGCTGGATCCGCACGCGCAAGGCCGGCGGCCCGGCCCGCACCACGCGGGACCGCCTCCTCGCCTCCGCCTTCACCGCCACCTACCTCGGCGACCGCTGCATGGACCCCGCCCTCAAGGCCGACCTCCTGCGGGAATTGCCGGCGGTGCTGGAGATGGAGGAGATGATGAAGCGGCGGATCGTTCGTTAATTATTGAAAGTAAGTAATGTCAGGAGGAGATTGAACGCAGATTGCACGGGTTTGATCTCAAACTTGACTCGATCTAATGCTTAGCGAGCGATTCTGAATCAGCAAGCCCTTCGAGACACCCGGCACCAGGGCACAAGCGGCAACTCCGAGTTCATTTCTGGCTGATGGACGCCCGATACTTTTACTTTCAACTGAAGTATCCCGGGTGCTGAAAAGAACATCTCCACTGTGAGGAGGTGTCACTCGGCGCTTGGATCTGGGGCGATGAGTTCAGGTCCGTCGTACTGAACCCGGCCGACGGCATGACCCACCCTGTGCGCGGTCAGGTGGTTCGAGGACACCGGAACGAGCATCGATTTGAGCACCTCCCCGGGCGTGGTCTCGTCAAGCCAAGGTGTCCATGCCTCGCCAGGAAGAATCACCGGCATCCGGTCGTGGATTGGTGCCATGAGCTCGTTTGGCGTGGTGGTCACGATGCAGACCGTGCGCATTGGGCCCTCGGGGCCCTCCCAGACCGCGGTGAGCCCTGCGAAGGCGAGGAGGCCACCATCCCTGGGATGGATGTACCAGGGATGCTTCCGCCCGCCATCCGCCTTCCATTCGTAGAACCCCGAGGCCGGCACCAGGCAGCGGCTGTGGCGGAAGGCGTCGCGGAAGGTGGGCTTAGTGGCCACGGTCTCGGCGCGGGCGTTGATGGGGCGCGGGCCCGACGACGGATCCTTCGCCCAGGCCGGCACGAGGCCCCATCGCGCCTGGTCGGCGAGGCGGCCTCCCTTGTTCGGGCGCACCACGATGACGTACTGCCCCGGCGCGATGTTCCAATGCCGCTCGACCCGGAAGCCGATGGGCGCGACGCCGAATGCCTTCGCCAGCGTCTCCGTGCTCGCATCGAGGGTGTAGCGGCCGCACATACGGTTACGGCTCTTGGTGATGCCCTGGCGAGGGCTGGAGCAATTCCTCCAGGGACTGCCGGGTGTCGGGATTTGGCTCGTTCTCAAGGCAGGTTTGCACCCTCATAACGGCCTCCTGGGGCCACTGATCCCTCTTCCAGGACGCCAGGGCTTTGATCGCCATGTTCCGCACGCGGATCACCGGATGCTGCAGGCCAGTCTGGATCAACGACCACCCCAGTCCTGGGAAGCGGTTGAGGCTTTGGAGGACGAAATCCAGGGCATTGGAAGTCTCCGGCTGGCTTCCGCCGAAGAGGGCCAACGTGGGGCCTGTGGCCATCTCCTTGAGGGGAAGCCACTGCTCGGCCAGGGCCACCACTTCCCCCATGCGCCCGGGATCCTGGGTCTGGGCGACCGAGAACCAGGCCCCAGCATCCCCGGCTTGCAGGCGCGCCATGTGGATGGGCCACGTGTCCATGCCCAGATGGGCGGCTGCACGGTCGGCCAGGGAAAAGATTCGCCGGTCCTCCGATGCCAGTCCGGCCTCGACCAAGGCTCGCCAGGCGGGTAGGGCGAGTAAGGCCCCGCAACGATCCTCGAACTCTTTCCGGAGCTCAGGTGTCCAAGACGATTCAGGGGTCGAAGGCTCTTCCAACTCCTCGCCCATCCACCCCTTCAGAGCGTTGAGGGCGTGGAAGTGCACCAGATCTGGGGGAGGGATGAGGATCCGGTCCAGGTAGGCACGAAGACAGTCGGGTCCATCGGGGAGGTCCCCCAACCCGGAGAATGGCCCCCCTCCCGCGAGAGCGAGGGTCTCTAGGAGTTCCGCGCAACCCCGGAGGATTTCTGTGTCAGCGTCACGCCCACGGAGGGCTTCCAGGAGGCGCCCATCCTTGGCGCAGGGGAACGCGAGGTAGTCGGGCATGACCTCGTTGTGGTGGCCCTCAACGATCATCCAGCGGCGAACTTCAGGGCGAGAGGCGACCGACGCCAGGCGCTCAACCGCATGGACACGGCCCCAACCCTCTACGTTCCGGGCGACGGACCACAAACAGCCTTCGGGGTCCTCGAAGGTATTGAGGACGGCGACCGCGGCGTAAAGCGTGAATTCGTCATGCCGGGCCAGGGTGAGGAGGAGGTCCCGGTGCCCCGGCCCATTGAACATGCCCAGGATTGCCATGGCAACCTTCACGGGCTCGCGGTGGGGTGCCTTCCGGGCGAGCCAGAGGGCAAGTTCGTACACCCGCTGGACATCCAGCCGCTTCGATTGGGCAAGCGCGCGGATCCGCTCCATCACTGGATCCACCAGGGCAATGGCTCCCTCCTCCTGGATCAGGCCGTAGAAGCGGCGGAGGGAGACCTTATCCTCTCGCCGGGTGGCCTGGTGCAAGGCTTCGACGATCGCCTCTGCGTGCTCGGACCTCCCGGCCCAGCCTCCATGGTGGACCCCGACCCCATCCTGGGCACCCGCGGACCACCGAAGTTGGGTGTCATCAGCGGGAGGTTCGTCGGGAAGAACCTCTCCGCCGGGCCGGAGCCCCGGACCATCGGATCGCAAATGGGAAAGGATGTGCTCGTAGAGGCTCGGCGCGCCGGGGGGCCAGGGTGGAGGAACCTTCTCGAGGTTCCAGGATGGTCGGAGAAAATCGAAGAAGCCCATGGGGGCTAGCATCTCAGACCATCGGGGTCCGTGATTTACCTTCTCCTGCGTTCCTCGATTGCTGCCAGGTCTCCAGGCTCAAGGGGCAATGAGTTCGGGATTATTATTTTGCATGCCAATGGGACCTTGCCGGCTGTGTGAGACTGTGGCTCCTCTTCAAGAAAGCCACGTAATCCCGGCATTTGTGTTCCGTTGGGTCAAGAAGACCTCAGGTACTGGCTACTTCCGGTTCAGTGGGGTACCGAATAAACGTCAACAGGACGGGCCGAAGCACTACTGGCTATGTAAGTCGTGTGAAGCGCTGCTGAGTGCGGTCGAAACCCAGTTCGCAGCAGAAGTCTTCCACCCTTTCTGCAATCGGGAAAAGGACACGGTCCGGTACGGACCGTGGATGCTGAAATTCGCGGTCTCGATTTCTTGGCGTGTCGCCGAGATGATGAAGGAGAAAAACCAACTCGAGCACCTGTCGGTGGCACACCTCGAGGCGCTCGAGCGGGCGCAAAACCGTTGGAGAGAGTTCCTGTTGGGTCGTGCGCCGCATCCGGGAGAGTTCGAACAACACCTGCTGCCGGTTGAAGAACTGTCAGGTTTCACCGGCAAATCCCCACGAGCCAATATAAATCGATACTTCCTTCGGACCTCTGAGATGGACACGGTGACCACCAGCCCAACTGAAGGGTTCGTCTATACAAAGATTCCTCGATTCATACTGGTTGGATTTTTTTCGATGATGAAGCCGAGGGAGTGGGTCGGTACGAAACTGCACGTCAAGGAAGGGATCGTCTCGCCAAGAAAGTACGAGTTACCTCCTGGCTTTGGCCAGTACCTCGAAGAGCGGCTTGATCGACTTGAGTCAGTGAAAAGGGGGATCTCGTCGGCCCAATGGTTGCGCATCCGCTCGTCGATGATGAAGGATCCAGACCGTGCGGCGACCTCGGATGCATTCAGGGCCTTGCACCTGGATGTCGAGATGTTCGGGAAGAACCAGGTATTCCCTGCCGAAGACGATTGAGGATCTGTCGAACCGAACCATGAGCCACCACAGTCATCTACACGACCCATTCAATTTGGGGCTATAAGGGACGTCAATTAGACCTTCGATTGACTGTCACCCGGTTGAACAACTCGGCTCATTGGCGACCCGAGTAATTACCGCCGGTGAATGTCACTAGCAAAGGATGGGCTACCTGTTTTGCGCAGTGCGTGGAAGGAGCCTGAGGCTGAATTGCCTTTCAAAGCTGAACATCAATTGCCTGCTGAAGAGTCAGTTCCAGACTCCCGCACCTCCATGATCAACCCTGCCGAGGAAGTCGGATTCTGTTTCCGGGCCAGCATTGCATTCCTAAATCTCAACTCACGGGCAGTCTTGCTGGCACCTTGATAAGCCGCAAGAACAGCATCCTGTGGTACTCCTGAGAAAACGAGGAGAAGGGCTGTAGTCAGGTTGCAGGCACGTACATTCGCATCGAGAAGGCCTTCCGTATCTAGGATTGATGGGCGAAAACTTTCTATCCAATGGGTGTAATAGTCCCTTGTCTTGATCCAAGCTGGCGGAACTGCATCCGACCCAAGGAGACAAATGCGAAGGGATTTCGACAGATACCCCGAAAGGGAATCGAGTCGCTGCCGAAGAGTCGGACCTCGTTTCCCTTTCGTGGGTATTGCTGGGAGGACACTCTCGGGAAGGGCCCGGTGGAGCCCTTCAAGAGCCTGCATCCAGGACAGGAACTCCATGTGAAGGTAAAGCCCCTCGGAGGCGAAAATGCTGAAAGCAAGTTCGCAGGGCTTCTGGATGGCCGTGAATAACTCGAACCATTTAGCCAAGACGGGATCGAGATCAATCCCCAACCTATCCCTCGAAATAAAGAACTCATGGAGAGAAGTAAAGTTGCATGTCCGCCCGTTGGTCATCTTGAAAAGAACGGAAATAGGAGTGTCTTGCGTATCGAGATACACATCGATGCGATCTGGTGACATGGGTGTTCCGGCAAGAAAGGAAAGAAAGTACGTCAGTGCAGCCTCGTGCTCGAGGAACCATTGAAGAGGTTTTGGATCATCTGGCTGAATCTCCAACCACCCCGTTACACTGACTGAAATGCCACTGAAGACGTCGAGCATGTTGGCGTCTTGGCAGTAAGTCATCCACTCGATCGTGGCTGCTAGTGAATCTACATGTGACTTCAAGTCGTTCGACACCGGCAGTCGATAGCGAAAAGTATTGAAGCCGGTGCTTTCATCCTTTTCGAAAGTTCGCTCGATCACTGGAGAAGCAAGCCACACTTGCAACCCAGGGATTCGAAATTTGCACCGTGAGAAACAAGTCTCCGGAGTTGCGGTTGTACCGACCAGGACCTTCTGCGCTCGGAGCACTTCAGCAACGAACAATCCAGCAGGACCCGCCTTCATCTTTAAGACGGATTGGTAGGCGTTAAGCATCGTCACGGTCTGGCCATCAGAAGTCTGCCCATGAATGACCGGGTAACGGTAAAGATCTCCGGCATAGATGCTTCTCAGCTTCTGAAAGGATCCATCCAGATCTAGCTCACTTCCAGCGGGGGATTGCCTCAGAACACCAAAAAGGGGCGCTTCGGGGCAGTCAGGAAGAAACCAGCGACCGGAAACCTCGAATTGATCGCTCAGAGCATAGTCGGCCATATTTGCTGCCCTTCAGTTCCGTCGATTTCTTGGAGAACCGTTCGATCAGAATAAAGCGGAGTGAGCCCTTTAGTACCAGATACATGCAGAAGTGTTGATTGAAGGAACCCGAGACGAGATCTCGCGTCCGGTGCAGTCAGCCGTATAAGCAGAAGCAACTACATCCTTAACATCTTGAGTGGCAGCGCAATCCATCTCTCGTAGTTCAATCGGAGGAAATGGATGCCAAGACTTTCAAGGGGAAGCACTTTCTGTCGAACCCCAATCCATGAGTTCAGTCTCTTCGACCGATCAGCTCAGAGACGAACTCAAAGCGTGATCCATCAGGATCTCGAGCAAGAAAATAGACCGGCGGCAGCCCCTGCATCAATGGGTGGCGATTAGTGGCGAGGAGCCATTTTTTCGCCCCTTCCTCGGATCCAAAAAGTGTCGTTGCGCCATCCCAGATGCGCAGGAAGTGTTCCATGCGGTGACGACTGTTCGCCGGGATCGTGAGGCCTGGGCGGTGCCGCCAATTCAGGTACTTCTTTTCCGAGATTCCCCCGAGGAGGGACCTGACCACGTCCTGGGTCAGCCCGAGCAAGGCCGTGGCATCGAAGAACCGAGATACCGCATCTACAGGATTGGCCTGATAGCGGTGATAGGACTTCCCCAGCGCAGTGGTTCGTTCGAGGTGAGCCCCATTGTCATCGATGTGCTCCCACGGATGTCGGGCTCGCTTTTTCAAATCTCGGGGAGCATTCGGCATGCCAAGGACTTGATGCCAACGATCAAGCGGCGCATCGAAGAACCATCCCAGCCATTGGATTGTCTCGACACGATCACTCAGGGATAGGAACTCAATGCTGGCGTTAGATTTTGAGCCGAACAACTGTCCTGGCGTACCAGTGAGAAGAGATTCAACGCCATAACCAGCCTTGATTCCGAGGTCGAGCAGGAAACGCGCAGCAGTAAGGCAATGTCGAAGGCCAGCCAGAAAGCGAGCGGCCGGCATTCTCTCGACTTGAGGCACCTCGATGGACTCTCCAGAAAGCGCGGAGATCAAGACGACTTGAAATCGAACCAGGCCCGGTGGCGCAAGCTGGATGCTGGAATGGAGGTCTTCCTGGGGAAGAAAAGTCCCAGGTGTCCGCTTGCAGTTCAGGCAGAGATCAGTTTTGGCCGCAAAGGTCCAATCCCCCTCCTTGAGGAGCTGGAATGGACTCAATGGTGCCCTGCACTTTGGGCATGAATCCCAGAGGAACACGCGATGCTGCCTGCAGACGACGGTGAGAGCGAATCGATTGACGAGTGGGAACCAAGGGTCTTCAGACTCGCCAAAGCAGTATGGGCAGTAGGGGATGCCACCAGCCCGAGGATGGTTCACGCCGTTGTCAAACATCCACCCGTAGGGAAGGATCCACTGCCGGAGGCGGGGAAGCCTGTGGGATCCCATTTGGGATGCACGCAAGGCAGGTGGAAGGATGGCCGATTGATAGTCGCGCAGAGTGCAGCGCTGGAGGTCAAGGAACGAGACTCCCAATCGATGAGACAGCTCTTGGAGGAAGTGCGTGTCGGTGGTGACATCCATATCTCCAAGCTCAACGCCAGCAGGGAGGTGGGCTGATCGCAGGAGCTGCGCCGGCTTCATTTCGCAGAGGCGGCTCTGCCGACAGACCAAGCTGGTGAGGGACTCGCCTGGTTGAAGAGATACCCTCCAGAGCCATTTTGGCCTCTGCAGTAGCGGCTCAAGGCCGCCGTTCAAGATGGTGGAATTCACCGCTGACCCACAGGTACCGCAAGCAGGGTGGGCTCGTCATACAAACGAGCCCGCTGGATGTGGTCGACGGTGATTCGATCAGCGCCTTCTGAGAGGGCAATAGCCAATGAATCGTTGAGCAACTCCACCGTGAGTCCCACGAGACCTTGTGCTCTAGACCAGACGGCGGGTGCAATGCCGAGGCCACTAAAAGCGCCGACTGGAAGATTCATCTGGGTTTCCAGACCCCTGAGCAAGGCGAGGTATTGCTTACCCCACAGCCAAGGGTGCAAGTGAATTGGAGGCCACCGTGAGAGGTACTGAGCGTCTAGCTCCACCGCAGCTAGAGCTCGGTATGTACCCGCGGTGATGACGGGGATCCCCAATCCGTTCGAGAGTGATTTCAAGAAGTCCAAGGTGGCTTCTTGCCCACGGATGGGGCCGGATACCAGATTGTTCAACTCGTCGACGACGACTACGAGTGTTCGGCATTCGTGCAGGCCTTTGATAAGGCGGTTCAGACAGGTTTCTGGTCGACTGCGTTCACGGAGCGGAATTCCAGTTTGCTCCCCGATCGATTCAGCGAGGTCCCTCCAAGATGCACCGACGGGAGCATCAAATTTGACTGAAATGATGAAATCCCGGCAGTGAGCTTCACCCATGTGGTCCCTCAATGATTGAAGGAGGACGCGAAGCAGGGTTGATTTCCCATTCTCAGGGGGAGAAACAAGCAAGGCTCCACGTGCCCTGAAACGGTTTGGAGAGAGCACTCGCTTCATCAGTAAGCCAAGGACCTCTTCAGCCCGCTGGTGCTGCAAGAAGAACCCGACTGGGATCGGTACACCCTGCAAGGGAGCGGATAGTGCGGTGTTCATAGAATCCGCCCCTTGTATTCAGGAATGTCATCCCAAAGAGAGGGATCGATCTCCACAGGAAGGGTCGCGAAGGCTGATGGATCTGTGGGGACGAGAGTCATCCTTCTAGGGCCAACCGGTGAGGTGACTTGCGGTTGAAGGGGTTCCCTTGGAGTCGTTCTGGACTCCGCGGCCCTGGTCGACTGACCCTTGACCTTCTTTCTTGATCGCCGTGCTTGCTTCAGGGAGACCTGGGTGTGCAAGTCGGCTTGGTCCACCATCATGGATAGGCCTCGATTCGATTCCGCCTCAGCAGATTGATCTTTGGCCGCTGCTCGATCTTCGCGGGCCCGGTCATCCCGTTCCCAGACCGACAAAGGGCCGCCACCAAGATTCTGAGCGCGAAGCCTGATCCAATCCTGGGTGCCGGGGTGACGAAAATAGAGAAATCGCACGTCCGCCGGGTGATAGTGGAATCGATACTTTCCGTCGGCGGCTTCTGGGTTTCTTCGACGGATGTACCTCGCGATGGCGTAATCGTTGTACGTAACGGTTTCCCAGGAGACACCCTCCCGTGTCACCGTCCGTGTAATCGATGGGAGCAGAGACATGAGCAGGCCTTGATCTGGCGGGGGCTGGATCTGTGTGGCGTCTCCCAGCAGTCGCATCCCTTCTAGCCAACGGTTCAGCGGGGATCGTTTGCCAAGGGATCGATGAGGCCTGTTGTTGTAGTAGACGGCGAAAAAGGTCAACAGGTATCGCTCGAGATCATCTTGAGAAATGACAGCAAAGGATTCGGAGTCGTAGTCCCCTTTTTGGGTGACGGACCGGAAACTCTTGCCGGGAAGAAGCTCCATCGCGAAAGCAGCGGCACCCATAAGGCGTTCGATCCGGCCCCCGTACTTTGGCTGTGCCAGTAATCGTTGTTGAACGACCCAATTCCGTTCGAGGGAGACACGCTCCATTTCGGTTCCGGTAAATTCGTAAGCACTGTCAGTTTGGATGGTGTGTGGATTGCCCCAGCATGGCCATGACGTGGTCAGGCCGAAATCTCTTAGCCACCCCTCTTTGGGAGTTAAAACTCGGTACATGCAGAGTGCGACTGAGAGCCACCCTGGCTCATCGAAGGTAATGTAGAACCCTAGAATCGCACGGCTGAAGTCATCAATCGCGACAGTGATCCAGGGCCGGCGTTTCCTCCCGTCTTGGTCGACAGCGAAAAGGTTGAGCCGAGTATGGTCGATCTCGATCTTGGACATCGGATGAGTCGAGTCAGGTCGCCGGAGAAGAAGAGGCTCGAACTTCTCACGAGCAGCCTTCAGCCCCTGTTGATGGAGCATGACAACGCTTGGGGGTAGCCGAAGCAAGCGGTCTCGAACACTTTCCTCAGAGGGGACTTTGAAGTCTCTCTTGGCGCACTCACGTTCGACGAAGTTCATCACCACACGGAAGGGAGGTCTTTTATCTGTGAGGTGGTGTCGCTCGATGGCTTCCGTGATGATCGATTCGACACCGGGGTGCAGGCGATGATTCGCCACCCCAAATCGGAATACCCGTGGAATTAGGATCGCTTTCCGTCCGTCGGCGTAGACGTACCAAAGTACGAGCTTGTTGAGCGTCTGGATCGACAACCCGAGGTACTCTGCGCTGGATTTGAGGTTTGCCGGTGAGAGGCCATCTCGAAGCAGCTTGTCGATCACACCAAAACGGCGCTCTGCCTCTTCGCGATGCTTCTCCGGGTATTCGCTGAAGGGGCGCAGCCTCGAGATGTCCACATCGGGAAGCTCGAGGCGCGTCAATTCGCGAGGGTCCACTTCCAGCGGGGGCACTCTGTCCAAAGAATGAATGATGGCTTTGTCCTTGGCGGCGAGGCCAACGAATCGCCAGGGCTCCCCTCGGAACAGAACCAGAGTATTGACCGCGAAAGGTAAGGTGGGTGGCGCTGGAATCGGATCATTCATGAAACCCCCACGGGGAAAAGCCGGCGGAGAAGACTCTCTGCCGACAGAAGGGGGACCGGAGGAACGTAGAAAGAGGGCCAGACCACCTCGGGGACCTCGCGGGACCGGAACCGTCGATCTGTGATCAATCGGAAGGTCCAGCCGTTGTTCCTGCAAAACCGACGCGCCGCCATCAGCCGTTGGCGATACCAATCGAGGTCTTCAGCGAGAAAGGAATCAGGCTTGATCTCGATAAGCACGGTGCGAGGAGCGTGACGATGCGGGTCAAGAATCCAGATGGCGAAGTCCGGCGTGTACCGACGCCCGTCAAACCCGAGTTGCCTAGGATCCAGGGTCAGTGGTTGTTCAAGGACCCCAAGGGGGATCGGGGATTCCCGCAGTACCAGGAGGAAGTCGCGCTCATTGGTGGATTCGTACCGTATGGTCCGCCCGAGTCCCTGAAAGGGGACTTTGCCCGTGACACTCGTTGAATTGGACCGGATCTTCCTCACAGGCTTGCAAAGACGGAATTCCCCGGCTTGCGGCGGATCGGGCCCGATGATCCCCGTAGGGTCTGCGATGAGGGGGTAATGGCCAAGGGCTTGCCTAGGCCCCCAGGGGGGGCTAATATAAAGGCTGGAGTTCATCGAACGGGGCTCCGGTAGAAGTTTCGGTAAGAACAAAAGAGCGGGCGGACACCCGCTCTTTTGTCGTTAATGGCAGAGCATCCACACGCGGTAAGGCGAGGGGTGGTCATGCCTGAGATGTGGATAAGGGCCCTCTGTTGTGGGCCCTTAGTGGTGGGTATCGGCTTATCCCTTTCCGCGAACTCGAACTACCTGGTAGCGACTGGGCCAAATTTGTTCGGGGGGTAGCCCCAACAATTCGGCAATGTATTGGCAAACCTTTGCGGATTTTCCTCCGTGAATGGTTAGGCCAACCGTGCGTCGAGAAACTCCGGTGTTAGCGGCGATCTCGTCCTGGGTCAGACCCTTTTTTCTTAAGGCAGCCTTGAGGTCCTCGGGATGCCAGTCCGCTGCGCCGGGTAACATAGACGCACCTCCCGGGTATCAAGATCTACCCGTTGGCACCCAATCACAAGAGAAAGATATCCAAGTGGAAACTTTATCGGGTCTTGGCCAACGCATTCGCCTTGGAAGAAAGGCGGCAGGCCTTACCCAGGAGGGCCTTGGTGAACGGTTAGGTGTAGGAAAGGCGGCGGTTGCACGATGGGAAGGGGAGGTTCGTGTACCCGGAGGGGAACATTTCCTGGCCTTGGCTCGCGCCCTTGACGTCCCATTGGATTGGTTGGTCGGTGGTGTGGGGCTCCCGCCTGAACCGGCTGCCAAAAGAACCCAGAGGATCGCCGAGGAACGACGCTCACGACTTCGTCAAGTGCTTGAAGGAGTTGAAGATTTACCCGGACTAGCCGAAAGATCCGGGATTCTTCACATGAGCCTAATGGAGGCTTTGCAGTCCCGCCCCGCGCTGACGGTCGATGAGGTCGCCAAACTCGGCCAGGCGTTGGGAATCTCCCTGTCCTGGCTGCTTTGGGGAGTCCATGGAGCTCGGTTTGGTGCAGAGCCAACCATCCACCCACAGCCCCAATTCCCAGAGATTCCTGAGGAGGTCATTGAAGATAAGCGTGCGTACGATGAGCTTCATCCAACCAGCATTCGTGCACGCTACGAGCGACTCCATGGCTTGATCGCTTCGCAAAAAAGCCTGGGGGGTCTCGCGAAACGTGCTGGTGTACCCGAGGCAGCGATCCATGGATATTTACATGGCAAAAGGACGTTGACTCTTTCTGAGGTCCGAAACCTTGCAAGAGCCTGCAAGAGCAACATGCGATGGATCCTTACTGGAGACTCTTCTTCCACGGTTGAACAAGTCAGCGGAAGCCTCGGTAACGTCGCATCTGGCTTAGCGGGCATCGTTAGCCTCGGGTTCAGCGCCTGGCTCCAGGAACGCCAAAGAGATGGAATGGTTCAAGGAACGATGAGGTACTTGAAAACCAAATCGTTGGTCGAACTTTTACCCTCAGATGAAAACCACCTGGACCTTACCAATGATGAAGTCGAGGCACGCCTATCCCAGTTATTGAATCCTGAAGGGTTCGCGGAATCAGGACTCTTGGATTGGGATTCCATAGATCATGCACGATTCATTCTTGAAATGGCCGGGATCAAGCGAGGTGATGACCGCGAGAGTTATGCCAGCCTATTCAGGACTGCATATCAGCATGCAATGGAGCAAAGTATCTCGGGTCTTCCGCCTGATGAAGACTTCATTGAACGACTCGCGAATTTGCCTCGGTGAGTCCGATCAGAAGCTAACTCAATTCTCATGAAGGCACAGTGTGTCGGTCCGACAATCCTCTACATCGCCGGCCGGTTCGCGATGTTAAGAAGGAACCAGGGTGCAGGAGTCATTGGCTCTCCTTCATCGAGCCTTGCCTCGCCCGGCGAGCTCCGGGCCCTTTCTGTGGGCATCGATACACCTGGGACATGCCGCCGAGTGGGGCTCACCACTCGGGTGGGATGAGCCTGCAGTACCCATTGGCACACACGTACCCCAGCAAGTCGCGTTCTCGGATTCGGTAGGTGCCTCCATCCCCCTTTTGGACCTCTTGCCCGATAACATCCCGGTACAAGGCGCCCTCTGATGCCCTTTGCTGGGAGAAGGCAACGATGTTGAAGCGAGGGCCACTTCCCTCGGGGAAGACATCATTATCCCGACCGAGCGTTAAGCGGTAATCGTCGATGCTCACACCACGATCGGCGGCCTGGCGATGCATCTCGTCGCGGTAGGCCTTGGCTTGCTCTCTGGTAAGGTCCGGTCGATCCTTTGGCGGCCTCTTTCGTCGGTGTGGTTTGGGATCTCGGACCATAGGTAGTCAACCGTGAAGGAAGTGTTTTGGGAAGTCCGTTGGAGGGAAGGAGGCGGCGGTGAAATGGTCGGATTGAACGTCAATGCAAACGATGCTCACCACAGGCTTTCGGGTCCCGATGGGCGGGAGGGCATACGCCGTGGGCTTCGCGTTGCTGATGCCTGCGTGCCAGGGGTAGATCAGGGCAAAGTGTTCACAAGGATAGGCCGCAGCATAGGCCTGGATCTGGTACATGTGCGCTGGATCCGGGACCAGATAGCCATTGCCCTCTGCTGAGATTCGCGTCCACTTCGTATCCGCCACGGCAACGGGCTGCCCATGCTCCGAGATGACGATATCGGGGCGGAGGCGGAAGGCGTGGCTGTAATCCGACGAGCTCATCAGAGTGGCCAAGTGCCGCCCAGTGTCTTGACCTTTCACGGTGAGGCCCGTGGATCTTGAACGACGCTTGAAGAGGGCCAAGATGGCCGATTCGAAAAGCTGGTTCATGTCGAACAGCATTCCGGGTGCCTTGGCGTCGCCAGACCGGATGTTGGGGGTCAAGGCGGACAGGATCCATCGAGCCCATGAAATGGCTTGCTCGTACCGAGCAGCCTGCCGATCGAACACGAGGGCATCCAAATCCCTGAGGGACAGAGGGCAGAGGGACACATCGACAAAGGCCGCCTGGAGCTCCATCTGCTGGCGTTGAAGATCGAGACGGGTGATCCAGGGACGGATCACTACCAAGGCGGCCTTGAGAATCTGGTTCCATGGGTGATCGATGGTGAGCTGGTCAAAACGACAGGCCAACCGATCAGCTCTCAGGGCGTTGTGGGTGATTTGCCGGCTGATTAGCAGCCGACCTCGAACCAATGGGAGATCCTCCTCCTCGGTGAGGTAGCGCTTGAGGAGACCTGTTCGAACCAGTCTGCTGACTTCAGCGAGGAAGGACTCGATGAAGACCTCGAGGAGGGGGTGCTTCCAAAGCTGATGATGCGCAGGCCCATCAATTAGCACGGAGCGTGGGTGGGCCAGGCGCAACAGTCGGAGGAAGGTGGCCCGACCGCTGGCAGGATCCCCTGCACCTTCCTCAACCTTTGGAAGGATCTCAAGCATTCGTGAACCAAGGTTTACCAGACCCGCGTACTGGGTGAACTGGACCGTCTGGAAGCCTTGCTTGCAGAACCCGGGCCGAAGGCGCGAGAGGTCGATGAGCCGGGATTGCTCGTTCGAGGTGAGGGAGAACCCTTTCCCGGCTCCACCGACTGGAATCGTGTGGTGCTCGTAGGTGGTGAGGGTCTCGTGTGCCACGGGTGACCTAGGCGGGTGTGCCTTCGGTGGGATCGCCAGGCCGCTGATAGAGCGACCGGAATGCCTCTGCGTCCCAGGTGCTAGGAGGGGTCACGATGTACCTGTACCGTTCCGCTTGCAGGGTCTCGTCATTGTCAGCAAACAGTGCCTGGCCATCGAGCTTGGTCCTGGTGATGAAGGAGGATGAGCCCTGGCTGTTGGACAGGACAAGCCGAACACGGTCCCAATCGTCGAAGAAATATTCCTGCAGCAACGGGATGATCTGGAGCTTGAAGGTGGCGCGCAGGTCATCGAGCGACTTCACGCTGAGGAAGTATGCATGTCCGATAAGGCGGTCTCGATCAGCTAGGAACTCCAGGCGACCGTTGATCGCGTAAAGCAGTTTCCCAAGGTGGACCCCGGCGACGGTGAGATCCATGGGCCCGGTATAGATTGGGAGGAGTTCTTCAAACTCGAAGCGCCTGCGCAACGCCACGTCTAGGAGGGCGATCGAGCGATCAGCCGTGTTCATGGATCCGAAGATGTCGAGATTCGAGGGAACACCGAATCGAGTCTCGGCTGTCTCCGCCCCCTCGGTACCAGGCAGTTGGACTTCCATGCCGGCTGTGAGCTTCCCTTGGGCGTCGTAGGTGGCGCGCTTGTCGCTCTCGATGAGGGTGATGAGTTCCCCGAAGACCTTGGCGATGTTGGCCCGGTTGATCTCGTCAATGAACAAGGCGTAACGCTTGCTTGGGTTCGCTTTCGCCAAGCTGCAGATCTGCTTGAAAACGCCATCGACCATTCGAAACGAGGTGGGAGCGTGGTCTTCCCCTTGATTGGTCGTCACGGGCCGAAGCCCGATGACAAAGTCTTCATAGGAATAGGACGGGTGGAAGGTGACCACCCGGAAGCGCTGGATCACCTCCTGATTGCCACCAGGGCCCGCCTTCCAGAGCTCCGACAACTCGGCGGACTGGGGGTCCTCCTCCTCCCAACCCTTCACCAGAGACCACTCGCTGGAGAGATTCTTGGTGAAGATGAACGGGGGCCTTCGCTCGGAGATATTCACCGTTTCTACGTTGTGGGGCGTGTGCTCCTGGAGATAACCCCAAAGGGTGGCCTTGATGTTGGTCTTGCGTTCCCTCTCCGATGCCTTCGCGGCTACAAGTGGGTGTTCGGCCAAATCGGCCACCCTGGTGGGACGGCCGGTGTTGGCGAGGGCGGTGGCGATCACGGCCCTCCAACTAAACTTCGAGACCAAGCCAAGTTCCCAGGTCGTTCGATCTACATCCGCTGGTTGGTCGGTATATTCCTTCATGAGTTGCTGGAGTCGGTAGGTCTTCCCCGTGCCTGGAGGGCCATAGAAGATCTTGTTGGTGTAACGCTGCGGGGTTCCCCCATACGAGATTTTCGTTTCGGCCACCCCGGTCTCTTCAATGGCTTCCGGGGACTCTGGGTCATCGCCTTCATTCTCGGCCTTCCAATATCCGCGGAGCGGTGGGACGTAGAAGTCGAGGTCCGGCGTCCCGTACTGGGCTTCCATCCGTTTGCGGAGTTCCAGTAAGGCCGTATCGAGTTGTGTGTCCGACCACTTTTTTAAGTCCTTCGACTTGGCGACGCCGAAGGCATCCAGGACCTTGATGCGATCACCGTCACTCGACATGCGTTCGACGCGGTCTGGGAAAAGGAAGTACCTGAGCATCTGACGGAACTGTCGGTATCCGTCCATGGGGACCTGGTCGATCCAGGCCATGAAGTTGTCGTAGGTCGCGAAGGCGGCTCGGCGGGCCTCTGGGGCCATCGCCTTCACATGCAATCCCAGGCCTACAAGGTAGACAACTTCCCGCCATCGGTGATTGTTGATGCCGGGCCCGCCTGAACCGATCCCGATCAACACCGCGTCAGAAAGCATGGGCTGTTTGAGGTCCAAGGGCATTCCAGACCACTCCCAGACCTTCTGGTAGGAGGCCCGCTTTGTCGCGATGGAGATATTGGTGGGGAAGAGCAGCAGTGCCCAAAGCAGTTCCGCCATCAACCGCTTCGCCTCTCCTGGGGCATCCTTCAGCTGCGTCTCAAGCTTTTCGTAAAACGTCCCTGATCCGGCATCGAGTCGCTGGACGAAGTGGATATCCAGTTGCTCCAAGTTGGCCTGGGTCCAAAGCTGCTCTGTACCGAAGATTGAGCCGTTTTCGATCAGACACCGCTGAACCCATGTGTTGGCTGCATCAATGACGGGTTTGCTTTCACGGTCGTAGATGTACCTGGACAAGTGACATCTCCTCTGGAACTCGGGCAATCATAATTGAGATCGCCAAGGTGCGAGTTCAAGGAACCAGTGACACCTGTCCAGTCACTCCCCAAGGCCAGCTCCGACAACCTGCGAGCTACTGCCCGGAACCAGGGGGCGGAACGGTCCTTTGGACGAGGCAGGGAATCAGAAGGGCCTGGAACACTACATCCGCAACCGATTGGGTGCACTCTTCTGGATAAAGAAGCCCATGGGCCATGCGGTTTCTAAGATTCAAACCCTCCGGGAGCACGAGGGTGGCTTTCAGGAAGGAGATCAGGTTAGGCCCAAGCAGACTGATCAGGTGTGGCCCCTCGAGAACGGCATGAAGCGAGCGGGCGTCCAGCCTACGCACTCCATCGGGAGACTCTACCCAAGTCAGGACCCGATCCCCAACTAGGCCCCCAAGTCGTCGGAGGGCTTCTTCGATTTGCGGCAACAAGACATGGATTGAAGTGGTGTAGTCGCCTCGAAGGAAGGCTTCAATTCCACATTCAAGGAATCCTCGCCGGTCCTCGGTGTAGGCGGGCGTTTGTACCATCCAATCCACGAGGTCCTTGGCTGAAGGCTTATGGGTGTCATGGATAGCCGCGAGGACCATGCGACGAAAGAACCCATCGAGCTGGACGCGCTGGGCGTACGCCGTGGGGTAGTGGGGTATCGGGTTCGTGGAGAAGGAAGGCAGGTATAGCGTTGGGCGTCCACTGTGGTCCAGGATCGCCTTCGACACAAGCGATTGGAGTGGAGCCATCTTGGCCGCTTCATGGGTGAAATTGACGACCTCCTCCCATGCAGGAACGAGGCCTCCTGCAAGTCGACATAGGTCGTCTCCGAGATCTCCCCGAACAAAGTCTTGAACGATCGCTTCAACCTGTTCTTCAGAGATTTCGACCGATCCGCCTACCGCCTTGAGCTCCTTGATGACATCAGGTCCCATTGCCTGGAGTGCCCGAATTGCCTGAGTTTCCAGGTCAGTCTGTCCATGTTCCTTGGCGAGCCTGGAATAGCCCTCTAGCCATGTCTGTCCTACCATCGGCTGGGCCTTTCCAGACCGCCGGTGGACCAAGGCACCAAAGGTTTCGAGCACACGTCGCACTTCATCAGGGCGGCTGATCTTCCGGTAGTAGGCCGCAAGAAGCTGGGCGGCATTTTCCGCATCCCAGACACTCGCCACCACCTCTGGATCTGGAGCAGTCGTCTCTCGCTCAAGAACCTCCTCGAGCAATCGCACCATGTATGCCTGATCACTCGCGGTCAGTACGACTTTGCTGAAGGGTCCTAGCCCAAAGGCGTCCAACAAGAATGAGCGGTGCAAAGGAAAGGGTCTCCCCTCCAGCCGACGGGCAAGTGCGAACATCGCATCCTTGACCGTTGCCTGGCGCGTTGGGTCCTTCACCAACAGGGAGAGCTCCATTGCGCGCCGAAGGCCTTGAATGGCATCTACCTCCCTGGCCTCCGAGTCGATTCGGCTGGCCTCAACGTAGGCGTCAATGGCTCGTCTCACGTCTTCAACATCTTTCGATACCCCGAGCTGAGATGCCAAGGACCAAGCTAAGTCGGCGTAGTGAGCACCAAGAACAGGATTCGCTGTGCTCCAGGCTCGCTGTCGCCAGTACCCAATCGTGCTCAAATTGAGCTTGTCCAACCTTGGATGCGTCAGCAATTCTCCGGACTCTGATTGGCCCTGAAGGATGGGCCCGAAGTCCAACTTCCAGGGGTTCCCCTCTCCCTCTTGACTATGGATCAGTGCCCCAGCCGCGATCTCCCAGTACCAGCAATCACCGGCAGCTTCCTCAGCCTCTGGATGCCGTTCGAGTAGCTGTCGGAGAGCTGATTCGAGATCAATGGGACGTGTCGCATGTACCTCCAGATGACGGAGGGCGTCTTCGAAGGATCGGACGGTATCAGGCAGGATGCCCATGCGTGGCTCGGCGGCGAGGCTTGCGAATGCTTCCCACGGTACTGACAGATGCACTCTGAGCGGTGCGCATCCGCTCCAAGAGAGTGGTGGCCGGCTCGTCGCCAGGATCCTGAGGGACGAGTTCGCCACGGAAGGCCTTGGCGAGAACGGACGGGGTGAGGCGGTCCACCTGGGCTTTGACCTTGGTGTAGCGGGCTTCGATCTGGTCGGCGAGAGCAAATAAATCGTTTACGCGATGGACTATCTCCGACTGCTCTTCCAGCGAAGGAAGCAATATCTCAAGCTCCCGAACTTCCTCGCTGTTGAGGTTGTTCACGCCGCTGGTCGAACGGGCTTCGAGTTCAATTTTCAGGCGCACGTTGAAACTGGAAAGGGCGAGGTTCAAGAAGCGTGAGTTCACAGCTTCCTGGTTTGGACGCAATCGAATGAGATACCCCGCGTAGGCAAGCCCTTGGTGGTGTTCTTCAACCAGTGCCGTTCTGCCGACGAGGGAAACGCTTCCATTGGAACGAATCATGAGAATGTCACCAACTACCAAGGATAGTGCCGCGATTTCCTTGGCACTCAAGTCCGCGAATTTCAGATCAGTAGTGTCTATGCGGCCTTCGCTAACATTCGGGATCCGGAGTACAGCAACGCCTTTCTGGCTGTAATCACATTTCGCGGCTGTTCCGTATTTCAAGCTTTTCAGGAGCATTCCCACATTCACCTGGTGCCACCCCTCCGGGAGGCCCTCGTCCCCAACAGCATCTTGGTGACGCTCGATGCGCCAATCCTCCGTCAGCCGCCCATCGCAGGCGGCAGCGAGGACGGCTTGGCGGAAGCGCTTAAGGATGAGGGGAAGGCGCCCCAGGCGCTTGCGGCTGGCATCGACCTTGGCCAGCAGGGCTTCCAGCTTGGCGACGATCCGGCGCTGCTCGGCCATCGGAGGAATAGGTATTTCGACTTCATCGAAGAATGCCACGGGCACACGGGCTTGGCCTGCGGAACCGGTGAAGCGAGCTTCTGCGCGCTTGCGGAATGAGCGCTGATGGGTGAAGTGGTAGAGAAAGGTTGCCTCGATTGCTTTGGTTGGCCGAAGGACATGGAGTTCCGTTGTTCCGCATCCGAGGCCATTCATGAGGCCCACAGCCACAGCGCCCTTGCCGTTTTCCATGCAGGGCGTGATCTTTGCGAAGAGGACATCCCCCTCGGCGAAATGCGTGAAGCCAGTGCGGACCTGCCCAAGGGGACGATGGGCAAGACGCTCCATAGCGGGGCTTGATTCCGAAAGGCACGCCATTGGTGCAAAGGAAACTTCGAGCGTGTCTTGGAGATCCTTGGGGTGGCGGGGATTGATGATGGCAACCCGGCTGATTGGAGCCTGTGCCCATCCCTTTGGAAGCTCCTCGTTCATACCTCCACACCCTCTTCCCGCTCCAGCAGGGCGACGATGTCCTTGAGGTCGTCCACGATGGCTTCCAGTTCGCTGATGGCTTCTCCGGCGAGGTCCTGGGGCTCGGGCAGTTCGTCGGGGTCATCCAGGCTTTCGTCCTTGAGCCAGGTGATGTCGAGCTTGTAATCGCGGGCCTGGATGTCGCTAATGTGGAACTTCCGCCAGCGGCCCGTCTCGCCCTGGTCCTCCCGCTTGCCCCGCCCGTTGGGGTCCGTGCCGTAGCAGGCTTCAAACTCCTCGAAGTGCTTGGGGCTGAGGGGCCGCTCCTTCTTGGTGATGCCGGGCACGTTGCTGCGCCCGTCGAAGATCCACACGGCTTCGGTGGGCAGGCCCTTCTGGAAGAACACCACGTTAGCCTTCACGCCCTGGCTGTAGGGGGTGAAGGTGCCCCGAGGCAGGCGCAGGACCGTGTGCACGTTGCACGTGGCCATGAGGTCCTTGAAGACCTCGCCTGCCTTGTTCTCGAAGAGGCAGTTGTCGGGCAAGACCATGGCGGCTCGCCCGCCCTTCTTTAGGATCGTGTGCACGTGCTGGATGAAGTTGAGCTGTTTGTTGCTGGTCTCGATGGTGAAATCCTCACGCTCAGGGGCAGAGTTGGCTCCTTTGGTCCCGAAGGGTGGATTGGTGAGGATGACGTCGTATCGCTCGCCGCGGTCTGCCTCGTAGAGGGTGTCGCCAAGATAGATGATGGGCGTCAGGCCATGCAGGTACAGGTTCATCAAGGCCAGGCGGCGCGGTCGGGGCACAAGCTCCTGTCCGAAATACGTCTTGGTCTTGATGCGACGGATCTCATCTCGCTCCAGGGCCTTCTGGCCTGGTGCAACCAGCCATTCGTAGGCCTTCATCAAAAATCCCCCCGTGCCGCAGGCCGGATCCATGATGCGGAAGTCCTCTCGTACCCTCGGATCGGGCTGCATGACCCGAACCACGCTCTCGATGAGGTACCTCGGCGTGAAGTACTGCCCCGCGCCCTTCTTCCCTTCACTCGCGGCCTTCTCCAGAAGCCCCTCGAAGGCAGCACCTTTCACGTCCAGCCACAGGCTGGTCCACTCTTCCTCATCGATGAGCGCGATCAGCTTCTTCAGGTTGACGGGGTTCCCGAAGCGACTCTCAGCCCCACTGACCCAAAACCCGAAAACTGGACCAGTCGAAAGGTGAAACTCGGGCCTTTGGTGGTCTCCTAAAGGGAGCCCAACCAAGGAGGCAGCGATGCCGAGAAAGGGTCACAGCGAGGAGCAGATCGTCTTCGCGTTGAAGGAGGTCGAGAACGGAGCGAAGGTGGCTTCGGTGTGCCGCAAGTTGGGGATCGCGGAACAGACCTTTTACCGGTGGAAACGGCAGTTCGAGGGGCTCGGGGTTTCTGAGCTGAGGGAGCTGCGCCAGCTTCGCGAGGAGAACGCCAGGCTCAAGCGGTTGGTTGCAGACCTCAGCCTGGATAAACACATCCTGCAGGAAGTGCTCTCAAAAAAAGTCTGAAGGCCGCGGTGCGGCGCCGGCTCGCGGCCTGGATTCAGAAGGGGTTTGGGCTGAGCGAGCGGCGGGCCTGCGGCTTGGCCGGCCTTTGCCGAGCGAGTGTACGGTATGTGTCGCACCGCGATCCGCAGACAGCCCTTCGGATGCGCTTGAAGGAACTGGCGGCGTCACGTGTGCGGTTCGGCTATCGCCGCCTGACGGTGCTTCTGCGGCGAGAGGGCTGGGCGGTGAATGCGAAGCGGGTCTATCGGATCTACAAGCAGGAAGGGCTGATGATCCGGACGAAGCTTCGCAAGAAAATAGCCAGGCGGCGCCCGATGATCGTGGAGTTCGCCAACGGGCCGAACCAGCGGTGGAGCATGGACTTTGTGGCCGCCCGGTTCGAGGACGGCCGCCCCTTCCGCATCCTTACCGTGGTGGACCAGTTCACCCGGGAGTGCGTGGCGCTCCGAGCCAAGCCGAGGTTGAACGGCACTGACGTGGCCGAGGTGATGAACGAAGCAGTGCGGGAGCGTGGGAAACCTCTGTCGATCACCGTGGACAACGGCAGCGAGTTCGCAGGGAAAGTCATGGACGCCTGGTCCGACATCCATCAGGTCCAGCTGGCGTTCATCCGACCAGGAAAGCCCACAGAGAACGCCTTCATCGAGAGCTTCAACGGCAGGCTGCGCATGGAGTGCCTCGATGTCGAGATCTTCCGCAGCATGGCCGAAGTGCAGGGTAAGCTCGCGGCCTGGCGCTACGACTTCAACCACCGGCGTCCGCACAGTTCCATCGGTGATCTCACCCCGAAGGAATTCGCGGCGAGGCACCGAAAAGCTCCTTCGCCCTCGGGGAGTGTGGATCGGCTGAAGGCCGTCAGCGTCAAGGGAGAGGGCGCCCTTGACCCTGCCGTCCCCCAGCCGTTGAAGCTCCGCGGTGAGGGCGAAGGAGCCGCGGGTGAAGCTCAGTTGCGTGAGGGTGTACCCTGATGTCCACAACCGCTCTCGAAGGCCGGAACCACTGGCCGAAGAGGCTCCCAGAGGCAAGATTCCTCACATTGGAACTGCGACAGAAATGCGGGGCGGGTCACCACTGAAAATGTCACCTAGGAGGCCCTTCTCGGTCCGGAGCCGACGGAGTGCATCCGTGTAGCCGTCCAGGAGCGGCTGACCACTGAGCCCCTTCAGGTGTTCCCAATCGCACCCTTTCGGGACCTTCACGTCCTTCTCGTCGGCCATTTTGAGGAAGAGCAGGTAGGTCAGCTGCTCGATGTAGTCCCCGTAGTCCACGCCGTCATGGCGCAGGGTATGGCAGAAGCCCCAAAGTTTATTGACGATGTCGGTCACGGTTACCTCAAGCCGCGCAAGCGGCGTTCAATTCTTGGATGAGTCCTTCAAATTGGTCCCCGAACACTTTCCGTGCCCTGCTGAGGCCACCATGGGTTTCTAGGGATGGTGCCAGGTCGAAATCCTCGGGATCCAGGCTGAGGTTGGCGACCATGTGCTCCCGCAGGTAGCCCAACCACGCCTTCTGATCCTCCGTGAACTCCTTCCCAGCCATCAGCATCGAGAGGGCCCGGTCCACACGCTCGGCCGCTGTGAGTAGGGGCTCTCCCTCTCGCACCGCGTGTTTCACCATCGAGAGGATGTCGGCTAGATCCTTGTGATGCACCAGGGAGTGGGCCCGTTGGAGCTGGACCACGTCGAATAGCCCACCCCTGAGCGCGTCCCTTAGCTCCTTCAGGGCCTTCGGAGACCACTGTTGAGGCTTCTGAAGGAGGATGCGCATGGCTTCGATGGCATCTTTCTGGCCCTCCACCCAAGCCGAGAAGGCCATCAGGTAGTCGCCGGCTGGCAGGTAGTCCTGCCCTCTTCGGAACCGCATCTCCGAAGCCACCGTATCCTCAGCCATGGGCGCGATGAGGAAGTCCTCCTTGGCCCGCTCGTAGTTCTCCAGGAGGTCCTGGAATTCCGCCCTCCGGAGAATCTCCATCGTCCCCAAGAAATCCTTCTGAAGCTTTTGGGCCAGACCCACGGCAAAAGCCTTCAAGTTGCCGCCTTCGACGTGGGCAGCGAAGTCCAGGCGAGCCTGGCCGCTCATCTTTTCGTCAATGCCCTTGAGGCGAAGCGCGAGCTTGCGAATGGCCTCTGCCTGCTGCCAGCCCTTGCTCGACCAGATGGTCTCGATCAGCTCCGGATTGGTGAGCGTCCGGGCCTTGGTCTTCATTACCCCGAAGTCCTTCAGGTCCTTGAACCGATCCACCAAGGTGCCGTTGAAGCAATCGAACACGAGGAACCGGTCTTTCTTGAAGTTCGGTGACTTGCGCGTACCCCGACCGATCATCTGGGTCCAAAGGATGGGGGACTGCACGGGCCGCAGGAAGACGATGAATTCCAGGTCGGGGATGTCTACCCCTGTGCTGAGAAGATCAACGGTCACGGCCACCATCGGCTTGGGGCGATTGCGGAACTCACGGATCCGCTGCAGGGGGCGGTCCACGGTCTTGCTCCCCGTGATCTTTTGGACGAACTCGTCCCCTCGACCGAACACATCTCGGCAGATCCGAACGAGCTGATCCGCATGGCTCACGTGGGGAAGGTCATTGACGGCAAAGAAAAGGATCTTGGGGAAGCGCCCATGCTCCTGCTCATGGGCCAGGGCGTACTTCGCGACCTCCCCGACGATTTTCTGATTGCTGTCCGGGGCCGTAATGCTGCGCTCCGTATCTACGGCGGAGAACTGCCGATTCGCCGCGGCTTCATCGACGACCTGCTCACCCGTCTCCCGGTCCACGGCGACGATCTGTTCGCCCTCGTTCACTGGAACCCCGAGGAGGCGGACCTGGGAATCGATGTTCACCTGATCGAAATCCACCAGATGCCCTTCGTCAATGGCCTGCTGCATCCCGTAGGTAAAGACGGGTTTCCCAAAGATGGCCGTCGTGTGTTTAGCGGGCGTCGCGGTGAGGCCAAGCTTGATGGCGTCAAAATGATTCAGCGTTTCACGCCAGACCTGCTCGTCTTGGAGGGTGTATCCGCGGTGGCATTCGTCGGCGATGATCAGGTCAAAGGCATGAATCGGGATATCGAGGGTAGGAGCTTCCTCCTCTTCGGGTTCCTCTTCCCCGCCGAATCCTTTCCCGAAGAGGTTGAGGGCCATGCGTTGGATGGTGCTGACATAGACAAAGGTCTGGGCACCGTCTGGCTTTGTGAGATAGGACTCCGGCAACAACTTGGGATCGAACGGGTCTTCATCCCCGAAGTCTTCGCGCTTGAACCGCTGGCTGTAGACCTCGTACTCGGCGTTGAACTTTCGATGATTCGGTGTGTCGAAGCTGGCCAACTCGCGCACAGCCTGAGCCGCCAAGGCTTTCCGGTCCACCAGGAAGAGGACGCGCCGGGCCAGCCCTGAGGCAAGGACCCGGTAGAGCAGCGCCGCGATGGTGAACGTCTTCCCCGTTCCTGTGGCCATGGCCAACATCAGGTCCCGCTTCCGCTTCCCGAGGGCCTCCTCGACCTTGGCGATGGCCTCGCGCTGATAGGGGCGGAGCCGCTCGATTTCTTCGATCGGGTGACCGGATAGCCAGGCCATAGCACTGGCACGGTCGGTCTTGAACATGTCCTCCAGCGCTTCGGGGGTGTGGAGCCCGCCCATGAGCTGGCGAGACACGTACTCCTCGCTGCGAACATCGGCGAACCAGTGCTGCAGTCCATTGCTCGAGTACAGGAAGGGGATCCGATAGCCGTTCCAGTTACCCGCCCCAATCTCGATGTCCCGGGAATATCGCTGGGCTTGAACAAGGACCCCCTCCGAGCCGACTTCTAGCCGCTTGGCCTCCAGGGCGCCGAGCGGGATACCCTTCACGAAGAGCACATAGTCCGAGGGACCGCTAGCCGTGGGGTGTTCCGTTACCGCATGGCGCTGGAGGGACTTCGGGTCTAAACCGATATGGTGGGGGACAATCTCCCAGCCCGCCTTCCGTAGCAACGGGTCGATCCTTATTCTGCGAGTTCGGGATTCAGATTCAGGACTCATTGATGATAGGGACTATGGAAATCCTACTCTTGTCGTGCCCCCGGATTGCCAATTCAAAGGACCTTACACAATTCGAACCAGTTCATGCGGCCCCCTGAACAACCCCTTCACGACCTTCTTAGCCGCCGCGCTCTCGCGTCGGTGGGAACGCGTCCTATCGTCGCTCTCGATCTCTGCAGAAGTGCAGGACCCCTATTCCCGGCTCGGCCCTGTCGGGGGAAGGGCACAACACCACTAGTCGGTCTAACTCGCCTATCCTTGGCGGAGCGGAGGACCTATGGGCAAGATCCGTCGGTTGGCTCTTCAGGTGTTCGGGAAGTTGGTCATCGCGCTCTCCACACTTGTCCCGTTCCGATGTTTATTCGCTCAGGACCTATCCGCGGCGCAGGTGTTTGAGAAGGTCCAGGGCTCAATCGTTGTTGTGAAGACCGTCGGGGCTGATGGGAAGATCACGGCCCAAGGTAGTGGAGTTGTTCTCACATCCGGCCGGGTCATCTCGAATCTTCATGTGATCCAGGATGGATCTCGATTCCTTGTTGGAACAGGAGATCAGTTCCAACCTGCAACCATCTATGCTGTCGATACAAAAAGAGACCTCTGTCTTTTGAAGGCTGCGGGCGTCGGGTGGGCCCCCGCCACCCTTGGTCGCGCCTCCCAATTAAAGGTGGGAGCCGTCGTATATGCCATTGGCTCCCCCAAGGGATTGGAACTCACTATTTCTAATGGGATCGTCTCGCAACTTCGCGGACCCAAGCCGCCCATCATTCAAACTACCGCATCCATCTCACCCGGCTCTAGTGGAGGGGGCCTCTTCAACAGCCGGGGGGAGTTGGTTGGGATCACAAGCTGGTACTACGAAGGTGGTCAGAACCTGAACTTCGCCGCCCCAATCGAGTGGGTCTCAGAACTGCAAAGCTCATCAGTTCCCAAGGCCTTTCCCCGGTCCGAGATGGAGTGGCACGCGCGTGCCGCGAAGCTCACAATGGATGGTGCCTGCGCGGAGTTGCTCGATTGGGCCCGTAGCTGGGCCAAGGCTTACCCGAACAGTAGTGCAGCTTGGAAGTCCATCGGGGTTGCTAGCGGCTGTATAAAGCTCCACGCGAACTCATCCAAGGCGTTCGCTCAAGCGGCCAAGCTTGATCCCGATGATGCGGAAAATTGGTATCTCCTCGGTTCTTCGTACGACCAGCAAGCAAAGCCGAAGGAAGCAAGTGAAGCCTTTAAAATGGCTGTGCAGGTCGATCCCGAGGATGGTGGAGCCTGGGCTCGGCTCGCTTGGGATTACACCGAACTAGGGAATCACGCCGCGGCTATTGAAGCACACCGACAAGCAATCAAATCATTCCCCGAGGACATGGATCATTGGGACAACCTCGGTGCCTCTTATGCGGCTCTTGGCCGGTACACCGAAGCTGTCGAGACATACCGGCAAGCCGTTAGGATCGCTCCCACAAGAGCCAGAAGTTGGTACAACCTCGGGGTCGGACTTGAGCTCAGCAAACGAAGCAACGAGGCGATTACCGCATATCGAGAAGCTCTTAGGAATGACCCGGGGTATTCAAGTGCCTGGGACAACCTCGCCGGCATTTATATCTCAAGAGGTGAAACGAACGCCGCCTTGGATGCCATCAAGCAGCTCCGTAGAACAGATGCGAAGAGAGCCGGACAACTCTTCGACAAGCTGTTCCCAAAGTGATCGGCCTCGTGCCTCGGTTCTCTTCCAGTCGATACCGCTAATCGGTGACGAGTGGCTAACCAGATTGGGGCCATGAAGGCCCAGCTACTTGCCGTTCGCATAACGAAGTACGAGTACGGAGACCAACCCGGGAGCACATACCCGCAGGGAGTACTGAGAAGGCAGCCCAATGGTGGCCCACCCCCTTGGAGGGACATGCCTTGGGGCAACCCGGTAGTCCGGATCGGAATTCAGGGTTCCAATGCCGCCTCGTGGAGCCTGCATCAGAGATGGCCCGCCCAAAAATCTAGCTTAAACCTTGTAATAAAATGAGTAATATATTAATAGAATTTATAATAGCCTTCATTCGCCGGGAGATTTATTGCGAGACGTCTATTGCAGTATCCCGGTTCAATTTCCTGATTATGAATTCAATCTTGGGATTATTGATTCAATATACTCCTGACAAGTAATATAAAAATTTTCCATCAAACTACGAATATTTTCGTTGAAACCTACGATAAACATCGTACACATAGCTTCGTACCCCTCTCCCAGAGGCCCCCATGACCCAGCCCCGAAACACCCCGACCCCCAAGCCGACGGAAGGTGAGCTGAGCATCCTGGCGGTGCTGTGGGACCGGGGGCCTTCGACGGTGCGGCAGGTCTTCGAGGTGCTGAGCCGGGAGCGGGACCTGGGGTACACGACGGTGCTGAAGATGCTGCAGATCATGCAGGAGAAGGGCCTCGTGGAACGCGACGAGTCGGAGCGCACCCACGTCTACCGCGCCCGGGAGAGCGCCGACGCGACCCAGGCGACGCTGGTGGACGACCTCATGGCGCGGGCCTTCGGGGGCTCGGCCATGAAGCTGGTGATGCACGCGCTGGCCTCCAAGAAGGCCACGAAGGAAGAGCTGGCGGAGATCCGGAAGCTGCTGGAGGCGAACCATGAGCGCGCCTGAGGTCCTCCTGAACGCCTGGGCCTGGGCCCTGGTCCACTTCCTCTGGCAGGGCTGCCTGATCGGCGGCCTGGCCTGGGCCGCGCTGCGCCTGCTCCGGGGCGCGCGGCCCGAACTTCGCTACGGGATGGCCTGCGCCGCGCTGGCGCTGATGGTGGCCGCGCCGGTCGCCACCGGCGCCCTGCTCCGTCGCGCGGCGTCCGTGACGGCCATGGGGTCCGCGGCGCCCCGGACCCTCGCGCCGGCCATGGAGGTGGCCGTGGAGGCCGCGCCCGCCTCCGCCCCGCCCACCCTCCAGGCGCGCCTGCAGCCCGTGCTGCCCTGGATCCTCGGCATCTGGTCGGCCGGCGTGGCCCTGCTCTCCCTGCGCCTGCTGGGCGGCTGGGCGTGGATGCAGCGGCTGCGGCACGCCAAGGCCGCCCGCGCCGCGGAGGAGTGGCAGACCCTGGTCCGCGTCCTCGCCCGGCGCATGGGCCTGGCGAGGGACGTCCTGCTCCTGCTCTGCGAACGGCTCGAGTCCCCGGTGGCCCTGGGCGTGCTGCGCCCGGTGATCCTCATGCCGCCCGCGCTGCTCACGGGCCTCGAGCCCCTGGCCCTGGAGGCCGTGCTGCTCCACGAGCTCGCCCACATCCGCCGCCAGGACTACCTGGTGAACCTCCTGCAGTCCGTCGCCGAGACCCTGCTCTTCTACCATCCCGCCGTCTGGTGGATCAGTGCCGTGATCCGCCAGGAGCGGGAGAACGCCTGCGACGACGCCGCCGTGCGGCACACCGGGGACGCCGTCGCCTACGCCCGAACCCTGTCCCTCCTCGAGGAGTTCCGCATGGACACCCGCCTCAAGCCCGCCACCCATCCCGCTCCCGCCGCGACCGGTGGATCCCTCCTGGCCCGTGTGCGGCGCCTCCTGGCGCCCGCCCCCGCCGCCGCGCCCCTCGCGCCGCGCGCCGCCGTGCTGGGTCTCCTGGCCGCCGGCCTCCTGGGGGCCGCCACCGCCGCCCCCCGCGGCCGGGAGGACGAGCAGCCCGCCGAGAAGAAGGCCGCCCGCAGGGTGATGGTGGTCTCCGAGTCCGGCAGGGAGGGCGCCACGAAGCTCCGGCTGAAGCTCGTCGGCGAGGCCAGGCTCGAGGACGTCCGCAAGGACTTCTCCCGCATGAGCCCCGGCTCCAGCATCCAGGTCACCGAGGGCGACAAGGCGTTCAAGGCCGAGCGCACCAAGGAGGGCGCCTACTCCGAGACCTACACCGTGCAGGGCCAGGCCGAGCCCATCACCGGGGACGTGCGCGCCTGGGCCCAGGGCAGGCTGCCCGAGAGCATCCGGGAGGCCGACGGCCACCGCATCGTGGTGGGCGACGGCGACGGGAAGGTGATCGTCGGCAAGGACGGCAAGGTGGTGGTGGGCGACGGCGGACGCAAGCACGTGGTCATCGTGCGCAAGGGCCCCAGGGACGGCGCGGCCGGGAAGGATGGCCAGCCGAAGGTGGAGAAGGACATCATCATCCGCCGCGACGGGGCGGGATCCGACGCCGACACGGACGTCGACTTCGACTTCGGCGGGGACGCCAAGGTGATCCACCTGGGTCCCGACTTCGAACTGCAGATGAAGCAGCTGGACGCCGAGCTGACGAAGGAACTGCCGAAGATGCGCCTCCAGATGAAGGAGCTTCACAAGCTCGGCCCCGAGCTGGAGCAGGAGATGGCGAAGCTCCACAAGGAGCTCGGCGACGGGAAGCTGAGGACCTTCGTCTTCAAGGGCGGCGACGGGGACTTCAGCTTCGACGCCGGCCAGGGCCGGGAGGTGGGCCGGAAGGCGCGGCTGAAGGCCCTGAAGGGCCTTGCCTCCAGCCTCGCCAGGGACGCGGAGGACACGGAGACGAAGGCCGCCCTGGGCCGCATCCAGGCGGAGATCGAGGCGCTGGAAGCCAGGCAGAAGCAGTGAAGCCCCGCGTCCCGCCCGCAGGGCCCCGCGAGGGGCCCTCGCCTTGGAGGCACCCATGCGCCACACGCACCTGATCCCCGGCTTCCTTCCGGTCCTCCTGGCCGCCCAGCCGGTCCCCACCCCGCGGGAAGCCGCGGCCCGGAGCTATGTGGAGGCCTTCAACCAGGGCGCCGAGGCCATGTCCGCGTGGCTGAAGGCCCACGTGTCCCCCGAGGGGCTCCAGCGCCGACCCCTCGAGGCGCGGATGGCGGTGTACGGGCAGATGAGGTCCGAGCTGGGCCGGCTGGAGCTCGAGAGGGTGGAGCCCGAGGGCGCCGACGGCGTGGCCCTCCTGGTGAAGCACGGCGACGCGCGGTCGCGGCTCACCATGGGCTTCGACGCCGCGGGGACGCTGGCGGGGCTCCGGATCGAGGACGCGGAACCGCCCGCCGCCGCCGGGGAGACTTCGCCCCTCAGCCTGGAGGCCTTCGCCCGCGAGGTGGAGGCCGGCCTGGCGGAGCGCGCCGCGAAGGGCGAGTTCCAGGGCACCGTGCTCCTGGCCCGCGGCGAACGGGTGCTCCTGCACCAGGGCTACGGGCTCGCCCAGCGGGAATTCAAGGTGCCCAACGGCCGTGATACGACGTTCAACCTGGGCTCCATCAACAAGCTCTTCACCAAGGTGGCCATCGCCCAGCTCGCCGCGGAGGGCAAGGTGGGCTTCGACGATCCCCTCGCGAAGTTCCTGCCCGACTATCCCGACAAGGCGGCGGCGGCGAAGATCCGCGTCCGGCACCTGCTGGACATGAGCTCCGGGGTCGGCGACGTCTTCGGCCCGGCCTTCGACGCGGCCAACAAGGAGGGGCTCCGAGCCCTGAAGGACTACCTGCCCTTCTTCGCCGGCAAGGCGCTGGCGTTCGAGCCGGGCGCGGGCCGCGCCTACTCCAACGGCGGCTACGTGCTGCTGGGGCTCATCGTGGAGAAGGCCAGCGGCATGGACTACTTCACCTACGTGAAGACGCGGATCTTCGACCCGGCCGGCATGCGGGGGAGCGGCTCCTTCGCGGTGGACGAGGTGGTGCCGGACCGCGCCGAGGGCTATCTCCCGGACGGCCGGAAGAACGTGTACACCAAGCCCGCCCGGGGCAGCAGCGCCGGCGGCGGCTATGCCACCGCCCCGGACCTGCTGAGGTTCTCCCGCGCCCTCCAGGCCGGCAAGCTCCTGCCTCCGGGCCTCACCGCCTGGGTGCTGGGCCCCGGCCCCACGCCCGCGGACGCCAAGCCGCCCGTGCCTCCGGACTTCAGGCCGGGCTTCGGCATCGCCGGCGGCTCGCCGGGGCAGAACGCCGTGCTGGACATCTCAGGCCCCGAGGGACTCACCGCCATCGTGCTCTGCAACGGGGAGCCGCCCATGGCCGAGCGCACCGCCCGCTGGATCCGCGGGCTCTGGGCGCGCGTGAAGGCCTAGGGACCCTTCCGGAACCGCCCGCGACGATTCGGCCGGTTCGTCAGGGCTCCCTGCGACGAGATTGGCCCCGACGCCGTTCGTCCGCTTTTCCCCCCCGTTCGCCGATTCCCTCCTCCGGGGCCCCCGGCCCGGCGGCATGCTGGTCCTTTCGCGAGGGCCCATGCTCGACGTCCGGGACGTGAAGAAGCGCTTCGGCGCGCTGCAGGCGGTGGACGGCGTGTCCTTCGCCGTGGCCAAGGGGGAGACCGTGGGCCTCCTGGGGCCCAACGGCGCGGGCAAGACCACCACGGTGTCCATGGTGACCGGATTGCTGCCGGCGGACAGCGGCGAGGTGCGCCTGGAGGGCCGGGCCCTCGCCGGCGACACGGACCCGCTCAAGGGCGTGCTGGGCTTCGTTCCCCAGGACCTGGCCCTCTTCGAGAAGCTGAGCGCGAAGGAGAACCTGCACCTCTTCGGCGCCCTCTACGGCCTCTCCGGCCCCGGGCTGGCCCGGGCGGTGGACGCCGCCCTGGACGTGGCCGGACTGTCGGACCGGGCGAAGGACCGCGTGGAGTCCTACAGCGGCGGCATGAAGCGCCGGCTCAACCTGGCGGCCGCCCTGCTCCACGACCCGAAGCTGCTCATCCTCGACGAGCCCACCGTGGGCGTGGATCCCCAGAGCCGCAACGCCATCTTCGAGGCCCTGGAGGCCCTCAAGCGCCGCGGCCTCGCCCTGGTCTACACGACGCACTACATGGAGGAGGCGGAGCGGCTCTGCGACCGGCTGGTCATCGTGGACCACGGGAAGGTGCTGCGGGACGGCACCCTGAAGGACCTCTACGCCGAGCTGCCCGCCGCGAACCTGCTGGAGGTGGAACTGGACGGGGACGTCGAGGCCGCGGCCGCGGGCCTGCGCGGGGTTGCAGGCGTCGCGACGGCCCGGCCCGGGAACGGGACGGTGGCCCTGGGCCTGCGCGACCTGGGGTCCGGCTCCGCCGCGGCCCTGGCCTGGCTGGCGGCGAACGGCTTCCCCGTGCGCCACGTCGCCAGCGAGCGCGCCACCCTGGAGAGCGTCTTCCTCGGCCTCACCGGCCGTTCCCTGAGGGATGCGTGATGAGCAGCGCCTCGGCCTTCACCGCCCTCGTCCGCAAGGACCTCCGCATCTTCTTCAGCGACCGCCGCGCGCTGCTCATGAGCTTCGTCGCGCCCATCCTCATCGGCGCCTTCTTCGGCTTCATCTTCGACGGCGGCTCGAAGAAGGAGGCGGCGAAGGTGCCCGTCTCGGCGGTGGACCTGGACGGCAGCGGGATCTCCCGCCGCCTCCTCGCGGCCCTGGCCGCGGACCCCGGGCTCGCCCTCAAGGCCGAGGTCCTCGACGAGGCGAAGGCCCACGTGCGCAAGGGGCGGTCCACGGTGGCGGTGGTGGTGCCCAAGGGCTTCGGCGAGGGCGCCGCGCGCGGCTTCTTCCGGGGCGGCGCGAAGCCCGAGCTGGAAGTGCTCTACGATCCCTCCCATGCCGCCGAGCTGGCCATGGTGAAGGGCGTGCTCACCCAGCACGCCATGGCGGTGGTGAGCGCCGAAGCCTTCTCCGGCGAGGCGGGCCGGCAGGCGCGACAGGAGGCGGAGAAGGATCTGGAGGCTTCCCCGGACATGCCGGCGGCGGACCGGGCGGTACTGAAGGACCTCCTGGGCAGCCTCGACCGTTTCCAGGCGCGGCAGTCCGGCACGGGGGCGGCGGGCGGCGGCCTGGGCATGCCCTTCGCCTTCGCGGACAAGGCCGTCACCAGCGGCGACGCGGTGGCCTACAACGGCTTCGCCCACGCCTTCGGCGGCATGAGCGTGCAGTTCATCCTCTTCATGGGCATCGAGGCCGGCGTCTCCGTGCTGATGCTGCGCCAGTCGGGCCTCTGGCGGCGCCTGCGGGCGGCGCCCCTCTCGAAGGCGACGCTCCTGGGCGCGCGGGGCCTGAGCGCGGCGATCTGCGCCCTGTCGGTCTTCGCCGTGGTCTTCGCCTTCGCGATGCTCGCCTTCAGGGTGCGCATCCTCGGCAGCTTCCTGGGCTTCGTCGGCGTGTGCGCGGCCTTTTCCCTGATGACCGCGGGCTACGGCCTCCTCATCGCGGCGCTTGGCGGGACGCCGGAGGCGACGCGCGGGCTCTCCATCTTCACCACCATGCTGCTGCTGATGCTCGGCGGCGCCTGGATCCCGGCCTTCGTCTTCCCGGCCTGGCTGCAGAAGGCCACGCTGGTGGTGCCCGTGCGCTGGGCCATCGACGGCCTCGACGCCGTGACCTGGCGCGGCCTCGGCTTCGTGGAGGTGCTGCCCGCCATCGGCGTGCTGCTGGCCTTCGCGGCCCTCTTCGGGGGTCTGGCGGTGTGGCGCTTCCGCTGGGAAGAGGCCTGATCAGACCCGCGGCGGCGGGCCGCCGGGACCGCGGGTGAGGGCGCGGGCCACCATCCGGAAGGCCTCGTCGCAGAAGGCCCCGCTGCCATGGGAGGCCAGGATGCCGCCGCCGCGGTCGGTCACCAGCACCTTGGCGTGCAGGTCCCTCCGCCAGCCGAGCACCTCCATCAGGGTCCCGGCCCCGCGGTGGATCTGGACGATGCCGTCCCAGGCCTCCGCGGGCACGTGCGCCTTCATGGCCTCGGCGATGCCGGCGAGGGCGTGGGCCGGCACGTCGTCCACCGTGGCGGGCAGGCTCAGGTGGGGCAGGGCGTGCGCCTCCAGCTCGCGCTTCCACCGCGCCACGTCATGGCGGGCCTCGTGGGCGAAGCCGAAGACCAGCGCGACGGGCGTTTCCGGAAGGTCGGCGGGGAACTGGCGGGGCTGGCCGGAAAGCGTGATGCCGAAGGTGTGGGGAAGCGTCATCAGGGAGTCCGGGGGAAGGCAGCCCCAGTGTAGGCCTGGAACCCTCCCGGGGCGGCCAGGCGCCGCCGGCGGGAGAGGGCCGCGACCTGGTGCGCGCTCGAAGCCCCCGGGATCAGGGAGTGGCCACCCTTCGAGCCCGGAGGACGAGCACCAGGAGCAGGAGGGCCGACGCGGCCTCCACCCACCGTCCCCACCGCGCATAGATCGTGGAGATCCGCCCGGCGGGAACCCTGCCCAGGAGGAGGCCGCCGTCGCGGCTGTCCAGCCGCGCCAGCACCCGGCCCCGGGCGTCCACCAGCTCGGAGACGCCGTTGTTGGCGGCCCGCGCGAGGGAGACCCCGAGCTCGATGGCCCGCAGCCGGTGCATGGCGGCGTGGACGTCGCGCACCGCTGGCCAGTCGTCGGCGGGGGCGAAGAGCAGGCAGCGGTCCTGAGGCACGCGGCGGAGGTAGGCCGGGAAATCCAGGTCCATGCAGATGGCCGCCATCGCCGGGCCCGCCGGGCTCTCCCAGGTCGCCGGCGGCCGGGTGCCGGCGCGCAGGTTCCGTTCCACTCCGGGGACGGGGTGGGCCTTCGCGAAGCGGAACCGGACGCCCTCCGCGTCCACCGCGAGGGCCAGGTTCTCCCCGTAGGGATGGCTGGCGCTGCGGCGCACCACCCAGGGCGTGAGGAGCAGGCCGGCGCGGTGGGACGCGGCGAGGGTCTGGGCCTCCTGGAGGAGGCGGGGGAGTTGCTCCTCCAGGGTCGGGACGGTCTCGGGCCAGACCACGACCCGGGCGCCCCCCTCCAGGGCCCGGCGGCTGAGGTCCAGCAGCCGGCCCTGGGCCGCCGCGAAGCCCGGCGCGACCTGGGCCCTGGGACCCGGACCCGCCTGGGCGAGGGCGCGCATGCTCCGCCCTTCCACCAGGGCGGCGTAGTCCCGGTCCGCCAACGACACGGCGGCGATGGGGAGGAAGGGGCCGTCGGCCACCCCCCGCAGGCGCACCGCGCCCCACCCTCCCAGCAGCAGGCATCCGCCCGCCACTCCCGCGAGCGCGCCGCGGCCTCCCCGGGCCCGGAGGCCCAGATGCCAGGCGGTCTCGAGCCCGGCGGCGACGGCGCAGGCGGCGAAGGCCAGGAGGCCGGTGCCGCCCAGCGCGGCGAGCTGGAGCACGGCGCCCCAGTCCCGGAAGGAGTAGGCCAGGGCGCCCCACGAGCCGTAGGGACCGGAGGCGAGGCCGGCTTCCAGGAGCACCTGGGCGGCAGGCAGGACCAGCCAGGCGAGGGCCGCGGGGAGGCGGGGCTGCAGGGCTCGGTGCAGGGCGAAGGGCAGGGCCGCCACCGCCGAGCCCCCGAGATCGATGGCGAGGCGCAGGCCCGTGGGCGCGTGGAGGTAGGCGTTGTCCACCACGGCCAGGGCGGCGGCGGCGAAGGCCGAGGCCGCGAGCAGCCAGGCCCGCGTCGGCGTCCGGGCCTCCCGACCGAGGCGCACCAGCAGCACCAGGGCGAGGATCAGGGCCGGCGCCACCCCCAGGCGCTGGAGCCCGAAGGCGAGGGCGAGGGCGGCGGCGAGCCAGAGGAGGAGGGTGCGGCGCATGGGGATCATCCTCCCCTACGGCCGGCCAGGAGTCGCGGATGAAGGCGTTACCGCGCCGCTGGACGGCGTGGGCGATCTGAAGGCGCTGGCGAGGACACGCCACAGGTCCGGGCCGCGAAGATTTCGAAGCATGTCCACGGGCGGGAGGGCCCGAGGCCGGACCTGCCGGGCCAGGCCAAGTGTCGCCCCAGGAGAAGCCGTGCCTTCCGGATCAAGCCTGCAAGCCGGCCCTTTGACGGAAGCGCAAGAGCTCGAAGGCCGCCACCCTGGAGAAGCGGCGTGACCCTCCGGCGATGGGGACTTCCACCTCGACAGTCCCGGTCTGGCCGGGATGGACCGGCGGGAAGGCCATGCCGTCGCGGGGGAGGATGGCGACCTCGCCCAGGCCATCGACATAGAGGAATCCATCGTCGAATGAGCAGAGCCAAGGCGGTATGTGCTCGTCGCTGAGGGGTCCAAGGAGGAGGACGCGGGGGCTCTGGAGCAGGCCCTGGCCCTCCTTGATGCGGTAGTCCAGGTCGTCCACGAGGCGGCGCTCGGCGAAGGAAAGTGGCATGGAGACGGATCGCCAGGTGCGGTAGGACGAACGGAGAGCCAAGAACAGGGCGCCCAGCGACAGGAGGGCGACCAGTCCGGAGTGCCACGTGAATGGGGCCCGTGCCCGGGTAAGGCAGAAGACGCTGCAGACCAACACCCACCAGGCGGCGAGCAGGGGTTCAGCGGCCAGGAAGAGGCGGAGCCGCACCCGAGGCGGAGCGAGGTCGAGGGCGGCCAGGGTCTTGAACACGAGGATGACCAGGAGGAGGCCCAGGGCCAGGCTCAGCCACCGTGCGGAGAGGTGAGGAGGAACACCCGCGCCCAGTTCCCCGAGCGCCTGGGGCCAGAGGGTCATCGAGCCGAACAAGGTGAGTACCGCGGTCTCCAGCCGGATCTTGAGCCCTTGAGTGGCCTTCCAGGTTTCCACGGCTGGAGCCAGGGGCATGATGACTTCAGCCGAGCCACCGCCTCCGTTCACATGTTCCTCCGGTACTGCCCGCCCACCTCGTAGAGCGCCGCGCTGATCTGGCCGAGGCTGCAGCACTTCACCGTCTCCAGCAGCTCGGCGAAGAGGTTGCCGTCCTCGCGCGCCACCTGCTTCAGGCGCGCCAGGGCCGCGGGGGCGCGGTCGGCGTTGCGGGCGTGGAAGGCGGCGAGGTTCTCGATCTGCTGGCGCTTCTCCTCCTCGGTGCTGCGGATGAGCTCGGTGGCGCCGAGCTCGGCGGGGTTCGGGTTGAGGAAGGTGTTCACGCCGATGATGGGCAGCTCGCCGCTGTGCTTGAGGTGCTCGTAGTGGAGGCTCTCCTCCTGGATCTTGCCGCGCTGGTACATGGTCTCCATGGCGCCCAGCACGCCGCCGCGGTCGCTGAGGCGGCGGAACTCGGCGAGCACGGCCTCCTCCACCAGCTCCGTGAGCTGCTCGACGATGAAGGCGCCCTGGAGCGGGTTCTCCGATCGAGCCAGGCCCAGCTCGCGGTTGATGATGAGCTGGATGGCCATGGCGCGCCGGACGCTCTCCTCGGTGGGCGTGGTGATCGCCTCGTCATAGGCGTTGGTGTGCAGGCTGTTGCAGTTGTCGTAGATGGCGTAGAGCGCCTGCAGCGTGGTGCGGATGTCGTTGAAGTCGATCTCCTGGGCGTGGAGGGAGCGCCCCGACGTCTGGATGTGGTACTTCAGCTTCTGGCTGCGCTCGTTGGCGTGGTACTTCTCCCGCAGGGCGGTGGCCCAGATGCGCCGGGCCACCCGGCCGATGACGCTGTACTCCGCGTCGACGCCATTGCTGAAGAAGAAGGAGAGGTTCGGCGCGAAGTCGTCGATGTGCATCCCGCGCGACAGGTAGTACTCGACGAAGGTGAAGCCGTTGGCCAGGGTGAAGGCCAGCTGGGTGATCGGGTTCGCGCCGGCCTCGGCGATGTGGTAGCCGCTGATGGAGACGGAGTAGAAGTTCCGCACGTGGTCGGCGATGAAGCGCTCCTGGATGTCGCCCATCACCTTCAACGCGAACTCGGCGCTGAAGATGCACGTGTTCTGGGCCTGGTCCTCCTTGAGGATGTCCGCCTGCACCGTGCCCCGCACCGTCGCCAGGGCCTCGGCCTTGAGCTTGGCGTAGACGTCGGCGGGCAGCACCTCGTCGGCGGTGACGCCGAGCAGGGCGAGGCCCAGCCCCGTGTTGCCTTCCGGAAGCGTCCCGGCGTAGCGCGGTCGTGCCAGCCCCTTCGACGCGTAGATCGCATCGATCGCCGCCTGGGCCTCGGCCATTCGGCCGTGCTCGGCCAGCCAGGCCTCCGCCTTCTGGTCGATGGCGGCGTTCATGAAGAAGGCCAGCAGCATGGGCGCCGGGCCGTTGATGGTCATGCTCACCGATGTGGTGGGGCAGAGGAGGTCGAAGCCCGAGTAGAGCTTCTTGGCGTCGTCCAGGGTGCAGATCGAGACGCCGGAGTTGCCGATCTTGCCATAGATGTCGGGCCGCTCGTGGGGGTCCTCGCCGTAGAGCGTCACGCTGTCGAAGGCCGTGCTGAGCCGCGCCGCGGGCTGGCCCTTGCTCACGTAGTGGAAGCGCTTGTTGGTGCGCTCCGGCGTGCCCTCCCCGGCGAACATGCGGGTCGGGTCCTCGCCCGCGCGCTTGTACTCGAAGACGCCGGCGGTGAAGGGGAAGCGGCCTGGGATGTTCTCCAGGAGCTGCCACGAGAGGATCTCGCCCCAGCTCCGGGATTTCGGGAGCGCGACCTTGGGGATGCGCGTGCCTGAGAGCGTCGTGGTGTAGTTCTTCGTGCGGATCTCCCGGCCTCGCACCACGTAGACGTTCTCGTCGTCGGAGAAGGCGTGGACGGTGCGCTCCCAGGCCGCCAGGAGCTTGCGGCAGCCGGCGTGCAGCTCCCCCAGGTGCTCCTGGTAGCGCTGGCGCAGGAGGCGGATGGCCACGGCGTGTTCCCGGTCGGCGCCTTCCGAGTCCTCCCCCTCGAGGGCGGCGGTGAGGGCCGCGGCGTCGTAGAACTCGGCCATGGCCGGGACGGGGTCCCCGAGGGTCTGGAGCGAGGCGTAGAGGGCATAGGCCGTCTCCGCCGCGTCGGCCTGCTTGGCCGCCCACCGCTTGTAGCCCTGCACCGTGTCGGCGATCTCGGCGAGGTAGCGCACCCGCTCCCCGGGGATGATGGCGCGCTTCGCCGAGTCGCCGGCCGGCCCCTCCAGCCTCGGCGCCCAGGCCACGCCGGTCTTCGACGCCAGGGCCTCCACCAGGGCGCGGTAGGCGCGGGTGGTGCCCGGGTCGTTGAACTGGGACGCGATGGTGGCGTAGACCGGCATCGTGGACGCGTCGACGTCGAAGCGCTTGCGGGCGCGCTGGAACTGCTTGCGCACGTCCCGCAGGGCGTCCTCGGCGCCCCGCTTGTCGGCCTTGTTGAGCACCACCAGGTCGGCGAAGTCGATCATGTCGATCTTCTCGAGCTGGGTGGCGGCGCCGTATTCCGGCGTCATCACGTACATCGAGACGTCCACCAGGTCCGTGATGGAGCTGTCGCTCTGGCCGATGCCCGCGGTCTCCACGATGACCAGGTCGAAGCCCTCCGCCTTGGCCGCGGCGATCGCGGCGGCGAGGGCGTGGGAGGTGGCCTTGTGGGCCGCGCGGGTGGCGAGGCTGCGCATGAAGACCCGCGCCGTCAGGTCCGGATGGAAGATCGCGTTCATGCGGATGCGGTCGCCGAGGAGGGCGCCGCCGGTCCTGCGCTTGGAGGGGTCCACGCTGAGGATGGCGACGCGCTTGTCGGGGAAGTCCACGAGGAAGCGGCGCACCAGCTCGTCGGTGAGCGAGCTCTTGCCCGCCCCGCCCGTGCCGGTGATGCCCAGCACGGGGACGGTTCTCCCCTCGACCCGGGAAGGCTCGCCCATCGTCTCGTCGAGCTCGATCTCCGTGATGCGCCGGGCCAGCGGAACGGCCGCCCCCTTCGACCGCGGATCGAAGTCCGCGCGCCGGAGCATGTCGTTGATCATGCCCTGGAGGCCCATCACGCGGCCGTCCTCGGGGCTGTAGATCCGCGCCACGCCGTAGGCTTCGAGCTCCGCGATCTCCGAAGGCACGATGACGCCGCCGCCCCCGCCGAAGACCTGGACGTGGCCGGCGCCGGCCTCCCGCAGCAGGTCCACCATGTACTTGAAGTACTCCACGTGCCCGCCCTGGTAGCTCGAGATCGCGATGCCCTGGGCGTCCTCCTGGAGGGCGGTGTCCACCACGTCCTTCACGCTGCGGTTGTGGCCCAGGTGGATCACCTCGGCGCCGCTGGCCTGGAGGATGCGCCGCATGATGTTGATGCTGGCGTCGTGGCCGTCGAAGAGGCTGGCGGCGGTGACGAAGCGGATCTTGTGGCTCGGGACGTAGACGCCGTCGGCGTCCAGGGTGCCCTTCACGTCGGCGGCGGCGGTGGACATGGCTTCCTCGGGGGCCCGGGCGGGCGGAGCCCCGATTCTACCCGCCGGCCGGCTAGAGCCCGAACCGCGAGGGCGGGAAGCGGGCCTCCAGCATGGCCTGGCGCTCCCTCAGGTGCTGCAGCAGGGACTGGAAGCGGGGGGTGCCGCGGAGGCCCGAGAGCAGGGGGCTGCGCTCGTACCAGTGGGTGCAGCCGAAGCCCTGGGTGTAGGCCCGCTCGGCGAGGTCCATGGCGTGGGCCGGGCGGCCGAGGTAGGCCGCGGCCTCCGCCATGCGCAGGGTGAACTCGCCGTCCGAGACGCGCAGCCCCACCCGCTCGTGGTCCAGCGCGTCGAGCACCGCGGTGGAGGCGTCGACGTCCCCTTCCAGGGCGAGGCGGAACACCCTGGAGAGGCGCTGGTAGTTCGGGATCCCGTGCTCCAGCGCCTCGCAGGCCGCGAAGTGCTCCCGGGCCCGGGAGGGGTCGCCGGAGAGGAGCGCGAGGTAGCCCCGGTAGAAGAGGACGATGCTGTACCGGAGCTGTCCCGGCTGGCCCTGGAGGCGGGCCTCGAAGCGGCGGAAGTCCTCCCGGTAGAGGTGCAGGAGCTGGAGGGACTGGGGCTGGAACTCCGGGAGGGTGAGCTGCTCGTGCAGGTCCGCGGCGCGCAGGGCGAGGTCGAGGAGGCCTGCGTTGCGCGCCGCGTTCACGATGCCGAGGAGGAGCAGGGGGTTCCCCGGCCGCCGGGTGTGGGCGTCCAGCAGCAGGTCGAGGGCCTCCCGGTGGTTCCCGCTGCTGGCGCGGAAGACCGCGGCGCGGAAGAGGGCCCGCGGGTGGCCGGGGGCCAGCTCGAGGCTGCGCTGGTAGGCCGCGTCCGCCTCGGACTGTTCCTGGCGGGTGGAGGCCTGCGGGTCGTCGAGGAGGGAGCGGTTGAGGAGGTTCCCCAGGTTCAGCCAGGCGGAGGCGCAGCGCGGCTCGAGGGCGGCCAGCCTGCGCGCCCGGTCCACGGCCTCGGGGATGCGCTGGTTGTCGAGGCGCAGCGCCATCAGCTCCACCAGCTCCCAGAAGGCCCCGGCCCCCGCGGGCACGTAGGCCTCCTGGGCGGGACGGGTCAGGTGGAGGGGGAGGGTCGCGAGCACGGCGGCGAAGGCCGCGGCGGGGGCCTGGGGCTCCACCCGGCGGGATTCCCAGGGCGCCAGGGACCCCGAACGGCTCCAGGTCCATCGGAGGTCCACGGCCAGGAGGTCCCCCTGGCGGACCGGCTTGAAGCGGAGGATCAGCACGGGCTCGGCGCGGCGGGCGGACTCGGGATGCTCCGGCAGGGCGTTGGCGGGGGTCACGGCCACGCCGGGGGTGAGTGCCAGTTCGTCCTCCAGCAGGGTCGCGAGGGAGCGGGCCTGGTTGAAGGAGAGGGAAGCAACGTCCGCGGGCCGTTCCGTGACCAGCAGGATGCGGAGGGGGTCGGCGGCGGGCCGCAGGTGCCCCCAGCGCAGGGTCAGGAAGGCCGCCAGGGCGAGCCCGGCGAGGGCCAGGACGCCCAGCAACCCCGGGGACGGGGCCTGGCTCGGGGAGGAACGGGTCGGGGAGGCCATGGCGTGCGGTCCGGTCGGCTAGAGCCCGAAGCGGCGGGGCGGGTAGCGGGATTCGAGGAGGGACTGGCGTTCCTGGAGGTGGCCGTGCAGGACCTGCCACCGCGCCGTGCCCCGGACCGGGGCCAGGAAGGGGCTGCGCTCGTACCACCGGGTGCAGCCGAAGCCCTGGGTGAAGGCCAGCTCCCCCAGCTCGAGGGCCTGGTCGGTCTGGCCGAGGAAGGCGGCGGCCTCGGCGAGCTTGAAGGTGAACTCGCCGTCCGGCGCCCGCAGGGCGGAGCGCTGGTCCGCGAGGGCCTTGAGCCGGGCCAGGGCCTCCGGCCAGCCGCCCTCCAGGGCGAGGGCCAGCACGGTGGCGAGGCCCTCGAAGCCGTACCAGCCGCCGGGGACGGCCCGGGCGGCCGCGAAGGCCGCGCGGGCCGCGTCCCGGTCGCCGGCGGCCAGGGCGAGGTAGCCGAGGTAGAAGTGGACCCGCGTGTCGCGGCCGGTGCCCTCCAGCCGGCAGGTCGCCCGGTGGGCCTCGGCCTCGCCGGCGTAGAGGTAGGCGTTCTCGCAGTGGGAGCGGGGCTGCCCGTCGGTGAGGCGGCCCAGCTCGCCGAGGGCGCGGAGGGCCAGGTCCAGCAGGCCCGCCGTGCGGGCGAGGTAGGCCAGGGCGCGGTAGAGCGAGGGCACCGCCGGGTGCCGGCCCAGGGCGGCTTCGAGGAGGGAGAGGCCGTCCCGGTGCAGTCCCGAGTCCGCCAGGAGCTGGCTGAACCCCGAGACGCCCCGCGGGTGGTCCGGCACCGAGGCCAGCCCCGCGCGGTAGGCCTGGAAGGCGCCCCACTGCACGTCCTGTTCGAGGGGGTGGAGGAGGAGCTGGTTGTAGAGCTGGTTGGCGTAGAGGAGCCGGGCGGTGGCGCAGCCGGGGTGCGCGCGGGCGAGGGCGCGGCTGAAGGCCAGCCGCTCCGGGCCGCGCCGGGGATCGTCCTCGTCCGCGAGGGCCTCCAGGAGGGCGGACAGGCCCTGCCCGCCGGCCGGGCAGAGGGCTTCGCCGGAGACGGGCGCGAGCTGGAAGGGAAGAGTCGCGGCGAGACGGGTGAAGGCCTCGAGGGGCTCCGCGGGCGGCAGGGAGATCCCGGGACGGCGCAGGCCGCTGGGGTAGGAGACCTCCACGTCGAAGGCGAGGCCGCGGGCCTCGAGCCGCGGGGTCAACCTCAGCAGCGTCGCGCGGCTGCGGGCGGGAAGCGGGTGGCCGGGGGCGGGCCAGGGGAGCACCGTGAGGCCGCCCAGGGCCTCGAGGTGGTCCGCGAGGAGGATGCCCAGGCCGTCCGGGGGGAGCCCGGACGCGGGCTCCACCCGGAGGTGGACCCGGCGGAGGTCCCGCCGTCGACCGCAGCCCAGCAGCGCCGGGGCGGACAGCCCTGCGAGCCCGAGGCCGCAGGTGGCGGCGCCCCGGAGCAGGTCCCGGCGGGAAAGGGCGCGGCTCACGGCGTGATCCTCGTAGCGGGGAAGAGGCCCTCCATCATCCGCTGGCGCTCCTGGAGGTGGCGGCGGAGGGTGGCCCAGTAGGGCAGGCGGCGGGCCCCCGCCAGGAAGGGGGCGGTCTCGTACCAGCGCAGGCAGATGAAGCCCTGGGTGGCCGCGCGGTTGGCCAGCTCCAGGGCCTCCCGGGGGCGGTCCAGGAAGCCGTAGGCTTCCGCGACCTTGAAGGTGAGCTCGCCGTCGAGCACCTGGACCATCTGGCGGGAACGCGCCAGGTCCTCCAGCTCGCGCAGGGCCTCGGCCTCGCGTCCTTCCAGCGCCAGGGCGTAGACGCGGCTGAGGGGGAGGAAGCCGGGGACCACCGCCTCGCCCGCGAGGGCCCGCCGGAAGTAGGGCAGGGCGCGGGCGCGATCGCCGGCGAGGAGGCGCGCGTAGCCCCGGTAGAAGTCCAGCAGCGCGCTCTGGGCGCCGGCCTGGGGGAGGTCCAGGCTGGCGGCGAAGCCCGGGATGTCGCCCCGGTAGAGGCGCGTGTTGTCGGTGGTGGTGTGCATGGTCCCGGGGAGTCCCGTGAGGCGCGACTGGCGCCGCAGGGCGCGGTCGGCGAGGTCCAGCAGGCCCGAGACCCGGGCCGGGTAGGCGACGGTCATCGCGGCGGTGGGGCTCCGCGGGAAGGCGTCCACCGCGCCGAGGCTGGCCTCCAGGGCCTCCCGGACGCGCCCGGTGTCCGCCGCGAAGAAGGCGTAGCCCCGGATGCCCCGGGGGAGTCCCGGAAGCAGCTTCATGCCCTCCCGGAAGGCCTCCTCGGCGCGGCGCGGTCCGTTCGCGCGCTCGCCGGGATGGTGCAGGGTGGCCACGTAGAGCGCGCCCCCCAGCCCGTACTGCACGGTGGCGCAGCCCGGGTGGGCCGCGGCCAGGCGCTCGAAGCGCTGGGCGGGCTCCTGGGTGCTGTCCAGCACCGGACGGCCCAGCAGGCCCATGAGTTCCATGCACGCGGCGGGGTCCTCGGGGCGGAGGAGCCCGGGAGGGGCGCCGGGGACGCCCAGGGGCCGCAGCAGCTCCGAGATGGCCCAGTCCGGGGTCCCCGGGCGCGAGGGGCCCGGGGAGGGGGCCCGGTCTCCCTCCCAGGCGGGATCGAGGCGCAGGTGGCTGTCCCAGAAGGTGGCCCGCACCCGGAGGCGGAGGGAGCCCGGCGGCAGGGACGCGTCGGGCGGGAGGCCCTCGAGGACGCTGAACCCGCCCAGCACCTCCAGGTGGTCCGCGATCAGCTGGCGCAGCCCCTCCCGCTGGTGGGCATCCAGGCCCCCGGGGTCGGAGGAGGGCGCCACGACGACCTGGACCCGGCGGGGCGCCTGCAGAGGCCCTCCGCGCCGGAACGTCCAGAGGCCCGCCAGGGCGGCCGGGAGGAGGAGGGCGGTGATGACGGCGGCGCGTCTTCGCATGGGGCGGGGCGGGACCTGGAGCATCGCTCACTTCCCGCGGGACTTCCACCTCAATGCGCGCTCACCCCTTCCGGATCCGGGGCATCCTGGGAGGCGCGTCCCCTGGAGCCGCCATGGTCCTTCCCGTGTTCCCTCCCGCCCTGCTGGCCCCGCCCGCGGCCCCGCAGGCGCCGGAGCCCTACCAGCGCCGGAACCCCGACATCCCGAAGCGGGAGAAGGAGGCCATCGAGCGCGCGCGGAAGGGGAGCGGCCGGCGGCCCGTGGACGCCACGCGTCGCCTGACCCCCGAGGAGCGGAGCCGGGCCGAGGTCTTCCGGGCCAGCAAGGACTCGGTGGTCTACATCGCGAGCATCGCCACCTTCCGCAACCTCTTCGGCGACGTGTTCAGCCAGCCCGCCGGCACCGGCACGGGCTTCGTGTGGGACGAGAAGGGCCACGTCGTGACGAACCACCACGTGATCACCGTCGAGGACGGCGGCGCGCCCATCGGCGAGGCCCAGGACCTGCAGGTCACCCTCTCGGACGGCAGGACGTACAAGGCCCAGGTGGTGGGCCGCTCCCTGGAGTACGACATCGCCGTGCTCCAGGTCTTCGCGCCCCTCGAGCGGCTCAGGCCCCTCAGGCTCGGCCGCTCGGCCGACCTCCAGCCGGGCCAGTCGGTGCTGGCCATCGGCAATCCCTTCGGCCTGGACCACACCCTGAGCGCCGGCGTCATCTCCGCCGTGGGGCGGGAGGTCCCGACCTCGGGCGGCCGGCGCATCAGCCAGGCCATCCAGACCGACGCCGCCATCAACCCGGGCAACTCCGGCGGGCCGCTCCTCGACTCCTCGGGCCGCCTCATCGGCATGAACACGGCGATCCTGAACCCCACCCAGTCGGCCGTGGGCTTCTCCCTGGGCATCGGCTTCGCGATCCCGGTGGACACGCTGAACCGGGTCGTGCCCCTGCTCATCCAGAAGGGTCAGCTGGTGCGGCCCAAGCTGGGCTTCAGCGCGCTCCCCCCCGAGCACGCGGCGCTCCTCGGGGTGCGCAAGGGCGTGATGGTCGCGGAGGTGGAGCCCGGCAGCCTCGCCGCCGCGGCGGGGCTCCAGGGCCTGCGCTTCAAGCCCGGCACCGAGTCCCGGCGGCAGCTGGAGGACGTGGCCGCCCTCGGGGACCTGATCGTGGGCTTCCAGGGCAAGCCCATCGAACGGGACATCCAGCTCTTCGACCTCATGGAGCTGGAGCCGCCGGATGCCGACCTCGCCTTCGACGTGATCCGCGACGGCAAGCGGATCACCGTCGTGCTCAAGCCCGGCGCCCCGCCGCCGAAGCCCGCGGGGTCGCCGGCCTGAGGCCCGGCGTGTCGCGGGGTCCGCGCGGCCCTAGTGCGGGTGGGGCCCGGCCTCGGACCCCGACCCTGGCCGCGGACCCGGAGGCTCCGGCGGCAGGTAGGCGAGGGGCACCAGCAGCGGCTCCTCCACCCCTTCGGCCACGATGCGGAGCATGCCCCTGCGCTGGGTCCGGTCGCGGAGGGTGAGGGTCAGGCGGTGCTCCGGCAGCTCCCCCCTCCCGGCGCCCGCGACGGTCCACCCGCTGCCTTCCGCGAGGACCGCCTCGCGGATCCGGAAGGGCTTCCCGTCCGCGCGCCGCACGGCCAGGGCCTGGCTGAGCTCGTCGGGCAGGTCGAGGACGACGCGGCTGGGCGAGGCCTCGAGGAGCTGCTTGATGCGCCAGGCCAGGGTGAGGTTGAAGCGCGGCTGGAGGGGGGCGCTGGTGGTGACGGCGAGGCGCTCCAGCCCGGCGGTCTGCCCGGGCTTGAGCCTCCCCGGCCGCAGGGTGAGCACGAGGCTGGCGTTCACGCCCTCCTGGACGATCTCGTGATCGAAATAGTCCGGGAGTTCGCTGGCCAGCCGGATGGCGGCGGCCTCCCCGCCCTCGCGGGTGAAGCGGAAGGCGATGGAGGGGCTCTCGAAGCGCTGCACCGCCCCCAGGTCCTTCGCCTGGCCGTCCACCGCCAGTTCCGGACGCACGGTCATGTCCACGCGCAGGATGTAGCGGGGCTGCCCGGGGTCGCTGCATTCGAGCTTGGCCGCCCGGCGCTGGTAGCCCACGAAACCGGTGGGATCGATCGTCATGCGGACGGGGCGCGATTCGCCCGGCGCGAAGGGGGTCGCGAAGGGCGCCATGTCCACGGTGACGCCTGGCGCCAGGTCCAGGAGGCGGAAGGTCATCGGGCCCTCGGCCAGGTTCTTCAGCTCCCAGGCGACGGTCCGGACCTCCCGGGGGCCGAGGCTGCCGAGACTGGTGATGGTGTCGGGCGTCACCCCGAAGGTGACGGCGATGCAGTCCACCTCGAGGGTCGGGTCGGGCTGCGGGGCGTCGGGGGAGGTCAGCCGGAGGGTCCAGGCCTGGAAGCCGCGCAACCCCGCCGGGTCGACGCGGAGGGAGACCTTGCGGGTCTCCCCGGGGGCCCAGGGACGGGCGAGGGCGAGCCCGGGGGCGGTCACGGCCTTCGGCGGGTCAACCAGCCGGAAGGTGGCCGGCCGGGCGGAGGCGTTGCGCACCTCCCACTCCAGGGTCTTCACCTCCCCCGGCTTCACGGCGCCCAGGTGCCGCGCGGGGTCCTGGGCAGGCCTGGGCGCCACCGGGGCCGGGAGGGGCGTGAGGGGTGCCAGGGGACTGGTCGCGGGGGCCGGGGGCGGCGTCTGGAGGGCGAGGAGCAGGGCGCAGGCGAGCATCGGGATCCAGGGGTGGAAGGTCCAGTCTGAAGGTGCCGCGGCCAAAGGGAAAGCCTCGCCGGGCCCTGGAAAACGAGGGCCCGGCGCTGGCCGGGCCCTCGCATCCCGCTGGGCGGGGATCAGCGGTTGATGGCCTTGAAGGCGTTCACCACCGCGTTGTACTCCGTGGAGCCCGAGGGGTAGCCCAGGGCCACGCAGGCGTTCAGGCAGGCGGTCTTGGCGCCCGCGTAGGTGGTGCTGGAGGTCATGTAGGAGGTCAGCGCCTTGAACCAGATCCGGGCGGCCTTGTCGTTGCCGATGCCCGTCATGCCGCCGGGCAGGTAGGAGCTGTAGTAGTTCGAGCTGGGGCTGCTGCTCGCGCCCTGGCTGAGGAAGTAGAACATCCGGTTCGCCGGCCCCGAGCTGTAGTGCACGTCCAGGTTCTTGAGGGTGGAGGACCAGGCGTCGCGGCTGCCGCCGTCGAGGCTGGGCTTGTACATGTAGCGCAGGGGCGTGGAGGCGAGCTGCTCGCCGATGGTCCAGTTGCCGCCGCTGTTGCCGATGGTCGAGCCCGAGCCGCCGCGGGCGTAGAACTCCACCATCGTGCCGTTGATGTCGGAGTTGGCCTCGTTCAGGCCGCCGCTCTCGCCGCGGTAAGTGAGGTTCGCGGTGCGCGCGCAGACGCCGTGGCTCATCTCGTGGCCGGCCACGTCCAGGGCGGTGAGGGTCTTGAAGGAGGAGCCGTCGCCGTAGGTCATGCAGAAGCAGCTGTCGGACCAGAAGGCGTTGTCGTAGCTGTTGGAGTAGTGCACGCGGCTGTAGGTGGCCCGGCCAGCGCCATCGATGCCGTTCCGGCCGAGCACGTTCTTGTAGTAGTCGTAGGTCTTGCCGACGCCGTAGTGGGCGTCCACGCCGGCGGTCTGGCCGTTGGCGGCGGTGGTGGAGGAGCCCTCGACGTAGTTGGCGCCGTCGCCCCAGGTGTTGTCAGCGTCGGTGTAGATGGTGCCGGTGCCGCTCGTGGCGTGGTTCAGGTTGTAGGTGGCGTAGTTCATTCCGCGCACCGTGTCGCGCAGCTCATAGCCGCCGCTGACGCTGTTGGTGTTGATGGAGACGGTGCCGCTGTACTGGCTCTTGCCGGTGCCCGTGGCCGCGGCGGTATGGAGGGTGCTCCAGCGGTCGAGGATGGCGCCGGTGTGGGCGCTCACCAGGAAGTCCGTGTGGCTCGTCTCGCCGTCGCCGTTCTCCAGCTCGGCGTGCACGTGGTAGGCCAGCACCGCGCGCTGGACCGTGAACTCCTGCCCGTTGCGCAGGGTCACGGGGACGTCGACGCGGGCGACCACCAGCTCGGTGGTGGGCTCGGAGGCATAGGCCCCCTTCGGCGCCAGGGCCTTGTGGGCGGCGGCGAGGGCCTCGGAGGCCTCGACGGTCGGGGTCACGTCGAGGCGGAGGCCGCGGGCGAGGGCGTCGGTCAGGCCTTCGACCTGGCCCTCCCGGGAATGGACGATGACCTCGCCTTCGAAGACGCGGACGCCCTTGTAGAGCTGGTTGAAGCGGACGTGGCTCTCGCTGGTCCCCTCCTCGACGACGTTCTTCAGGGCGAACTCGTGGTCGCGGTCGAGGCCGAGCTCCCACACGCGGGCGGACAGGTGCTGCTGCGCCGCGAGGATCCTGGGGGCGGACGCGCCCGGCGCCGAGGCGACGAGGGCGGGGGCGGCGACGAGGGCGAGCATCAGGGTGGTGCGCATGGAGCCTCCGGATGGGGGCGGTGCTGGGGGTGGGGGGGCGACGGCGCTTCCATCCCCCGGAAGTCGGAGGACGGGAGGACGCGATCGGGAAAAGAGCGGGGGTGCTGGCGATGATTCAACGCCAGGACGACGGATCCGCCTTGTTAAGACGCGTTAATTTTGATGGAAACGGGTTCCACCTGGCTTCCCGCGCCCCGCCGGGGGCCTCAGAAGCTCCAGCCGACCCCGAAGGTCCACAGGCGGTCGAACTCCTGGCCACTGCCCTGGGCGCCCAGGAGCGCGGCGAAGTCGGCGGCCGAGGCGAGCCGTACCGGGCGGTCCTTGGTGAAGGGCTGCTGGTAGCTCGCCACGAGGCAGGGACGGAAGGGCAGGGGCAGGCGCCAGCGCGCGCCCACCCGCAGCCAGGGCCGACCGAGCGTGTGGGTCGCGGAGGCCCCGGCGGCCTCGTAGCGGTAGCGCTGGGCGCGCTGGAGGAGGCCCACCTCGCCGCCCAGGCCGGAGAAGGGGATCCAGACCTGGGCGTTGAGGCCCACCCCCAGGCCCGCCTGGGTGAGCCTCCCGGACTGGACCGCCGTCCCGATGCGGACGTCGCCGTCGGTGCGGAGCCAGGCTCCCTCGAAGGTGGCTTCCAGGCGCAGCACGGGACCGAAGAGCACGAGCCGGCGGTCGAGGGTGGCGATGAGGCCCTTCCCCGTGTCCAGGGTCCCCGAGGCCAGCTGCCCCGTGCCCGTGAGCAGGGTCTGGGGGAGGTTCTGCCCCTTGGGGAAGGGCGCCTCCAGGCGCAGGCCCCAGGACTGGGCGGCGAGGGGCAGCGTGGCGAGGAGGAGGGCGGGGAGGCGCATTCCCCGAGTCTCGCGGATCCGCGGGGAGGACGGAAGGCGCCGGCTCAGGCCTTCCACTTGATGCTGCAGCCGCGGCTGGGCTTCGGGTCCGGGTCCACGGGCCGGCCCGCGAGCACCGCGTCCAGGGCCTCCTTGAGGTCGTGGCGGGTGACGGGAGCGTCCTTGCGGGGCGTGGTGTTGTCGTCCATGCGCCCGCGGTAGGCCAGCCGGCCCTCCGCGTCGAAGAGGAAGAAGTCCGGCGTGCAGACGCCGCCGTAGGCCTTGATCACCGCCTGGGACTCGTCCTTCAGGTAGGGGAAGGCGTAGCCGCGCGCCGCCGCGTGGGCCTTCATGCCCGCCAGGCCCTCCTCCCGGCGCGCCTCGCTCTCGCTCTCGTTGCTGTTGATGCCCACGAAGGCGACCCGGCCCGCGTAGGCCCGGGCGAGGGCGTTGATGCGGTCCTCGCTGGCCAGGACGTAGGGGCACTGGGTGCTGAGGAAGACCACCACGACGGGGCCCTTCAGGGTCCTGCTGTCGAGGACCTTCCCGTCCACGCCCGGAAGGGCGAAGGCGGGCATGGGCGAGCCCAGGGGCAGCTTCGGCCCGGTCTGGCCGGCGAGCAGGGCGGGGACGGCGGCGAGGAGGAGGGCGCGGCGCATGGGGACTCCGGGTCAGGGTTTCCACTTGATGGAGCAGCCCATGCTGGGCTTCTGCTCCGGGGAGGGCGCGCGGCCCGCCAGCACCGCGTCCAGGGCCTCCCGCAGGTCGCGGCGGCGGACCGCCGCGGGATCCTTCCAGCTGTCGTCCAGGCGCCCGCGGTAGGCCAGGCGGCGGTGGGCGTCGTAGAGGAAGAAGTCCGGGGTGCACACGGCCCCGAAGGCCCGGGCCACGGCCTGGTCCTCGTCGTGGAGGTAGGGGAACGCGTAGCCCTTGGCCCGGGCGCGGGCCTTCATGGCCTCGAAGCCGTCCTCGGGATAGGCCGCCGCGTCGTTGGGATTGAGGGCCACCACGTCGCAGCGCCCGGCATAGTCGCGGGCCAGGGCGTCGATGCGGTCGTCCACCGCCTGCACGTAGGGGCAGTGGTTGCACATCACCACCACCAGCAGGGCCGGGGCGGTGAAGTCGTCGCGGCGATGGCGCCGGCCGTCCACGCCGGGCAGGTCGAAGGGCGGGCAGGGGCTGCCGAGGGGGACCATCGTGGATTCGAGGAGGGCCATGGCGTTTCCCGCGGAAGGGCCAGTCTATCGCGGCGGGGCGGCCCTCCGCGCTCTTGATCCGCGCGGTCCCTTCCGCGAGGCTTGGGAGGACTCCGGCCCGCCAACTTGACCCCGACCCTGCCCCGACTCCACTGGTCCACGCTCGGCGATGACTCGCTCGGGCTGGAGCACCGGTGGGCCCACGCCTGGGAGGTCAGCGTGGACCGCGGGGCCGCCCCGGCCCTTCCGCCTTCGGAGACGGACCTGTGGGCCGTGAGCGCGGACGCCGCCGAGCCGCCGCCCTCGCTGATCCGCGGCGCCGCCGAGGTCGGCGCCCTGCCCATCGTGCTCCTCCGCCGGCCCGGGGCCCCGCCCCTGAGCGCGGGGCAGCTCGCCGCCTGGAGCCGCCTGGGCTCCGTCCGGTGGGAGGTGCGCGGCGAGGATCCCCCGACCCCGGGCCTGCGGCCGAACGCGGCCGCAGCGCCCCCCCTTTCCGCGTCCCAGACCCTGCAGCTCGGCCTCGTGGGCCTCAGCGCCGCGATGCAGGACGTCGTGGCCAAGGCCCGGGCCGCGGCGGCCACCAAGGCCACGGTCCTGCTCATCGGCGAGAGCGGCACCGGCAAGGAGATCGTGGCCCGCGCCATCCACCGCATGAGCCCGCAGGCCTCGGCCCCCTTCGTGGCGGTGCACTGCGGCGCCATCCCCGAGAACCTCATCGAGTCCGAGCTCTTCGGCTACACCAGGGGCGCCTTCACCGACGCCCGCAAGGACACGCCGGGCAAGTTCCAGGAGGCCGACGGCGGCACCCTCTTCCTCGACGAGGTCAGCACCATGTCCATGGCCGCGCAGGTGCGGCTGCTGCGGGCCCTGCAGGAACGGGAGGTGCAGCCCCTGGGCGGCGGCGGCCCCGTGAAGGTGGACGTGCGCGTGGTCGCCGCCACCAACGAGGACCTGTGGGCCCGGGTGAAGGAGGGCAAGTTCCGGGAGGACCTGCTCTACCGCCTGGACGTGGTGCCCATCCACCTGCCGCCCCTGCGGGCGCGGCGGGAGGAGGTGCCCTTCCTCGCCCAGCACTTCCTCAACCGCAAGGCGCGGGAGCACGGCCTCTACCCGAAGGCGCTGCATCCTTCGGTGGATCCCCAGCTCATGGCGCACCCCTGGCCGGGCAACGTGCGCCAGCTCGAGAACGCCATCGAGCGGGCCATCGTGCTGAGCGGGCGTCGGCCCGTGCTCACCCGGGAGGACTTCCTGTTCCTCGGCGCCGAGCCGGGCCGGCCCCTGCCGGCCGCCGAAGGGGACGCGCTGCCCATGCCCGAGGTGCCCGTGGAGGCCGCGGGCCCGGGCGCGCTGCCCCTGGACCTGCCGCCCGAGGGGCTCGACCTGAACCAGGTGGTCTCCGACGTGGAGAAGAAGCTCATGCTCCAGAGCCTCGCCATCACCCGCGGCAACAAGAAGCGCGCGGCGGAGCTGCTCGGCCTCAAGCGGACCACCTTCCTCGAGAAGATGAAGCGGCTGGACCTGGAGGACCCCGGGGACGAGCCCGGCGAGGCGGAGCCCTGAGCCCGACAGGGACAAGGAATTCCCATCCCCCGGCAGGCTGGCCCGATGAAGCGACGGGCGCATGCATAGTATGCGAACGCGCCTTCGGTTTTATGCGTCATGTTTCGAAGAATTAACATCATTTAACCCGCTCGGCCGCGGGGGTCCCGGATCCTTTTTCTAAGGAAAAAGATAGGGAGACCCCATGCGCGCAGCCCACCGCCTCCTCACGGCCCTCGGCCTTCTCCTGGCCGCGGCCGCCCAGGGCCAGGAAGGCCCGCGGGCCCAGGCGAAGGTGCACCCGGACCACCATGAGTTCGAGGCGATGCTCTTCGCGCCCTTCGCCGGGGAGCGCGGCGCCCTCGCGCGCACCTTCAAGGTGGCCTTCAGTTTCCCGGACGCCGAGGCGTCCACCTGGGCGAGCTGGCGCCTGGAACTGGTGAACGGCGCCGGCGAGGTGGTCCGCCGCTGGCACGGGGAGGCGCCCCTGGTGCAGGGGCGCGGGCTGCGGGAGATCGCCTGGGACGGCCGGGGCGAGAGCGGCCAGTTCCTGCGGCACGGCTTCTACACCCTGCGCCTGAGCGCGGCGCCCACGGAGGAGGCGGAGTACCGCACCGCCCCGGGCGGCGCCGTGGACGCCCGCGTCGAGCCCCGCCTGGCCCGGGCGGGGGACGACCTCGAGGTCCAGGAGGCCGTGATCCAGGTGGGCCGCGTGCCGGCCCCCTCGGTGTCGCCTCGGGCCCCGCTGCCCGTGGGCGCCCGGCAGGGCGAGGCCGCCGCGGCCGCGCCGGCCAAGGAGGGCGGGGCCATGGCTTCGCGCCCGGCCACGGCCTCGCTGCCCTACACCATCTACTACGGCAACATGCACAGCCAGACCAACCACTCGGACGGCGGGACTCCCGTGGGCAGCTGCTCCGGCGCGGAGACGCCCCAGGCCGGGACCCAGGGGCCCACCGAGGCCTTCGACATGATGCGGGTGCAGGCCGGCGGCGACTTCCTGCTGGCCTCCGAGCACAACCACATGTACGACGGCTCCACCAGCGAGAACACCTCGGCGGACACCGTCGCCGCCCGCAACCTCTGGCAGAGCGGCCAGTCGCTGGCCGCCAGCTACCGGTCGGCCCACCCGGACTTCATGGCCCTCTACGGCAACGAGTGGGGCGTGATCACCAACGGCGGCCACATGAACCTCCTCAACCCCGACGGCCTCGCCACCTGGGAGCACGGCGCCGGCGGCCTCCTGACGGGCGACTACTACGTGCCCAAGAGCGACTACGCGGCCATGTACGCCCTGATGAAGCAGCGCGGGTGGATCGGGCAGTTCAACCACCCCAAGACCAGCGGCCAGTTCGTCGTCGGCGGCACCAACCTGGCGTTCGACGCCAACGGGGCCGAGGTGATGGCGCTCTGCGAGGTGATGAACACCTCGGCCTTCTCCACCAACACCACCGAGACCGAGACGGGCCACAGCAGCTACGCCAGCGCCTGGAACATCCTCCTCGAGCGCGGCTACCACGTGGCGCCCACCACGGACCAGGACAACCACTGCGCCAACTGGGGCCTGAGCTACCGCAACCGCACCGGCGTCCTGATCCCCACGGGCACGGCCCTCACCCTGCAGTCCTTCCTGGACGCGGTGAAGGCCCGCCGCGTGTTCGCCACCGAGGACAAGGCCGGCCAGCTCGTGCTCACCGCCAACGGGCACGTGATGGGGGAGGCGTTCTCGAACGCCGGAACGCTCACCCTCGTCGCCAACTACGCCAGCACCTCGGGCCAGACCGCCTCCCGCATCCAGTTCTTCGAGGGCGTCCCGGGCCGCAACGGCACCGTCACCCAGCTCACGGAGGGCACCGACACCTATGCCTTCACCCCGGCGGCGGGCGACCACTTCTACTACGCGATCGTCACCCAGGCCAACGGAGACAAGCTCTTCTCGGCGCCGGTCTGGGTCACCCAGGGCAGCGGCGGGGCCACGGCGCCGGCCATCACGGGCCAGCCCGCCAACGCGACCGTGACGGCGCCGGCCACCGCCACCTTCAGCGTCACGGCCTCCGGAACGGCGCCCCTGGCCTACCAGTGGCAGAAGAACGGCGCGGCGATCTCCGGCGCCACCGCGGCCTCCTACACGACGCCCGCCACCGCCACCGCCGACAGCGGCGCCACCTTCCGTTGCGTGGTCACCAACAGCGCCGGCAGCGCGACGTCGAACCCGGCCACCCTGACGGTGAACGCCGCGGCCACCGCTCCCGCCATCACCACCCAGCCGGCCAGCGTCACGGTCACCGCCGGCGCCACGGCCACCTTCACGGTGGCGGCCACGGGCACGGCGCCGATGTCCTACCAGTGGCAGAAGAACGGCGCCGCCATCGCCGGCGCCACCGCCGCGTCCTACACCACGCCGGCCACCACCACCGCCGACAGCGGCGCCACCTTCCGCTGCGTGGTCTCCAACAGCGCCGGCAGCGCGACGTCGAGCAGCGCGACCCTGACGGTGAACGCGGCGGCGACCGCGCCGACCATCACCACCCAGCCCGCGAGCCAGACCGTCACCGCCGGCGCCACCGCCACCTTCACCGTGGCGGCCTCGGGCACCTCGCCCTTCACCTACCAGTGGCGCAAGAACGGCACCGCCATCAGCGGAGCCACCGCCGCCTCCTACACCACGCCGGCCACCACGACCGCCGACAGCGGGTCCGCCTTCAGCGTCGTGGTGAGCAACAGCGCCGGCAGCGCCACCTCCGGCAACGCCACGCTGACCGTCAACGGCTCCAGCACCACCTTCACCGAGGTGGAGTCCAACGGCACCCTCGGCACCGCGAACGTGGTGGCCCGCACCTACACCGGCATCACCGGCACCATGGGCAACACCACGGACAAGGACCACTTCGCCCTCAGCCTCAACGCCAACGAGAAGCTCACCCTCGGCATGACGGGCCCCTCCACCGCGGACTACGACCTCTACCTGCTGGATTCCGCGGGGACCACGCTCGCGTCCTCCACCAGCGGCACCAGCACCGAGTCCCTGACCTGGACCAACGGCGCCGCGGCCAGGACCGTCTACGCCCAGGTCATCAGCTACAGCGGCTCCAGCACCACCGTGCCCTACAACCTCACGCTGGCCTACACCGCGGGCACGCCGGTGGCCACCGAGCTCCTGGGCAATCCCGGCTTCGAGTCCGGGGCCGTGACCTGGACCGCCACGAGCGGCGTCATCACCAACGGCACGGGCCAGACCGCCCACGGCGGCTCCTGGATGGCCTGGCTGAACGGCTACGGCAGCGCCCACACCGACTCGCTCTACCAGCAGGTGAGCATCCCGAGCACCGCGACGTCGGCGACCCTGACGTTCTGGCTCCACGTCGACACGGCGGAGACCACCACCACCACCGCCTACGACACCCTCAAGGTGCAGGTGCGCAACAGCAGCAACGCCGTCCTCGCCACCCTGGCCACCTACAGCAACCTCAACAAGAACACCGGGTACGCCCAGAAGACCTTCGACCTCTCGGCCTACAAGGGCCAGACGGTGCGGGTGTACTTCGAGGGCGTCGAGGGCGGCACCCTGCAGACCAGCTTCGTCATCGACGACGCGAGCCTGAAGGTCCAGTAGCCCCCCGGCGGGTTCGAGGGAAGGGGCCGCGGGCGCGGCCCCTTCCTTTGGTAGCCTGGACGGTCGAGGTCGAGATGCAGCACCACCGATGGCGGCTCAGTGTTCCCCCGGACCAGGAGGAGGCCCTGGAGGCCTGGCTCCAGGGGGCCGGGGCTTCGGCCACCTACCGCGACGCGGATCCCCCCCACGCCTTCTACGCCTACTTCCCGCCGGACCTCCGCGCCCCGGACCCGGGCGGTCTCGCGGCCTTCCCCGGGGTCGTCCTGGAGGCCGCCGAGTCCTTCGACGACGAGGACTGGCTGGCCAAAAGCCGGGAGGGCTTCGGCCCCATCGAGGTGGGCCGGGGCTTCTACATCCGGCCCCTCTGGGACGGCGGACCGGTGCCCGAGGGCCGCACGCCCATCGTGGTGAACCCCGGCCTCGCCTTCGGCACCGGGGGCCACGAAACCACGCGGCTCTGCATGGGGCTCCTGGAAGGCCTCGCCGACCGCGGCGAGCTGCGGGGCCCCGTCCTCGACATCGGCGCGGGCACGGGCATCCTCGCCCTCGCGGCCTTCCTCCTGGGCGCCCGGGACATCACGGCCTTCGACAACGACCCGGACTGCGGGCCCGCCATGGCGGAGTTCATCGAGCTCAACGCCGGCGTCCTGGGCGGGCAGGCTCCCTTCGCCCACTTTGTCGGCCTCCTGGACCATCCGAGGGTGAAGGGCCCCTACGCCCTGCTGCTGGCCAACATCCTCCTGGAGACCATCCAGGAGCTGCTCCCCGCCATGGCCGACCTGACGGAACCCGGGCACCGGCTCATCGCCAGCGGCATCCTCCGGGAGCGGGAGGACGAGGCCCTGGTGAGCCTCGCCACGGCGGGCTTCCAGCCCCGGGAGGTGGCCCGGGAGGGCGCGTGGATCGCCATCCTGGCGGAGCGGCCGTGAGCCCCGCCGTCGACAACCGCCCCATCGGCGTCTTCGACAGCGGCATCGGCGGGCTGACCGTGGTGCACGCCCTGCGGCGCCTGCTGCCCCACGAGCACATCGTGTACCTGGGCGACACCGCCCGGGTCCCCTACGGCACGAAGAGCCACGGGACCATCGAGCGCTACACCCTCCAGGCGGGCGCGGCCCTCCAGCGCTTCGACCCCAAGCTCCTGGTCATCGCCTGCAACACCGCGTCCGCCCACGGCCTGCCGGCCCTGGAGGCCGCCAGCCCCGTGCCCGTGGTGGGCGTGATCGAGCCCGGGGCCGAGGCGGCGGCGGCCGCGGAGGGTCCGGTGGGCGTGGTGGGGACCCTGGCCACGGTGCAGAGCGGCGCCTACGAGGCGGCCATCCGCCGCCGCGCCCCCGGGAAGCCGGTCCACAGCGTGGCCTGCCCGCTGCTGGTGGGCCTCGCCGAGGAGGGCTGGCTCGACGATCCCGTCACCGTGGAGGTCTGCCGCCGCTACCTCGCCGCCCTGCCGCCGGAGGTCCGCACCGTGGTGCTGGGCTGCACCCACTATCCGGTGCTAAAGTCCGCCTTCGAGCTGGCCCGGCCCGGCACGGCCTGGATCGACAGCGGCGAGGTCACGGCGCGGGCGGTGGCGGAGCGCCTCGGGCGGGGCCTGGGCTTCCACGACGACGCGCCGAAGGGGGACCTGCGGGTCCTGCTCACGGACGCGGGCAGCCGGCTCCAGGAGGTGGGCGGCCGCTTCCTGGAGGAGCCCCTCGAGCGGGTGGAGGTCGTGGACCTCTGAGGCGGTTCTCAGGCCGGCTTGGGCAGCGTGAAGCTGACGGTGGTGCCGCGTCCCTCCTCGCTGCGGAGGGCGATCTCGCCGCCGTGGCCCCGGACGATCTCGCGGCAGATGGGCAGGCCCAGGCCCGTGCCCTTGCCCTCGGGCTTGGTGGTGAACATGGGCTTGAAGACCTGGGGCAGCACGGCGGCGGGGATGCCGCTGCCGGTGTCCGAGACCTCCACGCGCCAGTCCCCGTTGGAGCCTTCCCGGGCCGCGGCGACGGTGATGAGGCCGCCGCCGGGCATGGCGTCCATGGCGTTGTTCACGAGATTGATGAAGAGCTGCTCCATCTGCTTGCGGTCGGCGTCCAGGACGCAGTCCGGCGGGACGTCCACGCTCACGGCGACGCGGTGGGCGAGCAGGGTCGGGGACCAGAGCCGCTGCAGCTCCTCCAGTAGGGCGCCGAGGTGGATCGGCTCCCGGTGGAGCTGGGGCCGGCGGGTGACGTCCAGCAGCTTGCGCACGATGTCGCCCACCCGCTGGATCTGGGCGTGGATGGTGTTCAGGCGCTCCTGGGCCTTCTCGGGCAGGTCCGGCTGGCTCCGCAGCATCTGCAGGTGCCCGTGCACGAGGTTCAGCGGGGTCCCCACCTCGTGGGCGAAGGCCGCCGTGAGCTGGCCGGCCACCGCGAGGCGTTCCTGCTGGCTCAGCTCCTCCCGGAGGATCGAGTTGCCCGCCAGGGCCTCCTGCAGTTCGCGGTTGCGCTCCTGCAGCTCGAGCAGGGCCTCGTCGATGCGGGCCTGGAGGTTCTGGTTGAAGCCCTGGATCTCCTCGATGAGCCGCTCGCGCTCCCGGGTGGCCTCCTCCAGCCGGGCGGCCATCAGGTTGAACTGGTCGGCGATGAGGCCCAGCTCGTCCTTGCGGTGCACCTCCGCCCGGGCGCCGGCCTCCCCGCGCTCCATGCGTCCCATGGCCTCGGTGACGGCCTTCAGGGGGTCGTGGACGAAGATCCCGAGCAGGACGTAGAGGAGGATGAACTCGCCGAGGAGCACCAGGGGAAGGGTGTTGTAGGTGCGGCGGAGGTTGGCCTTCCACACGTCCTCCCAGCGCTCCAGGTCGCAGTAGACGCGGATCAGGCCGCTGTTGGGACGCCCGTAGGCCTTGTTCCGGATGGGCTGGAAGATCTTCCAGGCCTTGTTCCCCGTGGTCAGGTCCACCAGGATCGCCCGCGGCTCGCGGAGGTCGAGCTGGGGGGCGAGCTCCTGGCTCCAGTCCACCGACGCGTCGTCCCCCGAGCTCGTGACCAGCTCGATGCGCGTGGCGTCCTCCCGGGAGCGGCGGAAGACGTCGATCTGGAAGATGCTCCGGTCCTGCCCGGCCATGCTCTCCAGGATCTCCTCGATGGCCCGGGGGTTCTGGAACTGGGGGTCGCGCTCGTTGATCTCGGTCTCCACCGCCTGCGCCGCCTGCTGGGCGAGGCTCCGGGAGTAGCCCTCGATCTCCACCCGCGAGTTCTTCGTGATGGAGTAGGCCACCGCGATGGTGAGCACGCTGGTCACCAGGGCGGTGACGAGGAAGAGCTTGGCGTGGAGGCTCCGCAGCCAGACGTAGGGGCGCAGCCTCACGCGGGACCCCCGGCCAGCTCCCGGCGGAGGTCCTGCATCCAGGCGGCCGGCGCCACGCCCCGCAGGGCCTCCTGGAGGGCGCCGAAGGCGCGATGCCGGCCCTCGGCGGCCATGCCCACCAGCTCCAGGATGGAGGAGGCGAGGGTGCGATGGCCCTGGGCGGCCAGCTCCGCCTGGCGCTCCCAGAGGAAGCCCTCGAGCAGGGCCATGTCGTGGTGGTGGCCGAGGGCGTCCTGGAGGGCCTTCAGCCGCCCCAGGAAGGGCGGCGCGGGGGAGGGGAAGAGGCTTGCGAGGATCTCGGCGCGGTAGCGGGCCCGCTTGAGCTTCACCCGGGCGGCGTGCAGGGCCTCCACGTCCTCGCCCCGGTCCAGGTCCCGCAGGGCCTCCAGGGCCGGCTCGAGGGCGGCCCCGAGGCGGTCCCAGGCGGCCTCGGGGGCCGGAGGCGCGTGGAAGGGGCTCGGCAGGCTGTCCACGGCCAGCAGGCGCTTCCAGGCCGAGGGTTCCACCCCGCCCAGGCCTTCGGCGAGCCGCCGGGCCGCCTTCGCCCGGCGACGGTCCAGGCCGGCCATGAGGTGCTCCGAGGTCGCCCGCTGGAGGTCGAAGGCGGCCTGCCCCCGCAGGTCCTCGAGCAGCTCCCGGAACACGTCCAGCTCCCGGCGGGGGCCCAGCAGGACCGTGAAGGCCTTCAGGGCCCGGCCCGCCGCCTTGAGGCGCGGGTAGGCCTCCCCGTCCAGCAGCTCCAGGACCGCGCGGAGGCGGCGGATGGCCACCCGGACGTCGTGAAGGCCTTCGGGCGCGAGCCACCACTCGGGCCCCGCGGTGAGCTCGTCCAGGCGCGCGGTGCGGGCCTCCAGGGCCCGGTGCAGCGCGAGGGAGAGTTCCAGGGGTTGCATGGAATCATCTTAGGCCCGTCCACAATGTACGGAAAAAAGGCGAACAGGGCCGGCCGCGCCCGGGCGATGATGGCGGGATGGACACGATCACGATCAAGGGCGCCCGGGAGCACAACCTCAAGAACCTGGACCTGGTCCTGCCCCGGAACCAGCTCGTGGTCATCACGGGCCTGTCGGGCAGCGGCAAGTCCAGCCTGGCCTTCGACACGCTGTACGCCGAGGGCCAGCGGCGCTACGTGGAGAGCCTGTCGGCCTACGCGCGGCAGTTCCTGGACCAGATGGAGAAGCCCGACGTGGACTCCATCGACGGCCTCAGCCCCGCCATCTCCATCGAGCAGAAGACCACCTCCAAGAACCCGCGCTCCACCGTGGCCACGGTCACGGAGATCTACGACTACCTGCGCCTCCTCTTCGCCCGGGCCGGCAAGGCCGTCTGCATGGCCTGCGGCCGGCCCATCGCCTCCCAGACCATCCAGGAGATGGCCGACCAGATCCTCGCCGCCCCGGCGGGCGCCCGCATCCAGCTCATGGCGCCGGTGGTGCGGGGCCGCAAGGGCGAGTACCGGAAGCTGCTCCAGGACCTGATGAAGCGGGGCTACATCCGCGCCCGGGTGAACGGCGAGATGCTGGACCTCACCGAAGGGCTGCCGGAGCTGGACAAGCAGAAGAAGCACACCATCGAGGTGGTGATCGACCGGCTCAAGGCCGCCGAGGGCATCAGCACGCGCCTGGCGGACAGCCTGGAGATCGCCTGCAACCTCAGCGAGGGCGCGGCCCTGGTGGACATCGACGGGAAGGAGACCCTCTTCTCCTCGAAGCTGGCCTGCAACAACACCGCCTGCGCCCGCTTCGGCCTGGGCCTGCCGGAGCTGGAGCCCCGCAGCTTCTCCTTCAACTCCCCCTACGGCGCCTGCGAGACCTGCGACGGCCTGGGCTTCAAGCGCCAGTTCGCCGAGGAGCTCATCGTCCCCAACCCGGACCTGAGCATCAACGAGGGCGCCATCCAGGCCTCGGGCTGGAAGAGCGTGGACGGCGAGGGCTGGCGGGCCCAGATGATGGAGCAGCTCGCGAAGCGCTACAGGTTCAGCCTCGACGCTCCCTGGAAGAAGCTCTCCGCCGAGGTGCGGCGGGTGCTGCTCCACGGCACCGGCGGCAAGGAGCTGCGCTTCACCTACGAGAACGCCCGCAACCGCTACGACTTCACCCACGCCTTCGAGGGCATCGTGGGCAACCTGGAGCGCCGCTACCGGGAGACCAGCAGCGAGGAGATCCGCGCGGAGATGGAGGAGTCCATGCGGACCATCCCCTGCGAGGCCTGCCGGGGGCGCCGCTTGAAGCCCGAAGTGCTCTCGGTCTTCGTGCAGGGGCGCAACATCTCGGAGCTGACCGCCCTCAGCGTCCGGGAGGCCCGGGTCTGGTTCAAGGACCTGGCCCTGGAGGGCAAGGACGCGGTCATCGCCGAGAAGGTGCTCAAGGAGATCCGCGAGCGGCTGGGCTTCCTGGACGACGTGGGCCTGGGCTACCTCACCCTGGACCGGAGCGCCGCCACGCTCTCGGGCGGCGAGGGCCAGCGCATCCGCCTGGCCACGCAGATCGGCTCCAAGCTCCAGGGCGTCATGTATGTCCTCGACGAGCCCAGCATCGGCCTGCACCAGCGGGACAACCAGAAGCTGCTGCGCACGCTCATGGAGATGCGCGACCTGGGCAACACGGTGCTCGTCGTCGAGCACGACCTGGAGACCATCCAGGCGGCGGACCACGTGGTGGACATGGGGCCCGGGGCCGGCGAGCACGGGGGCCGCGTGGTGGCCCAGGGCACGCCGAAGGAGATCGCGCGGGCCAAGGGGTCCGTCACCGCCGACTTCCTCGCGGGCCGCGACGCCATCGAGATCCCCCGGAAGCGGCGCCGGGCGGGACGCGGCCACCTGGAGGTGCTGGGGGCCTCGGAGAACAACCTGAAGCAGGTGGACGCCGCGTTCCCCATCGGCCTCTTCACCTGCGTCACCGGCGTCTCCGGCTCGGGCAAGAGCACGCTGGTGAACGAGATCCTCTACAAGGCCCTGGCCAACCAGCTCCACCAGGGCGTCCACGTGGTCGGGAAGCACAAGGCCGTGAAGGGGCTGGAGCTCATCGACAAGGTCATCGACATCGACCAGGCGCCCATCGGGCGCACCCCGCGCTCGAACCCCGCGACCTACACGGGCCTCTTCACGCCCCTGCGGGAGCTCTTCGCCCAGCTGCCCGAGAGCAAGGCCCGCGGCTACGCCCCGGGCCGCTTCAGCTTCAACGTGCGGGGCGGGCGCTGCGAGAAGTGCGAGGGTGACGGCGTGCTGCGCATCGAGATGCACTTCCTGCCGGATGTCTACGTCACCTGCGAGCAGTGCAAGGGCAAGCGCTACAACCGCGAGACCCTCGAGGTCCACTACAATGGCAAGTCCATCTCCGAGGTGCTGGCCATGACCGTGGAGGAGGCCCTGGAGCTCTTCGGGCCCATCCCGGTGCTCGCCAACAAGCTGCAGACCCTCGTGGACGTGGGGCTCGGCTACATCCGCCTGGGCCAGAGCGCGACCACGCTGTCCGGGGGCGAGGCCCAGCGCGTGAAGCTCGCCAAGGAGCTCTCCAAGCGCGCGACGGGCCGCACCGTCTACATCCTCGACGAGCCCACCACGGGCCTGCACCTCAAGGACATCCAGAAGCTGCTGGAGGTCATCAACCGCCTGGTGGACACGGGCAACACGGTCATCGTCATCGAGCACAACCTCGACGTCATCAAGACCGCCGACTGGATCGTGGACCTCGGCCCCGAGGGCGGCGGCGAGGGGGGGCGCATCCTGGCCACCGGCACGCCGGAGCAGATCGCGAAGCACCGGGGCAGCATCACGGGGAAGTACCTGGCGCCCTACCTGAAATGAGGCGGGCGCCCTTCAGGGCCTGAGGGAGAGGAGCAGGCAGCGGTCCCAGGCGGGGTCCCGGGGCTCGAGGGCGGCCAGGAGGGCCAGGGCCAGGCCCATGGAACCTTCCAGCAGGCCGGGATCGTCGTGCCAGGCGGACCTGGCGCGGCGGCGGAAGCCGCCGAGGCCGGCGCCGGGCGTGTGGAAGTCCAGGGCCCGGCGCGTCCAGTCGGTCGCGGCGGCGCGCAGGCTGTCCCGTCCGGTGGAGAGGAAGGCGCGGTGGAAGAGGTGGGCCACGCCCATGGCGCCATGGCAGAGCATGGGGTCCTCCACCTCCCCGGGCGCGGGCTCGCGGCGGGCGGCCGCCTCCAGCAGGGCCACCGCCCGGGCCGACCAGTCCTCCCGGGCCGCGGCGCGGCCCGCGTGCCCCAGGGCCAGGGCGATGCCCAGGTCCCCGTAGCACCAGGCCAGGCGGCAGGAGGGCCGGACGTCCGCGCCGGGCTCGATGACGTGGGTGAAGGCTGAACGGCCGTCCGTGGTGCCCTCGTGGGCCAGCAGCCAGCCCACCGCGCCCTCCAGCAGGGTGCGGGCCCGCTCCCCGCGGATCCCCTGCAGGACCAGGGCGGCCAGGAAGGCGATGACGCCCGGCTGCCCGTGGGAGAGGCCGAGGTCCACGGTGCCCGGGGGCGCCGGAGCCAGCCCGTAGGCCGCCACAACGGCGTCCGGCAGCGCCGGCGCGGCCCAGCGGGCGCCCTCCCGGGACCAGGCCGCCCGGGCCTCCACCCGGTCGAAGAGGGTCTCGAGCAGCGTCGCCGAGGCGCCGCGGGGAAAGCGCTCGAGGGCGTAGACGCCCAGGCCGGCGAGCCCGTCGATGAGCTCGCAGGAGGGCGGCGGGTCGTGGCCCAGGCAGGCCAGCAGCGCCGCGTCGATGTCCTGGTTCAGGGTCTCGTCGCGCTCGATGAAGCCGTCCTGGAGGAACTCCACCACCCAGGCCGTGCCGGTGAAGCCGCTGAAGAGGCTGGGTGAGGCGAAGGCCTGTTCGAGGCCGTCCACGGCGGCCTGGAGCCGCGCGAGCGCGTCCGCCTCGCCGACCTCCACGAGCCCGGAACAGGCCAGGAAGGCCATGCCGAGGGCGAGTCCCGCGCCGCCACCGGCGAGCATGCGGTCCCAGGCCGGGCCCCGGGACGCGGGCACGGCGGCCAGGTCGCGCGCGAGGTCCCCCAGGGCCTCCCGGGCCCGCGCCGCGAGCCCGGCGTCGAGCAGGGGACGGGGAAGCTCCACGATGGCGGCGGGAGGCGCCGGGGCGGGGCTGCCTGGATCGGAGGGCATGGAACCCCCGGCCCGAGGCGCGGAGGGCGGACAGGCCGCCTCCCGCGCGTTCAGCACGCTCCGGCCCCCGGAGGGGCCGGAGCCTCAGGCCGGCCGGATCAGAAGCAGCACTTCGTGTTGAAGGTGCCGCAGTCCGTGTAGCAGGTCTGGCCGGTGGGGCAGTAGTACGTGTAGGGGCGGCCGGCGGCGACGTCCTGGGCCTGGCTCTCGGTCAGGGACAGCAGGGTCTCCTTCTGGAGGGAGAGCTTCTTCTCGAGCTTCATGGTTGCTCCTGGGTTCGCGGATCGCGAACGTGGGCCCGATGGCGGGCGGATTGGAAGGGAGGCATGCCTTGACGCAGGGTAGCCAGCCCCCGCCGGCGCCGGCCCCGCGAACCCGGGACCGGGGCGGGAACGGTGGCGAACCCGTGCGCGAGCGGAAAGAACGGCCGGACGAACGACGCCCACCGGCGCGCCCTCAGCGCGCCAGCAGCTCCTCGTGGCTCGCGTAGACCACCGTGCGGCCCTCGAAGCGCGGGCTGTGGATGATGCGGGAGCGGCTCACCCAGTCCAGGTTGGAGAGCGCCTCGTCGAGGAGCAGCAGCCGCTTGCCCGAAGCGAGGATGGCGGTGATGGCGATGAGCTGGCGCTGCCCGCCGGAGAGGTTGGCGCCGCCGCTGGCCACCACGGTCTGGTAGCCCATGGGCAGCGTGTCCACCCACTCGGCGAGTCCCGTCTCCGCGGCCACCTCGAGGCAGCGCCGCTGGGTCGCGCCGCCGGAGAAGAGCTTGAGGTTGTCCAGGATGCTGCCGCTCAGGAGCTGGGGGAACTGGGGGAGGTAGACCATGAAGCGGGCGGCGGCGCGGGGATCCAGGCCGCCGAGGCTCACGCTGCCGCGGTCCGGCGCGTAGAGCCCGGCGATGATCTTGAGCAGGGTGCTCTTCCCCGAGCCCGAGGGGCCCGGAAGGTGGTGGAAGGCGCCGGGCTGGACCTGCAGGCTGAGCCCCTGGAGGACCCAGGGCGTGTCGTCGCCGTAGCGGAACCAGACGTCCTCCAGGGCCAGGGGGCCGGGGAGGTCCACGGGACCCTTGCGGGGCGGGCGCGCCTCGGGCTCGGCGGCGAGCACCGCCTCCACCTCCCGGAGCTGGGGCTTCATGGCGAGGAAGGCCACCCCCGCCGAGGCGAGGCTCGAGACGGCCCCCTGGAAGCCGCTGGCGAGCTGCAGGAAGGCCATCAGGCTGCCCAGGCTGAGCTGGCCCGCGAGCACGTCGCGCCCGCCGAGGACGAGGATCGCCGCGCTGAGCCCCTGCCCGAGCAGGCCCTGGATCGCCTCGTTCCAGAGGTCCAGGCGCTCCCGCTGCAGGCTCCGGTCCAGGCCCGCGTCCAGGCGGCGCATCCACCGCGTGAAGGCCCAGCCGTGGTTGCCCGTCGCCTTGAGGGTGGGGATGCCCCGCAGCATCTCCGCCAGGGCGCTGCGCTGCTCCTGGGAGGCCTCCACCTCCCGCGCCTGGACGCGGGCCTGCAGGCGCCCGGAGAGGAAGGAGGCGAGCCCCATGGCCAGGGCCACGCCGGCCACCAGGGCGGCGAGGCCCGGGTTCTCCGCGAGCATCCACGCGAGGTAGGCCAGGCCCGTCACCGCCGAGAGGATGACGCCCACGCCCCGGTTCAGCAGCTGGCTGCGGGCGAGGCTGAGACCGGTGAAGGCCTGGAGGTGTTCGCCCAGGGTCTTGCGCTGGAGGTCCTTGAAGGGCAGCCAGAGGAGCTGCTCCAGGAGGCCCTTCCCCAGCGCCGCCTCGAACTTGGCGGCGAAGGCGAGCAGCGTGGCCTCCCGGATCCAGCCCACCCAGGCCCGGAAGAAGGCCGCCAGCACGAGGCCGAGGCTGAGGATGGCCAGCAGGCTGGCCGCCCCCTGGGGCAGCGCCCGGTCCACCGCGCGGGCGGTGAGCCAGGGGGAGACCAGGGCCAGGCCCTGCAGCACGAGGGCCGCGGCGGCGGCCTGGGCGAGTTCCGCCTTGTGGCGGGGCAGGAGCTGGGCCATGCGCTTCCACAGCCCCCCGCGGTCCGGCAGGGGCTCGCTGAGGTCCAGGGCCGGTCCCGCGAGGGCCGCGTCCAGCAGCTCGAGGCGCGCGAACTCCAGCCCCGCCACCCCCTGCTCCACCAGGAAGCCGCCCGGGGCGCGCCGGCGCAGCACCACCCAGTCGCCGGTCTGGGCCTGGGCCAGGGTGGGCAGCTCCAGGTGGTCCAGCTCCTGGGCCGAGACCTGCACCGCGCGGGCCTGGAAGCCGCGGCCGCGGAGCTCCTGCACCATGCCCTCCAGGCTGAAGTCCCAGAGCAGGGTCTCCTCCAGGGACTGGAGGGGCAGGCTGACGCCGCGCAGCCCGAGCAGGCGCCAGAGGGCGAGGTTGCCGGGCATCCCGATGAGCAGGGAGGCTTCAGCCACGGCTGGCCTCCTGGGCCTCGACCAGGGCGCGGAAGGGGCCCGGCGCCGCGGCGAGCTGCCCGTAGGGACCCTGCTGGACGATCCGTCCGCCCTCGAGCACGAGGATGCGGTCCGCGTCCTTCACCGTCTCGAGGCGGTGGGCGATCAGGATGCGCGTGCAGCCCAGGGCCGCCAGGTTCGCATGGACCTCGGCCTCGGTCCGCAGGTCGAGGGAGCTGGTGGCCTCGTCGAGGAGGAGGATCGCGGGCTCGCCGGCGATGGCGCGGGCCAGGCAGAGGCGCTGGCGCTCGCCGCCGGAGAGGATGCGCGCGTTCTCCCCGAGGCGGGTCTTCCAGCCCTGGGGCAGGCGCTCCAGCACCTGGTCCACGCAGGCCATGCGCGCCGCCCACTTCACGCGTTCCAGGGGCATCTCGGGATCCAGGAGGCTGAGGTTGGCGCGCACGGTGTCGTCGAAGACGAAGGGCTCCTGCAGGACCACGCCCATCTGGCGGCGCAGGGCCTGGAGGTCCAGGGTGGCCAGGTCCTTCCCGTCGAAGCGGATGGTGCCGGCGCTCGGCGCGTGCATGCCGAGCAGGAGGCGCGCGAGGGTGGACTTGCCCGCGCCGGTGCGCCCCACGATGGCCACCTTCTCGCCGGGGCGGATGTCGAGGCTGATGTCCTCGAGGATCCAGGGGCTGCCTTCGCTGTAGCGGAAGCCGACCCCCTCCAGGGCGACGCCGCCCTGCAGGCGGCCCGGGGACTGGTCCCCGGTGGGCTCGGGCTGGGTCTCCATCACGTCGTCCAGGCGGCGCAGGTGGTTTCCCAGGTACTGCAGCTCCGTGAAGGCCCCCAGGAGGGACTCCAGGGGCGCCATGAAGAGGCCCTGCAGGGTGAGGAAGGCCGTGAACACGCCCAGGGTCATGCGCTCCGCCACCACCTCCCGCCCTCCGATCCAGAACACGGCGGCGGCGGAGGCGCCCTGGAGGAAGACCATGGCCTGGGAGGTCGCGGCCGAGAGGCGCAGCCGCTCCGTTCCCACGTTCATGCGGCGCACGAGGCGATGGGTCCAGCGGCCCAGCACGAGCTCCTGGGAGGCGGAGGCCTTCACCGTCTCGAGTCCCGACAGGGCCTCCACGAGCACCGCCCGCTCCTGCCCGGAGGCGGCGAGCTCGGCGGACATGAGCTGCTCGTTCAGCCGCCGCAGCAGGGCCACCAGCGAGACGCGCAGCGCCGCGAGGGCGAGGACCGCGAGGGCGAGGCCCGCGTGGTAGGCCAGCATGAGCCCGGCGTAGCCCAGGATCAGGAAGGCGTCCAGGAGGCTCGAGAGGCTGCGGGAGGTGAAGAGGTCCCGGATCTGCGCGTTGCTCTCCACCCGCTGCATCAGGTCGCCGGACTGGCGCTGGAGGAAGAACCCGATGGGCAGGGAGACCATGTGGCCCACGAAGCCCGAGAGCAGCGCCCGGTCGAGGCTGACCCGCAGCCCCTGGAGCACGTAGGACCGCAGGAGGGTCAGGAGGGCCTGTCCCGCCACGGCGCCGCCCAGGGCGAGGGCGAGGCCCCACAGCCAGGGCTCGTGGCGGGGCAGGAGCACGCGGTCCACCAGGAGCTGGTTCGCCACGGGGAAGACCAGGCCCACGAGCTGCAGCATGGCCGAGGCGCCGAGGGCCTGGGCCAGGGAGCCGCGCAGGCCGCGCAGCATCTCGAGGTAGCGCCGGAGGCTGGGCCGCGTGGCGGGGCGCTCCCGGAAGAGCTCGTCGTCGGGGGCGAAGCAGAGGGCGACCCCGGTGAAGGCGGTGGCCAGCTCCCCGGCGGACACGTGGCGGCGGCCGCCCCCGGGGTCCACGATCCAGGCGCCGCGGCGGGTGAGGCGCTCCAGCACGAGGAAGTGCCTGAACTCCCAGTGCAGCACCGCGGGCAGGGGCAGGTCCTCCAGGTGCTCCACCTCCACCTTCACCGCCTCGGCCTCCAGGCCGTAGGCCCGCGCGGCCTCGAGGATGCTGGCGGCGTTCGCGCCGTCGCGGCTCACCTTGCAGGCCTCGCGCACCTCCGGCAGGGGCGCGTGGTGGCCCCAGTAGGCGAGGATGCTGGCCAGGGAGGCGGCCCCGCACTCCACCGCCTCCATCTGGGGCACGAAGGGGACGCGCCGGGCGGCCATTCAGTCGAACCAGCGCCGGAGGGGCTCCAGCACCAGGGTGATGATGCGCTGACGGCGGAGGGTGTAGCGGGCCTGGAGCAGCATCCCGGGCCGGAGGATGGCCTGGGCCATGCGGCGGGGGCGGCGCCCGTCGAGGGCGATCTCCACGCGGAAGGACGGCGCGTCCAGCTTGGCGTCCTCGCCGAGGGCCTCCCGCACCTCGTGGGGGGAGGCCAGGTCGGAGCCGATGCGGGCGATGCGGCCCTTCAGGGTGCCGAACTCCGCGTAGGGGTAGGCCTCCAGCTCCAGGGAGACCTCGTCCCCGTCCTTGAGGTAGGCGCGGTCCTTCTCGGGCACGAAGGCCACCACCAGCAGCGGGGATCCTGCCGGAATGAGCTTGGCGATGGACTGGCCGGGCTGGAGCAGGTCGCCGGGCTTGGCCACCAGGGCCTCGAGGAAGCCGTCCACCGGCGCCAGCACCTCGGTCTGCTTCAGGGAGGTCTCCAGGGCCTCGCGCTTGGTCTGGGCCCCGGCCACCTCCTGGGTGGCCTGCCAGAGCTGCTGCTGGCGCTGGCTCTCCAGGGAGGCCAGCTCCTGCTTGAGCTGCACCAGCTGCTGGCGGGCCGCGTCCAGTTGGCGCCGGGCGGTGTTCGCCTGTTCCTGGGCCTTGTCCACATCCAGGGGGGAGGCCAGGCCCTCCTTCTGGAGCTTGCGCTGGGTGGCCAGGAAGCGCTCCTGGATCTCCACCGAGGACTGGTAGCTGGGGAGCTGGGCCTCCTGGGCCGTGATCTTCGTGCGCACGGAGGCGATCTGTTCCAGCAGGAGGCGCTGCTCCTGGGCCCGGAACCCGCCCCCCGCGCCCTTGAGGAGGGCCAGGGTGCGCTCGGCCTCCAGCCGGGCGCCCTCCACCTGCGCGGCGTCGAGGCGGGCGATGGCCTGCCCGGCCCGGAGCTGGTCGCCGCTGCGGGCATAGGTCTCCTTCAGCACGCCACCCACCTGGGCCTGGAGGATGCGCACGCCGGCCAGGGGGCGCAGGATGCCCCGGCCGCGGTTCTGCACCTCGACCTTGCCCAGCACGGCGAAGAGGAGCCCCGAGGCCACGAGGGCGGCGAGGACCCAGAAGAGGGACCAGGTCCAGGGCGGGGAGACCTTCAGCGGCTCGCGCTGCTCCTGCTCGCGGAGGAAGTGCTCCAGGGCCTGCTTCCGGAACAGCCCCTCCGACGGCGCGCCGGGGAGCGACGCCGCTTCCGGCGGCGGTTCCGGGCGGTCAGGGGACATGGAAGGATTTAAGCACAGCCCTCCCGATCCCCCGTGCCGCCGGCCCGCCCCGGGGCCCCGTCCGCCACCGTTCAGGGGCCCGTCGGCCCCGTTCGGGGCGCCCGTCTTCCCATTCGGATTCCCTTCCGCGCGCGAGGGTTCACACTGGAAGGATTCGTGCCCGGGGATGCCCTCGGTCCGCCTGGGAGGGCGCCCGCCCATGTCCACGCCAACCTCCACGCCTTCCATCCAGCCCGCGGCCCTCGCCTGGCGCCCGATCCTCGAGGGACCCGCCGCGGCCCGCGCCGAGGCGGCCCTCCAGGCCATCCTCGCCGACCTCCGGTCCGCGGCCCTGGATCCGCAGCTGGGGGGCTCCCTGGCGGGCGGCGCCGCGGGCGCGGCCCTGCTCTACGCCTACCTCGACCGGGCCCGGCCCGGCCAGGGCTGGGGCCAGGCCTTCCAGGAGGCGCTGGACGCCGCGGTGGATCGCCTGGGCGGCTCGGTGATGTCGCCGGGCCTGTACAGCGGCTTCACGGGGGTCGCGTGGCTCATGGACCACCTCGCGGCCCTGGACCCGGCCTCCGGGGCCGCGGGGTCCGAGGACCCCAACGCCGACATCGACGCCGCCCTCCTGGACTACCTGGACCAGGACCCCTGGCTGGCGGACTACGACCTCATCAGCGGGCTGGCGGGCTACGGCCTCTACGCCCTCCAGCGCCTCGACCGGCCCGGCGGCCGCGCGATCCTGGCCAAGGTGCTGGCGCACCTCTACGCGCTGGAGGTCCCCCGGGACGGCGGCGGCACCTGGTACACCGCGCCCCACCTCCTGCCCCCCTGGCAGCGCGAGCTGCACCCGGAGGGCTACTACAACCTGGGCCTGGCCCACGGCGTCCCCGCGGTCCTCGTGCTCCTGGCCCGGGCGCTGCGGGCCGGCCACGGGCCCGCCCGGGAGCCCCTGGAGCGGGGCGTCGCCTGGCTCCTGGCCCAGCGCCTCCCGGCGGAATCCGGCGGCTGCTTCCCCACCGCGGTCAGCCACGGGGCCCAGGGCCCCGAGCCCGGCCCCTCCCGGATCGCCTGGTGCTACGGGGACCTGGGCCTGGGCACGGCCCTCCTCGCCGCCGCCCGGGCCGCGGACCGGCCGGACTGGGAGATCCACGCCCTGGACATCCTCCGCGCCGCCGCCCGGCTCCCCCGGGAGCGCGCGGGCGTGCGCGACGGGGGCCTCTGCCACGGCGCGGCCGGCAACGCCCACCTTTTCAACCGGCTCCACCAGGCCACCGGCGAGCCCCTCTTCCGGGAGGCGGCCCTGGCCTCCTTCGACCTCCTCTTCGACCTCCGCAAGGAAGGGCGGGGGATCGGCGGGTTCGAGGCCTGGATGCCCTCGACCCAGGCCCCCGACGAGGACCCCTGGAAGCGCGTGCCCGGCTTCCTCGAGGGCGGGATCGGCATCGCCCTGGCGCTGCTGGCGGCCCTCCATCCGCAGGTGCCCGCCTGGGACGCCTTCCTCATGGTGGACGTGCCCGCCGCGCCCGCCTCCGCCCGCTGAGCTCCCCATGAAGCCCGCCGAGACCCCGTCCAGGCTGCGCGACGCCGCCTTCTTCGCCTTCCGCACGGCCCTGCTGCCCTGGGACGTTTTGGAGGCCTGGGGAGCGGACCTGGCTGCCGCCGCTCCGGAGGCCTCCCCCGAAGCCCTGGCCGCGAAGCTCGCCGCGGACCGCGCCCTCCTGCGGGAGCGGCTCCGCGCGCTGGCGGCCCGTCCCGACGTGCGCGAGGCCGTCTTCCTCGCCTCGCCGGACCTGGATGAGGCCCTGGCCCACTGGTTCGCCGATCCCGAGGGCGAGAAGGGCGCCCGGGCGGAGAAGGCGCTGGTGCGCTACGTGGCGCGCATGGCCGGGCGGTCCACCCCCTTCGGCCTCTTCGCGGGCTGCAGCCTGGGCCGCGTGGGCGACGCCACGCGCCTGGAGACGGCCCCCCATGGGGCCTACGTCCGGCACACGCGCCTGGACATGGACTACCTCTGCACCCTCACGGAGACCTTCGCCAAGGACGCGGCCCTCGCCCTGGACCTGGTGTGGAAGCCGAATTCCAGCCTCTACCGGGCCGGGGGCCGCCTGCGCTACGCCGAGTCGCGGATGGTCCGCAAGTCCCGCGCCTACCACCTGGTGGCCGTGGAGGAGACCGACTACCTGCGGGCCACCCTGGAGCGCGCCCGGGACGGCGCGCGCCAGGACGCCCTGGCCCGGGCCCTCGTGGAGGGCGACATCTCCTACGAGGAGGCCCTGGGCTACGTGCAGGAGCTCTGCGCCAGCCAGATCCTGGTGCCGGTGCTGGAGCCCCCCGTGACCGGGCCCGAGCCCATCCACGCCCTCATCCCCGAGCTGGCGGGCCATCCCTCCACCGAGGGCGCGGCGGCCGTGCTGGCCCGGGTGCGGGACGACCTGGAGGGCCTGGACCGCCAGCCGCTGGGCGCCGACCAGTCCGTATACCGCGGCATCGCCCGGGCCCTCGAGGCCCTTCCCGCCAAGGTGGAGCTGAACCGCCTCTTCCAGGTGGACATGGTGAAGCCCGCGCCGGAGGCGGTGCTCGGCGGTCCGGTGCTGGACGAGATCCGCGGGGCGGTGACGCTGCTGCACGACCTGGCGCCGCGCGCGGGCAAGGACGCGCTCTCCTCGTTCCGCGAGGCCTTCGAGGCCCGCTACGAGACCCGGGAGGTCCCCCTCTGCGAGGTGCTGGACGAGGAGGGCGGCATCGGCTTCCAGGCCAGCAGCCGCCCGGAGGCGGAGGCCTCGCCGCTCCTGGAGGGCCTGGCCTTCCCGGGCCGCGCGGGGGAGAACCAGGTCGCCTGGGGCGGCCGGGAGGCCCTGCTCCTGGAGAAGCTGGTGGCCTCCGGCGGCGCGCCGGTGCTGCGCCTCGAGGCCCCTGACCTGGAGAAGCTGAAGACCCGGGGCGCCGCGCCCCTCCCCGATTCCCTCGCGGTGATGGCCAAGGTGGCCGCCGCCTCCCGGGAGGCGATGGCGGCGGGGGAGTTCAAGGTCTCCCTGTCCGGGGTCTCCGGACCCTCCGGCGCGAACCTGCTGGGCCGCTTCTGCCACGGCGACGAGGCCCTCACCGCCGAGGTCCGCGCGCTGCTCCAGGCCGAGGAGGCCTGCCGCCCCGACGCGGTCTTCGCCGAGGTGGTGCACCTCCCCGAGGGGCGCATCGGGAACGTGATCCTGCGGCCCCTGCTGCGCGGCCACGAGATCCCCTTCCTCGGCCGCTCGGGGGCGGAGGCGGACCGACAGATCCCCGTGGACGACCTGCTCGTCTCCATCCGCGGGGGCCGCGTGGTGCTGCGCTCCGCGCGCCTGGGCCGGGAGGTGCTGCCGCGCCTCACGAACGCCCACAACTACTCGGCCCGCAGCCTCGGGGTCTACCGCTTCCTGTGCATGCTGCAGCACCAGGGCGTCTCCGGCGGCCTGGGCTGGTCCTGGGGTCCCCTGGACTCCCTGCCCTTCCTCCCCCGGGTGGAGGTCGGCCGGCTCGTGCTGGCCAAGGCCCGCTGGCGGGTCCTCAAGGAGGAGCTGAAGGCCTTCCTCGAGGCCAAGGGGCCGAAGCAGGCCCTGGACGCCCCGCGGTGGACGGCCTTCCAAACCTGGCGCGGGGAGCGGCGGCTGCCGCGCTGGGTGCTGCTGGCGGACGGGGACAACAAGCTGCCCCTGGACCTGGACAACCTCCTGAGCGTGGAGACCTTCCTCGACACCGTGAGGCAGCGCCCCGCCTTCGTGCTGGAGGAGCTCTTCCCGGGCCCGGGCGAGCTGGTGGCTGAAGGGCCGGAGGGCCGCTTCGTGCACGAGCTGGTGGTGCCCTTCCTGGCGCCGGTGCGGGAGGCGGACGGCGAGGCCCCGGCCCCGGGCGCGGCCCTGGCGGTCGCGGCGGCCGGCGGCGACCGGGCCTTCCCGCCGGGTTCCGAGTGGCTCTACGCCAAGATCTACGCCGGCCCGGCCGGCGCGGACCAGGTGCTGCGGGAGGCGGTGGCGCCGGTGGTGGCGGAGACCCTGGGCTCGGGCGACGCCGAGGGCTGGTTCTTCATCCGCTACGCGGACCCGGACAACCACCTCCGGCTGCGCTTCCGCGGCGACGGGGCGCGCCTGCTGACCCGGGTGGCGCCGCGCCTGCACGCGGCCCTGGAGCCCCTGCGGGAGCTCGGCGTGGTGTGGAAGGTCATGCACGACACCTACCAGCGGGAGATCGAGCGCTACGGGAGCGGCGAGGCCATGGCGCTGGGCGAGGCCCTCTTCCAGTCCGACAGCGACGCGGTGCTGGCCATCCTGCAGGCCTACAGCGGCGACGCCGCGGCGGACGCGCGCTGGCGCCTCGCGGCCCTGGGCATGGACCTGCTCCTCGACGACCTCGGGCTGGACGCCGAGGCGAAGCTCGCCCTGCTCCAGGGGCTGCGGACGGGCTTCCTGAAGGAGTTCGGCGGCGAAGGGCCCTTCGAGCGCCAGCTCGGGGACCGCTTCCGCGCCGAGCGGAAGGCCCTCGAGGCCCTCCTCGATCCCGCCCAGGATCCGGGCCCCCTCGCCGAGGGCGTGGCGGCCCTGCGCCGCCGCTCGGAAGCCATCCGGCCCCTCGCCACGCGCCTGCGCGAACTCGCCGGCACGCACGGAACGCCCGCTCTGCCCGACCTCGCCGGCAGCTACCTCCACATGCACGCCAACCGCCTCCTGCGCGGCGCCGCGCGGGCCCAGGAGCTCGTGCTCTACGACTTCCTCGCCCGCGTGCACGAGTCGCGGCTGGCGCGGGCGCGGAAGGGGAAGGCGAAGGAGGCCGCGCCGGCGTAGGCGTCCTTCAGCCCTTCCGCCCCGTCGCCAGGCCCAGCGGGAGCCAGCCCCGCAGCGTCTCCCCGGCGTCGGCCTCGAAGCCCGCCTCCCGGATCACCGCCGCCAGCTCCGCGCTCCTGAACCGCCGCTGGATGGGGAACCCCGACAGCCCGAGCAACCGGGACACCAGCCGCGCGCGGAGCGACTCGCCGTGGCAGAAGGTGGGCGCGAGCAGGAGGCCGCCGGGGCGCAGGACGCGGTGGGCTTCCCGCAGGGCGGCGCCGGGATCCGGGAGGAGGTGGAGGAGGTTCGCCATCACCACGGCGTCGAAGCTGCCCTCGGCGAAGTCCAGGGCCGTGGCGTCGGCGGGGCGCACCTCCACGTTCGCGGCCCCCAGGTCGTCCAGCCTTCCGCGCAGGACGGCGAGCATGCCCTCCGAGAGGTCCGTGGCGACCACGCGCTTCGCGGTGCGCGCCAGCTCGCGGGTGACGAGGCCCGTGCCGGCGGCGAGCTCCAGCACGTCGAGGCCTTCCACGCGCGCCGCCGCGTCCCGGGCCATGCGCTCGAAGTTCCCGTTCAGCGCCAGGGTGGCCCGGTCGTAGCGGCGGGCGTGGCGGGCCCAGTAGGGGTCTGCCCGCACCTCAGTCCTCGTGCACGACGAGCTTCGGCTCGCCGAGGATCTCCCAGAGCGCGTCGAGGCGCTTGCGGCGGAAGCGCGGGTTGGGGATGGTGCGCTCGAGCTGCTCCTTGCTGGTGGGCGGGTGCTGGATGCGGGCGAGGATCCAGCGGTTGCCCAGCTCCATGACCGCCGCCACGTCGCCCTCGTTGCCCCAGGCGTAGCGGTAGGCCGACAGGGCCCGGGCCTTGGCCTCGGCGCGCTCGCCCAGGCCCATGGCGCGCACCTTGTCGATGATGGGGTTGTCGTCGGGCCGCCTGTAGGCGCGGATGCGCCTGAAGAGGGCGCGGATCTCGCCGGGCAGGGCGCGGAGGCGCGGGCCGACCTCCGGATCGTCGCGCTTCTCCTCGGCCTCCTTCGCCAGGGTGCGCAGCAGGGGCAGCAGCAGCGCCGCGTCGCGGGCCGCGTAGCTGAGCTGGGCGTCCCGCAGGGGGCGAAGCATCCAGTTGGAGTCCTGCTCCTCCTTGGGGATCTCGATGCCGAGCTTCAGCTTGGCCATGGTCTTGAGGCCAGGCTGGGGATAGCCCAGGGCCCGCGAGAGCAGCATGGTGTCGAGGATGCTGTGCGGCACCACGTCGTAGAGCCGCTTGAAGACGATGCCGTCGCCGCTGTAGTCGTGGACGATCCAGGGGATCTCGGCCATGGCGACGAGGGTCGGCTTCATGAGGTCCGGCAGGGCGAGGGGGTCCACCAGCCACACGTGGTCATGGGTGGCGATCTGGAGGAAGGCCAGCACGCAGTGGTGCATGCCCGTGAGGCTGCACTCGATGTCCACGGCGAGCAGGCCCGCGTCGAACCAGGCGGGCAGGGCCTCCGCCAGGAGCTCGGGGGTGTCCACGTACGTGATGGGAAGGTCGAAGAAGTCGTGCGTCATCTCCCGACAGTGTGCCTGAATTCCCCGCCTTCCCTACACTGCCTGCAGGAGCGGACCATGCAGCGCGGACTCTTCTGGACCACCTTCGCCACCGTCTTCCTCGCCGAGCTCGGCGACAAGACCCAGCTCGCGGCCATGACCGCCAGCGCGAAGAGCGGAGCCCTGCTCACCGTCTTCCTCGCCGCCAGCGCGGCGCTCGTCTGCGCCACGGCCCTGGGCGTGGCGGTGGGCGGAGCGCTGTTCAAGGTGGTCCCGGAGGCCGCCATCCGGTACCTCGCCGGCGCCGCCTTCATCGCCGTGGGCGTCTGGGTGATGGTGAAGGGGTGAACGGGCCGGGGGGCGACCTGCTCTTCTACGACGGCGACTGCGGGCTCTGCCACGGCGCCGTGCGCTTCGTCCTGGCCCGCGGCGCGAAGGGCCTCGCCTTCCGCTTCGCGCCCCTCCACGGCGAGGCCTTCCGCCGCGAGCTCCCCGAGGCCGTCCGGGCGACGCTGCCCGACAGCCTGGTGGTGAAGGCCGCCGACGGCCGCGTCCTCGTCCGCAGCGCGGGCGTGGTGCGCGTGCTCCACGGGCTGGGCGGCGTCTGGAGCCTGCTCGGGTCCGTGCTGTGGCTCGTGCCCAGGCCTCTCCGGGACCTCGGCTACATCCTCGTCACGAAGGCGCGGAAGCGGCTGTTTCCCCTCGAGGCGGGCGCCTGCCCCTGGCGCACCGCGGAGCAGCGCGCGCGCTTCGAGGCCTGAGGGCTCAGCCGCCGGTCCAGGCGCGGAGGGCCTCCCGGAGCCCGGCGCGGCCCACGGGCTTCTCCAGGAGGGCGTTCATGCCGGCGCGCCGGCCCACCTCCAGCTCCTGGGGTCCCCGCTCGCCGGTCAGGCCGAGGATCGGCACGCGGGACCGCTCCCCCGGCATCCGGCGGATGGCCTCGGTGGCCTCGAAGCCGTCCATCACCGGCATGCGGCAGTCCAGGAGCACCACGTCGAAGGCCTCCTCCGCGAGGGCCCGCACCGCCTCGGCGCCGGTGGGGACGGCGCGGACGGCGTGGCCCTCGGCCTCCAGCAGCTCCCCCAGGAGGCGGCGGGCCAGCGCGTTGTCCTCGGCGGCGAGGATGCGCAGCGGCCGCGGCGGGCGGGATCCGGCCTCCGGCCCGGCGTCGGGAAGCGGCACGGTGAGGGTGAAGCGGCAGCCACCCCCGGGCAGGTTCGCGGCCTCGATGCTCCCGCCCATGAGCTCGGCGAGCTGGCGGCAGATGGCGAGGCCGAGGCCGCTGCCCCCGGCCCGGCCGAAGCCGCCCTCCGCCTGCTGGAAGGGCTGGAAGAGCCGCGCGAGCAGGTCCGGGGGGATGCCGGGGCCCGTGTCCTCCACGGTGACGGCCACGCGGTCCCCCGACCGCCGCGCCCGGAGGGTGATGCCGCCCCGCTCGGTGAACTTGAGGGCGTTGCCCAGCAGGTTGAGCCAGATCTGGTGGAGCCGCGCCTCGTCGCCCAGCAGGCGCGCGGGAAGGCCGTCCTCCACGTCCAGGCGCAGGGCGAGTCCCCGGGCGGTGGCGCGGGGGCGGGCCAGGTCCACCGCCCGGGCGAGGGCGGCGCGCAGGTCGAAGGGCCTGGGCTCGAGGCGGAGCTGCCCCGCCTCCCCGCGGGCGTGGTCGAGGACCGTGTTCAGGAGGCCCACCGCTTCCGCGGCGCAGGTGTGGGCGAGTTCGAGGGAGCCCCGGTCGGCGTCCTGCCGCCCCTCCATCCAGGCCTCGGTGAGGGCGAGCAGGGCCGCGAGGGCGTTGCGCAGCTCGTGGCCCAGGAAGGCCAGGGTGCCCGCGCGCTGCTCCGCGAGGCCCTGGGCGGCCTTGAGGGCGATGTCCAGGTCCTTGGCCCGCGCCCGGGCCCGCAGGTTGGCCATCACCTGCCGGCTGAGGATCTCCAGGGCCTCCCGCTGGTCCGGGCGCAGCCGCCGGGGTTCGGTGTCCATGACGCAGAGCGTCCCGATGGCGTGGCCTTCCCCGGTCTGGAGCGGGGCCCCGGCGTAGAAGCGCAGCCGGGGCTCCCCGGCCACGGCGGGGTTGTCCGCGAAGCGGGGATCCTCGGCCAGGTCGGGCACCTCCATCAGGCGCGGCTCCAGGATGGCGTGGGCGCAGAAGGTGAGGTCCCGGGGCGCGCGGTGGAAGAACTGGCCGTGCTCCGAGGGGAAATGCTCCTCGACGCCGACGTTGGACTTGGCCCACACCACGCTGGCGTCCACGAGGCTCACCACCGAGACCTTCGTGCCGCAGAGCTGCGCGGCGAGGCGGGTGAGGGCGTCGAACTCCGCCTCGGGGCCCGTCCCGAGGACCTCGAGGGCGCTGAGGGCCTCCAGGCGGGCGGCCTCGTCGGGGGGTCGGGCGGGGGCGGTCATGGTCGCGCGGGGAGGCGGCCACCATGGCGGGAGGAGGCCGGAGCGTCAAGCCCGGCCAGGGCGAACTGCACGGCCCCCAGCAGCGCCGCCGGCGCCGTGACCGCCCGCAGGATCGCGGGGCCGAGGCTCACCGCCCGCCATCCCGCCCGGCGCAGGGCCTCGAACTCGCCCTCCGTGATCCCGCCTTCCGGGCCCGACGTGATCGCGAGGCCCTCGGCCCGGAGCGCCGGGTTGGCCTCTCCCGTGGGGAGCTCGAAGGCCACCCACTTCTGGGGCGCGTCGACGGCCAGCAGGGCCTCGAAGGGCCGCGGATCGCGCAGGGCGGGCACGCGCCCCCTATGGCTCTGCTCGCAGCTCGAGGCGATGATGCGCCGCCAGCGCTCCAGGCGCGCGACGGTCTTGCGGGGGTCGAACTCGCTGCGGGCGTAGACCACGGGAAGGATCTCCGTGGCGCCGAGCTCCACCACCGGCGGCAGCAGATCGTCCACGAGGCTGAGCTGCGCCATGACCGGCACGCAGGCCAGGATGGGGACGGGAGCCTCGCGGGACTCGCCCAGGGGCGCCACCAGCCGCGCCAAGGCCCGGTGCCTGGAAAGCTCCGCCAGGTCGGCCTTCCAGGGCCCCTCCGGGAGCAGCAGCTCCAGGGCCGCCCCGGGTTTCAGGCGCAGCACGCCGAGGTGCCGGGCCTGCTCGTCCCCCAGGGTCACGAGGGCGCCTTCGGCGGCGGGCGGCGGGGCGTCGACCACGAAGCGGGGGAGGGACATGCCCCCAGTGTGCGCCAACCTGGACGGCGCCGCGCGCGGACCTCCACGGCTTGACGGTCCCCGTACCCTGGAGGCAGGAGGGTCCTTGATCGACGCGATCCAAGCCGCCGCGCCCTGGTGGGCCTGGGCCGGCTTCCACGCCTTCGTCTTCCTGATGCTGGCCCTGGACCTGGGGATCTTCAACCGCAAGGCCCACGCGCCCTCGGTGCGGGAGGCCGCGGCCTGGAGCGCGGTCTGGATCGCCCTGGCCCTGGCCTTCAACGCGGGCGTCTGGAGGTTCCTCGGCGCCGGGAAGGGCCTGGAGTTCCTCACCGGCTACGTGCTGGAGAAGAGCCTCAGCGTGGACAACCTCTTCGTCTTCGTCCTGCTCTTCGGCGCCTTCCAGGTGGAGCTGCGCCACCAGCACCGGGTGCTCTTCTGGGGCGTCCTGGGCGCCCTGGTCATGCGCGCGGCGATGATCGTGGCGGGCACGGCGCTGCTCAACCGCTTCCACTGGATGATGTGGGTCTTCGGCGGCTTCCTGGTCTTCACGGGCCTGAAGATGCTCATCAAGGGGGAGGGGGACGAGGATCCCCGGAACAACCCGCTGGTGAAGCTCTTCCAGCGCAGCGCGCCCTACGATCCCGAGGGCGGCCACGAGCACTTCTTCACCCGCCGGGACGGTCGTCGCCTGGCCACGCCCATGCTGCTGGTGCTGCTCTGCGTCGAGGTGACCGACCTGGTCTTCGCGGTGGACAGCATCCCGGCGGTGCTGGCCATCACGCGGGACCCCTTCATCGTCTACACCTCGAACATCTTCGCCATCCTCGGCCTGCGCAGCCTCTACTTCCTGCTGGCGAAGATGATGGACCGCTTCCACCGCCTCAAGACCGGGCTGGCCTTCATCCTGGCCTTCGTGGGCGTGAAGATGTGCATCGCCGAATGGGTGAAGATCCCCGTCCACTACTCCCTGCTGGTCATCGCCGCGGTGCTCGCGGGCAGCGTGGTGGCCAGCCTCGCCTGGCCCGTCGAGCACGGCGAGGAAGGGCGGGGGGAGGCGGGGCCCGGCGGCGACGGAGGGGAGGCCTGATGGAGGTCTGGCACCACGCCCTGGACCAGGCGCCCGCGGCCGGGCCCCACGTGGTCACCCTGGGCAACTTCGACGGGGTCCACGCCGGCCACCGGGACGTGCTGGAGGGCGCCGCGGCCCGTGCCCGGGCCCGGGGCGTCCCCGCCGCGGTGGTCACGTTCGACCCCCATCCCACGGTGGTGGTGGCGCCGGAGCGCCGGCCGCTCCTGCTGATGACCCTCGCCCAGCGGCTGGCGGCCTTCGAGGCCTCGGGCATGGACCTCGCGTGGGTGATCCCCTTCTCCCGGCCCTTCAGCGAGCTGGAGCCGGCGACCTTCCTCGACCGGCTCCGCCGCGCCCTCGCGCCCGTGGAGCTCCACGTGGGCCGGGCCTTCTGCTTCGGCCGCGACCGCCGGGGCGACATCGCCGTCCTGGAGGACTGGGGCCGGGCCCACGGCTGCGAGATCCACGCCCACGCCCTGCGGGCCCCGGACGGCGGCCACCTCTCCAGCACGCGCATCCGCGAGGCCCTGGAACGCGGCGACGTCGAAGGCGCGGCGAGGCTGCTCGGCCACCCCTACGCGCTGACCGGCGTCGTGGTGGAAGGCGACCGGCGCGGCCGCCACCTGGGCTTCCCCACCGCGAACGTGCAGTGGGAGCAGGAGCAGCTCCCCGCCTCCGGCGTCTACGTCACGGAGGTCCGGTCCTCCCACTGGGAGGGGCCGCGCCTGGGTCTCACGAACATCGGCGAGAAGCCCACCTTCGAGGGACGCCGCCTCACGGTGGAGACCTTCCTGCCGGGCTTCGACGGCGATCTCTACGGCGCCCGGCTGGACCTCCGCGTCCTCCACCGCCTGCGGGGGGAACAGCGCTTCGCCGACGTGGACGCCCTCCGGGCGCGGATCGCCGGGGACGTCGAGGCGGGCGAGGCCTGGTGGCGGGCCCGGGGCTGAGCCCCGCCGGAACCTCCGCCCTGGCCCGCGCAAGTGTTTGGTGGGACAATGGACGTTTGGCTTGTCCCGCCCCCTTGGAGTCGTTCATGGTCCTGCCCCGCCTCGCCCTCGCCCTGGCCGTCCTCGCCGCCCTTCCCGCGGCCGCCGACACCCAGAAGAAGCCCCCGGTCTCCGCCCAGGCGGAGGCGGCCCAGAAGAAGGCGGACATCAAGCGCTACCTCCAGATCTCCGATGGCGTGGGGCAGCGGGTCGTCACCTACCGCCGCACGGTGGTGGACATGAAGAAGGGCAGTTCCCGGGAGATCCCCGACACCTTCTGGGCCGAGCTGGCCAAGGCCATCACCCCCGAGGCCTTCGAGCCGGCCGTCGCCGACGTCTACGACAAGAGCTACTCGGCCCCCGTGCTCCGGGACATCGTCAAGCTCCTGGACACGCCGGCCTTCCGGAAGTTCTCCCAGATCGAGCAGACCACGGTGCAGAAGGCCATCGGCGCCGCCCTCCAGAAGCACATGGAGGACGCCTCCGCCGGGGCCAGGAAGACCGCGCCGGGGGCCGCGATCCCCGCCGCCAAGCGCGCGGACATCGCGAAGTTCCTGAAGGCCACGGACGCGGTGAACCGGCAGGTCGAGTCCGCGCGGAAGAGCATCATCGCCCAGCGCAAGGCCGCGGCCAAGGACGTGCCCGACACCGTCTGGGCCGACCTGTCCAAGGCCGCCACGCCGGAGGCCTTCGAGGGCGTGATGGCGGAGGTGTACGACAAGTACTACACCGCCCAGGAGATGAAGGCCCTGCTCCAGATCATCGACAACAAGCTCTTCAAGGACTTCGCCTACGCCGAGCGCACCAAGGTCTCCAAGGACGTCGAGGGCGCCCTTGACCGCGTGGTGAACGACCTCTCCAGGCAGCTCATGGCGAAGCACAAGGCCGGCAAGGCGGAGGCCCCCGCGGTCGACGCCAAGAAGGGCTGAGGCCATGGCCGGGACGCCCCGGCTCGTCGGCCTGCGCGTCGGCCGCGTCCGCGCCCTCGGGGACGCGGCCGCGGCCGAGCCGCTCCGGCGCCCCTGGCGCAGCGCCATCCTCAAGGAGCCGGCGCCGGGCGCGCTGCGGCTCACGCGGCTGGGCCTCGAAGGCGACGAGGTGGCGGACCGGAAGCACCATGGCGGCCCGGACCAGGCCGTCCTGGGCTACGCCTCGGAGCACTATCCGGACTGGCGGTCCGAGGGCCTCGACGCCGGCCCCGGCGCCTTCGGGGAGAACCTGCTCTTCGAGGGCCTGCTGGATTCGGAGGTCTGCATCGGCGACGCCTGGAGGGTGGGCGGCGCCACCCTGCAGGTGAGCCATCCGCGCCAGCCCTGCGGCACCCTGGCCCGGCGCTTCGGGCGGGGCGACGTGGTGGCCCGGGTCTGGGCCACGGCCCGGGGCGGCTGGTACTTCCGCGTGCTGGAGGAGGGCGTGGTGGCGCCGGAGGGCGAGGTCGTCCTCCTGGACCGCCCGAATCCCGGCTGGACCGTGGCGCGGGTGCTGAAGGCCTATTGGCGTGCCGCCGAGCGTCCTGACGAGGCCCGCGCCGCCGCCGACGTGCCCCTGCTCACCGCCCACTGGCCCGAGAAGCTGCGGGCCCGCGCCGCGGGCCGGGAGTAGCCGTGCGCCTCTTCTGGGCCCTCCCCGCGCCGGACGCCTTCCGTGCCTGGATGGCCGCCCTCCAGGGGGAGCTGCGGCACCGGGTTCCGGGCGCGCGGCTCGCCGACGCCCGCCAGGCCCACCTCACCCTCTGCTTCCTCGGCGAGGTCGAGGCGGCCCGCCTGCCCGCCCTGCTCGAGGCCGGCCGACGGGCGCTGGCGGGGCTGCCCACCCTGGAGCTGGAGGGCACGGGCTGGATGGCCTTCCCGCGGCCGGAGCGCGCCCGGGTGCTGGCGGTGGGCGTCACCCCGGACACGCGCCTGCTGGAGGCCCACGCGCGGCTGGGCCGGGCCATGTCGGCCTTCGCCGAACTGGAGGACCGGACCTTCAGGCCCCACCTCACCCTGGCCCGCTTCAAGGAGCCCGCGCGGCTGCCCGACCTCCCGGAGCTGCCGCCCGCGCCGCGCTGGCGGGCGGCGCGGGTGGTGCTCTTCCGCAGCGACCTGGCTCCGGTCGGCGCCACCCACACCGCCCTGGAGGAGGTCGCCCTGGGGGGCTAGCGGCCTGGCGGGGCCTCGCGGCCGGTCTCCTCGCCTTCGCTGACGACGACCCCGCCGATCACGGTGCCCACGCAGTGGGTGGTCCACTCGAAGGGGTCGCCGTCGAAGCAGGCCACGTCCCCGTCCTTGCCGGGCTCCAGGCTGCCCACGCGGTCCGCCACGCCCAGGAGGCGTGCCGGGGCGAGGGTGAGGGCCTGGAGGGCGTCGTCGAAGGCGAGGCCGTTGCCGGCGGCCATGGCGGCCTCGAAGAGCACCACGCGGGTCTTGGGCACGTAGCCCTCGAAACCGCTCTGGAAGGCGAAGGGGATGCCCGCGGCCTTGAGCTTCGCCGCGGTCTCGAGGCTGAGGTTCTCGGTCTCGCCGCCGGCCCGGGCCATGGTGGGGTGCAGCAGCACCGGCACCTTCGCGGCCCTGAGCTCGTCGAGCACCAGGTAGGCCTCGGCGCCGCCGTCGAGGACGATGGACAGATCGAATTCCTTCGCGAGGCGCAGCACCGAGAGGATGTCCTGGGCGCGGTGGGCGGTGACCAGCAGGGGCAGCTCCCTGCGCAGCACCGGCAGGAGGGCCTCCTTGCGCAGGTCCCGGGCGGGCTCCTTGCCCTTCTCGGCGTCCTGCCGCTTGCGGGCGTACTCCTGGGCCGCGACGAGCTCGGCGCGGAGCATGGCGATCTGCTTGGCGCGGGTGCCCGGCGCCTTGCCGTCCCGGGCCCGGGCGCCGTCGCCCAGGGTCGCGGCCACCATGGCCTCGGCCTTCAGCACGCCCCGGGTGACCTCCGGCGCGTCGGTCTTCACCACGAAGGTCTGGCCGCTGATCAGCGCGCCGGGGCCGTGGCCCGTGTGCACCGTCGTCACGCCCAGGCTGCGGACGTAGGCCACCAGCGGATCGCGGCCGTTGTAGGCGTCCAGGGCCCGCAGCTCCGGCTGCAGGGGGGCGCTGGCCTCCAGCTGGTCCTGGTCGTGGGGCTGGTTCAGGAGGCCCGAGAGGCCCACGGTGCTGCGGCCGTCCACGAGGCCCGGGGTCGCCACCTTCACGCGCTTCACGGCGACGCCGCCGGGGACCTTCACCTCCGAGGCGCGGCCCACGGCCCTGATCTTTCCGTCCTGGATGAGCACCACGCCGTCCTTGATGGACGGGCCCGCGGCGGTGTGGAGGAGGTCGGCGCGGATGGCGAGGGACTGCCCGGAGAGGGCGGCGCCGAAGGCGAGGAGGCAGGCGAGGCGCGTCACTGGTAGGTCTCCTCGGCTTCCAGGGCCAGCAGGTGGGTGAGGTCGTCGGTGTCGTGGCTGGCGCCGAAGCCGCCCACGGCGTACTTGCGCTGCCCGGGGTCGCTGCGGTCGAAGACCTTGGCCCCCTCCACCCAGGTCTCCTCCACGTGGGCGTAGACGCTCAGGGGATCGCCGCTGAGCAGCAGGAAGTCCGCGTCCTTGCCGGGCTTCAGGGAACCCACGCGGTCCTGGAGGTCCAGGAGCTTCGCGCCGTTCAGGGTCATGCCCTCCAGGGCGGCCCGGCGGTCCATGCCCGCGCGCACCGCCAGGGCCGCGCTGCGGATGAACCAGCGGGAGTCGGTGATGGGGTCGTCGGTGTGGAAGCCCACGAGGGCGCCTGCCTTCGCCAGGGCCGCGGGGGTGGTCATGCGGATGTCCTTGGCCTCCAGCTTGCCGCCGGGGCTGTCCACCACGATGACCGAGGCGCCGAAGCCGCTCTTCGCCACCTCGTCGGCCACGCGCCAGCCCTCGCTGAGGTGGTGGAGCACGACCTTGAAGCCGAACTCCTTGGCGAGGCGCAGCACCGTGAGGATGTCGTCATGGCGGTGGGTGTGGTGGTGCACCACGCGCTTCCCCTCGAGCACCTCCACCAGCGCTTCCATCGCGAGGTCGCGGGCGGGGCGCTTCTTGGGGTCGTCGCCGGCCTCCTTGAGCTTCCTCTGGTACTCCTGGGCCTTCACGAACTGCTCCCGGACCAGGGCGGCGCTCTTCGCGCGGGTGCCGGGGAAGCCGGTGGTGCCGGGCTGGCCGCCGCGCCGGGGGTTCGTGCCATTGGCCATCTTCATGCCGCCGAGGTAGGAGCCGTCGGCCTTCTTCTGGATCGCGAGGGCGTCCACCGTCTCGCCGCCGCGGAGCTTGAGGTAGAGGGTCTGCCCGCTGAGGAGGTGCCCCGAGCCCGGCATGACGTTGACGGTGGTGATGCCCCCGGCGCGGGCCTTCATCACCGTGGCGCTGCGCAGGTTGAGGCTGTCGGAGACCCGCACCTCCGGCTGGATCGGCGCCGCGCTGTCGGCGCCCTCGGGGCTGCCGATATGGCTGTGGGAGTCCACCAGCCCGGGCATGATCACCTTGCCCTTGGCGTCGTGGCGCACCGCGTCGGCGGGGATGGCGGTGCCGGGCCCGCCCACCGCGACGATCTTTCCGTGCTGGACCACCAGCACGCCGGATTCGATCTCCGGCCCCTCGATGGGCAGGATCCGGGCCCCCACGAAGGCGTGGGGCTTGTCCTGGGCGTGGAGGGTGGACAGCGCGAGGCCGGAAGCCAGCGCGAGCACGATGCGGTTCATGGGGCGCTCCGACCCGCAGTGTAGCCATCGCGTTGCGAGGGTCAATCGGGAATGCCGCCCTCAGCCCTTCCACCCCTCCAGCACCCGGAACCGCTCGCCCAGCATCCCCGGCATGGTGAGCTGCAGGAGGTTCTCCATGCGCTTCATCCGGACCGCGGGCTCGAGGGCCTGCCAGGCGGCCTCCCACTCGGCGAGGGGCGCGTGGTCGCGGATCCAGGCGCTGAGGCTGCGGTGACCGGTCTCCGCGAGCCCGCAGCCCTCGACCGCAGCCTGCAGGCGGGTGAAGTCCACGTCGGCGGTGAGGTCGCAGCTCCCCAGTTCCTCCCACCAGGCTCCGTCCACCGTGTGGCCCTGGTAGCGCCGCAGGTCCGCGCCCTTGGCCAGTAGCCGGTCGGCGCGGTCGCCGTAGTCGATGGCGAGGAAGAGTCCGCGCTGCAGCGCGCCGCAGAGCTCCGAGGCGACGGCGGGGAGCGCCTCGCACCAGACGCTGCCGTCGGCGGGCTCGAGGCCGTCGCTGTGGGCCTCGAACCACGCGGCGCTCTCCGCGTGGTCGAAGGGCCGCCATTCGGGGCCGGCCTCGGTGAGCACCTCCCGCGTCCACCGCGTGCCGTCCCACTTCCAGGGCTGGGCGGGCAGTGCGTCGAAGAGCTCGTTGCTCACCACCGCGCCGGTGAAGGGCTGGATCGGCTCGGCCTCGGCAAGGAAGGCCGCGCGGCCCTCCGCGAGCCAGGGCGCGAGGGCCTCCGCCGCGGCCTTCCGCGCCGCCGGGTTGTCGTCGCGATGGAGGTAGCGCAGGGCCTTCGCGAACTCCCCGGTCGCCGCGGCGAGCAGGTCGCGGCCCAGCCAGCCGCGCCCCGCGCCGGGCTCGAGGACGGTGAAGACCTCCGGGCGGCCGAGCCGCGCCCAGGCCGCCTCCAGGCGGACGGCGAGGGCCTCGCCGAGGAGCGGGCCCAGGTCGAGGGCCGTGTAGTAGTCCTTGCCCGCGAAGCCCCAGGGCCCTGACCCGCGGCGGTAGTAGCCGTGGACGGGATCGTAGAGGGCGCAGGCCATCACGTCCGCCGCGGGCCAGGGGCCGGGGCCGAGGGCGGCCCGCAGCCGGTCGAGGTCTCCGCTCATTCCCGGCCCTTCGCCAGGGGCCAGCGCTCCAGGGCCCAGGGCAGCAGCCACTGGGTCACGAGCAGGGCCAGGGCCACGCCGCCCAGGCACGCCAGGCCCAGGCCCCGCAGGGTGCGGTAGCCGCTGAACACCAGGCCGCCGAAGCCGGCCAGGGTGGTGCCCGCGCACACGGCGTTCACCCGGGCCACCTTGGCGGCGGCGCCGCGATCGCTGCGGGCGCGGTGCAGAAGGTTCATGGCGGTGTCCACGCTCACCCCCAGGGCGATCGGGATGCCGACGAGGCTCAGGAAGGTCAGGGGCTCGCCCGTGGCGCCCAGGATGCCCAGGACACCCACCTGGCCGGCGGCGAGGGGCAGCAGGGAGAGGAGGGCGAAGCGCAGGCTGCGGCCGAACCAGGCCACCAGCAGCAGCACCACGGCGAGGGCCACGGCGATGCTGTCCCGGAGGCCCGTCCGCGCCACCTCCTTCACGGCGCGGAAGAGGGGGCGGTTCCCCACCAGCCGCGCGCCCGCCTCCTCCAGGGGCGCCATGACGCGCTCCTGGGCGGCCTCGGGCAGGCGGATCGGGATGGTCAGCGCCGGCGGCGGCGGCGCGGGCGGGGCGGGCCTGCGCAGCCAGTCGCGGAGCGTCCAGCGGCCGTCGGGCACCCGCGCGGCGGTTGCCTGGGGGAAGAGGGACTGCAGCACCTCGGCCACGTGGACGGGCTGGTCCAGGCTGTCCCGCAGGGCCGCGAGGGGGCGCTCCAGGGCCACGGGATCGAGGCCCGCCTTCGTGGCGGTCTCCAGGGTGCGGCGGTGCCAGGTCTCGGAGGCGAGGATGCGGCGCAGTTCGGGGTCGGCCTCCCGCCATTCGGGGAGGGCGAGGCCCTCGGCGCGCAGGATGGCCGCGGCGGCGTTCCAGCGCCGGGGCAGCTGGGCCGGATCGTCCAGGGGGATCTGCAGGGCCAGGGGCTGCAGCCCCGCGCCCAGCACCTTCCCGAGGCGCTCCTGGAGGGCGAGGGCCGGGTTGCCCTGCTGGCGGAAGCGGCGGAGGTCCTCCTCCCAGTGGAGGCGCGAGGCGGCCAGCCCCGCCAATAGCACGGCCGCCGCCGCCGCCGCGGCCTTCCAGCCGGCCACCACCCGGGGCGGGTGCACGGCCTCCTCCCGTCGCGCGAAGGTGCCCCGGCCCCGGTCGAAGGCGAGGAGCAGGGGTGGCAGCAGCAGGAAGGTGGCCGCGAGGCAGGCCAGGAGGCCGAGGCCCGCGGTGAGGCCCAGGTCCCTCAGGCCCGGGAAGGGCGTCACCGCCGTGGCGAGGAAGGCGAGGGCGGTGGTGAGGGCGCCCACCACCACGCCGGGGCCCGTGCCCGCGAGGGCGGCGCGCAGGCTGGCGGCCTTGCCCCGGCCCGCCTGCCGCTCGTCCCGGTACCGCGAGAAGAGCAGGATGCCCACGTCGTCCCCGATGCCCAGCAGCACGGCGCCGAAACCCGCGGCCATCAGGTTCATGCGGCCCATGACCCAGCCCACGAGGCCCAGGCTCCACACCATGCCCGCCAGCAGGGGGATCACGACGAAGCCGTAGCCCGCCAGGGTGCGGTAGCCGATCCAGTAGACGAGGCCGATGAGGACGAAGCTGAGCGCCATGCTCACCAGCACCTCGCGGGTCAGGCGATGGGACTCCCAGGCCGCCACGGGATGGGCGCCCGTGGCCTGCAGCGCGAAGGCTCGCGCGGCGGTGGGCCTCAGGGCCGCCTCGGCCTCGGCCAGCGTCGCGTGTGCCGGCAGCTCCCCCCGGGCGCCCCCCGCGAGCCAGGCCAGGACCCGGGCCGTGGCCGCGGCGTCGCCGCTCGGGAAGTCGAGCACCAGGGGCACCAGCACGAAGCGGCCGTCCTTGGTGGTGAGGTAGCCGGTGTGCAGGGAGACGGGCAGCCCCCGGCCGGTCTGCTCCGCCTGGGTGGTGAGGCCGCCGGGCTCCAGCAGGCCGCGCAGGTCCAGGGGGTCGAACTGGGCCAGTTTGGCCTGGAGGGGCTGCGGGCTGCGCAGGGCCCGGGCCGAGGCCTCCAGGCGGGCCTGCACCTTCGCGGGGTCCCGCAGGGGCTCCAGGCGATCCCCCAGCAGGCCCGGCGCGAGGGCGTAGAGCTGCTCCGTGAGGAGGCGCTGGGCCGCGCCATCCCCTTCGAGGAGGCTGCCCGCCGCGAGGAGGGGCGGCCAGAGGCTCGCCCCCTTGGCCCCGGGAACGGGGGCCGGCGGCACCAGCCGCCCCTCGCCGCCCATGCCGTTGAGGGGCAGGCCGCTGCGGTCCAGGAGGGTCTCCACCAGCCCTTCGGCCCAGGCGACCCGGGCCTCCGCGTCCGCCGCGTCCCCTTCGGCGACGAGGAAGAGCAGCTCCTGGCGGCCCACGCCGGCCTCCAGGCTGGCCCGCACCGCCGGGTGGTCCGTGGGCAGGAGGCTCATGAGGTCGAGGCGGCGCTCCACCCGCAGGGCGCCCCAGGCCAGGAGGGCGGTCAGCAGGGCCGCGGTCCAGGCGAGGCCGCGGGGCCGCCGCAGGTGGAGGCGCAGCAGGGCGCGCAGGAGGCGCTTCACGATCGGGGCCTCAGTCCGCCCGGGCCGAGTCCAGCAGGCGCTGGAGCACGGGCCGCAGCTCCACGCGCTGGGCGTGGGCGAGGCGGTGGAGCAGGCTGGCGTCCTCGAGGCGCGCGGGGGGATAGGACTCCAGCTGCTGCAGGGCGTAGGCCCCGCGGGCCGCGGTGAGCAGCGTGGGGCGGGCGTGGGCGTAGCGGTGGTCCAGGAGCTGGGCCAGGGCCCGCACCACCCGCAGGTCGGAATCCATGCGGTCCCAGTCGTCCAGCACGAGGCAGGGCGCGGCCTGGAAGGGCGCCATCAGGTCGCGCTCGCTGAGGAAGTCCACGTTCTGCCAGGAGCGCACGTCGTAGTAGACGTCCTTCAGCCGCTGGCTCAGCTCGCGCACGGAGACGAAGGCGCCCGGCGCGCCGGTGCGGGCGCACCAGGCCTTGAGCGCCGCCGCGGCCAGGGTGCTGCGGCCGCTCCCCGGCGGGCCGTCGATCCACCAGAGGTCCGCCGTGGTGCGGTCGCTCCTCGCCCAGGACTGGAGGAGCGCGTAGCCCTGGGGCTCCCGGGCCGGGCGCAGGGTCTTCCAGGCCTCGAGGCCGTCCTCGCCCCGGTGCCGTCCGCACTTGTGGACGATGTGGTCCAGCTTGCTGGCCAGCTCGGCGGACAGGGTCTCCTTCAGGGGCGGCTGCAGGAGGGCGCGGGCCTGGTCCAGGGCCTCCAGCACCGCGGGGCGCGGATGGTGGAGCTTCCACCATTCCCAGAAGGACTCGAAGGTGGCGCCGGCGTAGCGGGCCGGAATGCCCGCGGCCCGCTCCGCCACCGCCACTTCGCGGGTGCAGCCGCAGACCGCCACGGGCTTCAGGGGATCGGGATCCACCAGCACGCCCGCGCCCCGGCACTGCGGGCAGTCGGGACGTCCCTTCATGGCTGGTCCTTCGGGGCCTTCAAGGCACGTCCCCCCGGAGGAACTGTCCGAGCACCTCCCGGCGGCGCTCGCGGATCTTCTGGAAGGCGCGCTCCTCGATCTGGCGGACGCGCTCGCGGCTGATGGGCGGGTCGAAGGCGCGGCCGATCTGCTCCAGGGTCATGGGCTCCTGGCCGTGCAGGCCGAAGTGCATGCCGAGGATCCGGCGCTCCTTCTCCGAGAGGGTCGCCAGGCTCGCCTCCATCTGCTGCAGGAAGGACTCGTGGTCCAGGGTCTGCATGGCGGAGGGCTCCACCTCCTGCTCCAGGCTGTCCCCCACGGTGAGGTCCGTCTCCCCCATGCCCTGCTCGGTGCTGACGGTGCTGGTGGTCTGGTGGAGGAGCTGGAGGCGCTCCACGTCCTCCACGGTGAAGTGGCTGTGGTCGGCGATCTCCTGGACCGTGGGATGGTGGCCCAGCTCCTGGCTGAGGCGGTTGGTGACGCGGTTGAGCTGCACCAGGTGGCCCGCCACCTTCTGGGGCAGGCGGATCTTCGAGCCGTGCTCCGCGAGCGCGTGGAAGATGGCCTGGCGCACCCACCACGAGGCGTAGGTGAGGAACTTGTTCTCGCGCCGCGGGTCGAAGCGCTTGGCCGCCTCGATGAGGCCGAGGTTGCCCTCGCTGATGAGGTCCAGGAGGTCCAGCCCCATGCCCTCGAACTTGCGGGCCTCCTTCACCACGAAGCGCAGGTTGCCCTCCACGAGCGCGCGCAGGCCCTCGGGATTGCGGTCGTCCTGCCACAGGTGCCCGTTCTTCCGCTCCTCTTCCGCCGTCAGCAGGGGCAGGTGGCGGATGGAGTCGAAGTACTTGTCGAGGGCGCGCTCTTCGAGATGCCGGAGGGGCACGGGGTGGCCTTGGGGGAGGACGAACAGGATAGCGGGACGGGGGACGCCGGAACGGGAATCCTCAGCATAGCCCGCCCGGGCCTTCCACCAGCACCGCGCGCACGGGGCTGGCGTCGGCGCCTTCCAGCCGGAGGGGCAGGGCGACGAGGGTGTGGAGACCCTCGGGCACGCCTTCCAGGAGCAGGCCCTCGAGGTTGCGCATCCCCGTCTCCCGCAGGGCCTGGTGGCTCTCCAGCGCCTTGCTGTCGAAGGGGTCCACCGAGGGCGTGTCCAGGCCCACGAGGACGCAGCCCTGGCGGCGCAGCTCCCGGATGAGTTCGGGCGAGAGGCTGGCGAAGTCCTCGTTGAAGCGTTCGGGGTCGGGGAAGGTGCCCGTGCGCAGGAGCACGCGGGGGGCGCGGACCGGGCCGGGCAGGTGCGCGGGGAGGATCCGCGCCCCCCGGGGCACGGACACCGCGATCACCTCGCAGGGGCCGAGGTAGGGGCCGAGGTCCACGCGGTCGATGCCCTCCGCGCCCGGGGCGTAGTGGCTCGGCGCGTCCGCGTGGGCGCCCAGGTGGAGGGTCGCCTCCAGGCTGGAAAGGTCCAGGTTGGCGCCCTGGGCCAGGGCGAGGGACACCCGGCGGCGGTAGGGCACGTCCCCGGGCCAGACCGCGAGGCGTTCGGAGACGAGGGGGGACAGGTCGTGGATCCGGGGCATGTCAGGCGGGCTCCAGGGGGTCGGTGCGGGGCAGGGCGCGGGTCGGCTCCGCGGGCCCTTCGCCGGAGATCCGCACGGGCGTGGAGGGGCGCAGGGGCGGCGCCAGCCCCGCCAGGAGCTCGTCGGCCTCCTCGGGCCAGCCGCCCTCCTCCGGCGGCGCCTCCCGCAGGGCCTCCGCGAGCCGCCGGGCCCAGGCCAGGAGGACGGCGGGGCGCGCCTCGGGGTGCTTGTCCAGGGCCTGCTCGAGCAGGACGGCGGCGTCCCAGGGCAGGCCGCGGACCAGGGCCTGGATGGGCTCGGGGCGCTCCTGGGCCACTTCCACGAGGATGTCGGGCAGGGACTCCGCCTGCACCGCGCGCCGCCCGCTGAGGGCCTCGTAGGCCACCAGGGCGAGGGCATAGAGGTCGCTGCGGGCGTCCAGGGGACCGCCGCGGATCTGTTCGGGGCTCATGTAGGCCGGCGTGCCCATCACCACGCCGGTCTGGGTGAGGCTGCTGTCCACGCTCATCTCCTTGGCCAGCCCGAAGTCCAGGAGCTTGAAGCGCAGGCCCCCCGCCGAGGGCGCCACGAAGATGTTGTCGGGCTTGATGTCGCGGTGCAGGATGCCCTTGGCGTGCACGGCGTCCAGGGCGTGGGCGCACTGCTGCACGAGGTCCGCCACCTGCCGCGCGGTGCCGGGGCCGAAGGTGTCCACCAGGACCCGGACGGTGGCGCCCTGGAGCCGCTCCATGACGAGGTAGATGGTGCCGTCCTCCAGGTGCCCGCTGTCGAAGATGCCGATCACGCCCTCGTGGTGGATCTGGGCGAGGGAGCGCGCCTCCTGCTCGAAGCGCAGGCGCTTGTCGCCGCTGTGGAAGTGCTCGGGCTTGATGGCCTTCAGGGCCACCGTGCGGGCGAGCCGCAGGTCCTCGGCTTCGAAGACCACGCCGGCGCCGCCTTCGCCGAGCATGCGCAGGAGCCGGTAGCGCTGGGCGACGAGGTAGGGGAAGGGCCGGTCCGCCGCGAGGGGCGTGCCGTCGGCGGCGCAGACGAAGGACGTCTGGTCGTAGCAGCGGCCGCAGTTCGCGCAGACCTGCAGCACGCCGGCGCCGGCGTCCAGGAGGGCCTGGCGGGTGGTGGCGCGGCGGTCGGCGGCGGATTCCACCTCGGCGCGCATGCGGGCCAGGTCGAGGGCGCCGCCGAGCTGCTGGGCGAAGGTGGCCACGAGGCGCTGCTCCGCCTCCCGCCAGGGCGTCGTCTTGCCCCGCACCACCACCGCCGCCCGCAGCTCGCCGGTCATGCCGCGCACCGGGAGGAGGGTGTCGGCGCCCTGCTCGAAGGCGGGCGGCGCCTGGGCCAGCAGCTCCACCCGGGCCAGGGCCGGCGGGTCGGAGGAGACCGTGGAGAGGCTCTCCAGGGACCCCGCGTGGAGCTTCCAGACGTCCACGTGGGTGGCCCGCACGGCGTCGGCGATCTCCACCGCCATGGCGGCGGACCAGGCGGCGGGGTCCCGCAGGGCCTGCCCGGCGCTCTCGGAGAGGCGGTGGATGCGCTCCTGGGCCTCCTCCAGCTCCTCGGTGCGGGCGCGCACCCGGGCCTCCAGCGTGCGCGTCAGCTCCTCCATCTCGGCGTGGGCCCGGGCGTAGCGCTTGGAGATGGAGACCACCATCGCGACGAGGAAGGCCACGAAGCCGAAGGAGAGGGTGTTGAAGATGGGCCAGAGGCCGAACCAGAAGCCCAGCTCGTAGAGGCCGCCCAGGAGGAGCAGGCCCATGCCCACGAGGATGGTGCGGGCCTCGGGGTGCCCCCGCCGCGCCTGCAGGAGCGTCACCGCCGGGGCCAGCAGCAGCACCGGCGCGCCCCAGAAGGGCCCCACGACGCGGGTGAAGGGGATGCTCTGCTCCAGGGGCAGGAAGAGTACGGCGCAGGGCACCAGGAAGCTGAGCTGGTAGAGCCGCAGCCATTTCGGGATGCGCAGGTCCAGGAAGGGCCACAGGAACTGGATGAAGGGGGGCGAGGCGGCCTGGAGGAAGAGCCAGGAGACGATGTAGGCGAAGCGGGGATGGCCGAAGGAGGTGTTCATCCAGGAGGTCATGGCCACCTCGCGGAGGGCCATGCTCAGGGCCACGCAGCCGAACCAGAGGTAGGTGGCCGTCTCCCGCCGCCGCACCCACAGCTGCAGGTGGAAGAGGCCCAGCACCGTGAAGAAGAGGCACATGCCCCAGCGCTCCAGTTCGCGGCCCCAGATGGAGGCGCGCCAGTCGGCGTTGGCCTCGGCGGCGCGGGCCTCCACGAGGTCCCGGGGGCCGAGCCAGACGCGGCGCCCGAGGACCGGCCCGCGGGCGAGGGCCATGAGGCCGGGATCGAGGTCGCCGCGGACGGCGAGGAGGAGGGTGCCGTCCGTGGGCGGGATCGCGATGAAGGTGAGTTCCGGCGTGTGGGGGAGGCCCCCCGCGCGGAGGCCGCCGCGCCCGCCGACCTTCACGCCGTTGGCCCACACCTCCAGGGGTGCGTGGATGCGGCCCAGGGCGAGGCCCAGGGCCTGGCCCGGGGGCACGGGGACGCGGAGGCGGTACCAGCCCTGGCCCGCGGGGAAGGCGGCGCGGCGGTCGGCGAGGTCCGGCAGCGCGGTCCAGTCCGCGTCCTTCAGGGCGGGGTCGGCGAAGGCGGGGTCGTCCCCGGGATGGAAGCGCCAGCCGGTGTCGAGGCTGACCAGTCCCGGCGGCGCCGCGGGCCGGGCGTCGGGGTCCGGGGCATGCTGGCCGGACAGGACCGGGCCGGCACCCGCGAACGCGAGGGCCAGGCAGGCGCGCAGCAGCCGTCGGAGAGTGGACACGGGGGGCTCCGTGTCCATTCTGTCAGGCCCGGGCGATAACCTTCATCTCCACCGCGATGGGGGTCGGCAGCGCCCGCACTTCCACGGTGGTCCGGGTGGCCTGGATCTCGGTGAAGTACTCCGCGTACACCGCATTGAAGGCCGCGAAGTCCCGGGCCATGTCGATGAGGAAGCACTGGCAGTCCACGACCTTGTCGAGGCTGGAGCCGGCGGATTCGAGGATCACCTTGATGTTCTCGATGACAGCCCGGGTCTGGGCCGCGGCGTCGTAGGGCTGGGGGTTGCCCGCCGCGTCCCGGATCGCGCCGCCCGGGATGGCGTCGCTGCCGGCCTGGCGGGGGCCGATGCCGCTGACGAAGATGAGGTCGCCTTCCCGGCGGGCGTGGGGATAGGCACCCACGGGCTTCGGCGCGGCGGCGGTCTGGACGATCCCACCTGGGCCGGCCGACGCGGGTGCAGGCGTCGACGTCGACGCCGGGGCTGGAGCCGGCACGGACGCGGGTTCGGTCGCCCCGGCGCTCAGCACGCCGCGGTCGCCGCTGAAGGTCTGGACGTCGCCTTCGTCGAACTCCCGGCTGAGGTCCTTGGCGGGGTTGGGCACGAGGCCCACCACGGCGCCGCCGCTGCCCCACAGGGGCCCGTAGGCGTGCACGGTGCCGTCGTAGCCGTTGTGCTGGCCCATCGCCGCGGCCAGCCACCAGAAGGCCTTGCCCCGCTGCTCGCCATGGGCCTGCTGGGCGAAGTCGCGGGCCACCTGGCTGACGTCCTCGAGGCGGCCCTCGCCGAGCATCTGAAGGAGCTTGCGGTTCCACTCGTCGTCCTTCGCGGCGTAGAGCCGGTCGTCCTTCGGATCGATGCGCCTGGGGAAGACACGGTTGCTGAAGGCGCTGATGGCGATGGCGACGGCCTTCCGTCCCGTGGCCTCCACGGCTTCGGCGGCGGCCTTGCCCCACACGATCGTCTCGGCGCGGTCCGCGTACATGTTGCAGCCCAGGACGCAGGCGGAGATGCGGTTCTCGGGGTCGAGGAGCTTCAGGGCCTGGATGACGCCGCTGTCCAGGGGGAAGCCTTTGTACGCGACGGTGCGGGCGTGGAGGCCGCGGGCGAGGGCCACCCGTTCACAGGTTGTCGCGAATTCAGGATCCATGCGGAAGCGGTAGGGCATCGTCCCGAAGTCGTGGAAGTCCGCGTCCACGTGCACCCACTCGGGTTCCGGATCCGCCTGGATCTGGTGGCCGATGACGTTGATCCAGCTCGTGGAGTAGAGGAGCAGGAGGTCGGCGCCGGAGGCCGCGATCTCGTCCCGGGCCTGGTTGAAGCCGGCGCGGAGCTCGGCCCAGGCGGGGTTCTTCTCTGGGGCGAGGAGGGGAAGGGGTTTCCCTGGGACGATGTAGCCGCGGAGCATCATGCCTTCACCTGCGCTTCGCTGGGATGCCAACCCACCACGGCATTCCCGGTTCCGATCACCGTGCCGTAGGCATAGACCTCCGCCGGATAGGTCGGGTGCCCCAGCGCCGCCAGCATCCACGACAGGCAGCCGTCCTTGCATTCGCTCAGGGCCTGATCGATGAAGTCGGGCATGAGGTCGGCGAGCTCGCGCGTGCGGCCCTCCTTCATCATGCGGATCACCTTCATGTCCCAGAGGTACTGGCCGTGGTGGTAGATGTGCTCCTTGCTCATGTCCTCGGGCAGCTCGGGCTCCTCGGTGAAATGGCGGTGGCTGAGGCTGTTGGAGGCCAGCAGCACGGCGCGCCTGCCGGACTTCGCGATGGCCGTCGCTGTCGCCACGCCGAGCTTCGCCATCTCGTCCTCGCCGACCTCGTTGCTGTAGTCGAAGTAGGAACTGTTGCTCGAGATCGCCACGATGGGTTTCGTCCAGTCGGGGTTCACCAGGTGGCAGCTGATGATGGTGCCGTAGTCGACCCTGAACGCCGGGTTTTCCATGGGCACCATCTCCAGCCCCGCGGCGCGGCCCTCGTCCACGATGCCCTTCGCCAGGTCCACGTCCACGTTCAGCTCGAAGTGGTAGCGAAAGAGGTTGGGGAAGATGGGATCCACGCTGAGACCCGACAGGTGGGGCACCGCGAGGACATGGTTGCCCGTGCGCGTCTTCCAGTGGGGCGAGTGGACGACGAGCACGTCGTAGTCGGTCTCGGCGAGCTTCTTCCGCAAGCGCTCGTAGCCCCAGCGCAGCCCTTCCCATCCGCCCTCCGAGCGCGGCTCGTTCTGGGGCGGATTTTCCGCGTAGACCAGGTGGGGCGGATGGGGGGCGAGGACGCCCGCGACGATGGTGCCTTGGCTCATCGGGATCTCACTCCAGCTTCAACGTCACGGTCTTGGCCTCGCTGAAGAACTCCAAACTCCAGCGCCCGCCCTCGCGGCCCACGCCGCTCTCCTTCACGCCACCGAAGGGGACGCGGAGGTCGCGCAGGAGCCAGGTGTTCACCCAGACGAGGCCGCTTTCGAGCGCCTTCGCCACGCGGTGGGCGCGGTCCAGGTTGGTGGTCCACACGCTGGCGGCGAGGCCGTAGCGGGTGCCGTTGGCCATGGCGATGGCGGCGTCCTCGTGGTCGAAGGGATGGATGGTCACCACGGGGCCGAAGATCTCCTCGGTGGCGGTTCGGCAGGATGCGCTGAGGCCCGTGATGACGGCGGGCTCGAGGAAGAAGCCTCCCGCGAGGTCGCCCGGCAGGTTCGGCCGCGTACCGCCGCAGCGGATGGTGCCGCCCTCCTCCACGGCGAGCTTCAGGTAGCCCTCGACCTTCTCGCGGTGGGCGGCGCTGATGAGGGCGCCCACTTTAGTGGTCGGGTCCGAGGGGTCGTCGCAGGTCCAGGTGCTCGTTTCTTCGAGGAAGGCCTCCAGGAAGCGGTCGTGGATCTTCCGTTCCACCAGGATCCGCGACCCGCAGAGGCAGATCTGGCCAGTGTTCTCAAAGGCGGCCCGGGCCACGCCCTTCACGGTCTTCTCGACGTCGCAATCGGCGAAGACCAGCGTGGGGTTCTTGCCCCCCAGCTCCAGGCTCAGCTTCTTGAAGGCGGGCGCCGCCGTCGCGGCCACCAGGCGCCCGCTGGCGGTGCCGCCGGTGAAGCTCACGGCCTTCACGTCGGGATGCTCGACGAGGGCCTGGCCCGCCTCGGGGCCGAGGCCGTGGACCAGGTTGAAGATGCCCGCCGGCGCACCCGCTTCGAGGAAGAGCTCCGCCAGCATCGTCGCGGTCAGCGGCGTCAGCTCGCTGGGCTTGGCGACGGCCACGTTGCCCATGGCGAGGCAGGGCGCCAGCTTCCAGGTCAGCAGGTAGAGGGGCAGGTTCCAGGGCGTGATCAGGGCGCAGACGCCCACGGGGCTGCGCTGCACGAGGTTCACCGCGCCGGCCATGGCGAAGCTCTCCTCGCTCCGCAGCCGCACCTCCCGGGCGAAGTGGCGGAGGTTCTGCACCGCCCGGGGGATGTCGAGGCTGCGGGCGAGGCCCAGAGGCTTGCCCGCGTCCTGGCTTTCCGCCTCGGCGAAGAGCTCCAGCCGGGTCTCCAGGAGGCCAGCGATCGTCTCCAGCAGGTCGGCCCGTTCGTTCACGCCCGTCCGCGCCCAGTCCGGCAGGGCGGCGGCCGCGGCCTGCACCGCGGCGTCCACGTCCTCGGGTCCCGAACGGGGGATCGTCGCGAAGGCCTGCCCCGTCGCCGGAGCGACGTTTTCCAGCACCGCGCCGGAACGGGCCGGGACGAAGTGTCCGCCGATGAAGTTGTGGAGGGGGCGCATGGACCTTGATGATGGCGCGGCGACCGGGCTCCGGGAACCGCCAAACTCCGTCAGACTGCCCCCATGCGCCGCGCCGACCGCCTCTTCCAGCTCGTGCAGATCCTGCGCCGGGACCGGCTGAGTACGGCGGCCAAGCTGGCGGCCGAGCTGGGCATCTCCACGCGGACGCTCTACCGTGACGTGGCGGACCTCCAGGCCAGCGGCGTGCCCATCGAGGGCGAGGCGGGCGCGGGCTACCGCCTGCCCCGGCGCTTCGACCTGCCGCCCCTGATGTTCACCGTGGACGAGGCGGAGGCGCTCTTTCTGGGCCTCAGCATCGCGTCGGCGTGGACCGATCCCGCGCTTGCCGAAGCCGCCGCCAGCGCCCGGCGGAAGGTGGCTTCTAGCCTTTCCGACGGCCTGCGCCAGGCCCTCCAGGCCTCGGTCCTGGAGGCCGTGGACTTCCACGTGCCCGAGGCCCTCAAGGCGCCCCTGGGCGATCTCCGCAGGGCCGTACGGGAGCGGCGGAAGCTGCAGGTGGCCTACGAGGACAAGGCCGGCGCCGCCAGCTCCCGCACCCTCCGTCCCCTGGGCCTCTACTTCTGGGGCGGCACCTGGACCCTGGCCGCCTGGTGCGAAGCGAGGACGGACTTCCGCACCTTCCGCGTGGACCGGCTGAAGCGCTGGGAGTTGGGTGACGTGTTCCCGGACGAGGCGGGGAAGGGGCTGAAGGACTACCTGGCGCGGGTGGCGGATTAACGCTTCCGAACCCTCCTGCCATCACGCTGTCAGGAGCCCGCCCGATGCTTGGGACTGCCTTTCAAGGAGCCCCCCATGTACCGACGCCTCGACGACTTCCGCGCCCAGTTCCAGGAGGAGGTGGACGACACCCTCAAGGTGCTGCGCGCCATCCCTGAATCCGCCGCCGACCAGGCGGTCTCGAAGGACCACCGCACCTTGCGCCGGCTGGCCTGGCACCTCACGGAGAGCCTCGTCTCCCTTCCCGTGCAGCTCGGCCTGAAGGTGGACGGCCCCGCCTGCGACGAGACCTTCACCTGCCTGGAGCCGGTGCCCGCGACGATGGCCGAGATCCTCGCCCGCTACGAGCGCGCCGCGGCCTCCCTGCTCGCGGGCGTCGTCGCCTGGACCGACGGGGACCTGCTCCAGGAGGAGACGATGTACGGCCACCTGGTCTGGACCAAGGGCTACAGCCTCCGCGCCCTGGAGCTTCACCAGGCCCACCACCGGGGCCAGATCACGGTGCTCATGCGCCAGGCGGGGCTGAAGGTGCCGGGCTTCTACGGGCCCTCCTACGAGGAGTGGGCCGCCCTGGGCGCGCCGGTTCCGGCGATTTGATCCGAAGCGCACTATCCTGGGGCCCATGCCCCTCGAGGACCTGAGCGACGCCGATCTGGTCACCCTGGCCCGGGAAGGGCACGGGGAGGCCTTCGGCGTCCTCGTGATGCGCCACCTGTCACTCTTCCACCGCGCGGCGCAACGCATCCTTGGCGATCCCGGAGACACCCAGGACGCCCTCCAGGACGCGCTGATCGCCATGCACACCGAGCTCGGCAGGTTCGAAGGGAAGAGCGCCTTCAGCACCTGGGGCTACCGCATCACCGTGAACAAGGCCCTCATGCTGCGCCGCAAGCGCATCCGCCGGCGGGAGGACGTGGTCGAGGACTACATGCCCGACTTCGCCGAGGACGGCCACCACGCCAACCCGGCGGCCATCCTGGCCTGGACTAGCGAGGCGGAGGCCCACGCGATGGCCGAGGGACGGGAGCTGCGGGAGCGCGTGCAGGCGGCCCTCGGGATGCTCTCCGACGACCAGCGCGCGGTCTTCGTGCTCAAGGACCTCGAGGACTGGGACACCGAGGCCATCGCCGCGCACCTGGGCATCAGCCGCGACCTCGTCCGCCAGCGCCTCCACCGCGCCCGCCTCGCCCTGCGGGGCGCCCTCCAGACCTTCGTCGCCGGGAGGACCTCGTGAGCCGCCTGCCCACCTGCCGGGAGATGACAGAGCTCCTGTCCGCCTACCTCGACGGCGCCCTGCCTGCGGACCAAGCCGCACTCTTCGATCGCCACCTCGCCCTCTGCCCCGCCTGCGTGGCGTACCTCGAGAGCCTCAAGGGCGTCGGCCGGCTGGCGAAGGCTGGAACAACGGAGGAGTCGCTGCCCGAGGAGGTGAAGGCCATGGCGGCAGCGCTCCTGGAACGGTTCCGGAAGCCCTGACGTCACACCGCCGTCACGCGGGCGTCGCACCCGGGCGCTGCCATGGAGGATTCCACCCGGAGTTCCCCATGAGCATCCTCACCCACCACCTGGAGGACGTCTTCGTCGTCGCGCCCGGGCGCAAGCTGTCCGTCACCGAGGGCGAAGGCGAGCTCAGCGCCGCCGTGCAGAAAGGCATGGAGGAAGGCTTCCGCAAGGTGCTCCTCGACCTGACCGCCGTGGAGTTCATCGACTCCCTGGGCGTCGGCCAGATCGTCGCCAGCCTCGTCTCCATCCAAAACAGGGGCGGCAAGCTCATCCTCTGCGGCGTCGGCAGCCGCGTCGCCCTCGTCCTGCGCATGGCGAACCTGCACCTGGCACTGGACATCAAGGAGGGCGGGCCGGGGGAGATGGTCTGGGGCTAGGCCCGGTCCACCGCCGCGTGGTCCTGCGGATCGAACATCCACCGGTCCTGGTCGGGATCCCAGTCGTCCCACGTCGGGATTGCCTCCAGCTTCGGCAGCAGATGCTCGGGCACGACGCCGGGGACGAGGAAGGCCTTCTGCCGCCGCAGGGCGTAGGGATTGCGCAGCTCGAAGCCGAGGACGCCGAGGATGGCGCGGGCCACGTACCAGGTGGCCTGGGGATTCCAGCCGTGGGCGATCTTGATGACGACGCCGAGGCCCTCGGGATAGTCGTCGTGGACGATGGCCATGCCCAGCAGGCCGTCGGCGCCTTCCTTCGCGATGACGGCGCCGCCGCAGGCTTTCAGGATGGTGCTGTCCAGGCGGTTGAAGCCGCCCACGAGGTCGGGGTGCCGCACCATCGCGCCCCAGATCCAGTCCTCGTCCCGGGTGCGGGCAAGGCCCGAATAGAGCTTCGCCAGCTCCGTCACCGTGTTGCTCACCGTGGGCAGGCCGCAGCCGTCCTTGGCGGTGCGCAGCGGTTTCCAGTCCGCGCCGAGGAAGCGGCGCAGCACGTCCAGGTAGGCCTGGAAGAAGGGATGGTGGGGCAGCATGTAGCCCGCCCGCTCCCAGCCCTTGGCGTGGCAGCCCCGCAGGATCGCCGCGTGCTCGCCGGAGCAGCAGTGGTACCAGCGACGTGGCCGGCGCACCTGGCGGCCGAACTGGACGAGGGGCACGTCGAGGGGCGTGAGCATCAGCCCGTGCTCGGATTCCGGCAGCAGGCTCATGGCGGCGGCCACGTGCTCCGTGTCGCCGTTGTGGCTGGCCACACTGATGGCCTGCTGCTTCGAATCGAGGCCTTCCAGCTCCTTCGTGAAGACCTTGATCATCAGCGGCTTCATCATGGAGCGCCCGTAGCACAGCACGTTCCCGCCGAAGCTGTGGACGATCCGGTCCCCGCTCACCCACGACACCGCCCCGTGGATGGTGGTCTCGCTCACGTCATAGCGCCGGTAGTCCACCAGGGGTTGCCACTCCACGTCCCGGCCCGTGGGGATGCCGGGGATGGATTCGCCCAGGGGAGAGGATGGATAGAGGTGGGTCATCGTCCGCTCCTGCCCTTCAGCACGCGATCCCGCGGGCCCGCAGCCGCGGCACGACCTCGCCCATGAAGGCCGCCTGGTTCTCGATCACCCGCTTGCAGTCGTGGTTGAAGAAGTCGAACCACAGCATCAGCCGGTCCTCGGGGTGGAAGCGCTCGGCGATCTGCTGCGCCACGTCGTCGGGGTTGCCGATGAGGGCGTTGTCGGCGGCGCCGGCCACCTTGCTGGGGTCGATGGTGCCGTCCAGGGCGTTCCAGTAGGCGCCGAGCGCGGCTTCCGCCTCCTCCTTGGCGTGGGCCCGCTGACGCTCGGGGCTGAGGTGCCCCTGCGCGTTGAGGAACACGAAGACCGTGCGGGGCATGTACTCGCGCTTCCAGGGCCCGCCCTTGGGGTGGTAGGCCGCGGCCATGCGGCGGTGGGTGTCCTCGATGACCTCGGGGCGGGTGATGGAGAGGTTGAAGACCTGCACCGGCAGGAAGCGGTTCAGGTACTCCTGGGCCGGCGCGTCGTGGGTGCCGGCGATGGGCACCACCAGCTCCCGGCGCCAGTGGGCAGGGATGATGCGGGTGGGCTCGAAGGTCCAGCGGCGCACCAGGGGGATGGCGTCCGCCGTCGTGCCCGCCAGCTCCTGCACCTTGTGCCAGTCGTCGGGGCTGCGGAAGTCCGAGGCGCGCACCTCATACTCCGGGATGTCGTCGCTGGAGACCGTCTCCCCCCGCAGCAGGCGCAGGAAGATCTCCGCCGCCTCCAGGAAGACCTTCCCCCGCACCACCGGCCAGGCCGCGTGCTCCCAGGGCTCCCGGGCGTCCACGCCGGTCACGCGGCTCATGAAGTCGAAGCGGCCCGCGCTGAAGCCCAGGTGCAGCCGCCGCTTCTCCGCCGGATCCAGCCCGTGCAGCGTCGCCCACGTGGCCACCTTCTCCGCCGCCGGCAGCGGCCCGCCGTTGCAGACGATGTTCATCACCGCCGAGCCCACGTCGATGCGATTCGTTTTCCGGAACACGTGGCCCGAGAGCTGGCAGATGTCGCCGTTCAGGCCCACCTCGCCGTTCCAGTGGGGGATCACGGGGCGGTGGTGGCGCTTCTGCACCTCGGAGCTGAAGTGGCTCTCCGCCACCCAGGCCGTGCCGTAGCCTTGCGCGTCCGCGGCCTCCACCTGGGCGAAGAAGTTCCGGAACATCGTCGCCTCGTCGGGAAGGAAGCCTTCCACGGGCGTCTGGGAGATGGAGAAGAAGATGTCGAACTTCATCCGGGACTCTGGGCTTTGGGCCTTGGGCTTTGGCTGGACTCGGCAGCGTCGAGGGCCGTGATCAATCCCTTCAGGGCGGGGATGAGGTGGCCAGTCTGTTCCCGGAGCGAATTCAGGGTGACTGTATCGAGGTAGCCCAGCCGTCCGGTGAGGTCGAGGAGGTAGTCCACTTCCGCTGCGGAACCCAAGGACACATTCAGAAAATGCAGATATTCCCTGGTCGTCCTGCGTGCGGCGCCTTCAACGATGTTTGCCACGATGCTGACACCACCCCGTCGAAGCTGGGACTGGAGCCCGAATCGTTCTTCTTGCGGAAATCCGGTCGTGCCCCGGTACAGGCATAGGGCCAACGTGTCGGCCATCTGGAAGACTTGGAGCTTTCGGTGGTCGCGGCTCATGAAGGAAGGGAGGTGTGGGTCGTGATTGAAGCCAAAGCCTAGAGCCGAAAGCCCAAAGCCTAAATCGCGTTCATCCGGCCGCCGTCCACGGCGATGCTCTGGCCCCGCACGTAGGCGGCCTCGGGACTGGCGAGGAAGGCAATGAGGGCGGCGGTCTCCACCGGGTCCGCCACGCGGCCCTCGGGAATCATCCGCACCATGTCGGCCTTCACCGATTCCACGCTGCGTCCGCTCTTCTCCGCCAGGGCCAGCTCGATGGCCTCCAGGCGCTCGGTGGCGGTGGCACCGGGAAGCACGTTGTTGATGGTGATTCCCGGCGGCAGCTCCTTGGCGAGCGTCTTCGCCCAGGCGGCGGTGGCGCCGCGGATGGTGTTGCTCACGCCGAGGTTGGGCAGGGGCTCGCGCACCGAGGTGGAGATGACGTTGATGATGCGCCCGTAGCCCGCCTCCTTCATGCCGGGCAGCAGCAGCTTCACCAGGAGGTGGGGCGCCATCAGCAGGCGGCCGAAGGCCTTCAGGAAGTCGGCCTCCTCGGCCTCGAGGATCGGCCCCGAGGGCGGCCCGCCGGCATTGTTCACCAGGATGTGGAGGGGGCCATGGGCCTTCAGGTGCGATTCGACGATGAGCCTGAGGGAGCCCCGGTCCTCCAGGTCCGCCGCGAGGACGTGGGCCTCCGGCGCGCCCGCGGCCCGCAGCTCGTCGGCCAGGTGGGTGAGCTTCATGGCGCTGCGGGCCAGCACCGTGACCGTGCAGCCCTGCGCGGCCAGGGCGAGGGCGGCCGCCCGCCCGATGCCCTGGGAGGCGCCGGTGACGAGGGCATGGCGGCCGGAGAGCCCGCCCGCCTCAGATCCCATAGCCGTCGCTCCCCAGGTGGCTGCGCAGCTCCCAGAGCAGCGGGAAGTAGCGGATCTCGACGCGGCTCTTCAGGTAGTGGACGCCGGGGTCGTGGAAGGACTGGCCGCCCTCGGCCGGCGGCAGGGAAGCGCCCCCCACGGGGCAGCGGCCCGAATCCGTCGCGTGCTCGCCGGCGTGCGTCTCGCCCTTCCCATGCGTCCCGAAGCCCACCTGCTCGGTGTGGGCCACGCCGGTGCCGGGCTTGAAGCCGATCATGCGCTCGGCCATGAGGTAGTGGCGGAAGCGCCAGATGCGGAAGGCCTCGTCGAACTCCAGCATGGTCTCCGCGAGGCGGTGGAGGTCCAGGCAGTCCCTCTCGGTGTAGACCCGCACCAGGGTCCGGAGCTGCTGTTCCCGGCCCTCCACCTCGAAACCGCGGAGCTTCAGCGCGGCGCAGAAGGCGTCCCACAGCGACGGCGCGGCGTAGGCGGACTCCAGGGCCTGCCTGGCCTCGGGGTTCGACGCGTGCAGGGCGATGTAGCGCGGATCCTTGGGGCCGCAGTGGTACTCCAGCACCCGGAACTGCACGCTCTGCAGCCCCGACGCGGGCTTCAGCACGTCCCGGAACTCCAGGAAGCTGGACGGGCTCATGGTCTCCATGACGTGGATCTGCTGGATGAGGACGCGGGCGATCTCCACGCAGCGGCCGAGCAGCCAGTGGGCCTGGCCGGTCCCGCCGGCCTGGAGGTGCTGGATGGCGCCCCGCACCTCGTGGAGCAGGAGCTTGAACCAGAGTTCATAGACCTGGTGCACGATGATGAACTGCAGCTCGTCGTGGGCCTCGGGCTTGGACAGCGGCTTCTGCGCCGCGAGGATCTCGGGCACGGAGAGGTAGGACTCGTAGGTCAGCGGCGTCTCGGGGGGCATGGCGCCATGGTAGCGCCGGGGCGGCCCGGTCCGCCGTGCGATCCTGCGGGTATGGACGCGCCCCTCATCCTCGCCCTCGCCCGGGCCCACCTGGGGACGGACTCGCCCGGCGTGCAGGACGTGCTGGTGGCGCCCCAGGGCCTGCTCCTCCAGTGGATGCCACGCCGGAGCCGCGGGGAAGGGAAAGCCTTCTGGTGGGCCCTGCTCCTCCATCCCGCGCCGGAGCTGTGGCGGCTGGACGAGAAGGACGAGGCCTTCCAGGCCCTCAAGGCCGCGGCCCGGAAGGACGAGTCCCGCCGCTGGGGCCTGGAGTTGAAGGGGGCGCGCCTGGTGGAGGTCGAAGGCGATCCGCGGGAGCGCTGGCTGGGCCTCGCCTTCCAGCGCCGGGCCATCACCGGCCGCCTGGAGGCGACCACCCTGGCCTGGCGCGCCATTCCCGGGCGGTCGGGCCTGCGCCTGGACGGCGAGCCGCCCTCGCTGGTGCGCCTGGGCCTCGGCCAGCCCTTCCCGAAAGGCGCGCCGGACCCCGACGGCCAGCCGCCGGCCCTGGAGCGCTGGCGGGATCGCTTCGGCACGGACCTGGATGCGGCCCTCGCGGGCGATCGGGTGGACGTCCTCGAGGGCGACGGCGACCTCGCCGCGCGGCACCGCGCCTGGTCCCTGGCGCGGGCCGCGCGCATCCTTCTCGCCCCGAAGGCGCAGGCCGTGGACCGGGCGCGGGAGGTGGAGCTGCAGCGGCTCGAGCGCCTGCGCCGCAGCCTCGCCCTGGATCGCGCCCGGCACACGGCCGCCCTGCCCCTGAAGGACCAGGCGGCGCGGATCTCGGCGGAGCTCTACCACCTCAAGGGCGCTACCGGGAGCGTCGAGTTCCTCGACGGCTCGCGCCTGGACCTGCCCGCGGGCGAGACCGCCGAGACCGCGGCCCGCCGCTGGTTCGCCGCCGCGAAGAAGGCCGAGCGGGGGCTGGCGCGGCTCGCGGTGCTGGAGGGGGATCTCGCGCGACAATGGCAGGCGGCGCAGTCGGCGCCCCATGACGTGCCCGCCGTCAAGCCGAAGGAGAAGCCCCGCGTGAAGGACCCGAAGGAGACGAAGCCGGATTCCCTGAAGCGCAAGGACGGCAAGGGCCAGGCCTTCCGCAGCGTGATTGTGGACGGCTTCGAGGTGCTCATCGGCAAGGGCGACGCCGACAACGACGCCCTCACCTTCAAGGTGGCCGCGCCCCTGGACGTGTGGATGCACGTGGCCTCCGTCCCCGGCAGCCACGTGGTCATCCGCAACCCCGACAAGCTCAGCGAGCTGCCCCGGGAAGTCCTCGAGCGCGCCGCCCAGCTCGCCGCGTGGCACAGCAAGGCGAGGGATGGCGGCAAGGTGGAGGTGCACGTCTGCCGGGTGGCGGACGTCAGCAAGCCAAGGGGCTTCGCGCCGGGGAAGGTGCTGCTGCGGCAGTTCAAGGGGATCCGGGTGTATCCCAAGGCGTGAGGGGGGCGACCCAAGCGTCGTGCACACCCCCATCGAAAGGATGGGTTGTGAGCGGGAGATCACGTCTCCGAGTCCTGCTTTTCAAAGGAGCACCCCAGGCTGATTGAATCCGCGGGGTGTGCGGATTCGATCAGACTGCGGGGCCAGACGCGCAGCGTCGTCGGAGGGATGGCCGGGACGGTGGAGGGAGTGGGTCGAAGCGCGCGTTGATGTTCGAGAGACCGGGGCGGTGGGGAGGATCGGCGAGGCGGGATCCATCGGTCATGCCTGGAACGGTCGGCCTTGAGCGCTGCGCGCTCTGGCACCTCGATCCGCGAGCGCCGAAGGGCGCGGCGCTCGCGGATCGAGGTGCTCCTGGAAGGTCAATGTCAACTGCAACGTCAACTGCGACGTCAACTTCAAAGTCAAATTCAAAGTCCGATTCGAATCCCAGGGCACTTCGCTCGTTCGGGCACCGGCGGGCGCGCTGGACCTTCGACGCCCCACCCCCGGGACAACGACCCCCAACCGTGGGAACCTCTCCCCGATGGGCATGAACCTCTGGCACGACCGCCGCCTGCGCCTTTCCGTCACCCGGCTGGGCTTCCAGTACATGCTGGCCATGCTCGCGGTGGGCGCGTTCGCGGTGAACAGCGGGAACAACCTGCTCTACCTCACCTTCTCCCTCATGCTCGGCCTCTTCCTGGTCTCCGGTGTGGTGAGCCGCGCGGCGCTGCGGGGGGTGGACCTGGTGGGCATCGACGAGGGCAACCTCTTCGCGCGGGTGCGGGGCGGGCTGCGGGTGAGGCTGAAGGACCGGGCGCCCCGCCGGGTGCGCGGCCTCGAGCTGCACCTCGCCCTGGAGGACGGCAAGGTGGATCCCGGCTTCCTCGGCGGCGGACAGGGGGGCGAGGACGTGCTGGTGGTGCTCCATGCCCGCGCCGAGCGCCGCGGCTGGACCCGCGTGACGGGGCTCGAGCTGCGCACCAGCCTGCCCTTCGGCTTCCTCGAGAAGGCCTGGCGCATCCCCCTGGACCATCCGGTGCTCGTGCTGCCGCACCCCCGGACCTCCCCCACGCTGCCTCCGGGGGAACTCGGCGAGGTCCGGCACACCCTTCCCGCGCCCGGCACCACCAGCCCCGAAGGGGCCCGCCCCTTCCGCCCCGGCGACGCCCCGAGCCGCGTCCACTGGAAGCGCACGGCCCAGCGCGGCGTGCTCTGGGTCCGGACCTTCGAGGGAGAACGCCCCCTGGGACTCAACCTGCGCCTCGACCTCGCCCTGTGGGCCCCCGGCCGGCCCTTCGAGAAGGAGCTGGAGCGGCTCTCGGGGGCCATCCTCCAGGCCCGGCTCCAGCGCAAGGACGTCGCGCTGGAGATCGTCGCCCGGGACGCCCGCCGCGCCTACCAGGGCCATACCGAGTGCTGGCGCGCCCTCGCCCTGGCCCAGGGGGAAGGGGCCGCGGGCACCGCCGCGCCCGAACCCTCGGGCAGCGGCGCCCAGCCGTTGACGGGCCTCGAGGCTGCGCTAGGCTGATCCCCCCGAGGTGCCGATGCCCTTCGAACGCCCTGACGACGCCGCCTGGCAGCCCCTCGTGGACGCCGCCTGGGAGGCCCGGTCCCATGCCCACGCCCCCTATTCCGGCTTCAAGGTCGGCGCCGCCCTGCGCACCACCGCCGGCGAGACCGTGGGGGGCTGCAACGTCGAGAACGCCAGCTACCCGGTCTGCGTCTGCGCCGAGCGCAACGCCATCGGGACCGCGGTGGCCCGGGGGATGCGGGCCGGCGACCTGGTGGCGCTGGTGGTGGTCACCGAGGCCGAGACCCTGACGCCCCCCTGCGGAGCCTGCCGGCAGGTCCTCGCGGAGTTCGCGGAGGACCTGCCGGTGCTGCTGGTGAACCGGCGCGGCCGGGCCCTCCACCGCCTCGCGGCCCTGCTCCCCGAGGCCTTCACGGGACGCAGCTTCCGGCCGGCCTCCCCGGGCGTCCAGGCCTGACCCTATCCAAGGCCTTTCCACGCGCATAGACTGTCTGGACCCCGTTCCCGAAGCTCTCCCGAGGCCACGCATGGCGATCGATCGCGTCAAGGTCAAGAAGGAAGCCGACAAGCTTCTGGCGGCCGGCCGCGTCGACCGCGCCATCGACGAGATGCGCAAGCTGCTGGATGACAACCCCAAAGATCTGAACATGATGAACACGATCGGGGACCTCTGCATCCAGGCGGGGAAGCTGGGCGACGCCGTGGACCTCTTCAAGCGCGCGGCCATGGGCTACGAGCGGGACGGCTTCGGCGCGCGGGCCACCGCCGTGCTGAAGAAGGCCTTCCGCCACGCCCCCGACGACATCGACCTGGCCTCGCGCCTGGCGGACCTCTACCGCCAGACCAACATGATCAAGGACGCCCTGCAGGTGCACATGCAGGTGGCCGAGCACTTCACCAAGAAGGGGCTCATCAAGCGCGCCCTGGAGGAGTTCGGCAAGGTCGTGGACCTCGACCCGAAGAACCTCAAGAACAAGATCAAGCTCGCCGACCTGTACAACAAGGAAGGCATGAAGGACAAGGCTGCCGGGATCTACCTGGAGGTGGCCGAGGCCCTCGCCATCGAGCAGATGCACGCCGAGGCCGGCCAGGTCCTGGAGCGCGCCAAGGCCATGGTGAGCACGCCCCAGGTCTTCCTCACCCAGTCCCGCCTCGCCGTCATCCAGCGCGACCTTCCGGGCGCCGCGGCCCACCTGCGGGAGGGGCTCGGCGCGAACCCGCGCAGCCCGGAGCTGCTGGAGGCGCTGGCCGAGATCGAGCTCCAGTCGAAGAACCCCGACCGGGCCCTGGAGGCCCTGGCCCAGATCCCCCAGCTCCCGGAGAAGTGCATGGGGCTGTGCGAGCGCGCCCTGCGGGAGATGACCAAGTCCGGGCGGACCGACGAGGGGCTCCGGCTCTTCAAGGCCATCGGCCGGGAGTTCGCCCGCCGGGGGGCCGGCGACATGGTGGCCAAGGCCCTCCGGAACGCCCTCCAGGGCCAGTACACCCTGGAGGCCTGGATCCAGTTCGCCGAGATCGCCCACCAGGGCGGCGCGCGCGCCGACCAGGTGAACGCGCTGCAGCACGCCTACACCCTGGCCATGCAGCAGCGGGACCAGCCCATGGCCACGCAGATCGGCGAGCAGCTCCGCGCCATGGGCGTGACGCCCCAGGAGGGCTCGGCCACGGCCCCGCCCCCCCCCACGGCGCCCGGGACCGGGGCCATGGACATCACCATGTTCGGCCTCGAGTACACCGAGGTGGACCCGGTCAGGCGGATGCAGATCCAGCAGCTGGAGCGCGAGGCCGAGACCCTCATGCGCACCCGGTCCACGGATCGCGCCCTGGACGTGTACAAGAAGATCCTCGAGCTGGACCCGGCCAACATGGAGGTCATCGAGAAGGTGGCGGACCTGCACCGGCAGAGCGGCATCCTCACTCGCGTGCAGATGCACTACGTGCAGACGGCCACGGTGCTGGCCAGCGCCAACAAGAAGAAGCTCGCCGTCCAGCTCCTGGACCGCGCCGAGCAGATGTTCCCCGGGTCCACGCGGCTCCATCGCCGGACGCTGGGTCTCGAGAGCGTGGCGGCCGCCCCGGCGGCGGAGGCCCCGAAGCCCGCGCCCCCGCCCGATCCCTTCGCGCCCCAGGCCGCCATCGCCCTGGGCGCCCCGATGGCCGAACCCATCGCGCTGGGGGCCCCGATCGAGCCCGCCCCGCCGGCCATCGCCCTGGGGGCCCCGGTCGAGCCCGCCGCGCCCGCCATCGCCCTGGGCGCGCCCATCGCCCTCGACGCCCCCATTCCCCTGGGCGCCCCGCCGGAAGACCTCACCTTGGTGCCCGGCCTCCCCCCGGCCCCCATCGCCCTCGACCTTCCCGGCGCGGCCCCCAAGGCTCCTGAGGCCTTCCCCGACATCGTCCCCATCAGCCAGCGCATGGGCTTCGAACCCCTGGCCGCGCCGCCCGCGCCCGAGCCCCTCCACGACGAGGACCTGGCCCTGCCGCCCCTGGAGCTTCCGCCGCCGGAACTCGATGCGGCCGCCCTCGGCCTCCCGGTCGCGCCCGCGCCCCCGGCCGCGCCCGTCGCGGCGGCGCCCCCCGCCCTGCCTCCGAATCCCTTCCTGGCCGGCCTTCCCACGACCCTGCCCGTGGCGCCGCCCGCGGAGGTCTTCGCGTCGGACCCCTTCGCCTCCCTGCAGCCGCTGGAGCCCCTCCCGGCGCCGGCCGCGCCCGTCGCTCTGCCGCCGGCCGCGTCCTTCGCGGACCTCGAGCCTCCCACCCAGATCCTCCCGCCCTCGGCCTTCCCGCCGCCCCTGGCCGCGGCCGCCGGCCCCGTGGTGGACGACGAGATCCTGGCCCTGCTCTCCGACATCGACTTCCAGATGGACTACGGCAACCCCGACGAGGCGAAGGCCGAGATCGAGGCGGCCCTGAAGCAGTACCCGGACCACCCGGAACTCCTCTCCCGCATGCACACCGTGGAGGAGACCCTCCGCAAGCTGGGCCACGAGGCGAAGCCGGCCGCGGCCGCGGAGGACGACTTCGCCCACTCCTTCTTCGACCTCACGGACGTGCTGGGGGACGCCCTCCTCGAGTCCGGCGAGGGCGAGGAGATGCACGACGCCACCAACGTGGTGGAGAAGATCCAGAGCGTGGACGAGCTCTTCAACGCCTTCCGCGAGGGCGTCGAGCAGCAGGTCCGGGGCGACGACTACGACACCCACTACAACCTCGGCATCGCCTACAAGGAGATGATGCTGGTGGAGCCCGCCATCGAGGAGTTCAAGAAGGCGATGCGGGACCCCGAGCGCACCCTGGAGTGCTGCTCCATGCTGAGCATCTGCGAGGCCAGCCAGGGCAACATGGACGCGGCGCTGGACTGGCTGCGCCAGGGCATCCACGCGCCGGGCTTCCCTCCGGAGGACAGCATCGGGCTGCGCTACGACCTGGGCGAGATGCTCGCCGGGCTCGGCCGCGGCGACGAAGCCATGGCGGAGTTCAAGGCCGTGGCCGAGATCGACCCGGAATACCGGGAGGTGGCCTCCAAGCTCGGCTGAGCCCGGCCCTCACCCGACCCGGCGGGAGCCTTCGGGGCCCCAGGGCTGGAGGGCCTGGAGGGCCGGCTGAACGGGCTTCCCGGGGCGCTGGAGCCGCGTGAGCTCGAGGGCACGCCCGTCGCCGGCGGCGAGCCAGGCGCCGGTCCGGTTCCAGCGCAGCGTGCCGGCGGGGTCCGGGGTCGGACCGGCCGGTCCCACGCCACGGACCTTGAGGACCTGCCCGTCGACGGTCACCTCGGCGCCGGGCCACGGCTGCAGCGCGCGCACGCGGCGATGCAGCGCCGCCGCCGGCTCCGCGCAGTCCAGCCGGGCCATCTCTTTCGAGAGCTTCGGGGCCGGGGTCATGCGGGCGGCGTCCTGGGGCTCGGGGCGGGCCGATCCGTCCAGGAGCGAGGGGAGGTGGCGGGCGAGCAGCGCGGCCGCGTCCCCCGCCAGCTCCGCCAGGAGGCCTTCCGCGTCGTCCTGGTCCGTGACCGGCCGCCGCGCCTTGGCCAGCACCGGCCCCGCGTCCAGGCCCGGCTCCAGGCGCATGAGGCTCACGCCGGTCTCGGGGTCCCCGGCCAGGAGGGCGTGGTTCACCGGCGCCGCGCCGCGCCAGCGGGGCAGCAGGGAGAAGTGCAGGTTCCAGGCGCCGAGGCGGCAGGAGTCCAGCATCCAGGCGGGCAGGATGTGCCCGTAGGCCACGACGACGGCGAGGTCGATGCCCAGGGGCTCCCACAGGGCGCGGGTCTCCGGCGCCTTCCAGGAGGCGGGCTGGTGCACGGGCAGGCCCAGGTCGAGCGCCGCTTCCTTCACGGGCGGGGGCAGCAGGGCCTGGCCGCGGCCCTTCGGGCGGTCCGGGTTGGTGAAGACCGCGTCCACCCGCGCGGCGCCGGCCAGGGCCCGCAGGACCGGCACGGCCGCTTCCGGCGTGCCGAGGAAGGCGACCTTCGTCATCGGTGCAGCTTCTGGTACTTCCGCTGGATGACCTGGCGCTTCACGGGACCGAAGTACTCCACGAAGAGCCGGCCGCGCAGGTGGTCGATCTCGTGGCAGAAGGCGCGCGCGAGCAGGTCCTCGCCCTCCTGCTCGTACCAGGTTCCGTCGGGCCGGCGGTTCTTCAGCCACACCTTCTTCGGGCGCTCCAGCACCTCGTGGATCCCCGGGATGGAGAGGCAGCCCTCGGGCCCCCGCTGGATCCCCTCCTCCCGGACGATCTCGGGATTGATGAGGACGATCTTCTGGGCCGGGTCGGCGCCGGCGCTGCAGTCGATGACCGCGAGGTTGATGTTGAAGCCGATCTGCGGGGCCGCCAGGCCCACGCCCTCCTCGGCGAGGGCGGTCTCGAACATGTCCGAGACGAGCTGGTCCAGCTCCGGGCTCCAGGCCCCGACGTCCTCGCTGTTCCGCTTGAGCCGGGGGTCCCCCCAGGTCAGCACGGGATGAATGGCCATGCGCGCTCCAAGCCTTTCAGTTTAACGTCCTTCGCCCGCTTTGATAACCTTGAGGATTCGGGCCGAGCCCCGGCCGAAGGATCGAGATGCTCCAGGATTTCCGCAAAGTCTTCAAGGGCCAGCAGGCCCTCACCGGCAGCATGATGCTCGCCCTCGCCGTGGGCATGCTGGCCTACCTGGCCCCCAGCGGCGGGACCCACGAGGCCCCGGACAGCGTGGTGGCGCGGGTCTATGGCCACGAGGTGCTCAAGCGCGACGTGGACGAGCGCATCCGCGCGATCCTGCAGCGCATGCCGAAGGGTCAGGACCTGGACGCCCAGCTCCCCATGCTGCGGCGCTTCGCCCTCCAGGAGGTGGTCCAGCAGAAGCTGAACCTGGCCCTCGCGGACCGCCACGGCGTGGTGGTCACCGACCAGGAGGTGCGGGATCGGCTGGAAGCGATGCTGAAGGCCCAGCCGGTGTTCGTCCAGCCCGACGGGTCCCTGCGTCCGCTCCCGGAGATCGAGAGCATCCTGCGGGAGAACGGGCTCAGCCTGCGCCAGTGGGAGCTCGAGTCCCGGACCAACCTGCTGGCCATGAAGCTGGCGCAGCAGGTCTCCAACGCGCTTCCCCTCAACGAGGCCTGGGTCCAGCGCGAGCTGCGGGCCCGCTACGAGACGGTGGACCTCGAGTCCGTCCTGCTCCAGCCCGACCCGGCCTCGGTGGCCGACCCCGGCGACGCCCGGCTGGCGGACTTCCTGAAGGGCAGCGGCGAGCGCTTCCGCCAGCCCGCGCGGCGCGTTATCCAGTACGTGGCCCTCGACGCCGCGTCGATGAAGGACCAGCCGGTCGTGGACGACGCCACGCTGCAGAAGGCCTACGAGGCGAAGAAGTCCGAGTACCAGCAGCTGCGGGCCAGCCACATCCTCTTCAGCGCCCAGTCCGAGGCGGAGGCCGGCGAGGCCCTGAAGAAGGCCGAGGCCCTGCGGGCGAAGATCGCCGCCGGCCTGGACTTCGCGAAGGCCGCCGACGAGAACACCATGGACCCCAGCGGCAAGGGCAAGGGCGGCGACCTCGGCTGGTTCAACCACGGCGCGATGGTGAAGCCCTTCGAGGACGCCGCCGCGGCCTTGAAGGAGGGCGAGCTCAGCCAGCCGGTGCGCACCCAGTTCGGCGTCCACCTCATCAAGCTGACGGGACGCCGGGTCAAGCCCTTCGAGGAGGCCAAGGGCGAGCTCCTGGCCCAGATCAACCGGGAGCGCTTCGAGACCCGGGCCAAGGCCAAGCTGGAAGAGCTGCGGAAGAAGGGTGAGTTCACCGCCGCGGCGCGGGGCCTCGGCCTGCCGCTCGCGGTGTCCAAGCCCTTCCTCGAGGACGCCGCGTCCCTGGAGGGCCTGCGCACGCCGGCCCCCGTGATCCGCGCGGCCTTCGCCGCCAAGGTCGGCGCCGTGTCCCAGGTCCTGACCGCGGGCGACCAGCTCGTGGTGTTCCGGGTGAAGGAGGAGCTGGCGGCCTCGGTGCCACCCCTCGCCGAGATCCGGGACAAGGTCCTGGAGGGCTGGCGCGTGGAGGAGTCCCGCCGCCTCCTGCTGGAGAAGACCCGCGCCGCGCTGGCGGGCGGCGCCGGGCTGAACACCCTGGGCGGCTCCTACACCGAGGCGACCAAGACCCTCGAGGGGGTCGGGGAACCCGCCCGGCAGCCAGCGGTCCGCGCCGCCCTGCTGGACGGTCCCGACGGGAAGGTGCTCGGTCCCTTCTGGACGGCCCAGGGCCTGTGGGCCGGCAGGGTGAAGGGCCGGACCCCGATGCCGGCGCCCACCTTCGAGCAGCGCCGCGCCGTGATCGAGACCCTCCAGCGGGAGTCCGGGCAGCGCGTGCTCATGGCCGAGCAGTCCCAGATGCTGCAGCAGGGCCGCCTGCGCCCGGGCTTCAGCTCCCTCTGGGGCCGGCTGAACGGCATCTGGCTGGCCGACCTGTCTGACGAGAAGCTCGAGGTCGAATAGCCTTCGGGACGCCCAGCCTAGCCCGCGCCGGGCGGCGGGTCCGGATGGTGGCAGCGCAGGGCCTCGCCGTGGGGCGGGGCGCTGCGGCAGGCCTCCGTGGCCGACGGGCAGCGTGGATAGAGGCGGCAGGCGCCGGGCAGCTCCGGCCGCACCACCTCCACGCCCCAGCGGCGGGGCGCCCCGGGCCGGTCGAGGCTGGGCACGGATTCCCACAGGCCCTTGAGGTAGGGATGCCGCAGGTCCCGGAGCAGTCCCGCGGCAGGGCCCTGGACCATCGCCTCGCCGCCGTAGAGCACCAGCATGCGGTCGCACAGCCGCGCCACCGCCGGGAGGTCATGGCTCACGAAGAGCAGCGCCGTGCCCGCGGCCTTCAGCTCCAGCAGCAGCTCCAGCAGGTGCCCGCCGAGGGTCGGGTCCAGGGCCGAGAGCGGTTCGTCCAGCACCAGCAGCGCGGGGTCCAGCATGAGGGCCCGGGCCACCGCCAGGCGCTGGGCCAGGCCGCCGGACCAGGCGGCGGGCTTCTGGTCCAGGGCGGATTCAGGGAACTTGACCCGCCCGGCCATGGCCGCGGCGGCCTCGCGCCGGGACCGGGCCTCGCCGCGCCGGTGGATCTCGAGGGGCTCGCTGAGGATCTGCCAGCCGCTGAGGTGGGGCGGCAGGCTGGCGAGGGGGTCCTGGAAGACCGCCTGGAGCCGGGGCCGCCGGGGCCGCCGGGCCTTCTCGGGCAGCCCCGACCAGGCCGCCCCGTCCAGCCGGACGGAGCCTTCGGTGGGCTCCAGGAGGGCGAGCGCGAGCTGCATCAGGGTCGTCTTGCCCGCGCCGCTCTCGCCCACCACGCCCCAGGCCTCGCCGGGTTCGATGTCGAAGGAGACGCCGCGGAGGTGCCAGGCCCCGCCGCGGCGGAGTCCCAGGCCCTCGACGGCGAGGAGGCTCATGGCGGGCCTAGGCGCGGATGACGTCGCAGCCCAGGTAGGGCTGCAGCGCCTTCGGCACCTTCACGCTGCCGTCGGGCTGCTGGTTGTTCTCCAGCACCGCCAGCCAGGTGCGGCCCACGGCGAGGCCGCTGCCGTTGAGGGTGTGGAGGAACGTGGCCTTGGCCTTGGGATCCGCGGGCCTGAACTTGAGGTTCCCGCGGCGGGCCTGGAAGTCCCCGAACCAGCTGCAGGAGCTGATCTCCCGGTAGGTGCCTTGGGACGGCACCCAGACCTCCAGGTCGTAGGTCTTCTGGCTGCTGAAGCCCATGTCGCCGGTGCAGAGCAGGACGCGGCGGTAGGGCAGCTCCAGTTCCTCGAGGATCGCTTCAGCGTTGCCCGTGAGGCGCTCCAGCTCGGCCTCGGCCTGCTCCGGGGCGCAGAAGGCGACCAGCTCCACCTTGTGGAACTGGTGCTGGCGGATGATGCCCTTGGTGTCCTTGCCGTAGCTGCCGGCCTCGGAGCGGAAGCAGGGCGTCAGCGCGCAGTGGCGCAGGGGCAGCGCGTCGAAGGGCAGCACCTCGTCCCGGTAGAGGTTGGTGACGGGCACCTCGGCCGTGGGGATGAGGTAGAGGCTCGATTCGCCATGGGGCATCTTGAAGAGGTCCTGCTCGAACTTCGGCAACTGGCCCGTGCCATAGAGGCTCTCAGCGTTCACCAGGTAGGGCGGGATCACCTCGGTGTAGCCCGCGGCGCCCTGGCGGTCGAGCATGAAGGTGGCCAGCGCCCGCTCCAGCTTGGCGCCCAGGCCCTTCAGCACGCTGAAGCGCGCGCCGCTGAGCTTGGCCGCCCGGTCCAGGTCGAGGATGCCGAGCTTCGTGCCCAGCTCCACGTGGTCCAGGGGCTGCTCGATGGCGGGGACCTGCCCCCAGCGCTTGATCTCGAGGTTGGCGTGCTCGTCCTTGCCCACGGGCACCGAGGCGTGGGGCAGGTTGGGGATCAGGGCCAGGAAGTCGCGGAAGGCCGCCTCGGCCTCCTTCTCCGCCTGCTCCAGGGCCTTGAGCTTCTCGCCGACGGCGCGCTGCTGCTCGATGAGGGCGCTGGCGTCCTGCTTCTCGCGCTTCAGGCGGCCGACCTCCTCGCTCACGCGGTTGCGCTCGGCCTTCAGGGCCTCGGCCTCCTGGATCACGGCCTTGCGGGACCGCTCCAGCGCTTCGAACGTCGCCCGGTCGAAGGCCAGCCCGCGATTCGCGAGACCCCGTTCGACGGCGTCCAGGTCCTGGCGGAGGAGGTGGAGATCCAGCATGGGAGCCTCGGGGAAAGCTCCAGTCTATCGGTCCCGGGAGCCCGGCCCTAGCCGCCGGACAACCCGGCCGGGGCCGTGGAAGAATCGGAGCGGGGGGAACGCGCATGGCGCAGGCCGCAGTACCGCGGGTGGATCGCGCCCGCCTGCAGGACCGGGTGGAAGGGGCGCTCGGCGTCCCGGGGGCCGTGGTCACGGAGTGGCGCCAGGAGCCGCTCCCCGAATGGAGCTGGGGGGACGCGACGGCGGGCCTGTACCGCTTCCGGGGCCTCGCCTGCGCGGGAGCCGCGAGGCTGCCCTGGCGGCTGGTGCTCAAGGTGGTCCGGGATCCCGGGGACGGGTTCGCCTGGCGCACCGAGTCCGACCTCTATGCCTCGGGCGCCCTGCGCGGCCTTCCCGGTCCGGTGCGGGCCCCGGCATGCCACGGCGTGGAGGTCGAGGCCGACGGGACCGCGTGGATCTGGCTCGAGGACGTCCCCGCGGGCGCGGGCGCGGACCGGGCCTGGGACCCTCCAGCCTTCCGGCGGGTCGCGCGCGCCCTCGGCCGATTCAACGTCAGCGTCCCCGTCCCGCCCGCCGGCGGGCGATGGCTCCGGGGCGCGGGGCTGCGGGGTCACGTCCTGCACCGCGACGGTCCCGCCGGCGTCATCGCCCGGGAGGACGTCTGGCGTCATCCCGACGTCCGCCGCCGCTGGCCCGCCTCCCTGAAGGACCGCCTGCTCGGCCTGTGGTCCGCGCGGGACCGCCTGCTGAACGCCCTCGAGGGGCTCCCCGAGGGCTTCCTCCACGGGGACCTCCACCCCCTGAACCTGGTGCCGGTGCCTTCCGATCCAGGCCGGGAGGCCGAATGGGTCCTGCTCGACTGGGCCCAGGCGGGACGGGGCCCCTTGGGGGCCGACGCCGCCTCCCTGGTGGGCGGCGCCCTGGCCACCTTCCGGGCGGATCCCCGGGAGGCCCGGGACCTAGACCGGGCGGCCTTCGAAGGGCACGTCGAAGGGCTTCGGGACGGCGGGCATGCCGGTGAGGTCCGGGAGCTGAGGAAGGTCCACTGCACCGCCGCGAGCCTGCTGTGGGCGCTCCCCGTGGCGGCCCGCGCCCTCTGGGCCGCGGTGGAGCCGGGCTGGCGGGACCTCCTGGTCTGGCGCGCGGGGCGGTCCTACGACGACCTCCTCGCGCAGCGCGGGCAGGCCCTGGACTTCCTCCTCGGGCTCGGGGAGGAGGCGCTCTCGTCGTCCTGAGGCCCTTGGGACCCTAGACGGGCTCGCCCGCCCAGGACGTCGCGAAGGCCTCGCGGACGGCCCCGAGCCCGTGGTTCGCACCCAGCAGCAGCCCCAGCTTGGCGAGGCTGGCCCAGCGGGTGTGCGGCCCGCCCGAGATGGCCCCCCGGGCCTCCAGGAAGCGGCCCAGCTCGTAGGCGGTGAGGTCCACGGCCCCGGAGGCGCACTGGGTGCCCACCACCACCGGCAGGCCGCGCTCCGCGCAGTGGTCCACGAAGGCTTGGAGGTCGGCCCGTCCCGTGGGGAGGTTGCCGGCTCCGTAGGCCTCGATCAGCACGGCGCGGGCCTCCGGCGGCGGCAGGTGCCAGGCCATGCCGGGGAAGGGGCGCAGGGCGTGGACGCGCGCGTCGAAACGCCCGCCGAGGCCCGGCGGCACCCGCCGCGGGAAGGTCCCCGCCTCGGGGTCCACCACCACGTCCATGCCCATCTCGGCGAGCGGCGGGAGGTTCGGGGAGTCGAAGGCGTCGAAGCGGTGCACGCTCACCTTGTCGCAGGCCACGCCGCGCAGCCACCGGTTGCCGAAGCAGATCCCCACCTCGGCGACGCCGCGGGTGGCGAGGTCCACCGCGTTCACGAGGTTGCCCCGCGCGTCGCTGCGCACGTAGGCGAGGGGCCGCTGGCTGCCGGTGAGCACCACGGGCTTGCCCAGGTCCGCGAGCAGGAAGCCCAGCAGGGAGGCTGTGAAGGCCATGGTGTCCGTGCCGTGGATGAGCACCATTCCGTCGAAGCGCGCGGCCGAGGCGCGCACGTGGGCGGCGAGGCCCAGCACCCCCTCGGGCTCCAGGGTCGCGCTGTCGCAGTTGAAGGGGACCTCCACCTCCAGCTCCGCCAGCTCCTTCAGTTCCGGCACCTGCTCCAGCACGTGGTCCAGGTAGGCCCCCGGCGCCAGGGAGGAGGGCGTCCCGTGGGGCGTCATGCCCAGGGTGCCGCCGGTGTGGAGGAGGAGGATGCGGGCCATGCCCTGACGATAGCCCAGCCAGCCACGAAAAAGGGGCCCCGGAGGGCCCCTCTTGACGGCGCGTCGCGCGCCCTAGAAGCGGTAGGTCACGCCCAGGTTCCACCAGCCCGGCTGGTAGCGCTTGTTGAACTCGGTCTGGTTGTAGCCGAGCACGCCGCGCCAGTGGGCGTTGAAGATGTACTCGGTGCCGATGCGGGCGCCGAACTTGGTGCCCTTGCCCTTGTTGTTGAAGTTCGTGGTCGAGCCGGGAACGACGTCCCCGAAGGCCGAATCGGTGATCTTGCCGTCGTCCTGCTTCCACTTCACGGCCATGAGGCCGCCGTAGAAGGACCACTTCTTGAAATCCTTCATGAGGTCGTAGCCGAACACGAAATGCTTCGGGGACGAGCCTTCGAGGCCGGTGCCCGGCTTGCCCTTGACGCCGAAGGCGCCGAGGTGGAAGCGGTGGGCGACGCCGTCGGCCATGTCGAGGCGGAAGCCGAACTCGAGGGAGTTCCCGACCAAGTCGTTGGCGGAGGTGATGCGGGTCATGTCCCCGACGCCGATCATCGTGGACACGTTCGCCTCGAATCCCGGCGTTTGCGCGAAGGCGGGCAGGACGCCGAGGGCGAGGAGCGGAATGGTGCGGAAGAGCTTCATCGCGATGTCTCCAGGTGAGGGTCAGGGATTACCACTTGAATCCGGTCGACAGGACGACGGAGCGGCCGCCCACGTAGTCCGCGGCCCCGTAGGTGCCCCAGCCCGTCAGGTTTGAGGTGTTGGTGCCCCAGGGGAGGGCGCGGTAGCCGCTGAGGGGGCTGGTGGTGGTCACCGTGCCCGCGAGCGTGGAGGTGGAGAAGGTCGCGCGCTGCCAGTGGTTGAAGACGTTGAACACGGTCAGTTCGACGAACCCGCGCAGCTTGCTCCAGATCGGGACTTCCAGGCCGAGCTTGAGGTCGAAGTTGAAGGTGTCGTTGAAGCGGCCGATGCCGCGCTCCCCGAAGTAGCGGGTGTAGTTCGGGTAGAAGCTGGAGTACTGCGAAGCGATGGTGCTGCCGGCGGCCGTCGCGGCGGCCTGGAGCTCGCTGCCGAACACGGTGGAACGCGTGAGGCTGTAGACGCCGCCACCGGAATAGTTGAAGAGGAGGGAGCCGGTGAACAGGGTGCCCTTCTCGGACCGGTTGATGTAGTTCAGGTAGAGGCTGGCCTTGTGGCTCTGGTCGCCGGCGAGGAAGCCGTAGGGGGCGTAGTAGTTGGTGTCCCGGCCATTGGCCTGGTGGACCGCGTCGAAGTCGCCCAGGGTGTCGCCGGTCACGGCCACGTTCGCGCCGCCCGAGTCGCCGCCTTCGCCGTTGCCCTTCAGGGTGGCGTAGGTGTAGTTGCCGCCGAACTGGAACTGGGGCGAGAGGACGAAGAGGAACTCCATCTCGGCGTTGTTGTAATGGCGCTTGACGCGATCATCGGTGCGCCACCGGGTGCCGATGTTGCGCACGGAGATGCCGGGGACGATGACGGAGTTGTAGGCGTACTCGTCGCCGATGACGTTGAAGTCGTTGTAGAAGTCCTTCCAGACCCTGCGGGCGGTGCGGAACTCGATGAAGGAGCCGTCCTTCCAGTTGTGGCGGGCGCTCAGGCCGTACTCGTTCGCGGACGGGGCCTTGATGTTCGGGTCCACGAAGGAGGTGGGGCCGCCGGCGGCGTAGATGAAGCCGTCGGGGCTGATGTCCCACGACGCGAGATTGGTGATCTGGTCGTAGGTGTAGGCGGTCCCGTTGGTCTTGATCAGGTAGCCTTCGCGGACGGGGTTGCCGGAGTAGGTGAAGCGGGTGGTGAAGCCGTCATGGAGCCGGCCCACGTAGGTGGCGGCGTGGCCGCGGAAGATCCAGCTCTGGTCCTGGAAGGGGTCGTAGGTGACCTGGAAGCGCGGGCTCATCTTGCTGGAGCTGATGGTCTTCGTGCCCAGGGTGTCCGTGGCGCTGGCCTTGTCGTAGCGCAGGCCGAGCATGATCTGCCACGAGGGCGAGAAGGTGACGACGTCGTTGATCCAGGCGGAGTCGGCCACGGAGGTGGCCTCGGCCGCGCTGGTCAGGCTCAGCTCGATGCTGTCGCCGCCGCTGGGGACGCCGGACCGGAAGGCGCGGTAGGTGCCGTCGGGGTTGATGCCCGAGACGAACATGCGGATGCCGGTGGGGGTCTGGGCATTGTCCGACTTCTGGCCGGTGCGGACGCGCTCGAATCCGACGTCCACGATGTGCTGGCCCATGGCGGTGGTGGGGCTGTACCAGGTCACGTTCGCGGTGTAGGTCTTGGCGTTGCGCTCGAGGGGATTCACCGCGCTGAACGTGGCGTTGTTGAAGCGATAGTAGGCGAGGTTGCTCAGCAGCACGTCGATGCGCTGGTTCCGCGGGCGGTTGAGCTTGCCGCCGCTCAGGATCTGGTCGATCTTGTTGGAGAAGCGGGCCTCGATGCTGAGGTTGTTGCCGAGCACGCCGCGGTAGGCGAGCGAGCGGTACTCGTTGGTGTCGTCGCGGTCCGAGAGGGTGTCGGGGTCGAAGGAGTTCCCGATGAACGGGCTGTTCGCCGTGTGCTGCTTCTGCTTGCTGCCGCCGACCTCGATGGTGTGGTCGGAGGTGATGGCGAAGGTCAGCTTGCCCTCGTAGAAGGTGAGGTCCGTGGTGGTGGTGTAGGCCGCGCCTTCCGTGGGCAGCGTGAGGCGCGGGCTGCCGTCGGAGTTCGTGGTGGTGGGGCCGGGGGCCGAGAAGGTCCCCTGGGTCGCGGACTGCGGGTTCTGCTTCGTGGAGAAGTTGAACCAGATGCGGTCCTTCCAGATCGGGCCGCCCACCTGGAGGGTGTAGGTGCGGCTGAGGATGTCCTCGCCGTTGGTGAGGCCGCTGTTGGAGGGGGCCACGGCGGGGCGGAGCCCGCGGGGTGCCGCGGCGCTCCAGTCGGTCCGGTTGATGTTGGCGCGGAGGACGCCGGAGAAGTCGTTGCCGCCGGACTTGGTGATGGCGTTGATCACGCCGCCGGTGAAGTTGCCGTAGCGGGCGTGCACGGGGCTCTGGAGCACCTGGACCTGGTCGATGGAATCGTCCACGTAGTACTGCCGGCCGCCGGAGACGTTGAACACGTTGTCGGCGATGTCCGTGCCGTTCAGGAGGTAGCGGTTGCCGGTGGTCTGGCTGCCGCGGATGGTGACTCGCCCGGCGATGCCGGTCGTCACGCCCGGGGCGAGGAGCGCGATGTTGGTGAGGCTCCGGACCGTGCGGGGGATCGTGTTGAGCACGTCGTCGGAGAAGGCCGTCGACTGCTTCACGTCGGTCTTGTCCACCGTGGAGGCGGTGGCCACGACCTCGACCGTCGTGGCCGCCACGGATTCGGCGGTCAGGAGGTCCTGGCGGAGGATCTGGCCGACGCCGAGCTCGACTTCGGCCCGGGTCGTGACGAAGCCATCCTTCGAGGCGGTGAGGGTGTAGCGCCCGGGCGGGAGCAGGGGCGCGCGGAAGGTGCCGGCGCCGTCGGTGGCGACGCGGCGCTGCCCCTGCAGGGCGGGCGAGGTGATGGTGATGGTGGCGTTGGCCACGGCCTTGCCGTCCTTGAGACGCAGCGCCCCGAGGATCTGGCCGGTGGACTCCTGCGCGACCGCGGCGGGCCCCGCGGCCAGGAGGAAAGCCAGCGCCGTGAACGTAGTCCTGTTCGGAATCGTCATGTTGGAACTCCCAGCGAAGGTCGTCGGTTAGAAGGTCACGCTGAAGGACAGCTCGAAGGAGAGGCCGCTCTTCGAGGACACCTTCGGGGTGGACACGGTGACGTTGGCCGCGTTCAGCTCCACGGCGTACTTGTCGCCGAAGCGGTAGCCGACGCCGAGGACGGGGGTGATCGCGGTGGACGCCTTGGATTCGTTGGTGGCGATGGAGTCGATGGCCAGGATGTTGGCGCTGGGGGTGGTGGTGGTGGTGTTGGCGATCGCCTGGCCGTTGGTGGTGATGCGCGTGCCGGTGTCCACCGACTTCACCCGGGTGCGCCCCAGGCGCAGGCCGCCCTGCCAGTAGACGCCGTCGAGCCAGGCGTCCTGGCGGTAGAGGGCGGCGAGATGGAAGGACTGGCCCTCGGCCCTGCGGTTGCGGGTCTCGTAGTAGCTCGGGTTGACGTTGGTCGCGGCGATGCTGAAGGGGATGTAGCTCAGGAGGTCGTTGTCGCCGGGCAGGTAGCGGTACCCGAAGCCGTAGACGAGCCGGCTGTCCGATCCGAACTTGGTGGTGTATTCAAGGTCGGCTCCCGCGGTGTAGCCGGCGTTTCCGAAGACGCCCTTGGCCTGGCCACCGAGGGGGCCGCCGCCCATCTTGAATGCGAAGGAGCCCGGAGCCTGGGCGCTCAGGGCGGCGGTGGCCGTCAGGAGGGCGCCGACACGCGCTAAGTGGAAAAAGAACTTCATATGGATCCTCCACGAGGTGTGGTTGGGGGGGCAGAAGGGGCGGGCCTTGGGTGCTGGCCGCGGGACCTGACTGCGACCAGGCCGGCGGGAACTTTTATAGGTGATGCGGCACGGGGGCACAACCCTTACTTCTGGGCGACGGGAATTTCACACCTCGGGGCTGGCCCTTCGCGGGGACCAGGGATGGGCCGTGGGGCCCTCCTCCCGCGTGTTCGGGGCGCCTCTTCAGAGGATGTCCAGCCCCGACATCCGCTCCACGCCCTCGATCCTCCGGGTCCGTGCGGCGCCCTGCCCGCCCACGATGAGGCGGCAGCCGTCCGGCAGGCGTTCCTGGAGGTCCATGAGGAGGCGCCGGGTGGTCTCGCCCGCGCTCTGGATGGAGAGGCTCACGGCCACGCGGTCCGCCTTCAGGGTCCGGGCGGCGTGGGCGATGCTGGCCACCGGGAGGTCGACGCCCAGCAGCTCCACGCGGACCCCCGAGGCGGCGTAGAGCAGGGCCACCATCAGGAGGCCGAGGCGATGGCGTTCGCCGGGCAGCGTGGCGAGGAGGACGCTGCCCCGGGAAGGCTGCGGGGGGTAGTCCATCCGCATCTGGCGGAGCAGGTCCTCCAGCACCTCGGTGAGGAGGTGCTCGTGGTGGATGTCCAGGCTGCCGTCCGCCCAGGCCATCCCCACCCGGTCCAGGAGCGGGGAGACGATGTTCTGGAGGAAGTCCCGGAGGCCCCGGTCCCGGCGCGCCTCGTCCAGCCGGGAGCGGATGGCGGCGGAATCGAGGGCGGCGACGGCCTGGAAGACGGCGTCCACGGCTCCCGCGTGCTTCGGGGAGGCGTCCTTGGTCATGAGGTGGCGCAGGGCCTCCTCGTCCGCCCGGACCACCTGGCTGGGCCGGTGGCCGTCCGCGACGGCCTCGGCGATGAGGCGCAGGCGCCTCAGGTCGGCCTCCCGGTACCGCCGGTGCCCCGAAGGCAGACGGACCGGCACGGGGAATCCGTAGCGGCGTTCCCAGACGCGGACGACGTCCGGCGAGAGGCCCGTCTCCGAGCAGATGTCGCCGATGCTCATGAGGTCGGGGGAGTTCGTCGGGGCCATGGTGCCCTCCTGGTCCCCAGTTTATTGTCCAGATGAATACCAAGACAATACGAACCCGGCCTGAAATCTCGACAAACGGCTGCCCTCCAGGGTCAGGTCCCGGCAGGACAGCGCCGCAGGGCGGCAGACCTCAGGCCGTGACCAGGGCCTTCAGTTCGTCGTTCCCGAAATCGGAGGCGCAGCTCACGACGATGGCGCACTGCCCGGGCTGGCTGGGGGGCAGTTCCACGGACCCCTTGAAGAGGCCCTCGCCGTCAGTCTTGCCCGTGAGCAGGGTCATGGCCTTCTTGAGGCTGGAGACCAGGCGGATGGAGACCTCCGCGCCGCCGACGGGGTTCTGGCTGTGGCAGAGGCGGGCCCGCATCTGGAGGCTGAAGACGGATCCGAAGGTGGGCCGCAGCGGCGAATCGAGGACCAGCTCCAGCGTGTCCACCTCGCCCTCGGCCTGGAGATATTCGAGGATCGCCTGGTCCAGGCTGCGCTCGTTGAAGATCTGGGTCTCCGCGACCTCGCCCGGCGTGGTGTCGTACTTGCCGTTCTTGATGTCCCGGATGATGGCCTTGTGCTGCTCGTCCATCTTGCCCTGGATGACCGACTCCTCCACGTGGGTGCCGCCCGCCACCAGTTCCTCGTAGGAGGAACGGTAGGAGTCGAGGATCTCGCCGCCCACGTAGATGAGGGTCTCGATCTTCGGGTTGGACAGGCCCTTGTCCTCCGTCTGCACATGGAAGACCCGGTTGCCATGCCGGACATCGGTGTTGTACCCGGTGATCACGCTGCCCCTCGAATCCTGCGGAATAGATCGGTATCGGTGCTCAGGAGGGACGATGCAATTTCTCGGCCAGCTCGGGCATGACCTCCCAGGCGATTTCCCGGAGCGCCTGGTCTCCGAGGTGGGCCACCACCGCGCGTGCCAAGGCGTCCATCGCGGCCGGATCCGACATCAGGGCCCGGAGGAGGTCGGTGGCGGGGCCCGGCTCCAGCGGCGGCAGGGACGGCGCGGGCGCGGGCGCAGCCGCCAGCGGCGCGGCCAGGCTGCCGGCGGCGGCGAGCCCGCCCGCTGCCAGGGCCCCGGTCGCCAGGGCGGCGGCCATCGGGTGGGAGCCGGGGAGCGGTTCGGCCGGGGCGGACCATTCCTCCATGGACGTCTCCACGGCGGGGAAGGCGTCCGCGTCGAGGTCCATGGTCTGGATGGGCGGGAGTTCGACGGAGGCGGCCGCCGGGACGGGGACGGCCGGGACGGGAGCAGGCTCCCAGGCGGGTTCCGGCTCCGCGGGCACGCCGAGCACCTCGCCGCTGACGACCTGGAAGCTGTTGGGGGCGGGCTCCACCGCCGGAAGCTCCAGTGGAAAGTCCGGCGCGGTGGGCAGGGAAGGTTCCACGGAGGGAAGCTCCTCCCAGGTGGGGCCGGCGTCGACCGCGGCCGGGAGGCCGGCCGAGGGCGTCAGGTCGAAGGGCTCGGGCGCGATCGCGGAAGCCTCCACGGCAGCGGGAGCCTCGAGCGGCAGGCCGCGCAGGCTCTCGAGGTCCAGCTCCTCCAGGTCCAGTTCCGGCTCGGGGACGGGAACCTCCTCCGCCAGGAGGTCCTCCGGCGTGAGGAGCAGCAGGTCGAGTTGCAGTCCCGGCGTGGTGGCGGAAGGGGAGAGGCCGTGAAGATCGGAGAGCTTGGTGCCGGGCGGCAGGGTGACGAGGTCGCCGGATTCCATCCCGCCGAGGCCCTGCAGGTCGCTCAGCTTGGTGCCCGGCGGCAGGGTCTCCAGGTCCGCCGGGTCCACCCCGGCGGGCACGTGGAGGCTGGGGAGCGGCGTCCCGGGGGGCTGGGTCGCATAGGGGTTCGGCTCGGGGAGGTTGCCCTGGGTCGGGACGAACTCGGGCATGGCGGCGGGCGGCGGGGGCGGGACCGCCTGCACCGGCGTGCCCAGCAGCTGGCGCACCCGGTCCGGCAGGTCGCGCAGCTCGATGGGCTTCTTCAGGAAGCCCTGGATGGGCGCGCTGGCGAGGCGCTCGGGATCCACGGTGTCGAGGACGCCGGCCATCATGGCCACCGGGATGTGGGCGGTGGCGGGGTTGGCCCGCAGCCTGGACAGCAGCTCCCAGCCGTCCATGCCCGGCATGGTGGTGTCGAGCAGGGCGATGTCGAAGGTCTCGCCGGCCGACAGGAGCCCGAGGGCGGCCTCGGCGGATTCGACGCAGACCAGTTCCACGTAGGACGCGCCGAGCAGGGTTTCCGCGATCTTGTGGATGCTCGGATTGTCGTCCACGAGAAGGAGGCGGGCCATGGAAACCTCAGGGTTTGGGGATAGAGTGCGGCGCGTTTGGGCCTAACGCTACCAGAAATGGGCCCTTGGCAAGCACGTAATGGCGGGTGGAATCACCGCAGCAGGGCGCGCAGGCGGCGGGTCCGCTCGCTCTCGGCGAGCCGCACGAGCAGGATGCGGTTGCCCACCCAGACCCAGGCGGCGTCGAAGGGTTCCCGGAGGGCGATCTCGGGCCCGTTCGGGAGCCAGCCGGCGACGGAGGCGCGCAGGCGCAGGCTGGTCCGCCATTCGGCGCGGAAGGCCCGGCGCAGGGCCTCCCGCTGCGTCTCCTGGGCGAGCGGCTGCGCTTCGGGGCCCCACCGGAGGTCCCAGGCGGTGAGGGCGTCCTCGTCGCTCCGCCAGCTCCACGCGGGGTCGTAGGCTGGCCAGGAGGGCGCGTCGTCCGGGATCCGCCGCCACGCGGCCGTGTCGGCGGCGCTGAGGAAGCGCGGCGTTCCCGCCGGCTCCTCGAGGGCCCGCACTTCGGCGAGGGACCCGCCGACCCTCGCCATCCACCTCGGCGGGTGGGCGAAGACCTGGCCTTCCCCGACCGAGGCGCGGGACCACGCGCCGTCCTCCAGCCGCCAGAGGGTCCAGGCGTGGGAGACGCAGGTCCAGAGCCGGTCCGCGCGGGGCAGCCAGAGGAGCCCGTCGGCGGACCACGGGAGGAGCACCTTGGCGCCGCGGAGGTCGCGTCCGTCCTCCCAGAGCCCGTCCTGGGTGGCGGGCCACCCGCGCGGCGGCGGCGGGAGGCCCGCCTCGTCCCACCGCGCGAGGCTCGGCTCCGCGGCGTCGCCATCGGCGGACAGGACCGAGAGCAGGAGGCGGTCCGGACGCGCGGGGTCCGCGAGGCCGACGAGCGCCGCGCGACCGTCCCAGGAGAACCGGCTCCAGGGGCCGCTCTGGATGGACCACAGCACCCGTCCTTCCGGGATCTCGAGGAGGCGGGTCTCGAAGCGCGACGGGCCCAGCATGAGCGTGACCAGCAGCCGGTTGGTGCGTCCCGGGGCGAGCCGCGCGGAGCAGAGCGGCGCGTCGAAGCGGTACCGCCGCCACTCGAGGCCCCGCCAGAGGGCCACCATGCTGGCGCCCCGCGGGCCATTGAGCGCCACCGCCTGGTCCGCGAGATAGGGGCTGGCGGGCTCCCAGGGCGCGCCGAAGGCGCCTTCCATGGGCCAGGGTTCCCGCTGGTCGGGATCCTGGGCGCCGACGAAGCGGGGGGACCAGCCGTCCTCCAGGGGCCACTCGGCCAGGGCCTCGAAGGTGTCCATCACCATGCCGGGCGTCATCGCGCCCGGCGCCGCCACGCCGCCCTGGCCCGGGGGCCGCAGGCCCAGGCCGATGGCGACCAGCAGGAGCAGGGCCGCGATGAACAAGGTGGCGATGAGGTATTTTTGGGGGATCACGGAGCGCCGTGGAGATTGCCACCATCATGACGAAACGAGGCCGCCCGTGAAGCACCGCCTTCCCCTCGAGACCGAAGTGAAGCTGCGCGTCCCCTCCACGGCGGCGGTGGCGCCGATGCTGGAGGCCCTCGGTTTCACGCTCGAGTCGCCGGCCCAGGAGGAGCTGAGCGTGCTCTGGGACCGGGCCGGCGAGCTGCGCGGGCGCGGCAGCGCCCTCCGCGTGCGGCGCTACGGCGGGAGCTGCCTGCTCACCTTCAAGGGGCCACGCGAGCCCGACCCGGTGCTGAAGATCCGCCCCGAGCGGGAGACGACGGTGGCGGACGCCGAGGCCCTCGAGACGATCCTCGGGGCGCTGGGCTTCGCGCCGGTCCTCACCATGCGGAAGACCCGCGCCGTCTGGTCCCGGGAGGAGCTGGAGGCCTGCCTGGACGAGACGCCCTTCGGCAGCTTCCTGGAGCTGGAGGGGGATCCGGCGGCCATCCGTCTCGCCATGCAGGGCCTCGGCCTCGACGCCTCCCACGTGGAGACGCGCAGCTACGCGGCCCTCTACGGCGGGCTGGCCTCGGACTGAAGCCCTCCTCAGGCCGACAGGGCCTGCTCCAGGTCCGCCAGCAGGTCCCCGGGATCCTCCACGCCCACGCTGAGGCGCAGCAGGCTCTCGGTGATTCCCAGCCGCGCGCGGTCGGCCTCGGGCACGCTGCCGTGGGTCATGCTCACCGGGTGGCAGACGAGGCTCTCCACGCCGCCCAGGGACTCGGCCAGGGAGAAGAGCCGGAAGCGCGCCGCGATGCGCGCGGTGCGCGCGGCGTCGCCGGTGTCGAAGCTGACGATGCCGGAGAAGCCCTTCATCTGCAGCCGGGCGAGGGCGTGCTGGGGGTGGGACTCGAGCCCGGGGTAGTAGACGGCCTTGAGGTCCTTGCGCGCCTCGAGCCAGCGGGCGACGCGCAGGGCGCTCTCGTTGTGGCGCGCCATGCGCAGGTGCAGGGTCTTGGTGCCCCGCAGGATGAGCCAGGACTCCATGGGGCTGAGGATGGCGCCGGCGGCGTTCTGGATGAAGTGCAGGCGCTCGCCCAGGGAGGCGTCGTCCGTGACCACCACGCCGCCCACGCTGTCGCTGTGGCCGTTGAGGTACTTGGTGGTGCTGTGGAGCACGAGGTCGGCGTCCAGCTCCAGGGGCCGCTGGTTGAAGGGGGAGGCGAAGGTGTTGTCCACGGCCAGCAGGGCCTGGGGCGCGGCCTCCTTCAGCAGGGCCTTCACCGCGGCGATGTCGGTGAGGCCGAGCATCGGGTTCGTGGGCGTCTCCAGGAGCACCATCTTCGTGTTCGGCCGCAGCACGGCGCGCAGGGCGGCCAGGTCGCTGGTGTCCACCTGGGTGTAGCCCAGGCCGAAGCGGGCCATGACCTTGTCCACGAGGCGGAAGGTGCCGCCGTAGACGTTGTGCCCCAGCACCAGGTGGTCGCCCCCGCTCATCAGCTCGAAGAGGGCCTGGGTGGCGGCGAGGCCCGAGGCGAAGGCGACGCCGTGGGCGCCCCCCTCCAGGGCGGCGAGGTTCCCCTCCACCGCGTCCCGGGTGGGATTCCGGGTGCGGGCGTACTCGAAGCCCTTGTGCTTCCCCAGCCCCTCCTGCACGTAGGTGGACGTGAAGAAGACCGGCGTCATGATGGCGCCCGAGGTCGGGTCCGGGACCTGGCCGGCGTGGATGCAGAGGGTGTCGAAGTGGTCGTGGGAGTCCATGGGCGCCTCGACCTCCTAGGATGGGAGCGGAGGGCCGCCATGAGAAGCCGACTTGCCGTTCCGATGGTCCTCGTCCTCCTGGCCTGCAGCCCCGAGCGCCCGGAGCAGCAGGTGAAGCGGGCCTTCCACGACATGGTGGGGAAGGTCGAGGCCTCGGACGCCCCGGGCACGGTGGCCTTCCTGGCCCCGGACTTCGAGGGCCCGGAGGGCCTCGACAAGGGGACCCTGCAGTTCATGCTCGTGGGCATCTTCCGGGAGCAGCGGGTGGGCGTCACGGTGCTCCAGGAGGCCGTGCGGGTCGAGAAGCGGACGGCCTACCAGGACGTCTCGGTGCTCCTCACCGGACGCTCGGGCAAGCGCCTCTTCCCCGACGATTCGTCAAGGAAGTCCTTCCGCCTCCGCTGGGAGCTGAAGGACAAGGTGTGGCGCCTGAAGCGCGCGGAGGCCCTGGCGGAAGCGGGCCCCTGAGCCCGGCCTCAGTTGCGGAAGCGGAACTTGCGCCGCTCCGCCGGCGGGCGGGGCAGGGCTTCGGCCCGCTCCTCCTGCATCCGCCCCAGTTGCGCCCGCACCGGCTCCGGCAGGCGGCGCTCGCGCGCCTCCTCCTGGACCATGCGGACGAAACGGGGGAAGCGGAAGAGGGTGCGCGGCGGGACCCCCGAGGCCGCCGCGACTTGGAGGGCGCCCGGGATCTCCCCGTAGCGGCCCAGTTCGTAGAGGGCGACGATCCGCAGCGCGGTGGCCTTCGGGTTGCCGGGGAAGTTGCGCAGCAGCTCCTCGGACCAGCGCAGGGTCATCAGGGGATCGCCCTTGAGGTGCGCGGGGGCCTCGAGGGCCTCGTCCGGCGCGGGCGCCGGGGCCGGCGCGGTCTCGGCGGCCCGTGCCGGGGGAGGTTCCGCCGGAACGGGAGGCCCGGACTTCGGGGAGGCCTGCGGGGAATGGACGGGGGTGGCGCCCACGGGCACGGCCGGCCGGGACGCTCCCGGTTCGGGCGGGGCGGGCCGGCTCGCGGGAGGCGAGGGCCGCACGGCAGGGCTGGACGCCGGAACCGGCGCCGCCGGCGTGAGGACCGCCGAGGCGGAGGCCCTGCGGTTCCAGGCCCAGAGCCCTCCCCCGAGGAGCAGGAAGCCCGCGGCGGCGGCGAGCCAGGGCCCGGTGCGTCGTGGCGGGGCGGGCGGCGCCGGGTCCCGGCCCGCGGTGGCGGCCTCGGGCGAAGGTTCGGGGCGCGGGGTGCGCTGGGTGGGTAGGGTGTCGGCGGGGCCGGACCAGGACGGATCCATGGCCCCCCGCAGGACCGCGGCCAGGGCCTCGGCGGAGGCGAAGCGTTCCTGGGGGTTCTTGGCCAGGGCCTGCATCACGATGCCCTGCAGCCGGGGCGAGACCTCCGGGAGGCCGGTCAGGTCCAGGGGCGCGGGCTCGTCGTGCACGATGCGGTAGAGCACCGTGGCGGTGGTGTCGCCCACGAAGGGGCGACGCCCGGCGAGCGCCTCGTAGAGGATCACCCCCACCGCGAAGAGGTCCACCGAAGGCGTGGGATGACCGGTCTGGATGTACTCCGGCGCCATGTAGCCGAAGGTCCCCAGCAGCGTTCCCGTGCCCGTCATCTCCGAGCCGCCGATGCGCGCGATGCCGAAGTCCATCACCTTGGCCAGGAGCCGTCCCTGCAGGCTCGCGACGCGGATGTTGGAGGGCTTGATGTCGCGGTGCAGCACGCCCTTGGCGTGGGCGTAGGCGAGCCCGTCGCAGACCTGGGCGAGGACCTCCAGGAGCTCCCGGGGGGACAGGCCGCGGCGCGAGAGCAGGGCGCCGAGGTCCTCCCCGGGGACGAACTCCATGGCCAGGTACAGCAGGCCCGCCTCCTCCCCGAACTCGTGCACCGTGACGAGGTTCGGGTGGTTCAGCCCCCCCGCGGCCCGGGCCTCGCGGTAGAAGCGCTCCCGGGCCTCGTCCTTCGCCTCCCCGAGGGCGAGGGAATCCTTGCGGATGGTCTTGATGGCGACTTCCCGGCCGATCACCGTGTCCTGGGCGAGGAACACCTCGCCCATGGCCCCTTCGCCCAGGCGCCGGAGGATCTCGAACTTGCCGATGCGGAGGGTCATGGAGCGGGGCCTGGAAGGCAAGAGACGCGGCCGACGCGTCCCGGGTTGAGGGTCAGGTTCCGGGGGGCCCGCCGCCGGTCCGGTCGGGCAGGGGCAGGCCCTGGACCAGCGCGCCCAGGAGGTCCGGCGGCAGGCGGCGCGTCCGCCGCGCCTCCTCCAGCAGCCGGCGGTAGTGGGGGACGCCTTCCATCCGCGCGGGTGTCACCCCGGCCGCGGCGGCCTCGTCGAGGGCGGCCTTCAGGTCCCGGGTCCGGTTGAGCCGGAAGAGCGCGTAGAGCCGCGTGGCATGGGAGGGCACGTGGGCGGGGTCCCCGCGGAGGGCGCGCTCGAACTCCGCCAGGGCGCCCTCCGGGTCGGACTCGAGGAGGCGGAGCCCGGCCTCGAAGGCCTCCGGGTCCCTCGGCCGCCCGCCGTCCGGAGGGGCGCCCGGAGGCCCGCCCGCCGGCCCCTCGGGCCGCGTGGCGTCCAGCCTCGGGAGGGCCTCCGCGGGCGGGGGCTCGCCGCCCTGCACCGGCGGCACCGGCCCCGGGGACGCGGGGGTCGCGGCCGGTCCGGTCCGGGCCGGGGCCTGCGGGACGAAGGGGGCCGCGGGGCTCGGCGGCCGGCCGGCGCCTCGGCGGTTGGCCATCCAGAGCCCGCCGACGGTCAACCCCAGGACGACCCCGGCGGCGGGCCACAGGAGGGCCCGGGAGGACTCGGGCTCGGGCTCCCGCGTGAGGATCACCGGGGCCTGGCGACCCGGCGCGGGCGGAGGCGCGGGAGTCGCCGGCGGCGCGGGCCGGACGGGCCCCACCGGCAGCCGGGGCTTCGGCGCCTCCCGGGTGGCGTCCTCCTGCCAGTCCTGCAGCCCCGGCCACGCGGGATCCTTGGCGGCCCGCAGGGCGGCGGCGAAGGCGGCGGCGTCGGGCAGGCGCCAGGCCGGGTCCTTGGCCAGGGCGCGGTCCACCAGGGACTGCACCGCCGGCGAGAGGCCCTCGATGCGCGCGGGCGCGAGGCGCTCGGGCTGGTGGTGGACGATGGCGTAGAGCAGCGTCGCGCCGCTGTCCCCCTGGAAGGCGCGCTTCCCGGCCAGGGCCTCGTAGAGGATGACGCCCACGGCGAAGAGGTCCGACGAGGCGCTGGCCTTGCCGCCCTGGATGTACTCCGGGGCCATGTAGGAGAAGGTGCCCACCAGGGTGCCGGTGCCCGTGAGGTCCGAGCCGCCCTGGCGCGCGATGCCGAAGTCCATGACCTTCGCCAGGAGCTTCCCGTCCTCGAGGGTCACGCGGATGTTGGAGGGCTTGATGTCGCGGTGCAGGACGCCCTTGGCGTGGGCATGGGCGAGGCCGTCGCAGACCTGGGCGAGGATCTCCAGCTTCTCCACCGAGGTGAGGTTGCCCTGCTCGAGGAGGGTCCCGAGGTCCTCGCCGTCCACGAACTCCATGGCCAGGTACAGGAGGTCGCCGTCCTCGCCGAACTCGTGGACGGTGACGATGTTGCGGTGGTTGAGCCCGCCGGCGGCCCGGGCCTCGCGGAAGAAGCGCTCCCGCACCACCTCCTGCCGGTTCGCGAGCTGCAGCGCGTCCTGGCGGATCACCTTGATGGCCACGTGGCGACCGATCATGGGGTCCTTCGCCAGGTACACGTCCCCCATGGCGCCGTGGCCCAGGGGCTGGAGGATCTCGAACTTTCCGATGCGGTCGCGCATGGCGGGGGAGGGAACCCCAAGCCTAGCAGCGGGCCGGCGTCACGCGGGGCGCTGGGCCAGGAGCCAGGCCTCGTCCCGCACGGGGATGCCGAGGCCCTCCGCCTTCGCGAGCTTCGACCCCGCCTTCTCTCCCGCCACGAGCACCGTGGTCTTCGAGGAGACCGAGCCCGCCACCTTGGCGCCCAGGGCCTTGAGCAGGGCCTCGGCCTCTTCGCGGGAGAGCGTCGGCAGGGTGCCGGTGACCACGGCGATCTGGCCCGCGAGGGGCAGGGCGCTGCGGTCCACGGGTTCGGGGGGCGCGGGCCGCACGCCGAGGGCCGCCAGCCGCGCGGGAAGGTCGGGATGGAGGGCGCAGAAGGCCCGCACCGCGGCGGCCACCTTGGGGCCCACCTCCTCCACGGCCTGGAGCTGGTCCTCGGTGGCGGCCCACAGGCTCTCGAGGCTGGGATAGGCCTCGGCGAGCAGCTCGGCGGTGCGGGCGCCCACCATGGGGATGCCCAGGGCGTGGAGCCACTTCGCCAACGGCTTGGCGCGGGCGGCGTCCAGCGCAGCCATCAGGTTCTGGGCGGACTTCTCCGCCATGCGCTCGAGGTCGGCCAGGAAGGCCGTGCCCTGCAGGCGGTCCTCCAGGAGGACCAGCAGGTCCCAGGGCTGGGCGAAGCGCTTCGACGCGACGAGCTGCTCCACCAGGGCGTCGCCCAGGCCCTCGACGTCCAGCGCCACCCGGCTGCCGAAGTGGAGCAGCCGCGCGGCGAGCTTGGCGGGGCACTCGGAGTTGAGGCAACGGATGGCGACCTCGGCGTCGTCGTCCTTGCCTACCGCGCCGCCGCACTCTGGGCAGGCCGACGGGACCTCCGGCAGGGGACCCTCGCCTTCGGCGCCGGGCACCATGGCCACGACCTTCGGGATCACGTCGCCGCCCTTCTCGATGAAGACCCGCGAGCCCACCCGCAGCCCCAGCCGCGCCAGCTCGTCGGCGTTGTGCAGGGTGGCCCGCCGCACCGTGCTGCCCGCCACCTCCACCGCGGCGAGCTCGGCCACCGGCGTGAGCTTGCCCGTGCGGCCCACCTGCCAGGTGATGCCGAGCACCTCGGTGGTGGCCTGGGTGGCGGGGTACTTGAAGGCGATGGCCCAGCGCGGCGCGCGGTCGGTGAAGCCCAGGCGCTGCTGGAGCTCCGCGCCGCGCACCTTCAGCACCACGCCGTCCAGGTCGAAGCCCAGGCGCTCCCGCCGCGCGCCCACCCGTTCGATGAAGGCCCGGGCGGGGTCGAGGCCCTCCCCTTCCATGCGCTCGGGCATGGTGGCGAAGCCCCAGCCCGCCAGGCGGGCCATGGCTTCGGCGTGGTCGACCTCCCCCACCACCTGCCAGGGCAGGAACTGTAGGCGCCGCGCGGCCACCTCGCGGCTGTCCAGCAGCTTCATGGTGCCGCTGGCGGCGTTGCGGGGGTTGGCGAAGCGCGGCTCGCCGCGGGCGTCCCGGGCGCGGTTGAGCTCCTCCCAACGCACGCGGCTGAGGAAGACCTCGCCGCGCACCTCGAGGAAGTCCGGGGCGTCGGCGGGCAGGGCGAGGGGGATGTCGGCGATGGTGCGCGCGTTCTCGGTGACGTCCTCGCCCACCTCGCCGTCGCCCCGGGTCACGGCGAGGACCAGCGCGCGGCCTTCATAGGTGAGGGCGAGGGAGAGGCCGTCCACCTTGATCTCACCCGCCAGCTCCACGCTCACGGTCCCGCCGCCCTTGAGGACGCGGGCATACCACTCCTCCAGCTCGCCGTCGGTGTAGGCGTTGTCGAGGCTGTAGAGGGGGATCCGGTGCCGCACCTTCCGGAAGCTCTCCACCGGCGGCGCGCCCACGCGGCGGGTGGGGCTGTTGGGGTCGGCGAGGTCCGGGTGCGCGGCCTCCAGGTCGCGCAGCTCCCGCTCCAGGGCGTCGTACTCGGCATCGGAGAGCGTGGGCTGGTCCAGGACGTAGTAGCGGTAGCGGTGCAGGCGCACCTGGTCGGCGAGGTCCTTGAGGCGCGCGCGCAGGCTCGGGGTCATGGCTTCGATTCTGCCTGCTCGATGGCCCGCCGCCAGAGCTGGCGCAGGGCGGCCTCGAAGCGGCGGGCGAAGCCCGGCCCGTCGCAGAGGGGCGAGGCGGCCACGCGTTCCCGCAGGCCGACCCGGAGCCCGGCGAGGCGGGCGGGGTCCCGCGCCAGGTCCACGGCCAGGGCGGCGTAGTCCTCCTCGCCCCCGGCCACGAGCCCGCCGAGGCCCGCGGCGCGCAGCAGGGAGGCCCCGACCCGCCCGCTGTGCCTGCGACCCTCCAGGGTCACGACGGGCACGCCCATCCAGAGGGCTTCGCAGGTGGTGGTGGTGCCGTTGTAGGGGAAGGGATCGAGGGCGACATCCACATGGCGGTAGGTGGCGAGGTGCTCGGCGTCCCCGGCCCGCCACCCCACCCCCAGGACGCGCGCGGGGTCCACGCCATGGGCGGCGAACCGGGACTGCACCCAGGCCCGGTGCGCGGGGTCGGGGAGGGCCTTGTCCTTGAGCAGCAGGCGGGAGCCCGGGGCCGCCCGCAGGATGGTGGACCAGAGGGCCACCGTCCGGTCCCCGGCCTTCGCCAGGGTGTTGAAGCTGCCGAAGGTGAACGGGGCGCCCCCGGCGGAGGGGGCCGGAGCGGGTTCCGGCGCGTCCGCCGGAGGCTGGTAGCAGAGGAAGACCGGGTCGAGCCGCGCCAGGGGCTCCGTGTGGTGGGCCTCCGAGCTCCCCGGCGGGTCCGCGATGGCGTCCGTGAGGCGGGCGTCCATGGCCGTCAGGCCCGTGGTGCCGGGACAGCCGAGCCAGGTGGCCTGCACCGGGGCGAGGCGCCGCGCGAAGAGGGCGAGGCGGTTGTTCCCCGTGTGGCCGGCGAGGTCCACGAGCACGTCCGGGGCCTCGGCGCGGATGCGGGCCTCGAGGGCGTCGTCGTCCTCTCCGGCGACCAGGGCGAAGCGGTCGGACCAGCCCTCGAAGGCCGCGGTGCGGTCGTCCCGGGCCTGGACGTCGGCGTAGGCCAGGACCTCCACCCGGGCGCGGTCGAGGTGCCGGAAGAGCGGCTCGAGGAAGAAGGCGCAGGAGTGCCGGCGGAAGTCCGGCGAGAGGAAGCCCACCCGCAGCCGCCGGTCCGGATCCGGGTCCCGCGGCCGGGGCCGGGGCCGCGGCCCGGGGGCGGCGGCGGCCACCCGCGCCCAGGCCTCGGCCGCGCGCCGCAGGTCCTCCCCCTCCGCGTCCTCATCGCAGTGCAGGACCAGGGCGAGGTTCTGGAGGGCGGCGGTCGAGCGCGGGTCCAGGGCGAGCGCCCTGCGGTACTGCAGGAGGGCGTCCCGGACCCGGCCCTGCTCCCGCCGCAGGTTGCCCAGGGCGACCAGGGGCTCGGGCCGGAGGGGCTCCAGCCGCGCGGCCTCGAGGAAGGCCTGCTCCGCCTCGCGCAGGCGCGCCAGGTCCCGCAGGGCGAGGCCCGCGTGGTAGCGGGCATGGTAGTGCCGCGGGGCGCGCGCGAGCACGGCCTCGAAGCGGGCCAGCGCCTCGAGGTGGCGCTGCGCGCGCCAGAGCCGGACGCCCTCGCCCACGGCCCCGTTCAGGTCCACGGGCCCTCCCGTCCGGCGGCCGCGCCCAGGGCGCGGATGAAGTCGCGGGCGAAGGCCGCGCCGTCGCACAGGGGCGACGCCGCCAGGAGCCGGCGCTGCCCCTCGCGGCGCGCGGCCAGCGCCCCGGGATCCGAGGCGTGGGCGGCGGCGAGGCGGACGTAGGCCTCGGCGTCCGGCGCGATCCATCCACCGAGCCCCGCCGCCCGCAGGAGGCTGCAGCCCACCCGCGCGGCGTGGCGGTTCCCCTCCAGCGCCACCACGGGGACGCCCATCCACAGGGCCTCGCAGGTGGTGGTGGTGCCGTTGTAGGGGAAGGGGTCCAGGGCCACGTCCACGTCGCCGTAGCGGGCGAGGTGGGCGGTGGGGTCCGGGTCCACCGGGAGGAGGGACACGGCGCCCTCGGCGAAGCCCGCCACCGCGAGGCGGTCCAGGGTGCGGCGCCGGACGAGGGGATCGTTGAAGGCCCGGTGGCCCTTGAGCAGGAGCCGGGAGCCGGGCACCGCGGCCAGGACCAGGGCCCAGGTCCGGAGCACCCCGTCGTGGAGCTTGGAGAGGTTGTTGAAGCTGCCGAAGGTGACGCGCCCCGACGCCAGGCAGGGCGGCGGCGCCACCGGCGGCGAGGCCGGATCCGGTCCATAGCAGAGGAACCGGGGGAGGCGCAGGAGCCGCTCCCGGTGGTGGGCCTCGAAGCCCGGCGGGTCCGCCTCGGCGTCGGTCAGGCGCAGGTCCATGGCCGCCAGCCCGGTGGTGCCGGGGTAGCCGAGCCAGGTCGCCTGGAGGGGCGCCACGCGCGCCGCGAAGACGGGCAGCCGGTTGTCGGGGGCGTGCCCGGCGAGGTCCACCGCCACGTCCAGCCCGTCGGCCCGCAGGCGAGCCACCGCGGCCCCGGTGTCCAGGCTGGTGGTCTCCACGAAGTGCTCGCAGAGGCCCGCCAGGCGCGCGGTGACCTCGTCGCGGTGGGCCAGGTCGGCGTAGGCGAAGAGTTCGACGGCGTCCCGATCCAGGTTCCGGAGGAGGGGCTCGAGGAAGTAGGCGCAGGAGTGCCGGCGGAAGTCGGGGGAGACGAGGCCCAGCCGCAGCCGGCCGCCGCCCGGGCGCGGGGGGAGGCGGGGCGCCTCCGGAGCGGCGCTCCAGCGCACGTGCTCGGCCAGCAGCGCGGGGCCGTCCATGGCGGGGTCGTGGTTCAGGTGGAAGAGGTAGGCGCTGCGGGTCGGCCACCGGTCCGGAGCCTGGGCCAGGGCCTCGCGGAGGTTGAGCAGGCCTTCCGGAACCTGGCCGCAGCCCGCCTGCAGGATCGCGAGGTTGGTGCGGGCCGCGACGAAGTCCGGCCGCAGCGCGAGGGCGGCGGCGTAGCGCTCCATGGCCGCCCCGGGACGGCCCCCGGCGTCCAGGGCCTTCCCGAGGTTGAACTGGGCCTCGGGGCTGCGGGGCTGGCGGCGGGCCGCCTCGTCGAGGAGGGGCAGGGCCTCGGCCCGTCGCCCCTGGCCGAGCAGCAGGAGGCCCAGGAAGCCCAGCAGCGCGGGATGGCCCGGGGCGAGGGCGAGGCCCGCGCGGAAGGAGGCCTCCGCAGCCTCGGCGCGGCCGGCGTCCCGCAGGCGGATGCCGAGGTGCAGGCGCGCCTCCGGATCCGCGGGATCCAGACGCACGGCCTCGGAGAGCTCGGTCTCCGCCGCCTCGGCGCGGCCCCGGGCGAGGAGGACGCGCCCAAGGTGGAGCCTGCGCGCGGAGTCTCGGGGGTCCGCTTCCACGGCGCCCCGCAGCAGGGCCTCCGCGCGGTCCAGGTCGCCCAGGGCCTGGGCGGCCACGCCCCCCAGGTGCAGCGCCTCGCCGTGGTCCGCCGTGCCGGGCGGCACCTCGAGGCACGCCTCCAGGGCCTCCGCGAGGGCACCCTCGGCGTAGCGGCGCCGCGCGCGGGCGAAGGGCTCCTCCCGCCCGCTCACCCGCCGGCCTCCCGGGCCCCGGCGAGGTCGAGGAAGGCCTCCTCGACGGAGGCCGCGAAGGCGCGCCCGTCGCACAAGGGGGAGCGCGCCACCGCCGCGCGCAGGTCCGCCCGCGCGGCCGCGAGGCGGGCCGGGTCGCCCGCCAGGGAGGCCGCCAGGTCCAGCCACGCCTCCGGGTCCGGGGCCACCCAGTCCGGCCGGCCGACGGCGTGCAGGAGGCTGAGGCCCGTCCGGGCCGCGTGGCGGTCGCCGGCGATGGACAGCACGGGGACGCCCATCCACAGCGCCTCGCAGGTGGTGGTGGTGCCGTTGTAGGGGAAGGGGTCGAGGGCGAGGTCCGCCTCCCGGTACCGCGCCAGGTGGTCCGCCGTGTCCGCCTCGAAGGGCCGGAAGTCCAGGGCCTGGGCGGCCACGCCGTGGGCCTCGAAGGCGCGGACCCAGCGCGCCCGGGTGCCCGGGTCGGCGAAGGGGGACGCCTTGAGGAGCAGCCTCGCGCCGGGGACGCGGAGCAGCAGTCGGGACCACAGGGCCACCACCGCGGGGGCGAGCTTCGAGGGATTGTTGAAGGAGGCGAAGGTGCAGGCGCCGCGCTGGAGCATCGGCGGGGGCCCGGGGTCCGGCGCGTCCGGCTCCGGCCGGTAGCACAGGAAGCGCGGGAGGCGGACCAGGCGCTCGGTGTGCCAGGCCTCGGCGCCGGGCGGGTCGGCCAGGGCGTCCGTGAGACGGGCGTCCATGCGCGACAGCCCGGTGGTGGCGGGGTAGCCGAGCCAGGCCACCTGGACGGGCGCGGGCTTCCGGGCGAACACGAGGAGCTGGCGGCCGTGGCTGTGGCCGGCGAGGTCCACCAGCAGGTCGATGCGGTCCGCGCGGATGGCCTGGGCCACGGCCTCGGGCGCGAGGGCGGCGCAGTCCCGCCAGCGGTGCGCGAGGCGCCGCAGCCGCGCGGTGGTGGCGTCCTCCCCGGGCGAGAGGGCGTAGGCATGCACCTCCACCCGGGCGGGATCGTGGTGCTCCCACAGCGGCTCGAGGAAGGCCGCGCAGCTGTGGCGCCGCAGGTCCGGGCTCACGTAGCCGACCCGCAGGGGGCGGCCCGCCCGGGGCTCCGGCGGGACCGGGGGCAGGGGCTCGACCTGGCCCTCGATCCACCGGCCCCAGGCGAGGTGGCGGCGGAAGACCTCCTCCCGGGAGAGGCCGCCATGGTAGTTCACCGCCGCCTCGAGCAGCACGGAGGGGGCACGGTCCCCCAGCGCGGCCTCCGCCCGCCGCCGCAGCGCCCAGGCCTCCTCCTGCGCCCCCTGCTCCGCGGCCACGGCGGCCAGGGCGGACCAGGCCGGCGCGAAGCCCGCGTCCAGTTCCAGGGCCGCCGCGAAGGCCCCGCGGGCCTCCTCGAGCCGACCCTGGTGGCGCAGGGCCACGCCGAGGTTGTGGCGGAGGCCGGGGTCGGCGGGGTCCAGGTGCGCGGCCGCCGCCAGCGCCTCGCCGGCCTCGGCCCAGCGCCGGAGGCCCAGGAGGGCGATGCCGGCCTCGAGGCGGTGGGCCGCGGCCCCGGGCTCCAGCCGGGCGGCGTCGCGGAAGGCCTCCAGGGCCTCCAGGGTCCGGCCCTCCGCCTTGAGGCGGTACCCGGCCCGGGCCGCGGGGATCATCGGGTCTTGCCCTGGTGGTGGACGTTCATCACCACGCCCAGGGCCAGGAAGAAGCTGAGGGTGCTGGAGCCGCCGTAGGTGAAGAAGGGCAGGGGGATCCCGGTGGTGGGGACCGCGCCGGCCACCATGCCCGCGTTGATCAGGACGTGCAGCCCGAAGATCCCCGCGGCGCCGGCGCAGAAGTAGGCGGCCGGGGCGTCCCGGGCCTCCTTCGCGATGGAGAGGAGGCGGGAGAGGAAGGCGCCGAAGAGGGCCAGCACGAGGGCGACGCCGAGGAAGCCGCGCTCCTCGGCCCAGACGGAGAAGACGAAGTCCGTGGTCTTCACCGGCAGGAAGTTGAGCTGGGTCTGCGAGCCGGCGGTGAAGCCCTCCCCCAGCAGGCCCCCGGCGCCGATGGCGATCCTGCTCTGGTGGACCTGGTAGCCCTTGCCCTGGAGGTCCCGGGTCGGATCGAGGAAGGTGAGGATGCGCTCCTTCTGGTAGGGCTTCAGCCGGTACTGCCAGGCCGCCGTGGAGAGGGCCGCGAAGGCCGCGAGGCCGAGGAGGACCCATCGCAGGCGGAGGCCGCGGACCAGGGGGATCAGGAAGAGGATGGGCGTGAAGGTGAGGGCCACGCCGAGGTCCGGCTGCTTCAGCACGAGCAGCATGGGGAAGAGCACCAGGCCCGCGGCCCCGAGCAGCTCCAGGTTCCCCACCTCCTCCGGGGGCCGCGTTCCCAGGCGGTGGGCCACGAAGAGCAGGGCCACCCACTTGGCCAGTTCCGAGGGCTGCAGGCTCACCCCGCCGAGGGAGAGCCAGCTCTTGGAGCCGGAGACCACCTTCCCGAGGATCAGCACGAGGACGAGGGCCGCCAGGCTCGCGAGGTAGACGGGGAGGCTCCGGCGGAGCACGCGGCGGTGGTCCCAGTTCGCCAGGATCACCATCGCGGCGAGGCCGGCGAGGTTGAACACCGACTGGCGGATCCACAGGTTCGCGTGGACCGTGCCGCGGCCGGCGCTGTAGAGGGTGAGGGTGCCGAGGCCCAGGAGGGCCAGGATGAGGATCCCCAGGAAGGGGTCGAGGGGGCGCAGCGAGAGCCTCATCGCGCGTCCGTCTCGGCGGCCGTGGACTCCTCCTCCTCGGGCTTCTTCTCGAAGGCGTCGGGGAGCTTCCCGCCCGGCGGCGGAAGGGGCTGCTTGAGGCGGTCCACGAGCCAGTACTGGCAGAGCCTGCGCGCGAGGGGAGCGGCCGTCTTCGCGCCGAAGCCGGCGTTCTCCACCACCACCGCGAAGGCGATCTGGGGGTTGTCGTAGGGGGCGTAGCCCGCGAAGAGGGCGTTGTCCTTGAACTTCTTCGCCAGCTTCGCGTAGTGCTGCTTGTCCACGAAGGTGGTGACCTGGCTGGTGCCCGTCTTGCCGGCCATCCCGAGGCGCGGATCATTGCTGTCCTTGGCGGTGCCGTACTTGACCACGCCGATCATCCCCTCGTTCAGGGCTGCCCAGATCCGCGGATCCAGGCCCGTCTCCTTCGCGGGTGGGAGGGGCGCGACCTCCATCTTGCTGGTCTCGTCGCTCCGGACGCCGTAGAGCAGGTGGGGGGTCAGCAGCTTGCCCTTGGTGGCGAGCGCGGCGTAGAAGCGCGCCAGGGCGAGGGGCGTCAGGCCGTTCTGGCCCTGGCCGATGGCCACGCTGATCGTCTCCCCGGCGTACCACTTCTCGTCCACCTTCCGCTTCGCGTTGCGGCGCTTCCACTCCCGGTTGGGGATGCGGGAGCCGAGCTCGTGGGGGAGGTCCACCCCGGTGGGGGTGGCGAGGCCGTACTTCGCCGCCGTGGCGTAGATGTCGTCCACGTCCAGGCGCATGCCGAGCTCGTAGAAATAGATGTCGCAGCTGTGGGCGATGGCCTGCACCAGGCTGATGGATCCGTGGACGCCGTCGCACCGGAACTCCCGGCCGTAGTAGGTCTTCCGCCCCGCGCAGTGGAAGACCGTCTCCGGGGTGATGATGCCCTTCTCCAGGGCGCAGAGGGCCACGAGGAGCTTGTAGGTCGAGCCCGGCGGATAGAGGCCCTGGGTGGCGCGGTTGAGGAGCGGCCGGCTGGGGTTGCGGAAGTAGAGGTCCACCGTCTCCTGCTCCAGGCGGTGGAGGAAGATGTTGGGGTCGTAGCCGGGGCTGCTGACCATGGCCAGGATGCCCCCGTCGCGGAGGTCGATCACGACGCCGGCGCCCTGCTCCTCGCCGAAGCTGTCCATCAGCACCTTCTGCAGGCCGGCGTCGAGGGTGAGGTAGACGCTGCGGCCGGGCTTGGCCTCGTGGAGGCCGAAGAGGGCGACCTCCCGCCCCAGATGGTCCACGAGGATGCGGCGCTGGCCGTCCTCCCCCTTGAGCTGCTCGTTGCGGCTCAGCTCGAAGCCGCTGCGGCCCACGATCTCGTTGAGCTGGAACCGGCCGTTGCTGCGGGCGTAGACCTCCGGCGTGACCTCGCCGACGTAGCCGATGACGTGGCCCGCCAGCTCGTCGCCCTGGTAGACCCTGGAGGGGGCGACCTCGATGCTGAGGAAGGGGAAGCGGGCGCGGAGCCGCTCGGCCTGGGCGAGGCCGGCCTCGTCCAGGTTGTCGAGGAGGCGCAGGGCCTTGTTGCCCCCGGCGCCGCGGCTCAGGGAGATCCTCCGGCGCAGGAGGTCCGGCTCCACCTCCAGGGCCGCCGCCAGGGCCTCGGCCTGGGGCAGCGCGGTGGCGAGATCCTCCTTCTGGATGACGAGGTGGAGGGCCCGTCGGTTGTCCACCAGCCGGTAGCCGTTGCGGTCGAAGATGATGCCCCGGGGGGCGGGCGTCGTGCGGACCTTGATCGCCTGCTGCTGCGCGAGCCGCTGGAGCTCCCGGGACCGCACGAGCTGCAGCCAGCCGTAGACCACCGCGAGGCCGAGGATCATCAGCCACGCCAGGGCCTGGAAGACGTTCAGGCGGTTGCGGAGGGTTCGGCTCTGGCGGAGGTCCATGGTTCTGCGGTCCGGGCGCCGGGCTCAGCGGTCGAAGGGGCGCCGTTGCAGGCGCCAAGCCACTGTACCCCACAGGGGCACGGTGAGGAGGGAGACGAGCCAGCCCCAGCCCCAGGCGTGGGGCCCGTTGGCCAGCCAGGCGCAGGCGTGGGCCAGGGGGCCGTGGGCGGCGGCGAGCACCGCGTAGCGGCTCCAGAAACCGGCGAGGCGCCCGCCGGGGGCCCGCGCCAGGAGGTAGCGCGCCACCAGGGCCACCGCCATGTCCGCCAGCGGGGTCCCGCCCATGCGCGGCACCGCCCGGAGGGTCCCCTCCACGATCCAGCCGGCCGCGCAGGCGAGCAGGGCGGTGGCCAGCGGCGAGCGGGCCTGGGCCGCGAGCCCCACCACCACCAGCAGGTGGAGCACCGCCTGGAGGTTGGGCCAGGGCGCGAGGAGGAAGATCGCGACCAGGGTCAGGAGGGCGAGGGCCTCGGCCTTCATGGGCAGGGGCGAGGGCTTCGGGCTCACTTGGCCCCCTTCGCCGGGACCGGACGCGGGAGGCCCGCGTCCGCGGAGGCTCCGGCCTGGGGCGGCGCGGCCGCCTGCAGTTCCAGGGGAGGACTGGGCGGGAGCAGGAGGACCAGGTGGAGACGGTCGAGGGGGGCCGCGAGGGCGACCTCGATGCGCAGCTCGATGTCCTTGGGCCGCACGGAGGACACGTAGCCCACCAGGAGTCCCCGGGGGAAGACGCGGTCCAGGCCGGAGGTGAAGACCGGCTCCCCCGGCTGCACGACTTCCTGGCTGCTGATGTAGCGGATCTCGGCGCGCCCCGGGCCGGTGCCCTGCAGGACGCCCGTCGCCCGGGAACGGCCGAGCATGACCGCGGTGGAGGCGTTGTAGGCGTCCAGCGGCAGGATGGTGGACTGGGTCGGCGCGACCTGCCAGATCCGGCCCACCACGCCCTCCGGGGCGATCACCCCCTGGTCCTCCCGCAGGTCCAGGTCGCGGCCCCGGTCCACGAGCAGCCCTCCGAAGGGCGCGTTGCGGGTGTTGGCGAGGATCCGCGCGGCGCGCAGGTCCAGGGGCAGCTGGCGCTGCAGGCCGAGGAGCCGCACGGCCTCGTCGGCCTCGGCGAGCCTCGGCGCGGCCTGGGCCTCCCGGACCTGGGCGTCGGCGAGGGCCTGCCGGAGGCGCTCGATCTCCCCCTGGGCCTCCGCGAGGCCACGCAGGCGCTGGTCCCGGTCCGCGCGCCAGGCCTCCCACCGCGAGGCGAGGCGCTCGGAGGGTCCGGTGAGGAGGCCGAGGGTGCGCCGCACCAGGAAGCCGGGACCGCGCCCCCAGGCCACCCACACGAGGTGCACGAGCACCAGGAGGGCCACGGCGATCCGCTGAAGGCCGGCTCCGGTGAGGATGGCGCTCCGGCGCTTCATGGGACCCTAGTCGAGGATCTGGATGCGTCTCAGGAAGGGGATGTCGTCCAGGAGCATCGCGGTGCCTCGCACCACGGCCGTCTGGGGGTTCTCCGCCCGGAAGACGGGGAGGTGGGTCTCCTTCCGGATGCGGTCGTCGAGGCCCTGGATCAGCGATCCGCCGCCGGCGAGGCAGATGCCCCGGTCGATGAGGTCGGCGGCGAGCTGGGGCGGCGTCTCGTTGAGGGCCTTGCGCACCAGGTCGATGACGGCGTTGACGGGCTCGGCGAGGGCCTCGCGGATCTCGGCGTCGTTGAGGGTGAGGGTCTTGGGCAGGCCCTCGAACTGGTCGCGGCCGCTGATCTCCATCGTGCGGGTCTCGGCGGAGGGGAAGGCGGAGCCCAGGGCCCACTTCACCTCCTCCGCGCTGGCCTCGGAGATGAGCACGTTGTACTTCTCGCGGATGTACTTGATGATCGCCTCGTCCATCTCGTCGCCGGCGATCAGGATCGAGTCGGAGAAGACCTTGCCGTTGTAGGAGATCACCGCGACGTCGGTGGTGCCGCCGCCGATGTCCACGATCATGCAGCCGCGCTTCTCGTTGATGGCCAGGCCGGCGCCGATGGCGGCCACCATGGTCTGGTCCACGAGGAAGACCTCGCCGGCCTTGGCGTCGTAGCAGCACTGGCGCACCGCGCGGCGGGCCACCTGGTGGGCCCGCGGCGGCACGGACACGACGATGCGGCTGAAGAACTTGCGCTCGGGCCGGGCCTTGGAGATGAAGGCCGCCAGCATCTTCTCCGCGGCGTCCACCTCGAAGATCATGCCGTCCTTCATGGGGCGGACCGTGCGCACGCCCTGGGGCGCGCGGCCCAGGAGCTGCTTGGCCTCGTCACCCACCGCCTCCACGTCGCCGGTGTGGGTGTTGATGGCGACGATGGAGGGCTCGTACACCACGATGCGGCCGGCCTGCTTGGTGTGGATCAGGCTGGACGCCGTGCCCAGGTCGATGGCCAGGTCGGCGGTGAAGAGGTTGGTCCAGAAGGTCGGGGAGAAGAGATTGGCCACGCCGGCTCCGAGAGGCGCCCCAGGGGGGAACCTCCTAGGATGCCACGAAGGACCGCCCGGGTCCCCGGTTTTATTGGGAATCTGGGGGGTTGGACGCGCCCGGCCTCAGCCGACGGGAGCCAGCGCCGCCTCCCGGAGTTCACGGAGCAGCACCTCCGGGTCGAAGCGCCCGGGGAGGTCGCGGTGATAGCCCCGGACCCAGGTCCGGCCGTTGACCAGCAGGTAGGGGATGCCCCGCTTCCCGGTCTCCGCCTCGAGGCGCTCCGCCGCCCCGGGGACCGTCTCGATGTCGACCTTGGGCAGTTCGAGCCCGGTCTCGGCGAGCCAGCGGTCGAGGCGGCGGCAGTCCGGGCACCAGGCCGCGGAATAGACCACCAGGTCGAGGTCCTGAAGCTCCTCGGGGAGCGCCATCGTGACTCCTTCCTCGCTGCCGGAACCGGCTCAACCTGTCATTCTGTCCCATTCGAGCCCTGGAGTCCTCCATGAAGCGCGTGATGTCCATCTCTCTCGGCCTGGCCTTCCTCGCCGGCCTCGGCTGCGGCAAGGTCTCCAAGGATTCGGGCCCCGTGCTGGCCACCGTGGGCGCCGAGAAGATCACCGCCGCCGAGTTCAAGGACCTGGTCGAGCGCATGGCTCCGGACGCGGGGCGGGCGAAGGCCCTCCTGGAGGATTCGGACCCCCGCCAGCGCGCCCAGCGCAACGAGCTCCTCTCGAACCTCGCCAGCGCCTACGCGGTGTTGCAGGTCGCCAAGCGGGAGGGCCTGGACAGGGATCCCAAGGTCCAGGCCGAGCTGAAGGTGGCCATGGCCGCGGCGTACCGTCGCGCCATGATCGCCAAGCGGATGCCCGCCACGCCCCCGGAGGCCGAGCTCCGGGCCTTCTACGACCGGGTCGCCGCCGATGCGAAGAAGGCCGGCCAGGCGATCCCCGGCTACGAGGAGGTCAAGCCCCAGCTGGGGCCGGCCTGGATGCGGGACCAGCAGCAGAGGATCCTGGGCCAGCTCGAGGAGGAGATCGCCAAGAAGGTCCCCACCACCTTCGCCGATGGCTACGCCCCGAGCGCCCTCAAAGGCTTCTAGCCCCCGCCGCCCCGCGCGATGCACGAAGGCCCCCGGGAATCGGGGGCCTTCGTGTTGGTGCCTGGAGACGGAATCCCTGCGTTGCGCCGCATGCGCGGCTCCGCTCCGGCCGCCCGGTTCCTGGGGCCGCTTTCGCCCTGCGGCCGCTCGCGCGGCCTCCGGGCTCCAGGGCGCGGCCCAAGGACCCGGGTTCGATTCCGTCTCCGCCAACACGAAGGCCCCCGGAAAACGGGGGCCTTCGCGTTGGTGCCTGGAGACGGAATCCCTCCGCTGCGCCGCATGCGCGGCTCCACTCCGGCCGCCCGGTTCCTGGGGCCGCTTCCGCCCTGCGGCCGCTCGCGCGGCCTCCGGGCTCCAGGGCGCGGCCCAAGGACCCGGGTTCGATTCCGTCTCCGCCAACACGAAGGCCCCCGGAAAACGGGGGCCTTCGCGTTGGTGCCTGGAGACGGAATCGAACCGCCGACACATGGATTTTCAATCCATTGCTCTACCAACTGAGCTACCCAGGCGGGAAGGCCCAGATTACCAGGGGAGAGGGGGTTTTCAAGTGCGAAGGCCGGGGGCCTGGGGCATGCTAGGGGATTCGGAGCAAGCCATGGCCGACATTCGCAACAAAGAGATCCAGGTCCAGAAGCCGGCCCAGAGCCTCGCCCATTTCCAGGCGAAGCTGGCCAGCGCGGACGACGTGGAGACCGGCCTCGTCCGGCCCCTCCTCGTCACCGGCGGCGTGCTGGTGCTCCTGGTGGCGGGCTTCTTCGGGTACCGCGCCTGGCAGGCGGGACGGATCGAGCGCTTCGAGGCCTCCCGGGCCGAGATCCTGCGCGCCATCGAGGGGGATCCGCAGTCGGTGGACGCCTCCCAGGGCTACGAGCAGCGGCTGCGGGCCAACCTCCCGGCCCTGGAAAAGCTGGCGCAGGAGGCCCCGGGGTCCCGCCGCGCCTCGGCCCTGGCCGAGGCCAACGCCTTCCATCTCATGCTGGAGGGGACGTCGACCACCACGCTGCCTTCACCGGAGGGCCCCCTGGACCGCATCCAGGCCGCCGCCCGCTTCATCGCCCTGGGCCAGGGGAAGCCCGCCCTGGACCTGCTCCTCCCCCTGCGGGGCAAGGCCAGGGCCGGCGCGCCCTGGGCGGACGTCTACTGGACGACCCTGATGGACGCCCGCTGCCTGTCCGGGGACCGTCCGGCGGCGCTCAAGGATCTCTCGGACTACCGCGCCGAATTCCCCCAGGGCGCGGCCTTCGCCCAGCTGGAGCAGAAGGCCAAGGGCCTCTGAGGCCCCTCCCGGAGGTGCTCCCATGCGGATGTACGACCTCATCTACCGCAAGAAGCTCGGGGGTGCCCTGAGCCCGGAGGAGATCGCGTTCTGGGTCCGGGGCGCCGCGGCGGGCACCCTCCCCGACGAGCAGAGCGCGGCCCTCCTCATGGCCATCTGCTGGCGGGGCATGACCACCGAGGAGACCCTGGCCCTCACGCTGGGCATGCGGGATTCCGGGAAGAAGGTGGACCTCTCCGCCGTCCCGGGCGTGAAGGTGGACAAGCACAGCACCGGCGGCGTGGGGGACAAGACCACCCTCATCCTCGGCCCCGTCGTCGCCGCCTGCGGCGTGCCCTGCGCCATGTTCAGCGGCCGGGGCCTGGGCCACACCGGCGGCACCGTGGACAAGTACGCCGCCATCCCCGGCATGAAGGTCGAACTGTCGGAGGCGGAGTTCCTGCGCTCCCTGCGGGAGACGGGCTTCGCCAACAGCGCCCAGACCGGCGACGTCTGCCCGGCGGACCGGAAGCTCTACGCCCTCCGGGACATCACCGCCACGGTGGAGTCCATCCCCCTCATCACCGCCAGCATCATGTCCAAGAAGCTGGCCGGCGGCGCCGACGCCCTCGTGCTCGACGTGAAGTGCGGCAACGGCGCCTTCATGAAGACCCTGGAGGACGCCACGGCCCTCGCGCGCAGCATGGTGGACGTGGGCAAGGCCCACGGCATGCGCATCAAGGCCCTCATCACCCGCATGGAGGAGCCCCTGGGATGGGCCATCGGCAACGCCCTGGAGGTCATGGAGTCGGTGGAGATCCTCAAGGGCCTGCACGCGGAGGGTGACCTGGCCCGCATGAGCTTCCGCCTGGCGGCGGAGATGCTCGTCCTGGGCGGCGCGGCCCGGGACCTCGGGGAGGCCGAGGCCAAGGTGGCCGAATGCGTGGTCTCCGGGAAGGCCATGGAGGTGTTCCGTCGGTGGACGGCCCACAACGGCGGGGACGCCCGGGCCCTGGACGACTTCAGCCGGCTGCCCCAGCCCCGCGCGACCGCCACCGTGGCCGCGGACCGGGCCGGCTGGGTGGAGTCCATCGACAGCCGCGCCCTCGGGGTCTACGCCGCGGGCCTGGGCGCGGGCCGGCAGACCCGGGACGACCTGCTCGACCTCGGCGTGGGGCTGCGCCTGCACGTGACCGTCGGGGACCGGGTGGAACCCGGGCAGCCCCTGGTCTCCCTTTTGACTGGTGATAAAACGGCATGTGAACTTCCTGTAAACTGGATTCGACTTTCTGATGCGAGCACCGAGAAGCCTCATTGGCTGCTCGGGGTCGTGGAGTAGCCTGGCGCCGGGCTCCGCAGGCTAGGTTCCCTGCTCTAAAAGTGCGTCTCAAGTTCTGGACAAGGACGCCGGATTCGACTTGAATCCCAGAGGTATCCCTTCACCCCGCCCTTCAACCCTCCCATCTAGGAGACCTCTATGCGGAGTTTGAACCCGCGTCTCGGACGCGCCGCCGCCCTCATCATCGCCTCCGGCTTCCTCGCCCACGCGGCCGGTGACGGTTCCCTCTCCGTCTCCGTGACGGATGCCTCCGGCAAGGCCATCGCCGGGGCCACGGTGACCATCTCCAGTCCGACCCAGATCGGTGGCGCGCGCACCTCCACCACCGACGCCACGGGCCGGGCGCGCTTCCTCCGCCTCTCCCCCGGCTCCTTCAAGATCCAGCTCAGCGCGAGCGGCTTCCAAGCCCAGACCATCAACAACATCGAGGTCCTGGTCGACCAGACCGCCGCGGTGAACGCCAAGATGGTCCCCGTGGGTGGCGCCACGGTGGAAGTGGTCGCCGGCGCGGCCCAGGTGGACACCACCACCGTCACCCAGGGCACCCAGATCAGCGACGCCGAGCTTGAGCGCCTGCCGGTGCAGCGCAACCAGCTTTCGACGATCAACCTGGCGCCGGGCGTCGTCGCCAGCACCAGCGGCAACGGCAACCCGGCCCTGGCCGTGGGCCTGAACCGCGACAACCTGGGCGGCAACGGCGCGCGCAACAACACCTACATGATCGACGGCATCGACGTGACCAGCCCCGAGTCCGGCACGCTGCGCACCGCCATCGCCCCCGAGCTGATCCAGGTCCAGGACGTGAAGACCGGCGCCATCACCGCCGAGTACAGCGCCCGGGCGGGCCTGTTCTCCTCCGTCACCACCAAGGCGGGCGGCAACGACTTCAGCGCGGGCCTCACCGCCGCCTTCGCCCCCGGCTCCCTCCAGGGCTCCGTGGCTCCCGGCCGCTTCGACGTGGCCGAGCGCAACGTCACGGACCTCTCGGTCTGGGCCATGGGCCCCATCATCAAGGACAAGCTCTGGTACGTGATCAGCGCCCAGAAGGTGAAGGACGAGGTCACCGTCAAGCTCAACAGCTCGGTGGCCGCCACCCCGGGCGAGTCGCGCAAGGGCCTGAACGAGGACGGCACCCGGCTCTTCGGCAAGCTGACCTGGCAGATCACGCCCTCCGACCTCCTCAGCCTGACCTTCAACTCGAACCCCTTCGAGTTCGACAACCTCAGCAACCCCGGCGTCGTGACCCGCCGGGCCGCGAAGACCGAGCAGGGCGGCAACCGCTACATCCTCACCTACAGCCACCAGTGGGACAAGGTCTTCCTCGACTTCCGCTACGCGGTGCACAACGAGGACAACAAGATCACGGGCCTGTCCACGGCCGATGGCCCCCAGAACACCATCCGCAGCTCGTCCGCCCTCCCCGCGCTGCAGGCCCAGCTGGGCAACAGCTCGGCCCTGGACAAGCGCGAATACAAGAAGAACCTGGGCCGCCTCGACGTGACCTGGCTCTTCGAAGCCGCGGGCAGCCACACCCTGAAGGCGGGCGTCCAGTCCGGCAACGAGGAGCTCACCCAGACCGTGGGCGTCGGCCAGGGCGACCAGTTCGACAGCTACGACGTCGGCACCTACACCTGGGGCACGGTGCCTTCCAGCACCTTCAGCGGCGCCAAGAGCGTGACCATCACCGCGATCAACAACAGCGCGACGCTCACCCAGCAGTTCCTCAACGCCGGCTTCGTCCGCACGGGCAGCGGGGGCACCAAGTTCGTCTCCAGCGACCTGAACGCCTACGTCTTCAACGAGCCGAACCCCTTCGGCGGCTTCTACAGCTACCGCATCCACCAGGTCAGCGTCGCCAGCTCGACCCCGAAGATGGAGACCCAGGGCTTCTACGCCCAGGACCAGTGGCAGATGGGCCGGGTCACCTTCTCCCCGGGCATCCGCTTCGACAAGTACGAGTTCAAGGCCGACAACGGCGTCTCGCTCTTCAAGACGGGCTACAACGCGGCGCCCCGCGTGGGCCTCACCTATGACGTGAGCGGGAACGGCAAGTCCAAGGCTTATGCCTACTGGGGCCGCTACATCGACCCCATCAAGCTGGACATGGTGCGCTTCACGGGCAGCCTGACCAGTTCCGAGCGCTGGGAGCAGGTCCGCCTCTTCAACCAGTGGGTCACCGTGATCACTCGCGGCGGCACCAAGGTGGTGGACGCGGTCTTCGCCGACACCTTCAAGCTTCCCAAGACCGACGAGTTCCGCATCGGCTACCAGACCGAGTTCGCGGGGAACTACACCTTCGAGGCCACGTACTCGAAGCGCCGCGACTATGACATCGTCGAGGACTGGGATCCCACCCTCTACACCGACGCGGACAACCTGGAAGCCGAGGCCCGCGGCCTCCTGGGCCTGAGCAGCAGCGCCACGCCCTCCTCCTCCCAGCAGGCCATCATCAACCGCTTCCGCGGCCTCCGCATCGACCCGAGCTACTTCGCGGGCGGTGGCTACACGGGCGCCCAGAACGTGAACCGCGTCGCCACCGGCCAGCTCAACTTCGTGCTGGCGAACCTGCCCGGCGGCGAGCGCAAGTACCGCAGCCTCGACCTCACGGTCACGCGCCGGGAGGCCAACCACTGGGGCGGCTTCATGAGCGTCAGCCTCGTGAACGCCAAGGGCAACAGCCAGAGCAGCGGCAACGCCGACTTCCAGGGCGACCTGGCCCAGTTCGATCCCCGCCTGCCCTACACCAACGGCCGCCTGGAAGGCTCCGTGGACTGGCTGGCCAAGGCCTACGGCTACTACCGCTGGGACATGGGCCTCATGCTGGGCATGGCCCTCAACGCCAACAGCGGCTATCACTACACCTCGCCGGCCTTCGTGGCCAGCACCCGCGTCCTCCAGTCCTTCCCCGGGGCGGGTGAGTTCTACTCCGAGGGCCTCGGCAACCGCATGACGCCCATGTTCTACCAGGCGGACCTGCGGGCCCAGTACGGCCGGAACTTCGGCAAGATCCGCGGCGAGATCTACCTGGACGTCATCAACCTGACGAACCGCCAGGAGGCCACGGACCTCTCCGAAGGCCTCAACGTGCGGGCCGTGGCTCCCAACGCGAACACGCCCTACCAGTTCCAGGCGCCTCGCCGCTACAACTTCGGCATCCGGATCAAGTACTGATCCCGACCGATCCGCGAAGGAGGGCCGCATCTGCGGCCCTTCTTTATTTAAGGGTATGGATGGTTGGTTCAACCTATTTAAACGAAGTGAACAATTGGTTTACCCTTGACATGCGCCTCCAATCGGGACCCGGACGGGTGGATATTATGTTGGTGAAGTAATGTTTATGAATTCGGAACATCCCGGGAACTATTTCACCCCAGCCCACACGGCCTCACCCCTGATTGGGATATAGTTCTCCTATTGAAATGCCCCTTTGACACCCTGGCGGACCTGGCTCGATCACCCTCCTCGGCCGCCACTCCCTTTTCACCCCCGGGATGCAAGCTCATCCCCTCCTGTCTCATAGAGGCCCTATGAACCGACGAAACCTCCACTTCGGGCGGATCGCCTCGCTGCTCGCCCTGGGCAGCTCGGCGCTTCTGGCCCAGGGCGTCCAGACGGGCACCCTGTCCCTGGTCGTCAAGGACGCGAACGGCGCCCCCCTCAGCGGCGTCCGCGTCGAACTCAAGTCCGACAAGCTCCCCGGTGGCCGCGTGGGCACCACCGACGCCGCCGGCGTCTTCCGCGCCCCCCTCCTGCCCCCAGGCAACTATTCCGCCACCGTCTCCAAGGACGGCTTCCGCACCGCCGGCGTCTCCGCCGTGGTGCCCCTGGGCGGCTCCACCTCCGCCGAGGTCTCGATGAAGGCCCAGTCGGTCGAGGGCGTCACGGTGACCGTGGTCGCCAGCGCCTCCAAGATCGACAAGACGGAAGTCACGCTCAAGGAGAACTACACCCAGGAGGACATCCTCAGGCTGCCCGTCGGCCGCACCCTGGCCGGCATCACCCAGCTCGCCCCCGCCGTGACCGCCGGCGCGGGCGGCCGGGCCGCCATCGGTGGCGCCGCCACCTACGAGAACAAGTTCCTCGTGAACGGCGCCGACGTGAACGACAACTACTTCAACAGCGACGTCGGCCTCTTCATCGAGGACGCCATCGACGAGACCCAGGTGCTCACCAGCAACGTGAGCGCGGAGTACGGCCGCTTCGTGGGTGGCGTGGTCAACGCCATCACCAAGCGCGGCAGCAACAACTTCGAAGGGTCCATGCGCGCGGTGCTGACCAACGACAATTGGAACGCGGTCAAGCCCTTCATCAATCGCGCCGGCATCGTCAGCAAGGTCAACACGACCTACACGTTCACTTTCGGTGGCCCGATCATCAAGGACAAGCTCTGGTTCTTCGTGGCCGGCCGCAGCACCTCGGCCTCCCTGAACAACACACTCCCGATTTCTGGCGCCCAGTACACCCAGAAGAACGACGAGAAGCGATACGAGTTGAACTTCACGTGGCAGATCAACCCCGACCACCGCGTGACCGGCGCCTACCTGAACCGCGAGACCAAGAACACCAACCGGGCTCCCCTGGTCTCCAACACCGCCGACCCCAAGGGCCTCTCGAACCGGAAGGACCCCCTCAGCCTGCTCTCGGTCAGCTACGACGGCATCCTGTCGTCCAACCTGAACCTCAACGTGATGTTCACCCAGAAGCTCCAGAAGATCACCACGACCAGCGCCTCCAACAACGGCGGCAAGGCCTTCTGGCAGTCCCCGGTGTTCGACAACGCCACCGGCGCCCTCTTCAACAACCACTACTTCGGCAATGACCCCGAGAACCGCGACAACAACAGCATCAAGGCCACCCTCACCTGGTACTTGAACGGGGCCGGCACCCACGAGCTGAAGATCGGCGGCGAGCAGTTCAAGGAGATCAACAAGGGCACCAACCTCCAGAGCCCCACGGGCTTCGTCCTGGACCTCGACCAGATCAACTTCGGACCTGGCAGCGTGGAAGGCCGGGGCAGCATCAACGCCCCGACCTACGACATCTACAGCCTGGACGACGGCGGCTTCTCCTACCTGGAAGACTGGACCAAGTCCCCGGGCGGCAAGTTCACCAGCACCTACAACTCGTTCTTCATCAACGACAACTGGACTTTCAACAGCCACTTCAACGCGAGCCTCGGCGTCCGCTACGAGTCCTGGAAGGGAAGCGCGCCCTCCGGCACCAAGACGGCCAATTCCTTCTCGGACTTCGTGCCTCGCCTGGGCATCAATTACGATCCCAAGGGTGATGGCGTCTGGCAGTTCAGCGTCAGCTACGCCAAGTACGCCGGCAAGGCCAATGCTGCCATCGTCACCGCGGGCACCTACGTGGGCAATCCCGCCGTCTACTACTACCTCTACAACGGTCCCACGGTCCTGGGCGTGACTCCCAGCGCCTCGGCGCCGGGCTTCCGCCGTTCGGACTATGACAGCTTCCCGTTCTCCGTGTCCGATCCGGTGCTCAACACCATCGTGGATCCGAACCTGAAGGCTCCCCTCACCACCGAGGAGACCTTCGGCATGAAGCACAAGGTCGGCGAGTCGGGCAACTTCACGATGACTTACGTGCGCCGCAACTACACGCGCATGTTCGAGGACTTCGTGGGCGACGAGGGCCAGGTGACCATCGCCGGCCAGCCCTACTCCATCGTCAAGTGGGGCAACGTCTCCGACCGCGCGGCGCTGCGCACCTACGACGCCCTGATCACCACCTTCGAGAACCGGGCCGAGGCCTTCGGGGGCAAGCTCTTCTACCGGGGCAACCTGACCCTGAGCAAGCTGTACGGCAACTATGAGGGTGACGGCGGCAACAGCCCTGGCGGTGGCACGGCGATCGGCAACTACGAGAAGGCCCGCGTCAACGCGCATCCCTATGGGCGCCTCCCCAATGATGAGCCCGTGCGCATCAAGGCCCAGGCGCTCTGGCAGCGCGGCATCGGGAACAACAGCCTGTCCCTCGGCTTCAACTTCGACTACGCCACCGGCAAGCCCTACAGCCTGACGCGTTTGGTCTCCACGCCTTCGAATCCTGCCTACATCCCCGGAGAGGCCGGGTCCTACACCCGCTATTACAACGGCGGGCGCGGCGTGGGTCGCTTCAACGACATCTACGGCCTCGATTTCTCGGCCCAGTGGGATGGCCGTTTCGGCGCCAAGGACTCCACCGCCGGCCGCTTCGGCTACTTCATCAAGCTGACGGCCTTCAACGTGCTGAACAACATCCAGCAGGCCACCTGGAATGTCAGTGCCGCGCCTGCCTCTCAGCACACTTCCAGCTCGCAGTGGATCGCGGGCTCGAGCTTCGGCAAGCCCACGAGCGCGAACAACTACGTCGGCAACCGCCAGATGCAGATCGACCTGGGACTCCGCTTCTAGGCGGAACACGCTTCACCTGGAACGCCCGGCGAAAGCCGGGCGTTCTTCGTTTGATGCGAAGGTCCGGACTGTCGAGGCCCGTGCGGCCATGGAACGAGGCATTCACCGGGTGCTGGGCAGTCCTCGCGTCCCTCCCATCGCCGCCCTCGGAGGCTCGTTCCAGGTTCCAGCGATGGGGCGGTCATCCATGAGTCGGGTGAAACCATTGCTGGGAGGCGATGCCCGAAAACCGCATGTTGCAACACTTGTATTCCTGGTTGCGCACACGCGAGTCGGGTTGCCAAGATGGGTCTGGCGCTGCACGCAAGACCCATGCGGACTCGTCGCCTGCCTGACCCAAGTCCCATAACGGAGTCCCCATGAGCGCCCGCGCCCTTGCCCGTCCTGTGATCCTATGCCTGCTCGCTACGGGCGTGCCGCTGGCCGCGCAGAGCTACCAGACCTCCTTCTCCGAGGTGAAGTTCGATCGGGCCAAGACCCCCGCGACCTTCCACGCGGGGGCTGAAGTGGACTCCGCCACGGGCGCGGTGAGCATGAACATTCCCCTGGGGCCGGGGATCGGGTCGAACACGGTCTTCTTTCGCCCGGTGCTCGCCTGCCGCTGGGCTCCGCAGGTCACGACGCAGGCATTCATATACCAGGATCCCTACGGCAACTCCACGGAGCAGTACTACAACACGGAACTCCCAAGCAAGGCCTCGCTCCACCCTGGTGTGTTCAACCTCAGGATCTACAACCTGCCGGCCTCCCCGTTCAGTGAGAACTACACGGTCCTCGGGGGGCCGACGGGCGTGTTCTCGGATGACTGGTCGAATCCGAGGCCGGTCATCGACAAGGCAGCGCTCCTCAGCAATTTTGGATACTCGGGCTTCACGGTAACCCGCCGACCTCGGCGGACCACCCATGCTGGTGCCCTTCCGCCTGAGACTGACGCGCCCGAGATGAGCCGTGTGACGTCCACGGGGGGCCTGGTGCTTGGGCTGGCGGACGCCGCCCATCCCGAACGGACCATCACCGAGCTCGTCGGTGTGGGATCCACCACGGAGTACACCTTCCCATCGCTGCTTCTGATGATCGAGGGGGATCGGGGATATGAATTCGAGTTCATTGGTCTCATCGAGAACACCAAGACGGTGAACCAAGGGAGTGGTCAATTCGAGACCTTGATTGTTCACGAAGGTCGCTATCGCCTCTCCAAGATCGTCAGCCGCTTCGACGAAGCCCTTCACTTCACGTACACCGGGGACTCGTATCAGGTCTCGTGGTGGAAGCGCGGCTCCATCCTGGGCCCCACCTTGTCGGTGCAACTCCAGGTACAGACCCCGGGGGACCCCGAGGTCCGTGTGAATGTGACGTATGCGGGAATTACAGGCGTGTCGGAGCCCCCGAGTGGGTACCTCATCCACGCCGACCTGGCGAAACCGACCAACCCTGACCCGATCACCGCTGATCCCGAGGATGCTTCCGAGAAGCTCGTTCCCAGGCTGGTCACCCAGCTCGCGAACAACGAAACCATTCAGTTCTCATATGCCCCCGGTGCAGCCTATCCGCCTGGCAATCCGGACCCGGCAGCTCATGGGCCTAGTGTCCTGAGGACCATCACGTACCCGACCCGGTCCTTGACCTTCGACTGGAGCGTCTATCCCTACGTTCGGAACAAGGCGACCCAGGACTTCGGGGGCTACAGTTGGGACAGGCTTCAGGCGTTCATGTATGGCGTTGACACCATCACGGAGCAGGGGGGCGGGCAGACCCGGGTGACTTCCCACTCACGGTGGGTCCCCAGGCTGACGGGGGACATGGCCGGGCACACTTGGGCGGCCCCTTGGGTCAGCAAGACGTTCATGGACACCATCACCTACCCCGATGGGAGGAAGGCGGTCCATCACTTCGTCGAACCACTGGATACCAGCGGGGCTGGTGGAACCCCCGACCAGCAGATGCAGACCCTCGCCCACCTCAAGCACTTGATCAAGCAGTCCGAATACATCGGGCCTCTGGGCGGGTCACCTCATACCGTGCAGACCTTCGACGAGTGGAGCCTGAGGAAGGTCGGCAATCCCGATGGGCTCCCCCAGGTTGGCAGTCTGCCCTATCCCATCCATACCTCCACCGTGCATGCGCTGGAGGGGTTTGTCGTGGACGAACGGAAGAACTACTGGGACTCGGTGAATTACGGCTGGGGGCTCTCCACCAGGCGCGTGACCCAGACGGGCCAGGCGGACCTCAACCGGGATGTTCAGCGGGGATGGAAGTTCGTTCCCGAGCTCTGGCTCGGCCCCCGCGTCGAGTCCGAAACCCCGACGGGCCAACCGAGGGTAGACACGGTCTATCTCCCTGGGACTTCCCTGGTGGACTCCGTCACCATCAACCCCGACGGATCGCCGAGCCTGAAAACCTCGTTCAGCTACGTCCCCGGCACCGCGAACGTCTCGCACGTCCAGGTGCAGGCCTTGTCAGGCGCCACGGGCACGCTGGGCGTCTCGTACGGCTATGACGCCTACGGCTTCATGAACGCCATCACGCTGGACGGGGCGCCCGGCTCGCTACTCCAGGAGAACGACCCCCTGGGCCGGCCGCTCTCCCAGACGGACCTGAACGGGCTGCGGACCTCCTTCACCCGGGACGCGGTGGGCCGGCTGACGGGCATCACGCCGCCCGGCGGGGAGACGCCCACCGTCATCGGGTACCCGGACCTCCTCCACGCGACGGTCACCCAGGGGCCCCGGACGACCACCTATGCGTACACGCCCTTCGGCAAGCTGGCGTCCATCCAGAAGCCGACCGGGGAGGTGAAGACGTTCACCTACGACATCGCGGACCGCCTGACCTTCGAATCGGTCTGGGGCCATCCTTCGCCGGGCACGTCGACCCAGTATGACGACCCCCTGGGCCGGCCGACGCGGATCACTGATCCGCTGAACGTCGTGACGGTGACCAGCTACAGCGGCACGAACCGGACGGTCACGGTGAACCCGGGAGGCCTGAACCTCACCACGACCTTCTCGTCCGACGGGCTCGGCCGCCTGCTCCAGGTCACGGATGCCCTGGGCCAGACCACCAGCTACCAGTATGACGACGCGGACCGCATCCGGCAGGTGTCCCAGGCCAGCGTCGCGGGTCTCCAGCTCCGGACCTGGAGCTACAACGCCCTGGGCTGGCTGACCAGCCTCACCCAGCCCGAGAGCGGGACCACGACCTATTCGGACTTCACGGTCTCCGGCAAGCCCCAGACCACGGACTACGCCGGTCGGGTCGTGAACACCACCTACAACGACTGGATGAGCCGGGTCAAGACGGTGACGGCGGTGGACGGCTCGGTGAGCCAGAGCTACGCCTATGACCAGGGCCCCAACGGGCTCGGCAAGCTCGCCAGCGCCACCGACGGCGCCGTCACGACCACCTTCAGCTACACCGGCCTGAACGGCCGGCTGGGCGAGCTGACCACCTGGGTGCCGCCCTCGCCGGGGGCGGCGGCTCAATCCTTCACCCAGTCCTTCGCCTACAACGCCGACGGCTTCCGCACGTCCGCCATGCTTCCGAGCGGACGCTCGCTCAGCTATCCCTACTCTGCCGCCAGCGGGCGGGGCACCGGGGTCTCGGAGGCGCTGCTGGGGGCCCTCGCCACGGTCACCGGCTTCAACGAGGCGGATCTCCCCACCGGCATCACCTTCGCGCGGGGGCTGAAGAGCGTCTTCAGCTACGACGGCGACCAGACGCGCCTGGCCGGGATGGCCCACCAGGCGGCCGGCGGGGCCCTGCTCCGCCCCGCCTCGAGCTGGACCTACGCCTACGACCCCGCGGGGCGGATGATCGGCGACGGGACCGACGCCTTCGAGTACGACAAACTGAACCGCCTGGCGAAGGCGACGGTGAAGCTGCCGGAGGCGTGGGGCGTCAACCAGACCCTCGTGCAGGACTACGACTACGACGCCTTCGGGAACCAGACCAAGAGCAGCACCGCGACCTCCCCGAACCCGGTTCCCGTCGGGCTGCAGGCCAACCTCAACAATTTCGAGTTCTCCAAGGGGGACGCGGAATGGCTGAAGAACCGCATCCCGGCGTTCACGTTGGGGGGAAGCACCGGGACCGGCGCGCTCTACGACGCCCAGGGCAACCTCACGCGGATCTACAAGCAGGCGGGACAGTCGCAGCGGACGGTGACCCTCGCCTATGACGCCCTGGGGCGCGTGAGCCAGACGGTGGACTACGAGCGGAATGTCACCGAGAAGTACGCGTACACCTCGGAGGGCCTCCGGACGCGGATCGAGACCTACGCGGGGACCGCGCCGCCGCTGACGCTCCAGAAGGTGCAGGTGAAGCTCTACAACGACCAGCGCCAGTTGGTGAGCGAGTACGAGGCGGTGGTCCAGTGAGCGCGACGATGACCCCCTCGATTGCTTCCATCAATTCCCTGCCCCCGCGCCCGGCCGGTCTCCTCGACAGGCTCCGGCGCGCGGCCCTGGCCCTCGGCTTCGGCATGGCCTCCCTCGCGGCCTGGGCCCAGGCGCCGACCATCACGACGCAGCCCCAGAGCCAGACCGTCGCCGCGGGCCAGCCGGCCACCTTCACGGTGGCGGCGACGGGATCGGCGCCCGCGAACCTAACGTACCAGTGGTACCGGAGGACCACCGGGGACTTCTCCCTGATCCTCGGTGCCAATGCAACGAGCTACAGCACCGGGGCGACCACCGCCGGGATGAACGGCTACCAGTACCGGGTGGTCGTGCGGGACCTAGGTCGCTCAGGATGGCTGTCCACCACCAGCGCCTCCGCGACGCTGACCGTGACCTCCCTCGCGGCCCCGGTGGTCGCCTACTCCCCGAACTCGGCCACCCTCACGGTGGGCACCGCCATGGCGGCGATGACGCCGACGAACAGTGGCGGGGCGGCGACATCCTGGTCCATCAGTCCGGCCCTCCCGGCCGGGCTCGGTTTCAGCACGTCCACCGGCCAGATCAGCGGGACGCCCACCGCGGCCAAGGCTTCGACGGCCTACACGGTGACCGCCACCAACGCGGCGGGTTCGGGGACCACGACGGTGACCCTCACCGTGAACGCGGCGCTCCAGGCGCCGGTCATCAGCTACAGCCCGAATTCGGCGACGCTGGCGGTGGGCACGGCCATGGCGGCGATGACGCCTTCCAATACGGGCGGAGCAGCCGCGTCCTGGGGCATCAGCCCGGCGCTGCCTTCGGGGCTGGCCTTCAGCACCTCCACCGGACAGCTCTCGGGGACGCCTGCGGCGGTCCAGGCCGCGACCGCCTATACGGTCACGGCCACCAACGCGGCGGGCTCGGGGAGCACGACCCTCACCCTCACGGTGAACCCGCCCGCCGCGGCGCCGGTCATCAGCTACAGCCCGAATTCGGCGACGCTGACGGTGGGCACGGCCATGGCGGCGATGACGCCTTCCAATGCGGGCGGGACTGCCACGTCCTGGTCCATCAGCCCGGCGCTGCCCTCGGGCCTCGCCTTCAGCACCTCCACGGGCCAGCTCAGCGGCACGCCCACGGCGGCCCAGGCGGCCACGGCCTACACGGTGACGGCCACCAATGCCGGCGGCAGCGGCACCGCCACGGTGACGCTCTCCATCAACCCGAAGGCCCCGGTCCCGGCCTACAGCCCGAGCACGGCCACCTTCTATGTCGGCACGGCCATCGCGACGATGGTGCCCGCCAACAGCGGCGGCGCCTCCACGGCGTGGAGCGTGAGCCCGGCGCTGCCGTCGGGCCTGGCGTTCAACACGGCCAACGGCCAGATCAGCGGCACCCCGACGGCGCCCGCGGCCCAGGCCACCTACACGGTGACGGCCGCCAACGCCGGCGGCAGCGGTTCCGCCACGCTCACCCTGGCGGTGGTGGCGGGCCCGCCGCCCCCCTCCATCGGGTACTCCCCGAATTCGGCCGACCTCACGGTGGGCGTGGCCATGTCGGCCCTGAACCCGCTCAACGCCGGCGGCGCGGCGAGCGCCTGGAGCATCAATCCGCCGCTGTCGGCGGGGATCAGCCTCAACGCCTCCACGGGCGTCATCAGCGGCACGCCCACGGCCTCCCGCGTCCTCACGGGGTACACGGTCACCGCCTCGAACGCCAACGGCAGCAGCTCGGCCACGGTGACGATCTCGGTCGTCGGGTCCGCCCAGGCGCCGTCCATCAGCTACAGTCCTAATACCGCGACGCTGACCACGGGCACAGCCATGGCGCCCCTGACGCCGACGAACACCGGCGGCGCGGCGACCTCCTGGTCCATCAGCCCGGCGCTGTCGGCGGGGCTCGGCTTCAACACCGCGAACGGCCAGATCAGCGGGACGCCCACGGCGGCCCGGGCCGCCACGGCCTACACGGTGACGGCCGCCAACGCGCAGGGCTCGAACAGCACGACGGTGACGCTCACGGTGAACGCGGCCCTGCAGGCGCCGGTGATCGGCTACAGTCCGGCTTCCGTCACCCTGGTGGCGGGCACCGCCATGGCGGCGATGACGCCGTCCAACAGCGGCGGGACGGCGACGTCCTGGAGCGTGACGCCGGCGCTGCCCCAGGGCCTGGTGTTCGACACCGCCAGCGGCCAGATCAGCGGCGTCCCCGCGGCGGCCCAGGTCGCGACGAACTACGTGGTGACGGCGTCCAACGCGGCGGGGTCGGGCAGCACCACGGTGACGATCATCGTGGATCCCGCCACCGCGGCGCCGTCCATCAGCTACAGCCCCAGCTCGGCGACGCTGACGGTGGGCACGCCGATGACGGCGATGACGCCGGCGAACACCGGCGGCGCGGCCACGTCGTGGAGCGTCAGCCCGGCGCTGCCGGCGGGCCTGTCCTTCGGCACCTCGAACGGCCAGATCAGCGGCACGCCCACGGCGGCCGCGGCGCAAGCGAACTATTCGGTGACGGCCTCCAACGCTGCGGGTTCGAACAGCGCGACGGTGACGCTGACCGTCAACGCGGCGTCCCAGGCGCCGGTGGTGTCGAACCTCACCGCCACCCCCGCGACGGTGACCGGCACCCAGTCCACGACGCTGTCCTGGACGGTGACGGGGACGGTGACGTCCCAGGTGCTGACGCCGGGGGATGTCCCCATCCCCGTGGGCACCACCACCATCAGCGTCACGCCGGGCACGACGACGACCTACACGGTGACGGCGACCAACGGCGCCCTGTCCGGCGCCGCCTCCGTGACGGTGACCGTGCAGACGGGAACCCTCGGTCCGCTGACGTGGAAGCGCGACATCGTCTACCTCGGCACCAAGGAAGTCGCCGAGATCAGCGCCACCGGCGTGACCGTGACCCTGGTGGACCACCTCGGCAGCCCCCGCTTCGTCGTCGAGCCCGGCGGGAACGTGGTGGAACAGAAGTTCCTCCCCTTCGGCGAAAGCCTCCTCGCCCAGGCCGACCAGGCGCGCGTGGCGAAAGGGTTCACGAACCACGAGCAGACCGATCCGAGCGGGTTGATCTACATGCAGGCAAGGTTCTATGGGCCGATGTATCACCGGTTCTTATCTACGGACCCGGCGCAGGATCAGCATTTTGAACTGACGCAGAGTTGGAATATATATTCATATGTTCAAAACCAACCAGCTAGTTCGGTGGATATAACCGGGTTATTTAAGGTGGGAATTCATCAGGGTATTACGTTCAGATCAGCAATAAAGGCAGGGATTACGAATAACAATTTTATTTTTGGAATAGTCGCGCGAGTAAAAGACACTGATTTTAAACATCCAATGATGAAGAATCAACATTTTGATGGAAAATCAAATATAAATAGCATTATTGATAACTTTAATACTTTTGTTTCAAAGAAAGAATCATTAGGTACCGTTAAAGGGATCGGAGATGCACTTCATGCAGTACAGGATTTTTATTCGCATAGCAATTATGTCGAGATATTTTTAAAGGTTCACCCTGACGCAAAACCGGGGGAGTTGCCGACCCTTAAAGAAGCGCTCGCTGGTGGTGATAAGGAGCTCATCGGTAAATTGAACAAAGAATTAAGGACTGGTAATTTTAATTTGGCTCGCCCATTTGATGATAAACCCGGGACACATGGAGAATTGAACAAGGATTCGGATGATCCTAAAAAATCCACAGAAGGTGGGAAAGTTCATGGTAATCATACCTTGCATGAATATGCTGTGAATGTTGCAGAGCGGGAGTCATCGCAGCTTTTAGAAAGAAATAAAAACAGAATTAATAATCTAAGGAATTAACAATGATGGTAAAAAAAAATGTTAGTATAATTTCATTGATAATTGGAGGTACAACCTGCTTGCTTCATAGTCAGGTGAATTCATTGACCTTATCTAGTTTAATCCGAAACACAAATAATCCGATATTGAAGGCTGATTTATTGCGATCCCTTTTGACCAAAAAAGATTTGGAATCTCTGCGGATAAAATTAGAATTACTTGATTGCACCGAGAATGTGGGGAGAGAGGGTGACACCGTTTCCGAGGTAATACTTGATGAATTACAACGTGAATTACTTGTTGAATACGAATTTGATGGAATTAAGAGATATTTAAATGACGAAAACTATCGCAATTCAATCATTAAATTATATAAAGAATATATTAAGATTAATGATCGATTGATGTTTTCCGCCAAAAAGAAAATTTATTATAATAAAAAATTGGATCGAAGCCTCTACGAGAAACATATGATCTGGTATGGTGCGATTGTTTTAAAACGATAGGCTGTAATATGTTGTCAATCGTTAGCAAGGGGTAAAGGAAATCTAATTGAACTGAAAAAATGGGTTGGCGAGAGTGTATTGCTACGCAATCGCCTCTGAAAAACCATCTAGTCGGCCCTGAGAAACCCATCAAACCCAATACTGGCGCGGCTTTCGCGCTCTTGCGCCGGGTATAAATCCACCGACTTTTGAATGGAACCCCTATAATTCCGGTGGAATCGATGACCCCAAAGGCCCAGCCGAAGACCCACGAGCAGCCCTTCTGGGGATGGAGCCTGGAAGCGGTGCTCGACCCGCGGCAGGAACTCTATCGCTTGGCGGGCGTCATCGACTGGGGGTCGTTGGAGCGCGAATTTGGCTCCATGTATTGCCCCGACAACGGACGCCCTGGCGTGCCGATTCAGCTCATGGCCGGGCTTCATCTGCTCAAGCACACCTACGGCCTGTCGGACGGGGAGGTTGTGCAGAAGTGGCGGGAGAACCCCTATTGGCAGTTCTTCACCGGGGAGGAGTACTTCCAGCACGAGCTACCGATCAGCCCGAGCCAGATGAGCAAGTGGCGCAAGCGCCTCGGCGAGGGCGGGTGCGAGAAGCTGCTCGGGCTCACCATCGATGCGGGCAAGCGCACCAGGACCATCACCGAGCGCAGCATGGAGAAGGTCATCGTGGGCACCACGGTGCAGCCCAAGGCTGTGGCTCACCCGACCGATGCTCGGCAGTACCGGAAGGTGCACGGCACGATGGTCAGCATCGCGAACATCGAGGCCATGGAACTGCGCCAGTCCTACACGCGCACGGTTCGGAACACATTCAGCCAGCACGCCCGCTACGCCAAAGCGAAACAGTGAGCCTATGTCTCCCGCCGGGGAGGGCTATCGGTTCCACGGCAGCCTCGCGTCATCACCGGGCGCGGCCCCGCGTTGGGCTGTGAACGGCGCCAGGCCCCGCGCTGCGCGCCAGGCCTGGCAGACCCTGGAGCCCGACCCACGCGGTCCTGGTCGGCCGTCTTCCTCGGTCGCCCTACAGCCCCTCCGCCCCCGGCAGCCGTCCCCCCGCCCGATCGAAGGTCCCGAAGGGCAGCTGCCCCTCCACCCGCGCCAGTTCCAGCGCCAAGCACTCGGGGAAATCCGCCTTCGACGCCTTGAACCGCGCCACCGCCTCCCGCACAGCCTGGGGAGACTGCAGCACGAAGTCCGGGCTGTCCTGGAGGCCCTCCAGGAGGGCGGCGAGCTGGGCCCTGTTCCAGGCATAGGCCGAGACCAGCACCCAGCAGGTCTCCACCAGCACGACGGTGGAGATCCAGAGGGGGCGGCTTGAGCCCAGGAAGGCCTCGGCCCGCCGCGTCTGCGCGGCGTCATCCTGGACCAGCAGACGCACCAGGACGTGGGTGTCAGCGGCGGCCACGGTCGCCCTTCCCGTGCCGGGCCTTCAGATGTTCCGCGATGCCCGCCTTCATCCCTTCGACCGTCACCGGCGAGCCCGGGTGCAGCGGCCCCTCCGCCGCCACGCTGGCCCGGATGTCCGCCAGCGTGTAGGTCCGGGCGGACTCCACCACCAGGCGGCCGTCCTCGTCCTTCATCCAGAGCAGCTCGTCCCCGGCGCGGATGCCCAGCAGCTTCCGGATGGCGGCGGGCAGGGAGAGCTGCTCCTTCGAGGTGAGGCGGCTCCGGGCCAGGACTTCCATGGGGCGCTCCGATGCCTTACCAGGGTAAGGCAAATCATGTCGCCGTCAAGCCGATCCGGGTCCACTGCCGGGCCTGCGCGAACCGCTAGACTTGTATAGCAAGGACGTCCCCATGCTCGCCATCCGCCTCCCCGAAGACATCGAAGCCCGCCTCGAGAAGCTCGCCAAGGCCACCGGCCGCACGAAGACCTACTACGCCCGGGAGGCGATCCTGGAGCACCTGGACGACCTGGAGGACCTCTACCTGGCGGAACGGCGGTTCAAGGCCCTGCTGGCGGGAAGGGACCGGCGCCTCAGCGCCGAGGACTTCTGGAAGGAACTGGAAGGGTAGGCTGCCGTCGTGGCGCGCTGGACGATCGAGTACCTGGCCTCCGCGCGCAAGGACGCGCGCAAGCTCGACCCCGCGGCCCGCGCCCGGATCCGTGAATTTCTCGAAGGCCGCGTGGCCGCCTTGGAAAACCCCCGGGAGCTGGGCGAGACCCTTCATGGGCCCGTCCTGGGGCACCTGTGGAAATACCGCGTCGGGGACTACCGGATCATCTGCCGGGTCGAAGACGCCGTGCTCCTCGTCCTCGTGATCCGCCTCGGGCACCGCCGCGACGTCTACCGCTGAGCCCGCCCCGCCTCCTGCGACACTGCCAGCCCGGCCCGCAGGCCTATACTGGCGGGAACCCGCCCCTGAGGCTGCCATGTCCGACCTCCTCCAGCGCATCACCGTCAATCCCGAGCAGTGCGGGGGCCGGCCCTGCATCCGGGGCCTGCGCATCCGCGTGGGGGACGTGCTCCAGCTGCTGGCGAACGGGTTGAGCGCCGAGGCGGTGTTGGAGGAGCTTCCGGACCTCGAGCTCGAGGATGTTCGGGCTGCCCTGCTCTACGCCTCCCAGCGCCTGGACCACCCGATCCTGGCGGCCTGAGTGATCTGGCTGGACGCCCAGCTCGCGCCGGGCCTGGCGCCCTGGATCGCTGCGACGTTCGGCGTCCCGTGCCGGGCCGTCCGGGACCTCGGCCTCCACCGGGCCTCGGACCGGGCCATCTTCGAGGCCGCGCGGGCGGCGGGCGCCCTCGTGCTCACCAAGGATTCCGACTTCGTGATCCTCCAGGGCCAGCTCGGAGCTCCGCCCAAGGTCCTCTGGCTGACCTGCGGGAATACCTCCAACGCGAACCTGAGGATCGTCCTGGGCGCGACCTTGAAGAAGGCACTGACCCTGCTGGACGCCGGGGACGATCTTGTGGAGATCCGCTAGGGGCAACGCGGGGGCACGAGGCTCGCGTGAGTGGTCACACCGCCCGCGCCGCCTCGTTCAGCAGCTTCCACAATCCTTCCACATGCCGCCGCTCGGTCCCCTCGGCCCCGATGCTCACCCGCAGCATCTGCTTCCCCTTGAGTACGCTCGGCGTGAGGTACGCCTTCCCGCTGGCGTTGACGCGCTCGGCCAGGGCGAGGTTGTGCGCCCTCAGCAGCGCCTCGGCGCCCATGCCTTTGGGGATGTGGCGGATGCAGACGGTCTGCAACGGCACCGGCGCGAGGCGCTCCCAGTCGGGGGCTTCGTCCACCTGCTCGCGGAACCACTGGGCGTTGGCGAGGTCCCTTCTTAGGCGCGCCTGGATGCCCTCCACGCCCTGGTCCTTCAGCAGGAACCACAGCTTCAGCGCCCGGAACCTGCGGCCCAGCGGTATCCCCCAGTCCCGGAGGTTCTTCACCTCGTCGTCCTGGGCGGTGCGCAGGTAGCTCGGGTTCGTGCTCATCACCCGGATCAGGTGCTGCGGGTCCTTCACGAAGTAGGCGCTCAGGTCGAAGCCGGTGCCCATCCACTTGTGGGGGTTCATCACCATCGAATCCGCCGCCTCGATGCCCTCCCACATCCAGCGGCACTCCGGCAGCACCATCGCCGTGCCCGCCATCGCCGCGTCCACGTGCAGCCAGAAGCGGAACTTCTCCTGGAGCCTTGGCTTCCCGTCCTCGCGGCGGGTGATGGAAAGGATAGGGATGGATTTCAAACCGTTTGAAATTGGTTTCAAACGGAATCCGAACGCAACGCCCCTGCTTCAAGTTCTTTCGCTCACGCTCAGCAGGGGCCCCACTCGCCCGGGGCACGGTACTGACAGGCCCTCACAGTGCCTCCGCCCCCGGCAGCCGGCCCCCCGCTGGGTCGAAGGTCCCGAAGGGTAGCTGCCCTTCGGCCCGCGCGCGTCCGAGGGCGCGACATGCCTGGAGGTCCGCCCGGGAGGCCGTGAAACGCCCCTCCCGACCCGTCCCGCGCATGAAGGGACAGACCTTCGTTCGAGGGATCGGAACCGCCCCGCGACGGAACCGCCCGGGGCTCCTCCGGCAGCCCGCCTGTCAGTCGGCGTTGTCCACCTCCTTCGCCGCCTCGACCTTGACCTTCACCTCCGCCATCGCCGCGCCGGCCTTCGCCTTGAGGACGTACTCCCCCGGCAGGACGAAGGCCCGCCGGCCCTCGGGCAGGTCCTTGAACACGGCGCGGTCCAGCTGCAGGTCCCAGTCCACGCGGTTGAGGCCGGGCCGGGCGTCCACCTTCCACTCGCGCTGGAGGGCGCCCTTGGCGTCTTCCAGCCGGAGGGTGACGGGGCCCGAGGCCTTGACGTGGAACCAGAGGGGCACGGAGTCGGGCTCGCGCCGGGTCCACCAGGAGGGGCGGTCCTCCTTCCACGCCTTCTCGGCCTTGGGGGGCTTCACGTCGAAGAGGTGCAGGTCCTTGGCCCGCACCTCCGCGGTCCAGGCGGAGAGCCCCGCCACGTTGGCGGTCCAGGCGCTCCGGCCATGGGTCCCGGCCACCAGCGTCTTCGTGCCCTCGTGCAGGGCGAGGTCGTGCACGGGCACGTGGGGCAGGCCCGAGCCCAGCACCTCCCAGCGCTTGCCGCCGTCCAGGCTGGCGAAGGCGCCGAAGTCCGTGCCGAGGTAGAGCAGGTCGGGGTTCGCGGCGTCCTCGCGGATCACGTTCACGTTCTCCCCGGGCAGGTTGCCCGCGAGGGAGGTCCAGGTCGCGCCGTAGTCCGTGGACTTGTAGACCAGGGCCTCGGTGGTGTCGTTGCGGTAGGCGGTGAAGGTCGCGTAGACCGTGCCCTCCGCGTGGCGGCTGGGCTCCACGCGGCTCACCCAGCGCCCGGCCGGCAGGCCCTTGGCGCACTCGGTCCAGGCGAAGCCGCCGTCCCGGCTCACCCACACCCTGCCTTCGTCGGTGCCGGCGTAGAGCAGGCCGAAGCGCCTGGGGCTCTCGGCGAGGGCGCTGATCGTGCCGAAGGGCACGTCGCCCCGCTCGCCGATGAAGGGCTTGCGCCCGCTGCTCAGGTCGCCGCTGATCTCGGTCCAGGTCTCCCCCTTGTCCAGGGAGCGCAGCACCTTCTGGGTGCCGGTGTAGACGATGTCGGGGCTGTGGGGGCTCGCCACGATGGGCGTCATCCAGTTGAAGCGGTAGGGCGTTTCCTTCAGCTTGTGGGCGGGGCGGATCAGCTTGCGCTTCCCCCCCTCGAGCCGCGACATGAAGCCGAACTGGCTCTCCAGGTAGACGGTGCTGCCGTCCCTGGGGGCCACCACGAAGCCGCCGTCCCCGCCGTAGAGCACGCTCCAGGAATCCGCGGCCTGGTTGGGCTTCAACGGCGTCGCCGGGCCGCGCTTGACGCCGTTGTCCTGGAGGCCGCCATAGACGCGGAAGGGCTCCGCGTTGTCCACCCAGATCGTGTAGAACTGGCCCACCGGCAGGTTCTTCACCGCGCGCCAGTGCTCGCCCGCGTCCAGGCTCACGTTGAGGCCCCCGTCGTTGCCGAGCACCAGGCGCCGCCCGTCCCGGGGATCGATCCAGAGGGCGTGGTGGTCGGGATGCACGCTGTCCCAGTTCTCGCCGTTGATGCCGTGGAAGGTCTTCCCGCCGTCGGTGGACTTCAGGGCCGGGAAGCCGAGGAGGTAGACCACGCGGTCGTCCGCGGGGTCCACGCGGACCTGGCCGAAATAGTAGCCGTAGCTGTTGTAGACGGCGTCGAGGCGGTCCGCGTGGGTGCGCGCCCAGGTGGCCCCGCCGTCGGCGGAGGCATAGACCTCGGCGCCCACGATGTCGGCGCCGGAGAGGCTGCTGTCGAAGTCCCCGTGGTACTTCGCGAGGTCCTGCACCGTGAGGGCGCCGGACTTCAGGTCCGCCACCACCTTCTCGGCCGTGATGCTGGCGTGGAAGCCGTTGTCCTTGAGGAAGGTCTTCCAGGCCTTGGCGTCCACCTTCAGCGCATCGTCCTTGGACATCCCGGCCAGCTTCTTGAGCGTCAGCTTCTCCTTGTCCTCGTAGGGATCCACCTCGTCCTTGCCCCGCAGGGCCTGGTTGTCCACGAAGGCGTAGAGCTTCCTCGGGTCCTGGCGGCTCTGGGCGAGGCCGTAGCGGCCCACGCCGTCGCCGGAGGGAAGGCCGGCCGCCAGCCTCGTCCAGGTCCGGCCGCCGTCGGTGCTCTTGTGGATCCCGCTGCCGGGGCCGCTCTCCAGGAAGTTCCAGGGCTTGCGGTCCTTCTCCCAGAGGGCGGCGTACAGGGTCTCCGGATCCTTCCAGTCGAGCAGGACTTCCACCGCGCCGGTGCGGGGCCCGCCCTTCAGGACCTGGGACCAGGAACGGCCGCCGTCGGTGGACTTGAACACGCCCCGCTGGCCGCCCTCGGTGTAGAGCGGGCCCTGGGCCGCGACGTAGACGACGTCGGGGTTGGCCGGGTGCACGGCGATGCGCGCGATGCGGTGGGCCTCGGCCAGCCCGCGCGCCTGCCAGGACTTCCCGCCGTCGTCGCTGCGGAAGAGCCCCGCGCCGGCGTAGGAGCTGCGGCTGGCGTTGGCCTCGCCGGTGCCCACCCAGATCGTCTTCGGCTGTCCGGGTTCCCCCCACACCACGGCGACGTCCCCGAGGGCGAAGGCCTCCTCGTGGTCGAAGAGGCTCTCCCAGGTGGCGCCCTCGGTGCGGGTGATCCAGAGGCCGCCGGTGGCGAAGGCCGCGATCCAGACCTCGGGCTTGCGGGGATCCACCGCCAGGGCCACCACGCGGCCGCCCTGGCCCAGGGGCCCGATGCCCTTCCAGGGCACCGCCGAGAGCGTGCCTTCGGCGGCCAGGGCCTTCCGCGCCTGCCAGGCCTTCTCCCGCGCCGACCCGCTCGGCGTGGGCACGAGCGGATGCAGCAGCGCCGCCTCCTGGGCCTTGGTCCACGGGGCGTCCTGGGCCACCAGGGCGAGGGGGAGGAGGGCCAGCAGGGGCGTACGCATGGAAGCCTCGTGAGATGAGGCCAGTGTAGCCCCGACCCGCCTACAGCCCCAGCAGCTCCTTGAGCCTCGGCGTCACACTTCGGCTCACCTCGAGGTCCACGCCTTCCGCCACGCGGACCAGCGCCCGGCCGCCCTCCAGGGGCTTCAGGCCCAGCACGGCCTCGGGGCGCAGCAGGAGATGGCGCTGGATGCGCATGAGCCCGGCGCCGGGGAAGGCCTGCTCCACCTCCGTGAGGCTGGTCCAGGCCGTCCGGAAGCGCTGGGTCCTGCCGTTGGAAGCGGCGGTGGCCCACACCATCTCGTCCTCCACGTCGAAATGGGTGGTGCGCTTGAGGTCGAGGAAGACGTGGCCCTCGCCGGCCTTCACGGGGAACCGGTGGGCGGCGCCGGGCAGCAGGGCGTGCAGCTCGCCGGCGCCCCGCCGGGGCACGCGGCCCTCCCGCAGGCGTTCCAGGGCGCGGGCGAGACGGTCCGCCGAGATGGGCTTGAGGATGTAGTCCACCGCGTGGGTGTCGAAGGCCCGCACCGCGTGCTCGCTGAAGGCAGTGACGAAGACCACCGGCAGCGGCGCGGGCAGCTCGGCGACCACCTCCAGGCCGGTGGCGCCGGGCATCTGGATGTCGAGGAAGAGCCCGTCCAGGGCCGGGGCCTCCCGCAGCCAGGCCAGCAGCGACGGCCCGTCCGGCAGCTCCGCGAGCACCTCGCAGCCGGCCTCGCGCAGGAGGCGGGCCAGGCGCGTGCGCGCCAGGGGCTCGTCATCGGCCAGGGCGACCTTGAGGCTCATGCGGAGGCTCCCGTTCCCTCGATCCTGAAGCGGATCTCCGCCACGGTCCACTCGCCTTCGCTGGCGAGGCGCAGGCCGGCCCCCTCCCCGAAGGACAGGCGCAGCCGCGCCTCCAGGTTGCGCAGGCCCACGCCGTCTCCGGGCACGAGGGGCAGGGGCTGTCCCGTGTTGGCGACCTTCAGGCCGAAGCCGTAGAGGTCCGGCGTGAGCTCGATGCGCAGGTCGCCGCCGGCGGGATGCGGCGCGATACCGTGCTTCAGGGCGTTCTCCACCAGGGGCTGCAGCATGAAGGGCGGCGCCTGGAGGTCGTCCAGGGTCTCGTTCCAGGTCCAGGTCACGCGCAGCCGCGAACCCAGGCGCATCTGCTCCACCGCCAGGAAGCGCTCCACGAGCTGCCGCTCGTCCCGCAGGGGCGCCAGGGGCCGGGAGCCGTGGTCCAGCAGGGAGCGGTAGAGGGCCGAGAGGTCGAGGATGGCCTGCTCCGCGGCCACCGGGTCCTGGCGCACCAGCTCGGCGAGGCCGTTCAGCGAATTGAAGAGCACGTGGGGCGAGAGCTGGCCCCGCAGCAGCACCCACTGGGCCTCTTTCGCGCGGGCCTCGGCCTCCTCCTTCTCCATCCGGGTGATCTGGCCGAGCATCACCAGCGCGCCGACGATGGTCAGGATCGGCACGCTGAAGGTGGTCTGCACCTTCAGGATGTGCCAGTAGCCGTAGACCCGGCCGGAGCCCTCGATGGGGACGCCCTGGATGCCCGCCAGGCGCAGCAGGCCGAAGTCGAAGGAGACCATCAGGAGGATCAGGAACGCGTTGAAGGGCACCGCCTGGAGGGCGCCCCGCCACCAGGCCGGGCGGAGCCGCTCGTCGCCGGTCCAGAACCAGGGCCACTGGGAGGCGGTGCAGTAGCAGAAGGCGATGAGGCAGGGGGTGAGGACCGCGCTGGCCCAGGTCGCGGGATGGTTCCACTTGAGGGCGACGTAGCCGTAGACCTTCACGGCCATGAAGAAGGCCGTGAAGGCCAGCAGGATCCAGCGCGTGGTGGGCGTCTCCAGCTGCCGCCGCGTCAGGGAGGCGAGGGCGGCGGCCTTCATGGGTGCGGTCCGGGCATGGCCTGATTGTCCCCGGTCCCGGCAAGGGCGGCCCGGCCGGCGCCGGGCCGCCCTTCGGGGCGGGCCCAACCGCATGGACGGGGGGGCGAGCGGCGGGGCATGCTGGAGCCATGCGCGCCCTGCTGGCCCGGATCTTTGGCGGTGCCCCTTCCCCCGGTCTCGAGCCCCGGTTCGACGAGGCCGTGGCCCGCCGCCTGGAGGCCGCGGGCAAGGCCCCGGGCCGGGTCCAGGCGACCCCGGCGGCGCCCCTGGAGATCCCCGCCAGGCCTCCGCTTCCGGGTTTCCAGGGGAGGGTCCGCTTCGAGCTCACCCTCGACGCGGCGGGCAAGGTCTCCGGCGTGGCCATGGACCAGGCCCCCGCGGCCCATCGCGGGACCCTGGAAGCCTGGACCCGCGCCTGGACCTTCGCCCCCGCCAGCCTCGACGGCCGGCCCCATCCCTGCCGGATGGTGTATGAAGTCCACTGGGACTGATCCTGGAGCCCCCATGAAGCCTCTCGTCCTCCTGCTTGCCTCCACCCTCTGCCTCGCGGCCCCGCCCGCCGACCGGAAGCCTCCCATGACCCTCCACGACCTCTCCGCCACCCGCCTCGACGGCGCCTCCGAATCCCTGGCCGCCTACAAGGGCAAGGTGGTGCTCGTGGTGAACGTCGCCTCGGAGTGCGGCTACACGCCGCAGTACGAGGGCCTCCAGAAGCTCTACGCCGAATACAAGGAGCGCGGGCTGGTGGTCCTGGGCTTCCCCTGCAACCAGTTCGGCGGCCAGGAACCCGGCGGCAGCGCGCAGATCGCCGCGTTCTGCTCGACGAAGTTCCACGTCACCTTCCCCATGTTCGAGAAGGTGGACGTGAAGGGCGAGAAGCAGTCGCCGGTCTACGCCTTCCTCACGAAGCGCCTGGGCGTGCCGGCCTGGAACTTCCACAAGTACCTCGTGGGCAAGGACGGCAAGGTGATCGCCGCCTTCCCCAGCGACGTGGCGCCGGAGAGCCCGGAGCTGCGCGGGGCCCTCGAGGCCGCCTTGAAGTAGGCACGATTCCAGCTTCAGGCCTTCCATCACCTTGGAGGAACCATGTCCCCCCGCCGGCTCGCCCTCGGCCTGTCCCTGGCCCTGTCCCTTCCCCTCGCCGCCCAGGAGCCCGGCACGGCGGGCTGGACCGTGGGGGTCGGCTTCCACACCGCCTTCCCCACCGGGACGTTGTCGAAGGACGTCCATGACCACCATGGCTTCGGCCTGGCCCTGCAGGCTCCCTTGAACCTGGGTGGCGGGCTGGTGCTGCGGCCCCAGATCGAGGGCACGGGCTTCCGCATCACCCGCTACGATGCGTTCGCCTGGCTCCTCAACGGCGATGACCGGGAGATCCTGCGGACCTACCGCCTGGGGGTGGACCTGCTGGTGCATCTCTCCGGCGATGCCCGCCGGCCGGGCCCCTACCTCCTCGGGGGCGTCGCGCTGCAGAACGCCTCCATCGACGACGTGGTCCAGAACAGCCATGGCGACAGCGAGACGGGTTCGACGCGGCTCTCGGAGACCGGGATGGCCTACAACGTCGGCGCCGGCCTCCGCTTCGGGCCCCATGCCGCCGTGGAGCTGCGCTACTACCGCTTCGACTACCAGGATCCGAAGGCGCTGGAGGCCGCCCCCGCCACCCGCCGCCCAGGGGAATCCATCCTGCTCGGCGTGGCGTTCACCTTCTAGGCCGTTCCCGGAGGCCCGGGGGTACCACCCGTCACATAGGCCGGGGTCCACCCTTGGCACGGCGGCGGCGAGGCCACAGCCTGGAAGCGGTTCTTTCCAGGAGTTCCCATGCCGCGTCTCCGTCTTCCCCTGCTCGCGCTCCTGCTCGCGTCGACCCTGGCCGCCGGGGACAAGGTCAAGGCCGGGTTCACCTTCCAGTTCAACCAGCCCACCTCGGACCTGAAGAACGACACGAACGACAAGACCGGGGCGGGCCTCTCCTTCATCCTGCCGATCCACCTCGGGGACGGGCACGCCGTGCGTCCCCGCCTCGACGTGAACGTCTTCCGGATCTCGGAGCACGGGCGCTACTCGGACGACTACCGGGAGGAGGTGGACTTCACCGCGGCGAGTCTCGGCCTGGACTACCTCTACTACTTCCAGCGCCGGAACCACGGGCCCTACCTCACCGTGGGCCTCAACGTCACCCGCTGGGGCCTCTCCTACACCACCCGGGACCGCTGGGGCGGCGGCTATTCCACCACCAGCGCCTACGACCGCAACAGCACCAACCTGGGCGCCGCTCTGGGATTCGGCGTCCAGGTGAACCGCTGGTTCGGCGTGGAGCTGCGGGCGGTCTCCGCCGACTACAAGGGCCAGGAGGGCGTGCCCCTCGGCGCCTCCCACGGCGTCGACGTCCGCGAGGTGGACCGGAAGGGCAGCGCCCTCCAGCTCGTGGCGGCCTTCGCCTGGTAGCCTGCCCCGGCCGGCCTGCCGCTACCATCGCGGGATGGACGGCCACCTTCCCTTCCGGGAGCAGCACAAGCTCCGGCTCGCCTGGATGCCCTGGCTCTACTTCGTCCTGAAGGAGCAGCACCGGGCCTGGGCCGAGCCCTGGCAGGCGGAGGTGCAGCGGCACCTCATGGCCGTGGAGACGGTGGAGATCGGCCGGGGCTGCTTCATCGCGCCCACGGCAAGGATCTTCGGAGAACCCGGGCGCCCCGTGGTGATCGGCGACGGCTGCAGCATCGCCGCCGACGCCTTCCTCCACGGCCCCATCACCCTCGGGGACGGCGTGAGCGTCAACGCCCGGGCCAGCCTGGACGGCGGGGCGAAGGGCATCCGGGTGGGGAAGGGGTCGCGCATCGCCAGCGGCGCCGTCCTCTACGCCTTCGACCACGGCCTGGAGCCGGGGCGCGAGATCCGGGACCAGCCCGTGACGTCCCGGGGGATCGTCGTGGGGGGTGACGTCTGGATCGGCGCCAACGCCGGCGTCACCGACGGGGTGCGCATCGGCGACCACGCGGTGGTGGCGATGGGGGCCGTGGTGACCCGGGACGTGCCGGACTGGGCCCTCGTGGGCGGGGTGCCGGCGAGGATCCTGGGCGACCGCCGGGAGCGGCCGCGCCGATAAGGGACGCGGGGATTCCCGTTGATCCCCGCCACGGTCGGGTTCATGCTGGGTTGCAAATTACTGCGGCAACCCTGCTTCAACCTTTTGCATCCGCTTGTCGGCCTCGACTTGCGGACTGGCACGGCGCATGAATCCTCCTGTGCCGTGGATCACACCCACCATCGCCGCGACAGGCGGCAGGAGACAACGATGAACACCCCCAAGCGCCTCACCCTCCTCCTCGCCGGGATCCTGGTCTCCGGCATCGGCCTCCTGGCCCAGGACACCACCACGCCCAAGCGCGAAGCCCAGGTGGAGCGCCGCGCCGTCCGCCAGCAGAAGCGGATCGACAAGGGTGTCGCGAGCGGCCAGATGACCCCCAAGGAAGCGGCCCACGCCGAGAAGCGCGAAGCCAAGCTCCAGGGCGACATCGCCAAGGCCGAAGCCGACGGCAAGGTCACCAAGAAGGAGCAGGCCAAGCTGAACGCCGAGGAGAACCGCAACTCCCGGAAGATCCACCGCAAGAAGCACAACGCCCGCACCAACTGAGCCTTCCCTGCCGCATCAGGCCGCGGGGGCCGGACAGCCCCCGCGACCTCCACCCTCCCCTCGCCGCCGCCCTCCCGCGGCCTGGAGTCCCCATGCGCTTCCAACCCTTCGCCCTCGCCACCCTCCTGGTGGCGGCCCTGCCGCTCTCGGCCCATCCGCGCGTCTTCCTCCACGCCGGCTTCCCGTCTCCCCGGCCCAGGGTCGTGGTGCGGCCCGCCCTGCCGGTCTTCGCCCCGCCCGTGGTGGTCGTGGGCCATCGCCCCCACCTGGGCTGGTGCCGGCGGCACCACCGTCGCCACCACTGGCACCGCGGCTGCTGGTGAGCCGGCCCTCCTGACCTTCCCCGGGGTGTCTCGGGCCCGCCCGGAGCCTTATGCTGGGGGGACCGCCAGCCGCCCCGGAGGACCAGGATGAGCCTGAACCAGACCGTCTTCGTCCCCGCGACCCTGGGCCTCGACCTGCCGGACTGTCCCCGCGGGCCCTCGGCCCAGGAGCAGCAGGCGGTGCTGGCCTCCCTGGCCACGACGAAGATCGACTGGTCCCTCTTCGGCCCCTACCTGGCCTTCGATCCCGAGGTCTACGTGCGGCGCCGCCTCTACCTCAACGAGGCCTGGGAGGCCCTCCTGCTCTGCTGGCTGCCGGGTCAGAAGACCGCCATCCATGACCACGGCGACTCCTGGGGCTCCACCCTGGTGCTCATGGGGGAGCTGGTGGAGAGCCAGTACCGCTGGCACGGCCGGGGCATCCCCCTGGAGCTGCGCGGCGAGAGCCCCCTGGGCGAGCGGCAGATCACCGTGGAAACCCACAGCACCATCCACGGGGTGGGCAACCGGAGCGCCGCCCCGGCGGTGAGCCTGCACCTCTACTCGCCGCCCCTGCGCTTCCTCCACGCCTACGACCCCACCAGCGGCGAGCAGAACCGCGTGGAGCCCGCCGAGAGCCGCTTCTACACGCGGTAGGGCCTAGCGGATCCAGCCCAGCCGGATCGCCCCCAGGCTCCCCGCGCCCACGCAGATCCACAGCAGCAGCCCCTGGATGAAGGGGCGCGGTCCCACCCGCTTCAGGGCCTCCCGGCTGAGGCCGCAGCCGAGGAGGAAGAGGGTGAGCACGAGGGCGCGCTTCGCCGCGGCGTTCACCCAGGCTCCGGCAGGCCTCAGGGCCGGCACGAAGGTCACGAGGGCCGCCATGGCCAGGAAGCCCAGGATGAACCAGGGGCGCCGGGCCTTCGCGTGGCCGGCCTCGCCTTCGAAGCGGTGCAGCCGCGTGTGGAGCAGGCCGATGCCGAAGGCCACGGGCACGATCCACAGGGCCCGGGCCAGCTTCGTCGTCGTGGCCACCAGCAGGGCCTCGGGGCCGTAGCCCGACGCGGCCCCCACCACGGAGCTGGTGTCGTGGATGGCCAGGGCCGCCCAGAGGCCGAAGGGCCGCTCGGCCAGATGCAGCCCGTGACCGATCACCGGGAAGACCACCAGGGCCGTGGCGTTGAGGAGGAAGACCGTGGCGAGGGCCAGGGAGACCTCCTCGTCCTTCGCGCGGATCACGGGCGCCACGGCGGCGATGGCGCTGCCGCCGCAGATGGCGGTGCCCACGCTGAGGAGCACCGAGGTGTCCCGGGCCACTTTCAGGGCGCGGCCCAGGGCCCAGCCCAGGGCCAGGGCCAGGGCCAGGCCCGCGGCGGTGTAGGCGAAGCCCGCGAGCCCGGCCTTCGCCACCTTCACCAGGTCCATGCCCGCGCCCAGGCCCACGACGGAGAGGCTGAGCAGCCTCGGCGTCAGCGTCCGGGTCCGGGCGGCGTAGGGATTGCCGAGGGCCAGGGCGAGGAGGATGCCCGCCAGCAGGGCGGCCCAGCTCGGAACGGCAGGCCAGAGGCTGGCCAGCGCCAGCAGGGGCAGGAGGATCCTCGCCACCGCCTACTTCGCCTTCCGGGCCAGGTCGAGGGGCGCGCCGTCCAGCTTCCCGGCAGGCGCGATCCCGAGCTCCCGGGCCAGGGTGGGCGCGAGGTCCACCGTGCGCACCGGCTCCGGCCGCTCCCCGGGCTGCCAGGGGCCCCAGAAGATCAGCGGCACCCGGCGGTCGGCGTCGTAGGGGAAGCCGTGCTGCACGATGTAGGGCGGATCGTCGGCGAAGAAGGTGTAGGGCTTGAGGGTCACCAGGATGTCGCCGCTGCGGCCGGGCACGGTGGAGTGCTTGAGCAGCGTCTTGAGCGAATGTCCCCGCGGATTCGGGGAGGGGTCGTCCTCCGCGGCGGCCAGCTCGGCGGCGCTGAAGGCCGCGGCCACGTCGGGCATGCGCCGGAGCACCGACAGGGCCTCCTGGAGGAGATCCTCCTTCGAGGCGCCGGCCACTTCCCGCAGGTAGAGGTTCTTCGGCATGCCGGTGTAGGTGAGCGGATCGGCCGTCAGGGCGGGGAACTTCCTCCGCAGCGCCGCGTTCAGCTCCCCGACCCAGACCTTCTGGTCGATGCGCTTCGCGGGATAGCCCTGCTCGGCGAGGCGCTCGACCAGATCGGTGCAGCCGTGGTCGGCGGTGAGGACCACCGCCACGGACGGGACCTTCGCCTTCACGTCCGCGAGGAAGCGGCCGAGGAGCAGGTCGAGGCGCCGCACCTGGTCCACCATCTCGTCGCCGGCGGTGCCGTAGAAGTGCCCCACGTAGTCCGTGGCGGAGAAGCCCACCGCCAGCAGGTCGGTGCCCTCGCCCTGGCCGAGGCGCTCGGTCTCGAGGAGCGTCTCGGCCACCTGGGCCGTGGCCTCGTCGAAGTAGGGGGAGGCGCGGAAGCGGTGGTAGAAGGCCTCGTCCAGGGGCATGCCCATGGGATTGATCTGCCGGGGCAGGCCGCCGCGGAAGGTGCCGTACTTCGTCTGCCAGGTGCCGTTGCGCGCGAGGCCCGACGTCGGGGCCAGGGGCGTCCAGTAGAGGCTCTCGTGGCGAAGCCGGCCCAGGAGGGCCGCGTTCTGCGCGGCCAGCCAGTCGGGCAGCCTCTCGGCGTAGGCGGTGCTGGTGGTGTAGCCGATGCCGGCCTCGAACCAGAAGGCGCCGGTGGGCCGGGCGCCCCCCATGAGGATGGAGGCGCGGTCCTTCCCGCTGACGGTGTACACCCGGGAACCCTTCACCTGGGCCTGCAGCCAGTCCCCGAGGCCGGTGCCGTGGAAGAGGGCCTGGCTCGCCCCCCGGGCGGCGGCGCCCTTGCCGAAGGTGGTGACCTTGGCATCCTCGACGCAGTTGAGCTTCCGTCCCGTGGCCTTGTCCAGCCAGTTGTTCTCGGGGATCCCGGTGCTGCTGGGGTGCCGTCCCGAGAGCAGCACGCTGTGGCCCGGGCCGGTCTCGGTGAAGGCGTGGTCGTGGTAGGCGGCGGTGAAACGGAGGCCTTCCCGCTGGAGCTGGCCGAGGCCGCCGGGCAGGTCGCGTCCGTAGCGGGCCAGCACGTCCGCGCTGAGCTGGTCCACGGAGATCACCAGCAGGAGGGCGGGCCGGGACGGCGTCTGGGGTCGTGCGGGAGGCGGGGCGGGCGCGGCGAGCAGCAGGGGAGCGGCCACGAGGGCCGCGGGCAGGGCAGGGCGCATGTCCACCTCGACCCTCCAGGGTGCCAAAGGCGCGGCCCCCGGCCAAGCCCGGCGCCGGGAAGGGCTACCCTACCGGCATGAGCTTCCCGGGCCCGGTGATCGAAACCCTCGGCATGCGCCGCAGCGGCCTCTGGGCGGGCTGCCTCGCGGGCGGGGGCATGGGCGGGGTCTGCCTCCTGATGCTGCTCCCCCTGCTTGCGGCGAAGGACCGGGGCTGCGGCACCTGGGCCCTGGGCGCCTTCACGGCTCTGCTCTTCTGGGTGGCCTGGTCCAGCTTCAAGGAGCTCGCGTGGCCGCGGCCGCTGCTCCGGGTGACGGCGCAGGGCCTCGCCTTCCGCATCAAGGCCGGGCGGGCCTACTGGGAGGTGCCGTGGTCGCAGGTCAGGGAGGTCCGCCACGGCGTCGAGACGGGCGAGTCGGCGCAGGCGTACGTGGAATTCGAGATCCGCCCCGACGCCAGCAACCCGATGCCGGCGGTGCGGATGAACGCGGGTGGCGGGCCGGATGGGACGTTGCGCCTCATGAAGGGCGCCCTGGCGGGCGATCCGGCCCTCACCGCCGACCGGCTGGAGGCCTACCGCCGGAGCTTCACCGAAGGGCGCTAAGCTGGGCCATGCGCCTCCTGCGGTTGTTGCTCGCCACCCTGGCCCTGGTCTTCGCGGCCGGGCTCCACGCCGCGCCGCCCCCGCCCCCGGCGGCGATCCAGGCCGGCGTTCCTCCCGAGGCCTTCACGGTGCTGGCGTACGTGCGGAAGCACCGCGAGGCGCCGCCAGGCTACGTGGGCGGCCGCCGCTTCGGCAATTTCGAAGGGCGGCTGCCGAAGATGGATGCCCGCGGACGCCGCCTCGCCTACCAGGAGTGGGACATCTTCCCCAAGCGCCCGGGACGCAACCGCGGGCCCCAGCGTCTGGTCACCGGCAGCGACGGCCGCGCCTGGTACACGGCGGACCACTACGACTCGTTCCTCGAGATCCGGGAGCGCCGATGAGCTGGGACCTGCTGCTGAAGAACGAAGGGCCTTCCATCCTCGTGTGGGAAGGGAAGGCCGACGACCTCTGCGACGCCGTGCTGGCCCTGGAGGACCTGCGCGCGAAGGGCCTGATGACGCGCTGGCTGCGGGGCAGCCGCATGCGCAGCAAGGCCGCGCTGCTGGACGAGTTCGCCGCCGCGCTGCAGTTCCCCACCGGCATGGGCATGAACTGGGACGCCTTCGACGAGTGCCTCAACGACCTGGAGTGGCTGGAGGGCGAGGCGGCGGCCCTCTTCGTCTTCGACGCCGACCAGCTGCTGGCGGACGCGCCGCCGGACGACCAGGCGACGCTCTTCGAGATCCTCGACGCCGAAGGGGACCTGCCCTTCCATGTGGTGCTGCAGAGCGAGCAGGCGGCCACGCTGCTCGAAGGGCTGAAGGCGATGGGCGTGGGGGCGGTGAAGACGGGGGGCTGATCAGCCTTCCTTCGCCATGAACTGAGCCAGGCCCTTCCGCGCCTCGCCGCGGACCTTGGCCTGGAGGAAGGGCGTCCAGCCCAGCAGCAGCCCCGGCGCGCCCAGGGCCTGCCGCGTCCAGGCCCAGAGGTCGAAGGCGTCCACCTGGTCGAGGATGAGCCCGTCGCGGAAGGTGAAGCGGCTGGTGATGCGGTTGACCACCTTCCGGCCCGTCTTCGAGAAGGTGTAGCGCGCCTCCCAGAAGCCCTCGCCGGAGGCGTCGTCAACCCGGCGCACCTCGACGGTGGCCTCGAAGTCCTGGGCCCGGCCCATGAGCATCCGCCACATGGCGCGGGCCTCGGGGGCGGTCAGCTTCCCGAAGGCGGGATCGGTGAAGGAGCCGGCATCGTGGTAGCAGGCGCCCATGGCGGCGCCCTCCTTGCGCTTCAGCGCCTCGAAGAAGCGGGTGAGCAGGGCGTGGTGGGGATGCCCGCTCACGAGCCCACGACCCCTTCCATCGGGCTGCTGGCGCTGGCGTAGAGCTTCTTCGGCATGCGGCCCGCCTCGAAGGCCAGCCGTCCCGCCTTCACGGCATGGTCCATGGCCTCGGCCATCTTCGTCGGCTCTTTCGCCTCCGCCACGGCGGTGTTGAGGAGCACGGCGTCGGCGCCGAGCTCCATGGCGAGCGTGGCGTCGCTGGCGGTGCCCACCCCGGCGTCCACGATCATGGGGAGCTTGTAGGGCGCGAGCACCTCGCGGATGAGCATCAAGGTCATCGGATTCTGGACGCCCAGGCCCGAGCCGATGGCGCTGCCCAGGGGCATCACGGCGGCGCAGCCCGCGTCGGCGAGCTTCTTCGCCAGGATCGGGTCGGCGTTCACGTAGGGCAGGACGACGAAGCCTTCCTTCACGAGGATCTTCGCGGCCTCCAGGGTCTCCTCGTTGTCGGGGTAGAGGCTCTTGGGATCGCCGATGACTTCCAGCTTGATCCAGGGCGTCTCCAGCGCCTCCCGCGCCAGGCGCGAGACCCGCAGGGCCTCCTCGCGGGTGTAGCAGCCCGCGGTGTTGGGCAGCAGGGCGATGTCCTTGGGGATCCAGTTCAGGATGTTGTCCTCGCCCTTCGCGCCCAGGTCGAAGCGGCGCACGGCGAGGGTCACCATCTCCACGTTCGCCGCCCGGTAGCAGGCCTGCATGGTGGCGAAGTCCTTGTACTTGCCCGTGCCGAGGATGAGGCGGTTCGTGAAGGTGCGGTCGGCGATCGTGAAGGGCATGGCGGCTCCGGCCCTCCAGTGTACGCCCGGGCCCCGGCGGCTCAGCGCATCCGCGCCGCCAGCACCTCCACCAGCTCCTTCGCGGTCCTCAGGTCCATGCCGGGGTTCTGCTCCCGGGCCAGCTTGATGGCCTGGATCATGCTGCCCTGGCGGATGAGGTCCTCCAGGCCCTGGGCCTGGACAACCGGCGGCGGTTCCGCCGGTGCCTCGGCCCTCTCGGGCCAGCGGCCGTGGGCCTTGAAGAAGTCCACCCGCGCCTTCGCCTCCGCGAGGCCGAGGCCCGTGCGTTCGCGCACGTGCTTGATGGCCTCGATGAGCCGGCCTGCCCGGACGAGGTCCTCCACGGACTGGGGACCGCGCTCCCCGTCGCCTGGCATCCGGTTGGGGTGCACGCCGCCGAGGTGGGTCGCGTCCCCGGCCCTGCTGCGCCAGACGAGCCAGGCCACGATCCCCATCACGACCGCCCCGATCGCGAGGAGGGGCAGGAGGGGAAGGGACGCGGATTCCATGGAGGGATGCTACGCCCGGGGCGGGACGCCCCGCAGCAGGCGGAAGACCAGCACCGTCCCGAAGAGGAGGCAGGAGACGCCGATGATCTTCATCAAGGACATGTCCCAGCCTACTGCGCCGCGCCGGGCTCCGCGGGCACACTGGAGGGTCCGGATCCTTCCATGAGCCGTGTCGTCCTCATTGTCCCTGGCTGGCAGAACAGTGGCCCCGGCCACTGGCAGAGCCTCTGGGAGGCGAAGGTGAAGGGCGCGCTGCGCGTGGAGATGCCCAATTGGGAGTTCCCCCGCCGTCCCGAGTGGGTGGAGGCCCTGGACGACGCCGTGGCCCGGGCCTGGCGGGAGACCGAGACCGAGCCCGTGCTGGTGGGCCACTCCCTCGGCTGCACCACCATCGTCCATTGGGCGAAGGGCGCGCGCTGGCCCGTGCGCTCGGCCCTGCTGGTGGCGCCGGCGGACGTGGACCGGGAGGACTGCCCGGAGCCCCTGCGGAACTTCCGCCCCTGCCCGCGGCGGGCGCTGCCCTTCCCCAGCATCCTGGTGGCGAGCCGGGACGACCCCTATGCCGCGCCCGAGGCATCGGCGGCCCTGGCGACGGCCTGGGGCAGCCAGCTCGTCATGCTGGACCGGGCGGGTCACATCAACCAGGCCGCGGGCTTCGGGGAGTGGCCCCGGGGCGAGGCCTTGCTCCGGGACCTGATGTAACCGCTCGGCCAGGGGATCCGCTCGCTGGGCCGCCGGAGGCCCTCCCGGCCGAGCCCCGGGGCCGGGGTTTGCACCACCCTGGAGCCCTGCAAGCCCGGATGACCCATGGCCACCTTCGATGCCCTGAAGACCTCCTGGACCGCCGACGACGTCCAGCACTTCGCCCGCCGGGCCGGCTTCGGCGTGGGCCCGGAAAAGGCCGCCCAGCTCGCGGCGCAGGCGCCGGGGGCCGTGGTGACCGCCTGGGTGGACGGCACGGCCTCCATGACCGCCTTCAACGCGGCCCTCCCGGTGGCGGACGTCGCGGACCTGCCGGGCTACGGCAGCGCGCCGGACGAGTGGGCGCCCCATCCCTTCCACCTGAACACCCAGAAGGACGCGCGGCTCCAGGACGCCCAGGCTTCCTGGGCCTGGCGCATGCAGTACTCGCCGAACCCCTTCCGGGAGAAGGTGGCGCTGTTCTGGCACAACTTCTTCGCCACCGGCCTGAAGAAGGTCGAGGTGGTGCCCCTGATGCTCAAGCAGATCGAGCTGTTCAGGACGCTGGGCACGGGCGCCTTCGGCGACCTCCTCCTGGCCGTGAGCCAGGACCCCGCGATGATGATCTGGCTCGACACCGTGCAGAACAAGGTGGAGAAGAGCGGCGACATCCCCAACGAGAACTACGCCCGGGAAGTCCTGGAGCTCTACTCCCTCGGCATCGACAACGGCTACAGCCAGCAGGACATCACCGAGCTGGCCAAGGCCTTCACCGGCTGGGACTACATCGGCCGGGACTTCCCGGATCCGGAGAACCCCTACTACTTCAACGACGCGGAATTCATCGTCTTCCGCGGCCAGGCCAATCCCTACCCCACGCACCCCTGGCTCCAGGGCTACACCAGCTTGCCGAACCAGCGGAAGACCGGCAGCTTCACCCTCTTCGGCGTGACCCTGGACCTCGGCGCCGCCAGCCACTACGGGGCCGACGCCCTCGCGCTCATCCTCAGCCAGCGCGGGACCCAGTGCGCCGAGTACCTGGCGAAGCGCATCCTCCTGGGCTTCGCGACGGCGGAGCCCACCAGCGCGGCCCTGCAGGACTTCCGCGACCTGATCCTGGCCCGGCAGTTCCGCCTCGGCGAGGTCTTCAAGGCGCTGTTCACCTCCGCCTGGTTCTACAACCCCGAGCACCGCTTCGCCCTGGTGGAAGGGCCCACGGCCTGGTCCGTGCGCGGCGCGAAGGCCCTCATGCCGGGCCTGGACGCCGCGATGGCCGCCCGGGCCTCCGACCCGACCGGCCTGCCCCGCTTCTCCGCCTGGTTCGACTTCGTGGACTGGGACGCCAGCGGCTTCTTCGCCATGGGCCAGGACCTGCTGGATCCCAAGGGACCCAACGGGTGGAAGGAGCACGCGGGGTGGCTGAACGCCGACACCTACCGCCACCGGACGCGGACGGCCTGGGCGATCGCGGGCCGCGAGGACCGCGGCGAGGACCACCTCAAGCAGGTCCGCTTCCTCTTCGACACGGATTGGAAGGGCTGGTTCCCGACGCCCCCCGCCAGCGCCACGGCGGTCTTCGACCGGCTCGCCGCGCTCCTGCAGCCCGCGCCCATCCCGACCGCCCTGCGCGACGCCTGGCTCGCGCGCCTGTTCAGCGGTCCCTTCGCCTGGGACGCCACCGCCGCCACCGAGGCGAAGGTGCGCCGCCTCGCGTTCCTGATCCTCTGCTCCCCCCAGGCCCAGCAGCACTGAGGTTGTGATGACGAACCGGCGCGACTTCCTCCAGACCCTCGGCTACGGCGGCGCGGCCCTGGCGGGCCTCGTGGCCTGCGGCGGCGGAGGTGGCGGCACGCCCTCCGGCGGCGGGACCCCCGGCGGCGGCGGCGGCACCGGCGGGGGCGGCAGCACGCCGCCTCCCGCCAATCCCATCCTCGTGCTGGTGCAGCTCGACGGCGGCAACGACCTGCTGGACAGCCTGGTGCCGATCTCGGGGCCCAACGCCGGCGCCTACGCCGCGGCGCGGCCCACCCTCCGGCTCGGGGCGAACGAGCTCTCCGACCTCGGGAACGGCTACGCCCTCTCCAAGGCCTTCCTCGGCATGGCGGACCTCCACCGCGCAGGCCGCGTCGCCTGGATGCCGGGCATCGGCATGCCCAATCCCACCCTTTCGCACTTCCTGGCCATGGACCTCTGGAGCCAGGGCAGCGCCACCCCCGCCGCCACCGGCTGGCTCGGGCGCTGGGCGGACGCCGCCTTCGACCCGAGCGGCGACCCGCTCCGGGGCATCAGCACGTCCGGGCTGCCCCTCAGCCTCCAGGGTGCCGCGCGCAGCTTCGTGAACATCGGCTCCCCCGACGCCTACCGCTTTCCCGCCACCCGGTCCCCGTGGCGAGACGTCCCGGACCCTGAACCCCTGCGGGGCGGCTTCACCGACGCCTTCAAGCTGAGCCTCGCCTCGGGCCCCGGCCTGAAGGCGGCCCTGGCGAGCGGCAAGCTCTACGACGACGCGCAGACCCAGTTCGCCAGCCTGATGGGCACGACCGCCCGCACGCCCTCCGTGCCCTATCCCGGCGACCGCGCCTACCCGGATCCGGACCTGCGGGACACCTGGGTGGACCTCGCCTACCAGCTCAAGTTCATCGCCGAGATGATCGCCAAGAACCTGCCCACCCAGGTCTTCGTGGCGAACATGGGCGGCTTCGACACCCATTCCAACCACCGCCGGGACCACGCCCTCCTGCTGAAGGCCCTCGGCGGCAGCCTGGACGCCTTCCTGAAGGACCTCGCCACGGTGACCACCTCCAAGGGCGCCGCCGCGGACCGGGTGCTGGTGATGGGCTTCAGCGAGTTCGGCCGGCGCGTCCACGAGAACAACGGCGGCACCGACCACGGCACCGCCGGCCTGGCCTTCCTGGCGGGGAAGGGCGTGAAGGGCGGCGTGTACAGCGACTATCCGGACCTCTCGAAGCTCGACGAGAACGGGAACATGAAGTTCACGACCGACTTCCGCGGCCTCTACGCCACGGTGCTGGAGCGCTGGCTGGGGGCCAACAGCAAGACCCTGCTGGGGGCGAGCTACCCCTTGCTGGGCGCGATCTGAGCCTTGGGGTCCCTGGACAAGGATCAGGGACCCGGTCGGGGGCCCCAGGGCCTCGGCCTGATACCCTGGACAGTCCCCTCAAACCCGCGTCCAGGCAGGCTCCATGAATCTTTTCCGCACGAAATCGCTGGAACAGCTGCGCGCTTCGGCCGAAGAGCCGGAGCACATGCTGAAGAAGAACCTGACGGCCTTCGACCTGATGATGTTCGGCATCGGGGCCATCATCGGCGCGGGCATCTTCTCCACCATCGGCACGGCCGCGGCGGGGAACCTGGCGGACGGCCGCGTGGCCGCGGGCCCCGCCCTCATCCTCAGCTTCGTGGTCACGGCCATCGCCTGCGGCTTCACCGCCCTGGCCTATGCCGAGCTGGCCTCCATGATCCCGGTCTCGGGCTCGGCCTACACCTACGCCTACGCGACCCTGGGCGAGTTGATGGCCTGGATCCTGGGCTGGGACCTGCTGCTGGAGTACGCCATCTCCAACGTGGCGGTGGCCATCTCCTGGGGCGACTACATGCGCTCCTTCATGGAGAACGTCTTCCACGTCCACATCCCGGGCTGGCTGGCCATGGACCCCAAGACCGCCCTCACCCTCGTGGACGGCGCCCCCGCGATGGGCCTTTCCCAGAAGCTGGCGGCGATCGCCCAGGCCAAGGCGGGCCTGCTGAACGGTGCGGCCACCTTCAAGAACTGGGAGGTCGTCGGCAGCGCCCCGACCCTCGGGGGCTTCCCCGTCACCATCAACCTCCTGGCGGTGGTGATCACCATCGTCATCACATGGCTCTGCTACATCGGCATCAAGGAGAGCGCGAAGGCCAACAGCATCATGGTGCTCATCAAGGTGGTGATCCTGCTGGCCGTGGTGGCCCTCGGCGCCAAGTACGTCAGCTCCGGCAACCTCTTCGGCACGCCGGCGACCTGGCACGGCTTCGCGCCGAACGGCTGGAAGGGCATCCAGGCGGGCGCCGCCATCATCTTCTTCGCCTTCATCGGCTTTGACGCGGTGAGCACCACCGCGGAGGAATGCCATGACCCCGGCCGGGACATGCCCCGGGGCATCATCGGCAGCCTGGTGATCTGCACGGTCATCTACGTGCTCGTGGCCGCGGTGGTGACCGGCATGGTGCACTACACCGAGCTGGTCGGAAAGGCCGATCCCCTGGCCTTCGTCTTCGAGAAATACCACCTCACCTGGCTCGCGGGCTTCATCGCCTTCGGGGCGGTCATCGCCACCACGGCCGCGCTGCTGGTCTACCAGGTGGGCCAGCCGCGGATCTTCATGTCCATGAGCCGGGACGGCCTGATGGGCAAGTGGTTCGGCAAGGTGCACGGGAAGTACGGCACGCCCTCCAACGCGACGATCTTCACGGGCTTCCTCGTGGCCATCCCGGCGGCGCTGCTCGACATCGGCGTGGTGGTGGAGCTGGCCAACATCGGGACCCTCTTCGCCTTCGTGGTGGTCTGCATCGGCGTCCTGATCCTCCGCAAGCGGCGGCCCGAGGCTCCGCGGCGCTTCCTCATGCCCGCCCCCTGGATCATGGCTCCCCTGGGCATCCTCGCCTGCGTGTGGCTGGCCTGGGGCCTGCCCGGCGTCACGTGGATCCGCTTCTTCATCTGGCTCGGCATCGGCGCGGTCATCTACTTCCTCTACGGCATGCGCAACAGCAAGCTGGCCCACGCAGAAGGCTGACGCCATGTTCACCGGCCTCATCCGCCACCTCGGCACCCTCGAATCCCGCGCCTCCCGCTCCGGCGGGGCGCGACTGCGCATCGCGTGCGGGCCGGAGGTGCTGGAGCGGGCGGACCTGGGCGCCAGCATCGCCGTGAACGGGGCCTGCCTCACGTCGGTGGCGAGGGACGCCCAGGGCTGGGAGACGGAGCTGAGCGAGGAGACCCTGGCGAAGACGACCCTGGGGGCGCTTCCCGTCGGCGCGACGCTGCACCTGGAGCCTTCGCTCCGCGTCGGCGAGCCGCTCGACGGCCACCTCGTGAGCGGCCACGTGGACGGCCTCGGCGCGCTGCTGGACCGGCCCGAAGGGGAAGGGCTCTGGCGCTTCGCCATGCCCGCCTTCCTCGGCCCCATGACCGCCCCGAAGGGGAGCATCGCCGTGGACGGCATTTCCCTGACGGTGGTGGACTGCGGCGCCGACTGGTTCACCGTGGCCCTCATTCCCGAGACCGTGAAGCGCACGGCCCTCGCCGCCATGAAGCCCGGCGCCGCCGTCAACCTCGAAGCGGACCCCATCGGCCGCTACGTGGCCCGGGCCCTCGCCGAGCGTCGCCGGGACGACCGCCTGGCCCGCTTCGCGCGGGAAGGCTGGTCGGACGGGGAGGAGTCCTGAGCTTCAGGGCGCGGGGGCCGGCGCCGCGGGCTTGAGGGCGGCGGTGAGCCGGTCCATGCGCTTGCGCATCTCCCGGTTGGACACCGAGCCCGTGCGGTTGAGGTCCAGGGTGTAGAGCGCGGCCGCCTTGGCCCGGGTCTCGGGGCCCGCGCCCGGGGGCTCGACGATCCGCGAGAGGCTCGTCTCGCCCTCCTCCTCGGAGGCCTTCCCGTCGTAGGGCGCGCGGCCCTCCACGAGCTTCTGCCAGGCCTTGCGCTCGGCCTCCCCGTCCCCGGCCTGGGGGGCGAGGTGCTTGGAGAGGGTGATGCTGGAGGCCCACTCCGGTTCGGCCACGCTGAGGCTGCGGAGGTCGAAGGCGAGGCCGTCCCCCCGCCGCGAGAGGCCCAGGGCGAGCCGCAGGGTGCTCTTCGGATCGAGGTTGAGGTCCTCGTGGGTGAGGGCCCCCTCGAAGCCGGCGAGGTTCAGGGTCAGGGAGCGCCCGGGCTGGAAGGCCATGCGGGCTTCGGCCAGAGGCCGGGTGGAGGGCGGGAGCTTCAGGTAGGCCTCCCACTCCGCGAGGGTTCCCTCGAGGGGAAGGGTGGTCAGGTCGGCGATGCGCTTGAGGTCGTAGATCCAGCTGTCCACCAGGGGGGAGCGGATCTCCTTCAGCAGCATGGCCCGCCCCTTCGGGACGGGCGTGCCGAAGGCGATGATGGCCATGTCGTCCCAGGGGCGGACCCAGACGTGGATCTGCCACGGACGGCCCAGCGGGTCCACGTAGGACTCCGCCCGCACGGGATCCCCGAAGGAGAGCATGCGGACCGGCTGGCCCGCCACGCTGAAGGGCAGGTTGAGGGCCTTCAGGAAGAGGTCCATCACCCGCCGGGGGCTGGCGTGCAGGTCCGCGGCGCCCAGGCCCGACGGGGGCACCATCATGCAGAACAGGACCTTGTCCTGGAAGTTCGCGAGCTTCAGGCTCCCCTTGTCGGGCAGCTCGAAGGTGTTGGGGTTCATGGACACGTAGTCCCAGGCGTTGGTGTTCCGGTCCCGCTTGAGCACCGAGAGGAAGTGCGTCGGGGGCGTCTCGCGCAGGGCCTTGAGGGAGGTCTCGCCCCTGGGGAAGAGGCTGGCGCCGCGCAGGAGCTCCTCCATGCGCTTGTCGTAGTCGGCGCGGATGCGCTTGCAGGCCGCGGCCCGCAGGTCCGGGAAGGCGGCCGGGAGGGGCAGCTCGAACTCGTCGGTGACGGGGCCGAGCTTGTCCTCGACGAGGTCGAAGCTGTAGGAGGTCTTCCGGTAGAAGTGGGCCGCGTCCGTCTTCAGGCCGAGGATCTCGGACACCGGCACCGAGAGGGAGATGTTGTCGTTCCGGCGGACCACCAGGCCGATCACCCGGCCGGCGAGGTCCACCAGGGCGCCACCGGAATTCCCGCCGTTGACGTCCGCGGAGCTCCGGAGGAACTTCCAGGCGCCCTCGATCTCCTCGGGCAGGGTGCCGATGAGGTCGCCCCGGCGGATCACCACGCCCTCGCCCAGGGCGTTCCCGACGGTGAAGACCGTGGAATTCAGTTCGTAGGCGGGGTTCAGCTCCAGCCACGCCGGGAGCCGGTGGTCCCGGACGGTGAAGCGGATGACGTCCCGGCGCTGGCTGCAGGCGGTGACGCGGTCCACTTCGAAGACCTCCTGCTGCGCGTTCCGGATCAGGAAGCGCCGGTGGGTGAAGGAGTCCTGGGTGGGATCCAGCACGTGGAAGGCCGTGAGCAGCTCCGTGGGGGAGACCGCGAAGGCGGTGCCGATGGAGAAGTACTTGTCGTTCCGGATGTGGAAGGGCAGCAGGTCCCAGGGCAGGGGCTTCTCGTAGGTCAACGGGTCGTGGTCGGGCTTGGGGACGAGCACTTCGTAGCAGGCGTCGGTCAGCCGGCGCTTCTGGGCCTGGGAGAGCTGGGCCGGCTCCCCTTCGGGACGCCGGGCCTGGCCCGCGGCCGCCGGGAAGGCCGGGAGGAGGAGTCCCAGCAGCAGGACGAGGGGGCGGAGGAGGGTGAGGCGCGCGGGCATGAGGCTTCCGTGGACGGTCGCCCCCGCCGGGGCATCCGGCGGCGGGGCGGACCCCCATTATCCCCGAGGCGCGGGCGGCGCGGCCCGCCACCCTCAGGGCACGCCCGGGAAGTGCTCCACCCACTGGATCTTCAGGTCCCCGAAGTGTTCCACGAGCTGCACCTTCAGGTCGGGGAAGTGCTCGACGATCTGCCACTTCCCGCAGGCGTCGGGGAAGGCGTCCACCTTCTGCACCTTGAGGTCGGGGAAGTGCTCCACGACCTGCACCTTCAGGTCCGGGAAGTGCTCGACGAGCTGCACCTTCCCGTAGAGCTTGAAGCCCTTGAAGGTGCAGTCGCCCTTCTGGAGCTTGCCGCGGCGGCGGGCGAGGAGGGGCCTGCCGGCGGCGGCGAGCAGGGAGAGGAGGATCGCGCGGCGCCGCATCACGAGGCCCTCCGGGTGTCGCCGCTGCCGCCGGCGGCGAGGAGCTTCAGGGTCTCCACCACCTCCGAGGCGGAACCGGGGCGGTCCTCCTTCTTCTTCTGCATGAGGCGCTCGATGAGGAAGCTGAGACCTTCGGGGATGGCCGGGGCCATCTCCTTGGCCTTGGGGACGGGCGCGCTGAGTTGCATGCGGAGGGTCTCGGTGACCGACTCGTGGTCGTAGGGCGCGAAGCCCGTGACCAGCTCGTAGAGCATCACGCCGAAGGCGTAGAGGTCGGTGCGGGGATCCACCTGCTCGCCCCGCACCTGCTCCGGCGCCATGTAGCGCGGCGTCCCGAAGACCTGGCCGCCCTCGTCCTTGCCCTTGGCCGCCACCGGCGCGGCGAGGCCGAAGTCCATGAGCTTGGCGTCGCCCCGGCCGTCGAAGAGGATGTTCAGGGGCTTGATGTCGCGGTGCACGACGCCCTCGGCGTGGGCGGCCTCGAGCCCTTCCGCCACCTGGCGGGCGATGCGGAGCACCAGCCCCGTGGGCAGCGCGCCGCGCTCCTGCTGGAGCTGCTTGAGGGTCACGCCCTTCAGGTACTCCATGGAGACGAAGGGGATGCCGTCGGACTCGCCGAAGTCGTGGGTGCGCAGGACGTACTTGTGGGAGATGCGGCGCGCCAGCTTGATCTCCTGCTTGAGCTGGTCCAGGAAGCCCGGCTCCATCTGGATCTCCGGCCGGATGACCTTGAGGGCCACGTCCTCGTCGAGCTGCTCGTCCCGGGCCTTCAGCACCACGCCCATGCCGCCCTTCCCGAGGATGCCCTCGATGCGGTAGCGCGAGGCGAAGACGTCCCCCGGCTTGAGGGTCACGGTGCGCTTCGTGGGCACCGGCATCTCGCCGCGGATGGCCTGGGATTCGGTGAGCCGCACGGTGGCGTCGAGGTCCACCACCGACATGCCCACCTTGGAACCCATCGTGTGCAGGCCCTCCGCCATGCCGCCGCCGCTTTCCTGGGCGCGGACGGCCTCCAGGGCCGCCAGCAGCTCGTCCTTGGCCTTCAGTTCCGAGAGCAGGGCGCGGAAGGCCAGGGTGAGGTAGCCCACCTCGTCCTCGCCCTTCAGGGCGGGGATCTCCGGTCGCTCGCCTTCGGACAGGGCCACCGCGGCCTGGGTGAGGCCTGCCAGGGGCGCCGTGACGCGGCGGGCGGAGGTGAGCGCCACGAAGATGGCGATCAGGAGGCCCAGGGCGCCGGCCACGAGGATGACGTTGCGGATCATGCGATAGGGCGCGAGGAAGGGCTCCGTGGGCAGCAGGACCAGGTTGGCCACCTGGAGCTTGGGGGCGTCGGTGCCCCGGAGGGGGGCGACCATGGCGAAGTAGTCGGCGCCGTCCAGGCTGAGGGGGATCGCCGGGGAATGCTGTCCCTGCTCCACATCGGCGCGAGCCTTGACGAAGGCCGGATTCGTCTCCAGGGCGCGCGCCAGGGATGGCACCGAATTGGAGGCCCCGGTGTAGCCCAGGGGGCGGAAGCGGCTGAGCAAGGCGAACTGGGGCGGCAGGTCGGCCTGCCGCCCCCGGGGGAGGCTCACCATCCGGAACCCCTTGGCGGCCTCATCGCTGAACTTCGTGCCCACCAGCATGGCGCCGAGGGAGGTCCCCCCCGGCGCGTAGATGGGACGGCTCACGGCGTGGTAGACACCCTTGTAGGCGCCCTCCTTGATCTCGAAGTAGCCCCGGTAGGACGGGCCCTTGTTCCCGGCGGCGGCGGCCTCCTCGGGGTGCATGGCCATCTGGACGATGCCCACGTCGGTGTAGTCCTGCTTGGCGCCGTCCGTGGTGCAGGAAAGCAGCAACCCGTCGGGGCGCACCACGATGGCGACCTCGGCGCTCAGCCGGCTGAGGTTCTCCAGGAGCGTGTCCCGGATGGACGCGTAGTCCCCCTTCTCGATGTTGGCCTGGTTCCCCGAGTACTGGGTGAAGACCTCCAGGCCCGCGTCCATGATGCGGGCCTGCTGCTCGAAGGTCCGGTCGACGATCTGACTGGCGTTGACCATCCCGAGCTCGGCCCCCTCCCGGGCCCGCGTGCTGGCCTGCCAGGCGGTCACGGCCACGAGGGACCCCACGATCACCAGGATCGTGAGGGCGGTCCGGAAGAAGAATTTCCAGGCCAGGCTGCGGTACCACCGCACTTCGGTCTTCATGGGGGCCTCTTGGCGGGGAGCTGGGAACGGCGTAGGGTGACACGATCTTAGCCTCTGATGCCTGTCCGGGTTTTCCCGTGTCATGCGCCGGGTGAACCCTTCATCCCAAGTCCCGTGCCGCCCGTAGGGGTGTCGGTCGTCCTGGAGGATCCCCATGTCCGATCGCCGCGGTTTCCTCGCCACCCTGGCCGGAGGCGCCGCCCTGGCGTCCCTGCCGGCCCTCGGCCTGGTCGGCTGCGCCAAGCCCGAAGCCGCCCCCGGAGGCGGGGACCGGCCGGTCTCGGACCTCACCCTGCTGAACGGAGCCCTGGAGCTGGAGCACACCGCCATCTTTGCCTACGGACTGGCGGCGGGCTCGGGCCTCCTCTCCAGGGGGGCCCTGGCGGTGGGGGGCACCTTCAAGACCAGCCACGAGACCCACCGGGAGGCCCTCGCCGCGGTGATCACCAGCCTCGGCGGCTCGCCGGTGGACGCCAAGCGGTCCTACGACTTCAGCGCCTTCGAGCTGAAGACCGAGGTGGACGTGCTGCGCTTCGCCCTCTTCCTGGAGATGAAGGCCGCCCGGGCCTACCAGGCGGCCATCGCGAAGCTCCAGTCCCGTTCCCTCCTGGACGCCGCCGCGCGCATCATGGGGGACGAGGTGAGCCATGCGGCCGTTCTCCGTTCCGTCCTGGGCAAGGGCCCGGTGGGCTTCTACGGGCAGATCGATGAAGTGGGTTTCGACAGCTAGCCTCCTGGCCGCCTCCCCGCTGCTGGCCGGCGGCCTTTCGGGCACGGTGAAGATCCTCGAGAAGAACGGCAAGCTCCGGGAGCCGGTGAAGGACGTCATCGCCATCCTCGAACCCCTGGGCGCCCCGCGGCCGAAGGTCGCGCCGCGGCCCCTGCTGCGGGTGAAGACCCACGGCAAGCGCTTCGTCCCCCGGGTGGCCTGGACCACGCCGGGGAGCGTGGTGGCCTTCCCCAACCAGGACTCCATCGTCCACAACGTCTTCAGCGTCTGCTGCGCCCAGCCCTTCGACACGGGCCAGTACGAGCCCGGCGACAGCCCGCGGACCACGGTCACCCGGCCGGGCCTCGTGAAGCTCTACTGCAACGTGCACCACAAGATGAACGCCTTCCTCTGGGTGCTGGAGACGCCCTACGCCCAGGTGCTGGACAACCGCAGCACCCTGGACTTCCCCGACCTCCCCGAAGGCACCTACCGCCTCAAGCTCTGGCACCCCGAGACCGGCGAGCAGAGCTTCCCAGTCACCATCCGGGACGGGGTGACGAAGGGCGACTGGACCCTGGGCGCCACCCTGCCGCCCTTCGAGCCCCACAAAAATAAGTTCGGGAAGGACTACCCGCCGGCGAAGGACGAAGGGTCGTACTGACGACCCAGATCGCCGACGAACATGCGCGCACCGCGCCTTGAGCTCCGATGAGCAGACCATTGGTGAGGGCTGCCTGTAGCGCGGGGTGAGCGGCACGACCCAGGGGATTCCGTGGGCAGTATTCCAGCGCAGTGTTCCAAGGCTAGGGGCGATTTCTGCTTGCTTTGGGCAAATGGGGGGGGGGTAAACAGGTTGGGAACTTCACCGAGGCAATCATGAACAAACTCTTCCTCGCCCTTGGTCTATCGCTCCAGGCGCTCACCTTCGCACCCGCTGCAACGCCGGTTGATTGCGGAACCCTGCCGGGATGCCGGCTGGTGAAGCGCGTCTTCCATGTGGTGGTCTATGCTGATGGCTACAGCTACAGCTATTGGGAATGCACCTATCAGTGTGGAAATTGATCCATGGTCCCCATCGTCCTGCCGGCCCTTCTCCTCAGCGCTTGCCCCGTCGAAAGGCCGGTCCGGGAAGTCCCCTTCTCGGTGGTGCTCGCCTGCCCTGGTCCGGTGCACACAACCAAGTTTCCACTCTCGCTGGAATGCACCTTCCACGTGAAGGAGCTCGATTCGGCCTCCCGGCCGGTGGTCATGTCCTGGAAGGGGACATGGGCAGGACCTGAGAGGCCCTTGTTCCACGTGTTCGATCAGGGGATCCGCATCCCTGCCCCGACCAAGACCGGGGGCACGGCGGCACAGCCTCCCGTCATCGAAGCCGTTCCCGTCACCCTCATCCTCAAGGATGCGGAAGGCAAGGTCCTCCTGCGGACCTCGGAGTCCAAGGAGGGGCCCGTGGGCGAAGTGAAGCCGGCCACTAAGGGGTTGAGCTTCAAGGTGACACTGAACTGGGAGACCACCGGGCGGATGAAGGTCGACATGAGCCTCGAACCCGTCGAATGATCCCTCCGCCGGCCCTGATCGCCCCCCAGTCGCAGGTGGTCGCCGAAGGCCGGCCCGCCCTTTCGCTCCTGGGTCTCCTCGCTTTCCGGCAGGGTGGGATCATCCTTGTGGAGCCGGACCATGCGGATTCCTGGCGAAGCGCCCTGGCCACGGAAGCCATGGAGGACCTCAAAGAGGATCTCCTCATCCGCTGGATCAAACCTGGCGATGCCTCCCTGGCTCCGCTCGGGATCCAGGAGGCCGGCGTCTACCTGGTGGATTCGGCCGGCAGCCGCCTCGCAGCCTGGACCGGGCCTCCTCCAGCCCGGCTCGAGGTGGCATTGAGGGAGGCGGGCTGGACGTCGCTGGATGATCAGTACGAAAGGTTGATCCGGCAGTATCCCTCCCGTGTCGACCTTGCCTGGGCGATGTTCCAGCGGGCCCAGGCGCGCTTCCTCGGAAGGCCCACCGAAGCCCGGGCCGACGCCTGCGCCCGCGCGGTGGATCGCTTGCTGGCCATGGACGCCTGGGCGTCCGGACGCTCCGTCTTCATCGGCCTGGAGGGTGGGGGCGAGACGGCGAAAGCCTTCCCGTCCCTTTCGGCAGTTGCGAAGAGACACCAGAGTGCCCTCGAGGCCCAGGTTCGACAGCAACCCGAGTGCATCGCCGCGTGGAACCTGCTGGCATTTCTCCTCCCCTACCAACCCCGGCCCACGCACTGGGCGGCGTTGCTGGGCGAGTTGACCCCCGGTCCTGAATCCGACGCGGCCTTCTGGCCCATGGCCGAGGTGATCCGGATGGCCGTCGAACAACGGAGGAACGAGAGGGACTGGACGGGGCTGAGGGCTTTCGCGATGGCCCGCCTGGAGCTCCTCGAATCCCGGGCGAACCGGTATCACGACTCGGCCGCGGAGGCTTGGTCTGGGCGCATGACCGTTGCCCAAGACAAGGTCACCTATTTCACCCGCAGGGATGAGTCCCGGTCCGGAAGAGGCTTCTGGCTCTCGGCGTGGTTCGAGGCCTCGTTGGAGTCAGGTCGGCCCGGTGAGGCCGCAAGCCTGGCCAGGCGCGTGGCTGTCGAAGGGGATGAATCCAGCCGTCTCAAGTGCATCGGATTGGCACGCACGGCCAAGCGGGAGGATCTCGTCGCCATCATCAAAGGCGAGTGACATGAGTCGACCTTCATGGGTTCGGCGTGGGAGGCACGATCCCTGGGCCGTAGCGGGCCTCAGACGCCGGGCGAATCGCCCCGCCGGTGGTGGACCTTCTTCACCATGTAGCGCGGACGGTCCCGGGCCTCGACGTAGATGCGGCCGATGTACTCGCCGAGCAGGCCCAGGGCGAGGAACTGGCAGCCCACGAAGAAGAACAGGATGGCGAAGAGGGTGAAGACGCCTCCCACGGTGCCTTCGGGGTGGAGGAAGCGGTACGCGAGGAGGCCCAGGGCGAAGCAGACGCTGACGGCGCTGATGCCGACGCCCAGCACCGAGAGCATCTGCAGGGGCAGGAGGCTGAAGGAGGTGAGCAGGTCGAACTGGAGGTTGATGAGTTTCCAGAGGCCGTACTTGCTGTCGCCGGCGGCGCGCTCGGCGTGGGCCACGGGCACTTCGGTGATGCGCTTGGCGAAGGAGTTGGCCAGCGCGGGGATGAAGGAGTGGCGCTCCTTGCAGAGCAGCATGGCGTCCACCACCTCGCGGCCGTAGGCCCGTAGCATGCAGCCGTAGTCGTGGAGCTTCACGCCGGTGGTCTTGCGGGTGATCATGTTGACCACCTTGCTGGGCAGGCGCCGGAAGATGGAGTCGTTGGCCTCGCGGCCCTGGCGCCAGCCGCCGACGACGTCGTAGCCCTCTTCGACCTTGGCCACGAGCTTGGGGATCTCCTCGGGGGGGTTCTGGAGGTCGGCGTCGAGGGTGACCACCACCTGGCCCTCCACCTCGGCGAAGGCGCCGAAGATGGCGGCGTGCTGGCCGTAGTTGCGGTTGAACTCGACGACCTTCACCCGCGGCTCGCGGCTGGCGATCTCCAGGAGCATGAAGAGGCTCTTGTCCTTGGAACCGTCGTCGGTGAAGACCACCTCCCAGTCGCGGCCGGGGGCGAAGTTGTCCTCGAGGACCTTGGAGAGCCGTTCCCAGAGGGCCGGGATGTTGGCCTCCTCGTTGTAGATGGGGATGACGACGGAAAGGTACGGATTCATGGGACCATTCTAGCGAGCAAGCCCGGAGCGAAGCCGTGAACGGTCAACCCAAGATCCTGCTGGTGGAAGACGAGCTGAGCCTGGCGGAGGGCATCAAGCTCAACCTGGAGATGGAGGGCCTGCCGGCCACCTGGATCACCCGGGGGGACGAGGCCCTGCGGCGCATCCAGGCGGAGACCTGGGACCTGGTGATCCTGGACGTGATGCTGCCGGGCATGGACGGCTTCTCGGTCTGCGAGCGCCTGCGGGACGCGAAGAACTTCACCCCCATCCTCTTCCTCACCGCGAAGAATACCGAGGACGACCGCGTCCACGGCTTCGAGACCGGCGGCGACGACTACCTGGGCAAGCCCTTCCAGGTGCGCGAGCTGCTGCTGCGGGTGCGGGCCATCCTGCGCCGGGAGGCCTGGTACAAGAACCGGTCCTTCGGCGGCCGCCAGGTCTTCGGCGAGCACTGGGTGGACTTCGAGAACTTCGCTGGCGAGGGTCCCCACGGGCCGTTCACCCTGGGCGTGAAGGAGTGCATGATCCTCAAGCTCCTCATGGAGAAGGCCGGCCAGGTCGTCAGCCGCGCCGACATCATCGCCAAGGTCTGGGGCGGCGACGCCGAGCCCACGACGCGCACCGTGGACAACTTCATCGTGCGCATCCGCAAGTGCATGGAGGTGGATCCCCACCACCCGCGGTGGGTGCACACCATCCGGAGCGTGGGTTACCAGTTCGATCCGGAGGGGAAGGTGAGGAAGGGGGAGGAGTAGGTATGCCTTCTGCACTCGGCAGCACGGCCCCATGGGTCGACCCCAAGCCTGGGGAGTATGGCAAGTTCTGGCGGTCCTTTCGAAGGGCACGTTGGTGCTGGTTTCTGGGTGCCGGACTCTTCGCATGCCCCCTCGCTGCATTTTTCGCTGCATCCGCTTGGTATTCTCGCCATGTCGTTCTTGTGGATGTCTTCGGAATTGGAGCCGGCATAGGCTTGGCCATGTGGTATGGCGGCATCTCGTGCCCACGATGCGGACGGAGTTTTTTCCTGCCCTTTGACGTGAAGGGTCTGCTCCTCCCGAAGCAGTGCAAGCACTGCGGACTGCGCGTCGGAGAGGGTAAATGAAACGAGCCGCGTGAGCGGCCCCGTTCCATGCGTGGTTCGACCCAGGCCTACTTCGGCGCGATCTCCCGGCTCTTGCTCCACCGCTTGAACCGCAGCATCTGCTCGGCGAGGTCCTCGCGGGTCTCGAGGCGCACTTCGCTCAGCACCTCCCGCTTCTCGCCTTCCTTGGCGAACCGGCTCTCGCCCATGACGGGCACGAGCTGGGGGAAGACGAAGGCGCGGAGCTTGGGGAGGTTCATGGCTTCGGCGCGGGCCTTGGCGTCGTCGCGCCAGGCGGGGTTGACCTTCGTGCCGAACTCGCCGAAGAAGGCCTCGGCGCCGGCCTTGTCGCCCATGGACTTGAAGGCCTGCAGCTTGCCGAGGATCTCGCCGACGCCCGCGTGGGCCTTGTTCAGGTCGGTCACGGCGATCCAGCGCTTGCCGTCCTTCTCCTCCATCGCCACGCCGAAGTCCCGGGAGGGCTGGAGCAGGTAGTTCAGCACGAGCTGGCGGCCCCGGTCGTGGGCCTCGCGGATCGTGTCGCCCTGGTGGTTCGCGTTGGCGGCGAACTGGTTGACCAGGTAGCTGAGCAGCATGGCGTGGGCGGCGTCCAGGTGCTCCTCGGCGCTCACGGCGCCGATCTCCACCACCTTGGGGTCCAGGAACTGGTAGAGGGCCACCAGGTCCGCGCGGCACTCCTCCAGGGCCGAGTAGGTCGGTCCGACCTTCGTGGCGGGGTCCGCGCCGGCGAGGGCCACGTCGCCCTGGCCCGAGCCGTGGCCGATGACCTCGTGCATGTAGACCAGCCACTGGCGGGCCAGGGCCCCGTGCTTCGCCACCTTCTCCCGGTCCTCGGGCCGGTAGAAGGCCTCCAGCCGGGCCTGCTTCACCTTGGCCGAGTCGGTGCTCTCGACGTTGAGCAGGACCACGTTCTTCGAGCCGTGGTCCTTGCGGACGTCCGCGTAGTTGGGGAGGTTGTAGGCCGCGGCGCTCACGGGGCCGCCGTCGCCGGTCTCCACCAGCACGTTGACCACGGTGGCCACCGGCGGATCCACCTTGGCGCGCTTCCACTTGGCGTCCCAGGGCATCTTCGCCTCGAAGTAGAGGGCGCTCTGGCTCAGCTTCCCGATCTTCTCGCTGTCCGCCAGGATGCTGACGTTGGCCTCGTAGCTGCCGATGATGCCCCGCGGGTCCTTGTAGGTCTCCACGAAGCCGTTCAGGTAGTCCACCGCGCCCTTGGTCTTGAGCCAGGCCACGGTGTGGGCCTTGTAGGCGGCCTCGTCGCCGGTCTCGAAGTGGGCGATGAGCTGGTCCAGGGCCGCCTTCTGGTTCGCGTCGGGCTCGCTGCGCAGCTTCTTGACGCCGTCCTTCTCCACCTCGACGAAGCTGTTGTCCACGTAGCCCGCGGCCTTCTTAAGCCAGTAGACCACCCGCTCCAGGTCCTGGCCGAAGACGCCGCCCACCTTGAACTCCTGGGCCTCGACGGTGCGCCTGCCCTTCTTGTCGCGCACCAGGCCGAAGCGCACGTTCAGCTTCTCCTGGTCGGCCTTGGGCAGGGCCTCGATGTCCTTGAGGGTGAGGCCCGGGTCGTACATCCCCACCGCGCTGGTGGCCACGGGGTCCGCGCCCGGGGTCTGGTTCACCTGCACCGGATCCACCTTCGCGTCGAAGATGTGGGGCCGCAGGCGGGCCAGCTTCTTCTCCAGGGTCTCGCCCTTCGCGAAGTCGAAGGCCGCCCCCTTCTTCCTGGCGTGCTGGGCGGCGGCCTTGAGCTGCTCGAAGGTGAGGAGCCGGGGCGTGAACTTGGTGTGGTTCCAGTGGTCGTACTGGCCATGGTGGATCCAGACCAGCTTCAGGTACTCCTCCAGGCCGGCCGCGGCGGCGGGGTCCAGGCCTTCCCGCTTCTCGTAGATGGCCTCCAGCAGGTTGCGGATCTCCAGGGCCGTGCGGTGGCTCTGCAGGTAGAAGATGTCGTGGCCGGCGATGGCGGCCCGGTAGAGGAAGTAGGCGTACTTCCGCTGGCTGGGTTTCAGCTTGTCGAAGCCCGGGGCGTCCAGGCCCAGCACCATGACGTCGCGGCCGTTCTCCCCGAGGCGCTCCAGCTCCCCGACGCGGAGGGCGGGATCGCTGACGGCGGCGGGGACGGGCTTGGGGGCGGAGTCCTGGGCGAACGCCGCGCCGCAGGCGAGCAGGGTGGCCAGCACCGTGATGGGTCGCATGATGTCCTCCGGGGGATCCTGCATTTTCGCACGGTCGGCGGGGCTCAGGCCCGCCGGTCCTCGGCCCGGCGCCGAGGGTGGGTCTCGGAGGCCCCGCCACCGGCGAAAAACCGCCCTTGGAGGCGGCGGGAGGCTTTGATACACTGGATGGCCGCGGGCGTATAACTCAGCGGTAGAGTGCTACCTTCACACGGTAGAAGTCCCAGGTTCGAATCCTGGTACGCCCACCACCAAGGCCCTGAACTCCCCTTCAGGGCCTTTGATTTGACCTCCCGCCCTCCCGAGAACCAGGAGCCCCCGATGCCCTTCATCAACGCGACCCAGGTCCGCGCCGGCATGATCATCAACTTCGAAGGCGAACTCTGCCGCGTGATCAGCGTGGAGCACCAGACGCCCGGCAACCTCCCGGCCCGCATCGTCACGAAGATGAAGCGGCTCAAGGACGGCATCAACCGCGAGAACCGCTTCGGCTCCAGCGACAAGATCGACAAGGCCAGCCTCGAGCAGCACACCATGGAGTACCTCTACGAGGACGGCGACCACCTGGTCTTCATGAACAACGAGACCTACGAGCAGCTCGAGGTCGGCAAGGACGTCCTGGGCGACGACCTGGTCTTCCTCCAGCCCAACATGGCGGTGGAGCTGGAGTTCTACGAAGGCCAGGCCCTCAGCGCCGTGCTTCCCCCCAGCGTCGTCCTCGAGATCAAGGAGACGGCCCCGGTGATGAAGAACGCCAACGCCACCGGCTCCTACAAGCCCGCGACGCTGGAGAACGGCATCACCGTCGGCGTGCCGCCCTACATCGAGACCGGCGAGAAGATCCGCGTGAACACCGTGGAGCGGACCTACATGGAGCGGGTGAAGTAGGGCTCTGGGCTCGAGGCTTTAGGCCCTGGCCAGGACGAAGGGAAGGCCCCGCCGTGCGCGGGGCCTTCCCTTGTATGGCATGGCCCGGGGCCCAGACATCTTTGCCAAAGCCCAAAGCCCAAAGCCCAAAGCCTACTTCTCCACTTCCTGCGAACCCGGCCGGAACCTCCAGATCGCCGCGGACAGGGCGATGTCCTTCACGCCGGTGAAGTGCATGAAGCTCACGGCCACCCGGCCGCCCACGGCGTCCACGCCGAGGTAGTCGCCGAAGAAGACGCCCGGGTTGCACTCGAAGGGCGCGAGCTCCACGCGGTGGTTGCGCCAGGTCTTCCCGCCGTCGAGGCTGCGGGCCAGGGTGAGGCCGGTCCTCGTTCCGTCGAGGCCGCGCCGGTCGTAGAAGGCCACGTTCACGGCGCCGTCGGCGGGGTCCACGGCCATCCAGGTGAAGAACTGCGCCTTGCCGTTGCGGACGGGGTCGTCGTTCACCCGCACGGGCTCGCTCCAGGTGGCGCCGCCGTCCTTCGAGCTCATCACGAAGACGTCGGGATCGCCGTTCCGGTTGTCGATCCAGTTCACGTAGACCGCGCCGCGGCGCGGTCCCTTGGAGAGGTCCACCTTGGCGACCGGCATGCCGTTGGCGCGGCCGAGACCCTCCACCGGGAAGTCCCAGCCGCCGGGATGGGTGCCGATGACCCGCTCCTTGCCGAAGGATTCGCCGCCGTCGGCGGAGGCGCAGAAGACCAGGCCCCGCGGCCCGGACCACACCACGTAGACCTCGCCCTTCGGGCCGACCGCGGGCACGGCGCCTTCCACCGTGTCCGAATCGTCCACGCAGGTGCCGGGCGCGTCGGAGATGCGCAGGGGCTGGTCGAAGGTGCGCCCGCCGTCGAGGGAGCGCGTGAAGTAGATGTGGGACTTGTGCAGGGGGTCCTTGGAGCCGTAGACCTCGAAGCGGGTCCAGGCGGCGTAGAGCGCGCCCTTGTGGGGGGAGTCGGGGACCGTGTCCACGGCGATGCCCGGCTTGTCCTCGAAGGGCTGGGTGCTGTTGATGTGCTCCACCAGCGGCACCGGCGCCTCCCAGGTCGCGCCCCCGTCCCGGCTGGTGGTGCAGTAGAGGCCCGTGTGGGCGCGCTTGGCGCGGCGGTCCCGGAAGCCGTCGGCGCCCAGGTAGACGTGGTGGAAGACGCCGGGTCCGGCGATGACCACGTCGTCCCCCTGGCCGACGCCGCGGGGATTGGCCGTGGGCACCGTCCGCCAGGTGGCCCCGCCGTCGGCGGACGCGTAGGCGAAGTTGCTGACCGCGGGCCCGCCGGGGGTCCGGAGGAACTGGGCGGAGACGGCGACCATGCGGTCGGGACTGGCGGGGTCGAGGGCGATGGAGGTCTCCACCGGCATCACGGCCCCGGGGGCGCTGAGCCGGACCACGCGGTGGGGCGCGACGCCCGCGGGCGGGGTCCGGGCCGGCAGGGGGGTGGCCAGGAGCGCCAGGAGCCCGGCCGTCCGCCACCGGCCCGGACCCGGGTCACCGGCCGGAGGGGCCGACCGGGGGGGACGCCAGTCTCCGGGGCGGTGCGGGAATGGACCCAAAATTAAGGCAGTCAAGATCATGGTGGTCCCGGGAGGTGGGACCAGGATGCGCCATCGCCTTGCGATGTTCCAGTCCGCCCGGGCCCTGGCTAAGATGCAGCATGGCCCAGCCCGCCCTGAACCTCCTGGAAGTCGACTTCTTTTCCGCGCTTCCCCGTCCCGAGGCGGAGGAGCTCGCACGTCACAGCGAACACCGGAAATACAGTGACGGAAATCGCGTCTATTCCCAGGGGGACCGCCTGCCCGGCGTGCTCATCGTGGTGCGCGGGGCGCTGAAGGTGTTCCGCACGGACGGCCGCGGGCACATCCAGGTGCTCGAGTTCCTGCGCCCGGGCCAGTGCGTGGGCGAGGTGCCGGTCTTCGACGGCGCCCCCATCGCCAGCAGCGCCGAAGCCCACGGCGAGACCGAGCTGTGGCTCATCCCCGGGGCGCCCCTGCGGGACATGGCCCATCGCCGCCCGGAGGTCGCGGAAGGCCTCATGCGCCACTTCGCCGCGAAGGTCCGCCACCTCGTGGGGCTGGTGGAGGCGCTGAGCCTCCACAGCGTGCCCGAGCGCGTGGCCCAGACCATCCTCGAATACCAGGCCCACCACGCCGAGCGCATGGTGGTGGAGTTCGAGGAGACCCAGGAGGAGCTGGCCCAGTGCGTCGGCGCCAGCCGTGAGGCCTTCTCCCGCGCCCTGCGCCTGCTCAGCGACCTCGGCCTCATCCACAGCACCTTCCCCGTGGTGAAGGTGGTGGATCTCGCCAAGCTCAAGCGCTACGCCAAGGGCTGATTCAGCGGTCCAGGCCCTCGCCCTCCCACTTCGAGGCGGGCGGGCCCGGCTGCCACCGTTCAACGCGGTCCAGGAGGGCCTCCACGCCGGCCTCCCGCATCAGCAGCCCCCGGTGGACCGGGTCCAGGAAGCCCTCCTCGACGCCGTGGTCCAGGGCCGCCAGCAGGGGCCCGAAGAACCCCTCGACGTCCAGCAGGCCCACCGGCTTGGCGTGGAGCCCCAGCTGGGCCCAGGTGAGGACCTCGAAGAGCTCGTCGAAGGTCCCATAGCCGCCGGGCAGGGCGATGAAGCCGTCGGCGAGGTCCGCCATGAGAGCCTTGCGCGCGTGCATGGAGTCCACGGCGTGGAATTCCGTGAGGCCCGGATGGGCGACTTCCCGGGCCACCAGGGCGCGCGGCATGACGCCGGTCACCGCTGCGCCCGCCCCCAGGGCCGCGTCCGCGAGGGCGCCCATGGTGCCCACCCGCGCGCCGCCGTAGACCAGGCCGTGCCCCCCGCGGGCCAGCGCGGCCCCGAGGTCCCGGGCGGCCTGGAGGTAGGCCGGCCTTCCGCCACCGCGGGAGCCGCAGAAGACGGCGATCCTCACGCGAAGAGCTCCTTCCGCGCGGTCTCGGAGATGGCGATCACCGCCGGGTGCTTGAGCTTGCGCTCGATGGAGATGGCGTAGAAGCGCTCCTTCACGTCCGGCAGCGGGCCGAGGGGGACGAGGCCGTACTGGGCGCGGACCTCCCGCTCCACCGCCGCGTGGGCGGCCACCAGCCCGCGGCCGGCCTGGGCGAACACCATCATCAGGGCGCTGTCGTCGAACTCCCCGAGGATGCGCGGCCGCAGGTTCGAGCGCTCGAGCCAGTGGTCCACGGAGCGGCGCAGCATGGTGGCCTCGGTGGGCAGCAGCATGGGCGCGCCCTCAAGGGACTGGGGGAAGTTCTTCCGGTGGACCTTGGCCAGCTCCGGCGTGCCGAAGATCAGCACGCCGCACTCGCCGAGAAGATGGTTGTAGGCCTTCACCTTCGAGTTCGGCGGCAGGGGGGCGTCCGAGAGGATGAGGTCGAAGGCCTGGGCCGAGAGCTCGGTGAAGAGGCGGCCCGGCTTGTCCTCCCGGCAGACCAGGCGCACCGTCTCCGTCAGCTTCGTGGCCGGCTCCAGCAGCCGGTAGACCACCAGCTTGGGCAGCACGTCGGCGATGCCGACCTCCAGTTCGAGCGGCCGCCCCGTCGGCCGGCCGTGCACCGTGTCCTGCAGCTCGCGGCCCAGGGCGAAGATCTCGTCGGCGTACTGGAAGACGATGCGTCCCATGTCGGTGAGCTGGAGGTGCCGGCCCGAGCGCTCGAAGAGCTTCTCCCCGAGGTTCTCCTCCAGGGCCTTGATCTGGCCGCTGATGGTGGGCTGGGCCAGGAGCAGCTTCTCGCCCGCCCTCGCGATGCTGCCCGCCTTCGCGACCGTCCAGAAGTAGAGCAGGTGATGGTAGTTGAGCCACTCCATGGCGCCCTCGGGAAAAACGAAGGGAATCATGGCAGGATTCGACCAGGGCGGGGGTTAAAACCCGCCCGCTCCCGCGGTCCTGACGCCTTGATTCACCCCCGGAGTCCGGTACACTGATCGTTCCGGTCCGGTGTAGCTCAGTTGGTTAGAGCGCCTGACTGTTAATCAGGATGTCGGGGGTTCAAGTCCCTCCACCGGAGCCAACAGGGCCGCCATTTGGCGGCCCGATCTGTTGTTGGCGGAGGCGGAGGGACTTGAACGTCGCGGGCGGGAGCCCAACTACCATCGGAACGTCGCGGCCAATTGAATGGCCCCGCCGGTGCGGTTCGCGGAAGGGGTCTGGGCGGCGCTGTCGCCCAGCGTCTGGCCTCGGGCGCCCTCGTAGGCCGCGGTGGCGTAGCGGACCTCGGCGCCGAACCAGGTGTTCACCTGGTAGCCCAGTCCCACGGCGCCGCTGAGGGAGGTCCGCTTGCGCGAAGTCTCGTAGGAGTAACGCTTCATGCTGTCCCCGTCCCAGTCGTGGGTGGTGACGGCCACGTTCCAGTGCTGCACGCCCAGGCCGGCGATGGCGTAGAGGCCGCGGCTCGTGCGGCCGCCGAAGTAGTAGAGGTAGTCGGCGCCAATCCCGTAGCTCACGAGTTCGGTGGTCTCGCGGTCCTCGCCGCCGGAGACGCGGCGCTCCTTCACGTCGTGGACGAGCACGTCGGCCCGGGGGCGGAGCGCGTGGCCCTTGCCGAGGTCGAAGGTGACCTGGAAGGCGGCGCCGAAGCCGACCTTGTCGTTCGTGTCGGTCTTCAGGTCGGCGGTGGGCAGAGCCAGGGTGGCGGCGCCGCCGAACTTGACCTTGTCCCCGGCCTGCAGGGGGGTGGCCCCGGCGGACAGGAAGAGGGCGGTGGCGGTGAGGGCGAGGGTGATGCGGTTGGACATGGTGTCTCCTGGATGGGGCCGGGCATCGGCTTTCAACCAGGGAGACGGAGGCGGGGGAGGCGCCTTACAGATTCCTTTCAGCACGCAGCCGGCATGAGGTGCCGCCGAGAGGGTCATTCCCGCCCCGGGCCCCTCTGTCGGGACCGGCCCGGTCTGTGATCGGCGCGGCCCGGGTGTGACGTAGGTCCCCGCCGGGGCGGCCTACGGTGGAACATCGTCCGGCGGCCCCCCCAGGCGGAGGCGTGCAGGGCGTCGGGTGGCGCTCCGCCCCATGCTCCGAGGTGCCCATGCGCAAGGATCTGGTCCTAGGGATGGCGGGTTCCGGCGGCGACGGCATCGTCTCGGCGGGGGAGTCGCTGCTGCTGGCGGCGGCGCTGGAGGGCTACCACGGCGTGATGACCAAGAGCTTCGGGTCGCAGATCCGGGGCGGCGAGTCCTCCTGCCGGGTGCGCATCAGCACGAACCCCGTGCTCAACCCCGGCGGCAACCTGGACGTGGCGGTGGCCCTGAACTGGGAGGACTTCCTCAAGTTCGGCGCCGAGCTGCCGGTGAGCGGCTCCACCGTGGTCATCTACGAGGCCGCCACCGGCGTGGCCGAGGCGGACATCCCGCTGGTGGGCGTGACGCCCCTCCAGGTCTTCGCGGTCCCCATCTCGGAGATGGCCAAGTCCGCGGCCGGCACCGAGCGCGCCAAGAACACCGTGGTGCTCGGCCTCATCGCGGGCTGGTTCGGCATCGGCGCCGTGGCGGTGATGCAGGGCATCCGCAAGCGCCTCGCCAAGAAGGGCCAGGAGCTGGTGGACGCCAACCAGCGGGCCTTCGACCTGGGCATGGCCTTCGCGAAGGAGCATCCCCTCAAATCCGACATGGCCATCGCGCCGGCGGAGGCGAAGGGGACGCCGAAGCTCCTCACCGACGGCAACGACATGTGCGCCGCCGCGGCCATCTTCGCGGGCTGCGACTTCTTCGGCGGCTACCCCATCACGCCGTCCACCGAGATCATGCAGTTCTTCACGGACCACGTCTGGAAGTACGGCGGCGCGGTGCTGCAGGCCGAGGACGAGATCGCGGGCATCGGCGCGGCGGTGGGGGCCTCCTTCGCCGGGAAGAAGGCCATGACCGCCACCAGCGGCCCGGGCCTCTCGCTCAAGACCGAGATGATGGGCCTGGCGAGCATCGCCGAGCTGCCCCTCGTCATCGTGGACGTCCAGCGGGGCGGGCCGTCCACGGGGCTGCCCACCAAGTCCGAGCAGGCGGACCTCTTCGCCGCGGCCTTCTCGGCCCACGGCGACGTGATCCGGCCTGTCCTGGCGCCCACCTCCGTGGCGGACACCTTCGCCGTCACCGTGGAGGCCTTCAACATCGCCGAACGCTACCAGACGCCGGTGCTCATCCTCTCGGACCAGGAGATCAGCCAGCGCAAGGAGACCCTGGATCCCATCGACACCTCGCGCTTCGTGATCGAGGAGCGCCTGCGTCCCGCGCCCGCGGACCTGCAGGGCTACAAGCGCTTCAAGGACACCGACACGCACATCAGCCCCATCAGCCACCCAGGCATGCCCGGCGGAACCTACCTCGCGTCGGGCATCGAGCACACCGAGGCGGGCTCCCCGACGAACAGCGGCAACGTCCACCAGAAGATGAACGACAAGCGCACGAAGAAGTTCGCGCCCCTCAAGGAGCGCCGGGACCTCTTCGAGGTCAGCGGGAATCCTTCCGCGCCCCTGGCCCTGGTGGCCTGGGGCAGCGTGGCGGGCGTGTGCCGGGAGGCGCTGCTCCTCGCCCGGGAACAGGGCCTGGATGTGAAGCTGCTGGTGCCGACCCTGCTCTACCCCGTCGCGGAGAAGGCCTACCAGGACTTCCTCGCCTCGGTGCAGGCCGGACTCGTGGTGGAGCTTTCCCACCTGGCCCAGTTCCACAAGGTGCTCCGCATGCACCTGGACCTGCCCGCGGGCGTCAAGTCCATGGCCCGCAGCGGCGCCAACCCCTTCCTGCCCACCGAGATCGTCGGGGCCCTCCAGCACCTGCTTTCCGAGCTGCAGCGCAGCCACGAAAGCCTGCTCCAGCCCCAGGAGTGAGGTTCCCATGAGCGCCACCTGCGAATTCCAGGCGAAGGACTACCGGAGCGACCTCAAGCCGATCTGGTGCCCGGGCTGCGGCGACTACGCCGTCGTCCAGGGCGTCTACCGCGCGCTGGCGGCCATCGGACGGCCGCCCCACGAGATCGCCTTCGTCTCCGGCATCGGCTGCTCCAGCCGCATCCCCGGCTACACCACGGCCTATGGCTTCAACAGCGTCCACGGGCGCGCCCTGCCCATCGCCCAGGGCATCAAGCTCGCGAACCCCGACCTGCTGGTGCTCGCCGCCGGCGGCGACGGCGACGGCTTCTCCATCGGCGGCGGCCACATCGCCCACCTCATCCGCCGCAACATGGACATCACCTACCTGGTGATGGACAACCAGATCTACGGCCTCACCAAGGGCCAGCTCTCGCCCACCTCCCAGAAGGGCCGCATCACCTGCACCTCCCACTACGGCAGCCTGGAGGCGCCGGTGAACCCGCTGCTCTACGTGCTGGCCTACGGCGCGGGCTTCGTGGCCCAGGCCTGCCCTTCGGACTTGGTGGGCATGGCGGCGATCCTCGAGGAGGCCATCCGCTTCCCGGGCTTCGCCTTCGTGAACATCCAGTCCCCCTGCGTGACCTACGGCGAGGAGGCCCAGCAGCTCAAGGGGCTCAAGGCCATCAGCCAGACGCTGGCGGAGCTCCACCACGATCCCTCGGACCGCCTGGCGGCCATGGACCTCGCCCAGGAGTACGGCACGAAGCTCCATCTCGGGGTCTTCTACCGCAATCCCGATCCCGCCCCGACCTTCGAGTCCCTGGTGAGGGAGCGGCAGGCCCTCCTCATGCAGGGCGCCACGCCCCGCGAGCGCATCCTCGACCTCTTCATCAAGTCCTGAAGGAGCGGCCATGCCCATCCGCGGCCTCGACCTCGCCACCCTGTCCCTCCTGGACGCCCTGGACCTGGCCATCCTCATCGAGGACGAGGCGAGGGAGCGCTACGAGGAGTTCGCCGCCCAGATGGACCAGCACCGCACCCCGGAGGCGGCGCGGTTCTTCCGGTTCATGGCCCAGAACGAGGCGAAGCACGGCGAGGCCCTCTCCGTCCGCCGCCGGGAGCTGTTCGGGGACGCGCCGCGCCTCGTCTCGGGGTCGGCCCTCTTCGACGTCGAGGCGCCGGACTACGACGAGGCCCGGGCCTTCATGACGCCGCGGCAGGCGATGGGCTCCGCCCTGCGCTCGGAGCGGAAGGCGCGGACCTTTTTCGAGGCGGCGTTGCCCGCCGTGAAGGACGAGTCGGTGCGCGGACTGTTCCAGGAGCTGCGGGAGGAGGAGGTGGAGCACGAGGCCCTGGTGAAGGCCGAGCTGGCGAAGCTGCCGCCGGATCCAGCGGTCGACGACGAGGACTTCGTCGATCCGCCGGCCCCGCAGTAGCCCGGCGACCTACCGCCGGACCATCTCCACCTCGGGGTGGCGCAGCACGTCCAGGGCGCGGTCGTAGTCCGCCTCGCAGGTCAGTTCCGGCACGAGCTCGGCGTGGACCACCGTGCCGCGCTCGTCGAGGACCACTACGGCCCGGGCCAGCAGGCCGCGCAGGGGGCCGTCCACCATGAGCACGCCGAAGTCGCGGCCAAAGTCGGAGTTGCGGAAGGTTGAGGCGAAGGAGACCCCGCGGAGGTCCGTGCTCTCGGCGAAGCGGCGCTGGGCGAAGGGCAGGTCGGTGGAGACGTTCAGGATCTCCACGTTGGGCGCGTCCCCGGAGCGGGCGTCGAAGGCGAGGACGCTCCGGGCGCACACGGTGGTGTCGAGGCTCGGGAAGATGTTGAGCACCACCCGCCGGCCGGCGAGATCCGAGAGGGTCAGCGGCGAGAGGTCGGGCCGCAGCAGCGTGAACTCCGGGCAGCGATGCCCGGGCGTCGGGAGCTCGCCGGCGGTGTGGACGGTCTGTCCCCTGTACGCGAGGGTGGCCATGGGAACCTCCTGCGGCCCCATGCTACGGTCCCGCCGTTGCGACCGGCGTCCCGACCTCCCGGGCACCGGTCACAACGCGGGACGGCTAGCCCTGGAGGCGGGCCGACAGGCGCTTGGGGGCCACGGCCCGATAGCTCTCCAGGAGCCAGGAGGCCAGCAGGTCCACCGGCGGCTTCGCGCGGCCGTCGAAGGAGGCCGTGACCCAGCCGCTGCGGCCCAGCCCGTAGCCCGTGGGCTGCGCGAAGGGCAGCATCAGGGCCGCGCCGCTGGAGTGGGGGAGCTTGACGCTGAAGCGGAGGTCCTCGCCGGGCTTGTTGGTGAAGCAGAAGGCCTTGCCGCGCACCTTCCAGGCGACGTGGTCCCAGGGGTAGTCCTCGGTGGCCTCCGGCAGGCCCAGGGCCACGGCCTGGAGGGCCTCGAAGGCCTCGGCCAGGTTCCGGTCCCGCGGCGTGGCCATCAGCCCTTCTGCAGTTCCATGAGGATCTGCCGGGCGCAGGCCTTCAGCGTCTCGATCACCCCGACGCCCTGGCTGGCGATGGCCTCGAGCATGGGCTCGCTGCGGAAGCGGAGCAGGCGCTCCATCTCGTCCACGGGCGCGGCGCTGGGCATGTCCCGCTTGTTGAGCTGGAGGACGTAGGGGATGGTGCGGATGTCGAAGCCGTTGTCCTTCAGGTTCGTCGCCAGGTTGGCGATGGACTCGATGTTGGCCTCCATGCGCGGCTTCTGGCTGTCCGCCACGAAGATCACGCCGTCGCACCCGCGGAGGATGAGCTTGCGGCTCGCGTCGTAGAAGACCTGGCCAGGCACGGTGTAGAGGTGGAAGCGGACCTTGAAGCCCTTCACGGTGCCCATGTCCAGGGGCAGGAAGTCGAAGAAGAGGGTGCGGTCGGTCTCCGTGGCCAGGCTCACCAGCTTGCCCCGCTTCTCGGGGTTCGCCTGCTCGTGGATCCACTGGATGTTGGTCGTCTTCCCGCAGAGCCCCGGGCCGTAGTAGACGATCTTGCAGTTGATCTCGCGGGATGCGTAGTTGATGAAGGTCATGGAGGGCGCCCGGGTCCAGCGTTGGCTTCAGGGTGGGAGCTGCGTGGAAGTGCCTTCAGTCGCCGAACAGCTTGTCGATGTCCTCGTCGGTGATCTCCGAGAAGGGGCTTTCGAACTTCGTGGTGCTGGAGCTCTCGCTCTGGGCGCGCTGCTCGACGCGCTCGAAGATCTCGAGCAGCTCCCGGGAGGTCTTCTTCACCCGGAGGCGCACGAGGGCGAGGCTGGAGCTCTGGTCGAAGATGACCACCAGGATGCCGCGCTTGCCCACGATGCTGATGTGCAGGTTGTCCTTCTCCCCCTCGTGGAAGAGCAGGCTGAACTCCTTCTCCCCGATCAGCTTGGCGAGCCCGTCCGTGGCGGCCACGTTGCCGGCGGTGAGGGAGGCGAGGCTGGTGGCGTCGATGCTGTGCACGTCCCCCGCGGCGGCGATCTGCTGGCCGTTCTTGTCGACGAGGAACACGACCTTCGCGGAGGCATCCTTCTGGAGTCGGCCGATGATGTCCTGGAGCTGCCTGAACTCCTCCTCGAACATGACGAGATCGAGTTTGGCCACGAGGGACCTCCAAGCGGGATGCGAGACCTGAGCATACCGCATTTGGCCAGGTCCAGCCGCGCTCCGCGGGCGAGGCGGGGGGGCGCGGGCGGAGAGCCGGGCCCGGGGCCCCCCAAACGAAGGACGGGCCCTTCCGGGCCCGTCCAGCAGGGGGAGGAAGAACGCTTAGTTCTTCTTCTCCTCCTTCTTCTCCTCGGCCTTGGCGGCCTTCTTCTTGCCCTTCTTGGGCTCGGCCTTCTTCTCGTCGGCGGTCATCGCGGACTTGGCGGGAGCGGCCTCGGCCTTGGCGGCCTTCTTGTGCTTCTTGTGGTGCTTCTTGCCCTCGGCGGGAGCGGCCTCGGCCTTCTTCTCCTCGGCCTTGGGGGCGGCCTTCTTGTCGTCGGCCTTGGGGGCCATCTTCTTGTCGTCGAGGCTCAGGGCCGACTTCTTGGCGGCCTCGTCCTTCTTCTCGACGGCCTTCTTGGCGGCCTTCTTGGTCTCGACCTTCTTGGCCTCGGGCTTGGTCTCCGGGGTCTTGTCGCCGGCGAAGACGGGGCTGACGAGCGCGGCAGCCACGAGCAGGGCAGCGAGCTTGTTCATGGGATTCTCCTGATAAAGGGTTGACCGGCACGGCCGGAATCCCTGACCACAGCAGGATTTACGCCATTCACCAAATAGTTGATTCGCAAAGGCTAAAGCATTCTGGAACCTGGGGTGGACCTGTTGTAATCTGCAACATGGTTCCATTCTGCATCATCCCGGGGCTCAGGCCTCCTCGCCATCCCCGAGGCCCAGGTCCTTCAGCTTCCGGTAGAGGGTGGTCCGGTCCTTCCCGAGGATCTCGGCGATCCGGCTCTTCCGGGATTCGTGCTTGAGGAGGACCTGGATGTAGCGCTTCTCCAGCTCGTCGAGGCTCGGCAGGTGGTTCCAGCCCTCGATGAGCTCCAGCAGGGGGGCCGGGGCCATGGGGGTCCGCAGGTCCTTGCCCCGGTTCTCCTCCCTCACCTTGACGGGCAGGTCCTCCGGCGTGATCTCCCGGCCCCGGCTGAGCTGGGTGAGGTGCTCGACGACATTGCCCATCTCCCGCACGTTCCCGGGCCAGGAATAGGCCTCGAGCTGGGCGCGGGCGTCGGGCCGGATGGAGTACTCCACGCGGTCCTTCTGGGAGGCCTCGGCGAGGAAGTGGTCCAGCAGGAGGGACACGTCCGAGACGACCCGGCCCTTGTCGTCCTTCGTCCACCGTTCCCGCAGGGCGGGGACGCGGATCTCCACCACGCTGAGCCGGTAGTAGAGGTCCTCCCGGAACCGGCCTTCCTTCACGAGCTGGGCGAGGTCCTTGTTGGTCGCCGCGATGACCCGGATGTCCACCTTCACGGTCCGGTTCGCGCCCACCCGGCGGACCTCCTGCTCCTGGAGGACGCGGAGGAGCCGGACCTGGAAGCTCGGCGAGGTCTCCCCGATCTCGTCCAGGAAGATCGTGCCGCCGCTGGCCTCCTCGAAGAGGCCCTTCTTGTCGCTGATGGCGCCGGTGAAGGATCCCTTGGCGTGGCCGAAGAGCTCGGATTCCAGCAGGGTCTCCGTGAGGGCCCCGCAGTTCACCGCCACGAAGGGCCGGTCCTTGCGGTCGCTGCTCTGGTGGATCGTCTGGGCCACCAGCTCCTTGCCCGTGCCGCTCTCGCCGATGATCAGCACGGTGGCCCGGGAGTTCTGGAGGGAGGCGATGGTCTTGTAGACCTCCATCATCCGGGGGCTGCTCCCGATCATCAGGCTGCGGGGCGCCTTCCGTTCGGACTTCTGCCCGCTTCCCTCCTTGCGCACGAGCGCCCGCTTCACGAGGGCCTTCAGCTCCTCGTTGTTCCAGGGCTTGGAGAGGAAGTCGAAGGCGCCCTCGCGGACGGCCTCCAGGGCCTTCTCGATGGTGCCGAAGCCGGTGAGCAGGATGGTCTCGACGCCGAGGGGCTTGGCCGCGCGGAGGAGGTCCAGGCCGTCCAGCCGGGCCTCCAGGTTGATGTCGGAGAGCATGAGGTCGAAGCCGCCGCCGTTGAGCTTCTGGATCGCGTCGTCGGGCTTGGTGGCCTTCACCACCTCCAGCTCCAGCTCCCCCAGCAGCTCCTCCAGGAGGTCGCAGGTCTCCCGGCTGTCGTCCACCACCAGCACACGCGCCATGGCAACCCTCCCTGACTCGAGATTACAGGACTGGCCCCGGAGGCCGTCCGCGGGCTACCCTTCCCAGGTACTTCCGGAGGCTCCCATGTTCCGCTCCCTCAGGCTGGCCGCCCTGTCCGCCGTCCTGGCCGCCCAGGCCCTGGCCGGCGACCTCAGCATCACCTTCAAGGCCACGGGCCGGATGAACGACGGCGTCCAGACCCACCTCTGGTCCTCGAAGTTCATGCGGATCAACAACCCCGCCGGCACCGACACCCTGGTGGACTACGAGAAGGGCGTCACCTACCTCATCGACCACAAGAAGAAGCTCGTCCAGAAGCTGGCCTGGGACGACATGGAGGCCATGGCGGAGGGCGCGGCGAAGATGCTGAAGGACATGCCCCCCTTCGCGCTGAAGATGATGCCGGGGGGCGGCGACACGGAGGTCCACGTGGAGGACGGCGGCAAGGAGGTCGTGGCCGGGAGGAACTGCCGGAAGTGGACCATCACCATGGGCAAGTCCGTCTTCGAGACGAGCAACGATCCCACCCTGCGGCCCCCGATCCCGGCGGTGGCCTACTCCCGCTTCCTGAAGGTCCGGAACCTGATGGGCGCCGTGGGCCCCGCGGCCGCGGGCATGCGGAAGGTGGGGGAGGAGATGGCCAAGATCCAGGGCGTCGCCCTCAAGACCCGCACCGTGCTGCCCATGGTCGGGGAGACCACCACCGAGGCCACGGAAGTGAAGGAGGGGCCGGTGCCGGCCGCCGCCTTCGCCCTTCCCGAGGGCTACAAGACCGAGGACCTGGGCGCGAAGATGGCCAAGTCCTTCAACCGCTAGGCCTCCGGTGGCGAGCCAGCCCGCCCCCTCCTTCGATGACGGCCTCGACCGCCTCGAGGCGCTGGTCCAGCAGCTCGAGGGAGGCCAGCTCTCCCTGGAGGAGGCGCTGGCGCGCTTCGAGGAGGGCGTGAAGCTCAGCCAGGACCTCCAGGCGCAGCTCGCCCAGGCCCAGCGCCGGGTGGAGGTCCTGAAGACGGGGCTCCAGGGCGAGTATCGCGTCGAGCCCCTGGAGGCGGGGTCCGGGGAGGACGAGGCGTGACCGGGCCGGCGGAGGCGGTCCGCCAGGACCTGGACCGCCTGCTGCCGCTCCTCGAAGGCCGGCTGCTCGCCCCCTTCGAGGGCGGGGAGGCCGCCCGCCTCGCCGAGGCCATGCGCTACAGCCTCTCCGCCGGCGGGAAGCGGGTGCGCCCGGTGCTGTGCATGCTGGCGGCGGAGTGCGTGGGCGGGGAGGCCGAGGCCGCCCTTCCCGCCGCCGTGGCCCTGGAGCTGGTGCACACCTATTCCCTGGTCCACGACGACCTCCCCGCCATGGACGACGACGACCTGCGCCGGGGCAAGCCCACCTGCCACATCGCCTTCGGGGAGGCCCACGCCATCCTGGCCGGGGACGGGCTGCTCACGGAGGCCTTCGGGATCCTCGCGGGGGACGGGGCGGCGCCCGCCGAGTGGCGCCTCCGGGCGGTCACCGTGCTCGCCGAGGCCGCCGGGTGGCGGGGCATGGTGGGCGGGCAGGCCCTCGACCTCGAGGGCGAGGCCCTCACCCGGGAAGGCCGGGGCTACGACCTCGCCCGGCTCCAGGCCATCCACCGGCTGAAGACCGGGGCCCTGCTCCGGGCCTCCCTCGAATTGGGAGGCATCCTCGGCGGCGGCACGGAGGCCCAGATCGCGCGGCTCCGGGAGGCCGGAGCCGCGCTGGGGCTCGCGTTCCAGATCCAGGACGACATCCTGGACGCCACCTCCGACGCGTCGACCCTCGGTAAACGTGCGGGAAAAGACAGCGGCAAGGGTAAAATCACCTACCCTGCGTTCCTGGGCCTCGACGGTGCCCGAAAGGCTTTGCAGGAAGCCACGGAGCGTGCCGTATGTCAGCTGCAGTCCCTTCCCAGTCCCAGCTCGCTGCAGGCCTGGGCCAGGTACTTGGAAACAAGGGCGGCGTGACCAGCCGCTACCCCCTCCTGGACTCCCTCGCCGCCCCCCAGGCGATCCGGCAGTTCACCCCGGCCCAGCTCGAGCAGCTCTCCGAGGACGTCCGCCGCTTCCTGATCGACTCCATCGCCGAGACCGGAGGGCACTTCAGCTCGAACCTGGGGACGGTCGAGCTCACCGTCGCCCTCTTCCACGAGTTCGACTTCCTGACCGACCGGATCATCTGGGACGTGGGCCACCAGGCCTATGCCCACAAGATCCTGACCGGACGCAAGGACCGCTTCCCCACGCTGCGCCAGCACCACGGCCTCGCGGGCTTCCTGAAGCGGGACGAGAGCCCCTACGACCACTTCGGCGCGGGCCACGCCAGCACCAGCATCTCCGCGCTGCTGGGGATGGCCAAGGCGCGGGACATGCAGCACCAGGACCACAGCTGCGTGGCGGTGATCGGGGACGGCTCCATGACCGCGGGCATGGCCTTCGAGGGCCTGAACCAGGCCGGCTACCTCAAGGCGAAGCGCTTCCTGGTGATCCTCAACGACAACGACATGAGCATCAGCCCCAACGTGGGCTCGCTCCAGGGCTACCTGAACCAGCTCATGTCCGGCCAGTACTACAACCGCTGGCGGGACCGCATCGAGGCCACCATCAAGGCCATCCCGGTGGAGTCCGTCTCCCGCAACGTGGCCAGGGCCGCCAAGTGGAGCGAGGAGAGCATCAAGCGCCTCATGGTGCCGGGCCTCCTCTTCGAGGACCTGGGCTTCCGCTACATGGGCCCGGTGAACGGCCATGACGTCAACGCCACCGTGAAGGCCATCCAGGACGCCAAGAAGCTCATGGAGGACGGGCCGGTCCTGCTCCACGTGCAGACCAAGAAGGGCTACGGCTACGAGCCCGCGGTGCAGGACAGCCAGAAGTGGCACGGCGTCACCGCCTTCGACGCCGAGGCCGGCGAGATGAAGAAGCCCGCCGTGGACCCCTCGAAGCCCACGCCGCCCAGCTACACCTCCGTCTTCGGCAGGGCCCTGGTGGAGCTGGCCAGGCATGACGAGAAGATCGTGGGCATCACCGCCGCCATGGACACCGGCACCGGCCTCGACATCTTCGCCAAGGCCTTCCCGGACCGCATGTACGACGTGGGCATCGCGGAGCAGCACGCGGTGACCTTCGCCGCCGGCCTCGCCGCCCAGGGCATGCGGCCGGTGGCCGCCATCTACTCCACCTTCCTGCAGCGGGGCTTCGACCAGGTCGTCCACGACGTCTGCATCCAGGACCTGCCGGTGACCTTCGCCCTGGACCGGGCGGGCATCGTCGGCGCCGACGGCCCCACCCACCACGGCCTCTACGACATGGCCTACCTGCGCTGCATCCCCAACATCGTGCTCATGGCCCCCAAGGACGAGAACGAGCTCCGGCGGATGCTGATGACCGGCATCTACTGCGGGCACCCCGCCGCTGTCCGCTACCCCCGGGGCAACGGGCTGGGGGTCGCGCTGGACGAGACCATCTCCGCCCTGCCCATCGGCCAGGGCGAGCTGCTGCGGGAGGGCGGGGACCTGCTCCTGGCCGCCATCGGCGCCATGGTGCCCGCGGCCCTCAAGGCCGCCGAGGCCCTGGCCGGGGAGGGCCTCGAGTGCGCGGTGGTCAATGCCCGCTTCCTCAAGCCCCTCGACGCGGAGCTCATCCTGGCCCAGGCCGCCAAGGTTCGGGGCGTCGTGACCCTGGAGGAGGGCTGCGCGCCGGGCGGGTTCAGCGCCGCGGTGCTGGAGGCCCTGGCGGACGGCGGTCTGGCCCGGCCCCTGCTCCGGTGCGCGGTCCCGGACCGCATCGTGAGCCACGGGGATCCCAAGCGGCTCATGGAGGAGGAGGGATTGAGCGCCGAGGCCCTGGTGGCGCGGATCCGAAAATTCCGGCAGGGCCTCGGCTAAGGCTCGAGTCACGAGGCCTTCCCAGCCTTGCGGGGGGGCCGGGAACTCCATAACGTTGCATCAGCCCCCTTGCCAACCCGCCCCGACCTTTTCCGAGGAACATCGTGCGTTCCCGCATCATCTTTGCCGCCCTCATCGCCTCCACCCTGGCCGCCCAGGGCTTCGACCCCCTCCGCAGCGCCACAGGCTGGGCGAAGCTCGACAAGGACGGGTCCGCGACCTTCTACGACGCCCCAGGCCAGAGCCTCCGGTCCTGGAGCCGGGAGGCCGGGGACCTGGGCAGCGTCTCCCTCGCCCGCCTCGAGGGCGCGCCGGAGAAGTGGGTCGTGGACAGCTACGGGAACGCCTGGGTGGTCTCGGGCGGCGTCCTGTTCAACATCGAGTCCAAGACGGGGAAGGTCCTGAACAAGGAGAAGCTGCCCGGGGAGGTCAGCGACCTGGCCTGGGACCTGAAGGGCTTCGTGCTGGCCTACCGGGGCGGCGAGCCCTACCTGGAGAAGCGCGAGTACCGCGGCGGCTCGGTGCTGTGGTCCTACGGCTCCAAGCCCCGCAAGGGCGGGCCCGCCTTCAGCCACCGGGTGGCCGTCACCGACGACGGCCAGGTCCTCGTGACTTCCGGCGCGAACCTCACCCTGACCACCCTCGACGGCGCCAAGGGCAAGGCCATGGGCCAGACCGCCTTCTCCTTCAATGGCATCGCGGCCCCGGACCTGATCCTCGGGGAGGCGGAACGCGGACCCCTGGTGGTGTGGCCCGGCCGGAACGTCGCCCTCTCGGCGGTGGGGGGCCGGCAGGTTCCCGAGGCCAAGATGTCCGGGGCCCTGCTGGCCAAGCTGGACCTCAGCCAGAGCGCCGTCGAGTTCCTCCCCACCGGCCTCAGCGAGGACCACGTCCTCGTCGGCGTCCAGGAGGGCCAGGCCGTCTTCATCAAGCCCGGCGGCGGGCTCGTCACGGTGGCGCTGCGCTGAGGGTCAGCGCCGCAGGCCGAGGACGCGCTCCCGGTCCAGGGACGGGATGAGGCGCCAGTTCCGCGCCGGGGCGGGGGCGAGGCTCGGCCGGGCCAGGACGTAGGCGAGGAGCTCGTTGCGCAGGCCCGCGTCGAAGACCGCCTCGGGCTCGGCGGTCCAGCCGACCGCCGCGCGGTAGCCGCCCCCGCCGTAGTAGCGGTAGGAGGAGAGGGCGAGGGTGAAGGTCTGCTCGGGCCGGACGGGCTGGCCGTTGAAGCTCAGGCCCACCACGCGCTCGCCGGGGGGGCGGCTGATGTCCAGGGCGTAGGAGACGCCGTCCAGGGTGTCGAAGTTGTATCCGGCGAAACCCCGGGTGTAGAGGTCCGGGAGGTGCGGATAGTTGTAGTACCGCGCCGCGTGCTCGAGGTACTTCCGGACCTGGTCCCCGGTGACCCGCAGCCGCACGAGGCCGTTCTCGTAGGGCATCATCGCCCAGAACTGCCGGACGCTCGTGGGGCCCTTCGGGATGTAGACCTGGGAGTTCATGCAGGCCGCCGCGGAGAGCTGGGCGCCGGTGGCCTGGCGCTGGACCGCGTGCAGGAGCTGCATGTAGGGGGTGTCCTCCATGCGGGTGAAGCGGCCGTCCAGGTCCACCTGGAGGCTGGTGGCGGCGGTGTTCAGGTAGGTCTCCGCCAGGGCGCGGACCTGGCCGGTGAGGGCCAGCGCCTCGGCGTCGTCGGGGGTCTCGGCCTTCAGCTCCACCACGTCCCCCTGGGCCGCGACCACCTGCCACCGGGCGCCGGCGCGCCGCAGGGTCAGGTCCGCCGCCATCAGCGCGCGGCCGTGGGCGCGGGCCTGCAGGATGGGCACGCCCTTGTGCTGGGACTTCACGCTCAGGTGGGTGTGGCCGGTGAGGATCAGGTCGATGCCCGGGACCTGGTCGGCCAGCCGCAGGGCGGCGTTCTCGTCCATGGGCGCGCCGGGGAGGGAGCCGAGGCCCGAATGCATGGCCACCACCACCACGTCCGCCTTCTCGCGCTCCCGCAGCCGGGGCAGGAGGGCCTTGGCGGTCTCCACGATGTCGGCGAAGCGGAGGTTGCCGTAGCTCGCGGGGGCCATCCAGTTCGGCACGGCCGGGGTGGTGAAGCCCACCACCAGCACGGTGACGCCGGCCGCCTGGACCTTGGTGAAGGCCGGGAAGGCCGTCCGCGACCCCTTGCCCTGGAAGGTGTTCGCGCTGAGGAGGGGGAACTTCGCCTGCTTCTCCGCTCCCCGCAGGACCTCCAGGCCGAAGTCGTAGTCGTGGTTGCCCACCGCCATGGCGGTGTACCCGAGGGCGTTCATGATGGCGATGGAGGGCTCGGGCAGCTCGGGGTGCAGGCGGTTGCGGACGTAGTTCACCGGCTCGCCCTGGATCGTGTCCCCGCAGTCCACGAGGACCGTGTTGGGGTTGGCCTCCCGGCGCTGCCGGATCAGGGTGGCGACCTTGGCCCAGCCCTTGGGATCCGGGGCCAGGGTGTAGGTGTCCCGGGCCTCGATGTGGCCGTGCATGTCCGTGGTGCCCAGCACCTGGAGGCGGACCTCCTGGGCTCCGAGGACGCTCCCCAGCAGGCCCGCGAGCAGGATCCCCAGGGACAGCAATCGCTTCACTTGCACCTCCGTGACCGCAGGCCGGATTCCTTAGCTTGGACGAAGGGGGCCCCGGCGGTAAACTGATCCTTCACGGCTTTCGTCCACCATCCTTCCGGGAGATCCCATGCAAGAAGTCCAGATCAAGGCCCCCAAGCACGAGTTCACCATCCTCTGCGACGACATCCGCCAGGAGATGGGCGGCAAGGCTTCCCTGATGGGCCTCTACGACCACCACATCGTGGTCCCCGAGGTGCCCTTCGTCCTCCCGAAGGTCTGCTTCTACAGCCGCTTCTCCCGCATGGACGGCCAGTTCAAGTTCTCCTTCTCCATCGTGAGCCCCACCGGCGAGCGCAAGGACATCATCCGCGACAGCGACGTGCAGATCCCCGAGGGCGCCAAGGAAGGCACCTTCAACGTCATCGCCTCCCCCTTCGAGGTGGGCGCCGAGGGCGTCTACGAAGTGATCCTGGGCCTCACCAAGGGCGCCGACCGCTTCGAGTACGTCTACAAGTTCGCCATCAGCAACGCCCAGCGCCTCCAGGCCGAGTACGAGAAGTTCGTGGCCGAGCAGCAGGGCGCCGCGCCCTCCGCGAACTGAGCGCGACCCAGGTCCTGAAAGGGCGGGCTTCGGCCCGCCCTTTTTCTTTGTAGTCTGGAGGGCCCGACCGGAAGCCACCCGTGGACCCCTCCCGCACCGCCAAGCAGCGCATCTTCCTGGGCCCCGAAGCCGATGCCGCCCTGCGCTCGAAGCGGGTGGCCGTGGTCGGCCTGGGCGCGACGGGCTCGGTGGTCGCGCCCTGGCTGGTGCGCGCGGGCGTGGGCCACGTGACGCTGCTGGACCGGGACCTCGTCGAGCGCGGCAACCTCCAGCGCCAGCTCCTCTACGACGAGGACTGCCTGGGCGCGCCCAAGGCCGAGGCCGCGGCGGCGCGGCTGGCCCGGGCCAATCCGGAGGTGGCGCTGAGGGCCGTCGTCGCGGATCTCACCTCGGGCAATGCGCGGGAGCTGCTCGACCCGGCGGAAGGCGGCTTCGACCTGATCTGCGACGGCACGGACAATTTCGAGGCCCGCTTCCTCATCAACGACGTCTCGATCCTCACGGGCACGCCCTGGATCTACGCGGGCGCCATCGGCGGCGAGGGGATCGTCTGGCCCATCCAGCCGCCCCGGACGCCCTGCCTGCGCTGCCTCATGGAGGAGCCGCCGGCGTCGGGCGACGTGGACACCTGCGACACCGCCGGCGTGCTGGGCCCCACCGTGGGCGCCATCGGCTCCTGGGCGGCGATGGAGGCCCTCAAGATCCTCACCGGCCGCGAGCCCCACCTCGAGATCGCCCGCTTCGACTTCTGGGAGAACGAGCGGCAGTTCCTGAACCCCCCCAAGGTCCGGTGCCGCTTCTGCACGGAGAACGTCACCGAGTTCCTGGATGCCCGCTGGTCGCTCAAGGCTTCGCCGCTCTGCGGCCTCGAGGGCGTGCAGATCCGCGTGAACCCGCCGGGGGCGCTGGATCTCGCGGCCCTGAAGCCGAGGCTGGAGGCGCGGACGGGCACCGAATGGCAGCTCGCGCCCATGCTGCTCAAGGGCGCCGAAGGGGAGAACCGGATCACGCTCTTCCGCGACGGCCGGGCCCTGGTGCACGGGCCCATGACGCCGGAGCGGGCGCGGGGCTGGTACGCGGAAGTCGTCGGGTGCTGAGGTGAAGCTCCTCCTCGCCTCCCGCAACCAGGGCAAGCTGGTGGAGTTCCGCCAGCTCCTGCCGGGCTTCGAGCTGGTGCCCTGGCCGAAAACCGCGCCGGGCATCCCCGAGGACGGCGCCTTCTTCCGGGACAACGCGGCGCAGAAGGCGGAGTTCGCCCGGGCCTGGTGGGCGCGGCACGGCACGGAGGCCATCGACGGCGCGCTGGCGGACGACTCGGGGCTCTGCGTGGAGGCCCTCCACGGCGGGCCGGGCGTGCTGAGCGCCCGCTTCGCCAAGGACCTCGAACCGGACGAGAAGAACCGCGCCCTGCTGGATCTGGTGCCCCCGAAGGCGCGGCGCAACGCCCGCTTCGTCTGCGTCCTGGCCTTCGCGCCCTGCCCCGAGGGCGAACTGGTCTTCGCCGAAGGGGTGGTGGACGGCAAGCTCGCCCTCAAGCCCGCGGGCACGCGGGGCTTCGGCTACGATCCGATCTTCATCCCCACCGGCTATCGCCAGACCTTCGGCCAGCTGGGCAACCGCGTGAAGTCCGTGCTCAGCCACCGCGCCCGGGCCTGCGAGTCGCTGAGGTTCCAGCTCGACTAGGCGGGACCGGGCTCGCCTTCGGAAGCAGGCACGTCCTCCGGTTCGGAGGCCTCCGGCAGCGGAAGCTCCGGGTCCGCCGCCGGCACCGCGATCAGGGGGATCTGGGCGGTGCTCACCGCGTCCCAGCTCTCGGGCTGCTCGAGCAGGTGCTTCGCCACGTCCAGGCCCTTGTCCCGGAGGATCATGGCCCGCTGGTAGGCGCGCAGCACGGCGGTGCGCACCCGCTGGTAGCTGGCGTCCGTCACCTTGGTGTTGAAGTTCATGGTCGCCACCAGGAGCCACATGCCGCTGGGCAGGGGCTGGGGGTTGGCGATGAGGACCTGGGGCGGGAGCACCGCCGAGGAGCTGCCCTCCCGCAGGTCGGTGCCGACGCGCTCGCACCAGGCCTGCAGGTCCGGCACCGCCGCCAGGGCGGCCTCCTCCGTGGGCGCCATGATGCGGGCATAGAGGGTGAACAGCATCCGGAGCTGGGGCGCGTCCATCACGTGGGTCAGGTAGCCCGCCATGGCGGCGATCTGCTGGAAGTCCTTGAGCAGCGCCAGGAGCTTCGGGCTGGGCCGGACGGGTTCGCGCTTGACCATGGCCCACCAGTGTAGCGGGCATGGAAAGGCTGCACGGAAGCGCCGGCCCCGGCCATCATGGGCCATGCTCCCCCTCTACCTGCTGCGGCACGGTCCGACGACGGCGAACCCGTCGGCGGCGCCCCTGGGCACCACGGACGCGGAGATCTCGCCCGAGGGCGAGGCCCTCTGGCCCGCGGTGAGGCGCGACGCGCTGGCCCTCGGGGTGCAGCGGGTGCTCACCTCGGACCTGCGCCGGGCGAAGGGCCACGCCCTGGACCTGGGCCTGCCCGCCCTCGTGCTGCCCGAGCTGCAGGAGCAGTCCTTCGGCGAGTGGGAAGGCCTGCCCTGGCCCGAGATCAAGGGGGCCGAGGCCTTCCTCGCCAACCCCGTGCACGCGACGCCGCCCGGCGGCGAGAGCTTCGCCCGCTGCGCCAGCCGGGCCGTGATGGCGATCCAGGGCCAGCTCAGCGGCGAGGCGCCGATCCTGGTGCTGAGCCACGGCGGGCCCCTGCGGGCCATCCTCGCTCACTTCCTGGGCCTCCCCCTGGACCGCGCCCTGGACCTCGCCTGGCAGCCCTTCGGGCTCACCAAGCTGGAAGTCCACAGCTCGAACCGCGCGGTCCTGCGCTTCCACAACAAAGCGCTGCCCACCGGCGGTTGACCCCCGGGCCCGCCGCGTGAAATCCTGGCCCTGACATCCGCCCTGGATGTTCGGGAAGCCGGTGGGATTCCGGCGCTGCCCCGCAACGGTATGCACCCCGCGTGAGCGGGAGGTCCCGGAGGAGCGATCCTTCGAACCGCAGTCACTGAGGCGTCGCCTCGGGAAGGTTGCGGAGCGTCGCAAGACGCCGGACGCGTGCGAGCCCGGAGACCGGTCCAGGGATCTTCCCAACCGCCGAGGGAGCGGGGGCCGGACTTCCGCGCCCGCCCTCCTTCGCGTCATGCGTGGAGGCATGAATGGGCACCCGAGCCATCCTTTCCAACCTTGCGGTCCTCCTGTGCGGGGGCCTCGCCGCCGGGGAGCCCGACGAGAAGCAGAAGGCCGAGGCCACGGTCACGGTCACCGCCGAGGCCGTGCCGGTGGAGGTGGCGAAGACGCCGAACCCGGTGCGGGTGATCGAGGGCGAGGAGCTGGCCCGCCTGCAGGCGCGCACCCTGGCCGACCTCCTGGCCGTACTCGCACCGGGCGCGGCGATGCCCGCGGGCGGGCCCGGCAAGCAGGCCAGCGCCTTCCTCAATGGCACGCTCTCGCGCAACGTGGTGATCCTCCTGGACGGCCTGCGTCTCAACGACGCCACCGACGTCAGCCCCAACCTCGGCGCCCTGAGCCTTCTGGGCATCGAGCGGGTGGAGGTGCTGCTGGGCCCGGCCTCCACCCTCCACGGCAGCGACGCCATCGGCGGCGTCATCCACCTGCGCAGCGCCGCCGCCGACCGGGACGGCCTCCACGGCCGCGCCTTCCTGCTGGGCGGCACCGCGGCCCAGGCCGGCGCCGGGGCCGCGGTGCAGGCCCGGGGCGGCTGGGGCTGGCTGGCCGCCGGCGGCGAGGCCATCCGCCAGGGCAGCGACTTCCCCGGCGACGACCTCCGCCAGGCCGGCGCCTTCCTCCGGGGCGGGCGGCGCTTCGGCGCCTTCGACCTGACGCTGGCTTACCGCAATTCGGGGCAGACCGTGGCCACGCCCTTCGACGTGCAGTATCTTCCACCCGCCTACGAGGCCGTGCGCGTCTACGTGGCCGATCGGGAGAGCCGCGCGCGCCAGCAGAGCTGGAGCGCCGACCTGCGCTTCACGCCCGCGAAGGCCTGGACCTTCGAGAACGCCGTGGGCGTGGTCGAGGGGCGCAGCGGCGATCCCGCGGGCCGGGGCCGCGAGCAGCGGGACCGGCGCTTCCGCCGTGTGGAGGACCAGCTCTCCGCGCACTGGACGCCCACGGCCGCCTTCCGGCTCTCGGGCCGCCTGGAGGGCCGCGTGGAGACCAGCGAGGCGCGGAACTACTACGATCCCGTCCTCTTCGGCACCGTGCAGTACCGGGGCGAGGGGCGGGACCTCGCCGCCGCCCTGGAGGCGCGCTGGGAGATCGCGCCCGGCGTGGACTGGACCTCGGGCCTGCGCCGGGAGGCCACCCACCGCGACCTCACCCGCGTGGCCACGGAGGCCCGCGGCCGCGTGGGCTCGGCCCAGGCGACCACGGTGCGGTCAGGCCTCAACTGGACGGTCCGCCCCGGGCTGCGCCTCTACGCGAGCTTCGGCCAGGGCTTCCGCATGCCGAACCTGGTGGAGTTCACCCTCAACGCCCAGGCCGGCGTGGTGGACGGCCGCGACTACGGCCTCGTCCCCGAGCGCAGCCGCACCCTGCAGGCCGGCGCCACCGGGACCTTCGGCGCGGGCTTCGACGTCCGGCTGGAGGCCCAGCGCACGCGGCTCGTGAACCTCCTGGACTACCGCTACGATCCGACCTTTTCCGGCGCCTTCACCGACCACTACGTGAATGCCGGGAAGGTCCAGGCCCAGAGCCTCGAGGGCGCTCTCGCCTGGCGGGGCGGCGCGGCGCTGGCCTGGGGCTGGGACCTCGTCCTGCGCAGCGCCGACACCCGGGACCTGGACCACGACACGCCGTCGGAGCGCTACGGCGCGAGGAACACCGCGGTGGTGCGCCACCCCTTCTTCACCGCCTCGGCGGCGGTCTTCGCCGGCTCGGGCCCCTGGCGCGCGGACCTGCGCCTGGACCGGGTGGGCCCTCGCTACGACGTGCAGGACGTGCCCTCCTTCCGCGTGATCGGCACCCAGGCCTTCACGGAACTCACGGTGGCCCTGGCCTGGACGCTGCGGCCCGGCCTCGCGCTCCAGCTCCGGGGGGAGCACCTGCTCCAGCCCAGGCAGAACGTCCTGGACTGGACCTCCGGGGCCTTCGACGGGGACGGCAACGCCGCCCTGGTCCACGGCTATCCGGCGCCCGGGCCGCGGGTTTCCCTTTCCGCCACCTATCGCTGGTAAGGTCCGCCCATGCTCCGTGCCCTCCTCGGCCTCTTCGTCTCGACGCTCCTGCTCGCAGGAGCTCCCAGGCGGGTCGTCAGCCAGGCCCTGGGCACCGACGAGCTGCTGCTGGCCCTCGCGGACCCCGCCCAGATCGCGGCCCTGAGCCACCTGGCGACAGACCCCAAGTTCAGCCCCGTGGTGCAGGAGGCCTCGGCCCATCCGCGCCTCAGGGACAGCGCCGCCGAGAGCGTCCTCGCGCACCGCCCCGACCTGGTGCTCATGGCGAGCTACACCCGCGCCGAGACGCGGGCCCTCCTCCAGCGCAGCGGCGTGAAGGTGCTGGTGCTCGCGCGCTTCGACACCTTCGAGGACCTTTGCGCCAACGCGCTCACGGTGGGCGAGGCCCTGGGGCGGCGGGCGCGGGCGGAGCGGACCGTCGCGGCCTGGCGGGCCCGGGCGGAGGCGCTGGCGGCGCGGCTGAAGGGCGCGGTCCCGGTCCGCGTGATCGCGCCGAGCACCTACGGGTTCCTCGCCGGAAGGGACACCACCTTCGACGACGTCTGCCGCCACGCGGGAGCCCTGAACGTCGCCGCCGAAGCCGGCCTCCAGGGCCACGCGCCGACGCCCTCGGAGGCCATGCTCGGCTGGCGCGTCGACGCGCTGGTGATCAGCGACGACGAGACGGGCGACATCGCCGCGCGTCTCGCGGAGCTGCCCCCCTACAAGTTCCTCGCCGCCACGAAGGCGAAGCGCTTCGTCCGCATCAGCGGTCCCGCCATGTCCTCCATCTCCCAGGCGCGGCTCGACGCCTACGAGCAGCTCGCGCGGGCCCTGCACCCGGAGCGCTTCCGGTGAGCGGCCGGGGCCTGGCGCTGCTGCTGGCGCTCCTGGCCCTGGCCCTGCTCGCGGCGCTCGCCTTCGGCGAGGTCCGCCTCGCGCCCGGCGAGATCTGGGACGTGCTCAAGGGGCACGGCGACCCGATGGCCCGCACCATCCTCCTGGACTTCCGCCTCCCGAGGGCTCTGGTGGCCGTTGCGGTGGGCGCGGCCCTGGCCTGCTCGGGCGTGCTCATGCAGTCCTTCTTCCGCAACCCGCTGGCGAGCCCGGGCCTCCTGGGGGTGAGCAGCGGCGGCGCCCTGGGGGCGGTGCTGGCCTTCGCCTTCGGCTGGGCCTCGACATCGCTCTGGGCGCTGCCCCTGGCGAGCATCGCCGGGGCCTTCCTGGCGACGGTGGCGGTGATCGCCCTGGCCCGGGAGGGCGCGAGCACCGAGCACCTCCTGCTGGCCGGCGTCGCCCTCAACGCGCTCTTCGGGGCGGGCACGAGCTTCGTGCTCACGCTGAAGGCGGGCCACTTCGAGGTGGGCGGCCAGATCCTCTTCTGGCTCATGGGCGGCCTCGAGAGCCGCACCTGGGAGCACGTGTGGATCAGCCTTCCCGGCGTGCTGCTGGCGTGCCTGCTGGTGCTGCCCTCCGCCCGCGCCCTGAACCTGCTGGCCCTGGGGGAGCCGGGGGCCCAGAGCCTGGGCGTGAACGTGCGGCGCCTGCGCCGGGAGCTCATCCTCCTGAGCACCATCCTCACGGCCCTGGCCACGGCGGTGGGCGGCGTGGTGGGCTTCGTCGGCCTCATCGTGCCGCACCTGCTGCGCCTGGCCTTCGGGCCCGACCACCGGCGCCTGCTGCCGCTGTCCATGCTGGGCGGCGCGGTCTTCGTGCTGCTGTGCGACCTCCTGGCGCGCACGGTGCCGGGCCAGCTCCGCCTGGGGGTGGTGACGGCGCTGGCGGGCGGGCCGTTCTTCCTCTGGATGCTGAAGCGGGGAGGCCGGTCATGATCGCCGCGCGGGGGCTCCGCGTCGAAGGGCGGCTCTCGGACGTCTCCCTCGACCTGCCGGCCGGCTGCCTCGCCGCGGTGCTCGGGCCCAACGGCGCCGGCAAGTCCACGCTGCTCCAGGCCCTGGCGGGACTGCTGCCCGCCGAAGGGGAGATCCGCTGGCGGGGGGAGGACCTGCGCCGCATCCCCTACCTCGACCGCGCGCGGATCCTGGCCTGGGTGGGCCAGGAGGCGGGCGTGGACTTCGCCTTCCCGGTGCGGGAGGTGGTGGCCCAGGGGCGCTTCGCCCACGGCGACGACGGGCGCGGCGTGGACGAGGCGCTGGCCGCCTTCGACCTCGCGCACCTCGCGGACCGCGCCGTGACCCGGCTCTCGGGCGGGGAGCGCCGGCGGGTCTTCCTGGCCCGGGCCCTGGCCACCGGCGCGCCCCTGCAGCTCTGGGACGAGCCCACCTCCCACCTGGACGTGCGCCACGGCCTGGAGGTGCTCGAGCTCGCCAACCAGCTCAAGGTGAAGGGCGCCACGGTGCTGATGAGCCTCCACGACCTGCGGGCGGCCCGGTGCTTCGACCGCGTGCTGGTGCTGCACAGGGGCGCCTGCGCGGGCAGCGGCGCGCCCGAGGCCGTGCTCACGCCGGAGCTGCTGCTGGAGGTGTTCGGCGTGAAGGCGAGGCGGGGCGAGGATCTCGTGCTGGAGCTGCCGGGGCCAGGGACTGGCAGGCCCTAGCCTTCCACGCCGGCGTCGGTCTCCGCGGCGGCCGCCGCCGCCGGCTTGCGCTTCAGCACCCATGCCAGGCCCACGGGCCCCGCCAGCGTCGTGAGCAGGAGGGCGGCGACGACGCCGGCCTGGACCTCGGGGCCGAGGAGGGGCGCGCCGTCGAGGGTGAGGCCGGCACCGGCGGCGACGAAGATGAGGCCCACTTCGCCCCGGGGCACCATGCCCCAGCCGATGACGGCGGCCCGCAGGCCCTTGCCGCCGCCGAAGCCTGCGACGTACTTGCCCGCAATGCCCATCAGGGCGAGGACACCGCCCAGCAGCAGGGTGCGGGGCTGCACGAGGGCCACGGGATCCACCTTGGCCCCCATGAGGAGGAAGAAGAGGGGTGCCAGCGTCACCACGAGGGGATGGACCAGTTCCTCGAGGCTGTGGAGTTCCCGGGCTTCGAGATCCTTGATGTGGGCGGGCTCGAGGATGAGGCCGGCGGCGTAGGCGCCGACGATGGGGGCGAGGCCGGCGAGGTTGCCCAGCCAGGCCAGGAGAAAGGCGAAGCCCAGGCCGACGGGCAGCAGGACCTGCTCGCTGCGCAGGCGGTTGGCGAGGGCGAAGAGGTGGGGCGTGGCGAAGCGGCCCAGGGTCAGGGCCGCGCCGAGGAAGCCGAGCGCGAGGGTGAAGGTCTTCCCGAGGGCGCCCCAGGGCAGGGCGCCGCCGCCGCCCCTTTCGGGGACGACGCCGGTGACGATGCCGGAGACGAGGACGAGGACGAGGAGGCCGAGGATGTCATCGAGGACAGCGGCGCCGACGATGACGCGGCCTTCGGGGGATCTAGCGGCGCCGGCGCCCTTGAGCACCGAGGCGCTGATGCCGATGCTGGTGGCGCAGAGGCAGGCGCCGATGAAGAGGTCCACGGCGAGGGGCGTGCTGTCGGGCAGCAGCAGCCAGGCGCCGGCGAGGCCCGCGGCCATGGGGGCGACCACGCCGATCACGGCGACGCGGAGGCTGGCGGCGCCCACCTTGAGCATCTGGGGCACGGTGCTTTCGAGGCCAACGGCGAACATGAGCACCACCACGCCCAGCGAGGCGAGCAGTCCGGCGGCCTGGGAGTGGGTGACGTCGGGGAGGCCGGGAAAGGTGCGGGTCAGCGCCGCGAACACGAGGCCCATGCCCAGCTCGCCGGCGACGGGGGGCAGCTTCAGCCTCAGGGCGGCCTCGCCGCCGAGCTTGGCCGCCAGCCACATGAGGGCCAGGAGGCCCAGGGTGGATCCGAGGGGATCGGCCACGAGGAGGGCGGCGGGCACGGGCACGACGGACATCCGTCCAGTGTGCCATCCGCGTGATTGAACCCGGGCGGCCTTCGTGGTGTGCTGGGGCCGCGAGGACGGACATGGCACCCATCGGCATCTTTGGCGGCAGCGGGCTCTACGCCATGGCGGGAGTGCGGGACACCCGGGAGGAGCGGGTCGAGACGCCCTTCGGGCCGCCCTCGGATCCGCTCATCCACGGGACGCTGGAAGGCGTGCCGGTGGTCTTCCTGTCGCGGCACGGTCTGGGCCACCGCATGCTCCCCTCGGAGGTGAACTACCGGGCCAACGTGTGGGCGATGAAGGCGGCGGGCTGCGAGATCCTGCTGAGCGTGAGCGCGGTGGGCAGCCTGCAGGAGGCCCACGCGCCGGGCACGCTCCGCCTGCCGGACCAGTTCATGGACAAGACGCACCTGCGGCCGTCGACGTTCTTCGGCAACGGCCTGGTGGCCCACGTGAACTACGCCGACCCGACGTCGGCCTGGCTGCGGGAGAAGCTGCTGGCCGCCGGCAAGCGCCTGCTGCTGCCCATCGAGCCCTGCGGAACGTACGTCCAGATGGAGGGCCCCCAGTTCAGCACGAGGGCCGAAAGCCGCCTCCACCGTTCCTGGGGCGCCGACCTCATCGGCATGACCCAGGCCACCGAAGCCAAGCTCGCCCGGGAGGCCGAACTGGTCTTCGCGACGATCGCGCTGGTCACCGACTGGGACGCCTGGCGCGACGAAGAGGAAGGCGCCGTCGGCAGCGACATCATGGCCGTCATGGCCGCGAACGTCAGCAAGGCCCAGGACCTCATCCGCGCCGTCGTGCCTGAGCTGGCAGGCGGTCCCCCCGAGCACGAACCCGCGAGGCGCGCGCTGGCCACCGCGCTGGTGACGCCGCCGGAGAAGGTGCCGGCGGAGACGCGGGAGCGATTGAGGCTGCTGGTGGGGAAGTACGGGTATTGAAGGACTCGACTTCGCACTGCCCCAACGGAAGCCATCCTTCTTTGAGTCCACAGGTTCAAGGCCGCCGAAAGGTGGCCTTCGCTTTTCAGGCAGAATGAGGCCAACACCCCCGACCTTCCGGAGTGCCCGTGAACCACCTCTACTTCGGTGACAACCTGAACGTGCTGCGGGATTCCATCGCCGATGCTTCGGTGGACTTGGTCTACCTGGATCCGCCCTTCAATTCGAAGCGGGACTACAACCTGCTCTTCAAATCACCCGAGGGCGGACAGAGCCACGCGCAGATCGAGGCCTTCGAGGACACCTGGCATTGGACCGAACAGGCAGAGCGGGAGTATGCGGAGATCCTGAAGAGCGGACATACCGATGTAGCCGATCTCATTGCGGCATTCCGGTCCTTCCTCGGCGAGAACGACTTGATGGCGTATCTGGTGATGATGGCCAATCGATTGCTTGAGCTTCACCGAGTGCTCAAGCCGAGTGGGAGTCTATATCTGCACTGCGATCCAACTGCGAGCCATTACCTGAAGCTAGTGCTCGATTCGGTCTTCGGCGTCGAGAACTTTCGCAATGAAGTCATCTGGAAGAGGACTGGTGCACATGGCAGTGCGAAGCGCTGGGGTCCGGTGCATGACACGCTTCTCTTCTATTCCAAATCGAACACGTTTGTATGGAACCAGCTTCATCAGGATCAGTCGGATTACATCTCGAGTAGGTTCACCTACCAGGAGCCTGATGGTCGATTGTTCTACCCAATTACCCTCCATGCATCCGGCGTACGTCATGGAGAGTCAGGAAAACCCTGGCGTGGAATCGATATCACCGCGAAAGGCGGGCATTGGAAGTACACGGTCGCCCGACTCGATGAACTTGATGCGGAGGGCAAGATTTATTTCCCGAAATCTGGCGGGATGCCTCGGTTAAAAATTTATGCCGAGTCGGCGAAGGGTGCACAGATCCAGGATATCTGGGCAGACGTTCACCCAATAAATTCGCAAGCGCAAGAACGCCTCGGCTACCCAACCCAAAAACCTATCGCTCTCCTTGAACGCATTCTCAACGCCAGTTCCAATCCCGGCGATGTAGTGCTCGACCCCTTCTGTGGCTGCGGTACAGCCGTCCACGCTGCACAGAAACTTGGTCGTCAGTGGATCGGCATCGACATCACGCACCTTGCGATCAGCCTCATTGAGAAGCGACTCCGCGATGCATTTCCAGGCATCGCCTTCCAGGTCCACGGGACGCCCAAAGACTTGGAAGGCGCGCAGGATCTCGCGGAACGGGACAAGTACCAGTTCCAGTGGTGGGCCTGTTCCCTGGTCAACGCTCAGCCGTTTCAGGGTAAGAAGAAGGGCGCAGATGGAGGCATTGACGGACTCATCTACTTTGCTGATGTGGAAGGTGGTAAACCGGTCACACGCCGCATCATCGTCAGCGTGAAGGGCGGTGGGGTCACTGTGAACCAGGTCCGTGACCTAAAGGGCGTGCTGGATCGCGAGAAGTCACCCATTGGCCTGTTTGTGACGCTGGAACCGCCCACGAAGCCCATGGAGAAAGAAGCAACTTCGGCGGGCTTCTTCACTGGAGCGAATGGGAAGTCGTACCCCAGGGTCCAGATCCTGACCATCGAAGCACTGCTGAACAGTCACGTGCGGCCTGAGTTCCCTGACCTTGCGATGGGGACATTGACATTCAAACAGGCAAAGAAGGAAACCCTTTCTATGGCGGCCGAAACGCCGAACCTCTTTAGTGCCGTTGAAGATTCGATTTCCGAACCGAAGCTTTCGCCCACGAAGCGGAAAGCATCGAGCTAAGAATTGACACTCACGATGGGTCCTCGACTCTGATGGCGGATCGTCCCCCAACCAAAAAAGAGATCGAACGATGGCAGTTCGACCGCTTTGCATTGGCGTTTAGTGGAGTACCCCCTGGGCCGGTAGAAGAAACCGAAGAGCCAGATTTCATCATCGGGAGTGGTCAGCTCGGAATCGAGTTGACTAGTTTGTTTCATGAACCCAAAGCCAACGACCGCCCGCTACAAGAACAGGAGTCGCTTCAGCTCAACATCGTCAATTCGGCCCGAAGGCAGTACGCAGACTTGGGCTTACCTCCTCTTCATGTGTCGGTGCATTTCAACGCCCATCATTCACTCCGAAAAGCGGATGTGCCTCGCCTCGCCAATCAACTCTGTGAATGGGTCCAGCGAAACATCCCTGCGATTGGGTCCTCAATCGGCGAAGGTTACGATTGGTTCAATCGGGACTATTTCCCAGAGGAAGTTGACCAGCTGAAAGCGTGGAACCTGCCCGGTCTAACTGAGTCCGAATTCACGGCCCCATCATGTTCTTGGGTCCCGGAGCTCTCAAGGGCAGACATTGAGCGGGCGGTTGCTTCAAAGGAGCCCAAGCTCCCTAGCTACCGCAAGAGATGCTCTGAGGTCTGGCTCTTGATCTGCTGCGATTGTGGTGGGCTCTCAACACTTTTCGATGTTCCGGAACTGGCTCTGGAGGAGGCATTTGCCACTCGCTTCGATCGCCTCTTTCTATTCCGACTCCTGCCGAACAAACTTCATGAGCTAAGGTCTATCGTTCCTCCGAACACCGAACCTGCTCAGAGCCCACCATGACCAAAGTCTTCGTCAACATCGGCCTCTCCCTCGACGGCTACCTGGCCCCCGATGGCATGACGATGGAGAACCCCGCCTACAAGAACTGGGGTGCGAAGTGGGGCTCGCTGATGGGGTGGCTGGTGGGGCAGGAGGCGTTCCGCGAGGCGCTCAAGTTCGGGCCGGGCGGGGAGACGGGGCCGGTGAATGACCTGGTGCGCAGCACGATGGCGCGCATCGGGGCGAACATCATGGGCAAGCGGATGTTCGACCAGGGGGAGCGCGCGTGGCCGGAGGAGGCGCCCTTCCACACGCCGGTCTTCGTGCTGACGAACCAGAAGCGCGAGCCCTGGGTGCGCCCCGGCGGGACGACCTTCCAGTTCATCAACGACGGGCCCGAGCGGGCCCTGGAACTGGCTCGGGAAGCCGCGGGGGACAAGGACGTCCGCATCGCGGGTGGCGCCGACGTCATCCAGCAGTACCTCAACCTCGGCGCCATCGACGAACTGGAGATCGCCCTCGCGCCCGTGTTCTTCGGCAGCGGGCGGCGCCTCTTCGAGAACCTCCGCGAGCCCGGGCCGGCGTTTCGCATCGACTCCGTGCTGGCGGGTCCCGCCGCCACGCACCTGCGCTACGTGCGGGCGCAGGCGACATGACCGTCCGGGACCAGATCCAGGCCTACCTCGCCGCCCAGCCCGATGCCAAGCGCGCCGACCTGGAGGCGCTGCACGCCCTCATCCTGGATCTCATGCCCGGTTGCCGGTTGTGGTTCCTCGACGGCATGGACGAAACGGGCAAGATCGTCACGAACCCCAACATCGGCTACGGCTTCCAGACGATGAAGCTCGCCAAGGGGAAGACCCGGGACTTCTACCAGGTCGGCCTCAGCGCGAACACCACGGGGATCTCCGTCTACCTCATGGGCCTCGAGGACAAGACCTGCTTGGCCCGGACCTACGGGAAGGAGCTCGGCAAAGCAAGCGTCACGGGCTACTGCATCAAGTTCAGGAGCCTGGAGGGCATCAACCTGCCGGTGCTCCAAGCCGCCATCCAGGATGGCGTCGCGCAGACAACACCCCGACCCTAGTCCGACCGGCCTTCAGACCTTCCGGATGGCGATCTCCGGTACAGTCGGTGCCTGCACTTGTCCTGAACAGCATCCAGAGGAAGGAGATCAGCGTGGTCGCAGCCCTCATCGGTGCGTCGGTCGGCATCCTCACCATCGTCGTCGCGCGCCTGGTCCGCGGGGAGCGGTGGATGTACGCCATCGGCCTGCTCACCCTGCCGAGCCTCTACGCCTCCTTCGCGCTGCGGGTCGGCCAGCCGTCCCTGGGTCTCAAGGAGATGATCGTCGGCCTGCCCTTCCTCGTCGTCGGCGTGGCCCTCGGGGCGGTGGGCGTCCGCCACTCAGCGATCGTGGTCGGCGTCTTCTGGATCCTCCACGGGCTCTACGACCTGGTGCACGCCCGCCTCGTCGCGAACCCGGGCGTGCCCGCCTGGTACCCTGCCTTCTGCTTCACGGTGGACGTCGTGGTCGGCGCCTACGTCCTCTGGCTGGCGCGGCGCATCCCGGAGGGGAACCTGCGCCGGGCGTAGACTCCGCTCGTCCCTCCCGATCCCGGAGCCTCCCATGCGCACCCTCAGGATCTTCGAGCACATCTCCCTCGACGGCGTCCTCCAGCACTCCGACGACGGCGACGGCTTCCCCTACGCCGACTGGACGGCGTCCTACCGCTCTCCCGCGGGCCGGGACGCGCTGATCGCGGCCTACGGGGAGCGCTACGACCTGCTGCTGGGGCGGCGGACCTACGACCTCTGGTCGGGCTTCTGGCCCAGCGCACCGGCCAGCCCGATGGCGGACCGCCTCAACGCGGCCACCAAGTTCGTCGTCACCCACCGGCCGGAGAGCCTGGCCTGGGGCCCCGCCGAGGGGATCGGGCCAGACCTCCCCGCGGGCGTCCGCAGCCTCAAGGCCCGGGAGGGTCCGGACCTCATCCTCTGCGGCAGTTCCACGCTGACCTCGACCCTGCTCGAGCAGGGGCTCGTCGACGAGCTCTGCCTCATCGTCTCACCGGTGCTGCTGGGCACGGGGAAGCGCCTCTTCGCCGAGGGCGCCCCGGCCCGCGCCTTCACACTCGTCCGCTCCGCCGCGTACCCGGCGGGCGTCCTTCTCAACACCTACCAGGCCGCCGGTGCCCTGAGGGCCTGATCATCCCGGCGGTTCCCGGGCTGCTTCCGCGAGGGGTCGGACGACGCTTCCTGGACCTCGAGAGGGCCGGGCGGAGGAAGGACCTGCGGTCGGTCGGAAGCTGGCACGGCTCTTGAGGTCCCCGAGGTCACACAGAGCTCGAGGGGCCCTTGGACGGAGGCGTTATGAAACGGTCGTTGCGCATCGCCGCGGCGCCCTTGCGCTTCCCTTCCGCGGCCCCCGCTGAACCCGCGGTGGCGGTCACGCCGTCCCGCACGGATCCCCTTTCCAGGAGCCTGCCATGATCCTCTCCCGTCTCCTCCGCGCGCAGCTCGCGGCCACCCTGCTGGCCCTGCCCCTGGCGGCCCAGGGCCCTGTCGCCTGCGCGGTCAAGGACCTGCCCACCCATGCCTTCGTCGCGAATGACGTCTCGCTCACCGTCAACGCCCTGTCGGGCTACAAGGCCTTCGACCGCGAGCGGAAGTTCGCCGGCCGGGCTCGGGTGGAGTTCACCGTGGTGAACACGAGCGCGGCCTTCCGGCGCTTCGACCCCCAGGACCTGTGCCTGGTGGGGAAGGACGGCGTCCAGGTCTTCCCCGTCTTCGAACGCAACCTCGCGGACGACACCCAGCCCATGCCCCTGCGCCTCGCCCCCGGCGCCCGCGCGACGAGGGAGTACGCCCTCAGCGGCCGGCTGGCCTTCCCCGCCAAGGTCTACTTCGGCGAGGCGCTGGTCGCCGAGGTCTCGGAGTAGGACGCCTGCCGAGGTCCCCTGCGGTCCGGTCCGTGCAGACCGCCGACGGCGAGGGCCTGGGAAGGGCGGCGCACCGGGCCCACGTCCTGGGTCCTCGGAGGGGCCGCCCCGGGTAGACTCGTGGCTTCCCCCGTCCGGGAGGAGCCATGAACGAGGAGGCCAACGTGCCGGAGACCCGCGGCGTCGAGGTGCAGCTCCTCGCCACCGTGGACCTGGGCGCGGAGATCGAGGGCATGGCGGGGCGGGAGCTCCGCATGCGCCTCGTGACCCTGGCGCCGGGCGCGGTCTTCGGACCCCTCCACGACCACGTGGACCGCCCCGGCCTCGTCTACATCCTGTCGGGCACCATCACCGACCACCGGAACGGCGTCGCCACCGAGTACGGGCCCGGCGCGGGCTGGCCCGAGGACCGGCACACCCTGCACTGGCTGGAGAACCGCGGCGACGTGCCGGCGGTGGAGGTGTCCGTGGACATCGTGCGGAAGGTGTGAAGGAGACGCCCATGGCCACCCGCGACATTTCGAAGCTGCTCTTCACCACGGTCTACCCGCTCTACCTGCAGAAGGTGGAAAAGAAGGGCCGGAGCCGGGAAGAGCTCGATACCGTCATCCGCTGGCTCACGGGCTACAGCGCCGAGCAGCTCCGCCGCCACACCGAAGTGCGCATCGACTTCCAGGCCTTCTTCGACCAGGCCCCGGCCTTCAACCCCAACAGCGGCCTCGTCACCGGCCTCGTCTGCGGCGTGCGCGTGGAGGCGATCCAGGACCCCGTCACCCGGAAGATCCGCATCCTCGACAAGCTCGTCGACGAGCTGGCGAAGGGCCGGCCGATGGCGAAGATCCTGCGGTCCTAGGGGCCGGTCCTACAGGCCCTGGGCCAGCAGCCGCTCGCAGGCGTTGCTCCGCCCCCGCCGCGCGCCCATCCGCGCGTAGTCCAGCGCCGTGCGGCCCCGCAGGTCCACCCGCTGGGGATCCGCGCCGGCGGCGAGGAGCCACTGCAGCGCCGCCGGATCGTCCAGGCGCGCCGCGAGCATGAGGGGCGTGGAGCCGTCGGGCAGGGCGTGGTCGGCGTCCAGGTTGCCCTTGGTGAGGAGGTAGGCCAGCGTCTCCCGCCGCGCGGGGCAGGCCTGCCCCTGCAGCGTCCAGTGCAGGGCGGTGCGGCCGGCGTGGTCGCGGCGGTGGGGATCGGCGCCCGCGGCCAGGAGCATCGCCATGATGGAGGGGTCGAAGCTCGCCATGATGCGCGAGCGCTCCGCGGCGCGCATGAGGGGCGTCACGCCCCTGGCGTCGGCGAGGTTCGGGTCCGCGCCCTTCTCCAGGAGCAGCTTGAGGATCTCCGGGATCACCAGGTCCTCCACCGCCGTGACGAGGGCGGTGCGTCCATGGGCGTCCCGGGCGTTCACGTCGAGGCCCAGGTCCAGCAGCAGCTTCACCCCGGGCATGGAGGCGTGCATGCGGTGCAGGAAGGTGCGGCCCTCGCCGTCCCGCTCGTGGAGGTCCGCGCCCCGGCGGATGAGGGCCAGGGCGAGGTCCTTCTCGTTGAGCAGGATGGCCAGGAAGAGGGGCGAGAAGCCCGAGGCGTCGCGCGTCGTGAGGCTGGCCCCGGCGTCCAGGAGCGGCTCCACCAGGTCCGCGCGGCCGGTGCGCAAGGCCGCCATCAGGGGCGTCTCGCCCGAGGCGTCCCGGGCCTCGAGGGGTGCGCGGCCGGCGAGGAGCTCCTTCACGAGGTCCGCGTCCTTGGCCGCGATGGCAGCGTGCAGCGTGCCGGCCGCGGGCCCGGGCGGGACGGCCCTGGCCGGGGCCGCGGGCTTCCGCCGGCCGGCCGGACGGGCGCCGGCGGGCCTGGCGCCGAGATGCAGCGTGCCCAGGGCGGCGAGCACGAGGGTGAGGCGGGACAGGGCCATGCCCCATTGTGCCTCCTCGGGGGCGCCCGTGCCCGGGGCGAGGGACCGGTCGCCCCCGGGCCCCGCCGCGGAGAGAATGGCCGGATGCCCCTCCTGGACCTGGCCGCGGCCCTGAGCACCTGCTCCATCCTCGGGAGCCTGGTGGTCCTGCACCGCCACTTCGCGAAGCTGCCCCGGCTGCCCGAGGCGCCGGCTGCGCCGGAGTCCCGGGGCCGCGTCTGTCTCTGCGTCCCCGCCCGGGACGAGGCCGCCGAGCTCGGACCGGCCCTCGACACCTGGCTGGCCCAGGACTACCCCGAGCTGCGGGTCGTGGTGGTGGACGATGGTTCCACGGACGCCACGCCGGCCCTCCTCGCGGCCCGGGCGGCCGCCCATCCGGAGCGGCTGCGGGTCCTGCGCAACGACGTGCTCCCCCCGGGCTGGCTGGGGAAGAACCACGCCCTGCACCTCGCCTCGGAGACCCCGGAGGCCCGGGCCGCGGACTGGCTGCTCTTCGTGGACGCCGACGTGCGGGCCACGCCGGACCTGCTGCGCCGCGCCTTCGCCTTCCTCGACGACCGGCCCGCCGACATCCTGGCCCTGCTCTTCGCCGTGGACGCCGAGGGCGCGGCCGAGCGCCTCTGCACGCCCCTCCTGGGCGCCGCCTTCCTCGGCCTCGTGCCCCCCGACCGCGTGGCCGATCCCCGCAGCCGCGCCTTCGCGGGCATCGGCGCCTTCACCCTCGTGCGCCGGGAGGCCTATGACGCCGTGGGTGGCCATGCCGCGGCCCCCCTGGAGGCCGTGGACGACATGATGCTGGCCCGGCGCATGAAGGCCACCGGGCGCATGAACCGCCTCGCCCTGGGCGGCCCCATGCTCAGGGTGAGGCTCTACCACGGCCTGCTGGACGTGGCCCGGGGCCTGCGCAAGAACACGGCCTTCGTTCCGGGGTGGTGGCTCATCCCCCTCGTCATCCCGGCCCTCCTCCTGCACCATGCGGGCCCGGCCCTGGCGGCCTGGGCCTGGCACCCCGCGGCGGGGCTCGCCCTCCTCCTCGTGCCGGCCGCCCTCACCGGGGACGTGGCCCAGCGCATCCGGGGCGGGGCCGTGGACCCCCTCTGGATCCTCTGGCCCCTGAACGGCCTCCTGGTGGCCTGGGGCATGGGCTGGGCCTTCCTCGACCGCCTCCGGGGCCGGAACACCTGGCGGGGCCGGGCCGTGCGGCTCAGGTCCCCTTCCTGAGGGGGGCCGGACGGGAGGCGAAAATTTCTTCTTGAAATTTTCGCCTCCCGGTCCATCCTTGGAGCACGCCCCCCGCTGGACCCGTCGCCGCGCAGGGCGCACCGCTGCGAATCCCCGAACCCTGGCCGGCCTCCCCCGGCCGGCGCGCCCCGACTTGGAGGGAGGCATGGCCGTCGTCCGAGCCCTCCAGCCCCTACACTCATTCCACGACCGCGAGGTTCCCATGGCCGCCACCGCTCCCGAACTCCCCCTCGACGACCGCCTCAAGGCGCTGAACCGGACCCTCCAGGACATCGAGCGCGCCTACGGCAAGGGCTCGATCATGAAGCTCGGAGACCGGATGGCCGGCGCCGACGGCCTCGAGGTCATCTCCACGGGCTCCATCAGCCTCGATGCCGCCCTGGGCGTGGGCGGCGTGCCCAAGGGCCGCATCGTGGAGGTCTACGGACCGGAGGCCTCGGGCAAGACCACGCTGGCCCTGCACATGGTGGCCCAGGCCCAGAAGAAGGGCGGCCTCGCGGCCTACATCGACGCCGAGCACGCCCTCGATCCCGACTACGCCCGCAAGCTGGGCGTGGACGTGGACAACCTCTTCATCAGCCAGCCGGACAGCGGCGAGCAGGCGCTCGAGATCTGCGACCAGCTCGTGCGCAGCGGGGCCCTGGACATCATCGTGGTGGACTCGGTGGCCGCCCTGGTCCCGAAGGCCGAGATCGACGGCGAGATGGGGGACAGCCACGTGGGCCTGCAGGCCCGCCTCATGAGCCAGGCCCTGCGCAAGATGACGGGCACCATCAACAAGACGAACACCTGCGTGGTCTTCATCAACCAGATCCGCATGAAGATCGGCGTGATGTTCGGCAACCCCGAGACCACCACCGGCGGCAACGCGCTGAAGTTCTACGCCTCGGTGCGCCTCGACGTGCGCAGCATCCAGTCCATCAAGGGCAACACCAACGACCCGCTGGTGGCCGCCAAGGACGAGGACAGCTCGGTCATCGGCAAGAAGACCAAGGTGAAGGTGGTGAAGAACAAGGTCGCGCCGCCCCTCAAGATCGCCACCTTCGACATCATGTACGGCGAAGGCATCAGCAAGACCAGCGAACTGGTGGAGCTGGGCACCCAGCTCGAGATCATCCAGAAGAGCGGCTCCTGGTACAGCTACAAGGACAGCCGCCTGGGCCAGGGCGCCGAGAACGTGAAGAAGCTCTTCCTGGACAACCCCGAGCTCGCCGACGAGGTGGAGAGCCAGATCCGCGAGAAGGTGGGCCTGAAGGGCCTCGGGGCCTGAGGGACGCCGGGATCCAGGATGGAACCGTCCCGCCCGGATGGTTCATCCTGGATCCCCATGCCCAGGTCCCTCGCGCCCTGCCTGCTCGGAGCCCTCGCCCTGGGCGCCCAGGAGCCGGCGTACTTCCAGGAACCCGAGCGCCCCTGGTGGCGACCGCAGGGCGTGCTGCTGCTGGAGGTGGAGCGCCTGCCCTCCCTCTCGGACGACTACGTCCAGGACGCCACCCGCGTGCGGGCCCTGCTGGAACTGGGCTGGTCCCGATCCTGGAAGGCCTTCACCGCCGACGTCGCGATGCGCGGGGCCGTGGGCAGCGACGGAAACGTCCACAACCTGGACCGCTACGACCAGCGGCCCTCGAATGGGGCCTGGCTTCAGCGCGCCTTGCTGCGCGCCGACCTCCTGCGCGAGCACGCGGCGGCCTCGGTGACCCTCGGGCTCCAGGGCAATCCCCTGCTGAGCTCGGAAAGCTATTGGGACCACGACCTCGCGCTCGAGGGCACGGGGGTCCGGGCGGGGTACCGGGACGAGGGCCGCGGCATCCTCGAGGCCGGATTCCGGGGAGTGATGGGCCGGGTGCGCAGCTTTCCGGACCAGCGGGTCCAGGTGCGCGGAGCCCAGGCCGTGCTCAGGCTGGAGCGCGGCCCGGTGGCGTGGACGGCCCACCTGGACCGGTGGGAGGTGCACTGGGACGCCGGGGACGAACGGTTCGACCCGCTGCCGGGCGGGCAGGCCTTCCCCCGGCAGTTCGTGCGGCTGGACGTGGCCGGCCTGGGGGCCTCCGGGGAGGCCGGCCTGCCCTGGTCCGCGGGCGCCACGCTGCTCCGCAACGCGATCACCCGGGAGACCGGATCCGAGGTCCAGGCCTGGCTCGGTCCCCTCGCCCGGCCCTTCCGGCCTCGGGCGGGGGTCATCCTCCAGCGGCTTTCGGCCACCGGCACCGCCTTCGCGACGGGCGGCGACGACTGGTGGTTCGTCGGGGCCAGCCGCGGCAGCCGCGTCGTGGTGCAGCTCCCCCTCCGGCACGGGGCGCGGCTCGCCCTCGCCCAGCTCTTCCACCGCACCGACGCCGATCCCCGCACCTCGAAACGCACCACCCTCTCCCTGGAGTGGCGGTTCTAGGGGCCCTTTCCGAGCGGCCAGCGGGTTCCTGGACGGTCGGTTAGGGCCCCTTGTGCCGGGATCGGTCTAGGGGCCCTTTCCGAGCGGCCAGCGGTTTCCTGGACGGTCGGTTAGGGCCCCTTGTGCCGGGATCGGTCTAGGGGCCCTTTTCCCTTGGCCTGCCGGACCGGGGACGATGAAATGGGAGTTTCGCTCCGGAGCCGCTCCATGGCCTCGTCCGCCTTCCACGTCGACACCGTCCACCTCGCCCAGTTCACCTCGGGCGACGCGAAGGATCGCGCGGAGTTCGTCCGGGTGCTCGGGGAGAGCCTCACCCACACGGGTTTCGTGAAGGTGGCGGGCCACCGGGTGTCCACGGCCGACGTGGACGGCGCCTACCGGGCGGCCCGGGACTTCTTCGCCCTCCCCGAGGAGGTCAAGGCGCGCTACATCGTGCCGGGTGGCGGGGGCGCGCGGGGCTTCACGCCCTTCGGCCAGGAGCACGCCAAGGACAACCCCGTGGGCGATCTGAAGGAGTTCTGGCACGTGGGGCAGGAGCTCCCCCCCGGTCACGCCCTCCACCCGATCTACGGGGACAACCTCTGGCCTGATGACGTGGTGCCCGGCTTCAAGGACCACACCCTCGCCCTCTACCGGGCGCTGGAGGACTGCGCCGGCACGCTGCTCCAGGGCATCGCCTGCTTCCTGGGCCTGCCCGAGCGCAGCCTCTCCGACATGATCGTGGACGGCAATTCCATCCTGCGGATCATCCACTACCCGGCCCTGGAGGACCGCTTCATCGAGGGCGGCGTGCGGGCCTCGGCCCACGAGGACATCAACCTCGTCACGCTGCTGCCGGCGGCCACGGACGGCGGGCTCCAGCTCCTGGACCGCGACGGACGCTGGCACGCGGTGGAAGGCCTGGAAGGCGAGATCATCGCCGACGCGGGCGACATGCTGAGCCGCCACGTGAACCTCCGCATCCCCAGCACCACCCACCGCGTCGTGAACCCCGAGAGCGCCGACGCGGTGCGCTACTCCATGCCCTTCTTCTGCCACCCGCGGCCCGAGGTGCTGCTGGACTGCCCGGCGAGCCTCCTGCGGGAGGGCGAGCGGAAGATGTTCGAGCCCATCACCGCGAACGACTTCCTCCTGCAGCGCCTGCGGGAGATCGGCCTCATTCCGTGAACGGAGCGACCATGCGACGCGTCCTTCCCTTCCTCGCCCTGGCGGCCGCTCCGCTGGCGGCCCAGTTCACCCCGTCCCAGAAGCTCCCCGAGGAGCGCCTGGAGGCCCTCAAGCGCATGTCCACGCCGGGCACCGAACAGGGCCGCCTGGCCCGGCGGGAGGGCAGCTACGCCACCGTGACGCGGCACTTCGCGGCCGCGGGCGCCGCGGGCCCCGAGGTCCCGGGCCGCGCCGAGCTCCGCATGCTCCACGGCGGGCGCTTCCTGGAGGAGCGCTACCGCTCGGACCGCCCGGGAGGCGCCGAGGGCACGCGCCTCCTCGGGTACGACGGAACCCTCAAGCACTTCCAGATGGCCTGGGTCAACTCGGGCGCCACGGGGATCACCCTGCTGGAGGGCGACAGCCCGGACGGCGGCGCCACCGTGGTGCTCACGGGGACGCTGCACGACGCCGACGGGGAGCCGCTCTCCCTGCGCCTCCTCATCCGCGAGATCGATCCCGACCGCTTCCTCGTGGTGGTGGGCGGCGACGCCCAGGGCCGGGGGCCGCGGCAGGAGATCACCTACACCCGCGTGAAGGCCGGGGAGAAGTAGGGCGGCGAGGGCCGCGCCCTCAGTCCTCCTGGGCGCCGAGCTTCACGTCCTTCAGGTGCGGCGGCGGCGGAGCGGCGGCGGGGGCCTGGCCGGGCGGCGGAGGGCCCGGACGGCCCGCGGGGGCGGGCCGGCGGGCCGGCGTCCCGCCCTTGCTCAGGGCCGCCATCTGCTCGGCGTCGGCGAAGCGCTCCAGCAGGTCGAGCTGCCCGGCGGTGGGGAAGGCGTCGAAGCGGACCCGCCGCGGGCCCCAGATGTCCACGTCGACGCCCTTGAGGGTCGGGACGCGGGGGAAGGTGGAGCGGTGGTAGATGCCAAGGGGGGCCCCCGCCGCGTCCTGGAAGGCCACCAGGTCGGTCTCCGGGAGGAAGCAGGGCATGTCGCCCTTCCACGTCGCGACGGTGAAGGTGCGGCCGGTGTTGGGGTGGGGCAGGATGCCCACCGGCGCGGCCCGTCCGCCCAGGGCGGCGAGGACCTCCTTCTGGGCCTCCAGGGCCATCACGTAGTCGGTCTGCCGGAGCTGCCGCTGGGTCTGGGCGATGGGGTGGGGATCCTGGAGGTTCGCCGGCACGAACTTGCCCTCGACGCGCTGGTAGAGGGTGTACACGAGGCGGTGGCCGGCGGCGGTGGATCCCAGGCTCCGGTCCACGGCCTCCGCGAGCTTGGGCAGGAGGACCTGGGGCGCGACGTAGAGCTCGCCGGGGCTCGGCAGGCCGACGAAGAGGTTCTGCTTGGGGAAGATGTCCTCCCAGAGCTCGGGCAGGAGCAGGCGGGCGGCGTCATGGCCGTCCCCCTGCGGGCTGCGGTAGATGCCCGAAGGCAGGCGCTCGAAGGGCGTCCGGCTGGCCTCCCGGAGATGCTCCACCGCGCGTTCCAGCACGTCCTCGATCCGCACGCCCCACAGGGTCGCCCAGGCTTCCGGCACGGGCTGCGCCCCCACCCGGGCCCGGGTGGCCAGGCCTTCGGCGAAGGGCCAGAACTTGAAGCCGTCCCGGTGGGCCGTCCAGAGCGGCACGATCTCGGGCCAGAGATCCTCCAGGGCCTCCTCGAAGGCGGGCGGCAGGGGCCAGCCCCGGTCCACGCAGGCCTTCACCGCGTCCGCCCAGGCCTTCCGCCCCTCGGGCCCCTGGTGCTCGAAGTCCGGCAGCAGCGCCGCCAGCCCCGGCAGGTCCAGGGCGAGGCCCCGCTCCGAGGCCAGGGCCTCGAGGGTCGGCAGCGGCGCCTCCGGGGCGCGGTGGAAGAGGTTCTTCAGGAAGGACATGGGGAATCCGGGCAAACGTCCATTTTGCCTGGAACGCCGGGAAAAGGCCCGCGCGGATTGGCGATGGCCGCGAGGCGCGCGGAGCGGGGGTCCGAAGGTCCTATCCTGGCTCCATGCCCCTGCTGGACCTCCGCGCCCGCCCCCTGAAGGCCCTCCGCGTCTCGGTGACGGACCGGTGCAACTTCCGCTGCCGCTACTGCATGCCCCGGGAGGTCTTCGGGACGGCCACCAGCGAGGAGCACGGCGCCGCCTTCCTGCCGAAGGAGGAGATCCTCCACTTCGAGGAGCTGGAGCGCCTGGCGCGGATCTTCGTCGGCCTGGGCGTCGAGAAGCTCCGCCTCACGGGGGGCGAGCCGCTGCTGCGCCACGGGCTGCCGGAGCTGATCCGGCGGCTGCGGGCCCTCCCGGGGCTGAAGGACCTGGCGCTGACCACCAACGGCGCCCTGCTGGTGGAGATGGCGGGGGCCCTGAAGGAGGCCGGGCTGCAGCGGCTCACCGTGAGCCTGGACACCCTGGACCCGGGCCGCTTCCGCAGCCTCAACGACACCCCGGTGCCCCTGGAGAAGGTGCTCCTGGGCCTGGAGGCGGCCAAGGCCGCCGGCTTTGCGCCCCTGAAGCTGAACTGCGTGCTCCAGAAGGGCGTGAACGACGGCGAGGCCCTGGACCTCCTGGCCTTTGCCCGGGCCCGCGGGCACATCCTGCGCTTCATCGAGTTCATGGACGTGGGCACCCTGAACGGCTGGAAGCTGGACGCGGTGGTGCCCGCGGAGGGCCTGCTGGCGCGCATCCGCAAGCGCTGGGACGTCGAACCCATCCAGGAGCCCCTCGCGGGCCGCGTGGCCGAGCGCTGGCGCTTCAGCGACGGCAGCGGGGAGTTCGGCCTAGTGGCCAGCGTCACCGCGCCCTTCTGCGGCGGCTGCGACCGCGCCCGCCTGAGCGCCGAGGGGAGGCTGTTCACGTGCCTCTTCGGCCACGAGGGCCTCGACCTCAAGACCGCCCTGCGCCACGGCGCCAGCGACGGGGACCTCGAGGCGCTGATCGCGGCGCGGTGGAGGCGCCGGGACGACCACTATTCCGAGATCCGGACCGAGGAGACCGCCCGGCAGCGGAAGGTGGAGATGTTCCACATCGGGGGATAGGCGGGCCGGAGCGGGGCAGGAGCATGGACCAGGTCCCGGCCGGGGGAATGGATGCGGCGGGACGAAAACCCCGGCCACGGACCAAGGGCGGGCCATGGGGGACCCGCGGCCGCGCCGTTCCCGAGACGGGAGGACCACCCAGGGAGGCGTTCCCTCCCCTGCCGCGCTCCGCTTGGCCGCATGCGTGTCCGCCGTGGCCGGAAGGCGCGGCCGCGGTGGACGCGCATGCCTCTGGAAGGTCAATGGCGAAGGTCAACGGCTGTAGGTCAACGGCAGGAGGTCCAGCGCCGGACCACGACCTGAACCGCCGCGCGGCTCCGCCGGAACCTGCCTCCTCGCCCATGCCACCCACCCCGACGCTGGACGGAGCGGTTCCGGGAACGGCGGCCTCAGACGCCCAGCTCGGCCCAGGCGCGTCCGGGGAAGTCCGGGGGCTCGAGGCCCAGGAGCCGGAGCTGGAGGATCATCTGGGCCCGGTGGTGGGTCTCCTCGAGGAGCATCAGCCGCAGGTAGTTCGCCGGCTTGCTGACGTTCCCGAACTCGGTGACGAAGGGCTTGTCCAGGGCGTCCTGGCGGATGTTCATCATCAGGCTCTCGCAGGTCTGGCTGTGGAGGTCCCAGGCCAGGAGCAGGTCCGAGGTCTTGCCGCTGCCGGCGATCCAGGGCGCCTCGCCGTAGATCGCCGCCAGGAGGTTGGGATTGCCCTTGGTGAGCGTCGTGAGCGTGCTCTCCCGCACCAGGGCCAGGTGGGCGAGCTGCTCCCGGAGGGTGCGCACGCCGTAGTCCCAGCGCTTGTCCCAGATGTCCGGCCGCGTGTCGGGCACCGAGGCGATCACGGCGCGGGTGTGCGCCGTGGAGATGCCGTAGGGTCGGAGGCTGTCGCGGATCATGGGCGGAGGGGCGGAAGGGGGACGTCCGGATTCAGGGGCCGAGGTGCTGGAGCACCTCCTGCAGGCACCGATCATACGTCTCATCCGGCGTCTCGGTCAGGAAGAACTCCACCGCCAGGCCGGCGGGCCGCGCCTCCGGGTGCGCGGACCAGGCCTCGAAAAGGGCGTCCAGGCGCGCGGTGTCCAGCCGGTTCGCCCGGTGCTTGTGGCCCTTGCGGGTGCGGTCCGGATCCGGGCCCCGCAGGGAGAGGCCGTGGCCGTGGGCCGCGTGCCAGGCGAAGACCTGCACCCACTGGCCCTGCAGGAACTGGGCGAAGTGGAGGTAGGCGCCGTGGTTGGAGAAGGTGCCGTTGACCACCCGCTCCTTGCCCAGCCAGGCCGCCACCCAGCGCTGGAGGAGGGCGTCCGCGCGGTGGCGGTCCCCCTTGTGCCGGAGGCTGTTGTGGGCCACCAGGAGGAAGTCCTCCAGGTAGCTCTGGGCGTCGGGGGCCTCGAGCATCAGGCCTGCCGGTAGACGTCCGCGCCGGCCTGGGCGAACTCCTGGCCCTTCTCCGCCATCCCGGCGGCCAGGGCCTCCGCCTCGCCCAGGCCGTGCTCCGCGGCGTAGGCCCGGACCTCTTCCGTGATCTTCATGGAGCAGAAGTGGGGTCCGCACATGGAGCAGAAGTGGGCCTGCTTGGCGCCTTCCGCCGGCAGCGTCTCGTCGTGGAACGCCCGGGCGGTGTCCGGGTCCAGGCTGAGGTTGAACTGGTCCTCCCAGCGGAATTCGAAGCGGGCCTTGGAGAGGGCGTCGTCCCGGTCCTGGGCCCCGGGGTGGCCCTTGGCCAGGTCCGCGGCATGGGCGGCGATCTTGTAGGCGATGACGCCGTCCTTCACGTCCTTCTTGTCCGGCAGGCCCAGGTGCTCCTTGGGCGTCACGTAGCAGAGCATGGCCGTGCCGTACCAGCCGATCATGGCCGCACCGATGGCGGAGGTGATGTGGTCGTAGCCCGGCGCGATGTCGGTGGTAAGCGGGCCCAGGGTGTAGAAGGGCGCCTCGCCGCAGACGTCGAGCTGCTTGTCCATGTTCTCCCTGATCAGGTGCATGGGCACGTGGCCCGGGCCCTCGATCATGGTCTGCACGTCGTGCTTCCAGGCGATCTTCGTGAGCTCGCCCAGGGTCTCCAGCTCGCCGAACTGGGCCTCGTCGTTGGCGTCGGCGATGCTGCCCGGCCGCAGCCCGTCGCCCAGGGAGAAGGCCACGTCGTAGGCCTTCATGATCTCGCAGATCTCCTCGAAGTGCGTGTAGAGGAAGTTCTCCCGGTGGTGGGCGAGGCACCACTTCGCGAGGATGGAGCCGCCCCGGCTGACGATGCCGGTCACGCGCTTGGCGGTGAGGGGCACGTAGCGCAGCAGCACGCCGGCGTGGATGGTGAAGTAGTCCACGCCCTGCTCGGCCTGCTCGATGAGGGTGTCGCGGTAGAGCTCCCAGGTGAGCTCCTCGGCCTTGCCGCCGACCTTCTCCAGGGCCTGGTAGATGGGCACGGTGCCGATGGGCACGGGACTGTTGCGCAGGATCCACTCCCGGGTCTCGTGGATGTTCTTCCCGGTGCTCAGGTCCATCACCGTGTCGGCGCCCCAGCGGATGGACCAGGCCATCTTCTCGACTTCTTCCTCGATGGAGGACGCGACGGCGGAGTTGCCGATGTTGGCGTTGATCTTCACCAGGAAGTTCCGGCCGATGATCATCGGCTCGGTCTCGGGGTGGTTGATGTTGGCGGGGATGATGGCGCGGCCCCGGGCCACCTCGTCGCGCACGAACTCAGGGGTGATGGGGCGCCGTCCCGAGGCCTCGCGGCCGAGGTTCTCCCGGATGGCGATGAACTCCATCTCCGGCGTGACGATCCCCTGTTTCGCGTAGTGCATCTGGGACACGTTGCGCCCCGGGGCGGCCTTGCGGGGCTTGCGCCCGCCCTGGAAGCGGATGGCCTCCAGGTCGCCGTCCCGCTCCCGGAGCTGGCGGTAGAAGGAGGTCGGGCGGTCCAGCTCCACCGTGTCCTGCCGGCCCAGGATCCAGGCCTCCCGCAGGGGGGCCAGGCCCCGGGTCACGTCGATGGCGGCCTCGGGGTCGGTGTAGGGGCCCGAGGTGTCGTAGAGGCGCACGGTGCCGTTGGCCTCCAGGCTGCCGTCGAAGGTGCGGGTGGGCTGGAGGGTCACCTCCCGCAGGGGCACGCGGACGCCGGGCTGGTGGCCCTCCACGAAGATCTTGCGGCTGGCGGGATAGGGGCGGAGGCAGTCGGCGAGGACGCCGGCGTGGACCGGGGCGTCCGCGGCGGCGGGGGAATGGGGCTTGGACGTCATGACGGCTCCAGGGAGCCCAAAGTCTAACGCGGAGGCCTCGGGGGGCCGTATCCGGGGAATCCTTGGCATCACCAGGCCCGAGGATTAGGCTCAAGAGTGCGGTCTTCGGAGTCCCCGATGAAGTTCCTCAACCCCCTGCTCCTCTGCGCGGTCAGCGCCGAGCTGGCCTTCGGGTCCGCCCCGGGCCTCCAGGACATCGGGACGGATCCGGTGATGAAGGCGCGGGCCCAGCGGGCCGCCGCCCAGGGCCTCGCCGAGGCCGACCTGCCGCCGGTGCCGAGGGGCATCGTGGAGCCGCCCCCGCTGCCGGCCCCGGAGATCCATCCTCGGGACACGCGCGGCTACAAGGCCTCCCGCCGCAGCCGCCACGGGAGGAAGGGGACGGTGAAGAAGGGCAGGGGCGCGCCGAAGTCCGGGAAGGCGACGCCCCGCAAGCGCCGGCGCTGAGATGGGCGCCCCGGCGGACGGCCTGGGGGGCGCGCTGCGCCGCATCGGGGTCCTCACCTCCGGGGGCGACGCGCCGGGCATGAACGCCGCCATCCGCGCGGTGGTGCGCCAGGCCGTCGCCCTGGGCGTCGAGGTGCGGGGCGTGCACCACGGCTTCCAGGGCCTGGTGGACCGGGACTGGCCGGAGCTGACGAGCCGCCAGTGCGCCAACATCCTCCAGCGGGGCGGCACCATCCTCCACACCGCCCGCTGCAAGGCCTTCCTCGATCCTGCGGTGCGGGCCCAGGTGGCGGAAGGGCTCCGGACGGCGGGCATCGAGGCCCTGGTGGTCATCGGCGGCGACGGCTCCTTCACCGGCGCCGAGCTGCTCTACCGGGAGCACGGCGTGGCCTGCGCCGGGATCCCCGGCACCATCGACAACGACCTGCCGGGCACCGACCGCACCCTGGGCTTCGACACGGCGCTGAACACCGCCGTCGAGGCCATCGACCGCATCCGGGACACGGCGTCGTCCCACGAGCGCCTCTTCCTGGTGGAAGTCATGGGACGGGCCAGCGGCATGCTGGCGGTGCACACCGCCATCGCCTGCGGCGCCGAGGCCGTGCTCTACCCCGAGAGCGAGTCCGACACCTACGAGGTGCTGGTGGAGCAGCTGCGCGCCAACTGGGAGCGGGGCAAGCGCAGCTCCATCGTGGTGGTGGCGGAGGGGGACCAGGAGGGCGGGGCGATGAACGTGGGCAGCCGCCTGCGCCACGACTTCGGCCTGGACCTGCGCGTGGTGGTCCTGGGCCACATCCAGCGGGGCGGCAGCCCCACCGCCATGGACCGCATCTGGGGCAGCCGCTGGGGCGTGGAGGCGGTGAAGCGCCTGGCCGCGGGCCAGCGGGCCTTCTACCTCGGCGTCGAGGCCGGCCGCATGGTGGTGCGGCCCCTCTCCGCCATCCGCGATCCCCGCCCCGAGCCGCCCCGTGACTTCACGGAGATGGTGGCCGTGCTGGCCCGCTGAGCGGGGCGGGATATCCTGGTCCGCACCCGGACCATGGCCCATCCCCTCCTCTCCCCAGGCCTGCTCGCCCTCGGCCTCCTCGTCCTGCCCGGGGGCCCGCCGCAGGCGCCGCCCCGGGAGCCCGACCGGCCGGACCTGCGCCGGGACGCGGAGCGGGCCTGGTTCGGCGGCGCCCCCGGCCCGGCCTACCTGGACGCGAAGGCGCGGCTGGCCGAAGCCCAGGTCCGGCGCTTCCCCAGGTCCTTCCCGGCGCCCGGCGGGTCCGCCGCGGGGCCGCAGGCCGGCGCACCGGCGCCCGGCGGGACCTGGACCTGCCTCGGCCCCCGGGCCCAGCTCACCAGCGCCGGCCGCCCCGACATCGACAGCGGCCGCCCGGTGGCGGTGGTGCCCCATCCCACGGATCCGAAGATCCTCTATCTGGCCACCAGCGGCGGCGGCGTCTACAAGGCGGTGGACGCCGACCTCGCCGCCCCCGGGGACTGGACCTGGACGCCCCTGACCGACGGCCTCCCGGCCAGCGGGAACCTCAGCACGGGCGCCCTGGCCATGAGCCCCGCCGATCCCCAGGTGCTCTACCTCGGGCTCGGGGACGCCTTCGACGCCGAGGGGCGCGGGCTCTACCGCAGCGCCGACGGTGGCGCCACCTGGACCGCCGCCGCCGGCCTCTGCGCCGCCACCACGAGGGTCTACGACATCCTCGCCTTCGACGCGAACCTGGTGCTGGCCGGGACCAACGCCGGCCTCATGCGCTCCACGGACGGAGGCCTCTCCTTCACCTGCTGGGAGCCCTTCGGCCCCGGCGCCAAGGTCTGGACCCTCCGGCGCCTCGGGTCCACGGGCGTCCTCGCCTCCGTCCAGTCCGGTTCCGGCGCGGGCTCCCTCTGGTACTCCACGGACGCCGCCAACCCCGGCCTGGCCTGGGCCCAGGCCAGCCTCGCGGCCCCCGGAACCCCGGGCCGCATCACCCTGGCCACGAGCCCCGCCAGCGCGACCCTCGCCTGGGGCCTGTGCGAGGACCTGTCCAGCTCCACGCTCCTGAAGGGCGTCCTCAGGAGCGGCGACGGCGGCCTCACCTGGTCCTTCGTCCCCTCGCCCGGCGGGTCCGCCGGACTCTTCAACACCAGCGGCCCCGACCTCTCCGGGGACGGCGGCCAGAGCTGGTACAACCAGCTGCTGGCGGTGGACCCCGCGAACCCCAACCGGCTCTTCGCCGGGGCGAACCTCGCCCTCTACCGCAGCCCTGACGGCGGCGCCTCCTGGGAGCAGCTCACCCACTGGACCGGCGCGAACCGCGTGTACGCCCACGCCGACTTCCACGCCGCCGCCTGGTCCAGGACCGGTCCCCGCGCCCTGTACCTCGCCAACGACGGGGGGCTCGCCATCCTGCGGGACCCGGACCGCGCGCCCGTGCCCTCGGGCCCGAACCCCGGCGCGGACCCCACCTTCGTGGACAACCGGCGGAACCGGGGCCTCGCCACCCACCTCGTCTACAACCTGGGCTCCACCCAGGCGGCGGACGCCCCCGACGCCCGGGACCGCATCAGCCTCGGCCTGCAGGACAACGGGACCCGCATCCGCCAGGGGAGCGGCGCCGCCCTCGCCACCAGCGCGGTGTTCGAAGCGGGCATCGGTGGCGACGGCTTCGGGACCCTCTGGCATCCCGCCCAGGCCGACCGGGTGCTCGGGAGCCTCTACTACACCCGCGTGTACAGCAGCAGCGACGGCGGGCAGACCTTCTTCGAGGCCACCAGCGGCCTCAGCGGAGCGGGGGACTCGGGGTCGGCCCCCTTCTTCACCAAGCTCGCCTCCGGGGCGCGCAGCCAGCCCGACACGGTCTTCACCTTCACCAACACGACGGTGTTCCGCTCCACCGCCTTCGGCGGGGGCTGGACTCCGATCAGCACCCCGGAAAGCCTGCCCCTGGGCGGCCGGGTCATCCGCAACCTCGGGGCCTCGGCCCTCGACCCCGCCTGCGTGGCGGTGGTCACCAGCGGCGGGACCGGCTGGTCCACCACCGACGGCGGGGCCACCTGGACCCAGTTCGGCCCCTTCCCCGGCAACGAGCTGAGCCTGAGCTGGGTCGGCTACGACCCCCAGAACGAGACCGTGCTCTACGCGGCCTCGGTGGCCCTGAGCGCCACCGCGACCCACCTCTGGCGCAGCGGGGACCGCGGGGCGACCTGGACCTCCCTGGAGGGCGCCGGCTTCCCCTCGGGGATCCCGGTGCACGTGGTGCAGGTGGATCCGGGGAACGCGCGGGCCCTCTTCGCGGGCACGGACTTCGGCGTCTACGCCAGCGCCGACGCCGGCGCCACCTGGAGCCGCTACGGCACCGGCCTGCCCCTGGTGGCGGTGCGGGACCTCTGGCTGGGCCCCGACGGCACGGTCCTGCGGGCGGCCACCTACGGCCGGGGCGTCTGGGAGCTCACCGGCACGCCCGCCGCCCTGGCCCCCACCTTCAACCGGCAGCCCTCCGACACCACGGTCTACGCCGGCGAGCGCGCCACCTTCGTGGCCACCGCCAACGGCTACCCGGCCCCGGCCTACCAGTGGACCCGGGACGGCGTCGACATCCCGGGGGCTACGGGCAGTTCCTACACCACGGGCGTCGTCGGCCTCGGGGACGCCGGGGCGGTCTTCCGGCTGCGGGCCACCAACGCCTCGGGCAGCGACACCAGCGCGCCCGCGGTGCTCGGCGTGCTGCCCTCCACCGCGCCCGCCTTCACCCTGGAGCCGGTGGGCCTCGCCGTGCAGGAGGGCGAGCCCGCCACCTTCACCGCCGCGGCCACCGGCGTCCCGGCGCCCCGGATCCGGTGGCAGCGGGACGGCGTGGACATTCCCGGAGCCACGGGCGGAACCTACACCCTGCCGTCGGCCGCGGACGGCGACCACCTCGCCGCCTTCCGCGCGGTGGCGGCGAACGTCGCGGGCTCCGTGGCCAGCGCGCCCGCCACGCTCTCGGTCTCCCTCTTCCCGCCCGCCATCGTCCTCCAGCCGGAGGACGCCACCGTCCTCCCCGGCGCCACGGCCAGCTTCCTCGGCATGGCCTCGGGGAGCGGCGTGGCCTACCGCTGGCTGCGGGACGGCGCCGAGCTCCCCGGCCTCAGCACCAATTCCCTGGCGGTGGGCCCCGTGACCCCGGCCGACCAGGGCAGCCGCTTCGCGCTGGTGGCCGAGAACCGGGCCGGCAGCGTCCGCAGCCGCGAGGCGGTGCTCACGGTGCTCGCCCCCCTCGAGGCGCCGCGGATCACCTCGCAACCCGGGGACGCCATCGCCGTGGAGGGCCAGCCCGCCACCTTCCGCGTCCAGGCCACCGGGAATCCCGTCCCCGCCTACGCCTGGCGGCGGGACGGCGCCGTGATCCCCGGCGCCACCAGCCCCAGCTACACGACCCCTCCCGCGGCCCTCGCGGACGATGGCGCGGTCTACACGGTCTTCGTCGCCAACAGCCTGGGCAGCGTCCTGTCGAGCCCGGCCCGGCTCGCCGTCACGCCGGCGCCCCGGCCGCCCGCCATCCTCGCCTTCACCGCCAACCCCGCCGCCGTCCTGCCGGGGGGCACGACCACCCTCGCCTGGAACGTCTCCGGCGCGGAGGCGGTGGTCCTCTCGGGCGTCGGGCCCGTGACCGGGACGAGCCTCCCGGTCGCCCCCGCGGCCACCACCACCTACACCCTCACCGCCTCCAACGGCGCCGGCAGCGCGACGGCCAGCCTGACCGTGGCGGTGCGCGGCCGAGACCTGGACGGGGACGGGGCCGCGGCCGACGTCCTGGACCTGGCCTTCCTGGCGCGGGCCTGGTCCGGTCCCGGGGTCCCCACGGCCTTCCCGGCCGCGGACCTGGATGGCGACGGCGACTGCGACGACGACGACGTGGCCCTCTTCCTGGCGGGCTTCTGAGCCGCGGCCCCGCCGCCGCTGGCATCATCGGGAGGGAGGCCCGACGATGACCCTGCCCAAGCTCGCGGTGGTGATGGCCGGCGGGAGCGGAACCCGCTTCTGGCCCCGCTCCCGCGCCGCCCTGCCCAAGCAGTTCCTGCCCATCACCGGGCCGGAGACCCTCCTGGTGGAGACGGTGCGTCGCCTGGAGGAGCGCTTCGGCCTCGAGCACGTCTTCGTGCTCACCACCGAGGACCTCGCGGACGAGGCGCGGCGCCAGCTCCCCGAGCTGCCGCCCGAGAACGTGCTGCTGGAGCCCGAGGGCCGCAACACCGCGCCCTGCCTGGCCCTGTGCCTGGTGGCGCTGGAGCGCCGCTTCGGGAACGGCGTCATGGCGGTGCTCAGCGCGGACCACTGGATCGGCGGGAAGGAGGCCTACCTGGACGACCTGGACCGGGCGATGGGCCACGCCGAGGCCAGCGGCGACCTGGTGGTCTTCGGCATCCCGCCCACGAGCCCCGAGACCGGCTACGGCTACATCGAGTCCGAGGGGGACGGCGCCATCCGGAAGGTGACCGCCTTCCGGGAGAAGCCGCCCCTGGACGTGGCGATGGCCTACCTGAACAGCGGCCGCCACACCTGGAACGCCGGCATGTTCGTCTGGACGCTGAAGGACTTCCGCGCGGCGCTGCTCCGGCACGCCCCGGGCCTGCTGGCGCCCCTGGACGCCTGGAACGGCGAGGCCCTCACCCTGGCCTCGGCCTACGCGCAGCTGCCCCGGGAGCCCATCGACATCGCGCTGATGGAGAAGGCGACGAACGTGGCGGTGGTGCCGGCGCGGTTCCGCTGGTCCGACGTGGGCTCGTGGCCCGCGGCCCTGGCCTTCCAGTCGAAGGACCCGGAGGGCAACATCGCCCGGGGCGACGTCCTGCTGGTGGACACGAAGGACACCGCCGTCTTCGGCGGGACGCGCCTGGTGGCCACCGCCGGCGTGGAGGGGCTCATCATCGTGGACGCCGACGACGCGCTGCTGGTGACGCACAAGGACCGGGCCCAGGGGGTGAAGGCGATCGTCGAGCGCCTCCGGGCCGAGGGCCGGGCGGAGCTGCTGTGAGCGCCGCGAGCCTCGTGGAGATCCTCGACTCGGCGGTGAAGATCGGCCTGGGGGCCCTCATCAGCGGGGTCTTCACCTGGAAGGTCACGAAGAGCACGCTGCAGGCCCAGGACGACCGGGACCGCAGGGCCCAGCGCACGGCGGACTTCGAGAAGGTCGTCGCGGCGGTGGAGGCCGCCCAGCACGCCACGGCCGCCTTCGTGGACGCCCTGGGGGACTGGACCGTGAACCGGGACGGCGAGGCCGCACGGCAGGTCGAAGGGCCCCTGAATCAGGCGAAGCGGGCCCTGGAGGGCGCCCTGGTGGGCCTGGGCTCGGCCCACACACGGCTCATCCTGCTGGGGGAGCCGGACGCGGCGAACACGCTGAGCGCCTACCGTGACGGGGTGGACGCCTTCTACCGCGATGCCTGGAACCGCAAGGACGCCATCACGGACCCGGAGCTGGGGGCGGCCCACGAGGCGCTGCTGGAGCCCCGGGCGGCGCTGCTGGAGATCCTGGGCGAGGCCTACCGCGCCCACGTGGTCTGAGGGCGGCGACTGCGCTAGGCTCGGGGGTCATGGAACAGCCGGCCACCCTTCACGTGGACAAGCCGTGGGGCTTCTTCAACCAGTACGCCTTCAACGAGACGTGCACGGTGAAGATCCTGGCCTGCGCGCCGGGCCAGCGCCTCAGCCTGCAGCGCCACGCCCACCGGAACGAGCTGTGGGTGGCCCTGGACGAGGGCGTGGTGGTGGACCTGGACGGGAAGGAACTCCGGCCGGCGGTGATGGAGGAGGTCTGGCTGCCCAAGGGCTGCAGCCACCGCCTGCGCTGCGACGCGGCCAACGGCCACGCGGTGCGGGTGTTGGAGGTGAGCTTCGGGACCTTCGACGAGGCCGACATCGAGCGCCTGCAGGACGACTACGGCCGTGCCTAGGGCCCTGGCCGTCCTGGTCGCGCTTCCTCTCGTGGCCCAGTCCGGGGAGCAGATCCTGGCGGGCGTGGACAAGCTGCGCCACCCCTGGCCGGCCTTTTCCGTGCAGGTGGAGCTGGCCGACGGGAAGCGCAGCCAGGCGTGGCGGGTGCGGGCCCGGGAGAACGGGGACGCGCGGGTGGATGGCGTGTCGGAGAAGGAGAAGGGCCGCAGCGTGCTGGTGCTCGGCGACCAGATGTGGCTGATCCTGCCCAACGCGAAGAAGCCCGTGGCGGTGAGCCCGGCCCAGCGTCTGCTGGGGCCGGCGGCGGGGGGCGACATCGCCCGCACCCGCTTCGCCGAGGACTACGGAGTGAAGACCCTGGGCACCGGGAGCCTGGATGGCCAGGCCGTGTGGCTCCTGGACCTGGAGGCGAAGCGGAAGTCCCTCACCCACCGCACGGCGCGCCTCGCGGTCGCGAAGGCCGACGGCCGGCCCCTGCAGGTGGACTTCTTCTTGGCCAGCGGCAAGGCCGCGCGGACGGTGAAGTTCGGGCCCGTGGGCACGGCGGCGGGGAAGAAGGTCCTGAGCGCCATGACGGTCTTCGAGCCCAGCGGCGGCAGCGCCGAGATCCGGTTCTCGGCCTGGAGCCCGGGAACGGCGGACCCGCAGGCCTTCGAGCTGCCGAAGTAGCTCTTGAAAAAAAAACGGCTGCCTACCTTGGTGTCAATTCACCAACCTTGGAGGTCACCATGAGAAGGAACCTGTTCCTGGGGCTCGCTGTGCTCGTCGCTTCAACAGTGGCCGGTACGCTTTGGGCCGGCGGTTGCTGGGATGACGGCCGGTCGGTGAATTGCGTCGGGACTTCGTGCACCTACTGTGTCGATATTGGCGGTGGGACCTGGAGCTGCCAGCAGATTCCTTCGAACCAGGCGGCTTTGATGTGCAAGCGTGCCCGGCACCAGGAACCTTGATTCCCAATGTACCGGCTTCCCCTGTTGATCTTGGCTCTCGGCGCGCTTTCACTCCGCGCACAAATCTTTCCGAAAGATCAGCGGTCCCATTTCTGGATCCGTGACAGCTACATCCTCCAGGACCGGAGTACAGGTGAACTCGAAATCCACCGAGGCCCGAAAGCGCCTGTCCGAAGGGTGAAGCGCCCTCCCCAGTGCGATCCGGATGACGAGCTTGAAGTGTTCAACGAACGCTTCTGGGCGCTCCACCTGGAGCCTCTGGGGCGCAGGATGCGGCGCTTCACGTTGTTTGACAGCGCCGATGGCCAGCACTGGAACCCGGAGGCCTACTACGTTGAGGAAGCTCCCGGAGAAGCGATCGGAGATCTCCGCCCCCTTGACGGGGGTTGGTATCTTCTCGTCGCCTTCACGTTCTTCCGGGAAGGCGATACGACATCAAAATTGGCGCTCGGCAGGAAGGACGATCAGGGCAGGGTCCGTATCTTCCGTCTGCTCGACATGGGACTTAAGCAGTCTCTCGCGGCCAAGGAATCCGACGGGGTGTGGAGGATCCGTCCATCCTACCGGTTCATGTCTGCCTTGATGGGGCTGATCCCTGTTCGTTCAAGCAAAGGGTTGCTGCTGCCCCTTCCTCACTCCGGGGACCTCTGGATCCTCGATGATTCGGGTGATGTGCCCAAGCTGCGAAGGACGCGACTCTTCCCGAGCGTGGAGGAGGGCGCACCAAACCCACTGTCCAAGGTGCAGATCGAGAACGCCATTCTGGGAATCCAGCCTCGGCCGGACGGTAGTTTCCTGATCGCCAGCCGGACGGAGGAGGCGGTCCTGAAAGCCAGAACCTTCGACAAGGGGATCGAGCCCATCAGGGATCCGAAATTCGTGCCCACACCGGAGAGGAACAAGGCCTTGGCGGATTCCCAGTCGGCCTCGGTGAAGGCCTACCCGGGATGCAAGTGGTGGGCCCTTGATCCGACGACGGGAACCCTGACGGAGGAGATCACCCCGCCTGGAATGCCGGACGCCTTCAAGACCGCCGATGAAATCCGGGCCTTCGCCTTCCGGATCACCGCGGACGACCGGGTTGTGAAGGATTAAGGGTCCTCGCCTTCTTGGCTGCGCCTCCCCAGGGGCGTAGACTGGTCCCTGAGGTGCCCTTCGGGGCTTCCCGCCACTCTCAGTCCCATCAATTGCAACCAGTTCCCTTCGTGGAACTCCCGCTTACCAACCCCACCAACGTTCCCCTCCCAACTTCCCTCACGAAACGCCCCTGCCTCGGGGGCGTTTCACTGTCCGGGCATCGATTCGAGGGCACTGGACGATAGGATGGTCCGTTCCGGAGCCTCCCATGCACGACGAATCCCATGAGCCCAGCGCGTTCCTGAACGGCGAGCGCATCGCGCCCGGCGGCATCCGCAGGGGGATCTCGGCGGCGGACCTGATCGACGAGGCCTTCCTGGCCTACAACGGCGGGCGGCTGGCCGAGGCCGGGCGGCTGCTGGCGAAGAAGGTCCTCAAGCCGGAGGTGACGCTGGGCGTGACACTCACGGGGGCGCTGACGCCGGCGGGGCTGGGGCGCAGCTGCCTGATCCCGCTGATCCAGGCGGGGGTCATCGACTGGATGATCAGCACGGGGGCGAACCTCTACCACGACACCCACTTCGCCCTGGACCTGGCGCTGCACCGGGGCAATCCCTTCACGTCCGACGTGGTGCTGCGGGACGAGGGCGTGGTGCGCATCTACGACATCCTCTTCGACTACACGGTGCTGCTGGACACGGACGCCTTCTACCGCGAGCTGATCAAGGCGCCGGACTTCCAGCGGCCCATGAGCACGGCGGAGTTCCACTACATGGTGGGCAAGGCCCTCTTCGAGCGGGAGCAGGCGCTCGGCCTCGGCACGGTGTCGGTGCTCTCGGCGGCCTACCAGTGCGGCGTGCCCATCTACACCTCGAGCCCCGGCGACAGCAGCATCGGCATGAACGTGGCGGCGGTGGCGTTGGAAGGGAACAAGCTGGTCTACGACGTGAACGCCGACGTGAACGAGACGGCCTCCATCGTCCTCGACGCCAAGCTCAAGGGCGGCAAGAGCGCGGTGTGGATCCTCGGCGGCGGCAGCCCGAAGAACTTCATCCTCCAGACCGAGCCCCAGATCCAGGAAGTCCTCGGCATCGACGAGCGCGGCCACGACTACTTCCTGCAAGTGACGGATGCGCGACCCGACACCGGCGGCCTCAGCGGCGCCACCCCCGGCGAGGCCGTGTCCTGGGGCAAGATCGACCCCGACCAGCTGCCGGATGCGGTGGTCTGCTACGCCGATTCCACCATCGCGTTGCCCCTGCTCACCGCCTACGTCCTCGAGCGCATGGAGCCCCGGCCCCTGAAGCGCCTCGCCGAGAAGCGGGAAGCGCTCATGCAGCAGCTCAAGGATCAGTACGCGACCCGCGGACGCCTCAGCGGCGCGCCGACTACGGCCCGCGACGTCGCCAAGCGCGGCGTGACGGTGGGGATGCCGGAGAAGGGGGAAGGGAAGGGTACGTGGCCCTGCGGGACGCCGAAGGGATGATGCGTTCCATGAACCGATCGTGCTGATCTGACCGATGAAAGCTGAGGGCTTGGGTTTCCTAATTATCGGCTTCCTGATCCTCACCATAGGGCCCGTCGCCCTGCGTCACCTCGTTCGATCCGGTGTTCTCAACTTGCATGGGACTCCTGTCTATAGAAAGACCGAACCGTTCCAGTTCTGGCTCTTCCTGCTGATGTATTTCGTCCCCTTGCTGGCGGTTGGCGTTTTTCTTTTCACGATCTCCCTGGCCAACATGTTGTTGAATTAACACTTCTCCTGCGTCTGTGTAGAGGCATCCCATGGGCGCCCTCACCTCTCACCACACCAAATCACCCTGGGCCTTGATCCCGGAAATTTGATGAATCCAGACCCTTCCGTCACACCCGAAGAGGGCTGGAAAACATGCCCGAGGTGCGGACACCGGACTGAGCACTGGGCGATGATCTGCGAGAAGTGTGAGTACGAGTGGTCGTCAAGAAGCGCACTCACCACTTCCGGGCCTCCTCAGATCTTTGGATTTCTTGGTTGGCTCTTCGGTCTGCTCGTCCTCATCGCGTTTGCCGTTGAGTATCTGTTGTCTGTGTTTCTCGGATTCCATGGGACCTGTTTCGTGGTCCTGGTCGTCCCAATCGGGTTTGTACTCCTCAGTCTTGGTTGTTTCGCTGCACACTTCGCAATGAACCGAAACTCCTAGAGCACTCAGGACCCTTCCTCTCACGCATCCGCTGACTACCTGGATCTATCGGACCTCCATGGGCGCCCTCACCTCTCACCACACCAAATCACCCTGGGCCTTGATCCCGAACATTCGATGAATCCAGACCCTTCCGTCACCCCAGAAGAGGGCTGGAAAACATGCCCGAGGTGCGGACACCGGACCGAGCACTGGGCGATGATCTGCGAGAAATGTGAATACGATTGGGCTCCTGGGAAGGGAATGTTCTCGACAGGGCCCACAACAGCCTTCGCGGCTTTGGGGTGTGGCTTCAGCCTCTTGCTGTTCCCGGCGTTATGCGCCTCGTTGCTCCAGGTCGGATTCTTTTCTACGGACATCCTTTTGGGGGTTGGAGTACCCCTCATCGTTGGCATGTTCATCATTCACTTCGTCCTCAACCGCAGGCGATAACCTTCTCCTTCCATGAGCGCCCTCACCCTCTACCACCCCGAATTCATGGGGGTCTTGGTCCCGGACATTCGATGAATACCGACCCTTCCGACACACCAGAAGAGGGCTGGAAAACATGCCCGAGGTGCGAACACCGGACTGAGCACTGGGCGCTCATCTGTGAGAAATGCGAATACGAATGGCCGGCGAGACCCCCGCTGGTCACCCCAGGACCCCCTCAAATCTTCGGGTCCCTCGGCAAGCTGTTTGGGGTGCTGGCAGCGCTCGTTTTCACTGTTGGATTCTTGCTGACCATCCTGCTGGGTATTGGAGCGCTGCTGTCCATCTTCGTTCCCATCGCGGTTGGGCTCGGGGCCGTCAGTGTCATCTGCTTCGTACTCCATGCCGGACTGAACCAGCTGGGATAGGCTCTGCCGACGATCTCGCGTACAGTCTTTTCCTCGATGGACCCACCTGAGGATGGCATCCCATGGGCGCCCTCACCCCCCACCTCACCGACGCTCTGACCGCCTTCATCGCGAAGCAGAAGGTCTTCTTCGTTGCCTCCGCCCCGCTCTCGCCGGACGGCCACGTAAACCTCAGCCCCAAGGGCCTGGACTGCTTCCGGGTGCTGTCGCCGACGCGGGTGGCGTACCTGGACCTCACGGGGAGCGGGAACGAGACGGCGGCGCACGTGCTGGAGAACGGGCGCATCACGCTGATGTTCTGCGCCTTCGAGGAGCCGCCGCTGATCCTGCGGATCTATGGCCGCGGGCGCGCGGTGCGGCCCTCGGATGCCGACTGGGCGGAGCTGTCTTCCCACTTCGATCTGCTGCCGGGGACGCGGCAGATCCTCGACGTCGAGGTGAAGGCCATCCAGACCTCCTGCGGGCACGGCGTGCCGCTCATGGCCTTCGAAGGCCACCGCACCCGCATCCCCGCCTGGGCCGAATCCAAGGGCGAGGACGGCATGGAGGCCTACCGCGCGGCGAAGAACCGTGTCAGCCTCGACGGCCTGCCCACCTCGCCTCCCTGACATGGACGAACTCTACGGCCTGCTCCTCGACCTGCTGCCGCGCCTGCGGGAGGCCGGCCATCGCGCCGCCGCCAGCGAGCTGCTGGCCGCCCTCACCTCGGCCTGCACGCCCCTCGAAGTCCTCGACCGCCTCCGCGGCGCCCTCGCCGAGCTGCCCGAAAGCCTCGACCCGGAAACCCGCGCCCTGGTGCGGGGCCTTCAATCCACCCTCGAGATCCTCTGGCGGGAGCAGACCCGGCCGCGTCCTTGAGGCTGGCCGCCGTCGGGGTGGACCGGGGGGCCGGTCATGGGACCCTTCCAGGAGGACCCCTGCCTGGGCCCGGAGGATGCGAGGGATGACGGAGGACGCCACCAACGGCGGGATGCAGCCCCCCCTGGGCCGTTTCGCCCCGTCCCCCACCGGCGTCCTGCACCTCGGCAACCTGCGCACCGCCCTCGCCTCGTGGCTCTCGACGAAGGCCGCGGGCGGGCGCTGGATCGTGCGCATGGAGGACGTGGACGGACCCCGCTGCCGGCGCGAATTCGGCGAGCGGCAGCTCCGGGACCTCGCCGCCCTGGGTCTCGAATCCGACGCGCCCGTGGCCTGGCAGTCCGACCGGAGCGGGGCCTACCGCACCGCCCTCGAAGCCCTCCACGCCGCCGGCTGCCTCTACCCCTGCGCCTGCTCCCGCAAGGACCTCGCGATGATGGCCTCCGCGCCCCACGCCGAGGATGGCCTGCGGCCCTATCCGGGCCGCTGCCGGGGCCGCGCGTGGGAGGGCTTCGACCGCGCCCTGCGCTTGCGCCTGCCGGAGGGTGCGGTCGAATGGACCGACCTCCTCCACGGCCCCCAGCGCGATGACCCCGCGGTCCTCACCGGCGATCCCCTCCTCTTCCGCCGGGACGGCTGCTTCGCCTACCACCTCGCGGTGGTGGTGGACGACGGCGCCCAGGGGATCACCGAGGTGGTGCGCGGCGCCGACCTCCGCGCCGTCACCGCCACCCAGATCCGGCTGCAGGAGGCCCTGGGCCTGCCGCGCCCTTCCTTTGCCCACCTCGGCCTCGCCACCGGCCCCGACGGCGCGCGCCTGGGCAAGCGCGGCGGCGCCCTGGGGCTCGCGGAACTCGCCGCGCAGGGCATCGCCGCGCCGGAAGTGCTGGGATGGCTGGGCTGGTCCCTGGGCTGCCTCGAGCGGCCCGAGGCCTGCGCCGCGGCGGAACTGCTTCCCGCCTTCGCCTGGGCCAGGGTGCCTCCCGGTCCGGTGCGGGCCCCCCTGACGTTCTGCCAAGCGACCTGACGCCGGGCGCAGCTTCCGTCATGATGGGCGGCCCGGAGGTCCCCATGAGCGACGTGCTGCGCCAGGCATTCGAGGCCTCCCTCGCTTTCCGCCGCGCCCTGCCGGACCGTCCCGTGGGCGCCCGGGCCAGCCTGGGAGAACTCCGCGCCGCCCTGGACCGGCCTCTGCCGGAGACCGGCGCCGACCCCGGGACCGTGCTCGCCGACCTGGCCCGGAACGCGGAGCCGGGGCTCATCGGCGAGCCGGGCCCGCGCTTCTTCGGCTACGTCATCGGCGGCAGCTCGGAGGCGGCCCTGGGCGCCGACTGGCTCACCTCGGCCTGGGACCAGAACGCCGGCCTCTACTCCGCCGCGCCCGCCGCCATGGTGGTGGAGGAGGTCGCCGTGCGGTGGATCCTCGACCTGCTGGACCTGCCCCGGGAGAGCGGCGTGGGCTTCGTCACCGGCTGCCAGATGGCCCACTTCACGTGCCTCGCCGCCGCGCGGGACGAGATGCTTCGTCGCGCGGGCTGGGACGCCGTGGGCCAGGGCCTCCAGGGCGCGCCGGAGCTGCGGGTCATCGCCGGGGACGAGGTGCACGTCACCGTGCCCCGGGCCCTGCGCTTCCTGGGCCTGGGGGACCGCCGCCTCGTGAAGGTGGCCGTGGACAGCCAAGGGCGCATGAAGGCGGACGCCCTGGAGGAGGCCCTGGAGGCCGCCCCGGGCCCGAAGATCGTCTGCGCCCAGGCGGGCAACGTGAACACCGGCGCCTTCGATCCCCTGGAGCCCATCGCCGACCTCTGCGAGCGCCACGGCGCGTGGCTCCACCTGGACGGCGCCTTCGGGCTGTGGGCCCGGGCCGTGCCTGACTTGAAGGAGCTCGCACGGGGCGCTGATCGCGCCCAGTCCTGGGCCACCGACGCCCACAAGTGGCTCAACGTGCCCTACGACTCGGGCATCGCCATCGTAAGGGACGCTGCCGCCCACGTCCGCGCCATGACGGCCCGGGCCGCCTACCTCATCCAGTCCGAAGGCGCCGCCCGGGACGCCGTGGACTGGGTGCCCGAATTCTCCCGCCGGGCCCGGGGCTTCCCCCTCTACGCCCAGCTCCGCGTCCTGGGCCGCCGAGGCGTCGCGGAGCTCGTGGGGGGGAGCTGCGCCCTGGCCCGCCGCGCCGCCGAGGGCTTCGCCCGCATCCCCGGCACCGCCGTGCTGAACGACGTGGTGCTCAACCAGGTGCTGGTGGCCTTCACGCCGCCCGCGGGGATGGACCCCGCCGCGCACCTGAACGCCCTGGTGGCCCGCATCCAGGCCGAAGGCACCTGCTGGGCCTCCGGCAGCGTCTGGCAGGGGCGGCCCGTCCTGCGCTTCTCCGTGAGCGGCCAGGACACCCGCGAGGCGGACATCGACCGCTCGGTGGCGGCCATCGCGAAGGTGGCGCAGGCGTAGCCCTGCCCTCGGCAAGGGAGCACATGACGAAGCGCCCGGGCTTGGCCCGGGCGCTTCGTGGGGAGCACGAGGGAGACCGCGCATGCGTGGTCTCAGAGGGCGCGCAGCGACCGGGCGGTCCCCCTCGTTCGACATCAACCCTCGTCGCTGCCCTCGTTCACGTTTTCGAAGAGGATCGTCGAGAGGTAGCGTTCGCCGGTGTCGGGCAGCATGGCGAGGATGACGTCGCCGGGCCTGGCCTGCTTCGCCACCTCCAGGGCCGCGGCGAAGGTGCCGCCGGCGCTGAGGCCGCAGAAGATGCCCTCCTCCTTCGCGAGGCGCTGGGCCGTGTCCCGGCTCACCAGGTCGCCCACGGGGACGATCTGGTGGGGCACGCTGCGGTCCAGCACCGCGGGCACGAAGTCCGGGGTCCAGCCCTGGATCTTGTGGGGGGACCAGGGCTGGTCCCTCAACAGGGAGGCGCCCTCGGGCTCGGTGGCCACGATGCGCACCTCGGGCCGCGCCGTCCGCAGCACCTGGCCCACCCCGGTCAGCGTCCCGCCCGTGCCCCAGCCGCTCACGAACCAGTCCAGGCGGCGTCCGGCGAAGTCGGAGAGGATCTCCGCGGCCGTCGTCTGGCGGTGGTAGGCGGGGTTGGCCGGATTGTCGAACTGCCGCGCCAGGAAGGCGCCGTGCTTCGCGGCGTACGCCTCGGCGATCTTCACCATGCCGCTGGCGCGGTTCGCCGCCGGCGTGAGGATGACCTTCGCGCCGTAGGCCCGCATGAGCTTGCGGCGCTCGATGGAGAAGGAGTCGGCCATGAAGGCCACGAAGGGGTAGCCCCGGGCGGCGCAGACCATGGCCAGGGCGACGCCGGTGTTGCCCGAGGTGGCCTCCACCACCATCTGGCCGGGCTTGAGCTCCCCGCGGGCCTCCGCGTCCAGGATGATGGCCAGGGCGAGGCGGTCCTTCACCGACCCGCCGGGGTTGAAGGCCTCCACCTTCACGTACATCTCCACGCCTTCCGGGGCCAGGCGGTGGATGCGGACGATGGGGGTGCGGCCGATGGTGTCGAGGATGCTGTCGTGGATCATCGCGGACTCCGGGATGGGGAGCGTCATTCTGCGCAGGCCAGGGATGGGGCTGCCAGCTAGGTTCTTCCGTCCTTGATGGATGCATCACGACGGGCGGAATCTCTGCGGTTAAACTGGATACAAATAAAGAAACCATTTGAATTGATAATTTTTGTCCAACACCCTCTTGACAGTGAGTGCTGTAGGCTAAAATTTCCTTCGCGCAATAGAGCGCAATTCCCCATGGAGGACACCATGACCACCCTTCTGACCCGTCCTGCCCCCACGGCCACGGTCCAGACGCCTGTTCTGGAGCCCTTCCGCGTCATGCGGGACCTGCTGCGCTGGGATCCCTTCCGGGACGCGGCCTGGACCTATGAGTCCAGTCCGGTCTTCACGCCGGCCTTCGATGTGAAGGAGACCGTCTCCGCCTACGTCTTCAAAGCCGACCTGCCGGGCATCCGCCTCGAGGACCTGGACATCCAGGTGCTCGGCAACCGCCTCAGCCTCGCCGGCCGGCGCGACGCCGAAGGCCGGGAGGAGCAGGAGACCTGGCACCTCGGCGAGCGCAGCTTCGGTGCCTTCAGCCGCAGCTTCACCCTGCCCGAGGAGATCAACGCCGGCCAGGTGGAAGCCCGCCTCGAGCAGGGCGTGCTCACCCTCACCGTGGCCAAGAGTCCCGCGGCCCAGCCTCAGAAGATCCGCGTGGTGGCCGGCGCCTGAAGGCCGCCCCGGACACGGAAAAGCCCGGCATCAGCCGGGCTTTTCCGTGGGGGGCGGGCGCGTCAGAGCGCGTTGACCTTGAGCGTGAGGCGGCTCTTGTGCCGGTCGGCGGCGTTCTTGTGGAGAATGCCCTTCTTCGCGGCCTTGTCCACCACGCCCATGATCCCGGGCAGCTGGGCGGCGGCCTCGGTCTTGCTGCCGGCCTCCACGACGGCCATGAACTTCTTCAGGGCGGTGCGGAGGGTAGAGCGGTTGGCGCGGTTGCGAAGGCGGGCCTCCGCGTCGCGGCGGGCCTTCTTGGCGGCGGACTTGTGGTTGGCCATGCGGGACTCCAGGGGTCGTCACGGGGGCGCCCGGTGGGCCGGACGCGAAGGGAAATCGTAGCGCAAAGGGCTGGAAGTTCAAGGGGAAAAAGGACCGGATCCGGGCCCAATGGGGGCTTCCCAGGCCGGGGGGCGGCGTGGAAACTGGAGGAGGCCCCGGTCCCCGGTGATCAGGTTTTTGGGGACAGGCGGCATGGAACGCATTCGCGAAGCCTTTGAAAGAGCCTTGGGCGCGGCCTTGCCGGGCCAGGACATCGTCCTGGAGCGTCCCAAGAGCGGCGAGCTGGGGGACCTGGCCTTCCCCGCGTTCCGGGTGGCCAAGGCCCTGGGGAAGAATCCCGCGGCCCTCGCCCAGGAACTGGCGGCCTCGGTGCAGGTCGAGGGCGCGGAACTCCTCGCCGCGGGACCCTACCTGAACCTCAAGCTGCGCCCCGAGGCCCGGGCCCAGGCGGTGCTGGGGGCCCTGCTCTCGGACAAGCCCTATGGCGCCGGCGTGCCGACGGGGAAGAAGATCATCGTGGAGTACAGCTCCCCGAACATCGCGAAGCTCTTCACCATCGGCCATCTGCGTTCGACGATGATCGGCCACGGCCTGGTGCAGGCCCACCGCTACCTGGGGCACGAGGTGGTCCGCCTCAACCACCTGGGCGACTGGGGCACCCAGTTCGGGACGCTGCTGGCGGCCTACAAGCGCTGGGCGGAGGCCGAGAATCCGCGGCTCACCGAGGACTTCGGCTGGGCCGCCGAGATCCCCGAGAAGCGCCGCAGCCCGCTGTTCCGCCTCTTCCAGCTCTACGTGCGCTTCCACGACGAGGAGCGGGAGAGCCCCGAGATGCGCGACGAGGCCCGGGACTGGTTCCGCCGTCTCGAGGCCGGCGACGGGGAGGCACGCCGGCTCTGGGCCTGGTTCCGGGAGATCAGCCTGGTGGAGTTCCAGCGCATCTACGACCGCCTGGGCGTGGGCTTCGACACCCTGGAGCAGGGCGAGGCCTTCTACGAGTCCATGCTGGGCGCCGTCCTGAAGCGCCTGGAGGACGCCGGCCTGATGGTCGAGGGCGAGGGCGGCGCCAAGATCGTGGACCTCAGCGACGTCGGCATCGAGACGCCGATGATCGTGCAGAAGGGCGACGGGGCGAGCATCTACGCCACCCGCGACCTCGCCCAGGTGACCTACCGCAAGGAGGCCTACGGCTTCGACCGCTGCATCTACGTCATCGGCGGCGAGCAGACGCTCCACATGCAGCAGATCTTCGCCACCGTGGAGAAGCTGGACCCATGGTTCAAGGGCCGCCTGGTGCACACGCCCTTCGGCCTGATCCGGCTGCCCGAGGGGAAGATGAGCACCCGGAAGGGCAACGTCATCTTCCTGGAGGACGTGCTGGACGAGGCCCGGGACCGCGTCCTGGCGGTCATCGAGGAGAAGAACCCCGACCTGAAGGACAAGGCCGAGGTGGCCGAGATGCTCGGCATGGGCGCGGTGCTCTTCTTCAACGCCATGAACGACCGCATCAAGCCCATCACCTTCGAGTGGGACCGGGTGATCGCCCTGGACGGCGACACCGGGCCCTACGTGCAGTACGCCCACGCCCGCATCTGCTCCGTCCTGCGCAAGGCCGGGGGCGCGTGGGCAGGCCATGGCCGACCGGGCGCCCACAGGGGCCAGGACACGGCGGTGGTGCCCTACGGGAGCTGCGAGCTGCCAGCGGACCTCGCCGGCCTGGAAGCGCCGGAGGCCCAGGCCCTCCTCTTCGAACTCGCCGGCCTGCCCGCCGCCATCCGCGCGGTCCAGGAGCAGCTCATGGGCACGGCCCTGGCGCGCCAGCTGCTCGCCATCGCCCGGGCCTTCTCCGGCTTCTACACGAACTGCCCCGTGCTCTGGGAGGAGAACAGCCCGGCGGTTCGCGAGTCCCGCCTGGCCCTGTGCGTCGCCACGGCCCGAGCCCTGCGCCAGGGCCTCTTCCTGCTCGGCATCCACGCTCCGGAGGAAATGTGATCCGATTTCCGATTTTTCAGGAGGCGTTGTGACGCCGGGCATCACCAAGGACCTCGGCCCCATCCAGGCCAAGTTCATCTTCGTCACCGGCGGCGTGCTGTCGAGCCTCGGCAAGGGCATCGCCGCGGCGAGCCTGGGCGCGCTCCTGGAGGCGCGGGGGCTGAAGGTCACGCTGATGAAGATGGATCCCTACCTCAACGTGGATCCGGGCACCATGTCCCCCTTCCAGCACGGCGAGGTCTTCGTCACCGACGACGGCGCCGAGACGGACCTGGACCTGGGCCACTACGAGCGCTTCACCAGCGTGCCCACCACGCGCAACCACACCATCACCACCGGCAAGATCTACAACACGGTGATCCAGAAGGAGCGGCGCGGCGACTACCTGGGCAAGACCGTGCAGGTGATCCCCCACATCACCGACGAGATCAAGGCCACCATGAAGAAGGTGGCCAAGGACGTGGACGTGGTGATCGTCGAGATCGGCGGCACCGTGGGCGACATCGAGAGCCAGCCCTTCCTGGAGGCCATCCGCCAGTGGAAGCTGGAGGCGGGCCTGGACGAGCGCATGAAGGCGAACGCCATCAACATGCACCTGACCTACGTGCCCTACATCCGCGCCGCCGGCGAGCTGAAGTCCAAGCCCACCCAGCACAGCGTGAAGGAGCTGCGGGCGCTCGGCATCCAGCCCGACGTGCTGGTCTGCCGGGCGGAGCAGGACATCCCGAGGGACCTGAAGGATAAGATCGCGCTGTTCTGCTCCGTGACCCAGGACGCGGTGTTCAGCGCCAAGGACGCCCGCACCATCTACGAGGTGCCGCTCAACCTCCACGCCGAGGGCCTCGACGCCAAGGTGGCGGCGCTGCTGGGCCTGGAGGAGCGGGAGCCGGACCTGGCGGCCTGGACCGACCTCATGCACCGCATCCGCAACCCGAAGGGGAGCGTGCGCATCGCGGTGGTGGGCAAGTACGTGGAATTCAAGGAGAGCTACAAGAGCCTCACCGAGGCCCTGCACCACGCGGGCTACGGCCTGGAGCTGCAGGTGGACCTCCAGTGGGTGGAGGCCGAGGATCTGGAGGGCCGGGATCCCGCGGAGGTCCTCAAGGACTGCCAGGGCATCCTGGTGCCCGGCGGCTTCGGCATCCGCGGCACGCGGGGCATGATCGAGGCCATCCGCTACGCCCGGGAGCAGAAGATTCCCTTCTTCGGCATCTGCCTGGGCATGCAGATGGCCTCCATCGAGTTCGCGCGGAACGCCTGCGGCCTGGACGGCGCCGACAGCACCGAGTTCGACGACAGCCCCAAGCACCGGGTGATCTTCAAGCTCCGGGAGCTGGTGGACGTGGAGGAGCTGGGCGGCACCATGCGGCTCGGCGCCTACGCCTGCAACCTCCGGGCGGGCAGCTTCGCCGCCAACGCCTACGGCACCCTGGAGATCAGCGAGCGCCACCGCCACCGCTACGAGTTCAACCAGGCCGAGTACCGCGGCCCCCTGGAGGCCAAGGGCCTCGCCTTCACCGGCCTCAGCCCCGACGGCACCTTCGTGGAGATCGTGGAACTCCCCGATCATCCCTACTTCCTCGCCTGCCAGTTCCACCCCGAGTTCAAGTCCAAGCCCCTCGCCCCGCACCCGCTCTTCACGGCCTTCGTGAAGGCGAGCGCGGCGCAGGGCTGAGGCCCCGAGGCCCCCATGCCCCACACCCTCGACAAGCGCTGCATCGACACCCTCCGCGTCCTGGCCATGGACGGCGTGCAGGCGGCCAACAGCGGCCACCCGGGCACGCCCATGGCGCTGGCGCCGGCGGCCTTCACGCTGTGGACGAAGGTCCTCAAGCACAACCCGAGGAATCCGGCGTGGTGGGACCGGGACCGCTTCGTGCTCTCCTGCGGCCACGCCTCGATGCTGATCTACGGCTTGCTGCACCTCACGGGCTACGACCTCTCCCTCGAGGACCTGAAGAACTTCCGCCAGTGGGGTTCCCCCACCGCGGGCCACCCCGAGTTCGGCCACTGCCCCGGCGTGGAGACGACGACGGGTCCCCTGGGCCAGGGCCTCGGCAATGCCGTGGGCATGGCCCTCGCCGAGCGGGTGCTGGCCGCGAAGTTCAACCGCCCCGGCCACGCGGTCGTGGACCACCGCACCTTCGTGTTCGCCTCCGACGGCGACCTGATGGAGGGCGTGGCCCAGGAGGCCGCCAGCCTCGCCGGACATCTCAAGCTCGGCAAGCTGGTGGTGCTCTGGGACAACAACAAGATCACCATCGAGGGCAGCACGGACCTGGCCTTCACCGAGGACGTGGGCAGGGTCTTCGAGGCCAAGGGCTGGCGGGTGCTGAAGGTCTCCGACGGCGAGGATCTCGCCGCCCTGCAGAAGGCCTTCGACGCGGGCGTCCACGGGGACGGCCGCCCGACGCTCATCGACTGCCGCACCATCATCGGCTTCCCGGCCCCCACGAAGCAGAACACGCACCACGCCCACGGCGCGCCCCTGGGCAGGGACGAGGTGGCGGCCACCAAGAAGATCCTCGGCTGGGATCCGGAGTCCCAGTTCCACATTCCCGCCGAGGCCCTCGAACACTGGCGCCTGGCGGTGGACCTTGGCGCCCAGCGGGAGGCCGAGTGGCAGGCCCGCTTCGACGCCTACCGTGCCGCGCATCCGGACCTCGCAGCGGAGCTGGCGCGCTGGATGGCCGGCCAGACCGGCGACCTCGCCAGCGTCGTCCCGGCCTTCACCGCCGCCGACAAGCTCGCCACCCGCGAAGCGAGCGGCAAGGTGCTGAACGCCATCGCCCAGGCGGTGCCGAACCTCATGGGCGGCAGCGCGGACCTGGCGGGCTCCAACAACTCGGACATCAAGGGCGCCGGCGACTTCTCCGCCACGGAGCACGGCCGCAACCTGCACTTCGGCGTGCGCGAGCACGGCATGGGCGCCATCCTCAACGGCATGGCCCTGCACGGCGGCCTGCGGCCCTACGGAGCGACCTTCCTGCAGTTCGCCGACTACATGCGCGGCGCCATCCGCCTCGCGGCCCTCATGAAGCTGCCGGTGATCTACCTCTTCACCCACGACAGCATCGGCCTCGGCGAAGACGGCCCCACCCACCAGCCCGTGGAGCACCTCGCGTCGCTCCGCGCCATCCCGAACCTCGACGTGCTCCGCCCCTGCGACGCCTGCGAGACCGCGGAGGCCTGGAAGGCCGCCCTGGCCCGCACCGACGGCCCCACGGCGCTGATCCTGTCCCGGCAGAAGCTGCCCACCGTCAGCGAGGGGAAGGCGGCCGGCCTCGCCCAGGGCGCCTACGTGCTCGCGGACGCTGACGGGGCCAAGGTCCAGCTCGTGGCCACCGGCTCGGAGGTGGCCCTCGCCCTGGACGCGAAAAAGGCGCTCGAGGCTGAAGGGATTCCCACCCGCGTGGTGTCCATGCCCTCCTGGGCGCGCTTCGGGGCGCTGCCGACGAGCGAACGGGACACGGTCCTCGCCCCCGGCGTGAAGACCCTCTCCCTCGAGGCCGGCGCCACCTTCGGCTGGTCCCGCTGGGCCGACGCCTCCGTGGGTCTCGACACCTTCGGCGCCTCGGCTCCGGCGGAGGTGCTCTTCGAGAAGTTCGGCTTCACCGTGGCGAACGTCGTCGCGCGCACGAAAGACCTGCTTAGCATGTAGGCCGTGGGCCTGCGAACCTTCACCACCCTCGACCAGCTCCGGAGCGCTCCCTTCGACCTGCCCTCGACCCTGTTCGAGACCGCGGAGGACCGGGAGGCCCGGGGCGAGGCCTGGTCCGCCCACCACATCCTCAAGGGGAGCCGCGAAATCTGGACCCTGGTGCTGCCGGAGGACGCCGCCGCGATCCAGTGGCGGGACGGGGAGCGGCACCGCGGCGACTGGATCGAGGAACGCCAGGCGGTGAAGCTCCAGGAACGCCGGAGCTGGGGCCTCTACAGCCTGGAGGGCCGCCTGCTCCCTGCGGACCCCTTCGACGTCGACGACGAGGAGGGCGGCTCCTACACGCCGGCCTTCGGGAAGCAGCGCCGGGACGACGAGGAAGGCTGAGGCGCGCGGCCCGGGTGCGGGCCCGCGCGCCCCAGCCCTCGGAGCTCAGTCCTTGTGCCCGCCCTCGGCGGCCCACTTCTCGAGCATCTCGGTGGTCACCGACTTGGGGCGCTCCAGCGGGTACTGCAGGGCGCGGTCCCAGGTCAGGTTGGCGAGCACGCCCAGGGCGCGGCCCACGCCGAAGAGCACGGTGTAGAAGTCGTACTCCCGCAGGCCGTAGTGGTACTGGATCATGCCGCTGGCGGCGTCCACGTTGGGCCAGGGGTTCTTGGTCTTGCCCTGCTCGGCCAGGACCTTGGGCGCCACGTGGTAGATCATCGCCACGAGCTTGAAGACCGGGTCGTCGGGCAGGTGCTTCTCGGCGAACTTGAACTGGGCCTCGAAGCGCGGGTCGGTGCGGCGCAGCACCGCGTGGCCGTAGCCCGGGATGACCTGGCCGGAGTTCAGCGTGTCCCACAGGGCCGCGCGGACGTTCTCCTCGGTGGGCTCGGCGCCGTTGAGCTTCTCCTGGAACTTCAGCACCCAGTCGAGGACCTCCTGGTTGGCGAGGCCGTGGAGGGGGCCCGCGAGGCCGTTGAGCCCCGCGGAGAGCGCGTAGTAGGCGTCGCTCAAGGCCGAGCCCACCAGGTGGGTGGTGTGGGCGCTGACATTCCCGACCTCATGGTCGGAATGGATGATGAAGTACATCCGGGCCACGTCGTCGTAGGGCTTCTTGAAGCCCATCATGTGGGCGAAGTTCGCGCCGAAGTCGAGCTTGGGGTCGGGGCTGATGACGTCGCCGCCCTTGTACTTCAGGCGGTAGATGAAGGCCGCGATCTCGGGGAGCTTGGCGATCAGGTCCGTGGCGTCGTCGTACATGTACTCCCACGCGCGGTCCTTCTTGAAGCCGTGGTGGTAGAAGTGCGTGAACTTGCTCTCCCGCTGCATGGCCAGGATGGCGGTGCTGAGCATGACCATCGGGTGCGTGTCCTTGGGCAGGGCGCGCAGCACGTCGAACACGTAGGGCGGGACCTTGGCGCGGTACTTGAAGTCCGCCTCGATCTCCGCGATGGCGTCCGCGTCCGGGGCCTCGCCGGTGAGCAGCAGGTACCAGAAGGACTCCACGGTCGGGTATTCGCCCCCCGGCGCGGCGGGCAGGGCCGCGAAGGTCTCGGGGATGTTGAGGCCGCGCAGGCGGATGCCTTCCAGCGGATCCAGGTAGCTGATGTCGCTCACCAGGCACTTGATGTCCCGGGCGCCGCCGATCACCTGGCCGATGGTCACCTTGTCCACCACCACGTCCCCGAACTCCTTCGTGAGTTTCGCGGTGCGGGGGCGGTGGGCCTCGATCTTCTCCTTCAGCCTGTCCTTGAGCTTGGTCATGGATCTCCTCCTCCGAAATCTCGAACCTTCCATGCTAGCGCGGCGGCCAGCCCGGACCGGCCCGACCTGGAGTCAGGCGGGCGGCCCGCTACACTGGCGCGATGGTAGCCCCGATGCTCCCCCGCCGCCGGTCACGATCGCGCCGGTCCCGCCCTGGACGCGGGCTTGTGATGGCCATCACCCGGGGCCCGGAGCCGCGGCGGTGAGGGCCGCGGCGATGCTGCTGGCGGCCGGGCTCCCCCTCGCCGCCCAGTCCGGAGAACCGGCCACGCCCCGGCCCAACCGGGTGGCCTGGTTCGCGGTCTTCCCCGAGCCCCTGCCCGAGGGCCGCACCGCGCTGGCCCTGGAGGCCACCTCCCAGTTCCTGCGCCCGGACCGCCAGGACAGCTCCGACGGCCGCACAGTGGCCCGGCTGGACGGCGAGGAGTGGCAGCTCACCGGCGACCTGGCCCGGGAGCTCGGCCCCGGCCGCCTGAACCTGCGCCTGCGGGTGGTGAACCGCAGCGGCGGCTTCGCGGACCAGGCCTTCGTCTCCTGGCACACGGCCTTCGGCATCCCCAACGGGGGCCGGGAGCTGGCGCCGAAATTCCAGTTCCGCTACCACCTCGAGCGGGACGGCGTGGTGGTGGCCGACCTGCGGCATGCGAAGACCCAGCTCCTGGACGCGGACCTGGCCTACGTGGTGCCCTTCGGCACGCCGGACCTGGGCGGGCGCGCCGGGGCCTCGGTCCAGCTCCCCAACGGCAAGCGGGACGACTTCTCCGGCAGTGGCGGCACCGACTGGACCGCCGGGGCCATGGGCTGGGCCCGCCTCGGGCCCTTCCGGGCCTTCGTCCAGGCGGAGCAGGTCTTCCTTGGCGTGGGCGCCTCCAACCCCTACCGCGCGGTGCTGGCCCGCACCCGCTTCGCCCGCGGCTGGGCGGGGATCGGCGCCCAGGGCCGGGGGCCGGGCTTCTGGCGCGGCCTGGGACTGGAGATCAGCCTGGCGGCCAGCGAGAGCCCCTATGCCACGAAGGTGGGCCGCATCGACCGCGCCGGCTGGCAGCAGCACTGGATCCTCAGCCACAAGGCCCTGCCGAGGTGGCGCTTCGGCATCAGCGAAGAGGCGGGGACGTACACGGCCCCCGACATCACCGCCTTCGTGTCCTACCGATTCTCAAGGCCTTGACGATCGCGGGGACTACCCCCCGATCACGCCGTCCACTGGACGGCGTTCCCGTTCGCCCGGCGCCTTCGGCTTGGGCTCCCGGAGGGGGGCCCGTCATCACCGCCTTCGTGTCCTACCGCTTCGGGTCCTGAGGGGGCCCCGGGGAGCCTGTAGACTGGAAGGTCCGGTCCGGAGTCCCCATGCAGCCCGACAACCCCTATCGCCAGGCGCGCCTGGACAAGCTCGAGAAGCTCAAGGCGCTGGGGATCGACGTCTGGCCGCGCAAGGCGGTGCGGGACCGCAGCCTGGCCCAGGCCCGGGCCGAGTTCGACCCGAAGACGGGCGAGGAACTGGAGGCCGCGCCGGCCACGGTGTCGGTGATGGGCCGGGTGACGGCCTACCGGGACAGCGGCAAGACCTGCTTCCTGAACCTCATGGAAGGGGGCGTGAAGCTGCAGGTCTACGCCCGCAAGGACGCGCTCTCGGAAGTCGAGTGGGAGATCGTCCGGCTGCTGGACCTGGGCGACTTCCTGAGCGTCACGGGCACGATGATGCGCACGAAGACCGGGGAGCTGACGGTGAAGGCCGCGGCGGTGCAGTTCCTCACCAAGGCGATGCTGCCCCTGCCGGAGAAGTGGCACGGGCTTCAGGACAAGGAGCTCCGCTACCGGCAGCGCTACCTGGACCTGGTGAGCAATCCGGAGGTGCTGGACACCTTCATGACCCGCTCCAGGATCCTGGCGGGCATCCGGCGCTTCATGGAGGACGCGGGCTACCTCGAGGTGGAGACGCCGATGATGCAGCCGATTCCCGGCGGCGCGACGGCGCGGCCCTTCATCACCCACCACAACGCCCTCGACATGCCGCTCTACCTGCGCATCGCGCCGGAGCTCTACCTGAAGCGCCTCATCGTGGGGGGGTTCCCGAAGGTCTTCGAGATCAACCGCAACTTCCGCAACGAGGGCCTAAGCGTCCGCCACAATCCCGAGTTCACCATGATGGAGTTCTACGCCGCGGGCGAGGACCTGCGGGACATGATGGTGCTGACGGAGAACCTCTTCGAGGCCATCGCGACGGCCTGCGGGGGCGTGGAGCGCCCGTGGAACGGGCAGACCATCAGCTACCAGGCCCCCTTCCGCCGGCTCACGCTGAAGGATGCGATTTCCGAGTACGGGGGCCTCGAGCGCAGCCTGCTGGAGGACGAGGCCAGCATCCGCCATTTCGCGGAGAACGCCGGGGTGGAGGACATCCCGAAGAAGAGCGCCGGCGTGCTGCTGGGCGACCTCTTCGAGCACTACGCCGAGCACCACCTGGTCCAGCCGACCTTCATCACGGACTATCCCATCGAGCTGTCGCCCCTCACCAAGACGCTCCCCGGCAACGACCGCTTCGTGGACCGCTTCGAGCTCTTCATCGGCGGCATGGAGCTGGCGAACGCCTACAGCGAGCTGAACGACCCCATGGAGCAGCTCGGCCGCTTCATGAGCCAGATGCAGGAGCGCGAGGCGGGCAACGACGAGGCCATGATGCTCGACCAGGACTTCATCAACGCCCTCGAGCACGGCTTCCCCCCCACCGGCGGCGAAGGCATCGGCATCGACCGCATGGTCATGCTCATGACCGACAGCGCCAGCATCCGGGACGTGATCCTGTTCCCGCTGATGCGGCCGCAGGGTGGGCGGCATGATTCCCCGGCGGAAGGTGAAGCAAACGCGGGATAATCCCGACGGAGGCGGCCATGTCCGAGTCCGAAATCATCTTCCTGGTCGAATCTGATCCCGAGGGCGGCTTCAACGCCCGGGCTCTGGGTGCTTCGATCTTTACCCAGGCAGATACCTTTGAGGACCTCAAGGAGGCCGTTCGAGACGCGGTGCTCTGCCACTTCGACGAGGGGCAGGCGCCAAAGCTGATCAGGCTACACCAGATCCACGACACGCTCATCGCGGTATGACCCGTCTGCCCCGGGACATTCGAGGCGATGAACTCGCCAAGGCCTTGGAGCGTCTGGGCTACGTCCTTTCAAGACAGCGAGGCAGCCATCTCCGGCTGGCCCATCCCGGTCCGCCGGAAGCTCATGTGACCATTCCGGCCCACCGCCCGATCAAAATTGGAACGTTGAACCATATTCTCGAGGACGTCGCCTCGCACCTCCACATCACGCGCCACGAACTGCTGGCCCGCCTCTTCGGTTGACTTCGATGACCGTCCCCATGCTCGACCTCTCCATCCAGAACCAGGCAGTGAAGGCGCGTGTCCTCGAGGGCATCGCCGGCCTCATCGACAAGTCCTCCTTCATCCTGGGCGAGAACGTGAGGGGTCTCGAAGCCGAGATCGCGGCCTACGCCGGCGCCCAGCACGCGGTGGGCATGAGCAGCGGGACGGACGCGCAGCTGGTGGCGCTGATGGCGCTGGACGTGAAGGCGGGGGACGAGGTCATCGTGCCCACCTTCACCTTCTTCGCCACGGCGGGTGTCGTCGCGCGGCTCGGCGCGAAGCCGGTCTTCGTGGACCTGGACCCGGAGACCTTCAACACCACCGGCTGGCAGGTGGAGGCCGCCATCACGAACCGCACCAAGGCCATCATGCCGGTGCACCTCTTCGGCCAGGTGGCGGACATGCCCGCCATCCTGGAGGCCGCCGCGGCCTTCGGGATCCCCGTGGTGGAAGACGCCTGCCAGTCCATGGGCGCCCGGGGCTGGGGCCGGAACGCCGGCCAGTTCGGCGACATGACCGCCTACAGCTTCTACCCCACCAAGAACCTCGGCGCCTTCGGGGACGCCGGCCTGACGATCATCCGCGACGACGAGAAGCTCGCCGCCCGGGTGCGCCGCCTGCGGGTCCACGGCATGGAGCCCGTCTACGTCCACCACGAGGTGGGCATCAATGGCCGCCTCGACGAAGTGCAGGCCCTGGTGCTCCGCGCCAAGCTCGCGATGCTGGAAGGTTGGCACGAGGGACGGCGCAAGCACGCGGCCTGGTACCACCAGCGCCTCGCCGCCCTGGACGGCGGACCCCTCGTGCTGCCCAAGGAAGTCGTCCCCGACGGCCGCCACATCTACAACCAGTTCACCCTCCGCGTGAGGGACGGCAAGCGCGACGCCCTCCAGGCCCACCTCAAGGGCCTCGGCATCGGCAGCGCCATCTACTATCCCATCTGCCTCCACGAGCAGCCCTGCTTCGCCGAGCTCGGCTACCAGAAGGGCCAGTTCCCCGAGAGCGAGAAGGCCGCCGCCGAAGTGCTCAGCATCCCCGTGTACCCCGAGATGACGGAGGGGATGCTGGAGGAGGTTGCGAAGGGGATCGAGGCGTTCTACAAGGGCTGAGCACCCTCAGAGCCAGTCCACCATCTTCAGCCCGGCCACGCGCTCGAAATGCTTCCGGTTCCCGGTGACCACGGCCAGCCCGTGCACCAGGGCCGTCGCCGCGATCATGCCGTCCTCCGCCTCGATGGCCTGGCCGGCCTTGCGCAGGGCCGCTTCCACCACCGCCCAGCGGATCGCCTCCTCCCGGTCGAAGGCGAGCAGGGGCAGGGGGCGGAGGAAGGCCTCCACCTTCCTGCGCTCAGCCGCCGGATCGTGGGCCAGGTGCACCCCGGCGTGAAGCTCGCCCAGGGTGATGGCCGAGACCGCCACGTCGGCGAGTCCCACCGAGGCAAGGGAGGCCAGGGCCATGGGTTTCCGTCGCAGGCAGGCGATGCAGAAGCTCGTGTCGAGGAGGTACCTCATCCCCGTTTCGCCTTCGGGGCGAAGAGTCGGCTCAGACGACCCGAGCGGGTCCCTGCCGCGCTCCGCGCCGGGACCTCGAACTCGGGGCTGAGAGCCTCCCAGCTTTCGAAGTAGCCCTTCGGCCATCCGTCGGGGCCCATGGGCCGGATCACCAGGCTGTCGCCTTCCAGGGTGGCGTGGAGTTCCTCCCCGGGTTCGAAGCCCAGCTCCTTGGGCAGGCGGAGGGCGGCGGAGTTGCCGGACTTGAAGACCTTGAGGGTTAGGTTGCGGGGCATGGCGATGGCTCCTGGCGCCCAGGCGTGGGCTGATGGGAAGTATATACGCAATGTAAATACATGCCACCCGGGACGGATGGATTCACGAATTGTCGGGGCCGGCCCACACTGGGGCGTCATCCGAGGCCACGCCATGCTCCGCCCCCCCTCCGAACGCACCGTCTGCTGCTTCGACTGCGAGTGGGTGCCTGACGCGCCCACGGGCCGGCGGGTCTACGACCTGCGGCCGGACCTGCCGGACGCCGACGTGCTGGGGGTCATGTGGGCCGAGGGCGGCGCCACGGCCGACGACCCTCGTCCCTACCTGAAGACGACGCTGTGCCGCGTGGTCAGCCTCGCCGCGGTGATCCGCGAGAGCGACGGGCGGGACGTGAAGCTGCGCCTCTTCGCGCTGCCCGACAAGCCCGAGGCCATGGACGAGGCCCAGCTCCTCTCACGCTTCCTGGGCTACCTCACGGACAAGCACCCCCAGCTCGTGGGCTTCAATTCCAAGGACGCGGACCTGCCCATCCTGGTGCAGCGGGCCATGGTCCACGGGCTCTCGATCCCCGGCCTGGGCCGGCCCGGCGACCACGTGAAGCCCTGGGAGGCGGGCCCCGACTACTTCAACCGCTTCGGCAACCAGCACGTGGACCTGCGGGAGATCCTCACGGGCTTCGGCAAGACGTCCGCCCGGCTGCACGACCTCGCCACCGCCTGCGGCATCCCCGGCAAGCTCGGCACCGACGGCGCGTCGGTGGTGGACCTGTGGGTCAACGGCGACATGGCCGGCATCGTCCGCTACAACCTCTTCGACGCCTGCACGACGTACCTGCTGTGGCTCCGCGCCATGAGCCTGGCGGGATTCCTCAGCCCCGAGGCGCGGAAGAAGGAGGAGAACGTGTTCCGGGGCGTGCTGGAGGCGAAGGCGGTGGCGGATCCGCCGTTCGGGGTGTTCATCGAGGCGTGGGAGCGGCTGGGGCGGGGGTGAGGGTGGCTCCTACGGAAATCGGGGCGCATCGATCATTTGGACGGGAGCTCGACCCACCACAGCATCACGCCCGGCCGGGAGGCTGACGACTCGCTTCGCGAGTCTGGCACCTTGGATTGCGATCGCCGAAAAGCGCGGCGCTCGCAATCCAAGGTGCTCCTCGAAAGTCAAAACCTGTGTGTGCCAGTCCGGAGCACTCGTCTTGAATTCAGCCCGTGCCTCCAAGCCTGGGGAGCGCCGCGAGGACCGTCATGCCACGATGCGCCGCGTATCAAGGAGCACCACAGGCTGATTGAATCCGCGGGGTTTGCGGATTGGATCGGACTGCGGTGCCAGACTCGCGAAGCGAGTCGTCCGCGCCCGTTCCAGGCTAGACCGTCCGATCGGCCAGACATGCCCGTCCCAGGCCGAACCGTCGAGGAAGGACGGACCCCTGCTCCCCGTCCCGAAACCGCCGGGCGGGACGTGCCGCCTCGAACCCGCTCACCCCTCCCCGAAATGCTCCCGCACGAACCGGTTCAGCGCCTCGACGACCTTGTCCGGCGGGTCCAGGAACATCACCCCCACGCCCACGTGCTTCATGGACGCCAGGTGCCCGCCGCCGAGGGTGTAGCGCACCTCCCCCCGCAGGGCCTCCTTGGGCAGGGCCGGGTGGTTCAGGACGATGCCCTCCAGCACCGCGCCGCGCTGGAAGTGCCGCGCCTTCTCCGAGGGCACCATCACGCACAGGCCGCCGGCGCTGACGTTGGGGGTCGGCAGCCGGTCGAAGGAGGACCCGTCCAGGGTGAAGCTGACGGTGAAGTCCCGGTCCAGGGGGACTCGGCGCTGGTCGCGGCGTTCGGGCTGCGTCACGGGGGCCTCGATGGGGAAGATGGCTTGGTTTCTCAGGCGTTCCGCGCTATCTTATCCCCTTGCGGCCTAACCCGATGGGGGACCGGATCCGGGGCACCGGAATCCTGGCCAGGACGGGTTCCTGGCCTAACCGAGAGGGGACAGCGGAGATCGCTGGCACGCGTCCACGGAGCAACAGCATGGAAATCCTCCTCATCGAGAACGTCTCGAAGCTCGGCGTCCGCGGCGACGTCGTCACCGTCAAGGACGGCTACGCCCGCAACTTCCTCCTGCCCCGCAAGCTGGCCCTGCCCGTCACCGCGGGCAACAAGCGCCAGATCGAGCTGGAGAAGGAGCGCGCCGAGAAGATCAAGGCCAAGGAGATCGCCGAGGCCAACGAACTGAAGGCCCGGATCGAGGGCATCACCCTCTCCGTCATCAAGAAGGCCGGCGACCACGGCCACCTCTTCGGCTCCGTCACCAACGGCGAAGTGGGCGAGCTCCTCAAGGCCAAGGGCTTCGAGGTGGACCGCCACGCCATCAGCCTGCCCCACGTCAAGGACCTCGGCACCTACCCGGTGGAGATCCGCCTCTACCAGGGCGTGGTCGCCAAGCTGAGCCTCGAGGTCCAGGCCGAGGCCGCCCCGGCCCCCGCCGCCGCCGAGTAGGCATCCCCATCGGCCGCCGCCGGGGCCGTCCCGGCGCGCGCGGCCCTTTCCCCCTCATGCCCGGGGCCGGCCGAGCCCGTGCCCGGGTGGACCTTTCCGCCAAGGAGAACCCATGACCAAGACCGCCTCCAAGCCCGCCACCGCCGGCATCGCCGAGCTGTCCGCCGCCCTGGCCGACCAGCACGACCTGACCAAGGCCAAGGCCAAGGCCATCCTCGACAGCCTCCGCGACCAGATGGTCGAGACCCTCCTCAAGGGCGACCGCGTGAACCTCTTCGGCCTCGGCACCTTCGAAGTGAAGGCGACCAAGGAGAAGATGGGCCGCAACCCCAAGACCGGCGAGAGCATCAAGATCCCCGCCGGCCGCAAGGTCACCTTCAAGGTCGCGAAGGGCCTGAAGGACCAGATGTAATCGGTTCCCGGATCCGTGAAAGGCCGCCTCCGGGCGGCCTTTTTCGTCAACCCCGGCCTAGGATAGAAGCATGCCTTCCAGGATCGAAGCCTTCCTCGCGAAGTGGCGCGGCAGCTCAGGCGCCGAGCGCGCCAACAAGGACATGTTCCTCCTAGATTTCTGCGATGCGCTTGAACTCGAGCGCCCAGAACCCAAGCGCGCGGATTCCCCTTACTGCTTCGAGAAGGAGATCCCCGACATCACGCTAGCCGGGGGCTTCACCAAGACGTTCGTGGACCTCTACAAACGGGATCATTTCCTGCTCGAAGCCAAGCAGACCACCGAGCGTCAGCGGCGTGGAACGGGGGGGACGCACCGGCGGGGTCCCACGGTGCATGCCCCAAGCCTGCCGGGCATGGTGGAAGAACCGGAAACGCCCTATCGCGCCCCGGCCAGCTACGACGCGCTCATGGAGCAGGCCTTCGGGCAGGTGGTGGGCTACGCGAAGGCCCTGGCGTTGCGGGGAGAGCGCCCTCCATTCCTGATCGTGTGCGACATCGGCCACAGCTTCCGGGTCTGGAACCGCTTCGACCCGAGGGCCGGGGGCGGCTATGGCGGATTCGGCGCGGGGCGGGTCATCCTGCTCGACGAGTTGGAGGACCCTGAGACCCAGGCCTACTTCCGGAAGATCTGGACCAATCCTGGCGAGTTGGATACCTCCCGCCGTCGGGCCGTGGTCACCCGGGAGATCGCCCGGGAGCTGGGCAAGCTGGCGATTGAACTCGCTGGCGAGAACGACCGGGCCCATGTCACGCGCTTCCTCATGCGTTGCGTGTTCACCTGTTTCGCGGAGGATATCGGCCTGTTCAAGGGCAAGCCCTTCCAGGAGGGCCTGGCCGAGTTCGAGAGCAACAGCGATGGGGCCCAGGAGTTCCTCGAGGACTGGTGGCGGACCATGGACACCGGCGGGAAGTGGGGCTGGAAGAAGGTGCTGCGCTTCAACGGCTCCCTCTTCAAGGACGTCTCGGTGCCCCGGCTCAGCCAGCGCCAACTCTCCTTGCTGCATTTGGCGGCGAAGGAGAACTGGTCGGAGATCGAACCGGCCATCTTCGGGACGCTCCTGGAGAGCGCCCTGGACGAGCGGGAACGCCACGCCCTGGGCGCCCACTACACGCCCCGGGCCTACATCCAGCGTCTGGTGGACGCGACCTTTGGCAATGACCTTCGCCGGGCCTGGGAGGCGGTGGAGGCCGACGTCGCCGGGCTGCTGAAGGAGGGGGCCACTGAAGCCGCCAGCAACGCGGCCAAGGCGAAGCTCCACGCCTTCCAGGATCGACTTGCCTCCTTGACGGTGTTGGATCCCGCCTGCGGTTCTGGGAACTTCCTGTATGTCGCCTTCGACACGATCAAGCACCTGGAGGAGGAAGTGCTGCAGCGCCTTGAGGAGCTGGGGGAGCACCACAGCATCTTCTCCATCGAGCATGAGAAGGTGAGCCCGAAGCAGTTCAAGGGCCTGGAAGTGAACGGGTGGGCGGCCCAGATCGCGGAGCTGGTGCTCTGGATCGCCTACCTGCAGTGGTACCGGCGTCGGCATCCGATGGGGGATCCGCCGGAGCCAGTGCTGCAGAACTACGGCAGCATCCGCGAAGGCGACGCGGTACTGGCCTGGACGGGCACGGAACCCACCGGCCGGTCACGCCACGGCGGTCGGCGGCGAATGAATCCTGTGACGGGTGTGGATGAGCCCGACCCTTCGGACCAGGTGCCGATCCTGGCGTACATGAATCCTTCAGTACCGGCGTGGCCTGACGTCGACTACATCGTGGGCAATCCACCGTTCCTCGGGAATTCGCAGATGCGGGACGGCCTCGGGGACGGCTACGTCGAGGCCCTGCGCGCCGCCTATCCCGACGTGCCCGACACCGTGGACTTCGTCCTCTACTGGTGGCATCGCGCGGCCGAGCAGGTGCGCGCGGGGAAGGCCAAGGCCTTCGGCCTCATCACCACCAACAGCCTACGCCAGGTCCGCAACCGCGGCGTCCTCGCCCATGAGACGGCGATGGGCCTGCGCCTGCGCTTCGCCATCCCCGACCACCCCTGGGCCAAAGACCAGCAGGGCGCCGCCGTGCGCATCTCCATGACCGTGGGTGGGCTGGAAGGCGAGTCCGAGCTCTGGCGCGTGGTGCGGGAGACGGATTCCGCTATGCCCGAGGAAGAGGCGGAGGCGGTGTTGCTGGAAGGTGGCGTGGTGAACGAGATCCATCCGGATCTGAGCGCAGGCGCGGCGGTGGTGGAGGCTGGGCCGCTCAGCGCCAATGCAGGGCTCTGCACCCGGGGCGTCATGCTCTTCGGGAAAGGATTCATCGTCGAACCCGATCAATGGCAGGCCTGGGGGCGCCCTTCCATCGTTCACCCCTACCGGAATGGCCGGGACCTAACGGACAGCCCGCGAAATGTAATGGTGATCGATGCCTTCGCGCTGGAGGAGTCGGATCTCCGAAAAGAATTCCCTGCGGTCTACCAGCACTTGCTGCGGACGGTGAAACCTGAACGGGATCAGAACAACCGTGAGCTGAGGAAGAAATTCTGGTGGCTCTTCGGCGAACCCAATCCCGGCCTCCACGCGATGCTTTTGGGATTGCACCGCTACATAGCCACCGTGGAAACCGCCAAGCACAGAGTCTTCCAGTTCCTCGACGGGGCCATCGTCCCGGACAACAAGATCGTGGTGATCGCCTCGTACGATGCGCTGCACTTGGGTGTGCTCAGCTCGAGGATTCATGTTTCATGGGCTCTGGCCACAGGCGCGACCTTGGAAGATCGCCCGGTCTATCCCAAGTCCACCTGCTTCGACCCCTTCCCCTTCCCCGACCCCACGCCCGCCCAGGCCCGCGCCATCCGCGACCTGGCCGAAGAGCTGGACGCCCACCGGAAGGCCGCCCAGGCGAAGGGCGTGTCACTCACCAAGCAGTACAACCTCCTGGACAAGCTGCGTGCGGAGGAGCCCTTCACCCAGGCGGAGCAGGTGCTGGACGCCAAGGCCCTGCCTTCGGTGCTGAAGGAGCTCCACGACCGCCTCGACCGGGCGGTGGCGGAGGCCTATGGCTGGCCTGCGGATCTCTCCGAGGCCGCGATTCTGGAGCGTCTTATGGCCCTGAACGCTGAGCGCCGGGCGGAGGAAGCCGCCGGGAAGGTCCGCTGGCTCCGGCCGGAGTACCAGGCGCCCGCGAAATCGTGACGGGCTGCAAAACGGTCCCGGCTCCCGGGCCTTCCGTGCTCCAGGGAAGGCGGACGGCCCGTTAAACTGGATCCTTCGTCCAGGAGCCGCCCCATGTCCCTCGGCATCTTCCGCGTCCCCACCCCGGTGAACGAGCCCGTGAAGGGCTACGCCCCCGGCAGCCCCGAGCGGGCGAGCCTCCAGGCGAAGCTCAAGGCCATGGCCGGCGAGTCCATCGAGATCCCGCTGGTGATCAACGGCCACGACGTCCACACGGACAAGAAGATGAAGGTGGTCATGCCCCACGACCACCAGCACGTCCTGGGCACCGCGCACCTGGGCGGGGCGCCGGAGGTGAAGCAGGCCATCCACGCGGCCATGCACGCCAAGCACGAGTGGGCGGCCATGTCCTGGGAGGCCCGCGCGGCGATCTTCCTCAAGGCCGCCGACCTCCTCGCCGGGCCGTGGCGGGACGTGCTCAACGGCGCGACGATGCTCGGCCAGAGCAAGACCTGCCACCAGGCGGAGATCGACAGCGCCTGCGAGCTCATCGACTTCTTCCGCTTCAACGTGGCCTTCTACGAGCAGCTCCTCAAGGAGCAGCCCCAGTCGGCGCCCGGCATGTGGAACCGCCTGGAGCACCGGCCCCTGGAGGGCTTCATCTTCGCGGTGACGCCCTTCAACTTCACCTCCATCGCCGGCAACCTGCCCACCGCGCCGGCGCTGTGCGGCAACACCGTGGTCTGGAAGCCCGCCAGCTCGTCGCTCTACAGCGCCCACTTCATCATGAAGCTGCTGAAGGCCGCGGGCCTGCCGGACGGCGTCATCAACATGGTGCAGGGCAGCGGCGGCGCCATCGGCGACCCCGTGCTGGCCGACAGCCACCTGGCCGGCGTGCACTTCACCGGCTCCACCGGCGTCTTCAACGGCATGTGGAAGGCCATCGGCGACCACATCTCGAAGTACAAGGCCTACCCGCGCCTCGTGGGCGAGACCGGCGGCAAGGACTTCATCGTCGCCCACCGCAGCGCCGACGTGGACGCGCTGGCCACCGCAATCGTGCGCGGCGCCTTCGAGTATCAGGGCCAGAAGTGCAGCGCGGCCTCCCGCGTCTACGTGCCTTCGAACCTGTGGCCCAGGCTGAAGGACCTGCTGGTGGCGCAGGTGGAGTCCATCAAGATGGGCGACGTGGCGGACTTCACCAACTTCATGGGCGCCGTCATCGACAAGGGCAGCTTCGCCACTCAGGAGCAGGCCATCGACGAGGCCAAGGCCTCCAGCGACGCCGAGATCCTGGTGGGCGGCACCTACGACGATTCCAAGGGCTTCTTCGTGCGGCCCACGGTCATCGTGGCGAAGGATCCCAAGTACCGCACCCTGTGCGACGAACTCTTCGGCCCCGTGCTGACGCTGCACGTCTACGACGAGGCCAAGTGGCTGGAGACCCTGGATCTCGTGGACCACACCAGCCCCTACGCCCTGACCGGCGCCGTCTTCGCCCAGGACCGCCACGCCGTGCAGCAGGCCGTGGACCGCCTGCGCAACGCCGCCGGCAACTTCTACATCAACGACAAGCCCACCGGCGCGGTGGTGGGCCAGCAGCCCTTCGGCGGCGCCCGGGCGTCCGGGACCAACGACAAGGCGGGATCGCTCCTGAACCTGCTGCGCTGGGTCAGCCCGCGCACGATGAAGGAGACGTTCGTGCCCCCCACGGACTACCGGTACCCCTTCATGGCGGAGTGAATCCCCGACCGGTGCCATGATGGGGGCATCCCCCCAGGCACCATGCACGACGAGACCCGATCCGACGGCCCCGGGCCCACCGCCCCCGGGGCGGGCTTCCAGCCCTCCCAGGCGCCGACCCGCAAGGAAGGGGCGCCGGAGCGCGACGTCGCGGAGCTGGAGGCCTCGCTCCGGGACTGGGACCGCTACGAGGTGCTGGGCTTCCTGGCCCAGGGCGGCATGGGCCGCGTGTACAAGGCCCGGGACCGCAAGCTGGGCCGCCTCGTCGCCCTGAAGTTCATCCTCTCCGATTCCGCCAGCGCGGCCCAGCGCTTCGCCCGGGAGGCCCAGGCCCAGGCCCGCGTCCACCACGAGGCGGTCTGCCCCATCCACGAGGTGGGCGAGTGGCGGGGCCAGCCCTACATCGTCCTGCAGTACATCGACGGCAAGCCCCTCAACGCCTGCCTGAAGGGGATGGGGCTGGAGGAGAAGGTGGACCTCGTGCGCCGGGCGGCCGAGGGCCTCCACGCCGCCCATCGACTCGGCCTCATCCACCGGGACGTGAAGACCGGCAACATCATGGTGGAGCGGCGGGAGGACGGGAGGCTGCAGCCCTACGTCATGGATTTCGGCCTGGCGCGCGCCCTGGAGGCCCCCGGCGTCACCCAGACGGGGCTCATCGTCGGCACGCCCGCCTACATGGCGCCCGAGCAGGCCCGGGGCGAGGCGGGCGCCGTGGATCGCCGGAGCGACGTCTACGCCCTCGGCGCCACGCTCTACGAGGTGCTCACGGGCCGCCTCCCCTTCGACGCCCGCACCTCGGTGGACGTCCTCGTCGCCATCCTCACCGAGGAGCCCAGGCCCCTGAGGGCCCTGGTCCCCAGCCTGCCCCAGGACCTGGAGGCCATCACCCTCAAGTGCCTCGAGAAGGAGCCCGCGCGCCGCTACGACTCGGCCCAGGCCCTGGCGGAGGACCTCCAGCGCTTCCTCGACGGCGAGCCGGTGAAGGCCCGCCAGATCGGGGCCCTGCGCCGCCTGGAGCGCCGGGTCCGGCGGCATCCGGCGGCCTCCGCGGTGGTCGCGGCCTCCGTGGCCGTGGCCCTGGTCCTCGGAGGCTGGGGCCTGCGCTCGGCCCTGCGGGCGCGCCACCAGGCCGCCCTGGCCCAGGCCTTCGCCCAGGACGCCGCGCAGCTCGACACGCGGCTGCGGGTGGGCCGCCTCCTCCCCCTGCACGACCTGCGGGCCGAGAAGGCGGCCGTGCGCGAGCGGATGGCGGACATCGAGGGGCGCATGGCGCGCCTGGGCCGCCTCGCCCAGGGGCCCGGACGCGCCGCCCTGGGCCGGGGGCACCTCGCCCTCGGCGAACTGGCGGCCGCGCGGCGGGAGCTGGAGGAAGCCTGGGGCCTGGGGCATCGCACCCCGGACACCGCCAACGCCCTGGGGCAGGTCCTGGCGGGGCTCTACGAGGCCGCCCTCCAGGAGGCCCGCCGGGTGCGCGACCCCGCCGCCCGGGCGGCGCGCAAGCGGGAACTGGAACGGACCCTGCGCGATCCCGCCCTGCGCTACCTCGAGGCCGGGAGGGACCTGCCGGGCCTCAAGGCCTACACCGAAGGCCTCATCGCCCTCCAGGAGGAGCGGTTCGACGAGGCCCTCGCCAAGGCCGCCGAGGCCGCGTCCCAGGTGCCCTGGCTCACCGAGGCCCGGGCCCTCGAAGGGCGCGCGTGGTCCCTCCGCGCCGGCGCCGACGCCGAGCGGGGCGCCTACGCCGAGGCCCGGGAGGCCGCGCGGCGCTCGGAGGCCGCCTACGCCAGCGCCTTCGAGGTCGCCCGGAGTGACGAGGCCATGCCCCTGGGGCGGGCCGCCGCCTTCCTCCAGGAGATGGCCATGGACGTGGAGCAGGGCCGTCCCACCGACCGCGCCTTCGAGCGGGCCCTGGAGGCCCTCACCCAGGCACGCCGGGTGGACCCCCTCCGCCCGGAGGCCTTCGCCCTGGAGGCCCGCCTCCAGTGGCTCCGCGCCAGCGACCTGGACAACTCGGGGCGGGACGGCCGCGGGGCCCTGAAGGCCTCCCTCGCCGCGGCGGAGGAGGCCCTGCGCCTCGAGCCCCGGGACCTCGAGCACCATGAGCGCGTCGCCAACGCGGCCTGGTACCTCTCCCAGCAGGAGACCAACCGGGGCGCCGACGGCGGGCCCGCCCTCGCGAAGGCCGAGGCCGCCGCCCGGCAGGGGCTGGCCCTCGACGAAGGGCGCTGGGGCCTGCACCGCAGCCTCGGCGTGGTCCACGGCATCCGCGCGGAGGCGCGGTTCCGGGAAGGCGCCGATCCGGTGCCGGAGCTGGAGGCCAGCGTCGCGGCCTTCCGGCGGGCCCGTGAGCTGAACCCGGACGCCGTGCAGGTGCTGGGCAACCTCGCCAACGCCCTGGTGCTCCTCGCCGAGGCGAAGGCCGACCGGGGGGAGGACCCCCGGGAGGCGCTGCTCCAGGCGGAGGCCAGCCTCCAGCGGGCCCTGGAGCTCAATCCCCAGTTCGCCGACAGCTGGGACGAGCGGGGCAAGGTGCGCTTCCGCCTCGCCCTGCACGCCCTGCAGACCGGCGGGGATCCCCGGGCCGACCTCGCCCTCGCCCTCGGCCACTTCGAAGCCGCCCTGGCGCGGAACCCCGCCATGCCCCAGGCCACGGTGCACCGGGCCCAGGCGCTGCTGCTGCGGGCGGCCTACCTCCGCGACGCCGGGGGCGATCCGGCGCCGGACCTGGCGGCCGCCGAAGCCTCCGCCCGGGCCGCCCGGGCCATCATCCGGGACTACAGCGAGATCGTCGCCACCTTCGTGGACGTCCTTCTCCTCAAGGCCGAGGCGGAGGCCGCGGCCCGGCGTCCCTTCGCCCCGGTCCTGGAGGCCTGCCGCGAGGCGCTGGTCCTGGCCCTGAAGCGGGACGGGGGTTCGCCCTACCTGTGGGACCGCCGGGCCCGGGTGGAGCTGCTGGCGGCCCGGCTCGCGCCGGCCTCCGCCGCGTCCCGGCTTCCCCTGGCCGAGGCGGCCCTGGCCAGGGCCGAAGGCCTCACCGCGAGGACGCCGGCCCTGCTCAACCTGCGGGCCCGGCTCTGCCTCGACCGCGCCCTGCGCGCCTCCGCCCCCGAGGCCCCGGGGCTGCTGGCGCGGGGCCTCGAGGCCACCGAGGCCTCCCGGCGGCTGAATGCCCGGCAGCCGGAGGCCCTCGCCCTGCGGGCCGCGCTCCTGATGGCGCGGAGCCGCCGGGGCGGCCAGCCCCGGGACGCCGCCGAGGCCCGGGCGGCCCTGGTCCAGGCCCTGAAGGAGAATCCCCTGCTTCGGCGGGAGTGGGAGCCCCTGGTCGCGGGGCTCGGCGCCGGCGGCGGAATCCCGCAGAATGGAGGGCCCGCCGGTCCGGCTGGACGAACCCCGCGAGGACGCCCATGAAGCTCACCAACGAAACGCCCCTCTTCCCCCTGCGCAAGGGGAAGCACAGCCGCCAGGCCCACGTGGACCTGCCGGAGGGCACCTTCGAGGAGGAGCACGCCCGCAACGGCTTCTTCGGGAAGACGACGCACCTCTACCGGCTCCACCCGCCCACGGACTGGACGCGCATCGAGGGTCCGCTGCGCCCCCACAGCTACGACCTCAACGACCTCTTCCCCGTGGACCCCGCGAAGGAGGGCGACGCCGCCACCCAGCAGGCCCGGGCCAAGGCCCTGGGCGACTCCATGCTCGGCAGCACGGAGGCGGCCTTCGCGCCGGTCTGCTTCCTGTTCAACCGGGACGTGGCGCTGCACTTCGTCGCGCCCGGGCCCATGGACTTCTTCTACCGCAACACCGACGGCGACGACGTCTACTTCATCCACGCTGGCGGCGGTCGCCTGGAGACGGACTTCGGGGTGCTCGACTACGTCCGCGGCGACTACCTCGTGATCCCCCGCGGCACCACCTACCGCTTCCGGCCCAACGACCAGGTGCAGCGCTACCTCCTCATCGAGAGCGCCGGCGAGGTCACGGTGCCCGACCGCGGCATGCTGGGTCCCAACGCCCTCTACGATCCCGCCATGATCGACACGCCGGAGCTGGCGGACTACGACGAGGGCCAGGGCCGCGAGTGGGCCGTCCACATCAAGCGGGAGAACGCCATCACCAGGGTGTTCTACCCCTTCAACCCGCTGGACGTCGTGGGCTGGAAGGGCGACCTCACGGTCTGGCGCATCAACGTGAAGGATATCCGGCCGGTCATGAGCCACCGCTACCACCTGCCGCCCTCGGTGCACACGACCTTCCTGTCGCGGAACTTCGTCATCTGCTCCTTTCTGCCCCGGCCCTTCGAGGAGGAGGAGGGCGCCATGCGCGTGCCCTTCTACCACCGCAACATCGACTACGACGAGGTGCTCTTCTACTCCGACGGCCACTTCTTCAGCCGGGACGGCATCGGCGCGGGCATGGTCACCTGGCATCCCACGGGCATCCACCACGGGCCGCACCCCAAGGCGATCCCGCTCAGCCGCACCAAGGACCGCACCGACGAGGTGGCGGTGATGGTGGACACGGTGAACTACCTCCAGGCCACGCCGGCGGCGGCCCTGGTGGAGAACCTGAACTACTGGGCGAGCTGGAAGTAGATGGGCCTCCTCGGGCAGGAACCCCTGGCGCGCTTCTGGGCCTGGATGGAGCACACCGGCTGGGTGAAGCTCCAGCACCTGGCCCTGGTGCTCCTGGCCTGCGTCGCCTTCCTCTACGCCATCCGCCTCGTGTCGAAGGCGGTCCGCCGCGCGGTGGACGACGGCAACGACGACGTCACCACCGAGGCCGAGCGCCGGGCCGACACCCTCGGCTCGGTGCTGCGCAACGCGGCCCGGGTCGTGGCGGCGGTCTTCTTCCTGCTCATGACCCTCCAGGAGTTCGGCATCAACATCGGGCCGCTGGTGGCGGGCGCGGGCATCGCCGGCGTGGCGCTCGGTTTCGGCGCCCAGAGCCTGGTGAAGGACGTCATCTCGGGCTTCTTCCTCCTGATGGAGAACCAGTTCGCCGTGGGGGACCTGGTCTCCATCGACGACGGCAAGCACCTGGGCCACGTGGAGCGCATGACCCTGCGCATCACCCAGCTCCGGGACAGCGAAGGCCGCGCCCACTTCATCCCCAACGGCGCCTTCACGAAGGTGGTGGTGCTCAGCAAGGACTACTCCAAGGCCCTGGTGGATGTCGAGGTGGGCTACGACGCAGACCTGGACCGGGTGATGGGCGTGTTGAGGGAGATCGGCGCCGCCATGGCCGAGGACCTGCCGGATCTCGTGCTGGAGCCCACGGACGTGAAGGGCGTGGAGGCCTTCGGCAAGGACGGCTGCACGATCCGGACCTACACCAAGACCGCGCCGGGCCGCCAGGCCGAGGCCGCGCGGGAGTACCGCAAGCGCATCATCGGCCGCTTCCGCCTCGAGGGCATCGCCAGCCCCATCCCCCAGCGCATCGTGCACACGAAGGCCGCCGGGGAGGGCGCGGCCGAGGTCGCCACGGACTGAGGCTCCGCCCGGGCCGCTACTCCTCGTCGTTCAGGCGGCCGGCCTTCGCGGCCCGGTAGGCCCGGATCGCCGCCGCCCGCGCGAAACGCCCGTCGAAGTCCCGCTGCCGCGCGGCGTCCTCGCCACAGAAAGCCCGCCGGAGCGCCGCCAGGTCCAGGGTCTTCAGGGCCGCGGCCTGGTCCAGCCCGCGGGCCACCGCGGCCTTCATCTGGGCGTCGAGGACCTCCAGGGCCTCCCGTTCGAGGCGCAGGTAGCGCAGGTCGCGCTGCACCGGGCCGTGGCCCGGCACGAGGATCCGGGGACCGAGGTCCTCGAGGGCGCGGAGCACCGCGGCCCATTCCCCGGGAAAGGAACCGAAGCCGTGGGGCACCGGGTGGACCACCAGGTCCCCGGTGGCGAGCACCCCCGCGTCGGGCACGAAGACCACGCTGTCTCCGGCGGTGGCACCCCGGCCCAGGTGCCGCACCTCCACCGTGCGGTCGCCGAGGTCGACCGTGACCTTGCCCTCGTAGGTGAGCGTCGGGAGCGTGAGGCGGAAGGCCTCCAACTCGGGCTTCGCGACGCGGACATCCTCCAGGATCGCGGTGAAGCGGGCGCGGAGGGCGGGGTCCAGCCCCGGATCCGCCAGCGCACCTTCGATCTGCTTCGTGGCGGGGCCGAAGTAGGCCATGCCGAAGTAGCGGGGCGCCATGGCCCGCATCATGGCCTGGGTGGAGGCGGTGCCGAGGATCACCAGGCCGGGGAAGGCCTCGCGGTACACCGCGTTCCCGTAGTGGTGGTCGCCGTGCCAGTGGGTGGTGACCAGGAAGCGCACGGGCTGGTCGGTCCTCTCGCGGATGGCGGCGATCATCGCCCGCGCCTGGGACGGGAACTGCCCCGAGTCCACCACCAGCACGCCGGTCCGGCCGATCACCGCCAGGCTGTTGCCGCTGAGGAGGTCCTGGCTGCGCCCTTCCGGGATGAAGGCGAGGATGCCGGGCGAGACCTCCTCGGTGCGGAAGGGGAAGCGGGCGGCGAGCCCGTCGGAGGGAAGGGGCGCCTGCGCCGGGGCGTTGCCCGCCAGGAGGGCGGCGACGGAGACGAAGGCGCTGGGAATCCGCATGGAGCACCTCGGCGGGGATCCCCCAGCTTCCCAGGACGGAAGGTCCCGCGGGCTCCGGGTGCCGCCGGACGCTTCCCCGGAGGGGCGAGCCGACGGAGCCGGACCCTGGAAACGTGATCGAGGCGACATTCGCGCCGCGGCCGGGGCGCCGCGACGGGTGAATCATGGGGGCGCCCATCCTGGAGATCCCATGCGCCGCCTCGCCCTGGCCCCCGTCCTCGTCGCTTCCCTCTTCGCCGCCCTCCCTGCCTTCGCCCAGGCCGACGCCGCGGGCTGCAAGGACCATCCCCTCATCAGCCGCATGCCCGGCTATGCCCTCCGGGAGTGCAAGACCGAGGCCTTCGGCCGCTTCGAGTTCTGGACCTCGAATCCCCGGGAGAAGGTGCCGGTGGAGGGGAAGTTCACCTTCCTGCGCTACGTCGTCATCGACCGGGCGAAGGAGCCTTCGGCCGTCGAGGTCGTGCGCAACTACGCCAACGCCATCCGCCAGGCCGGCGGCACCGTGTTGAACCAGCGGCCGGACTGGTGGGTGAACGGGAAGATCGCGAAGGACGGCGGCGAGGCGTGGATCCAGGCCGAGCGCGGGAACGGGACCATCTGGCTGCGCATCGTGGAGAAGGGCGCCATGGAGCAGCACGTCACCGCCGACGCTTCGGCCCTGGGCAGCGGTCTGAAGGCCACCGGCCACGTCGCCGTGTACGGCATCTACTTCGACTCGGGCAGGTCCGAGGTTAAGCCGGAATCGAAGCCCGCCCTCGAGGAGATCGCGAAGCTGCTGAAGCAGGATCCCGCCCTCAAGCTGCGGGTCGTCGGCCACACGGACGCCACGGGGGGCTTCGACTCGAACATGAGGCTTTCCCAGGCCCGGGCCGAGGCCGTGGTGGCCGCCCTGGTGGCCCAGCACGGCATCGCCGCCGCGCGGCTCAAGGGGCACGGCGTGGGTCCCCTGGCGCCGGTGGCGAGCAACGAGACCGAGGAAGGGAAGGCGAAAAACCGGCGGGTGGAGCTGGTGAAGGAATAGACCGGCCGAACCTGCCCTCTACAGCCTCAGACGCAGCCCCGCCAGCCGCCAGGCCTCGGCCAGGTCCTCGCGCCGGAGGGCCAGGTGGATCGCCTCTTCCAGGCCTTCGGCCGAGGACGGATCCCCGTCGCGGCGGGCCATGGCGTCCAGATCCGGCAGCTCGGCGGTGTTGGCCAGGCGGCCCAGGTCGTTGGCGCTGAGGATGTGGCTGGCCTTGAGCACCTCCGGCACCGCCTCCCAGCCGATGGGCCGACCGGCGGGCTTGGCGACTTCGAAGAGCGCGTCGCCGAAGGCGCGGGTGTAGTAGGCGCCGCCGTTGCGGCCCACGTGGTCGAGCCTCGCGGGATCGGGAAGGTCGCCCTTCAGCAGGTCCTCCTGCACGTGGAAGCAGAGCACCTCGCCGATGACCATGAGGCCGCTGCCGGGGCCGCTGCCCAGCTCCACGATCTCCGTCAGCCGGCACTCCATCTGCACCGGCGACTCCGCCACCAGCGCCGCCTTCACGAGGCGCGCCGGCAGGGGCGTGAAGCCGCTCTTGAGGAACTCGTCCACCCCATCGCCGTACTCCGCGGAGGCCACGTTCATCTGCTGCACCATGGCGTGGCTCACCGTCGCGACCACGAACTCCTTCATCGCCGCGATGTTGAGGTAGGTGTGCTTCAGCGTCCCGTCCCGGCCCCGGCGGTTCGGCGCGAAGGCGATAGTCGGCGGATTCGACCCGAAGGCGTTGAAGAAGGAGAAAGGCGCGAGGTTCCGGACGCCGGCTTCGTCCACCGTCGACGCGAAGGCGATGGGCCGAGGCGCGACGGACGCGCAAAGCCAGGCGTTCGCCTGGATGGGGTTCAGGTCGGAGGCGAGGACGGTGCGGGTGGACATGGGGAGAGTGTAGTCGTGTGACTCAGGGGCCTTGTGGACCAGCCTCTTGGCCAGATTGGAAGTTGACGGCGCTTGGGGTGGCCGGTGCGTTGGCATCGACGGTGATGGAGGCGTCGCCCACGGCGAGGGGCGTCCCCTGGGGTGGGTTGACGGTCAACCGGATCTTCAGCTCCAGGCGTGTCGTGCCCTGAGGCAAGGCGGGAGGGGAATAGTAAAGCTGCTGCATGTAGAAGCCCGTGGGATCGATCATCTGCGATGTGTCGGCATCCTTGAGGCTCCCGGCTGAGGCGAAGACAAAGTGCCCGCCATCGGCGCCCTGCGGCAGACCCACGACCTCCCATGTGTAGCGGCTCGACGGTGTCAGAGACCATGCGCGGAAGGAGACAGGTGTGCCGGCCGGTTGTTCGAAGATCCTGGCCGTGAAGGCCTGGGCCGGGCCATTGGGTCGAAGCGTGGCTTGGGTCGGTGCGAGCGTCACCTGATAGGTCGTGGTCCGGTTGTCGGTGCGTCCGGGCCCAGGGTCTCCGTTCCCAGGGCACCCGAGGAGGCAGGGAAGGACAATCAGGGCGAGTTGAGGGAGTTTCATCGGACCTTCAGGATGGGTTCGCGAAAGCGGTTTACCGCTCCCGCACCACCTGCCCGCCCTTCATCACGAACGTGATCCGCTGCAGCGCGGTGATGTCCTGCAGCGGGTCCTCCTTCACGGCGACGAGGTCGGCGTAGCGGCCGTCCTCGACGCTGCCCATCTGCTTGCTCTGCCGCAGCAGCTCGGCGGCGTTCCAGGTGGCGGCCTGGATGGCCTGCATGGGGGTCATGCCGTGCTTGACGAGCAGGGCCAGCTCCTTGGCGGGATTCTCGGTCCAGGCGAAGCCGCCGGCGTCGCTGCCGTTGGCGATCTTCACGCCCTTCTGCACGGCCCGGCGCAGGGCCTTGCCGGTGAGCTCGGGCAGCTGCAACCAGACGCCGCCACGGCCCTTGGCCACGTACTCGCCCACGTAGAGCGTCGGGCACCACCACGTGCCCTGGGCGATGGCGCGGTCCATGAGCGGCTCGGTGAAGCCGGAGCCGTGCTCGATGGAATCGAAGCCCGCCGACAGCGCCGCGTCGATGCCGTCGAAGCCCATGGCGTGGGCGGCGGCGTACTTGCCGAGCCGGTGGGCCTCGTCCACGAAGGTGCGCAACTCCTCGGGCGTGAAGTTGACCATGGAGCGCAGGCGCCCGTCCTCGGCCACGAAGTAGCGGCGGTCCACGTAGACCTTGATCCAGTCGGCGCCGAACTTCACCTGCTCGCGGACGCCCTTGCGGATCTCGGCCACGCCATCCACCACCTGCACGCCGTCGGGCACCTTCAGCTCCCAGCTGTAGCCCGAGAGCGGATACATGCCCGTGGCGCTGAAGGCCCGGGTGGCCACAAACATGCGCGGCCCCGCCACCACGCCGTTCTGGATCGCGCGCTTGAGGTCCACGTCGGCGTACATGGCGCCTTCGGTCTCCAGGTCGCGGATGGCCGTGAAGCCCCACCACAGCGCGCGCCCCGCCGCCTGGGAGGCCCGGAGCGTCCGGTAGGGGATGCTCTCCTTCAGGAGCTGTTCGTCGTAGTCCGCGGCCGTGATGTCGCCCTGGAGGAGCACGTGGGTGTGGGCGTCGATGAGGCCGGGCAGCACCGTCATGCCCGAGAGGTCGATGGCCGGCGTGTCCTTGGGCGCCTGCTGCTGGGCCCAGGCCCAGGAGCCCACGGCCTTGATGCGGTCGCCCTCGATGAGGATGCCCTGGTCCTCGAGGACGCGGTTGAAGTGCGGATCGATGAGGCGGCCCGCGTGGACCAGCTTCAGCGCGGGCGCCTGCCCGGCGAGCAGGCCGCAGGCCAGCAGGGCGAGGAGGGCGGATCGGAGGGCCATGGGTGCTCCCGGGAGGAGGTGGACGCGCTCAGGCGCCGGCGGGGCCGCCGGGGCTGCCCGCGTAGAGGTCCGGCAGCATGCCGCCCACCAGGTGGGGCGGCATGCCGCTCAGGCGCTCGGGCACGTGGACCACGGTGTTCACCAGGCGGCCCAGGCCCTCGATCTCCATCACCACCTCGTCCCCGGCCTTGAGCCAGAGGTTGTCGGTGATCTTGGAGCCGTTCAGCTCCAGCAGGCAGCCCGTGCCCACGGTGCCGCTGCCGATGACCTCGCCGGGATGCATCTGGATGCCGTAGCTGGTGCGCTGGAGGATCTGGGCGAAGGTCCAGTTCATGGAATCCACGTTGCCGTCGGAGAGACGGCGGCCGTTCACGTCGCAGGTCATGCGGGCGTGGAGGAGCTCGCCGCGGTCCGTCCGCTCCAGCGGCAGCTCGTCCTTCGTGACGAGCCAGGGGCCGAGGGAGGTCGCGAAGTCCTTGCCCTTGCAGGGGCCGAGGGACAGCTTCATCTCCTCCATCTGGAGCATCCGCGCGCTCCAGTCGTTCATCACCATGTAGCCGAAGATGGCCTCGTCGGCCTCCTCCAGGGTGGCGTTCTTCAGCGGGCGGCCCGTCACGATGGCCACCTCCAGCTCGAAGTCGAGGCGCGTGAGATGGTGGTCCTGGACCTTCACCTCGCCGGGTCCCGTCACCGCCAGGTGGTTGGTGAAGTAGGTGACGGGGAAGAGGTCGAACTCGGGGATCATGTCCAGCCCGCGGTTGCGCCGGGCGGTGGTCACGTGCTGGCGGAAGGCGTAGCCGTCCCGCATGGAGACCGGGCGGGGCACCGGGGCGAGGAGCGTCACGTCCCCGGGCTCCAGCACCGCCGAGGGGGCGGAGACCGCGGCCCGGGCCAGGGGCATCAGCGCGTCCTGGTTCCGGATGAGGGCGAGCATGTCCACCGCCAGGCGCGGGTCCTGGGCTCCGAAGTCGAGAACCCGCCCGTCGCCGAGCACCGCGCCGATCTTCTCGGCCTCCCCGTGGAGGAACGTCACCAGCTTCATCCGATCACCTCGCCTTCAGCATAGACGGCGGGACCCGGGACGAAAAAGCGCCCGGCGGGGCCGGGCGCTTCCGGGGGGCAGGGGGCTTCAGAAGGTGAAGCGCACGCCCGCCTGGATGTTCCGGTTGTTGTCCGCGCTGGTGACGATGGGCGAACCGAAGGCCGGGGCCCCGGGCGGGGGCGTCTGGAAGTTCTGCACCTTGGTGATGTTGTAGTGGTTGAAGACGTTGAAGACCTCGAGGATGAGGTCGAGGCCGACCTTGTCGCTGGGCTTGAAGTTGCGCGAGATCCGCAGGTCCACGTTGGTGATGCTCGGGGTCGTCTCGGAATTCCGCTTCACGCCCGCGGGCCGGTCCGCCGGGGCGCTGAGGCCTTCGCCGTTGCCCAGGAGGGTGCCGGCGAAGGGACCGCTCGCGAGGGTGCCGTAGTCGGCATCCACGCCGGTCCAGAGGCTGTAGGGACGGCCGGAGGCGTACTTCCCGATGAGGGCGATGACCCAGTTCCGGGTCCAGGCCGAGCCCATACCCTTGGTGTTGAGCACCGCGCTCACGTTGACCCGGTGCCTCTGGTCGTGGTTGCTGGGGCCCATCTCCGACGCGGGGTCGAAGGTGTTCTGGGGCGCGTACTGGGTGAGCCAGTCGATGTAGTTGTCCTCCGACTTGCTCCACGCGTAGCTGGCGTTCAGGGCGAACATGTCCCGGAGCTGCCAGGCCATGCCGACGGTCACGGAGGTGTACTTGCTCTCGCCGGTGCCGTCATAGCGGAAGATGGCCGAGTAGGGGATGCCCGTGGGCCCGAAGCGGATGGGGTTGCGCAGCCGCGTGTTGGTCCCCGACTCCACGGTGTTCTGGTCGCCGACGAAGCCCGGGTTCGGGATGCTGGAGTTGATGTCCCGCACGTTCATGAAGTGCTCGCCCTTGGAGTGCACGCCGTCCAGGGTGAACTTCAGGCTGGGGCGGGGGCTCCACTCGAAACCCAGGTTGGCCTGCTTGGTCTCCGGGGCCTCGTAGTCGCCGGGCAGCAGGATCACCTTGCCGCCGCGGGCGGTGGAGGGGTTGCCGGGCACGAAGGGGCCGAGGGCCGTGGCGAAGGTCTGGTAGCGGCGGTTGGCGCCGCCGTCCGCGCTGGCCCAGGAGGCGAAGGTGTTGGGGGCGCGGCGGCCGATGGTCTGGAGGTCGGTGCCGTTGGAGAGGTAGACGGCGCCGTAGGGGCCGAGCTGGGTGCGCCCGACGAAGACGCCGTAGCCGCCGTAGACGCGGGTCACGGGAGTCGCCTGCCAGGTGAAGGAGACGCGGGGCGAGACCTTGCTGCTGCTCCAGTCGTTGCTGTGGCGGCGCAGGGAGGCGAAGTCGTAGGGTCCGCGGCCGGTGGCGGTGGCGCCGGTGGCGCCCGTGACCGCCCCGATGCTGCCGGAGGACAGGGCGTCGGGGCCGAAGGGCCCGGTGGGTTTCTCCAGGAAGTCGTAGTCGGCCGTGTCCTTGAAGGCGGGCAGGTCCTCCCGGTCGTAGCGCACGCCGAGCTTCAGGGTGAACTTCGGGGTGACCTGCCAGTCGGCCTGGGCGAAGGCGCTGTAGTAGTTCACGTCGAAGTTCAGGTAGTCCTCGCCGAAGCCCTGGACGAACGCGGCGGGCATGCCGAAGCCGCCGTAGGGGTTCGCCGCGTTCAGCGCCGCGATGCCGTTCGAGAAGCCCGGGATGGCCTGGAATCGGTAGATGCCGGAGAAGTTCAGGGGGAGCGCGCCCTCGATGTTGGTGCGCATCAGGTCCACGCCCAGCTTCAGGGTCACCTTGTCGAAGAAGATGCTCCCGGTGTCGCTCAGCTGGTAGGTCTTCTCCGTGCGGACCTGCGGCAGGAAGCGCTGCGTCCCGAAGGTGGCGGCGCCGAGGATCTCCACGTAGGGACCCTTGGTGTCGTCGAGGCTGATCAGCTCGTGGTCCCGCAGGCTCCAGAGGAGGCGGAAGTCGTTCACGAAGCGGGCCGACGCGTTCCAGAGGTGGGAGAGGCTGGCGCTCCGGTCCTCGATGCGGCGGGCGCCGCCGGCGCTGCGGTCGGTCAGGCCGCCCCACTCGAGCTGGTTCTCGTTGTACTCCTTCGCCCAGGTGAACCGGCCGCTCCAGCGGCTGGTGTCGCTCTGCGCCCAGTCCAGCTTCACGATCCCGGTGGTGACGTTCTCCACGAAGGGCACCAGGCCCTGGGAGACCTTGAAGCCGGTGCGCTGGAGGATCGTGGCCGCGGTGCCCGAGTCGATGGTCACGTTGTTGGCGTCGTTCTTGTCGAAGCGCTCCACCGAGGCGAAGTAGAAGAGCTTGTCCTTGACGATCGCGCCGCCGACGGTGGCGCCGTACTGGTTCTGCTTGAGCTGGGACTCGCTGGAGGAGAGCGGGCGCTTGGCGTCCACCTTGCCGTCGCGGCGGAAGTAGAAGAGGGTGCCGCCGAACTGGTTGCCGCCGCTCTTGGTGACCACGTTCACCGTGCCGCCCGCCGCCCGGCCGTACTCCGCCGAGAAGCCGTTGGTGACCACCTGGAACTCCTGCACGGCGTCCTGGCTGAAGGTGGTGCGCACCGACCCGGTGGAGACGTCGTTGTTGTCGAGGCCGTCCACCATCACGTTGTTGAGCCGGGGGTTCACGCCGGCGAAGACGAGGCCGGAGTTGGCCGCGGCGCCGCCGTTGTCCGGGCTGTTGGCGGTGGTCACGCCCGGCGTGGTGAGGCTGAAGTCCTCGAAGCGCCTGCGGTTGATGGGCAGGTTGTTGATCAGGTTGTTGTCGATGACGGTGGAGACCTGGGTGCGGGTCGGGTCCACCAGCGTCGCCTCGCCGACCACCTCCACCGTGGCCTGCGCCTCCACGGGGCTGAGGTCCACGTTCAGTTCGGTGGTGTTGGCGATGCGCAGGGCGATGTCCTTGATGCGCTTGGCCTGGAAGGTCGGGGCCTCCACGGACAGGGTGTAGGAGCCCGGGGGCAGGAGCCGGAAGCTGTAGTTCCCGTTGGCGTCCGAGGTGAGGACGCGGGTCTGGTTGGTGGAGTCCTGGGTCAGCCGCACCACGGCCTTGGGGATGGGGGCGCCGCCGGGGGAGCGGACCTGGCCGCGCAGGTCCGCGGTGGTGACGCCGGTGCTCTGGGCCGCGAGGCTCATGGAGAGGGTGGTGAGGGCCGCCAAGCTCAGGGAGGGGGACAGTCGGAAGGCCATGGGGACTCCATGATGGGAGGTGAAGACGGGCGGACCGGATAGGGTGCCCCGAGGATAGAAAGATTCCCCGGAGGGCGCAAGCAATCGAAATATCAAAATAAAAGCTCGGCCAGCTCCTGAACGGCGGCGTGGATCCGGGCCGGCGGGGTGGCCAGGGGCGGCAGCAGGTAGAGGCAATCGCCCAGGGGACGGACGAGCAGCCCGCGGTCGAGGGCGCGGCGGTGGAAGCGCCAGCCGAACCGCGCCTCCACGGGGTGCGGGAGGCCGGTCCGCGGATCCACCACCTCGCAGGCGGCGACGCAGCCCAGGGTGCGCGCCCGGCGCACGGCGGGATGCCCCGCGAGGCCGCTCCAGGCCTCCCTCAGCGCACCGGCCAGGGAGCGCGCCCGCTCGAGCACCGGCGTCTCCTCGAAGAGGGCGAGGTTCGCGCAGGCCGCCGCGCAGGCGATGGGATTGGCGGTGAAGCTGTGCCCGTGGAAAAAGGTGCGCATCAGGGCGTAGTCCCCCCAGAAATGCCCGAAGACCTCCTCGGTGGCCCAGGTGAGGGCGAGGGGCAGGATCCCGCCCGTGAGGCCCTTGGAGAGGCAGAGCAGGTCCGGCTGGACGCCCGCCTGTTCGAGGGCGAGGAAGGTCCCCGTCCGCCCGAAGCCGGTCATCACCTCGTCGAGGATCAGGTAGACGCCGTGGCGGTCGCACTGGCGGCGGATCTCGCGCAGCAGCTCGGGGGCCCACATGCGCATGCCGCCGGCGCCCTGGAGCAGCGGCTCGGCGATGAAGGCCGCGAGCCTGGGCCCCCGGGCCTCGAACCAGTCCCGGACGCCCGCCAGCGCCGCCTCCAGGCCGGCGTGCTCCGCCTGCGCCGAGGGGCCCACCTCGCGACGGGGGTCCTCGGGCACCTCGAGGGTGTCGCAGGCCAGGAGGAGGGGCGCGAAGAGCCCCGCCATGAAATTGCCCCGGTCCCCCACGCCCACCGCGCCGAGGGTGTCCCCGTGGTAGCCGCCGGCCAGGGCGCCGAAGCGCTCCCGGCCGCGCTCCCCGCGCTGGAGCTGGGCCTGGAAGGCCATCTTGAGGGCCACCTCCACCGCCGTGCTGCCGTTGTCGGAGAAGAAGGCCCGGGTGAGGCCGGCGGGGAGCCTCGGACGCAGCCGCGCCACCAGCTCGATCGCGGGCTCATGGGTGAAGCCCGCGAACATGACGTGGTCCAGCCGGGCGGCCTGGCGGGTGAGGGCCTCCGCCAGCCGCGGATGGCCGTGGCCGTGGACGCAGGTCCACCAGGAGCTGATGCCGTCGAGCACCTTGCGCCCGTCCGCGAGCAGCAGGTCCGGGCCCTCGCCCCCGACCACCGCCAGGGGCGGGTCGGCTTCGTGCTCCTTCATCTGGGTGAAGGGATGCCAGACGTGGGCCCGGTCGAGGGCGAGCCGGTCGGGCCAGGGCTCAGGCAGGGGAGAGGCCATGGTCCGGAAGCTCCTGGAGGACGTGGACGGGAAGGGGGAGGAGGCGCGAGAGGATCGCCGCGTTGGCGGGCGCGGCCCCGGCGGAGGCGTCCACGCCGGGATTGAGGAGCACGGCCGCGATCCGCCACCCCCGGAGCATCAGGGCCTCGCAGGTCAGGAGCGTGTGGTTCAGCGTCCCGAGCCCGCCGCGGGCCACGACCACCGCCGGGACCCCGAACCCGGAGGCCCAGCCCGCGAAGTGGCTCCCGGGGGAGAGCGGGACCATCACCCCGCCCACGCCCTCGAGGAGGAGGCGGCCCTCGGCGGGCCGCAGGGCCCAGGCCGCGAGGGCCTCCAGGTCGAGGACGCGCCCCTCGGCCTCCGCCGCCGCCAGCGGGGAAAGCGGCGCCCGGAGGACCAGGCCCGTCTCGACGTGGATCCCCGGCCCCGCCACCGCCCGGGCGTCCGCGCCGGGATCCCCGGCGTCCTCCACGCCGGTCTGGAAGGGCTTGCGGTAGGTCACGGGTCCCTCGGCGGCCCAACGCCGGGCCAGCGCCGCGCAGACGCGCGTCTTGCCGACGCCGGTGTCGGTGCCCAGCACCCAGAGCGGGGCGGGGAGGGAGGCCGCCAGCGCCGGGGTCACAGGACCTCCCGGAGGGCGGCGAGGAGGGCGTCGAGATCCGCCTCCGAGCGGTGCGCGCCGGTGGTGATCCGCAGCCGCGCCGTGCCCGCGGGCACGGTGGGCGGCCGCACGGCGCGGACGTCCAGGCCCCGGGCCTGGAGGGCCGCCGCGGCGGCCATCGCCCGCCGGGCCTCCCCGAGGACCACCGGGACGATGGCCGAGGGCTGGGGGGGAAGGCCGAGCGCCTCCCGCAACCGCGCCGCGTGGCCCAGGGCCGCGGCGGCCCGCCACCGCTCGCCGCGGGCGAGGGCCGCCCCCGCGAGGGCCGCCCCGACGGCCGGCGGGGCCGGGGCGGTGGAGAAGATGAAGCCCCGCGCGGTGTTCACCAGGTGGTCCCGGAGGGCCGCGGGGCAGGCGACGAAGGCCCCGGCGGCGCCGAGGGCCTTGCCGAGGGTCCCCATCAGGAGGGGCGCGCCGCCGGGGAGCCCGGCCGCTTCCGCGAGGCCTCCGCCGGTGGCCCCCAGGAGGCCCGTGGCGTGGGCCTCGTCCACCAGCAGCAGGGCCTCGTGGCGCGCGCAGAGGGCGGCCAGGCCCGGGAGGTCGGCGGCGTCGCCGTCCATGCTGAACACGGCGTCGGTGGCCACCAGGGCCAGGGCGCCGGGCTTCCGCGTCCTGGCCCAGGCGGCCATCAGGGCCTCCAGGTGGTCCAGGTCGCGGGGGCGGTGGACATGCACGGTGGCGCCGCGGGCCCGGGCCAGGCGGCAGCCGTCCACCAGCGAGGCATGGTTCAGGGCGTCGGAGAAGACGGCGTCGTCCGGACCCGCGAGGGCCGGCACGAGGGCCAGGTTCGCCTGGTAGCCGCTGGGGAAGAGCAGGCAGGCCTCGTGGCCCTTCCAGGCGGCGAGGTCGGCCTCCAGCGCGGCATGGAGCGGGGTCTCGCCCCGGAGGAGCCGCGCGGCCCCGGCCCCCGTCCCGTGCCGGGCCGCCGCGCCGGAGGCCGCGGCCTGCAGCCTCGGGTCGCGGCGCAGCCCGAGGTAGTCGTTGGAGGTGAAGTCCAGGCCGCGGGGAGCCTCGATGCGCCGCTCCAGGCCGGCCTCGCGGCGGGCGTCGGCCTCGCGGCGCAGCCGCCCCGCCCAGGACGGGGGAATCCCGGGGCGGCCGGCCCTGGAGGGAACCCCTTGGGCATCTGTCGCACTAGCCATCGTCGATCCTGAGTCGCTCCGGGAGCCCCGGGCCCGCGGAACGGCGGCGGGGACGGACGCCGGCTCCGGTGGTAGACTCGAGGCTTTGGGGCCGCATCGGCCCAGGGGAAGAGGATGAGGCACCTGGCCAAGGACTCCAACGCTTGAATCGCTCCCCCGAGGCCGGCCCCGGCCGGTTCCGTCCGCAACCCTGAAGGGGAACCCCTTCAAACCCTGACCGAGGAATGCCCATGCTGCGCTCGCTGCTCCCCCTGGTGGCCCTGACCCTGGCCGCCCAGACCCCCGCCCCCAAGCCCGCCGAGGCTCCCAAGGCCGAGGCCCCGAAGCCCGCCGCGAAGGCGGCGGAGGCCCCCAAGGCCCCGAAGGCGGAGGTGAAGACCACCTCCGGCGTCGCGGTCGGCCAGGCCGCCCCGAAGACCGAGGACAAGGTGATCGCCAAGATCGGCCCCTACCTGCTCCACGACTCCGACGTCGAGGCCGCCCTGGGCAACATGGCCCCCACCGAGCGCCAGCAGCTCACCCTGGTGGCCGGCGCGCGGGACCAGTACGTCAAGCGCATCGTGGAGATGCACCTCATCGCCGCGAAGGCCAAGAAGCTGGGCCTCGACGCCACCCCCGAGCACAAGCGCGCCCTGGGCCTGATGACCACCCAGCTCCTGGCCCAGGAGCTGCTCAAGAAGGAGGGCGACGCCCTCAACGCGAAGATGAACGTGAGCGAGGAGGACGTCCGCGCCTACTACGAGTCCCACAAGGCCCAGTTCGTCACCCCCGGCAAGTTCAACGCCCGCCACATCCTGGTCTCGGTGAAGAGCGAGCGCACCCAGGGCCAGGGCTACACCGACCAGGAGGCCCGGGACCGCGTGGCCAAGATCCAGGACCTGCTCCGCAGCGGCAAGAAGCTCGAGGACCTCACCAAGGAGTGGTCCGACGATCCGGGCAGCAAGGACAAGGGCGGGCTCTACGAGAACATCACCTTCGGCCAGTTCGTGCCGGAGTTCGAGGCCGCGGTGAAATCCCAGCAGGTCGGCAAGGTGGGCGACCCCGTGAAGACCGCCTTCGGCTACCACCTGATTCAGGTCGAGAAGATGATGCCCGGCGACCAGATGGGCTGGGACCAGGCCAAGGACCAGGCCAAGCAGAAGGCCACCGAGGCCCGCCGCGAGGAGGTGTGGAACGGCTTCATCGACGGCATCAAGAAGGAGGTCCCCTTCGAGATGAACCCCGCCCCGGCCAAGGCCGCGAAGGCCGCCAAGCCGGCCGCCAAGAAGGGCTGATAGGCTTCCCCCCATGACGATCCGGCGCCTCCTCCTCTCCGCCCTGCTCCTCGCCCCCGCGCCCCTGCTCCGGGGCGCGCCGGCCGCGGGCGAGGTCCGGGAGGAGGTGCTGGTCATCGTCAACGCCCACATCATCACCCGCCGCCAGTTCCAGCAGGCCGTGGAGCAGGAGCACGCGGCGCTGTACCGCCAGTTCTCCGGCAAGGAGCTCGACGAGAAGCTGAAGGAGGCGCGGGAGAAGACCCTCCAGGGGATGGTCGACGCCTTCCTCGTGCAGGACAAGGCGGACGACCTCGGGATCAGGGTTCCCGACGACTACCTCAAGAACGTCATCGAGGACATCAAGAAGCAGAACAACCTCCCCACCGACGCCGACCTGGAACGCGCCCTGCGCGGCTCCATGGGCATCGGCCTGGCCGAGTACACCCGGCGCCAGAAGCAGGGGATCCTCCAGCAGGAGGTCCTCCGGCGCGAGGTCTTCTCCAAGGTCGCCATCGAGGACCAGGAGCTCCGCGCCTACTACGAGGACCACAAGGACGAGTTCAAGGTCCCGAGCCGGCTGCGCATCCGCGAGCTGGTGATCACCAAGGGGGCCACCCCGGAGGAGCAGGCGGCCGCGAAGGCGAAGGTGGCCCTGGTGAAGGAGGCCCTCGCGAAGGGGGCCGGCTTCGAGGCCCTCGTCCGGGAGCACTCCGAGGGCATCAGCCGCACCACGGGCGGGGACCTGGGGTGGATGGAGAAGGGCCTGCTGAGGCCCGACCTGGAGAAGGCCGCCCTGGGCCTCCAGCCCGGCCAGACCGCCGGCCCCCTGGAGTCCGACCGGGACTTCAGCTTCGTCCAGCTCATCGAGGCGCAGATCGACGGCGCGCGCCCCTTCGCCGAGGTGAAGGACAAGATCATGGAGAAGCTCCAGGAGCCCAAGGCGCAGAACGCCATCGAGCAGTACATGCAGTCGCTGCGGGTCCGCGCCAACATCCGCTACCAGGTGGCGAAGGACCGGATCCTGCAGGGCTAGGCCGGCAAGGAGGGCTCCGTGCGCCTCGACGCGTTCCTGAAGAAGACCCACCTGCTCAAGCGCCGCGAGCTGGCCCGGGACCTCTGCGACGCGGGGATGGTCCGCGTGAACGGGGCCCCCAAGAAGGCCTCCTGGGAGGTCAGCGCCGGGGACGAGCTGCAGTTCCCCGTCTACAACCGCATGCTCCGCGTGCGCGTGCTGGGCATGCCGGAGGGGAACGTCCCCAAGGCCGAGCAGTGGTCCTTCGTGGAGCTGCTGGAGGAGCGGAAGCTGCTCGTGGACGACGGGTGGGAGGAGCCCCCCTTCGGCGTGGCCAAGAAGCCCCTGGACCACTGACGCCCGCCCGACCGGGAGCCGCCCCATGCCCGACCAGCCCATGCTGAAGTCGCTGAAGGAGGGCGAGGCCTTCGCCGGCCACCTCCTGGCCCAGGAGGCCGCCTGGCGCACCAGCGCCAAGGGGAGCGAGTACCTCGAGCTGCGCCTCGCCGACGCGAGCGGCGACCTCAAGGCGTTCCTCTGGGACGTCAGCGCGGTGGAGGGCGACCCCGGCCGCGTCGTCCCCGACGCCTTCCTCTGGGTGAAGGGCGCGGCGGGCGCCTACAACGGGAGGCTGCAGCTCCGCCTCGACAAGGTGCGGCCCGCCGCGGACGCGGAGGTCGGCGACCTGGGCCGCTTCTTCCCGGTGAGCGAGCGGCCGGTGGAGGAGATGCTCGCCGAGCTGGACGCCCTCCTCGCCTCCGTGCGGGACCCGTGGATCGCCCGCCTGCTCTCGGCCCTCCTGCGGGAGGACGCCTCGCTCCGCGCGGCCTTCGCGAAGGCGCCGGCGGCCAAGTCCATGCATCACGTGCGCCTCGGCGGCCTGCTGGAGCACACCCTCTCGGTGGCGGCCATGGCGGAGCGCGCCTGCGCGCACTACCGGCACCTCAACCGGGACCTCGTCCTCGCCGGCGTGCTCCTCCACGACCTGGGGAAGACCGCGGAGCTCGGCTACGACCGCGCCTTCGGCTACACCGACGCCGGGAACCTCCTGGGCCACATCGCGATGGAGGCCCAGTGGATCCAGCGCGCGGCCGAGGGGATCCCGGGCTTCCCCGAGCCGCTCCGCATGCAGGTCCTGCATCTCGTCCTGAGCCACCACGGCCGCCTGGAGTACGGCTCGCCCGTGGTGCCCAAGACGCCCGAGGCGCTGCTGGTGCACATGCTGGACGACCTCGACGGGAAGCTGGACGCCATGGCCAGGGCCATCCGCGAGGCGGGCTCCGGAAGCTGGAGCCCCTACAGCCGCGCCCTGGACCGCATGATCTACGCGAACCGGTGGGCGGCGGTCCCCGAAGGCGGGGACGCGGGCTGATCCGGGGGCGGGGCCTTCAGGCCATCGCCATCCAGCTCCCGGTCTCGGTCGGCCGGGGCGCCTCGGGCAGGTCGCTCTCCTTGAACATGAAGTGCACGCTGTTCCAGGAGGCGCAGGTCTCGCATCGGTCCACGTAGTCGGCGCTGCGGTGGCCGCAGACGCTGCACTCGAAGCGCAGCTTGAGGACGCCGAGGTTGCGCAGGAGCTGGCGGTACTCGTTCATGGCCTGGTCGTTGCGCCCGCGCCGGGCGTGGATCTTCGCCATGAAGAAGTAGAGGATCGGCGAGAAGACCACCTGGCTGCGCACCTCCTGGAACTGGTCCAGGGCGCGGTCGAGGATCTCGAGGCGGTAGAGCATCTTGCCGAGGAAGAACTTGGCGGTGGTGGCGTGCTCGCTGGTGGCGGCCACCCGCTCCAGCACCGCCAGCCCGTCGTCGGGGCGGCCGAGCTGGATGAAGTAGTCCTCGATCTCCTGGAGGAAGGTCCCCTCGCCGGACTTGCGGAAGCCTTCGAGCCAGATCTCCACGCCCTGCTGCTCCTGGTCCTGGAGGACCATGCACCGCCCGAGGGCGAGCTGGGCGGGCAGGAAGCCGGGATCCTCCTTGAGCACCTGCTGGAAGGTCTGGGCGGCCTCCTTGAACTGGTCGGCCTCGACCTTCGAGAGGCCCACCTGGTAGAGCAGGGCCGAGCCCTGGGCCTTCTCGCCGGTGCCCATCTCCGAGCTGAAATGCTGGTTGAGCTTGCGGTGCGCCTCCAGGGCCTCCTCCCACCGCTGGGCGTCCGTGTGCAGGGCCCGCAGGCGCCGCCAGGCCCGCAGCGCCTGCTTGGGCTTGTCCGAGGCGATCTTCTTCAGCACCGCCACCGCGGCGTCGGAGGCGCGGTTGGCCAGCAGGGCCTCCGCCAGGAGGTAGCGGGCCTCGAGGTTCTCGGGCTTCGCGAGGCACCAGGCCTCGAGGTGCTTCACGGCGCCGTCGGTGTCTCCGGTCTTGAGGAGCACCTCGCCGAGCAGGATGTTGGCGCCCTGGTGGTCGGCCCGCTCCTCGAGCACGGCGTCCAGCACCCCCTTGGCCTCCGCGTAGAGGCCGTGGGACATCAGCTCCCGGGCCTCGGCCATGTGGTTGCTGACCCGCTTGCCCACCCGCGTGGCGGCGGAGGCGTTCAGGCCCGAGACCATGCCCTGCACCGCGACCCAGGCGTTGTAGATGAGGTTCACGAGGAACCCGATCATCACCGAGCAGAGGACCAGCACCCAGACCCGCATGTGGCGGTCCCCGTAGAGGACCAGCTCCTTGTTCAGGAGGTCGTAGTTCGTGAGGTAGACCCCGCCCAACAGCCAGAGGACGGCCACCATCAGCAGGAACGCGAGGAAGTTGACGAGCTTGATGCCGGGCATGGGGACTCCGGAGGGCTAGAGGCAGTCTAGCCGGGCTCCGCCCCCGGGCTTCAGGCGCCGGGACCCTCGAGCCAGGCCTTGGCGGCCTTGAGGTCCTCCCACACGGCCTTGCGGACCTCCTGCGTGTACTGCCGCAGCACGTAGGCGGGGTGGAAGGTGGGCATCACGGGGATCTCCCGGTCCCCGACCTTCACGCGCCGCCACTGGCCGCGGATCCGCGTGATGCCGGCGCCCTCGCCGACCAGCTCCCGCAGGGGCGTGGCGCCCAGGGTGACGATGACGCCGGGGCCGATCAGCTCGATCTGGCGGCGCAGGTATCCGAGGCAGGCGGCGGCCTCGGGGCCCGTCGGCACGCGGTTGTCCGGAGGGCGGCACTTCACGACGTTGGCGATGTAGACCTGGTCCCGGGAGAGGCCGATGGCGCCGATCATGCGGTCCAGCAGCTCCCCGGCCTTGCCCACGAAGGGCCGGCCCTGGAGGTCCTCGTCCCGGCCGGGCCCCTCGCCCACGAACATGAGCCGGGCCTTCGGGTCCCCCTCGCCGAAGACGAACCGCAGGCGCCCGGGGCCGAGGGGGCAGGCCAGGCAGCCCTGGATGCGGGCTTCGAGCTCCGCCAGGGTGGTCGCGCCCGCGACGGTCTCGGGGCCGGGGCAGGCCGCGGGATCCGCGGGCGGGGCGTAGGGGGCCGCGATCGGCCCGCGCGGGCGGGGTGCCACGGCGGGCGGGCGGTCCTCCGGGGGCCGGGGCCGGGCGTCCGGGAGCGGGGGCCGGCGGGCCGGCGGGTGCTCGGCCTCGCGGGCCGGGCGGGCCTCCGGGGCCCCGGTGGGAGGGGCTTCGGGGACCAGGCCCATCACCCCGAGTTCCTTCAGGGTGTCGCGCCAGGCCTGCCGCGGATCGTGCATTGACCTAGACTAATGGGGAACCTTCCCGCGCGCCCGGGCATCCCAGGTGCGACGAGGCACGCATGCAGCCCCCGAGTTCCTTGGAAACAACCCCTTTCGGCGCCCCGGCGGACTTCCACGCCGCGTTCGCGGAGCTCTATCCGCGCCTGGTGAGCTACGCCCGCCGCTACGGGGCCGTCTACCCCGAGGACATCGCGCAGGAGGCCTTCGTGATCCTGATGCAGCGCGAGGTCCCCCCGGAGCACCCGACGGCCTTCGTGTACGGCACGGTGCGGACCCTGGCCCTCACCGAACGCCGGCCCATGAAGAACCAGAACCTCAGCCTCGAGGCGGTCATGGAGCCCGGGCGGGGGGCCGACGCCGACGACGCGATGCTCAACCGCGAAGTCCGGGAGCGCATGCAGCTCCTCTCCCCGACCTTCCGGGAGGCCCTCTGGTTGTTCGTCGTGGAAGGCCTGTCCATCAAGGAAATCGCCGAGATCCTCTCCATCCCCGAAGCCACCGTGAAGACCCGAATCCACCGTGCCAAACTCCAGCTCCGCGACCAGCTCAACCCCGGAGGCGTCCATGCCCTGGCCTGAACCCGTACGCCGCTTCGAGTCCCCCGAGGACAAGGAGCTCCGGGCCGAGCTGGCCGAGCTCCTCGGGTACCGACCCGCCCCGGGCGCCGGGGCCTCCAACTTCTTCGGCGCCAAGCCGACCCCCGAGCTCGTCGCCCTGGCCGAAAAGCTCCGCACCGAGGCCCAGCGCCGCCGCAACACCGCCCGGCGCCGTCCGGGCTGGATGCTCCTGGCCGCCGGCCTTCCCATCGCCCTGGCCCTGACCGGCCTGGGCTCCTGGGGGCTCCACCAGCAGCGCAAGGCCGAGGCGGCGGCCGCCGCCGTCCGCCAGATGGAGGAGCGGGTCCGCCACGCCAAGGAGGCCTCCGAGGCCGAGATCCAGCGGAGCCGCGAGCATGGCGTGCAGCAAGGGGGCTCCCTCCAGCTCGCCGCCGCGCCGGAGGCCGCCCGGCCCGCCACCGAGGCCGAGGCCAAGGCGAACCGCAAGGGCCGGAAGAAGCTCGACCCCTATCCGGTCATCCCCGTGGAGCGCGGCGTCGTGCCCAGCCCGGCCGGCACCACCCAGGTGAAGGCACCCCAGCGCTGAAGCCTCCCCCGGAACGTGAAAGGGCCGGCATCGCCGGCCCTTTCCCGTTCCGGGGGAGGCTTCCCTCAGCCGGCCGCGCTGTGGGCGCCGGGGGTCCAGCCCCGCTCGTTCAGCAGCCGGACGCCCTGGATGCGGGACAGGCGGAAGGCCATCTCCTCCTGGTGGAGATGGCAGAAGGCGTGCAGGTGGTCGCCTTCCACGTCCCTGGGAGTGACCCTCCGCAGCTGGGTCCGATGGGCCGCCGGGGGCAGGTAGGTGAGTTCCACCATGAGCGTGTGGGCGCCGGCGTACTCGAGGATGCGCTGGGTCTCCTCGGGACCCTGGGCGGCCCCCAGGTGCAGCATGGGGATGCGTTTCTGGATCTCCTGGTAGAGGTTGGCGTCCTCGTCATGGAGCTTCTGGAGGGCGGCGCGCACCATGGTGCGCACGGGCTCCAGATGGTGGTCCATGCCCTTCTCGTCCACGAAGGCGAGGGCCGCGAGGGCCCAGAGGTAGAGGTCCTCGTCGCCGTCCAGGGTCACCGGCAGGAAGCGCGCGGGCTTGGGCAGGAAGCCGGCGGCCTTGAGCAGGGCGAAGGCGTTGCCCTGGCCACGCACCTCCATCACGGTGTCGGAGATCGGCGTGAGCCGGAGCTGGGCGAGTTCGGGCCGCAGCCGCAGCTCGTCGGCGAGGTGGGCGGTGCGGGCCCGCACCAGCCGGGCGCCCTGCTCGACCTCGACCTCGCCCACGCGGGCGGCCAGGTCCTCGAAGAGCTGCACCAGGGGCTGGGGCAGGGGCCCCGTGGCCCGGTCGCTGAGGCGGTGGCGCAGGTCGTCGAGTCCCACGCCCATGTCCAGGGCGCGCACCAGGGTGTCCTGGCCGACGCGGAAGGTGGCCATGGTGTCCAGGGCCTCGATCTCCGCCACCTGGGCGAGCTGGAGCAGGCGGTGGGGGTTCTGCAGGAGGGGGGTCAGGACCTCCAGGTTGGGCTGGATCACCAGGGGCGCCTCGGCGTCCATGGGCCGCCAGTGGGCCTCGGTGCCCGCGTGGTCCCGCAGCAGGTACTCGTGGGCCAGGGCCTCGCCGTGGGGCGTCAGGGCCAGGTGGCGGCCCGCCGGGTCCATGGCGACGAGCCCCATGCGCTTCAGGAAGGGGAGGAAGACCTCGGCGGTGCGCGCCTCGTCCAGCGTGTGCAGGGTCTTCAGGAAGGCCAGGAAGGGCTGGATGGCCAGGGTCTGGCCCCGGCGCTCCAGGAGGTGCTGCATGAGGAAGTGCCGGTCCTCCGCCGGGGGCATGCCCCAGGCCTTGAGGTCGTGTTCCAGGAGGGAGGCGAAGGCCCGCTCCGCGACCCAGCGGGGCGGGTGGGCCAGGACCGCCGGGAGCAGGGTGTCCACGCGGCCTTCGCGGCTCCACAGCAGGCCGAGGCGGTGCAGCAGGGTGAAGAGCAGGGTGGCGTCCTGGTCCTCGTGGAGCAGGGCGTTGCGGTGGAGGAGCTGGTTCAGCTCCTTCTTGGCGGGGAGCCCGCCCTTGAGGACCCGGATGCCCCCGACGCAGCGGAGCAGGACGGACGTGAGCGCGAGGGAGAAGCCGAAGGGCTGGGCCTCGGGCAGGGCCACGTCGCCGGCTTCCTGGAACGTCAACGCGCCTTCGTCGAAGTCCTCCAGGGCGTCGGCGACCCGGGGGGGCACCACGAGGCCGTGCTCCAGCCGCCCGTCCCGGGGCAGGGCGAGGCCCAGGTCCATGAGCTCCTGGGCCAGGGCGGCCTCCGGCTGGGCGCCTTCGGCGGCCAGGTGCTTGAGGGCCAGGAGGGCCGGGCCCTCCAGGTCCGCCAGCACGTCGGTGAGGTGCCGGTTGTCCTCCAGGTGGAAGGCCATGGTCTTGAGCAGGCGCTTCCGGCCCTCGGGACCGTCCTCCCAGCGGGTGGGGACGGGGAGGCGGCGGCGTTCGCAGATGCGCTGGAGCTGTTCGTCCGAGCAGGTGGTGAGCAGCTGGAAGTGCGAGTTCGCCATGGAACCTCGGGGAAGGCAGGACCCTCCAGCTTCCCACGAAATCCCGTCGAAGGCACGCCCGAGTTCCCGGGGGCACCCCGGGGGGCGCGCGGGCGCCCCCGAAGCGCGTCCCCGGAGGGCGCGGGCCCTACTGGGCCGTGACGGTCCCGACCGCGACGGTGATGGCGGCGGGAGCTCCGGACGCCGGCAGCACCACGGCCTTGCCGGCCACGGCGCTGAAGGTCACGGTGCCCAGGGCGGGGTTGCCCTTGAGGTCGAGGGCCACGCGGGCCAGCGCCCCCCCGGCGGTGAAGGTCACGGCGGGCACGGCGCTGCCCTTCTGGTAGACGCCCGCCTGGAGGGTGTCGCCGGAGCTCTTGGCCTTGATGAGCTGGGTGCCGGTGCCGAGGTTGAAGGCCCCGTTCTGGACCAGCTCGCCGTCGGAGGCCGAGACCTTGGTCCAGGTCACCTTGGTGGTGTCGGCGCTCAGGTAGAAGCCGACGCCCCGCCCGGAGTCCCCGGCCGGGCCGAGGAGGTCCAGGACGAGGTGCGTGGCGGTCGAGAGGGTCGCGTTCTTCACGAGACGGTAGGTGCCCGAGGCGGGGTCCGCGTAGGCGAGGGCGGACGCCGTCCGGGTGAAGACCGGCGAGGAGGCCGTGCCGCCGGGGGTCGTCACGCTGACGGGCCCCGCGGTAGAGCCGGCGGGGACCACCGCGGTGATCGAGGAGGCCGAGGCGGAGAAGGAGGCCGCGGGGGTGCCGTTGAAGCTGACGGCGGTGGCGCCGCCCAGGTTGGCTCCGGTCAGGGTCACCGAGGAACCCGCGGGTCCGCTCGAGGGGCTGATCCCCGAGATGGACGGCGCGGGGGTCGGCGTGGTGCCGCCTCCGTTGCCCCCGCCCCCGCCGCCGCAGGCGAGGAGGAGGATGATGGAGGCGCCGGTGAGGGTTCGGTTCACGGGGTTCATGGTGCGCATCCTATCTCAGAGGCCCGCGAGGAAGAGGGCGATGTCGTTGTCGTCCACGTCGCCGTCCCCGTCCAGGTCCGCCGCCGGGATCGACGTGGGGATCCCGGAGCCGCTGTAGGCGCGGGACATCACGGCCATGTCCAGCACGTCCGGGCTCCCGCCGCTGCCGTCCAGGTCGCGGGTCTTCACGGTCACCGTGGCGGTGGCGGTCACGTTCCCGAGGGCGTTGCTGGCGGTCAGCGTGTAGGTGGTGGTGAGGGCGGGGCTCACGGACACCGAGGTGCCCGTCACCGCGCCGATCCCGGAGATGCTCAGGCCCGTGGCGTTGGAGACGGCCCAGCTGAGGGTGCTCGAGTCCCCGGCCAGGATCGCGGCGGGGGAGGCGGTGAAGCTGGTGATGGTGGGCGGCTGGGTCACCGTGCCGACCGTGAAGGAGGAGGCGGAGGTGGCGGTGCCCCCCGGCGTCGTCACGCTGATGGTGCCGGTGGTGGCTCCGGACGGCACGCTCGTGGAGATCTGCGTGGCCGAATCCACGGAGAAGGTCGCGGCGGTGCCGTTGAACTTCACGCTGGTGGCGCCGGTGAAGTTGGTGCCCGTGAGGGTGACCGGCGTGGAGACCGGTCCCGACGCAGGGTTGAAGGAGGCGAGGGTCGGGGCGGCGGGGCCGGAGCTGCCCGAGATCTCCCAGACGCCGCGGCCGAAGGTGGCGGCGCGGACGAAGCTGCCGTCGGTGGCGATGTAGAGGTCGCGCACGGCCACGAGAGGAAGCCCCTGCCCGTAGCGGGACCAGGTGCCGCCGCCGTCGTCGGAGCGGTAGACGCCGAAGTCCGTGCCGGCGAGCACGGTGCTCGGGTTCGTCGGGTCGTTCTTCACCACGTAGACCGGGATCCCGAAGGGGAACCCGCCGCCGTCGATGGCGGTCCAGGTGGCCCCGCTGTTGGTGCTCTTCCAGAGATGGCTGTTGGCGGCGGTGGGCGCGACGGAGGCCGCGTACAGGGTGGACGAGGAGGCCGTGCTGAACCAGACGTAGCTCATGTTCAGGCCGTTGTTCGGGATGCTGCCGAACTGCGTCCAGGAGGAGCCGCCGTTGTAGGTGACGAAGCCGGTCCCTCCGCTGGTCACCACCGCCACGGCGTTCGGATCGCCCGCGGCGGCGGTCACGTTGCGGATCTGGTTGGACGGGTTGTAGCCCGTCATGTTCATGGGGCTCCAGGACTGGCCGAAGTTCGTGCTCTTGTAGACCGTGGCGAAGGCCCAGGTATAGACCGTGTCGGGGGCCGAGGTGGCGCCCAGCGCGAACGTGGGGGCGAAAGGCGCCGTGCTGGAGTTGTTCGCGTCGGCGAGGCCGGAGATGGATTCATTGAAGGTCGTTCCGCCGTCCGTGCTGCGGAAGACGTCGGTGTAGTAGACCGTTCCCAGGACGAGGTTCCCGTTCGTGGGATGGAAGACGGTCCCGAACCCGTCCCCGCCGATCCCGTCCTCGAAGGTGCCGCTGTTCTGCAGTCCGGAGCCCTCGTCCTGGCGCACCCGGGTGCCGTTGTCCTGGAGTCCGAGCGACACGCGGTAGCGGCTGTCCGCGGGGCTGGCGGCGGTGGTGGAACCCACGTTGTACACGAGGTGGGACGCCAGTCCGCGGTTTCGCCGATTGTCGATGAAGGTCAGGACGCTCGCGACCGAGCCCGATACGGCCGTTGGGATCGAACCGGAGGCGATGGCGGGATCCCGGACGATGCAGAGGCCTCCGTCGTTGCCGACGAAGAGGGTGCTGGGACCGGTCTTCGACCAGGCCGCGCAATGGAAGTCGGCGTGGGCGTAGACGTGCCGGTTCCCGTACCAGTGGGTGAGCTGGTCCCAGGAGGTTCCGCCGTTCTCCGTGCGGTAGAGCGCCAGGTTCGCGCCCACGAAGACCCGATTGATGTTGGTGGGGTCCACGGCGAGACCGTGGTTGTAGAAGCCCTGGCCGCCGTCCCCGCTCATCTGGTTCCCGACGCCCTTGAAGAGGCTTCCCGGGGTCGTGGGAGCGGCGATGAAGGTCCAGGTCTGCCCCTTGTCGGTGGTCTTGAGCAGGCCGGCGCCGATGGTTCCGGCGGAGGCGTTCTCGTAGATGCCCCAGGCGGTGCTGGCGCTCGCGGGGCAGGTGGCGAGGGTGATCCGGCGCTGCCCCGAGATGCCGCTGACGCTCGCCTGGGTCCAGGTCGCCCCCGCGTCGGAGGAATAGAAGATCCTGCCGCTGCCCGCCGAGGAGCTCGACTGCAGGCTGCAGACCAGTTCGGTGGCGCTGAAGGCCTGGACGCTCCAGACCTGGCCCGTGCTGCTGCCGCCGAGGCTGACCGCGTTGAAGGTCGCCCCGCCGTCCGTGGAACGCTTCAGTCCGTCGTTGGTCCCCACCAGCACGATCGAGGCACTGACCGGAAGGATGTCGTAGGTCCGGGTGGCGGCGCCCATGCCCGTCGCGGCGGTCCAGGACGCGCCGCCGTTCGTGGTCTTGTAGAGCCCGCGCCCGCTGGCGTCGAAGGCGTCCCCGAGCCCCACGAACAGGGTGTTCCCGCTCGCGTCCGCCGGACTCATGGCCAGGGCGCCGATGGAGACGTTCCCCGAGGCGCTGCTGGCGGGGAGCCCGTCGGTGACGGGGGTCCAGGTCCAGTCGCCGGCCGCGGCGAGATCGGCGTTGGTGCACTTGAAGACGCCGCCGCCGCTGGTGGCCAGGTAGAGGATCTGCGGATTGGTGGGATGGGCGGCGATGCCCACGGGCCGGCCGCTGTCGATGTCGGGGAAGCTGGCGTTGATGAGGTTCGCCCGGGGGCCGAGGTTGGCCCAGGTCCCGCTGGACCCGGGGATCGCCGGGAGGGCCCGCGCTTCGGCGATCCTCCGGAGCTCCCGGGCCGCGAGGTCCGCCTTGAAGTCGAGGTAGTCCGGCGAGGGTTCGCCGCCGAACATGAAGCGGTTCCAGTCCTGGCGAAGGTCGGCGCGGTCCGCGCCCTTGAGGGCGTGGGAGGAGGTGCGGTAGGGCAGTGTCATCCTCCGCTCGCCCGGGCTGGCCTCGCGCCGGTTCTCCTGGGCGGCCAGGCCGCCCGACGCGCAGAGCAACAGGGTGATCAAGGTCAGGGCGCGGCGAGGGGCCAGCATGGGGACTCCAGGACAACAATGGCGCGGGAGCCGCGCCGGAAAGTCTTCGGACCAGTATAGGATCCGCGTGGACCCCAGGCGCCTGTCACTTTCTTAACCAAGGTCCCGGGGGCCGCGCTCCGCTTCGTTGACCGCCCCTCGTTTCCCTTCTAGCCTCGGAGGTTTAGCCTCCGGTGGCCCTTGATCGCGATGCGACCCGACAATCCCCTGATCGTGCAGAGCGACCGGACGCTCTTGTTGGAAGTCGCGCATCCGGCTTTTGAACAAGTCCGCGACGAGCTCGCGCGCTTCGCGGAGCTGGTGAAGAGCCCGGAGCACATCCACACCTACCGCATCACGCCGCTTTCGCTGTGGAACGCGTCGGCCTCGGGCGTGACCTGCGACCAGATGCTCGAGACGCTCAACACCTGGTCCAAGTACCCGGTGCCCCAGAACCTGATCCAGGAGATCCAGGACCACGGGACGCGCTACGGCAAGCTCAAGCTCGTGAAGAAGGGGGACCGCCTGGCGCTGGAGATGGAGGACCGCGGCCTCTTCTGGGAGATCGAGAACCAGCGCAGCCTCCAGTGCCTGCTGGCGGAGCCCTATCCCGACGAGCGGGGCGTCTACCTCAACGAAGGCATGCGGGGCGAGGTGAAGCTGCAGCTCATCCGCCTGGGGCATCCCGTGCAGGACATGGCGGGCTACAAGCCCGGCGACCCGCTGCCCCTCGCCCTCTCCCCGGAGCTGAAGTCCACCGGCAAGCCCTTCGGCCTGCGGGCCTACCAGAAGGCCGCCGTGGACGTCTTCCACGCGGGCGGCGGGCCCGAGGGCGGGGCCGGCGTGCTGGTGCTGCCCTGCGGCGCGGGCAAGACGGTCATCGGCATCGGCTGCATCAACTCGCTGCAGACCCACACCCTCGTGCTCACCACCAACGGCACGGCGGTGAAGCAGTGGAGGCAGGAGCTGCTGGACAAGACCACCCTCTCCGAGGACCAGATCGGCCTCTACACCGGGGACACCAAGGAGATCCGCCCGGTCACCATCGCCACCTACCAGATCCTCACCTACCGCCGCAGCAAGGACGCGCCCTTCGAGCATTTCAAGCTCTTCGAGGCGGCCAACTGGGGCCTCGTGATCTACGACGAGGTGCACATGCTGCCCGCCCCGGTCTTCCGGGCGGTGGCGGAGCTGCAGGCCAAGCGGCGCCTCGGCCTCACGGCGACCCTGGTCCGCGAGGACGGCAAGGAGGAGGACGTCTTCTCCCTCATCGGCCCCAAGCGCGTGGACGTGCCCTGGAAGATGCTCGAGAAGGAGGGCTTCATCGCCACGGCCCACTGCCTGGAGATCCGGGTGCCCCTGCCCAGCGACGAGCGCATGGACTATGCCGTGGCCGACCAGCGCCAGCGCTTCCGCATCGCCTCGGAGAACAGCCTCAAGCTCACGGTGATGGACGAGCTCCTCAAGGGCCATCCCAACGACAGCATCCTCATCATCGGCCAGTACCTCGAGCAGCTCCGGGTCATCGGCAAGCGGCTCAAGGCCCCCGTGCTCACCGGCCAAACGCCGGAGAAGGAGCGGGAGGAGCTCTTCCGCCAGTTCCGCGCCGGCGAGCTGCGGGTCCTCATCGTCAGCAAGGTGGCCAACTTCGCCATCGACCTGCCCGACGCCAGCGTGGCCATCCAGGTCAGCGGCACCTTCGGCTCGCGCCAGGAGGAGGCCCAGCGCCTGGGCCGCATCCTGCGCCCCAAGGGCGACCGCAACGTCAGCTACTTCTACTCGCTCATCAGCAAGGACAGCACCGAGCAGGAGTTCGCGCGCAACCGCCAGCTCTTCCTCACCGAGCAGGGCTACCGCTACATGATCGAGAGCCGCAACTTCGACAGCACGGGGCGGCTGAGCGAGCCGGTGGTGTGGCGGGAGCTGCTGGCGGAGACGGGGGGCTGAGATCCTTCGCCGATCCCTACGGGGCCGGAGCGGTCGAAGGAATGGGTCGAGCCCGGAAGGTGTTCAAAGGAGCGGCTGAGTAAACCGCGGCCGAAGTGTGGCCGCGGTTTGCGAAGGCGCAAGCGAGCGGAGCGAGCCAGGACGAGGGCGGCGCGGGGACGGGCGAGCCCGGGGGGCCCGACCGCAGACCAGGCCGGGAGCCAAACCAGGGATTCCTCACGGCCATCCCGGCCTTGACGCGCTTCGCGCGTCTGGCTCCCCGATCAGGCTCGAGCCGCAGACCCCGCGGCCCGAGCCTGATCGGGGTGCTCTGTCCCAAGACCACCCACACAGGCCGTGGGGCTGATCCAAGCGTCGTGATGACCGGGCCCGTAGCGGAGCCCTACCCGATCAGCCTCGCCACCCAAGGCGCCAGGAGCATCACGACCGGAATGGAATACAGACCCGCCACCACGTCGTCCGCGACGATGCCCTCGCCCCCGGGCAGGCTCTGGATCTGCCGCGCGGGCCAGGGCTTCCAGACGTCGAAGGCGCGGAACAGGGCGAAGGGCAGGGCGTAGAGGAGCAGGGCCTTCGCGCGGTGGTGGTCGTGGGCCTCGTGCAGCGCCCGCAGGAGCTCCCAACGCAGGGGCCAGAGGGCGATCCACTGCCCTGCGAACTCGTCGGCGACGATGTAGCCGGGATCCTTGGCGCCGGTCTCCCTGGCCACGAGGTCCGAGGCCTTCACCGCCAGCCAGGTCATGGCGACGGGCAGGGCGAGGTGCCACAGCTCCCCGGCCCAGCGGGGCATGACCACCGCCAGGTGCGCGAAGACGATCCAGACGGGGAGCGAGGCCGCGCTGCCCCAGGTGCCGGAGGCGGGCTTCAGACGGCCGGAGCCGAACCCCGTCGCCACGAGCCAGGCCCAGCGGGGGGCCCGGGGGTTCGAGGATCCGGTGCCGGACGCTTCAGACATGGCGCAGGGCCTCCACGATGCGCAGCTTCGCCGCCTTCCAGCCCGGGAAAAGGGCGCTGAGCTGCAGGGTGAGCTGGAGTCCGAGGAAGACCCCGAGATAGACCAGGGGCACGAGATGGATGTTCAGCTCGTAGCCGTGGCTGGTGCCCGGGGGCGGTGGGAGCTGGAGATGGAGGGCGTTCACGCCGGCCCGCAGCAGCAGCGTCAGCAGGATGCCCAGTAGGCTGCCGGCGGCGCCGAGGATCGCGCCCTCCCACTGGAGCAGCGCCAGGAGCTGTCCGGGCTGGAGGCCCACCGCCCGCAGCGTGCCGAACTCCCGCAGGCGCTCCATGACGCTCATGAGCAGCGTGTTGGCCGTGGCGAGCAGCACCACGAGGAACAGCACCAGGCCCATGAAGCCGAAGATGGCCAGGTAGAGCAGCTTCACCTGCTGGTAGAAGCTGGCCAGCGCCATCCAGGGGCTGGCCGCCACGCCGTTCCCCGCGAGCTTCGCCAGGCGCGGCGCCTCGGCCTCGGCGCGGCCCGGATCCTTCAGCACCACCGAAAGCCGCGAGCGCGCCCCGCCGGCGTCCACCAGCACCTCCGCCGTGGCGAGGCTGAGGGTGAGGAAGCGGTCGTTCAGCTCCTTGAACCCGAAGTCCTGGATGCCGGCGACCTCCACGTCCACGGCGTTGAGGGCGCCGTCCTTGGTCGTGCTCATCAGCGTCAGCGTCGAGCCTACCGAGGCGCCGAGGCCCTGGGCGAGGCCCGCGCCCAGCAGCACTTCCCGGGCCGCCGGGTCGTTCGAGAGCCAGCGGGAACCCGCGCCGCCCCTGGCCCTGGCGCCGTCCTTCACCTGGTCGAGCACCGCCATGTGCGCCGCCTCCCGGGCCGGATCCACCGCCGTGCCCAGGAAGGCCACGCTCTTCGGCCCGTTGCTCAGCAGGCCCATGACCTGGATGCGGGGCAGCACGTCCAGGACCGCCGGGTCCTGGCGCAGCCGCGCCGCCACGGCCTCGCCGTCGGGGAGGGCGAACTCGAGGCTCTGCCCCTCGTCGCCGGAGAGGGCCTTGGGATGCATGAGCTGCACGTGGCCCAGGCCGCCACGGATGGCGGCGTCGGCCAGGCCGCGGAAGGTCTGGGCCATGAAACCCCCCGACAGGCAGAGGGCCATCGTGCCCGCGATGATCACGAGCAGCGTCAGCCCGGTGCGGCGGCGGTTGCGGCGCACGTTGCGCCAGGCGAGGCGGGCCAGCAGCATCAGGCGCGCCCCTCGACGCCCGCGAGCAGGCCGTCCGACAGGCGGAACACCACGTCCGCGGTGGCGATGACCGCCGGGTCGTGGCTTGCCACCAGGAAGGCGAGGCCGCGCTCCGCGCAGAGCTCCTTCATCAACGCCATCAGCGGACCGCCATGGGCGTGGTCCAGGCTGGCGGTGGGCTCGTCGGCGAGGACGAGCCGCGGCTCCGGCGCCAGGGCCCGGGCGATGGCCACCCGCTGCTGCTGGCCGCCGCTGAGCTGGCCGGGGCGGTGGGAGACGCGGTCCGCGAGGCCGACCCGGTCCAGGGCCGCCAGCGCCTTGCGCCGCGCCTCGGATTCACCGCGCCCCTGGAGCTGCAGCGGCAGCATCACGTTCTCCAGGGCGTCCAGCACCGGGACCAGGTTGAAGGCCTGGAACACGAAGCCCAGCTTGTGGAGTCGGAGGTCGCAGCGGGCCCGCTCCGGCAGCGTGGAGGCCGGTTCGCCGTCCAGGGAGACCTCGCCCTCGTCCGGCGCGTCCAGCAGCCCGGCGAGCTGCAGCAGCGTCGTCTTGCCGGAGCCCGAGGGTCCCGCCAGCACCGCCAGCCGGCCCTCCGGAACCTCGAGGCTCACCCCGAAGACCCCCGCCTTCTCGCCGCCCAGTTCGTAGGCTCGGGTCACGTGGCGGAGCTGGAGCATGGGGACAGTGTAGCGGGGGGAGGGCCCGGGCCCGCCCGCGGCCCGGATGTGGGAGGCTGGGGAAACCCCGCCCGGAGCCCCCATGACCTTCACCCGCGCCCTCTGCCGCCGCCCCGGACCCGACTTCGCCGACGGGCTCACCACCGCGGACCTGGGACGGCCCGACCACGGCACGATGCTGGCCCAGCACGAGGCCTACGTGGCCGCGCTGCGCTCGCTGGGACTCGAGGTGGCGGTGCTGGACCCGTTGCCCGGCCATCCCGACGCGTATTTCGTCGAGGACGCGGCCCTGGTGTTCCCGGAACTCGCGGTGGTGACCCGGCCGGGCGCCGGGGCGCGGCGGGCCGAAGCCGAGGCCCTGGCGCCGGCCCTCGCGCGCCACCGGGAGCTCTTCCGCCTGGAGGCTCCGGCGACCCTGGACGGGGGCGACGTGCTCGCGGTGGGGAAGCAGGTCTACGCGGGGCTGTCGGAGCGCACCAACGCGGAAGGCGTCGCCCAGCTCGGACGGATCCTGGCGCCCCACGGCTACACCGTCACCGGCGTCCCGGTGGCGGCTGGCCTGCACTTCAAGTCCAGCGTGAACTGGGTGGGCGGCGACGCGCTCCTGCTCACCCCGGACTTCGCGGGGCGGCCGGAGCTGGCCGGCTTCCGGCACCTGGTGGTGGAGGCCTCCGAGGCCTACGCCGCCAACACCCTCTGGATCAACGGGACCCTCCTCACGCCCGCGGGCTTCCCGAGGACCCGCGCCCTGCTGGAGGGCCTCGGCCTGCCCGTCCTGGAGCTCGACACCTCCGAGGCCCGGAAGATGGACGGCGGGCTCACCTGCCTGTCCCTCCGCTTCTGAGGTTAGGACCGGGCACTTGTGATCTGGGCCCGGTCGCCGCGGGTCCAGGGCGCCAGCCCCGGCGCTAGGGTGGGGGTCGGATCGGCGGCGACCTCCCGCGATCCGGTCCTGCGGCGCAGGCGGACGGGAGGACCCGGAGCCGGGATCCCTGGAGGCCGTATGGACTTTTCCATCAAGGTTCACCCCTCGACGTGGCAGCGCTACATCTCCACCCCCAAGAAGGGGGAGGCCGTGCTCATGGACTCCTTCCTCAACAAGGGCACGGCCTTCACCGCCCGCGAACGCGAGGAGCTGGACGTCCTGGGCCTCCTCCCGCCGGCCATCTTCACCATCGAGCAGCAGCTCTCGAGGGTCTACGAGTCCTTCAGCGCCAAGCAGACGAACCTGGAGAAGTTCATCTACCTGGCCAGCCTCCACGACCGCAACGAGGTGCTCTACTACCGCCTCATCCACGAGCGCATCGACGAGATGCTGCCCATCGTCTACACCCCGGTGGTGGGCGAGGCCTGCCAGAAGTTCTCCCACATCTTCCGCCGGGGCCGGGGCCTCTACATCAGCTACGACGACCGGGACCGCATCGAGAAGGTGCTGCGCAACTACCACACCAGCGAGCCCTCGGTGATCGTGGTGACCGACGGCGAGCGCATCCTCGGCCTGGGGGACCAGGGCGCCGGCGGCATGGGGATCCCCATCGGCAAGCTCTGCCTCTACACCGCCTGCGCCGGCGTCTCGCCCTACTCCACGCTGCCCATCATGCTGGACGTGGGCACCGACAACGAGGAGCGCCTGGCCGATCCGCTCTACGTGGGCCTGCGCCACAAGCGCATCCGCGGGCCCGAGTACCAGGCCTTCATCGACGCCTTCGTGGCCGCCGTGAAGAAGGTCTTCCCCGACGTGCTGCTGCAGTGGGAGGACTTCCTGAAGGAGAACGCGATCTTCCAGCTCGAGCGCTTCCGCGACCAGCTCTGCACCTTCAACGACGACATCCAGGGCACGGCGGCCGTGACCCTGGCGGGCATCTTCGGCGGCCTGCGCCTCACCGGCGGGGCGATGAAGGACCAGCGGCTGGTCTTCGCCGGCGCCGGGGCCTCGGCCCACGGCATCGCCGAGCTCTTCGTCTCGGCCCTGGTGGACGAGGGCGTGAGCGTGGAGGAGGCGCGCAAGCGCATCTGGACCGTGGACACGAAGGGCCTCGCGGTCTCCGACCGCCCCGGCCTGGAAGGCTTCAAGAAGGAGTTCGCCCGGGACCGCGCGGAGCTGGCGGGCTGGAAGGTGGCCGACCCCTCGCGGATCACCCTGGAGGAGACCCTCGACCACGCCAAGCCGACCATCCTCATCGGCGTCTCGGCCACGCCCGGAACCTTCAGCGAGGCCGTGGTGCGGAAGATGGCCGCCTTCAACCAGCGGCCGCTGATCTTCCCCCTGTCGAACCCCACCTCGAAGGCGGAGTGCACCGCCGAGCAGGCCATCGCGTGGTCCGACGGCCGGGCCATCGTCGCCACGGGCAGCCCCTTCGACCCCGTGACCCACGGCGGCGTGCGGCACCGCATCGGCCAGTGCAACAACGCCTTCATCTTCCCCGGCGTGGGCCTGGGCGTCTGCGTCGCGAAGGCCCGCCACGTCAGTGACGGCATGTTCCTGGACGCCGCGCGCGCGCTGGCCTCCAAGGTCACCGAGGCCGACATCGCGGAGTCGGCGGTCTTCCCCCAGCTCGACACCATCCGCGACTGCAGCCACGCCGTGGCCTGCGCGGTGATCCGCCGCGCGGTGGCCGAGGGCCACGCCGACGCGGAGATCCTCGAGGACCTCGAGCACGTCGTGCGCGAGGCGATGTGGTTCCCCGAGTACCTGCCCATCCACCACGAGCCGGCCGGGGTGCTGGAGCACGCCCACGCCTGAGGCGCGCCGGGCAGCCTACACTCGAAGGGGCCGGCGCGATGACCGGCCCCTTCCGCGTCCCGAGCCGTGACATCCCCCGAGGCCCCGTTCCACCGAGCCCACGCCCTGCACCGGTCCGGAGACCTCGCCGGCGCGGCGCGGGGCTACCGGGAAGTCCTGGAGGCGGCCCCCGGACACGGCGGGGCCCTTCACTTCCTCGGCGTGATCGCCTGGCAGCAGGGCCGGCTGGGGGAGGCGGAGGCCTTGATGCGGGAGGCCCTCGAGGCCGGCGGGGAGGCCGCGCCGGTCCTCTGCAACCTCGGCGGCGTGCTCCGGGGGAAGGGCGACCTGCCCGGCGCCCTCGCGGCCTACCGGGAGGCCCTGCGCCTGGAGCCGGCCGATGAGGCGGCGCGCCGGGGGCTCGTGGACACCCTCGCCCGCCATGGCCTCGTCCTCGCGGAGGCGCAGGCGTTCCCGGCCGCCGAGGCGGCCTTCCGCGAGCTCCTGGCCCGGGAGCCCCGCCACGCGGCGGCCCTGAACAACCTCGGCAAGCTGCGCCAGCGGGAAGGGGACCTGGAGGGCGCGGTGGCCTGCTTCGATCGCGCCCTGGCGGCGGATCCCGGCTACGGCCTCGGCCGCTTCAACCGCGGCATCGCCACCCTGGGCCGGAACCGCCTGGCCGAGGGCTGGGCGGACCTCGCGGCCAGCGTCGCCACCTGGCTTCCCACCCTGGACCGGCGCCGGGACCTGCCCTGGCTGCGCCGCCCGCGGTGGGACGGCGGGGAACTCGCCGGGAAGGGCATCCTCGTGTGGGGCGACCAGGGCATCGGGGACGAGCTGCTCTTCGCGGGCCTGGTGCCGGACCTGCGGTCCCGGGGCGCCCGCGTCCACGTGGACTGCGAGCCCCGCCTCGCGCCCCTCCTGGAGCGCGCCTTCCCCGGCCTGAAGGCCTGGCCGCGGGGCGGCCCCTTCCCGCCGGCGGCGGACGTGGACGTCCACGCGCCGGGGCTCTGGCTCGCGCGCCTCCTGCGTCCCTCCTTCGAGGCCTTCCCCCGGCACGGGGGCTACCTGAAGGCCGACCCGGGCCAGGTCGCGGAGCTGCGGGCGCGGTGCGCGGTCCCCGGGGTCCGGCGGATCACCGGGCTCGCCTGGCGCAGCGGGCCCGCCGACCGGCCGTCGCCCCGGGGCCTGGGCCTCCTGGAGCTGGCCGCGGCCCTGCCCCGGGAGGGCGTCCGCTACGTGGACCTGCAGTACGGCGACACGGCGGCGGAGCGGGCCGAGGCGCGGGCGCGCTTCCCGGATCTCGACCTCTTCCACGACGCGTCGGTGGACCAGCTGAAGGACATGGACCGGTTCATGGCCCAGGTGCGGGCCTGCGACGACGTGGTGACCATCGGCAACACCACCGCCCACGCGGCCGGGGCGCTGGGGGTCCCGGGCACCGTGCTGCTGCCGGTCCAGTCGCTCACGTGGTACTGGTTCCTCGATCGTCCGGACAGCCCCTGGTATCCGAGCCTGGCCCTGCTGCGCCAGCGCGAGCCCGGGGACTGGACCGCGCCCCTGGCGGCGCTGCGGGAGGCCCGGCGCGCCTGAAGGGTCGGCGCGCCGCGGCCCTACACTGGGGCCGTGTCCCCGTCCACCCTGCCCGCCGCTCCGCTCCCCGCGTCCCGGGAGGCGCGCCTGGACCGGTGGCTCGACGGCTACGTCGCCCTGGGCCGGGCCCTGGCGGAGGGCCGCATCCCCCAGGAGGCGTGGCGCGAGGGCATGGACCGGGCCTTCGAGGCCCTCGACCTGGAGGCCCTGAAGGCGCGGATCGGGTTCCCGGCGAGGCTGGCGGAGCGGTCCGGCCTGGCCTTCCGGGGCTGCGGGGAGGCCTTCCGGGCCCTGGCGGTGGACGGCGGCCCCGCCGAGCAGGGGCCCGAGCCCGCGCGGCGGGTGATCACCAAGCTCGCCTGGGTGCTCCGGGGCGGCTGCGTCCCCCCCCACGGCCACCTCAACATGGTCAGCAGCTTCCTGGTCCTATCGGGGCGCTTCCGGGTGCGCCAGTACGACAAGGTCGGAGCGGGGCCGGGGCGACTCTGGATCCGCCCCCGCCTGGACGAGGTCCAGGGGCCCGGCGCCTGGTCCACGGTCACCGACGGCGCCCGCAACGTCCACTGGCTCACGGCGCTGGACGACGACGCCAGCCTCTTCACGACGAAGGTCCTGGAACTCCGCCCCGGCGCGCCCTACGCGGGGCGCATCCCCCTGGACCTGGATCGCGCGGAGGCGGAGCCGGACGGCACGCTGAGGGTCCCGGTCGTGGACGCCCGGGAAGTCGGCGCGCCCGGTCCCTTGGAGGGCTAGGAGGCCGCGCCGCGGCCGGACCGTCCCGCCTCGTACGCCGAAGTGCTCGCCTCGATCCCGCCCGCCTCCACTTCGCCGATGAGGTCGTAGGCGTGGGCCTGGGTGATGCGCACCTGCTGGATGCTGCCGATGACGGGCTCGCCGCCGACGATGAGGACGTTGCCGTCCACTTCGGGCGCCTGGCCGGCGTGGCGGCCCTTGAGGATGAGCTCGGTCTCCTCGTGGACGCCTTCGATGAGGACGTCGAGGACCTGGCCGACCTTCTCCCGGTTCTTCTCGCGGGCGATCTTCTGCTGCAGTTCCATGAGCTTGCGCTTGCGGCTGTTCTTGGTGCGCGTGGGGACGGGGTCGCCCAGGGCGAAGGCCGGCGTGCCTTCCTCCGGCGAGTAGGTGAAGACGCCCACGTGGTCGAAGCGGGCCTCCTCGATGAACCCGCGCAGCTCCTCGAAGGCGGCTTCGGTCTCGGAGGGGAAGCCCACGATGAAGTTGGAGCGGAGCGCGATGCCGGGGACGATGGACCGGAGCTTCGCCAGGAGCTTGAGGAAGGAGGCCTTCGAGCCGCCCCGGGCCATCTCCCTGAGCACCTGGGCGTCCGCGTGCTGGAGCGGCAGGTCCAGGTACCTGGCGCAGTTCGGCGTCTCGGCGATGGCGCGCATCATGCCCTCGGTGAGGCGGTTCGGGTAGGCGTAGTGGAGGCGGAACCAGCGCAGGCCCTGGACCTTCCCCAGCGCGCGGATGAGCTTCTCCAGGGCGTCGGGATCGCCGAAGTCCCGGCCGTAGTCGGTGGTGTCCTGGCCCACGAGGCTGATCTCGAGGATGCCCTGGGCGACGAGCTGCTCGGCCTCGGCCACGACGCTCTCGATGCTCCGGCTGCGCTGGCCGCCCCGGAGCCTGGGGATGATGCAGAAGGCGCAGGCATGGTCGCAGCCCTCGCTGATCTTCAGGTAGGCCGTGGCCTTGGGCGTGGTCAGCAGCCGCGGGCTGTGTTCGTCGTAGAGGTAGTCCGGATCCCGCTCGGGCTCGAAGAGCCGGTCGCCGGCGCCGATGACCTCGGCGATCTGCTCGATGTCCCGCGTCCCGAGGCAGGCGTCGATCTCCGGGATGTCCGCCAGCAGCTCGTCCCGGTAGCGCTCCACGAGGCAGCCCGCCACCACCAGCTTGCGGCACTTCCCGGTCTGCTTGTGGGCGGCGGCCTCCAGGATGGCCTCCACGCTCTCCTTCTTGGCGGAGTCGATGAAGCCGCAGGTGTTCACCACCAGCACCTCGGCCTCCTCGGCGCGGGGGGTGATCCGGAAGCCCTTGAGCCGCAGGTGCCCCAGCATGACCTCGCTGTCCACGAGGTTCTTGGGGCAGCCCAGGGACATGAATCCGACGGTGGTCAACCTTCCTCCCGGCCCCGGCGGGGGCAGCGTTCCGGCCCGGGGGAGACCCCGGCCGAACCTTCGAGTTTACCTTGCAAGTCTTAACAATTCCTCAAAAAAGCTCCGTGGTAGACTCCCTTCCACAACTGGATCCCCATGAAACTGCACCTGATGGTGGAAGGCGCCCGCCACTCGATCGAGCTGACCGAGGAGGGTTTCACTGTGGGCCGGGGGGAGGCCGCCAACCTGCGCCTCTCCGCCAACGCGGTGTCGAGGGTCCACGCCCGCTTCCTCCTGAAGGACGGCAGGCCCTGCGTGATGGACCTCCGCAGCCTGAACGGCACCACCGTGGGCGGCCACCCCATCACCGGCCCGACGCCCATCAAGCCCGGCGACACGGTATTCCTGGGCGAGGTGCCCATCGAGATCCTCGACGAGAAGGCCCCCACGCCGACGCCCCAGCCACCGCCCCGGGCCTCCGGGGGGCACCAGGCCAGCGGCGTCCTGAACATGCTCTCGGTCCCCAAGGCCAGCAGCTCCAAGATCAGCCTGGAGGACCGCGCCTTCGACCAGAGCGGCTCCATCATGATCCCCCACGCCAGCCTGGAGAAGATGCTGGCCCAGCAGGCGGGGGAGGCCGCCTCCGGCAGCACCACCCAGCTCTTCCAGCGCCTGGCGGCCATGGCGGGCACCCTGCTGCGGGCGGCGGGCCTCGAGGAGCTGCTGGGCTCGGTGATGAACCTGGTGACCAGCCAGATCCCCTGCCAGCGCGGCTTCATCCTGCTGGCGGACCCCAGCGGCGCCCTGGTGCCCGAGCTGGTCTGGGAGGAGAAGCCGGGCCAGAGCGCGGCCCCCATCAGCCGCACCATCGCCCACACGGCCATGAAGGACCGGGTCACCATCCTCACCACGGACGCGCGGCTGGATCCCCGTTTCGCCGCCGGCGACAGCATCAAGATCCACGGCATCACCTCGGCGCTCTGCGCGCCGCTGATCGTGGACGACCAGAGCCTGGGCGTGATCTACCTGGAGACCAGCCTCAACAAGGGCGGCTTCAAGCGGGAGGACGAGCACCTGCTCAGCGCCATGGCCAACTTCGCGGCCGTGGGCATCCAGCGCGAGCGGGAGGCCAAGTTCCGCCAGCGCCTGGAGCGCTACCACAGCCCGCAGATCGTGGACCAGATCCTGAAGAGCAGCCAGAGCGCGGAGGCGCCGGTGCTGCAGGCCCAGCGCAGCGAGGTCTCGGTGCTCTTCGCCGACATCAGCGGCTTCACGCGCATGAGCGAGGGCATGGAGCCGCTCATGCTGGCCAACATCCTCAACCGCGCCTTCGAGGTGATGACCGAGCAGGTCTTCGCCCGGGGCGGGACGCTGGACAAGTACATCGGCGACGCCATTATGGCCTTCTTCGGCGCGCCCCAGCCCGATCCCGACCACGCGCGCCACGCGGTGGACGCGGCCATCGCGATGCAGCAGGTGCTGCTGCAGCTCAACCGCGACCGGCCCGAGGGCTGGCCCGAGCTGCACATGCGCATCGGCATCAACAGCGGCGAGGCCTTCGCCGGCGACATCGGCTGCGAGAAGCGCATGGACTACACGGTCATGGGCTCCACGGTGAACCTCGCCTCCCGCCTTGAGAGCGCCGTCGCCAAGTCCGGCATGGTGGTCGTGGGCCCCCGCACTGCCGAACTCATCGGCACCGCCGGCCTGCGGGAGATGGAGGCCTGCACCCTGAAGGGCATCGAGCACGCCGTGCGGCCCTTCGAGGTGCTCTGGCAGGACGCGACGGTGACGATCTAGGGTCTCGCGGTTCAGTCGAAGGCGATGACCTTCGACACGACCGTGGCCGCGCCGTTCTTCAAGTACTGGCCCCGGACCACGACGGCGGGGTGGCGCTCGGCGGTCATGGGGTCGAGGAAGGCCTGCACGGGCTCCAGCGCGACTTCGCCGGGGCCGGCCGGCCCGTCCCCCAGGCGGTAGGGCGATCCGGTCCCGCCATAGGGGTTCTTCGCGGCCGGATACTGGTAGTTCCGCATGCCGAGCACGGTGCTCACCACCTCCTGGGCCTGCACCGGCCGGCCCGGCGTGCGGGCGGCCAGGTCGTCCCCGGTGCGCGCCAGCTCGCCGGAGACGTTGTTCATCAGGGACTCCACCGCCCGGATCTTCGCCTTCTCCCGCTGCCCCAGCAGCGCCGGGATGGCGATGGCGGACACGATGCCGGTCATGGGCAGGGCCATCACCAGCAGACCCAGGGCCACGATGCCCGTGACGAGGCCTGTGGCGTGGGGCCGGGCATAGGCGTCCGGGTATTCCGCGTGCTCCCGCTTCGCCCGGGCGTGGCGGACCAGGGCCAGGATGCCGAAGAGGATGGCGAAGGGAGCGCCCAGCAGGCAGAGGACGTGGCTGCAGATGCCCAGGATGCCGAAGAGCTTGGCCTTTCCGGCGCTGGGGGGCTGGGGGAGGATGTCCATGGAGGCGTGGGAAGGCGTATAGGGGTTGTCCATCCCCCATCTTCACCCCGGCCGGGGGTGTCCGGGGTCATTGTTCAGCGACGCATCCGGGTGGCGCTGGGCGGATGTCCCACGATGGTCCGCCGGGCGCGCAACTCCCCCAGGAGTCGCAGGCCTCCGTACACGACCATGGCCGCCGAAAGAAGCCCCAGGCCCCACCCGACCTGGCGGGGGCTGGGCGTCCAGCCTTTCCGGACCAGCCAGGGGGCGGCCACGCCGCTCATGGCCATCAGGAAAAGCGGGTAGGCGAAGGGGTGCAGCCGCCAAGCCTCCAGGAAGCGTCCATGGGCGATGGCCACGAAGGCGCGGGTCAGGCCGCAGCCCGGGCAGCTCAGGCCTGTGCTCGCCTGGAAGGCGCACCAGGGCAGGTCCCCGGCGCCTCCCGCGGGGAGCAGAAGGCTGGCGGCGATGGCGCCTGCGCCGAGGAAGGTCAGCAGGGCAGGGCCGTGGTCCCGGCCCTGCCTGGGATCAGCCTGGGAAGGCAGCCTTGACCTCGGGCTTCATCAGGACCACCAGGGACCAGATGCCCGCCGCGAGGCCCAGGGGCCAGCAGCAGCAGGGATGGCCGCCCAGGCAGGGAACCATCGCCAGGATCGCGGCGGTCATGGCCATGCCGTGGCTCTGGAGGTTCTTCATCTTCATGGCGCCCATGAAGATCACGCCGTTCACGATGATCCAGACGACGGCCATAACGATGCCGATGACCCCGGACATCATCTGGATCATCCGCTGGTCGCCGCCGAAGCGACTCATCTGAGCCGCGTTGATGCCCGTTCCCAGGAGATTGCCTAGGACTGAGAGCAGCGCCATTGCGATGCTTAGTCCGGCGACAACCATCAGGAAGATGGCTGGACCCGAGACAGAGCTTTGAACTTTCTGATAGTCGGGAACGCCCTGCGGATCGTAGTTCATGACCTGCTCCGGCACCTGGAAGGGGACCGCGTTCTATCGGTCCGTTGTTGGGGGCGTTCCAAAGAATTCAATGAGGCGGGCGTCAAGAGTTCCAGAGAGAGTCTTGCGAGACTCCAGCAGGAGGATCAGCCCAGCATTCCGGAGATCTTGGACACGCCGGGGATCTCCCATTTCTGGCCGCCGAAGGCCTTGATCCAGCCCATGATCGAGCCACCGAGGCTGAGCACGAGGATGAGGATCCATCCGAGGCAGCCGATGATCCAACCGATGACCGGCACGATGGAGATGACGGCGGTGGGGATGCAGATCACGACCACGGTGATCGCCAGGGCCAGCCCCTGGCGGGCGTGCCAGTAGACATACTCCTTCTGCGGGTCCTCCTTCTTGTCCTTGAACATAATGAAAGGGATCAGGGAAAGAAGGCCGAAGTAAGCGAGGAACAGGTGGATCTTGTCCTCGTCGTTGAAGGGCTTGGCCGTCGTGCCTTCGCTCATGGCTCTGCTCCAGGATGTGGGCGGGGGCCCGTGGGGTTAGGAAACTGACTAACGATCGACCTTGATGACGACCGTCTTGGTGATCATGTCGTGCACGGCCTTGCGCTCGGCGCCGAAGATCAGCAGGTAGCCGATGGTGAAGTTCAGCATGTGGCAGAGCTGGCGGATGAGGGCCTGGCCGAAGCTGAGGCGGCCGTAGGGGTTGTCCTCGGGCACCACGCGCAGCTTCATCATCTTCTTGCCGATGGTGGCGCCGTGCTTCGAGACGCACTTCGGGATGAAGTAGAGGAAGTAGCCCGCGAACGCGCCCAGGTAGAGCAATCCGACCAGACAGGACCCCAGGATCCCGATGGCGGGGACCATGCGCGTCAGGATGCCCATGACCACGTACAACACGATGACCACGATGACGATGGGGATCATCACCGCCCCGTCGATGAGCGCCGCGATCAGCCGGGTCACGAAGTCCCCGCGCTCGCCGGTGGGCTGGGCGTCGTCGGGGATGGGCGGCAGGAACTTGCCGAGCATCCCGACGGCCTTGGGGGCCCCGCCCATCGTCGCGGCCGGGACGGCGTGGGGCGCCGTGCCCGCGGGAGGGGGCGGCGCGACCGGGGCGGCATGGGAAGGATGCACGGGGCTGCGGGACGCGGCGCCGGGGTCGGTGAAGTGGCCGAACTCCGGCGGCTTGGGGGGCTCGACCTTCGGCGGGGGCGCGGCCGCGGCCCGGGCCGGCATGTCGTGGGCGGCGATGGGCGTCGTGGGCGGGTCCACCGGCCGGGGCGGGGGTGGGGGCGGCGGGGGCGGCTGGGGCGGGAGCTGGGTCACCGGCGCGGCCCCCGGCATGGGGGTCGGATCCGACGGCGCCTGCAGGCTGCCCTGCATGGCCGCCATCTGCTCGGCGCTCATGCGCAGGGTGCCGAGGGGGGAATCCGGCACGCTGTCCTTGTGCACCGCCACCGTGGCGCCCACGGAGGCGTCCGGGTCCACGAAGGTGAGCTGCATCTGGCCCAGGGTGATGCGGTCCCCGTCCCGGATGGGCGCGGTCTGGACCCGCGAGCCGTTCAGGAGCACGCCGTTGCTGCTCTGCAGGTCCTGGACCTCGAAGCCCGTGGTGGTCCGGCGGATGATGCAGTGGTGCCGCGAGATGCTGGGATCCGCCAGCCGGAGGGTGTTGTCCAGCTCGCGGCCGATGTGGACCTCGTTGTCCACCAGCTCGAATTCCCGGACGCCCGAACTTTCCTGCACCAGCAGCTTCGCCATGATGACCTCTGGACTCCGTGTGGGATGCTCGCCGAAGTGTATAGGGGCCCGGCGGGCAATGCAAACGGCCGGAAGGACCGGGAAACTTGACCTAAATGCGCGTATTGCGCCACCCTTGCACCACAATTCCCCGAAACCGGAGCGGAGGCCCCATGGTGCTCTTCAATGCCGCGACCAAGGAGCTGACGGCCAAGATCGTCTACTACGGCCCCGGCCTCTGCGGGAAGACCACGAACCTGCAGTGGATCTACGACTCCCTGCCCCAGGACGGCCGGGGCAAGATGCTGAGCCTCGCCACCCAGACCGACCGCACCCTCTTCTTCGACTTCCTGCCCATCGAGCTGGGGACCATCCGGGGCATGAAGACCCGCATCCAGCTCTACACGGTGCCCGGCCAGGTCTTCTACGACGCCACCCGGAAGCTGGTGCTGCGCGGCGCGGACGCCGTGGTCTTCGTGGCGGACTCCCAGGCCCCGGCCCTGGAGAGCAACAAGGAGTCCTTCCAGAACCTCATCGACAACCTGAAGGAGCAGGGGGCGGACCTGGAGAAGATCCCCCACGTGATCCAGTGGAACAAGCGGGACACCCCCAACGCCCTGCCCACGGACAAGCTGGACGAGGCGGTGAACCGCTTCCACGTCCCCACCTTCGAGGCCTGCGCGATGAAGGGCGAGGGCGTGCGGGAGACCCTCACCGGCGTGGCCAAGCTGGTGCTCAAGCACCTGGCCGAGAAATATGGCGGCGGCGCCGTCGAGGAGCACCCCATCCTCCTGCCCGGCGCCCCCGCGGCCGCCCCCGTCCCCTCGGCGCCCGCCCCCGCGGCGGCCCCGCCGCCGGCGGCCGCCCACGCGGGAAAGCCCCTGGAGGTGGAGGAGCTCAGCGCCGGCGAGGTCCTGGAGGAGATCGAGGACCTGGCCCCGGCGGAGGAGGTCCCCGGCCACGCCCACGCCGCGGCCTCGGGCCACGTGCCCACCGTGAGCAGCGTCGAGGTGCCCGTGGTCCTGGACCGCAGCCTCTTCACCGGGGAGGCGCCCGTGGAGATCAAGCTGAAGCTCTACATCAAGTAGGCTCTGGGCTCTGGGCCTTGGGCTCTGGTTGGGCCTGGCGGGCCCATGGGCCGCTCCGCATTCCATCATGAAGGCGGCGGGCGGGGTTCCGTCCTGGCCAAAGCCCAAAGCCGAGAGTCCCAAGCCCCCTTGAGGCACACTGGAGTTTTGGATTCGAGGCCCCATGTCCCGGAAGGTCGTCACCCGCTTCGCCCCCAGCCCCACCGGCATGCTGCACATCGGGGGGGTGCGCACGGCCCTCTTCTGCTGGCTCTACGCCCGGAAGCACGGCGGCTCCTTCATCCTGCGCATCGAGGACACCGACCTGTCCCGCAGCACCGACGACAACATCCGGATCATCGAGGAGGGCATGGAATGGTGCGGCCTGCACTGGGACGAGGGCCCGGTGGTGGGCGACCCGTCGCGGTGGATCGGCCCCCACGGCCCCTACCGCCAGATGATGCGCATGGAGAGCCACTACAAGCCGGCGGTGAGGAAGCTGCTGGAGGAGGACAGGGCCTACTTCTGCCGCTGCTCCAGGGAGGACCTGGACGCCCGCCGGGCCGAGGTGGAGGCCGCGGGCAAGGTGTTCACCTACAACCGCGGCAAGGACGCGGGCCGGGGCTGCCGGGACAAGGGCTTCGACGGTTCGGTGCCCGCCGCCGTGCGCCTGAGGATGCCGGAGACCGGCGACATCGTGCTGAAGGACCTCATCAAGGGCGACATCACGTTCCCGGCCGAGAGCCTGGACGACTGGATCATCGCCCGCACGCCCGATCAGGCCGGTGAGATCGGCGTGCCCACCTACAACTTCTGCGTGGTGGTGGACGACGTGGACATGGAGGTCACCCACGTGATCCGCGGCGACGACCACGTGAACAACACGCCCAAGCAGATCGCGCTCTACGCGGCCTTCGGCCACGAGTTGCCGGCCTTCGCCCACGTGCCCATGATCCTGGGCGCCGACGGGGCGAAGCTGAGCAAGCGCCACGGGGCCACGAGCATCACCGAGTACCAGGCCATGGGCTTCCTGCCGAGCGCCATCCGCCTCGCCCTGGCGCGCCTTTCCTGGACCCCGAAGATCGACGGTCGCGCCGTGGAGACGGCCGAAGAAGAGCTGCTCACCGACGACGAGATGATCCGGCTCTTCGACCTTTCGGACGTGCAGAAGAGCGCCGCCCGCTTCGACATGGCCAAGCTGGAGTGGATGAACCTCAAGCTCATCCAGCGCGCCGACTGGACCGAGATCGCGCCGCATCTCGCGGCCTTCATGCCGGAGGCGTGGAAGACGAAGTCCGACGACTGGAAGGCCCGCGCGATCCGGTGCACCCAGCAGGGCAAGGACCTCAAGGCCATGGCCGGCTTCCTGGAATTCTGCTGGGCCGCGCCCGCCGAGTTCGACGAGAAGGCCGTCGCCAAGTTCATGACCGACGCCGTCAAGCCCGCGCTGAAGGACGTGCTGGCCCTCTCCGACTACGCCCACGACGCGCTGGAAGCATCGTTCAACGCGATCCTGGAGAAGCACGGCCTCAAGCTCAAGGACCTCGCCCAGGCCCTGCGCGTGGCGCTGTGCGGCAAGCCCGTCAGCCCGCCGATCTTCGACACCATGGCGCTGCTGGGGGCGGAGGAAGTGGGGCGGCGGCTCGCACGCTGGCTTTGATGTCCCGGGACGCTGTACCGGGTTATGGAAGCTCCACGGCGAACCAGAACTTTCCGCTCCAGGTCTTCGCCATGAACCTGAGCCGGGCCTGATCGTCGAAGCAGGTTCTGATGAATCGCGGCTGTTCGATCTCGAGATCCAGAAGGGTCTCCCTCCATTTGCCAGCGACTTGATCGAACACTCGGCAGCCGTAGGCGCTCCAGTACATCAGAACCGGCCGAGTGGTTGTGCTCGACAGGGCGGTGTCCGCCCAGGTGCCCGAGGTGGACTGGGTTGGCCGGGTGCACAGCCGCACCGGTGAGAGCCAGGTGCCAGCCTGCTTCTGAACAACGTAAAGATCGATCAGTGCGCTAAAGACATCAGCCTGGTAAGCCTCGTAGAAGACCCAACCATTACCTGCGTCCAACCAGCGCGAGTCGACCCAGGCGATACCCCGCGGTGCCGTTACTCCGAGTGGCGGCTGTTCGCGTTGCCAGTGGTCGAGTGAGAGCCTATGAAATGCAGTGATTGACGCACCGTAGAAGGTGGTCAGATGGGCATTGCTGTTGGAGTCCAGGCTAAACTGGAACCGCTCGAAATTTTCGTCTTCGACAGCAGTTGAAAGCGGCTCGATTTGCCATCCGGAATCAGATTTACGGATGTACTCTAGCTGAGAGAGTCGATGATCAACCGTTGAGGAGATGTTTCGATTCTCGACCATGAAATTGGGCCGACCTGATCCGGACGCCGCGAAAGCCACGGGTTCATAGAGACTCAGGGTGGGGAGGTCCCGGGCCCCGAAACTCTCCGAGGACCACTGGGTGCCATTGAACCAATCGTGGTAGATGGAGTTCAAAGTGGCGGTAGGAGATGACTTATAGAAGGAGACCAGGTGTGTCTGCCCAGTGGCATCGGCAGCGAGGAACCTGATGGGTGTCCCGGTTCGCCCGGGTGGAAGGTAGGCAGGGAACGATAGGTTGGTGGGGAGGCTTCCGATGGGGGGGAAGGTCCCGACCACCCACCCTGAAAGGTTGGAGTAGCTTGCATCCTCAACGAAGTACCCGGGAGGTACAATGATCGACTCTTTTGAGTAATTTATTGCTTCAATGGTATTTTTAACGGTGACAAGGATGGAGTCGCTAGCCCGGACGACAGGCAAGCCCTGTGGGATCAAGGTGTAATAGTAGTACCCGACTGGGACATTTGATTCTACATACGCCTTGGCACCTTCAGGGAGGATGGCAATCTGTTCGCCGCTTGGGTTGGTGTTGTACGGCCCTACACCGCGGATCAATCTAAAGGTTTGAGTTAATTTACTATTAGTCTTCCATGTAAAATCGACCTCCCCAGCTTGGACCTGGGCTGCAAAGTCATAGGGTCTAAATGGTGGAACGGCAATCAGAACTGCATTGCTTGGAGCGCTGACAAAGCGGCCACTCGTGTTCGAGACACGATAGAGGACTTGATCAAGCTCTTGCACGGAAGTATCCAGGAAGTTGGTGTCATACCCAGATGGGTGCTCAATGATCCGTTCCCACTGGGAAATCGGATTGCCGAGGGCATCCGAGCGGCACCGTTCCACGGTGTAGCCTTCAGCGGCCGTGGAGACTTTGTCCCAAAGCAGTTGGACCCCTCCGGCGGAATCGTCGATGGTGATTCGAAGGCCTGCGGGCGGTCGGAGCGGGATGCTGTACTTCGCGGTATTCGAGTACTCACTAAAGTAGATACCCCGCGCTGCTCGGATACGAAATTCTAGAGGTGTAAGATCACCAATAGAAGACGTGTAGGAAATAATAACAGAATTATAAGTTGACGGAATAAGGCCGTTATGAAGTTTCTGGAACCCATCTTGGTTTACCTTCCCTTCAAGCTCGTAACCATCGACTTGTCCTGCGGAAGGTGTCCAGACCATCGTGAATTGCTGGTCGGATCTTGAGTCTGAAGTGACGGTTAGCGCGCTAGGGGCAGGCACGGGACTCGGTTGTGGGGATGGGCTGGCCGCGGCCGTGCCTCCGCCTCCACCCCCACCACAAGAGACGACCAGCGCGAGCACCACGCAGAGCAATCCAGTTCGAAAAATCATTCCCGCCCCTCTGGGTCACCAGGGCAGTGGCTAGCCTCTGGCTACGATTGGGATCCTATCATCGGCCCACCACCGTGCCAGAGGACCCAAAGAGCCATGATGGGGTAGGAATTCCAGGCGTCTCGCATGACAGCAGGCCACCAACGGCATAGGCTCCGAGGTGCATCTCAGGGGGAAACCGGCACTGTCGGCCGAGATGGTCCTGATTCCGGTCCCCGGTGCGGCACCGGCTAGGCTGCCACTCTCGCCACGAGAAAGGCCGTCTCGCCGCCCCGCTCGCCCGAGGCTGTAATCTGTGAGATTCAGCCCACACCGATTGGAATCCCAGACCATGCTCCCCGACGCTTCCACCCCCGAACCCCGCGCCCTCAACTTCATCGAGGACATCATCGAAGCCGACCGGGTGACGGACAAGCACCAGGGGCGGGTGCTGACGCGCTTCCCGCCGGAGCCGAACGGGTACCTGCACATCGGGCACGCGAAGAGCATCTGCCTCAACTTCGGCCTCGGGATCCGCTACGGGGGCGCGACGAACCTGCGCTTCGACGACACGAATCCGACGAAGGAGGAGCAGGAGTACGTGGACGCCATCAAGGAGGACGTGCGCTGGCTGGGCTTCGAGTGGGCCGGCGAGTTCTACGCCTCGGACTACTTCCAGACCCTCTACGACTACGCCGAGTACCTCATCCAGGCGGGCAAGGCCTACGTGGACGACCAGACCGACGAGCAGATCAAGGAGGCCCGCGGCAATTTCTTCAAGCCCGGCCAGGACAGCCCCTTCAGGAACCGCGACGCCGCCGAGAGCCTGGACCTGTTCCGCCGCATGAAGGCCGGCGAGTTCCCGGACGGCGCCCGGGTCCTGCGCGCCAAGATCGACATGCAGAGCGGCAACATGAACCTCCGCGACCCGCTCATGTACCGCATCCGGCGCGCCCACCACCACCGCACCGGCGACGCCTGGTGCATCTACCCGCTCTACGACTACGCCCATGGGGTGAGTGATGCGATCGAAGGCATCACCCACTCCATCTGCACCCTCGAGTTCGAGGACCACCGGCCCCTCTACGACTGGTTCCTGGAGCAGGACGTGGACGGCAAGTTCTTCCGCCGCCCGCATCCTCAGCAGATCGAGTTCGCCCGCCTCAACCTCACCTACACGGTGATGAGCAAGCGCCGCCTCCTCCTGCTCGTCCAGGAGGGCCACGTGAAGGGCTGGGACGACCCCCGCATGAGCACCATCTCGGGCCTGCGCCGCCGGGGCTGCACGCCCGCCGCCCTGCGGGCCTTCGCCGAGCGGGTGGGCGTCGCCAAGCGCGACAGCCTCACGGACGTGGCCCTGCTGGAGCACGCCATGCGCGAGGACCTGGAGAAGGTGGCCCCGCGACGGATGGCCGTGCTGCGGCCCCTGAAGGTGACCATCACCAACATGGCCGAGGACGAGGCCCACGCCCTGGACGTGGCCAACCATCCCGATCCCGCCTTCGGCACGCGCCAGCTCCTGCTCACCCGCGAGGTCTGGATCGAGGCCGAGGACTTCATGGAGGTGCCGGCCAAGAAGTGGTTCCGCCTCGCCCCCGGCGCCGAGGTGCGCCTCAAGGGCGCCTGCCTCGTCCGCTGCGAGGATGTGATCAAGGACACGAATGGCCGGGTGGTGGAGCTGCGCTGCACCTGGGACCCCGCCAGCCTTGGCGGCGACGCCCCCGACGGCCGGAAGGTGAAGGGGACGCTGCACTGGGTCAGCGCCCGGCACGCCGTGGACGCCGAGGTCCGGCTCTACGACCGGCTCTTCACCGCCGAGGATCCCATGGACATCGCCGAGGGCGGCGACTGGCGGGACACCCTCAACCCCCACTCGCTGGAGATCCTGGCCGCCAAGCTGGAGCCCGGCCTCGCCGAAGCCAGGCCCGGCGACCGCTTCCAGTTCGAGCGCCTGGGCTACTTCTGCGCCGATCCCGATTCGAAGCCCGGCGCGCCGGTGTTCAACCGCACGGTGGCGCTGAAGGACTCCTGGGCCAAGGCCGAGGGCCGGTAGGCCCCCGCGTCCTCGGCGCCGCACGCCTGGGACCGCGGGGGCCCCGCCGGGCCCGCTACTTCACCGGGACGAAGTACCCGTAGGCGTAGACCTGGTTGGCCACCTGCGTCTGGTCCATGTTCGTGGAGAGCACGGGCTTCATGGGGTAGCTGAACACGAGGCCCGAGGTCATGGGGGCGTGGTGGCCGCCCGCCACGGCGGTCTGCGGCAGGAAGAGCTGCCAGCGCTGGTTGAAGATCCCGTTGGTGTTCTGGTTCATCTCCGCGATCTCCCAGGTGCCGTTGGTGTAGGGGATGCCCTGGTGGGTGACCCGCAGGTCGGTGATCACCATCGCCATCCCCGAGGCCGGGAAGGTCATGGGATTCCCGGCGCCGTCCCAGATCTGCAGGCCGCTGTACTGGTTGCCGCCCACGGGATCCGTGGCGGCGCGGTAGAAGCGCAGGGTGAACAGGCGGTACTGGGGCACGCCGAGGTGGGTGGGCGTCTGGGCCGGCAGGGCGGGCGCGGCGCCCAGGGCGAGGAGGGCGGACAGGGCGAGGCCGCGGAGGCGGGGCATGGGGACTCCGGAAGGGTGAGGGGCGAGGGCCCCGGTGGGTTTTCCAGAGCATCGCCCGTGAGTGGTCCAGGCCCCAGAGCCGGTTCAAGGATTCCTGGCTAGACCAGTCGGAGGCCTCGGGGCCGGGCCCCGCCCTTACCAGTCCCAGCCCCCTCTGCTAACTTCTTAAGGTTCGCCGCCCCGCGGATTTCCTTCCCCAAAGCCCTGCCGTTCCGGCCCTTCGGATACCGCCGCCCATGGATACCCTTGCCCACCTGACCGGACTGTCCGTGGCGACCCTGTGGATGCTGGTCAAGGTCGTGATCGCGTTCGGCTTCCTCATGGCCCTGGCCCCGCCCCTGACCTGGGTGGAGCGCCGGGGTTCCGCCATGATCCAGGACCGCATCGGGCCGAACCGGGCCGCCCTCTTCGGCAGGTACCGCGTCATCGGCCTCCTTCACGCCATCGCCGACGGCATCAAGTTCTTCTTCAAGGAGGACCTGGTCCCGCCCCACGTCACCAAGCGGCTCTACTGGCTCGGCCCCCTGCTGATGTTCGTGCCCGGGCTCCTGGGCTTCGCCGTGATCCCCTTCGGGAGGAGCGTCACCAGCGGCGGCCACACCTACCACCTCAGCCTGCTGGAACCGGCCAACGGCATGGGCATGCTCTACCCCATGGCCATCGCCGCCCTCTCGGTCTACGGCATCCTCGTGTCCGCCTGGTCCAGCAACAACAAGTGGTCCATCCTCGGCGGCATGCGGGCCTCGGCCCAGATGGTGAGCTACGAGATCGGCATGAGCCTCGCCGTGCTGGCCGTGTTCATGGCCGTGGGCGGATACGACCCGCACCAGATCATCGCGGACCAGGGCGCCCGCGGCTGGTTCATCTGGCGCCAGCCCGTGGGCTTCCTGGTCTTCTTCGTGTGCATGTTCGCCGAGACCAACCGCCTGCCCTTCGACTTCGCCGAGGGCGAGTCGGAGATCGTGGCGGGCTTCCACACCGAGTACGGCTCCATGAAGTTCGCCCTCATGGGCCTCGCGGAGTACTTCCACATCATCACGGCCTCGGCGCTGATCACCACGATGTTCCTCGGCGGCTGGCAGGTGCCCTTCATGCCCGACGCCCACTGGGCGCTGACCGTCGTGTCCTTCGCGGTGAAGGTCCTCTTCCTGTGCTGGGTCTTCATCTGGGTGCGCTGGACCCTGCCGCGCTTCCGCTACGACCAGCTCATGTTCATGGGGTGGAAGGTGATGCTGCCGCTCTCGATGGCGAACCTGCTGGCCTACGCCTACTGGATGAGGAGCCACTGACATGGGCGTCGTCGTCAAGCAGGTCGAACTCACCTGGCTGGACCGCAGCTACGTCTGGCCGGTGCTGAAGGGCATGGCCATCACGTTCCGGCACTTCCTGAAGCAGATCACGACGCCCACGGCGAAGCGCTTCACCATCCAGTACCCCGAGATGAAGAAGCCCATGCCGGCGGGCTACCGCGGGCTCCACGAGCTCAAGCGCTTCGAGGACGGGGCGATCAAGTGCGTGGCCTGCTTCATGTGCGCCGAGGCCTGCCCGGCCCGGTGCATCACCATCGAGGCCGAGGAGTTCAGCGACCTGAACTACACCCAGGGCTTCGAGGAGAAGCGTCCGAAGGTCTTCCGCATCGACATGCTGCGCTGCATCTACTGCGGCATGTGCGAGGAGGCCTGCCCCAAGGACGCCATCTGGCTGCGGAACGAGTACGAGCTCGCGGCCTACGACCGCCTCGCCATGAACTTCGGCAAGTGGGACCTCATGAACACCTACGCGGCCGCCGACGGGAAGCCCGAGATCCAGCAGGATCCGCTGCCCGCCGTCCCGCGCGTCCCCGTGTCGAAGTAGGAGGGCGCATGTTCGTCGTCTTCGCGCTCATCACGCTCCTCGGCGCCGGCGCCATGATCCTGCAGAAGAACGTCATCACGGCGGGCCTCTGCATGGTGCTGAGCTTCTTCGGGGTCGCCGGCCTCTTCCTGCTCCTCGCGAATCCGGTCGCCGCCGCCCTGCAGCTCATCGTCTACAGCGGCGCCATCATGGTGCTGGTGCTCTTCGTGATCATGCTGCTCAACAGCCACGAGGAGGAGCCCGCCGTGCAGGCCCGGCCCCTCCAGCGCTGGTCCGGCGTCGCCCTCTGCGCGGTGCTCGGGTTCGGCGCCCTCCGCCTCGTCCTGAAGAGCCCCGCCGCCGCGGCCCTGGGCGCCAAGGCCGGGCCCGCCCCCGCCATGACGCTCGAGAAGGTGGGCCGCGAGCTCTTCAGCGCGCACCTCCTGGCCTTCGAGGCCGTGGGACTCCTGCTGCTGGCCGCGATGATCGCCGCCGTGGCGCTGACGAAAAGGGAGCACTGATGGACGGCCTCATGACCGGCAACCTCCAGGGCTACCTCGCCGTCGGCCTCCTGCTCTTCGTGGCCGGACTGGCCACCGTGCTGGTGCGCCGCACGCTGCTGATGCAGTTCATGGGCATCGAGCTGATGCTCAACGCCGCCAACGTCGTGCTCCTCGCCTTCGCCCGCGCCCACGGCAACGACGTGCGAGGCACGATCTTCTACCTCTTCATCATCGGCGTCGCGGCCTGCGAGGCGGCCGTGGGCCTGGCCCTGGTCATCGCCTTCCACCGGCACCGCCAGACCACCGACGCCGACCGCGCCGACCTGATGAAGCAGTGAGGCTGCGATGACGACCCTCTGGCTCATCCCCGTCCTGCCCCTGCTGGGCTCGGCCTTCAACGGACTCCTCGGCAAGCGCGCCGGAAAGGGCGTCGTCTCCTACGTGGCCGTCGGCATGGTGGCGATCGCCTTCGTGCTCTCCCTCATCGCGTTCATGGCGATGAAGGGGGCGCCCCACCAGCGCCTCGAGGCCACCTACTTCGAGTGGATGGCCGCCGGCGGGCTCAGCGTGCCCTTCGGGCTGGTGGTGGACCCCCTGAGCGGCGCCTTCATGCTGGTCATCACCGGCATCGGCGCGCTCATCCACCTCTACTCCGTCGGCTACATGCACGAGGAGGAGGGCTACGCGCGCTACTTCGCGTACCTGAACCTCTTCGTCTTCTTCATGCTCATGCTGGTCATGGGCAGCAGCCTGCCCCTGCTCTTCGTGGGCTGGGAGGGCGTGGGCCTCTGCTCCTACCTCCTCATCGGCTACTACTTCGAGACCGACTACGCCCCGGCGGCCGGCCTCAAGGCCTTCCTCTTCAACCGCGTGGGCGACCTGGGCATGGCCATCGGCATGATGGCCCTCTTCGGCATGTTCGGGACGCTCACCGTCTCGGGCATCCTCGACCAGGCGGGCCGCCTCCACGCCGAGCTGGGCTGGGGCCTCCTGACCTTCGCGACCCTGATGCTCTTCGTGGGCGCCACCGGCAAGAGCGCCCAGATCCCCCTCTACCTCTGGCTGCCGGACGCGATGGCGGGCCCGACCCCCGTCAGCGCCCTGATCCACGCCGCCACCATGGTGACCTCGGGCATCTACCTGATCTGCCGGCTCGCGCCGGTCTTCACCCTCACGCCCCACACCCTCGACGTGATCGCCTGGGTGGGCGTCGCCACGGCCCTCTTCGCGGCGACCATCGGCCTCGTCCAGCGCGACATCAAGAAGGTGCTGGCCTACTCCACCGTCTCCCAGCTCGGCTACATGTTCCTCGGCCTCGGGTCCGCCGGCTACGCCGCGGGCTTCTTCCACGTCTTCACCCACGCCTGGTTCAAGGCCCTCCTCTTCCTCGGCGCCGGCAGCGTGATCCACGCCATGCACCACGAGCAGGACCTGTTCCGGATGGGCGGACTGCGGGGGAAGATGCCGTGGACCTTCGGGACGATGGTGCTGGCGACCTTCGCCATCATGGGCTTCCCGGGCTTCTCGGGCTTCTTCAGCAAGGACGAGATCCTCTACCTCGCCTACCTGAAGAACCCGGCCCTCTGGGTCCTGGGCGTGGTCGGCGCCTGCTGCACGAGCTTCTACATGTGGCGCCTCATGGCCCTCACCTTCTGGGGCGAGCCCCGGGACCACCACGCCTTCGAGCACGCCCACGAGAGCCCCTGGACCATGACCGCGCCGCTCGCCGTGCTGGCGGCGGGCTCGGTCCTCGCCGGCCTCTGGGGCATCCCCAAGGCCTTCGGCGGCTCCTTCGCCATCGAGCACTTCCTCGAGCCGGCCCTCACCTTCGGCCAGGCGGCGGCCGGGCACGGCGCGGGCCACCACGAAGGCCCCGCCTGGCTGCTCGCCGGGATCTCCACCACCCTGGGGATCGCTTCCGGCGCGCTGGGCTGGTGGATGTACAAGGACGGCCTGGCGAAGGGCGAGGCCCTGGGGGCGAAGCTGCCGGGCCTGCACACCGTGCTGCTGAACAAGTACTTCGTGGACGAGGGCGTGGAGGCCTACCTCCTCCGCCCCGTGCGCTGGTTCGGCAACCTCATGTGGAAGCTCGTGGACGTGATCATCATCGACGGCCTGGGGGTGAACCTGCCCGGGGCCCTGACCCGCGTCGCGGGGGACTTCACCGCCCTCTGGCAGACCGGCCGGGTGCGGAACTACGCGCTGACCATGGGCCTCGGCGCCCTCCTGCTCCTCTACGTCTTCCTGAAGTAGGCCGCCGTGACTTCCTGGATGAGCACCCACCTCCTCTCCTTCCTGGTCTTCGCCCCGGCCGTCCTGGGCCTGCTGCTCCTGGCCTTCCCGGACCGCCAGTCGCCGGTGGTGAAGTGGCTCTCCCTCGCGGGGTCCACCGGCCTCTTCGTCATCAGCCTCGCCCGCCTCCTCGTGCTGGCCCCGGACCTGACGGGGACCCTCTTCCTCGAGCGCCGGGCCTGGTTCACGGTGGTGGGGCTGCCGGTGGACTACGCCTTCGCCGCCGACGGGCTGAACCTCTGGCTGGTGCTGCTGACCACCTTCCTCGTGCCCCTGACCATGCTGGGCACCTGGGAGAGCCTCAAGCAGCGGTCCGGGACTTTCTTCGCGCTGTTCCTGCTGCTGGAGAGCGCCATGCTCGGCGCCCTGCTCGCCCAGGACCTGCTGTTCTTCTACCTCTTCTGGGAGGCGATGCTCATCCCGATGTACTTCATGATCGGCGTCTGGGGCGGGGACGAGCGGCGCTACGCGGCGAACAAGTTCTTCCTCTACACCCTGGCGGGCTCGCTGCTCTGGCTCGTCGCGCTGCTCTACCTGGCCTCGGCGGCGGGCTCCTTCTCCCCGGCCGTGATGGCCCAGGCCGCCCTGGCGATGCCCTTCCGCACCCAGTGCCTGCTGTTCCTCGCCTTCGCCCTCGCCTTCGCGATCAAGGTGCCGCTCTTCCCGCTCCACACCTGGCTGCCGGACGCCCACGTGCAGGCCCCCACCGCGGGCTCGGTGATCCTCGCCGGCGTGCTGCTGAAGCTGGGCGGGTACGGCCTCCTCCGCTTCGCCATCCCGATGTTCCCCGCCGCCGCCCTGCACTACGCGAAGCCCCTCGCGGTCCTCAGCGTCATCGCCATCATCTACGGCGCCCTGGTGGCCATGGTGCAGCGGGACGTGAAGAAGCTGGTGGCCTACAGTTCCGTCTCCCACATGGGCTTCGTCATCCTCGGCATCGCCAGCTTCACCGTCATCGGCGTGCAGGGGGCGATGCTGCAGATGCTCAACCACGGCATCAGCACCGGCGCCCTCTTCCTCCTGGTGGGCATGCTCTACGACCGCGCCCACACGCGGATGATCGCTGACTTCGGCGGCGTGGCCTCCCGGATGCCCGTCTTCACGGCCTTCTTCCTCGTCATCACCCTGAGCAGCATCGGGCTGCCCCTGACCAACGGGTTCATCGGCGAGTTCCTCATCCTGAACGGGACCTGGGTGAGCGGCCTCGCCTGGGGTCGCACGGCGGCGGCCCTGGCCTCCCTGGGCGTGCTCCTCGGCGCCGTCTACATGCTCTGGATGGTGAAGCGCGTCTTCTGGGGCCCCGAGAACCCCGATCCCGACAGCGGCACCCACCACCTCGAGACGGACCTGAACGGGCGCGAGATCGCGGTGATGCTGCCCCTGGTGGCGCTGGTGTTCTGGATGGGGCTGCATTCGAAGACTTTCCTGGCGGCCAGCGAGACGCCGGTGGCCCAGCTGCTCCAGGCGGCGGGCGCCCCGGCCCCGGCCTTCCCGGCCCCGGCCTTCCGGGCTCCGGCCGACCGGGCTCCGGCCGGCCATGCCCCGGCCCCGCACGTCGCCGAGGCCGCGTCCGCGCCCCACGCCCCGTCCACCGTTGCCGCGGAGGCCGCGCGATGAACCTCTCCGCCTCGGAATTCGCCGCCCTGCTCCCGGTGCTGATTCCGGCCCTCGGGGCCTGCCTGCTGCCCATCGCGTCCCTGGACCGGGACCAGGCCACCCACAAGTGGATCCGCGCCGTGATGTTCTGCGTGGCCCTCGGGGCCCTCCTGGCGAGCTTCTACCACCTCACGGAGCTCTGGCACCTCGGCAGCCAGCCGAGCTTCGGCCAGCTCCGCATGGACCGGCTGGCCCAGTTCGGCGGCATTTTCGTGACCGTCTGCGGCGCGCTGGCGACGCTGCAGTGCTGGGACCACCTCCACCAGGAGGGCGCCTTCAAGGGGGAGACCCTCAGCCTCCTGCTCTTCAGCGTGACGGGCATGATGATGTTCGCGGCCACCACGAACCTCCTGGTGATGTTCCTGGGCCTCGAGCTCCTGAGCATCCCCCTCTACGCCCTCACCGCCACCGTCCGGGAGCGGCCCGAGGCGGTGGAGGGAGGCCTGAAGTACTTCCTCACCGGGGCGGTGGCCGCGGCCTGCTTCCTCATGGGCTCGGCCCTCCTCTACGGGCTGACGCGGTCCTTCGACCTCAACGACATCGGAGCGCGCCTCGCGGCCCTGGCCGCCGAGTCCGGGGGCCCGGATCCCCTGGCCCTCGCCGGGGCCGCCCTGCTGCTGATGGGCTTCCTCTTCAAGGTGAGCGCGGCTCCCTTCCACCAGTGGACGCCGGACGCCTACGAGGGCGCCCCCCATCCCATCGCGGGCTTCATGTCCGTGGCCACCAAGGGCGTGGCCCTGGTGGCCCTCCTCCGGGCCTTCCCCGGGGGCCTCTCCCAGGCGCCCGTGCTGGGGGCCAAGCTCCAGGCCGCCGTGGCGGTGCTGGCGGCCCTCACCATGGTGGTGGGCAACCTCACGGCCCTCAGCCAGACCTCGGTGAAGCGCATGCTGGCCTACTCCAGCATCAGCCACGCGGGCTACCTGCTCCTGGGCTTCGTGGCCGGCACCGAGCGGGCCTATGGCGCCATGATCTTCTACCTCGTGATCTACCTGGCCATGAACATGGGGGCCTTCGGGCTGCTGACGGCCCTCGGGCTGGTGGGGGACCGCACCACCTTCTCGGACCTGCGGGGCGCCGGCTGGAAGCGCCCGGTCCTGGGGCTGAGCGCCGCGGTCTGCTTCCTCAGCCTCGCGGGCATTCCGCCCACGGGCGGCTTCTACGGGAAGTACATGCTCTTCAAGGAGCTCGTGGGGACCGGCCACGTCGGCCTCGCCGTCCTCGGCGTCCTGGCCAGCCTCGCGTCGGTCTACTACTACCTGCGGGTGCTGGTGGCCCTCTTCCTCGAGAAGCCCACCGAGCGCCAGGAGCGGGAGGCCGCGGAGCGGCCCGAGGTGGAGGCGCCCTTCGCGGGGGCCACCCTCCTGGTCTGCGCCGCCATCGTGCTCGCGGGGGGCTTCCTCCAGGGCTTCCTGGGGGAGGGGTTCGCGCGCCGGGCCCTCGACGGCGTCCTCCTGGTCCTGCGCTGAAGAAAATCCTCAACAGGCGTTAAACCCTTCCTTGGTTTCCTGAGCCTCGTATGCCAAGGTAAGTGGTTCGGGCCGAAGGCCCCTTCCGTGAAGGATTCGGGATGAAGCGGAACACGTGGATCGTCGGCGGCGCGGTGGTGGTGCTGGTGGGCGGCGGCGCCTGGGCCCTGCTGCGGCCGAAGCGGGACGAGGTGAAGTGGCGCCTGGCGCCGGTGGCCCGGGGTCCGCTGCAGCAGCGCATCAGCGCCACGGGCACCCTGTCCGCCCTGGTGCAGGTCACCGTGGGCTCCCAGGTCAGCGGCACCATCGCGGCCCTCTTCGCGGACTACAATTCCGAGGTGAAGAAGGGGCAGGCCATCGCGCAGATCGACCCGACCCTCCTGCAGGCCACGCTCTCCGACGCCCAGGCGGGCCTGGAGCGGGCGAAGACTTCCCTCGACGACGCCAAGCGCCAGCTCGCCCGCACCCAGCGGCTCGCCAAGGAGAAGCTGGTGAGCGACCAGGACCTGGACGCCCGGCAGGTGGCCTACGACACGGCGGTGGCCAACCTGGAGACCGCCAAGGCGGCCCTGGAGCGGGCCAGGACCAACCTCGCCTACGCCACCATCACCGCGCCGGTGAGCGGCGTGGTGGTGAGCCGCAACGTGGACGTGGGCCAGACGGTGGCCGCGAGCTTCAACACGCCAACGCTGTTCCTCATCGCCCAGGACCTGACGAAGATGAAGCTCGAGGCCAGCATCGACGAGGCCGACATCGGCCAGGTGCAGGCCGGGCAGCAGGGCTTCTTCACCGTGGACTCCTACCCCGACACCCAGTTCCGGGGGACCGTGAGCCAGGTGCGCCTCGAGCCCATCACCCAGCAGAACGTGGTGACCTACAAGGTGGTCGTGGAGGTGGACAACCAGGACCTGAAGCTGCGTCCCGGCATGACCGCAAACGTGGCCATCCAGACCCAGAGCCGGGACAGCGTGCTGAAGGTCCCCAGCGCCGCGCTGCGCTTCAACCCCATGGCCTTCCTGCCCGCCGACGCCAAGGCCGCCAAGGGCGACAAGTCCGCCAAGGGCGACAAGGGCGGCGACGGCAAGGATGCCGGCGAGGCCCGGGGTGGCGAGCGGGGCCAGGGCCGCGGCCCCGGCCAGGGAGGTGGACGTCCGGGCGGCCAGGGCTTCCCCGGCGGCGGCCGCATGGGTGCCATGGCCGGCGGCGCCGCGCCCGGGGGGATCCCGGTGAAGGGCATGGTGGCCCGCCGGGATGACCGGATCTGGGTCCTGGAGAACGGCAGGCCCAAGTCCATCCCGGTGAGGGTCGGCATCACCGACGGGCAGTTCACCGAGATCATGGGCGAGGGTCTCTCCGAGGGGATGCAGGTCCTCGTCGGCGTGGAGGAGACCAAGCGCGCCTCCGGTCCCGCGCCGCTCACGGGAGGCATGGGCCCCGGCGGGCGCCGCTAGGCCGGGAGGTCAGTCATGGGATTCCTGGAATTCATCAAGCTCGCCCCCTTCGCGATCACGCGGAACAACGGGGCCCCCGCCGCGAAGGCGAGCGGAACGCGCGGCCTGAGCGGGAGCGCAGGACTTGATGTCCTGCGCGATCGGGGGGTAGTCCCCTCCGGGAGGTGCTGATGGGATTCCTGGAATTCATCAAGCTCGCCCTCTTCGCGATCACGCGGAACAAGACCCGCGCCTTCCTCACCATGCTCGGCATCATCATCGGCGTGGGCGCCGTCATCGCGATGATCGGCATCGGCGAGGGCTCCAAGCGGGCCTCCCAGGCCATCATCCAGAGCATGGGCACCAACATGATCATGATCTTTCCGGGCTCCAGCTCGAAGACGGGCACGGGCCCCGTGGGGCTGGGCGGCATGGACACGCTCACCGACGAGGACGCCACCGCCATCCAGCACGAGCTCCCCGAGACCATCGCCGCGGCCACGCCCTTCGTGCGCACCTCGAAGCCGGCGGTCTACGGGAACAACAACTGGCTGGTGGGACAGGTGGCCGGGGCGGATCCGGACTACCTCCAGATCAAGAGCTGGAACCTGGAGAAGGGCCGCTACTTCAACGACCAGGAGGTGCGCAGCCAGGCCAAGGTCTGCGTCATCGGCAAGACCGTCCAGGAGAACCTCTTCCCCGGCGGCGAGGATCCCATCGGCAAGACCATCCGCATCGGCAAGCTGCCCTTCGAGGTCATCGGGATTCTGGAGCGCAAGGGCGGCGGCCCCATGGGCGACCAGGACGACACCGTGCACGCGCCCTACACCACCGTGATGCGCAAGATCATGGGGCGCGACAAGATCCAGTTCGTGATCGCCTCGGCCGCGCGGGAGGACCTCACGGACCAGGCGGACGCCGAAGTCACGGCCCTGCTGCGCCAGCGCCACAAGCTGGGGCCGGGCCAGGACAACGACTTCACCCTGCGCAAGCAGAACGACTGGCTCCAGGCCTCGGCCCAGCAGAGCGCCGTGATCACCACGCTGCTGGCCGTCGCCGCCTGCATCTCGCTCATCGTGGGCGGGATCGGCATCTCCAACATCATGCTGGTGAGCGTCACCGAGCGGACCCGGGAGATCGGCGTGCGCCGCGCCCTGGGCGCCACCCAGCGCAGCGTGATGCTGCAGTTCCTGGTGGAGGCCGTGGTGCTCTCCACCTTCGGCGGCCTCATCGGCGTGGGCCTCGCGTCGGGCGTCATCTGGCTGCTCAAGAACTTCCAGGTGCCGGCGGTGACGGAGACCTGGGCCATCGTGCTCGGCCTCGGCTTCTCCGCCCTGGTGGGCATCACCGCGGGCTTCCTGCCCGCCATCAAGGCCGCCAAGCTCGACGTGATCGAGGCGCTCCGCTATGAGTGAGGCCGGGGGCGGCCCCGCCCCGGGCGACCCCGAGCCTCCCGCGGCGGTCCCCGACCGTCACGACCCCTTCCAGGCCCTGCGCCACGGCGAATACCGCTGGTTCCTGCTGGGCAACCTGCTGCTCATCGTCGCCACCCAGGTCCAGACCGTGGTCCTGGGCTGGCAGGTCTACGAGCTCACCCGGGACCCGCTCTCCCTGGGCCTCGTGGGCCTGGCGGAGGCCATCCCCTTCCTGCTACTCACCCTCTACGGCGGCCACGTGGCGGACGTGGCCGACCGCCGCCGCGTCTGCATGGTCAGCCAGGCCTTCCTCTCCGCCACCGCGGTGGCCCTCTTCCTCCTGAACCTGCGCGGCCCCGTCCAGGCCACCTTCTGGCTCTACGGCGCCCAGGTGGCCGGGGGCGTCGCCCGGGCCTTCCTGCGGCCGGCCTACCAGGCCCTGGCGGCGGACCTCGTGCCCCGCGAGGCCTACGCCAACGCCTCGACCTGGCGCAGCGGCATGTTCCACATCGCCATGGTGGCGGGACCCGCGGTGGGCGGCCTCCTCATCCGCCACGGCTACGCGGTGGCCTACGGCGTCGAGGCCGGCCTGATGGTGGTGGGCTCCCTCTACTTCCTCGGGGTGGAGCCCCGCCCGGCTCCTGCGGCGGTGGCCGGGGACGTGCTCGCCCGGCTGAGGGAGGGCGTGGTGTTCGTCTTCCGGGAAAAGGTGGTGCTCGGCGCCCTCAGCCTGGACCTCTTCGCGGTGCTCTTCGGCGGCGCGCCGGCCCTCCTGCCCATCTTCGCCAAGGAGATCCTGCAGGTGGGCGCCGTGGGCTTCGGCTGGCTCCGCGCGGCCCCGGCGGTGGGCTCCATCCTGATGTCCTTCTCCCTCGTATTCCTGCCCCCCATGAAGCGCGCGGGCCGGACGCTGCTGATCTGCGTGGCCCTCTTCGGCGCCTGCTGGATCGCCTTCGCCCTGTCCCGCAGCTTCGCCCTCAGCCTCGTCCTGCTGGCGCTGAGCGGCGCCTTCGACAACGTGTCCGTGGTGCTGCGCGCCACGCTGGTGCAGAGCTTCACCCCTCGCGAGCTCATGGGCCGCGTGTCGGCGGTGAACAGCTTCTTCATCGGCAGCAGCAACGAGGTGGGCGCCTTCGAGAGCGGCCTCGCGGCCCGCCTCCTGGGCACCGTCCCCAGCGTGCTGTTCGGCGGCGCGATGACCCTCGTGGTGGTGGCGGCCACCGCCTGGCGGGTGCCGGCGCTGCGCAGGCTCCGGGAGATCCGGTAGCCTGCGCCGGAGCCCGCCTCAGTTCTTCAGGGCCGCCATGGCCGCGTCGTAGTCGGGGCCGTTGGCGATCTCGGAGACCAGTTCCCGGTGCACCACGGTGCCCTGCGCGTCGAGGACCACCACCGCCCGGGCGAGCAGGCCGCGGAGGCCGCCGTCCACCAGGTTCACGCCGTAGGCGGGACCGAACTCGGGGTGACGGAAGCAGGACAGGGAGGTCACCGCCTCGATGCCTTCGGCGCCGCAGAAGCGCTTCTGGGCGAAGGGCAGGTCGGCGCTGATGCAGAGGATGGCGGTTCCGGGGACCTCGGCGGCCCGGGCGTTGAACGTCCGGACGCTGGTGGCGCAGGTGGGCGTGTCGAGGCTGGGGAAGATGTTGAGCACCACGCGCTTCCCGGCGAAGTCGGAGAGCGGGACCTCGGCCAGGTCGGTGCGCGTGAGGGTGAAGGCCGGCGCCTTGGCGCCGAGGGCCGGCAGGTCGCCGGAGGTGTTCACGGGCATGCCTTTAAGGGTGATCTGGGCCATCGTCGCCTCCAGGGTGGGCCGCCAGGATACCCCCTCCGGGGCCCCGGATGCTTGCCGGGGGGGCCCGCGGCGCCTACCCTGCCGGAACGGTCCATCATGAACCCGGATCCCACCAGCATCGGGCGGTACCAGGTCCAGAGCCTCCTCGGGCGGGGCGGGATGGGGGCGGTGTACCTGGCCCAGGACCCCCTCCTCAAGCGCCTGGTGGTCATCAAGGTGGTCCACGAGAAGGGGGCCAGCTACGACCACGCCCTTGAGCGCTTCCAGCGGGAAGCCGAGATCTCCGCCAAACTCAATCACCCCAACGTCATCACCGTGCACGACGTGGGGACGGACACGGCGATGGGACCCTTCATCGCCATGGAGTACGTGAAGGGGCAGAGCCTGGCCGCCATGATCCGGGCCCAGGGCCCGCTGCCGGTGGACCAGGTGCTCCGCATCGTCGTCCAGGCCGCCCGGGCCCTCCACGCCGCCGGGGCCGAGGGTATCGTCCACCGGGACGTGAAGCCCGAGAACATCCTGGTCACCCCGGAAGGCCGCGTGAAGCTCACCGACTTCGGGATCGCCAAGCTCGGGGAGTCCAACCTCACCACGGTCGGGGGCGTCGTGGGGACGCCCAGCTACATCGCGCCCGAGCTGCTCAAGGACGCCGTGGCCACGCCCGCCACGGACTGCTACGCCCTGGCCGTCACCGCCTTCGAGGCCCTCACCGGGGACCTGCCCTTCAAGGGCGACAGCGTCGCCAGCATGCTGCTGAAGATCGTCCAGGAGCCGCCCACGCTGCCCGCGAGCCTCTCCCCCGCCCTGGCCGGGGTCTTCTGCAAGGCCTTCGAGAAGCAGCCCTCCCGGCGCTACCCGGACGTGAACGCCTTCGCCGGCGCCCTCGTCCACGCGGTCCCGCTCGCCACGAGCGCGCGGACGAAGCTCCTGCTGGTGCTGGCCGGGGAGGACGTCTCCCTCCACGGCTCCATTCCGGGGGGAACCCACACCCTGGCCCTGCCCGACCCGGACGCGACACCGGCCACCGCCGGCGGCCTGCGGCCTGCGCCCTCGGCGCCCGCCCTCCAGCCTCCACCTCCGATGCCCCCGGCTCCGATGCCCCCGGCCGCGCCCCCGGCGACACGGCCGGCCTCGTCCCCCGAGGCGCGGCCCCTGCCCCCGCCTCCCGCGCGGGAGCCCGCCCCGCGCCGCCTGCCCCCGCCCCCGCCTCCCCCCGTCCCGACCTGGGCGCCGGGCCCCGCCGCCGGCGCGCCCGTGGGGGACCGCCCCTCCTCGACGCCGGCCCGGGGCTTCCTCATCGCGGCCGCCCTGGGCAGCCTCACCCTTGCCGTGGTGGGCGGGGGGGCGTGGGCGATCCGCCGGAGGACGGTGCCCTCGCAGCCCGCCTCCGCCGACGCGTTCCAGGTCCTCTCCGACCCGGAGGGCGCCACGGTGAGCGCGGACGGCACGGTGGTGGGCACGACCCCCCTGCGCGGCTGGTCCCCCAAGGCCGGCGGACAGGTCCTCCGCCTGGAGAAGGCCGGCTTCGAACCCCAGGAGCTGCCGGTGCGGCCCGGCGACGGGGAGGTCCGGCTCACCCTCCGTCCGCTCCCGGCGGCCTCCGCGCCCCAGGCCTCCGCGCCGCCCGCGGCGGGCGGGGACGCCGAGACGGACCGTCTGCAGGCGGAGCTGAAACGCCTCCGCGAGGCCAACGCCCGGGAGGAGGCCCGCCTCCGGCAGGGCGGGAAGGCCGCGCCACGGCCCGGGGCGGCGGCCTCCGCGGCGGCACCCTCGCCGGGGCCGGCCTCCCCCGCGCCGGCCTCCGCGACCCCGGCCTCGCCCGCGCCCCAGGCCCCGGCCCAGCCCCCTGCGCCGGCCCTCCCCGCGCACCGCGAGGCCGCCCTGGTCCGCCTGCCCGCGCCCGCCTATCCCCGCCAGGCCTCGGGCAACCTCCTCCTCACCCTCCGGGAGCAGCGGGTGCGGCTCAAGGTGCTGGTGGGAGAGACCGGACTCCCGCTCCAGATCCAGGTGGTCCAGGGCGTCGGCCGGGCGGGCTTCGACGAGGCGGCCATGGCCGCCGCGCGCCAGGCGACCTACCTGCCCGCGGTCCAGGGCGGCCGGCCAGCCCGGGCCTGGATCGAGTTCACGGTGGCCTTCCCGCCCTCCCGTTGAGGCGCGGGACTAGCGGCCGGGAAACTTCTCGAGCATGTCCGCGACCGCCCGGGCGACCTGCTCCTGCGCCTCCTGCGGGTCATCCAGGGCGGTGAGGGCCCCCACCGCCGCGCATTGCCAGACGAGCTGGTTGCTCCGCCCGTCCACCACCTCCACGAGGATGGTTCCCTCCTTGTAGTGGCGCACCTCGGAGAACCGGGCCCCGACGCCGTAGCCCCAGGGGCGGGGGCGCCAGCCTCCCCCCACGCCCACCGAAGTGGTGGTGCGCACCCGGCGATCCCGGTAGATCGGGTAGTAGGTCACGAGGAAGTCCGGATCGGCGCCCGCGGCCACGGGGGCGTAGCCCTTGGCCACGAGCTGGTGCTCCACCGCCTGCCGGACGCGGCGGTCCATGATCTCGCTGCCGCCGTTGGCCTGGCCCTTGGCCCGCCGGCTGGCGGCGTACCACTCGAAGGTGTGGTAGGCGCGGAAGTCCGCACCGGGATCCACGTCGTACTTGATGGTGTAGGGGGCGCAGCCCGCGAGGAGCAGGGCGGCGGCGAGGGTCGGGACGGCACGCATGGGACCTCCGGGAGGAGCGCTAGGAGTTTGGATCCGCCGGGTCGTCCGAGGTTGAGCCGGCGTCCGGATCCAGGGGTTCCACCCGGCCCTCCCGCCAGACCCAGAAGCGGCCGTCGTGGGCCCAGGGCAGGGCCGTGCCCTCCCCCCGGCGCTCGAGGGTGTGGAAGTGGCCCGTGACGAAGGCGCGCCCCCCCGTGGCGGCGGCCGCCGCCTCGAAGGCCGCGGCCGGGAAGGCCAGCCGGTAGGCGAGGTTCGTGGTGCGCAGCCGCCGCTCCAGCGAGGCCGCGAGGGCGCGGGCGGCGGCGGCGGGGAGGAGGCGGACGAGGAGCCAGAAGGGGCCCGAGCGGGAGGCGACGTTCCAGAGGCGGTAGCGCGCGTCGTCGGGATTGATCCAGTCCCCGTGCTCGAAGGCGAGGGCCTCCGCCTCCAGGCCCCCGCCGACGCCCTCCCCGAGGAGGTCGAAGGCGCCGGCGTGCCGGTCGAGGAAGTACTCCCGGTTGCCCATCCAGAGCCCGACCCAGGCGCCTTCGGCGCGCCGGGCCGCCACCCAGTCCAGGAACCCGCGCTGGGCGGCGGTCTCCATGGCGGGCAGGCCGACCCAGACGTCGAAGACATCGCCGAGGAAGAGCCAGTCGCAGCCCGGGTGCTCCCGGAGGGTCGCGTCCAGGCCGGTGAGCGTGGCGCCCCAGTGGGGGTCGGCGACGAGGATCAGGGGGCGCGCGGGGTCGGGCCGGCGGCGCGTCCCCCGGGACCAGGACAGGTCCTCGAGCCGCCGCCCCCGGAGCGCGGGGAGGACCCGGAGCGCGAGGGCCGCGGAGGCGCCCGCCAGCCCGGCCAGGGCGCCCGGGCCGGGGCCTCCCGACGCCCAGGATCCGGCGGAGGCCGCGAGCGTGGCGAGGCCGCAGGCCAGGAGGTGCCGGCGGTAGACCGGCAGGTCCCCCGGGCGGGCGAGGACGACGTCCAGGAGCCAGGCCCCCGCGAAGGCGGCCAGCGCGGCCCCGGCCAGGGGTCCGCCAGCCGGGAGCCGGGGCCCCGCCCAGGCGAGGAGGACGCCCTCGCCCAGGGTCAGGGCCGTGACCGCGCCGGATCGCATGGACCCATCCTAGTCGATGGGCTGGCGCGGCTCCGGCCGCCGGCCGCTACTTCGGCGGCGCGGGGGCCGGCTTCGCCTTCGCCGGATCCAGGGCCGCCAGGGCCTTGGCGTAGCGGGGGTTCGTGCCCCACTCCGCGCCGAGCTGGGCGTGGAGGGCCCGGGCCTGCGCGACGTCGCCGGAGGCGAGGGCGGACTCCAGCAGGTCGAAGCGCACGTCCCGGCGGACCGCCGCGTCCTGGATCCGGTCCAGGAGCTCCTGGAGGAAGCGTCCACCCTCTGCGGGCTCGGCGGCCCGGGCCAGCTTGGCGGGCAGGGAGGGGAAGAGGGACCAGGCGGGGCTGGCGGGGCCCACGCTCGTGATGATGTCGTGGGCGAGGTCGCGGGCGACGGGCTGGCCCGCGAGGTCCTGCACCGAGGCTTCGCTCAGGAGGAAGACCGGACGCGTGATGGGCGTGGCCTTCCGGGAGGCCTCCCGCAGGGCCTTGAGGGTGGGCTCCGCGTCGGGCCGCGGGGACGAGGTGCGTGCCGCGTCGCGGAGGGCGACGAAGAGGGGCTTGCTCAGCCTCTGCGCCTCCTCCAGGGCCCGGAAGAGGATGCGCGCCTCGGGGGACTCGCCGACCGGGTCCAGCTCGCTCTCCTTGTCCTCGGTGGTGTAGGCCTTGGGGTCGGCCTGGATGAGGATCTTTCCTCCGGACTCCTTCACGACTCCCAGCAGGCCGTTCCCGGCGAGGCGCGTGCCGTCCAGCCGACTCGGGAGGATCGCGCCGGAGGGCCCCCGCAGCACGCCCACCCAGGTCTCGCCGGGGGCCGCGGGAAGCTCGGCGGCCCAGGTGCCGTCCGCCTGGGCCGTGAGGACCGTCTCCCGGCCCACGGGCTTCCCGGCGATCCGGCCCAGCACGCGGTACCCCTGGCCGCCGGTGAAGGGGAATCGGACCAGCGTCGCCTTGAAGTCCAGCGGCTTCCCCCCGGTGAGCAGCACCAGGGTCTCGACGCCCTTGTGGGAGGCGCTCAGGGCGAGCACCCGGAAGACGCCCCGCTCACGGGTCTCGAGGAGGAAGTAGCCCTCGGCGTCGGTGCGCGCCTGGGCGAGGGGGGCGTCGTCGTCCGCCGCGCGCAGGAGGTAGACCTCCGCGCCCTGCACGGGCTTCCCGTCGTCCCCCTTCACGAACCCGCGCACCAGCGAGGGCGAGGTCGACGGGGCCGCGGCGGACGGCGCGGAGGGGGCCTGCGCCGCGAGGGCGAGGCAGGCGGGAAGGGCGAGGAACGAGGCGCGGCGCATCCGGACTCCATGAAAGGCAACATTCCAGAATGCCCAGGTTCCGGCCCGGGTTTCCAGGAAGCGCGGGCCGGCGCAGGGGGCGGCGCGCGGTCACGGCCCGGGAAAAGGCTCGGCCCGGAAAAGGCACGGCCCGCTGTCGCGGGCCGTCTGGTAGTCCCTAGGGGAATCGAACCCCTGCTGCCGCCGTGAGAGGGCGGTGTCCTAACCGCTAGACGAAGGGACCAAGGTTGTTGCTGGGCTTGTTGCTGGTTGGGGAGGAAGGATTCGAACCCTCACCTGACAGAATCAGAATCTGTTGTCCTACCATTAGACCACTCCCCAGTGGCGCCCTTCAGAGTACCAGCCGGCCGCAGCTTCGCAAGGGTGTTCTTGGCGCGGGACGGGTGCCCCGGGACCGGCCTGGCGCTAAGCTAGGGGTTTCCCCCCGCCGCCCATGACCGTCCTCCCAGCCCTTCCCGCGCGTGGCCGCCGTCCCCGGAGCCGTCGGTGAACGGCGACGGCAAGCCGCCGCCGCGTCCGGAGGAGGCCATGCGCACCGTCGCGGTGCCCCTGACCCAGGGCTGGCTCGACGACCCGACGCTCTCCGTGCCCCGCGGCGAGGGCGAGGGGGAGCCGCCCGCGCCCACCTTTGCCCTCGTGGCCTACCAGGGATCGGCCCTCGGCCGGGTCTACAACCTCGTGCCCGGGCGGAACCTCCTGGGGCGCTCCGCCGACGCCCACATCCCCCTCGTGGACAGCGAGGTCAGCCGCCTCCACGCCCAGGTGATCGTGACGCCCGGCGGCGCGGGCGAGCTGGTGGTGGAGGACCTCGGCTCTACCAACGGGACCCGGCTCAACGGCGTGCGCCTGAGCGGGAAGCGGGCCTGCGGTCCGGGCGACCGCATCGGCCTGGGGGGCCACGTCTTCAAGATCGTCTCCCTCGATCCCCTCGAGCGGGCCTTCCACGAGTCCCTGCAGGACATGTCCATGCGGGACGCCCTCACGGGCCTCGCGAACCGGCGCAGCACCCTCGCCTTCCTGGAGGAGCGCTTCACCCTCGGCCGCGACTCGGGGCAGGTGCTGAGCGTGGTCGCCCTCGACGTGGACCACTTCAAGCGCGTGAACGACACCTACGGCCACCCCGCCGGTGACGAGGTCCTGCGGGGCGTGGGCCGCATCCTCGGCGCGAGCGTCAGCGGAACCGAGGTGGCGGGCCGCATCGGCGGGGAGGAATTCCTGCTGGTGCTCCCCGGCGCGGGCCTCGAGCAGGCCGTGGCCCGCGCGGAGCAGGTGCGGGCCTCCGCCGAGTCCGTCAGCCACGCGCTCCCGGGCGGCATCGCCCTGACGGCCACCCTCAGCCTCGGCGTGGCGGTGCTCGAAGCGTCGGACCAGAGCGCCGGCGACCTCCTGGGCCGGGCGGACAAGGCGCTCTACCAGGCCAAGGGGGACGGCCGGAACTGCGTGCGCGGCTAGGTCCGGGCGGGGCCGCGCGGCGCCCAGGTCCCCGGGCCGTCATCCGGCGCGGGCTGCTACGCTGGGGGGCGTCCCTCCTCCCCATGACCAGCACCCGTCCTCCGTCCGACGAGACCATCTCCAGGGATCCCGCCACCCTGCTGGGGGCCGGGACGGGGCCTCGGAGCGCCCTCCCGCACGACGAGTGGGCCCTCATCCGCTACGTGGGGAACCCCATCGGCGAGGTGATCCCGCTGCCCCAGCGGGGGCTGCGCATCGGGCGTACCGCCGACAACGACCTCAGCCTGCCCGAGCACGAGGTGAGCCGCCGCCACGCGGTCCTCGAGCTGGTGGTCCAGGACGACGGCGCGGTGACGGTGCTGCTCCACGACAAGGGAAGCACCAACGGCACCTTCGTGAACGGCCGCCGGGTGGAAGCCAACGCCACGCTCAAGCTCGAGAACGGCGACGTGGTGCGCGTCGGGCCGCACGCGTTCAAGGCCAAGCGCCTGGACGAGCTGGAACGCCACTACCACCAGGCGGTGCTGGCCCAGACCACCGTGGACGCCCTGACCGGCGTGAGCAACCGCGCGACCGTGCTCACGTACCTCGAGAAGCACTTCGACCTCGCCCGGCGGCACGGGCGCCCGCTGTCCGTGCTGCTCTGCGACCTCGACCACTTCAAGCGCGTCAACGACACCTACGGCCATGCCGCGGGGGACCGCGTCCTCCAGGTCTTCGGAGGCCTGGTGATGGGCCGACTGCGGGGCAGCGACCAGGTGGGGCGCATCGGCGGGGAGGAGTTCCTCGTGGTGCTGCCCGAGACCCAGGCCGGCGAGGCCGCCACCGTGGCGGAGAACCTCCGCCTGGCCCTCTGCTCCGAGCCCGTGCAGATCCCCGGCAGCGCGCCCATCCTCGTCTCCTGCAGCCTCGGCGTGGCGCAGGTCCACGAGGAGGATCCCGACGCGGGCTCGCTGCTCGCGCGCGCCGACGCGGCCCTCTACCGCGCCAAGGCCGAGGGCCGGAACCGGGTCGCCACCGACCAGCCGAGGAGCTGAGCGGCCTAAGGCTCCCAGAAGCCCCGGAAGGCGGAGGGATCGAAGGGGTCAACGCCGCCACCCCGGGCCGGGACGGGCTCCGCGAGGATCGCGTGGGCCCCCGCGTAGAGCGCGCTCCAAAGGGCGGCCCGGCCTTCCGGGGTGGAGGCCGCCGCTCCGGGCACGGCCACCGCGGTCTCGTGGTCCCAGCCCAGCCGCGCGTTCAGGCGCGCGAGGCGGCCGATCACCGCCTCCTGGGTCAGGCCCCGGTGGAAGAGGCTCTCTCCGGAAAGCTCCTCTCCCCGCTCGTGGTAGGGCCCGCGTCCCCCCTCGCTGTTGAAGTCCGCGCCGGCGGCCTCCGCGTCCAGGACGAGGCCCGAAGCCTCCCAGGCCAGGCCGCAGCACGCCGCCGCGACCTCCGCCACCCACGCCCAGGGCCCGGACCCGGGCCATCGCACCGCCGTCCCCGGGGGCAGCGGGCGCGCCATCAGGCCGAGGGCCACGCCCTCCACGCGGTTGCGGAGCCGGGCATGGCTCAGGGTGCCCCACTCGGCGCACGTGAGGGCGGGTCGCCCCTGGAGCCGGGCGGCGCGCTGGACGAGGAGCTGACGGAGGGTGGCGGCCATCAGGCCCCGGCGCTGAGGGCGCCCACGTAGAAGGTGGGGAAGGCCGCCATCAGGGCGCGGGTGTCCGGGTAGCGCCGCACGGAGGCGAAGCCCGCGCGCCGGAGCGCCTTCTCCCAGGCCTCGGGCGTCAGGAAGCCCGCCGCCGGACGGTAGTCGGGATCCAGCGCCACGTCGTTGAAGCTCCGCACGAACTTGAAGAAGAACTCGAGATAGATGGGCTTCGCGAGGTCCGGCTTGAGGCATTCCCCGAGGACGAGGCGCCCGCCGGGGGCGAGCAGGGCGCGGAGGCCTTCGAGGGCGCCGAGGAGGTCCGTGGCCACGTGCACCACGTTGATCCCCAGGATGGCGTCGAAGGCGCCGGGTTCGAGGCCCTGCTCGGTGAAGGGCCGGTTCAGGTCGAAGGCCTGGAAGCTGAGGGGAAGGCCCGGCGCGCGGCCGCGCAGCTCGCGCTGGGCCTTGCGCAGGAAGGTGGGGGTCACGTCGGTGAAGCGGTAGTCCGCGACGCGGCCCAGCCAACCCTCCCGCGCCCCTTCGGAGGCCGTCAGCTCGGCGAAGCTGCCCGCCCCCGCCCCGAGCTCGAGGACGCGGGCGCCCTCGGGCAGGCCGTCCTTCAAGGCCAGCGCGGCGAAGACGTTGTTGGGGAGGTACTCGGGGTTGGCGTTGCTGAAGTAGGCGAGCCAGAGGGGCAGGGTGGAGAGGTCGAAGAGGAGGCCTTCGCCGGGCCTGCCCTCCCGGAAGAAGGGCGGGACCTGCCGCCGGATGGTGTCCAGCAGGTCGAAGTTCACGCCGCATCCCGGGGCGGCGGCCTCCGCGGCGGCCCTCAGCTCGCCGGTGCCGAAGTCCGGCTCGGCCGCCAGGTGGTAGCGGTCCCCCTCCCGGCGCAGCAGGCCCTCGTCCGCCATGAAGTCCAGCATCCAGGCCGCCGGCGGGCGGGACTGGGCGTGGAGCCCCTCGAGCAGGGCCTCGAGCCCCGCCCCGGCGCGCAGGCGCGGATGCCAGCCCAGGTCCCCGGCGAGGTCGTAGGCCACCCGCGCCGCGTAGAGCTCGCAGGCGGCGTGGAGGAGGATGAAGGGGCGGCTGAAGAGGCCCTCGCACCGCGCCTGGGCCTCCGGTCCCAGTCCGAGGTCCGGCAGCGTCCCCGAGCGCGCGATCCGTTCCTCGAGGGCGCGCAGGCTCAATCCATCATCTCGCTGATGCTTCGGCCGCCGTGGATGCGGAGGATGGCGTCGCCGAGCATGGCCGCCGTGCTGAGCACCTTCAGGTTCCGGATGGCCGAGGCCTTCTCCGCCGGCACCGGGATGGTGTCGGTCACCACGAGCTCGTCCAGCTCCGCCTCGTTCAGGCGGTCCACCGCGGGACCGCTGAAGACCGGGTGGGTGACGCCCACGCGGACCTTCCTCGCGCCGAAGCGCCGCAGCATCTTGGAGGCCTCGGCGATGGAGCCGCCGGTGGCGATCTCGTCGTCGTAGATGATGGCGTCCTTGCCGTCCACGTCGCCGATGAGCGCCACGCTCTCGGCCTTCTCGCTGTCGTCGGAGCGGCGCTTGTCGATCAGCGCCAGGGGAAGCTTCAGCCGCTTGGCGAAGTGCCCCGCGAACTTCGCGGCCCCCGCGTCGGTGGCGACGACCACGCTGTTGGTGAGGTCGGTGCGCATGAAGTGCTGGGCCAGGATCGGCGTGGCGAAGAGCTGGTCCGCGGGGGTGTGGAAGAAGCCCATGATCTGCGGCGCGTGGAGCGTCATCGTGAGGACGCGGTCCGCGCCGGCGGTCTGCAGGAGGTCCGCCACGAGCCGCGCGGTGATGGAGATGCGCGCCTCGTCCTTCTTGTCCGAGCGCGCGTAGGGGAAGTAGGGCAGCACCGCCGTGATGCGGGCCGCGCTCGAGAACTTCAGCGCGTCGATGAGGATGAGCAGCTCCATGAGGTTGTCGCTGACGGGCGGGCAGCTCGTCTGGATGACGAACACGTCGCTCTCGCGCACGTTCTCGTCGATCTTCACCTTGATGTTCTCGTTGCTGAAGCGGGTGAACTTCACCTTCCCCAGCGGCATGCCGATGTGCGCGGCGATGCCCTGCGCGAGCGCCAGGTGGCTCGTCCCCGAAAAGACCTTCATCTCACCGAACATGGCGGCCCCGTTCCCTGCGACGCGTGGATAGGGGGAAGTGTAGCCCAGGGCGGGAACCCTGGCGCGGCCCCGGGCACGCATGGATGCGGTCCGCCGGCGGGCGGGATCCCGCCTTGCCCGGTCCCGGCCGCCGTGAGACAAGGAAAGATTCGGTCTTCCCCAAGGTGCACCCGTGAAGCTGCTCCGCATCCTCCTGCTGCTGCTCCCCGTCGCCGCGGGGGCCCAGGCGCCGGATCTCGCCGTCCCCTTCCAGCGCCGCCAGCTTCCGAACGGACTGACGGTGGTCCTGGCGCGCCGGCCGGGCCCGGGCGTCTCGGCGCGCCTCGCCGCGCGCGTGGGCGGCGTGGACGACCCGCCCGGCGCGTCCGGGTCGGCGCGGCTGGCGGCCCGGGCCCTGTCGGCGCCGGCGGCTGAAGGCCCCCAGGAGGACCTGGACCAGGCCTGGGACGCGGTGCTCGCCCAGCGGAAGTTCCAGGAACTGGAGGCCGCGCGGGCGGCCTACGCCCTCGCGAGGCCCTCCTCGGATCCCGCGCGGGAGGCGCAACTGGCGAAGGCCTTCCGCGAGGCCCTCCTCCGCCATCCCGCTCCGGCGGCCCCTCCCGCCGACGGCCTGCTCGAGTGCGGCCCGCTCACCACCCTGTGGGGAGCCGACCGGCCCGGGGACGGCTGGAAGGCCTGGTGCAACGCCCTGGCCCGGGGCCTTCGCTCCCTCGACCTGCCCGGCTTCTACCACCATCGCGAGGCGATGGCCGCGGCGCCGGTCCCCGGGGACCTCGCGCGGCTGGAGGACGTGCTGCGCCAGGAGGCCTATCCCGCGGCCGCCGCCGGCCGTCCCGCCGAGGGCTGGCCGTCCGAGCGGGCGCGCCTCCGCCGCGCCGAGGTCCGGGCCTTCGCCGCCCGCGCCTTCGCGCCGGCGAATCTCGTCCTGGTGCTGGTGGGCGACCTCGGCTGGGAGGACGTGGACCCGGTGCTGGCCGCCTCCTTCGGAGTCCTGGCCGCGGGGGAGCCCCTCGAGCCCGTCGCGCACCGCGAGCCCCTCGGGCCCGCGGACCGCCGCGTCTTCCTCGACATGGACGACCACGCCGCGTACATGGTGGCGTGGAGGGTGCCGGGGGCGGGCCACCCCGACCACGCGGCCCTGGAGGTGGCGGCGGGCATCCTGGCCGGCGGCCGGAGCGCCCGCCTCGCGACGCGCCTCCTGGAGGGCGCGGGCCAGGGCCGCCTCGCGGGCGTGGCGCTGGCGGGCTCCGGTCGCCCGGACGGCGACCTCTTCCTCGTCTGGGCCGAAGCCAGCGGCGAACGGAGCCCGTCGGACCTCGCCCAGGTCATCGGCGGCGAGGTCGAGCGCCTCCGCACCCAGGCCCCCAGCCCCGACCAGGTGGCGCGCGTGGTCGCCCTCGCCCGCGCGGAGCGGGCGCGGGACCTCGACCACCCCGGCCGGCTCGCCACCGCCCTGGCGCGGGCCTGGGCCCTCACCGGGGACGAGGCCAGCTACCTGCTGTCCCTCGACCGCCTCGCGGCGGTGACGCCGGAGTCGGTCCGCCACGCGGTGACCCTGCACCTCGGGGAGCGCCGCGGCGTGCAGGCCATCGGCCTCACCCCGAAGAAGGCGGCCCTCGGGGACGACACCCTGGAGGGCGACATCGCCGAGCTGCTCACCGAGTTCCTCCGCCCGAAGTACCCCAACGACGACCTGCGTCTCGGCGACGACGTGCGCTCGCAGCTCGGGCAGATCCTCGCGCTGCCCGTGGACCAGAAGCGGAAGGTGCGCGACACGCTGAAGCAGCAGCTCGCGGCCCGAGCCCAGGAGAAGCCCAAGTGACGCCCTTCCGCCGCAGCCTCCCCGCGATCCTCGCCCTCGCCGCCCTGCCCGGACCCGCGCAGCCCCGGGCCGTCGAGTTCACCCTTGCCAACGGCCTGAGGGTCTCCGTCCGGCCCGATCCCGGGGCCCGGGCCGTCACCGCGGCGCTGGCCGTCCCCTCGGACGCCTCCCGGGACGGCCTGGGCTTCCTCGCGCCGCTGGCCCTGCGCCTCGGCGGGGGCGGCCTCTACGGCTACCGCGACGTGGACGAGCAGGTGGAGGGCCTCGGCGCCAGCCTCGAGGGCGAGGGCCTCCCGGACGCCGCGCTGCTGAGGATGCGCGTCTTCTCCCGGGATCTGGGCCCCTTCCTCAACATCCTGGGCTCCCTTCTGGCCTCGCCGATCTATCCGGACCTGCGGGCCTCCTTCGCCCGCGGCCGGCGGGAGGCGGTCCAGGACCCCCAGGCCCTGGCGTTCTCGGCGCTGCTCGGCGGGGAAGGCTCCGCCCCCTGGCGCAAGGCCGGGATGGCGGAACTGAAGGCCTGGCACCAGGCCCACTGGGTCCCTTCCAAGGCCCGCCTCCTGGTGACGGGCCCGGTGGATCCCGAGAGCCTGCGCCAGCAGCTCGCGGTCTCCCTGGGGGCCTGGAAGGCCGAGGGGCCGGCGGCCCCGCCGCCGCCCGCCACCCCCGTCCGGGGCGGGCTCTACCTGCGGCGGGACCCCGCGGTGGCCCCGGCGGCCGTCCTGGCGGGCGTGCCCTGCGCCAGCGAGGCCGAAGCGATCGCTCTGGCCCTGGCCCTGGAGGCCGAGGCCGGCGCGGCGGCGGGCCCGGGCTGGCGCGGCCTGCGGTCCGCCGTGCCCGCCGCCCAGGCGGGGGCCGAGGCCCAGCGCCTGCGGGACGTGCTGGCGAGGACGGGGCAGCAGGGCCTGGGCGAGACTGCCTTCAAGGCGGCCCTGGCGCGGTGGCAGGACCGCCGCCGGGTAGAGGCCCTCGACCCCGAGACGAGGCTCCTCCGCGAGGCCCGCGCGGCCGTGGCGGGGGCCACGCCCGAGCCCACCCGCGAGGGCGTCAACGCGCTGCTGCGGCGGCTCCTCCGCCCCGAGGAGATCCGCGTGCTCGTGGTGGGGGACCCCAAGGCCCCGCTGCCCGGGGCGGTGGACCTGAAGGACTGAGCCGGGCCGCTCAGACCCTGCCGCCGCCGGTCCGCTCGATCCGGGCGCCGACGCCCTGGAGCTTCCGGTCGATGCCGGCGTAGCCCCGGTCCAGGTGGTAGATGCGGTCCACCACGGTCTCCCCCGAGGCCACGAGGCCGGCGATGACCAGGGCCGCCGAGGCCCGCAGGTCCGTGGCCATCACCGTGCAGCCGGTGAGGGGCGCGGGTCCGGCCACGATGGCCATCGCGCCGTCGATGCGCAGGTTGGCCCCGAGGCGCTCCAGCTCCATGGCGTGCTGGAAGCGGTTCTCGAAGATGGTCTCGCGGATGACGCTGATGCCGCTGGCCTGGGTGAGCACCGCCATCACCTGGGCCTGGAGGTCCGTGGGGAAGGCGGGGTGGGGTGCGGTGGTGACGTCCTTGGCGCGGAGCTTCTGCCCGTGCTCGCGCTGGATGCGGAGCTGGGGCCCGTCCTGGCCGGCGCGCTCGGTGAGCACGCAGCCGGTGCGCTCCAGCAGGTCGATGAGGGCCCGCAGGTCCTCCGGGGCCACCCGGTCCAGCACCACGTCCCCGCAGGCGGCGGCCACGGCGCAGAGGTAGGTGCCCGCCTCGATGCGGTCCGGGATCACGGCGTGCTCGCAGCCATGGAGGCGCTCCACGCCGTGGACCGTAAGCGTCGGCGTGTCGAGGCCCTCGATGTCGGCCCCCATGGACTTCAGCAGCCGGGCGAGGTCCCCGATCTCGGGCTCCACCGCAGCGTTGCGCAGGTGGGTGCTGCCCTCCGCCAGCGTCGCGGCCATGAGCAGGTTCTCGGTGGCGCCCACGCTCACCTTGTCGAAGGTGTGGTCGATGGCCTTCAGCCGCCCGGCGGGGACGTGGGCCTCGACGTAGCCCTTCTCGATGCTGATCTGGGCGCCCATGCGCTCCAGGCCCTCGAGGTGCATGTTCACGGGCCGCGCGCCGATGGCGCAGCCGCCGGGCAGGGAGACCGAAGCCTTGCCGAAGCGGGCGAGCAGCGGGCCCAGCACGAGGATGCTGGCCCGCATGGTCTTCACGAGGTCGTAGGGGGCCCGCAGGTCCCCTTGGCCCACGGCGGCGGCGGTGATGGCGGCGCTGAGCTCGAAGCCGGCCTCGTCGGCCGCGGAGTCCACGGCGCAGCCCAGGGCCTCCAGCACCTTCAGCATGGTGCGGATGTCGGCCACCGCGGGCAGGTTGCGCAGGGTGAGGGTCTCGCCGGTCAGGAGCGCCGCGGCGATGCAGGGCAGGGCGGCGTTCTTCGCGCCCGAGACGCGGATGCGCCCCCGCAGGGGGCTGCCGCCGGTGATCACGAGACGGTCCATGGACGCTCCAATCCTCCAGGTTACCCGAGGCCCTCAGCGCCCCAGCACGCGCCCTTCCAGGCGGGCGCGGTCCAGGGGCCCCCAGGCGCGGCCGTCGCGGCTCTCGGGGCGGTTGTCTCCCAGCAGGAGGAACTGCCCCGGCCCGCAACGCCAGGGGCCGCCGCTGCCGTGCTCCTGGGCCGACGCGTAGGGCTCCTCCAGGCGCCGGTCGGGGAACCACAGCTCCCCGTCCACCTCGGCGAGGGTCTCGCCGGGCAGGCCCACCACGCGCTTCACGGTGGTCCCCTCCGGCCCGGCGGCGAGCCAGATCTGCCCGCGCCGCGGGGCCCCGGCCGCCCAGGCCCGGAGGACCCAGACGAGCTGGCCGTCCTGCAGGGCGGGCTCCATGCTGCGGCCCTCCACGCGGGCTGGGTGGACGAAGGCCAGGGGCGCCAGGACGAGGGCCAGGGCCACCGCGTAGGGCCACAGCCGGGCGAGGGGGCGGGTCACGGGCGGAGGCCCAGGCGCCGCCCCCGGCCGTCGGTGAGGGCGACCTCCGCGAGCCGCGCCGGCGCGGGCACATGGGGTGCGAGCTCCGCCGCCAGCTTCGCCGCGAGGGCCTTTGGCCCGTCGAGGCCGAGGTCCGAGAGCAGCCGGCCCTGGAAGGGCGCCAGGACGCGATCGAGCACCGCCTCCAGGTCGCGGAAGTCCATCACCACGTCGAAGCCGTCCAGGCCGCGGCGCGCGGTGATGACCTCCACGAGGTAGTCGTGGCCCTCCCAGCCCCCGTCCGCGCGACGGAAGACCACCGAGAGGGGCCGCTCCACCGCGGCTTCGAAGTGCAGCGCGTCACTGGGGCCGAGTCCGTCCATGGCTCGATTCTGCCAGACGCGCGCCCCGGGCTGTGCCCGAGGCGCGCGTGGGGGGCCAGGGGGGGACGCCGAGCACCTATGGACGCGGGCGGTCCCCCCCGCGAGGGGAGGTGCACGGGCTACACTGGACCTTCCATCTGGAGCCGCCATGCTGCGCGATTTCTCGACCCAGTCCGCCCGCCCCGACGTGGAGCGCGAGGAGCTGGAATTCGACGTGTTGTTCGTGGGGGCGGGTCCGGCCAACTTGGCGGGGCTGTGGCGGCTGCTGGACCTGATCGAGGCCCACAACAAGCAGCCCGGGGTAAAGAAGCTCGAGGGGCTGACGATCGGCCTCATCGAGAAGGGGGACGAGATCGGCGACCACGCCTTCTCCGGCGCGGTGCTGGACCCCGTCGCCCTGAAGGAGCTGTGCCCGGACTTCCTGCAGCGCGGCTTCCCCAGCGAGGGCGAGGTCACTGACGAGGCGGTGTGGTACCTCACCGAGCGCAGCGGCTTCAAGTTCCCCGTGCCGCCGCCCTTCCTCGCCAACCACGGCAACCACGTGGTCTCGCTCTCGAAGATGGTGCGCTGGATGGCCGGCGAGCTGGAGCAGCGCGAGGTCCCCGGCGTGGATGTGATGCTCCTGCCGGGCTTCGCGGGCATCAAGGTGCTCTGGGAGGAGGGCCCGGACGGCACGAAGCGCGTGGCCGGCGTCCAGACCGCCGACAAGGGCGTGAACGCGGACGGTACGCCGAAAAAGAACTTCGAGCCCGGCAACGCCTTGAAGGCCAAGGTCACCGTCTTCGGCGAAGGCCCCCGCGGCCACCTCGCCCGGGAGCTGGAGGCGGTGCTCGACCTCCAGGCCTCCGCTGTGAATCCCCAGGTCTACGAGATGGGCGTGAAGGAGGTCTGGGAGGTGCCCGAGGGCAACATTCCCGAGGGCTTCGTCATGCACACCGCGGGCTGGCCCACCCCCGACGGCGAGAGCGGCGGCTCCTGGATCTACGCCATGGGCAAGACCCGCGTGAGCATCGGCTACGTGGTCAGCCTGGACACGGCGGACCCCTTCGTGGACGCCCACCTGCTGCTGCAGAAGTTCAAGCAGCACCCGAAGGTGGCGCCCTTCCTGAAGGGCGGGAAGATGCTCCAGTACGGCGGCAAGGCTCTGGCCATCGGCGGCTGGACCTGCATGCCGAAGCTGGCCTTCGCCGGCGGCATGCTGGTGGGCGACGCCGCCCAGATGGTGAACGCCGCGCGGCTCAAGGGCATCCACCTCGGCATGAAAGGCGGCATGCTCGCGGCGGATACGATCCTCGAGGCACTGAAGACCGGCGACGTCTCCGAACCCGCGCTGATGGCCTATTCGAAGGCCTACCTGGAATCCTGGGCCGGCCGGGAGCTCTACCGGGCCCGCAACTTCCACGGGTCCATCGAGCGCGGCCTCACCCCCGGCGCGGCCCTCAAGGTCGGCGTCGGGCTCGCCACCAACGGCTGGGTGCCGGGCTCCCCCCTGCGCTTCCACAGGGACGCCGCCGCCACGCGCAGCACCGAAGCCTACTACGGCAAGAAGGGCCTCAAGCGCGACGACGTGGACTGGGGCATCAAGCTCGGGTCCGGCGGCGCCATCACCAAGCTGGACGACGTCTACGCCAGCGGCACGCTCCACGACGAGCACCAGCCTTCCCACCTCAAGATCGTGAAGGGCGACCACGTGTGCGTGACGTGCTGGGAGGAGAAGGGCTCGCCCTGCACCGTCTTCTGCCCGGCCCAGGTCTACGAGATGCACCCCGACGACAAGGGCCAGGTCAAGAAGGTGGACATTGCCTTCTCGAACTGCGTGCACTGCAAGACCTGCGACATCAAGTGCCCCGAGGAGAACGTGGTCTGGACGCCGCCGGAGGGCGGCGGCGGGCCGAAGTACACCCTCTGCTGAGCCCGGAGACGCCATGGCCCTGGACCCCCGCCTCCTCGAGATCCTCTGCTGCCCCGCGGTGGAGGACGGCGCGCCCTGCCACGGCGATCTCGCCGAGCAGGCGGACGGCCTGCACTGCGCCAGATGCGGGCGGATCTACCCGGTGGAGGACGGCATCCCGGTGATGCTCGCGGACCAGGCCCGCCTGTCGGAAGGCCGGCCGTGAAGCTGGACCGCGCCCACGCCGCCGCGCTCCTGGAGGGCCTCGCCGGCGTGAAGGTCGCCGTGCTCGGCGACCTGATGCTGGACGAGTACCTCTTCGGCGAGGTGAACCGCATCAGCCCCGAGGCGCCGGTGCCCATCGTGCGGGTGCAGCGCGAGAAGTCCGTCCTGGGCGGCGCGGCCAACGTGGCGGCCAACCTCAAGGCCCTCGGCGCCGAGCCGGTGCTCATCGGGACGCTGCAGAAGGATCCCGCGGGCGAGCGCCTCATGCAGCTCCTCTCGCGCCTCGGGGTGGCCCTGGACGGCCTGGTGCTGGATCCGTCGCGTCCCACCATCATCAAGACCCGGGTCATCGGCCAGACCCAGCAGATGCTGCGCATCGACCGGGAGGAGGCGGGCGCGCCGGACCTGCAGGTGCTGGACGACCTCCAGGCCAGCCTGGAGCGGGCCCTGGGCGAGTGCGCCGCCCTGGTGGTGAGCGACTACGCCAAGGGCGTGGTGGGCGCGCCGGTCATGGAGGCGGTGCGGCGCCTCTGCGCGGCCCGGGACATCCCCTGGATCGTGGATCCCAAGCCCGCCCACAAGGCCCTGTACCGCGGGGCGACCTTGATGACGCCGAACACCAAGGAGACCTCCGAGCTGGCCGGGATGCCGGCGAGGCACGACGGCGAGGTGGCCGCCGCGGGCCGCGCCCTGGTGGAGGAACTCGGCCTGCGCGGCCTGCTGGTGACCCGCAGCGAGAAGGGCATGGCCCTCTTTTCACCGGAGGCCGACCACGCCGAGCCCTGGATGATCCCCACCATGGCCATGGAGGTCTTCGACGTGAGCGGCGCCGGCGACACTGTCATCGCGGCCTTCAGCGCCGCCGTCGCCAGCGGCGCCGACTGGAAGGACGCCGCCATGCTCGCCAACGCCGCCGCCGGCGTCGTGGTCGCCAAGATGGGCACCGCCACCGTCACGCCGGACGAGATCCTGGACCACTACCACGAGCAGGAAGCGATCTAGGCGGGGCGGCCCGACAGCCTGACCCCGGCCTAACCCTGGTCTTGAAGGTGACCTTCCAAAGGTGTTCGAGCTTGGCGCGGTGGCCCTTGGCCGCGCCAGACCGTGAGGCCTTTCTCAAAACCTCGATCCCTTCGGGCGTGTTCCACCGAGGCGTCCTGCGTGTCCTCCGCGCCCCGGGAGCGGACGCTCAATCCCTCAGCTCCACGCTCAGCACGAAGCTCGCCCCGAGCGGCAGGCGCTCCTTCACCTGGGTGAAGTTGAGGTCGAAGGTCTCGGTCTCGCCGGGCTTCACGGTGCCGAACTTGGTGCCGCCGGTGGCGGCGCCCAGCAGCCGGCCATCGGCGTCGAAGACGGCCACGGCGAAGCCGGGGGTGCGGGGCCTGGTCGCGGTGTTGGTGACTTCGAGCTGGGCGCGGGTGCCGAACTCGGCGCCCTTGAAGATCCCGGTCTTGGCCTCGCGGCGGGCGAAGAAGATCGACTTCACCTTGAGGCCGTCCACGTCCACGGCGAGGGGCAGGGTCCTCTCCCAGGCGTAGGCGAACTTCTCGCTGAAGAAGCTGAGGGGCTTCGCGTCGGGCGCCGGGGGAGGCTCCGCCGCCTTCGCGCCCTCGACGGCCTGCGGGGCCGGCCTGGCCTCCGGGGTGGGCTTCGCCTCCGGGGCCTGGAGGCCGAGGAGCAGCAGGGCGCTGAGCAGCATGGGATCTCCTGGAACGGAACGGGGGACGTGGCGTCCCCCGTGGATGGTGTGCCGGGACGGCGCGTCCCGTTCCTACTCCTTCTTGCCGAAGAGGCCGCCGAAGAGGCTCTTCTTTACCGGGGCGGCCTCGCCGAGGGCGGGCGGCGGAGGCATGGGCTCGGCGGGCCTGGAACGGCGCAGGCGCTCGAAGACCGGGCGAAGGGCGGGCACCTTCGCCGCCTCCAGCCAGTTCTCGCTGAACTGGCGGGCCACCATGTGGAAGTCCTGGATCTCGCCGGCCTGCACCATGCGGACCACCTGGTCCATGGTGAGGTTGCTCATGACCTCCTGCCCGATCTGCACCTTCAGCAGGTTGGGGTCGTAGTCCCCGGAGGATGCGGCCGGGGCCGGCTGGGTCGGGATCTGGAGGGTGGGCGTGGGGTAGGTTTGGGTGGCCGCGGGGCTCTGGGTGGTGATCGGGGGCGCCGCGATGTCCGGCGCGGGCAGGGGAGGCGCCGCCAGGGGCGGAGGCATCATCATCATCGTGGCCTCGGAGGCCCCGGTGGGAGGCAGCATCGAGGCCCGGGGTGGCGGCGCCATCGCGGGCAGGAGCAGGGTGCGCTCCATGGGCTCGGGCATCACCGGTTCCGGCGGCGGGGGGACGGTGGCCGAACTCATGGCCGCCATGAGCTCGGGGCCGCTCAGGCGCACCGTCCCCAGCTCGGGCTCCTGGTGCTGGGGCGGCGGCGCCCCCGGGACCGGCATCCCGCCCAGGGTCGGGCCGTCCAGGTCGGCGGGTCCCTTCAGGGAGCTCTCCAGGGCGTTGAGGGTCGCCTCCAGGTCCATGCTCGTGCTGAGGGGCCGGGGCTTCGCGGGCTCGGGCGTGGCCACGCCGCCCAGGAGGCGGCTGATGGCGTCCGCGGCGCTGCTGTAGCCGGCGTCGCCGGCGCTCATGCCCGTGTCCATGGGCGCGGGGGCCGGCGCGGGCGCGGCGGCGGACTGGGCGAAGCCCGTCAGGTCCACGCCGTGGAGGGTCTTCTCCATGATCTCGTCCTCGGCGCCCTCCAGGTCGTCGAGGGAGAGGGTGGGCGGCACCGGCTCGGCGAGGATCTCCTCGGCGGCCTGCTGCACGGCGCTCACGTGGGCGGCCGGGATGCCCAGGGTGGAAAGCTCGGAATCCGGGTGCGGCGGCGGAGGCGGCGCCTCGAGGTCCCAGGGGGCCGCGATGGCCGCGGCGGCCTGGGCGGCGGCCGTCGGCGGGAGGGCCTCCTGGGCGGGTTCCCAGGCGGGTGGCGGAGGGGCCGGCAGCGGGACCGGCACCGCCATGGGGGCCGTGATCTCCGCCGGCGGGGCCGGAGCCGGGCCCAGGAGGCGCGCCACCGCGTCCTCGATGGGGAAGACGCCGCCGCACTTGAAGCACATGGCCCGCCGGTGCTCCCGGCGGACCCGGTGCGGCTTCAGGCCGTAGGGTGCTGAACAGGACGGGCACTGCACGCGCTCGATCACGGGGGCTCCGGGATTTGCCCCTGAGCATAGGCCCTTTCCCGCCTGTAAGGTAGATCCATGACTGCCGTTGCGCCCCACGGGGTGCTCATCACCGTGGAGGGCGTGGAGGGCTCGGGGAAGTCCACCCAGCTCCTGCGTCTCTCGGAGCGGCTGCGCCGGCTGGGCGTGCCCCTGGTGGCCACCAAGGAGCCCGGCGGCACGCCGCTGGGCCAGGAGATCCGGCGGCTCCTGCTGCAGCCCCATCCCTCGGGGGAACACTGGTGCGCGGAGGCCGAGCTCCTGCTCTTCTACGCCGACCGCGCCCAGCACCTCGCCCGGGTCATCCGCCCGGCCCTCGACGCGGGCCAGGTGGTGCTCTGCGACCGCTTCGAGGACTCCACGCGGGCCTACCAGGGCGCCTCCGGCGTCGGCGAGCAGGTCCTCGACCGCCTCCACGAGCTGGTGCTGCAGCGCCTGCGGCCGCACCTCACCCTGCTCCTCGACATGGATCCCCAGGTCTCCCTCCAGCGCGTGGAGGTGCGGAACCTCGGCTACGGCGAGGCCTTCCAGGAGACCCGCTTCGACCAGGCCCAGCTCGAGTTCCACCAGCGGGTGCGCCACCGCTTCCTCGCCATCGCCCAGGCCGAGCCCCAGCGGGTCGCCGTGATCCCCGCCCGCAGCGCCCCGGCGGAGGTGGAGGCCGCGGTGTGGCACCGCGTCGCGCCCCTGCTGCGCAATGCCGGGTTCCAGGTGGGCTGATGTTCGATCCTTCCCTGCTCGGCCACCGCGCCCTCCGCCAGCGCCTCCTCGACCGCGCCGCGGCGGGGAAGCTGGGCCGCACCCTGCTCTTCGCCGGGCCCGAGGGCATCGGCAAGCGGAGGGTGGCCCTGGAGCTGGCCATGCGGGAGCTCTGCTTCCGCAAGGCCGCCTGCGGCACCTGCGGCGGCTGCGCCCCCTTCAAGACCGATCCCCTGCCGGTGGAGCTGCCCAACCTGCTGCGCATCGCGCCGGAGGGCAAGGCCGGCCTCATCCGCATCGGGGCGATCCGGGGCGACGACGTCGTCGAGGGCGGCGTCATCGCCTGGGCCAGCCTCGCGCCGCCGCCGGGCTGCCACCGCCTCGTGCTCATCGAGGACGCCCACCGGCTCCACGGACCCTCGGCCAACATCCTGCTCAAGGTGCTGGAGGAGCCGCCGCCCCTCACCCGCTTCATCCTCGTCACCCACCGGCCCGAGGCCATGCTCCAGACCATTCGCAGCCGGGCCGAGCGCATCCCCTTCGCGCCCCTGGAACCGGCCGAGGCCTGGGCCATCGCCGAGCGCGCGGGGTGGAAGCCCGCCGAGCGCGCCGCCTGGAGCGCCCTTTCGGAGGGCACCCTGCGCTTCCTGGACGAGGGCGACTTCGCGCGGGCCGTCGCCCAGATGGGCGCCTGGGTCGCCCTGGCCCGGGGGGCGGCCTTCCGGGACGCGGCCGAGCCCCTGCTGCCGGAGAAGGACGCCGACCTGGGCCAGGCCGAGCAGCTCCGCCAGGCCCTCGAGCTGCTCCTGCGCCTGCTCGCCGAGGTGGCGCGGACCCGGGCGGGCGCGCCCCCTGGCCTGGCGGGCTGGGAGGAGGACGTGCGGACCCTGGCGGCCTCGCCCCTGGCCCTGAAGCCCGTGGAGGACCTGGCCTTCGAGGCCCTGCGGCACCTCGCCCGCAACCCCCAGGCGGACCTGCTGCTGCGGGAGGTCGCCCTGGCCCTCCGGGCGGCTTGAGCCTTTTCAGGAAAAATCGCCTGGAAGCCTCCCCTTGCGAGGCATGGCACACTGCGGGGCACCACCCCAGGAGCCGCGCATGCGCCGAATCCTCGCCACCGCCACCCTGCTGCTCGCGGCGGGCTCCGCCCCGGCGGCGGCCCCCCAGCTCTTCCGCACGCCGTCCCTGAGCCGCACCCACATCGCCTTCGCCCACGCCGGCGACCTCTGGATCGTGCCCCGGGAGGGCGGCGAGGCCCGGCGCCTCACCACCGGCGCCGGCGTGGAGTCCATGCCCTGGTTCTCCCCCGACGGCAGCCAGGTGGCCTTCACCGCGGACTACGACGGGAACACCGACGTGTACGTGGTGCCGGCCGCGGGCGGCACGCCCCGCCGCCTCACCTGGCACCCCGGCGCCGACATCGCCGAGGGCTGGACCCCGGACGGGACGGCGGTGCTCTTCGCCTCCGGCCGCGCCAGCGCCACCGGCCGCACCAGCCAGCTCTACACGATCCGCCTGGACCGCGCCTTCCCTGAACCGCTGCCCCTGCCCGCCGCCGCGGAAGGCGCCCTCTCCCCGGACGGTGGACGCCTGGCCTACGTGCCCCACCGCCGGGCCTTCACCGCCTGGAAGCGCTACCGCGGCGGCACCGCCACCCCGATCTGGATCGCGGACCTGAGGGACTCGAGCATCACCAAGGTGCCGAGGAACGGCTCCAACGACCTCTGCCCCATGTGGGTGGACGGCAAGGTCTTCTTCCTCTCCGACCGCGAGGGGCCCTTCGCCCTCTACGCCTACGATCCCGCCACCGGGAAGGTGGAGCCCAAGGTCCCGAACAAGGGCCTCGACTTCAAGCACGCCAGCGCGGGGCCCGGCGGCATCGTGATCGAGCAGTTCGGCGCCATCCACCTCTACGATCCGGCCACGGGATCCCTGAAGCCGGTACCCATCACCCTCTCCGCCGACCTGCCGGGGGTGCGGCCCCGCTTCGAGAAGGTCGCGACCCGGCTCACCACCGGCGCCCTCTCCCCGACGGGCATGCGCGCCGTCTTCGAAGCGCGGGGGGAAGTCCTCACGGTGCCCGCGGAGAAGGGCGTCATCCGGAACCTCACCCAGACGCCGGGGGTCATGGAGCGCAGCCCCGCCTGGTCCCCGGACGGGAAGGCCATCGCCTACTTCTCCGACGCCAGCGGCGAGTACGCCGTGCACGTCAAGGGCCAGGACGGCCTGGGCGAGGCACGGGCCTACGCGCTGCCCCCGGGCTTCTACTACAACCTCGCCTGGTCCCCGGACGCGAGGAAGCTCGCCTTCTCCGACAAGGGGCTGGGCATCTGGGTCCTCGACCTGGAGACGGGGAAGGCGGCCCGGGTCGACACCACCCTGCGGGCGGAGCGGCCCCGCCTCTCCTGGTCCCCGGATGGCCGCTGGCTGGCGTACGTGAAGACCGTGGCCAACGAGTACAGCGCGGTCTTCGTGCTCGGGCTGGAGGACGGCACGGTGCACCAGGTCACCGACGGGATGGACGACGCGGAGAACGCCGTGTTCGACCCCTCCGGCCGCCACCTCTGGTTCACCTCGAGCACCACGGCCGGGCCCGCGATCTTCGGCTTCGACATGACCTCCTATCCCCACCGGCCGACCCGGAGCGTGCGGGTGGCGGTGCTGCGCAAGGGCGACCCCTCGCCCTTCGCTCCGGAGAGCGACGAGGAGGGCGGGAAGAAGGCCGACGGGGAGAAGAGGCCGGACACCGAGAAGAAGGCCGAGGAGAAGAAGGCCGAAGAGAAGAAGCCCGAGGAGAAGAAGCCCGACCCGGTGGTCATCGACTTCGCGGGCCTGGACCAGCGCATCCTGGCGCTGCCCATCCCCGAGCGCGCGGTCGCCGGGATCGCCGTGGGCAAGGGCGCGGTCTACATCCTCGAGCCCATGGCGGGCCGCCTGGACCCGCCCTCGGGGGCCATCCTGCACAAGTACGACCTGGCCAAGCGCAAGCTGGAGCGGGTCATGGACGACGTGCGCAGCTTCGACCTCTCCTTCAACGGGGAGAAGATGCTGGTGCGCCAGGGCGAGGCGAACTGGTTCATCGTGCCCGCGGGCCAGGCGCCGAAGCCCCCGGAGGGCCGCCTGAAGATGGAGGACGCCGAGGTCCGGGTGGACCCGAAGGCCGAGTGGGCCCAGATGTACCGCGAGACCTGGCGCCTGGAGCGGGACTTCTTCTACGACCCGAACCATCACGGCCTCGACCTGAAGGCCGCCGAGGCGAAGTACGCGCCCTACGTGGACGGGCTGGCCCACCGCGCGGACCTCAACGTGCTCTTCCAGGAGATGCTGGGCGAGCTGACCGTCGGCCACCTCTACGTGGGCGGCGGCGACGCCCCGGGCGCCAAGGCCGTGCCCGGCGGGCTCCTGGGCGCGGACTTCGCGGTGGACAAGGGCCGCTACCGCTTCGCCAAGGTCTTCGCCGGCGAGAACTGGAACCCCGCGACCCGCGCGCCCCTCACCCAGCCGGGCTCGGAGGTGAGGGCCGGGGAATACCTGCTGGCCGTGAACGGCCGGGAGCTCAGGGCGACCGAGAGCCCCTACGCGCCCTTCGAGAACACCGCCGGGAAGGAGGTCGTCCTCCGCGTGGGTCCGGACCCGGGCGGCGCCGGCGCGAGGAACGTGAAGGTGGTGCCCGTGGCCTCCGAGGCCGCCCTGCGCAATCTGGACTGGATCGAAGGGAACCGCCGCCTGGTGGAGAAGCTCAGCGGCGGCAGGCTGGCCTACGTCTGGCTGCCCAACACCGCCAACGCCGGCTACGCGAACTTCAACCGCTACTGGTTCCCCCAGCTCGACAAGCAGGGCGCGGTCCTCGACGAGCGCCACAACGGCGGGGGGAGCGCCGCGGACTATTTCATCGACTACCTCAAGAAGCCCGTGAACAGCTACTGGGCCGTGCGCGACGGCCTGGGCTTCCGCCAGCCCTTCGGGACGATGCCCGGGCCCAAGGCCATGCTCATCGACGAGGACGCCGGCAGCGGCGGCGACTACCTGCCCTGGCTCTTCCGGCGGGAGAAGCTCGGGCCCCTGGTGGGCACCCGCACCTGGGGCGGCCTCGTGGGCATCGGCGGCTATCCCGTGCTCATGGACGGCGGCACCGTGACGGCGCCCCACTTCGCCTTCTTCACTCCCGAGGGCCAGTTCGACGTGGAGAACAAGGGCGTGCCCCCCGACGTGGAAGTGGACCTGGATCCCAAGGCCTGGCGCGAGGGCCGGGACGCCCAGCTGGAGAAGGCCGTGGCGCTGGTGATGGAGGCGTTGAAGGCCCACCCGCCGGTGGCGGTGCCCAAGCCGGTCTATCCCAACTACCATCGCTGAGCCTCCGGGAGTCCCCATGCGATCCCTCGCCGCCTGCCTCCTCGCCCTCGCCGGCCTGGCCGCTCCGGCCCAGGCACCCTCGACCCTGAAGGCGTACTTCCCGCCCGAGGCCGGTGTGCGCAGCGGCGGCGTGCGGATGATCCCCATCCGCACGCCCAAGGGCGAGTTCAAGGTCTGGACCAAGCGCTACGGGTCCAACCCGCGCCTCAAGGTGCTGCTGCTCCACGGCGGACCCGGCGCCACCCACGAGTACTTCGAGTCCTTCGAGGGCTTCCTGCCCGCGGAAGGGATCGAGTTCATCTACTACGACCAGCTCGGCTCGGCCTTCTCGGACCAGCCGAAGGACCGGGACCTCTGGACCCTGGACCGCTTCGTGGACGAGGTGGAGCAGGTTCGGAAGGCCCTCGGCCTCACCAAGGACGACTTCGTCCTGCTGGGATCGTCCTGGGGCGGCATCCTCGCGGTGGAGTACGCCCTGAAGCACGGCCAGAACCTGAAGGGCCTCGTCATCTCCAACATGATGATGAGCATCCCCGACTACAACCGCTACGCCGAGGACGTGCTGGCGAAGCAGATGGATCCGGCGGTGGTGAAGGAGATCAAGGCGCTCGAGGCGGCAGGCAAGTACGACGACCCGCGCTACGAGGCGCTGCTCATGCCCCACTTCTACGCCCACCACATCTGCCGCCTCCCCGAGTGGCCCGACGCGGTGGTGCGCTCCTTCGCGAAGCTCAACAAGGACGTCTACGTCCTGATGCAGGGCCCCAGCGAGTTCGGCGCCTCGGGGCGGCTGGAGCGTTGGGACCGCAAGGCGGACCTCGGCAAGCTGGCCATGCCCACCCTGGTCATCGGCGCCGCGAACGACACCATGGATCCCGCCCACATGAAGTGGGTCTCCACCCAGGTGAAGCAGGGCAGCTTCCTGCTCTGCCCCAAGGGCAGCCACCTCTCCATGTGGGACGACCAGGAGGCCTACTTCCCGGGCCTGCTGCGGTGGCTGAAGGCCGTCGACGAAGGCCGGGGCAGGATCTCGTTCTGAACCCGCCTCAGGGCTTCAGGCGCGCGGCGACATAGGCCTTCACCGCGGCCTCGGTGGCGGGGCTGTGGAGGCCCGCCTTCCTCGCCAGGGCGAGGGCGGCCTCCGGCGCCATGCCTTCGTCCAGGGTCCACACCGTGTAGAGGGCGCCGGCCACGCGGTTGCCGGAGGCGCAGTGCACGAGCACGGCGCCGGGCCCCCTGGGCAGGGCCCTGAAGGCCGCGCGGAAGGCATCGAGGGTCCTGGCGTCGGGCTCGCGGCCCACGGGGCAGCGGGCGTAACGGATGCCCTGGCCTTCGAGGAGCTTCTGGTCGGCGGCGACGTCCGCCTCGCCGTCCAGGCGCAGGTTCAGCACCGCCGTCACGCCCCGGGCCTTGAGCGCCGCCAGCATCTCCGGCGTGGTGGCGCCTGCGACGAAGAGTCCCGGGCGGGCCTCCACCGCGCCCGGGATGGCGGGCGGCGGCGCGGGAGCGGCCGCCTGGACGGGGCCGGAGGTGAGGCAGGCGAGAAGGGCCGGATGCATGGAAGCTCCAGGGAACGGCCAGTCTAGGCTTGGCCGCGCATGCCGGAGTTCACAACAGCGCGAGCAGCTTGGCGCCCGTGAAGACGGCGAGCGCCAGGCACGCGAGAAGGGCGGCCCAGCCCGCCGCGCGAAGGGCCGGCGTGTCCGCCATCGGCAGGCTGCCCTCCCGACCGCGGAAGACCCAGGCGCCGATCAGGGCGCCCGTGATCAGGCCGCCGCCGTGCCCCGCGTTGTCGATGACAGTCCAGGCCAGCGCGCCGAAGACCGCCATGAGGCCGATGCTGCGGAGCATGCTCCTGCGCAGGTCAGGGGGCAGCAGGGCGCGCCGGCGCCAGCCCATCACGGCGAGGAAGCCGAGCAGGCCCATCAGCCCGCCCGAGGCCCCCACGCTGGTGGCCTGGGGGAGCAGCAGGAGGCTCGCCAGGCTTCCGCCCAGCGCGCTCAGCAGCCAGGCCACGGGAAGCAGGTGCCGGCTCGCGCTGCGTTCGACGAGCGGTGCGAGGCTCAGCCAGGCGGAGACGTTCATGAAGATGTGCATGAGGTTGCCGTGGAGCATGGTCCCGGTGAGCAGGCGCCAAGGTTCGCCGGCGTGGACCAGCGGCTTCACGAGGGCTGCCCGGGCCACCGAGGCCTCCATGCCGACGAGGGCCTGCAGCGCGAACAGCAGGATCCAGGCCGCCGCGAAAACGTAGATGCGCCAACGCTCCACGGGCCGGGTGGCGCCGAGCCATACCGCGTAGCGGGCCTCCAGGGCCCGCTGCTGGAAGTAGCGGCCCGGGTCCTCCCGGAGCAAGCGCCGGGCGCCGCGGGCTTCGACGAACGCGGCCAGGGCCTGAAGGAAGAAGATCGCGGGCAGGAGGACGCCGGCCCTGAGGAGCGGCACCGCAAGCAGGGCCGCGCACACCACGCCCAGGAGCAGGGCCGAGCGCCCCTCGGACGTCACGGCCTGGTCGTAGGCCTTCTGGTGCGCCTCCGCCAGGACCGGCCAGAAGGCCGGGACTTCCTGGATGGGCCTCACCCGGGGAGCGCCCTCGCCCTCGACCCAGCGGATGGGGGCGACGTCCTTGGGGTCCTCCCGCCGCAGCGCGGCGAGCATCGCGTCCAGGCTCATGGGGTGCGACTCGCCGTGCCAATGCACCCCCCATTCGCCGCCGAGGCTGGCCGCGGGGAGCAGCTCCGGATCCAGCCAGGGCGCGGTGGGGCCCATCAGCGGCTCCCGCGGGCCCAGACGATGTCGCCGGCCCCCACGAAGGCCGCCAGGCGCGCCAGCGCCGCCTCCAGCCCCTGCTTCCGCGCCTTCGTGGCCTTCACGCCGGGCTCCCACCAGAGCCCCTTCACCTCCAGCACGCCGCGGTCGCGGTGGAGCTTGGGGTCGAGGCGGCCCACGAGGCGCTCGCCCTCCAGGATGGGCAGGACGAAATAGCCGTACCGCCGCTTGGGCTCGGGCACGAAGGCCTCGAAGCGGTAGTCGAAGCCGAAGAGGCGCAAAGCGCGGGCGCGGTCCCGCAGGACCGGGTCGAAGGGGCAGAGCAGGCGCGTGCGCGCCGGGGCCTCGGGGGCCTCGCGCAGCCGCGCCTCCCAGTCGGGCACGGCGTAGGCGGCGCCTTTCACGCCCTCGAGCTGGACCCGCGCGAGACGGCCGGCGGTGGCCTCGGCCTCGGCCCAGGCCTTCGCGTCGGCGACGCCGATGCTGTCCCAGAACTCCGCGAGCTCCCGTGACGTCGCGACCCCCAGGCGCGCCAGGGCCGTGCCGCAGGCCCAGGCCACGTGCTCGGCCTCGCCGGGTTCCGGCGCGGCGTGGCCCTCGGGGTGCACGCGCTCGGCGAGGTCGTAGCGCTTCTGGAACTGCTCGCGTCCGGCGATGGCGAACTCCCCGGTGCGCCACAGGAAGTCCAGGGCGGCCTTGTGGGGCTTCCAGCCCCACCAGGGTCCGCGCTTCTCCGGGTGCTCGAAGTCCGAGCTCTTCAGCGGCCCCTCGGCGGCGACGCGTTCGCGGACGTGGCCGATGACCTCCTCCGCGGACGTGCCGCGGAAGTGGTGCTGGAACCAGGCCGAGGCCCGCAGCCGTTCGGCGTCGCGCCGGAAGCGCGGCTTCCACTGCGGGTAGAAGGGCGCGGGCACGAAGGAGGCGTCGTGGGTGAAGGCTTCGAAGAGGCGCCGATCCTCGATCAACCCTTCCAGGTGGCCCTGCCGGTAGCCGTCCAGGCGGCTGTGGAGCGTCAGGTGGTGGGCCCGCTCCAGCACGTTGATGGTGTCCAGCTGGACGAAGCCCAGCCGGTCGACGAGCGCGCCGAGGGCCGCCTTGCCCGCGCGGCGCATTGGGTCGTCCAGCAGGTCCTGGGCGCCCATCAGGAGGCGCCGGGCCTGGGCGACGGAGAGCTCGGGAAGCGCCACGGAGCCTAGATCCGCGCGGCCAGCTCGGCGCCCTCGCGGATGGCGCGCTTGGCGTCCAGCTCGGCGGCGAGGGCCGCGCCGCCGATGACGTAGACCTCGAGACCCTTGTCCTCCAGGGGCTGCTTCAGTTCCACCCGGCTGAGCTGGCCGGAGCAGTTCACCACCGAGTCCACCTCGAGGCAGCGCGCCTCCGCCGATCCGGATTCCCGGATCCAGAGGCCCTGGTCGTCGATGCGCAGGTAGGTCACGCCCGCGAGCATCCTCACCTTCGCGGCCTTCACCGCGGCGCGGTGGATCCAGCCCGTGGTCTTGCCGAGGCTCGCGCCCATGCGGTCGGACTTGCGCTGGCAGAGATAGACTTCGCGCCTGGGGTGGATGCCGCCGGGCTTCTCCAGCAGGCCGCCGGGCCGTTCATACGCCGTGTCCACGCCCCATTCCGCCAGGTATTCCTCCTTCGTGGGGGCCACGCCGTCCTGCACCAGGAACTCCGCCATGTCGAAGCCGATGCCGCCGGCGCCGATGATGGCCACCTTCGCCCCCACGGGCTTGCGGCCGAGCAGGGCGTCGGGATAGGACACCACCTTCGGATGGTCGATGCCGGGGATGTCCGGCACCCGGGGCACCACGCCGGTGGCGAGCACGACGGCGTCGAAACGCTCCAGCTCCCCGGCCTCGGCCCGGGTGTTGAGCCGCAGCTCCACCCCCGCCCTGGCGAGGCGGTTGCGGAAGTAGCGCAGGGTCTCCAGGAACTCCTCCTTGCCGGGCACCTTGGCGGCGAGGGCGAACTGGCCGCCGATGTCCGGCGAGGCCTCGAAGAGGGTGATCAGGTGGCCGCGTTCGGCGGCGTGGCAGGCGAAGCTGAGCCCGGCGGCCCCGCCGCCCACCACGGCGATGCGCCGGGAGGCCAGGGCCGTGGGGAACCGGAGGTCGGTTTCAAAGCAGGCGCGGGGGTTCACGAGGCAGGTGGCGCGCTTCTGCTCGAAGACGTGGTCCAGGCAGGCCTGGTTGCAGGCGATGCAGGTGTTGATCTCCCCGGCCCGGCCCTCGGCGGCCTTCTTCACGAACTCGCCGTCGGCGAGCAGGGGCCGCGCCATGGACACCATGTCGGCGTCGCCGGCGGCCAGGATGGCCTCGGCGACCTCGGGCGTGTTGATGCGGTTGGTGGTGACGAGGGGGATGGACACCTCGCCCTTCATCCGCCGGGTGACCCAGGTGAAGGCGCCCCGGGGCACGACGGTGGCGATGGTGGGGACCCGCGCCTCGTGCCAGCCGATGCCCGTGTTGAGGATCGTGGCGCCGGCGGCCTCGACGGCCTTGGCGAGCCGGACGACCTCCTCCCACGTCGAGCCCTCGGGCACGAGGTCCAGCATGGAGAGGCGGTAGACGATGATGAAGTCCCGGCCCACGGCCTCCCGGACCTGGCGGACGATCTCCACCGGGAAGCGCATGCGGTTCTCGAAGCCGCCCCCCCAGGCGTCGGTGCGGCGGTTGGTGCGCGCGACGATGAACTGGTTGATGAGGTAGCCCTCGCTGCCCATGATCTCCACGCCGTCGTAGCCGGCCTCCCGGGCGAGCCTCGCGCAGCGGGCGTAGGCGCGGATGGTGCGCTCGACGCCGGCGGCCGAGAGGGCCCGGGGCTTGAAGGGGGTGATGGGGGACTTCACGGCGGAGGCCGAGACCTGGAAGGGGTGGTAGCTGTAGCGGCCGCCGTGGAGGATCTGCATGGCGATCTTCCCGCCCTCCCGGTGCACGGCGTCGGTGACGAGGCGGTGGCGCTTCACCTGCCAGGACCACATCAGGTCCGCCCCGAAGGGCGCGAGGCGACCGGACAACGTGGGCGCGATGCCGCCGGTGACGATGAGGCCCACGCCGCCCCGGGCCCGCTCGGCGTAGAAGGCCGCCAACCGCGGGAAGCCGCCCTTCTCCTCCTCCAGTCCGGTGTGCATGGAGCCCATGAGCACGCGGTTGGGCAGCGTGGTGAAGCCGAGGTCCAGGGGGGCCAGCAGGTGGGGATAGGACGTCACGCGGGCCTCCGGCGGTCCGCCCAGTGTAGGGAAGGGCGGCCCGGCCGGGAACGCTACCCCGGGTCCGGGACGACCTCAGGGCCGCTCGCCCGCCCGCAGGTGGTCGAACCAGCCGAGCACCGCGCCGCAGGCGGGGCCGTGGGGCGCGCCGGGCACGACGGTGTCGGGAGCCGGCGCGAAGCCGTGGGCCCGCGCCTCCGCGAGGGCCCGGGCCGCCTGCGCGCGCAGGAAGGGGTAGGCCGGCGCCTCCTCCTCCCCGGGGGACCCGCACCAGAACACCTTCAGGGGCAGCGCGCTCCGCGAGGGGTCGCGGGAGGGCGCGGCCTCGGAGAGGCCCCGGCCCTGGTAGTTGGGGCTCACCACGGCCACCGCCCGCCACCGCTCAGGATGCCGGAAGGCCTGGGCCCACACCGTGTGGCCTCCGGCCTCCCAGCCGGTGAGGCAGGCCCTGGGCTCTCCCTTCCACCGGGCCTGCACCTCGGCGAGCACGGCGGCGAGGCAGGCATCGTCGAACTCGAAGTCGCCCGCCTGACGGATCCGGGCCCACTCCGCGGGGCTGTAGGTGTGGGGCGGGGAGACCTGGCCGGAGACGCCGCCGCAGGTGACCACTTCCGGGGCGACGAGGATGTAGGGCCGGGAGCCGCGGGCGGCCACGAAGCGGCGCAGGTTCGCCTCGAAATCCCGGTGGGCGTCGGGGATCGCGACCACCACCGGCCAGGTCCGCGCGGAGGTCCATCCCTCCGGCAGGGCCAGGTGGTAGCGGATGGGCTGGACGGCCGCCCGGTGGAAGGAGATCCCGGCGGCCGGGGGCCGGGGTTGCACGAGCAGCATGAGGAGCGGGGTCATGGGACCTCCCTCCCCAGCGTCGCCGGGCCCGGGCCGGGGACCACGTCCCGGGGATGGGCCGTGCCGATCCGGGGGCGGACCCTACTTCGGCCAGAGCCAGCCGAAGGTGCCGCCCATGAGGAGGCCGTAGATGAGCCCGTCCACCATCGTCTTGAGGGCGACGCTGCCGGGCTTGCCGTACCAGATGGCGTTGGGGATGTCACCGAAGGCGAAGGCCAGCATGCCGGTGGTGGCCACCACCCGGAAGACCTGGTGGTAGTGCGTCCCGGCGGGCAGGGCGAGGCCGGCGAGGTAGGCGCAGATCGTGACCATGAAGACGCAATAGAGGGCGTACTTGACCAGCGCGCCGGGGAACGAGAAGGCGCCGGGCGCACGCAGGATCACGAAGGCCATGGGCCCCTTCGCGCAGGCGGCCTTCTGCTCCTCCGTGGCGGTCTTCCAGTCCACGCAGGGCAGCACGTACTGCCCGCCCTCCGCCCCTTCGAGGGCCTTGAGGGCCTCGCCTTCGCCCGGCAGCTTCTTGTAGTCCTTGGCGTGCCAGAAGGGCAGGGCCATCCACATCAGGTTGCTGGCGACGAAGACGAAGAGGCTGGACAGCAGGATGGGGCGCCAGAGCGCCTCGACGGGGACCATGGGGACTCCTTGGGAAGGTGGGCCAGTGTCCTCGGCCTTTGTGAGCCGGGTCAAGCCGGCGGGCGGGCAGCCTGGATTCCGGGAGGCGTTCATGCGCGCGTCCATGCTCTTCGCGGTGCTGGCCGGGGTCGCCTGGGGGGCCGGCGGCTACTTCGAGAAGGCGGGCCTGAAGGCCCTGCACCTCCCGCCCCTGGCGGGCATCTCGGTGCGCTCGGCGGTGGCCCTGCTGCTGCTGGGCACGCTCTCGGCGCCGGTCTGGAAGCAGGTGAGCTTCAGCGGCCACGGCGCGGCGTGGTGGATGCTGGTGCTGGGGGGCGGTGTGGTGGCGGGGACGCTCGGGATGTGGAGCTTCTACCGGGCCCTGGCCCACACCGACAACCTGGGCGTCACCCTCGCCCTGGCCTTCGCCTGCTCGCCCCTGGCGGGCACGGCCCTGGGCCTCTTCCGCGGCGATCAGCCCATGGACCTGCGCACCGGGCTGGGCCTGGTGTCGGTGCTGCTGGGGATCGTGATCCTTCAGACCGCGAGGCATTGAGGCCTCACGCCCTCCGCCTCAGGTGTGGGCGATCATGAAGGCGTAGCCGTCGGGGTCCTGGAGGCGGAATTCCCCCTTTGGATTGTAGAAGGGATGGGCGATGGGCCCCGGTCCCAGCCCGGCGGATTCCAGACGCGCGTGCATCGCCAGGACGTCGTCGGTGTAGAGGTACACGATGAAGCCTTCGGTCTCGGGCTGCAGCGGCCGGCTGGCCTTCGTGACCATGAGCTGGGCGCCGCCGGGCTGGCGCAGGAAGGCCCAGGTGGGGCCGGGCGCGCCTGGTGGGGTGAAAGTGTCCAGGGGCAGAAGACCGAGGTGAGCGTAGAACCGGATGGAACGCTCGACGTCGGCCACGTGGGCCATGGGCACGAGGGCTCGGACGGGCGGGATCATTCGATGGCCTTCTCGATGCGCCGGTCCGGCAGCAGCCACATCAGGGCCACCGCGACGTAGCAGGCGATGGAGGCGGCGGGGAGGCGGAAGGCCACGGGGATGGCCAGCGCGTAGATCACCACCGAGGCCTTGCCCTTCAGATCCCGGCCCAGGGCCCGGGCCAGGGTGGAATCGGCGCCGTGGTGGGCCACCAGGGCGAGGCTCAGCAGGTAGTAGGCGACGCCCGCGAGGAGGCAGTTGATGCCGTAGAGGGCCACGGGCACGGCGTGGAGGCCGTGCTCGCCCATCCAGGCGGTGGTGAAGGGCAGGAGGCTGAGCCAGAAGAGCAGGTGCAGGTTGGCCCACAGGATGCGGCCGTTCACCTTCTGCGCCGCGTGGAGCAGGTGGTGGTGGTTGTTCCAGTAGATGCCCAGGAAGACGAAGCTCAGGACGTAGCTGAGCACTTTGGGCAGCAGGGGCCGCAGGCCCGCCCAGGTGGTCTCGTGGGGCGGCCGCAGCTCCAGCACCATGATGGTGAGGATGATGGCGAGCACGCCGTCGCTGAAGGCTTCGAGCCGGCCCTTGGTCATGCCAGGAGGCTACGGGATTTGGAGGTCCTTCTCCAGGGTCTCCAGCAGCAGCCCCTCCACCGCGGGCCGGCTGGCCCCGGACTCGGCCGGGAAGGGATGCAGGATGTCGGTGCGGCGGTAGCCCCGGCGCTCGTAGTAGGCCACCAGCTCGGGTCGGACGGTGATGACGCTCATGGTCATGCGGGCGCTGCCCCAGAGGCGGCGGACGGTGGCCTCGGCCTCGGCGAGGAAGCGCTTGCCGATGCCGCCGCCCTGCAGCGCGGGCTTCACCACGAAGAGGCCCAGGTAGGCGGTCGCGTCGTCCAGGCGCTTGAGGTGCACGGAGCCGATGATGGCGCCGCCGTCGAGGCAGAGCAGGATCAGCGACCCGTCGGCCTCCATCAGGCGCACCAGCTCCGGGGCGTCGATGCGGGCGCCGGTGACGAGGTCCGCCTCGGTGGTCCAGCCCGCGCGGCTGGCGTCGCCGCGGTAGGCGGAATTGACGAGGGCCTCGAGGGCGGGGGCGTCGGCGGGGATGGCGGGGCGGAAGGAAAGGTCGTCCATGGTTCCATCATGCCGGCGGGGAACCCGTCCTGGCCGGTGCGCTCAGCCCTTTTTCCAGAACGTGAACTCCGCCTCGTAGCGGTCGAGGGTGAGGTCGGCCACCTTCTCCTGCAGCGAGGCCTGGGCGTCGGCGATGGCCTGGTTGTAGACGGAGGGGCCGATTTCCGTCAGGACGTAGGCCAGGAATAGCTTGGCCTGGAGGTCGCCCAACTCGAGGTCCAGCTCCTCCCGGGCGTAGCGCTTGAGGGAGCCCACCAGGAAGGCTTGGGTGTCCTTGGGGAGGGCGATGGGCATGGAACCTCCGGGAGTGGCCTCCATCCTTGCATGGGGTTGCAATACGCATAAACTATGCGCATCAAAAAGGTGCATCATGTCCACGCTCTACGACCTGGATGCCCCGAAGCGGGCCGCCAACCTCAGCGTCAACAGCGACCTCCTGGCCAAGGCCCGGGAGGAGGACCTGAACCTCTCGGCGGTGCTGGAGGAGGCCCTCGTGGAAGCCCTGCGGGCGCGCCGGCGGGAGGCGTGGGTCGCCGAGAACGCCGCGGCCATCGAGGCCTACAACGCCCGGGTGGAGGCCCGGGGCGTCTTCAGCGACGGCCTGCGGAGCTTCTGATGGCCCAGTTCTCGGTGCACCGGAACGCCAACCCCGCGACCCGGGAGGCGGTGCCCTTCCTGCTGGACGTGCAGGCGGACCTCCTGGCGGGGCTGGCGACGCGGGTGGTGGTGCCGCTCTACGGCGCCGCGGTCCTGAGGCGCGCGGCGGTGAAGACCCTGATGCCGGTCTTCAAGGTGGCGGGGCGCTCGGTGGTGATGGCCACCCCGGAGTTGGCGGGCGTGCCGAAGAAGGCCCTGGGCCCGGTCGTCGCGGACCTCGCGGCGGAGCGGGCTGCCATCCTCGCTGCGCTGGACCTGCTCATCGCGGGGATCTGAAGCTCGTCAGCGCTTCTTCCGCCACCCTCCGAAGGCCGCGGTGGCCACCGCGACCAGGGCGAGCACGATGACGAGGAAGGGGTTCATGACCCCAGTCTAGGCGTCTCCGCCCTCGGCCATGTGCAGGAGCGGGAAGGGCCGGCCCTGGCCGTCGAGGTCCGAGCGGCCCGTGACCCGGAAGCCGAGCCGCCGGTAGAAGGCGACGGCGCCGGGGTTCTGCTCGTTCACGTCGAGGGTCAGCGGGCCTTTCAGCGCGCGAGCGTGCGCGACGAGCTGCCGCCCGCCGCCCCGGCCGGCGTGGTCCGGGTCCATGAACAGCGCCTCCAGCTTCGCCCCGTCCAGGCCTATCCAGCCGAGGATGGTCCCGCCGTCCTCGAGGACCCACAGCTCAAGCGCCGGCAGCGCATGGTCGCGGACGAGGGGGTGGAGCGCCTGGATGTCGGCTTCGGTGAGGAAGGTGTGGGTGGCACGGACGGAGCGGAGCCAGAGGGCGAGGAGGGCGGGGTGATCGCCTAATGTGGCGGCACGAATGTTCATGTGGCGTCCATTATCGCGATCCGCGGTGTCAACTCGCCCGATCCGAGTCACGGGTCTGGAAGGCCCGATGGAGGGCGAGGAGAAGCAGGACCCAAGCGAAGATATCCAGGCCTAGACGCAGCCAGGCTGACGTCGAGAATCGATTGAACAATTGGAGCCTGTCCTGAACTGGAAGCGAGTTGATGTTGGCGAAAAGCCACGCTTGATACACGGCAGCGAAGAGCATCGTGAACGCCATCAACCCGAAGGCGGCGCACGCCAGCTTCGAAGCAGATGGGTTCTTGGCGCGGTTGCCGAGAGCGACCGCGATTCCGGTCCCGAGAACCAGCAGATATGGAAGGCTCCAGCCAAGCCTCTGTAATAGCTCCCAGATCAGCAGGTCACGCATGCAAAAACTCGTTGCTTAGGTTCAATGCGTCCCGGTGATGTAGTGCTCGAGCTGCGAGATGACGAAGGTCTGCTCGCTGATGACGGCCTTCACCACGTCGCCGACGCTGATGATCCCGAGCACGCGGTCGCCCTCGATGACGGGCAGGTGGCGGATGCGCTTGTCGGTCATGAGGGCCATGCAGTCCTCGACGGTCTGCTGGGGCGTCACGCACACGACCTTGGAGCTCATGATGTCGCCCACCGAGGTGTCCTTCGAGGTGCGCCCCTCCAGCACAACTTTGCGGGCGTAGTCCCGCTCGCTGAAGATGCCCGCCAGCCGCTCGCCCTCCATCACCAGCAGGGCGCCCACGTTCTTGGCGGCCATCATCTCCAGGGCCTGGAGCACTGTCGCCGACGGCGAGACGGTCCAGAACTCGGAACCCTTCTCGGACAGGAGCTGGGAGACGCGCTTCATGGGGCCCTCCGGGCGATGGAGAATGGAGTCATGGTAGTCCCGACGGAGGGCCAGGGAAGGCCTCCGGGGCGGCTCACCCCATCATTTCCTCGAACCCGCACCCCTCCTTCGGGCAGATCAGCACCTGGATGGGGTCCTTCCCCCGCGGCTTCCGGGTCTTCTCCAGCAGATAGCTGTTCCCGCACTTGGGGCAGGACCGCGGCACGGGCTTGTCCCAGGCGGTGAAGTCGCACTTGGGGTAGTTGGTGCAGCCGTAGAAGGCCTTGCCGAAGCGGGTCTTCCGCGGGGCGACGTCGCCGCCGCACTTGGGGCAGGCGAAGCCGGGAAGGATCTCCTTCTTCACGGTCTTGCACGTGGGGTAGTCCACGCAGCAGACGAAGACGCCGTAGCGGCCGTGGCGCTTCACGAAGCCCTTGCCGCAGGTGGGGCATTTCTCTCCCGTCGGCTCGTCCGCCGGGATGGGAATGCCCTTCGGGTCCGCCTTCCGGATGCCCTTGCAGGTCGGGTAGTTCGGGCAGGCCCAGAAGGGGCCCCACTGGCCCTTCCGGAGGTTCATGGGCGTCGTGCCGCAGAGCGGGCACTCCGGCGCGTCCTCGGGCTCGTCCATGGGCTCCAGGTCGGCGGTGTAGTCGCACTTCTCCGCCTCCTTCTCGGCGCCGTAGTTCGTGCAGCCGAGGAAGAGGCCGTTCCGCCCGATGCGCTTGAGCAGCGTGCCGGGGTTCTTCTTCCGGTCCCCGCACTTCGGGCATGCGTCCCCCGTGGGCACGCCGGCCTTCAGGTTCTGCATGCCGCTGCCGGCGGACTTGAGGAGCTTCTCGAAGGGGCCGTAGAAGTCCTTCAGCATCCGGGCGTAGGTGGCCTCGCCCTCCTCGATGCGGTCCAGCTTGTCCTCCAGGCCCGAGGTGTACTTCGGATCCAGGAGGTCGTGGAAGCCCTGGATGAGCAGGTCCGTGACCACCATGCCCAGCTCCGTGGGCTTGAAGCGGCCCTCCACCTTCTTCACGTAGTCGCGGTTCTGGATGGTCTCGATGATGCTCGCGTAGGTGGAGGGCCGGCCGATGCCGTCCTCCTCCAGCTCCTTGACCAGCGTGGCCTCGTTGAAGCGCGCCGGCGGCTTGGTGAACTGCTGGTCCGTCTCCAGCTTCTCCAGCTTCAGGGCCTCGCCCAGCTTCAGGGCCGGGAGGCCGACGTTGTCCTCGTCCTCGTCCCCGTCCTGCTTCGCGCCGTCGGCGATGGCCTCCGCCTTCGTCTCCGCCGCGTCGGCGCGGTAGACCGCCAGCCAGCCCGGGAAGCGCTCGATCTCGCCCTTGGCCTCGAAGGCCGCCGTCTCGCCGTTCGACAGCGCGCTTTCCGCCTCCACCAGGGTCTCGTCGAAGCGGGCGGCCTCCATCTGGCAGGCCACCGTGCGGCGCCAGATGAGGGCGTAGAGCCGGAACTGGTCGGGGTCCAGGTGCCCGCGGAGGGACTCGGGGGTCCGCGCGATGTCCGTCGGGCGGATCGCCTCGTGGGCGTCCTGGGCGCCGGCCTTGCCGGTGTAGACCCGCGCCTTCGCGGGGAGGTAGTCCTTGCCGTACTTCTTCCCGATGAAGTCCCGGGTCGCCTCGATGGCCTCCGGCGCCAGGCGGGGCGAGTCCGTGCGCATGTAGGTGATGAGGCCGACGGGCCCCTCCCCGAAGTCGACGCCTTCATAGAGGCGCTGGGCGTTGGACATGGTGCGGCTCACGCCCATCTTCAGCTTCTGGGCGGCCTCCTGCTGGAGCTTGGCGGTGGTGAAGGGGGCGCCGGGATTGCGCTTCTTCTCCTTGGTCTCCAGCTTCGTCACCTTCCAGGGGGCCTTGAGGATGGCGTCCCGCAGGGCGTGGGCCTCCTTCTCGTCCCTCACCCGGCGCTTCGTCTCCTTGTTGCCCAGCTGCACCGCCGACCCGTCCAGGCGGGTGAGGCGCATCCAGAACTCCGGGGGCGCCGCGGCGGCGAAGCGGCCCTTCAGCACCCAGTACTCCACGGGCTTGAAGGCCTGGATCTCGCGCTCGCGGTCCACGATGAGGCGCACCGCCACGCTCTGGACGCGGCCCGCGCTCAGCCCGCGGCGGACCTTGTCCCAGAGCACCTTGCTGACCTTGTAGCCCACCAGCCGGTCCAGCACCCGGCGGGCCCGCTGGGCGTCCACCAGGTCCTTGTTGATGGCTCCCGGCTTCTCCATGGCCGCGGCGATGCCCTTGGGGGTGATCTCGTTGAACATCACCCGCTTCACCGGCAGCGACTTCGGGGGCTTGATGGCCTCCAGCAGATGCCAGGAGATGGCCTCCCCCTCGCGGTCGGGGTCCGTCGCCAGGATCAGCTCGTCGGCCTCCTTGGCGGCCTTCTTGAGCTCGGCCACCACCTTGGCCTTGGCGTCGGGGATCTCGTAGACCTCCTTGAAGCCGTTCTCCACGTCGATGACGTCCACCTTCGCGCCGCCCACCTCGATCTTCTCGTTCTTGGGCAGGTCGCGGATGTGGCCCACGGAGGCCTTCACCACGTAGCCCTTGCCCAGGTACTTGGAGATGGTCTTGGCCTTCGAGGGACTCTCGACGATGACGAGCTTGGACAACGGGGACTCCTCGGACGATATAGAAACCTTCGAAACCGGATCATGGACCCCACCCCCGGAACCTTGTCAAGCGGAGCCCTCGCGCGTACGCACGCGCGAGGGCGGCTATGCAAGTCCAAGGTCTTCAAGAAGATCGGAAGGATTCCGGACGAGCCTCGCCCCGTCCCGCAGCAGGGCGTTCGGCCCCTCGCTCAGGGGCTCCTCGGGGCCGCCGGGGCAGGCCCAGACCTCCTTGCCCAGGTCCGCCGCGAGGCGTGCCGTCACCAGGGAGCCGGACTTCTGGGCGGCCTCCACCACCACCACGCCCTCCGTCCAGGCCGCCAGCAGCAGGTTGCGCCGGGGGAAGTGCCATTTCTCCGGCCGCGCGGAGGGCGGGAAGGGCGTGATCACGCCGCCCGCGGCTGCCATGCGGTCCATGAGGCCGCGGTGCTCCGGAGGGTAGGGATGGTCGAGGCCCGAGCCGAGGATGCCCCAGGTGGCGCCGCCCTCCGCGGCCAGGGCGCCTTCATGGGCGGCGCCGTCGATGCCCCGGGCCAGGCCCGACAGGACGGCCACGCCGGCCTCCGCGAGGGCCTTGCTCCAGGCCCGGGCCCGGGCGAGACCCGTGACCGAGGCTTTCCGGGCGCCCACCATGGCGATCCGCGGGCCCTGGGGCGGGAGCGTCCCGCGCACCCAGAGGGCCACGGGGTAGGGCAGCGGCTCGAGCAACTCCGCGGCGCCAGCCTCCGAGGGCAGGACCAGCCGCGCGCCCCGGTCCGCGGCCTCCCGGCGCCAGCGGGGCAGGTCCCGGGCCAGGCCTGCGAGCTCCGCGGCGGGACCCGGCGGCAGGGCCGCCCCCTCCCGCACGCCCGCCCAGATCGCCGCCTTCGCCGACTCGGGCCAGGGCAGCACGGCGAAGGCCAGGGCCAGCGCATCCAGGTCGGCGGGCCTTCCCACGGTCGGCGTTCCCACGGTTTTCGTCCTTGAGTTCCGGGTCGAGGCTGGTAGACTAACGATCTTTGGTCAGGTCCGTTCCCTGTTTCCGGTCGGGTCTCTCCCTCCACCGAGGTGCCTCATGTCCCGTGAATGCGAGCTCTGCGGCAAGAAGCCCCAGTTCGGCAACAACGTCAGCCACGCCCACAACATCACCAAGCGCCGCTGGAATCCCAACCTCCAGGAAGTGCGCGCCCTGGTGAACGGCTCCGCCAAGCGCGTGCGCGTCTGCACGAGCTGCATCCAGGCCGGCAAGATCACCAAGGCCCCCAAGGGCACCGCGAAATTCAACCGCGCCAAGTCCGCGGCCTGAACCGATCCCGAACGCGAAAAGGCGGCCTGCGGGCCGCCTTTTCGCGTTCGGGGGCTTTAGGCTTTAGGCTCTAGGCTCTGGCCAAAGCCCAGAGCCCAGAATCCCCATGCGCCTCGGCCTCGACACCACCACCGAATTCCTCCACCTGGTCCTGGTGGACGGGGAGGAATGCTGGTCCCGGCGCGTGGAGGTCGGCGTCGGCCGCAGCCACAGCCTGGCCCTCATGCCGGCCCTGGACGACCTGCTGGCGCGGGCGGGCGGCGACCCGGCGAGCCTCGACGGCGTGGCCTGCTGTGTCGGCCCCGGGGGCTTCACCAGCCTGCGCATCGGCGTGGCCACCGCCGAAGGCCTCGCCCTGGCGGGCCTGCCCACCTGGGGCTTCTCCGCCTTCGAACTGCGGGCCCGGGCCCTGGAGGCCGCGGGCCATCGCAGGTCCGCCTGGATCCTGCTGGACGGGCAGCGGGGCGAGGCCTTCGCCCAGCCCTGGCGGGACGGCGCCGCCGCCGGCGAGGCGGTGAAGGCGCCCTTGGACCGCCTCGGGGACCTGCTGGGCGCCGACCCGTGGTGGGCTCCGGCGGCCTTCGCGCCCCGGGCCGCGGCGGCCCTGGACGCTGCGCCCCTGGCGGTGGAGGACGAGGGCGGGGCGACGCTGAAGGGACTGGAGGCCTTGGTGCGGGCCTGCGACGGTCGCGCGCCGGAGCGGCCCCTGCATCCCTTCTACCTGCGGCCCACCGACGCGGAGGTGAACTTCCCCGAGGCCGCGAAGCACCTCAGCGCGGCCCTGCGCACCGGGCTCCACCGCTGATGCCGGATCCGCTGGAAGGCCTCCAGCGCCTGGGTCCGGGCAGCGCCTTTCCCGCCTGGATGGAGGCTCTCGAGATCGAAGCCTTCGGCGACACCTGGCACCTCCTCGTGGACGGGGAGACCGGCTTCCTCCTGCCGGATCGCGCCTTCGCCCTCTGGCGGCTCACGCCCGCGGCCCAGGAGGCCGAGCTGCTGCGCGTCGCCGTGCGGCCGGAGCTGCGGGGGCGCGGGCTCGCCCGGGCCCTCCTCGCCGCGGGGGAGGCGGCCCTGGCCCGGGAAGGGGCCCGGACCTTCCTGCTGGAGGTGCGCGTCTCCAACGCGGCGGCCCGCGCCCTTTACGCCTCCGCGGGCTGGCGGGAGGCGGGCCTGCGCCGCGGCTACTACCGGGACGGCGAGGACGCGGTGCTCTGCACGAAGCATCCCGGGCCCTCGGCGGTAGGCTGAAGGCGGCCGTGCCTCCACGGCCTGCGCCCAGCGCCGAAAACCCAGGACCTCCATGACCGTCAAGCGCGACCGCGAGCTCACCCGCCTCTACGTGGCGGCGGGGCTGGCCGTGCTGAGCTGGATGATCTTCAAGGGGTACAAGCTCATCGGCGCCCAGGTGGAGACGGGCATCGACGCGCCGTCGCGGTGGGCGCTGCTGGCCCTGGGCCTGGCGAACGTGCTCGCCATCGGCATCCTCCTCTTCATCGTGGGCCGCAGCCTCGCCAAGCTCTACTTCGAGCGGCGTAGCGGCATCCTGGGCGCCCGCATCCGCACGCGCCTCGTGCTGGCCCTCTTCGCCGTGGGGCTCCTGCCCAGCCTGATGCTCTACCTGGTGGGTCGCAACTTCATCGCCAAGAACGTGGAGCGCTGGTTCCGCCCCGAGGTGCAGGAGATCATCCGCGACGGCCGCGTGGTGGGCGAGGCCCTCGAGGCGCAGGTGCAGGCCCGTCTGGACGGCGCGGCCCTGCGCTTCCTCGACGTGCGGGCGGGAGACCCCGAGCGGCTGCGCGCCGAGTCCGGCCTCGACCTGGTGGCCGAGGTGGAGCCCGGGGGCGGCGTGCGGCGCATGGCCCTGGCCCCGGGCCTGCACGGGCCCGCGCGGGTGGACGTGGGCGTCCTCGACCAGGCCGACGGGCGGTGGATGATGCGCGTCTCGGGGCCCCGGGTGGCGGGGATCTTCCTCGCGCGGGGCTATCTCGAGGCCAAGGGGCGGCTCGCCACGCGGTCCGCGGAATCCGGCCAGATCGCCCACTTCCGCGAGGCGCTCACCACGCTGCCCCAGAGCACCTTCCTCTTCCTCACCCTGCTGACCCTCTTCGCCGCGGTGTGGATCGGGCTCACCATCAGCAGCACCATCAGCGAGCCGGTGCGGGCCCTGGCCAAGGCCGCGCAGCGGGTCGGCACCGGGGACCTGGACGTGCTGCTGCCCGTGCACGGGGAGGACGAGCTGGCCTTCCTCAGCGGCGCCTTCAACTCCATGACCTCCGACCTGCGGGCCAACCGCGCCGCGCTGGAGGCGCAGGCGGCCCGGATCGAGCGGCAGCGCGCGTACCTGGGCCAGCTCCTGGAGTCCCTGCCGGTGGCGGTGCTGAGCTGGGGGGCCGACGGCGGCCTGCGGACCTGCAACACCCTCGCGCGGCGCTGGCTCGGGCTCGAGGGCCTCGACCTCCCCCTCGAGGACGGCGGCGCCCTGCTCCGGGAGCCGCGGCTGGGCGGGCTGCCCGGCCTGCTGGACCGCGCCCGGGCGGCGGGTCAGACCCTCTCCGAGGAACTGCGCATCGGCGGCGAGGGCGAAGGGCGTCCCGTCCGCGCCGTGGCCGCGCCCTTGCGGGAGGGCGGCCTGCTCACCGTGCTGGAGGACCTCACCCTGCTGGCCAACGCCGAGCAGCGCGCGGCCTGGCAGGAAGTGGCCCGCCGCATGGCCCACGAGGTGAAGAACCCCCTCACGCCCATCCAGCTCACGGCCCAGCGCCTGCTCCGGCGGGTGGCGGAGAACCGCCTGGATCCCGAGGTGGTGAAGCAGGGCGCCGAGACCATCCTCCTCGAGGTCCAGGGCCTCGCGAAGCTGGTGGACAGCTTCACGCGCTTCGCCAAGCTCCCGGCCCCGGTCTTCGGCCCCTGCGACGCCGGGGAGCTGCTGCGGCAGGTGGCCGGCATGTACGGGCCGGTGCGCAAGGACGTCGCCTGGGCCGTCGACGCGCCCGAAGGCCCGGTGCCGGCGCGGTGGGACGCGGACATGGTGAAGCGGGCCCTGGTGAACCTGGTGGACAACGCCCTCTCCGCGATGGAGGGCCGCGAGGGCGGCGCCATCCGCCTCGCCTGCGTCCCCGGGGGCTCCGACGTGAGCCTCGTGGTGGAGGACGAGGGCGCCGGCGTGCCGGAGCAGGACCGGGCCCGGCTTTTCGAGCCCTACTTCTCCACCCGGCGCAAGGGGACGGGGCTGGGGCTGGCCATCGTGCGCAAGATCGCCGAGGAGCACGGCGGGACGGCGGCCTACGAGGCCCTGCCCGGAGGATCCCGGTTCACCCTGCGCCTGCCCGCAGTAAATCCCGCCTAGGGCGCCGCCGACCCCGTTTTCTCCAGTCCGCGCCTTGAGCCGCAAGGCCTACCCGGGGTCAGCGCGGAGCTGCGCCGGAAGTGAACAAAAATTCACTGGCCATCGGGGCCCGGCACGGGATCCTGGAGGATCTGCCTTTGGCCCAACCCAGCCATGGAGCCCGCATGAACCCGTTCCGGCGTTCCCTTCAACTCCTCTGCGCCGCCGCTTTGGCGTGCGCCGCCCTGCCCGCCCAGGTGCCCCTCGCGCCGGGCGTGAAGCAGGCCCATCCCGACCACCACGAGTTCGAGGCGGCCCTCTGGGCGCCCTTCCTCGGGGAGCAGGGCGAGGGACGCACCTTCAGGGTCGCCTTCGGCTTCGTCGACGCCGCCACGGGCACCGTCGGCTCCTGGCGGCTGGACCTCGTGGACGCCAAGGGCCGCGTGCGGCGCCAGTGGCACGGGGAGACCTTCCTCGCCGGCGGCGCGGGGAGCCAGTCCATCCCCTGGAACGGCCTCGACGGCCAGGGCCGGCCCCTGGAGCGCGGCGTCTACACCCTCCGCCTGACGGCGAAGCCCATGGCCCAGGAGGCCTACCGCGTCGATCCCGGCGGCAGCCAGGTGGACCGGGTCGAGGCCCACCTCGCCTCGTCCTCCGAGGAGGCCGCCACCCAGGAGGCGACCCTCTGCGTGGGGCCCGCGCCCCGCCTGCGGGTGCGTCCCCTGGGCCTGCAGACCGGGACGGCGGGCCGCCGCGCCGCCGTCGCGGCGCCCGTCGCCCCGGCCCCGGACGCGCTGCCCTACACCGTCTACGTCGGCAACCTCCACAGCCAGACCAACCATTCCGACGGCGGCGTGCCCGTGGGCAGCTGCACCGGCGGCGAGGTCCCCCAGGCCGGCGTGGACGGGCCCACCACCGCCTTCGAGATGATGCGCGTGAACGCCGGGGGCGACTTCCTGGCGGCCACCGAGCACAACCACATGTACGACGGCTCCACGGGCACCAACACGGGGGCCGACCCGGCGGTGCCCAAGGCCCTCTTCGCCAGCGGCCTCACCCTCGCGTCCAGCTACCGCGCGGCGCACCCCGGCTTCGTCGCCCTCTACGGCGTCGAATGGGGCGTCATCAGCAACGGCGGCCACCTCAACATCTTCAACCCCGACGGCCTGCCCACCTGGGAGTACAACGCCTCCAACCAGCTCCTCGGGGACGTGTTCACCGCCAAGAGCGACTACCCGGCCCTCTACGCGACCATGAAGGCCCGGGGCTGGGTCGGCCAGTTCAACCACCCCTCCACGAGCCAGTTCAACAACCTCACCTACACCGCCGACGGCGACGAGGTCATGGCCCTCTGCGAGGTCTCCAACGCCTCGGCCTTCTCCACCAGCCTCACGGAGAGCGACACCTTCCTCAGCAGCTACGAGATCGCCTACAAGGCGATCCTGGAGAAGGGGTTCCACGTCTCGCCCACCTCGGACCAGGACAACCACTGCTCCAACTGGGGCCTGAGCAACCGCAACCGCACCGGCATCCTCGTGCCCAACGGCACGCCCTGGACCCTGACCGCCCTGCTGGACGCCATCCGCGCCCGCCGCACCTTCGCCACCCAGGACAAGGGCAGCCAGCTCGTGCTCACCACCTCCGGCGGGGCGCTCATGGGCGACCGCATCGCCAACAGCGGTCCCCTCACCCTCCAGATGCACTACGCCCCGAGCGCCGGCCGCAGCGCCAGCCTGGTGGAGTTCTACGAGGGCGTCCCCGGCACGCCCTTCTCCACCGTCCTGCTGGTCAGCGGCACGGACACGGCGACCCTCACCCCGACCGCCGGCAACCACTACTACTACGCCAAGGTCACCCAGGACGACGGCCGCATGCTCTGGTCGGCCCCGATCTGGGTGAACCAGGCCGCCGGCGCGGTCTCCGCCAGCATCACGGCGCCCTCGGTCAACACCACCGTCCTCGACGGGGCCACGGTGAACTTCACGGGCTCGGCCACCACCACCCACGCCGCCATCACGGGCCACGCCTGGGACTTCGGCGACGGCAGCCCGGTGGTGACCGGCACCGCGACCCCCGGCCACGTCTTCAACAACGCCGGCGCCTCCCCGGTGGTCTACACCGTCACCTACACGGCCACCGACGACCAGGGAGCAACCGGGTCCGGCTCGCGGCTCATCACCGTGCAGCCCGCGGGGGCCACCAACACCAACCCCACCATCAGCGACATCCCCAACCAGAGCACGCTGAAGGACACGCCCGTCACCAACCTCGCCTTCTCCGTGGGCGACGCCGAGACCAACGCGAACCTGCTGACGGTCGCCGGGACTTCCAGCAACCAGACCCTGCTCCCCGACGCCAACATCACCTTCGGCGGCGCCGGCACCGCCCGCACCATCACCCTCACCCCCGCCCCGAACCAGACCGGGTCCGCCACGGTCACGGTCACCGTGACCGACGGCGCCGGCGCCACGGCGAGCGACACCTTCGTCTTCACGGTGTCCGCCCCCGGCGGCGGCGCGCCCAGGCTGATCATCAGCCAGTACTACGAGGGCTCCTCGAACAACAAGTTCATCGAGATCACGAACGTCGGGCCCACCACCATCGACCTCGCGAGCCCGCAGATCTACCTGGCGGCCTACAACAACGCCGCCGCCGACGATCCGACCATCGCGGTGCCCGGCGGCACGCTGGCCCTCACGGGCACCCTCGCCCCCGGCGCCTCCAAGGTCTACAGGAACGCCTCCGCCACCATCCCCGCCTACGCGGTCGCGTCGGGCATCAGCGCCAGCAACGTCACCAGCTTCAACGGCGACGACCTGGTGATCCTCACCACCTCCAACAACACCTCCACCAACGGCGTGGCCTGGGCCGCCCGCTTCGACGTGGTGGGCGACGGCTCCACCTGGGGCGCGGACCGCAGCTACGTGCGCAAGCCCAGCGTGGTGACGCCGAACCCGACCTTCAACCTCGCCGCGGAATGGAACCTGGTGGGCACCCTCTCGGGTTCCAACATCACGGCCGTGGACAGCGCCACCAGCACCCAGACGGAGTACCTGGGCACGCACCTCTACACCAGCACCGCCTCCATCTCCGACATCCCCTCCCAGACCATCACCGCCAACACCAGCACCGGCGCCATCGCCTTCACGGTGGGCGGCACGGGCACGCTGAGCCTCTCGGCGACCACCTCCAACGCGGCCCTGCTGCCCCTCTCCAACATCGTCTTCGACGTGGTGAGCGGGACGGCCACGAGCCGCACGGTGACCCTGACGCCGGTGACCGACCAGGCGGGCAGCGCCCTCGTCACCGTCACCGTCACCGACGGCAACGGCTCCACCGCCAGCGACAGCCTGCAGCTCACGGTGAACGACCCCTCCAGCACCATCACGTCCGTGTCCGTCAGCCCCTCGGCTCCCACCGTGAACGGCCTCAGCACCACCGCCTTCACGGCCACGGTGGCGGGCACGGGCTCCTACAGCTCCGTGGTCAGCTGGTCCGCCAGCGGCGGCAGCATCGACGCCGCGGGCCAGTGGACCGCCCCCAACGGCGGCGGGCCCTACACCATCACCGCCACCAGCGTGCAGGACCCCGCCAAGTCCGGCACCGCGACGGTGACCGTGGTCCCGGTCAACACCAATCCCACCATCAGCGACATCACCGACAAGTCCACCACCATGGGCACGGCCCTGGCGAACATCCCGTTCACCGTGGGCGACGCGGAGACCCCCGCGGCCTCGCTCACCCTCGGCGCCGCCTCCACCAACACGGCGCTGATCCCCGTCGGCAACATCACCTTCGGCGGGAGCGGCGCGAACCGCACCGTGACCGTCACGCCGGCCGCGGGCCAGTCGGGCTCCTCGACCCTCACCATCACGGTCTCCGACGGCAACGGCGGCACGGCCTCCGACACCTTCGTGGTGAGCGTGGTGCCGTCGCTGATCATCAGCCAGTACTACGAGGGGGCGAGCTTCGACAAGTGGATCGAGGTGACCAACGTGGGCTCCTCCGCCGTCAACATGGCCTCGCCCCAGCTCTACCTCGTGCTCTTCGCCAACGCGGCCGCGGACAACCCCGGAAGCTCCTCGCCCACCGCCAGCCTGGCCCTCACGGGATCCCTGGCTCCGGGCGCCTCCGCGGTCTACAGGCACGGGTCCGCCGTGAAGCCGACCTACGCCTCGGGCACCTCGAGCTCCACGGTGGTGAACTTCAACGGCGACGACCTGGTCATCCTTTCCACCTCGAACAGCAGCACCGCGGGCCTGGCCTGGGGCGCCCGCTTCGACGTGGTGGGCGACGGCACCACCTGGGGGCAGGACACCTCCTTCTTCCGGAAGCCCACGGTGCTCGCCGGCAACGCGGCCTTCAACCTGGCCGGAGAGTGGATCCAGCGCACCAACGCCCAGGTGGACGCCGCGGCCAGCGACACGCTGTCCGAGCACGTCGGCATCCACATGTTCGGAGCTCCGCCCACCATCTCCGACATGACGGACGTCACCGCCACCGTGAACACGGCCATCCCGGGCATCCCCTTCACGGTGTCCGACGCGGAGACGAACCCCGACAGCCTGGTGTTCACCCTCACGTCCAGCAACACCACCCTGCTGCCCAACGCGGGCATCACCGTGGGGGGCACCGGCGGGAGCCGCACCCTCAACCTCGCCCCCGCGGCGGGACAGCTCGGCACCGCCACCGTCACGGTCATGATCCGGGACGGCGGCAACCAGGTGGCGACGGACACCTTCGTGCTGACGGTCAACGACGTCGCCCCCAGCGCCCTCGCCTACGGCACGAACCCGGCGGTCTACACGAAGGGCACGGCCATCGCGGCCAACAACCCCAGCAACGGCGGCGGCGCGATCGTGACCTACACCGTGTCGCCCGCCCTGCCCGCCGGGCTCTCGCTGAACCCGTCGACGGGCGTCATCACCGGGACCCCGACGGCGGTGGCCGCCACGGCCACCTACACCGTCACCGGCACCAACACCGGCGGCAGCACCACGGTGGACCTCGTGCTCACCGTCAACGACGTGCCGCCGAGTTCCCTGGCCTACGGCACCAACCCGGCGGTCTACACCAGGGGCACCGCCATCGCGACGAACACCCCCAGCGCCTCCGGCGGCGCGGTCGTGAGCTACGGCGTGTCCCCGGCCCTTCCGGCGGGCCTGAGCCTGAACCCGACCACCGGCGCCATCACCGGCACGCCCACGGCGATCACGCCGACGGCCACCTACACCGTCACCGCCACGAATTCCGGCGGCAGCGCCTCGGTCGGCCTGGTCATCACGGTGAACGACGTGCCTCCCAGCGCGCTGGCCTACAGCCTTAACCCGGCCCTCTACCTCGCGGGCGTCGCCATCGCGCCCAACACCCCGAGCAACTCCGGCGGCGCGATCACGGGCTACACCGTCTCGCCGGCGCTGCCGGCCGGCCTGGTCCTGAACGGGTCCACGGGCGTGATCACGGGCGCCCCCTCGGGCGCGACCACCACCGCGACCTACGTCGTGACCGGCTCCAACACCGGCGGCTCCACCACCGCGAACCTGGTGATCACGACCGTGACGCCGGTGATCGCGGCCTGGTCCGGCAGCCCCCAGACCCTCGTCGTCGGCGCGAACGCCGCGCCCCTGAAGGCCCGGGTCACCTACGGCGCCTCCATTCCCCTGGCCGGGATCCCGGTGGTCTTCACGGCGCCGGTCGCGGGCGCGGGCGGCACCTTCGCCTCCGCCGACCCGGTGCTCACCGACGCCAACGGCGTCGCCACGGCCCCGTCCTTCATCGCCAACTGCACCCCCGGCGCCTACACGGTGGCCGCGACGATCCCCGGCGGGGGCCCCAGCGCCGCCTTCGCCCTGGCCAACGTCCCGGGCGCCGCGAACAGCCTCCGCGTGGAGGGCTTCCCCAGCCCGCTGCGGCAGGGCGTCCAGGGCTACGTCACCGTCAGCGTGCGGGACCTGTGCGGGAACCTGAGCCAGGCCTACACCGGCCGCGTGCACTTCACCAGCACCGATCCCGCCGCGACCCTGCCGGCGGACTACACCTTCGCCGCGTGGGAAGGCGGCGTCCACACCTTCCCGGTGAAGCTGAACACCGTGGGGACCTGGAGCATCCAGGTCCAGGACGTGAACAACGGCGCGATCCTGGGCGCCCAGTCAGGGCTGACGGTGACCGCCACGACCGTCACCGCGATCACCCTGCTGGGACCGTCGTCGGGCAAGGTCGGGACCTCGGTGCTGATCACCGGCACCGGCTTCCTGGGGGCGAGCGCCGTGACCTTCAACGGCGTCCCCGCGACCTTCGTGACGGTGGGCTCGAACATGATCTCCGCCACCGTGCCGGCCGGCGCCACCACCGGCAAGGTGACCGTGGTCTCCCCCACGGGCACGGCCGTCAGCGGGCTGAACTACGTCGTCGTCCCCTGAGGCCCTGGAGGACCGGGCCGGGACGTCCCGGCCCGGTCCTTCAGTACCTCAGCACGCTGAAGACCGGCAGGCCGGTGAGTTTCTCCCGGCCCGAGAGGAAGGTCAGCTCGATGAAGAGGGTCAGCGCGATGGGGCTGGCCCCGGTCTGCTCCACGAGGCGTCGGGCGGCGTGGGCCGTGCCGCCGGTGGCCAGCACGTCGTCCACGATGAGCACGCGGTCGCCGGGGCGGAAGGCGTCCCGGTGCACCTCCAGGGCGTCCTGGCCGTACTCCAGCCCGTAGGCCTCCCGGAAGGACTCCCGGGGCAGCTTGCCGGGCTTGCGGGCGGGCACGAAGCCCAGGGACAGCTTCTGGGCCAGGGCCGCGCCGAAGATGAAGCCGCGGCTCTCGAGGCCCAGCACGTGGGTGGCCTGCAGGGCCGAGACGGGCCGGGCCATCTCGTCCACGGCGTGGGCGAAGGCCTCCGGCGTCGCCAGCAGGGGCGTGATGTCCTTGAAGACGATGCCCTCTTTCGGGAAGTCGGGGACGTCGCGGATGTAGGGCTTCAGGTCCATGCGTGCCTCGGGCCCGTCCCGGGCGGCGACCGGCCTCAGCGGCGGATCTGGAAGGGGCGGGGCAAGGATTGTGAGGCACCGGCGGCGGGTCCGTCCAGTTCGGACCACTGGAGGTCCTCCACGCGTCCCCAGGGCGGGCCGCTCCTGAGGATGCCGCGGTAGGTGGCGAGCTGCTCCGGGCTGCCCTCCGCCTCGCCGCTCACCGCGCCGTCGGGATCGTTGCGCACCCAGCCCGCGAGGTCCAGGGCCCGGGCCTGCCCCTGGGCGAAGGCGCGGTAGCCCACGCCCTGCACGCGGCCGGTGGCCTTGAAGCGCGCGATCACCTCAGGCTCCGTCCCCGTTGAAGGTGGCGTCGAAGGCCTCGCGGCGGGCGAGGAGGTCCGCCGCCGTGAGGTCGAGATGCAGGGGCGTGACGCTGACGTAGTCGTCGAGGGCCGCCTCGGCGTCGCTGCCGGGAGTCTTGGCGTAGATGGGGCCCACGTCGCCGCCGATCCAGTAGTAGGGCGTGCCGCGCGGATCCACGCGCTTCTCCACCACGTCGTGGTAGGTGCGCGTGTCCTGGGTGGTGAGCTTGAAGCCCTTGGGCTCGCGCTTGGGCAGGTTCAGGTTCCAGATGCGCTGGCGGCCCAGCTCCAGGCCCTCCCAGGCGGAGAGGAAGCGGTGGATCCAGGCCTCGGCGACGGCGAGGTCGCCTTTCGGATGCAGGGAGAAGGCCGCCGCCCGCGCGCCCTGCAGGGAGCCCTCGAAGGCCGCCGCCACGGTGCCGGAGTAGAAGACGTCCTCGCCGAGGTTGAAGCCGTGGTTCACGCCGCTGAGCACCCAGTCGGGCTTGCGCTCCAGCACCTCCCGGGTGCCGATGAGCACGCAGTCCACCGGCGTGCCGTCGCAGGTGTAGCGGTCCTCGCCGAGAGGATGGATGCGCAGGATGTCGTGGAGCGACAGGGCTGACGAGATGGCCGAGCGGTTGCGGTCCGGCGCCACCGCCACCACGCGCCCGAAGCGCGACGCCACCTTCGCCAGGCAGGCCAAGCCGGGGGCCCAGAGGCCGTCGTCGTTGGTCACCAGGATGAGGCGGTCGGGCATGGGGCCATCTTAGCGGCCCCGGCGGTAGGCCTTCCCGTGATCCGCTTCGATCCGCAGCAGCACCAGGATGTCCCCGTCCAGCAGGGCGAGGACCCGGGCGCCGGCGGTGACGCGCAGGGAGTAGAGGGGCTGGCCGGTGGCCGGATCGGCGTGGCCCACCAGCTTCTCCAGGTGGACGCCCTGGTGGTTCAGCAGCTCCGCGAGGTCGAGGGTCTCGGCGAGGCGCAGGAGCTTGGCGAGGCCCTTGCGGACCGGGGCCTCCTGTTCCAGCGCGGCGCGGAGGAAGGCCGCCTCGAAGCGGAGCTTCACTCCGCCTCCAGCTGGCGCAGGAAGGCCTGCCCCGCCTCGCTCTCCCCTTCCACGAAGTTCCCGGCGCGGTAGCTTTCGACGGCCTCCGCCGCGCCCTCCAGCACGTGCCTGCGCCAGGCCCAGAGCTGGTGCTTGGGCACGGCGACGACGGGTACCAGGCGGTAGGTGCCGTCCCCGGCGGCTTCCAGGCTCAGGGGCTCCCCGGGCTCGAACTCGGCGGGCAGGGTGATGCGGCGGCGGCTGTCGGGGGTGACGAGCATGGGGACCTCGGCGTCTTTCCAATGTGTTGCATTACCCCAGATGGGCAATGCCCATTTTGATCCGATCTCGCCAATCCGCCATCTTGACTTTCGATTTTTATTCGCCATCATGGATACCCCGGGAACGGGTGGATCCGAGGCGTCGCGCCACGCGGCGCGGACGGATCCCGCCCCGTCCCCGGCCCCCTGGGCTTCCCGCGGACGAGGCCCCGGCGGGGCCCTGCCCGGTCCTGCGATGGAGGTGGCCATGCTCGCCCTGTGGGTGCCCGAACTGCCCTTCCAGCTGGCCTCGGCCCGGGAGCCCGGGCTGGACGCCCGGCCCCTGGCCTTCCTCAACCCGGAGACCCCCCGCAGCCCCAGCCTCTGGTTCGTGAACCGCCGGGCCCGGGCCGAGGGCGCGGCGCCGGGCGACCCCCTGGACCTGGCCCTGCGGGCCGTGCCGGGCCTGCGGGTGCTGGATCCCACGCCCCAGACCTGGTGGCGGGCCCACGCCTTCCTGGGGGATTTCCTGCAGCGCTGGACGCCCCAGGGGCAGTTGGGCCGCCTGGGGGAGGCCCTGGCGGAGCTGAAGGGCACCGAGGGCCTCTACGGCCCGCCCCAGGACGCCGCGGCGCGCATCCTGAAGGAGCTGCGCCGGGACATCGGCTGGCGGGGCCACGGCGGGCTTTCGGCCAGCGCCACGGCGGCCACCCTGGCGGCGCGCCTGGAGCACGCGGTGGAGCGGGTGCAGGACGGTTCGGAGCGGGCCTTCCTCGCCCCCCAGCCCCTGGGCCGCCTGCCGGACCTGGCGCCCCGCGTCCACGCCCGCTTCCAGCGCCTGGGCATGCGCCGCTTCCAGGATCTGCAGCCGGTGCCCGTGGCGGTGGTGGCCCAACTCGTGAACGAGCGCGCCGCGCCGAAGCTCCTGGCCCAGGTGCGGGGCGAGGACCGCCCGCGACTGCCCCTGCTGGCGGAGAAGCCCGGCAGTTCGCGCCACCCCTGGCGCCTGGAGCCGCCGCGGCTGCCCGAGGAGATCGGCCTCGCCGGCTGGTGCCTCCAGCGCCTCTGGAAGGATCCCCGCAGCCCGCGGAAACTGGCCTTCCGCTGGTGGGACGTGGACGGCGAGCCCCACCACTGGCGCGCCTCGGACGAGGACCTCTGCGAGCCGCCCCTGCTGCTGGCGCGGCGCGTGGAGGCCGCCTTCCAGGAAGGCGCCACCCGCCGCGCCCTGGTGCGCCAGGTGGAGCTGCGCCTCGCCTGGGGCCTGGGCCAGGCGCCGCCCCTCTTCCAGGAGGCCCGGAGCCTCAAGGTGGGCCGCCTGGAGACCAGCCTCGCGCGGCTGCGGAAGCGCTATCCGGAGCATCCCGTGGAGACGGGCTGGATGCGGGCGGCGGAGGCGCTGGACGCCGCCTACGCGTCCTGAGGCGGAGCGCGGCCGTGAGCTTCGCCCTGGGCGTCTCCGACTTCTCCGCCGGGGAAGGCATCTATCCCGCCGAGCTGCTCCTCGCCCTCGCCGAGCGCCTGGGCTACGACCACCTCGCGGCCTGGGACACGGGGCTGCACGGCTTCCCGAAGCTGCGGGACGAGCTGGCCTGGCGGATGGAGAACCGCGCGGAGGCGGTGGCGCGCGCGACCGCGGGCACCGGGCCTCCGTCGGCCCCGGAGCCTTTCACGACGGAATCCCCGCCGCCCCTGCGCCTCCTCCTGGGCGCGCGCTTCCCGTGGAAGGGCCGCCAGTTCGGTGCGCTGCCCTGCTCCCGGGAGGGCTACGCGTCGCTGTGCCGGCTCCTCACGGACCAAGCCCACGAGGACGCCGCCGTGCCCTTCCGCGTGGGGGACGGATCGCTGCCCCGCGACTGCGCCATCCTCGCCGAGGATCTGGCGGGCCTCGAGCTTCTGCTGAAGGAAGGCGTCTATGGCCTGCTGCTGGGCTCGGCGCGCAACGCCGCGGCCTGCGCCCGGGCCCTGGCCGCGCGCCTTCCCGTGGTGGCGCCCCAGGTGCTGCGCTTCCGCACGCCGGAGGGGCTGGATCTCCACCGCCTCAAGCGGGCCATCCACACGCAGCGCACCGTCCCCCGCGCCGAGACGCTGTGGGATCCCCGGGACGCGGCGATGCCGAAGGCGGAATGGGAATCCCGCTTCCCCGCCGCCGAGCCGGCGGTGGCGCGGGCCACGGAGGAGCTTCGCGAGCGCATTGCCGGCTGGGACCTGGCCTGGGGCGCGTGGGTGAGCGCGGGCCCCCTGGGGCTCGAAGGCGCCGACCTGGACGCGGTGCTCCGCGAGCGTGTGCGGGACGGCGTGATCGACCGCTTCGGGACCTTCAACGGCGTCCTCGAATCCCGTCTCGCCCACGAGCTGGACCTCATCCGCGCCAAGGGCTTCGCCGCCTACTTCCTCCTGGTGGAGGACCTGGTGAAGGCCCTGCGCCACGAGGGCCTGCCCACGCGCATCTGCGGCCGGGGCAGCGGGGCGGCGTCGCTGGTGAGCTACGCCCTGCGCCTCAGCAACGTGGATCCCGTGGCCACGAACCTCATGTTCGAGCGCTTCCTCACCAGGGAGCGGGTGGACCCGCCGGACATGGACATCGACTTCGCGTGGGACGAGCGGGACAAGGTCATCCAGGCGGTCTTCGAGCGCTACGGCCGCGCCCGGGTGGCCATGGTCTCCAACCACGTCTTCTTCAAGCCCCGCTCGGCCCTGCGGGCGGTGGCCCTGGCCCATGGCCGTCCCGAGGCGGAGCTGAAGTCCGTGGCCCAGCGCATCGAGGGCTGGGGCTGGGCGGACCCGGACCGCAAGGACCTGGAGGCCCTGATGAAGCGGCCCGACGCCGGTGGAAGGGGCAGCCGGCGCAGCAGCGCCGCGGAGACGGAAGTGTGGGGCCGCATCCAGGCCCAGGCGGCGCGGCTGGTGGGCCACTTCCACCAGCTCTCGGTGCATCCGGGCGGCACGGTGGTGACGCCGGGTCCGCTGTGGGAGCACGTCCCCTTCCAGCCGGCGCCCGCCAAGGCGGGCGTCTCGGTGACGGCCTGGGACAAGGACGGCGTCGAAGCCTACGGCCTCGTGAAGATCGACCTCCTGGGCAACCGCAGCCTGGCGGTGATCCGGGACGCCTACGCGGTGCTGGGGGACAAGGTCTCGAAGGATCCGGGCACGGCCTCCCGCAACGACCCGGAGACCCAGGCGCTGCTCGCGCGGGGCGACAGCCTCGGCGTCTTCTACGTGGAGAGCCCCGCGACGCGCCAGCTCCAGCAGCGGGTCAAGAAGGGCGACTTCGAGACCCTGGTGATCCACTCGAGCCTCATCCGCCCGGCGGCCTACCACTGGGTGGACCGCTACGTGAAGCGCGCCCGGGGCGAGGAGGCCTACGCGCCCAGCCATCCCGTCTTCGCCAACCTGCTGTCGGAGAGCTTCGGCGTGCTCATCTACCAGGAGGACGTCATCAAGGTGGGCGTGGAGCTCGCCGGATGGAGCCACTTCGAGGCGGACCAGCTGCGCAAGCTCCTGGGCAAGCCCGACTGCGCCCGCAAGCTGCCGAAGTTCGAGGCCCGCTTCCGGGAGGGCTGCGCGGGGCAGGGGGTTCCGCCGTCCGTGGTGGACGAGGCCTGGGACATGATCCGCACCTTCCGCGGCTACTCCTTCTGCAAGCCCCACTCGGCCAGCTACGCCCAGGTGAGCTTCGAGAGCGCCTGGGTGAAGGCCCACCATCCGGCGGTCTTCTTCGCCTCGGTGATCACCAACCAGGGCGGCTTCTACCCGGCGGTGGCGTATCTCGGCGACGCGCGGCGCCACCGCCTCACGGTGCTGGGCCCCGACGCCAACCGCTCCCGCTGGGAATTCCGCGCGGAAGGGGAGCAAGGGCTGCGCGTCGGCCTCATGCAGGTGAAGGGGGCGCGGCAGGCCGAAGTCGAGGCGCTGATCGCGGAGCGGGACGCGGGCGGCCCCTTCGAAAGCCTGGAGGACCTGCTGGGCCGGGTGGACCTCTCCATCCCCACCGTCGAGGCCCTGGCCAGCGCCGGCGCCTTCGACCGGTGGGCCCCGGACGGCAACCGCGCGCGCCTGGCCTGGACGCGCCTGGGCGGGGTGCCCCCCGGCGTGCGCCCGCGCCCCACGGACCTCTTCGACCGGGCGGACCTGGAGCTGGAGCTGATGTCCCTCACCCTGGAGCTTCACCCGGCGGCGCTGTACCGCGTGCGCAAGGGCGGCGGCCCCGAGCGCGCGGCGGAGGCGGTGAAGACCGGCCGCCGCCTGCGCTTCTGGGCCCTGGTGGTGGCGGAGAAGACCGTCCTCACCGAGGGCGGCGAGCCCATGCAGTTCGTCACCCTGGAGGACGAGACGGGCCTCGTGGAGGCGGTGGCCTTTCCCGACACGTTCAGGAAGCGCCGCCGCCCCTACCGCGTGGGCGAGGTGCTGCCGGTGCAGGGCCGGGCCACGCGGCAGGACGGGCTGGTGGTGCTGGAACTGGAGGGGTGAGGGGGGCCGGGCCGGTGGACCCGCGTGGGGACCTCCCTTAAAGTGGAGTCCATGAGCCTCCATACGCGCTTCGAGCGCGCCTTCACCCATGCGCGCACGCGTCTCCGCCAGTCCCACCCGGCGGTGAAGACCGTGACCTACCACATCCCCTCCGCCGCCGGCGCCACGCTGCGGGTGCTGGTGGGCATCGTCATGGAGGGCTATGGCGAGGGCAGCTGGCGCCTGGAGACCTGGGACGTGGAGCAGGTCGTCAAGGAGGCCCTGAACGAGGAGGGCCTGCCGGAGCCGATGGAAGTCCTCTGGGCGAAGCCCGAGGACCTGGGCGGGGTGATGGCCCACCGGTACTTCTTCGCGAAGGTCGCATCCTAGCCGGCGCAGGCCCCGTGAAGCTCCTCGCCTTCCTCGCCTGGTCCTGTTTCGCCATCGAGGCGGTGCTGGTGGTCCTGATGCTCACGGACCGCGGCGGCGACGCGGCCTCCAAGGGGCTGGGCGCCTTCTACGCGATCCTGGTGGGGGCGCCCATGGCGATCGCGGCGGGGCTGCTGGTCTGGGGCCACACGAGCGGAAGGAAGGGCCCCGTCCTCGTCGGCGCGGCCATCACGACGCTGCCGCTGACCGTCGGCCTCGTGCTCGGGGCGAAGGGCCTCGTGCGCAAGGCCGCCCGGAACCTCTCGTTGTCGAAGCAGGGCCGCTTCAGCGATGGCCGCCTCACGGAGCTGGCCCGCGCCATCGACCGCGGCGACCTGGACAGGGTGAAGGCGCTGCTCCAGGGCCCGCCGCCGGACTGGAAGGCGAGGGACGCCTTCGATCGCACGCTCCTCGGCCACGCCGTGACGCGTGCCATGGACTCCATGGAAGGCAAGGACGCCCACGTCGAAGCCGTGAAGCTGCTCCTGAAGGCCGGCGCCCCGCCCGCCGAGGACGCGCTGCGCCCCAACGACGGCTCCTACGCCTCGTGGTACTCGCTGCTGAACACCGTCGCCGGCGACGGCAGTCCCCGCGGCCTCGCCCTGCTGGACGCCTTCCTGGAAGCCGGCGCCGACCCCGACACCAAGGCCCAGTACGACGACCACCCGATCCTCTTCGCGCCCTGGATGAACGTCGCCAAGTTCGAGGTCTTCGCCCGGCACGGCGCGAACCTGCAGGCGAAGGACGGCCGGAGCGACCGCAAGGGCTACAGCCTGCTCATGAACGCCGTGGTGTACCAGAGCTGGAAGGAGGCGCGGTGGCTCCTCGAGCATGGCGTCTCGCCGGAGGTGAAGGGCGAGGATGGGGCGACGGTGGATAGCCTGCTGAAGGAGGCCGAGGACAGAGGGGAGGATCCGGAGCGGAGAGCATTGGTTGAGGGGCTGGAATCGCGGCGACGATAGGCTTCAGGCCGGCCGATCGCCAGGAGCCCCGTTCCTCTTAGAATGCCGGAGCGTGGGAGGATTCGATGAAGGTGCCACACGCATCGGGAATTCCCGGGTTCATCGGCCTGGTGCTCGAGGTGGCCTCGCCCATTCAGGCCCAATCCAATCCCTCACTTCCAATGAAGGCCCGCTGGGAGGTGGAGATCCAGGCGCTGCTGAAACGGGAATACATGGACTGGTGTGAGGAACGGCACGCGCACGCCTCCGCGGAGACGATCGAATTCATGGACCTGGATGGGGACGGCCGCCCCGAGGCCATCGTGAAAGGCTGGTCCTGCATGACGGGAACGGGCGGCCACGACATCGACCTGATCCTTCGGCGGGACGGGCAGGGCCGGTGGCATCATTTGCCCATCGATACCCGGCCGCGGGATATGCAAGGCCGCGACCTGGGTGATGAACTGGTGGGGAGCTGCAACTTCTTCCTGTCGGGGGACCGGGGAAGTGTCGTGCAGACCTGGGAGGACTCGTCGGGCCGCTCGCATCCCTTGGTCATGAGACATCGCTGGAATGGCAGCAGGTTCATGCTCGTCGCCTCGACCCTGAAGCGAAGAGTCACCCCTTCATAGCCACGGACCCGTCGCCTGGATCGACAAAAAAGGCAGGCCGAAATCGGCCTGCCTCTTCGAGTGTTTTGGTCGGCGCGAGAGGATTCGAACCTCCGACCCCTACCACCCCAAGGTAGTGCGCTACCAGGCTGCGCCACGCGCCGTGAACCTTTGATGCTAGAAGAGTCCCGGGGGCGGGTCAAGGACGGGTTTGGGCTTGGGGACCCGCTTGGGCGCGGGCTTGGACGGGGGTGCGGCACCGCCGGAGCCGCCGGTCTCCACCGGGCCGCCGAGCCTTGCGAGCAGCTCGCGGAGGGCCAGGATCGCGGGCTGGAGGTCGGCGGCGACTTTGACTCCCGGGGCGGGGCGGCGGACCTTGGCGCTCGGCGCGAGGTCCTCCTCGCTGAGGCCGAGGTCGAGGGGGCGCGCGGCCTGGCCGGTGAGCAGCAGGCCGCGGCAGTCCACGGCGCTCAGGCCCTCGCGCACCCAGTCGCGGATGCGCGTGAGGCGGGGCAGCTCGTCGGCGTGGTAGTAGCGGAGGTTGCCCTTCGACCGCCGCGGGCGGATCTCGGGGATCACCGACTCCCAGTAGCGCAGGTCCTTGGCCTTCACGCCCAGCTGCTCCGCCGCCTCGCCGATCTTGAACCAGCGCTTGGCGGGCGCGGAAGACGCGTTCAAGCCTCCCTCGCGTCGATCCCGAGGGCCTTGAGGCGCTTGTAGAGGTTGGAGCGGTCGAGGCCCAGGCGCTCGGCGGCGCGGGTCATGTTGCCGGCCTGCACCTTCAGCTCGCGCTGGATGTAGACCCCCTCGAACCATTCCCGCGCCTCCTTGAGGCTCGCGAACTCCGGGAAGGAGAAGGGGTCGGGCTCGGCGATGTGGCGCGCCGCCAGCGGGCCCAGGTCCTTCGCCGCGATGTCGGGGCCGCGGGACAGGATCACCGCGCGCTCCATGAGGTTCTTCAGCTCCCTCACGTTGCCGGGCCAGTCGTGGCGCAGCAGGGCGTCCTTCGCGTCCGGGCCCAGCCTGCGCGCGGGGCGGCCGTGGCGCTTCGCCAGCCGCGCCAGGAAGGCCTCCGCCAGGATCAGCAGCTCCTCGCTGCGCTCCCGCAGGGGCGGCACCCGCAGCGGGACGACCGCGAGGCGGAAGAAGAGGTCCTCCCGGAAGCGGCCCGCCTTGATCTCCTCGGCGAGGTCCTTGTTGGTGGCGGCGATGACTCGCACGTCCACCTCCACCGCGCCGCCGCCGCCCACGGGCTCGATGCGGCCCTCCTGGAGGGCGCGCAGCACCTTGGCCTGGGTCTTCAGCGACATGTCCCCCACTTCGTCCAGGAACAGCGTGCCCCCCGTGGCCTCCCGGAACTTGCCCTTCTGGTCCCGCACCGCGCCCGTGAAGGCCCCCTTCACGTGGCCGAAGAGCTCGCTCTCGATGAGCTCCTCGGGGATCGCCGCGCAGTTCACCTCCACGAAGGGCGCGTCCCTGCGGGGTCCGAGGTTATGGATGAGCCGCGCGATCTCCTCCTTGCCGCTGCCGTTCTCGCCGGTGAGCAGCACGCGGCCCTCCGTGGCCGCCACGAGGTTCACGTCCGCCATGAGGCGCCGCATGGCCGGGCTCTCCGCCAGGAAGAAGCGCTCCCCCTCCACCTCGCTGGCGAGGCGCTCGTTCTCGGCCTCGAGCCTGCCCTGGTTCAGGGCGTTGCGCACCACCAGCAGCAGCCGGTCCAGGTCGATGGGCTTCTCCAGGAAGTCGAAGGCGCCGAACTTGGTGGCCTGGAGCGCGGTGTCGATGCTGCCGTGGCCGCTGATCATCACCACGGGCAGGGCCGGGCGCAGGACCTTCGCCCGCTTCAGGCACTCCAGCCCGTCCAGGCCCGGCAGCCACACGTCCAGCAGCACGAGGTCGAGGCCGTCCGCCTCGCTGTCCTCCAGCAGCTGGAGCATCTGCTCGCCCTTCTCCGCCTTCAGGACCGCGTAGCCCTCCTCCGTGAGGCTCTCCCCCAGCGAGCGCCGGATGCCGGGCTCGTCGTCCACGATGAGGATGGTCCGGGGGAGGGTCACCGCCCTAGCGTCTCACAGGTGCCCGGACCCCACACGGCCCGGGGTTCACGCGCCCGGCAGGGAGGGCTCCGGCACGGGGCTGGGCTGCCCGGCGAGGGGCAGCGTGACCCGGAAGCGGGCGCCCTGGCGGCCCGGCTCGCGCACCAGCTCGAGGGTGCCCCGGTGGGCCGAGACGATGGCCTTGCAGATGCTGAGGCCCAGGCCCCAGCCCGCGGCGGCGTCCGCGCTCCGGGCCTGGAAGTAGGGTTCGAAGATGGTGAGCGCCGCCTCCTCGTCCACGCCGCGCCCCGTGTCCCAGACGTCCAGGGACCATGCCTCGCCCTCCACGCGGGTGCGGATGCCCACGGTGCCCGGCGCGGGCGTGAACTTCAGGGCGTTCTCCACCAGGTTGAAGAGCACCTGCTGCATGGCCGTGGTGTCCGCGAGCACCCTCACCTTGCGCCCCGCGGGATCGAGGTCCATCTCGCAGTGGAGCCCCTTGTGGGAGGCCTTCAGGGCCAGCACGTCGGTGACGCCCTCGAAGAAGGTGGCGGGCGGGACGGGGGACTGGTTGATGGTCTCGAAGATCGACGTGGCGCGGGACTGGTTGAGGAGGGACCGCACGATGCTCTCCAGGCGCGCGGCCTCCTGGTCCAGGGACTGCAGCACGCCCTGCACGCCCATGCGGCCGGCCGCCTCGTCCCGCAGGCGGTCCACCAGCAGCATGATGCTGGTGAGCGGCGAGCGCAGGTCGTGGGCCACCGCGTCCACGAGCTGCATGCGGTCCTCCAGGCTCCGCTTGAGCTGCATGTGGGCCCGCTCGAGGGAGGTGTTGCGCTCGGCCAGCTCCTCGGTGCGCTCGGCGACCTTGGCCTCGAGCAGGTGGGCCTCCCGCGCCAGGCGGCGGAGTCGCCAGGCAACCGCGCCCCCGGCCGCGCCGAGGGCGGCGAGGGCGAGGAGGATGCGCACCGGCCAGCGCTCGTGCCAGGCCGGGCGGACGTCCAGGGCCACCGGCTCCGCCTCGATCCAGCGGACGCCGTCGTTGGTGACCCTCAGCCGGAAGGTGTAGGCGCCGCGGCCCAGGTTGAGGTACTGCAGGACGTTCCCGGAGACCGTGCGCCAGTCGGGGTCCACGCCCTCGAGGCGGGCCTGGAACTTCGGCGTCCCCGACACCAGGGGCGAGGCGACCTCGAACTCCAGGTCGAGGGAGCGCGGCCGGGGCGGGATCTCCAGGCGCGCGGGGAAGGGGCTCGAGCCGCCGTCCCAGCGCGCCTCCGTGACCAGGGGCCGGAGGGCGTCCTTCAGGCTGAAGTCATTGGCCCGGTCGAGGATGTTCACGCCGCCGATCATGCCGATCCACAGGCGCCCCCTCGAATCGGTGAGGGCGCCGCCCTGGTTGGTCTCGTCGGAGATGAGCCCCAGGTTCCGGGAGAGGTGGAAGGTGCCGCCACGCTCCATCAGGGTGACGCCCTTCCCGTGGCCGATGGCCATGCGTCCGGGCTGCACCTCGTGGATGAAGTAGATGTTGTCGTCCGGCAGCCCGAGGCCGACGCCGAAGCGGTTCCAGCCCCGCCCCTTCTGTTGGTAGAGGCCGTCGCCGGTGCCCAGCCAGAGGGCGCCGCTGGAGTCCTGCATGAGCCCGTTCACCGTCAGTTCGGCGAAGGGGGCGTCCGCGAAGCGCCGCTCGAAGGCGCCGTCGTGGAACAGCCAGAGGCCCTGGCGCGTGCCGAGGAGGAGCCCTTCGGGCGTGGGGACCATGCCGGAGACCAGGTCCTGGCCCACCTCCCGCGGCGGGCGATGGCGGGCCACGAAGCGGCCGTCGAGGCCCAGCTCGAAGAGGCCGCGGTCGCAGGCGGCCCAGAGGCGGTCCCTCCACGCGAGCAGGGCCGTGGGCGTGGCCAGGTCCATCTCCTTCGGCCCCGGCAGGATCCTCCCCTCCCGCGTGAGCCGGTTCAGTCCCCGGTTGGTCCCGATCCAGGCGCCGCCCCGCCCGTCGGCCAGCCCGACCCAGCACTCGCTGCTGGCCAGGCCGTCCCGGCCGGTCCAGCGGCGCACGACGCCCCGGCCCTCCTCCCACAGGGCGAGGCCGTTGCTCGACACCAGGAGGAAGCGGGTGGGCGCGAGCTCGACGATGGCCATGATCGCCCCGAGGTCGAGACCCCCGCCGCCCGTGATGCTGTGCAGCCCCGGCAGCGCCTGGGCGGCCAGCCCCCCGCCGTCGGAGCCGACCCAGAGCACGCCCCTGCGGTCGATGAAGGCGGTGAGGATGCTCTCCGTGGGGAGCCCGTCGGCGGAGGTCAGGAGCCTCACCCCGCCGTCCGCGTCGCGGATCCAGAGCCCCATGGTGTGCAGCGCCACGAGGATCTCGCCCCGGGGGCCGAAGTGGATGCTCCTCGCCTTGGGCTTGCCCGGCGTGCCCTCCAGCGGGATCTCGGTCCAGCCCGCGGGGTCGAGGCGGAAGAGGGCGTCCAGCATCAGGGCGTGGAGGGCCCCGGAAGGCCCCATGCGCAGCTCCACGAACTCCCGGGCCTGCTCGGGCCGGGGGAGGGAGTGGTCCTCCAGGCGCTCCCCGTCCCACCGCGCGACCACGCCGCCGCGGGTGCCCATCCAGATCCGGCCCTGGGCGTCCCGCTCCAGGCTCCAGATGGGGGCGCTGGACCAGGGCTCGGGCAGCGCCACCTTCTCGAAGCCGCCCCGGCCGTCCTCCCGGTAGAGGCCCTTCCGGGTGCCCGCATGGATGCGGCCCCGCGCGTCGAAGGTGATGGCGAAGACCGCCGGGTTGGCCAGGCCCTCCGCCACGCCGAAGTTGGAGACCTGGGTCCCCCGGATGCGGGAGAGGCCGCTGTCCACGCCGGCGGCCCAGATGCTGCCGTCCGGAGCCTCGAGGAGCCCCACCACCGAGCGCACTTTCACGCCCTGGGCCGCGCCGAAGACCCGGAAGCTCCCCCCGCTGAGGCGCCCCACGCCGCCGAAGGTGGTGCCGATCCACACGAAGCCGTGCCGGTCCTCCAGGAGCGTGGACACCTGGCTCTGGGGCAGGCCGTCGTTGAGGCCGAAGCGCCGGAAGGCGAGGGGCTGGGCCGGGGCGGCGATGCCGGCGAGCAGGAGGCCGGCGGCGGCCGTCATCCGACGGCAGGCGCGCAGAAGTCCCGGCGGTCGAAACATGGGTGTGTTAGAACCTATCGCCCTCCGGGGAAAAGACAAGGGCGGCCGGCGCGCCGGAGGCCGGTGTGAGAGCATGGGCGGATGCTGGTCGACGCCCACTGCCACCTCACCGGGAGCTACCTGGCGGAGTCCGAGGTGGAGGCCACCCTGGCCCGGGCCCGGGAGGCCGGCGTGACGGGCTTCATCGCCGTGGGCACGGACCTGGAGGACTCCCGCCGCGTCCTCACCCTGGCGCGCGAGGTTCCCGGCGTCCAGGCGAGCCTCGGGGTGCATCCCCACGAGGCCAGCGCCTGGGACGCGGCCGCCGGCGGCGAGCTGGAGGCCCTGGCCCGGGACCCCGCCGTGCGCTTCATCGGCGAGACGGGGCTGGACTGGCACTACGACCTGAGCCCCCGGGACGCCCAGGAGGCGGCCTTCCGGGCGCAGATCCGCCTGGCCCGGCGCCTGGGCAAGCCCTTGATGATCCACACGCGGAGCGCGCCGGAGGCGACCCTGCGCCTCCTCCGCGAGGAGGGCGCGGAGGACGTCGGCGGCATCATCCACTGCTTCTCCGAGGACAGGGCCTTCGCCGCCGGCGCCCTGGACCTCGGCTTCTATCTCAGCTTCAGCGGCATCGTGACCTTCCGGAAGGCCGAGGCCGTGCGCGAGGTGGCCGCCTGGGCTCCGGAGGACCGGATCCTCGTGGAGACCGACGCCCCCTTCCTGGCCCCCGTGCCGTTCCGGGGGAAGCCCAACGAGCCGGGCTTCGTGCGCTACACCGCCGAGCAGGTGGCAGAGCTCCGGAGCGTCGCTCCGGCCCGCGTCGCCGAGGCCACCACCCGGAACCTGGAGGCCCTGTGCGGCTGGTCGCCGGGGTCCTGATCCCGTTCCTGGCCGCGGGCGCGGTGCTGCCGGCCCAGGCCCCCAGGGAGCACCGGCTGCCCTGGGAGGCCACCGCGAGCCTGCTGCCCTGGCAGGCGGCCGAGGGCGACCCCGCGCCCCCCCCCGCGCCGCCCCCGGCGCCCCCGGCCGCCGACCCGAAGCGGGAACTCCGGATCCACCTCACCCCGGACGGCCGCCTCCGCGCGGTGGACCGCCGGGGGGTGCTCCGGATCAATGCCGGGCTGCCGGGGCGGGTCTCCCGCATGTGGCGGGACGGCGGCCTGGAGGCGGACCCCGGCGCCCCCGGCCTCCGCCTGAGCGGAAAGGGCCCCCTGAGCCGGGGGGTCGCCGAGCTGCCCTGGGCGCACCCCGATTTCCGGCCCGGGCTGGAGGGTCTGCTCTGGATCCTCGACGACGGCGAGCGGGTGCTCACCCTGGTGCATCCCGCCACGGGACGGGTGCAGTACCTCGCCCTGCCGCCCCTCTCCGATCCGGAGCTGGTCTTCGGGCCCGACCACCTCGAGCTCCGGGAGCGCCCCGCCGAAGGGGCCCCGCCCTCGGCGCCGCGCCGGTGGATCCTGCCCTGGACGGCGCTGCTGCCGGCCTTCCTCAAGCTGGCGCAGCCTCCCGCCGAGAACCGGCACGGGACGGCCTTCAAGCCCTTTCCCCGGGACTGAGGCGGCTTCAGGCCGGGCTGGCACGGCCCTGGCTTCCTGCCGCAGGAATGCGACCCTGGTCCCGGGCGCTTCCGGCCCCCGGACCCCAGCCCTCCTGGAGGAAGCCATGACCCACGCCTGGACATCCCGATCCCTGCAGGCCCTCCTCGTGCTGCCCGCCGCCGCCCTGCTGGCGCCGGCCCCGGCGCTGCGGGCCCAGGCCCCCGATCCCGCCTACGCGTCCCAGGACGACGACTACGCTGGCGAATCCGCCGACCGCTACGCCCAGGTCAAGGTCCTCGAGGGCGACGTGCGGATCCGCAAGTCCGGCGAGGCCGAGGAGGCCCTGAGCCGGGGCATCCCCGTCACCGAGGGCGACGTCGTGGAAAGCCGCGGTCGTGGTGTGCTGCAACTGGGCGACGGGTCCCGCGTGGCCTTCGGGTCCTCCACGCGCTTCCAGGTGGCGGCCCTCTTCACGGGCCGGGACGGCGCCCGGCAGGTGCTCCTGCGCCTGGACTACGGCCGGCTCCGGATCTCCGTGGCCTCGGGGGACGCGCGTTTCCGCATCGACACGCCCACGGGCACGGCCAGCCTCCAGGAACGCTCGGGGGCCTCCGTCGAGGTGGACCATGACCGCGTGACGCGCTTCAAGCTCCACGCGGGCCGCGGATCCTTCAGCAACGAGCGGGACCGGGCCAGCCTCGGCGCCGGCGAGCGGCTGACCATCTACAGCGCCCAGGACAGCCTGGACCGCATCCGCAGCTTCAACACCTACGAGATGGACGGCTTCGACCAGTGGTGCGACGACACGCTCGTGGTCCGGCGCAGCCAGTCCGCGGACTACGTGCCGCGGGAGATCCGGCCCTACGCGGACGACCTCGACGAGCACGGCGAGTGGGTGGACGTGGAGGACGTCGGCACCTGCTGGCGCCCGCGGGTGTCCATCGAGTGGCGCCCCTACTGGCGCGGCCGCTGGGGCGCCTACGCCGGCGGCATGACGTGGATCAGCGACGACCCCTGGGGCTACGTCACCTTCCACCACGGCCGCTGGGGCTGGAGCAGCCGCTGGGGCTGGTACTGGATCCCCGGCGTGTTCTACAGCCCGGCCTGGGTGGCCTGGAACTGGAGCGGCGGGTACTGCGGCTGGGCGCCGCTGGGCTACTGGAACGCGCCCTGCCACTGGGGCTACGGAGCGTGGGGCGGCGGCTACTGCTGGAACGTGGTCCAGGTGGGCCACATCAACGCCGTGAGCCTGCACAACCGCGTGGTGGTGGACCGGAACGTCTTCAGCGGATTCAACGGCGGCACGGGCACCACGACCTGGACCCGGGGCGCCGGGCGTCCGGTGGCGCCGGCCTGGCGCACCAGCCCCGTCATCGCCACCTCGGCGGAGTTCCGGAACCCCGCCCAGTTCACCCGCGCCCTGGACCGCCAGGTCCAGTCCCAGCGCCTCGCGGACTACGGCCGGCAGCTCCAGGCCTCGGGCCACGTCCTCCAGACCCGCACCCACGTCTCCCGCCCCGCCGGCCCCGGCGAGGGCGCGCCGGGCGCGGGGACCGAGGGCCGGGCGGCCCGGCCCTTCGAGGACCGGAGCCTGCGCCAGCCCGGGCCCCGGGGGCGCGACCTGGACCGCCCCGCGTCCGCGGGCGACGGCGGGGTCCGCGTGGACCGCGGCCAGGACCGCCGGATGGACCCCCGGGACCGCCCCGCCGAAGGCGGTCGCGAGACCGCCCGGCCCACGGACCGCGGCGCCGAACGCGCGCCCGCCAACCGGGACCGCCTGGAGCAGCCGCGCCCCATCGAGCGTGAGCACGGCGCGCCGGCCCCCCGGGAGCGCCGCTTCGAGGATCGCCGCCCGGATCCGCCCCGGGAGCGCCCGCGGGAGGAGCGGCAGGAGTGGCGCCAGGAACGCCGGCAGGAGCGCGCGCCGTCCACCATGGACCGCCCCGTCGCGCCGCCGCCCCACGCCGAGCGGCCGTCCAGTCCGCCCCCGACCCGCAACGAGCGGCCGTCGAGCCCTCCGCCCTCCGGCGGCGACCGGCCCTCGGGCGGGTCCGGCTCCCGGGGCGACGGCCGCCGCGGCTGACGCGGTTCCCGCGCAAGGGGCCCCCGGCGACGGGGGCCCCGGTTTGGGGGGACTCCGCACACCTGGGATGATCGAGCCCAGGAGGCGGCGTGCCCGAAGGGAAGCAGGTCCAGGCCATGTTCACCGGCATCGCCGGTCGCTACGACCTGCTGAACCACGTGCTCAGCGGCGGCGTGGACTTCTACTGGTGGTGGCGCATGGCGCGGCGGAGCGGCGCCCGCGCAGGCCTGCGCTACCTGGACGTGGCGGCGGGCACCGGGGACAGCTCCGTCGCCCTGGCGAAGCGGGGCGCGGAGGTGGTGAGCACGGACTTCACCCACGCCATGCTCCGCCTGGGGCCCGCGAAGTTCCGGCGCAAGGGGCTGCAGGACCTCGTCTGGGCCAGCAGCGACGCGGACGCCCAGGCGCTGCCCTTCCGGGACGCGAGCTTCGACGGCATCGCCATCTGCTACGGCATCCGCAACGTGGAGCGCCGCGAGGCGGCCTACGCCGAGTTCCTCCGCGTGCTGCGGCCCGGCGGCCGGCTCACCATCCTGGAGTTCTCCACGCCGGTGGTGCCGGGCCTGCGCCAGTTCTACGACTGGTACTCGATGAGGGTGCTGCCCCGCATCGGCGGCTGGATCAGCGGCGACCCTTCGGCCTACACGTACCTGCCGGAGAGCATCCGGACCTTTCCCGACCAGCGGGCCCTCGCGTCGGAACTAGAAGCCGCCGGCTTCGGCGCGGTCGCCTGGACCAACCTCACCGGCGGCATCGTGGCGCTGCACACGGGCGTGAAGCCCGGCTGAGCGGGGCCTACTTCTTCTCGTCCTTCCTGGCTCCGGCCCTGGCGGCGTGGCGGTGCTTGAGGGTCATCACCTTCATCATCGGGCTGCCGTCCATGGACATGAACGAGGTGAGGGTGAAGCCGTCCTTCCCGAAATCGGTGAACTCGTCCCGGCCCTTGAAGGGCTTGCCCATCATGCTGCCTTCGGACTCCATGATGAACTTCTCGCCCTCCCAGTGGCCCGTGCCCACCAGCATCATGGGCATCATGTTGTCCACCCAGGCCTGCTTGTAGGATTTGCTGACCTCGTCCCAGGCCAGCACGCCGCTGCCGTGGAAGCCCTTCATGTGCCCGGCCTTGGACTGGTAGTCGATCAGGATGGAGAGGCCGCCGGGCCCGAGGGTGACGCGGCCGGTGCCGCGGCCCGTGCCGGCGGGGCCCATGGGGCTGGCCTCGATGGTCTCCTCCACGTCCCAGGTGCCCACCATGGCCTTCATCCGGGCCATCTCGGGGCCGGGCTTGGCCATCATGTCGGCCATGGACGGGGTCTTCGGGTCGCCGGGCTTGGCGGCCTTGTCCTGGGCCGCGAGGGGGAGGACGAGGCCGAGGGCGAGGATGAGGGCGATGCGCATGGGCGCCTCCGGGGGTTGGTTGCGGGTTGAGCGGGCCTGAGCATACGCCCCCCGGGCCGATCCCGGCTAGGATGAGCCTGGAAAAACAATCGAACCGGAGCCGCCCATGGCCACCAAGCCCGACCTCTCCCAAGCCGCCGACGTCCTGAAGCACCTCGACCTCAAGAAGACCGAAGGCGAGGCCGCCAAGCCCGCCGCCAAGCCCAACCCCAAGCCCGGCCCGAGCAAGGTGAAGACCAACACCAAGGCCAGCGGCAAGAGCGGCGGCGCGGCGCACATGCGGAGCAGCAACCGGGGGAAGTGAGTGGAGGAGTTCAATCCCTACGCGGCGCCGGCAGCGCCGCTGTCGGTCGAGCCTGAGCCTTCGGAGCTAGTGCTCGCGGATCGCGGATCACGCTTCGTGGCCCAGCTCGTGGACGGCCTGGTCCTGTTGATCCCCGCCGCGATCATCGTGCTCGGAATCTCCCTCGGGATCCCGGCCCTGGTGGGGCCACGCTGGGAGCCAGGATGGCCCTTCCTGCTGGGTTTCGGGGCGCTTCAGTTCGTCCTGATCATGGGCATCTACTTCGCCATCAACGGGCGGCTCCTGGCCACCCGAGGCCAGACCGTGGGGAAGAAGGCCTGCGGGATCAAGATCGTGCGGCTTGATGGCACCCTCCCAACCCTCGGGGAATCCTTTTGGCGCCGGTATGTCCTCGTTCAGGCCCTCGCACAGATCCCGTTCCTTGGGGGGCTGTTCGGCCTTGTGGATGTCTGTTTCATCTTCCGCGAGAGCCGCCGCTGCCTCCACGACGAGATCGCGGGCACCCTCGTCGTGAAGGCCTAGACGAGACTCTTCCCGTCCATCGCACCCGGCTGCTCGACCCCGAACAGCCTCAGCAGCGTGGGCGCGACGTCGCTGAGGGCGCCGCCGGTGCGGAGGGGATGCCCTTCGTACCCCTTGGCCACGAGCACCGCCGGCACGGGGTTCAGCGTGTGCGCGGTATGGGGATTGCCCGCGTCGTCGCGCATGCACTCGCAGTTGCCGTGGTCGGCGGTGATGAAGAGGGCGCCGTCCTGCGCCAGCGTCGCTTCGGCGATCTGGCGGATGGCGTCGTCGAGGACTTCGCAGGCTGTCGTGGCCGCGCCCAGCATGCCGGTGTGGCCCACCATGTCGCCGTTGGCGAGGTTGCAGACGAGCAGCTTGTAGGCCCCTCCGCGGATGGCGTCGCAGAGCCCGCGGGTGACGTCCAGGCAGCTCATCTCCGGCTGCAGGTCATAGGTGGCCACCTTGGGCGACGGCACCAGGCGCCGGTCCTCGCCCTGGAAGGGCGCCTCCCGGCCGCCGTTGAAGAAGTAGGTCACGTGGGCGTACTTCTCCGTCTCCGCGGTGCGGAACTGCTTCCAGCCCCGCTCGGCGACCACCTGGCCCAGCAGGCCGTCCAGGCTCTGGGGCGGGTAGGCCACGCTGACGTAGGGATCCAGCAGCACGTCGTACTGGGTGAAGGTGAGGAGCGCGACCTTCGGCCGGTGCTTGGCCTGGAAGCCCGCGAAGTCCGGATGCACCAAGGCGTGGCTGAGCTGGCGGCCGCGGTCCGCCCGGAAGTTGAAGAAGAGCACGCCGTCGCCGTCCGCGATGGGCTGGAAGGCGCCGAGCCTCGTCGGCGAGACGAACTCGTCGGTCTCGCCGCGGTCGTAGGCGGCGGTGATGCCCGCCATCGCATCCGTCGCCGCGAACTCGCCCGCGCCGTCCACCAGCAGCTTCCAGGCCCGCGCCGTGCGCTCCCAGCGCTTGTCCCGGTCCATGGCGGTGTAGCGGCCGCAGAGGGACCCGAGGGTGACGAGCGGGCAATCACGCAGCTGGAACGCGAGCCACTGCAGGTAGCCGTCGGCGCTCTTCTGGGCCGTGTCCCGACCGTCCAGGAAGGCGTGGATCGTGGCCGGGACGCCAACGTCCTGGGCCCACTTCGCCAGCGCCACGAGGTGGTTCTGGTGGCTGTGGACGCCGCCGTCGCTCACGAGACCGAGGAGATGGAGCCGCTTCCCGGAGGCCTTGAGGTCCGCGAGCAGTTTCGCGATGGGCGCGTTCTCCCGGAACGTCCCCCGCCGGATGGCCGCGTCGATGCGGGTCAGCTCCTGCCACACCACCCGGCCGGCGCCGAGGTTCATGTGGCCGACCTCCGAGTTGCCGAACTGGCCCTCCGGCAGGCCCACGGCCTCGCCCGAGGTGACGAGCTGCGTGGCCGCATAACGCCGGCGCAGGTCGTTGAAGTGCGGCATGGCCGCGGCGAAGGTGGCGTCGAAGCTGTTGCGCGGGCCATCGCCGAAGCCGTCGAGGATGAGGAGGGTGACGGGGCCCTGGATCACTTCTTCACCTTGAACCCGATGGGCTGCTTCTTGGGATTGGAGACCGGTTCCATCAACTCCCTGATGGCGTCGAAGACCACCCGGAACTGGGCGTCGTATTTCTTCTCCAGGGACTCGATCTTCCTGGCCAAGTCCGCATGGGTCGCCAGCATCCGCTTGAGTTGGACGAACGCACGCATGATTTCCACATTGACCAGGACTGCCCTTTCGCTCTTCAGGACACTGGAAAGCATGGCCACGCCCTGTTCCGTGAATGCGAAGGGGGGCGTGCGCCGGCCACCTCTCGGGTCACTGCTCCGTTTTGAGGTCACAATTTGTGACCTCAAAACGGACCATTCGGATTCGTCGAGCTGGAACATGAAATCCTCGGGAAACCGGGTGAGGTTTCTCCGGACTGCCTGCATGAGCACCTTTGTCCCTACCCCGTACAGCGCGGCGAGATCGGAATCCAGCATCACCTTCTCGCCCCGGATGACCAGGATGGCCTGGAGGATCCGTTCGACAGGAAGCCCCACTACGGCACCGCCTCCCCGTGGGGATGGCAGAGCAGATACATCACGGACATCCGCACCGGTACGCCGTTCGTCACCTGGTCGAGGATGAGGCTGTTCGGGCCGTCGGCGACCTCGCTGGTGATCTCCACGCCGCGGTTGATGGGGCCGGGGTGCAGCACGGCCACGCCGGGCTTGGCCTTCTTCATCCGGGCCTCGTTGAGCTGGAAGAAGCGCACGTACTCGCCCTGGCCGGGGATGAAGGCGCCGGTGCCGCGCTCGAACTGGATGCGCAGGATCATGATCGCGTCCATCTCCGGGATGACGGCGTCGAAGTCCGAGGTGAACGCCACGTCGGGCCAGGTGGCCTGCATCTCCCGGGGCAGCAGGGTCGGCGGCGCCACCAGGGTGACCTTGGCGCCCATCTTGGTCAGCAGCCAGAGGTTCGAGCGCACCACGCGGCTGTTGCGGATGTCGCCCACGATCGCCACCTTCAGGCCCTTCAGGCGCCCGAACTTCTTGCGCAGCGTGTAGGCGTCCAGCAGGGCCTGGGTGGGGTGCTCGTGGGCGCCGTCGCCGGCGTTGACGATGGAGGCCTTCATGTGCCGCGAGAGCAGGGCGTGGGCGCCGGGCGCGCTGTGGCGCATGACGATGAGGTCCGGGTGCATGGCCTCCAGGTTCATGGCCGTGTCGATGAGGGTCTCGCCCTTGGAGAGGGAGCTCGTGTCGGCGTCGAAGTTGATGATCTCGGCGCTGAGGCGCTTCTGGGCGATCTCGAAGCTGTTGCGGGTGCGGGTCGAGTTCTCGAAGAAGAGGTTGACGATGAGCTTCTTGCGCAGCGCCGGCACGATCTTGATGTCGGGCCGCTCGCAGACCTCCTCGAAGGCCACCGCCTGGTCCAGGATGGCGGTGATGTCGTCACAGCTGAGGGGCTCGATGCCCAGCAGGTGCTTGTGGGGGAAGACGTAGCGGGCGACGGCCATCAGTGCGTCCCTCCGGGAAGGGCCTCGACGAAGACGCCGTCCTCGCCGTCGATCTCCTTCACCTTCACGGCCACGCGCTCGCCCCAGGCCACTTGCAGGGTGGCGCCGGCCACGTCCGCCTGGATGGGCAGCTCCCGGCCGCCCCGGTCCACCAGCACCGCGAGGAGCACCTTCCGCGGCCGGCCGTGGTCCAGCAGCGCGTCCAGGGCCGCGCGGATGGTGCGCCCGGTGAAGAGCACGTCGTCCACCAGGACCACCGTGCGCTCCTTGAGGGTGAAGGGGATCTCCGTGGGCCGCACGATGGGGGCGCCGGCCTTCTCCGTGAGGTCGTCGCGGTAGAGGGTGATGTCCAGGGCGCCCAGGGGGACCGGGCGCCTGGCCAGGGCGCTCAGGCGGGGGCCCAGGCGCTCCGCCAGGGGCAGGCCCCGGCTGCGGATGCCCAGCACGGCGAGGGGCTCGTCGGGGCCGAGGCGGGCCGCCAGCGCCTCGGCCATGCGGTCGAGGGTGGCGTCCAGCTGGGCGGCGTCGAGCTGGCAGGAGCCAGGGGGCATGCTTCCTCCGGAGGCGCGGCCCCTCCAGTGTAGCCGCCCGGCCTGGGCCCGGGCGGCCGGGCCCGGTAGGCTTCATCCCCATGGAGGCCCTCCTCGCCACCCTGCGGGCCAACGCCCTGGAGCTCCTCGGCTTCGTGACCGGGACGGCCTGCCTCTGGCTGCTGGCGAAGCAGAACATCTGGAACTGGCCCATCGGCCTCGCCAACAACCTGATCCTCATGGTCGTGTTCACCGGCGCCGGCCTCTACGCCGACGTGGGCCTCCAGGTCTTCTACGTGGCCATCGGGATCTACGGCTGGTGGCACTGGCTTCACGGCGGTCAGGACCACGGGGTCCTGACGGTGACCCGGACGCCCCGGCGGGAGGCCCTGGCCTTCGGCCTGGCCACGGCGGCGGGCACGGGCCTCGTGGTCCTGCTGCTGAAGCGCTTCACCAACAGCACCGTCCCCGTGCTGGACGCCACGGTGACCGGCCTCAGCATCGCCGCCCAGGTGCTGATGGCGCGCAAGCGCCTGGAGAACTGGTGGGTCTGGATCGCGGCGAACCTGATCTCCATCGGGCTTCTTATCTACAAGCAGCTCTTCATCACCGCGGGCCTCTACGCCGTGTTCCTTGTGCTCTGCGTCCAGGGGCTGGTGGAATGGACTCGATCCATCCGACAGGAGGCCCCGTGACTGTGGCCAAGGTCCGCATCCTCGGCGCCGAGAGCACGGGGAAGACCACGCTCGCGAAGGACCTCGCCGCCCGCTACCGCACCGCGTGGGTGCCCGAGTTCGGCCGGGCCTACACGGAGGCAGGGAAGGGGGGCTTCAGCGAAGGCCTCTGGGTGAGCGAGGAGTTCGTCATCATCGGCACCACCCAGAACCGGATGGAGGACGAGTACGTCAAGAAGGAGCCGGTGAAGCAGGCCGGCCTCCTGGTCTGCGACACCGATGCCCTCGCGACCGCCGTGTGGCACGAGCGCTACATGGGCTTCTGGAGCAAGGAGGTCGCCGCCCTCTCCGAGGGCCGGGACTTCGCCCTCACCCTGCTCGCGGCCCTCGACGTGCCCTTCGTGCAGGACGGCTTCAGGGACGGGGAACGGCTGCGCCGCTGGATGACCGCCCGGTTTCAGGAGGTGCTGGAGTCCCGCAACCTCCCGTACCACTGGATCGAGGGCAGCCGGGAGGCGCGGCTGGCCCAGGCCGCGGACCTGGTGGAACGGCACGTGTTCGGGCGCTGAGGCCGGGGGCTACCGCTTCGGCCGCGCGAGGAAGGCCTGCCCGCCCTTCATCTCCGCCGTGGGCCCGTGGGCCGGCGCCTTCCGCCGCGCCTTGCGCAGCGCCACGCCCCACAGGGAGGCCAGCTCGGTGGCTTCGGGGTTGCCGGGCGCCAGGGCCAGGGCCTCGGCGAGGTCGGCCTTGGCCTCCTTCATCCGGTCCAGCTTCTCGAACAGCAGGGCCCGCTTCATGAAGCCCCAGAAGTTGCCGGGCTCCCGCGCGATGATCTCGGCGTACTCCGCCTCGGCCTCGGTCCAGCGGCCCGTGTCCTCCGCGGCCTCGCCGCAGAGCAGGTTCGTCACCGCGCAGAAGCCCAGCCATCGCTTCTGCTCGGCGAACTCCTTCGGCGTGTAACGGGCCTTGGGCTTCACCGCCTCGATCTCGCGGTAGAGGAACTGCAGGGCCTGCTCGGTGTGGGCGTCCTGCCGCGCGAAGATCTCCGCGTCCCCGCTCTCCCGGAAGAAGTCCCGGGACACCTTTCCCTCGGCCCGGATCCGGTCGTACATGCGCGTGCCGGGGTAGAGCGCCAGGGGCGAGAGCTGGCAGTCGTGGGGCTTCGTGTCCCGGATGAACCTCGCCGTGAGCTCCACGTCCTCCCAGGTCTCCCCGGGGATGCCGGTGATGAGGTAGATGCCGAGGTTCATCCCCACCTTGCGCACCAGCTCCAGGGCCTTGCGGGCGTGGCGCAGGTTGGTGCCCTTGTCCAGGAGGAGCAGCACCTTCTCGCTGCCGTGCTCCACGCCGAACTGCATGAACTCGCAGCCCGCGCGCTTCATGGCCACCAGGCGGTCCTCGTCCACGAGGTTCACCCGGGACTGGCAGTTCCAGAGCGGGTGCAGCCCCGAGCCCTGGATCAGGTCCATCAGCGTGAGGATGCGGCCCCGGTTGCCGGTGAAGGTGTCGTCGCGGAAGGAGTAGTAGGTGAGGCCGTGCTTCTCCCGCAGCAGCCGCATCTCGGCGAGCACCGCCTCGGGGCCGCGGAAGCGGATGGAGGTGCCCCAGAATTCCGGCGTGTTGCAGAAGTTGCAGGTGGCCGGGCAGCCGCGGCTGGTGCTGAGGTAGGCCAGCTGGCCCACGTCGTCCAGGAAGTCCGCCTCGAAGTGGGCCGCCGGCGCGCCCATCACGTCCAGGTCCTCCAGCACGGGCTGGGACGGGGTTTCGACGATCCCGGGTCCGCCTTCGGGGCGCAGGATGAGCCCCGGCGTGCGCTTCCAGAGGTTTGTCCCCGGCGCGGCGTGGAGGCGCTCCACGATGCCGAGGAGGATGGGCTCGCCCTCGCCCTTCACGATGGCGTCCAGGGCCGGGCAGTCCTCGAAGACCTCTGCCGCGAGGTGGGTGGGATGGGGGCCGCCCGCCAGGGTGACCGCGTCCGGGCAGGCCTCCTTCGCCCAGCGCAGCAGGTCGTAGCTCCGCTTGCGGTTGAAGGTGAACATGGAGACGCCCACCACGTCGGGCTTCTGCTTCTTCAGGTAGGCAAGCACCTCCGCCCGGGACTTGCCGCTGAGGTTCGCCAGCCGGCAGGGGTAGCCCTTGGACTTCAGCATGGCCTGGAGGAAGCCCAGGCCGATGGGCAGGAAGGTCATCCACTCGTCCCCGAAGCCGGACTTGGGGGCGCTGTAGAGCAGGAGCGTCTTCGGGGCCTTCGCGTGCATGGCAGCTGGCCAGTATGGGGCGAAAAGCCGCGAAAATACAGGGCATTGGGTGAGTCGGAGGGCCGGTAGACTGGAGCCACGCGGAGCGCTGCCATGTCGACGTCGGACCCGATCGTGAACGAGGCCCTGGCCCTGGAGCTGGGCCTGAGCCGCGACGAGTGGCAGGTGGTCCTCCGTCTCCTGGACGGCCGCACGCCCACCTATCCCGAGCTCGGCATCTTCAGCGCCATGTGGAGCGAGCACTGCTCCTACAAGTCCTCCCGCATCCACCTGCGGAACCTGCCCACGGAAGGCCCCCGCGTGCTCCAGGGCCCCGGCGAGAACGCCGGCGTGGTGGACCTGGGCGACGGCTGGGCGGTGGCCTTCAAGATGGAGAGCCACAACCACCCGAGCTTCATCGAGCCCTACCAGGGCGCGGCCACGGGCGTGGGTGGCATCCTGCGGGACGTCTTCACCATGGGCGCGCGGCCCCTGGCGAACCTGAACTCGCTCCGCTTCGGCGAGATCGACGCCACCAATCCCCAGGCGTCGCGCATGAAGTCGCTGGTGAAGGGCGTCGCCGCGGGCATCGCGGGCTACGGCAACTGCATGGGCATCGCCATGCTGGGGGGCGACTGCGCCTTCGACGCCTGCTACAACGGCAACATCCTGGTGAACGCCTTCAGCCTCGGCCTGCTGAGGAGCGACCGCATCTTCCGGGGCTACGCCTCCGGCGTGGGCAACAAGGTGATGTACATCGGGTCGAAGACCGGCCGCGACGGCATCCACGGCGCGTCCATGGCCTCGGCGGAGTTCGGCGAGGGCAGCGAGGAGAAGCGGCCCACGGTGCAGGTGGGCGACCCCTTCACGGAGAAGCTCCTGCTGGAAGCCTGCATGGAACTCTTCGCCACGGACTGGGTCATCGGCATCCAGGACATGGGCGCCGCCGGCCTGACGTCCTCCAGCTTCGAGATGGCCAGCCGCGCCGAGACGGGGCTTCGGCTCGACCTCGACAAGGTGCCCATGCGCGAGGAGGGCATGACGCCCTTCGAACTCATGCTCAGCGAGAGCCAGGAGCGCATGCTGCTGGTGGCCAAGCCCGGGCACGAGCAGGACGTCGTCAAGGTGCTCCACAAGTGGGGCCTGGACGCGGTGGTGGTGGGCGAGGTCTCGGACTCGGGCCGCTTCGTCGGGATGTGGCACGGGGAGAAGGTCATCGACCTGCCCATCCAGCCCCTGGCCGACGCCGCGCCGAAGTACGACCGCCCGCGCCAGCGTCCGGAGTGGCTGGACGCGCTGAACGCCGAGCCGATGCCCGAGGACCTCCAGCCCTCCGAGGTGGAGCGCACGCTGCGGCGGCTCCTGGCCCAGCCCACCGTCGCCTCCAAGGAATGGATCTTCGAGCAGTACGACGGCACGGTGCGCAGCAACACCCTGCTGATGCAGGGCCGCGGCGACGCCGGCCTGATCCGCATCAAGGGGGAGGACGGCAGGGACACGGGCAAGGCCGTGGCCATGAAGAGCGACTGCAACGGGCGCTATGCCCACCTGGACCCCTTCTGGGGCGCGGCCCACGCCGTGGCCGAGGCCTGCCGCAACGTCGCTTGCGTGGGCGCCGAGCCCATCGGCCTCACGGACTGCCTCAACTACGGCAATCCCGAGAAGCCCGAGAACATGTGGGCCTTCGAACAGGGCTGCCTGGGCATCCGCCAGGCCTGCCTGGCCCTGAACGTGCCCGTGGTCTCCGGGAACGTGAGCCTCTACAACGACACCGAGGGCGTCAGCATCTTCCCCACGCCCATGATCGCGGCGGTGGGGATGATCGACGACGTGGCCCTGCCCGTGGACGTGGACGCTCCGGACGCCAAGGCCCTCGCCAAGGTGGGCAACCGCTTCTGCGGGTCCGCCTTCCGGGCGCCCTTCGATGGCATCTTCCTCCTGGGCGAGACCCGGGACGAGCTGGGCGGCTCGGAATACCTCAAGCTCCGCACCGGCCGCGTCTACGGGCCCTGCCCGGAGCTTCGCCTGGACGACGAGTTCCGCCTCCAGGCCTGCGTGCGCGAGGGCATCCGCCTGGGCCTGATCCGCAGCGCCCACGACACCTCCGAGGGCGGCCTGCTCACCGCCATCCTCGAGTCCGCCTTCGGCGGCGCCATGGGCTGCCAGCTGATGCTGAACCGCGGCGGCCTGCGCCTGGACAGCCTCCTCTTCGGCGAGAGCGCCAGCCGCGTCGTCGTGAGCGTGAGCCCCGACGGCGAGAGCGCCCTGAAGGCGCTGTGCGAGACCCACCGCGTGCCCTTCGCCAAGCTGGGGACCACGGGCGGCAAGCGGATCACGGTGGCCGTGGACGGCCAGCCGGTCCTGGACGCCGACGCCGCCGAACTCGCGGAGCTCCACGGGACGGCGCTGGAGAAGGCGCTGGGCTGAGGCTTCAACCTTCGCCCGGTCCCGGCTTCCATGGAGGCATGAGCCTCCGCCGGATCCTTCCCTGCCTCCTGGCCGCCGTGCTGCCCGCGGCCCAGATCCAGCGCCTCACCCTCCAGACCCCGGACGGTCCCCGCCTCGCCCTGGTGGCCCTGCCCGATGGCCCGGCCAGGCCCGGCCGGCCCCTGGTGCTGCTCTTCCACGGCCACATGGGCAGCGCGGCGAACACCCTGGGCCAGGGCCGCCTGCCCGCCTCGCCGCTTGCCGCATGGCTGCCCATCGCGGACCGGGAGGGCGTGGTGGTGGCCGCCCTGGACGGGGCGCGGGGGGCGGACGGCAAGCAGGGCTGGAACGACGGCCGCCCGGGGGACGCGGGCAATCCCACCACGGACGACGTGGCCTTCGCGAAGGCCCTGGTCGCGCGCCTCCACGCCGAGCAGCGCACCGACCCGTCGCGGGTCTATGCCATGGGCATGTCCAACGGCGGCGTCTTCAGCCTCCGGCTCGCCCGGGAGCCCGGCCTCCCCCTGGCCGCCGTGGCCGCGGTCTGTGCCTCCATGCCGGGGGACCGGCTGCCGCCCGCGCCGCCCAGGCCCGTCTCGGTGCTCCTCGTCGCGGGCACCGAGGATCCCCTCATGCCCTACGGCGGCGGGCAGGTGCACTTCCACGAGCGGCTGCGGGGCGCGGTGCTCGGGGTGGAGCCCACCCTCGCCTACTGGAAGGCGGCCGCGGGCCTGCGGGGCCAGCCGGTGGCGGAGGCGCTGCCCCACGCCGGGGGGCGGCGCCCGCGCGGGGAGGACACGCGCCTGACGCGTAGCACCTGGGGCCCGAGCGCGGGTCCCCAGGTCCAGCTCCTGAAGGTGGAGGGCGGCGGCCACTGCGAGCCCAGCCTCGCCCACCGCCTGGGCTGGCTCTACACCAAGGTCTGCGGGCCCCAGAACCACGACGCCGAGGCCGCCGAGGAGGCCTGGCGCTTCTTCCGGGACAAGCGGGCCCCTAGCTGAGGACCCGCGCCGGCAGCAGGAAGATCGCCCGCACCAGGTGGAACACGCCGTTCACGGTGAGCCCCACCAGGCGGAAGGGCAGCAGCATCAGCCACACGAGGGGCCAGGCGACCAGGGCCAGGATCGCCAGGGGCCAGCACAGCACCAGGAGGATGCACCAGAGCAGGAAGGTTTTCACGGCGGCCTCCAGCGGGTCGGCTCCAGCATGCGTCCCGCCCAGCCTCGCCGGAGCCCCGGACCGGCGAAGGCCGGACCGGCGCCGGCGAACGGGGCCTGTGGTGGAATGGGAAGGCTTCCCGGGTGACCCCATGACGACCTCCGGCCTCGACCGACGGACCTTCCTCGCCGCGGGCCTCGCCGCAGGCGCCGTCGCGGGCGCCGCCTCCTCCCTCCGGGCAGGGGCGAAGCCCGGCGCCGGCCTCGACCTCGAAGCCTCCACCGCCTCTTCCCTCGCCGAGGGGCTGGCTTCCGGCGCCTGGACCAGCGAGGCGCTGGTGCGGGCCTTCCAGGCCCGCATCCGCCGCCTGGACGGCGCCGTGCACGCGGTGGCGGAGCTGAACCCGGAGGCCCTGGCGATCGCCCGGGCCCTGGACCGGGAACGGAAGGTGAAGGGTCCGCGAGGTCCGCTCCACGGCCTGCCCATCCTGGTGAAGGACAACCTGGACAGCGCGGACCGCATGAGGACCACCGCCGGCTCCCTGGCCCTGCTGGAGGCCCCCGCGCCCGCCCGGGACGCCTTTGTCCTGGAGCGCCTGCGGGCCGCCGGCGCGGTGCTGCTGGGCAAGACGAACCTCAGCGAATGGGCGAACTTCCGCTCGTCCCGCAGCCAGAGCGGCTGGAGCACCCGGGGCGGCCAGGTGCGCAATCCCCACGTGCTGGACCGCAATCCCAGCGGCTCCAGTTCCGGCAGCGCCGCGGCCGTGGCCGCCGCCTTCTGCGCCGCCGCCGTGGGCACCGAAACCGATGGCTCCATCGTGAGCCCCGGCTCCGCCTGCGGCATCGTGGGCCTCAAGCCCACCCTGGGCCTGCTCAGCCGCAGCGGCATCATCCCCATCGCCCACAGCCAGGACACGCCCGGCCCCATGGCGCGCACGGTGGGGGACGCGGCGCTGCTGCTGGGGGCCATGGCGGGTGAGGATCCCCGGGATTCCGCCACCGCGGCGTCGAAGGGACGGGGGCACGCTGACTACACCCGTTTCCTCGACGCGGAAGGGCTGAAGGGCGCCCGCCTGGGCGTGGTGAAGAACCTCCGGGGCCGCCACCCGGGCGTGGATGCAGTGATGGACTCCGCCTGGGCGCACCTGAAGGCCCAGGGCGCCACCCTGGTGGAGGTGGAGGTCAAGGCCGACGCCTACCAGGAGGCGGAGCTGGAGGTGCTGCTCTTCGAGTTCAAGGCCGACCTCGACGCCTACCTCGGAGCCCGGGGCGGCGCCGTGCGGAGCCTGGCGGACCTCCAGGCCTTCAACCTCCGGGAGCGGGCGCGGGAGATGCCCTGGTTCGCCCAGGAGTGGGTGGACCAGGCCCTGGGGAAGGGTCCGCTCACGGACGCCGCCTACCTCAAGGCCCTGGAGACCTGCCGGAAGCACAGCCGCGACGCCATCGACGGGCCGATGGACGCGCACAGGCTCGACGCCCTCGTGGGCCCCACCTCGGGCCCGGCGGCGCCCATCGACTGGGTGAACGGGGACGCGGACGGGCTGAGCCTCTCCAGCCCCGCCGCGGTGGCGGGCTATCCGCACCTCACCGTGCCCGCGGGCTTCGTGCACGGGCTTCCGGTCGGCCTCTCCTTCTTCGGCCGGGCCTGGTCCGAGCCGGTGCTGCTGCGGCTCGGCCACGCCTTCGAGACCGCGTCCAGGGCGCGGCGGCCGCCCCGCTTCCTGAAGACCCTGCCGGGCTGAAACACCGATTGCCCTTCGGCCAGGATGGGCGCATGGTGGAAGCCTTCCCGAGGAGGAACCATGAAGCCCATCACCCTCGCGCTGCTCGCCGCCGCCTCCCTGCTGGGGGCGCAGGATCTGAAGGACGCCAAGGCCGCCGTGAAGGGGGCGGAGGCCGTGTCGAAGGCCCAGGACGCCAAGGCGAAGGCCGGCGCGGCCGTGGCCAAGGGCAAGGAGGCCAAGGCCAAGGGCGAGGCGGTGAAGGCCGACGCCAAGGAGGCCACCGCCGCGGCGAAGGACGCCGCCAAGGACGCCAAGTCCGGCGACAAGGCCGGGGCCGCCGTGAAGGCGGGCAAGGCCATGTCCAAGGCGAAGGGCGCCCAGGCGAAGGGCGGCGAGGCCGCGGCCAAGACCGGGGAGGCCAAGGACAAGGTCGTGGAGGCCGCGAAGGACGCCAAGGCCGGCGCCACCAAGGCCAAGGAGGCCGCCAAGGCCAAGACCGGCAACTGAGGGCTCCCCGAACCGAAAAAGGCCGGCCCCGGGCCGGCCTTTTTCATGGGAGCGGCGGACGCCTGGCGTTACCCTTCGGGCACCTTCCCCGGAGACCCCATGAAGACCTTCCTCGCCGCCGCCCTTCTCTGCCTGCCGCTGCTCGCCCAGGCGCCCGCCGCGAAGCCGGCCAAGCCCGCGCCGGCCCCCGCCCCGGCGGCCAAGCCTGCCCCGGCCCCCACCGCCAAGCCGGCGCCCGCTCCCGCCGCCGCGGGCGCCTTCGTCGGCAACAAGGACTCGAAGGTCTGCCACAAGGCCGACTGCAAGACCGCCGCGAAGATGAAGGCCGCCAACAAGGTCAGCTTCGCCAGCGCCGCCGAGGCCCAGGCCCAGGGCTTCAAGGCCTGCAAGGTGTGCAAGCCGTTCTGAGCGCGTCCCGCCGGAAGCCGAAGCGGCCCGCAGGGGCCGCTTCGCCGTTTCACCCCTTCTTGGGGAACTGCCGGTCGTAGGCCTCCTGGGCAACGGGGCCCCGTCCGCGATCGAGCGAAGCGAGGAGCGGGAGGACAGGACTGGATGTCCTGTCCGATCCGGGGGTGGTCGGCGGAGCCGGACGCAGGAGCCTTCAGCCCTTCTTGGGGAACTGCCGGTCGTAGGCCTCCTGGGCGTACTGGCTCGGCGGCACGCCGAACCGCCGCTTGAAGGCCCGCGTGAAGGCGCTGGCGTCGTAGAAGCCGAGGATCTTGGCCACGTCGCTGGGGCGCTCGCCGCTGGCGAGCAGGGTGACGGCGCGCTGCAGGCGGCGCTCGATGAGGTACTGGTGGGGGGTGGTGCTCGTCGCCTCGCGGAAGAGGCGGATGAAGTGGTCCGGCGTGCAGCGGGCCATGGTCGCCAGCTCGGAGACGGAGTTCTTCGCGCCCAGGTGGGCCTCCATGTGGTCCAGCACCAGCTGCAGGGTGGAGCGGTTGAGCCGGTAGGGAAAGCGGCTGCGGTCCTCCTTCTCCGTGAGGCGGGCCAGCTCCGCGCCCAACAGGATGAGGAAGAGCTCCCGGGTCATGAGCTGCACGCCCTCGGGGTTCGTCAGTTCCGTCGTGAAGATGGTGAAGAGCTGCTTCATGGCCTGGCTGCGCAGCACCGAGAAGGTCTGCTCCTGCCACTTGCGGGGCGGGTGCTGGAGGGCCGTGAGCAGGGGCTCCGGGAAAGGGCCTTCGAGCTGGAGGGCCGTGTAGCCGAAGGGCTGGTTGGCCTGGTGGCGCTTCAGGACGTGCTGGAAGCCCGGCAGCAGCAGGGCCAGGTCGCCCCGTCGGATGATGCCCTCCTCGTGGTCGTCGCCGGTGCAGACCCGGATGGCCGAACTGGCATGGATGAGCGTCCACGCGTCCCGGCTCGGGAGCGCCTTGGGCGGCACCGGGTCGCTCCTGAGCTGCACCAGCCGCAGAGGCCCGCTCACCCGGATGACGAGGTTCTGGCTTTCAGGCTCAGCCATGGCGACCTCCTTGGAAAAACTGCCAGGCAGGGTGGGCCTGACAAGGAAGGATGGCAGAAAATCTCCTGGCAAAGATGGATTTTTTCCATAGCTTCGCCAGGGCCCGAGGGTTCATCGGTTCCGCGGCCTGCCCCATGGCCGACACCTCCGGGGCGCCGACCAGGGCTCCCGGGAGGGGCGGCCAACTCGGAGAGGAGGGCGGGAGCAGGGCCGCGTCCGCCCAGCCCCTTCCACGGATCGGACCCCGGGATTAGACCGTTGGGAGGGCTCGCGACCGCCGATCGGAGGGTCCGATCCGGCCACCTCTGAACCCAAATGCTGGTTAAACGAACCTTGAGATGTCTGACCGAAAACCCGCGGTGGCAACGACCGCAAGCCTCGATAGGCTTGACCCTTTACCCCTTTTCGCCCCTGGAGGCCTGAATGGACCGCAACAAGAAACTCCTTCTCAACACGGAATCTCTTCGTCGCCTTACGCCCTCGGAGGGAGAGACCCAGGCGGTAGTCGGTGGTTCGTTTGCCTTCACGCCTGTCGGTGGTGGGGAACATTCCTATCCGAATCCAATCACGTGCCAGTCGGTTCTTTGCGTATCCCAGTAAATTGACTTGCGCTGAACTATACGGTCGGCTTCGGACCCGGCTAAGGCGCCCCGCGATGTGGGGCGTTTTTGCTTTCGTGTTCTTAACGTATGCGGGCTATCTCCTGACCATCGGGTACCCGACTGCACGCTTGGTGCAGACCCTATTCACCACGGCACTGTTTTATTTCGCGATGATCTGGCTCTCCCCGCTGCCGTGGGAATGGAGTGGCCGAAAAGGTGGCACTCCCCACGCGGTTCGCGCAGGTTTGCAGGCCTTCGTCTTCGCAGAGACATTTGTTGTACTACTTGTGTTGTCGACAAGCCTGTACATCCAGAACCTGGGACAGAGCCCTCACCCGCTCGGTGTCTACCTACTCCATCTGAGCTTTCATGGTCCTGCGATCTTCATGGTCGGATACCTAGTCGCCCAGCGTGAACGGAGCCAGGAGGAGAAGCGGGCGATGACGGCCCAGGTGGCCGAGGCGCAGTCCCGCCAGCTCCAGGGGCAGCTGCATCCCCATGTCCTCTTCAACGCGCTCAACGCCCTCGCCGAGGTCATCCAGGAGGATCCGGACAAGGCGGAGGCCAACGTGCGGGCGATGTCCAGCCTGCTGCGCAGGGTGCTGAACGCGTCGGAGGCGGCCACCTTCGCGCTCTCGGAGGAGGTGGCGCTGGTGAAGGACTACCTCAGCATGGAGGCCATGCGCCTGGAGTCGCGGCTCCGGGTGGCCTGGGACTGGGATTCCTCGCTGGACGACTGGCGCACGCTGCCGCTGATGCTCCAGCCCCTGGTGGAGAACGCGGTGAAGCATGGCATCTCCCAGAGCCGGACCGGCGGCGACCTGCTCATCCGCAGCGGCCTCGAGACCGGCGTCGTCGTGCTGGAGGTCCGCAACACGGGCGTGGCCCTCGGGGATTCGGTGGCGCAAGGCACGGGCATCGGCCTCAAGAACCTCCGCCGCCGCCTGGCCATGGCCTACGGCGACGGCGCCCGGCTGCGGCTCCGCTACGAGGACGGCTGGACCATCGCCGAGATCCGCATCCAGATGGACCGGCTCAGCCCGGCCTTCTCCGAGCCTTCGGGGCGCCACCGGAGCCTCGCCCTTGAAGCCACGGGAGCCCAGCCATGAACGCCCTGGAGAATTCCGCCGCGCCGCCCCTCCGCCTCGCGGTGGTCGACGACGAGCCCGTGGCCCTGCGCCGCCTCGCGCGGCTGGTGCAGGCCGCCGGCTGCGAAGTCGTCGGCCAGTTCGGCGACCTGGAGGCGCTCCGGGAGGCCTTCGATGGCGGCCTGCGCCCCGACGGCCTCCTCCTCGACATCCAGATGCCCGGCGGCACCGGCCTCGACGCCATCGCGGACCTCCCGGAGCCCATCCCCGTGGTCTTCGTCACCGCCTTCGCGGAGCACGCCGCCCGCGCCTTCGACGCCAACGCCGTGGACTACGTGTTGAAGCCCGTCTTCCCGGATCGGCTCGAGAAGGCCCTCGAGAAGGTCCGGCAGCACCTCGCGGTGAAGGCCCTGAAGGCCGCCCAGGCGCCCGCCGACGCGGCGCCGGCCCTGGATCCCGCCGCCGCCCGGCCCGGCCGATTCCCGGCCCGCGCCGGCGCCGGGCACCTCTTCCTGGAGTTCAAGAAGGTCTCCCACTTCGAGGTGGTGGACCAGGCCGTCTTCGCCTGGTGCGGCGGCAAGAAGTTCCGCGCTCCCTGGAACGCGCTTTCCGACGTGGAGGCCGCCTTCCCCGGCGCGGGCCTGATGCGCATCCAGCGCCACATCCTGCTCCGTCCGGAGGCTGTCATCGGCCACCGCAGCCTGCCCAACGGCCGGGCCAAGGTGCGCGTAGCCGAGGGCGTCGAGCTGGAGGTCAGCCGCACCGTGACGCCCCGGCTGCGGGAGCTGCTCGGCCTGTCCCGGACCTGAAGGCGGGTCCGGCACCGAAGGGCCGCGCCGGAGGAGCCCCCGGCGCGGCCCTTCCCGCGGGCAGCGGCCTCAGAGCGTCTCGCAGTGGCAGCCGTTGATGGCGCCGAGGGTGCTCACGGGGCAGCGGAAGGAGCAGGTCTGCGTGTTGCCGCCGCCGGCGGCGAAGGTGGGCTCCTCGCCCCGCAGGACGCGGAGGGTCTCGCGGTTCAGGCCGAGCCTGGTGCTCTGCTTCGGATTCATGGGGTCTCCCGGGAAGGGGTCCGCGACACGGTCGCGGGGGGTTTCCCCACCCTCGGCGGTCGTGCGCGGGTTCGGCCACTCCCGCCCGGCACCCGGTGGCGGCGCGCCCTGTGAACCGGGGCGAACCTTGGCCGAGCCTCCCTGGCGGGGGGACTCGACCCACCGTCCCCAGGCCGGACGGTGGGTCGCGCCGGTCCCGTCGGGGCTCAGCCCTTCGCGAAGGCCGCCGCGAGGCTGCGGAAGATGCCCAGGCCGCCGGTGCCTCCCTGCTGGGGCTCCACGGCCCGCTCCGGGTGGGGCATCATGCCCAGCACGTTGCCCTTGAGGTTCGTGATGCCGGCGATGCCGTTGGCCGCGCCGTTGGGGGTGTGGTCGTCGCCCACGTTGCCCTGCGGGTCGCAGTAGCGGAAGGCCACGCCGCCGCGGGCCTCCAGCTCCGCCAGGCCCGCGTCGTCGAGGGTGAAGTTGCCCTCGGCGTGGGCCATGGGCACGCAGACCACCTCGCCCGGCCGCATCGCCGAGGTGAAGGGCAGGGTGTTCCGTTCGCAGCGGAGGTGCACCCACTTGTGGATGAAGCGCAGGGTGTCGTTGCGCAGCAGGGCGCCGGGCAGGAGCTGGGTCTCGCAGAGGATCTGGAAGCCGTTGCAGACGCCGAAGACCAGGCCGCCGTTCTCCGCGTGGCGCTTGATGTCCGCCATGACGGGCGCGAGGGCGGCGATGGCGCCGCAGCGCAGGTAGTCGCCGTAGCTGAAGCCCCCGGGCACGAAGACCAGCTCGGTGTCCGCGGGGAGGGACGTCTCCTGGTGCCACACGGGCACCGTGTCCCAGCCCATCACCGTCCCGCAGGCGTGCAGCGCGTCGTGGTCGCAGTTGGACCCGGGGAAGACGGGGACGGCGACCTTCACGCCAGCACCTCGATGGAGGCCTTCTCCATCACGGGGTTCACCAGCAGCTTGTCGCACATGGCCTGGGCCGCGGCCTTCGCCTCGTCGGCGGTGGCGGCGGGGACGTCCATCTCGATGAGGCGGCCGATGCGCACGTGGTCCACCTGGAAGCCGAAGCCGTGGAGGCCCTGCTCCACGGCCTTGCCCTGGGGATCGAGGATCCCCGGCTTGAGAGAGACCAGCACCCGCACCTTCATCGCGCCACCCCGTGAATCGTCCATTCTAGCGGCGATGGGCCGGGCGCTGGAGGCCCGAAACGGGGAAGGGCGCGCCCAGGCGCGCCCTTCCCGGATCCAGCGGCCCGCGCGCTAGAACGCGACCTGCAGGGCCACCAGCAGCGTGTCGCCGCCCTGCTCCCCGGTCTGGCCGGCGCGGGGCTTGAGGAAGTTCTTGGAGCGGGCGATGTAGTTCACCTTCAGGTTCGCGGCCTTGATCTTCTCGGGCTTGAAGGCGTAGAGGTAGCCCGCGGTGATCTCGGTGAACTTCGGCGTGTAGTCGGTGCCCGTGGAGACGCCGGGCGCGCTCTGGGTGTAGGGGTTGTAGGCGGTGTACCAGTCGTCGCCCTGGTTGTAGTTGGCCGTGTCGTAGCGCAGGAGGAAGGTGTGGCTGCCGGTGGTGTAGCCGCCGGTGAGCCAGGTGCCCATGAACTTCTGGTCCAGGTGCTGGCGGGAGGCGGCGCCGGCGGCGCCCACCGAGGGGTAGCGGCGGCCCAGCTGGCCCGTCATGACCTCGCCGGCGAAATACCAGACGTCGTTCTGGAAGGCGTAGTAGGCGCCGAGGTTGGTGGTCTTGTCCTTGGCGTCGAGGATGGAGGCGGCGCTGGGCACGGCGCCGGCGGCGCCGGCGAAGGTCTTGGCGGCCAGGGCGCCCTTGTCGGCCTGGTCCGTGGCGCCCTGGAGGGTGTAGGCGCCGAACTTGTGGTTCTTGGCGAGGGTGAAGTCCGCGCGCAGGACGAGGTCCTTCTGGGCGTTGGCGTCGTTGCCCTTGCCGGAGACCGCGTCGCCCATGCCGTTGAAGAGGGCCACGGTGCCCTTCCACGCGAATTCCTTGGGGTCGCCGCTGCCGTAGCTCAGGGCCGCGCCACGGTCCCGCTTGTCGCCGAACTGGCGGGCCAGCTGGGCGCGCTCGGCGAAGAGGATCTCGCCGGAGGAGGTGAGGCCTTCCATCGTCTGGAGGTTCTTGAACTGTCCGACCTTCAGGTCGAAGCCCGAGCCCAGCTTCCAGGTGATGGCGGCGTCCTGGAGGATCGAGGGGTTGCTCGCGCTGGTGTTGATGGAGGGATCCATCATCACCTCGTAGTCGATGTCGTCGGTGATGCTGCCGGCGACCTTGATCTCGCTGCGGCGGATGCTGAAGGTGTTCTCCTGGAACTCGGAGCGCAGGTTGAAGTAGCCGCCGGGCTCCTTGGCGTTCAGGCGGAGGTTGCTGTCCAGCATCTGGCTGTACCAGACCTGCAGGAGGCCGCTGATCTTCGGGGCCTGGGCCGAGGCCGGCGCGGCCGCGATCACGGCGAGGGCCGCGAGGCCGAGGGTGCGGTTCAGGGTCGTTCGCGTCATGGATTCTCCAGTCACCGTTGGGCGCATGGAGGAAGGTTCCCGGCGGGCTGTGACGGGGCCGTGAACGGCGCGTTCTATTTCCGGGCGCGGCTTCCGCGGCGGGGCGCTGGGCTCCCGTCCCAGCGGTGGGCCGCCAGGTCGAGATTCCCCTGGGAATCCACGAGGATGCCTTCGGCCTTCAGCCGCGCGGCCTGCTCCAGGGCGCCCCACCACCGTCCGCGGGCGGGGATGTGGCCCTGCGCGTTCACCACGCGGTGCCAGGGCAGCTCCGTGCCCTGGGGGAGGCCCTTGAGCACCATGCCCACCTGGCGGGGGCGCCGGGGGAAGCCCGCCAGGGCCGCCACCTGGCCGTAGCTGGCGAGGCGCCCCTCGGGGATGCGGGCCACGATCTCGAGCACGGCGGCGCGGAAGACGCTCGCGGTGTCCTCGGGCTCGGGCAGGGACGCCGGCCGAAGCTTCAAGGCTCAGGAGCCGGCGGGCACGGGGCGCTGGGAGGCGGGCATCCGGGCGCGGAAGCCACCCTCGTAGCTGTGCCAGTGGTCCAGGTCCGTCTCGGGATGGGCCCAGCACCAGTAGCCGTCGCCGCTGTCGAAGTCCACGAGCCAGAGCCCCTTCACCTCGGCGCCCAGGTCGCGCATGCCTTCGGCCCAGGCCTCCACCAGGAGCTGGATGCGCTCCCGCAGGGCTTCGGCGTCGCCCTCGCGGCCCTCGGCCTCCGCGGCCTCCAGGTCGCCGGCGAGGCCCATGGCCAGATCGAAGGCGGGCGTCGTCAGGCGCCGCACTTCGGGCATGAGCGCCTGCGCTTCGGGAAGGGTGAAAACCCGGGCCATGGGTGCCTCCGGTGGAGGATGATTATCCCATGCGCTTCATCCCCCTGCTGTCCGCCGTCCAGGATCCCGGCCCCTTCGACGCCTTCCGGGACGTCGAGCTGGACCTCTCGGCGGGCCTACACCCCGGGTGGGCGAAGGCGGTCGTGCGCGGGCTCGCGGTGCACGCCCTGCACCTGCCGTCGCTGGACTTCGGCGACGCCCTGGTCCTGAAGGCCGTGGAGGCCCTGGGCGCCCGGCTGTCCCCGGACTTCCTCGTGCTCCGGGCCTCGGACCCCTCCGGCCTGATGGGCGCCTCCCGCTTCTTCCGCGCCCTGGAGGCCATCCTGGAGCAGACCCATGGCCGGGGCGTGAAGGTGGCCCTCCGCCCCGAGGCCGGGCACGCGGGGCCGCTGGCGAAGCGGCTGAAGGAGGCCCGCGGCGAGGCGGTGGGCTTCTGCTGGGACGCCGGCGTGGGCGCCGACCTGGAGGCGATCAGCGACCGGCTGCTCACGGCGGTGCACGCCGAGGGCGTGGACCTCGCGGCCCTGCAGGCCACGGGCTACCGGTGGAACATGGCCGTGCCGCCCCGTCCCGGCGAGGAGGCGACGGGGCTGAAGGCGCGCCTGGCGGCCCTGGGGACGGCGCACCCCGGCGTGCTCTTCCCCGCCGAGCGGCCCACCCATGCCCTCGGCCGGCCGGTGGTGGAGGAGGAGGGCGTCTTCTTCGGCCCGGGCCTCCTGGGCGCGCCGGCCCCGGAGCGGGAGCGCCTGCGTTGACCACCCTGCTGGTCATCGCCGGGGAGGCTTCCGGCGACCTGCACGGCGCGGAGATCCTGCGGGAGCTGAAGGCCCGCCGGCCGGACCTGCGGATCGTGGGCATCGGCGGCGACCGCATGGCGCCCCACCTGGACCGGCGGCTCGCCCATGTGAAGGACCTGGGCGTCGTCGGCTTCGTGGAGGTCCTCAAGCACCTGCCCGCGCTCAACCGACTCTTCAAGCAGGTGGTGGCGGCGGCCCGGGAGGAGCGGGTCGCGGCCGCCCTCTTCATCGACTACCCCGGCTTCAACCTGCGCCTCGCCAGGGCGCTCCGGAAGGCGCTGCCGGAGGCCAGGCTGCACCAGTACGTCTGCCCCCAGGTCTGGGCGTGGAAGAAGGGCCGCATCCCGGAGCTGGGCCGCGTGCTGGACACGCTCTACTGCCTCTTCGACTTCGAGCCGGCGCTCTTCAGGGGGCTGCCGGTGGACGCCCGATGGGTCGGCAACCCGCTGGTGGAGGCCGTCGCGCCGGAGGTGGACCGCGAGGCCTTCTTCCGGACGGCGGAGCTCGATCCCTCGAAGCCGGTGGTGGCCCTGCTGCCGGGCAGCCGGCCGGGGGAGGCCCGGCGCCTCCTGCCTCCCATGGCCGAGCTGGCGAAGGCCTGGGGCGCCCGCTGCCAGTGGGTGCTGCCCCTGGCTCCGACCCTCGAGGAGGCCTTCGTCCAGGGCCTGCTGGGCGGCGCGCCGGTGAGGGTCCTGCAGGGTCTCACCTATGCCTCCCGGGCCTACGCGGACGCGGCCCTGGTGGCCAGCGGTACGGCGACGCTCGAGACCGCCCTCCTGGGCACGCCCATGGCCATCGTGTACCGCCTCAACCCCCTCACCTATCTCGCCGCGAAGACCCTGGTGGACCTGCCCCACTTCGGCCTCGCCAACGTGGTGGCGGGCAAGGGAGTCTTCCCCGAGCTCGTCCAGGGCGAGGTCACCGCGCCGCGCCTGGCCTCGGAGCTGGAGGCCCTCCTCGCCCCCGGCGCTCGGGAGCGGCTCGCGCCGGAGGTGGCCGACATCCGCCGGCGGCTCGGCCCGCCCGGCGCGGCGGGACGGGTGGCGGAGCATCTGGCGGCGAGCCTGGGCCCGGCCTGAGGCGCCCTCCGGGGAAGCGTCCGGGCTCAGGGCCGCGGACGCCTCCGGGAGGGTTCCAGGTCCTGCCGGGTCAGTGCTCCCGGACGGGCTGGCGCGACGCCCGCGGGCGGGGCTCCGGCGTGAGTCCTGGCCAGGATCCGCCGAGGAAGGCGGGGCGGCCCGAGGGCAGGATGGCGGGCTGCGCCGGGCCGCCGGCGGGCGGCGCGGAGGGCGTGATGGTGAAGTAGTCGATGGCGTTGAACGCGTCGAAGTAGACGGTGCTGCTGGTGCGCACGTCCACGCCGATCCCGTACACGCCCGGCTGCATGATGGCGGGCAGGGTGTAGGTGGCGGTGGTGCTGTAGTCCCGCACCATCACCCAGCCCAGGGCGTCGTCCAGGTAGAGCCAGAACTGGTACTGGTAGGCGGAGGCGGGGGCGGGCGTGGCGGTGCCCTGGACGAGCGAGCCCGAGCCGGCGGCCGTGAAGGTGGGCGGCCAGCCGCCGCCGGTGCGGGAGACGGGCAGGGAGGTGCTCGGAGTGATGCTCACCGCGGTGGCCGGAGTGTACTGCCTCAGCACGGAGAGCTTGGCCCCGTTGCTGGTGGCGGGTCCGATGCCGTTGCTGACGGTGCAGCTGAAGACGCTGCCGTTCATGAAGTCGGCGGTGGGGTTCACGGTGAGGGTGGAGGAGGCCGTGGCCGTGGTGCTGTTCACCGGGATGGAGGCGTTGGTCCAGCTGTAGCCGCCGACGCCGTTGGTGAGGTTCACGCCGTTCCTCAGCCACTGGAAGGTGAGGGTGTTCGTCGTGCCGTCGCCGCCGCCGCCGGCGGTCACCGTGAAGGTGGCCGGATTGGGGGCGGTGAGGGTGGCGTCGGCGGGCTGCTGGGTGATGTTGGCCGGCGTCGTGTTGATGGAGTGGACCTCGGCGATGTTCGAGGTGACGCTGCACACGCCGTTGCTGATCACGCAGGTGTACTGTCCGCCCGCGCCGCCGTTGACCGGCGTGCTGATGGTGAGGGTGGGCGTGGTGACGCCCGAGAAGGTGACGCCGCTGGTGACCCCGTTGGTCAGGGCGGTGGTGTTCCAGTACCACTGGTAACTGGTGGCCCCCGTCGCCCCCACGGAGAGGTAGATCGTCTGGGACGCGGCGTTGTTGTACCAGACGTTCGCGGGTTGGATGGTGATGACCGGCGGGGGCAGGGTGCTGGCCATCGTGGCGGTGTCGCTCACGGAGGGGCCCATGCAGTTGGTCGCCACCAGGGTGTAGTCGCCGGCGCTGAGGCCGCAGGTGGGGTTGGTGACCGTGAGGGTCGGGGTCGTGGCCCCGGTGATGTTCTCCGTGCCGCCGTTCGCGAGGTTCACGCCGTTCCGGCGCCACTGGTAGGTGACCGTGGGGTAGGTGTTCGAGACCGCGGCGCTCAGGGTGAAGGTGGTGCCCGGCGTGTAGGTCCCCCCGGTGGGCTGGGTGGTGAAGACGGGCACCGTGTAGGTGGGCGTGGGGCCCACCTGCCAGATTCCGCGGCCGTAGATGGCGGCGCGCAGGAAGGCGCCGCTGGGGTGGATGTACAGGTCGGAGACCAGGGCCTGGGGCAGCCCCGTGCCGAAGAGGCTCCAGCTCGTGCCGCTGTTGGTGGTGCGGTAGACGCCCAGCCAGGTGGCGGCGTAGAGGGTGTTCGGGTCCCCGGGGTCCACCACGATCTTCACCACCGGCAGGTCCGGCAGGCCGGTCTCCGCCGCGGCCCAGGTGGCGCCGCCGTCGGCCGAGCGGGCCACGTGGATGGAGTTGGGGGTGGTGGACTCGGAAGTGGCGAAGAGGATGTAGTTGTCCACCCAGGTGACGCTGGAGTTGAAGCCCTGCCAGGTGCGCCCGCCGGAGGCCGGCACCAGGGTGTTCAGGTTGCGGGCGGTGACGGCCCCGAGGGCGTTGGTGGAGATGTTCACGATGCCGCCCTCGGAGGCGGTGGCCACGCGGTTCGCGTCGGTGGGATGGATGCCGATCCCGTGGCTCACGGGCCGCACGGTGGCGCCGGCGGAGAGCCGGATCGCCTGGGTCCAGTTGCCCCCGTTCACGGTGCGGAAGACCCGGCGGTTGTTGGTGTTCGCGTAGGTGTAGAAGAGCGTCCCCGTGGGATCCGCCCCGGGGGGCGCGGCGATGATCGGGGTGACGAGGAAGTAGTTGGAAGCATCCCGCGGCGTGGTCAGGCCGGTGATGAAGGCCGTCCACTTCGTGGCGTCGTCGGGCGGGTTCACCGTGGCACGGTAGATGTTGTTGTAGCCCAGGGAGCTGAAGGAGTACGTGTCCGTGGCCTGGCTCCAGCCCACGCCGAAGCCGTCGTAGTTCCCCAGGGTCCCCACGGTGGTGCTCGAGTGGGTGATGTCGAAGGTGGAGGTGGAGCCGACGCGGTTGTGGGTCGCGTTGTCCTCCACGCCCGCCAGGACGCTCCAGGCGCCGCAGCCGGAGAGGGGTCCGGAGGTCATCGCGAAGACCTGCTGGGTGACGAGGCCCTCGTTCTTGGAGTCGTTCCAGGTGGTGCCGCCGTCGTCGGAGTAGAAGAGCCCGCCAGAGGTGCCGAGGAACACCCGGTGCTTGGCCCCGAGGTCCAGCTTGGCGGCGCACTGGAAGCCGCCATGGGCGAAGGGCAGGCTGAACTTGCCGAACCAGTTGGTCTGGAGGTTCCACTTGGTCGCGGCGGTGCCGCCGGTGGCGCCGCCGTTGGTGTTCTTGGCGGAGCTGAGGTCGCCTCCGATGTAGAGGGTGTTGCGGGTGCCGTCCTGGGGGTCCACCAGCAGCATCTGGCTGTAGTACCCCGAGGTGTGCATGTAGTTGTTGTTGGCCTGGTCCGTGTTGGTGGTGGCCGGGGCCGTGCCGGAGGTGGTCGTGGTGGCCGCCCAGTTGTTGCCGCCGTTGGTGGACTTGTAGAGGTCGAGCTGGGCGCCGTCGCCCGTGGCGGCGGCGAACGCGTAGACCGTGGCTTCCCCCGGAACGTTGCTGAGGGTGATCCGACCGGCGCCGGCGAGCGGGGCCGCGATGGCCGCCCAGGTCGCGCCGCCGTTGGTGCTGCGCATGATCACGCCCGTGCCGCCGCCGACGCTCGGGTCCTCCGCGGCGGCGATCCAGGTGTTCGCGCCCACCCGGGCCAGGCTCCACACGAGCTTCCCGTTGAAGGCGGCGTTGTTCACCAGGCTGTACGTGGCCCCGCCGTCGGTGGAGCGGAAGAGCCCGGCGTTCGTGCCCACCAGTACCGTGGTCGTGGCTTCCGTGGCGGCAGTGTCGTCCACCTCCACGTCGAGCACCTTCGTGGCCGTGTAGGTGCTGGCGCCGACGGTGCCGCTGAGCTGGATGGGCGCCGACCAGGTGGCGCCCGCGTCGGAGCTGCGCACCATGAAGCCGCCCACGCCCTCGTCGAAGGGGTCGCCCAGGCCGAGGTGGATCACCGCGCCCGCGCCGCTCTTCGCCTTCCCGAAGGAGGCGCTGCCGCCCGCGGTGCTGCCGAGCTGGTCGGTGAGGTTGCGCCAGGTCGGGGGGCTGTCCTCGAAGTTGGAGGTCTTCCAGAGGCCGCCGCCGGAGGTGAGCACGTAGACCGTGTTGGCGTCCGCGGGGTCGGGCAGGATGACCCGCACCCGGCCGCTGGTGAGCTTGTTGACCATGAGCCCCGAGTTCTGGATCTTGCTGGACTTCGTGGGGCCGAGGTTGGTCCAGGTGGTCGCGCCCAGGGCGACGGCGAGCGGGGTGCCTTCGGGCAGCTCGACCTTTCCCGCCGCCTCGCCCGGGAAGTTCTGCGGGAAGAGGAGGCGCTGGCGGGCCGCCTCGTTCATGGCACGGCGCATGAACTCCGGCGAGAGGGCGCCGCCCAGGCGGAGCCTCCACCATTCGCGGCGGGCGGCGGCGTCGGGGGTGCCCGGCCCGGTGGGCGGAGGGGTGGGGGTGCCGTTGCCGTTGTTGTCGCCGTCCCTCGCGGCGAGGCTGGCGCCCGCGGCGAGGAGGAGGGCCAGGCCGAAGAGTCGGAGGGAAGGGAAGGCGGATCGGCGGGTCATGGCGGAGTTCCTCGGAGGGCCATCCGCGCCGGGCCGGAGGGCCGGCCTGGGGACGCCGATGGGTCAGCGGTGACTACCATCTTGGTCGGTGGGAACTGGGTGTAAAGAGCGGAAACCTGCGAAATTGCCAACCCCCTGCTCGGAGGCGTGGGAATTTCCCGAGATCCTCGGTAATTGACCGCCCGGCCGGGCCGGAGGCCCATCGTCCGGGGTTCAGCGCCGCGCGCCGCGGGTGGACTCCCGCCGCGGGATCAGTAGCTCCCCACCACCTCGTCCCACCGTCCCTGGGCCTTCAGGATCGTCTCCGCCACGGCCCGCAGCACCCCGCGGCCACCCCGCACCGGCACGACGAGGGGGCACGCGGCCCGGACCTCCTCCACCGCGTCCTCCGGACACGCGGCCAGGCCCACCCGCGTGAGCAGCGGCAGGTCGTGCAGGTCGTCACCCACGTGGGCGACCTGGTCGTAGGCGAGACCGTGCTTGGCGCAGAGCTCGTCCAGCACGGGCAGCTTGGCGAGGTGGCCGGCGTAGCAGTCCTCGATGCCGAGGTGCTTGGCGCGGTTCCAGGTGGCGGGGCTGTCGAGGCCGCTGATGAACGCCACGGGGATGCCGGCGCGCTGGAGCCACTTGACGGCGGCGCCGTCCCGGACGTGGAAGGCCTTGGCGTGGCCCTGGAAGTCCCCGTAGTGCAGGCTTCCGTCCGTGAGCACGCCGTCCACGTCGGTGCAGACCAGCCGGATCTTCGCCGCGCGGGCTGTGAGGTCGGTCAAGGGTTCCTCCGTGGCGCCATCATCCCATGGCAGCATGGGGGCCATGGGGATGCTGGACTTCCTGGGGCTGGGCGCGCGGGGCAGCGCCACCGTCACCGCGGCGGAGGCCGAGGCCCTGGCGGCGCGCGGCGCCCTGGTGCTGGACGTGCGCAGCCGCGCCGAGTGGGCCCGCGGCCACTGCGACGGCAGCGTCTGCATGCCCATGGACGAGGTCCCCGCCCGGCTCGCCGAGCTGCCCACGGACCGCCCCATCCTGGTGGGCTGCGCCTCCGGCGCCCGGGCCCGGCACGTGGTGGAGGTGCTGCGGGCCCAGGGCTACGACGCCCACGTCCTGGGGCCCTGGCAGCGGAATCCCCGCTGCTTCGCCGGCTCGCCGGGCTGAGGCGGCCTCAGCGCCCGGCCTCCAGGGCCAGGGCCTTGGGGAACAGCACGTTGTTCTCCAGATGGATGTGCTGGTGCAGGTCGGCCTCCAGGGCCGCCAGTCCGTCGAAGAGGCTGGTGTAGCTGGGGTCGGCGCCCTCGGGCAGGGCGTAGTCCCGGCTGATGTCGCGGATGCGGAGCAGGAGGTCGCCGCTCACGAGGTCGTGCTCGTGCTCCATGGCGCGAATCGGATTGGCCACGGATCCGAAGCCTCCCGAGGCCGCGCGCCCCTCCTCCAGGGCCCGGATGTAGGGGAAGAGCACCTGCTCCTCCTTCATGAGGTGGGGCCCCAGGTCGTGGAAGAGGTCCTGCACCGTGGCGCGGATGAGCAGCAGCTCCGGATGGCGCTCCCCGTGCATGCCCGCCACCTTGGTCATCAGCGGCATGAGCCGGGCCATCTCCGCGCGGGTGTAGGCGTGATGGACCGCCACGAGGTGGTCGATGAGCTGGCCCGCGGTGGCCTTCCGCCAGTCCGGGCCGGCGTCGATGCGGGCCGCCTCCAGGTCCGCCAGGTCGTCCAGCACCTTCTCCGGGGCCACGCCCGCCGCCGCGGCCGCCTCCCGCAGGGGGCGCTGGCCGCCGCAGCAGTAGTCGAGGCCCCGGGCCTCGAAGACGCGGGTCGAGGCGGGGAAGGCCGAGGCGATCTCGCCCAGGGGGGTGTCGAGGGTGTAGGCCATGGGATGCAGCTCCAGGGGCAGGGTGCCTCCAGCCTCGCCTGGGCTCCCCCGTTCCGCATTGACTTGCATCAAGACTCGGCCGGTCGGCTTCAGGCCGGGGCCCCCTCGAGGCTCAGGGCCTTGGGGAAGAGGACGTTGTTCTCGAGGTGGATGTGCTGGTGCAGGTCCGCCTCCAGGTCCGCCAGGCCCATGAAGAGGGACTGGTAGCTGCCGCAGGCGCCCTCGGGCAGGGCGAAGTCCCGGGACAGGTCGCGGATGCGGTGGAGCAGTTCTCCCACGTCGTCGTGCTCGTGCTCCATGGCGCGGATGGGGTTGGCCACCGTCCCGAAGCAGCCTGCCGCGGCCCGCCCGCCGTCCAGGGCGAGGATGTAGGGGAAGAGCACCTGCTCCTCCTTCATCAGGTGGGGCATCAGATCGGCGGCGAGGGCCTGGAAGCACTGGTGGATGGCCAGCAGCTCGGGGTGCCGTTCGCCGTGGACGCCGGCCACCTTCGTCATGAGGGGCGTCAGCCGCGCCAGCTCGGTGCGCGTGAAGACGTGGTGGGTGGCGAGCAGGTACTCCACCACCTCGGTGGCCGTGGCCTGGCGCCAGTCGCGCTCCTCGCCGGTGCGCGCCGCTCGCAGCGCCTCGAGCTCCGCCAGCACCTTCGCCGGCGCCAGGCCGGAGGCCTCGCAGGCCTCGCCGAGCTGGCGGTGCCCGCCGCAGCAGTAGTCGAGCCCATGCGCCTCGAAAACGCGCATGGCGGGGGGGAACGCGGCGGCGATCTCGCCGAGGGGGGTGCGGGCGGTGACGTCCATGGGATCCTCCGGGCCGGACTGCGGCCTACCCAGCCTCCCGCCCGCCGCTCCCGCGCGCCTTGACATTGCGCAAGGGGGCCGGGTCCCCCTTGGGCCGCCCGGGAAGTGCCGCCATGCTGGACCCCATGGATCCCGCCGACCTCGCGCGCACCCTGGCCCGCGCCGCCCTCTTCACGGGATGGGAGCCCGAGGCCCTCCGGCCCCTGGCGGCCCAGGCCTCGGTTCGGCGCCTCGCCCGGGGCGAGGCCGTGTGGCACGAGGGGGAGGCGGCCACGGCCTTCACCGTGGTGCGCTCGGGGCTGGTGAAGATCCTCCGCCGCGCCCCGGACGGCGGCGAGATCATCGTCGCCCTCTTCGGCCCCCGGGAGAGCATCGGCGACGCCGCCGTCCTCGCCGGAGAGCCCTATCCCGCCGCCGCCCTGGCGGCCAGCGAGGAGGCCTCCGTGGTGCGCATCCCCGCCCCGCCCGTGCTGGCGGCCATGCGGGACCGCGCCGTCCGGGGCGAGGCCATGATCCGCGCCCTGGCCTCCCACAACCGCGCCCTGCAGGACAAGATCCTGATCCTGGGCTGCGCCACGGTGCCCCGGCGGCTGGCGGCCCTGCTCCTCACCCTCGCCGAGCGCTTCGGGGAGGAGCCCGCGGGCGGCGGCATGGAGGTTCCCGTGGCCCTCTCCCGGGGCGAACTGGCCCGCTTCGTCCACGCCACCCTCGAGACCGTCAGCCGCACCATGAGCGCCTGGGGGAAGGCGGGCCTGGTGGAGACCCGGGAGGACGGCTTCCGCATCCCGGAACCCGCCCGGCTGCGGGCCCTTCTCGAGGCAGACTGAGACCCCGGAGGGCTTCCCCGAGGGGAATCGCAACGCCGCGCCGTGGCGGGTGAGCCGGGCCTGGCGCGAGGACGGGCCGCCCTAGAGCTTCGAGGCCGGGCATGGGCCTTGCATTGCCGCCTCCTTGCACGGAGGAGCCACCCCGCGCACCCTTCCACCATTCCCTTCCCCGGAGGCCTCCATGTCCCTCGCCCTCTGCTGGTTCCTGCCGCTCGCGATGCTCGCGGCGCCCCGCTCCGACACCCCTCGCCCCCAGGCGGGCGAGGTGTTCGACCTTAAAGGATTGAAGAAGGAGGACCTGGGGAAGCTCCGCTTCTTCGCCGCGGACCCCGCCCAGGCCATCATGCCCGCGGGCGCGGAGGCCCTGGACCTCACCGACCCGTCCTTCCAAGCCAAGCCGTTGCGCCTGCGCAACATGATCCTGGGAGGAGGGGCGACCCAGTGCTACCTGGTGCGCATCCCGGCGGGGGCACAGCTCCAGGCCGAGATCGACAATCCCCACCTCAGGGTGAAGGCCTTCCGGGCTGAGATCCGCCAGCGCCGGGGCGACCCCGGCGCACGTCATCCCCTCCAGCTTGCGTTCCGGGCCACCTATGAGAACCGAGGACCCGGGCCAGTGGACGTGATCTGCCAGGTGCATTCCCGGGAGGTCCACGGCCAGGAGGACTACACCCTGACCGTGAGCCAGGTCCGCTAGCCCCGGCTCACTGGTAGGGCCCGACGAGGGTGAGGTCCACCGTCTGGGCCCCGCCCTCGCCGGTGCTGAAGGTGAAGCGGGCGGGCACCTTGCCGAGGTCCAGCAGAGCCTTGGGGAACTTCACGAAGAGGTCGGCCCGCACCTCCTTGCGGCCCGGCAGCGGCACCGGGTTGGTGGCCGAGACGACTTCCATGCCCTTCGCCTTGAGCTCGGCGGCCACGTCGATGCGCACCGCCAGGTCGCGGCTGGTGCGGTTGGTGAGGTCGAAGCGGAGGTGGTTGGTCACCAGGGGCTCGGCGCCCTCGGCCCGGATCTCCTGGTAGGGCGCGCCGCCGGCCCGGAAGGCCACCACGTCCACGTCCGAGCGGAGCGTCAGCAGGGCGGCCAGGACGCCGGCGAAGCCCGCGGTGGCGGCGAAGTAGGCCAGGGGCCTCGGACGCAGCGGCTTCGGCGCCTCGCCCGCGAGGCCCGCCTCGGTGTCGTAGCGGATGAGACCCCGGGGTTTCGCCAGCTTTTCCATCACGTCGTCGCAGGCGTCGATGCAGGCGGTGCAGGCGATGCACTCCATCTGCACACCGTCGCGGATGTCGATGCCGGTGGGGCAGACCTGGACGCAGCGGTCGCAGGCCACGCAGTCGCCGCTTCCCGCCCCGGTGCCTCGGCGGGGCTCCCCCCGGGCGCCGTCGTAGACGATGGCCTGGGAGTGCCGGTCCATCAGGACAGTCTGGAAGCGGCCGTAGGGGCAGAGGGTGAAGCAGAGCCGCTCCCGCAGCCAGGCGAAGTCCGCCAGGACGAAGGCGGTGATGAGGACCATGGCCACGAAGAGGGTCCAGTTGGCCTTGGGGTCCTGGGTCACGGCGGCCCGCAGCCGTTCGGTGCCCACGAAATAGGCGAGGAAGCTGTGGGCCAGCACCAGCGCCACCGCCGTGAAGGCGAGCCACTTGAGGCCCTTCTTCAGGAGCCAGTCGTTCTCCAGGGTCCGCCCGGCGAGGCGCAGGCGCGCCAGGTGGTTGCCCTCGATGGCCCGCTCGATGCGCCGGAAGAGGGCCGTGACGAAGACGGTCTGGGGGCAGGCGTAGCCGCACCAGACGCGTCCCCACAGCGCGGTGGCGAAGCAGAGGGCGAAGCCCGCCGAGGCCAGGAGCAGGAAGAGCTTGGGGGCGTCATGGGCCCAGAGGGAGAGGCCGAAGACGTTGAAGCGCCGGTGGACGACGTCCAGCAGCAGGGCCTGCTCGCCGCGGATGCGCACCCAGGGCAGCACCAGGTAGACCAGCAGCAGCACGAGGAAGACCCCATGCCGGAGTCGGTTCCAGCGTCCCCGCACGTCCGCCGGATGGAGGAAGGCGAACCGGCTACGGTCAGAGGCGGTGTCCATGGCGTCAGTTCGCGACGGCGTTCCCTTCGGGCGCCTTGGGATTGGCCGGCGTGGTGCCCCGCAGGGAGCGGACGTAGGCGGCGATGGCGAGGATCTCCTCGGGCTGGAACTTGTCCTCCCAGGCGGGCATGCCCTTCTCCTGCACGCCGTCCTGGAGGGTGCGCACCAGGAAGGGCGTGGTGCCGTCCCCGTTGATCCAGAAGTCGTCCGTGAGGTTGGGGCCCGTCTGGCCGCCGCCGTCCTTCAGGTGGCAGGGCGCGCACTTGGCTTCGAAGTTGGCGCGGCCCCGGGCCAGGGTGGCGGCGTCCTTCTCGGCGAAGGCCACCTCCGCGGCGGTGAAGACCCTCGGGGGATTGAGCTGGCGCACCAGGGCCGCGTGCTCCTTCTGCCCCGCCTCGAACTCCTGGGCCAGGCTGGCCCCGTCGTAGTGGTGGTAGTAGAGGAAGTAGCAGATCGCGAAGACGATGCTGCCCCAGAAGATGGCGTTGAACCAGGCCGGCGCGGGGTAGTCCAGCTCCTCGATGCCGTCGTAGTCGTGGTCCAGTTTCGGGTCGGGACGCTTGAGGGCCATGGCTAGTCCTCCAGGGGCAGGCGGGAGACGCGGTCGAATTCGGCCTGGCGCTTGCGGCTGAAGGCCCAGGCCGCCCAGCCGGTGAACACGGCGAGGAAGAGGAGCATCCCCACGACGGTGAGACCGACGTGGGGAAAGAGGGAAAGGACGGCCTGCTTCATTTCGCGGCCCCCTTCCCGAGGCGCTGCAGGTAGGCGATGAGGGCCACCACCTCCTTGTCCTCCATGTTCTTCGGGCCGCCCTGGGCGAAGAGCTTCTCGGCGAGGGCCTTCGCCTGGGCCTGCGCGAGGCTCGAGGCGTTCTGGACCTGCTCCGGCGTGTAGGGCACGCCGGTCTGGCGGAGCACCGCGAGGCGGCGGGGGAGGCCCGCGAAGTCCGTGCGGTCGCGGAGCATCCAGGTGTAGGAGGGCATGGTGGATTTCGGGGTCATCACCCGGGGGTCGTCCATGTGGCGGAGATGCCACATGTCCGGGTACTTCCCGCCGACCCGGGCGAGGTCGGGGCCCGTGCGCTTGGAGCCCCACTGGAAGGGATGGTCCCAGGCGCCGTCGCCGGCGGTGGTGGGCTTGCCGTAGCGCATGACCTCGGGCACCGTGGGCCGGATCATCTGGGAGTGGCAGTTGTAGCAGCCCTCGCGGATGTAGATGTCCCGGCCGGCGATCTCGAGGGGCGAATAGGGTTCGCCCTTGCCCTGGAGGTTGGCGTACTCGTGCAGGGTGAGCGCCGGCAGGATCTCGATGATGCTGCCGACCAGGATGGCCATCACGGAGAGCACGGTGAATACCAGGGGCAGGCCCTCCAGGCGACGGTGGGGCTTCTCGGGGCGGCCGTCGTCGAAGTGCTCGAGGCGCTTGAGGACCGGGGCCTGCGCCTCGGCGGCGGGCGCGCCCTTGATCGTCATCACCACGTTGTAGAGCATCAGCACGAAGCTCAGGAGGAAGAGCCCGCCGCCGGCGGCCCGCACCCAGTAGAGCGGCACGATGCGCACCACGGTGGCGATGAACTCGGGGTACATCAGCTTCCCGCGCTCGTTGAAGGCCTGGAGCATGAGGCCCTGGGTGATGCCCGCCGTCCACATGGACATCACGTAGAGCATGATGCCGACGAAGCCCATCCAGAACTGGACGTCCGCGAGCTTCTTGGAGTGGAGCTCGCGGTTCCACAGCTTGGGGACGAGGTAGTAGAGCATCCCGAAGCTGAGGAAGGCGTTCCAGCCCAGCGTGCCGCCGTGGACGTGGGCCACGATCCAGTCGGTGTAGTGGCCCAGCATGTTCACGGACTTCACCGAGAGCAGCGGGCCCTCGAAGGTGGACATGCCGTAGAAGGTGACGCCGGCGGCGAGGAACTTGAGCGTGGGCTCGGTGCGCACCTTGTCCCAGGCCCCGCGCATGGTGAGCAGGCCGTTCACCGTGCCGCCCCAGGAGGGGGCCCAGAGCATGATCGAGAAGACCATACCCAGCGTCTGCGCCCATTCCGGAAGCGCGGTGTAGAGCAGGTGGTGGGGGCCGGCCCAGATGTAGATGAAGACCAGGGCCCAGAAGTGGAGGATGGACAGCCGGTAGCTGTAGATGGGCCGGCCGCAGGCCTTGGGGACGAAGTAGTACATGAGCCCGAGGAAGGGCGTGGTGAGGAAGAAGGCCACGGCGTTGTGGCCGTACCACCACTGCACCAGGGCGTCCTGCACGCCCGCGTAGGCGGAGTAGCTCTTGAAGAGGCTCACGGGAATGGCCACGGAGTTCACGATGTGGAGCACGGCGACGGTGACGATGGTCGCGATGTAGAACCAGAGGGCCACGTACATGTGGCGCTCCCGGCGGACCCGGAGCGTCCCGAAGAAGTTCACCGCGAAGACCACCCACACCACGGCGATGGCGATGTCGATGGGCCACTCCAGCTCCGCGTACTCCTTGCCCTGGGTGAAGCCCAGCACCAGCGTGACGGCTGCGGCGACGATGATGGCCTGCCAGCCCCAGAAGTGGACCTTCCCGAGGAGGTCGTTCCACATGCGCGTCTTGCACAGGCGCTGGGTGGAGTAGTACACGGCGGCGAAGACGGCGTTGCCGGCGAAGGCGAAGATGGCCGCGTTGGTGTGCAGGGGCCGCAGGCGCCCGAAGCTGGTCCAGGGCAGGCCGAAGTTGAAGCGGAAGTCCGCCATCTGCACGGCCACCAGCACGCCGAGCAGGAAGGCCACCAGGGCCCACACGAGGGTCGCGCCCACGAACTGCTTGACGATGCCGTCATCGTAGGGCTGCAGGGGGGCGTCTTGGGCGTCCATGGCGTCTCCTTAGGGTTCGGGGGTCTTGTCGTCGAGGAGCATGCGGACGGCGGGCGTGTCGCCGTCGGCGAACTGGTCGTGGCGGACGGCCCAGAGGTAGGCCGCGAGGAAGCCCAGGCCGAGGAGGAGGGCCAGGGGCACGAGGAGGAGGACGATGCTCACCGCGCCTCCCGGAAGCGCCGCCGCATCGGCGCCGTGCCCCAGGCGCTCAGGAGCAGCACGCTCACGGAACTGAGGGGCATGAGGACGGCGGCCGCCAGGGGGTTGATCCAGCCCCCCAGGGCCAGCACGCCGCCGACGGCGTTGTAGGCGATGGAGACCGCGAAGGTGCGCAGCAGCACCTTCCGCGTCTCCCGCCCCAGCACCACGAGGTCCGCCACGGCCCCGAGGTCGGGCCGCGCGAGGTAGATGTCCGCGGCCTTCAGGCTCAGGTCCATCCCGCCGTGCATGGCGAGGCCCACGTGGGCCTGCCGCAGGGCCAGGGCGTCGTTGGCGCCGTCGCCCACCATGAGCGTCCGGCCTCCGGCGACGCGGGCCGCCTTGGCCTCGGGGCCCTGGGAGGCGAGGCAGGCCGCCGGGGGCAGGCCCAGTTCGGCGCCGAGGCGGGCCACCACGCCCGCGGCATCGCCCGAGAGGATGAAGGGCCGGCAGTCCAGGTCCGCCAGCTCGCGGACGGCCCGGGCCGCCTCGGGCCGGGTCTCGTCCGTGAGGGCCGCGGTGGCGCGGAGCCGGCCTTCCACGAAGAGGCCCACGGTGGTCGCGGTCCCGTCGCCGCCGGGCACCGCGCGGACCTCCGCCGTTCCCGACCCGAAGCGGGCCCGCACGCCGACGCCGGGCTGCTCGTCGAGGCCCTGGAGGTCGGCGGGGACGGTCTCCCGGAGGTGGTGGCGCAGAGCCCGGGCGATGGGATGGAGGCTGTCCCGTTCCAGGGCGAGGACGAGGGCGCGGTTCTCCGCCGGGGCCCCCTCCAGGTCCTGCCATTCCCGCACGGCGAGCTCGCCCCTGGTGAGCGTGCCCGTCTTGTCGAGGCACACGCGGTCCACCTCCGACAAGCGTTCCAGGGCCTCGCCGGACTTCAGGACGTAGCCCCTGCGCCAGGCGCGGCCCAGGGAGCGGCTGAAGGTGAGGGGCGTGGCGAGGGCCAGGGCGCAGGGGCAGGTGACGATGAGGAGGCTGAGGGCGCGGTTGAAGCCTTCGAGGGGCGCCGTGCGGGCGAACCAGGCGAAGGCCGCCCCCGCGAGGACCAGCACGCCGAAGAGGAAGTGCCGGGCCACGCGGTCCGTGAGGCCCACCAGCGCGGGGCGGGCCTCCTTCTCCAGGTCCCGCAGGATGCGGCCCAGGCGGCTCTCGGCCAGGGGCTCGGCGACTTCCAGGACGAAGGGGGGGCCTTCGTTCACCGTGCCGGCCCAGAGGCGGTCGCCCTCCCGGGCCTCCACCGGCAGGGACTCCCCGGTGAGCCAGGCGGCGTTGATCTGGGTGGCGCCGCTCAGCAGCCTGCCGTCCGCGGGAAGCCGTTCCCCATGCGCCACCCGCGCGCGGTCGCCGGCGCGGAGGGATTCGGGGGGCACGTCCAGGACGGCCTCCCCTTCGAGCCGGTGGGCGACGGGCGCGAAGAAGTCCTGGAGGACCTGGGAGCTCCGCGCGGAACGGGCCTGGAGCTGGCGCAGGGCGTAGCGGCTGCCCAGCAGCAGGAAGACCAGGGCCGCCAGGGAGTCGAAGTAGAGGTGCGGGGAGCCGCGGAGGAGGTTGAAGGCGCTGGCGGCGGCGCCCAGGGCGAGGGCGAGGACGATCGGCACGTCGATGTTCACCTGCCGGGCCTTCAGCGCGCCCGCGGCGGAACGGTAGAAGGGCACGGCGCTGTAGGCCGCCACGGGGACGAAGAGGGCGGCGCTCACCCAGCGGAAGAGCTCCGCCAGCGGCCCGGTGGCGCCGCCGTAGAGGCTCACCGCCATGAGCATGATGTTGCCGGCGCAGGCGCCCGCCACGCCCAGGCGCATCAGGTCGCCGCGCTGCTCGGCCTTCCGGAGGGCCTCGAGGTCCGCGTCGTCCTGGAGGGCGTGGGGCCGGTAGCCCAGGCGGTGGATGAGGGAGGCCACCGGGGCGAGCCCCGCCTCGGGGGCGAGCTTGACGGTGAGAAGGGACTGGCCCAGGTCCAGGCGGCAGGCCGTCACGTCCGGCGTGAGGCGAGGCAGGCGCTCCAGGAGCCAGAGGCAGGCCACGCAGTGGATGCCCTCCACGAAGAAGCGGGCCTCGCCGTCGGCGCCCCGGTAGCGGTCCCGCAGCTCGGGGCTGTCGAGGTGCCCGTAGGCGCCGGGGCGGCCGTCCACGGGCCCGGAGGGCTGGAAGGCGTAGCCCGCGGCCTTGAGGTCGTAGTACTCCCCCAGGCCGCCCGCCTGGAGGATGCCGTAGACCGTCTCGCAGCCCGCGCAGCAGAAGAGGCCCCGGCCCGTGAAGGCCGTGCCGCAGTGGATGCAGCCTTTCGCGGCCACGATGGGCCGGGCCTGGGAACCCAGGGCCAGGGGCGAAGGGGCGTCGGGGGAGGGCTGGGGCATGTCGCGGCACCGGACGAGGAAGGAAACGCGGTGCTCACGCCGCGTCCGTCCGATAAAAGACAGCCTAGTCCGATAACCCTCCGCGCGGCTGTGAGCTTGGTCATAACGCCCCGTGCTAGGCCCGCGCCGCGGGCCGTCTTGACCCGTCCACCGGGGGCGCCTCCAATGGGACGCATGCCCGACACCACCGCCGTCGCCAGCCTCGTCCACGCCATCCAGCTCGCGGTGGCGCCGGTCTTCCTCCTCACGGGCATCGCGACCCTGATCTCGGTGCTGGTGAACCGCCTGAGCCGGGTCATCGACCGGGCGCGGCTGCTGGAGGCGCGGCACGCGCCGGGCGAAGAGGGCCGCGGGGACCGGGAGGAGCTGAAGACCCTCGAACGCCGCTCCCACCTCACCAACCGGGCCATCACGGCGGCGGTGCTGAGCGCCCTCATGGTCTGCGGCACCATCGCCTCCCTCTTCGTCGGCGCCTTCTTCGGCGTCGGCGTGGTGCCCGTGGCGGCGGTGTTCTTCGTCCTCGCCCTCGGCGCGCTGATCCACGCCCTGACCTCCTTCCTGCGGGAGATCTTCCTGGCGGTGCGCACCCTGAAGTTCGAGGTGCGGGAGGAGCCTACCGGGAATAGCTGAGCACCTTCACGCCGGTCCAGGTGGAGCTGAAGGGGATGAAGGCGCAGATGTAGGTCAGGTAGGCCTTGCCGCCCTGGATGGAGACGCCCCAGGTGCCGATGCCGTTGGCGGTGCCGCCGAACTCCTGGAGCCAGGCGGGGGCGCCGGGCACGCTCAGGTCCAGGACCTGCAGGTCGCTCTTGCCGCTGGAGACGAAGAGGAGCTTCTTCGCCGGATCCAGGGCCAGCTCGTTGGCGTGGCCGTCGCTGGTGAACCAGTTCTGGGCGCTGGTCTGGCAGGTCCAGGGGTTCCACCAGGAGAGGAGCCGGACGGCGGCGGGGTTCGAGACGTCCAGCGCCTCCACGCCGCAGTAGTCCACGGCGGCATAGGCGAGGGTCCCGTCCACCACCACGTGGTTGTAGGCCCGCGGCTTCCCGTCCATCACGGGGTTGGACCAGCGCCCGGTCTCCCGGGGATGGGCCCTGTCGGCGACGTCGAGGATGCGCAGTCCCCCCGCGTCGTAGCCCAGGTAGAGCGTGCTGCCCTGGAGCCAGAGGCCCCGGGCGTTGATCTTGGCGGGATCCGGCTGGGCGTCGGGGAAGGCGAGGGGGGGCACGAAGCGGCTCACGAAGGCGGGATGGGCCGGGTCGAGGGCGTCGAGGATCACGAGGCCGTTGCCCATGGCGCCGAGGTAGGCGTAGCGCCCGTCGGACAGGGCGATCCCGCAGCCGCCGCGCAGGGCGCCGTCGGTCCAGGCCCCCTTCAGCACGGGATTCAGCGGGTCCGTCACGTCCACGAAGGCCACCCCCGGAGCCTGGAGGTCCGTGCCGAAGTGGTTGCCAAGGGCCACCAGGAGCAGGCTGCCCTGCTGGCTCAGGTTCATGGCGTGGAGGCCGCCCCAGAGCGTCGCGGGCAGCGTCCGCTTCAGCGCGAGCCCCGTGCCGGATTCGAAGACCTTGAGCCCGCCTTCCTTCGCCGCGACATAGACGAAGGGCCGGCCCAGGGCGTCCCCCCGGGCCGCCAGGAACATCTCCCCGCAGGTGGAGGCCGCCTCCTGGGTCTGGGAGAGGGTGAAGGGAGCCGGCGTGGACCCGCCCCCGCCGTTCCCGCCCCCGCCGCCGCAGGCGAGGAGGCCGAAGGCCAGGAGGGCCGGTGCCGCGAGGGAAGGGAGGGACGGGAGGGGGACTCGCATGGACGGCTCCGCAGCCATCCCCCAAGGTAGCTCAGCCCCGGGGCGTCAGCCCGGGGAAGCGGTCCAGGCCCGCAGGCCTTCCGGGTCGTCGATGTCCCGCCAGACGGCCTCCTCCCAGGGGATCGTCACGGGTCCCACCCCTTCCGCCAGCCGCCGCACGGTGCTGGCGTGGACGGCGGCGAGGGCGGGCCGCAGACGGTGCGGGAGGAAGCCGCCGAGGGGCTGGGGCCGGTCCTGGGCCTCGGCCATGACCCAGCGGACCGCGTCCGGATCGGCCTTCAGGGCTTCGGCATGCCAAGCCTCCAGCGCCTCCGTCGTCCACCGCACCTGGTCGCAGGGCACGATCCACCAGCGCTCGGCGGGCGGCACGTCCTCCCGGGCGGCCCAGAGGCGCAGGGCCACCGCGGGGCCCTCGCCGGGATCCGGATAGACCTTCAGGTCCGGGTGGTCCGGGAGTGCCCGGCCGAGGATGCAGACGGGCCCCTCGGGACAGGCGGCCCGGAACAGGGCCACCAGGTGGCCGCCCCAGGTCCCGCCCGCCGGATGGGCCCGGTCGTGCTTGGGCCCGCCCAGGCGCTCGCCTTTCCCGCCGGTGAGGAGGACGAGGCCGAGCGTCGCGCCCATCTCAGGGGGCGTCCTCCGTCAGGCCCTTCGCGGCCTTCTTGAACTCGCCGATGCTCTGGCCCAGGGACTTCCCGAGCTGGGGCAGCCGCGAGGGGCCGAAGAAGATCAGCAGCGCGATGCCGATGAGGAGGAGTTCGGTCATGCCGAGGTTGCCCATGGTCGTCCTTCCGGCGGCGTCAGCTCGCGGTGGGGGGGTAGTGGCGGGTGCGCAGCAGCTCGAGGAAGGCCTGCTCCTCCTCGCTCTCGAAGTGCGCCTTGAACTTCCAGAGGGCGTTCTGGAGCAGGGCGCGGAAGTCCCCGGTCGCCTGGGCCGATTCCAGCAGCTCCACGAAGCGGCCGTGGGCCTGGTCGTGGTCGTCGGCGGGAGCGTAGCCCGCCCAGCGCATGAGCTCATCCTCGGTGCGGACGTGGGCGCGGGTCAGGTCGAGGAACGCGAAGTAGACCGGCGCGATGTCCTGGTTGGTCCCGCTGCCCGGGTGGTCGAGGATCTCCTGGAGCCGGTTGGCCAGGCGGAAGAGCGTCTGGTGCTGGGAGTCGTAGGCCGTGAAGCCCGTCTCGTAGCGCTCCTGCCAGGTGATGAACGCCATGGACTCCCCTAGGCGGTTGCCTTCTTCGAGGTCAGGCGGGGCCAGACGGCCAGGTGACCGAGCCCCAGTGTAAGCAGGATTCCCCCGAGCTCGGGCAGGCCCAGTTTCGGAGCCGCGCCTCCCGTGAGGGGCGGGAAGACCAGGAGGTAGAGGTCCAGCCAGTGGCCGGCCAGGACGATGCCGGCGGCCCACAGGAGCATGCGCTCGTGCTGCTTGGCCTTGCGGTTGAGCATCAGGTGGAAGGGCAGGGCGAAGTTCAGGACCAGGTTCAGGTAGTAGAGGGGCGCCCAGGGGCCCGTGAGCAGGAGCTTCACCGGCCCGACCTCCTCGGGGATGTTGGCGTACCAGATCAACAGGAACTGGCTGAGCCAGATGTAGGCCCAGAAGGCGCTGAAGGCGAACATCAGCTTGCCCAGGTCGTGGTTCGGGGTCTGCCGGACGCCCTGGGGCAGGAGGCCGAAGCGGCGCAGGGCCACCGCCGAGATCGACACCAGCGCGATGGCCTGGAGGAACATTCCCGCGAAGCCGTAGATGGCGAAGATGGTGGAGTACCAGGCCGGCTCGAGGCTCATGATCCAGTCGAAGCTGGCGAGGCTGAAGGTGGCGGCGAAGGCCACCACGTAGGGCGCCGTGAAGATCTTCCGCTGCAGCATCAGCCGGCCCAGGAGGATCCACAGCGCGAAGTAGAGGACGATGCGGCCCCAGAAGAAGGGCTTGTTGAGCCAGGCCATCCGCAGGTGCAGCAGGTGGTCCGAGGCGGCGTCGGGACGGGCCCAGGGGTACAGGGTGGCCGCGCCGAACCACAGGAGCAGCATGACGCCGAGGGCCCAGGGCAGCACCCGGGGCATGGCGTGGGGGGCCGCGAGGATGGGATCGCTCCAGCGCCCGGCGGTGAGGCGGGTCACCGCGACGATGAAGAGGCCGCCCAGGCCCACGTGGGTGAGATTGGCGCCCGCCACCAGGAGATTCCCCCAGAGGCGGGCGCCCCCCTGTCCGGCGCCCGTGAGCAGGAGTAGGGCGCCCAGGACAAGGGCTCCGAGGGCCGCCCCCCGCAGGGTGCGGCCCAGCCGGATGAGTTCAGGGACTTCGCCCAGGCCCGGATAGGCCTCGGGGGCGGACGCGGAGGTGGCGTGGCTGCTCATGACTTGGCTCCCGGGGTGGGGGCGGAGGCCGGGGCCTGCGCGGGCGCGGCCGCGGCCGGGGCAGGCGTGGACGCGGCGGCCTTGGCCCGGGCCTTGGCGGCCTCGTTGATGAGGCCCTTCAGGTGCATCGCCGCCCGCCAGCGGTCCTCGGCGCTGAGGTGGTCCCCGAGGGGCTTCATGATCTTCTCGGGCCCGCCGAAGGTGGCCACGTGGAAGATGCGGCCCTCGGTGTAGGCCTCGTACTTGGGGATCATCAGGTTCGGAGGATTGGGGAAGCGGGGGATCACGCCGCCGTCGCCCTTGCCGCCCTCGCCGTGGCAGGTGGCGCAGATGCGCGTCCAGATGACCTGGCCCCGGGCGGAGTTGGCCGGTGTCGGTTCCAGGGGGTTCTTCAGCTCGAGGCCGGCCCGGGCGGCCTCCTCCACGCCAGGGCCGAAGCGCAGGGCCGGGGCCTGGTTGCGGGAGACGGTGCCCGCCGGGGGCGCGTGGAGGACCTGGCCGCCCCGGAGGACGGCGCTCGGGTCGTAGGCCTGCGCCGCCACGGGAACCATCATCCCGGCGTCGAATTCCAGGGCGCGGCGGTGGAAGTCGCGGTTCAACGCCGAGCCGAGGCCCAGGATCAGGGCCGCGGGGGCGAGGATGGCGCCCAGGGCCAGGGGCAGGGGCACCTCGCGTTCCCAGCGCGCCGAGGCATCCACGCCGCGGGAGTCCTTCAGGAGACGGACGGTCTCGATGGCGCCGTGCTGGGCCAGCAGGGCCGTGAGGCTGTCGAAGGTGTGGCCGTGGCCCATGGCGGCGACGAGGATGAAACGGTCGTCGTTGGCGCCCAGGTGCAGGTCGGGGATCGTCAGCCTCGGGCGGAGCTTCGTGAGGGCGAAGAGGGTGGCCACGGTGCCGAGCCCCGCGATGAGCACCGTGGACTCGAACATCACGGGGAGGAAGGCGGGGATGGAGGCCAGGGGCTTGCCGCCGATGACCAGCGGGTAGTCCACCACGCTGGTCCAGACCTGGAGGGCCACGGCGCCGCTGCAGCCCAGGAGGCCCAGCAGGCCGGTCACCCAGGGCAGGCGGGAGGGCCGCTCGCTCAGCGCCTCGTCCATGCCGTGGATGGGGAAGGGCGTGTAGGTCTCCAGCACGGGGACGCCGAGGGACCGGAGCTTCCGCACGGCCTTCAGCAGCTCCTCGGGGTCGGCGAAGTCGGACCGGAGCAGTTCCGGGCGCTCGGCCATGCCCGCCGTGCGGCGGGAGCGGCTGCTGCGGAGGAGCTCCTGCAGGGCGCGGAAGATGCGGCTACTGTTCTTCGCCATGCTTCAGCACTCCTTTCACTTCGCTGGCCGCGATCATGGGCAGCACGCGGCAGAAGACGAGGAAGAGGGTCAGGAAGAGCCCGAAGCTCCCGATCAGGGTCGCGAACTCGATCCAGGTCGGCCTGTACATGGCCCAGCTCGAGGGGAGGAAGTCGCGGTGCAGGCTCGTGACGATGATGACGAAGCGCTCGAACCACATCCCGATGTTGACGAAGATGCACAGGATGAAGATGGCGACGGGGGAGCGCCGCAGCTTCGCGGACCAGAAGAACTGGGGCGTGATGACGTTGCAGGCCACCATGCTCCAGAAGGCCCACTTGTAGGGGCCCAGCGCCCGGTTCATGAAGACGTAGCGCTCGTAGGGGTTGCCGCTGTACCAGGCCACGAAGAACTCCGTGGCGTAGGCCAGGGCCACGATGCTGCCGGTGGTGAGCACCACCTTGCCCATGGCGTCCAGGTGGCCCAGGGTGATGTACTCTTCGTAGCCCATGACCTTGCGGGCCACGATCATCAGGGTGAGCACCATGGCGAAGCCCGAGAACACGGCGCCCACCACGAAGTAGGGCGGGAACAGCGTGGCGTGCCAGCCGGGCACCACCGAGGTGGCGAAGTCCATGGACACGATGGTGTGCACCGAGACCACCAGGGGCGTGGCGAGGCCCGCCAGCAGGCCGTACACGGACTCGTAGTGCTTCCAGGTGCGGTTGGCGCCGTTCCAGCCGAGGCTCGCGAGGCTGAGGATGCGCTTGCGGTTCCCCGTGGCGCGGTCCCTGGCGGTGGCCAGGTCGGGCAGGAGGCCGATGTACCAGAAGACGGCCGAGATGATGAAGTAGGTGGAGATCGCGAACACGTCCCACAGCAGGGGGCTGCGGAAGTTCACCCACAGGGGGCCGCGGGTATTGGGCAGGGGCAGGGCCCAGTGGGCCACCCAGGGCCGGCCCATGTGGATGATGGGGAAGAGGCCCGCGCACATGACCGCGAAGATGGTCATGGCCTCGGCGGCGCGGTTGATGGAGGTCCGCCAGTGCTGCCGGAAGAGGTAGAGGATCGCGGAGATCAGCGTCCCGGCGTGGCCGATGCCCACCCAGAAGACGAAGTTCGTGATGTCGAAGGCCCAGCCGACGGTCTTGTTGAGGCCCCAGGTGCCGATGCCCTTGGTGAGGGTCTGGGTCACCGCCCAGGCGCCCAGGCCCAGCATGGAGGCCGTCACCAGGATCGCGGCGAACCAGGCCTTCGGGGGCATGCGCTCGATGGGGGAGAAGACCTCCTCCGTGACCTGGCCGTAGGTCTTGTCCCCCAGGATCAGGGCGCTGTCCGAGCCGTGGGGCCCGTGGCCCAGGTCGTGGGGGTGGCCGTGGACGGCGGCATCAGCCATGGTGGCCTCCGTGGGCGGCGCCTTCGGCCGGGACCTCGGCGTTGCGGATCTTGGTCAGGTAGCTCACGGCGGGCAGCACGCCCAGCTCCCCGAGCACGAGGTAGCGCTTGGGGTCCTTCATGGCCCTGCTGATCTCCGAGGCAGGATCCAGGAGGTCGCCGAAGAGGATGGCCATGCCCGGGCAGCTCTGCTGGCAGGCGGTCTGGAACTCGCCGTCCTTCACCTCGCGGCCGGCGTTCTTGGCGTCGGCCTTGGCGCGCTGGATGCGCTGGACGCAGAAGGAGCACTTCTCCATCACGCCGCGGGAGCGGACAGTGACGTCGGGATTGAGGGCCAGGTTCTCCAGCGGGTCGCTGCGGTCGTACTCGAACCAGTTGAAGCGGCGGGTCTTGTAGGGGCAGTTGTTGGCGCAGTAGCGGGTGCCCACGCAGCGGTTGTAGACCTGCTGGTTCAGGCCCTCCTCGCTGTGCACGGTGGCGATGACCGGGCACACGTTTTCGCAGGGGGCGTTGCCGCACTGCTGACACAGCATCGGCTGGTGCACCACGCCGGGCTCCTCCTCGGAGCCGGTGTAGTAGCGGTCCAGGCGCATCCAGTGCATCTCCCGCTTGCGCCGCACCTCGTCCTTGCCCACCACGGGGATGTTGTTCTCGGCCTGGCAGCTGATGACGCAGGCGGAGCAGCCGCTGCACTTGGACAGGTCGATGACCATCGCCCACTGGTGCTGGCCCTTGGGGTGCGGGTCGTAGAGGCTGGGGTGCGTGGCCGTCGAGCCGCCGGAGTGCTCGTGGGGCCGGGCCGAGGCCGGGTCCGCGGTGTAGGCGGCGAGGGCCATCTCCCGCACGGGCTCCCGGTCCTCCATGAGGTGGTGGTCCTGGGTGCAGGCCAGCTCCACCTTCTGGGGCGTGGGGCTCACCTCGAGGGCGAGGCCCTGGTAGCTGCGCGCCGCGCCGCCGCCCACGAAGGGGAAGGCATCGGCGCCGACGCCGGTGCCGTGCTTGCCGCCGCGGGCGCGGCCGTAGCCCAGGGCCACCGCCACCGTGCGGCCGTGGAGGCCCGGCTGGACGGCCACCGGGAGCACCAGGTCCGGATGGCCCGCGGCCTTCAGGCGGATGACGTCGCCCTGCTTCAGCTTCAGGCGCTCGGCGGTGCCGGGGCTGAGCTGGGCGTAGTTGTCCCAGGTGATCTTGGTGATCGGGTCGGGCAGCTCCTGCAGCCAGGGATTGTGGGCGTGGCGGCCGTCCAGGTTGCCAGGCTTGGTGTAGAGGAGCAGTTCGAACTCGGCGGCCTTCGGGGCGGGCCGGGTGGACCACTCGGCCTGGGTCTTCGCGCGGTCCTCCCGGTAGGCCGGCGCGGCGCCGGTGGCCGGGAGTTCCACGAAGCCCTGCTGGAGCGCCCCGTGCCAGAAGGCGTCGAAGTCGAGGCCACCGGTTTTGGGGAAGACCTCGGCCTTCCACAGGTCCTTCACCTGCTCCAGGGCCGGCGCGGGCGCGCCGGACCAGGCCGCGAAGGACTCGGCGGCGTCGCGGGTGCCGAAGAGGGGCTCCAGCAGGGGCTGGTGCAGGCTCCAGGTGCCCGTGGCCGTGTGGCTGTCCCTCCAGGTCTCCAGGGGATGGTGGTCCGGGGCGAGGTGGGTGCACAGCGCCGCGGTCTCGTCGTCGTGGCGCAGCAGGCCGACCTTGAGGGGCACCTTGGCCGCGGCGGCGGCGAAGCCCGGCACCGCGAAGGCCGGATTGGCGTCCAGGACCACCAGGGCGTCCACCCTGCCGGCCGCCATGTCCGAGAGCAGCGCGTCCAGGGCGGCGTCGTCACCCTGGCGCTGGAGGCTCGGCCGCGCGAGGTCGAGGGTCGCACCCTCGTTGCCCAGGGCGCGGTTGATGCGTGCGGCGAAGATCTGGGCATGGAGATCATTGACCCCGCAGACCACGAGGCTGCGGCCCTTGTGCTCCCACAGCTCACCGGCGAGGCCTTCGACCTTGGCCAGGATCTTGGGCTCGAGGGCGCGCAGCGGCGAAACGGTGGAGATGCCCGCGTGGTGCTCCACGGCGGCGGCGAGGTGCTCCAGGAAGGCCGCGGCCTCCGAGGGCGCCACGCGGAGGCGCGTGTCGGCGTTGGAGCCCGTGAGGCTCATCCCAGATTCCACCTGGACGTGGCGGGACATGCCCTGGCCCTCGCCCCTCGCGTCGGGGTTGCGGCGGCTGGCATAGGCGCGGCCGAAGCCCGCCGGGTTGATCCAGGTGCCCAGGAAGTCGGCCTCGACCCCGAGGATGTAGTCGGCCTTCTCGAAGCGGTAGTCCGGCACCATCCGCGCGCCATGGGTGCGGGCATAGGCCTCGGCCAGGGCCGAGGCGCTCACCGGGTCGGCCTGGACGAGCTTCCCGTCGGGGAAGGCCTTCAGGAAGGCGTCCGCCGCGCGGCGCAGGGTGGGGCTCGTGAGGCTTCCGGAGAGCACGCGCACGCTGCGGGCGGCCTTGAGGCGGGCCGCGAGGTCGGCATCAAGGGCGGGCCAGTCCACGTCTTTCCCGCCGGACTTCGGGCCGTGGAGCCGGCCGCTGTCGTAGAGGTCCCGGAGCTGGGCCTGGCCCACCGCGCACAGGGCGCCGCGGCCGACGGGATGCCCCGGGTTGCCCTCCAGCTTGATCACGCGGCCGTCCCGGCTCTTGGCCAGGGCGCCGCAACCCGCCGCGCAGCCGGCGCAGGTGGTGGCGAACCAGAGATCGGTGCCTGGCGTGAAGCCTTCCCGGGCCTGGAGCAGGGACATGGCCTTGTGGGCCTTCTTCGAGTCGCAGCCGCTGGCGAGGCCCACGGCGAAGCCGACGCCGCTCCAGCGGAAGAAGTCGCGCCGGCTCAGCTGGCGGACGGATTCGCCGACGGGGAGGTCCTCGTCGAACTCCGCCTTGGTGGCGCGGACCTCCCGCCGCTTCTGCCCGAGGCTTTTCCAGAGTCGCATCGGATCTCCTCAGTGGTGGCAGGCCGAGCAGTCGGTGGGCGCCGCGGCGGGCTTCCCGGACTGCAGGGACTTCTGGTTGGTGTCGCGGTGGCAGGTCAGGCACTCGCCCATGGTCAGGGCCTTGGCCTGGTAGACCGCGTCCATGGTCTGGATCTCGCCATGGCAGTTCTGGCAGGCGACCCCGGCGCCGATGTGGCGGCTGTGGTCGAAGTAGACGAAGGCGGGCAGGCGGTGGATGCGGGTCCACTCGACGTTCCTTCCCTCCTGGAAGGCCTTGGTGAGCTTCGCGATCTCGGGGCTGGGCTCCTTGGAGCCCGGGCGGTTCACGATCTTCTCGTGGCACTTCATGCAGGTGCTGAGGGGCGGGATGCCGGCGTGGCGGCCCTTCTCGGCGGCGGTGTGGCAGAACTGGCAGTCCATCCGGTTCTCGCCGGCGTGGACGCGGTGGGAGTAGGCGATGGGCTGGGCGGGCTGGTAGCCGGAGTGGTCCCCGGTGAGGCGGAGCTCCGCCGTGGAGAATCCCACGAAGGCGGCCAGGACGGCGCCGACCCCCGAGGCGAGGAGGGTGGTGCGCAGCTGCATGTCAGCTCCGGGCGCCGCTGCGGCGGTTCCAGATCACGAGCTGGGGCTTCCGCCAGAGGTACCAGACGGGCACCACGAGGAAGTGCACCAGCCGCGTGAAGGGGATGGCGAGGATCACCAGGAAGCCCGAGACCATGTGGAGCTTCGGTCCCCAGGGCAGGGAGACGATGAACTCGGGCCGGGGGGCGAGCAGGAGCACGCTGCGCAGGTAGGGCACGGCGGCGCTGGCGTACCAGGCGGAGCCCCAGCGGTAGCGCAGGGCCGTGTCGATGCCCGTGGCGATCTGGATGAGGAGCAGCGTGAGGAGCACCCGGTCCATGGGCGTGGTCACCGCGACGATCCGCGGGGTGTAGAAGCGCCGGACCATCAGGGCGCAGACGCCGAAGAGGGCCAGCAGCGCGCCGATGAGCGCCGTGCTCTCGAGGATGAACAGGCGCAGGGGGTTCGAGTTCCACCAGAGGATCGTCTTGGGGAAGAGGAAGCCCGTGAGATGGCCGCCCAGCACCCAGACCAGGCCCCAGTGGAAGAAGTTCGAGCCCCAGAAGAGCTGCTCGTTCTCCAGGAACTGGCTGCTCAGGCTGGAGTAGCTGAAGGGCCTGGACGTGAAGCGCAGGATGCCCACGCCGATGGCCAGGGCCAGGGCGATGTAGGGCAGGCCCACGAAGAGGAAGGTGTTGAGGAAGCTGTTAGGCATGGTTCGCCTCCGGGCCGCGGAAGCCGTGGCCGTTCGCGTGGTCGTGGCTGCACGTGCAGGCGTGGTCGGCGGCCCCGGCGGGGGCCTCCGCTGCCGGCGCCAGGGCGCGGAGCATCAGCTCCAGGGACTCGAGGAGGTGGTCGTAGGGGGCGGCGCCCTCCAGCTTGGGGCGCAGCTTCTCCAGGGCGGGCAGGATGCAGTCCCTGGTCAGGTCCCTCGCGTCCGCGGGGTCCAGGGCCGGGAGCAGGCGCAGCACCGTGGGGAGGTGGTCCGGCAGGTTGGAGCCCTCCTCGATGCCATGCTCCCGGTGGGCCTGGCGCAGGTTCGCCATGAAGGAGCCGCGCTTGTAGGTCTCGCCGAAGAGGTGCCAGCCCAGGTCCAGGCTGCAGCTCGGGTTCATGTCGAAGGCCTGGGTGTAGGTCTCCTCCAGCTCCTGCAGGGAGCCGAGCTGGACGTGGAGGGCGAAAGCCTCCAGCAGGTCCTCCCAGATCTCCGCGTACCACTTCATGGACTCGGCGAGGGCGATGGCCTGGCCCCGCGTCGCCTCGGTGGGGTACTCGAGGAGGGGCGCGATCCGGGCGATGAATCCGAAGTTGAGGAACATCAGAGCCCCCTCTCCGGAGCCTCGCGGAAGCCGATGCCGGCGAGGCCCTTGTTCTCCAGCGGGTTCTTGAGCACCTCGATGGCCTGCTCCCGGTGGCTGGGCGGGATGACGAAGCGCTGCTCGAAGGTGGGGAGCGAGGTGAGCTTGTAGATCTCCTCGGCCTCTTCCGGGGAGCAGTCTGCCTCCCGCAGGGCGCGCTTGGCCACGTCCACGTCCACGTCGCCCACGGTGAGGGCCCGGCGCCACAGGCGCACGGCCATCTGCTTCTTCATGGCGTAGCGCACGGGGCCCTCCTGCCCGGCGGCGAAGAGCGAGGCCAGGTAGGCCATGGGCACTCGGGCGTCGTCCAGGGCGTGGAAGAGGTTGTCCACGTCGTTGGAGAGGAGCCCGTCCTCCTGGGTGGCCGTCACCGGCGCCAGGGCGGGGACGTAGAAGAGCATGGGGAAGGTGCGGTACTCGGGGTGCGGCGCGAGGGCGACGCCCCAGGTCTTCACGAACTTGTAGACCGGGCTCTGCTGGGCGGACTTGATGACCGCGTCGCTGATGCCCGCGCGGCGGGCCTCCGCGATGACCTTCGGGTCGTGGGGGTCCAGGATCATGTCGCGGTGGGCGTCCACCAGCTCCTCGTCGGGCCGCAGGCCGGCCTCGGCGATCTTGTCGGCGTCGTAGAGGACGACGCCCATGTAGCGGATGCGGCCCACGCAGCTGTGGAAGCAGGCCGGCGCCTGGCCGGTCTCCACGCGGGGGTAGCAGAGCAGGCACTTCTCGCTCTTCCCGGTGTTCCAGTTGTAGAAGACCTTCTTGTAGGGGCAGGCGCTGACGCAGAAGCGCCAGCCGCGGCAGACCTCCTGGTTGACGAGGACGATGCCGTCCTCGCCGCGCTTGTAGAGGGCGCCGCTGGGGCAGCTCGCCACGCAGGCGGGGTTGAGGCAGTGGTTGCAGATGCGGGGCAGGTAGAACATCACCAGCTGCTCGATGGAGAGGAGCTGGAGCTGCTGCTCCTCGGTGAGCGCCTGGAGGTTCGGGTCGTTGCGGGCGTAGAGGGGCGAGCCGCCCAGGTCGTCGTCCCAGTTCGGGCCGGCCTTCACCTCCATGTACTCGCCGGTGACCTTGGAGACCGGGCGGGCTGTGGGCTGGTCATCCCCCTCCGGCGCGTTGAAGAGGTTCTCGTAGTCGTAGGTCCAGGGCTCGTAGTACTCGTCCAGGGTCGGCAGGTTCGGCTGGTAGAAGATGCGCTTGAGGAAGTTCCCCTTGCCGCTGGACTTCAGGCGCAGCCTGCCGTCCTCGACCTCCCAGCCGCCGCGGTAGTGCTCCTGGTCCTCCCACTTGGTGGGGAAGCCCGTGCCGGGCTTGGTCTCCACGTTGTTCCACCACATGTATTCGGCGCCCTTGCGGTCCGTCCACACGTTCTTGCAGGCGATGGAGCAGGTGTGGCACCCGATGCACTTGTCCAGGTGGAACACCATCGAAACTTGAGAGCGGATGTCCATGGCGTTCCCCCCTTACCAGACGAGCTGACCGAGCTTGCGCACGTAGACGGTGGTCTCGCGGTTCACGCCCGTCGGACCCCAGTAGTTGAAGTGGTAGGTGAACTGGCCGTAGCCGCCGAGCATGAGGTTCGGCTTCAGGCGCGCGCGGGTGAGGCTGTTGTTCATGCCGGCCCGGCGGTAGCCGCGGGTCTCGGACTTGGGCACGGAGTAGGTGCGCTCGGTGGCGTGGTAGATGATGCAGGCGCCCTTGGGGATGCGGGCGGAGACGTTGGCCCGCGTCACCACGGCGCCGTTGTCGTTGTGCACTTCCACCCAGTCGTTGTCCTGGATGCCGATGGCCCGGGCGTCCTCCTCACTCAGCCAGAGCGGCTCCACCCCGCGGGAAAGGGTGAGCATGCGCTCCGTGTCGCCGTAGGTGGAGTGGATGTGCCACTTCCCGTGGGGCGTGAGGAGGTTCAGGCGCGCGGTGGGACCGACTTCCTTGCTGAGCTTGATGTCGCCCAGCACCTGCGCGGGCGGCGTTGGCTTGTAGGTGGGCAGGTGCTCGCCGAAGGCGATGTAGCCCTCGTGGTCCAGGTAGAGGTGCTGGCGGCCGGTCAGCGTGCGCCAGGGCACCATGCGCTCCACGTTGTAGGTGAAGGGAGAGTAGGGCCGCTTCTCGTCCACGATGCCGGACCAGATGGGGCTGTTGATGACGCGCCTCGGCTGGGCCTGCAGCTCCTTGTAGGTGCGGGTGACGCCGCGGTTCTTCTCCCCCAGGTCCTTCAGGGGCACGCCCGTGCGCTGCTCCATGTGCTCATAGGCGCGGTAGGCCAGCTCGCCGTTGGCCTCGGGGGCGAAGTACAGCAGCACGTTGGCGGCGTCCACGTCCTCCCGCAGGCTGGGGCAGAGGTGGCCGTCCACCACTTCGTTCGGGTTCTCCTTCGCGTACTTCTCGTACAGGTCGGCCACCGGGTACTTCACGCCGTGGGCGCCCAGGCCGTCCTTCACCTTCGGCCCGAAGGCGCAGAAGCGGTCGAAGATCTTGGTGTACTCGCGGGTGACCACCTTCATCGCCGGCATGGTCTTGCCCGGGATGGCCTCGCACTCCCCGGCCATCCAGTCCTTGATGGTGGGCTGGGCGATCTCGCCGGCGCTGTCGTGGCTCAGGGGCGTGGCGACCAGGTCCTCGACGGGGTCGGGGAGGTGCTTGCCCGAGAGCTCGCTCACCTTCTGGGCGACGGCCTTGAAGATCTCCCAGTCGCTCTTGGACTCCCAGACCGGCGGCACCGCGGCGGACAGCGGGTTGATGAAGCCGTGCATGTCCGTGGTGTTGAGGTCGCACTTCTCGTACCAGGAGGCCGTGGGCAGCACGATGTCGCTGTAGAGGGCGCTGGTGTCCATGCGGAAGTTCAGGTCCACCACCAGGTCGTACTTGCCGGTGGCCGCGGGGCGCCAGACCACGTCCTTGAGCGTGTCTTCGGCCACCTCCTCGGCGATGGCGTTGGTGTGGGTGCCGAGGTAGTGCTTGAGGAAGAACTCGTGGCCCTTGGCCGAGGTGCCGATGGCGTTGCCGCGCCAGATGAACCAGACCCGCGGCCAGTTCTCGGGGGCGTCCGGGTCCTCCATGGCGAACTTGAGCTTGCGGTCCTTGAGCTGCTGGACCGTGTAGTCCACGACGCCCGCCTCGTCTTTGGCGCCGGCGGCCTTGGCCTCGGCGACGAGGTCCATGGGGTTGCGGTCGAACTGCGGGTAGCAGGGCAGCCAGCCCAGGCGCGCGGCCAGAGTCTGCATGTTCATGGTGTGGCCCTGGGTCAGGGCGCTGCCGTCCGGCGTGGGATGGTACTGGCTGAACTCGCGCTCGTAGCGCCACTGGTCGCTGTTGACGTAGTGGAAGGAGGGGCCGTTCATGAGCCGGCTGGTGGGGCTCCAGTCCTTCGCCATGGCGATGGCGGTCCAGCTGCCCACCATGGCCAGCTTCTCCTGGCCGACGTAGTGGGCCAGGCCGCCGCCGTTGCGGCCCACGCAGCCGCAGAAGGCCAGGGCGAGCTGGGCGGCGCGGTAGATCAGGTTGTTGTGGTACCAGTGGTTGATCCCGGCGCCGATGATGACCATGCACTTGCCATTGGTGTGCTTGGCGGTGCGGGCCCACTCCCGGGCGAAGCGCAGGCAGTCCTTGCGGGAGAGGCCGGTGTGCTTCTCCTGCCAGGCGGGCGTGTAGGGCGCGGTCTCGTCGTCGTAGTCCTTGGGGTAGTCGCCGGGCAGGTCCCGGGCCACGCCGAACTGGGCCATGAGGAGGTCGTAGATGGTGGCGACGATCGCCTCGGAACCGTCCGCCAGGGCGATCTTCCGGGCGGGCACGCCTCGGAAGGAGGTCTTGTCGGCGGCGAAGTCGTCGAATTGCACCTGCACCGCATCCTGGCCCAGCAGGGTCAGGGCGGGGTTGATGGCGCTGTCGTCCTTGCCGTCCTGGAGGAGCAGGTTCCACATGCCCTGCTTGGTGCCCCAGCGGTCGCCCATGGAGCCTTTGGGCATCTTCGGCCGGGCCTCCACCTCGTCCCACATGAGGAACTTCCACTCGGGGTGCTCGATGTCCTGGTAGCGGGCCAGGCGCCCGGCGCGGAGCATCTGGCCGGGGCGGTAGCCGCCCTCCACCGGGTGCAGCTCCACCAGGAAGGGCGAGTCGGTGTACTTCTTGGTGTAGTCCAGGAAGTAGGGCACCTGGTCCCGGTGGTGCGCCTCGCTGAGGATCACGTGGTTGACGGCCATCCAGAAGGCGCCGTCCTGGCCCTGGTGCAGGGCCATCCACTCGTCGGCGTACTTGGCGACCTGGTTGAAGTCGGGGCTGAAGACCACCATCTTCGTGCCGTTGTGCCGCGCCTCGGCGGCGAAGTGGCAGTCCGGCGTGCGGGTCATGTTGAGGTTCGAGCCCATGACCGCCAGGAACTTGGCGTTGTACCAGTCGGCGCTCTCGTTCACGTCGGTCTGCTCGCCCCACATCTCCGGGGAACTGGGCGGCAGGTCGCAGTACCAGTCGTAGAAGCTGAGGTTCACGCCGCCCAGGAGCTGCAGATAGCGGCTGCCCGCGGCGTAGCTGAGCATGGACATGGCCGGGATGGGGCTGAAGCCGACCACCCTATCGGGCCCGTGGGTCTTCACGGTGTGGATGTTGGCGGCGGCGATCACCTCGAGCACCTTCGCCCAGGAGGTGCGGCGGAAGCCGCCCTTGCCCCGGGCCGTCTGGTAGCGCTTGCGCTGCTCGGGATCGGCCTGGATGGCGGCCCAGGCGTCCACGGGGTCGCCGTACTTGCCCAGGGCGTCGTCCCAGAGGTCCATGAGGGCGCCGCGCATGTAGGGGTACTTCACGCGGATCGGGCTGTAGAGGTACCAGGAGAAACTGATGCCGCGCTGGCAGCCCCGGGGCTCGTAGGGCGGGATGTCCTTCTCCAGCTCGGGGTAGTCCACCGCCTGGAATTCCCAGGTGACGATGCCCTCTTTCACGTAGATGTTCCACGAACAGCTGCCGGTGCAGTTCACGCCGTGGGTGCTCCGCACCACCTTGTCGTGCTGCCAGCGGTTCCGGTAGAACTCCTCCCAGGAGCGCTTCTCGGGATCGACGATGTCGGTGATCCAGTGGCTCTGCGTGGTCATCGCGGTCTCCCTACGCTTTCGGGGTGAGGTTCTTCCGCACGCCGCGGAAGCGCTTGCGGCCGAAGCGGCGGCCGAGCTCGAGGCTCCCCACCAGGCCCACGAGGCCCACGATGGGGAATAGGATGTCCTTCTTCGGCGCGGGCTGGGTCCCCACGCTGTGGAGGAAGGAGGCCACCTGGAAGGCCTCCTCCGGCGTCAGGGCCTTCTTGGCGAAGACGTTGACCATGGTCGGGAAGGCCGGGTTCTCGATGGTGGTCGCGAGGTTCTTCCCGTACTTCCCGGGGGCCGCGTTGAGCTGCGGGCCCAGAAGCCCGCCGCCGACGATGCCGGCGCCGCTGGCCGTATGGCAGGAGATGCAGGCCGGGCCGCCGCCGGCGAAGCGCAGGCGCCCCTCGAACATCAGCTTGCCCTTCTGCAGGTCGAGGGCCGTCGGGGGCCGGTCGATGCCCTTGCTGCCGAGCACCTTGCCGCTCTTGGTCAGCTCGTCGATGAGCTTGAGCAGGGCGTCGGCGTCGGCGGCGCTGATGCCGAGGTCCGGCATCTTGACGTTGTTCATCTCCTTGAGGAGCTGGAGGGCCGTCGGATCGCCCTTGTCGAAATAGGAGCTGGGGCCCTGAATAAAGCCCAGGGCCCATTCCCGGGGGCGCCGCTGGAGCACGCCCTTCAGGTCGGGGCCGGTCTTGGCTCCCGCGCCGATGGTGTGGCAGCTCATGCAGCTCTTGCGGAACAGCGCCTCCGCGTCCTGGGCGGCCAGGCTCGCCCCCGCGGCGAGCGCGAGGCACCAGGCGGTGGTCCTGAAGTGGCGGAGCATCCCATCCTCCCCGAGTTGGCCGCCGGAGCGGCGTGGTCTCGTGCTGTCGTGGCCCCTCGGCGCGGAAGGGCATCCCGCGGGAGGACCCGCGCCGGTGGCTCCTGCAAGCCTGCGGTGCGTTCCGAAGAAGGTAGCGGGCCCCCCCGCGGCCTTTCAGTGATTAAGATCACTAGGTCTGAAATAATTTTCAGGCCCCTCCCGGCCACCACCGGAAGGGGAGGTCGGCTTTGTGCAGGAAGGGTTGTGATGAATGAATGGGGTTTCGCGGGGGCCTTTGACCTTGGTCACGCCGCCCCTGCACAGAGTAGGAGGAGCCGGACCGACCCCCGGGACGGCCGTCCCGCTCCCCGGGACCGAGTTGGAGGCGTGACTGCCATGGCCCTGCAGACCGCAGTGGATCCCCGAGCCCTCTTCCTCGGCCCCCAGGGCCAGAACGCCGAGGTCCTCGAACGGGCCTTCGTCGAGGCCCTGCGGGACCACGTATACTGGCGGCGCGGCCTCTGCCCCGACGACCCCGACGCGGTGGACCCCTTCCGGCAGACCGAGGCCGGCTTCGTGAACACCCAGACCGCGCTTTCCGCCGCCCAGCGCAAGCTGCTGGCCCGGCTGAAGGGCTCGGTGCCCTGCCACTCCCCGCGCTACCTCGGCCACATGATGGGGGACACGCTGATTCCCGCCCAGGTGGGCTACCTCGCGGCGATGCTGTACAACCCCAACAACGTCGCGGCGGAGGGCAGCCCGGTCACGAGCCAGCTCGAGGAGGAGGTCGCGGCGGACCTCGCGGAGCTGCTGGGCTTCGACCCGGCCCGGGCCTGGGGGCACCTCTGCTCCGGCGGGACGGTGGCGAACCTCGAGGCCCTCTGGATCTTCCGCAACCTGGCCCTCGCCCCGCTCCGGCTGCCGCGAAGCGGAGCCCTGCCGCCCCTGCGCGACGCGGCGGGGAACCCGCTCGTCGGGCTGCCTCCCGAGAAGCTCCTGGGCCGCCTGCGCGCGGCGGACCTCCTGGATCTGCACCGGAGCCTGCCGCCGCTGAGCGGCGCCGTCCGCAAGGGGGGCGCCTTCCGGGTGCTCGTCTCCGCCATGGCCCACTACTCCTGGCGCAAGGCCATGAACATCCTCGGCCTCGGGGAGGACCGCCTGGAGACGATCCCCGTGGACGCGGAGCTGCGCCTCGACCTGGAGGCCCTGGAGCAGCGGCTCGACGAGCTGGCCGCCGAAGGCGTGCCCGTGCTCGCGGTGGTGGGCATCGTCGGCACCACCGAGGGCGGAGGCGTGGATCCCGTGGAAGGCATCCTCGAGGTCCGGCGCCGCCACGCTGAGCGGCATGGCCGCTGGTTCTTCGTGCACCTGGACGCGGCCTACGGCGGCTACGCCCGCGCCCTCTTCCGGCGCCGGGACGGGGGCTTCCGCGAGCTCGCGGAGATGCAGGCCACCCTGGCGGTGCGGCCGGGCCTCCACGACGCCATGGCCGCGGTGCCGGGGGCGGACAGCGTCACGGTGGACCCGCACAAGCTGGGCTTCATCCCCTATCCCGCCGGCGCCCTCCTGCTCCGGGACGGGGAGATGCGCGGCGTCACGACCCAGCGGGCCGCCTACATCAACCCCGAGGAGGAGAGCGACCACCTGGGCAGCTACATCCTGGAGGGCAGCAAGCCCGGCGCAGCCGCCAGCGCGGTCTGGCTGGCCCACCGCGCGGTGCCCCTCGACGAGGACGGCTACGGCGCCATCCTCGAGGAGTCCTTCCGGGCCAGCCGCGGGCTCGCGGAGCTGCTGGACAATCGCGTCTTCGGGGACTACGTGTGCCGCGTCTTCGAGACGCCGGACCTGGACGTCCTCCTCTACGCCTTCGGCCACGCCGAGACGTCCACCCTCCACCGCGTGAACGCCCTCAACGAAATGGTGCTCTCCCAGTTCCCGCCCTCCCTCTCCGGCGGGTTCGCGCTCACCTCCACCCGGCTCACGCGCACGACGCACGGGCTGGCGCCGGTGCCCTTCCTCCGCCGCCTCGGCGTGCCGGCCAAGGCCTGGCGGGCGGGTTCGGAGCTGCTGGTGCTGCGCAGCGTGATGATGACGCCCTTCGTGGCGGACCCGAACGTGAAGGCCTTCTACCGCTCCGAGCTCATCAAGGCCTTCGAGGGCCTGCTCGGCCCCAGCCGCGTGCTCGAGGCCGCGGTGAAGGGGGCCGCGCGGTGAGCCGTCCCCTCGGCCAGGTGCCTTCGGAGCACGGGAGCTGGGCCTTCCTCGGCCTGCCCCTGGCGGCGGCGCTGGTGGTCGCGCCCAGCGCGGCCGGGGCCTGGCTGGCCGCGGCTGCGCTGGTGGCCTTCCTGGCCCGGGTGCCCCTGAAGCGCAGCTTCAAGGCGCGCCGGGTGCTGGCCGGGGACCGGCGGATCCTCGCGATGGAGGCCCTCGCCGGGCTCGGCGCGGCCTATCTCGCCCTCCGGGGGATGCCCGCCCCGGCGATCCTCGCGGCTGGCGCGGCCCTCGTGCCGGCGGCCGGCGCCCTGGCGATGGACTTCAGGGGCGGTTCCCGGACCCTGCTTGCCGAATCCCTGGCCATGCTGGCCCCCTGCCTCCTGGGCGGGGCCGTCGCCCTGGCCGGCGGCGCGACGCCGGTGCTGGCGGGCCTCCTCGGGGCCGGGAGCTACCTGAGCCTCGCCGCCCCCGTGAGCTACCTGCGCGGGCTGCTCGCCCGCCAGAAGGGCCAGCCCGATGCCTCCCTCCTCCCGGCGGTCGCGGTCCATGGCCTCGCCTGCGCCGCCGCCTTCGGCCTCCACGCGGCGGGCGGGCTCGGCTGGCTCTGGCCGGCCTGGATGGCCGCCCTGGCCCTCCGGGCCGCGGCGGAGCCCCTCGTGTTCCGGCGGCTCCCGGACACCCGCAGCCTCGGCATCCGGGAGGTGGCCGTCTGCGTGGTGAGCGCCGCGGCCCTCGTGATCTCCCTGCGCGGGCCCGCCCCGCTCGGTCCGTGAATCGGATCACACCACTCCGGACAGGCCGCCGGATCGTCCCTATACTGATAATTCAGGACTCACTTCACCGAAAATCATGCTCTTCACCGTCGCCACCGGATACGCGCTCCAAGCCCTGGCCCACATGCCGGAGGACGGAAGCTTCATGATGGCGAAGGAACTGGCGGAGCAGCTGCACCTGCCGGCCCCCTACCTCGCGAAGATCCTGCAGAACCTGGCCCGGGCGGAGATCCTGGAGTCGGTCCGCGGGCCCAAGGGCGGCTTCCGGCTTTCCCGCCCCGCGCACCGGATCAGCGTGGGCGAAGTGCTCTCGGCCATCGAAGGCCCCGGCTCCCTGGACCGCTGCATCATGGGCTTCCCCGCCTGCGATTGCGAGAATCCCTGCCCCATGCACGACGCCTGGTCCGCAGTGAAGGCCCAGGTCGAGACCTCCATGACGTCCACGACACTGCGGGACCTGCAGCTCACGAAGGTGCGCCGGACGATCCTGATGTCCCCCGCGGCGGTGAAGCGGTCGAAGGGCTGAACAAGCAATTCCATTTGGATTTCGGACGCTGATTTCCTACTCTGGCTTCCACAGCAGGAGGAAGGCGATGGCGTCCGCAGGGGACCTCCATCTGCAGGCAAGGCCCCTCGTCCGCGCGGGGCTCACCACGGCTCTGGTCTGCGGACTGGTGGCCCTGGGCAGCCGGGCCGGCCGGTGGCTGGACCCCGCCCTCCTGGGCTACCTCCTGGCCTCGGTCTTCGCCTGCTTCGGTGTGGCCTACCGCTACTGGGAGTGGGTGGAACGGCCCGCGACCTGGATGTACTTCCGGGACCTGCTGAGGCTCTTCGCCACCCGCCGGGGCCTGGGCCTCCTGGCCCGCATCCCCGTCCTGGCCCTGGACCAGATCCTGCTCCAGCGCTTCATCGAGAAGCGGTCCCTGAAGCGCTGGGGCGCCCACGCCCTCATCGCCTGGGGCTGCCTCCTGGGCTTCGCCGTGACCTTCCCCCTCGTCTTCGGCTGGGTGCGCTTCACCAGCGAAGGCCTGAACCAGGACCGCTACCAGACCTGGCTCTTCGGCTTCCCCGGCGGCAGCTTCCCGGTGCACAGCTTCATCGGCTTCCTGGCCTTCCACGTCCTCGATCTGGCGGCGGTCATGGTGATCGCCGGCTGCGTCCTCGCCTTCATCCGGCGGCGCCAGGACGAGGGCGACACGGCCACCCAGCGCTTCGACCTCGACATCGCCCCCCTGCTGGTGCTGCTGGCGGTCTCGGTGACGGGCATCCTCCTGACGGTGTCGGAGAAGGCCTTCCAGGGCCGGAATTTCCAGACCATCGCCTACCTCCACGAGCTGAGCGTCATCTTCATGCTCCTCAGCCTGCCCTTCGGGAAGCTCTTCCACATCGTGCAGCGTCCGGCCCAGCTCGGCGTGACCCTCTACAAGGCCGAGGGGGAGCGGGAGGGCCGCCAGCCCTGCCGGGCCTGCGGGACGCCCTTCATCCGCGCGAACCAGCGCCGGGACCTGGAAGTGCTCTTCCGGAAGCTGGGCCTGGAAGCCGCCCGCCATGGCGGGGGCGTGCACCACCTGGACCTCTGCCCCCGCTGCAAGCGCCGGCTCCTCGCCAAGGCCCAGGCCCGGCGCCTGGGCGGCGCCTTCGACCCGATGGCCGACGTCCCCCTTCCCGTGGAGCCCCTCGCGGACCCGGGCGCCCTCCGGAGCCACCCATGAGCCGCCCGCCCCGCCCCCTGGACGACCTGCGCGCCACCTACGGGCCCCATCTGAACCTGGCGCCTCCCGGCGGCTGGGACGCCGACCTCGAGCCGGACCGGCTGGTCAAGACGCACTGCTGCTTCTGCGGCCAGCAGTGCGGCATCCAGCTCAAGGTGAAGGACGAGAAGGTGGTCGGCTTCGAGCCCTGGGAGGCCTTCCCCTTCAACCAGGGCAAGCTCTGCCCCAAGGGCGTGAAGCGCTACCTCCAGGGCAACCACCCCGACCGGCTGCTGAAGGCCCTGGTGCGCACCGAGGAGGGCTTCGCGGAGACGGCCTGGGACGCCGCCATGGCGCGGGTGGTGGAGGGGATCCAGCGCGTCCAGGCCGAGCACGGCCGGGACGCCTTCGCCGTGCTCTCCGGCGTGAGCCTGAGCAACGAGAAGAGCTACCTCGCCGGCAAGTTCGCCCGCCTCGGGCTGGGGACCCGGAACCTCGACTACAACGGCCGGCTCTGCATGGTGAGCGCGGGCGCGGCCAACAAGAAGGCCTTCGGCGTGGACCGCGCCGCGAACCCCTGGACGGACATCGAGCTGGCCGACGTGGTCTGGGTGCAGGGCTCCAACGTGGCGGAGTGCTCGCCCATCACCACCGACTACATCTGGCGGGCCCGGGACCGGGGGGCGAAGCTCATCGTGATCGACCCGCGGCTCACGCCCCTGGCGCGGACGGCGGACCTCGCGCTGCCCCTGCGGCCGGGCTCGGACGCGGCCCTGACCAACGGCGTGCTCCACCTGCTGGAGCGCTGGGGCCTCCTGGACCGGGCCTTCATCGCGGACCACACCGAGGGCTTCGACGCGGCCCTCGAGGCGGTCCGGGACTGCACCCCGGACTGGACCTCGAAGCAGACCGGCCTGCCCGCGGCCGCCATCGAGAAGGCCGCGCGGATGTGGGGTGAGGCGCGGACCAGCTTCCTCCTCCACGCCCGGGGCATCGAGCACCAGAGCAAGGGCGTGGAGAACGTCCTTTCCTGCATCAACATCGTCCTCGCCACGGGCCGCATCGGCCGCCCGGGCTGCGGCTACGGAACCATCACGGGCCAGGGCAACGGCCAGGGCGGGCGGGAGCACGGCCACAAGTGCGACCAGCTCCCCGGGAACCGCGACATCGAGAACCCGGAGCACCGGGCGCACATCTGCGGCGTGTGGGGCTGCACCGACGACGAGCTTCCGCGGAAGGGCAAGAGCGCCCAGGAGATCATGGAGGCCATCCACGCCGGGGAGATCAAGGGCCTGCTCTCCCTCTGCTTCAACCCCGTGGTCAGCCTCCCCGACTCCGACTTCACCCGGGCGGCCCTGGAGAAGCTGGACTTCCACGTGAACCTGGACTTCTTCCTCAGCGAGACGGGCCAGTACGCGGACGTGGTCCTCCCCTCGGCGCTGCACGAGGAGGACGAGGGCACGAGCACCTCGGCCGAGGGCCGCGTGATCAAGCTGAACAAGGCCGTGGAGCCCCCCGGCGACGCCCGTCCCGACTGGCGGATCATGGTGGAACTTGCCGAGCACCTGGGCCGGGGGAAGTGGTTCAGCCACTTCACCTCGCCCCGGGCCATCTTCGACGAGCTGCGCGCGGCCTCGAAGGGCGGCACCGCCGACTACTTCGGCATCACCTACGAGAAGGTCGAGCAGCGCATGGGCGTCTTCTGGCCCTGCCCGGAGCCGGACCACCCCGGCACGCCGCGCCTCTTCGAGGGCGGCCGCTTCTTCCACCCCGACGGGAAGGCCCGCTTCGTGCCCACGCCCTGGCGGCCGCCCATGGAGGTGGTGGACGAGGCCTACCCGGTCTGGCTCACCACGGGCCGCACGGTCTTCCACTACCTGAGCGGCACCCAGACCCGGCGCATCGGCTTCCTGGTGGAGCAGTGCCCCCATCCCTACCTGGAGATCCATCCGCGCCTCGCGGAGGCGCACGGCATCGCCGAGGGCGACCCGGTGGAGATCACCTCCCGGCGCGGTTTCCTGGTCCTGCCCGCCAAGGTGGTGAAGACCATCCGGCCGGACACGGTCTTCATCCCCTACCACTGGCCCGGCAACCTCGGGGCGAACCGGCTCACGCCCCGGCACCTGGACCCGGTGAGCAAGATCCCGGAGTTCAAGGTCAGCGCGGTGCGCATCCGGAAGACCACGGAGGACCGCTTCCCGCCCGAGCTGGCGGAGCTGCGGCGGATGGCCTTCGAGGCGCGCTCGAACCAGCCCGTCCTCCCCGAGCAGGTGTTCTGATGGTCTCGGACGAATACGGCTTCTTCATCGACCCCCAGCGCTGCATCGGCTGCAAGAGCTGCGTGGGCGCCTGCGCGGAGTGCGGGACCCACAAGGGCCGGCCCATGATCCACCTCGACGAGATGGACCGGCTGGAGTCGCCTCAGACCGCGCCCACCGTGTGCATGCACTGCGAGGACCCCATCTGCGCCCAGGTCTGCCCCGCCGACGCCATCAAGCGCAGCGAGGACGGCGTGGTGCACAGCTCCCAGAAGCCCCGCTGCATCGGCTGCCAGAATTGCGAGCTGAGCTGCCCCTTCGGCGTGCCCATCGTCTTCTCGGGCCTCGAGCAGATGCTGAAGTGCGACCTCTGCTACGACCGCACCAGCGAAGGGCTGCGGCCCATGTGCGCCACGGTCTGCCCCAGCCAGGCCCTGCTCTACGCGCCGAAGGCGGTGGTGGAGCAGATGCGGCGGGCCCGGCCCGTGCGCGACTTCATGGTGGGCGAGCTCGCCGTGCGCACCCGCACGGCGGTGATGGTCCCGGACCCCGAGACGCCCCTGCATCTCGACGCGGCGCTGCTCATCGAGGGAGGCCTGGAATGACCGACTGGAAATCCTCGTTCCCCGTGGACCTCGCCGACGAGTCCCGCCACTCCCGCCGGGAGTTCGCCCGCTTCCTGGCCCTGGTCTCCACCGGCTTCACCGCGGGCATCGGCTACCTCTGGGGGAGGCGGCGCCCCCTCGAGGGTGCGCCGGAGGCCGGGGACCAGGCCGGGCACGCCCCCGCGGTGGCGGTCTGCGCGGCCGCGGACCTGGCGCCGGGCCAGAGCCGCCTCTTCACCTTCCGCGACCCCCAGGACAAGTGCATCCTCGTCCGCACGCCCGCGGGGGCGCTGCGGGCCTACCGGCAGACCTGCACCCACCTCGGCTGCGCCGTGCGCTGGGACGGCGCGCGCCTCGAGTGCCCCTGCCACGTGGGCTTCTTCGAGATCGACCAGGGCTTCCCGGTGCAGGGTCCGCCCACCCGGCCCCTCGGCGGCATCGCCCTGGAGGTCCGGGACGGCATGGTCTGGGCCGTCGGCGACCTGCCCAAGCCCACGGCCCCGGGCCGCCAGGCCATGGCGGACCAGCCCCAGGACCGGGGGCCGGAGGGCGCGGCCGGAAAGTGCGGCTGCGCATGAAGGGCCACCGCCGCACCCAGATGACCGGCGCCGCGCTGGTCTTCGCGGTCCTGGTGGCCGCGATCCAGCTCTACCTCTTCGAGACCGTGCTGGGCTCGGTGCTGGACGGCGAGCGCCGCCTCCTGCCCGGGGCCTTCGCCGTCTCCGCGGTCCTGAGCGCCGTGGCGCTCTACCTGGCCTTCAAGGCGCCGGACCTGGACCGCTAGCCGAGCTCAGCCGCGGGGCGCCTCCGCGTCCTCCGCGTCCGCGGGAGCGGCCGGGGTGTCCATGGCGTCGTGCAGGTAGAGCAGGTTGCCCATGAACCAGAGGAAGATCCCGGCCGCCGCCAGGATCGCGGAGGACCAGCCCAGGAAGCCCGACCGGGTGATGGCGTCCAGCGCGTCGGCCTCGGGGCCGAGGGTGAAGACCTCGCGGCAGTAGAGGCCCACGCCGAGCATGGTGACGAGCCAGCCCCAGAGGATCAGGGTGCGCCCGCGCTCGGTGCGGACGAAGGGGAGGCGGCGCTCCTTGGCGGGGAGGATGCCGGTGAGGGCGCGGGAGGGGGTGGACATGGTGTCCTCCTTCAGGAGGGGCGCCGGGCGGCGTCCAGGGCGGGTTCGAGGCTGGGGGCGGCAAGGACCTTCAATCCGCGGGCGCGCCGGGCGCCCTGGAGGAGGGAGAGGACGAGGCCGAGGAAGGTGAGCAGCCAGGCGGTGAGGGCCGCGGCCACGGAGATCCGGGGCACGGCGAGGAGGAAGGGCAGGCCGAAGGCCTCCGTGAGGCGGTAGGTGGCCGAGGTGTACATGGCGAGGGGGAAGACCGCGCCCCAGTAGAGGGGGTCGTAGGTGAGGGGAACCTGCCGCGCCACGTGGCGCCAGAGGCCGAGGATGATCAGCATGGGGATCCACCAGGTGGCCGTGGCCCAGTAGAGGAGGGTGAAGCCCTTGAGGAAGGGCAGCATGGACGCGAGGAAGGGCGAGGCCGGAGCCTGCTTCACCAGCAGCGCTCCGGCCAGGGTGGAGATGGCCATGGCGCCCATGTTGATCCAGTAGGGGGGCAGCAGGTCCGAAGGCAGGAAACGCAGGAAGGTGTAGCGGTAGAAGATGAGGGAGATGAGCCAGATGTAGAGCATCCCGCCGCAGAGCCAGAGGGAGGCCGACAGGAAGAGGGCCGACTCGCCGGGGAGCCCGAGGCCCGGCGCCACCGCCGTGCCCAGCACGCTCAGGGCCTGGGTGGCCACCACGGCGGTGAGCCAGCCGCCGTTGATGCCGTCCTCCAGGCGGGGCTTGTCCGGCTTCACGGTGAGCGCGGTGAAGATGGCGTACATCGTCAAGAGCCAGAGCCCCAGGGCGGACCACCAGAGGATCCGCGCGTGCAGCAGGTCGTGGCCGCGCACCAGGAGCTGGAGCCCCACCACGCAGGTGCCTGCCACGGTGGTGAAGAAGCCCGGGCCCCGCTGGTGGCTCTGCAGGTCGGCCAGGAAGTCCTTCGGGAAGCGGAGGAGCCGCAGCAGCGTGGCGGCCCAGAGGCATGCGTAGGCGGCGAGGTTCACGCCGAAGAGGACCTCCGCCAGGATCCGGATGCCCAGGAGGCGGCAGGCGATGTCCAGCACCCCCGTCGCCATCACCATGGCGAAGTAGGCGGGATTGAGGGTGCGCACGCCCTCCAGCAGCGCGCGGCGGAGGCCGGGCGCTGCGGCAGGGTGGGTGGCGTCCTGGTTCATGGATTTCCTCGCCACCGCCCGGGGCTTCCGGACGGCGATCCCAGGGTGCGGCCGGGACCAGGCCCCCGGTAGCGGAGGGCCGCTGATTCTCGGCCCGGAATCCGGGCGGGGGCGCCTGTCAGGATCCGTCCGACAAACCGTGGGAGGCCCTCAGTCCACGAGCCCCTTGCGGATGGCGTACTGCATCAGCTCCGCGTTGGTGCCCATCTGCATCTTCTCCAGGATGCGGGTGCGGTAGGTGCTCACGGTCTTCACGGAGAGCCCCAGGTCCTCCGCGATCTCCGTGAGGCCCTTGGCGGAGGCGATGAGGCGGAAGACCTCGAACTCGCGGGCGGAGAGCAGCTCGTGGGGCGGGCGCTCGCGGTCCAGGGCCACGTGGGCGGCGAGCTCCTCGGCGAGGCTGGCCCCGATGTAGCGCCGACCCGAGAGCACGGTGCGGATGGCCCGGATCAGCTCGTCGGCGGCGTGCTCCTTGGTTAGGTAGGCCGCCGCGCCGGCCTTGAGGGCGCGCACGGCGAACTGCTGCTCGCCGTACATGCTGAGCACCAGCACCGGCAGCCGGGGCTGGGCCGCGCGGAGGTCGGGGAGGATGTCGAGCCCGCTGCGCCCGGGCAGGGAGACGTCCAGCACCACGAGATCGAGGGCCTCGGCGCGGACGCGCTCCAGGGCCTCCTCGGCGGTGCCGGCCTCCAGGACCTGGGCGTCCGGAAACTCCCCTTCGAGGATCTTGCGCAGCCCCGAGCGGAGGATCGAGTGGTCGTCGGCGAGGAGGATCTTCAGCATGGGGCCACCCTACTCCACCTGCGGCGGCGCGGGCACCACGGCCCGCACCTGGGCGCCCGCCCCGGGGCTGCTGGCGAGCTCCAGCCGGCCCCCCACCATCCTCGCCCGCTCCCGCATGCCGAGGAGGCCCAGCGAAGGCTGGTCCGCCCGCGCGTCGAAGCCCCGCCCGTCGTCCTGGATCTCCAGGACCAGCTCCCCGCCCACCACCGAGAGGTCCACCCGCACGGCATTGGCCCGGGCGTGGCGGGCGACATTGGTGAGGGCCTCCTGGGTGATGCGGAAGAGGGCGGTGGCGGCGTCCGGGCCGATCGCGCCCTGCACGTCGGCGCCGCTGAAGGCGCAGGTGAGGCCGGTGCGTCGCTCGAACTCGCGGGTGAGCCATTCCAGCGCCGGACCGAGCCCCAGGCGGTCGAGCACGCTGGGGCGCAGCTCCGAGGAGATGCGCCGCACGGAGTCCACGCAGCCGTCCACCTGGGCCTTGATCTGGTCGAGGGCCAGCCCCACCTCCCCGGCGGCGGCGGGAGGGCAGTCGGCCTGGAGCTGGCGCTTGGCCTGGGCCAGGTCCAGCTTCAGGGCGGTGAGTTCCTGGCCCAGCTGGTCGTGGAGCTCCCGGGAGATGCGCTCGCCTTCCTCCTCCCGGGCCGCGTGGAGGCGCCGGGTGAGGGCGCGCATGCGCGCCTCCGCCGCCATGGCCTCCTGCTGGCGGCGTTCCAGGGCGTCGGCCATGGTGTTGAAAGCCAGGGCCAGGTCCTGGATCTCGCCCTTCGCGGCGGGCACGGGGGCCCGCACCTCGAGCTCCCCGGCCCCGAAGCGGCGGGTGGCGCGGGCCAGCAGCCGGGCGTCCCGGAGCACCGAGAGGTCTGCCGCGGCGATGGAGCTCGCCACCGTGAGCAGGGTGAGGGCCGCCAGGGCCCAGAGGGCGCGGGTGAAGGCGCGGTTGGCCGCGCCGATGACCGCCTCGGCGGGGAGCCCCACCGCCACGTAGAGGTCCGGCAGCCCATCCATGGGGGTCGCGGTGTAGAGGCGCTGGATGCGGTCGCGGCCGGCGGCCCAGACGAGGCCGCTGGCGGAGGCGCGGGCCATCTGCGGGAAGGAGGGCAGCAGGTCCCCTTCCTCCCAGGCCTGGGCTGCGGTGCCCATGGACCGCGCCAGCACGCGGCCCTCGCGATCCAGGATCAGCAGCGCGCAATCCGGGGGCAGCTTGGCCTGGCGCGCGAGCTGGTCCAGCCAGGTGAGGTCCAGGGCGGCGAAGAGCACGCCCTCGAGCCGGCCGCGCCCGCGGAGGGCCTTGGCGAGGATGAGCACGGGCCGGCCCACGATCGGGCCGATCTGGTAGCGCCCCACCGCCACCCCGTCCGAGCCGACCGCGCGGAGGAAGGCCGGGTTGTCGCGCATGTCCACGGGATGGGCGGGCGGGACGACGCTGAAGTGAAGGGATCCGTCCGGGGCGAGGATGCCCAGGTTTGCGAACTGGGGCAGGCCGCTCAGGACCAGCGGCAGGGTCCGGTCGAGGGACTCGAGGGTGGCGCCCGCCTCCAGCCTGCCAAGACGGTCCAGGAGGTCCCGGGCGCCCTGGACCTGGTGGGCGTGCTCCCGGGAGGCCAGGCCCCCCACGTAGCGCGCCTCGCTCTCGGCCCGGCGCAGGGCCGCCCCCCGCTCCCGGGTGGCCACGAAGAGCACGAAGAGGAAGGCGGGCAGCGTGGCCAGGCAGGCCAGCAGTGTCAGGCGTCCCCGCAGCGAGCGGAGGACGCCGAAGGAGGGATGGAATGGGCCGGGCACGGGTCCACCTTGCCACGCCCTCCCTCGGGCCGCCTTTCTGTAGGAAAAACCCCGACAGTGATCTTCGTCAATTGACGGGCAGGGGGTCTTGTCTCGGGAAGGGGCTTGAGAAGATTATTCAGACCAAAGGCTCCTTTATTGTTTTACGAGCCTCGCTTGGACCGGCGCCCCAGGAAGCGTGCGGGATCCAGGATCACATCCACGGGCCCAGTGGGGGGGGAACTCGTCATGCCATCCATCCGCGATCTCAAGGACTTCCTGAAGGCCGGGCACCTGCCGACCCTGCTGACGGCCTTTTTGTACTTCGATGTCTGTTTTTCCGTCTGGGTGGTGAACGGGGCCATGGCGCCCTTCATCAGCCAGGAATTCAACCTGACGCCGGCCCAGAAGGGCTTCATGGTCTCCGTGCCGGTGATCTCCGGTGCCCTGATGCGCTTCCCCCTGGGCATCCTCGCCCAGTACATCGGGCGGAAGCGGGCCGCGATGCTGGAGATGTCCATCATCTGCGCCTGCCTCGTCTGGGGCTACTTCTTCACCCATTCCCTGGGCGCCGTGCTGGCCATGGGCATCGCCCTGGGCGTGGCGGGGGCCAGCTTCGGCGTGGCCCTCTCCCTGGGCTCGGGCTGGTACCCGCCCAAGTACAAGGGGCTGGCCATGGGCATCGCCGGCGCCGGGAACTCGGGCACGGTGATCGCCATGCTGGCGGCCCCGCCCCTCGCCCTGGCCTTCGGCTGGCGGACGGTCTACCTCCTCGGCCTCATCCCCATGGTCACCGCCATGGTGCTCCTGCAGATCTTCGCCAAGGAGCCGCCGGACCGGGAGGAGAAGAAGCTCTCCGACTACCTCAAGATCCTCGTGGACCGCGACGCCTGGATCTTCAACCTCATCTACAGCGTGACCTTCGGCGGCTTCATCGGCCTCGCCAGCTTCCTGCCCACGCTGTTCCACGACCACTACCACATCCCCAAGCAGTCCGTGGGCATCTACGTGACCCTCGGCGTGATCGCCGCGAGCGGGCTGCGGGTCTTCGGCGGCTGGCTCTCGGACCACATGGGCGGAATCCGCGTGCTCTACCTGCTCTGCGGGGTCATCCTGGGCGGCGTGCTCCTCGCCTCCACCATGCCTGCCAGCCCCTGGATGATGGCCGCCCTCATCGCGCTGGCCATGGGCGCCATGGGCGCGGGGAACGGCGCGGTCTTCCAGCTCGTGCCCCTGCGCTTCCGGGACACCACGGCCGTGGCCGGCAGCCTGATCGGCGAGATCGGGGCCCTGGCGGGAGGCTTCCTGCCCAACGCCATGGGCCTCGGCATGAAATACACGGGCTCCTTCACCCCCGGCTTCCTCGCCGGCGCGGGGCTCTCCGTCCTCTCCCTCGTCGCCCTGCTCCTCGTGACCCGCCGGTGGACCTCCACCTGGGTCGGGGCCCACGGCAGGGCCATCGACACCTTCGGGCACGAGCGCCGGCACGGCATGCCCTCCACCATCGACTGAGGATCCCCCATGGCCAAGCTCACGGAATGGAAACCGGAGGATCCCCGCTTCTGGGAGGGCGGAGGCTCGAAGACCGCCTGGCGGAACCTCTCCTTCTCGGTGCCCAGCCTGCTCTGCGCCTTCAGCGTGTGGATGTTCTGGAGCATCCTCACCGCGAAGATGAAGGACGCCGGCTTCCCCTTCACCGACGCGCAGCTCTTCACCATCGTGAGCATCGCGGGACTGGCGGGCGCCACCCTCCGCATCCCCAGCTCCTTCCTGGTGGCCCTCGCCGGCGGGCGCAACGTGGTGGCCATCACCACGGCCATGCTGCTGGCGCCGGCCCTCGGGGCGGGCATCGCGCTCCAGGACAAGGGGACATCCTTCACCACCTTCGCGATCCTGGCGGTGCTCTCGGGTGTCGGGGGCGGGAATTTCTCCTCCTCGATGTCCAACATCAACGGCTTCTTCCCGAAGCGCCTCTCGGGCCTGGCCCTGGGCCTGAACGCCGGCATCGGCAACCTCGGCGTCTCGGTCATGCAGTTCCTGGTGCCGGTGGTCATGACCGGCGCGCTCTTCGGGAGCCTCGTGGGTGCGCCGCACCTCACCGCGGCCGGGAAGAGCCTCTACGTCCAGAACGGCGCCCTGGTCTGGGTGCCCTTCCTGCTGGTCTTCACCGTCGGTTCGTGGTTCGGCATGAACAACCTGCCCAGCCACGACAGCGAACCCACCGCCGCCGCCATCCTGCGCATCCTGGGCCTCCAGGGCGTGGCCCTGGCGGTCAGCGGCGTGGGCGCCTGGATCCTGGTGAAGAAGCCCGGGCTCCCCCTCGGCGTCCAGCTGGGCCTCGTGGTGCTGGTGATCGGGCTCTGCCTCGGCGCGATGAAGCTGTTCCCGGGAAAGGTGCGGGCCTCCCTCGGCCGGCAGTTCGCCATCTTCGGGATGAAGCACAACTGGATCATGACCCTGCTCTACATCATGACCTTCGGCAGTTTCATCGGCTACAGCGCCTCCTTCCCCCTGCTCATCAAGATCGTGTTCAAGCGCGATCCCTCGGCCTACGCCTTCCTGGGCCCCCTCCTGGGCAGCCTCATCCGCCCGGTGGGAGGCTGGCTGTCGGACAAGCTGCGGGGCAGCGTGGTGACCCAGTGGTCCACGGTGATCCAGATCGGGGGCGCGCTGATGGCGGCCCACTTCGTGAAGGCCGCGGTGGCCGCGCCGGATGCGACGCCCTACTTCTGGCCCTTCATGGGCAGCTTCATGCTGCTCTTCCTGGGCAGCGGCATCGGCAACGGAAGCACCTTCCAGATGGTGCCCTTCATCTTCGAGCCGGAATTCGCAGGCCCCGTGCTGGGGTGGACCGGCGCCGCCGCCGCCTACGGCAGCTTCATCATCCCCACCGTCTTCAAGAGCCAGATCAAGCCCGGGGCGGTGACGGTGGAGAACGCCCTCTACGGCTTCGCCGTCTTCTACGTGGTCTGCCTGGCGCTGAACTGGTGGTACTACGCCCGCAAGGACGCCGAGGTCCGCTGCTGACGCCCGCGCGCGTTGAACGGCGCGCGATGGCAGAATGACGGGACGAGGAATGGAGGACCCATGACCAAGCTGCCCAAGGCGCCCGGCGCCTACCGAGATTTCGTCGAGCGCTTCCCGCTCCTGGGCCAGGCCTGGGACCGCATCGGCGAGGCGGGGAAGGTGGGCCCCCTCGACGAGCGCATGCAGCGCCTCATCAAGCTGGCGGTGGCCATCGGCGCCCAGCGGGAAGGCGCCGTCCACGCCTCGGTGCGCAAGGCCCTGGCCATGGGCATCGGCCGGGACGAACTCGAACAGGTGGTGGCCCTCTCCGCCGGGACCCTGGGCATGCCCTCCATCGTGGCGGCCTACAACTGGGTGAAGGAAACCGAGCTGAAGGCCGACTGAGCCGTGGCCACGCCTGCCCAGCCCTCCCAGGCGCGGATCGGCATCCTCACCATCTCGGACCGCGCCAGCACCGGCGTCTACGAGGACCTCTCGGGCCCCGCCATCCGCGACACGCTGCGCGCCTACCTCAGCTCACCCTGGGAGGAGGCGTACCGCCTCATCCCCGACGAGCAGCCGGTGATCGAGGCGACCCTGAGGGAACTCTGCGATGTCGAAGGGTGCTGCCTCGTGCTCACCACGGGTGGCACGGGACCGGCGGCGCGGGACGTGACCCCCGAGGCCACCGCGGCGGTGTGCTCGAAGATCCTGGACGGCTTCGGCGAGCAGATGCGGGCGGTCTCCCTGCACTACGTGCCCACCGCGATCCTCTCCCGCCAGGTCGCCGGCATCCGCGGGTCCAGCCTCATCATCAACCTGCCCGGCAAGCCCAAGTCCATCCGGGAATGCCTGGACGCCGTGTTCCCGGCGGTGCCCTACTGCATCGACCTCATTGGCGGCCCGCGCCTGGAAACGGACGAGGCGGTCCTGAAGGCCTTCCGGCCGAAGAGTTGAGGTAGGCTCCGGAAAGCCTCCGAGGAGCCCTCATGTCCGAGAACGAGCCCCAGACCTACGCCACCCACCGCCGCTTCGATCCCTGGTTCCACGGCGCCCTGTTCGGGACCCTCGCCGTGAACTTCCTGCTGGCGGCTTGGCTGCTCGCGCGGGCCCTCTGGAAGGGAGGCTTCGACCTCGCGGCCCTCTGGAACGTGGTGATGGCCGCGGCGCTGCTCCTGCTGGCCTTCAAGGTCCGCCTCTACGCGCTCCACAACCAGGACCGCCTGATCCGCCTGGAGGAGACCCTGCGCCTGGAACGCGCGCTGCCCGAAGCCCTCCGCCCGCGCATCGCCGAGCTGCGTCCGGGCCACTTCGTCGCCCTGCGCTTCGCCTCCGACGCCGAGCTGCCCGCCCTCGTGCAGGCGGCCCTCGACGAGCGGCTGGACCGGGAGGAGCTGAAGAAGAGGATCCGGACCTGGAGGCCCGACACCTTCCGCGTCTGAGGCCCGGCCGTGACGGGGATCCTGCGGCCCCCGCCGTTATGATCCCCGTCACGGACGGTCCGGCGGCCCAGGCGCACCCTGGGGCCGCTCCCGCAGGGGAGTGCCCTCGAAGGAGGCGTCATGAACCAGGTCAAGTCGCGTGGAAACGCACCAGGGACGATGCAGAGAAACCCGTGGGAACCCGTGCGGATGGTGAACGAGCTCCTGCGATGGGACCCCTTCAAGGAATCGGGCTGGCCCGCCTTCGCCTCCATGGACCCGGCCACCTTCTCGCCCTCCTTCGAAGTGAAGGAGACGCCCGGCGCCTACATCTTCAAGGCCGACCTGCCTGGCGTGAAGCACGAGGACGTGGACATCCACGTGGAAGGCAACCGGCTCAATGTCCGCGGCAGGCGCGAGGCGGAAAAGCGGGAGGACAACGAGACCTATCATGCGTTTGAGCGGAGCTTCGGCTCCTTCAGCCGCAGCTTCCTCCTTCCTGAACCCGTCGCCGCCGAGCACGTGCACGCGGAATTGAAGGAGGGCGTCCTGACGCTCTCCGTCCCCAAGAGCCCTGAGGCACGTCCTCAGAAGATCCACATCACCACCTGAAGCGCGGGGCCGTTCCTCCGACCGAAACAAGGCCGGTCCGCGGGATGAGCAGGATAGGACCCGTGGGGACATTGGAACGGCACCTGCCCTCCAGGAAAGGAGGATCGGGCTCGACGAGGCCCCCGGAGTCCTGGATCCCACTCCGGGGGTTTTCCCTGTCTAGGCCTTCCTCGACTTCCAGAGGGCGACGATGCGGTCCACCACCTCGTCGAGGTTGAGGCCGCTGGAGTCGAGTTCGACGGCGTCGTCGGCCCGGCGCAGGGGCGCCTCGGCCCGGGTGCTGTCGGCGTGGTCGCGCCGGGCGATGTCGGCGGCCACCTCCTCGAGGCTCATGGTGATGCCCTTGGCCTGCTGCTCGAGGAAGCGGCGCCGGGCGCGGGCCTCCACGGAGGCCGTGAGGAAGACCTTGAGGCCCGCGTCCGGGAACACCACGGTGCCGATATCGCGGCCGTCCACCACGAAGCCGCCCTTCGACCCCACGGCGCGCTGCTGCTCCAGCAGCACCTTGCGCACCCGCGGATCCTGGCTCACCGGCGTGACGAACTTCGTGATCTCAGGGGTGCGGATGGCCTCGCTGACGTCCTCCCCGTCCAGGAAGACGCGCGTGCCCTGCTGGCCGAGGTCCAGGCGGTCCAGCACGGCGCGCAGGGAGGCCTCGTCGTCCAGGGAGGCGCCGGCCCGGAGGATGGCCAGGGCCGTCGCGCGGAACATGGCGCCCGTGTCCAGGTACGCCCATCCGAGGGCCTCGGCGATGAGCTTCGCGGCGGAGGACTTCCCGGCGCCGGAGGGGCCGTCGAGGGCGATGAGGTCGAGGCTCGTCATGGATTCAGTCTGACATCCGGCGGATGAGGGCGAGGAATTCGTCCCCGTACTTCGCCAGCTTCTTGGGCCCGACGCCGCTGATGGCCAGCAGTTCGGCCTCGCTGCGCGGATGGAAGGCGGCCATCTGCTTCAGGGCCGTGTCGCCGAAGATCACGTAGGCAGGCACGCCCTTCTCGTCCGCGAGGCGCTTGCGCAGGGCCCGCAGGGCGAGGAAGAGGGCCTCGTCCGCCGAGGCGGCCGGCGCCCCTTCACCCGGAGCCCCGGCGGGCTCGTCGCGGAGGGAGAGGGCGCCGGGGCGGGGCGCCTTTGTCTTCGGGACGCGCAGCACTTTCGGGGCGGCGGCCAGCAGGTCCCAGCGGCCGCAGGCGTCGCAGCTCGCGCCGCAGGCCGCCATGCGTTCCCCGAAGTGGGCCACCAGGCGCGCATGGCGGCAGCCGTCGGCGTCGGCCCAGCGGAACATGGCGCGGATCTGCCGCCGCTGCTCCTCCGCCTGGGCCGGGGCCAGCTCGTCGGTGAAGCGGTCGAGGCTCATGACGTCGGCCCAGGAGTAGAAGAGCATGCAGTCGGCGGGCTCGCCGTCCCGGCCCGCGCGGCCGATCTCCTGGTAGTAGCCCTCCAGGCTCTTGGGCATGTCCCGGTGGATCACGAAGCGGATGTCGGGCTTGTCGATGCCCATGCCGAAGGCGACGGTGGCGACGATGACGTCGGCGTCGTCCCGGCGGAAGGCCTCCTGGGCGCGGCTCCGGCTCTCCGGGTCCATGCCGGCGTGGTAGGCCAGGGCCCGCACGCCGTGGCCGGCGAGGTGCGCCGCGGTGGCCTCCACGCTCTTCCGGGAGAGGCAGTACACGATGCCGCTCTGGCCGCGCCGGGCCTTCACGAGGCGGAGGATGAGCTCGCGGACGGGGTCGCCCTCGCCCTTCTTCAGCGCGCTGAGGCGCAGGTTGGGGCGGAAGAAGGAGCCCTGCACGCGCACGGGCTCGCGCATCCCGAGCTGGGCCAGGATGTCGTCCTGCACCGTGGCGGTGGCGGTGGCCGTCAGCGCCAGGACGGGGACGTTGCGGAAGCGGGACTTCAGGCCGGCGAGGTTCCGGTAGGCGGGCCGGAAGTCGTGGCCCCAGTGGCTGATGCAGTGGGCCTCGTCCACGGCGACGAGCTTCAGGTCCAGGTCCTCCAGCAGGTTCGCGATGTAGAGCTCCAGGCCTTCCGGGGCGGCGTACACGAGTTCCACGTGCCCTTCGCGGATGGCGCGGATGCGGGCGCGGCGCTCCTCCGCGTCCAGGCTGGAGTTGAGGAAGGTGGCCTTCAGCCCCGCCTCCGTCATGGCGTCCACCTGGTCCTTCATCAGCGCGATGAGGGGCGAGACCACCAGGGTCACGCCTCCCAGGAGCCGCGCCGGCAGCTGGAAGGTGAGCGACTTCCCGGCGCCGGTGGGCATGATGGCCAGCACGTCGCGCCCCGCCATCACCGCGCGGACGATCTCCTCCTGGCCCGGGCGGAAGCGGTCGAAGCCGAAGATGTCCTTGAGGGCCGTCCCGAGGTCGGGAGGTTCGGGCCTCGCCAGGGCCTTCAGCTCGGCGAGGATGTCCGGCGTGAAGTCGGCGGGTGCTTCGCGGAAGCGGCGGCGCAGGCCTTCCAGCCGCTCCGTCCGGGCGGCGGGGGGCAGGGCCCGCAGGGATTCCAGCTCGGCGCGCAGGTCCATCAGCAGCCGCAGTCCAGCAGGGGGCCGGCCTGCCGCCAGAAGGCCTCCCAGTCCCCGGCCTCGACGCGCAGGACGAAGCTCCCGGCGGCTTCCGCCTTCCAGCCCCGCGCCGCGAGGGCGCGGGCCAGGGGCGCGGCGGGCTCCCGCACCTCGAGGCGCAGGCTTCCGTGCTCCAGGCTCAGAAAGGCCGCCCGTCGCCGGGCGGCCTGGTCGCGGCAGAGGGCCTCCGCGTTCACGGGCGCTCGGTGAGCACCTTGTCGATGATCCCGTACTCCATGGCCTCGGCGGCGCTCATGAAGTAGTCGCGGTCCATGTCCTTCTGCACCTTCTTGAGGGGCTGGCCCGTGTGCTTGGCGAAGGTCTCGGCCAGGCCGTCCTTGAGGCGCTGGATCTCCTTGTAGGTGATCTCGATGTCCGTGGCCTGGCCCTGGGCGCCGCCGGAGGGCTGGTGGATCATGATCCGCGCGTTGGGCAGGGCGAAGCGCTTGCCCTTGGTGCCGGCGGCCAGCAGGTGCGCGCCCATGGAGGCGCACTGGCCGATGCAGTAAGTGACGATGTCGTTCTTCACGAACTGCATCGTGTCGTAGATGGCCAGGCCCGCCGTCACGCTGCCGCCGGGGCTGTTGATGTAGATCTGGATGTCCTTGTCCGGGTCCTCGGACTCCAGGAACAGCATCTGCGCCACGATGGCGTTGGCCACCGTGTCGTCCACCGGCGTGCCGAGGAAGATGATGTTGTCCTTCAGCAGGCGGGAGTAGATGTCGTAGCTGCGCTCGCCCCGCGGCGTCTGCTCGATGACGATGGGCGGGTAGTAGCTGGATTCGGTCTTGCGGGACATGGGGCGCTCCGTTCCCCTCCAGAATAGCGAAGAGGGGCGCGGTTGCGCCCCTCTTCGGCTGTCCGGAAGGTCCTACTCGGCCTTCTTCTTCGAGGCCTTCTTGGGCTTCTCCTCGGCCTTGGCCTCCGCCTTGGGCTCGTCCTCGTCCTTCTTGGCGGCCTTCCTGGGGGCCTTCCTGGGCTTGGCCTCGGCCTCCGGCGCGGCGGCCTCGGCGTGGGCGTGGTCATGCTCGTGATCGTGGTCGCAGTCGGGGCCATGGACATGGGGCTCGCCGCCCTCCTGCTCGGAGAGGTCGCCGCCCTCGAGGCCGCCGGCGTCGAAGCGGCTCACGGCCTCGCCGGCCTCGCGCTTGCGCTCCAGCTCCACCAGCTCCTCGAAGGCCGCCTTGTCCAGCAGCTCCTCGGCCACCTTGGCGGAGGCGGCCATGCGCTCGAAGATCTTGTCCGTCCGCAGGCGCCCCTTGATCTCCGTGGTGTTGCCGCGGCGCTCCAGCTCGGCCTTGAAGGCCTCGAAGCTCTGCTGGACCTTGTTCTCGTCCATGAAGGTCCGGATCTCGGCGTCGATCTCCTCGTCGCTGACCTGGATGTCCTCGGCGTTGCCGATGGCCTGGAGGAGGTAGCCGCTGCGCACGGCGCGCTCGGCGTCGTGGCGGCGGGTCTGGCGGTAGGCGTTCCAGTTCACGCGCTTGGGGTTGATGCCCTGGCGGGCGATCATCTGGGCGAACTCCTGGCAGTAGTCGTCGAGCTGGAGGCTGACCATGCTGGCCGGCACCTCGAAGGGCGCGGCCTCCAGGAGCATGTCGAGCATCACGGTCTGCATCCGGGCCATCGCGTCGCGCTCGGCGGCCTCCTCCAGGTCCTCGCGCACCCAGGCCTTCAGCGCCTTCAGGTCGGCCTTGTCCAGGTCCTTGGCGAACTCGTCGTTCAGCTCGGGCACCTCGCGCTTCCGGAGGTCCTTCAGCACGACCTCGTAGTGGACCTTCTTGCCGGCGATGTTCCGGTTCGGGTCGTCGGCGGGGACGTCCAGGTCGAAGGACTTCCGCTCATCCACCTTCAGGCCGAGGAGCTGCTGGTCGAAGGGGCGGCCCTCGTCGAGCTGGATGACCTGGTCCTGGTAGGACTGCGGCTTCATGCCCTGGGGCTTCACCTTGATGTCGAGGGTCGCGTAGAGGCCTTTCGCGGCGGGCTCCTCCACCGGCACGAGCTTGGCGGCGCGCTCGCGGAGGCCCTCCAGGTGCTCCTCCACCGCCGCGTCGTCGATGCGGCGCTTCTTCTTGGGCACCGCGAGGCCCTTGTACTCGGGCACCTGCACCTCGGGGGCCACGTCAAAGAGGGCCTTGAAGGAGCCGTCCACGCCCTCGCGGAGGTCGGCCTTCTCGAGCGCCGGGTTGCTGATGGGCTGGGTCCCCGCGGCGGCGGCGGCGTTCCAGAAGTGGCGGTCCACGAGGCTCTGGGCCACCTCGGAGACGATCTCCCGCTGGAACTTGGACATCAGGACGCTGCGGGGGGCCTTGCCGGGGCGGAACCCGGGCAGCTTCACTTGCTTGGCGATCTTGGCGAGGACCTGGCCGAAGACCTCGCTCACCTCCCAGGCCGGGACCTTCACCTCGAGGCCCTTGCGGGTCGCGCTGTGGTTGATGAGCTGCACCTTCAGCTCGGTCTTGCGCTCGGGGGTCTGGGTGGCCGCCATGGATGCTCCTTCGTGGACTTCAAGAGTGGTGCGAACGGTGGGACTCGAACCCACACGGCGTGAGCCGCTGGAACCTAAATCCAGTGCGTCTACCAGTTCCGCCACATTCGCCAAGTTGTCATTCGGGGGTCTGTCGGCTTCGTGGTGCGCCCGGAGAGATTCGAACTCCCGACCCTCAGGTTCGAAGCCTGATGCTCTATCCAGCTGAGCTACGGGCGCAGCCAGAACCATCGATTCTGCCACGAACCGACCCTCCCGGCATCCTCGGATTTCCCGGCCCCGGCGGGTTCAGCCGCGCGGCGCCAGGCACCAGGCGTCCTGGGCTGCGTTCCGGGCAAGATCCGCCATTTCAGCGTCTGTGAGGCCCAGCGCCCGGGCGGCCGCCCACTCCCCCGGCAGGTCGCAAGGGAGCACCCCGGGGTCGTCCGTGCCCAGGGCGCAGCGGACCCCGGCCCGGAGCATCCGGGGCAGGGGATGGGAGGCGGGATCGGCCAGTTCGGGCACCAGGCCCCGGTTGGAGGTCAGGCAGACGTCCACCGGGACGCGGCGTTCCGCCAGCCACGCCAGGAGGGCGGGATCCTCCGCCGCCCGGACCCCGTGGACGATGCGGGCCACCCCGGCCTCCTCGACGGCCGCCCGGACGTTGGACCCCGGGCCGTTCTCCCCGGCGTGGGCGGCCAGGGCCAGGCCCGCCCGGCGCGCGCGTTCGAAGACCGGCGCCCAGTCCCGGAAGGGCACCTGCTCCAGCCCGCCGGTGGAGAAGCCCCGCACGAAGGCCGGAAGGTCCGCCTCCACCAGGTCCAGGACGGCGTGGCCATGCTTCGGCCCGAAACTGTTCACCGCGTCCAGCACCACCGCGACGGGGACGCCGGCCCGGGCGGCCTCCTCCACCCCGTCCTCCAGGCCCCGCCAGAGTTCCTCCAGGCTGAGGAGCCCCTTCCAGGCCACGAGGAAGTGGGGCGAGACCCAGAGGTCCAGCCCCGCAGGGACCGTCCCCAGGCGACGGAGGGCGGCTCCCATCGCGGCGCGCACCGCGTTCCGGGAATCCAGGAAGGAGGCCGCGAAGAGGAAGGCCTCGATGAAGGCCTCGAAGGGGCGGGCCTCCCCGCGCCACAGGGCCTCCAGGGATCCGGGGATCCCGAGCCCGCGCCGTGCCGCCTCCGCCCGGACCCAGGCGGGACCCAGGCTGCCCTCCAGGTGGGCGTGGCGGTCGATGCCCGGACAGGCGGGTCCCGCCGCGCCGGAACCGGGGTTCATGGCCTACTCGTCGTAGTCGTCCATGCGGAGGTCGCCGGGGTCCACGCCTTCCGCCCGGGCGCCGGTGATGCCCAGGCTCTCGTCGAAGGGCTCCTCCTGCGGGGCCTCGGCCTCGGGCTCCGCGGCGTAGTCGTCCTCGATGAGGTGGACCGTCTTCTCCTTCTTGACGGCCTTGGTCTTGGTGGGCGCCGCCTTCTGGTCCGCGCCGCACTTGGGGCACTTCGCCTCGGGCTTGCCGAAATCGTAGAACTTGGTCCCGCACGAGAAGCAGGTGAATTTCTTGCCCAAGTTCGCCATCGCGTGCCCTCTCCAGTGCCAAAGGCTCACGGTATAGCAGGACGGGGCCGGCTTGTCACCCCCGCGCGGAGGGGCGGGAGCCCGGGCTCCGCGCCGCCGGAGCGGGCGGGGGGCCTATTCCCAAGGCGCGTTGCCGAGCCGCCTGGGATCGCCGTCGCAGAGCTGGCCCACCACCGTGGAGAGGAAGATGCGGTGGCGGGACTCGACCTCGGCGCCGAAGCGCTCGAGGAAGGTCTGCCGGCTGCGGTCCAGCTCCTCCCGGAGCAGCCCGTAGAGGTTCCCCGACTGCCGGCCCTGGGCCACCTTCTGGGGGAAGTAGAGCTCGATGTCGCCCACCAGGACCCGAGCCAGGCGCTCCGCGGTCGCGCGGACCTTGGGGTCGAGGTCCCCGGCGGCCGGCGCCGCCGGCAGGGGGATCGGGTCCGGCACCAGCTGGGTGGGCACGGAAGGCGTGAGGTCCCGGGTGTCCAGGGCCCGGGCCTCGGCGGGGGGCGGCGGCGCGAGGGAGGCGGCGGGGGCGGGAGGCGGCACCATGGGCTGGGACGAGCGCACGTCGGCGGGGGACATGGGCGCCGTGATCTTCTGCGGCGGCGGGGCCTGGGGCGCGGGGACCGGGGCCTGGGGCGGGGCGGCCGGGACCTGGCCCGCCATCGGGACTCCCGGGGGGCCCGCCGGAGCGGGACGCGGAGGAGGAGCCATGGTGGGCATCGCGCCGGTCCCCTCGTGGCCGGCGGTGGCCAGGTGGGAGAGGGCGGATTCCGCCGCCAGCACGATCGCGCGGAGGAGGGACGGGTGGTCGAGGCGCTGGCGGTGCCCGCAGTCGAGCAGCACGATCCCCACCACCTTCCTCCGGAGGCGGAGCGGCAGCACGAGGCTCTCGGCCGCCAGGGACGGGCTCAGGGGCTTCAGGAGGGCGGTGTAGGCGGGGCCGCCGGCGGCCCGGAGGGCCGAGCCGGACAGGAGCGCCTCCAGTTCCGGGGGCGGCACCACCGGCACGCCCGACCGCGGCGCGTCGCTGTCGAAGCCGCGATGGGAGAACAGGTTCGCGATCCCCTGCTTGACGATGAAGAGGGCGCAGCGCTCGCAGAGGGGCTGGAGGCCGTCCATGAGGGCCTTGAGGGCCTCGGCCTGGGTGGGGGCGTGCTCGAGATGGTCGAGGGCCGCCGCCAGATCCCGTTCGAGGGAGGCGGACCCCGAGGAGGCCTGGAGGGCCGCGACCTGCGCCATGAGCCCCTGCAGGAGGGCCTCGTCGGGGCGGAGCCGTCCGAGCTCCTCCTCCAGGGTGACCGTGAGGACTTCCTGCAGCGTCCTCTGGCGGTCCTCCATCCATTGATGGAGGAGGCTCTTGATGGATTCGGCGGATGCGTCCATGGATCTGGCCCGGGGGTGGTGGGCTCCAGGGTACTCGAATTCATTCCGGCCGGGCCCGAGGTCCGATTAGAATCTCCCCTTCGAGGAATGGAGCCGTTGACATGGGCGACCTGAGCATCGTGGTCCGGGAAGCCGGACCGGTATCCGTGGTGGAGCCGAAGGGCTTCATCAACGCCCACACCGTGCGCCAGTTCGAGTGCGCCCTGGAGGAGATCGTCCAGGGCGGGCGCTATGCCATCCTGCTCAACTGCCGCCAGCTCTCCTACATCTCCTCGGCCGGGCTCGGGGCCATCATGGGCCTCATCGAGACCGTGCGCGAGCGGGGCGGGGACATCCAGCTCTGCAACCTCCAGGAGAACGTCTTCGCGATCTTCGACACCCTCGGGTTCACCCAGCTCTACAAGGTCCACCCCGAGGAGGAGGCCGCGCTCCAGGCCTTCCCCGCCCAGCCGCCGGTCCAGTCCTGACATGCGCGCCGTCCCCGAAGCGTCCGAGTTCCGGCTCGTCATCCCGAGCCAGACCCGCTACCTGAACCTGGTGACGGGGCTGGCCAAGCGGGCGGCCCTGGTCTCGGGCCTGGACGACCCCACCGCCGCCAAGGTCAGCATCGCGGTGGACGAGGCGGTCACCAACGTCATCCTCCACGCCTACCACGGGGCGGAGGACAAGAGCGTCGAACTGGAGATCCGCTTCACCGGCCAGGCCCTGGAGATCCACATCTGGCACACCGGCCACGGCATCCGCCAGGACCAGGTCCACCTCCCCGACCCCAAGGAGTACGTGAAGCACCCGCGCAAGGGCGGCCTCGGGCTCCTGCTCATGAGCCGATTCATGGACGAGGTGCGCTTCGAGGACCGCGAGGACCGCAGCGAGTGCTGCATGATCAAGAAGCTGGCCTGATCCTAGGCCGGCCATGACGGACCTCCCGCTCCAGCCGCCGCCCGGAACCCCGGCGGAGAGTCCCTTCGACCGGCTGCGGAGCCTGGCCCTGAAGGTGCCCGAGGGCGCCTCCGAGCTGCTGCCCATCATCGACTTCCTGGAGGCCTTCCCCGAGCAGGTCACCGAGCAGGCCCTGGTGCACCTGGTGGGCGTGACGGCGCTGGGCATGGCCCGGGCCAGCCAGGGCGGCATCTGGGACGGGGAGAAGTGGATCTTCCTCCGGGGCTCGGCGCCGGCCTTCCCCACCAACCCCGGCCGGGGCTGGATCAGCCTTCCCTGGACCCACGGGGACGAGGCCTATGGCCACCTCGCCGTGAAGAGCGAGGCGGGCCACCCGGGCCTGGTGCTCCTGCTCTCCATCAGCGCGCCGCTGCTGGCCTGGCGCCGCCTGGAGGCCCTGCGCATCGACCAGAACCGGGCCCTGGCCCTCCAGCTCTCGCGGCTCAACACCCTCTTCGACCTGACCCGCTCCCTCGGGGAGGTGCAGACCAAGGAGGACCTGGTCCGCCTCATGGCGGCGACCCTCATGGGCGAGTTCCGCATCCCGCGCCTCCTCGTCGTGGGCGCCGACGGCACCGTGCTCCTGAACCGGGGCCTCGGCACGGTGCCCACGCTCCTCCTGGGCGAGGCCCTCCACGACCTGCTGGCGGACAAGGGCCTGGTCCACGTGGTGGAACTGCGGGACCAGGACCACAGCCACGGCTTCGCCTACGCGGCCGAGCCCACCATCGGCAAGCTCAGCGAGGAGGACGAGCTCTTCCTCTACACGCTGCTCAACCTCTGCGCGAGCCAGCTCACGAGCCTGGAGCTGCGGGAGTCCCAGATCCTCTCCCTGAAGCTCGAGAAGGACCTCGACCTCGCCCGCAACATCCAGCGCCAGATCCTGCCCGCCCGCCTGCCCGAGCCCGAGGGCTGGCAGTTCGCCGGCGCCAACCTCCCCTACCAGGCGGTGGGCGGCGACCTCTACGACGTCTGGATCGCCAACGATCCGCCCGCAGGGGGCTGGGAGGACGAGCAGGAGGGGGACCGCATCCACCTCGCCGTGGCGGACATCAGCGGCAAGGGCCTTCCCGCCAGCCTGATGATGACCCAGCTCAGCGCCTTCCTCCGGGCCCGCGCCGACCGCCGCGTGAAGAACTGGGGCCGCTTCGCCGGGCGGCTGAACCTCCGGATGAACGAGGTGCGGGACCGCAACCGCTACGCCACCCTCTTCGTCGGCAGCATCAACCCCGAGAACGGCGACCTCCGCTACGTGAACGGCGGCCACAACCCGCCGCTGCTGGTGCCCGGGGATGGCGGTCCGGCCCGCCGCCTGCAACCCACGGGCCCCATCGTCGGCCTGCTGCCGGGCGCCTTCTACCAGGAGGGGCACGACCGGATGGCCCCCGGGGACGTGCTGGTCTGCTTCACCGACGGCCTCGCGGAGGCGGAGAGCCAGGACGGCCGCGACTTCGGGGAGGAGGCCATCATCCAGGTCGTCCGGGAACACCAGCTCCGCGACGCCGACGGGATCTTCGAGATGATCCTGGTGGCCTGCTTCAAGCACATGGAGGGCTCGGGCTTCAAGGACGACGTGACCCTGGTGGTGGCCAAGCGCTGCTGCTGAGGCGCGGCAGGCCCGAAGGAAGCCTTCGGATTTTCCGTCCTCGAGCGGGGATGGCGGACCCTCGTAAAATTCCAGGTGGAGGCCAAGCCGTGAACTCCTTCAAGACCTTCTTCCTCATCACCGCCCTCACCGGGCTGCTGGTGTGGATCGGCAACACGCTCTACGGCCAGCAGGGCCTGGTCCTCGCCCTGGCCGCCGGGCTGCTGATGAACGCCTTCAGCTACTTCTTCAGCGACAGGATCGTGCTGGCCTCCTACGGCGCGCGGGTGGTGTCCGAAGCCGAGGCGCCGGAGCTCACCGCCATCGTCGCGAACCTCGCCCAGCGGGCGGGTCTGCCCATGCCCCGCGTCGCCGTCATCGACGACGAGACCCCCAACGCCTTCGCCACCGGCCGCAACCCCGACCACGCGGTGGTGGCGGTGACCACGGGCATCCTGAACATGCTCAACCGCCAGGAGCTGGAGGGCGTGCTGGGCCACGAGCTGGGCCACGTGAAGCACCGGGACATCCTCATCGGCTCCATGGCCTCGGTGCTGGCCCAGGCCATCATGTTCCTCTCCCACATGGCCATGTACGTCTCGCCCCGGGACGAGGAGGGGCGTCCCACCAACCCGCTGTTCGGGCTGCTGGTGGCCATTCTCGGCCCCATCGCGGCGATGCTCCTCCAGATGGCCATCAGCCGGAGCAGGGAGTACCTGGCGGACGACTTTGGCGCCCACGTGACGGGGCGGCCGGACGCGCTGGCCTCGGCGCTGGCGAAGATCTCGGGGATCAACGAGCGCTACCAGATGCGCAACGCCCAGCCGGCCACGGCCCACATGATGATCGTGAACCCGCTGCACGGCGGCGGGCTGATGAGCCTGTTCTCGACCCACCCGCCCATCGAGCACCGGATCGCGCGGCTGAACGCGATGCCGGTGGAGGCGCGGTGATGGCGCCGGGGCCCCATCCGGATTAGCCTTCTCTCGTGCGATCCGCGTTTCCCAATCCCAGCGTGGAGGAGGCCCTGGTTGCCTTCGAGCGCATGCTGCGAGCGCAAGAAGGCCTGCGGCTCCTGCTCTCGAACTTGCCTGAAGGATCCACGCTGGAGGATGCCCGCCTCCTGCATGAACGGTTGACCCAGAAGGATCGGCGTCCCTGCACCTTCCTGGACCGCGATCTCGGGATCCTCCGTGATTGACGGCGGGCTCCTGGGCCATCTGGACGCGAGGGGGGTCCCCTTCTGTCTTATCGGTGCCGCCGCCCTGGCTGCCCACGGGTTCGCGAGGTTCACCGCGGATGTGGACCTGCTGACCCTCAGCCCCGACATCCTGAGGCCTGCCTTCTGGGAGGGCCATGTCGGTGAGGGGGTCGAGATCCGTCGCGGGGATGAGGACGACCCGATCGGTGGCGTGGTCCGGATCCGGGGAGAGATCGTCCATGATGTGATCCTGGGGAAGGGCTATGCGGCCCGGTATGCGGTAGAGACCGCACGACCCCATTCCCGGATCCCCTGCAAGGTCGCCACGCCGTTGGCCCTGGTCCTGCTGAAGTTGGAAGCCGGCGGAGCCAAGGACCGGCTGGACATCCTTGGCTTGGTCTCGGCCCAGGCCGAGCTCGGCGGCGTGGCCTGGATCCATGAAGTTCCTGAGCACCTGCCACGGCTGAGCTCAGGGGCGCGCACAGCCTGGCAGACGCTGGAGAACGACCTTGAAGGACGTTCGTGACGAGACCCTTCCCGGTCAGACGTTGAACAGGAAGTTCATGAGGTCGCCGTCCTTGACGACGTACTCCTTCCCTTCCGTGCGCATCTTGCCGGCCTCCTTGGCGCCCTGCTCGCCGCCGCAGGCGATGTAGTCCTCGTAGGCGATGACCTGGGCGCGGATGAAGCCCTTCTCGAAGTCGGTGTGGATGACGCCGGCGGCCTGGGGGGCGGTGTCGCCGACGTGGATGGTCCAGGCGCGGACCTCCTTCACGCCGGCGGTGAAGTAGGTCTGGAGGCCGAGGAGCTTGAAGGACTCGCGGATGAGGACGTTCAGGCCGGGCTCGGTGAGGCCCGCCTCCTCCAGGAACATCGGCCGCTCCTCCTCGGGCAGTTCCTGGATCTCCGCCTCGAGCTTGGAGCAGATGGGGATCACCGGGCAGCCGCGCTCGGCGCCGAGCTTCACCAGCGCCGCGTAGTGGGCGTTGCCCAGGGGGTTCGCGATGTCGCCCTCGGCGATGTTGCCCACCAGGAGCTCGGGCTTGAGGGTCAGAAGGCCGTAGGACTTGAGGGCGGCGAGGTCGTCCGGCGTGAGGCTGGCGCGCCGGGCCCAGCGGCCCTCGTTCAGCTCCGCGAAGACCTTCTCCAGCACCGCGACCTGGGCCGTGGCCTCCTTGTTCGTGCCGCTCTTGGCCAGCTTGCGGTTGCGGTCCAGGCCCTTCTCGACGGTGTCCAGGTCCTTGAGGATCAGCTCGGTCTCGATGATGGTGAGGTCCCGCTCGGGGTTCACGCTGCCCTCGACATGGGTGATGTCGGTGTCCTCGAAGCAGCGCAACACCTGGACGATGGCGTCCGTGTCCCGGATGTTCGCCAGGAAGGCGTTGCCCAGGCCCTCGCCCTTGGAGGCGCCGCGGACGAGGCCGGCGATGTCCACGAACTCCTGGGCCGCCGGCAGGACGCGCTGGGGCTTCACGATGTCCGCGAGCTTCCGGAGCCGGTCGTCCGGCACGTCCACCACGCCGGTGTTGGGCTCGATGGTGCAGAAGGGATAGTTGGCCGAGGCCGCCCCGGCCCGGGTCAGGGCGTTGAAGAGGGTGCTCTTCCCGACGTTGGGGAGGCCGACGATGCCGCACTGGACTGCCATGGGAAGCTCCGGACGCAAAGCTCCAGTCTCCCATTCCCGCCCCCGGGCCGGAAGCGGAAAGGCCCGGGGACGGGGGCTCCCGGGCGGGGGCGGGGGGGAAAAGAAATGTGACGCGCTCACTTGCGCCGCCCGGGATCCCGTCCTAATCTCCCCCGGCAAGACCCAGGAGGCGGCCGTGATCGTGAAGGCGGAGTGGCCCGGATACGTCATCGATGTGCTGGTGCGCACGGGCCAGGAGGTCGAGGAGGACGAGCCCCTGGCGCTTCTCGAAGGCACGGATTCCGGCCGGTCCACCTTCTACATCCACGCCACGGAGGGCGGGAAGGTCCGGGAGATCTTCGTCGAGGAGGGGGACTTCCTCCACGAGGACGACGACCTGATGGTCATCGGGGAGATCGAGGAGTAGCCCCGGCCCCGGATCGGCGAAGGCTACAATGGCCGTATCCAGCGGAGGTACGGCATGGCACTCATTCGCGCCGAGATGGCGGGCAAGGTCCTGGAGGTCCTGGTGGCCGAGGGGGACTCCATCGGCGAGGACCAGGACCTCATCCTCATCGAGTCCATGAAGATGCAGATCCCCGTGGGCTCGCCCGAGGAGGGCACCGTGGTGAAGGTCTTCGTGGCGGTGGAACAGTTCCTCAACGAGGGGGACCCCATCGTCGAGCTGGGCTGATGGCCGAACTGCGCGTCGAGCGGCTGGAGGGGCCTGACGAGGGCCTCGTCCTCCTGGGCCTGGACCGGCCCGCCTCGAAGAACGCCCTGGGCCGGCAGCTCCTGGGTGAGCTGGAGGCCGCCTTCGCGTCCCTGGCCGCCGACACGGCCTGCCGCGTGGTGGTCCTCCACAGCCTCGTGGACGGCGTCTTCTGCGCCGGGGCCGACCTCAAGGAGCGGGCGGGCATGAGCCCGGAAGAAGCCGAGGCCTTCGTCAAGCGGCTCCGGGCGGCCTTCACCGCCCTCGAGCGCCTGCCCATGCCCGTGATCGCCGGGATCGACGGGGCCGCCCTGGGCGGGGGCCTCGAACTGGCCCTGGCCTGTGACCTGCGCGTCGCGGGGGCCGGCGCGGCGCTGGGGCTCCCGGAGACCTCCCTGGCCATCATCCCCGGCGCGGGGGGCACCCAGCGGCTGCCCCGGATCATCGGCCGCAGCCGGGCCAAGGAGCTCATCTTCACGGCGCGCCGGCTCAGCCCGGCCGAAGCCCTGGAACTTGGCCTGGTGGACCGGGCCGTGGACGCGGGCGGAGCCCTGGCCGGGGCCCTGGACCTGGCGCGGGGCATCCTGCCCAACGGGCCCGTGGCCCTCCGGGCCGCGAAAGAGGCCATCGACGCGGGCCTCGACCGGGACCGGGACGGGGGCCTCGCGGTGGAGGAGGCCTGCTACGCCCGGGTGCTGCCCACGGAGGACCGGCTCGAGGGCCTCGCGGCCTTCCGGGAGAAACGCAAACCCGTCTACCGGGGGCGCTGAGATGGGCGCCGGGGCCTCCTGCGGGCATTCCCACGGGCCCACGACCGCGGCCCGGCTGGCCCTCAGCGCGGGCATCTTCGCCGTCAGCGCCGCCCTGCAGGCCGCCGGCGGCCTCTGGACCGGCTCCCTGGGGCTGGTCTCCGACAGCCTCGAGAACCTCAACGACGTCTTCGTGAACCTGCTGGCGCTCACGGGGCTCGTGATCGCCAACCGGCGCGAGCCCAGCGACCGCTACGCCTACGGCTGGCACCGGCTGGAGGTCTTCAACACCGCCGCCGGCGGCCTCCTCCTCGTGGCCCTGGCGGCAGGCGTGGTCTTCGAGGCCGTGCAGCGGTTCCGCCATCCCCACCCGATCCAGACCCGCTGGGTGCTGGCCTGCTCCGGGGCGGGCCTCGTCCTCAACGTGGCGGCCACCCTGGTGCTGCGGCCCGAGGCCGGCAGCCGCCAGGCCCGGGACTCCAACCTGCGGACCGCCTACCTCCACGCCTTCACCGACGCCCTCACCAGCATCGGGCTCGTGGCCTCCATGCTCGTGGTGCGCTTCACGGGCTGGACCTGGGTGGACCCCGCCATCGCCCTGGTGATCGTCGCCGTGATCCTGCGGGGCGCCTGGAGCCTCCTGGCGGACGCCTCCGGCATCCTCATGCACCGGGCCGCCTTCGACCACGAGGCCGCCAAGGCCGACCTGGTGAAGCTCCCCGGCGTCAGGGCCGTGGAGGACCTGCGCTCCTGGAAGGTGTGCAGCCACCTGACCATCTGCACCGCCCACGTGGTCGTGGACGCGGAGCGCCTGCAGGAGACCGAGCCCTTCCTCGAGGACATCGAGCACGTCCTCCACGAGGCCTACGGCGTGCGCCACCTCACCCTGCACTTCGAGACCGAGGCCATGGCCCGGCGGCACCACCACCGCTTCGTCCACCGGCACGAGGCCGCGGGCGTCGAGGATCCCGTCCACCACGGCGACCACCAGCACGAGCACGACCACGCGCACTGAAAGCCCGGGCCTTCGGCTCCGGGCTCGGGCGCGAGGGACTCAGCCGCGGACGGCCTCGGCGACGGGATAGCTTCCGAGCACCTTCACCTGCTCGCACAAGGAACCCAGCGACGCCAGAGCGGAGGCGACCGCCGGCTCCGAGGCGTGGCCCGCCACGTCCAGGAAGAAGACGTTCTCCCAGGCCTTCCGGCGGCTCGGTCGGCTTTCGATCTTGGTCAGGTTCAGGCCGGCCTCGGCGAAGGGCTGCAGGAGGTGGAAGAGCAGCCCCGGGCCGTCCTTCGCCGCCACCAGGAGGCTGGTCTTGTCCCGCCCCGTGGGCTCGGCCTGGGCGGTTCCGAGGACCAGGAAGCGGGTGGCGTTCTCGGAGACGTCCTGGATCCGGGCGCGGAGCACGGAAAGGTCGAAGAGGTCCGCTGCCAGCTCCGAGGCGATGGCCGCGCCGCCGGCGTCCTCCCGGGCGAGGCGCGCGGCCTCGGCGGTGCTCGGAGCTTCCACGAGGGTGGCGCGGGCCAGGTTGCCTTCCAGCCACTTCCGGCACTGGCCCAGGCCCTGGGGATGGCTGTAGACCCGCTCCACCGCCCCGAGGTCCAGCCCATGCCGGGCCAGGAGGCACTGGTCCACCTCGAGGATGATCTCGGCGCTGATCTTCAGCGGGCTCTCCAGGAAGGTGTCGAGGGTGTGGGTGACGGCGCCGTCGGTGCTGTTCTCGATGGGCACGACGCCGAAGTCCGCGCGGCCCTGTTCGACCTCCTTGAAGACCGCGGCCACGGTGCCCACGGGCAGGCCCAGGGCCGAGAGGCCGAACTGGTGCTTGAGGGCCATGTGGGTGAAGGTCCCCTCGGGGCCCAGGAAGGCCACCCGCAGGCCCTGTTCCAGGGAGCGGCAGGCGCTCATCACCTCCTTGAACACGGGCCGCAGGCTGGCGGTGGGGAAGGGGCCCGGATTGGCGGCCTCCAGGCGGGCCACGACCGCCCTTTCCCGGCTCGGCACGAAGAAGGCCCGCCGCTCCTTCGCCTTCACCTCGCCGACCCGCCCGGCGAGGGCGGCGCGCTCGTTGAGCAGGGCCAGCAGCCGGTCGTCCAGGGCGTCGATCTGGCGTCGGAGGTCGTCGAGATCCATTCACCACGGTAGCAAAAGCCCCCGGAACCGGGGGCTTTCGCGCGGCGGCCGGGGCGGCCTCAGCTGCCCATGCCGTGCTTCTTCATGATGGCGGCGCGCTGGGCGTCGAATTCGGCCTGGGTGATGAGCTGGCTGTCGAAGAGGTCCTTCAGCTCCGAGAGCTCCTCCTTCAGGGACTTGGCGGGTGCCGCGGGCGCGGCCTGGGCGGCCATCTGGGGCGTGCCCACGGGCATGGGCTGCTGGTAGCCCTGGGCGGCCTGGGCCATCTGCCCGGCCATCATGCCGCCCATGCCGAAGCCGAGCCCCGCGCCCATCCCCAGGCCCGCGATGCCGCCCTCGTTGGCGGCGGCGATGGGCATGGAATCGGCCACCTGCATCTGGGTGTAGGCGCCCATCACCGGGGCCATCATGCCCACGGAGGTGCGCTTGTCCATCATGGCCTCGACCTCCTCCGGCAGCGTGAAGGGCTCGACCACCAGCTTGGCGAGCTTCACGCCCATGGTGAGGAACTCCGCCTGGAGCTTCTCCTTCACCGCGTCGCCCACCTCGTCGATCTTCATGTTGAGGTCCAGGGCGCCCATCTTCAGCTCGGCGAGGGTGTCGGCGAGCTTGGAGCTGATGGTCTTGCGGAGCTGGTTCTGGCAGTCGTCGATGGTGTACTGGCCGTTGGTGCCCACGAGCTGCTTGATGAAGGTCTTGATGGCCTCCGGATCCTCGGGGACCTGCACGCTGTAGATGCCATGGGCCTTGATGCGGACCATGCCGAAGTCGGGATCGCGCATCATCACCGGGTTGGGCGTGCCCCAGCCCAGGTCGTTGAAGAGCTTGGTGTTGATGAACACCACGTCGCTCTTGAAGGGGCTCTCGAAGCCGTACTTCCAGCCCTTGAGGGTGGCCAGGATGGGCAGGTTCTGGGTGTTCAGGGTGTAGGTGTTGGGTTGCACGAAGACGTCGCCGAAGCGGCCCTCGTCCATGAACACCGCGGCCTGGCTCGGGCGCACGACGAGCTTGCCGCCGTTCTGGATCTCCTGGCCTCGGAACGGGAAGCGCCACGCCATGATGTCGTTGCTGTCGTCCAGCCACTGCACCACGTCAAGGAATTGGGCCTTGCCCCAGTCTTTGAAGTTGTCCATCAGGCTCATGGAAGGCTCCGAATCGGCGGTTGCCGAGGCACCAGTGTAGTGACCGGCAAACAAAAGGGGCCCCCAGAAAATGGCGGCCCTTGGATTTGGTTATCTCGAAGAAAGACGCGGAGGATTCGGATTCCTAGTGGGTCGCCGCCAGGGGCCCGGGCGGCGGTGCGGAGGGCCAGGCCCAGCCCGACCAGGTCTCCTTCGCCAGCATCCGCGGGGCCTCCGGGGCGTCCGCGGTGGCCAGGGCAAGGTCCCGCACGAAGGCCGCCACCCGGACCAGCTTCTCGAGGTTGATCTTGTCCGGGGTGTCGGTGGCCTGGTGGTAGTCCTTGTGCATCCCGCCGAAGAAGAAGATGGCGGGAATGCCCTTCCTGAAGAAGGTGTAGTGGTCAGAGCGGGTCCAGTAGGTGTCCGCCTCGTCGGTGAGGCGCAGGCCCCGGGCTCCGGCGATCACGCGGGCCTGCTGGGTGAGGCTGGACACGGCTCCGTCCACGCGCGCGGGGGTGACGCTGAGTTCCGCGGGGTCGTTCCGCCCCACCATGTCGATGTTGAGGTCGGCCTTCACCTTACCCAGCTCCACCGGGGGGGCGTCGACGAAGGCCTGGGACCCGAACAGCCCGATCTCCTCCCCGCTGACGGAGACGAAGAGGATGCTCCGGCGGGGCCGCGCCCCCCGCAGCAGGCGGGCGACCTCCATGAGGACCGAGGTGCCGGAGGCGTTGTCGTCGGCCCCGGGGTGCAAGGCGCCGCCCTCCAGGCCCACATGGTCGTGGTGGGCCGAGAGGATCACGTACTCCTCCTTCAGGGCCGGGTCCGCGCCCGGGAGGAGGCCGACCACGTTGGAGGCCGGGAGGTCCTCCGAACGGACCTTCGGGGCGTAGTCCAGGCGGCCCAGGACCCTGGGCGGGAGGGGACGGCCGGCGGCGGCGACGCGCTCCTGCAGACCCGCGGCTCCGGGGAAGGCCTTCAGGCCGGCGGCGGGCACGAGGATCGAAGGCGGGGGGACCGCGGCCGCTCCTTTCAGTGCGACCCTCCCGCCGCGGGCGGCGCGGGAGATCCAGGCCCCGAGCCGCGCCAGGTCCCGGGCCCCCGGTCGCTGGTCCTGGAGCAGGACGAGGCCGAGGGCCCCGGCGCGCGCGGCGGCGGCGGCCTTGGCCTCCGCGGCGCAGGCCTGCGACCAGGCCTGCGCCTCGCAGCCGGACGGGCGGGGCGCCTCGCCGTCGAAAGCGACGACCCACCGGCCGCGCACCTCGGCGCCGGCGTAGTCGTCCCACCCGGCCTCCGGCGCGCGCACGCCGTAGCCGACCAGCACCGCCTCCCCGCTGCCCGGGAGGGCGCGCGAGGTGAAGGCCTCGCTGCCGAGCTTCACCGGGGACCCGTCCAGGGCGAGGCGGCTTCCCCCCTCGTCGATCCGCACGCGCTCGAGGGTGTAGGGCCAGTGGAAGGGCGTGGGCCCCCCGAAGCCGCCGGGCCGGAGCGGCTGGAGCCCGGCCTCCCGGAAGCGGCGGGCCACCAGGTCCGCCGCCAGCCGCTGGCCGAGCTGGCCCGTGGCCCGGCCCTGGTAGCCGGGACTGGCGAGGGTGAAGACGTCCTCCTTCAGCCGCGCGCGGTCCTGCGCCGGGGCCGCGAGGGCGAGCAGCAGCAGCGGCCCCGCCGCGAGGGCCCGGGTGGTGCGCATGAAGCCTCCTAGCTCCGGTGCCGACCCTTGGGAGGGTTCGGGATGCGGTCCTTCGTGTAGACCATGTGGGTGTCGCAGTCCACGACGCAGCGCCAGCCGCGGTCCTCCTTCGGCATGTGGACGTCCACCTCCCAGCCGCAGCTCGCGCCGTTCAGGGAGGTGCGGCGGGCGCTGACGGCCACGCCGCCGGTCTCGCGCTCGGCGATGGCCTTCGCCTCGGCCGCGGAGCGCACGGGTCCGGAACCCTTCGATTTCCGGGGTTTCTCCAGGCCGGGCGACGGTCCCGCCGAAAGGACCGCGGCCGCCAGGAGGAGCGGGACGGTTGCGCGCATGGGACCTCCGGGAAAGGGACCAGCCTACGCCCGGCCATCCCGCGGCGCCAAGGGCGGCCGCCCCGCGATTCCCCCTTCCCGCCCCGCCGGATTCGTGGGAGGTTCGGAAACCCTGTTTCCACCGGAGCCTCCGCGATGGCCTCCTCCAGCGATCCGAAGCCCCAGCCGACCATCGAGATCCCCGTGCTCCGGAAGGGCCCCTTCTTCCTCACCGGGGCCCCCAAGTCGGGGACCACCTGGCTGGGCAGGATCCTCGACGCGCACCCCGAGATCGCCTGCCGCGGCGAAGCCTGCGTGCACCACTTCGCCCTGGCCCTGGTGGAGACCTGCCAGGGCTACCGCAAGCTGCTGGCGGAGCGGCGCAAGGTCGTCACCGACAGCAACGACTTCCCGGACCTGCGCTGGAAGGACGTGCTCGCGCTCATGCGGACCTTCATCACCCTCCGCCTGGACGCCATCGACGACCCCGCCAAGCCCGGGCTGCGCTTCCTCGGCGAGAAGGACCCGGAGCACGCCCTCCACATCCGGGAACTCGACCGGCTCTTCCCCGAGGCCAAGTTCATCCACATCATCAGGGACGGCCGCGGCGTCTTCCTCTCGGCCTGGCACCACAACGTCCGCTCCAACTACGACGAACTCGAAAGCATCGACTTCGACGGGTTCCTCGACATCACCGCGAAGGAGTGGGCGGAGCGGGTCCAGGCCGCCCGGTCGGCGGGGAAGGACCTCGGCGACGGGAACCGCTACATCGAAGTCCGGTACGAGGACCTGGTGTCGGACCCGCACGCGGAAGTGGCCCGGATCTTCGCCTTCCTCGGGGCCGACGCCAGCGCGGCCACCGTGAAGGCCTGCGTGGAGGCCGCCTCCTTCGAGAAGCTCAGCGGGGGGCGGAAGGCCGGGGAGGAGGACGCCAGCTCCTTCTTCCGGAAGGGCGTCCCCGACGACTGGAAGCGCCAGCTCACCCCCGTCCAGCTCCAGCGCTTCGCCGCCCTGGCCGGAGCGACGCTGATGGAGCTCGGCTACTGGATCGGCCCCGACACCGTTCCCTTCCTCTGACGGCTCGCGCCCGGCCTTGCGCTCCGCCGGGCCGGGCGCGGAGGCCGCGGCCTCAGATGTCGAACTTCACGCCCTGGGCGAGGGGCAGGGCCGTGCTGTGGTTGATGGTGCAGGTCTGGCGGCGCATGTAGGCCTTCCAGGCGTCGGAGCCGGACTCGCGGCCGCCGCCGGTCTCCTTCTCGCCGCCGAAGGCGCCGCCGATCTCGGCGCCCGACGTGCCGATGTTGACATTGGCGATGCCGCAGTCCGAGCCGTTGGGGCCCAGGAAGCGCTCGGCGTGGAGCAGGTTGGTGGTGAAGATCGCCGAGGAGAGGCCCTGGGGCACGGCGTTGTGCACCTCGATGGCCTTGTCGAGCTTCTCGAACTCCATCACGTAGAGGATGGGCGCGAAGGTCTCCTCGCAGGTGATGGCGAGCTGCTTCGGGCAGCGGATGATGGTGGGCTGCACGTAGTTCCCGGCGCCCTCCACCCGCTTGCCGCCCGCGATGACGGTGCCGCCCTCGTCCACGGCGCGCTGGATCGCGGCCTCGAAGTCCTTGACGGCGCCGGCGTCGATGAGCGGCCCGACCAGGGTGCCCGGGGCGAGGGGGTCGCCGATGGGCAGGCTGCCGTAGGCCTTCACGAGGCGGTCGAGGAGGCCCTTCGCGATGCCCTTCTGGAGGAAGAGGCGGCGGGTGGTGGTGCAGCGCTGGCCCGCGGTCCCGGCGGCGCCGAAGGCGATGGCCCGCAGCGCCAGGTCCAGGTTCGCGTCGTCCATCACGATGATGGCGTTGTTGCCACCCAGCTCGAGGATGGTCCGGCCGAAGCGCTTGGCCGCGCAGACGCCCACGTGCTGGCCCATGCGGCCCGAGCCGGTGAAGGAGATGAGGGGCACCCGGGGGTCGTTGTTGATGCGCTCGCCCACGTCCTTGCCGCGGCCCACGATGAGGGTGAAGACGCCCTTCAGGCCGTGCCGCTCCATGACTTCGTCGGTGATCTTCTGCACCGCCACGGCGCAGAGGGGCACCTTGGAGGAGGGCTTCCAGAGGGTGACGTCGCCGCAGACCGCGGCCAGCATGGCGTTCCAGGCCCACACCGCCATGGGGAAGTTGAAGGCGGTGATGACGGCGACGGGGCCCAGGGGGTGCCACTGCTCGTACATGCGGTGGCCGGGGCGCTCGGAGTGCATGGAGAGGCCGTAGAGCTGGCGCGAGAGGCCCACGGCGAAGTCGCAGATGTCGATCATCTCCTGCACCTCGCCCAGGCCTTCGGAGAGGATCTTGCCCATCTCCAGGCTGATGAGTGCGCCCAGGGGCTCCTTGTGCTTCCGGAAGGCCTCGCCGAGCTGCCGGACGATCTCGCCGCGCTGGGGGGCCGGCATCATGCGCCAGGTCTCGAAGGCCTTGGTGGCGGAGGCCATCATGGCCTCGTAGTCGGCGTCGTCGCCCTGCTTCACCGAGGCCAGCCGCTCGCCGGTGGCGGGGTTCTCGCTCACCAGCTCGGGACCGCGGGGATTCGAGAAGAAGGCGCCGTCGGAGACGCCCGAATTCACGTCGGCGAGGCCGAGAGCCTCGAAGATGCTGTCCTTCGTCCAGGTCGTGGTCGGGGCGGTCGTGGTCATGGCGTCACCGGGATGGGAACGGGGGGAAGGCTGGAAATCCAGCGGATCGGCGCTTCTGCGCCAGCATTCCAGTGTACCAGGAGGGGGCGACCCTTCCGAGTGCGGGGAACCTGCCGGAGCCGGGGCTAGTTCAGGCCGGACACCAGCAGCAGCGTGGAGTTCCAGCCTGCCTGCCGCCAGAGGACCCGACGGCCATCCGCGCTCACCCGGACCGCGTTGGCGTTGCGGGTGATGCGGGGGTGGTTCACCGCGCGGAAGGGCGTGCGGACGCCGGTGTCCGGGTCCAGGAGCGCCAGGCTGAGCACGCCGGGCTCCGCCCGCCAGGTGACGAGGCGCCGGCTGTCCTCGCTCCACCGGGCCACCCTCCAGTCCGTCCCGGGGCCGGTGCCCTTGGCGACGCGGGGCGCGGCACCCGGAGCCCGCGTGTCCCAGATGCGGCCGTCGGCGGTGAGCAGGGAGCGCCCGTCCGGGGAGAGCCGCCCGTACCCGACGCCCTCCTCCGTGAGCGTCCGGGGTGGACCGCCCGCCAGGTCCTGGACCAGGTAGCGGTAGCCCTTGCCCTTCTCGGCGGCCACCCAGAACACCTGGCGGCCGTCCCTCGACAGGAGCGGCGCGAGGCCGGGATGCGTGGTGCAGGACCCGGGCGGGAGGGCCCGGGGCGCGCCGGTGCCGAGGGGGATGAGCTGGACGTGGAGGGAGGGCTCCGCGATCAGCACCGCGGCCATGGACCCGTCCGGGGAGAGGCCGGGCGGACTGGAGGCCCGGGACAGCAGCACGGGGGGGCCGCCCGCCGTCCGTCCCGCGTAGCCGTCGGATACCAGGCCGTCCATGTTGGAGTACTCCTGGAACACGTAGGTCTCGCCGTCGTCCGAGAGCTCCCACGGGATCCCGAGGCCCCAGCTGAGGTCGCGGAGCGGCCGGCCCTCCTCGAGGAAGTAGGTCTGGTCCTCGTCCTGCTGGAGCGCCAGGAGGGCCGTGCCGTCGGACCGGACGTCGTGCAGCGCGAAGTCTCCCGGGAGGCGCAGGACCAGGCGCTCGGGCCCTCCGGGCCGGCGCGCCCGCAGGGCCTGGACGGGACCGCGTTCCGCGGCGGTGTACCAGAGTTCCTCGCCGCGCCACGCCAGGCCCTGGAGGCTCGAATAGCGCCCCGGCAGCATCTCCACGCGCCCGCTCGCGAGGTCGTACACGGCCAGGGAGCCCGCCACGCTGGAGGCGTTGGGGTGGGCGAGGAAGGCGAGCGTGCGGCCGTCCGGGGAGAAGCGCGGCCAGGAGCACCAGGCCGTCCCCTCCAGGGGGATGGGATGTCCCGGCGGGCACTCCACGTGCGTGTTGCCCCAGGTGCCGGTGACCACGGCGAGGTCGCCCTTCGCCGAGCGGTCGGCGTAGGCCACCTGTCCCATCAGGGGCTTGGGCGCCACCTTGCGCGACCCCGCGGAGGCCAGGGTCCCCAGGAAGGTGAAGTAGCTGCCCGAGGGGGCCTGGGCGAGCAGCATCTCCCCGTCCGGGGCCACCGCAAGGAGGTTCGTCCCGGCGAAGGGCAGGTCCTGCTCCTCGCGCTTGTCGGGCCGGTACACGGAGAGTCCGAAGGCCTCCTGGCCCCACTGCCCGGCGAGCAGGATCTCCTGCCCGTCGGGGGTGAAGCGCGCGGCGTGGAGGGTCCCGGGCCGGAGATTGACCCGGGTGTAGCTCGGGGCCGGCGCCGGCTCGAAGGGGGGCCAGCCCCGTCGCCAGGCCAGGACGCCCGCGGCGAGGAGGGCCGCGCCGGCCAGGAGGCCGAGGCCGATCCCCGGGAGGCGTGTTCCCGGCCGGGAGCGCGCCTCCGGCCTCCCCCGCCCGCCGCGGCCGGCCTCGTCCCGGAGCGACTCGAGGGCGAAGGCCACGTCGTGGGCGCAATGCAGGCGCTGGGCCCGGTCCTTCGCGAGGGCCCCGTCGAGGAGCCTGGCCAGCCCCGGGGGCACGTCCGGCGGGAGCTCCGCATGGGGCGGATCCTCCTTCAGGATGGCCTGCAGCGTCCCGATGAAATCCTCGCGCTGGAATGGGTTCCGCCCGGTCAGCAGCTCCCACAGGACGATGCCCAGGGCGAAGAGGTCGCTGCGGCCGTCCAGGGGCTCGCCGCGGGCCTGCTCGGGGCTCATGTAGCCGATGGTGCCGAAGACGGAACCGGCGGCCGTGGGCTGGGCCCGGGCGGCGAGGGCCCCCGCGGGCCGGGGCTCCGCGCCCTGGGGCACCGCCGGGACGGGGATGGCCTTCGCGAGGCCGAAGTCCAGGAGCTTCGCGCGCCCGTCCCGGGTGAGGAAGACGTTCTCGGGCTTCACGTCCCGGTGGAGGATGCCGGCGCCGTGGGCGGCCTCGAGGGCCTCCGTCACCTGCCCGGCGACGTCCAGCGCGTCCCGAAGGGGCAGCGGCCCCCGGGCCAGGCGTTCCCGCAGGGTCTCCCCCTCGAGGAGCTCGGTGACGAGGTAGGGGATCTCGTGGGTGAGGCCCAGGTCGTGGACCACGAGGATGTTCGGGTGGTTGAGGGCGCTCGCCGCCCGGGCCTCGGTCTCGAAGCGGCGCAGCCAGGCCGGGTCCTTCGAGAACAGCGCGGGCAGCACCTTGATCGCCACCATGCGCCCCAGCTTCGGGTCCCGGCCCCGGTACACCTCGCTCATGCCGCCGGTGGCCAGCGGTCCCAGGATCTCGTAGGGGCCCACGAGGGAGCCAGGGCTGAGGGGCATGTCGGCGCGGCGGGAAGGGGAGCCAGGAAAGGCTATCAGGCCGGCGGCGGCGGGTGCTCCGCCGCCCGCCGGTCTCAGGCCTCGGGAAGCCCCAGGGTCCGCAGGGCCTCGGCCTGCTCGGTGGGCCGCTCGAGGCGCGCCCCGCCCTGCCGGAGCGCGTGCACGCGCAGCGCGCCGTCGGCGAAGCCCAGCAGCACGCCTTCCGGCTCCACGCGGAAGTGGCCCCGGGGGCAGGAGGACTTGCTCGGCAGCGCCCACGGCACGTGCACCCGGCCGGCCTCCGTCTCCAGGAAGGCGTTCGGCCAGGGGTCGGCCACGGCGCGGATCTCGTTGAAGGCCCGGGCCGCGGGCAGCGCGAAGTCGAGGCGGCTGTCCTCGGGCTTCCGGCCTCCGAAATAGGTGCTGGGTCCGAGGGTCCTCTGGACGACCCGCTCGGCGGTCCCCGCCACCAGCCGCGGCGCGATCTCCCGGACAAGGCTCCTCCCCGCCTCCGCGGCCCGGAGGGTGAGGCTCAGGGCGGTTTCGTCCCACGCGACGGGCAGGCTCGCCCGCCCCACGATGTCGCCGTCGTCGGGCTTGGGGGTCATGGCGTGGAGGGTCACGCCCGTCATGGCCTCCCCCCGGGCCAGGACCCAGTTGATGGGGGCGCGACCGCGGTAGGCGGGCAGCAGGGAGCCATGGAGGTTGTAGGCTCCAAGTGGAGGGATCTCCAGGACGCGGGCCTGGATCATCTCGCGGAAGTAGAAGCTGAACAGGAGGTCCGGGGCCTGGGCCTGCAGGTCGGCGAAGACCTCGTCGGCGTTGAAGTCCGGCACGGCGCGCACGGGAATGCCGGTGCGCTCCGCGAGCCGGGCGGGAGGTTCGAACCAGGTCTCGCCGGGGCCCTGGGCGTAGGTGTAGAGCGCGAGCACCTCCACGCCGGCCTCGAGGAGCCCGTGGAGGGCCTCCGTGCCGACGGGGGAGAACGCGCAGACGATGGCGGTGGCGGTTCGGGCCATGGAGCAAGCATGGCACGACCCTTCGGCCCGGCCCCCATCCACCCCCCGGGGGGCGCGGGTGGCCACGCGAATCTTGCCATCCGCCCAGGCGGGACTATCCTCGCATCCACCCGGAAGGCCCTCCGGGACCCTCCCCGCGCACCCGAATGAAAACCTTCCTGCTCCGTCTCCTCGCCTCCCTCCTCCTCGGAACGGCCCTCTGCGCCCAGGCGCCTGCCCTCCCGGCGCCCGTCGCGCCTCCGGCCGGGGACCCCGCGAGCCTCGCCGAGGAGGTCGATCCCCTGGATCCGCCCGAGGGGCTGACGGAATTCGCACGGAGGGCCACCCTGAGCTCGAACGGCGTGCCCCAGAAGCTCCAGGCCCTGCTGAGCGCCTTCTTCCGGGAGGCCGAATCAGGGGGCCTCGGCATCGAGTACGACGACAGCCGGACCCGCACGCTGCGCGAGGTCTGGCAGGACCGCAAGGCGAACTGCCTGGGGCTCACGGCCCTCTTCGTGGCGGCCACCCGCAGCCTGGGCATCGAGACCCGCTACGCCGAACCCGTGAACACCTCCCACTGGACCCGCCGGGAGGGCCTGATCCGCTACGAGCGCCACCTGGTGGCCATCGCCTCGGTGCCGCCCCTCGAGGATCTGGTGGCCGACTTCCTCCCGCAGGTCCAGCGACGGCAGGGCCACTACGTGGTGACGATGCTCACCGAGGGACGGGTCCGGGCCCTCTGGGCCTCGAACCGCGCGGTGGAGTCCATGCTGGGACGGGACCTGCGCGCCGCGGAGGCCTTCGCGGAACGCTCCATCCGCTCGGACCCGGACTGCCCCGTGGGCTGGAACACGCTTGGCGTGATCCACAGCCAGCGCCGGGACGCGCGCCAGGCCGAGGCCTGCTACCGCCGGGCCCTCTCCCTGGACCCCCGGGACTCCACGGTGATCGGGAACATGGAGGCCCTCCTCCGCAACGAGGGGCGCTGGGAGGAGTCGGTGCGCTACCGCCAGCTCGGGCTGGAGCTGCGCAAGCGGGACCCCTACTTCCATGCCTTCCTCGCGGAGGAGGCGCTGAACGATGGACGGATCGAGGACGCCCTCAAGTCCATCAAGATGGCCATCCGGCTCCAGCCCTACGATCCGGAGTTCTACGCCCTGGAGGCGGGGATCCGGGTCTCCCTGGGCAAGCTGAACGAGGCCCAGCAGAGCCTCGAGCTGGCCCGGCGCTGGGCCGACCCCCGCCAGCGGCAGCGCTTCGACAACAAGCTGGCGGCGCTGAAGCAGGCGCACATCTGAGCCCGGGCCGGCCGGCCCTCAGTTGGCCTCCAGTTCCGCGAGTCGTTCCTGGGCGTCCGCCGAATCCGGATTCCTGAGAAGGCACTCCCGCAGCATCCGGCGGGCGCCTTCGGCGTCGTGGAGGGCGAGCCGGCTGTCCGAGAGCTGGACGAGGGCCTCCTCGCAGGCCGGTTCCAGGCGGAGGGCCTGGCGCCAGTGCTCCTCCGAGCGCTCCCACTCCCCGAGCTCCGCGCAGGCGTGGCCCGCGTCCAGCACGAAGCGGAGCCGGTCGGGGGCCATGCGGGCGGCCCGTTCAAGGTCCATGCGCGCGGCCAGGGCGTTCCCCTGGTGGGCGAGGGCGAGGCCCCGGAGGTGCCAGTACTCCGGGCGTTCCTGGGCGGGGGAGGGCAGGCCGTCCAGCAGGTCCTGCAGGGCCTCCCAGCCCTCCAGGCCGGCGAGGCAGTCGGCCTGCAGCAGGCGGAGGTCCACGTCCTGGGGCGCGGCCTGCAGGTGCGTTTCGAGGCCCGCGAGGGCCTGCTCGTACTGTTCGGTGGCGGCCAGGAGCTGGAGTCGGAGCGGCGGATGCTGCCGGCCCTGGTGCTCGGCCGGGACCTGGGCCAGGGCCCGCAGGGCGCGCTCCGCGTCGCCGTCCACGAAGAACGCGAACTCCGCGTCCCGGCGCAGCCATTCCCACCGAAGTTCGGGGATGTCCTGGGGCAGGGTCCCCCGGGCCTCCTCCAGGCAGCGGGCGGCCTCGTCCATCCGCCGCAGCTCGAGGCAGGTCTGGAACTTCTCCATCCAGAGCCGGTAGGCCCCCGGATGGTCGCGCAGCCCGAGTTCACAGGCCCTGAGGGAGCCCTCCAGGTCCCCGAGCACCCGCAGGCCCGCGGCCTCGGCCACCCAGGGCCATTCGTCCCGCCGGAACGCCGCGGGCTGCGCCGTCGCCAGGGCCAGGGCCTCCTGGAACCGGCCCCGCTGGAGCAGGTAGCGGGCGGCCGCGCCGCGGTCCCAGGCCACCCGGGGATCGGCGTGGCCGCGGAGCAGGGCCTGGAGGGCCCGCTCGGCGACGTCGTCCAGCGGCTTGGCCGCGGCGGCGGTGAAGATGTCCTCCAGCAGCAGGGGGTCGGCCTGCGCCCAGGGCAGGGCCGCCTCGAAGGTTTCCCAGGCCTCCCGGTGGGAGGCCTCGTCCGCCTGGCGGAGCAGCAGGATGCCGAGGACGTGGCGCAGGGAGGGGCTGCGGGGTAAGCAGCGCACGAGGACCCGCGCGCCCGCGAGGCGGGCGCGGGAGGGCGTTTCGGGCAGCCGGCGCAGGCCCCGGCGCGCCAGGGGCCGGAGCAGGAGGGGCAGGCGGGCCAGGTCGGCCTCCAGGTACTCTCCCCACGCCGCGTTGCGGAGGCCCTGGGCGAGGGCGGCGCCGCCCCGCAGCCGGCGGAGGCGGTGTCCGACCTCGCCACCGCAATCCTTCACGCCTTCGGTGAGGGCCAGGACCGTGGCGGGCGAGGCCTCCCCGGCCCAGGCGGCCTCGGCCCTCCCGAGGGCCCGGGGCGCCAGCACGCCGCGCCGGAAAAGCGCGAAGGCGGCCCCTCCGCCGAGGGCCGACCAGGCCACGACGGCGGCGACCCCGCGCTCCGGGGACGCGGCGCGGGCGGCCCAGGCCAGGAAGCCCAGGACGACGGCGAGGGGGATCAGGGTGCGAGGCTTCATCCGCGGCCCCTCATGATGGCCCGAAGGGTCAGGCCTTGACGACGTTGGTCGCCTGGAGGCCCTTCTGGCCCTGGACGACGTCGAAGCTGACGCGCTGGTTCTCGGCCAGGGTGCGGAAACCCTTGTCCTGGATCGCGGAAAAGTGGACGAAGAGGTCCGCGCCGCCGCCGTCGGGGGTGATGAACCCGAAGCCCTTCTCGGCGTTGAACCACTTCACGATGCCTTCAGCCATGGTGCTACCTGCAGAAAAATAGCCCGGAGGGTTTGAGCCTGCGCGCCCCCCGGGCGATGGACGCAAAAGCCTGTCGAATGGCCATCCCGAGGATGGGTTCGGGACCATTTCCCCACGGTTCGCGGGGAAAGGCCACAAAAAAGGAGGAACCCAGGTCACCCTTCCCGCACTTGGGGAGCCACGGCCACACACCCACCCCCGGACGCGCCAAGCGGCCCCGGAGGGCCGCTTGGGGACGGGGACGGGAAGTCCTCAGAGCTTGAAGACGTTGGTCGCCTGGAGCCCCTTCTGTCCCTGGGCGACGTCGAAGCTGACGCGCTGGTTCTCGGCCAGGGTGCGGAAGCCCTTGTCCTGGATCGCGGAAAAGTGGACGAAGAGGTCCGCGCCGCCGCCGTCGGGGGTGATGAAGCCGAAGCCCTTCTCGGCGTTGAACCACTTCACGATGCCTTCTGCCATGGTGCTACCTGCTTGGAAAGATGATGGGCCTGGGAACGGAGGGACTCCTCGCGCCTGCCAGGCTTCCAGCGCGGGAGCTTGTCAAAGGCCACCAGGATGGATGGGTGCGTCCATGGAGCCATGACCCGGGGCGGCTGCCAAGGGAAATTTGGGACCCGTGCCGTCGGAGCCCCGCCAGGGGCGGCGGGCCGTCCGGGGAACGGGATCCGCGCGGTCCGCAGCGGTCAGTTCCCCTGCTGGATCTCTTTCGCGATCACCAGCCGCTGGATCTGGTTGAACGAACCAGCCGTTCAAGACTTGGCCCTGCCCCGCAGGCCCAAGTCATGAACGGTCGGTGGCCGCTCCTGTCCGGTCAGTTCCCCTGCTGGATCTCTTTCGCGATCACCAGCCGCTGGATCTGGTTCGTTCCTTCGTAGATCTGGAGGAGCTTGGCGTCGCGCATGCACTTCTCCACGAGGTAGTCGCGGCTGTAGCCGTTGCCGCCGAGGATCTGCACGGCGTCGGTGCTGACCTCCATGGCGGTGTCGGTGGCGAAGGTCTTGGCGATGGCGCTCTGCTTGGAGTTCTTGATGCCGTTGTCGGTCATCCAGGCGGCCTGCCAGGTGAGCAGGCGGCTCGCCTCGATCTTCTTGGCCATGTCCGCGAGCATGAAGCTCACGGCCTGGTTGCTGAAGATGGGCTGGCCGAACTGGACGCGGGTCTTGGCGTACTCCAGGGCGATCTCGAAGGCCGCGCGGGCCACGCCGACGCCGCCGGCGGCCACCGCCGCGCGGGTCTGGTCGAGGGTCTTCATGGCGATGATGAAGCCCATGCCCTCCTTGCCCAGGAGGTTCTCCGCCGGCACCTCGGCGTTCTCGTAGTGGACCTCCACCTGGTTCGAGGCGCGCTGGCCCATCTTGTCCAGCGCCTTGCCGACCTTCAGGCCCGGCGTGTCGCGGGGCACGACGATGCAGCTGGTGCCCCGGGCGCCCTTGTCGGGGTTGGTGGAGCAGAAGAGGGTGTAGAAGTCCGCGTAGCCGCCATTGGTGCAGTAGCACTTCGTCCCGTTGATGACGTACTTGTCGCCCTTCAGCTCCGCGCGGCAGGTCATGGAGCCCGCGTCGCTGCCGGCGTTGGGCTCGCTCAGGGAGAAGGCCGCGAAGAGGGGAGCCTCCACCAGCCTGCCGAGCCACTTCTTCTTCTGCTCCTCGCTGCCCGCGATGAGGATGGGCGTGATGGCCAGCCCGTTGGCCATGATGCTGGTGTAGAGGCCGCCGCAGCCCCAGGCCAGCTCCTCGCACACGAGGGCCTCCTCGATCTGGCTCTTGCCCGGGCCGCCGCAGGACTTCGGCACGAGGGACTGGAGGTAGCCCAGGTCCCAGGCCTTCTCGTAGACCGGCGTCGCCCACTCGCCCGTGTCGTCGTAGTGGCGCGCCACCGGGCGGATCACGTTGAGGGCGAAGTCGTGGGCCTCGTCCTTGAGGGCCTGCAGTTCGGGGGTCAGGGCGAAATTGAGCACGGGGCCTCCAAAGGCGCGGAACCTCGAGTCTATCGGTGCCGGTGGTCCTTGCCACGGGGGGAATTCCTTGACCTGGGGTAACCTGTGATGTCCGTCTGAAAGGAGGTCCCGTGATCGTCGGCTGCCCCAAGGAGATCAAGAACAACGAGAACCGCGTGGGCCTGACGCCGGCGGGGGCGAAGGCCCTGGCGGCGGCGGGGCACAAGGTGGTCGTGGAGGCCGGCGCGGGCCTGGGCAGCGGGTTCACCGACGCCGAGTACGTCGCCGCGGGGGCCACGATGCTGGCCACGGCGAAGGAGGTCTTCGACGGCGCCGAGATGGTCATCAAGGTGAAGGAACCCCAGAAGGGCGAGATCGCCATGCTGCGCAAGGGGCAGATCCTCTTCACCTACCTGCACCTCGCTCCGGATCCGGAGCAGACGGAAGGCCTGCTGAAGTCCGGCGCCACCACCATCGCCTACGAGACCATCACCGACGCGGCGGGCAAGCTGCCCCTGCTCACGCCGATGTCCGAGGTGGCCGGCCGCATGGCGGTGCAGATCGGCGCCTTCTACCTCCAGAAGACCAACGGCGGGCGGGGCATGCTGCTGGGCGGCGTCCCCGGCGTGCCCCCGGCCCACGTCATCGTGCTGGGCGGCGGCGTGGTGGGCATCAACGCCATCAAGATGGCCGCCGGCATGGGCGCCCGGGTCACCGTGCTGGACCGCAGCCTCCAGACCCTGCGCTACCTGGACGACATCTTCGGCTCCAAGATCGAGACCCTCTGGAGCAGCGAGGCCCACGTGGAGGAGGTGCTGCCCACCGCCGACCTCGTCATCGGCGCCGTGCTCATCCCCGGCGCCGCGGCCCCGAAGCTCATCACCAAGCCCATGCTCAAGCTCATGCGCCAGGGCTCGGTGATCGTGGACGTCGCGGTGGACCAGGGCGGCTGCGTGGAGACCACCCACGCCACCACCCACGCCGACCCCGTCTACTTCGTGGACGGCGTGCTGCACTACGGCGTGGCCAACATGCCCGGCGCCGTGCCCCGCACCTCCACCATCGCCCTCACCAACGCCACGCTGCCCTACGCCCTCAAGCTCGCGAACCTGGGCTGGCGGAAGGCCCTCGCCGCGGACGCCGGCTTCCTCCTCGGCCTCAACACCCACGAGGGCAGGATGACCTGCGAGCCGGTGGCCCGGGACCAGAAGCTCGACTATACGGATCCCCGCACCCTGCTCTAGTCCCGCCTGGAGGACCCGTGCCCCGCATCTCCGACCGCGCCCTCGGCTTCCCGGACTCCCCGATCCGCAAGCTGGCCCCCCTGGCGGACGCCGCCCGGGCGAAGGGCCTGCGCGTCCACGGCCTCAACATCGGCCAGCCCGACGTGGCCACGCCGCCGGCCTTCCTGGAGGCGATCCGGAGCTACGACGCCCCGGTGCTGGCCTACGGCCGCTCCGAAGGGGAGCCCGCGCTCCGGGAGGCCTTCGCGGGCTACTACCGCCGCGCGGGCATCGCCGTGGAGCCCCGGGACATCGTGGTGACCGTCGGGGGCAGCGAGGCCCTGCTCTTCGCGATGCAGATCGCCGCGGGCCCGGGGGACGAGATCCTCTGCTTCGAGCCCTTCTACACCAACTACCTGGCCTTCGCCCGCATGAGCGGCGTGGTCCTGAAGGCCCTCTCCGTCGAGGCCGCGGACGGCTTCCACCTCCCGGCGGAGGACGTCATCCGGGCGGCGGTCACGCCCCGCACCAAGGCCATCCTCGTCTGCTCCCCCAACAACCCCACGGGCACGGTGCTGCACCGGGACGAGCTGGAGGCGGTGGGCCGCATCGCCGAGGAGCTGGGCCTCTTCGTCATCGGCGACGAGGTCTACCGCGAGTTCGTCTACGAGGGCGAGCACGCCTCGGTGCTCTCGGTCCCGGCCCTGGAGCGCCGCGCCATCCTCGTGGACAGCGTCTCCAAGCGCTACAGCGCCTGCGGCGCCCGCATCGGCTGCCTCGTCTCCCGGGACCGGGAGGTGGTCGCCGCCGCCATCCGCATGGCCCAGGGCCGCCTCTGCCCGCCGGTGGCGGAGCAGCGGGGAGCGCTGGCCGCGGCGAACCTCGGCCCGGACTTCTTCGCGCCCGTGCGGGAGGAGTACCGCCGCCGCCGGGACGCGGCCTTCGACGGCCTCATGGCCATCCCCGGCGTCACCTGCCTCAAGCCCGCCGGCGCCTTCTACCTCATGGCCGGGCTCCCGGTGGCCGACGCGGAGGCCTTCACCCGCTGGCTGCTCACGGACTTCGAGAAGGACGGCGAGACCGTGATGCTGGCCGCCGGGCCCGGCTTCTACGCGACGCAGGGCCGGGGCGCGAGCCAGGCGCGGGTGGCCTACGTGCTGGAGGTCCCGCTCATCCAGCGGGCCATGGCCTGCCTCGCGGAGGCGGTGGAGGCCTACGCGTCGGTGCGCGCCGACTAGGGCCTCCCCCGGGTCCATCGTCCCTACATCTCGCCAGAAGATGTGCAATTGCCTTTGGCATCCAACCAGAATTGGAAGCCACGGAGCGCACTTCCCGAGAGGACCCTTTCGGGCTGATTCCGAGGAGCAAGGATCGGCCTGAAGTGCCTCGACTCTGGATCGAACTCGAACCAACGCAAGTCTGGAAATGCTTCGAGGGAGGCTTCAAAGTAACGGTCCATGGCCTTCGCATAGGCGGCCGGATCCATGGTTCTGAGCTTGGAAGTGTCCTGGAAGATGTCCCGGGAATTGAGAATAGCATCCTCGGTTCTTGCAGCGATCAGCAGTTCACCATCCTTGGACGGACGCCAACCCAGTAATGCGACTTCTTTGGCCTTGTTCTTGTTCTCAGGGGAGCGCGTGGAGGGATAGAGCTGGGAGCTTCCTCGCGGCCGGCCAGTCTCCGGGTGAAAAACGACGATCCAGCCTGAACGCGGCAGGACCGCCAGCGGGAACCCACCGGTATCCACGAGCTTCAGCCCGGCGCAGTCCACATAGATGGGCTGGGATTCCTCGGCGACCCACCGGACTGGCGGACCCTTCGGGAACTGTTGCCGGAGCCGAGCATCAAACAGAGGTAGCCCGTCCTGGGCGCAATCCTCCAGTCTGAAGTTGCCCGAGGAATCCCGTTTGAAGACACCGAAGAAGGAAGCCCTTTCGGGCGTCACGAACGGGACGGCAATACGCACCACGAGGAGGCGGTCCTCGGAGAGTGGTCGGAAATCGGAGATCATCAGGGTCGGATCGGGGATGGATCCGATCTGGGTCCATTCCTGGAACCGGAATCCCTGGAAGAAGGTGATCCCATCCTTGGTCTTGGCCCACGTGTAGGCCACCCCTTTCGAGACCGTTGCGAAGCGGTGAGTCTCTGGAAGGCGTAGTTCGATCCTTGAAATTTTTCCGCGGACGAGAGAAGAGCAAACGACATGCCCCGATTTGTATTCGGGGAGCGTGTAGAGCTTCCCTTCATCCCATACCTGGATCCCCGTTTGCTTGGCGGTACGGAGTCCATCGGCCAAGACCGGGACGCCTGGCATCCGGGGCTGGAGAGTGGGTTTCACCGGCTCTGACCGCCCGGGGTCCCGGGCTTCGGTTCGACCCGTCGACGTCTCGGCATCCTGCGCCGGACCGATGGACAGAATCGTGCAGAAGAGTCCAAGTACGCGCAACCACACCAACATGAAAGGCCTCGTCCGTCAGCAGAGGTCAAGGCTGGAATCGACCTCAAACTGGCCGTAGCAGCGGCCTTCATTGTCGTACAAGTAAATCGTGCAGGTTCCCCAGGCTTTTTCGTCCGGGTTGCAGCAGGTCACACCATATTCACCGGTTGAACACCCGCATCCATTCCCTGCGGGGGCGGCATTCACTGGAGCACTCATCATCAGGGCAGCGAGAAGGGCGAAGGGTCTTGCAAGGGCCGTGAGAGTCCGGGCAGAAACAGTGCTTGAGACGCGGCTCATGAGGCCTCCGAGGACGAGGGCGCGAAGGACAGTATCCTTTCGCGATGGGTTGAGTGGATGGCACTGATTCTGCCCCCCCCCCAGCGACTTCTTTCAAGAGTAGACATGGATACCTCCGCATCGTCCCGCCCCGCCCACCCCGTCGCCCTCGTCACCGGCGCCTCCAGCGGCCTCGGCGAGGCCATCGCCCGCGCCCTGGCGACGGAGGGCTTCCACCTCGCCCTGGGCGCGCGCCGCCTGGACCGCGTCCAGGCCCTCGCGTCGGACCTCGCCGCGGCCCACGGGGTGCGGACCTGGGCGGGCGCGGTGGACACCCGCGACACGGCCTCGGTGCAGGCCTTCGTGGACGGCGCGGCCGCGGCCCTCGGAGCGCTCCACGTGGTCGTGGCCAACGCCGGCCTCGCCCGGGGCCTCGACAAGGTGTGGGAGATCCCCGACGCCGACCTCGAGGCCATGCTGCGCACCAACGTGGAGGGCGTCGTGAAGACCGTCCGCTCCGCGCTGCCCCACCTCTGCGCCGCGGGCTGGGGGCACGTGGTCTTCATCGGCAGCACCGCGGGCCACGTGGCCTACGAGGGCGGTGGCGTCTACTGCGCCTCCAAGCACGGCGTGAAGGCCCTCGCCCAGGCCCTGCGCCTGGAACTGTGCGGCGAGCCCATCCGCGTGACCTCGGTGGACCCGGGCATGGTGCGCACCGAGTTCTCCAACGTGAGGTTCGCCGGCCAGGCGGACGCCGACGCCAAGGCGGACGCGGTCTACCGCGGCATGACGCCCCTCGCGGCCGCCGACATCGGGGAGTGCGTGCGGTGGGCCGTGGGGCTGCCCGACCACGTGAACATCGACGAGCTCATCGTCAAGCCGAGGGACCAGGCGAGCCACCATGGGGGGAAGGTGTTCCGCCGGAATTGACGGGGAGGGGCGAAGGCGCTTTCCAAGGCGGCGGCCCACGGCTATACCTAGGCATCCCCGATGCGATCCAACCCGGCCCTTCGCGCGCTGACCTGCCTCCTTGGAGGCGGAGTCCCCCGACGGCTGCTCGGCCTGCTCCTGGCCGCGGCCGCCTCGATCCTGACCGCCCAGGGGACCTACCGCTTCCGGAGCTACGGGCCCGACCAGGGGCTGACGAACCTGGCGACGAGCTGCATCACCCAGGACGCCACCGGCTACATCTGGGTGGGCACCGAGGGCGGCGCCTTCCGGTACGACGGCCAGCGCTTCCTCCGCTTCGCCCAGAACGAGGGCATCGCCGACGCGGTGGTGAACGACATCCGCTGCTTCTCCAGCGGCGCCATCGTGGTGCTCACCACCGGCGGGATCTTCCGCTTCGACGGCCGCCGCTTCCAGCCGGCCCACCCGGGGCCCGGGGTGCGCTTCCAGGACCGGCCGAAGCTCGCCGAGGCCCGGGACGGGGCCATCCTCATGGCGAGCTTCTCCGGGCTCTCCCGCTCCACGGACCTCGGGGAATCCTTCGAGCGGGTCCCCAACGTCCCTCCCGGGGCCATCACGGCCCTCTGGGTGGATCCGGCCAGCGGGGAGATCCTGGCCGCCCAGCGGGAGGGCGTGCCCGGGGACGGCCGCAAGCCCGACTACCACCTGCTCCGGGGGCATCCCCGCGGCGCCGGCGTCGCGTGGGAGCGCCAGGACCTGCCCCCGCCCCTGAACGGCGACCGCTACGACGGGATCGTCAAGGACAAGTGGGGCCACGTCTGGGTCCGGGGGGCCAGCCACCTCCTGCGCCTCCCCGCCTGGGGCGCGGCCCCCGTGGACATGACCGCCCTCCTCCCCGGGAAGCCCACCACCGCCGCCACCCTCTGCCTGGACCAGGAACGGCGCGTGTGGGTCCACACCGACAACGGGCTCGCCCTCTTCGACGGGGAGCGCCGCTTCCTCCTGGGCGAGGCCGAGGGCCTGCCGACGCCGTGGTCCAACGCCATCTTCGTGGACCGCGAGGGCTCCCTCTGGGTGGGCGCCGAAGGCGTGCACCGCCTCCAGGGGGGCTTCGTGTGGCAGGGCTTCACCCGCAAGCAGGGCCTCCCCGCCGACGCCGCGTGGTGCCTCAACCGCGACCGCGCCGGCCTCCTGTGGGCCGGCACCATGCGCGGCCTGGCCGCCTTCGACGGGACGCGGTTCCAGGCCCGCCCCGAGACCCAGGAGCGGGGCTTCTACGCCCTCGCCATGGACAGCCAGGGGAGCCTCTGGGCCGGGGGCATGCCGTCGCCGAACCGGCCCATGGACCTCCTCCGCCTCGCGGCCGGCGCCAAGGCCTTCGAATCGGTCCCCGTGCCCGGCATCGGCACGAGCAACGTCACGGCCCTCGCCCCCGACCCCACGGGCGGGCTGTGGATCGGGACCGGCCTCCGGGGCCTGCACCGGCTGGTCCGGCGCGGGAGCGGCTGGTCCAGCGAGCGCGTGAGGCTGCCCGAGGGCGCCGAGGACGAGACGATCACGCGCATCGTCGTCGAGCCCGAGGGCCGGGTCTGGGTCGCCTCGACCCGCGGCGTCGCGGTCCTCGAGGGCCGAGACTGGATCCGCCTGGGGACTCGGGAGGGCCTGAAGGAGCTCCACGTCTACACCCTGGCCCGCACCCCGGCGGGGCAGGTCTGGATCGGCTACTGGTCGGCCCACGGGCTCAGCCGCCTCGAGCACGGGAAGGAGGGCTGGCGCGTGGTGCAGCACCTGGACAAGCCGGAGGTCCTCTTCGACGACGACATCCTGAGCCTCGAGGCCGGCCGCGACGGCACCCTCTGGTTCGGCACCACCGAGGGCGTGAAGCGGTGGAAGGACGGGCGCTTCGAGCAGTTCACGCGGAGCCGCGGCCTCCCCGGGGAGGACTGCGTGGGCCAGTCCCTCTGGCTGGACCAGGACGGGGACGCGGAGGGGGACGTGTGGGCCGGCACCAGCAGCGGCATCGCCCACCTGGACCACCGCATTTACCGCGGGCCGCTGCCTTCCCCGAAGGCCCGGCTCACCCTCGTCAAGGACGGCAGCGGCCGTCTCTGGGACCGCTCGGAGGGGCCGCTCCGGATCGCCTACCGCTACCGCTCCGTGGACTTCGCCTTCGAGTGCCTGAGCTTCCTGGACGAGACCCACCTCCGGCCCCAGGTCCGGCTGGTGGGCTTCGAGGACGCCTGGCGGGACGTGCAGAGCCGGGAGGTCCGCTACACGACCCTGCCCCCCGGCAGCTACACCTTCGCGGCCCGCTTCCTCGACGCCGACGGCCAGCCCGGGCCGGAGGCCACCCAGCCGCTGCTGATCCTGCGCCCCTGGTGGCAGAGCTGGTGGTTCGCGGTCCTCTCCCTGCTCGCGCTGGGGGGGCTCGTGCTCCTGCTGGTCCATTGGCGCACCGGCCTCCTGCACCGGCGGACCCTCGAGCTGGAGCATCTGGTGGAGCTCCGCACCCGCGACCTCTCCGCCGCGAACCAGGCCCTCGAGGAGGCGAGCATGGTGGACGCCCTCACGGGCCTGCGGAACCGGCGCTACCTCAACCTGCACATGCCCGAGGAGGAGGCCAGGGTCCAGCGGGCCTACCGCACGGCCCAGGCCCGCCAGGAGACGGCGCGGGGCGAGGATCTGGGCTTCCTCATGGTGGACCTGGACCACTTCAAGGCCGTGAACGACAACCACGGCCACGCCTGCGGCGACGCGGTGCTGCGCCAGGCCGCCGAGATCCTCCGGAACGCCTGCCGGGAGACGGACGCGGTCGCGCGCTGGGGCGGCGAGGAGTTCCTGGTGGTGGCCCGCCGGGTGGACCGGGAGTCCGTGGCGGCCATCGCCCGCAAGATCCAGAACGGCTTCCACAACCATCCCTTCGAGCTGCCGGACGGCAGCGTCATCCGCCTCACCTGCTCCGTCGGGTTCGCGGTCTACCCCCTGAACCCCGGCGACCCGGCGGCCTTCCGCTGGGAGGAGACCCTGGAGGCGGCGGACCTCTGCCTCTACGCCGCCAAGAAGAGCGGCCGGGACGCCTGGGTGGGGGCCTTCGCCATCCCCGCGCAGGCGGCGGGCCTGGACGGGTTCCGCGTGGTGGACCTGCCGGACCTGGCCGCGGACGGGCGCCTCGAGGTGCGCAGCTCCGTGCCCCGGGACCGCGTGTGCTGGACGGCCTGAGCCCGCGCGGTCAGGCCCCGCGCCGGCCGCCTTCCAGCAGCGCCCGGGTCAGCACCAGGTGGCCGAAGAGCGCGCCGCCCACGCAGACCGGCACGATGAGGGCGTAGGGCAGGTGGAAGGCGAGCCGCAGCGGCGGCTGCACGCCCCAGGCGAAGGGCAGGGGCGAGGACATCACCGCCAGCCGCGCGACGTTGAAGAGCAGGCCCAGGCCCGCCACGTTGAAGAGCCACGCGGCCCCGCGCCAGCGGGCGCACCAGGGGGCGAGGCCCAAGGCTAGAGCACCGGCGAGGATGTCGAGGTTGAGGCCGTTCCAGGTCATCGTCTCGGGGATGCTCCCCTGCCGGACCCAGGCATGGAGCACCAGCTCCAGGGGCAGGCGGAAGGCCTGGAAGGCCACCAGGGCGCCCAGGGGGAGGCCCCGGGCGTAGGTGCGGCCCAGGGGGGAGAGGGCGGCCGCCGCCGCGGCGACGTTGGAGGCCAGGAACCAGGCCATCAGGCGCGGCATGGGCGCCGCCTCCAGGCCCATGCTGGCGAAGGCCGCGAGGCCCACGAAGGCCAGCAGGCCCGCCGCCACGAGGCCCAGCCGGCGCACGGCCTCGACGGGGCTGCGGCCCAGGGCCCGGTCCGCGGCCACGTGGCCCACCAGGAAGGCCCCCGCGACCGCCGCGAGGATGGCCTCGAAGGCGAGGGTGGAGGCGGCGGAGGGCGTGAGGAAGGCCATGGCCCCTGGGTAACGGCGGGGCGGGAGCGGCCGTTTAGGCCGCCGGGGCCTCGGGTCCGCCGTGGATCCTCGCGATGCGCACCGTGAGGGGCAGGCCGCAGAGCATGGCCAGCACGCCCGCCCGCCAGCCCCACTGGAAGCCCCAGGTGCCCATCAGCAGGCCCAGGGCCCAGCTCCCGAGGCCGATGCCCGCGTCGAAGGCGAACATGAAGGTGCCGAAGGCGGCGCCCCGGCGCTGGGGCGAGACGGTGGCCAGCAGCGCGGTGTTGAGGAGGGTGAAGACCATGGAGTAGCCCGCGCCGTAGACGAGACCCGCGACCACGTGCCGGGCCAGCCCGCCGGGGGCGAAGGCCAGCACCGAGAGGCCGAGGGCCGCCAACGCGAGCATCCAGGGCAGCAGGCGCACGGGGCGCCGCCCGAAGCCCACCCAGCCCATGACGAGGCGCGTGGCCACCATCCCGATGGCGAGGCAGGAGAGGAAGGCCGAGGGCCAGGCCATCTTCAGCCAGAGGGCCTCCTGGGCGCTGAAGCTGGAGAGCGCGCCGTAGCTCAGGGCGATGAATAAGAGCACCGAGGCCAGGCGGATGGCGGGTCCCTCCGGGCCCTGGAAGGGCGGGCGCTCCCCCTCGTGGGCGCGGTCGGGGGGAAGCCGCCGGGTGAGCACCGCGAGGATCCCGAAGCTGAGGACCAGCCCGAGGCACATGCCGCGGAAGCCGAAGGCCTGGTGCATCGCCACGCCCACGGTGGGCCCGAAGACCACGCCGCCGGGGCTGGCGAGGCCGTACCAGCTCAGCCCTTCGGCGCGGCGGTCCTCCGGCAGCAGGCCGCCCAGCAGGGCCGTGGTGGCGGTGAGGAGGCCGGACCAGATGGCGCCGTGGACCGGCGCGAGCACGTAGAAGCCCCAGCGCACCGGCAGGAAGGCGTAGGCCGCCATGATGGCCATGAAGGTGGTCGAGGCGAAGACCATCATCCGCTTGTGGCCGATGCGGTCCCCGAGCTGGCCCGTGACCAGCGCGCCGAGGCTCGAGCCCACGGTGAAGACCGTGAGGAAGCGCCCGCTCTCCGAGAGATCCGCCCCCAGCTCACGCAGCCGCAAGGGCGCCGTGGGGAAGAGCTGGAAGGCGGCGAAAAAGGTGAGGAAGGTCCCGCACCAGACGAGGGCGAATTCGCGAGTCCAGAGACCGGGTCGGGGGGCGTCCGCGCAGGCGGCGTCCGCGCAGGCGGCGTCCGCGCAGGCGGCGTCCGCGCAGGCGGCGTCCGCGCGGGAGGCATCCGTGCGTGCGGTGTCCATGCGGGCCTCGTCCATCTCAGGCCTCCGCCGAGGCCGGAACGGGCCGTGCGAGGCGCAGGCACAGGACGAAGGCCACCACGAGGCAGGCGGCGCCGACGGCCCAGCCCATGCGGAAGGAGAAGCGCTGCATGACCCAGCCCACGGCCGTGCTGCCCGCCGCGACGCCGCCGTCGAAGGCCGCGTAGAGGGCGCCCACGGCGGCGCCCCGGCGGGCCACCGAGCCGCGCGCCATCACCTCGGAGAAGATCAGCGTGTGCACCATGCCGTAGCCGGCGCCGTAGATGAAGGAGCCCACCATGTGGCGCACGAGCTCGAGGTCGAGACCGTGCCATCGCCCGCCGGGCAGGCTCGCGAGCATCACGTTGCCCGCGAAGGTGATCGCCATCATCCAGGGCAGCAGGCGCGCCGGCGAGGGCCCGAGGCCGCGGATGCCGAGGCCCAGGCGCATGGCCACCATGCCGAGCGAGAAGCAGGTGAGCAGCGCCGAGGTCCAGGCGAGGCCCAGCGCCTTCGCCTCCTGGGCCGAGTAGGGCGGCATGGGTCCGAAGCTCAGCGCGAGGAGGAAGAGGGTGATCGCGGGGAGCCAGACGCCGCGCTCCGGCAGGCCCAGCCTCAGGGGCGGGCGCTCGGCCTTCGGCGGGTCCTTGGGCAGCCGGCCCACCATGACGTGCAGGGCGTAGAAGGAGACGCCCAGCAGGCCCATGTGCCAGGGGAAGCCGAGGTGAGGGAAGAGCCAGAGGCCGAGCAGCGGACCCACCGCGACGCCGCCGGGACTGGCGAGGCCGAAAAGGCTGAGGCCGCCGGCGCGGTCCTCCTCCGGCAGGAGGCCGCCCACCTTGGCGACGCTGGCCGTGCGCAGGCCGGACCACAACAGCCCGTGCAGCGGCGCGAGGACGTAGAAGCCCCAGCGCCCGGGCATGACCGCATAGGCGCCGAAGCAGGCGGCGCAGAAGAGGGAGGCGCCCCGCAGCACCCGGCGCTGGCCGAGCCTGTCGCCGAGCGGGCCCGTGAAGAGGGCGCCGAGGCCGGAGCCCAGGGTGAAGGCCGCCATGAAGCGCCCGCTCTCGGCGAGGCTGGCGCCCTGGTCCCGCCAGTGGAGCGGCAGCACGGGGAAGAGCTGGTAGCCCACCACGAAGATCAGGAAGTAGAACGAGGTCAGCAGCACGAAGGCGGGCGTGAGCAGCCGGCGGCGGGCGTCGTCCATCCCTCCATCCTACGGGGTCCGGTCCCTCCGCCCGCGGGACCTGACAGAAGGTAGGCTGGGGACGTGCTCCCCCTTGCCGTGCTGGCCGCCGAGACCCGGGCCCCCCTCGCCGAGGCCGCGAAGGCCGTGGAGAGCGCCCGGGACGCGTTCCGCGCCGACGCCAAGCCCACGCCGGAGCAGCTGGTGCGCCTGCGCTTCGCCCTGGAGAAGGCCGTCAAGGCGCGGTCCGCGGCGCTGGGGCGCTTCCACCCCGGCACCCTGGAGGCGGCGGGCCTGTGGGGCGCGGCCCTGCAGCGCACCGGCGAAGGGGACCGCGGCGACCGTGTGTGGGCGCGGGCCTGCACGGAGCTGACGCGGGGCCTGAAGCTGCAGGAGCGCTTCCACGGCGCCTCGTCGAAGCAGCTCCTGCCCCACCTCGAGGCGCTGGAGAGCTGCTTCGAGGCCCAGGGCCTCAACGCCCGGCGCTACGCCGACCGCCTGCTGGACATCGCGGTGGCCACGTCCAAGGGACCCCGCCTCGACCTCGAGCGCCGGGCCGTGACGGCGCTGCGCAAGGCCTACGGCGAGTTCCTGGTGATGCGCGGGCCCCAGGTGGAGGCGACGCTGCACTGGACGGAGACACTGGCGGACCTGTGGCTGCGTCGACCCGAGGGCGAGGAGGCTTCGAAGGCCTTCCTGGAGACCGCCTTCCGCAGCGACGCCCAGGGCGTGTGGAAGCTCTGCGCGACGAAGGGCAGCGAGGGGCTGCGGGACAACGTGGCGAAGCTCCTGGAGCGCGTGGATGCCGGCCAGCTGGCGACGGACCGGACGTGGCCGGGGAACTGGGCGCACCCGCTGCTGAAGACGCCGTGGCGGGCCCTCGCGAAGGACCTGCTGGCCCGCGCCGACCGGATGCTGGCGGCCCGCCCCGGCCTGGGGCCGCGGCTCCAGCGCGTGGACCTGGCGGAGGCCGAAGGCGCCTGGGAGCGGGGCGCGGGGCTGCTGCGGGAGCTGCTGCCCGAGGCGGACGGGAAGGCCTTCGCCCGCGTCGCCAACCGTTCCCTCGACTTCCTGGAGCGGCACCGCGACCCGGCCCTCCTGCGGGACCTGGCGAGGGCGGTGGCGGTGCGCCGGAACGCCCTGGGCGACGACGGCGAGGTCGCGCGGGGCCTGGCCCTGGCGCTGGAGGCCGAGGGTCAGTGGGCCGACGCCGAGCGCCTGCGGCGCAGCGCCCTGCGGCCCGGCGAACCCTCGGACCAGGTCTGGCTGGCGCGCAACCTGGCGGGGCAGGGCCGCTTCGAGGAGGCCGCGGCCCTCTTCACCGCCGCCTCGTCCCAGGACGACGGCCTGGACCTCGGCTTCGAAGCCGCGGCGGCCTGGCGCAGGGCGGGGAGGACGGAGGCGGCGGACCGGGTGGCGAAGGAGGCGCTCCAGCTCTGGGCGCACAGCCCCCGGAGCCGGCCCCGAAGCGGCTTCGCGGAGGCCCTGGCACTCGTGGCGGGCTCCCCGGCTGAAGCCGAGCTGTGGACCGCCCTGGTGCCGCGCCTCCAGAAGGAGCTGGGCCTCCCCGAGGGCGTGCCGCTGCCCCCGGCTCCGGTGCTGCTCCAGGCCCTGGGGGACGAGGAGGCTGGCCAGCGCGGCGGGCCCTGCGAGGGCGGCGATCCCGCCGCCCCTTCCGAAGCACGGGCCCAGGCCCTCCTGACCCGGATCGCGCTGCGGGACACGGACGACGAGGAGGGCTGCCTGGATGCGGCCCTGAAGCTCCTCGCGAAGGCCTGGGATCCCCTGGACCCGCGCTGGATCCCCTGGCTGCGGAACGCTGCGGACCGGCTGAAGGAGCGCGCACCGGACAAGGCTGAGGGCCTGCTCCGCCGCGCCCTCGAGATCGCGACCTATCCCAAGGCCCCCGAAGACCGCGAGCGCCTCGAACTCCGCACGCTCCTGGGCCTCCACCTCCTCCAGCACGGCCAGGAGGAGGAGGGACGCAAGGTGCTCCTGGACGCCTTCGACAAGGCCGCGCCAGGATTCCACGGCACCAAGGAGGAGATGGACATCGCCGGCGGCCTCGTCCTCGCCCTGCTGCAGGGCTACGAGGAGGACCTCGCCTACGACGAGGCCCTCGACCTCGCCCGGCGCTGCCAGGCCGTGCTCGACCGCGTGGGCACGGTGCCGAAGGAGGAGCGCAAGGACCTCGACAAGCTGCTCAAGGACTTGGAGCACCAGGCGAAGCTACAAGGGTTGATGGGCAGCGCCTGGCCGGGGTGAGGCGGCCGGATCGAGGCTGTCTCTGCCTTCCTGTCATCATCGCCCCCATGCTGGTGCTGCTCCCTCCGGTCCTGGTCTCCCAGGCTCACACGTCCGCAGACATCGAGGCCCTCGTCGAGGCGGCACGGCGGCTCCTCATGCCTGCCCCGGGTGGGTTCGACCCCACTCCGGTCGATCGGATGCCGGCGGAGGCAAAACGGCGAGGGGAAGCGTTGGCTCTGCTTCAGCGCGTGGACACGAGCCTTCGAGCCAGACGCGAGTCCGGACCTCCCCTCCATGCCCAGGTCATCGCGCTGAGGGTGCTGGCTGAGCAACAGGCGCTTGCCCCGGTCCCGGAAGCGCAGATCGCCGCGGCCTTCGTGGCCATCGTGAAGGGCGACCGGCGCATCCTTGCCCGCCACGGGCGGGATGATCCACGCAGGCTTCCATTCTTGCTCGCGCGTCTGGACCTCCAGCAGGCCTTGGGCCGCGACGCCCAGGCCTCTGAATTCGAAGCGGCCCGCGTCATCGAAGCGCAGGTCCAGGACCGGGAGCGGCTGCGCGTCGAGCTGCTGATCCGGCAGTTGAAGCCAGACCGACAGATGAGCGTCGAACAGTCCATCCAATGCGTCGATGCACTGGACGCCTGCAAGCGTGATCCTCGATTGTTGGACCTCACGCGCCTGGTGATGGGCTCTTTGCAGTTCCGGCCAGTCCAGGGCCATATGCCGCATTTCGGAAGGATGTCCCAGGAGGCCAGCGCCGCTCAGAATCGGTTCCTCTCCCTCGTCGGGGACCTGGAGAGCAGCCTGCCTGATGGGCACGAGGTGCGGCAGGAATTCGCACGGGTCCGGACGCAGCTCGCCCACGTGGAATCGTTTGGAACGCACGTCGTGCGAGTCGTCGATCCTCCGGAGGAAGCGAAGCCGGGACCCCCGGTCTGGGATGAGGTCACGCGCCTGGAGATCCAGGGTCACCCTGCCGAGGCCGCGGACCTGCTATCCGACGCGGTGGCGGCCCTTCGTGCGCACCAGCGCAACGACTATGGACGCGTCCAGCCAGACCGGGCCCTGCGCGAGGAACTGGTGCTCCGCATCAAGGCGGGCCAATGGGACCGCGTGGAGAATCTGTACAGCCACTTGGTCGACTCTCTGACTTTCTTGGAGAGGAACCCCCAGGAATGGCACTGGCTGGCGGAGGTCCCCGCCTGGGTGGAGGGTCCCGGTGCTGTGGACCGTGCCGACAACATGCAGCGGGAGTTCACTCGAAAGGCCTACGACCTGCAGAGTGAGGACGTACGGCAGGACCGGGCGATCCTCGATGCCCTCGAACCCTTCGGAAAGGCGCTGCTCCAGGCCCTATGGCATCGCGCTCTGGACGGCCGCTGCCCCGTGCCTCAACGCATCCTCGAAGCCATGGACGAGGCCAGTGTCCAGCGCATGGATCTCCGGATCCAGCTCCTGACGAGGCTTGGCCATTTCCTGGAGGCCTTCCTGCTTCAGTCGCCCCAGGGGACCTTGAAGAGTCCCGCATTGGCGAAGCTCGCCGAGGATTACGCCCGACGATCCACCTCCCGGTCCCAGGCGCCCCAGGTCGCATTCCTACTCTCGTACGCGCTCGATCAAGCCTCGGAAGAGCAACCTCGCTCCCTGGCTCGAATGTGGGAACTAAAAGCTGCCATGGGTCGCAATTGGAGTTACGCAGGGATCCATGACTTGGCCCTCCGCTGCTTCCTAGAGGCCGACGCCCTGCAACAGCGGGCCGCGAGAGGCGAACGAGCGTGGCGCCCCAAGCCGTTGACAGCTTTCTCCAGCCCCCTCGCCGTTTCCTGGGCGGCACCCGAATACCAGGCGTGGGCCTGTCGCGAACTTGAAGCCCTGGGGCGCTTCGACGAGTGCTTGAGGCTGGCGGCTCGGATCCCGATCCCGAAGAAGGCCATGAACCGCCCTCCGTTCACCATCCTCGACGAGTGGGCGCCGGCAGGGGCAGGCCGGCTCCGGGCACGGCGGACCCTCGCCATCCGACGGGCCCTGCTCGCGGCCGGCATCGACCGTCGTGATGTCCAGAGTTTCCTGGCCAAGTAGACTTGGAAGTTTGACCTTCAGGTGGACCGATGAACCCCGACCAGCTCTCCTCCGAAATCGCCCGCATCCGACAGGGCGGCACCGAGAAGACCCACGCGAAGAACGCCGAGCAGGGCAAGCTCTTCGCGCGGGAGCGGATCCGGCTGCTGGTGGACGAGGGCTCCTTCGTGGAGGACGGCCTCTTCGCCAACGCGCTGGACGCGTCGCTCCCGGCGGACGGCGTGGTGACGGGAACGGCGACGATCGACGGCCGCACGGTGGCCCTCATGGCCAACGACAGCACCATCAAGGCCGGCTCCTGGGGCGCGCGGACCGTGGAGAAGATCATCCGCATCCAGGAAGTGGCCATGCGCATGAAGGTGCCCATGCTCTACCTGGTGGACAGCGCCGGGGCGCGCATCACCGACCAGATCGACATGTTCCCGGGCCGGCGCCACGCGGGAACCATCTTCCACATGGAGGTGGCGCTCTCGGGCCTCGTGCCCCAGGTCTGCCTGCTCTTCGGGCCGTCGGCGGCTGGAGGAGCGTACATCCCCGCCTTCTGCGACGTGGTGATGATGGTGGAGGGCAACGCGTCCATGTACCTCGGCTCGCCCCGCATGGCGGAGATGGTCATCGGCGAGAAGATCAGCCTGGAGGACCTGGGCGGCGCCCGCATGCACTGCTCGGTGTCGGGCTGCGGCGACTTCCTGTGCAAGACCGAGCAGGAGGCCATCGCCCTGTGCAAGGCCTACCTGTCCTACTTCCCCCAGCACTGCGAGGACGCGGTCCCGGTGCACGAGGCCAAGGGCGTGGCGGCCAAGGCCAAGGACATCGCCGCCCTGGTGCCCAAGGACATCAACTCCCCCTTCCAGATGAAGGACTTCATCGAGGCCCTGGTGGACGAGGGCTCCTTCCTGGAGATCAAGAAGCTCTACGCCGCCGAGCTGATCACCGGCCTCGCGCGCCTGGACGGCAGGCCCGTGGGCATCCTCGCCAACCAGCCGCGGGTGAAGGGCGGCGTGCTCTTCGTGGACAGCGCCGACAAGGCCGCGCGCTTCATGGACCTCTGCGACGCCTTCGGCATCCCGCTCCTCTTCCTCAGCGACGTGCCGGGCTTCATGATCGGCTCGGCGGTGGAGAAGCAGGGCATCATCCGCCACGGCGCCAAGATGATCAGCGCCATGGCCAGCTGCACCACGCCGCGGGTCTGCGTCGTCGTGCGCAAGGCCTACGGCGCCGGCCTCTACGCCATGAGCGGACCCGGCTTCGATCCCGACGCCACCCTCGCGCTCCCCACCGCCAGCATCGCCGTCATGGGCGCCGAAGCCGCCGTGAACGCCGTCTTCGCCAACAAGATCGCCGAGAAGCCCGAGGACGAGCGCGCCGCCTACGTCCAGCAGCTCCGCGACGCGTACAACCAGGACATCGACCTCAAGAAGCTCGCCGCCAACCTCCACGTGGACGCCGTGGTGGCGCCCGGCGACCTGCGGCATGAGCTGATCCAGCGCTTCAAGCGGGCCAGGCGGCGGGAGCCGATGGTGGCGAAGCGGAAGCGGGTGAGCCCGGTGTAGGGATGCCTTCGCCACGGGGGGCCTTCCCGCGAAGTGCTGCGTCGGCTCCAGCCCTATGCCGTCGCCGTGCATGACCGCGCCTTCCGGGAACTCCAGGGCTAGGGGGCCCTGGACATGATCCACGACGCCTACGTCTCCCTTTTCCAAGCCCCGGGCCCGAACTACGACGAAGCCACCGGATTCCACGCCGACGCGGACGCCACCGCGCTGCTCATGGCCTGAGGCTCAGCGGATGCACACCACCTTAGCCTTTCCCTTCCACTTCAGCCAGGCGCGATCCGTGGTCAGCACGGTGGCGCCCTCCCGCAGGGCAAGGGCCAGGCAGCTGCGATCGCCCAAGGAGAGGCCGAGGGCCCGGGTCTCGGGTTCCATGAGACCGGCCTCCAGCGCAAGATCCTCGTCGAGTGGCACCACCTCCAGGTCCAGGGCCCTGAGCGCCGCTCGGACCTGCTTCTCCCCGATGCCCCCGCGGATCATCCGGGTCGCGACCTCCGCCCAGTTGGTGGCGCAGATCATGGGATCACCCACAGCTAGTTCAGCTGCGATCTTCTCTGCCCCAGGTTCCTGCATCAACAGCGCCACCAGGGCGCTTGCATCAAGCACGACGCTTGGCATGGGCGCCTCGGGCACGAAGAGGCGCCATGTCGGCCTCCAGTTCCTTGCGGTATTCCTCGCGCCGTTCCGCGACCAGCGCATCCGACATCAACGAACCATCCTTGGGCCGATAGGGCGCGAGGATCGCCTGGGCCTTCCGGATGGCCTCCCGCATGGGGGTCAGGGTCACCACTTGGCCTTCGACGGAAAGGAGCAGCCGGGATCCGGGATTCAAGCCCAGCGCCTTCCGCACAGCGGCGGGCAGCACCACCCGGCCCGCGGGATCCAGGGTCAGCGATGTGTTCATGGGTATTCTCCCAAGAAGAGATGATATGACGCTTTTTTGAATTTGCCATTGAACTTGATACTGCCAAAAGGAGCCCCATGCCGCACCGATCCCACCTCCGGCGCGCCCGCACGCCGGTGGAGCCGGGCCACGTGCCCTCGGCGCTGGTGACGTCGGGGCCCTACCGCTTCACCCACAACCCGCTCTACCTCGGCCAGCTCCTCTTCCTGCTCGGCCTCGGACTGGCGGCCTTCCCGTGGCTGCTGCCCGGGGCAGTCCTCCAGGCCCTTCTCCTCGACCGTCTGGTGATCCCCTCCGAGGAGGCGCGCATCGCCGCTCACTTCGGGGATGGCTTCGCGGCCTACCGGGCCCGCGTCCGGCGGTGGATCTGACCCCCGGCGCCAGGGCTGGACCTTCCGCGCGAAGGGTCCACACTGCTTGCGCACCCATGACCCAGCCCCGACCCCAGCCACCGCCCTCGCCGGAAGAGGCCCGCGTGACCCACCTCCGCGCGGCGCTGCTGCGCGGCCTGCATCTGGTCGCGGAAAAGAAGGGCGGGCCCGGCGCCTGGGAGGCGCTGCTGGACACGCTCCCCGCGGCGACCCGGGACGTCTTCCGCGAGGGACTCGGCAGCACGCGCTGGATCGAGACGCCCCACCTGAACACCCTCGTGGCGGCCCACGAGGCGCGCTTCGGCGCGGCCGTGGCGTCGGAGCGGGCCATCGCCGCGGTGCGCGCCCAGCTCCTGGAGGCCCACCCGGGCGTCCTCGACGTGCTGGACCCCACGGGCCTCGTGGCCCAGACCCCCACGCTGTTCCGCCTCAACTACCGCGGCGGCCGCGTGGACGTGGACGCCCTGGCCCAGGGCCACGCCCTCCTCTCCGTCTTCGCCGACGGCCTCTTCCCGGGCTGGTACACCACCTCCTGCCCCACCTGGATCTGCGGGGCGCTGGACCTCGCCGGCGCGCAGGACGTCGCCTTCACCCACCACCCGCCGGTGGCGGGGAACCGGCACCGCTACGAATTGCGCTGGCGCGAAGCGTAGGCGGGGGCGCCGGGTAGACTGGGGGGCCATGCCCGCCCGCCCCGCCGTCCCGCTCCGCCTCCTCCCGGTCCTCTGGGCCCCCGCCCTCCTGGCCCAGGAGCCCGCGCCCCTCAAGCCCGGCGCCTTCGCGGCGGCGGGCTGCCTCTTCGAGGCCAGCGACCAGGTGGTGCGCCCCGGCGCCTCGGTGCTGCTGCGCTGGGACTGCGCGGGGAGCGGGAAGGTCCGCCTCGATCCCGGCGGCCTGCTCCTGGAGCGAAAGGGCCAGGTGGCCCTGCGGCCCACGGGCACCACCACCTACAGCCTCTTCGAGGCCTCGGCCGGCGGCGGCCTCCTGGGCCGCCTGGAGATCCGCGTGGACACGGCGGCGCCCCTGGGCGAGCCCGCCCGGGTCTGCGCCTTCACCGCCAGCACCACCGCCGTGGTCGCCGGCGAGCCCGTGGTGCTGCGCTGGACCTGCACGGGCACCGCCAAGGTTCGCCTCGAGCCCGGCGGCCTCGAGCTGGACGGGCAGAGCGAGATCACGGTCACGCCCCTGGAGAACACCCGCTACACCCTGACGGCGACCAACCAGGCCGGCGGCGGCACCCGCAGCCTCGACGTCGCCGTGCTGCGCCATCCCGCCTTCGGCAATCCCGCGAAGGTCTGCACCTTCACGGCGAGCCGGACCGCGATCCGTCCCGGCGACCCGGTGGAGCTGCGCTGGGAGTGCCAGGGGAACGACGCCAAGGTGCGCCTGCAGCCCGGGAACCTGGAGCTGGACGGGAAGAGCTCCGTCACCGTCATCCCCGACGGCACGACGGTCTACACCCTCAGCGTGAGCAACCTCGCCGGCGGCGAGACCCGCAGCGTGGAGGTGCAGGTGATCCCGGGGCTGCCCGAAGCCCCCGCCCCGGTCGTGCAGGCCCCGGTCGCGCCGGCCGCCTCGCAGGCCCCGGTCGTGCCGGCCGCGCAGGCGCCCGCGCCCGCCCCTCCCGCCGTCCTGCCGCCCCGCCCCGACGCCCCGGCCGCCGCGCCCGCGGACGAGCCCCCCGCAGCCCCCGCAAGCGTGCCCCGCGCCGCCGGGACGCCCGCGGCCGGGACGCCCGCCGCCGGGACGCCCGCCGCGCGGCTGGAGGCGTGGCGGGCCGCCCACCTCCCCCTCAGCCTGGCCCTGGGCGAGGCCCAGCGCGCCGACGCGCGTCCGGGGTGCTGGCCCTTGCGCCTGGTGGTGTCGGGCAGCGCCGACGGGCTGCGCTCCCTCGCCCGGCTCGCCCAGGCCGAAGTCCCGGATCTCATGGTGCTGCCCTACGTGCGGCGCGACGGCTTCCGCTGGTGGCAGGCCTGCTACGGGGCCTTCCCCAGCCGCGCCGCGGCGCTGAAGGCCGCGGCCGCCCTCGAGCCGGGCCTGCGCAAGGCCTTCGGGGAGCCGCTCCTCCTCAGGCTGGACCGCCTCCCCGGGGACGCGCCCCGGACCCCGGTCCCGCCGGAGGCCCCCCGGGAATAAGGTGACGGCCCGGCGGTGCTGCGTATGATGGCGGGGACCCTTCACCCCTTCCTCGTGCGAGCCTTCCTCCATGCCCGAATCCTCCTCCCCGCCGGGCTGGGGGCCTTCCTCTGGCTCGGGGCGGGGACGCCGCAGGCCGCCCGGGCGGTCCCCAGACCCGACGCCGCGCCCGCCGCAGCCCAGGCCGACGGCAAGGCGGACGGGGAGTTGAAGTCCCCCTCCGCCGCCGTGCCCGGCCTCGAGGCCCGGGTGGTGGGCATCGACGACCACTGGCAGGAGGTGAAGGGCAAGGGCCTCGACCTCCCCATGCCCGCCCCGGGCTCCTACCGCTTCGAGGTGCGGCCCGTCGCCGCCACCGGCCGGCCCGGGTCGCCCATCGCGGTGGACTTCCGCATCACGCCGCCCTGGTGGCGCTCCCGGGAGGCCTACGCGGTGGGCGGCGTCGTCCTGCTCGGCGCGGTGTGGGTCTTCGCCCGGTGGCGGGTCCGGGCCCTGCAGCGGCGCAACGCGGAACTGGAGCGCCTGGTCTACCAGCGCACGGTGGCGCTGGAGCTGAGCAACGAGGCGCTGCTGGCCATGTCCATGAACGACCCGCTCACCGGCCTGAAGAACCGGCGCTTCGTGGACGTCACCCTGCCCCAGCGCGCGGCCCAGGCCCAGCGGGCGCACCGCTCGGCCCTCCGGGAGGGCTCCGAGCCCCCGCCCAACAGCAAGCTCGTCTTCGCCATGCTGGACCTGGACTTCTTCAAGCAGGTCAACGACACCTTCGGCCACGCGGCGGGGGACCAGGTGCTGCTGCAGACCCGGGACATCCTGGAGGCCCACATGCGCGACGTGGACATCGTGGCGCGCTGGGGCGGCGAGGAGTTCCTCGTGGTCGCCAACACCACGGACCTGGAGTCCGCCGCCCGCCTCATCTCCCGCATCCACCTCGCCGTGCGCCAGTTCCCCTTCCGCGTGCTGGACCGGGAGGAGCGCATCTCCTGCTCCATGGGCTTCGTGGTCTTCCCCATGCTGCCCGACCATCCCGACGCCTTCGGCTGGGAGGACGCGGTGGCCTGGGCGGACCGCTGCCTCTACGCCGCGAAGCGCTCCGGCCGGGACGGCTGGGTGGGTCTCGCCGCGCACCGGGGCCTCGACCCCGAGGCCATCGCCGCCGACATCGGCCGCGAAGGCGGGCCGCCCATGGGCTGCGGCCTCGAGATCATGACCAGCTTCGACCCCAAGCCCATCACCTGGGACTAGGCCCGTAGGGCGGCATCCCCGACGCCGGGCCCGGGACGACGGGGTCGCCCGCCGGCGTGAGCCCCGTCACCGCGCGGACTCCCGCGCGCCGCCTATGCTGAGCCGGGAGGCGCCATGGGCGGGGACGCGCGGCCGCTGGCGGGGCTGAGCCAGGCCGAGGCCGAGGCGAGGCTGCGGGACGAGGGGCCGAACGTGCTGCCTTCGGCGGCCCCGCGCCACGCGTGGCGGATGCTCGCCGACGTCCTGTCCGAGCCCATGCTCCTGCTGCTCCTGGGCGCCGGGACGATCTACCTCCTGCTGGGGGACCTGGCGGAGGCCGTGGCGATGCTCGTCTTCGTCAACGTCATCATCGCCATCGCCTTCCAGCAGGAGCGGCGCACCCAGCGGGCCCTGGAGGCCCTGCGGGACCTCTCCGCGCCCCGGGCCGAAGTGCTCCGCGACGGCGCCCCCCGCCGGGTGCCCGGCGCCGACGTGGTGCGCGGCGACCTCGTGATCCTGCGGGAGGGGGACCGCGTCCCCGCCGACGGAAGGGTGGTGGACGGCGTGCTCATGGTGGACGAGTCCCTCCTCACCGGCGAAGCCGGCGCCGTGCCGAAGCGGCCGGCGGGGCCCGCGCCCGGAGCGGAAGGGGAGGACCGCGTCCATGCCGGAACCCTCGTCGCCAAGGGCTTCGCCCAGGCGGTCGTGGAAGCCACCGGCCCCCGCACCCGCATGGGCGGCATCGGCAGCGTGCTCGCCGGGGCGGACGGGCCGCCCTCGCCCCTGCAGCGGGCCTCCCGGCGCCTGGTGCGCCTCTGGGCCATCGTGGGCCTCTCCCTGGCGGGCGTCGCGGTGCTCCTCTCGTGGGCCTGGGCCGGCCGGGCCCTGATGCCCAGCCTCCTGGCGGGCCTGGCCCTGGCCATGTCCGTGCTGCCGGAGGAGATCCCCGTGGTCCTGAGCGTCTTCCTGGCCATGGGGGCCTGGCGGATGAGCACCAAGGGCGTGCTGGCCCGGCGCGTGCCGGCGGTGGAGGCCCTGGGCGCCATCACCTGCCTCGCGGTGGACAAGACCGGGACGCTGACCCAGAACCGCATGGCCGTGGCCGAGCTCTGGGTGCCGGATCGCTTCCACGTCCCCGTTCCCGGCGCGCCCCTGCCCGAGGACGTGCACCGGCTCGTGGAGTTCAGCGTCCTGGCCACGCCCCTCGACCCCTTCGACCCCATGGAGATCGCCCTGCGCGGCTTCGCCGAGGCGCACCTCCAGGGGACCGAGCACCTCCACGGCCGCTGGTCCCCGGAGCACGCCTACGGCCTCAGCCCCGACATCCTGGCCATGACCCAGGTCTACCCCGACGGCGAGGGCCGGCTGCTGGCCGCCAAGGGGGCCCCGGAGGCCATCCTCGACCTCTGCCACCTCGGGGGCGGTTCCCTCGCGCGCGCCCGGGCCCAGGCCGAGGCCCTGGCGTCGAGGGGCCTGCGCGTCCTGGGGGTCGCCGAGGGACGGCACGGCGGCCACGGACTTCCCGCCAGCCAGCACGACTTCGACTTCACCTTCCTCGGCTTCGTCGGCCTGGAGGATCCGCTGCGCCCCGACGTTCCGGCCGCGGTGCGGGCCTGCCGGGAGGCGGGGATCCGCGTCCTCATGATGACCGGCGACCATCCCGCCACGGCGCTGGCCATCGCCGCCCGGCTGGGCCTGCCCCTGGGCGCGCCGCCCCTCACCGGGGACGAGGTGGAGGCCCTCGGCGACGAGGCCCTGGCCGCGCGCCTCGCCGGGGCTTCGGTGTGCGCGCGCCTGCGGCCCGAGCAGAAGCTGCGCCTGGTGAAGGCCCTCCAGGCCGCCGGCGAGGTGGTGGCCATGACCGGCGACGGTGTCAACGACGCCCCGGCCCTGAAGGCCGCCCACGTGGGCGTCGCCATGGGCGCGCGGGGCACCGACGTGGCCCGGGAGACCGCCGACCTCGTCCTCGTGGACGACAGCTTCGGGAGCCTCGTGGAGGGGGTGCGCATGGGGCGGCGCATCTACGCGAACCTGGCGCGGTCCGCCCGCTTCGTCTACGCCGTGCACCTTCCGGTGCTCCTGCTGGTGCTGGTGCCCCTGCTGTTCCGCTGGCCCGCCTACTTCCTGCCCCTGCACATCGTCCTGCTGGAACTCCTCATCGATCCCGCCTGCTCCCTGGTGCTGGAGGCCGAGCCCGAGGCTCCCGGCCTCATGGTCCGCGCCCCGCGGGACCCGCAGGAGACTCCCTTCGGGTGGACCGCCCTGCGGGCGGGCCTGCTCCAGGGCCTGGGGGTGGCGGCGGCGCTGGTGGGCCTCGCGGCCTGGAGCGCGGGGCGGGGCCTCGAGGCGGCGGTGGCCCGGGGCGCCCTGCTCCCGGCCCTCCTGCTGGGGGCCTTCGCCCTGGTCCTCGCCGCGCGCCGGGAGGGCGTCGGCCCCCTACGGGCCCTGGGCATCCCCAACCCCCTGCTGCGGGCCATGGGCCTCGGGCTGGTCCCGGCCCTCGCCCTCCTGCTCGGGCTGCCGTGGATGCGCTCCCTGCTCCAGGTGGACCTCCCCCGGGGGCCGGCCCTGGCGGGCGCGGCGGCCACGGTGGCCGGGATCCTCCTCTGGCTGGAGGCCTGGGCCTGGGTCGAACGCCGGGGCGCCGGGGCCGGGGGGAGCGTCCCCCCGGCCTAGATCGTCCGCTCCTTGCCGGGGCGCAGGGCGACCGTGAAGCGCCGGTCCTCCCGGCGCACCTCGAGGCTCAGGGCGGCGCCGGGGGCCAGGGCCTCGGCGAGGTCCAGCAGGTCGTCCCAGCCCTTCACGGGCTTGCCGTTGGCCGCGACGATCACGTCGCCGGGGAGGAAGCGGCCCCGGCGGTCCACCTGCACGCCCTGGAGGCCCGCCCGCTCGGCGGGGCCGCCGCGGCGCACCTCGGCCACCATCACGCCCTCCTTCACGCCGAAGCGCTCGAGCCAACGCTGGGCCACGGGATCGAAGCCCAGGTCCGGGCGCTCCAGCTTGCCCTTGGCGATGAGCTGGGGCACCACGCGGTTCACGGTGTCCACGGGCACCGCGAAGCCGATGCCCGCCGAGGCTCCGCTGGGGCTCTGGATGGCGGTGTTCACGCCCACCAGCCGGCCGGCGCTGTCCAGCAGCGGCCCGCCGCTGTTGCCGGGATTGATGGCGGCGTCCGTCTGGATCACGTCGCGGATGGTCCGTCCGCTGGGGCTCTCCATGCTGCGGCCCAGGGCCGACACGATGCCCGTGGTCATGGTCTGGTCCAGGCCGAAGGGGTTGCCGATGGCGATCACCATCTGGCCCACCTGGAGGTCCGCGCTGGTGCCCAGCGGGATCGGGCGCAGCCGGGCGGGCGGTTCCGTGATGCGCAGGACCGCGAGGTCCTTGTCCGGAGCGGCGCCGACGAACTCCGCCTCGTGCACCGACCCGTCGGACAGGGTCACCAGCGCGCGGCTGGCGCCCTGGATCACGTGGAAGTTGGTCACCACGTGGCCCCTCGCGTCCCACACGAAGCCGCTGCCGGCGCCGGCGGTGACCTCCATCGTCCGGAAGCTCCAGACGTCCTGGCGCACCTCCTTGGTGGTGATGTAGGCCACGCTGGGCTGGGCCTCCTTGAAACGCTTCACCAGCACCTGCTCGGCGTCGAGCAGCGGGCCGCGGGCGTCCACGGGCCGGGGCCTGGCGGCGTCGCGGTCGGAGAGGGCGACGCCGCACCAGCCGACGATGAGGGAGGCGGCGAGGAGGGATCCCACCAGCACGGCCTTGCGCATGCGAACTCCAGGTTCCGGGGCGGGGCCCCGGATGCCTATCCTACGGCTTGCGCAGGGTGAGGGCCCACACCAGGCCCATGAAGGCCCCGTAGAGGCCCGCCCGCCAGGGCGTGGCGGTGAGGGGGCAGGCCCCGGTGCGGCAGCCGACGACCTTCCAGTAGAGGAGGCCGAGGCCGGCGCCGGCGGCGATGGCGAGGAGGGACTTGAGGAGGGCCGGCACGGCGGGCCTCAGATCCCGCAGCCCGGGCCCTCGGGCACGCCGGCGCGCTTCAGGATGCGGCTCAGGAGGCACCAGTTCGTGATGCCGCTCTGGAAGAGGTTGGCGCCCACGAAGACCGTGAGCCAGACGAAGTGGGGGCTCACCCACTTCGTGAGGGCGAGGCTGGCGAGGATCATGGCGCCGGCGAAGATGTGGACGTAGCGGTCAATGGTCATGGTTCGCTCCGCGAAGGGGGGTCAGGGGTTGGCCCCGGTGGAGAGGCCCGCGCGCTGGAGCTCGGCCGCCCTTCGTCGGCGCGCGAGGAGGAAGTAGAGGACGGGGACGGCGAGGCGGGAGAGCAGGGTGGCGGCCACTTCGCCCGCCATGAGGCTGACGGCGAGGCCCTGGAAGATGGGGTCGGCGAGCATGACGGAGGAGCCCACCAGCACGGCGGCGGCGGTGAGGAGCATGGGGCGGAAGCGCACCACGCCGGCCTCCTCGACCGCGGCCTCCAGGACCATGCCCTCCTTCAATTTCAATTCGATGAAGTCCACCAGGATGATGCTGTTGCGCACGATGATGCCGGCGCCGGCGATGAAGCCGATCATGCTGGTGGCGGTGAAGAAGGAGCCCAGCAGCAGGTGGGCCGGCAGGATGCCGATGAGCGAGAGCGGGATCGGCACCAGGATGACGAGGGGCACCGTGAAGCTCTCGAACCAGCCCACCACCAGCACGTAGATGAGGATCAGCACCGCGGCGAAGGCCAGGCCCAGGTCGCGGAAGACTTCGAGCGTGATGTGCCATTCACCGTCCCACTTCAGGGCGAGCTGCTCCGTGTTCCCCGGATGCGAGAGGCCCAGGCGCGGCACGACGGTGCCGTCGGGATTCCGCAGCGCGTCGAGCTTCCGGTTCAGCGCCGAGAGGGCGTAGACGGGGCTCTCGATGGCGCCGGCCAGATCGCCGAAGACATAGGCCACGGGCATGAGGTTCTTGTGGTGGATCACCGGCGCTTCGGAGCCCTCGTCCGGTGACCAGTTCGGATAGGGCACCGCGCCGCGCCGCCAGGTACGGTGAGCTCGAGGAGTTGGGGCAGCCGCGCGCGCTGCGGGCGGAGCGATGACCCGGCACCCGCGGCGCCCTGGTCCACGTGGAAGGTGCCGAGGGTCATGCCTTCGCCCGCGGACAGGGTCTGCACCACGCTGGCGGGGGCCACGCCGTGGAGGGCGGCCTTCTCGGTCCAGGCGCAGGCGCAGCTTGGGGCCGCGGGATTCAGGGAGCGTCCACGTCCACCACGCCTTCACGCCGCGGAAGGCGGCGAGCACCTGCTCCGCGGCGGCTTCGCGGGCCTCGGGGAGGCCGGTAGACCTCCGCCACCAGCGTGTTCAGCACCGGCGGCCCCGCAGGATCTCCACCAGCTTCAGGCGGGCCTGGGTGCCCTCCACCAGCTTCTCCAGCGCCGGGCGCAGGCAAGCGTGGCGATGGCGTGGTTTCGCTCCTGCGGTCCTTGCCGGTGCACCAGGCTCACCTGGAGGTCGGCCATGGACGCGTCCTCCCGCAGGAAGGCGTGGCGCACCATGCCGACGAAGGTGAAGGCGCCGCCTCCTCCGTAGATTTGCACGTCTCACCACCGGCTCCTCCATCAGGCGCCGCGGAGCTTTCTGGCCCAGGGCCAGGCCAATTTCCTGGGTGCCCTCGGGGAGGTCCATCTGCACCATGAACTCGGATCGTTGCCGAAGGGCAGCATCTCGACCTGACCGCGCCCATCGCCACCAGGGCCATGGTCTGCCGAGCAGCACGAGCACGGCCAGCGAAGGCGCCCAGGCGGATCTTCCGTTGAGAGCAGGGCGCGCATCACGCGGCGGTAGACCCGGGTGCTCCAGGTGCTCGGGGCACTTCGGCCTCGTGCGGGTCGGCCCCGGCGGGGACCACGGTGTCCTCGCCGGCGGGGTGCAGCCCGGAGGCGTCGGTCTCGGGGAGCTCGGCCCCCTTGCGGGAAGACGAGGCGGGCCGCCCAGGGCCGACATGCTGCGATGGCCAGGCTGGAAGAGCATGGCCAGGCTCGCTCCCACGGGGATGGGCCGTGATGTAGGGGCCCATGAGGCCGCGCACGAAGGCCAAGGGCAGATGGCGGCGATCACCGCGAAGGTGGCGAGGATCGTCGGGTTGCCCACCTCGTCCACGGCCTCCACCACCAGCTTCGCGAAGGGCTTCCGCGGTCCCGGCAGGTGCAGGTGCCGGTGGATGTTCTCCACCACCACGATGGCGTCGTCCACCAGGATGCCGATGGAGAAGATCAGCGCGAAGAGGGTCACCCGGTTCAGGGTGTAGCCGAGGAGGTAGGTGAGCAGCAGGGTGAGGGCCAGGGTCACCGGCACGGCGACGCCCACCACCACCGCGCTGCGCCAGCCCATGGCCAGGCCGATGAGGGCGATGACGGACAGCGTCGCGATGAGGAGGTGCTCGATGAGCTCGTTGCTCTTCTCGCCGGCGGTCTCGCCGTAGTTGCGGGTGACCTCCACCGCCAGGCCCCGGGGCAGGAGGCCGCCGCGCAGGGCCTCCACCTTGGCCAGCGCCGTCTCGGCGAGGGTGGTGGCGTTGGCGCCCTTGCGCTTGGCGAGGGAGAGGGTGACCGCGGGCTCGAAGGAACCCTGCTCGCCGTGGAGGACGTAGGCGGGCTCGGGCTCGGGACCGTCGCTCACGGTGGCCACGTCGCCCAGGTAGAGGGGCCGGCCGTTGCGCACGGCCACCACCAGGCGCTTCAGCTCGGCGGCCTCCAGCACGAAGCCGCTGGCCTCCACCGCGGTGCGGCGGTTGCCCGCCACCAGCGCGCCCGCGGGGAGCTGGGCCTCGGCGCTCTGCAGGGCGGGCATCAGCTCGCCCAGGGAGAGGCCGAAGGAACGGAGTTTTTCGGGATCCGGCGCGATGCGCACCTGGCGCCGGGCGCCGCCGGTGACCTTGGCCTGGGCGGTGTCGGGGATGGTGGAGAGCTCCCGGCCGAGGGTCTCGCCCAGGGCCCGCAGCTGCGCGGGATCCTGGTCCCTGCCGTGGAGCGTCAGGGCCAGGAAGGGCACGTCGTCGATGGTGAGGAGCTTCGCCACGGGCTTCATCGCGCCGCTGGGCAGCCGGGACGCGGCGGCCTGGAGCTCCTGGTGCACCTTCACCAGGCTGGGCTCCTGGGGCTCGTTGACCTTGAATCGCACGGTGAGCAGGGCGAGCCCTGGCCGGGAGGCGCTGTAGAGGTACTCCACGCCGGGGATGCCCCACAGGCGCTTCTCGAGGGGCGTGGTGACCTGGGCCTCGACCTCGGCGGGCGACGCGCCGGGCAGGGGCACGTAGACGTCCGCCCGCGGGCACGACGATCTGCGCGTTGCCCCGCCCGGGGGTGCGAGGGCCGTATCGGCGAGCAGGCCTGGGGTGGAGGCTGGCGAAGACGAGGAGGGGCGTCAGCCGGCTGCGCAGGAAGGTGCGGGCGAGGCGGCCGGCGAGGCCCAGGCCCGGCTCACGGGGCTCAGCGGCCATGGCGGGCCTCCTCGCCGGCGTCCACGACCTTCACGGGCTGGCCGTCCTGGAGGTTCGTCGGGTCGGCGATGACGCGGTCGGTGGGCGAGAGCCCCGCGCGGACTTCCACGCGGTCGCCGTCGCGCTCCCCGAGGCTGAGCCAGCGCAGGGCGGCCTTGCCGCCTTCCTCGACGAAGACGCCGCTCAGCTCGCCACGGCGCACCAGGGCGGAGAGGGGAACCTTCACCGCCGCCGGGGCGACGCCGGCCGCGCCGGGCACCTGGATGCGGGCGAAGGCGCCGCTGCGCAGGTCCGAAGGCTGGACCACGCGGGCCCGCAGGGCCTGGCGGTGGGTGAGGGCGTCGCCGCCGGGGGCGAGGGCGGTGATGACAGCCTGGCCCACGCGCCCTCGGCTCGGCGCCGCCCCGTGGTCACGGCAGGGCGGCGGCGGCCTCGCCTCCGGATAGGTTGGCGGTGAGCTCCAGGCGCCGCGGCCTTCGAGGTCAGCAGGGGCTGCCCGGCCCGCGAAGGCGCCGGCCGGACGTCCTGGCGCTGCACGGTGGCCGAAGGAAGGGCGCGCGGATCTCGGCGAAGGCGAGCTGCCCTGGACGGAGGGCTACCGCGCCCTGGCCGCGGCCGAAGCGGTGGCGGCCTGCCCAGTTCGCTGGGAATGGCGGCGCCCATGCCCTGCAGGGCCTGGATGGCGATGGTGGGCGGCGCGCCCTGGCGGTCTGGGCGGCCTTGAGCTGGTCGCGCAGGTCTCGGCCCGAGCTCGAGGAGGAGCTGGCCCGCGGATCACGGCGCTGCCCTCGGCGACGAGCATCGCTTCACGGTCTCGCGAGGCAGCGAGGTGACGGGCTTGGGTCGGGCGCTGGAGGAAAGGGCGGCGACCCAGCCGGCGCCGGACGCGGGAGCGCCGCGCGGCGGCCACGAGGCGCACCGAGGCGGGTGGGCAGGGCAGGGCGCGCAGCCCGTGTTTTCGTGCCGCAGGCGAGGAGGACCGCGACGAGGGCGCGGTGGGCGAGGGCGGAGCGGTGGGGTTCATTCGGAGACTCCCCGATGGGAACCCGAAGTGAGATCCAGGGCCGCGCGGGCGGTGCGCAGCTCCAGCAGGGCGGCGCGAGGCGGAGGGCCCGGGCGCCCTTGAAGGGCTCTGCGTCCAGGAGGCTGCGAGGGGCAGCAGCCCTTCCCAGGCGGGCCCGGGCGCAGGGCGGCCTCCTCGGAGGCCGAGGGCCTCCTGGGCAGCTCTGGAGGCGACCCCGCGCTCGACGCGCGCCGCGGTTCCTCGTCCACCTCCCGGACTGCCTGGCGGGGCCTGCTGCACGCGCGTTCAGCTCGGCGGCACGCCGGCGGCGCGGGCAGCCTGGATGCGCTTGCCTTCATGAAGAAAGAAGGTCCACTTCGCCCCCAGCGCGGCGGTGGTCCAGGCGCCGCCCGCCCCCGCGAGGCGCTTCCGGCGAGGCCGTAGGGTGAGGCCCACCTCGCCGGAGGCGCCGGCGGCGGCGCGGGTGCCCTTCGGCGGCCTCGGCGTCCAGCTTCGCAGCCTCCAGGTCCTCCCGGCCGCCCGGGCGCGGTTTTCCATGGGCGGCGGCTGCAGCGTCGAGGGGCGTGGCGAGGGCGCTGTCCGCGGGAAGGCCCGTGAGCAGGGCCAGGGCCGAGCGGGTGCTGCGCGCCCGGCGGCGGGCCTCGGCCAGGCGGCTCGGTCTGGGCGCGCCAGGCCTTCACCCGGGCCAGTTCGACCCGGAGCATCAGGCCCCGGCCCACCGGGCGGCCACGAAGGCCTCCAGGGGCCTGGCGCTGCGGCGGGCCTCGGCGTGCGCCACGCCGCCCTCCGCCGCCTCGGCGCCGAAGCAGGCCTGCACCACGCGAAGGCCACCTGCGCCGTCGGCGCCGGAAGTTCGGCGGGGCCTCCGCGCCGGCCAGGGCCTCGCCGGCGCGGCGGGCCGCGTCGAGGCGGCCCCCCGCGGAGAGCGGCTGCTGCAGGCTGACGGCCCCGCCCAGGCCCGCCACGGCATCGGGGCGGTTGAGGCGCGCGGGGTCGAAGTCCGCGGCCTGGATGCGGGCCTGGTCGAGCTTCAGCCCGAAGGCCTGCATGGGCTCGTCCGTGCGGGTCCAGCCCGCCTGGGCGGTGAGGGACGGCCCGCGCAGGGCCGAGGCCGCCTCGGCCTCCAGCCGGGCGCGGTCCGCCAGGGCCTGGCCCGCCAGGAGGCCGGGCTGGGAGGTCCAGGCGGCGCGGATGGCGTCCGGCAGGGCCAGGGGCCCCGGGGCCGGTGACGGGCTCTGGGCCTGCGCCGGGAGGGCGAGGACCAGGGGGAGGAGGACGGCGCGGGACATGGGCGCTCCAGGCGACACATAAAAGATTAACCAAAAAAGAAAATTTGCAAACATGAAAATTCTACCCACAATGGACCCATGGGCAAGACTTCCCTCCCCCCCGAACTCCTGGACCGCGTGGCCGAGCGCTTCCGCCTCCTGGGCGACCCCCTGCGCCTGGGCCTGCTGCAGGCCATGCGCGCCGGGGAGTCCAGCGTCGGCGAGCTGGCCGACCGCCTCGGCACCAGCATCCCCAACGCGAGCAAGCACCTCAAGCAGCTCTGCCAGGCGGGCGTGATCCGGCGCCGCCCGGAGGGGACGTCGGTCTTCTACGCCATCGCCGACCCAGGGGTCTTCGACCTCTGCGACGTCGTCTGCGGCGGGCTGGAGCGCGCCGCCCAGGCCGAGGTGAAGCTGCTCCGGCGGCGCTGAGCCCTCATCCTCCCGGCGGGGCGGACCGTAGGGGTTCGTGGACTGGAGGACCCATGACCGTGCCGGAGATCCTGGACCGCCACGAGCGGACCCTGGACGCCCTCCGGGCGCGCCTGGAAGAGATCCCCGACGGAATGTGGGGCTGGCACCCGGAGCCGGGGGCCTGGTCCCCGGCGGAGGTCTACGACCACGTGGACCGCATCGCGCGCCTCTACAGCTTCGCGAAGCTGGAGGAGTGCCTGGGGGGCGGGGCGGGGCGGGGGGGCCGGCGGAGCTTCATGGGCTGGTGCCTCCTGAGCGCCCCCTGGCTGGCGGGGATCTTCCGGCATCGCCGGGACTTCCCCGAGAGCCTCCGGCCCCGGCCCCTGTCCCGGCGGGAGGCCGCCCGCGCCCTCGACGCCCTGCGGGCCCGGGCCCGCGGCGCGGCCCGCCGGGTGGCGGCGGATCCCGGCGCGCGCCGGGTGGAGCACGTGGCGCTCGGGTGGCTCACCGCCGCCCAGTGGTTCCACTTCGCCGAGATCCACAGCCGGCACCACCTCGAGGGGCAGCTGGCGCGGATCCGCCGCGCCTGGGACCTCGGCGGGGCCGGACACCGGGACGGAGGCTGATAGCCTTCCCCGGTGGACCTGCCCGATCCCTTCCACGGCCTGGAGGAGCCCGGCCCTCCGGAGACCGCCATCACCCACGTCCGGGCCTCCTTCACCCGGGGGCTCCAGCGGCGCGCCCTGGCCCAGGGCCCGGAAGCCTGGGCGTCCGTCCTCGCCGGGGTCTCCCCCGCCTGCCGCGCGGTCTTCTCCCCGCCCCTGGGGGTCTTCCAGTGGGTGGAGGCCGGCCTCGTCAACGAGCTCACCGAGGCCTACGCGACGCGGACCCCCGCCGACGACCTGGGCCTCCGGGCGGCCCTCACGGCCGAGGAGCACCTCACCGTGGCGCACCCCTGGCTCCTGAAGCTGCTCTCCCCCGAGACCCTGGTGAGGCAGGGGCCCACGCTCTTCCGCTTCTACCACCGCGGCGGCGTCATCCGGCTGGAGTCCGTCGAGCCGGGATCCGGCGCCCTCAGCATCTGGGCCACGGGACTGTACCCGGGCTGGTCCGCCACGGCCATCCCGGCCTGGATGCGCCGCGCCCTCGAGCTGGCCGGGGCGGAGGAGGCCGCGGTCGTCCACCTGCCTCCGCCCCCGGGAAGCGTCCGGCACCGCTACGTCCTGGGCTGGAAGGCCTGAGGCGAGGGGACGGGCGGCATTGCCCCGGGCGGGGCCGCCCGGGATAGTGGTCTCCAGGGCCCGGCCTCGTCCCGCGCCCCGCGGGGAGCCGGGCATGTACGATCTCAGGGGACAGGTGGCCGTGGTGACCGGGGCCGGTGGACCTCGCGGCATCGGCCGGGCCATCCTGCTCCGCCTCGCGGCCGAAGGGGCGGACGTGGTGGCGGTGGACCTGCCGCCGGGAGCGCAGGGGTCGGGGCCGGACGCGGAGGCGGTTGCGGCGGAGGCCCGCGCCCTGGGGCGCCGGGCCCTGGCGGTGCCCGGGGACGTGGGCGACCCCGACGCGGCTTCCCGCGTCCTCGAGGCGGCGCTGGAGACCTTCGGGCGCGTGGACATCCTGGTCAACAACGCCGCCGCGCCGCCCGGCGCGGACCGCGCGCCGGTGGTGGACGTGGAGCCCGAGGCCTTCGACGCGGTCCTGCGGGTGAACGTGCGGGGCGCCTTCCTCTGCGCCCGGGCGGCGGCCCGGCACATGATCGCGCGGGGCGGAGGGGGCCGCATCCTCAACCTCTCCTCCTGCCTGGGGAAGCGGGGCCGCGCGAACTACGCGGCCTACTGCGCCTCGAAGTTCGCCCTCCTCGGGTTCACGGAGGCGCTCGCCCTGGAGCTGGCCGCCCACCGCATCACCGTGAACGCCCTCTGCCCCGGGCCCGTGGACACCGAGCGCTTCGACCGCGTGGCGGAGGGCGCGGCGGCCCCCGGGGAAAGCCCGGCCCAGGCCCGGGGCAGGATCCTGGCGGACCGGGCGGGCCGCACGCCCCTGGGCCGGGTGGGCCTGCCCTCCGACGTGGCGGCGGTGGCGGCCTTCCTGGCCAGCCGCGAGGCGGAGTTCCTCACCGGGATGGCGGTGGACGTGACGGGAGGCTTCGACCTGGCATGAGCGCGCCGCCGACCTTTCCCCCCCGGATCCGCGAGCGCCTGGGCTGGCGCGCCCGCATCGGCGTCATCACCCCGGCGGTGGGCATGGCCGTCACCGCCGACTTCCACCGCATCGCCCCCGAGGGTGTGGCGATGGTGCTCGCGGCGGTGCCGAAGCCCATCACCGAGGACTCGGTCGAGCAGCTCACGAACGTCGGCGAGGGGGTGGTGGAGGCCGCGCGGCGACTCCTCCTGCCCCGGGCCGACGTGGCCCTCTGGAACACCAGCAGCGGCAGCTTCATCAAGGGGCCCGGCTACGACCAGGAGCTCATCGCGCGCATCCAGGAGGCCACCGGCCTGCGGGCCACGACCGCCTCCACCGCCATGATCGAGGCCTTCCGGGCCCTGGGGGTGTCGCGGGTCTGCCTCGCCACGCCCTACCTCGACGAGATCAACCTCATCGAGAAGGCCTTCCTCGAGGCCCATGGCGTCGAGGTCCCCGCCTTCCGGGGCCTCGGCATCCTGGACGTGGGAGAGCTGCTGGACGTGCCCGCCGCGACCATGGCGGACCTCGCCCGCGCGGTGGATGTCCCGGAGGCCGACGCGGTCTTCATCAGCAACGCGGGCTGGAGCGCCCTGGAGGTGCTCGAGGGGCTCGAGGCCGAGCTGGGCAAGCCGGTGATCTCCACCAACCAGGCCAGCCTCTGGGCCGCCTTCCGCCTCGCGGGCATCCACGACCGCGTGGCGGGCCACGGCCGCCTCCTGCGGGAGGCCTGAGTTCCGCGCGGCGGCGGGGCGGGGCACAATGGGGGATGCCCCCCGCGCCGCAGCCCACGGAGACGGAAGCCGCCTCGGTCGGAGACCTCCTCGAGGGCCTGCGCGGGCTCGGGACGGCCCCGGCCCTCTGGGCGCCGGGCCGGACGCCCCTGGACTTCGCGGGGCTCCTGGACCAGGTCGCGGAGGTCCGGGCCTGGCTGAACGGCCGGGGCCTGGGGCGGGGCGACCGCCTCGCGACGGCCCTTCCCTCAGGTCCCGAGGCCGCGGCGGCCTTCCTCGCCGTCGCCGCCTCGGCCTCCTGCGCGCCGCTGGATCCCGCCTCCCCCGAGGCGGAGATCCGCCGCCACCTGGAGGGCCTGCGGGCCGCGGCCCTCGTGGTCCCCGAAGGCGCCGCGCCCGCGGCGCGGGTGGCGGCCCTGGGCCTGGGCCTGCCCGTGCTCGACCTGGTCCCGCGCCCGGGGGCGGGCGCGGGCCGCTTCGACCTCGCCGGCGCCCTGCCCGCGGGGACGCCGCGGCGCGGGGGCGCGGCCCAGCCGGAGGACGAGGCCCTGGTGCTCGCCACCTCGGGCACCACCGGCGGCCCCAAGCGCGTGCCCATCCGCCAGCGCCAGCTCCTCGCGATGGCCCGCCATACGCGCGCGTCGGCGGGCCTGCGCGCGGACGACCGCTGCCTCAGCTTCATGCCCCTCCACCACCTCGCGGGTCTCGTGACGGCGGTGCTCTCGGCCCTCGGCGCCGGGGGCAGCCTGGTCTGCGTCCCGGGCTTCAGCCCCGAGGAGGCCTTCCGCTGGATGGCGGAGTTCCGCCCCACCTGGATCACCGCCGTGCCCACGGTGCACCAGGCCCTGGCGGACCACGCGGCGCGGCATCCGGGCCTGGCGCCGCCGCCGCTGCGGCAGCTCCGCTCCTCCGCGTCGGCCCTGCCCGAGTCCCTGCTGGCCCGGCTGGAGGCGCTCTTCCAGGCCCCCGTGCTGGAGTCCTACGGCATGACCGAGACCCAGGTCATCACCGCCAACCCCCCGCCGCCCGGGGTCCGCAAGCCCGGCTCCGTGGGCCTGCCGGCGGGGCCGGAGGTGGCGGTGGTGGACCCTGACGGGAGGCCCGTGGCCCCGGGCGAGGTCGGGGAGGTGGTGGTGCGCGGGCCCAACGTCTTCGACGGCTACGAGGACGCCCCGGAGGCCAACGCGGCGGCCTTCCGGGACGGCTGGTTCCGGACCGGGGACCTGGGCCGCCTCGACGCCGACGGCTACCTCTTCCTGCGGGGCCGCGCGAAGGAGCTCATCAACCGCGGCGGGCAGAAGGTCTCGCCCTGGGAGGTGGAGGCCGTCCTCCTCGAGCATCCGGCGGTGGCGGAGGCCGCGGTGTTCCCCGCGCCCCACGCCACCCTCGGCGAGGCGGTCATGGCCGCGGTGCGCCTGCGGCCGGGCCAGGACCCCGGGGAGCCGGCCCTCCGGCGGCACGCCGCCGCCCGCCTCGCGCCCTTCAAGGTGCCGCTGCGGATCCTGCCCCTGGCGGACCTTCCGAAGGGACCCACGGGGAAGCTCCGCCGCGGCGCCCTCGCCGAGCAGCTCCGCCCCCTGCTGGAGGCGCCCTCGATGGCCTCGGTGGAGGATCCCGATCCCGAGGCCTGGCGGGAGGCCGAGGCCACCGCGGCGGCCCTCGCCCGGCACCCCGCCCTCCTCCGCTGCGCGGTGCAGCCCCGCCTGGACGCCGCGGGACGGCGCCATCTCCTGGCCTACATCGTCCCGGGCGGCGAGGTGGCGTCGGAGGACCTGGCCCTCTTCCTGCTCCGCGAGGGCGGCGGCTGCGTCATCCCCAGCCTCTACGTGGCCCTGGAGGCCATGCCCCGGGACGCCGAGGGCCGGGTGGACTGGCGGCGCCTGTCGGAGACCCCGGTGAACTTCAATCTCGCCCAGCCCCCCCGGGAGACGGTGGAGCTGTTGCTGGCGCGGATCTGGAGCGGGGTCCTGCCGGGCGCGGCGCCGACCCTGGCGGATGACTTCTTCCTCTCGGGCGGCGACTCCCTGCGGGCCATGGACCTCCTGCTGCGGGTGGAGGCCGAACTCGGCGTTCCGCTCCCTCCGGAGGCCTTCTTCCGCGACGCCACCCTGGGCGCCCTGGTGGAGGCCACCCTGCGGGCCGGGAGCCCCGAGGGCGCCCCTCCCCTGCTCACGGTCCAGGCCGGGAGCCCGGCGCGGCCGCCTCTCTTCTTCGTGCACGGCGACTTCAATGGCGGCGGCTTCCACTGCCGGCGGCTGGCGGCCCTCCTCGGCGCGGACCTGCCCTTCCACACCTTCCATCCCCACGGCCTTCCCGGCCAGCCCCAGGTCTCCACCGTGGAGGCCATGGCCGAGGCCTACCTGCCCTGCCTGCGGGCCGCGCAGCCCCGGGGCCCCTACCGCCTCGCGGGGCACTGCAACGGCGCGGTGGTGGCCTTCGAGCTGGCCCGGCGCCTGGAGGCCGCGGGGGAGGCCGTGGCCTGGGTGGCCCTGCTCTCCCCTCCGCCCGCCCGGGTCCTGGGCACCGCGGTGGGCCTTCCCGCCCCCCTGCCCGCGGGCGCGGACCTGGGCCGCCAGGCCCTCCACAACCGCCGGGCCCTGCTGGTGGCGGGCTACGGCCACGCGCTGCGGTCCTACGCGCCCGCCCCGGTGAAGGCGCCGCTCCACCTGCTGCTGACGGAAGAGGATCTCGAGGGCGCGGGGGCCCGCATGGGCTGGGAGGCCTTCGGCGCCCCCGGGGTCGTCCTCCCGGTCGCGGGGAGCCACCTCGGCATGCTGGGCGACCACCTGGAGGACACCGCCCGGGCCCTCCGCGAGCTGCTGGCCTGAGGGCCCCTCAGCGGGGCAGGCGCAGGGTGAACACGAGCTTCTCCTCCACCTGCGCGGGCCCGGAGAGGGTCCTCCAGCCCGTGGAGAGCTCCAGCACCGCGTCGCCGCCCGCGCGCAGGGATTCCAGCACCGCGCGCTGGGCCTCGGCGTGGAGGCCCCGGCGGACCGCCAGCGGCAGGTCCCCCTGGCGTTCCATGAGGGCCCGCTTCGCCTCCAGGTAGAGCATGTTCGCCAGCCAGCCGGCGTCCTTGTCCTTGAGGGGCGTGTGGGCCACCCGGAGCTCGTCCCCGTGGGGCAGGCCCGTGAGCAGCGCCGCGGGGAAGGTGCGCTTGGGGAGGCCGAGGCCCGCGAGGCGGCGGAAGAAGTCCACGTCCTCGGAGCCCCAGCCCACCATGGCCTCGTCGTAGCCGCCCACGGCCTCGAAGGCCTCCCGGGGGCAGAGCACCGTGCCCGTCAGCTCCTTGGGGCCGCGTTCGGCCACCCAGAAGGCGGGCTCGTCGAGGCCGGGGAAGACGCGCTCGCCGAAGTCCGGGGCGAGCAGCACGTCGGCGTCCACGAAGGCCAGCCAGGGCGCCCGGGCCGCCGCCGCGCCGGCGTTCTTCGCGGCGCTGTGGTGGAAGAAGGGCCGGTCCGGGACGCGCACCACGCGGGCCTCGGGGTAGGCGTCCGCCACCCAGTCCCCGCTCCCTTCGGGGCAGGACCAGTCCACCAGCACCACCTCCGCGCCGGGCTGGCCCATCCAGGTGGGCAGGGCCCGGCGCAGGTGCGCCAGGCGGCCCATGCAGGTGGCGATGAGGGAGACGCGGGGGACCATGCCTCGATGCTAGCGTCCCTTGCGGAGCGGCCCGCGGGGTTCCGGACGGTCCGCTAGGGACGCTTGTGCCGACCCCGGCCTAGCGTCCCTTGCGGAGCGGCCCGCGGGGTTCCGGACGGTCCGCCAGGGACGCTTGTGCCGGCCCCGGCCCAGCCGCCCGCGGCCTAGTGGCGGTCGCCGCCGAGGTAGAGGCTGCCGTTCCGCGTGCGCAGGAAGGCGTCCAGGGGGATCTCCTCCTGCTTCAGGAAGCCCTTCGCGGGAAGCAGGCCGTCGCGGACCATCTCCACCACGGCGCAGAGGCTGGCGGCGGTGGTCCAGCTGATGGCGCGCCAGACGTGGCCGTCGGCCATCTCCATCTGGGGGTAGCTGCGCACGAACTCCTTGCGGGCGAGCTGGCCGTCCTGCCAGCCCTCCACCGCGGCGTGGACGAACACGTAGTCCTCGTCCACCGGCGGCAGGGCGTTCTTGAGGATGCGGCCCACCAGCTCGCGGTCGTCCCGGAGGCGCAGCTCCTCGAGGAGGAACTTCACCCGCTCGAAGTGCCCGAGGTAGCGCATGGTCTTGTAGGCCAGGTCCTGCACGCGGCCTTCGTAGGTCTCGCACATGGTGCCCAGGCCGCCGCTGGTGGTGGCCGCCTCGAGCTGCACGCCGTCGATGGTGACGATCTCCAGGCCCTCCAGGGCGGGCACCATCTGCCGGTGGCCCATGCGGATCACCTCGCAGTCGTTGATGTACTCGTTGATGACGCCCTCGGGGCTCCAGTTGAAGGCGTAGCCGAGGCTGCCGCGGGGGTGCTTGGGCAGGGCCCCGACCTTCAGCTCGATGCTGCGGAGCTTGTCGAATTCCTTGGCCAGGTGCGCGCCCACGATGCCGATGAAGCCCGGCGCCAGGCCGCACTGGGGGGCCATGATGCCCCTGGCCTCGGGCGCGATCTTCCGGATGCCGTTGGTGGTGGGCACGTCCTCGGTGAGGTCGAAGTAGTGCACGCCCGCCTCGAAGGCCGCGTGGGCCAGGGGCAGGTTGAGGTTGAAGGGCAGGCAGCTCACCACCGCCTGGGCCTGGTGGGACCGGATCAGCCCGCCGAAGGCCGACGTGTCGCGGAGGTCCGCCACCGCCGTCTCGAAGGGCAGCCCGACCTTCGGGGCCATGTCCACGCCCGTCACCTCGAAGCCCGAGTGCTTGAGGAGGACGCCCACGAGGCTCCCCACCTTGCCCAGGCCCAGCAGCAGCACCCTGTCGAAGCTCATCGCGCCTCCCTCTTCGCCTTGGCCGCGCCGGCGGCCCTGGGGTTGCCCTTGGTCCGCGCCGCGCCCTCCAGGGGCAGGCGGGACGTCTCCTTCGTGCTCTCCAGCACCACGGTGGTGCGGGTGGAGCGGACGCCCTTCACGGCGCCGATCTCCTTCATGAGGGTGGAGAGGCCCTGGGTGTCCTTCACGCGCACCTTCACGAGGTAGCAGTCCTCCCCGGCCACGTGGTGGACCTCCTGGATCTCGGGGCGCTTCGCCAGGGCCCGCGCCGTGGCGTCGCCGCCCACCGGGTCCTCGGTGCGCACGAAGACGAAGGCCAGGAGGCCCAGGTCCACCGCCGCCGGGTCCATCAGGGCCGTGTACCCCTGAATGACGCCGCGCTCCTCCAGCTTGCGGATGCGCTCGAAGATCCCCGAGGCCGCCATGCCCAGCCTCCGCGCGATCTCGGCGTTGCTGACCCGCGCGTCCTCCTGAAGGAACAACAAGATTTTCTGATCTACGGTGTCGAACATTCAGCCACGCCCCCAATTCCATGAAAATTGAAGGGCTGGGCGGTGTCAAGCCGCCGGGCGGTGAAGTTGTGCAAAGCCCGCCGTTGGGGAGGGTGTTCGGCAGCGGGCGCCATTCGCAATTCGCGAATTACGAATTTTGGACTTGATTCGTGATTCGCGAATCACGAAAATGGGTCATGGCCTTGAAGCCCCAAGATCTCCTGGTGGTCCTGAAACTCTGGGTCGGGAGGGAAAGCCGCTGGACCTATCCGGCCCTTGCGGCATCCCTCGGGATGAGCCAGTCAGAGGTCCATGCGGCCGTGCGAAGGGCCGCCCTCTCAAGACTGCTCCCCGCTCCCGAGATCGGCCGGCCCATCGCGGCGAACCTGAAGGAGTTCCTCCTGAAAGGGCTCAAGTACGCCTTTCCGGCCGAGCGCGGGGGGTTGACGAGAGGGTTCCCCACGTCGATCGGAGCCCCACCCCTCTCGAACACGATGGCCGAGGGGGGGGAGCCGCCGCCGGTCTGGCCCGATCCGAAGGGGACGCACCGGGGATTCGCGTTCGAGCCGCTCTACCCCTCCGTCCCTTTCGCCGCGTCGAAGGACGAATCCCTTTACACGTTGCTGGCCCTGGTGGACGCGCTCCGGGACGGCGGGGCCCGGGGCAGCCAGGCTGCGATGATTCACCTGCAGGCGATGATCCGGTGAGGGGGGACCCGAACCGGGCACGCCTCGCGACCGTCGGCCGGGCGCTGGGTGCCCTCCGGTAAGAGGTCGTCTTCGTCGGCGGGAGCATCGGGGGCCTCCTGCTGTCCGACCCTGCGGCCGCCCCGGTCCGACCGACGCTGGATGTGGACGTCGTGATCGAGGTGACGACCCGGGACGAACTCAGAAGGCTGGAAAAGACCCTGCTGGACCGTGGCTTCCGCCAGGATCGGACCGAGGGCGCCCCCATCTGCCGATGGCTCGTGGATGGAGTCCCCGTGGACATCATGCCGACGGCCGGGGATCTCCTGGGGTTCGGGAACCGCTGGTATGAACCGGGGATCAGGGGCTGCGCCAGGATCGAGGTGGAGCCAGGACTGACAATCCGCATCCTGACCGCGCCCTACTTCCTGGCCACCAAGCTGGAGGCCTTCCGCGGCCGGGGTGCGGGGGATGTCCGGGCCAGCCATGATCTGGAGGACGTGGTCGCGTTGGTCGATGGCCGGCCGGAACTGGCGCGGGAGGTCGAGGCCTCGAGCCCGGAACTGCGCCAGTTCCTCGCCGATGAATGCACTGCCCTTCTGGCGGATCCGGATTTCGCGGACGCGGTGCGGGGGCATCTCCTCCCGGACGCCGCGAGCCAGGCCCGATGGGGCGGCGTGATGGACGTGCTGAACAGGCTGGCCCTTCGAGGGTGAAGGGCCGGCCGCTCGGTCAGAGCCCCACCCGTTCCCACAGCCGCCGGGCCTCCCCGTGGCCCAGCAGGCGCGCCGCGGCGAAGTACAGCAGCCCGCAGCCGGCGATGAGCGGCAGGAGGCGAAGCGCCAGTCCGCCCCGGCCCAGGGCCGCGTCCAGCCCGAGCCAGGCGGCGCCCTTCCAGGCGGCCAGGCCCATGAGGGCCGCGGCGAGGCCCGCCTGCAGCCAGGGCTTCAGTGCCGACGCGGGGGCGAAGGCCGGCAGGCGCGGGCGCAGGCGCAGGGCGAGGAGGGCCATGCCCGCGAGGCTGGCGAGGCCGTTGGCCAGGGCCAGGCCCCCGGTGCCGAGGCGCCCCATGAGGGCGAGGCTGAGGCCGATGTTGAGGAGCAGGGTGGCGAAGGCGATGGCCGCCGGGCCGCGGTAGTCCTTCAGGGCGTAGAGGGCCTGGGTACCGATGCGCTGGGCGGCCACGAAGAGCAGCCCCACGCACTGGAACTGCAGCGTCAGCGCCGTCCAGTCGCTGCCCGCCGCCGAATAGGCGCCGGTGCGGAAGAGCAGGGCGCAGACGGGCCGGGCCAGCACGGCGAGCCCCACGCTGGCGGGGATCACCAGCAGGCTCGACGCCGCGAGGCTGCGGCCCAGGGCCCGGTCCATGCCCGGCCAGTCCCGGTCCTCCGCGAGGCGCGCCAGGGCCGGCAGGCCGGCGGTGGCGAAGCTCATGGCGAAGAGCCCCAGCACCATCTCGCCCATCATGCCGCTGTTGTAGAGCACGATCTGGGCGCCGTCCGGCAGCTTCGAGGCGAGGATGGTGGAGACGAGCGCGTTGATGGGGTAGATGCCCGCCGCCAGCAGGCCCGGCCCCATGCGCTTCAGCGCCGACCGGACGTAGGGGTCCTTCAGGTGCAGGCCGAAGGCGAGGCCGAAGCCCTCGGCGCGCACCGCGGGCACGAGCACCAGGAGCTGCACCACGCCTCCCGCCAGCACCGCCAGGGCGCAGGCCGTGGCCGCGTGCTCCGGGCTGGTCCAGCCCCGGCTGCGGCCCCAGGCCAGGGCGGCCCAGCCGAAGCCGATGAAGGCGAGGTTCCAGAAGATGCTCACCGCCGAGGCCAGGGCGAAGCGGCCCCTCAGGTTCAGCACCCCCGCGAAGCCGGCGGTGAGGCTCACCAGGGCGAGGTAGGGGAACATGAGGCGGGCGAGGCGCGCGGTGAGCGCCCCCTGCACTTCCGGGCGCCCGACGGTGAGCAGCGCGGAGATCGGCCCCATGAAGGCCACCCCCAGGGCGACGCCCAGGAGCAGCAGGGCCAGCAGGGTCCCCAGGAACTTCGCCGCGGCGCCCCGCAGGGCCGTCTCGCCGCCCTCCCGCTCCGCCTGGGCGAGGGTGGGCAGGAAGGCCGCCGTCATGGTGCCTTCCGCCGTGAAGCGCCGCAGCAGGTTGGGCAGGCGGAAGGCCACGGCGTACGCGTCCGCCGCCGCGCCGGCCCCGAGGAAGTGGGAGAGGAAGAAGGTCTGGAGCAGGCCCGTGAGCCGGCTCAGCAGGGTCATGGACCCCACCACGGCGGCGGAGCGCATCAGGCGGCCGGAGCCGTCGCCGCTCACGGCCTCAGGAGCAGCCACAGGCCCACGGCGAGGTTGCCGATTCCGCTGGCGGCGAAGAGGGCGCGGCGGAATCGCAGCGCCGAGCCCAGGCGCGCGGCCAGGAGGCCCGAGGCCCAGCTGAGGAGGATGAAGACGGCGGTGATGCCGATGCCGAAGAGCAGCAGGGCCAGGGCGAAGTGGGCGTGGGCGCCCTCCCGCATGAGGGTCGCGAAGCCGCGGAAGCCCCCGAGCCCGAAGAAGGCGCCCAGCCAGGCCATCCCGTGGTGGAAGCGGTGGCCGCCGTGCGCCTCGCTCTCCGCCGACGGGTGGTCGTGGGCGTGGTCGTGGACGAGGGCGCCGTGGGCATGGGCGTGGGTGTGCACCTCGGCGTCCCGCCAGCCGAAGGCCGCCGCGAGGTTCCAGAGGCCGAGCAGGGCCACCATGGCCCAGGCCGCGCGGTCGAGCCAGCTGAAGAAGGCGTCCCCGAAGACCGCGCGCCCCAGGCCCACGCTCAGCACCGCCAGCAGCGCCACCGCCGCCATGTGGGAGACCCCGAAGGCGAGGCCCACCTTCCAGGCGCCCTTCGGCCGTTCCAGGGACACCCCCGTCACCACCGCGACGTGGTCGGGCTCGAGGGCGTGGAGGCAGCCGAGGGTCAGGGGGAGAAGCATGAAACGGAGCGCTCCAGGGTGGAGCCGCTAGCCGGATTTGAACCAGCGACCATCCGCTTACAAGGCGGGCGCTCTACCAGCTGAGCTATAGCGGCACGCTCCCAGTCTATCGGAAAGCCCCGGGAAGCCTGAATCCGGGCGGACCCGGCGGGGCTTCCGCGGGCCCGGACGGCCCTCACACCTGGCGCACCTTGTGCCGCAGATCATATTCAGATGGGGGGGGCCGGAGTCATTTTGGAATCTGCAGGAGCGGGCCGGGCGGGACCCGGACGGAGGCTGCCATGACCACGGCTGGACAATTCCACACCCTGGACGGGAACGAGGCCGTCGCCTCGGTGGCCCACCGACTCAGCGAGGTCATCGCCATCTACCCCATCACGCCCTCCTCGAACATGGGCGAGTGGGCCGACGAGTGGTCCGCCAAGGGCCGCACCAACGTCTGGGGCGCGGTGCCCTCGGTGGTGGAGATGCAGTCCGAGGGCGGCGCCGCGGGCGCGGTGCACGGGGCGCTGCAGGCCGGCGCGCTCACCACGACCTTCACGGCGAGCCAGGGCCTCCTGCTGATGATCCCCAACATGTACAAGATCGCCGGCGAGCTGACCCCCTTCGCCATGCACGTCAGCGCCCGCACCCTGGCCACCAGCTCGCTGTCCATCTTCGGCGACCACTCGGACGTGATGTCCGTGCGGCAGACCGGCTTCGCCATGCTCTGCTCCGAGAGCGTGCAGGCGGCCCAGGACCTGGCGGCGGTGGCCCACGCGGCGACCCTGCGCAGCCGCGTGCCCTTCCTCCACTTCTTCGACGGCTTCCGCACCAGCCACGAGGTGGCCAAGATCCAGGAGCTGCCCGACGAGGTCCTGAAGGCGATGGTGCCCGAGGACCTGGTGGCCCAGGTGCGGGCGCGGGCCCTCACGCCGGACCGCCCCGTGGTGCGCGGCACGGCCTCCAATCCCGACACCTTCTTCCAGTCCCGGGAGGCCTGCACCCCCTTCTATGAGGCCCTGCCCGGCATCGTCCAGGCGGAGATGGACCGGCTCGGCGCGATGACGGGGCGGTCCTACCACCTGGTGGACTACGTCGGCCATCCCGAGGCGGACCGTGTCCTCGTCCTCATGGGCAGCGGGGGCACGGCGGCCGAGGAGTACGTCGAGTGGGCCAACGCGAACGGCCAGAAGCTGGGCCTCCTCAAGGTCCGGCTCTACCGGCCCTTCCCGACGGAGGCCCTGCTGGCGGCCCTCCCGGCAAGCGTGAAGGCCCTTGTGGTGCTGGACCGCACCAAGGAGCCCGGCGCCTACGACCCGCTCTACCTCGACGTGGTGTCCGCCCTGCGGGACGGCGGGCGGGACGGCCTGACGGTGGTGGCCGGCCGCTACGGCCTCTCCAGCAAGGAGTTCAACCCGGCCTGCCTCAAGGCCGTCTACGACAATCTCGCGCTTCCCGAGCCCAAGCACCGCTTCACCGTGGGCATCGTGGACGACGTGAGCCACAGCTCGCTGCCCCTGGACCCGGATTTCGACCTCGAGCCCGCGGACGTCACCCGGGCGCTCTTCTACGGCCTGGGCGCCGACGGCACCGTGGGGGCCAACAAGAACTCCATCAAGATCATCGCCGAGGAGACGGAGAACCACGGCCAGGGCTACTTCGTCTACGACTCCAAGAAGTCCGGCGCCGTCACCATCTCCCACCTCCGCTTCGGGCCGCGGCCCATCCGCAGCTCCTACCTCATCCGCAGGGCCAACTTCGTGGCCTGCCACCAGCCGGGCTTCCTGGAGAAGTACGACATGCTGGAGGCCGCCGCTGAAGGGGCCACCTTCCTGCTGAACACGCCCCACGCTCCCGACAAGGTGTGGGACACGCTGCCCGTCGAGGTCCAGGCCCACCTGGTGGCCAAGAAGCTGCGCTTCTTCGTCATCGACGCCGTCGCCGTGGCCAAGGCCACGGGCATGGGCGGGCGCATCAACACCATCATGCAGACCTGCTTCTTCGCGATCTCCGGCGTGCTGCCCAAGGACGAGGCCATCGCGCAGATCAAGAAGTCCATCCAGAAGACCTACGGCCGCAAGGGCGAGGCCCTGGTGAAGAAGAACTGGGAGGCGGTGGACGCCACCCTGGCCCACCTCCACGAGGTGAAGGTCCCGGACGCCGCGACGTCCACCCTCCACCGCCCGCCCACGGTGCCGAAGGAGGCCCCGGACTTCGTGCAGCGCGTCACCGCCGTGATGATGGAGGGCAAGGGGGACCTGCTGCCGGTGAGCGCCTTCCCGCCGGACGGCACCTGGCCGAGCGGCACCACGAAGTGGGAGAAGCGGGCCATCGCCCTGGAGATCCCGGTGTGGGACGAGGCCCTCTGCATCCAGTGCAACAAGTGCGCGGCGGTCTGCCCCCACGCCGCCATCCGCGCGAAGGTCTACGATCCGGCGGCCCTCACCGGCGCGCCCGGGACCTTCAAGGCCGTGGACTACAAGGGCGCCGAGTTCAAGGGCCAGAAGTACACGATCCAGGTGGCGCCGGAGGACTGCACGGGCTGCAACCTGTGCGTGATGGTCTGCCCCGCCAAGGACAAGTCGAACCCCAAGCACAAGGCCATCGACATGGCGCCCATGGCGCCCCTGCGGGAGGCCGAGGCCGCCAACTACGCCTTCTTCCTGGACCTGCCGGAGCCGGACCGGGAGGCGGTGAAGCTGGACCTGAAGGGCAGCCAGTTCCTCGAGCCCCTCTTCGAGTACAGCGGCGCCTGCTCGGGCTGCGGCGAGACGCCCTACCTCAAGCTGCTCACCCAGCTCTTCGGGGACCGCCTCTTCATCGCCAACGCCACCGGCTGCTCCTCGATCTACGGCGGCAACCTGCCCACCACGCCCTACACGGTGAACGCCGAGGGCCGCGGCCCGGCCTGGGCCAACTCGCTCTTCGAGGACAACGCCGAGTTCGGCCTGGGCATGCGCCTCGCCGTGGACCAGCACGCCCAGCACGCCCGCGAGCTGCTGGCGGGCCTGGCGGACAAGGTGGGCACGGACCTGGCGGACGCCATCTTCCGGGCCGACCAGTCCAGCGAAGCCGGCATCCGGGCGCAGCGCGCCCGCGTGGCGGCCCTGCGGGAGGCCCTGGCGCGGGTGGACTCGCCGGAAGCCCGCGGCCTCGCGCTGCTCAGCGACTACCTGGTGCAGAAGAGCGTCTGGATCGTGGGCGGCGACGGCTGGGCCTACGACATCGGCTACGGCGGCCTGGACCACGTGCTGGCCTCGGGCCGGAACGTGAACATCCTGGTGCTGGACACGGAGGTCTACTCCAACACCGGCGGCCAGGCCTCCAAGGCCACGCCCATCGGCGCCTCGGCGAAGTTCGCCATTGCGGGCAAGGTGCAGCCCAAGAAGGACCTGGGCATGATCGCCATGGCCAACCATGACGTGTACGTGGCGAAGGTGGCGCTGGGGGCGAAGGACGCCCAGACCGTGAAGGCCTTCCTGGAGGCGGAGAGCTTCCCGGGGCCCTCGCTCATCCTCGCCTACAGCCACTGCATCGCCCACGGCTACGACATGGCCCTGGGCGGCGAGCAGCAGAAGCTGGCGGTGGACTCGGGCTACTGGCCGCTGTTCCGCTTCGACCCGCGGCGCATCGCGGCGGGCGAGCTGCCCATGGTGCTGGACAGCGGCGCGCCGAAGTCCGCCCTGGCGGCCTTCATGCGCAACGAGACGCGCTTCCGCATGGTGGAACAGCAGGATCCGGCCCGCTTCAAGGAGCTGCTGGCCTCCGCGGAATACCACCTGAAGGAGCGCTACGCGGCCTACGAGCAGACCGCGAAGATGACCCTGCCGGCGCCCCCGCCGCCGGAACCCGCCGCGGCCCCTGCGGACGGGAAGTGAGGAGGACGCCATGGACCTCTCCACCACCTACCTCGGCCTGAAGCTCGCCCACCCGCTCATGGCGGGGGCCTCGCCCCTCAGCGACGACCTGGACGCCGTCCGCCGCCTGGAGGACTGCGGGGCGTCGGCCATCGTGCTGCGCTCGCTGTTCGAGGAGCAGATCACCCGGGAGCTCGAGGGCACCATCCACCACATGGACATCCACGCCGGCGCCCACGCGGAGGCCCTGTCCTACTTCCCGGACCCGGGCGACTTCCGTCTGGGGCCCCAGGCCTACCTGGAGCACCTGGAGAAGGTGAAGGCGGCGGTCTCCATCCCGGTCATCGCCTCGCTGAACGGCATCACGCCGGGGGGCTGGCTGGACTACGCGCGGCTCATCCAGGCGGTGGGCGCCGACGCCCTGGAGCTGAACGTCTACTACCTGCCCACGGATCCCGAGGAGGACGGCGCGTCGGTGGAGGCGCGGACCCTGGAGGCGGTGCGCGTGGTGCGGAAGGAAGTCCGCATCCCGGTGGCGGTGAAGCTGTCGCCCTTCTTCAGCTCGCCCCTGCACTTCGCCCGGCAGGTGGTGGACGCCGGCGCCGACGGCCTGGTGCTCTTCAACCGCTTCCTCCAGCCGGACCTGGACCTGGAGAACCTGGAGGTGGTGCCCCGGCTGCACCTCTCCACCAGCGCCGAGCTGCTGCTGCGGGTGCGCTGGCTGGCCCTCATCCACGGCCGCGTGAAGGCCGACCTCGCCGTCAGCGGGGGCGTGCACACCGCGCTGGACGCGCTGAAGGCCGTCATGGCCGGCGCCAGCGCCGTGCAGGTCGTGAGCGCCCTCCTCCAGCGCGGCCCCGAGCACCTCGAGCGCCTGCGCCAGGGCATGGCGGAGTGGCTGGACCTGCACGAGTACGCCAGCCTCCAGCAGGCCCTCGGCAGCCTCAGCCACGCCAGGACGCCCAACCCGCAGGCCCTCGCCCGGGCGAACTACATGCGGATCCTGCAGGGGTGGCTGGAGACGGAGCCGATGAACGGGGAGCGGGGGTAATCCTTCTGACCTCCATCCGATTTGGAGCCGTGCATGGTCCATCGCAGCATTCGATGCCTGGTGCTTCTCGGTGGGCTTTGCGGTTGCGGTTCGCGCAACAGCACTCCACCCCACGGAGAAGTGATCACCTACAACCCGCCCTATTTCGTCTCCGTACCTCCACAGGATCCCGTGCGCATCGGATCAACTTGGGAGTATCAGCCTGTTGTGAGGGCCTGGAACGGCGGGCCCGAAGACTTCTTCTTCTCGTATCACGGATCACCGCCCTACATCCCGGGTGTCAAAGTCGATTCGAAGACGGGGCTCACAACCTTTACAACAACCCAAACAACGCCGCTAGGCGACCTCGATCTCGGCTACATCGGAGTCACGAATGGGTGGGCGTCTGGGATGGCGGCTCAACGAATTCTCGTTCGGGTCCTGCCCCCGGAAGGACGGACCGTGGAAAACGGGCAACAGCCCTGATTGGCCAGCATCTGTAGGGCTGTGGTAGGACTGAGGCAAAAAAGGTGATGCATAGGGAGAAGTAACCCTACGCCCCCACCTTCCGCTCTTCGTCGATCTCCGCCATGAACGTCTCCATCCACTTGGTGCTGAACGCCCCCGAGATGTAGTCCGGATGGTCCATGATCCGCCGGTGCAGGGCGGAGGTGGTCTTCACGCCTTCCACCACCAGCGTGTCCAGGGCGCGGCGCATGCGGGCGATGGCCTCTTCCCGGTCGGCGCCGTAGGCGATGAGCTTGGCGATCATGCTGTCGTAGGTGGGCGGGATGACGGCGTCCTGGTACATGGCGGTGTCCACGCGGATGCCGGGGCCGCCGGGGAAGTTCAGCGCGGTGATGCGGCCGGGGCAGGGGGTGAACTTGAAGGGGTCCTCGGCGTTGATGCGGCACTCGATGGCGTGGCCCTTCTGGACCACCTCGTCCTGGGTGAAGCTCAGCTTGCGGCCGGCGGCGACGCGGAGCTGCTCCTTCACGATGTCGATGCCCGTGACCAGCTCCGTGACCGGGTGCTCCACCTGCACGCGGGTGTTCATCTCCATGAAGAAGAAGTCGCCGCGCTTGTCCAGGAGGAACTCGATGGTGCCCGCGTTGTAGTAGCCCACGGCCTTGGCGGCCTTCACCGCCGTGTCGCAGATGCGCTGGCGCAGCTCGGGCGTGAGGGCCGCGGACGGGCTCTCCTCGATGAGCTTCTGGTGCCTTCGCTGGATGGAGCACTCGCGCTCCCCCAGGTGCACCACGTTGCCGAAGAGGTCCCCCATGATCTGGACCTCGATGTGCCGCGGCTCCAGGAGGTACTTCTCCATGTAGACGCTGTCATCGCCGAAGGCGATCTTCGCCTCGCTGCGGGCCGTGTTGTAGAGGCCCGGCAGCTCCTCGGCGTTGTTGCAGATGCGCATGCCGCGCCCGCCCCCGCCCGCCGACGCCTTCACGATGACGGGGTAGCCGATCTGCTCGGCCACCTCCAGGGCCTCCTCCACCGTCTCGATGACGCCGTCGCTGCCCGGCATCAGGGGCACGCCGGCCTCCTGCATGGTGGCCTTGGCCTGGGCCTTGTTGCCCATCTTGCGGATGATCTCGCTGTCGGGGCCGATGAAGATGATGCCGCAGGCCTTGCAGACGTCCACGAAGTGGGCGTTCTCGCTGAGGAAGCCGTAGCCGGGATGGATGGCCTCGGCGCCGGTGACCTCCGCCGCGGCGATGAGGTGCGGGATGTTCAGGTAGCTCTTGGCCGAGGGCGGCGGGCCGATGCAGACCTCCTCGTCGGCGAAGCGCACGTGGAGCGCGTTGCGGTCGGCCTCGGAGTAGACCGCCACGGTCTGGATGCCCAGCTCCTTGCAGGCCAGGATGACCCGCAGGGCGATCTCGCCGCGGTTGGCGATGAGGACCTTCTTGAAGGGCGGCTCGCTGCCGGTGTAGCCCGTCGCGACGGGCCGGCCCTGGGTCGCCTTCTTCCGGATGGCGGCGGCCATGGCTCAGCCCACCCGCACGGCGAAGAGGCGCTCGCCGTATTCCACCGGCTGGCCGTTCTCCACCAGGACCTTCACGACCTCGCCGGCCACGTCGCACTCGATCTCGTTCATGAGCTTCATGGCCTCGACGATGCACAGCGTCTGCCCCGGCCGCACCGTGTCGCCCACCCCCACGAAGGGCGGGGAGTTGGGGTTCGAGGCCCGGTAGAAGGTGCCCACGATGGGGCTGGTGATGTAGTGCAGGCCCGCCTCCTCCGCCGGGGCCGCGGGCGCGGCCGGAACGGCCGCCGGCACGGGCATCGCGGGCATCGGGGCCGCCGGCATCGGCGCGGCCAGGGCGGGCGCGGGGGCGGCGTAGACCACCGGCGCCGGCGCGTGGGGGCTGTCCTTGCGGATCCGGAACTTCATGGCCCCGGCCTCGAACTCGAACTCCTGGAAGGCCTCCTTGGCCACCAGGCTGATCAGGGACTTGATCTCGTCGAGACCGACCTCCTGGGCGCGGACGGGGCGCGGGGCGGGGGCCTTGGGGGCGGGCTTGGCAGCGGGGTTCTTCTTGCGGCTGGAAGCGCTCATGGGGACCTTCTCGTGTCGTCGGGGTGGGGTCTGAAGGATAGCGGCCCGGGGCGGTGCGGTGGAACTCAGGCGTCCGGCGGGGAGCCGTCCTCCGCGGACGCGCCGGCGGCCTTGGCGGCGGCGGAGGAAGCCGGCTTGGCGCGGTGGCGGGGACCGGTTTCTTCCGGCCGGAACTCCTTGCGCGCGGCGTCGAGGATGCCGTTCAGGAACTGGGTGCCCTCGGCGTCGCTGAACTCCTTCACGATCTCCAGGGCCTCGTTGATGATGATCGGGAAGGGGATCTCCTTCTGGAACATCAGCTCGAAGAGCCCCAGGCGCAGCAGGTTCCGGTCCACCACCGCCATGCGGTGGATCTTCCAGTGCTCGGCGTACTTGGAGAGCACCGGATCGATCTCGTGGAGGTGGGAGTGCACCCCGTCCACCAGGCGGCGCGCGTAGTAGAAGGCGTCGCGGTTGAGGTCCTGCAGGGCGTAGAAGCCGGCGAAGACCTGGTCGGGCTGGTAGTCCGTCAGGTCCATGGCGTAGAGCATCTGCAGGGCGTATTCCCGGCCCCGGCGGCGGACGCCCATTACTTCCTGCCCTTGGCGAGCTGGCGGGAGAGGTCCACGAGCTCGAGGAGCGCCATGGCCGCCTCCCAGCCCTTGTTGCCCATCTTGGTGCCCGCCCGTTCGATGGCCTGGTCGAGGGTGTCCGTGGTGAGCACGCCGAAGACCGTGGGGACGCCCGTCTCCAGGCCCACCATGGCCGTGCCCTTGGTGACCTCGGAGGCGATCATGTCGAAGTGGGGCGTGCCGCCGCGGATGACGCAGCCCAGCACGGCGATGCCGGCGTACCTGCCGGTGCGGGCGGCCTGGAGGGCCACCTGGGGCAGCTCGAAGCTGCCGGGAACCTTGATCAGGTCCACCTGGTTCTCGGATCCCCCGTGGCGGAGGATGCAGTCCGTGGCCCCGCCCACCAGGCGGTCCACGATGAACTCGTTCCAGCGCGCGGCGACCAGGGCGAAGCGGTCGCCCTTGTCCACGCGCAGATGGCCCTCAAAGATCCCCATGGGAACCCCCCGAAAGGTGGTTTGCAGTCGGACAGGGTAGCACGGAGCGGCCTCCTGTCCGAGGCCGGCGTTCCCCGGGGCGCTCAGCCCGTGTGGCGGCGGGGCCGGGCCCCGAGCTTCCGGGCCTGGACGTGGATCTGGACGCGGCCCTTGCGCTGCAGGCGCCGCGCCTCGGGTCCGCGCACCGGGGCGCCGAGCACCCGGTAGGCCGCCGCCATGTCGGGGCACAGGGCCACCCGCCCCGCCTCGTCCCTCACGCCCGCGCGCTCGAGCAGGCCGCGGGCCTGGGGCCGCAGGCCCACCAGCACCGCCATGATGTGGTGCCGGTTGAGCTCCTGGATCGCGCTCTCGAAGGCCACGAGGCCGGTGGCGTCGATGGTGGGCACCCGCTCCAGGCGGAAGACCACGGCGCGGGTGGCGGCGTCGATGGCCCGCAGGGCCCCCATGGCGCGCTCCGCGGCCCCGAAGAAGAGGGGACCGGTGATGTCATAGAGCACCACGCCCTCCGGCAGCGGGCCCGGCAGGGCGCCGGGATCCACCTCGACGACGTCGCCCTCGGTGAGGCCGGCCATGCGCCGCATGAAGAGCAGGGACGCGAAGACCACGCCCACGCCCACGGCGATGACCATGTCGAAGACCACCGTGAGCCCGAAGCAGGTGAGCAGCACCGCCACGTCGCTCTTCGAGGCCACCCTCACCGTGTGGATGAAGTGCTCGGCCTCGCTCATGTTCCAGGCCACCAGCAGCAGCAGCGCGGCGAGGCTGGCCATGGGCACGTAGGCGATGAAGGGGGCCAGCAGCAGCACGATGAGGAGCAGCGTCAGCGCGTGGACCATGCTGGCCACCGGCGTGCGCCCGCCGGAGCGGAAGTTGGTCGCCGTGCGGGCGATGGCGCCGGTGGCGGGGATGCCGCCCAGGAAGGGCGTCACGATGTTCGCCACGCCCAGGGCCAGCAGCTCGGCGTCGGGGTCGTGCTTCGTGCGGGCCATGCCGTCGGCCACCACCGCCGAGAGCAGGGACTCGATGGCCCCCAGCATGGCCACCGCGAAGGCGCCTGGCAGGAGCTGGCGGACGAGGCCCAGGCTGAGCTCCAGGGGGGCTCCGCCGGGGCCCGGCAGGTGCCAGGGGAGGGCGGGCAGGGGCGGCAGGCGCGGGACGCCGGCCACCGCGACGCCGTCCACCACGGTGTGGAAGCGGCTGCCGATGGTCTCCACGTGGAAGCCCGGGACGAAGCGCACCAGCAGCCAGGCCGCCAGCGCCACGAAGGGCAGGGCGATGAGGGGGGCCGGCACCGGCCGGAGGTACCTGGGCAGCACGCGGACCAGCCAGCGCTTGGGCAGCCGCGGCACCAGGAGGATGGCGAGGGTCAGGGCCGCCACCAGGGCCTCCCAGGGCGAGGCGGTGGGCAGGGCCCGCCCCATGGCGAAGACCCGCTCGACGAAGTGCTCGGGCAGGTGCTCGAGGCGCAGCCCCAGGACGTCCTTCACCTGCAGGGTGCCGATGACCACGGCGATGCCGGCGGTGAAGCCCGTGGTCACGGGATGGGGGATGAACTCGATGAGGGAGCCCAGGCGGAAGAGGCCGAGGGCGAGCAGGATGAGCCCCGACATCAGCCCCGTGAGCAGCAGCCCGCCCAGGCCGAACTTGGCGTGGATGGGGGCCAGCAGCACGATGAAGGCCGCCGTGGGGCCCACCACCTGGATGCGCGAGCCGCCCAGCAGGGCGGCGAGGAAGCCCGCCACGATGGCGGTGTAGAGGCCCTGCTGGGGCGGCGCGCCCACGGCGATGGAGAGGGCCATGGCCAGGGGCAGGGCCACCACGCCCACCACGAAGCCCGCCATGGCGTCCTTCCTGAACTGCGCGGCGGTGTAGCCTTCCCGCAGCGTGGCGCGCAGCGCCGCGGCGGGGAGCCTGGAGAGCGGCACCTCTTCGGTGGGATCGGCGTGGAAGGTCCGGGCCATGGGCTTCAGGTCTCCGAGAAGAAGAAGCGCGCCTCCAGGTCGTCGGCCTCCATGGCGTGGACGAGGCTGTCGGTGGCCTCCCGCAGTTCCGCCACCCGGGGCGCGGCCATGGCCTGCAGGGCGTGGAGGAGCTGGCCGTGCGCGGGGTGGGGCGCCTTCGCCAGGAGCGCCGCGCCCGCGGGGGTGAGGCGGATGGAGACGCGGCGCCGGTCGCCGGGATCCTGCAGGCGCTCCGCGAGGCCCCGGGCCTCCAGGCGGTCCAGCACGCCCACCACGGTGCTGCCGCCGAGGTACATGCGCTCCGCCAGCGCCTTGAGGGCGAGGGGGCCCGAGCGTCCCAGCTCCCAGAGGGCCCAGAGCTGCGGGCCCGTGATGCCGTACTCCCGCTCCACGGAGGCGGCGTAGATCTGCAGCGCCTTCACCATGCGGCGGAGGTTCTGCATCACCGCCTCGATGTCCTGGGCCTTCCGAGGCTTGGGGCTGGGGGTTCGGACGGGCATGGGGGCTCCCGGAGGGCGGGCGATCAGCGCGGCGCCTGGCGCTGGAGGCGCAGGCGGACGCGGAGGTCGTGGACGACGGGCCGCCAGGCCAGCACCAGGAGGAAGGCGGCGCAGAGGGCGGTCACCTTGAAGCCCACGTGCTTGAAGCCCAGGGCGCCGGCGAGGCCGCCGGCGAAGAAGGACACGAGGATGAGCCCGTGGAGCTTGAGGCGGTCCCGGTTGGCCAGGACGGGGTCCACGCCCTTGCGCCGGGTCCGGTTCACGTACACGAGGCGGCTCAGCTCGGTGCCCAGGTCCGTCACGATGCCCGTCATGTGGGTGGTGCGCACCTCGGCGTTGGAGATGGTGGTCACCGCCGCGTTGTGCATCCCCATGATGAAGGAGAGCAGGATCACGGTGGCGGGGAGGTAGAGCTCCACCCGCGCGTCCAGCCGCGAGCCGGTGAAGCCGAAGACCAGCAGCAGGCCGGCCTCGATCATCAGGCTGAGGGCGCAGGGGCTGCGGAAGCGGCGACGGCGGCCGAGGCTGATGAGCAGCCCCGCCGCGAAGGCCCCGGCGAGGAAGGAGAGGACGATGCCCAGGGCGCCGAGGGCGAGCCGGGGATGGCCCAGGGCCAGCTCGTCGGACAGGCGGGAGACGGCCCCGGTCACGTGGGAGGTGTAGGCCTTCACCGCCAGGAAGCCGCCGGCGTTGACGGCCCCGGCGATGAAGGCGAGGGACCAGGCGAGCTGACGGTTGAGGCGCTTGTCCCGCTCGCCGTGCTGCTTCGTCAGGAGCTTCGCGTCCAGGGGCAGCAGGTCCAGGGTGCGGTCCAGGGCCCGGCCCAGGCCGTGCTGGAGGTCGGCGGCGAGGACCTTTCCCCGGAACAGCCGGACCGTGCGCTTGCGGGCGAGACGCACGAGGCGGCGGGCGGCGGTCGGGCTCATGGGTCTCCAGCCCTCGCCATGCCGTCCATCCCTGCCTCCCGCGGAATCATTCTAATCCGAATAGGTCTAGGGCGAAGGGATCCTTCCGGCCGGGTTCCAGCCATCCCGCGCCGCCCCGGTGATCCGGATCCTCGGGCCGGAGGGGTACACTGAAGGTTCGCGTCCGAGGAGCACCGCCATGGCCCAGATCGAGTCCACGCCCGCCTTCGTGAAGGCCGTCTACGAGAAGATGGACGCCAACCTCAAGGTCGTCCGGCAGCGGCTGAACCGCCCCCTGAGCCTCGCGGAGAAGATCGTCTACGGGCACCTGGACGACCCGGCGAACCAGGAGATCGTGCGCGGCAAGAGCTATCTCGACCTGCGCCCGGACCGGGTGGCCATGCAGGACGCGACGGCGCAGATGGCGCTGCTGCAGTTCATGAGCTCGGGCCTGCCCGAGGCCGCGGTGCCCTCCACGGTGCACTGCGACCACCTGATCCAGGCGGAGGTCGGCAGCGAGAAGGACCTGGCGCGCGCCAACGACGAGAACCGCGAGGTCTACGCCTTCCTCTCGTCGGTCTCGAACAAGTTCGGCCTGGGCTTCTGGAAGCCGGGCAGCGGCATCATCCACCAGGTGGTGCTGGAGAACTACGCCTTCCCCGGCGGCATGATGATCGGCACGGACTCCCACACTCCCAACGCGGGCGGCCTGGGCATGATCGCCATCGGCGTGGGCGGCGCGGACGCGGTGGACGTGATGGCGGGCCTGCCCTGGGAGCTGAAGGCGCCCAGGCTCATCGGCGTCAAGCTGACGGGCAAGCTGAGCGGCTGGGCCTCCCCCAAGGACGTGATCCTCAAGCTGGCGGGCATCCTCACCGTGAAGGGCGGCACCGGCGCCATCGTGGAGTACTTCGGGACCGGCGTGGACTCCATCTCCTGCACGGGCATGGGCACCATCTGCAACATGGGCGCGGAGATCGGCGCGACGACCTCGGTCTTCCCCTTCAACCACCGCATGAGCCAGTACCTGCGCGCCACCAGCCGCGTGGCGCTGGCCGAGCTGGCGGAGGGCTTCGCGGAGAACCTGAAGGCCGACGCGGGCTGCGAATACGACCAGGTCATCGAGATCGACCTCTCGGAGCTGGAGCCCCACATCAACGGCCCCTTCACGCCGGACCTGGCCTGGCCGCTGTCGCAGTTCGCCGCCGCGGTGAAGGAGAAGGGCTACCCCGAGGAGCTGAAGGTCGGCCTCATCGGCAGCTGCACCAACTCCAGCTACGAGGACATGGAGCGCGCCGCCAGCCTGGCGAAGCAGGCGCTGGCCCACGGCCTCAAGGCCAAGAGCGAGTTCATGATCTCGCCGGGGAGCGAGCAGATCCGCGCCACGATCGCGCGGGACGGGCAGATGGAGGTCTTCACGAAGGTGGGCGGCGTGGTGATGGCCAACGCCTGCGGCCCCTGCATCGGCCAGTGGAAGCGCCACGACGTGAAGAAGGGGGACAGGAACTCCATCATCACCTCCTTCAACCGCAACTTCGCGGCGCGTAATGACAGCAACCCGGACACCCACGCCTTCGTGGCGAGCCCGGAGATCGTGACGGCCTTCGCCATCGCGGGCCGCCTCACCTTCAACCCGCTGACGGACAGCCTCACCGCCGCGGACGGGTCGAGCTTCAAGCTGGATCCGCCCAGCGGCGAGCAGCTCCCCCACAAGGCCTTCGACCCGGGCGCGAACACCTACCAGCCCCCGGCGGCGGACGGCTCGAAGGTGCAGGTGCTCGTGGACCCCGCCAGCCAGCGCCTGCAGCTCCTGGAGCCTTTCAAGGCCTGGGAGGGCACGGATCTCGCCGACCTGCCCATCCTCATCAAGGCCAAGGGCAAGTGCACCACGGACCACATCAGCATGGCGGGCCCCTGGCTGAAGTTCCGCGGCCACCTGGACAACATCAGCAACAACCTGCTCATCGGCGCCATCAACTTCTTCAACGGCGAGGCCAACAAGGTGAAGAACCAGCTCACCGGGGAATACGGTGAGGTGCCGGCCACGGCGCGGGCCTACAAGGCCGCGGGCAAGGGCTGGGTGGTCATCGGCGACGAGAACTACGGCGAGGGCTCGAGCCGCGAGCACGCCGCCATGGAGCCGCGCCACCTCGGCGGCCGCGCCATCATCGTGAAGAGCTTCGCCCGCATCCACGAGACCAACCTGAAGAAGCAGGGCATGCTGCCCCTCACCTTCGCGAACCCGGCCGACTACGACAAGCTCCAGGAGGACGACCGCATCTCCATCGTCGGCCTCACCGACTTCCAGCCCGGCGTGCCGCTCACGATGGTCGCCAGGCACAAGGACGGCAGCGAGGACCGCATCACGCTCAACCACACCTACAACGCCCAGCAGATCGCGTGGTTCAAGGCCGGGTCGGCGTTGAATCTGATGGGGCAGAAGAAGTAGCGCGAATCCGCCTGGGCACGCGATGACCTGACCGTCCGCCACTTGCCCGAGGCTTGTCGGAGGTCGGGCATGTGTTCTCACGCCCAGACCCGGCCCGGGGGGTAACTCTTTAGGGGTTCTATTATTTTAAAAAATTGCAAAAAATAAAATAAGCCACATCCTTATTTCAACTTCTGAAAGATCCAGATGCGCCGGAAACCCCAGGGCCGCTACGTTCTCACGACCACGTCGGGAGAGAAGGTGCGGGCCTTCGTGCCTGATCCGCTGCCGCCCAAGCCGCCCATCGACTGGACGCCGGACCTTGTGGCGGCCCAGCAGCGGGCGGCCGTGGCACTGGGACGGCTGGACGGCGTGAGCCGCCTTCTGCCGGAGCCGGCGCTGTTCCTGTATGCCTACGTCCGCAAGGAGGCGGTGCTCTCATCCCAGATCGAGGGCACCCAGTCCTCTCTTTCCGACCTGCTGGCCTACGAGAACGACCAGGCCCCAGGCGTGCCGTTGGACGATGTGGCGGAGGTATCCAGCTACGTGGCGGCCTTGGACCACGGCCTGAAGCGCATGCGGGGGGGCTTCCCCCTCTCCCTCCGGCTCATCCGTGAGATCCACAAGGCGCTGTTGTCCACCGGGAGGGGCCACGGGAAGCAGCCCGGAGAATTCCGGAAAAGCCAGAATTGGCTTGGGGGCACGCGCCCCGGCAATGCTGCGTTCGTCCCGCCTCCCTGGGAGGAACTGGCCGCCAGCCTTTCGGCCTGGGAGCGTTTCCTCCACGGCGAACCCGTGGCCCTGGATCCGCTGACACGAGCTGCCCTGGCCCACGTCCAGTTCGAATCCCTGCACCCCTTCCTTGACGGAAACGGCCGCGTAGGCCGCCTCGTCATCGTCCTGCTGCTCATCGCCGAGGGTCTGCTCTCCGAGCCCATGCTCTACCTCAGCCTGTACCTCAAGCAGCACCGGGCCCGGTACTACGAGCTGCTGCAGAAGGTACGCCTTGAAGGAGACTGGGAAAGCTGGCTGGCCTTCTTCTACGACGGAATTGCTGAGACCTCGGACAACGCCGTGGCCACCGCCGAGCGGCTGCTGAAGCGCTTCGAGCGGGATCGAGCCAAGCTCCAGGCCGGAGGGAAGGTCTCGGGGTCCCTGCTCCGTGTCCATCATTGCCTCCAGGTTCGACCCGTAGCCACCGCCTCAGCCATCGCCAAGGCCGAGGGCCTTGCCATTGCCACGGTGAACAAGGCATTGGAGCAGCTGTCCGCCGCAGGCCTCGTGAAGGAGCTCACCGGCGGCCTGCGGTACCGCCTCTATGCCTACACCTCCGTACTGAAGATCCTCGAGGAAGGGATCCAGGCTTGAGGCTGCTGCTGATTAATTTTAAAAAATCAATAAAATTAAAATTAACCATCCTCCAATTTCAAATCCTGAAATAAGCCCGAGTTCTCCAGGCCTGCGTAGGATGAACCTCTTGGCCTTCCGTGGAGCTGCAATGTCCGATGCCCCCGCGTCAGCGAAAGCCCTCCGCATCACCATGCTCGTCTTCCGCACACTCATGGGCCTGCTCTTCCTCTGGTCCTCCACCGCCTACTTCTTCGACTACATCAAGGTCCCGCCGATCCCGCCGGGGCCGCTGAAGCTGTTCGACGACGGGATCCGCGCGTCGCGCTACCTGCTGCCGACGGTGAAGGGCATCGAGGGCTTCTGCGCGCTGTGCTTCCTCTCGGGGCGGCTGGTGCCCTTCGCGTCGGTGCTCGTGGCGCCCATCATCGTGAACATCCTGCTGGTGGCGGTCTTCCTGGCGCCCATCGGGCTGCCCTTCGGGATCTTCCTCGTGATCGCCAACGGCGTGGTGGCCTTCTACCACCGCGACCGCTACGCCCCCCTCTTCCGGGCCTGAGATGCGCGCCCTCGCCGCCCTCGTCCTGGCGCTGCCCCTCGTCGCTGGAGGTCCCACCGCCCGGGACTTCCTCCCGGGCAAGCGGATCCTCCTGAAGGGCTGCGCCTGGGCGGGCTGGTACTTCGACGGCGCGGAGAAGGCGGAGCGCTACGACGAGATGGAGCCCACCCGCCCTTCGAACCGACGCTGAAGCTCCGCATCGTCTGGCTCTCGCCCCAGAAGTTCCTCTTGGTGGAGGACCGGCCCGCAGGCGCGCCCAAGACCTGTCCGCCGCGGATCTGGATGTACGAGGCGGTGGAGCTCACGCCCACCAGGGTCCGCCTCCAGGAGACCTGGCTGGGCTGGGGGGCGCCGAGAAGCCAGGCGCCCCCGGAGGTCTACCGCGTGGCGAAGCCGGGGGAATGAGGCCTACTTCAGCCCCGCGTGCTCCGCGAGCCAGTCGGTCCACAGCCGCATCACCTGGCGCAGGCGCTGGGGCGGGCCGCCGGGGAAGTGGCCGCCGCCGTTCCACATCACCATCTTCACCGGCACGCCGCGCTCCTTGAGGGCGCGGTACATCTTGAAGCTCTGGGTGGGCGGCACGCGGTAGTCCTGGGTCATGGAGAGCAGCAGCGTCGGCGCCTTGATCCTGTGCACGTGGCTGAGGGGCGACTGGGCCCACGCGGCCTTCATGCCCGCGCCGCCGTCGTAGGGGTCCTTGTCCGAGAGGAAGAAGCGCCAGCTCTGGTTGCCGTCGGAGAAGGCGTACTGGTCGAAGGTGTCGGTGACGGCGGCGCCGGCCATGCCCGCCTTCCACACCTCCGGGTAGCGGCCCAGCAGCCACGAGGTCATGTAGCCGCCGTAGGACCAGCCGCTCACCAGGATGCGGCCCGGGTCCACGGACACCTTCGCCTTCACCGCCTCCAGGCCCAGCATGGCGTCCTGGCCGGGGCCCTCGCCCATGTCCGTGGCGATGCTGCGCAGGTAGGCGTTGCCGGCGTTGTCGCTGCCCCGGTAGTTGGGGCTGAAGACGAAGAAGCCGCGGCCGGCGAGGAGCTGGTTGAGGCTGCTGAAGCCCGTCCCGCTGGCGGCCTGGGGACCGCCATGGATGACGAAGGTCAGGGGATAGGCCCTGCCCGGCGCGTAGTCCGCCGGATAGGTGAGCACGCCGTCCTCGAGCTGGCCCTGGGGCCCCTTCCAGGTGATGCGCTCGGCCTTGCCCAGCCGCAGGCCCTCGATGGCGTCGTTGAAGTGGGTGAGGCGCCGGGGCTTCGACGTGGCGCTGTCCATCACGTAGAGCTCGGTGGGATGCGTCGCCGTGCGGCCGGTGAAGGCCATCGCGCCGGTCTTCGCCAGGGTGACGTCGATCCAGAAGGACCAGCTCGGGTCCACGTCGCCGAGGTCCAGGCGCCGCGCCGCGCCGTCCACGGGCTGCAGCCAGAGGCCCACCCGCGCGCCGTCGTTGCCGCCCACCAGCAGGGCCTTGCCGTCCGGCGTCCACACCGACCGGTACAGGCAGCGGTCGAGGCTGCGCGTGACGTTGCGGCCCTTGCCGCCGGCGGCGTCGGCCACGTGGATCTCGTTCTGGCTCATGAGGTCGCCGTCCCGGGGCCACCAGTAGGCGATGGCCTTCCCGTCCGGCGAATAGGACGGGAAGCCTTCCAGGCGCGCCTCGCCGGTGAGGGGCCGGAAGAGGCCTGACGCCACGTCGAGGATCTGGACCGTGGTCTTCTCCTGGTCGCCGGTGTGGGGCGAGGCCTGCTTCGCGAAGGCGATGGACGTGCCGTCCGGGGACCAGGCCAGGGGCGAGGCCGGCGGGCTCGGCGGCGGCGTGTTGGCCAGGCTCCAGGCGCCGCTGGTCTTGCGCACGGCCTTGCCTTCCAGGTCGGTGATCCAGAGGTGCACGGGCACCGGCGCCTCGGTGACGAAGAGGCTGTCCTCGACCACCTCGAAGCCGTCCTCCCCCTTGCGGTCGTCGGCGGGCTTGGGGGCCTCGTCCTCGGCGGCGAACGCGAGGCGCGTGCCGTCGGGGCTCCAGGCGAACTGCTGCACGCCGGTGGGCGACGTCGTCAGGACGCGGGCCTCGCCGCCGTCCAGGGGGAGGAGGAAGATCTGCTCCTTGCCCTCCTTGTCGGCCAGGAAGGCGATGGTCCGGCCGTCCGGGGACCACCGGGCGTGGGCCAGGCCCTTGCGGTCCCGCACCAGCACCTTCTGCGCGCCGGTGGCCGAATCCACGAGGACCAGCTGGGAGGCCGACTTGTTGGCCTTCATGTCCAGGCGGCTCACCTGCACGGTGATCGCCCGGCCGTCGGGGCTGATCTGGGCGTCGCTGAGGCCGACGAGGCGCTCGAGGTGGTCGAGGGTGAAGGGGGATGCGGCCGGGGCGGACGCGGGGGCCTGGGCGAGGAGGACGGCCGGCACGGCCAGGAGGCCGGCGAAGCGGGCGGAGGAGGGAAGCATGGAGGCTCCGGGAAGGTGCCCCAGCATGGCTTACCTCGTCATGAGAGGCAAGGATTCGGGGGCGGAGCGGCGTCCACCGGGGCGGCCGCGGGCCGCGCGCCGTAGCTGAGGCGCCGCCACGCCCATTCGACGGGGCCCAGGCTGAAACGGTCCAGCCAGCGCCGGCTGCTCCACGCCTGCAGCGTGAAGAAGGCCAGGCCGCCCAGGAGCATGGCGCTGACGCTCACCTTCCCGTAGAGCCCGAGGCCGTAGCCGTTGAAGACCAGGGTGCAGACCACGGACTGCAGCAGGTACTGGGTGAGGGCCATGCGGCCCAGGGGCGCGAACCAGCCCAGGACGCGGCGCCAGGCGGGATGCCGTACCAGCAGGAGGATGCCGGCGGCATAGCCCACGGTGAGGGTGGGCCGGGCGAAGAAGGCGGTGAGCTTGATCGCGGCGCGCCACGGCTGGGGGATCCCGGCGACGGCGGCGTGGAGCGCTTCGGCGGGCAGGAGGTTGGCGAGGAGGCCGAGGATCAGGCAGACAGTGGCGAACACGCCCAGCGTGCGACGGTGGGCTTCGGGATGGGCGAGGAAGCCCTGCTTCCAGAACCAGACGCCGAGGATGAAGAAGGGCAGCAGGGCGGGCAGGCGGCTGGTGAGACGCTGGGGGCCGAGGACGTGGAGGAACTCCCAGGCGCGGTAGCGCAAAGCCTCGAGCCAGGTGCCGTGGCCGTAGTGCTGGAGGCCCTGCTGGTAGAAGCCGAGGGGATCGGCTTCGAGGCGCTTGAGGAGGGGCAGGAAGGGCAGGGCGATCGTGATCGAGACAATCAGGAGGATGGGGATGGCCCACAACACCCGCGACGCGCGCCAGCGGAGGAAGGGCAGGACGAGGAGGCTGATGAGGGCGTAGTCCAGGAGGATGTCCACGTTCCAGAGCAGCAGGCTGTGGGCGAGGCCGAGGAGGGCCAGCGCGCCGACGCGGCGCAACGCGAAGGGCAGGTAGGGGCGGCCCTTGGCGTCGGCGCCTTCCAACTGGATGGCGAGGCCGGCGCCGAAGAGGAGGGCGAGGAGGGCGGCGGCCTTGCCTTCGAGGAGGATGCGCACGAGGGCCTCGCCCACGCCGCCGCCCCAGCCCAGCGCGACGGGCAGCTTCGCGTCCCGGGCCCAGAGGGCGCCGCTGAAGACGTCGAGGTTGACGAGGAGGACGCCGAGGAGGCTGAGGCCCCGCAGGACGTCGAGCTGGAGGAGGCGGTCGCGGGGGGCGGTGGGGGCGAGGGCGACGGTCCGAGGGGCGGTATCGGCGCGGATCGAGGTCGGCGTCATGGCGGCTCCGGGCGAGGGAAGCCCAGAATCCGCGGTGCGGGACGGCGCGGGGCGGCGGTTCGGCGAATCGTCCTGGCGGGCCGGTGGGCGCGGGACGGGGGCCGGTCCAGGCCCTGGAGCCACCGTCAGTCCTGAACGGGATGCGAGACGCCGGCGGCGAGGCGCACCGCCCTGGCCTTGACGAGCTCCGCGAGGGAGCGGAGGGATTCGACGTCCAGGCCGGGCCTGTCCAGGCGGGCCAGGACGGCTTCCGTGGCTTCGGGGACGCGTTCGGCGAGGGCGAGGATCCGCCTCCGGACGAAGGGCAGGGCCAAGGAAGCCTGCCCGGCGAACTCGGTCCATGCCCTGGGTCCGAGGCGCCGGAATTGCGATGCGTCTCCGATCTTCATGGCGAAGGTCTTCGAGTGGGCCGGATAGAACTCGGTGGACATCAAATCGTAGAAGGGCGCCAGCCGGGTGCCTCCGTCGGCGTGGAGGAGGGACAGGTTCTTGCCGTGGGCGTCGGCGTTGCCCAGGATCGCGTTGACGATGACGAGGTCGAGGAGGCTCAGGCGGTCCACGGCGGGGAAGGTGGAGGCGGCCTGCACGAGGGCGAAGCAGCGCGCCAGGCTTGGGCCGCCTTCGGACTGGTACTTCATCAGGGCGGGGATCCCAAGGGCCTGGCAGACGTCCTCCTGGTGGATCCTCCGGACCCGGCCATCCACGAATGCTCGGTCGTAGCGGGTGACCAGCAGGAAGGTGCGCCGGGGGCCGGCGGGCCTCGAGATGGAGCGGGCCTCCACGGGCGCGACGGGGAGCCCCAGTCCGGCGGCCAGGAGCATGGCGAAGGCTTCGTTCTCGGTGCTGGCGGGCAGGTCCGGGATGGCGGGCTTGAGGATGTGGGTGGTGGGCTGGCCGGGGGCGGGGAGGCTGATGCGTCCATCCGCGAGGCAGACCGGAAGCTTGGCCTGGGCTCCGGCGAGGGAGAGGCGGAGCCCGCCTTCGCCCGCCAGCAGGGGACGCAGGGGCAGCCGGTCGAGCAGGGCGTCGAGGCCGGCGTCGTCGAGGGGCGGGGTCGCGGCCGGGCCGGCCGGGGCTGCGGGCTGCTGGCCGGGCGGCAGGAACTCCAGGGCGCCGGCGACGTCGCCGCCCAACGCGTCGAGGAGGGCGAAGGGGTTCCGTTCCGAGACGCCGAGGGCCTGGGCGGCGGCCCGGCGCGGGGCGCCCTCGGGCAGGAGGCCATCGAAGAAGGGCCGGCATTCCCGGTCGGGGAAGGGTTCGGGCTGCTGGGGCAGGGACACGGAGATGGGCCGGGCGGCGGGGTCCGCAAGCCAGTCCGCGCTGTAGGCGAACTGGAGGGCGCCCTGAGCGTCCTGGATCAGCTCGCCGACGCGGCGCTGCCCCTGCCAGACGACGAGCCTGCGTACGATCATGGACGGCCCCGGCGGTCCGGGCCGAGGGGCAGGTCCGCGTCCGGGGGCGGGACGATGGAGACCTGGCAGCCCAGGGCCGCGAGGACCTGCAGCACCTTCCCGAGCTGGACGGTGGGTTTCCCGGATTCCAGGTCCACGATGAACCGGATGCCGACGTTGGCGACGCCGGCGAGCTCGTCCTGGCGGAGGCCCTGGGCCTTCCGGGTGCGCTGGATGAGGCTGCCGAGGATGGGGGGTGTCAGGGTGTCCATGATTATTCCCGCTCGGGAAAGTGTAGGCGTCGGGGTGGGTCTGTCCAGGGAATATTTCCCGTTCGGGAATATTGAGGGGATCAAAGGGAAAACAAGGGGTAAATTGTCCCGCTCGGGAAATATCTCCAGAGCTGCAGGGTGGTTGGCAAAGGGGGTGAGGATTCCCCGGCACCGTGGCATCGTCAGGTCGTTCTTTCCAGCCGATTCTCCGGGAGAGCCATGATCACGAAGGACCAGTTCGCCGCCGCCCTGCTCCGCGAATGCGACATCTGCGTGCACCTGCACGGCAAGCTCGGCCCGGAGGCGTGGGAGTACCGGCCCAGCCCGAAGCAGCGCAGCACGGCTGAGCTGCTGCGCTACCTGGCCATCTGCGGCATCGCCGGCGCCACGTGCATGAAGGAAGCCGACTGGAAGCGCTTCGCCGGCTTCAGCGAGCGGACGAAGGAGCTCGCCCCCGAGAACTTCCCGAAAGCGATGGCCCAGCAGAAGGAAGAACTGAAAGCCCTCTTCGACACCATCGATGAGGAAGCCCTCAAAACCCAACCCGCCCCCCTCCCCGGCGGCGGCGAGCTGCCCCTAGGCGAAGCCCTCCTGAACGGCCCCTTCAAGTGGATGACCAGCTACAAGCTGCAGCTGTTCCTGTACGCAAAGGCGAACGGGGCTGAGATCGGGACGGCGAATGCTTGGCGGGGGGTGGATTGGAAGGGGTAAGGTCACTCACCAGGCTGCCGGTCACTCTGGTTTCTTTTTTAGAATGCTGTTTTGCAATAGATCGATGATTATTGGGTTTGAACTTATTTCTTTTTCGGGATCTGAAAAGCCTGATGTTTGGTGAGAAAAAATTGCGTTAACGCATTGAATTAATATATAATTGTATGCGTCTGTGTTAGTTCGATCGGCTGAATTTATAAAAGCCTGAAAAGTTTGTAATGCTTTGGCCCTGTGGATATTTATTACCTCATTATGTTTATTTGCGCGAAAATTTTTCACACAAACTGTGGCCATATAAATTGTTAAAGATAATATGATACCCCTAGTGCCAATTGATTGTATTAATAATATTGATTCATCCTCAAAGTTGTGAAATGGGAATTTGGATGAATAAGAAAAATATAATAAGCCCATTCCAATTAATAGTGTTATGCCTAGTGTAAACATCCACACTTTTGCTGATTTCTGGTGCTTTTTAGACTGCTCCTGAAACAAATCCGAGTAGATGTTAATTGTTGTTACTGCTGATGCTTGTTTAGATTTAGTTAAAACATCTTCTGCATCTCTGAGTAGTTTTTTGGCTTGTTCATATGTTGAAATCATCGTTTGGTGATAATCACCTATTGTAGCTTTAACTTTCTCAGATTCTATTTTGGCTTGCCTGATACTGCTCATGGATCCAATTACTTGATAAGAGCGTAGAAGTATATTGTAATTATTTATAATAAGTTCTATTAGTGGATTCTTTAAGGCCCGTATTTTTTCCCTGTCTGAAAGTGATGCAACTGCAACCCGATAAACAGCAATTCTGTCTGCTAAACTAGTAAAAAACTGAAGGGAATTGACTAGGTTATCCGCAAGGTCGTGAGTTCTAATAAATGGTGATAAGTTTGTAATACCATTTAAATCATTGACCATATCTAAAACATCAGTCAAGTAAGATTTTATTGGTTCTAATGAGGTTTCATCGTTAAGTGGCTGAATATGTGTTACAGCATCTAAATTGCCCCACGATTGAATTAGAATCATCGCGCTATGTTTAATATTGATTATTTCTTGATTATAGTTTGGCATTTCCATTCTCCTGGTTGATTAATATTGCCATTTTGCAATCCTCTTGAGGCTACCGATGTTTGAGATTTATTGATTAGTCATAAGGCATGTGGATCGATTATTCCTTCAAACCCGGAGAAATCTAGCCAATGTCTACTCCTGTGTCTTTCATGTTCAACCCCCTCTCGCGTTGAATAGTTCCATGATCCTCACCCGCGCCGAAGCCACCGCCTACCAGTTCACCTCCCTCCACGCGGACGTGATGGCCTTCATCGCGGGCCTGTCGGCGCTGAACGATCCCCGGCTCCACGTGACCTCGTTCGGGACGAGTCCTCAGGGGCGAGACCTGCCGCTGCTGGTGCTTTCGGCTAAGGGGGTGAAGACGCCTGACGAAGCCCGCAGGCTCGGGAAGCCGGTGGTGCTGATCATCTGCGGGATCCACGCGGGGGAGGTGGAGGGCAAGGAGGGCTGCCTGATGCTGGTGCGGGACCTGCTCGCGGACAAGCCGGGCCTCGATGCGGGGCAGATCCTTGAGAACGTCACGGTGGTGCTGGTCCCCCTCTTCAACCCCGACGGCAACGACGCCATCGACCCGGGCAACCGCGCCCTGCACCTGCCCAAGCTCACCGGCCAGCTCGGGCCCGCCACCGGCGTCGGCACCCGCGTCAACGCGGCGAAGATCAACCTCAACCGCGACTACCTGCGCCACGAAGGCGCCGAGATGCGCCTGCTGCAGACCCGCGTGTGCCAGCCCTGGGCGGCCGACCTCACCATCGACAACCACGCCACCAACGGCAGCGTCCACCGCTTCTCCATGACCTACGACATCCCCCACACCGTCGAAAGCGGCCGGGGCGAGCCCGTCGCGTACATGCGGTCCACGCTCCTTCCACCCGTGACCGCGGCCTTGAAGCGCAACCACGGCCTCGACAGCGGCTGGTACGGCAACTTCGTCGAAGACGAGCGCGTCCTCGACGCCGACGGCGAAGCCGATCCAACGTCGGTGGTGAAGGAAGGCTGGATGACCTATCCCCACCATCCCCGCTTCGGCTCCAACTACCGCGGCCTCACCTCCCGCATGGACCTGCTGCTGGAGTGCTATTCCTACATCTCCTTCGAGGAACGCGTCCGCACCGCCTACGCCTTCAACCTCGAGACCCTGCGCTTCGTCGCCGCCCACCCCGACGACGTGCGCCAGACCGTTGAAGCCAGCCAGACCCCCCGCGACCGCATCGCCGTCCGCTACGGCCTGACCACCTTCGATACGCCCCTGGAGATCCTCACCCGCACCCCGCGGACCCTGGACGGCGCGCCCACCTCCGTCACGCTCCCCTACCTCGGCCGCTTCGTCGGCACCACCATCGTCACGCGGCCGTCGGCCTACCTCGTGCCGGCGAACGTGGGCGCGCACCTCCGCGGCCACGGCCTGCGTACCGAGGACGCGTCCGGGACGGTGGAAGTGTCCATCCCCACCGTCGAAGCCCTGGGCACGGAAGGCGGCCGCGCCATCCTCGAGGCCGCCGCCGTGGGCGAGCTGAAGGTGTCCTGGAAGACCGAAGCCCGGAAGGTGCCCGACGGCTTCGTCCGCGTCCCCATGGACCAGCCCCTCGCCGCCGTCGCCGCCTACCTCTGCGAACCCGAATCCGACGACGGCGCCGTGGAGAACGGTCTCCTGCCGGTTCCCAAGGTGAGCGACGAACTGAAGATCTGGCGGATCGAGGGCTGAGGCTTCATCGCGAAGGAAGGATCGCCGCCGGGGAGCTGAACCGCGCGGGGTCCAACCGCAGGTCGCCCTCGACCCTGTCGAAGCGGATCTTCAGTGCCTCCGCTTCGCCTTTCACGCGGATGTCCAGGGCGAAGGGCAGCAGCACGCCTGCCACCGGGCGGTAGTCCCCGAGGACCGTCTCCACCTCCACCACCTTCCCCGCGCGCACCGCCCGGTTCGTGGCCTTCACCTCCAGGAAGGTGCGCGCGTCGAGGCAGGACGTCAGGGTGTCGCCGTTGCCCAGGTCCACCTCCAGCACGTGGGCCTCCCCGCCCGCCAGCAGCGTGGTGCCCTTGTACGCGATGCGGTATCCCTTGGCTTCCGCGTCCACCAGGGGGCCGTCGAAGTCCGCCTGCAGCGCGGCCTGCCGGAGCTGGGCCGGCGTCATGGGCCGCGGGCCGGGGGTCCCCGAAAAGGGATCGTCCACCCAGCCCGTCCGGCCGTCCCAGGCCTCGATCTTGGTGAGGGCGCCCAGCCGCGTTTCGCTGCGGAAGGCCCCCCGCGGGTTCTCCACCCGCAGGTCCAGCGTCAGGCCGCCCACCTCCACCCGGCCCGTGGAGACCAGGGAGCGCAGCGCACGGATGCGCGCCAGGCCGCCGCGGGCCTCGAGGTGCCGCGCCAGGAGCGCCTCCACCCGGGGGGTACCGGCGAAGGCCGGCGCCATCAGCAGCGGCGGGAGCAGGAGGGCGGCAAAGGCGATCATCAGGGGGCGCATGGGCACTCCAGGGCAGGGGGATCCCGGGCGCCGCAGGGCGGCGCCGGCATCCGGGGTGGAAAGGGTCAGTCGGCTTCGGCCTCGAAGCGGGCCAGGTCGTCCAGAGCCGCCCGGGCGCGGGTGAGGCTCGCGCCCTCGATCACCCGCAGGAAGGCCGGGCCGAGGCTGGGGTGGCGGCGGGCCCAGGCGCCGAGGGCCAGGCTGAGTCCCCATGCTGCAAGACCACTGGCGAGCTGGGTGATCACCACACCGGGGACGCGGGCGGCAAGGTCGACCCCGAAGGCGGCCATGAGGAGCATTTCCAGGGCCACCACCCAGAGCACCCACCACGGCAGGCCCAGCCAGAGGTAGCCGAGGCCGTAGAAGCGCCGCAGCGCCGCCATGCGGCGCTGGAGCTCCAGCACCGGCGCGCCGAAGTCGAGGGCCGCCACGAGGGACCGCACCCGTGCGCCGAAGACGATCAGCCCTACGCCGTAGGCGTGCATGAGGAGGCCCATGGCGAGGAGGTGCGGCACCGCCCGGTGCTGCACCCAGAAGGCCGCGGAGGTGAGGGCAAGCAGGGCCCCGAGGGTCATCTGCACGCCCTGGCCCCTTGCCAGGGGGCGCAGGGCGCGGCGCAGGCCTTCCTGCCTGGAGGCCGCGAGGAGGGACAGGTTGATGGCGTTCTGCCTGGCCAGGGTGGCGTTCAGGTCCTGCCAGGCGGCTTTCAGGTCGTCGAGTTCCATGGGGCGTTCCTTATCGGAGGGCGGCGACCTGATCCCGCAGGCGCTGCTTGAGGCGGCCGAGCTTGGTAGCCACGTGGGTGGGCGTGAGGCCGAGCACTTCGGCGATTTCGGCCTGGGGCCGGTCGTCGAGGTAAAGCAGGGCCAGGGCCCGGTCCAGGGCCGGGAGGCCGTCGATGAAGCGGTGGAGCAGGGCCAGCTCGTCCCCGGGCGGACCCGGGTCCGGTGCGGCCGGCAGGGCCTCCAGCAGGCCCTCCTCCCGGGCGAGGCGGGCCGTGCGGGCGTGCTCGGCGCGGCTGAAGCTGATGGCCACGTTGAGGGCGATGCGGTACATCCAGGTGGAGAACTTGCAGCGGCCGTCGAAGCGTGGGTAGGCGCGCCAGACCTGCACCAGGATGTCCTGCACCAGGTCCCGGAGGTCCTCGGGATCCCGGGTGTAGGCCCCGGCGACCTTGAAGAGGATTCCGCGGTGCGGCTCGATCTGCGCGAGGAAGGCGTCGGTGGGGGCGGTCATGGGCTCCAGGTGGGGGCCCGGTGGGCCGCCGTTGAACCATGATTCGCAGCCGGAGGGGAAAGTTCACAGCCTCCCCGGCGGGCCTCAGCCCTCCCCCAGCGCCTTCCGGCAGAGGTCCAGCACGTCCGCCAGCCCCGGCGTGCCGGGGTTGACCTTCAGCGCGGCTTCCACCGCCTCCTTGGCCATGCGGAAGCGCAGGGTCGCGGCCGCGTTGCCCTCGGCCTTCAGGGCCTCGCCCCAGCGGAAGTTCGCGATGCCCTTGCCGCAGAGGCCGCCATGGAGCCCCGGCGACATGGCCAGCGCCCGGGAGAACGAGAGGTCCGCCAGCTGCCAGCGGCCCTCGTCGAAGAGCTGCATGCCGATCTGCACCCAGTCGCCGGCCTTCAGGTCCGCGCCGTGCTTGAAAAGGGCTTCGGCCTCCCCGCAGAAGGCGCGGTTGCGCAGGGCCTTCTCCTCGCCGGGCCACTGGGCGAGCACCCGGTCCCAGGTCGCGCAGGCTTCGCCGTAGCGGCCCGCCTCCTGGAGGGACGCCGCCAGCCCCGTGAGGGCGCGGCCGTCCTTGGGGGCGAGGCGCACCGCCTCCCGAAAGGCGGCGATGACCTCGTCGTCCGGGGCCTCGCTGGCGAGCACTGCCATGGCCAGGTGCAGGCGGAACTCGCCGTTGGCGGGTTCGGCCTTCACCGCCCGCTGGAAGCAGAGCCGCGCCGAGTCCACCCGGTGGGGCATCACCCGCAAGCCCAGCTCGTCCCAGCCCGCGCCCGTCAGCGAGCCGTCCGGAGGCAGCGCCGCCGCCGCGTCGCCGGGATCCAGCGGCGCCGGCTCCGCCTCCAGCTCCCGGATCAGGGCCTCGAATTTCGCCGCCCGCGCCCGGTCCTCGGGGAAGCGCTTCGGGTCCATCAGCGCCAGGGCCTGCTTCAGGAGGGGCACCGCCTCGGCCTTCCGGTCCGGCGTCACCACCAGGCGGCTGGCCGCCTCGGTGATCTGCTTCAGCTCGGGCTCCCGGGCCTCCCGCGCCGCCCAGGCCTTGCCCGCCGCCAGGGCCCCCAGGGCCAGCAGCTCCGCCACGGGGTTGAGCTTGGCCACGTCCCCGAAGGCGAAGCGGGCGTCCGCGAAGGCCTGGGAGGCCTCCCCGTAGCGCTGGTGCACCGCCGCCTCGATGCCCCGGGCGCAGGCCGCGGAGGCCGGCATCACCTTCAGGGGCCCGACCACCGGCATCACCGCCCGCAGCCAGGCCTCCGTCATGATGCCCAGGAAGGCGCGCAGGTCGTCGGGGTGCACCTCCAGGAAGGGGCGGGACATGAGCCGCTCGGTGGCGGGGAGGTCCTGGCGCTGGTAGGCCGCCGCCGCCAGCGAGACCAGGCTCGACACCGCCGCCACCGAGCTGAGCTTCTCCGGCTCCTGCAGGTCCCCCGGCAGGGGCGATCCCGCCGCGGGAAGCCCGGACGCCGGCGGATCCGCGCTCGGCCCGCCCTCCGGCGCCGGCGTCCCGCAGTACATGCAGGCCTTTCGCGCGTCCGGCACCGGACGGTGGCACTTGGGGCAGGGACGGGGCATGGCGGAGGAAGCCTAGCAGAGCCCCGATGCGCGGAGGCCGACTTTGTTCCCCGGCCCCGGCCCCCCGTCCGGGCGGCCTGCCCCGGGTCCAGGATCCCGGGGTGACCCCGCCCGCCGGAACGGTCTACCCTGGGCCTTCCGTCCTGCCAGGATCCCCGCATGCGCCTGCCCCTCCGACCGATTCCGGCCTGCCTCGCCCTGCTGGCGCTCCCCGCCGCCGCCCAGGCGCCCCTGTCCACGAAGGACCCGGCCCAGCTGGCCAAGGCCCTCGACAAGCTGCAGGTGATGGGCACCGCGCTCTATGTCGCCGCCCACCCCGACGACGAGAACACCGCCCTGCTGGCGACCCTCGCCCAGGGGCGCAGGGTGCGCACCGCGTACCTGGCGCTGACCCGGGGCGGCGGTGGCCAGAACCTCATCGGGCCGGAGCTGGACGAGAGCCTTGCCGCCATCCGCACCCAGGAGCTGCTGGCGGCCCGGCGCATCGACGGCGCCGAGCAGTATTTCAGCCGCGCCGTGGACTTCGGCTTCTCCAAGACCGCCGACGAGACGCTGAAGGTCTGGGACCGGGAGGCGGTGCTCGGCGACGTGGTGCGCGTGGTGCGCACCCTGCGGCCGGACGTCATCGTGACGCGCTTCCCCCCCGACGCCCGGGCCGGCCACGGCCACCACACGGCCTCGGCGATGCTGGCCATCGAGGCCTTCCAGGCCGCCGCGGATCCGACGCGCTTCCCCGAGCAGATCCGCGAGGGCCTGCGGCCCTGGCAGGCGAAGCGCGTCCTCTGGAACCACTTCCGCTTCCGGGACGACGACCCCAAGCCCGCCCCGGGCAGCCTGGTGGTGGACACCGGCGCCTTCGATCCCCTGCTGGGCCGCTCCTACGGCGAGCTGGCGGCGGAGGCCCGCAGCCAGCACCGCAGCCAGGGCTTCGGCGTGCTCGCCCAGCGCGGTTCCCGGCTGGAGAGCTTCGAGCCCCTCGCCGGCGAGGCGGCGAAGGCGGACCTCTTCGACGGCGTGGACCTCACCTGGGCTCGGATCCCGGGCGGCGCCGCCGTGGGCGCGGCCCTGGCGGACGCGCGCAAGGCCTTCCGCTTCGAGGACCCCGCCGGCGTGCTGCCTGGGCTGTTCAAGGCCCAGACCGCGATGGACGCGCTGCCGCCGGCCTCCCGGGCCGAGCCCCTGGTGAAGGCGAAGCGGACCGAGCTGGCGGAGGCGATGCGCGCCGCCGCGGGCCTCTGGGTGGAGGCCCTCGCCGACCGCCAGAGCGCGGCGCCGGGCGACCGGGTGACCGTGAACGTCAGCCTCCTGGCCCGGGGCGGCGCGGCCCTGCAGGTGGAGGACGCGGTGCTGGAGGCCGTGGCCCCCGGCGGCGCGCGCCCCGTCGAGGCCCGCCGGCTCGACGCGGCCCTGGCGGACAACGGCGCCCGGAAGGAGGCCTTCACCCTGGCCCTGCCCGCGGACGCGCCCCTCGGCCAGCCCCACTGGCTGGGCGGCCCCGGCGGCCCCTCGCGGGTGAACCTCCCCGAGGATCCCTCGCCCTACCGCCTGCGGACGCGCTTCAAGGCCGCGGGCGGGTCCTTCGAGGTCACGGTGCCGGTGCAGTTCCGCTTCCGCGATCCCGTGCTCGGTGAACGCTACCAGCCCTTCGTCGTCGTGCCCGCGGTGAGCGCCAACCTCGGCGAGAAGGTGGAGGTCTTCGGGGACGGGAAGGCCCGCGAGGTCACGGTGAAGCTCCGGGCCGGCGCGGCGAAGGCGAAAGGCCGGGCCCGGCTCGAACTGCCCGCCGGCTGGACCGCCGAGCCCGCCGAGGCCGCCTTCGACTTCACGCGCGCCGGGGAGGAGCAGGCCTGGACCTTCCGCCTCGCCCCGCCCGCCGCGCCCGCCTCGGGCCGCCTGCGCGTGCTCGTGGACTCGGGCGCGGGCTTCGTTCCGGTGCGCGGCCTCGTCCGCCTCGACCATCCCCACATCCCGCTGCAGACGCTGCTGCCGGAGGCCGCCGCCCGCCTGGAGCGCTTCGACCTGAAGCACAACGGCCACCGCATCGGCTACGTCATGGGGGCAGGCGACGAGATCCCCGGCAGCCTGCGGCGCCTGGGCTACGAGGTCTCCCTGCTGAGCGACGAGGCCCTGGCCAGCGAGGACCTGTCGCGCTACGACGCCATCGTGCTCGGCGTGCGGGCCTTCAACACCCGCGCCGCCCTCGCGGCGCTGAAGGGCCGCCTCCACGACTACGTGGCGCAGGGCGGCACCGAGGTGGTGCAGTACACCGTCAACGCGGGCTTCCCGGGCATCAACGCCGACATGGTGACGCCGCAGATCGGGCCCCATCCCTTCAAGGTGGGCCGCAGGCGCGTGACGGAGGAGACCGCCGAGGTGCGCCTCCTGGATCCCGCGAACCCGGTCTTCACCTGGCCCAACAAGCTCGGTACCGCCGACTGGCAGGGCTGGGTGCAGGAGCGCAGCCTCTACCACGCCGAGGGCTGGGACGCCCATTCCACACCCCTGCTGGCCATGCACGACGCCGGCGAGGCCGACGACGAAGGCGCCCTGATCGTGCAGAAGCACGGCAAGGGCCACTTCGTCTACACGGGTCTCTCCTTCTTCCGCCAGCTCCCGGACGGCGTGCCCGGCGCCTACCGGCTCTTCGCCAACCTGCTGGCGCTGGGCCACCCGCATGAGTGATCCGGAGTTCAAGGAAGGCGCGCCACCCTTCCTGGGCTCCTGGCGGAACGTCTACCTCCTCGTGCTCGGGGAGCTCGTCCTGCTCATCGTCCTCTTCAAGCTCTTCATGAAGGCCTTCGCATGAGCCGCCTGGACTGGCTGGTCCTCGTCGCGACCCTGGCGGCCATCGTGGCGTGGGGCCTGCACAAGGGCCGGGGCGCGAAGACCGCCGAGGGCTACATCGGCGGGGGCCGCGACCAGCGCTGGTGGCTGGTGGGGCTCAGCATCATCGCGACGCAGACCAGCGCCATCACCTTCCTCAGCACCCCGGGCCAGGCCTACGTGGACGGCATGCGCTTCGTGCAGTTCTACTTCGGCCTGCCCATCGCGGCGGTGGTGCTCTCGGCCACGCTGCTCCCCCTCTACCACAAGCTGAAGGTGCTCACCGCCTACGAGATGCTGGAGGCGCGCTTCGATCTCAAGACCCGCCTGCTCGCGGCCATCCTCTTCCTCATCCAGCGCGGCCTCGCCGTGGGTCTCACGATCTTCGCGCCGGCCCTGGTGCTCTCGGTGCTGCTGGGCTGGAACATCCACCTCAACATCGTCCTGGTGGGCGTGCTGGTGATGATCTACACCGTCACCGGCGGGACGAAGGCGGTCGCCTGGGCCCACAGCCTGCAGATGGTGGTCATCACCGGCGGCATGGCGCTCGCCGGCGTGATGATCGCGCGGCACCTGCCCGCCCACGTGGGCGTGGCCGACGCGCTGCACGTGGCGGGCAGCCTCGGACGCCTCAACCCCATCGACGCCAGCTTCAACCCGAACGACCGCTACACCCTCTGGTCGGGCCTGCTGGGCGGCTTCTTCCTCATGCTCTCCTACTTCGGCACGGACCAGTCCCAGGTGCAGCGCTACCTGGCGGGCAGCTCGCTGACCCAGAGCCGCCTGGGCCTCCTGCTCAACGGCATGGTGAAGGTGCCCATGCAGTTCCTCATCCTCGGCGTGGGCATCCTGGTCTTCGCCCACTACCAGTTCCACGCGCCGCCGATGTTCTTCAACCCCGGGCCCGTGGCGGTGGTGCGCCAGGGCCCCGAGGCCGGCGCCTACGCCGCGCTGGAGGCGAAGTACGAGGCGGCCCGCACGGCGCAGATCGCCAGGGCGGAGGCCTTCGTGGCCGCGCGCAGGTCCGGCGACGCCGCCCGCCTGGCAGCGGCGAAGGCGGAGCTGCAGGCCGCCCAGGGCGCCAGCGAGGCCCTGCGCCGGGAGGGCGTGGCGATCATCGAGCGCGCCAATCCCGGGACGAATCCCAAGGACGTGAACTACATCTTCCTGTCCTACGTGCTGACCAGCCTGCCCGCGGGCCTGGTGGGCCTGGTGCTGGCCGCCGTGTTCTCGGGCTCCATGTCCTCCATGTCCGGGGAGATCAGCGCCCTCGGGGCCACCACGGTGGTGGACCTCTGGCGCCGGCTGCGGGGCGGCGAGGGCGGCAGGCACGAAGTCTGGGTGGGCCGCGTCGCCACCTTCGCCTGGGGCTGCTTCGCCATGGCCTTCGCGGAGTACGCGAGCCGTCTGGGCAGCCTCGTGGAGGCCGTAAATATCCTGGGCTCGCTCTTCTACGGCACCATCCTCGGGATCTTCCTCGTGGCCTTCTACTTCAAGTCCGTGCGTGGCGGCGCCGCCTTCTGGGGCGCCCTCGTCGCCGAAGCCGTGGTCCTCGCCTGCTTCGCGTTCACGAAGCTGGGCTTCCTCTGGTACAACCTCGTGGGCTGCGCCCTGGTGGTGCTCTTCGCCTGGATCGTCAGCCGCCTGGCGCCCGCGCCCCTGCCCGAACCCAACCCCGGCGACGCTGCCTGAGCGTCCCCTCTCCGGAGCCTCCATGACCCGTCCCCTCGCCCTGGCCCTCCTTTCCGCGGCGGTCGCCTCTGCCCAGGCGCCGGCCGCTGCGCCCGCCGCCAAGCCCGTCCCGCCGGCCCCCACCTTCGCCTCCAGCCTCGACCGCAGCCTCGCCGGCGTGGAGTCCGAGGTCGTCCCGGCGGTGGAGGCCCTGGCGGAGGAGAAGTTCGGCTTCGCGCCGACGGCGGGGGAGTTCAAGGGCGTGAAGACCTTCGCCCAGCAGGCCAAGCACATCGCCGCGGTGAACATCATGCTGGCGGCGGCGATCCTCGAGGAGAAGCCCGCCATGGACGCGGGAAGCGGCGAGAACGGGCCCGACGCGGTGAAGACCAAGGCCGAGGTGGTCAAGTACCTGAAGGACTCCTACGCCTACCTGCACAAGGCCTTCGGCACCCTCACGGAGGCGAACGTGCTCGGCCTGGTGAAGTCGCCCTGGGGCGAGGGGAAGAGCTCCCGCCTCAACCTCGCGACCACCGGCATCAGCCACAGCTTCGACCACTACGGCCAGATCGCGGTCTACCTGCGCATGAACGGGATCGTCCCCCCCGCCAGCCGCCGCTGAACGCCTGAGATCGCGTCTCCCCCTCCGCGGGAGTTGAGGGTAGGCTGGACCCCCAACCCCCAAGGAGGATCCGATGCGCACGCTGCCCCTCATGCTCGCCCTGGCCCTGGCCGCGCCCCTGGCCGCCCAGGACATGGCCGCCAAGCCCGCGGAGAAGAAGGCCGCCGCCAAGCCCGCCCCGAAGAAGACGGCCGCCACCGTCGGCCAGGCCATGGACGGCACCTACCAGTGGGTGGTGAACGAGTTCATGGGCGCCGCCGAGGCCATGCCCGAGGACAAGTTCGAGTTCGCCCCGACCAACGGCGAATTCAAGGGGGTCAAGACCTTCGCCCAGCAGGTCAAGCACGTCTCCGCCATCAACTACTTCCTCGGCAGCCTCATCCTCGGCGAGAAGCCCCCGGTGGAGCTCGGCAATCCCGAGATGGGCCCCGACAACCTGAAGACCAAGGCCGAGATCCTGAAGTTCATGAAGGAGTCCTTCGCCTACGCCACGAAGGCCCTCCGCAGCCTCACCGCCGCCAACGCCACCAAGGAGGTCAAGAACCCGTTCATGGAGGGGAACCTGACCCTCATCGGCATCGCGAATCTGATCTCCTTCCACGGCATGGACCACTACGGCCAGATGGTGGAGTACCTCCGCATGAACGGCATCATCCCGCCCGCGAGCCGGCCCCAGCCCAAGAAGTAGGCGCCGCTCCGTCACGCGAAGGGCCTCCCGCGGGAGGCCCTTCGCCTGTTGATGCCGGGCTCAGAGCGTGGACAGGTCCAGCACGAAGCGGTACCGCACGTCGTTCCGCATCATCCGCTCGTAGGCCTCGTTCACCTGCTGGACGGGGATCACCTCCACCTCGCTGACGATGCCGTGCTCGGCGCAGAAGTCGAGCATCTCCTGGGTCTCCTTGAGCCCGCCGATGAGGGAGCCCGCCAGAGTCCGCCGGCCGGTGATGAGGGGGAAGGCGGCCACCGGCGTGGGCTCGGGGGGCACGCCCACCAGCACCATGGCGCCGTCCACCCTCAGCATGCCGAGGTAGGCGTTGTAGTCGTGGGGGGCGGAGATGGTGTCGAGGATGAAGTCGAAGCGGCCCGCGAGGCGCCTGAAGGTCCCGGGGTCCTTCGTGTTGGCGAAGGCGGCGGCGCCGAGCTTCCGGGCGTCGGCCTCCTTGGAGGGCGAGGTGCTCAGCATGGTGACCTCGGCGCCCATGGCCGCGGCCAGCTTCACGGCCATGTGGCCCAGGCCGCCGAGGCCCACCACGCCCACCTTCGAGCCCGGGCCGACCTTCCAGTGGCGCAGGGGGCTGTAGGTGGTGATGCCCGCGCAGAGCAGGGGCGCCGCGGCGGCGAGGTCGAGCTTGGGGCTGATCCTCAGGGCGAAGTCCTCGGTGACCACGTAGTCGCTGCTGTAGCCGCCCTGGGTGGGCGTCCGCTTGTCCTGCTCGGTGCTGTTGTAGGACCAGGAGGGGCCCTTCTCGCAGAACTGCTCCAGGTGCTTCGCGCAGGGATGGCAGGTGCGGCAGCTGTCCACGAGGCAGCCCACGCCCGCGATGTCGCCCACCTGGAACTTGGTGACCTCGGCGCCCACCGCGGTGACCCGGCCCACGATCTCGTGGCCCGGCACCATGGGGTAGGTCGCGTTGTGCCACTCGTCCCGGACCTGGTGGATGTCCGAGTGGCAGATGCCGCAGTAGGCCACGGCCATGGCGATGTCCTTCGGGCCCATGGGGCGGCGCTCGAAGGTCCAGGGGGCGAGGCCCGAGGTGGGCGAGGTGGCGGCGTAGGCCTTGGTGGTCATGGCGGGGGCTCCTGGGTCCGCCTCCGATTGTCCGCGCTGGCGGCTGGGAGGGAAGCACGCACTTCCCCGTGCGCGCCCCTGTCCAGGCTTCAGCGCTGCCGGTGCAGGTCCGCCAGCATGGCCTCCATCCGCTGGAGGCGCACGAGCATGCCTTCGCGGATCTCCTCCACCTTCTCGTGGAGGTGGGCCACCTCCAGCTCGGCCTTCACGTTGATCTCGTACTCCAGGTCGTCGCGGACGCGGTCCTTGGCGGACTGCCGGTTCTGCGCCAGCAGCACGAAGATGCTCAGGAAGATGGCCTGGAGGCTCACGATCATGGTCAGCAGGCCGAAGGGGTAGGGGTCGAAGCGCCAGATGCCGCTGACGTTGAGCCAGATCCACACCCCGAACCAGAGGGCGTTGAGGAAGAGGAAGCTCATGCTGCCGCTGAAGGCGGCGATCCAGTCGGCGAGGCGCTCCACGAAGGTCTGCTGCTCCTCGATCTCCTCGTTGGCGTTCCGCGCCACCCGCGTGCGCAGCAGCAGGTCGGCCTTGCGGGTCATGGCGCCGAGGGCCCCGAGCATGTGCAGGGCCGACTCCGGCCGGCGGGTCACCAGCAGCAGCACGTCGCTGCGGTCCAGCTCCACCAGCTCCGTGTCCTCCACCGCGAGGGCCGAGGCGCTGCGGGGCCCGGCGTCCAGCATGGCCAGCTCCCCGAAGGTGTCCCCGACGCGGCAGTCGTTGAGGACGATCTTCTGGCCCGCCCGGTCCGTCACCGAGATCTCGATCTGCCCGGAGACGACGATGTACATGGCCTGCCCCGGATCGCCGGCCTTGAAGAGGAAATCCCCCGCCTTGACCGTGCGCAGGTCCACCACGCCCGCCAGCAGGTCCCGCTCCTCCGGGCCGAGGGATTCGAAGAGGGGCAGGTGGGTGAGCAGGGTCGCGGGGACGGCCATGGGAGCTCCGGAGGCGGGATGAGGAACGCTACCGCAAGCGGAGAGCAAGAGGGCAGTCCTTGGGCGGGATGTCGGTTCGAGGGGGATTGCGTCAGGTCCTGGGGGCCGGCCCGGGATGGGGATTCTGGCGCGCGGCGCGCGCTTGCGCTCGAGTCCGCCGCGGCGAAAGGGCCGCCGCGGTGGACTCGAGCACCTTTGGAAGGTCAAGGTCAAAGGCAACGTCAAAACCGGCGCCCAATGCCCAGGGCCCACGGACCTGCCTCGTGGCTGGTCTCGAAGCCGACCGCCTAGCCCTGCACCTCCCGCCAAGCGTCCGCCATCCGCAGGCAGGCTTCGTTCAGCTCCTCCACCGTGTGGGCCGCGAAGCCCACCGCCACGAAGGGGAGAGGATCGCGCTGGAACTCGTAGATGCGCCCCGGGTAGAAGACGACGCCCTTCGCGGCGCAGCGGTCCACCCAGGCGTCGATGCGCTCGGGGCGGCGGAGGGCGACCCAGAGGGCCAGGCCCTCCCGGGGATCCTCCACGTCGGCGAAGGCGCCGAGGTGGAGCTGGATGCGGTCCACCATGGCGGCCCGGCGCTCGTCGGCCACCTTGCGGATGCGGCGCAGGTGGCGGTGGATCTCGCCGTCCCGGAACAGCTCCTCGAGGCTGGCCTCCTGCAGCAGGTTGCCGGGCCACTCGATGAGCTGGTGGCGCTTGGCCATGGCCTTGATGTCCGGTGCGGGGCCTGCGAGGAAGCCCACCTGCAGGCCCGGCGCCAGCATCTGCTCCAGGGTCGCGAGGTAGAAGACGCGGCCCTCCTCGTCGTCCGCGGCCAGCGCCAGGCTGGGCCGGCCCTCGGGGTGGAAGCCCAGGCTCAGGTCCGCCTCCAGGATGCTCGCCCCCGTGGCCCGGGCCAGCGCCAGCAGCCGCCGCCGCCGCGCCGGGGAGAGCATGGCGTGGGTGGGCACCTGGGGGTTGGCGGTGACGCAGACCAGCTTCACCGGCTCGCGCTCCATGAGCGCCGCCAGGGCCTCCACGTCCATCCCCTCGGCGTCCACGCCCACGCTCATGAGCCGCGCCCCGGCGTGGCGGAAGGACTCGGCGAGGCGGAAGGGGCCGGGGTTCTCCACCACCACCGCGTCGCCGGGGGCGAAGAGGCCCAGGGAACAGAGGTGCAAGGTGTCCATGATCCCGCGGGTGAGCACCAGGTTGCCGGGCTCGAAGGCCAGGCCCCGCAGCTCCCGCAGGAGCTGGCACAGGGAGGCCCGCAGGTGGAGGTGCCCCCGCGGATCCCAGCCCGGCTGCAGGGCGCGCTGCTGCTGGAGGCGCAGGGCCCGGCCGTAGGCGCGGTGGATGGCGCCGGTGGGGGCGAGCCGCACGTCCGGCAGGTCGGGCAGGAGCTGGAAGCCGTCCCGCGCCACCGCCGGCGGCTGGAAGAAGGGCTCGTCGGGGGCGGGCGAGGGGCTGGTCCAGGAGCCGGAGTCCGCCGCGGCCACGGTGCTGCCGGGGCCGAGGTCCAGCGGGGCCCGGTCGCTGACGTAGGTGCCGCTGTCGGGTTCCGTCTCCACCCAGCCCTCCGCGGCGAGCTCCCGGTAGGCGGCCAGGGTCGTGTTGCGGTTCACGCCCAGTCGCGCCGCCAGGGCCCTCGTCCCGGGGAGCGGGTCCCCGGGCTTCAGGCGGCCCCGGCGGATGGCCTCCTGGAGGGCGGCGGCGATCTGGAGGTAGAGCGTGGCCTCGCGGCTGCGGTCGAGGTCGATGGGCAGGTCCCAGGTGGCCATGGCGGTGTCCGTCCCCACCATCCCGGGGCCGCCCCGGACGCGTCAAGGACCGGCCTCCCGGCCATTTCCCCACCGGATCTTGGCCGCGGGCCTCCGGCTCCGGATGCTGGGCGGATCATCCCAGGAGAACCCATGCGCCCCCGGCCCACCCTCCTCGCCCTCCTGCTCCTGGCGGCCACCGCCTCCCTCCCCTCCTGCGGCGGCGGAGGCGGCTACGGCGGCAGCTCCGGGGGCAACACCGGCAATCCGCCGCCGAACACGATCTACGTGGGCGGCACCGGGGCCTACGGCACGGTGGAGAACGTCTTCCAGCCCGCGAACCTCACGGTGGCCCGGGGCACCACGGTGACCTTCGTCTGGCAGTCCAGCGGGCACGACCTGCACTCCGGGACCGGCTGCTCCCCGGACGGCCTCTTCGGCAGCAACGGCCTCCAGGGCCAGGGCTTCCAGACGAGCTACACCTTCAACACCGCAGGCGCCTTCCCCTTCTACTGCGGCTCCCACTGCGCCTCGAGCAACATGAAGGGAACGGTCACGGTCCAGTGAAGGCCGGCCTCAGGCCCTCGCCGGCGCCGCGGCCAGCAGGTCGGCTTCGGCGGCGGCGCGGTCCTTGGTGACGTAGAAGCTCATCACCTTGCCTTCGCGGCCGAAGTGCAGGGTGTCGTAGAACCAGCCGCGGTCGGTGCGCAGGGGCTCCAGGCGGCCCTCGTCCAGGTCCACCACCTTGTGGCGGAAGAGGCCCCGGTAGACGAAGTGCCAGCGGGTCTCGGCGCGCACGAGGTAGCCGTTGGCCAGCCGGGGCGCCCCCTTCACCGCCTTCGCGTAGGCCTCGAGGACCCGGGCGCGGCCTCCGGGATCCAGGGCCAGGGCCCGCTCCAGCACCCAGCCCGGCACGGCGGCGGGTCCGGGACTGAACCAGCTCCGCACGCGGCCGGCGAGGCTGGTGAAGAGGAAGCCCAGGGTGCGCAGCAGCCGCGGGATGAGGAAGGCCATGGCGGCCACCAGCAGGGAGAGCACCACGCTGGCGATTACCGGATGGGTGTAGGCCAGCATGAGGACGCCCACCACCGAGAGGTCCTCGGCGACGCTGATGGCGGCGTGGGTGGCGGGCTCGGGGGCCGCGTGGGCGGCGAGGCGGAAGCCCATCTTGGTGCCGTGGGCCGAGAGGGCGATGGTGCCGCCCACCAGCATGGCGATCACCTTCACCGCCGGGTGCATGTCCCCCACCGCGGCCAGGCTCAGGAGGGCGCCGCCCACCGGGCGCACCACCGTGTGGATGAAGTCCCAGACCACCGTGACGAAGGGGACCTTGTCGGCGAAGAACTCCAGGAGGTAGAGCAGGGCCGCCGCCGTGATCACCGCCGGGTGGCCGAGGACGCCCAGCTCGCCGGGCAGGCCCGTGACCCAGTGGAAGCGCACGCAGAGCCCCGTGACCAGCACGCCCAGGTAGAGGCTCACGCCGGACGCGAGGCTGAGCCCGAGGACGCTGGCGAGGTGGATCAACGGCTGCACGAAGCCTCCGGGAGGCGGGAACGACGAAGGCTAGGGCCCGCGGCGGGAAGGGTCAACCCCGGGAATTCCGGGGCGAAGCCCCGGCACCGTCCTCAGACCTCCCGGATCCAGCCGCCGAGGAAGGTGCCCAGGGCCCCCGCCACCGGCAGGGCGAAGGGGTACCAGCCCGGTCCGCCCGCCTGCTTCTGGGAGAGCGCGAAGCCCAGCCCCGCCACGAAGGCCAGGGCCGCGAGGAAGTTCGCCGGGCCCCGGTGGTGCGCCACCGCCGTGGCCACGAGGCCACCGCCCAGGGAGGCCAGGAAGAGCGCCACCAGGTTGGAGACCGCGACGACGAACAGCGGTCCCTGCCCCTGGGCGAAGGGCTTCACCACCGCCGCCGCCACCGGGTCCAGGACCACCGACAGCAGGGCCACCGCGGCGCAGCCGAGGATGAGGGCCAGGACCTTTCGCATCATGGAAACTCCGGGAGGCTCCGCCCATCCTAGCCCTGGCCGCGGGGGCTTCCATCCCGTCAGGCCCGGCGGTCCGATCCGCCCGCCGGGCCGGGGAAATGGTTGGATGGAGGCGGAGGTCCCCATGGCCGTGATCCCGCCCCCCAGCCGCGCCGAGCGCGACGCCTTCCTGGACCGTTACGAAGCCGGCCCCGCGCGGCTGCGCCAGGCCTGGTCCGAGGTTCCCCCGGCGGCCCGGACCTGGCGGCCGGCGGAAGGGGCGTGGAGCGCCCACGAGGTGGTGGTCCACTGCGCGGACTCGGAGACCTACGGCGCCACCCGCATCCGCCTCGTGCTGGCGGAGGCCGAGCCGCTGATCGTGGGCTACGACGAGAACGCCTGGGCGCGGACCTTCGACTACCACGCCTGCGACGTGGAGCTGGCCTTCCGCGCCCTCGAGGCCGCGCGCGCCAACACCCTGGCCCTGCTCCGCCGCCTGCCGGACGGCGCCTGGGGCCGCCTGGGCCGGCACAGCCACAGCGGGCCCTACTCCGACGCCGACTGGCTGCGCATCTACGCCGAGCACCTGGAGGTGCACGCCGCGCAGATCCGGAGGAACCTGGCGGCGTGGCAGGCCCGGGGCTAGCCCCGGGAGGCCGGGCCGGGGGCCGAAATGTGATCCAGGTCGGCCGCCCGGCCTTGCCGAAGGCAGGCGGAGGGGGATGCTGGGGGGATTACCGACCGAGGTGTCCGATGGCCGAGGCCTCCCACTCCGTGGAAATGAGCGTCACCCAGCAGGCGACGCTGCAGTCCCTGCTGAAGGGCGAGGTGCCCATCCCGCCACCGGCCTGGCTGGGCCGTCAGCTCGCGGTGGACCCCGACGCCGAGCGGGCCCGGGCCGCCGCCAACGCCGACGCCTTCTGGGCGGAGAAGGCCAACGCCCTCGACTGGGAGCGGAAGTGGGACCGGGTCCTGCGCTTCGAGGCTCCCTACCACGCGTGGTTCGAGGGCGGGCGGCTGAACGCCACGGTGAACTGCGTGGACCGCCACGTGCACTCGGACCGCCGCAACAAGGCGGCCCTCATCTGGGTGGGCGAGGACGGCGAGGAGCGCACCTACACCTACAACCGCCTCTACCGGGAGATGAACCGCTTCGCGAACGTGCTCAAGCGCATGGGCGTCAAGGAGGGCGACCGGGTGGTGCTCTACATGCCCCTGGTGCCCGAGGGCGTCATCACCATGCTGGCCTGCGCCCGCATCGGCGCCATCCACTCGGTGGTCTACGCGGGCATGGGCACCGGCGCGCTGAAGGCGCGCATCGAGGACGCCGGCGCGAAGGTGGTGGTCTGCTCGGACTTCGTCTTCCGCCGGGGCAAGAAGGTGCCCCTGAAGCCCACGGTGGACGAGGCCGTGCGCGACCTGCCCTTCGTGGACCACGTGGTGGTCCACCGCCGCGGCTCGCGGCCCGGCGACGAGCCCTTCCGGTTCGAGTCCGAGCGCGAGCACGACTTCTACGACATCCAGCAGCCCCGGGACATCCACTGCGCCCCGGCCATGGTGGACGCCGAGCACCCGCTCTTCATCCTCTACACCAGCGGCACCACCGGAAAGCCGAAGGGCGTGGTCCACGCCACCGGCGGCTACCTCGTGGGCGTGAACTACCTGGCGAAGGCCTTCTTCCAGATCCAGGAGCGGGACATCTACTGGTCCACCTCCGACATCGGCTGGATCGTGGGCCACAGCTTCATCGTGTACGGACCGCTGAGCCTCGGCGCCACGGTGCTGATCCGCGAGGGCGCGCCGGACTACCCCGGCCCCGAGGTGACCTGGGAGCTGGCGGAGCGCTTCGGCGTCAACGTGATGTTCACGGCCCCCACCGCGCTCCGCATGTGGATGAGCCACGGCAGCGAGGCCCCCAGCCGCTTCGACCTCTCCAAGCTGCGCCTGCTGGCCTGCGCGGGAGAGCCCCTCAACCCCGAGGCCCACCGCTGGGCCCAGGCGGTGCTGGTGAGCCAGGGGGACGGCATGGTGGTGGACAACTGGTGGCAGACGGAGATCGCCGGCCCGGTGCTGGGGACCCAGCCCACCTTCGAGGCCCGGCTGGGCAAGGTGGGCAAGCCCCTGCCCGGCGTGGAGGCGGCGGTGGTGGACCGGGACGGCAGCCCGGTGCCCGACGGCCAGGGCGGCCTGCTGGTGCTGAGGCGTCCGCTGCCCTACATGCTGCGCACGGTGTGGAACGACCCGTCCCGCTACGAGGCCTACTGGAAGGACATCCCGGGCTGCTACTGCGCCGGGGACGTGGCGGTGAAGGACGAGGACGGCTACTTCGCCGTGCTGGGCCGGGCCGACGACGTGCTCAACGTGGCGGGCCACCGCATCGGCACCGCGGACGTGGAGGGCTGCCTGCTGCGCCACCCGGCGGTGGCGGAGAGCGCCGTGGTGGGCCTGCCCGACGCCATCAAGGGGGAGAGCATCAAGGCCTTCGTGGTCCTCAAGCCCGGCACCGCCCAGGGGGCGGGCCTGCTGGCCAGCCTCAAGGACCACGTCCGCGAGGACCTCGGGCCCATCGCCACGCCCTCGGACATCGAGTTCCTGCCCACCCTGCCCAAGACCCGCAGCGGCAAGATCGTGCGGCGCTACCTCAAGGCCCAGGCCCTGGGGCTGGACCCCGGGGACCTGAGCACGCTGGCGGATTGAGGCCCGGAAACCGGACGCCTACTCCCCCGCGAGGCGGGGCCAGCAGGTCTCCTCGTCCAGGGCCCTCCGGCCCGGGGCCGCGGCGGCGGGGGCGGCGGCCCCGGCCTTGGGGTCCAGGATGCGCGCGGCCTGGTCCCGCAGGTCCTCCAGGTGGGCGCGCGTCGCCTTGTCCTGGGTGGCCGCGAGCCGGGCGGAGGCCTGGGCCTGGATGGCCCGCAGCTCCGCCCGCAGGGCGCCGCGGGTGTCGTCCGGCAGGGCGGGCGCGACGGAGATGAACGCCGCGAGCTGGGGCGGGATCACCGGGGCCGGCGTGTTGAGGCGCTCGTCCAGCAGCTCGAGATAGGCGCGCTGGAGGTTGCGCCGGGCGGGCGCGACCTTCGGGGCGGGCGCCGAGAGCTCGGTGAAGAGGGCGGCCCGGAGGTCGCCGAGCATCTCCGTCAGGCGGTAGGCGCCGTCGCCGAGGGCGGACTCCTGCTCCTGGAGCCGGAGGGTGCGGCCGCGGTCCAGGAGCGTGCGCAGCACGCCGCGCTGGGTGTTCAGGAGCTGGCGGCTGCCCTCGGCGGGGCTGAGCCGCCCGAGGATGCCGGGCTCGAGGATCCAGGCCGGGGTCCGGAAGAGCGTGTCGCCCAGGAACTTCACCGCCTCCTTCTGGCGGGCCCTCGGGACGGGGGTGAAGACCGAGCCGGCCTGGCCCTGGTGCTTGTTCTGGCTGTCGAAGCCGCCCACGATCACGGCCACGTGGCCCAGCTCCCGGCTCCACTGTCCCCACACCGAGGCGTAGAGGTGCTGGAGGGTCTCGTCGCTCTCCCCGGGCTTCGCCACCGCGGCGGGCAGCATGGCGACCACGCGCTGGAGGTTCTTCGTGCCCAGGGCCGTGGCCTTCACCGCGTCGGCGTCGCCCACCGCCTCCGTGTTGTCGCCGGGGTCGCTGCCGCCGGCCCGGGGCGTGCTGAAGCGCAGCCAGGGCTTGGCGTCCTGCTCCCGTGCCCACGTGTCGAGGGTGGCCTTCTCGGCCTCGGCGTCCGCCGCGCCGGGGATGGGCTGGTAGCCCCACTTCACGGCGAAGACGTCGTAGGGGCCGACCTTCGGGCGCAGCAGCTCGGGGTCGATACCGTCCTCGGGCTGGGCCACGTAGTTGAAGCGGCTGTAGTCCATCAGCGTGGCCACGTGGCCCATCTCCTTGAGCCAGGCCTTGTCGCGGATCTTCTCGATGGGATAGGTGCTCGAGGACTTCATGTTGTGGGGGAAGCCCAGGGAGTGGCCGCACTCGTGGGTGACCACGTAGGCGATGAGGTCGCCCATGAGGTCGTCGGGCAGGGGCAGCTTCGCGGCGCGCTGGTCCAGGGGGCCCACCTGGGTGAAGTACCAGTCCCGCTGGAGCTGCAGGATGTTGTGGTACATCACGATGTCGGCGTTGAGGATCTCCCCGGTGCGGGGGTCGCTGATGTGGGGGCCGTAGGCGTTGGCGATGGGGGAGGGCACCCAGCGGATGATGGAGTAGCGCACGTCCTCGGGATCGAACTCGGGGTCCTCCTCCTTGGTGGGGAAGGTCCGGGCCTGGACGGCGTGCTTGAAGCCGGCGGCCTCGAAGGCCACGTTCCAGGCCTCCACGCCCTTCTTCACGTAGGGAACCCACTGCGCGGGGGTGGCCTTGTCGATGTACCAGACGATGGGCTTCACGGGCTCGCTGAGGGCGGCGGCGGGATCCTTCTTTTCCAGGCGCCAGCGGGTGATGAGCCGCTGGCGGAGGCTCTCGTGCTCGGGGGAGCCGTAGTCCACGCGGCTGACGTTGAAGAAGCCCACCCGGTCGTCATGGAAGCGGGGCCGCATGGGCGCTTCGGGCAGCCTCACGAAGGCGTAGGCCATGCCGACGCTGCCGCTGCGCGGCGGCGGCTGCGGAGTGCCGGGCGCCGAGGGCAGGCCGAAGGGGTTGGCGGTGATGGTGTAGGTGTGCACCGCGTCCACCCGCACGTTGGAGGGGAAGGCGCGGGCGTGGTCCACGTAGCTGCGGGAGGCGTCCAGGGCGACGGCGTTGAGGAGCTGGCGCGCGCTGAAGTCGCCCACCTCGGAGGTGAAGAGGCGCCCGGCGTCGATGACCGGGGATCCGTCCTTCCCGTAGGCCTCCACGTTGAAGGCCATGAGGATGGTGTCGCGCTGGGAGGCCCGGACCGCCGAGGCGATGGGCTTGGACGGGTCGCTCACGAAGGCGTGGGAGACCGCCTGCAGGTAGACCTTGTGGTCCTTGAGGGTGAAGCGCACCACGTCCTCGTTCACCTCCTTGCCCGCGTGGTCCACCCCCGAGGGCACCTGGGTGGCGGTGGCCACGAGGAGGAGCTCCTGGCCCAGGCGCTCCTTCGGGATCTCGAAGAGCAGCCGGGTCTTCACCTGGTGGACCTTGAAGAGTCCGTCCTGGGTCTTCGCCTCGGCGGTGACCACCTTGTCGTAGGGCTTGGGCTCGGGCCCCTCGGCGCCCGGAAGGGCGGGACGGCCCGCGGGGGAGCCCGCGGCCTGGCCGTTCGGTGCCTGGGGGCCGGGCGCGGGCGCCTGGGCGGCCAGGGCGAGGGAGAGGAAGCCGAGCAGGAGGGAGGAGGGACGGTGCATGGGGACCTCGCGGAATCAGGCCACCCTAGCAGCCTGCCGGGGATTCTGCCTCGTGAAAAGATGTATAGGCCCCCGAGGGTCTTGGACTGGGGAGAGGCGATGGCATCCTAGGGGCGTCGGAGGCCGAGCCGTGGACGAGCCCATCCCGCTGGTGAAGCACCTGGACCACGTGCTGGTCGAGGCGGAGGACCCGACGGCCCTGTTCCGGCTCTTCAGCGAGGGCTTCGGCCTGCCGGTGGCCTTCGAGTTCGGCGACTACGGCGAGGTGCTCAGCGGCAGCGTCTGGGCGGGCAACATGCTGCTCCAGTTCGCCCGCTTCAAGGAGCTGCGCTTCGGCCACGTCGCGGCCTGGGACGAGGCGGACGCGGGCCGCGCGCGCCTGGGCGGCCTGGGCTTCGACCCGGCCCTGCCGGTCTTCGAGGTCGCCGGGATGCTCTCGGGCTTCGACCTCCATCCCGGCGCGGGCCACACGTCGGAGAACTGGACCACCCTCGAGGTGAAGGAGCTGCTGGACCCCCCCGGCGTGGTCTACCTCACCGAGTACCAGTTCGACGCCGAGTCCTGGCGGGCGGGGCTCGCGGAGGCCTTCGCGGCCTCCGGCGGCGGGCCGCTGGGCTTCGAGGGCGTGCAGGAGGTCCACGTGGGCCTGCGGGACGTCAACGAGGCGACGCCGGACTGGGCCCACCTGCTCCAGGGCCTGCCGGTCTACGAGGGCTGCGCCTGGGGCGTGGCGGAGCGCGCGGCCCTGCGGCTCATCCCATGGGGCAAGGACGAGGTGGCCAGCCTGATGCTGCGGGTGCGCTCGGTGGAGGAGACCGTGGCCTTCCTGGCCTCCGCGGGCATGCCCGCCCACGAGACCCTGGACGGCGTCTTCCTCGACGCGAACCTGGCGCAGGGGCTCCACCTCCAGCTCGTGGACGGCACGTCGCCCGCCTTCTGGGACTACGCGTGAGCCGCGTGTGAGCGTCCGCCCGTGAGCCTGGATCTGGAGGCCTACCTCCGGCGCACCGGGTATGCGGGGCCCCGGGACGCGAGCCTGGGGACGCTGAAGGGGCTCCACGCCGCCCATGCCACGGCGATCCCCTTCGAGAACCTCGCCATCCAGCTCGGCGAGCTGCCCCTGCGCCTGGACGAGGAAAGCCTGCAGGCGAAGCTTGTCGCCTGCCGGCGCGGCGGCTACTGCTTCGAGCAGAACCACCTTTTCCAGGCGGTGCTGCGCGCCCTCGGCTTCGAGGTCCGGGCCTTCGAGGCGCGGGTGCGCATGGGCAGCCCGGAACCGCTGCCCCGCACCCACATGCTGCTGGGCGTGACGGTGGACGGCCGGGACTGGCTCTGCGATGTCGGCTTCGGCGGCGAGGGCCTCTTCCATCCCGTCGCCATGGACGGTGAAGCGTCGGCGCAACCCCAGGGCCGGTACCGCGTGGCGGCGGAGGGCCCGCTGCGGGTGCTGCAGTCCGAGGCCCCCGCGGGCTGGATGGACCTCTACGCCTTCGAGCCCGTGCCGCGCCTGAAGGTCGACTTCGAGCTGGGCAACTGGTTCACGTCCACCCATCCCGACAGCCGCTTCGTGAAGACGCTCACGGCCCAGCTCCTGCTGCCCGACGGGCGGCGCGTCCTGCGGGGCGTGGACTACACGGTGGTGCGGGGCGGCGAGGTGGTGCACCGCGTGCTGGAGGTCGCGGAGATCCCGTCGGTGCTGCGGGAGGACTTCGGGCTGGAGGTGCCCGATGGGGCGGTGTTCCGGGCCTTCTCAGGCGGCTGAGGGACTCACCACGGGATCTCCCGCCGGTCCTGGAGGAACTTCCCGGTGAGCGTGGCCGGCGCCTCCAGCGCCAGCCACAGCGCCGTGTCCGCGCCCTGGGCGACGCCGCGGGTGGCCGAGGGGCCGCCCATGTCCGTGCGCACCCAGCCGGGGCACATCGTGTTCACGGCGATGCCCTTCGCCTTCAGGGCCGCGGCGGCCTGGATGGTGATGGCGTTCAGCGCGGCCTTGGAGGTGTTGTAGGTCGGGGCCACCCAGCCGCCCATGGTGGAGAGCTGGCCGCCGGTGCTGCTCACGTTCACGATGCGCCCGCCCTTGGCCATCAACGGCGCGAAGGCTTTCATGACCCGCCAGGGCCCGAGGGTGTTGGCCTCCAGCGTGGCGCGGAAGGTGGCCTCGTCCCCCTCGAGGATCGGCGTGCCTTCGTCCAGGAGGATGCCGGCGTTGTTCACCAGGATGTCGAGGCGCCCGGCCTTCGCCTTCACCGCCTCCGCGGCGGCCTCCACGCTCGCGGTGTCGCCCACGTCGAGGCGGATGGATTCCGTTCCCTCCGGGCCCTCGCCCATGCGCTGCCCCGCGAACACGCGGCAGCCCCGGGCGGCGAGGGTGCGCGCGATCTCCCGGCCGATGCCGCGGGAGGTGCCGGTGACGAGGGCGATCTTGGGTTCGGGCATGGGGCGAGGCTACGGAGCGGCCCGCGGCGCCGTCAAGCGCCGAAGGCGAAGCTCCGCAGGCTCATGTTCCGGAACTGCATCCCGACGAACATGTCCTTTGGCGTCTCGCCTGCCTCGCTCGCCCCCAGGGCCACGAACAGCGGATCGAAATGGTCCGTCGTGGGCGCGACGCGGCGGGCTTCGGGCCAGGTCTCCCGGTAGGCGAGGAGCTCGTCGAAGCGCCGGGCCTGCACGCGGTCCATGATCCAGGCCTCGTCCGCCACGGCCCAGGCGTCGGGCTCGGCGAACTCGGCGTTCCAGTCCATGGTGCGGAAGTTGTGCACGAGGCCGCCGGAACCGAGGATGAGCACGCCCTCGTCCCGCAGGGGGCGCAGGGCCACGCCCAGGCGGAAGAGGTCCGCGGGCGGCAGCTCCGGCAGCGAGACCTGCGCGATGGGCACGTCCGCCTCTGGATACAAGTGGCGCGTGACGGCCCAGGTGCCGTGGTCCAGGCCCCGCACGGCTTCGGGCGCCGCCGTGAAGCCCGCGGCGGCGGCGAGGTCCAGGGCCTTCGACGCCAGGGCCGGGTCGCCGGGGCAGGGGTACTGCACCTCGTAGAGCTCCCGCGGGAAGCCGCCGAAGTCATGGATGGTCTCCGGCCGGGCCTGCATCGTCGCCTGGACGCCGCCCCGGGTCTGCCAGTGGGCGGAGACCGCCACCACGGCCTTCGGGCGTTCCGGAAGGCCATCGGCGAAGGCCTTCAGCGCCCGGCCGTAGGGATGTTCCGTGGCCAGGGCCAGCATGGGGGAGCCGTGGGAGACGAAGAGGACCGGGGCGCGCATGGCCACCTCCAATTAGATGTTATAACACCTAATGGGTTGCCGGGGCAGGCCGGCGTCCCGGATCATCATCCCGTGTCCAAGGCTCCCAGCACCAATGCCACGCGCCTCCTCAAGCAGGCGGGCGTCGCGTACACCGAGCACCTCTACCGCTACGAGGAGAAGGGCGGCACCGCCGTGAGCGCCCGGGAGCTGGGCCTCGACGAGCACGCCGTCATCAAGACCCTCGTGATGGAGGACGAGAAGGGCGCTCCCCTGATCGTCCTCATGCATGGGGACAAGGAGGTCAGCACCAAGGAGCTGGCCCGCCAGATCGGCGCGAAGGTCGTGCAGCCCTGCAAGCCGGAGGTCGCGAACCGTCACTCGGGCTACCTCGTGGGAGGGACCTCGCCCTTCGGGACGAAGAAGGCCATGCCCATCTATGTCGAGGGCAGCGTGCTCGAGCTTCCCCGCCTCTGGATCAACGGCGGGAGCCGGGGATTCCTGGTGGGGATGACGCCCTCGGAACTGGGGCGAGTGCTGAGCGTGCAGGTGGTGAGGGTGGCGATCTAGGGACGGGTCCCGGGAACGAGATGGTTCATGCACCTGCCGCGCTGATCGCTTGGCCGCCCGTCGATCAAGCAGGTTTCGCACAGGACGCGAAACCTGCTTGATCGAGGAGCCTGTTGAAGGCCAAGGGCGGGACTTCAAGGTCAACAACGCACCCCGATGCGATCGGGAGTGCGCTGGGCGCTCATCCGGAACCCGGCCCCGCTTCTGATATGGCACCTTGAGGGGGCGTGTTTCGCGGGGTTGGCGGAACACGCCCCCTCGAGGTGCGGCCAAGCGATCAGCGCGGCAGGACCATGAACCCTGAAGATCTCCATGTCCCATGGCTCTGGTGGGTCGATCTCCGGTCTTCCCCTTCAGAACGGATCCGAGAACTTCGGATCGGTCGCCAACGCGCTGTCCGTCAGCGTCTCCAGGAACGCCCGCAACGCCGCCTTCTCCTCCGCGCTGAGGTTGAACCGCACCGCCTGGCCTCCGTTCGGGCCGGGCGGCGTCCGGAGTTGGGGGCTCAGGGTCGGGCTGTCCTTCACGCCGGTGCTGTAGTGCTCGATCACCTCGTCCAGGGTCGCGAAGCGGCCATCGTGCATGTAGGGCGCGCGCAGGGCCACGTTGCGCAGGCTGGGCACCTTGAAGCGCCCGTCGCCGGCGCCGGCGTCGGTCACCGTGGCGTCGAGGCCGTTGTTCTCGGGCTGCGCGGCGATCTGCGCCGGCGTGCCGTGGCAGGCGTCGCAGCGCAGTGTCCGGCCCGGCGCCACGCCGCCCCCGGCGAAGAGCTGCAGGCCCTGGAGCTCCTGGGGCGTGAACACCGCCGCGAAGTTCGGCGGTCCGCCCTGGAAGGCGTGATCGTATTTCGACTGGGTGGACACCAGGGCCCGCACGAACTGCGCGAGCGCCTTTGCGATGCGGTCGCTGGTGACCGCCGGGCTGCCGAAGGCCGCCTGGAAGAGGGCCGGGTAGTAGGGCAGCGCGGCGAGCTTCGTTTCCAGGGCGGGCAGGGTCATGCCCATCTCCGTGGTGTTCTGGATGGGCTGCAGCACCTGCGCCTCGAGGGTCGGGGCCCGCTCGTCCCAGAAGAAGCGGCCTCGCGCGTAGAAGCGCGCGTCCACCAGGCCCATGGCGTGCCGGGCGGTGAGGCCGCCCGCGAAGCCCGTGCTCAGCCTCGAGGGGTCCGAGAACCCGTGGGCCTGGCGGTGGCAGCTCCCGCAGCTCACGGTGTCGTTCGCGCTCAGGTGCTTGTCGTGGAAGAGCACCCGGCCGAGGGTGGCGCCGGCGTCGGTGACCGGGTTGTCCGGGGGCGTGGTGTCCGCCCGCAGGCCGCCGGGCCCCTGGAGGTTCGCGAGGTGGGCCGGGAGGGGTGCCGCGTAGACGTAGGGCGTGGCGGGCAGGTTCGGTCCCGCCACCGCGGCGCTGCCCGACCCGCCGCCTCCCGGGCTCGAGGCCTGGGACGGGGATCCGGAGCCCCCCGAGCCGCCGCAGGCGGCGAGGAAGAGCACGAGGGGCAGGAGGAACGGGGTGCGCATGAGGGCTCCGGAGGTCAGGGACGAGCCCAGGATGCGGCGGCCCGGGCCCGGGCCGCCCCCCAGTCTGGGAGCCGCCCGGCCTCCGGGCCGAGCCTTCCCTAAAGCCGCCGAACGGCCCGCCGCGCGAAGGCGCCCCGCCCGGCTATGCTCTGGGCTTCCCCGGCCAGGAGAGCCCGCGTGACGACGCTGGACCCCATGTTCCGCTCCGTGCTCGACGCGTACTTCGCGGCCGTGAATGCCCGGGACGAGGTCGCCATGATGGGACTGCTCGCGCCGGAGCCCGTCTATTTCGGGAGCCTGGGCGGGGTCACCCTCTCGGGCCGTGATCCGCTGGTGGGCGTGCTGAGGGCCGTGGGCGGGCGCTGGGCCGATTTCCGCCAGACCCCCGGCCCCACCTACGGCCACGGCCCCGAGGTGGCCATGATCGGCGTCCTCTCCGCCGACGGCTACGAGATGCCGACCTGCTGGGTCTTCCGCTTCGATCCCGCGGGGCGCCTGGCCCGGGTCTCCACCCTCTTCGACCCCGAGCCCTTCCTGCGCCACCGGGTGGGCGCTGATCCGCTAGGGCCGCGGGTCGAGGACGCGGCGGGTCCCGCCGCCGCCGCCCTGGCGGTCCTGGATGCCTACTTCGAGACCTTCAATGCCGGGGACGAGGAGGCCCACCTGCGGCTCTTCCACCCCGAAGCGGCCTTCCACGGCTCCATGACGCGCCTGGACACCACCGGCCTGGCCACCATCCGCGGCGTGCACCGGGCGGCGAAGGAGACCATGAAGGTGGACCGTCTGGAGGTCCGCATGACCTATGGCCGGCGCACCGAGCTGGCCGCGCGGGTGGCCTTTTCCCCACAGGGCCACGAAGGGCAGCCCCTCGAGGGCGTGTGGGCCCTGCGCCTGGATCCCGCCGGCCTCATCGAACGCATCTCCATCCTGTGGAACCCGTCCACGCTCGCCCGCCCGGCCCGAGCCTGAGGGCTCAACGGAGCCGCCGCGTGGCCTCGATCCACAGCCCCCAGACCGGCGGCAGCCAGCCGATGAGGGCGCTGAGGGCGAGCACGCGCTCGCTGGGCGGCACCGCGAGGCCGAGGGAGTTGCCCGCGTACATGAACGCGAAGGTCCCCACGAGGCTCCAGAGGGCGACGTGCCCCATGGGCCCGCGGGCGCGGGTGGCGCCGAGGAAGAGGGCCAGGCCTCCGACGAACAGCGCCGACTCCACCGCCACCGTGGCCGCCACGCTGTTCCAGAGGCCCAGGCCGAACCTGGAGCTGCCGGGCCACAGGGGCAGGTCCGGGGCGTGGCTGATCCAGTCCAGCACCCAGTGGGAGACCACCAGCAGCCCGGCGGCCAGGGCCGTGCGCCGGTCGCGGGTCCAGACGAGGGCGGCCCCGCCCACCAGGAGCCCCCAGAGGACCGTGAGGGCGAGGCTGTGGGTCCAGGGGTAGGACTCGAAGACCAGGGGCGTGTAGGCCGTGGCGCCCGGCGCGATGCGCACCCGCTCCCAGCCCAGGAGGAGCATCACGGGCCAGACCATGTCGATCCATGAGGTGGCCAGCAGCAGCAGCCCGAGGTTCGCCCTGGGGGCGGCCTTCTTGGCGGCGAAGGCGAGGGCGTAGTGGCCGATGAACATGGGGGCTCCGGCGGCGGAACCCGCAGCATAGCCGCTCCCCGGCCAGGGGTGCCGGCGGCCCGGCCCCGGGCCCCTTCAGGCCCGGGCGTCCCCGTCGTAGGCCCGCTTCAGCCAGGCCGAGACTTCGCCGTCCACGTCCCCGGGGGCCGCGATCGCGATGCGGTGGGTGATGCGGTCCTGCTTCGCGAAGCCGCCGGTGTCGAGGAGGCGCCCGCCGGGGTCCTGGATCGTCGCGGGATCCCCCAGGGCGAGGCCGAGGTCCACCCGGGTCCGGGTGGTGGGCTTGATCTGGGCGAAGACGTGGTTCCGGTAGAGCGGCACGAAGGTCTTGCAGGGGCAGGCCTTCACGTCCTTCCCCAGGGCGAGGCCGAGGTCCATGAGGGCCTCGAAGAGCGGCCGCAGGCCCGCCTTCGGTCCCGCGAACATCGCCTCCACGTAGGCGTCGGCGGCCTTCAGGTAGCCCTCGGGGGTGTCCTCGAAGAAGGCGTGGGAGCCCCCCTTCGCGGCCCGTTCCGCCACCACCGCGGCCTGGGTCCCGCCCAGCCCCTCCGACTTCAGCCAGGCGGTGAGGGCCTTCGCATCCGCACCCCCCGGGGCGGCCTTCCGGAGGTGCGCCAGCCAGCCCGCGAGGTCGCGGCCGGACTTGGCCTTCAGGTTGTCCACGATGGCCTGGGTGTAGGCGACGGCGGGATGCACGGCGTAGGGATAGCGCTTCGCGGCCATGGGGACTCCGGGGCGGGCCTATCATGCTAGGGCGGCGGGGCCGGTCCCGCCGCCCGCACCTTGGGAGGACGCGATGGGACTCATGGACATGGTGGGCGGAATGATGGGCGGCGGCGGGCAGGGGGGCGGCAACCCCATGCTCAGCGCGGTGATCGGGATGATCCAGCAGCACCCGGGCGGGATCCAGGGCCTGCTGGGCCAGTTCCAGCAGAACGGCCTGGGGGAGCAGGTCCAGAGCTGGGTGGGCACCGGCCAGAACCAGGAGATCGGCGCGGAGCACGTGCAGCAGGCCCTGGGCCAGGAGCCGATCGCGGGCCTCGCCCAGCAGCTGGGCATCGGCCACGGCGAGGCGGCTTCAAGCCTCGCCCAGCTCCTGCCGATGGTCATCGACAAGCTCAGCCCCCAGGGCCAGCTCCCCAGCCAGGAGGAGCAGCAGCAGGGCGGCGGCCTGATGGGCATGCTGGGCGGACTGCTTGGCTAGCGGCCCTTTCGGAGCGGGCAGTGCGCTCCTGGCCGGTCCGTTAGGGCCGCCTGCGCCGCCGGGAAGCCGGCGCAGGCGACGCCCTCTCGCCCTGATCCTCTCGGCCTGCCTGGCGCTGCCCCTGGCGGCCCAGAAGCGCGTCGCCCTGACCTTCGACGACCTGCCCTTCGCGCCGCCCTCGGTGGCCCTGGCGGCGCAGCGGGCCCTCACGGCGAAGCTGCTGGGGGCGCTGCGGCGCCACCGCGCCCCCGCCATCGGCTTCGTGAACGAGGACAAGCTCTTCGTGAAGGGCGAGGTGGACGGCCGCATCGGGCTCCTGGAGGCCTGGCTGGACGCGGGCTTCGAGCTGGGCAACCACACCTGGGGCCACGTGGGCTTCCAGGCCACCCCCCTGGCGGCCTACGAGGACGCCGTGGTGCGGGGCGACGCGGTGACGCGCGGGCTGCTGGCGAAGCGCGGGAAGGTCCCCCGCTACTACCGCCACCCCTTCACCCAGACCGGCCCCACGAAGGAGGACAAGGCCGCCTTCGAGGCCTTCCTCGCGGCGCGCGGCTACGCCGTGGCACCCTTCACCGTGGAGCACGACGACTTCGTCTTCGCCGCGGTCTACGAGGACGCGGTGAAGCAGGGCCGGCGCAAGGAGGCGGCGAAGGTCCTCGAGGCCTACGTGGCCCATCTCGATCCCGCGCTGGAGACCTTCGAGTCCATGGCCGCCGAGCTTTTCGGCCGCGAGGTCCCCCAGATCCTCCTCGTCCACGCCAGCCGCCTCAACGCGGACGCGATGGAGGCCATGCTCGTGAAGCTGGAACGGCGCGGCTACGCCTTCGTCAGCCTCGAGGAGGCCCTGAAGGATCCCGCCTACGCGAGCCCGGACGGCTACGTCGGGCCGCGCGGGCCCTCCTGGCTGCTGCGGTGGTCGAAGGGGCTCGGCAGGTCCACGACGAGAAAGGGCCAGCCCGATCCACCGGCCTGGATCCAGGCGCGGTACGAGGGGCTCGGCCGGTAGGTCCCCCCGCGCGCCGGGCCCGTCCCTCCTTCCGGCCTAAGATGGCCTTCATGCCTCCGACACGGCGCCCCGGCTCCGGGGACGCTCCCCCGCCCCTGGATCTCCAGGCTCTCGCCGACGCCGCCGCGGCGGCCCTCCCCGATCCGCCCCCCGGCGCGGGCACCCTGGAAGCCTCCACGGAACCCTCGGTGGCGGGCCTCGCTTCGCTGCGCGAGCGATGGCGCGCCATGGGTTTCGACGAGCGCACGGCCCTGGACGCCCGGGCCACCCTGGCGAAGGTGCGCGAGCCCGGCGCCCTCGAGGGCTTCGGCGCGACGGACCTGCCGCGCATCTCGGTGGACCTGCCCGGCAGCGACGCCGGGGCGGGGGAAGCCGCGCCTCGCGCTCCCACGCCGCGTCCGGACCTGGAGGTGCTGGGGGTGCTCGGCGAGGGCGGCATGGGACGGGTGCTGCTGGCCCGCCAGCGCAGCCTCGATCGCGAAGTGGCGGTCAAGACCCTCCGCGACCGCGCACCCTCGCGCTACCGCGAGGCCCTGCTGGAGGAGGGCGCGGTCACCGGTCACCTCGAGCACCCCTCCATCATCCCCGTGCACGCCCTGGGCCTGCACGACGACGGCCGTCCGGTCCTGGTGATGAAGCGGGTGGATGGCGTCTCCTGGCACGCCCTCCTGCAGGACGCGGCGCACCCGGCGTGGGAGGGCTGGGGCGGCACGCCGGAGGACCGGCTCGAGGGCCACCTGGAGATCCTCATCCAGGTCTGCAACGCCGTGCACTTCGCCCACAGCCGCGGCGTCGTGCACCGCGACATCAAGCCCGCGAACGTGCTCATCGGCCGCTTCGGCGACGTCTACCTGGCGGACTGGGGCCTGGCCCACCGCGCGGGTCCGGGCGCCGTGGACCGCGTCTGCGGAACGCCGGGCTACATGGCCCCGGAGATGGCCCTGGGCCTCGCGGTGGACGGGCGCACGGACGTCTACCTCCTGGGCGCGGTGCTTCACGAAGTGCTCACGGGGACCCTGCGCCACGGGCCGGGAGAACCCACCGCCATGATGGCCCGCGCCGTGGCCTCGGCTCCGGTGGTCTACGGTCCCGGCGTACCGGCGGGCCTCGCCGTGCTGGCCAACCGCGCCACCGCCCGGGATCCGGGGGACCGGCCCGCCACGGCCGCGGAGTTCCGCAAGGCCCTCGCGGAGCACCTGCGCCACCGCAGCTCCGCGGCCCTCGCGGCCTCCGCCCTCCCGCGCCTGGACCGGCTGCGGGCCCTGGAGCAGGACCCCGACCAGGACCGGGCCGCGCAGGACCAGCTCCTCATCGAGGTCCGCTTCGCCCTCGCCCAGGCCCTGGAGCAGTGGCCCTCCAATCCCGAGGCCCGGAAGGCCTCGGCGGAGCTGGAGGCCCTGCTGGCGGCCCGGCGCGCCCGGTCCGAGGCCCTGGAGCGCCTCGCCCGGGACCTGGACCCCACGATCTCGGAGCGGCAGCGGAACTGGGTGATGGCGGGCCTCTCCGCGGTGGTGGTGGCCGTGGCCCTGCCGCTGGTCGTGAAGGGTCCCGGCTACCAGCCGAGCCCCCGGGAACTCTGCCTCGTCTCCCTCGTCCCCACGGGCGCCGTGGTCCTGCTGCTGGCGCTCCTCCGCCGCCATGTCCTGGCCAGCGCGGTGAACCGCCGTTCGGCCTTCGGCACCCTCCTCGTGGTCTCGTCGGTCAGCCTCAGCCGCCTCCTGGGCCTCCGCCAGGGGCTCGGCGCCCCCGCCATGCTGCTCCACGACGCGCTGCTCATCGCCCTCACCCTGGCCATGGGCGCCTTCACCGTCTTCCCGTGGCTGGGCTGGCTGGCCCTGCCCATGCTCCTCGCCGCCGCGGCCTGCGCCCTGTGGCCGGCCTGGTCCTTCCTGGCCTTCTCGGCGGGCACGGCCGCCGCGGTGGTCCTGGGCCTGGAGCGCTCGGGGCTGCTGCGCCGACGGCGCGGCTGAGGGCGGAGCGGACCCGCGGCCCTAGCGGTCCATCGGCATGCCGGCCTTCTTCCAGGCCTTCATCCCGCCTGGACTCCGGATGCGGGTCGCGGAGCGCGCTGAAGCGGGGCCCCGCACCGGAGTTCGAATCCTGGCGGTGGTGCAGCTTCAGCGGTACATCGGCATGCCGGCCTTCTTCCAGGCCTTCATCCCGCCTTTCAATACGTACACCCAGCCGAAGCCCTTGGCCTTGAGCAGCAGGAAGGCGCGGTGGCTGAGCTCGTCGGTGTCGTCCACGAGGACGATGGGGCGCTTCTCCCGGGGGTCGAGCTTCTCGAGCTCCCGGGGGAGGAAGGCCAGCGGGATGTTGGCGGCGCCGCGGATGTGGCCGGGCCGGGCGGCGAAGACCTGGGGCGGGCGAAGGTCGATGATCACGGGGCCGGAGCCGCTCATGAGCTCCTCCACCTGCCGGGGCTCCAGGGTCGGGCCGCCCTTCTTGGCCCGCCGGTTGGACGGCAGGTCCATGAGCCACTTCGCCCCGCCGAGCAGCATGATCAGCACGAAGGTCCCGCCGAAGATGATCCAGCCGGACTGCTCCCGCCAGAGGCGCTCCCAGTCGATGCCCGCCGGCGCGGCCTCCTGGGCCTTCGCGGCGGCCTTGGCGGCGGCCTGGGGAACCTGCAGAAGGACGAATCCGAGCACGGATCCGGGCATGGGGACCTCGGGGATTTCGTCCCACCTTACCCGCATCGGCGCCGATTTTGTACCTCGCGGCCCGGCTCCCGGACGGGAACATCCGCCTCGGCCCTGGCATCCTGGGAGGGTCATGACGCGGCCCTCCTTGGCAACCCGGTCCCTCGCTTCCGCCCTCCTGGCGGCGGTCCTCCTGCTGCCCGGCTGCGGCGCGGGCGTCGCGGCGGGCCTCGACACCTCCCCGGCCCAGCCGTCGGTGGCGGTGAACGAGCGCCTCGAGATCGCCTTCCACGCCGAGGACGCCCTGCGGTCCGAGCCCGAGTGGGAGCTCCAGGAGCTGCACGGCGGCGGCCTGCTCTCCACCCGGGGCCGCGCGGTCACCTACGTCGCGCCGCCCGCCGCCGGGACCTACCACCTGGTCATCCGGGCCGTCCGCCAGGACGGGTCTCCGGCCCGCCTCGTCCAGACCGTGCGGGTGATGCCCGTGGTCCGGCTGGAACCGGCGGGAGCCTCCGTGCGGCCCGGCGGGACGGTGGCCTTCGCCGCCCGCATCAAGGGCCTGCCCCGGGGCACCGTGGCCTGGTCCGTGGAGGACGCCGACGGGGGGACCGTGAGCCCCGAGGGGGTGTACACGGCCCCGGGCCGCGCGGGGGCCTTCCGCGTCATCGCCACCAGCACCGAGGACCCCTCCGTGGTGCTGGCCGCGACGGTGACCGTGAACTAGAACTAGGCCCCTTCGGGCGGAAGGGCGAGCCCGAAGCGTGCCGCGGCCTCGCGGAAGGCCGCCGGGAGGGCTGCCACCACCTCGAGGCGCCGGCCGTCGCGGGGGTGGTCCACCGCGAGCTTCCAGGCGTGGAGCAGCGGGTGCGGCATGTCCAGGGGCCGGCGCTCCGCGTCCAGCCAACGCCGCGCGCCGCCGTAGAGGGCATCGCCGAAGAGGGGCGCGCCCAGGTGCTGGAGGTGCACGCGGATCTGGTGGGTGCGTCCGGTGAGCAGCTCGCACTCCACCAGGGCCGCCTGGGGGGTGCGCGCCAGCACCCGGAAGCGGGTCTGGGCCGGTCGGCCCGCGGCGGCGATGGTCATGCGCAGCCGGTCCACCTTGTGGCGCGCGATGGGCTGGTCCACCAGCAGCGAGCCCAGCTCCGGCAGCTTGCGGCTGTGCCGCACCAGGGCGAGGTAGCGCTTCTCCACCGTCCGGGCCTTGAACTGGGCCTGCAAGGCGGTCCAGGCCTCCAGGTCCTTGGCCATGACGATGCAGCCGGTGGTGTAGCGGTCCAGGCGGTGCACGAGGCCGGGGTAGGGGGAGCGGGCTTCCTCGTCGCCCTCGCCGTCCTCCTCCGCGTCATCGATGTCCGCCGGCGCGGCCCCCAGGCTGCCGCCCACCCGGCCCACCAGGGCGTTCAGCAGCGTGCCGCCGGCGTGGCCGGGCCCCGGGTGCACCACCATGCCCGAGGGCTTGTCCACGATCCAGAGGCGGTCGTCCTCGAAGAGGGTGGTCAGGGGCAAGTCCTCGCCTTCCACGTGACGCGCCGGCGGCTGGAGCTCCGGGACCTCGGTCTCCACGACGTCGCCGGCCTTCAGCTTGTGCCCGCCCTTGGTGGCCGGGGCGCCGTTGACCACCACGCGGCCCTCGTCGATCCAGGCCTCCCAGCGGGCCCGGGAGACGGTGGGGCCGGCGGCGGCGAGGAAGCGGTCGAGGCGGCCGGGCTCGAGGACGGTGAGCCGCATCAGGCGGCCTTCGCGGGCGCGCGGCGGCCCATCACCACCGCGATCACGACGCCGATGGCCACGAAGGCCAGGGCGGTGAGGCGGCCGGTGGAGAGCCAGGCGAGGCCGAACCAGGTGCCGCGGTCGAGGTCCCCGCGCCAGGTCTCCACGACGGCCCGGGCGATGCCCTCCAGCACGAAGTAGGCCGCCAGCACCTGGCCCTCGAAGCGCCGTTTCGGGCGCAGGGCCAGCAGCAGGCCCATGACGACCAGGTTGCCGGCGAAGGTGTAGAGCTGGACGGGGTGGAGGTGCTCGTAGAGGGGGGTTCCGGAGAAGCGGGCCGCGTCGGCGCTGGTGAAGGTGACGGCCCAGGGCTTGTCGCAGACCGTGCCGTAGCAGCAGCCGGCGGAGAAGCAGCCCAGGCGGCCGAGGGCCTGGCCCAGGGCCGTGGCGGGCACGAGGGCGTCGCCGGTGACGCCGAAGCGGAGCCCCAGCTTCTTCGAGCGCCAGAGGAAGGCTGCCAGGGCGGCGAGGATGCCGCCGTGGATGTGGCCGGCGGCCCGCAGCATGCCGAGGGAGAAGACCTCCCGGGCGGGAGCGCCCTTGAGCAGCTCCACGAGGATGTAGAGGACCCGGGAGCCCACCAGCCCCGCGAAGAGCACGGTCATGGCCAGGTCGGAGACCGCCTCGCCGGGGAGGCCGTCCAGCTTCGCCTGGCGCTTGGCCAGGGCCAGGGCCGCGAGGAAGCCCAGGGCCAGGATCACGCCGTAGGTGCCCACCTCGAAGGTGCCGATGCGGAAGAGGACGGGATGCATGGAAGGGGGGCTCCGGATCAGGAAGGCTGGGACGAGGCGGGGCTCTGAGCGAAACTTGGGGGAGGAGGCCGCCATGGTCAGCGCGCGGGAGCCGAATCCTCATTCCGGCCTGTCGGCCGGGGAACTGGCGGCGCGCCTGGGGGGCGAGCTCCGCCATTGTCCCCCGGACCACCCCATTTCCGAAGTCCAGACCCTGGAGGAGGCGGGGCCGCATTCCCTGAGCTTCCTCGCCAACCCGCGCTACGCCGCGAAAGCCGGGGCCAGCCGGGCGGCCCTGATCCTGGTGGACGGGTCCACGGACCTGGGGGACCGGCCCATGCTCGTGGTGGAGAATCCCTACTGGGCCTTCGCCCAGGCCATCGGGTGGCTGCACCCCGAGCCCGCGCCCGACTGGAGCACGACGCCGGTGGATCCTTCCGTCGAGCTGGGCGAGGACTGCCGCATCGCCCCCGGCGTGACCCTGGGGGCGCGCACGGTGCTGGGCCCCCGCTGCGTGATCCATCCCGGCGTCCACATCGCCGAGGACTGCGTGCTCGGCGCCGACTGCGAGGTCTTCCCCGGCGTGGTGATGTACCGCCGCACGGTGCTGGGCGAGCGTGTGCGCGTCCACGCCAACACCGTGCTCGGCAGCGACGGCTACGGCTACGTGCTGGTGGAGGGCCGCCACATGAAGGTGCCCCAGGTCGGCTGGGTGGAGGTGGGCGACGACGCCGAGCTGGGCGCCTGCGTCACCGTGGATCGCGGCGTCCTCGGCCCCACCCGCATCGGCGCCGGCACCAAGGTGGACAACCAGGTGCAGGTGGCCCACAACGTCACCGTCGGCGACCACTGCCTGCTGGTGAGCCAGAGCGGCATCAGCGGCAGCACGAAGCTGGGCGACTACGTCACCCTGGCCGGCAAGGTCGGCGTCGTCGGCCACGTGGAGATCGGATCCCGCAGCATCGTCGGCGGCAACAGCGTCGTCGCCAAGAGCCTGCCGGAAGGGTCCTTCGTCACCGGCTTCCCCGCCCGGCCGCACCGGGAGTGGATGGAGGTGCAGGCGGCGGTGAACCGGCTGCCGAAGCTGATCAAGTCCCTGCGCCGGAAGGATTGAGGGCGTTCAGCCGAGGGTGTTCGCCAGCACGTCCAGCCACGCCTTCAGCACGAGCGCCGTCGCCCCCCACAGGGGCGCGCCGGGAAGCTCCAGGCGAGGCACCTCCAGCGCCAGGCCCTGCCGGTCGAGGATCTCCGTGGTCCACGGCGCGGTGATCAGGGGCGCGATCGGCAGCAGGAGGGCCTGGTGCACTTCGCCGTCGTGCAACGTGAATCGCGGCTCCGGCGCCTCCCACCGGAACAGCACCGGGGTGAAGCGGGTGCGGGCCTTGGCGACGCCGTCAGGGAAGCAGCCGAGCTCCCAGAGGTCCTCCGTCACGCCCAGCTCCTCGGAGAGCTCGCGGCGCGCGGCGGCGCGGAAGTCGCGGTCCGAAGGCTCCACCATGCCGCCCGGGAAGGCCAGTTCCCCCGCGTGCTGGGGCGCGGTGAAGCCGCGCTGGACGAGCACGATCTTCCGCGCGCCTTCGGCATCGCCCCACAGCACCACCGCCACCGCCGCCCGGCGGTCGGACTCCGGGATGCGGAGGCTCAGCTTGTGGGGATCCGGGAAGCGCTGACCCGCCACGAGGCTGGCCTCGACGCGGGCCCAGGAGATGGGCTCGGCCTCGGCGGGTGGTGTCCAGACCCGGCCCCGGGGTTCAGCGGAGCTTTCCAAACACGCTCCCCCGCACCCGCGTCACCGTGTACACGCCCTTCACCCGCCGCACCTGCCCGATGAGGTCCACCAGGTGCTCCCGGTTGCGCACCCGCAGGGCGATGTGGAAGAGCCCCGCCCCCTCGTCCAGGGTGGCGGCGTTGAAGCGCTGGATGTTGATGTTGGCGCGCTGCAGCGCCTCGCTGATGGCGGCCACCATGCCGGGCCGGTCCTCGGTGGTGATGGCCAGCTCCGTGTCGAACAGCATGTGCCCCGGCTGGCCCCAGCCCACGCTCACGCGCCGCTCGGGGTGCAGGGTCTTCGAGGCGAGCTGCGGGCAGTCCGCGTGGTGGATGGCGATGCCCCGGCTCCGGGTCGTGTAGCCCACGATCTCGTCGCCCCAGATCGGCTTGCAGCAGTGGGCGAGGTGGAAGAGGATCCCCACGTTGTCGTCCACCAGGACCGCGTCGTCGGCGGCCTTCTGGGGCTTGTCCTCGGCCCGGGTCCGCTCCCGCTCCGGCAGCAGCGGGTCGAGCAGCTTGTGGACGTTGAGGCGGTTGAAGCCCACCGCCGCGAAGAAGGCGTCCCACCCGGGCTGCTTCAGCTCCTTCAGGCGGGCCTCCATGGCCTCCTTCGCCTCCGGCGTGTCGAGGTTCAGCCCCGCAGCCCGCGCCTCCCGCTCCAGGCGGTCCCGGCCCATGGCGATGGCCACCTTCCGCTCCTCCTCGCGGATGAAGGCCTGGATGCGGCTCTTGGCGCCGGCGCTCTTCACCAGCGTCAGCCAGTCCCGGCTGGGCTTGTGGTCGGGGCGCGTCAGCACCTCCACCCGGTCCCCGTTGTGCAGCGTGTGCTTGAGCGGCACCATCCGCCCGTTCACCTTCGCGCCGACGCAGCGGTGGCCCACCTCCGTGTGGATCGCGTAGGCGAAGTCGATGGGCGTCGCGCCCTCGGGCAGGCTCTTCAGGTCGCCCTTGGGCGTGAAGACCTGGATGCGCCGCGTGCCCAGCTCGCCCTTAAGGTTGGCCACCAGGTCCCGGCTGTCGCCGCTGTCCTGGTGCAGCTCCACCATGCGGCGGAGGAAGGCCACCTGGTTGATCTCCGAGCGGTTGGCGATGCGGCCTTCCTTGTAGGTCCAGTGGCTGGCGATGCCGTTCTCGGCGTGGTCGTGCATCTCCGGCGTGCGGATCTGGACCTCGAAGGCGTCCCCGCTGGGCATGAAGACCGAGGTGTGGATGCTCTGGTAGCCGTTGTCCTTGGGCAGGCTGATGTAGTCCTTGAAGCGCCCGGGGATGGGCCGGTACAGGGCGTGCACGAGGCCCAGGGCCGTGTAGCAGCTCGCGCGGTCGGGGCAGATGATGCGGTAGGCCAGCCAGTCGTGGATGTCCTCCAGCCCCTTCTCCTGGGCGCCCATCTTCCGCCAGATCCCGAGGAGGTGCTTCGAGCGGCCGTACACGCGGCCCGGGATGCCGTGGGTCTCCAGGGCCGACTCCAGGCCGACCTTGATGGCCTCGATCATCTCGGCGCCGTGGGCGCGCTTCTCCTCGACCTTGGCCTTGAGTTCCGCGAAGCGCTCCGGCTCCAGGGTCTCGAAGGCGAGGTCCTCCAGGATCACGCGCACGTGGCCCATGCCCAGCCGGTTCGCCAGGGGCGCGTAGAGCTCCAGCGTCTCCCGGGCGATGCGCCGCCGCTTCTCCTCGCGCATGGAGCCCAGCGTCTGCATGTTGTGGAGGCGGTCGGCCAGCTTGACCATGAGCACGCGCACGTCCTTGCCCATGGCGACCAGCAGCTTGCGCACGTTCTCGGCGTTGAGCAGGTGGCGGTCCGTGAAGGCCAGCTTGCTCATCTTGGTGAGGCCGTCCACGATCTCGACGATCTCCGGGCCGAACTCCCGGCGCACCTCCTCCAGGGTCATCAGCGTGTCCTCGACGGTGTCGTGGAGCATGCCGCAGGCCACGCTCACCGCGTCCAGGCGCCAGTCGGCGAGGCTCCGCGCCACCGCGAGGGGATGGAAGAAGTAGGGCTCCCCGCTCTTGCGGAGCTGGGTCCGGTGGCACTCGCGCCCGATGCGGAAGGCCTTGTCGAGGAGGGCCAGGTCGCCGTCCGGATGGTGGCGGAGGAAGGCCTCCTTCACCTCCTGGTAGGCGCCCTCCAGGGTGAGGCAGGCGTCGCCGACGCAGGCCGTCCCGTCGCCCTCGTGGAGGGTGATCCCCTGGACGGCAGGGAGGTCGGCCATGGTCCAGTGTCGGATGGCTCCAGGACCGACGCCAGGGGGCAAGTGATGGAATGGCGGAGGAAGCGCGTGCCGGGGACCTCCGGGCCGGAGGCGGGCCGCCGCCTTGACCCCCGCCGGCGGCCCATGGGACCTTCATCGGCGAGCCCCCGATGCCGAACGCCGTCCGCGCCCCCGGCGCCCCTCGTCCTTCCCCATGGCGCCGGTCGGGTTCCGCGGCCGCCCTGCTGGCCCTGGCCTTCGCCCTCGCGGCGGGGCTGGCCCTCTTCCTGGCGACCCAGCGCCGCCTCTCCGGCGTCGGGGCCTGGTCCTCCTTTCCCCTGGACGACACCTGGATCCACCTCCACTTCGCCCGGAACCTGGCCGAGGGGCACGGCTTCTCCTCCAACCCCGGCGTGCCGGTGGCCGGATCCACCGCTCCCCTCTGGACCCTGCTGCTCGCCGCGGGGCACGGGCTCGGCGGCGGCCCGCCCTTCGCGAAGGCCGCCGGGATCGCCTGCGCCCTGGGCACCGCGGGGATGGCGGCGCGGCTGGCCGCCCTGTGGACGGGACGGCGCCTCCTGGGCTGGACCGCAGGACTGGCCGTGGCGCTCACGGGCCCGATGCTCTGGGGCGCCCTCTCCGGCATGGAGGTCTCCCTCGCCGCCCTCCTGGTCACGACGGCCCTGGTGCTCCACACGCTCCGGCGCCCCGCCGCGGCGGCCACGGCCCTGGGCCTGGCGGTCCTGGCCCGGCCCGAGTCCATCCTCCTGCTGCCCCTCCTGCTGCTCGCCGGCCCCCTCACCCTCCGCCGGGCGCTGGCGACCGCGCTGCCGCCCCTGCTCCTGCTGGCCCCCTGGATCCTGTTCAACCTCAAGACCGGGGGGAGCCCGTTGCCAGTGACCGCCTCCGCCAAGATCGAGGGGGGGCTCGTGGCCTTCCTGCGCGGGGCCCGGGAGCCGGCACGGACGCTGCTCCTGGACCGTCCCGGGGAGTTCCTGTCCGCGTGGGTGCTCTGGCTGTCCCGCGCCAACATCCTGCTGCCGCCCCTGGCCCTGGTGGGCCTCGGGGGCCTCTGGCTCCGCCCCGGGCGGCGCGCCGCCCTGCCGGCGGCGCTGCTCCTCCTCCACCCCCTCGGCATGGCCCTGCTGGCCCCCTACCGCGGACCGGCCTTCCAGGAGGGCCGCTACTCGATCCACCTGCTGCCGCTGGCCCTCGTCGCCGCCCTCGCCGGGGCCCACGCCCTGGGCCGCCTGGCGGTGGCGGCGGGGTGGGGCCGGGCCCGGGTGCCCCTCGCGGCCGCCGCCCTGCTGCTCCTCGCGGGGATCCGGGAGCTGCCCGGCGCGGCGGTGCGGAACGGGGAGGCCGTCCAGAACATCTCGGCCATGCACGAGAGCCTGGGCCGCTGGGTCGCGGACCACACGCCCCCGGAGGCCCGGCTGGCCCTCAACGACGTCGGCGCCATCGCCTACCTCTCCCGGCGTGAGGTCGTGGACCTGATGGGTCTCGTGACGCCCGCCATCCTGCCCTACCGCCGGGAGGGCGAGGCGGGCGTCATCCGCTTCGTCGAGGCGGTCCGGCCGGACTACCTGATCATCTTCCCCGGGTGGTTCACCCTGCTGCCGCGGACCCCGGGCTTCCGCGCGGTGCACCGCGTGCGCCTGGTCCGCAACCGCGTGGCCGGGGGCGACGAGATGGTCGTCTACGAGACGCCCTGGACCCGCCGCGCCCCCTCCGAGGGAGCCGCCGGGCGCTGACCCTCCGCGGGCCGCCCGGCAACGCGAAGGCCCCCCGGCGAGCCGGAGGGCCCCGGTGCGGCCGCGGGGGCCTCAGTGGGCGATGGTGCCGTTCTGCAGGCTGATGGAGGTGTCCGTCCCGATCGTGTTGATGGTGCAGGCGATGCTCGGGCAGCCGCCCACGGTGAAGCGGATGATCGTGGTGGTGGGCACCGGGCAGTAGCAGGTGTTGTGGAGGGTGGGCAGCACCCCGGCGTTCACGGCGTCGACTTCGCCGTTGAGCTGCCGGAGGGTTTCCTTGGTGAGGCTGAGCTTCTTGGAGGACATGAAGTCTCCTGGGGGGGGAAAAGGGGAAAGGGTGTCGCCCGGGGGCTGGCCATCCAGGCCGGGGCATGGGTGGAGTGTGCGGAGCCCCGCCGGGGGCCACCAGGAACCACCCGCGAAGGGTCTCGCCGGAGGCCGCGAGCCGTCGGGAGGCAGGCCCTGAAGGGCGGCGTCCCGGTCCGCGGGGCCGTGAACGGAGGGGAGGGCGGGGGCGGACGGGGCGCCTAGCCCTGCTGGCCGCGGGCTAGGCCGAGGATCTCCCGGAGCCGAGGCGTCATGCTGCGGCTCACCTCGAGCTCCTTCCCGTCGGCGAGACGCACCTTGGCGCGTCCGTTGGGAAGGCTGCGGTGGCCGATGACCGTCTCGGGGCGCACCAGCAGGTTGCGCTGGATCCGGAGCAGGCCGGCGTCCGGGAAGGTGCTCTCCACCTCGGCGAGGCTGTCCCAGGGCGAGCGGAAGCGCTGTCCTCCGGCCCACGCGAAGACGGCGCCGTCCGCCAGCTCGAAATGGCTCACCTTGCGGAACTCCAGGAAGAGGTGCCCGCCGCCGGCCCGGGCCGGGAAGCGCGCCGGCGGGGCGGCGGCGGGTTTCGGGTCCTGGCCCGCGCGGCGGAGGGTGAGCTGCTGCTGGACCCGCTCCAGGGCCCGGGCCAGGCGGTCCTCGAAGACCGGCTTCAGCAGGTAGTCCACGGCCTGGGTGTCGAAGGCCCGCACGGCATGCTCGGGGTAGGCGGTGATGAAGACCACCGGAGGCGGCGCCGGGATCTCCGCCAGGGCCTCCAGCCCCGAGGCCCCCGGCATCTCGATGTCCAGGAAGAGGGCGTCCGGCCTGAGGCCCCGTCCGAGGGCCTCGAGGAGTTCCTCGGCGTCCTCGAACTCCCCCGCCACGCGGCAGCCCAGCGCCGCGAGCATGCGGGAGACCCGGGCGCGGGCCAGGGGCTCGTCATCCACCAGCGCGACGGTCAACGGGATCATGGGGCACCTGCGTGTTCCGGGAGGAGGAGGTCGAGATCCGCCAGCGTCCAGGGCTCCTCCCGGCGGAAGTCGAGGAAGGCGGAATCCCCGTAGGCCAGGGCGAGGCGGGCCCGGAGGTTCTTGAGCCCGATCCCCGCGCGGGGGCCCGGCGCGGCGGCGGGGGCGGGCCCCTCGTTGGCCACCCGGAGCCGCAGGCGCGCGCCCTCCCGCCACGCCGCGAGGCGCAGGCAGCCCCCGCGCCTCGTCCGGGAGATACCGTGCTTCAGGGCGTTCTCGACGAGGGGCTGGAGGAGCAGGGGCATCACCGGCAGCCCGTCCAGCGCCGCGTCCCAGTCCCACTCCACCCGCAGCCGGCGCCCGTGGCGGACGGCCTCGACCGCGAGGTAGTCCTCCACGAGGGCCCGCTCCTCGCCCAGGGGGTGGGAGGACACTTCCGAGGCCTCCAGGATGCGCCGCAGGAGGCTGGCCATGGACCGCAGGCAGCGCTCGGCCTCGCCGGGGTCCTGCTGGAGCAGCTCGGCGAGGCTGTTCAGGGCGTTGAAGAGGACGTGGGGATTGAGCTGGCCCTGGAGGTGGCGCACCTGGGCCTCGACCACCTTCTCCCGCATGCCCTCGCGCTCGTGCTCGAGCCGCGCCTGCCGGGAGGTGAGGAGGCCGACGAGGAAGAAGGCGGGGCCCCACAGGCAGAGGTCCAGCAGGTAGACCCCGAGGCTGCTCGGCTTCAGCCCCGCGAGGATGCTGACGAGGCTGTCGAGGTAGGTGATCGCCAGCATCACCGCCTCGCCCATCAGGAAGGCGCGCAGGGCCGCGGGCCAGCTGAGGATGGGCTTGCCCGAGGGGCTCCGCCATTCCCAGGGGACGGGCGAGAGCCAGACGAGGGACCCCATCATGAGCATGTGGCTCAGCTCGTCCCCCGCCCTCCGGAGGAGGGGCGTCCCCATGGCCTGCCACTTCCAGGCCAGGAAGGGCTGCACCGCGAGCACCACGAAGGCGAAGGCCCCCCAGAGGGCCTTGCTGCGCAGGCGCCTCCAGAGGGCGGTGTCGGGCGCCGGGCCTGGCAAGGGCTAGTGCGGGACGCCGAGGGAGACCACGGACGTCGCGAGGGTTCCCGCGAGGCTCGCGGTGGTGCAGCCGAGGCTCTGGCCGGTGACGCCCATGCTCACCGAGCAGAGGCCTCCGTTCCCGTTGGAGAACTGGACGACGGTGCGTTCCAGGCCGGCGGCGACGGCCTCCACCTCGAACGGGGCGAGGCTGCGCAGGGTTTCACGGTTCAGGGCGAGGCGGGGGGCGGTGCGCAAGGGATCCTCCAGGCAGACAGGGTTGGTCCCGAAATGCTATTCCACCGGCCCCAGCCCCCCTCCGGGAAGCCGCGATCCACCCTGAACGGGGTGGCCAACGGTCGTTTCCGGGGGCGCGAACCGCACGGCGGGCGGGTCGGCCCAGGCCGCGCGCCCGCGTCAGCCGCCCATCCCGAGCGGCGCGCCCCTGCCGGTCGAATCCCCCACGCTCCGCCCGAACGAAAATGCCGCCCGATGGGCGGCCTTTTCTGGCGGAGAGTGGGGGATTCGAACCCCCGGTCCCGGTTTACCCGAGACTTTCGCTTAGCAGGCGAACCCATTCGGCCACTCTGGCAACTCTCCGAAGCCTCCACCTTATCGCGCGAAGCCTTGACGGGCAAGGCTCCTTGCGGCCCGGTGGGGCGGCGGACCAAGATGGAGGCACGGTGGGATGGCCGAGCGGTTTAAGGCACCGGTCTTGAAAACCGACGACGGGCGACCGTCCGCGAGTTCGAATCTCGCTCCCACCGCCAACGGCGCACCCGCCCCTCGGGCGGGTGCATTTGTGTGGGAGCGGGATTCGAATCACAGAATCGCTGGCCGGTAGGCGCCCCCAGAGCCTGTCCGGGGGACAGGCGGAGGGGATCAGCGCCGGGCCAGCGATTCGTGCGACCCGGAGCGCGAGGCGCGGAGGGGAATCTCGCTCCCACCGCCATTCCCTAGTCCAGGTCGCCGTCCACCGCCGCCATCGCCTCGGCGCGCCTCTGGTCCCGCTCGCGCTGGTAGCGGATGAGCCAGGCGAGGGACTTCACCAGGTGCAGGGCGCGGTCCTCGAGCGCTTTCGCCTCCTCCTCGGAGAGGAGCCCGACCCGCTGGCCCAGGTCGAGGAGATAGCGCGCCTCCTCGGCGGCGCGCTGGGCGGACGCGAGGCCGCCGGTGAAGGCCTCGGTGCCGGGCTGGCGGCAGGCGTCGAGGATGTGCAGCACCGGCGCCAGGACCGCGCGCTGCAGGCGCTCCAGCAGGTGGCCGTGGACCTCCCGGGCCCAGGGTCGGCCGGCCTGGTGCAGCTCGAAGGCGAGGCCGTCGGCGACGGCGAAGACTTTCAGTTCCTTGGGATCGCGGTACATGGAGGCTCCGTTCAGGCGTGGTCCCAGCCTTCCGCCGCTCGGAAGCTGTGGAAGGCGTCGTGGCCGAGGATCAGGTGGTCCGCCAGGGGCACGCCGAGGCTCTCGCCGGCGGCCCGCAGGCGGCGGGTGAGCTGGACGTCCTCCTTCGAGGGCGCCGGATCGCCGCTGGGGTGGTTGTGGAAGGCCAGCGCCGAGCTGGCGCCGTAGCGCAGGGCCTCGCGGAAGAATTCCCGGGGGCTGATGAGGGTCGCCGTGGCGGTGCCCTGGCTGAGGATGCGCTCGGCGAGCAGGTCGCCCTTGGCGTTCAGGGCCAGGAGGCCGAAGCGCTCCTCCGTCCAGTCCTTGCACAGCGGCAGCAGGTAGGCGCCGGCGGCGCGGGGGCTGGTGATCCGCAGGCGTCCCCCGCCGCGCTGGGAGCGGCGGCAGAGCTCCTGGGCCGCCCAGAGCTGGCAGGCCTTGGCGGGGCCGACCCCCTGCTGGTCCATCCACTCGTGCAGTCCCATGGCGAAGAGGCCGGGCAGCCCGCCCACGCGGGAGAGGAGGTCCTGGGCCAGCTCCACGGCGCTGCGGCCGCGCTGGCCGGAACCCCAGAGGAGGGCGAGCAGCTCGGCTTCGCCGAGGCCGTCGCCGCGGCCCGCCAGGACGCGCTCGCGGGGGCGCTGGTCGGGGGAGAGGTCGAGGATGCGCATCTCAGACCTCCGTCCAGCGGCGGAGCAGGGGGCGGAAACGCAGCACCTTCACGTCCCCCTTGGCCGAGAGGCTCACGCAGAGCGCCCGGGAGCCGTCGCGGAGGAACCACATCCCCGCGGTGGCGGTGCGCCAGGGGGTGAGGGTGAAGCTGCGCGGGCTCTCCGCCCAGCGCGCGTCGAGGGTGCGGGGCGGAAGGGGCACCCGGGGCGGCTTGCCCCAGGCGAAGGTCCCCGGCAGCCGCGGCGAGATCCGGCCGCGGCCCCGGCGGGGCTCGGGCTCGAGCACGACGAAGGTGCCGGTGCGCTCGGCGAGCCGGAAGCCGGTTTCGAGGGCGCGCCGGATTTCCAGGGCGGCCTCGCGGAATTCGGACCGGAAGCTCATCGGCGCACCCACGCGCGGTCCTCCCGCCTCCAGCGGAGGAGGGTCATGCGCCCCTGGCCCGAGAGCCGCATGCAGAGCACGTCCCGGCCGTCGTTGAGGAACCACGTGGTGGCGGTGGCGGTGTGGCGCGGCGACACGGTGATCGTCGCGTGGGCCTCCCCGCCCTGGTCGGCCACCTTCGGATCGTCCATGCCCTTGGGCAGGGGGACGCCGGGCAGCAGGCCCCACTTCACCCTGCGGGGGATCTGGAGCGGCAGGACGTCGGGGGACTTGTCGGCCCGGAGGGACACCTTCACGCTCCGGCCCCGGTGGTGGGCGAGGGTGAAGGCCTGGTCCAGGGCCGCCCGCAGCTCGGTCTGGACCGACGCGAGGCTGGGCCGGTCGAGGTCCAGGGTGCTGATCCCCAGGGCGAGGGAGCCCGCCACCGCGAGGGTGGCGAGGGACTCGATGAAGGAGAATCCTGCCTGGGGGCACCGGCGCGGGCCGGTGCTGGCCGAAGGGATGCGGATCGCGCCGGTGCCCATGGCCGCCTCCTACTTCTTCGCGGCGGCGGGGGCCGCGGCGGAGACGTTGAGGAAGGGCTGCAGCTTCTTGAAGCCCTTCTCGCCGATGCCCTTCACGGACATGACCTCTTCCGCCCGGCGGAAGCCGCCGTTCGCACGGCGGAAGGCCACGATCCGCTCGGCGGTCTTCTGGCCGACCTTGGGGAGCTGCATGAGCTCCGTCACGGTCGCGGTGTTGAGGTTCACCGGGTGCGCCGGCGCCTTCGCCTTGGCCTTGCCGGCCGCCGCGAGGGGGAGGGCCAGCGCGAGGATGCCGGCCAGGGTGAGGTGTTTCAGGGTGGTGTTCATGATCGCCTCCTTTCAAGGGCGATCACTGAACATCGAGATTGATGCCAATATGTAAATTCAAATATTTTAATCTATAGAATTATTAAAAATTCAATAGATGAAATAATTCGATTACAATGTTCTTCAAATTTTTGACATGTTTAATTATTTTAATGTTTATATAAAGTATTAATTTTATCTATGATTTTATAATTTATGACCAGTTTAGAGCGCCCGATGCACCGCCTCCCCGAACAGCCCGGCCACATGGCTGGCGTCATTGAGCCGCACCACCTGGAGCGAATCCACGCCTTCCCCCTCTAGCAGGTTCAGGGTGGCCGGAGCCTGGCGGAAGCTCCACAGCCGCGCCATCGGGAGGCCCATAACCTGACAGATCAATGCCCGGTTCACGGCGTCGTGGGCGACCACGAGAAGCGTGTCCTCGGCGCCGAGTCCTTCCGAGATCTCCTGGAAGGCCGTCCAGCTCCGGTCGAGCACCTGGTCCATGGACTCGCCGCCGGGCATCAGGACCTTGTGGGGTTCGTCCCGCCACTGGGCCAGCCGCTCGGGATCCCTGGCTCGGATCTCCGAGGCCAGCATGCCCTCCCATTCGCCGTGGGCGATCTCCGCGAGGCCGCGGTGGAGCGTCAGCATCCCCGCCCGTTCGCCGAGCGCCAGCTCCGCGGTGCGCTTCGCCCGGGAGAGGGGCGAGGCCACGGCCTTGGTGATGGCCACGTCCTTCAGCCGTTCCCCCAGGGCCCGGGCCTGGCCCTCGCCCACGTCGGAGAGGGGGATGTCCATCTGGCCCTGGTAGCGGCCCGCCGCGTTCCAGGGGGTCTCGCCGTGCCTGCAGAGGAGGATGCGCATGTCAGACCATCTCCAGGGCCACGATGCCGGGGACGGCGCGCAGCGCCTCCACCTGCTTCTTCGGCACCACGCGGTCCACGGTGATGGCCGCGATGGCGTTCCCGTGCCCCGTGGCGCCCAGGGAGAAGTTGATGATGTTGATGCCCGCGGCGCCGAGGTGGGAGCCCACGAGGCCGATGACGCCCGGCTTGTCCTCGTTGCGCATGAGCAGGAAGTGGGACCGCGGGTCGAAGTCCAGCTCCACGCCGTCCAGGCGCACCACGCGAGGGCCGCGGTGCAGGGTGGCCTCGATCTCGCGGACCGATCCGCCGCCCTCGATGCGCACCCGCAGGAGCCGGTCGAAGCCGTCGCCGTCGCCCCCCAGGGTCTCGCTCACCTCGAGCCCGCGCTGGGCGGCCTCCTGGAGCGCGTTCACCGGCGTGACGCGGCCCGAGGCCGAGCCCAGCAGCGCCGCCACCAGCATGCGGGTGAGGGGCTTGGGGTCGAGCGCCTCGACCCTTCCCGCGTAGGTCAGGTGCAGCTTCACCGGCGCGGGCACGAGGCGCACGCAGAGCTTGCCGAGGCTCGTCATCAGGGGCATCCAGGGACCCATCTCCCGGGCGGCCTCCGGCGAGAGGGGCGGCAGGTTCACGCAGCCCGCCACCGCGCCGGTCTGGAGGAAGTCCATCACCTGCTTGGCGAGGATCGTGCTCACGGCCTTCTGTGCCTCGGAGGTGCTGGCGCCCAGATGGGGCGTGAGGATGAGCCTCGGGTGGCTCCGGAGCGGCGAATCCGCGGGCAGGGGTTCGTGGACGAAGGTGTCGAGGGCCGCGCCGCCCAGGTGGCCGGCGTCGAGGTGCTTGAGCAGGGCCTTCTCGTCCACCAGGCCGCCGCGGGCGGCGTTGATGAGGCAGGCACCCTTGCGCATCCGCTTCAGCCGCTTGTCGTCCAGGAGGTTCGTGGTCTCCGCGGTGCGGGGGATGTGGAGCGTCACGACGTCCGCCCAGTGGAGGAGGTCGTCCAGCTCCATCATCGGCACGTCCATGCGCGCGGCCACGGCCGCGGGCAGGAAGGGGTCGAAGGCGGCCACCTCCATGCCGACGCCGCGGGCCTTGCGGGCCACGGTGGCGCCGATCCGGCCCAGGCCGATGATCCCGAGCTTCTTGCCCTCGAGCTGGAAGCCCGTGAGGCCGCCCTTCGGCCACTCGCCGGCCTTCATGCCCGCGTCCGCCGACGGGATGTGCCGGGCCAGGGCGAAGAGCAGGGCGAGGGCGTGCTCCGCGGCCGCCAGGGTGTTGCCGTCGGGCGCGTTCATCACCGCGATACCCCGCTCGGTGGCGGCGTCCACGTCGATGGTGTCGACGCCGGCCCCGGCGCGGCCGATGACCTTGAGCCGCTCGGCGCCCTCCAGCGCCTCGGCGGGTACCTTGGTGGCGCTGCGCACCAGCAGCACGTCGGCGTCCTTGAGGGCGGCCTTCAGGGCCGCCGGGTCCTTGATGGGATCGGAGACGGCCACCGTCCAACCGGCGGCCCGGAAGGTCTCGAGGCCGTCTTCGTGGATGCCGTCGCAGGCGAGGATGCGCATGGGAACTCCTTGGGGTTCGGAATCGGGAATGGACCCGCCGCGGCGCCGGGGCGCCGCGGACCGGGATGGAGCTCGGCCTAGCCCTTGAGGCAGGGCGCCAGCACGTCCTGGGCGGCCTCGCAGCCGCTGGCGGCCACCTTGATGCCGTGGGCCTTGAAGGCCGCCTCCAGGGTGGAGACCACCATCAGCGTGTCGAGGGCGTCCACGTAGCCGAGGTGCGCGACGCGCACCATGTGGTTCTCCAGCTCGCCCTGGCCGTTGGCGAGGCTCAGGCCCGCCTTGTCCCGCAGGGCCTTGAGCAGGGCGCTGCTCCCCTCCACGGTCACGGCGGTGAGCGCGTTGCCCGGGGCCTTGGAGAAGAGGGGCAGCTCCCAGCGCGCGAGGGCCGCGCGGAAGGCCCTCGCCTGGAGTTCGGCGTTGGCGATGAGGGTCTCCACGCCGCCGATGCCCTCGAGCCACGTGCAGGCGGCGTCGAGCGCCGCCACGAGGCCGATGGCGGGCGTCCACGCCGTGCCGCTGTCGGCGTGGGCCTTCAGCTCGCTGCGCAGGTCGAAGTAGAAGCGGGGCAGGTGGGGCGCGTCGAGCTGGGCCAGGTAGCGCGGGCTGAGCGCCACGAAGGCCAGGCCCGGCTGGAGGGCCAGGGCCTTCTGGCTGCCGCAGACGAGCGCGTCGATGCCGTCGGACATGCGCACGTCGTGGACGCCCACGCCGGTGATGCCGTCCACGAGGACGAGGCACTCGGGCTGGACCTCATTGAGGACGGCGACGAGCTCCTTCACGGGATGGCGCACGCCGGTGCTGCTCTCGTGCTCCTGGACGCAGAAGGCCCTGAGCTTCGGGGCGGTCTTCAGGGCCTCGCGGAGCCGGTCCGCGCTGAAGGTCTCGCCGTAGGGCGCCTTGACCTCCACCACCGTGAGGCCGTAGCCCCTGGCGATCTTCACCCAGCGCTCGCCGAACTTGCCCGCGTGCAGCACCAGCACGGCGTCGCCGGGGGCGCAGGCGTTCACCAGGGCCGCTTCCAGGCCCGCGGTGCCGCTGCCGCTGAGGATCACCACCTCCTCCCCCTCGACGAGGCGGAAGAAGCGTCTCAATCCTTCCCGGGACTTGCGGAAGAGGGCCTTGAAGGCCGGGGTCCGGTGATGGATCGTGGCCATCGACTGGGCAGAAAGACCCTCCGGCAAGAGAGGCGTGGGGCCGGGGGTCAGAAGGCGGGGCTTCGCGAGCATGGGCTCTCCTGACTGGACCTTCAGCCTCGGTCCGGATCCCGCGCAGCTCAAGACGCGAAAGCGATTTTTTTTTCGGCTATGCTGAGGTGTTTGCCACGCCCCGGAACGGGACGCCGGCGACCCGGGACGCGGGCGGACTCAGGCCCTGGGGACCACGTGCCCGCGCTCCGCGAGCCGCGTGGCGAGCCGTTCGGCGAGGTCGATGGCGTAGTCGATGTCGGCGTCGGCCAGGCCCAGGTTCCCGGCGGCGGCCATGCCGTTGAGGATGGCGAGGGCGTAGTGCTCCACGCGGTGCAGGTTGGACTCCGGGGCGGGGACGGCGGCGGGATCGCTCATGGCAGGCTCCGGCCCAAGGGTAGGCCCGCCGCCTTCAGCTCTCCAGGCCCTTCAGGTGGATCTGCGTCCCGTCCAGGGTCTCGTGGTCCTTGATCATGGCCACGTTCATCAGGATCTCGGTGATGGGCAGCTCCATGGTGCGGTGCATGCGGCAGGTCTCCACGAAGTCCACCTCGGGCCGGTCCCAGCCCAGGATGGTGTAGGCCGCCGGGATGCCCTCCTCCTGCTGGTAGGCCGCGTGGATGAGTTCGCCGTGCTTCACGTAGAGGTAGCCGGTGTGGAGCTGCCCCTTGTCGTCGTGGTGCCGCACCGTGAGGGTGCAGGACTTCTGCTCCCAGTTCATGAGCTGGAGCAGGCTGCCCAGGGAGATGCCCTTCACCCGCCCGGTGGGCTCGTGGGTGGAGGCGGCGCGGATCTCCTCCATCAGCACCGAGAGCTTCATGGGCTTGTGCAGGATGCGGATCCCCTTGATCTGGTGCACCTCGGGCTTCATCTCGCCGTCCCCCATCCCCGTGATGACGAGGATCGGCACGCTGGGGTAGTGGCGCGTCATGTGGGCCACCAGCTTGTAGCCGTCCATGACGGGCATGTTCAGGTCCGTCATGAGGACGTCCACGGGCTCCTTCTGCAGGATCTCCACCGCCTGCTGGCCGTTGGCGGCGGCGATGAAGCGGAACTCCTGCAGGGGCCGGAGGCCGGTCTGGTAGAAGCGCATGGTCAGGTCGTCGTCCTCGACGACCAGGAGGGTCTTCTGGGCACTGGGATCCGGCTTGGCCGCCATGGGGGGAAGCATAGCGCGAGGCGCCCGGGGCCCAAGTCCAAAGTGCGGAGCCCCCAGGTCTTACCTTGCCCGCCCCCTCGGCACCTTGCGGACGGGCACCGGCTCCTTGGCCAGGATGGCCAGGGCCGCGGCCCGGTCGGCGGGATGGACGGCCTCCCACTCCGCCACCCACGGGGGCAGCACGGCGTCCTCGTAGTCCCGCAGCCGGCGGTGCTGGGCGGCGAGGGTCTGGACCACGGCCTCCTGGACGTTCTCGGGCTTCGGGGGGATGTGGCCCTCGAAGATGGGCTGGGCGAAGTAGTCCCGCACCACGGCCTCCACGGGCTTGCCCCAGATGGCGTAGGTGCGGTCCCCGGGGCCGCCCACGGGCTTGACGTTCAGGTTCTCCCCGTAGAGGTAGTAGAAGACCGCCTCGCCGTCGCTCCAGTTGCGCAGCACGTCGAAGGCCCCCTTCACCAGCAGCTTCTGCAGGTCCAGGTCCAGGGGCTTCTCCGTGCGGAAGTCCCAGGGGCCCACGTGGGCGTGGGCCACGGAGGGGTAGCCCACCTCGGTGATCATCACCGGGCGCTTGAAGCGGGCCTGCAGGGTGCGGGCCTTGTAGACGATCCACCACCAGGCGTCGCGGATCTGGGTCTCGGTGGGGTAGTCGTCGTACTTCGCGATGGGGTCGTAGGTGTTCATCCCGATGACGTCGAGGGCGTCGCCGAAGGTGAAGCTGTCGTGGCTGTCGAAGTTCACGCTGTAGGTGATCTTGCCCGGATAGACCTTGCGCACCTCGGCGCAGAGCCTGCGCCAGCGGTCGGGGAAGCGGTGGGTGCTGGCCATCTCCGTACCCACGCTGTACCACTCCACGCCCTCCTCGCCGGCGATGCGCGCGAGGGCGACGTTGAAGGCCGTGTAGTCCTCCCACCACGCGTCCCAGTCCTTGGGCCGGATGTTGCCCCGCCACCACGTCGCGTTCTCCGCCTCGTCGCGGAGGTTGATGGTGGGGAAGAACATCATCCGGAGGCCGAGCCCCCGGGCCTGGCGGAAGGTGCGGCGCAGGCTCGCCTCCGTGGGGCTGCTGGTGGGGTGCCGGCCGATCTCCGTGCTGTGGTAGTGCTCCATCCGGTAGATGGCCTGGAGGCTCACGGCGGTGGCCCCCGTGGCGCGGATGCGGGCGAGCTCCTCGCCGTAGTCGTAGTCGGGCAGGCCGGCGTAGAGGCCCAGCACCATGCCCCGGGGCTGGGGGACGAGGCGGGTGCGCTGCTTGTGGCGGAGCACCAGGAGCAGGACCGGCAGGCCCAGGAGGGCCGCGGCCGCGAGGAGGGTCCGGAGCGGCGAGCCACTCACGGCGCCTCCGCCGCCGGGGGCGGGAGCTCCACCCGCACCTGGGCCACCCGGTGGCCGTCCATGCGGGTGACGACGAGCCGGGCCCCGCCGGCCTCGACGCGCTCCCCGGGGGCGGGCACGCGGCCGAGGCGGGCCATGACCAGGCCGCCGACGGTGTCGAAGCCGTCCCGCTCGAAGGGCAGGCCCAGGCGCGCCTCCAGGTCCTCCACGTGGGTCTGCCCGCTCACCAGGAAGACGCCCTCGCCGGCCTCCACGAAGTCCTTCTGCCCTTCGTGCTCGTCCTGGATCTCGCCGAAGACCTCCTCGAGGAGGTCCTCGGTGGTGGCCACGCCGGTGACGGTGCCGAACTCGTCCACCACCACCGCGAGCTGGAAGCGTTCCCGCTGGAACTGCCGGAGGAGGTCCAGGACGGGCATGCTCTCGGGGACGAAGACCGGCGCGTGCATGAGCTCCGAGGGGCGGACCTCCTCCGGCGGGACCTGGATCAGGTCCTTGAGCAGGAGGACGCCCTTCACGTGGTCGATGCTCCCCTCGAAGAGGGGCAGGCGGGCGTGGCGGGTCTCCCGGAAGGCCTCCCAGGCCTCGGCGCCGGTGCAGGAGACCGGCAGGGCCTTGATGCGCGTTCGCGGCGTCATCACCTCGCGCACCACGGTGTCCCCGAAGGTCACCACGTTGCGGATGAGTTCCCGGTCGGACTCCTCGAGGATGCCCTCGGCCTCGCCCTCCTCCAGGAAGGCGGTGACGGCGTCCTCGGTGACGTCCTCCTCCTCGTCCTCCTTCGCCTTCTCGAGGACCTCCCGGCGCCGCTCCAGCACCCGGGCGACGGGCATGAAGAAGGGCGAGAGGAGGCGGTGCATGGGCCCGTAGAACGGGAAGAGGCGCACGATCCAGCGGGCGGGCTCGTGGGCCGTGAGCAGGGAGGGCAGCGCGAGATCCAGGGCCCAGACGTAGAGCACGATGAAGGCCGCCAGCATCCACACGCCGCCGGGGAGGGAGAGGCTGAGGGAGAGCAGCAGGCCCAGCAGCAGCACCAGCAGGCCCTGGTTCCAGAGGTTGAGGCCCATGCCCAGGAGGTGCGGATGCTCCAGCAGCTCCCGCAGCAGGGGATCCTCGAAGGCGCCCTCCTCCAGCAGGCGCCGGCGCTGCAGGCTGGGCAGGGCGTGGAAGGCCGCCAGCAGGGCGGCCATCGCGGCGCGGTAGGCGAGCACCAGCAGGACGCAGGCCAGGAGCAGGACGCGGTACTTGTCGCCGGAGAGGTCGGTCACGGGAACAGTCTAGGCCGTGTTCGGCACGAGCGTCCCTCACGGACCGTCCGGAACCCCGCCGGCCGCTCCGCAAGGGCCGCTAGCGGCTACGGTTTCCGCGCCCGGATGGCCTCGGCGATCTTGGCCTTCGCGAGCTCGTTGATCCGCACCTTCCGCCGGGCCGCCTCCCGGAAGTACTCCTCGGGATCCCGCGTGAGGCCGTCCGGCGTGGGCGCCAGGCCCTTGCGGGCCCGGGCGGCGTTGAGGAAGGGGTAGGGCTCCCGCGCCAGCTCGGGGCTCTGGAGGTAGTGGCGGAAGGTCCACCAGCCGCCGGCGAGGAACCACACCGCCAGGGCGGCGAGGCCCGCCCGCTGGAGGCCGCGCATGCGTTCCGGAGTCGCGCGCACCTCCTGCCAGGCGACGCCGGCGGCCAGGCTGGCACCCGCGACCAGCAGGGTCAGCAGGATCGTCGCGGGCCAGCCCTGGCTGTTCCACTCCAGGCCGGTCACCGCCACCACCGAGGGAGGCATGAGGACGCTGAAGATCAGGTTCAGGTGCAGCATGTAGAGGAGCAGGCTCTCCTTGGCCGCGGCGTCGAAGGGGTTGGGGCCGCGCCAGCGGGGCCGCCTCAGCTCCACGAAGCCGAGGGCCGCGCCTCCCATGCAGATCCAGCCGAGGCGCTCGGCGACGGAGGGCAGGGTGGTGTTGTGCAGGGCCTGGAGCTCGTTCCAGGACCAGGTGCCGAAGCGGCCCACGAGGCGCCAGCCGCCGTCGGCGAACTGGTGCCAGGTGCCGCCCCAGAGCCAGGTTTCCTTGAAACGCCAGCCGAAGAGCCACAGGCCGAGGCCCAGGACGAAGAGGCCCGCCAGGAAGCGCGGCTCGGCGAGGCGGGTCCGGCCCTCCACGGCCTCCACGCGGGTCAGGCGGTAGAGGCCGCCGAGGAAGGAGCCGAAGGCCACGAAGGCCAGCCAGGGGAAGAGGGGGAAGAGGGCCTGGACGCCCCGGTCCACGTTGCCGTTCAGGAGGCCGCGGACCGGCAGCCAGAGGCCGTCGCCCACGCCGCTGGCCCAGAGGTAGGGCGAGATGAAGGCCACGTAGCCCGCCAGGAGGCCGGCCACCACCGTGAAGAGGCGCGGATTCCGGAGGGCCCGGGCCAGGCCCTGGAGGATGAGCAGGGAATAGACCGTGCACTGGAGCACGTCGATCTTGAAGAGCTCGCGGCCCTTCTGGATCGTGTTCAGCACGGTCCATTCGGCGAGGGTGAAGCCCGGGGCGTGGAGGGCGTAGGCGCAGAGGAGGATGAAGGCGTAGCGGCCCAGGCTGTCCTTGAAGGGGCGGATCGTGCCGTCGGGGCGGAAGGTGCTGAGCACCAGGCTGAAGCCCGCGCACAGGAGGAAGCTCGGCGCCACCAGGCCGTTCAGGTAGTTCAGCCAGTCCGGGCGCAGCTTGAGGTCGAGCCAGGTGTTGACGCAGTGCACCTCGATCATCACCAGCACGGCCCAGCCCCGGAGCTGGTCCACCCAGTCGCAGCGGCGGGCGGGGGCCAGGGCGTCGGTCATGCGGTTCCTCGGGGCGAATCCCTAAGACTGCCGCAGGTCTGCACTTCCTTCCACCCGGGGCGGACCGGGGCCCCCGGATGCCTCGCAATGCTTGGGCTTCCGCGGCCTTCCTTGCTAAGGTTTTCGGATTGTCAGCCCCCATAACCCGACGCAGGAGGAAGGTCCATGGCAGGACTGTTCGTCAAGAAGGATCTGGACCGGCTCATCGCCGATGCTGGAGACCCCAACGCATCCGAAGCCGGTCATGGTGCAGGCACCCTCAAGCGCCACCTCGGCGCCTTCAACCTGACCATGCTGGGCATCGGCGCGATCATCGGCGCCGGCATCTTCTCCCTCACGGGCACGGCGGCGGCGAACTACGCGGGCCCCGGCATCGTGTACAGCTTCGTCATCGGCGGCATCCTCTGCGCCTTCGCCGGCCTCTGCTACGCAGAGATGGCCGCCATGATCCCCGTGGCCGGCTCGGCCTACGCCTACTCCTACGCCACCATGGGCGAGTTCATCGCCTGGATCATCGGTTGGGACCTGGTGCTGGAGTACGCCTTCGGGGCGGTGACGGTGAGCGCGGCGTGGTCCGGGTACCTCTACTCCATCCTCCACAAGACCCTCGGCATCCAGTTCGCGGACACCCTGATCCGCTTCACCAAGGGGCCCTGGGAGATGGTGACGCTGGGCAGCGGGGCCCAGGTGAGCGGCGTCTGGAACATCCCCGCCACCTTCATCGCCCTGGTGGTCGCGGCGGTGCTCTACAAGGGCATCAAGGAGAGCGCCGCGGTCAACAACATCATCGTGGTCATCAAGGTGACCATCGTGGTGGTCTTCATCGTCCTCGGCATCGCCATGATCAGCGGCGCGAACCTGAACGTGAACCCGACCGCCGGCACCCTCGGTGCCCTCGTGCCGGCCCAGGAGGTGGTCAACGGCGTGAACCGCTACGGCTGGCTCAACGGCGGCGTGCTGACCGGGGCCGGCGTGGTCTTCTTCGCCTACATCGGCTTCGACGCCGTGAGCACCACGGCCCAGGAGGCCAAGAATCCGAAGCGCGACCTGCCCATCGGCATCATGGGTTCGCTGGTCATCTGCACCATCCTCTACATCCTGGTCGCGCTAGTGCTCACGGGCGTCGTTCCCTACAAGCAGCTCGGTGTGCCGGACCCCATCGCCGTCGGCATCGACAAGATCGTCGAGCTCCGCGGCTGGTCCCCCTTCGCGCAGAAGGCCTTCACCTTCGTCATCAAGCTGGGCGCCATCTCGGGCCTCACCTCCGTGATCCTCGTGATGATGCTGGGGCAGACCCGGATCTTCTACGCCATGAGCAAGGACGGCCTCCTGCCCTGGTTCGGCAACGCCCACCCCAGGTTCGGCACTCCGCACGTGGCGACGGTGATGACGGGCATCTTCGTGGCCCTCTGCGGCGGCCTCATGCCCATGAGCCTCGTCGGCCAGCTGGTCTCCATCGGCACCCTCCTGGCCTTCGTGCTGGTCTGCATCGGCGTGCCCCTCCTCCGGGTCGCGAACCCCGGCATCGAGCGGCCCTTCAAGGTCCCCGGCGGGATGTTCGGCGCCTGGGCCATCGGCCTGGCCGGCGCGGCCTCCTGCGGCTGGGTCATGAGCGGCCTGCCCCACGACACGTGGATCCGGCTGCTGCTCTGGCTGGAGGTCGGGCTCGCCATCTACGCGGCCTACGGCTGGAGGAACAGCCGCACCGCCGAAGCCAGCGAGGCGAGGCAGAAGCTGAACCTGGGCGTGCTGGCCCTCGCCATCGTCGGCTTCATCCCCACGCTGATCTGGGCCATCAAGACCTTCGGCCACAACTGAGGATGCCCGTTCCGCCGAAGCTCCCCGGCGTCCCGGGGAGCTTCTTCGTTACCCTGATCCCTTCCATCCCGAGGTGACCATGTCCGAAGCTGGCTACCAGCGCCACGTGGGGCTCTTTTCCGCGACCATGCTCATCGCGGGCTCCATGATCGGCAGCGGCGTGTTCATCGTGGCGTCCGACATGGTGAAGGAGGGCGGCTCGGGCTCCTTCCTCATCTGGGGCTGGGTGCTGACGGCCTTCCTCACGGTGGCCGGGGCGCTCAGCTACGGCGAGCTGGCGGGGATGTATCCCCACGCCGGAGGGCAGTACACGTACCTCAAGGAGATCTACGGACCGCTGGTGGGCTTCCTCTACGGCTGGACCTTCTTCGCGGTCATCGAGTGCGGCACCATCGCGGCGGTGGCGGTGGGCTTCGGGAAGTACCTGGGCACCTTCTGGCCCGCGGTGTCGGAATCGCGGTGGCTGCTGGGGCCCTTCCATGTGAACCCGTGGCAGGTGACCTCGGACATCGTCGTCGGCCCCTACGACCTGGGGCTCACCACCGCGCGGCTTTCGGGCATCGCCATCGTGCTCTTCCTCAGTTACGTCAACTTCCATGGCGTGAAGCTGGGCGCGAGGGTGCAGAACATCTTCACGGTGACCAAGATCGCCAGCCTCGCGGGGCTCATCCTGCTGGGCCTCCTGCTCAACCTCGCCACGGCGCCGGATCCCTCCCCGCTGCCCGGCGCGCCCTCGGGCACCGCCTGGCTGGTGGCGCTCCTCGTGGTCCAGACCGGCAGCCTCTTCAGCGCCGACGCCTGGAACGCCATCACCTTCATCGCCGGCGAGGTGAAGGAGCCCAGGCGCACCATCCCGCTCTCCCTCTTCATCGGCACCAGCCTCGTGTGCGGCCTCTACATCCTGGCCAACGTCATCTACGTGAAGGTGCTCGGGCCCGCGGGCATCGCGAACGCCCCCAGCGCGCGGGTGGGCGCCTCGGCACTGCAGGCGGTCCTCGGCCCCGGCGGCGGCCGGCTCATGAGCGCCGCCATCCTCGTCTCCATGTTCGGCTGCGTGAACGGGCTGGTGCTGAGCGGCGCCCGGGTCTACCAGACCATGGCCTCCGACGGCCTCTTCCTGAAGAAGGCCGAGGGGCTGAACGCCGCCGGCGTGCCCGCCTTCGCCCTCGTCATCCAGGCTGTCTGGACCTGCCTGCTGACCATGACCGGCAGCTACGGCCAGCTCCTGGACTACGTGATCTTCGCGGCGCTCCTCTTCTACGTCCTCACCGTGGGCGGCGTCTTCCTCATGCGCGTCCGCGCGCCGGAGGTGGAGCGCCCGGTGAAGGCCTTCGGCTATCCCGTGCTGCCGGCTCTCTACCTGATCGGGGCGCTGGCCATCATGGGCGCGCTCATGGTGAAGAAGCCCTCCTTCACGTGGCCGGGCCTGGCCCTCGTCGCCCTGGGCTTCCCCCTCTACGCCCTCACCCGCCTGCGTCCCGCCGAGGGCTGAGGTGCGGGCCTGGGCCGCGCGGCTGGGCGTCCCCTGCCGGGGCTGCCTGGGCCCCCTGGACGCGGCCTCCGAGGCCGGGCTCTGCGGGCGCTGCTGGTCGGGGCTGGTCCCGCTGCCGGACACGCGCTGTCCGCGCTGCGCCCTGGTCCACGACGGGGACTGCCCCGAGCCCGTGGCCTGGGAGCACGGCGACGCGGTGTGGGACTACCACGGCGGCCGCCCGGCCCTGGGGGCCTTGCTGCTGCCCGCCATCAAGGCCGGCGAATGGGGCTGGCGGCGGGCCCTGCTGGCCCGTTTCGACGCGGCGCCGCTGCCGGACTTCGCGCGCGAGGCGGACCTCGTCACCGTCGCGCCCACCTTCTGGTGGCGGGACCTGCGACGGGGCGGCGACTTCGCCGAGGACGCCGCGAAGCGGGTGGCCGAACGGGCGGGCCTCCCCTTCCTGCGGACGCTGCGCAAGCACTGGCGCGCCCAGGGGCAGACGGGACGCCCCGAATCCGAGCGGCGGCGCCTGCCGCGGAGGGCCATCACGGCCCGTCCGGGCGCCGGGCTCGAAGGCCGGACGGTCCTGCTGGTGGACGACGTGTGGACCACCGGGACCACCCTGCTGCGGTGCGCCCAGGCCCTGGAGGCGGCGGGCGTGGCGGAGGTCCGGGTGCTGGCCCTGTTCCGGGCGCGCTGACTCTCGCCCCCTCGGGAAGGATTCTCGATCCGTCGCAACCTGTGACCGGTGGGACGTCTGGAATTCCTTGATTTCCAAGGAGGCTTCCCCCGGCACGCAAGGTGCCTATGATGCCTCTGGGAATTCCCCCGACCATCCTCAGGAGGCACGCATGGGCAACCTCAAGGGCACCAAGACTCACCAGAACCTCAAAGACGCCTTCGCGGGCGAGAGCCAGGCCAACCGCCGCTACCTCTACTTCGCCAAGGTGGCGGACATCGAGGGCTATCCCGAGGTGGCGGGCAATTTCAAGGAGACGGCGGACGGCGAGACCGGCCACGCCCACGGCCACCTGGACTACCTGAAGCAGGTCGGCGATCCCGCCACCGACCTGCCCATCGGCGACACCATGCTGAACCTGAAGGCCTCCATCGCCGGCGAGACCCACGAGTACACCGACATGTACCCGGGCATGGCCAAGACCGCCCGGGAAGAGGGCTTCCCCGAGATCGCCGACTGGTTCGAGACCCTGGCCAAGGCCGAGAAGAGCCACGCGGGCCGCTTCCAGAAGATGCTGGACAGCATTTCCTAGGCTGGACGAACGGGGGAGGGCGCGGGGGCCGCGCCCTCCCTTCCTTTTCCGGAGGACGGGATGGCCGAGCATGTCGAGGTGGGCGACCACGAGCGCCCGGAGACCACCCCCGGGCACCGCATCAGCTACCTGGCGGGTCCTTCCACGGTCTACGACCCCTCGGACCCCGCCTATTGGGATGAGGCCCTGCTCAAGGAGGAGGTGGAGCGGGCCTTCGAGATCTGCCACGGCTGCCGCATGTGCTTCAAGTACTGCGACAGCTTCCCCAACCTCTTCAAGGCCCTGGACGAAAAGCACCACGGCGACGTCCGGGCCCTCACCGGGGGCGAGCGGGACGGGGTCATGGACGACTGCTTCCAGTGCAAGCTCTGCGAGGTGCAGTGCCCCTACACACCCCGGGAAGGCCACGAGTTCAAGCTGGACTTCCCCAAGCTCGTGCACCGCTACCAGGCGATCCGGTGGAAGAAGCGGGGCGGGAAGCTCCGGGAGAAGGTGCTGGGCAACCCGGACCTCGCCGCGAAGATGGCCCGGGCCAGCTTCGGCATGGCCAACAAGATGAACCGCGTGGCCCTGCACCGCTGGTTCATGGACAAGGTGCTGGGCGTCCATCCCGAGGCCCACCTCCCGGACTTCGCCTCCGCCACCTTCGAGAGCTGGGCCGTGAAGAGCGGCAGGATCGCCGAGGCCCCGGGCAAGGAGGCCGTGCTCTTCCAGACCTGCTTCGTGCAGAACAACGAGCCCCAGATCGGCAAGGACACGCTGGAAGTGCTGGAGAAGAACGGCTGCGCCACGGGCTGCGTGAAGGGCCTGCAGTGCTGCGGCATGCCCGCCTGGGAGCACGGGGACCTGGATTCGGTGAGGAAGCAGGCCAAGGCGAACCTCGACGCCCTGATGCCCCACGTGGAGGCCGGCTCCAAGGTCATCGCCATCAACCCCACCTGCGCCATGATGCTGCGCCGGGAGTATCCGGAGCTGCTGGAGGGCGAGGACCGCGAGCGCGCGAAGAAGCTGGCGGAGGCCGTGCGGGACCCCGGCGAGTTCCTCTGGTCCATCCGCAACGAGCCCCGGGCGGACTGGACTTTCCAGTCCAGCCCCGGCCCCATCGCCTACCACGCCCCCTGCCACCTGCGGGCCCAGGCCGTGGGCTTCAAAGGCCGCGACCTGCTGCGGAAGATCCCCGGCGTCACCATCGCCTCGGTGATGGAGTGCTGCGGCCACGACGGCACCTACGCCATGAAGTCCGAGACCTACGAGGCCTCCAAGCGCGTCGGCCAGAAGGCCTTCGCGGGCATGCAGGCGCCCTTGCCCTCCGGTGAGACCGCCCAGGTCTGGGTGAGCGAATGCCCCCTGGCGGGGCTGCAGTTCGAACAGCACGCCGGGAAGCGGGCCCTGCACCCCATGACCGTGCTCGCCCGGGCCTACCGCAAGGACGGCTTCCCGAACCCCGTTCCCGAGGAGACGCCATGAAGAAGGTCGAACGCGCCGAGATCCTGGACCATGTCACCTACGGCGAGCGCCGGGAGGCGGTCCGCGCCGCCGCCATGGCCGCCAAGGCGCCGCGCCGGGTGCACCTGGGCGCGCACCTCACTTTCCTCTTCGAGAACGCCGACACGATCCGCTACCAGGTCCAGGAGATGGTAAGGGTGGAGCAGATGGTCCGGGAAGCCGACATCCTCCACGAGCTGGAGACCTACAACGCGCTGCTGGGCGGCCCCGGCGAGCTGGGCGCCACCCTGCTCATCGAGATCGACGACGAGAAGGCGCGGCCCGAGCTGCTCCGCCGCTGGCGCCACCTCCCCGACCACGTGTGGATGACCTTCACCGACGGGAGCCGGGAGAAGGCCCGCTTCGACGAGGAGCAGATGAACGAGGAGAAGCTGTCCTCGGTCCAGTTCCTGAAGTTCAACGCGGGCCACCGCACGCCGGAGGGCCTGGAGTGCGACCTGCCCGAGCTGCCGGCGGTCGTGTCCTTCAGCCCGGAGACCCGGGCCGCCCTGGTGGAGGACCTGGGCGGCATCCGGGTCGGCGGCTGAGGGGCCCGGACCTCACAGGCCCAGGGCCTTGCGGACGCAGGCCTCCAGGCGGCCGGGGGCCTGCTCCTCGAGCTCGTAGGTCACGCGCACCATGGGCTTGTCCACCTTCAGCACGCGCGTGATGTCGATGGGCGTCCCGCTCACCACCACGTCGCAGGGGGTCGCGGCGATGGTGGCCTCGAGGTCCCGCACCTGGTGGTCGCCGTAGCCCATCGCCGGCAGGATGCCCTTCGCGTTGGGGTACTTCCGGTAGGTGGCGGCGATGGAGTCCACGGCGTAGGGCGAGGGGTCCACGAGCTCGGAGGCCCCGACGGCCCGGGCCGCCACCACGCCGGCGCCATAGGACATGGAGCCGTGGGTGAGGGTGGGCCCGTCCTCGATGACCAGGGCCTTCCTCCCATTGACCAGACCGGGGTCGGACACGGTCACGGGGCTGTCGGCCCGGAGGACCGTGGCGGCGGGATTCACGGCCCTGGCGTTGGCCTCGACGATGGCGATGTCCGCCTCCGAGGCCGTGTCGCACTTGTTGATCACGATGACGTCGGCCCGGCGGAAATTGGTCTCGCCCGGGTGGTAGGCCAGCTCGTGGCCCGCGCGGTGCGGGTCGGCGATGCAGAGGTGGAGCGCGCAGGCGTAGAAGGGCAGGTCGTTGTTGCCGCCGTCCCAGAGCACCACGTCGGCCTCCTGCTCGGCCTGGCGGATGATGCGCTCGTAGTCCACGCCGGCGTAGACCACGAAACCGTTGTCGATGTGGGGCTCATACTCCTCCCGCTCCTCGATGGTGCACTCGTGGCGGTCGAGGTCGGCGTAGGTCTCGAAGCGCTGGCAGGCCTGCTTCGCCAGGTCGCCGTAGGGCATGGGATGGCGGATGGCGACCACCTTCTTGCCGAGGCCCTTGAGGATGCGGCTCAGGTAGCGCGTGGTCTGGCTCTTCCCGGCGCCGGTGCGCACCGCGGTGACGGCGATGACCGGCTTGGCGCAGGCCAGCATGGTGCTGCCGCAGCCCAGGAGCTTGAAGTCCGCGCCGGCGGCCATGCAGAGGCTGGCCAGGTGCATGACGTGCTGGTGGGTGACGTCCGAGTACGAGAACACCGCCTCGTGCACCCGCTCCCGGCGGATGATGTCGGCCACGTCGGCCTCGTCGTAGATGGGGATCCCCGCCGGGTAGAGCGCGCCGGCGAGCTCCGCCGGGTAGGCGCGGCCCGCGATGTCGGGGATCTGCGTCGCGGTGAAGGCCACGACCTTGTACGCGGGGTTGCCGCGGAAGACCGTGTTGAAGTTGTGGAAGTCGCGGCCGGCGGCTCCGAGGATGAGGACGCGGCGGGGCTCGGTCATGGCATCTCCTGGGCGGTCCCGCAGCCGCACCCCCGTCGTGGGGAGACCTGGCCCGGGATCCGGATCGACCGCAGGGTAGGCTGCGCGGGAGGCCCCGCGCGTCACGACCGTGTGGGCCTGGATCACAGCCTGGGCGCGGTCCCGTGCATGGCTGGCGGATGAGGTCGCATGGAACGGACGAGGGGCGCCTCGCGGCGCCCCTCGTCTTCCGGAAGGATCGTCCTCACTTGGAGGCGACGTATTCCTTCAGGCCCGACGCATTGGGCTTCATGGCCTTGTCGCCCTTCTTCCAGTTGGCGGGGCAGACCTCGCCGTGCTCCTCGCTGAAGTCCACGGCGTCGAGGACGCGCAGCACCTCGTCGACGTTCCGGCCGAGGTCGTTGTGGTTCACGGTGATGTGCTTCAGGACGCCGTCCTTGTTGATGATGAAGAGGCCGCGGAGGGCGATGCCGCTGGGCAGCAGGACGCCGTAGTCGGCGGCGATGGTCTTGTTGAGGTCGGCCACCAGCGGGAAGGTGATGCCCTTGATGCCGCCCTCCTTGCGGTCCATCTGGGTCCAGGCGAAGTGGCTGAACTTGCTGTCCACGCTCACGCCGATGACCTGGGTGTTGCGGGCCTCGAATTCCTTGATGGCGTCGCTGAAGGCGAGGATCTCGGTGGGGCAGACGAAGGTGAAGTCGAGGGGGTAGAAGAAGAGCACGACCTTCCGGCCCTTGAAGTCGGAGAGGGAGATCTGCTTGAACTCGCCGTTGACCAGGGCGTCGGCCTTGAAGTCGGGGGCGGGCTGGGTCACGAACGCGGCCATGGGATAGCTCCAGGAAGGGGGGCGAAGGCCCCGGGAACATCAGAATCCTTAGATTATCAAGGCTTCCATCGACTTCAAGGCGAAAGTCTTACCAAAGCGGTAAGGATTCCTGGCTTGAATGGTATGCAATTAATTGCTGCATATGCATCCTCCCGCTAGGCTGATGGATTCCCGTTGGTGACCCATGTCTCCCGCCGCGCCGATCCAGCTCTCCGTGTTCTCCGAGATCCACCGCTTGAAGCAGGTGGTCGTCCACAGCCCCGGCCCCGAGGTGGACCTCATGGTCCCCGCGATGATGGAGCAGCTGCTCTTCGACGACATCCTGCACGGCACCCACGCCCGCTCCGAGCACCGCCAGTTCCGGCAGGTCCTGGCCAGGGTCGCCGAGGAGGTCCTCGACATCCGGGACCTCTTCATGGAGGCCCTGGTGGACGAGGCGGTGAAGGAGGCCTTCGTGGAGGACCTGCGCAGGCTCGTGGACCTTCCCGAGGAGGCCACCCAGCGCCTGCGGGCCATGTTCCCCGTGGAGGTCGCCACCAGCGTGATCACGGGCATCCCCTGGCCCGACATGCAGCACCACACCCACTGGCGCCGCGAGTTCGACTACATCCTCAAGCCCATCCCGAACCTGCTCTTCATGCGCGACCCCGCCTCGGTGGTGGGCGACGGCTACTGCGTGAACGCCATGGCCACCTGGGCCCGCCAGCGCGAGCCGCTGATCCTCAGCTACGTCTTCCGGCACCATCCCCGCTTCCGCCACCTCACGGACAACGACAAGTGGTTCGACCAGGTGACGCCCCTCCTCCGCGGCGAGATCCGCTCCCCCCAGAGCCTGGAGGGCGGCGACACCCTGGTGCTCAGCGACAAGGTGCTGGCGGTGGGCTGCTCCGAGCGCACCACCACCGACGCCATCCACATCCTCGCCGAGAGCCTTCGCCAGGACTTCCGCCGCGGCGAAGGCACCTTCGAGCACCTCTTCATGGTGCTGATGCCCAAGAAGCGCAGCGCCATGCACCTGGACACGATCTTCACCCGCATCAACCACCACGAGTGCCTCGTGTACCCGCCCTACTTCACCGACGGCTCGCCCGAGCTGCTCAACGTGGTGAAGATCGACCTCCGCCACGAGGAGCTGCGCTTCACCACCCGACCCAACCTGCTCTCGGCCCTCAAGGAGGTCGGCATCGACCTGAAGCCGGTCTTCTGCGGGGGGAACGACTACATCCAGCAGCAGCGGGAGCAGTGGACCGACGGCGCCAACGCCTTCGCCCTGGCGCCCGGGGTCATCGTGAGCTACTCGCGCAACCTCGCCACCGCCGAGGAGCTCTCCCGGGCCGGCTACCGCGTCCTCGCGGCCCGGGAACTCCTCGCGGACCCCAAGATCAACCTCCTCGACCGCAGGAAGTACCTCATCCTCCTGGAGAGCGGGGAGCTCAGCCGGGCCCGGGGTGGCCCGCGATGCATGACCATGCCGTTGTCCAGGGTGGAGAAATAAGAGAGGGCAGGGACCTGTTAAGACGGCTTAACCGCATTTAACAACTCTTAACTGGGAGGCGGACGGGGGCGAAGGCATCGTCATCCCAGTCCTCCCCGCTCCTTTCCACGTTCCAGGCCAGGTCCGCCGCTCCGCTCCCGGAAGCCTCCAGGGAGCGGCGAGGCGGACTCGGCCGCGTCCCAACCCTCCCTCCCGGAGTCCCCATGGCGACCCTGCCGTCCCGCCTCTCCCTCCTCGCCGCGCTGCTCGCCGCCGGCCCGGCCTTCGCCGAGCGCCCCGCGAACGCCGAGGCCATCGCCCAGCGCAACGCCCAGCTCGCCGCGAGCCGCCTGATGCAGGCCCGGCCCGAGATGGGGCTGGACGCCGACCACGGATTCCGGATGCTGCGCAGCGGCATGGACGAGCTGGGGCAGACGCACACCCGCTTCCAGAAGACCTACCAGGGCCTGAAGGTCTGGGGCGGCGACCTGATCGTCCACACCGACGAGACCGGGCGGCAGCTCGGGCTGAACGCGGTCCACACCGAGCGGATCAGCCTCAACACCACGCCGGTGATCACCGAGTCCGAGGCCCTCGCCGCGGCCCACCGCGCCCTGGCGCCCAAGGGCCCCTACGCCTACGAGCCCACGGTCGAGCTGGTGGTCTTCCCCGAGACCCTCGAGATCCGCCGCCCCGGGAAGGCCTCCCTCCGCGACCAGGAGCTCAACGCCGAGGACATGACCCGCTTCGTGGTCCGCCACGTCCTGGCCTACCACGTCCACGCCCAGCTCGAGAACGGCGCCGAGGAGACCGTCCACCGCGACTTCATGATCGACGCCCGGACCGGCCGCATCCTCACGTCGTGGAACACCCTCCACACCACCGCCGCCACCGGCACGGGCAACAGCCAGTACAGCGGCACGGTGAGCATCACGACGAACTCCGTCACCAGCGGCTACGAGATGCGCGACACCGTCCGCAGCATGAACATCGCCACCTACAACCTCAACCACGCCACCAGCGGCCAGGGGACGATCTACACCGACGCCGACAACACCTGGGGCGACGGCGCGAACTACGTCGAGGGCTCCTCGACCACCGCCGCCAACGGCCAGACCGCCGCCGTGGACGCCCACTACGGCACCGAGGTCTCCTTCGACTTCTACAACACCGTCTTCGGCCGCAACGGCATCGACGGCGCCGGGCGCGCGACCTACAACCGCGTCCACTACAGCAACTCCTACGACAACGCCTTCTGGGACGACACCTGCTTCTGCATGACCTACGGCGACGGCAGCAGCTTCACGACCCTCACCGCCCTCGACGTGGCCGGCCACGAGATGAGCCACGGCGTCTGCGCCAACGAGGCGAACCTCACCTACAGCGGGGAGTCGGGCGGCCTGAACGAGTCCAACTCCGACATCCTCGGCAACACCATCGAGATGTACTCCCGCGGCGGCCACGCCTTCCCCGCCTCCGTGGCCAACACCGACAACGGCTGGAAGCTCGGCGAGCAGCTCAGCGCCACGCCGCTGCGCTACATGTTCAAGCCGAGCAAGGACGGAGCCTCCCCCGACGCCTGGTCCTCCAGCATCGGCACGAAGGACGTGCACTACAGCTCCGGCCCCAACAACCGCATGTTCTTCTTCCTGAGCCAGGGCGCCAGCGCCACCTCGAGCAGCGACTACTACAGCTCCTACACGCCCAGCGGCTTCACCGGCATCGGCCTCGAGAAGGCCGTGCGGATCTGGTACCGCGCCCTGGCCAACTACCTGACCTCCTCCTCGAACTACGCCGCCGCCCGGGCCGCCTGCATCAGCGCCGCGAAGGACCTCTACGGCGCCGGCGGGGCCGAGGAGGCCGCGGTCTGGAACGCCTACGCCGCCATCAACGTCGGCTCGGCCTGGACCGGCGGCGCCACGGCGCCCTCGATCACGAGCCAGCCTTCCAGCGTGACGGTCACGGCCCCGGCCACCGCCACCTTCAGCGTCACGGCGTCGGGCACGGCGCCCCTCGCCTACCAGTGGCGGAAGAACGGGACCGCCATCTCCGGCGCGACGTCCGCCTCCTACACCACGCCCGCCACCTCCAGCGCGGACAACGGCGCCACCTTCAGCGTCGTCGTCTCCAACAGCGCCGGCAGCGTGACCTCGAGCAACGCCGTCCTCACGGTGAACAGCTCCCCCACCGCGCCGACCATCACCGGCCAGCCCTCCAACGCCACCGTGGCCGTGGGCGGCACCGCCACCTTCTCCGTGACGGCCTCGGGCACCTCGCCCCTCAGCTACCAGTGGCAGAAGAACGGCGTCGCCATCTCCGGCGCCACCTCGGCCTCCTACACCACGCCGGCCGCCACCTCCGCCGACAACGGCGCCACCTTCCGCTGCGTGGTCTCCAACAGCGCCGGCAGCGCCACCTCCAACAACGCGACCCTGACGGTGACCACCTCGGGCGGGACCTTCAACGAGGTCGAGCCCAACGACAGCGTCGCCGCCGCGAACGTGGTCGGCTCCAGCTACACCGCCATCCAGGGCTACCACACGGCGACGGGGAACCCCGACTTCTTCGCGCTGACCCTGAGCCCCGGCCAGAAGGTCACCGTCAACATGACCGGCCCCTCGGGCGTGGACTGGGACCTCAAGCTGGTCAACTCCGCCGGCACCCAGCTCGCCATCAGCCAGGGCTCGACGGCGACGGAGAGCGTGACCTACACGAACACCGGCAGCTCGGCGATGACCGTCTACGCCGACGTCTACGTCTACAGCGGCACCAGCAGCTCGCCCTACAACCTGGCGCTGAGCTACGTGACGCCGCCGCCCAGCGTGACCTACAACGAGGTGGAGTCGAACAACACCCAGGCCACGGCCAACGTGGTGGCGGACACCGTCACCAAGATCGTGGGCTACATCGGCTCCTCCACGGACAACGACTACTTCAAGCTGAACGTGGGCGCGGGCAAGACGCTGGCCGTGGCGATGACCGGCCCCACGGGCTCGAGCTACGACTACGACCTGTACTTCTACAACGCGTCGGGCACCCAGCTCGCCAGCGGCACGGGCAGCACGACGACCGAGAACGTGAGCTGGACCAACACCGGCAGCAGCACGGCCGTGGTCACCGTCGCGGTCAAGCGCTACGCCGGCTCCAGCACCACCACCCCCTACAACCTGGCCATCAGCCGCTGAGGCTCCCCGCCAGGAACCGGAAGGCCGCCTTCAGGCGGCCTTCCCCATTCCCGGGCGGCGCTTTGGCCCCGCCGCCCGGGCTCTGGTAGACTCACGGGAGCGCCCCGACCCCGGGGCGCCCCTTTTTTTTTGTCCGCCCAGGTCCCCCTTGCTCCGCCCCACCCTCCGCCACCGCCTCGAGTACGGCCTCTTCCGCACGGTGGAAGGCCTGGTCCGGGGCCTCCCGTACCCCACGGCCCTCGCCCTCGGCCGCGGGCTCGGCCGGGCCTTCTGGCTCCTGGACGCCCGCCACCGGCGGGTGGTGCGGGAGAACCTCCGGGACGCGGGGATCCAGCTCACGGAGCCGGAGGTCCGCCGGCTGGGCCGCGACTGCTTCGCCCACTTCGGGTCCCTCCTGCTGGGGACCCTGCGGCTGATGCGGATGGAGGCCGAGGAACTGGACCGCTGGGTGCGGGTCGAAGGGCTCGAGCACTTCGACGCCGCGGCGGGAGGCGGAAAGGGCTTCATCCAGCTCACCGGGCACTACGGCCACTGGGAGGCTACGGCCCTCGCCCAGAGCCGCCACGGCCGGGCCCTGGCGGTCATCGCCCGGGAACTCGACAATCCCCTCCTCGAGCCGGAGCTGGCGCGCCTTCGCACGCGCTTCGGGAACACGGTCATCTCCAAGGACGGGGCCGTGCGGGACACGCTGAAGGCCCTCCGGGCGGGCCGGGGGGTCGGATTCCTCCTCGACCAGGACGCCCTGACCCGCGGGATCTTCGTGAGGTTCCTGGGGAGCTGGGCCTCCACCTTCGCCACCGCCGGCAGCCTCGCCGCGCGCTACGAACTCCCGGTGCTGCCCGTCTTCTCCTGGCCCAACGAGGACGACACGGTCACCGTCCGCTTCGAGGCCCCCTTCCGGGTCCCCGCGACCGGCGACGCCGACCGGGACGCCTGGACGGCCACCCAGCTCATGGCCGCCCGCATCGAGGCCCAGATCCTCAAGGATCCGCGCTGGTGGTTCTGGATGCACCGCCGCTTCAAGACCCGGCCCGGGGAGGGGGACCCCCTTCCGGCGCCCCTCCCGCCCCCCGAGTGGCTAGAATCCCTAGCCGCCCTCTCCTGAACCCGGCCCCGCCGTACACCCGGCCCCGCCCCACCCCACGAAGGACCCCCCATGCCGAAGCACGTGCTCGCCAAGCTGGAATCCGAGCTCAAGGAGCTGAAGAACGCCCTGCTGAACGAGATCCCCCAGGAGATCGCCCGCGCCGCCAGCCAGGGCGACCTCTCCGAGAACGCCGAGTACGAGCAGGCCCTGGCCAAGCGGGACATGTTCCAGTCCAAGGTCGTGTCCATGGAGAAGCGCATCTCCGAGGTGGCCACCCTCGACATCACGCGCCTGCCCAAGGACCGCGTGGCCTACGGCTCCCACGTCACCCTGCTCGACCTCGACAAGGACGAGGAGGTCACCTACCACCTCGTGCTCCCCGAGGAGCTCGGGGACCATCCGACCCAGCTCAGCATCAGCAGCCCCATCGGCATGGCCCTCGTGGGCCAGGAGGAGGGCTCGGAGGTGCGCGTGGTGATCCCGGCGGGCGTCCGTCGCTACGAGATCGTGAAGCTCCAGACCATCCACCACGTGAACGGCAAGCGCAAGCACGCCTAGGGCGGGGAGGCCCCCATGAACAAGCCGAAGAAGGACCAGCGCTGCTCGTTCTGCGCGAAGGCCGCCCACGAGGTGGAGCAGCTCCTCGCGGGGCCCGAGAACCTCGGCTACGCCTTCATCTGCAACGAGTGCATCGACGCGGGCCAGCTCCAGCTCCGCATGAGCCGCCAGGGCAAGCCCGTGGGCCGCGTGGAGACCAAGCTCGCGCGCCCCAAGGAGATCAAGGCCTTCCTCGACGACTACGTCATCGGCCAGGAGGCCGCCAAGAAGCGGCTCTCGGTGGCGGTGTACAACCACTACAAGCGCATCCTCGTCCCCAAGCGGTCCCTGGGCGCGCATGACGTGGAGCTCTCCAAGAGCAACATCCTCCTCATCGGCCCCACCGGCACCGGCAAGACGCTGCTGGCCCAGACCCTGGCGCGGGTGCTGGACGTGCCGCTGGCCATGGCGGACGCGACGACGCTCACCGAGGCCGGCTACGTGGGCGAGGACGTGGAGAACATCCTCACCAAGCTCCTCCAGGCCGCCAACTACGACGTGGAGCGGGCCCAGAAGGGCATCGTCTTCATCGACGAGATCGACAAGGTGGGCCGCAAGAGCGAGAACCCGAGCATCACGCGGGACGTCAGCGGGGAGGGCGTGCAGCAGGCGCTGCTGAAGCTCGTGGAGGGCACCGTCGCCAACGTGCCGCCCCAGGGCGGACGGAAGCACCCCCACCAGGAGTTCATCCAGCTCGACACGAAGGACATCCTGTTCATCTGCGGCGGCGCCTTCGTGGGCATCGAGGAGATCGTCAAGCAGCGCGTGCGCGCCAAGGCGGTGGGCTTCGGCGCCCAGGTCACCAGCAAGGAGACCGGCGACGCCTTCCTGCACCTGGTGGAGCCCGAGGACATCATCAAGTTCGGCCTCATCCCCGAGCTGGTGGGCCGCATGCCCATCTGCGCGGTGCTGGAGCCCCTGGACCGCTCCGCCCTGGTGCGCATCCTCCAGGAGCCCAAGAACGCCATCACCAAGCAGTACATCCGCCTCTTCGAGATGGACGACATCGAGCTCACCTTCGAGGAGGGCGCCCTCGAGGCCATCGCCGACCAGGCCACCAGCCGCAAGCTCGGCGCCCGCGGCCTGCGCAGCCTCATGGAGCAGGTGCTCCTGGAGCCCATGTTCGACCTGCCCAGCGAGGACCGCGAGGATCGCGGCCACCTGCGCGTCACCCGCAAGAAGGTGGAGGAGATCCTGGGCATCCCGCCCGCGCCCATCAGCGCGGCGGGGTGACGAGGCCGGATCGCCGGGAGGCGGCCCCCGGCGGGGGCCGTGCTCCAGGCCCCGACGGGCACGCCAGGGTGCGTTCCGCACCTCCGCAGGGACTTGCGCGGACTCCGTAGACTGGATGTGAGCCCCTCGATGAAGGGGCTCCGGAGTCCGACGTGAGCAGCCCCAAGACCCTCAACCTCCCTGCCATCCCGATCCGGGACATGGTGCTCTTCCCCCACGCCCGGGTGCCCTTCGTGGTGGGCCGCCGCGCCTCGGTGCGCACGCTGGAACGCGCCATCAAGGCCGGGGACCACCTCGTCCTGCTGACCCAGACGGACCCCAAGGCCGAGGAGCCCGGGGCCGGGGACTTCCATCCCACGGGGACCCTCGCCCTGGTCGAGTCCCTCGTGCAGCTCCCCAAGGACTACTACAAGGTGGGCGTGAAGGGGGTGGCCCGGGTCCGCCTCGAGGCCTGGCACCCGGACGGGGAGGTCCTGCGGGCCGACGTCACCGTGCTCCAGGAGCCGCCCAGCCCCGGGGCCGACGAGATCCTGGTGCGGCCCTTCCACCGCGCGGTGGAGGACTTCCTCGCCCGCAACCCCGACGCCGCGCGGCTCACCTCCCTCGACCAGGTCAAGGAGATGCCCCTGGGCAAGGCGGTGGACGCGGTGGCCGCCCTCGTGCCCCTCGAGGTCAAGGACAAGCAGCCGGTCCTCGAGGCCCTGGAGGTGGAGCCCCGCCTGGCCGCCTGCATGCACCTCCTGGAGCTGGACGCCGCCCGCAGCGCGGTGGACCGGGAGGTGGAGGAGAAGACCCGCCAGCGCCTGGACCAGGACCACAAGCAGTACGTGCTGAACGAGAAGATGCGGGTCATCCAGCAGGAGCTGGGCAAGCAGGACGAGAAGGACGAGTTCAAGAAGCTCCGCGAGCAGATCGCCGCCTCCGGCATGTCCGAGGAGGCGATGAAGAAGGCGGTGGAGGAGCTCGAGCGCCTGGAGTCCATGCCGCCCCAGAGCGCCGAGGCCACCGTGAGCCGCACCTACATCGAGTGGCTCCTGGCGGTGCCGTGGACCAGGATGGCCGACGAGCGCCTGGACCTGGACGAGGCCGAGCGGGTGCTGGACGAGGACCACGCCGGGCTCGAGAAGATCAAGGCGCGCATCCTCGAGTACCTGGCCGTGATGAAGCGGCTGAAGGACTCGGCGCGGCCGGAGCCGAAGGAGGGCGTGGCCGCCGCGGAGGACCCCGCGCCGCCGCCGCTGCGGGGCCCCATCCTGTGCCTCGTCGGCCCGCCCGGCGTGGGCAAGACCAGCCTCGCCCGGAGCATCGCCCGCGCCCTCAACCGCCCCTTCGTGCGCATGGCCCTCGGCGGCGTGCGGGACGAGGCGGAGATCCGCGGCCACCGCCGCACCTATATCGGCTCCATGCCGGGCCGCATCATCTCGCTGATGAAGAAGGCCGGGACGCGCAATCCCCTGCTGCTCCTGGACGAGATCGACAAGATGGGCAGCGACTGGCGCGGCGACCCCAGCTCGGCCCTGCTGGAGGTGCTGGACCCGGAGCAGAACCACGCCTTCCAGGACCACTACCTGGACGTGGGCTACGACCTGGGGCAGGTGCTCTTCATCGCCACCGCCAACGTCCGCGACGCCATCCCGGACCCCCTGGAGGACCGCCTCGAGATCCTCGACCTCTCGGGCTACACCCTGAAGGAGAAGCGCGCCATCGCCGAGAGCCACCTCCTGCCCAAGGCGCTGGAGCGCCACGGCCTGACGGACCTGGGCATCACCTTCACCGGGGAGGCCCTGGAGAAGCTGGTGCAGGACTACACCCGGGAGGCCGGCGTGCGGCAGATGGAGCGGGAGATCAGCTCGGTGCTGCGCAAGCTGGCGCGCCACAGCCTGCAGCCGGGGCGCGTGGAGGGCCTGAAGGACGAGGCCTTCGACCCCGTGGTCACCGCCGAGCGGCTGCCGAAGCTCCTTGGCCCGGAGCGGTTCTCCGACATCCGGCCCGACGAGCATGCCCTGCCCGGCGTGGTGAACGGCCTGGCCTGGACCAGCACCGGCGGCGACCTCCTCACCATCGAGGCGGCGACCGTGCCCGGCAAGGGCAACCTCAAGCTCACCGGGAAGCTGGGCGAGGTGATGCAGGAGAGCGCCCAGATCGCCCTCAGCTTCGTGCGCGCCCGGGCCGAGCGCCTGGGCCTCGCCCGGGACTTCATGGAGTCCATCGACCTCCACATCCACGTGCCGGAGGGCGCCATCCCCAAGGACGGGCCCAGCGCGGGCATCACCCTCGCCACCGCGCTGGTCTCGGTGCTGACCGGCATCCCCGTCCGCAGCGACCTCGCCATGACCGGCGAGCTCACCCTGCGGGGGAACGTGCTGCCCATCGGCGGCCTCAAGGAGAAGCTCCTCGCCGCCCACCGCCTGCAGCGCAAGGCCGTGCTCATCCCCAGCGAGAACGCCCGCCACCTGGAGGACGTGCCCGCCGAGGTGCGGGAGCAGCTCTCCATCCACCTGGTGAGCCACATGGACGAGGTGATCCCCCTGGCCCTGACGCGGCTGCCTGAGCCGGCCGGGTCCCGGCCCTCCGAGGAGGGGAAGCCAAGCCGGCCCTCCGAGGAACCCAGGGCCCCCTCCCCCGGCGAGGACCGCGCCTCCCACTGAGGACCTCACATGCGGCGGGCCCTTGGTACCCTGGAGCCATGCGGTTCCTCGGCAGCCACGTCATCCACTTCTTCCTGATGGGATCGGGGATCTCCCTGGTCCTCGGGCTGCTCACGCCCACGACGCGGCCGGAGCGGACGCGGATGAGCATCCTGAAGCACGCGGCGGGCCTCCTGGGCATCGGACTGGTGCTGGCGTGGGTCATGTACCTGCTGCCCCGCCATCCGATCCGCTACTAGGGCGCGCCCGTGACGACCCGGGCGCGGGCCTGGCAGGAACAGACTCAGGCGGTCCGGGCGAAGTGGACGCGGCGCGCGGAGGCCCTCCAGCGGCTGGGCGCGAGGACCTGGCGGAAGGTGGAGGCGGCCTCCCCCCGGGCGGGCGTGGCGGGCCGCTTCGCCTGGGAGGTGCTCCTCAAGTACCGCAAGGACGACTGCCTCAGCTACGCGGCCGGCCTCAGCTTCTGGCTGATGATCAGCCTCGTGCCCCTCACGGCGCTCCTCTTCAAGCTCCTGGCGGTGGTGGTGGGCGGGAGCAAGGCCTACACCGCGGCGGCCCTGCGCCTGCTGGAGCATCTCGTGCCCTACTTCCCCGACGACGTGCTGAGGGACCTGGTGGCCAACAGCCGCACGTCCGGCGGGGTGGGCCTGTCCTGGATCGTGCTGCTGGTGGGCAGCTACTGGGGCATCGGCAACCTGGACAACTGCCTCGCCCACATCTTCGGCCTGCGCATCAAGAAGCACCGCCAGACCCGCAAGGCGCCGCTGCTCCGGCAGGTCGGCCTGCTGCTGGGCGGGCTGGTCTTCCTGGTGGTCTTCATGGCCCTCTTCCTCGGTGGCGTGGTGCGGCGCTTCCTCCCCTTCCGCCAGAGCGAGTTGCTGCCCTACCTGCCGCCCCTGCTGGGCCTGCTGGTGACCACCTTCCTGCTCCAGCACGTCCCCCGCATCCACGTGAAGTTCCGCCACGCCCTCCTGGGCGCGCTGGTCTCCACGGGGCTCTGGTGGGCCGCCAAGCTGGGGTTCGGCTTCTACCTGGCCCACTCCTTCACCTGGGGCATCATGTACGGCTCGCTGCTGGGGGTGATGGCGAGCCTGCTCTTCCTCTACTACTCGTCCGCCATCTTCCTGCTCGGGGCCGAGGTGACCGCGGCGTTCTACCGCCACGAGACGGGGACCCACACCGTGCCGAAGGGCCTGCGGGTCCCCGCGGAGCTGCGGGAGACCGGCCCGTGAAGGCCCGGGCGAAGGATCCCCTCCTCGCCCTGCCCAACGTGGGCCCGGCGGTGCGGGAGGACCTGCGGCGGCTCGGCGTGGACAGCCTCGAGGCGCTCGCGGAGCAGGAGGCCGACGAGCTCTACGTCCGGCTCGCCCGCCTGGACGGGCGCTTCCACGACCCCTGCGTGTGGGACACCTTCGAGGCCATCATCCGCATGGCCCGGGGCGGGCCGGCGGTGAAATGGCACGAGCTGACCCCCGTCCGCAAGGCCCGGCAGGCCAAGGGCGACTTCCCCTCATCCTTCTGACGGCCTCCGCTTCGTGAGGCGCTTCGGGCCCGCGGCCACCGGAAGCTCCCCGCGCACCGGGTCGCCGTGCCGGGCGATCAGCAGGTAGAGCTGGCGGCGGCTCACCCCGAGGCGCTGGGCCGCCTCCACCCGGTTGCCGTAGCTCCTGCGCAGCGCCCGGTGGAGGAGCACGCGCTCCAGCTCGTGGAGGTTCGTGGCCAGGTCCTCGGCCTCGAGGGCGAGGCCCTCCAGCCGGCCTCCCGGAGGCTCGGGGAGCTGGCGCAGCAGCTTCCAGCGCACCACGCGGTTCCTCAGGCCCCGGAGGTGGCCGGGGCAGGGCAGCGTCGCCAGGGACTCGGGCGCGTCCGGCACCCGCTCCTCCCGGGCCAGGGCCTCCAGGCAGGGGCGCAGGGAAGCGGGGTCGTCCTCGAAGGTGGGAAGGCGGAAGGCCAGGCAGACGCCGGCGGCCTGCGCATGGGGGCCCGCTTCCAGGTCCGCATGGGCCGCCAGCACGCCCCGGGGGTTCACCTCCAGCCACGCCGCCACCTCCTCCGGGGGCTTGCGCTCGGCATCGTCCAGGACCCCGCAGCCCCGGGCGAGGGCGAGGAGGTCGGCGAAGGAGGTGACCCCGCTGCCCGGCTCCCCGTGGATCCAGAGGGGGCCGTCGAAGGCGCGCAGCGCGTCGAGGCGCGGCCCCCAGTCCCGGTATCCCGGCAGGACTTCCAGGGAGATCACCGGCGGGCTCCGGAGCGGGGACGGGACATGAGGCTATGCTAGCCCGGGAGGGGAGCATGGGACTCGGGCGGACGGTCGGAGTCCTCGTGCTGCAGGCGGTCCTGGCCGCGGGGACGCCGGCCGCGGCGCCGCGGGGGACCGGGCTCCCGAGGGGCATGGTGGTGGCCCAGGAGCGCCGGGCCGCCGAGGCCGGGGCGCAGGTGCTCCGGGAGGGTGGCAACGCCACGGACGCGGCCGTGGCCACGGCTTTCGCCCTCGCGGTGACCCATCCCGTGGCGGGGAACCTCGGCGGCGGAGGCTTCCTGCTGTGGCGCGGCGCCGGCGGGGAGGCGGAAGTCCTCGATTTCCGGGAGACGGCCCCGGCCCTGGCGCGGCCGGATATGTGGGTGCGGAACGGGGCCTACGACGCCTCGGAGCACCACGACTCCCTGAGGGCGGTGGGCGTGCCCGGAACGGTCGCGGGCCTCCGCGCGGCCTGGGAGGCCCGGGGCCGCCTGCCCTGGGCACGGCTGCTGGAACCCGCCCGGCGCATGGCGGCGCGGGGCATCGCGGTCACGCCCGCCCTCAGCGCCTCCCTCCGCAGGTACCTTCCCGCCTTCCGCCGGCATACCCCGACCTGGGCCGCCTTCACGCGGCGCGGCCGCCCCCTCGAGGCCGGCGCGGTGTGGGTGCAGCGGGACCTGGCCCGCACGATCGCGCGGCTGCAGCGGGATCCCTCGGACTTCTACCGGGGCCGCACCGCCGCCCTGATCACGCGGATGATGGCGCGGGAAGGCGGCCTCCTGCGGTCCGGCGACCTGGCGGCCTACCGGCCGGAACGGCGGGCGCCCCTCGCGGGCAGCTATCGCGGGCTCGGCGTGGTCACGGTGCCGCCCCCCAGCGGCGGAGGCATCGCCCTGCTGGAGATGCTGAACATCCTGGAGGGCTTCGACCTCGCGTCCCCCGGCCCGGCCTCGCCCGAGCGGGCCCACCTGCTGGCGGAGGCCATGCGGGCGGCCTACCGGGACCGCGCGCGCTTCGTGGGGGATCCCGCCTTCGCTCCCGCCATCCCCGTGGCACGGCTGATCTCCAAGGACCATGCCGACCGGCTGCGAAGCGGCATCGATCCCGCCCGGGCCGGCCGGTCCAGCCCCGAGGGACTCGACGTGCCCGAAGGGGAGCACACCACGCACCTCTCGGTGGTGGACCGCGACGGCGGCGCCGTGAGCCTGACCTATACCCTCGAGGACCACTACGGCGTCAAGCGCGTGGTGCCCGGCGCGGGCTTCCTCCTCAACAACGAGCTGGGTGACTTCAACGCCGTGCCCGGCCTCACGGACGCCACCGGCCGGATCGGCACGCCCGCCAACCTCGCCCGCCCCGGCGCCCGTCCCCTCTCGAGCATGTGCCCGGTGATCCTCCTGAAGGACGGGAAGGTCCTCCTCGTCGCCGGCAGCCCCGGCGGGAGGACCATCCCCAACACCGTGCTGCAGGTGGTCCTGAACGTCGTGGACCACCGCATGGACCCCCAGGCCGCCGTGGACGCCCCGCGCTTCCACCACCAGTGGCTGCCGGACCGGATCCTCCTCGAGCCCGGGGTGGACTATCCCGCGGGCTTCGAGGCCGGCCTGCGGGGGAAGGGCCATGCCGTGGAGCTGCGCTCGGAACGCCAGGGCGCCGCGCAGGCGATCCTGCTCGTGGACGGCCAGCCCGCGGGCGGCGCGGACCGGACGCGGTGGGCGGAGAGCGCGGCGGTGGCGGAATAGGGGCCACGAAAAAGCGCCCCTCGCGGGGCGCTCTTCCGGAAGCGGGGGACCTCAGTCCTCGCGCTCGGCCTTCTCGAAGGCGTCGGCCAGGGTGGCCTTCTTGAACGCGGGGGCGTTGGACTTCACGGCCTCCACCTCGCCGCGCTCCTGGTCGAGGAGCAGCTGCTTGACGGAGAGGCCGATGCGGCGCTCCACGGGGTCCAGCTTGACGATCTTCATCGCCAGGTCCTGGCCGGGCTGGAACTCCTTGGTGATGTCCTCCACGCGGTTCTTGCTGATCTCGGAGATGTGCACCAGGCCCTCGATGCCCTCGCCGAGGTCCACGAAGGCGCCGAAGTCGGTGAGGCGCGCGATCTTGCCGTTCACCGTGTCGCCGACGTGGTGGTTCTCGAAGAAGGTCTCCCAGACGTTGGGGCCCATGTGCTTCACGGAGAGGCTCATGCGCTGCGCCAGGGGGTCGAGGCTGAGCACCTTGGCGGTGACCTCGTCGCCCTTCTTGCACATCTCGCTGGGGTGCTTGATCTTCTTGGTCCAGCTGAAGTCGGAGACGTGGATGAGGCCGTCGATGCCCTCCTCCAGCTCCACGAAGGCGCCGTACTCGGTGACGTTGCGCACCACGCCGGTGACCACCATGCCGGGGGTGTACTTCTCGGCGATGGCGAGCCAGGGGTTCGGGGTGATCTGCTTCATGCCGAGGCTGATGCGGCGGTTCTCGGGGTCCACCTGGAGGATGACGGCCTCCACCTGGTCGCCCAGGTTGACCATGCCCTTGGCGGACTTGACCTTCTTGGACCAGGACATCTCGGAGACGTGCACCAGGCCCTCCACGCCGGGCTCCAGCTCCACGAAGGCGCCGTAGTCGGTGATGGAGACGACCTTGCCCTTCACGCCGGCCTGGATCGGGTAGCGCTCCTCGACCGTGAGCCAGGGATCGGGGAACTTCTGCTTGTAGCCGAGCGAGACGCGGGCGGTCTCCTTGTCGTACTTCAGGATGGCCACCTCGACCTTGTCGCCCACCTGGAACATCTCGCTGGGGTGGTTCAGGCGGCCCCAGGACATGTCGGTGATGTGGAGCAGGCCGTCCACGCCGCCCAGGTCCACGAAGGCGCCGTACTCGGTGATGTTCTTGACGGTGCCCTCGACCAGCTTGCCTTCCTCGAGGCCCGCCAGGGTCTCTTCCTTCAGGCTCGCGTTGACGGTCTCGAGGAAGAGCTTGCGGCTCAGCACGATGTTGCCGCGCCGGCGGTTCACCTTGATGACCTTCATGTCGAAGGACTTGCCGAGGTAGGGGTCCAGGTTGCGCACGGGCTTGGTGTCCACCTGGCTGCCGGGCAGGAAGGCGCGGATGCCGATGTCCACGGCCAGGCCGCCCTTGACCTTCTCGAGCACGACGCCGTGGACGGTGAGGTTGGCGCGGAAGGCCTTCTCCACCTCGTCCCAGATCTTCATCTTCTCGGCGCGCTCGCGGGAGATGCGCACGTTGCCGTTGGCGTCCTCGAGGTGCTCGAGCAGCACTTCGACGACATCACCCACCGCCACGCCGACGCTGCCGTCGGGGTTGTTGAACTCGTCGAGGTTGACCGTGCCCGAGCCCTTGTAGCCGATGTCGATGATCACGTCCTTGCCGCGGATCTCGACGACCACGCCGCGGACGACCTCCTCCTCCTTCAGCGCGCGGGACTCGCCCTGCAGCGCGGCGAGGAATTCGTTGGAGTCGGGGGTCTCGTCCTCGAGCTGGGCGGAGTCCAGCACCATGATTCGGCCCAACTGCTTGGACCCGTGACCCTTGATTTGAGAGAGAAGCTTGGACATTCCGTCCACCTCGAGTTAGTTGCCCCGCGTTCCTGGCAGGGCTGGATTCCCGGCACATGCGTCCGGCAGAACAGCCAGAGTATCGGGGAAACCCAGGGAAGACCAGGAGAATTCCCGGTCGCCCGGGCGCGGGGACCGGGGCCGGGAAGGGTCTCCCCGCCCCGGCGCCCGGCCCCTCGGGCCCGCGTCCCGCCTCACTGGCAGAAGGGCCATTCCGTGGGCGCGCAGACCGGGCTGGCGCAGGCGACGAGGGAGGGCCACTTGCGCCCCACGGTGCCGCAGAACACCGTGTCGCAGTTCGGGCCGTCCGAGTTGCAGTTGGGGCCGCAGCCGGTGGCGGGGCAGCTGTTGGCGGCGGTGAGGGCCCCGCCCACGCCCGCGGCCTCCGGAAGGGTCAGGGCGGCCAGGGTTTCCAGGTTCAGGACGAGCTTCTTCATGGCGTCTCCTTGCCGCGGTGCGCGGCGGAATGGGGTTGGATGGCGTGGGGATCCCGTCCGCCAGGGTGCGTCGGGGGCCCGCCGCGGCCCACACGGCCGGCCCCGCGCCCGGGACGGCCCGCCCCCCATTCCCCGGGCAGCGGGAAGGCGGCATCCTGGTGCAAACCATGCGCCTGACCCGACGCACCACACCCTGGCCCCGCTGGCTGGCGGTCCTCCTGTCCCTCGCCGTCCTGGCCGGGGTCGGCTGGGCCTGGCGCTCCCGCGGGCCCCGGACCCTCCGCGTGCTCCTGCTGGACGCGGACCTGAGGGAGGACGCGGGCCTCGGGCCCCGCGAAGCCGCGGCCCTCGGGACGCTGGTGAAGGACCAGCTCGAGGTCACGGCGGGCGCCTCCATCTCGTACACCCTGGGCATCCCGGGAACGGAGGCCTGGGGGCAGTTCCGGGAGGACGCCCTGGTCCTGCGCCTCGCGCCCCGCCGGGAGGGCTCCCGGCTCAGCCTCCGGGCCCGCTGGGCCCGGGTCGGCGACCTGCGGCGCGGCGATCGCTGGACCGAGTACGACCCCCCGCCCCAGGCGCCCCGCGCCGCCCTGGCGGCCTTCCTGAAGGCCCTGCCGTGCCGGGCGGGGAGCCGGGAGGCGCAGCGGCTGGTACCCGCCGCCCCGGGGGTCTTCTGGGACCTCCTGGCGGCGGGGGCCGGCTCCCCCGCCGTCGACTACGGCGAGGCCCGGGCCCTCCTCGAGGCGGGGCGCCGGGCCGAGCCCGACTGCCCCACTCTCCACTTCGCCCTGGGGGAGCTGGAATTCTTCCACTCCCTCCAGGCCGAGGTGAACGACCCCGCCGGGATCAGCGCCGCGGAGGACTGCCTCGAGCGCGGCCTGGCGGCCTGGCCCCGCCATCCGCGGGGGACCTGGCTGCTCGCGCGGCTGAGGACGGACACGGGCAGCGCCCGGGAGGCCCTCGAGATCCTGGTGGAGGCGCGCCGGGCCTATCCCCGGGCCATGCCCCTCGTCATCGGCATCACCTACGCGGCGCGCTACGCGGGCCTCCTGGACTTCGCGGCCCGCGCGGAGGCCCTCACGGACCAGCTCGCGGTGGACACCTCCCACCCCGTGCGCCTGCAGGTGACCTTCCTCTACCGGGGGGAATGGGATCGCTACGAGCGCACCCTCTGGACCCGGCCGGACGACCTCGCGAACTCCACCGTCCTGATGCTGCGGGGCCAGCTCGAGCTGGCGCGCGGGCGGCGGGACCGCGCCCTCGGGCTCTTCCGGGAGGCGAGCGCGATGCCTCGGGGCTACGCCCAGTTCATCCGTCTCGCGGGCGTCTTCCGCGCCCTTCTCGAAGGCCGGACCGGCGAGGCCCGGGAGGAGCTGGACGCCCTCGCCCGCAGCCGCGTGGGACTGCGCGTGCCCGACGGGGAGTTCATCCTCCACATGGCCGAGGGCTACGTCCTGCTGGGGGACCACGCCAAGGCGCAGGACCTGGTGGAGAAGGCCTTCTACGCCGGGTTCACCTGCGCCCGCTGGTATGAGACGGATCCCATCATGGCCCCCTTGCGGGGCACGGCCCGCTGGGCCTCCCTCATGCAGCACGTGAAGGAGCGCCAGGCGATCCTGGAGGCCCGCTTCCCGCCCTCCCGCTGGGGGCTCTGAGGGCCCGGGCGGAGGTCGCCGCGACGGGGCCCCTAGACCGAGACCACCACCAGCTCGGGGTCGATCTCCTTCTGCAGCATCCCCTCGATGGCGGTGAGCGTGCCCGTCAGGGCGCTGGGGCAGCTGTTGCAGGCGCCCATGTAGCGGATCAGCACCTGCTTCTCGTGGCGGCCCACGATCTCCAGGCCGCCGCCGTCGGCGGCCAGGGCCGGCAGGATGCTCTCGTCGAGGACCGCGCGGACCTTCCTCAGGACCTCGTCCTGATCGTCCTCGATCCGGCTGAAGTCCCGCTTCGCGGCCTCCGCGGGCGTCTGGCCCGCGACCGACGGCGCGCTGCGGATCGGCGCCGCGAGCCTGGGGAGCAGGTCCGGCCAGGTGGCGTCCCCGGTCTTGGTCACCGTGAGCCACTTGTCCTGCATGAAGACCGACACCACCTGGCCCACCTCGAAGAGCGCCTTGGCGAGGGGATCGGCGGCGGCGATCTCCGGGGAGGGGAAGCTCTTCGGGAAGCCCACGGCCACCGCCTCCTTGAGGAGGAACTTCACCGCGTTGGGGTTCGGCGTGTACTCGATCTCGGCGATCTTGGGCATCGCTACTCCGTGCTCGCCTGGGCCTCGCCCTTCAGCGCGCTGGAGAGCGTCGCCCAGGGCAGCACCGCGCACTTCACCCGCACGGGGAGGTTGCGGACGCCCTCGAAGAGGGTGAGCTTCCCGAGGTGGTGGGGCGCCGCAGCGTCCAGCTCGCCCCGCACCAGGGCCCGGAACTCCGAGGCCATCTCCTCGGCCTCTTGAAGGGTCTTTCCCTTCACCGCGCCGGTCATGAGGGAGGCGGAGGCCACGTCGATGGCGCAGCCGCTGCCCTCGAACTTGATTTCGGCGATGCGGCCGTCCTCGACGTTCAGGGTGAGCTGCAGCTGGTCGCCGCACAGGGGGTTGTGGCCGTCGGCGTGGTGGGTGCAGGGATCCAGCCTGCCGAAGTTCCGCGGCTTCTTGTTGTGCTCCAGGATCACCGCCTGGTAGAGCTCCCGGGGGTCGCTCATCCGAAGATCTCCTTCACCTTGAGCACGGCCGCCACCAGGGCGTCCACGTCGGAGGCGTCGTTGAAGTAGGTGAAGCTGGCGCGGGTGGTGGCGGGCACCTGCATGCGGTCCATCACGGGCTGGGCGCAGTGGTGGCCCGCGCGCACCACGATGCCCTCGTGGTCCAGGATGCTGCCCACGTCGTGGGCGTGAATGCCATCGAGGACGAAGGAGATGACGGAGGCCTTCTCCCGGGCGGTCCCGATGATGCGCAGGCCCGGAATGGCCGAGAGCCGTTCCGTGGCGTACGCGAGGAGCTGGGCGTCGTGGGCGGCGATGCGGTCCGCGCCGAGGGCCTTCAGGTAGTCGATCGCGGCGCCCAGGCCGATGGCCGCGGCGATGGGGGGCGTGCCCGCCTCGAACTTGCAGGGCAGGCCGATGTAGGTGGTCTTCTCCCAGGTGACGGAGAGGATCATGTTGCCGCCGCCGTGCCAGGGGGGCATGGCCTCCAGCAGCTCCTTGCGGCCGTAAAGGACGCCGATGCCCGTGGGGCCGCTCAGCTTGTGGCCGCTGAAGGCGTAGAAGTCGCAGCCCAGGTCCTGGACGTCCACCGGCAGGTGGGGCACCGCCTGGGCGCCGTCGATCACCGTCGCCACGCCCCGGGCCCTCGCCTTCGCGACGATGGCCTTCACCGGATTGATGGTGCCCAGGGCGTTGGAGACGTGCGTCAGGCCGAGGACCTTCGTGCGTTCGGTGATCAGCGCGTCGAGGCCGTCAAGGACCAGCTCCCCGGCGTCGTTCATGGGGATGACCTTGATCGTCGCGCCCTTCTCCTGGGCCAGCATCTGCCAGGGCACGATGTTGGCGTGGTGCTCCATGGCCGAGAGCAGGATCTCGTCCCCGGCCTGCACGTTCGTCCGGCCCCAGCTCTGGGCCACCAGGTTGAGGGCCTCGGTGGTGCCGCGGGTCCAGAGCACTTCCTTCGTGGACGGCGCGTTGACGAAGGCGCGAACCTTCTCCCGGGCCTCCTCGAAGCGGTCCGTGGCCTCCTGGCTTAGCGTGCTCACGCCCCGGTGCACGTTCGTGTGCTCCAGGCGCTCGTAGCGGGCCATGCGCTCGATGACGGGGCTGGGCATCTGGCCGCTCACGGCGCTGTCGAGGTAGACCAGCTTCCGGCCGTGGAAGGGCGTCGAGAGCAGGGGGAAGTCCGCGCGGATGCGGGCGGTGTCGAGGGGGGCCGTGGCGGTGCTCATGGCGTCTCCACCAGGTCTGACGCGTTGGTGCGGGCCATCACCTGCTGGCGCAGGGCGCGGCGCAGGCTGGCCACGGGGATGCGGGCCAGGAGGTCCGAGGCGAAGCCGTAGGTGAGCAGGTTGCGGGCGGCGACGGGGTCCAGGCCGCGGCTGGCCAGGTAGAACAGCTCCTCGGGATCCAGGGCCCCCACCGCCGCGCCGTGGCTGCACTTCACGTCGTCGGCGTCGATCTCCAGCTGGGGCTTGGCGTCCACGGTGGCCTTCTCGGACAGGAGGAGGGTGCGGCACTGCTGCTGGGCGTCGGTCTGCTGGGCCTCGGGGCGCACGAAGACGCGGCCGTTGAAGACGGCCTGGGCCTCGTCGTCCACGATGCACTTGTGGAGCTGGCGGCTGGTGCCGTGGGGCACGGTGTGGTCCATCACCGAATGGGTGTCGGCCACCTGCTTCCCGTTGAGGAGGGCGAGGCCGTCCAGGCTGGCCTCGGCGCCGGGGCCCAGGAGGCGCACCTGCGGCGTCTGGCGGCTCAGCTTCGCGCCGAAGCTGATCGTGCGGCTCAGGTAGCGGGCGTCCTTCGCCACGTCGGCCCGCAGGCTGGAGACGTGGTAGGCCTCGGGGGACTCCCGCTGGACGCGCTCGTGACGCAGCTCCGCCCCTTCGTGGACGAGGATCTCCACGGCCGTGCTGGTGAGGTAGGCACCGGTCCCGGCGTACTCCTCGAGGAGCTCGAGGGAGGCCCCCCGCTCCACCTCGATGAAGATCCTCGGCAGGGTCACGGGCAGGATCCCCTCCCCGCCCACGCTCAGGAAGAGCAGGTGCAACGGGGCGTCGGCCCGGATCCCCTTGGGCACGAAGACGAAGGCGCCTTCGCTGAAAGCCGCGGTGTTGAGGTTGGCGAAGAAGTCGGAGCCTGCGGGTTCGAGCAGGCTGCCCAGCCGGGGCGCGGCCTCCGAGGCGGCGTGGAGGGGCAGGCAGCGCAGGCCCTGGGGCAGGGCGGAGGTGCAGCTGTGGTGGGGGTCGAAGCGCCCGTTCACGAAGACGAGGCGCGTGCCCCGGGCCTCGGGGAGGATGCGCTCCCGGATGTCCACGGCGGCCGGCGCCGCGGGGCGGAAGGCGGCCTGGCGCAGGGCGGAGAGGTCCAGGTACTTCCAGTCCTCCTCGCGCTTCGTGGGGAGGTCCTGCCGGCGGAGGGCCTCCACGGCGCCGGCGCGCAGGGCCTCCCAGCCCTCGGGGATGGCCTTCAGGAGGTCCGCGGCGAGGGTGGAGTCGGCGGCCGGGGCGGGCGCCGTCATGCCCCCACCTCCTGGGTGATCCAGTCGTAGCCCTGCTTCTCGATCTCGAGCGCCAGCTCCGGGCCGCCGGACTTCACGATGCGCCCGCCGGCGAGGACGTGGATCCGCTCGGCGGGGATGTGGTCCAGCAGGCGCTGGTAGTGGGTGACCAGGAGGATGGCGCGGTCCTTCGCCTTCATGCCGTTCACGGCCTCCCCCACGATGCGCAGGGCGTCCACGTCCAGCCCTGAGTCCAGCTCGTCGAGGATGGCCAGCTTCGGTCCCAGCACGGCCATCTGGAGGATCTCGTTGCGCTTCTTCTCGCCGCCGGAGAATCCCTCGTTGAGGCTGCGGTCCAGGAACTCGGGGCGCATGCCCACGATGGCGATCTTCTCCTTGATGTAGTCGTCGAATTCGAGCGGATCCAGCTCCTCCCGGCCGTTGGCCTCCGCCTGCTTGTTGTAGGCCAGGCGCAGGAACTGGGCGTTGGAGACGCCGGGCACCTCGATGGGGTGCTGGAAGCCCAGGAAGATGCCGGTCCGGGCTCGCTCGTCGGCCTCCATGGCGAAGAGGTCCTTCCCCTCGAAGGTGATGGTCCCGCCGGTCACCTCGTAGGCCGGGTGGCCGGCGATCACCTTGCCCAGGGTGGACTTGCCCGAGCCGTTGGGGCCCATGATGGCGTGCACCTCGCCGGCCTTCACCTCCAGGGTGATGCCCTTGAGCACTTCCTTGCCGTTCACGGCGGCGCTCAGGTTCTCGATCTTCAGCATGCTCGCTCCAGGTTCGACGCTCGTCATCCCACGCTGCCTTCCAGCTTGAGGCTCAGCAGCTTCGTGGCCTCCACGGCGAACTCCATGGGCAGCTCGCGGAAGACGTCCTTGCAGAAGCCGTTGATGATCATGCTGATGGCCTCCTCCGCCGGGATGCCCCGCTGCTGGAAGTAGAAGAGCTGCTCCTCGCCGATCTTGCTGGTGGTGGCCTCGTGCTCCACCTTGGCCGTGCGGTTCTGCACTTCCAGGTACGGATAGGTGTTGGCCGAGCAGGTGGCGCCGATGAGCATGGAGTCGCACTGGCTGAAGTTCCGCGCGCCGTCGGCCTTGGGCATGACCTTCACCAGGCCCCGGTAGCTGTTGGAGCTGCGGCCGGCGCTGATGCCCTTGCTGATGATGGTGGACCTCGTGTTCCGGCCGAGATGGATCATCTTCGTGCCGGTGTCCGCCTGCTGCAGGTGGTTCGTCAGGGCCACGGAGTAGAACTCGCCGATGGCGTTCTCGCCGAGCAGGACGCAGCTCGGATACTTCCAGGTGATGGCGCTGCCGGTCTCCACCTGGGTCCAGCTGATCTTGCTGTTGCGGCCCTTGCACAGCCCGCGCTTGGTGACGAAGTTGTAGATCCCGCCCACGCCGTCCTTGTCCCCGGCGTACCAGTTCTGCACGGTGCTGTACTTGATGTTGGCGTCGTCGAGGGCCACGAGCTCCACCACCGCGGCGTGGAGCTGGTTGGTGTCGAACTGGGGCGCCGTGCAGCCCTCCAGGTAGCTCACGGAGGCGCCCTCCTCCGCCACGATGAGGGTTCGCTCGAACTGGCCCGACTCCTTGTTGTTGATGCGGAAGTAGGTGCTCAGGTCCATGGGGCACGCGACGCCCTTGGGGATGAAGACGAAGGAGCCGTCGGTGAAGACCGCGCTGTTCAGGGCCGCGTAGAAGTTGTCGGAGAAGGGCACCACGCTGCCGAGGTACTTCTTCACCAGGTCGGGATGCTCGCGCACGGCCTCGCTGAAGGAGCAGAAGATGATGCCCACCGCCGCGAGCTTCTCCTTGTAGGTGGTGGTGACGCTCACGGAGTCGAAGACCACGTCCACGGCGACGCCGGCCAGGGCGGCCTGCTCGTTCAGGGGCACGCCCAGCTTCTCGAAGGTGCGCTTCAGCTCCGGGTCCACCTCGTCCATGGACGCGTACTTGGGGGTCCTGGGCTTGGGCGCGCTGTAGTAGACGATCTTCTGGAACTCGGGCTTCTCGTAGTGGACGTCGGCCCAGGCGGGCTCGGTCATGGTCAGCCAGTGCCGGTAGGCCTTCAGCCGCCACTCCAGGAGCCAGTCCGGCTCGCCCTTCTTGGCGGAGATGAGGCGGATCACGTCCTCGGAGAGGCCGGGGGCCACGGTGTCGGACTCGATGTCCGTGACGAAGCCGTACTTGTACTCCTGGCCGGTGACAGCCTGAAGGGACTGGCTCATGGAGGTCTCCCCAACCTCCCATTCTGGAATCCTGACTTAACCTGTCAACAATAAAAACCGTGATGGAATCCCGGATCCTCGGGCCTTGGACGTTGGGCCTTGGGCTCTCGCCAGACGCCCATTCCCTCAGCCAGGTTCAGGACCCGGCGGCCGGGATCGCCTCACCCAACCAGAGCCCAAGATCCAACGCCCAAAGCCCGGGCTCAGTGCCGTCCGCGGGTCCGGCCGCCCAGGGTCTTGAGGAGGGCCTCCGCCTGCTCCGCAAGGTGTTTGGCCTGGTCCTCGGAGAGGTCCGCGGGATCGGCTTCCAGGGCCGCCTCCAGGACCATGCGGGCGTCGTCCTTGGCGCCCAGGGCCGCCAGGGCGGCGCCGAGCTGGTAGTGGTTCAGGAGGGTGGGCTCCTTCTCGAGGACCGGGTCGAGGAGGTCCACCACCTCCTGGGGGCGGCCCAGTCCCATGAGCATCTGGCCCAGCAGGGAGCGCGCGCGGCCCTCCTGGCCGGGCAGGGGATGGGCGTGGAGGCGGCGCACCTCCTCCAGGTCCTCGGGGGTGGACTTTCCCCCCAGCAGCCGGTAGGCCTGCTTCATCAGGGCCGCCTCCCATGCGCCGCTGCTCTTGGGATGCTTCTCGAGGTAGGCCTCCAGGGCCCGGCGGATGGACGCTTCGCGGGCGTCGTCCGGATCCTTGGCCATGTGATGCTCGAGCACCGTGCGAAGGGCCAGGAAGCAGAGCCGGGGATGCCGGTCCGAGGCGGCAAAGGCCTGCAGCTTGCCCAGGGTCCCGCCGGGGTTGCGCCGGTAGGCGATCTGCAGTTCCACCCAGTCGGCGCGCTGGCTCCGCTCCTTGCGGCGGGCCTTCTTGAGGTCGGCCTCCGCCGCGGCCAGGTCGCCCTCGGCCAGCCACGCCTCCGCGTCGTCCAGCAGCCGCGCGGCCGCGGCCTTTCCGCCCCGGGCCTCGCGCAGGGTGGGGGCGTCGGGCGCGTCGAGGATGAGCAGCAGGCCGGGGTCCCCGGGGTGCTGCTCCAGCAGCTCCTTCAGGATCGCGAAGGCCTTGGCCCGCTCGCCGCCCACCAGGTACGACTCCGCCAGCAGCTCCCGCACCGCGAGGTCCCCGGGCAGGTGGCCGCTGGCCTCCTTCAGCACCGGGATGGCCTTGGCGGCCTCGCCACGGGCCAGGTGGACCTCGCCCAGGAGGGACAGGGTCTCGCCGTCCCGGCGCAGGCCCACGGCCTCGGTGGCGCTCTCCAGCGCGCCCTGGAGGTCCTCCTCGTCGAGCAGCACTTCGGCGAGGCTGATCCGGGGCTCGGCCTCCTCGGGCCTCAGGTCGGCGGCGGTGCGCAGGGCGGTGATGGCGCTGTCCAGCTTCTCGGGAACTTCGAGCTGGAGCCGCCCCAGGAGCATCCAGGCCTCGTAGTGCCGGGGGCTCAGGGCCACCACCTTGCGGGCGTGGACCTCCGCCTCGTCGCCGTCCTGGGCCATGTCCTTGAGGAAGGCCACGGTGAAGACCAGCTCGTAGTTCTTCGGGTCCAGGGGCAGGGCCAGGGCCAGCCGGTCCGCGGCCCGGGCGAGCTGGCCGTCCTCCAGGAAGGCGGCGGTCTCCAGCAGGGCGCGGCGGAGCTGGGCCATGGACTTGGGGCGGGCCAGGGGCAGGATGCGCGCCCGGTAGCGGGTGAAGGTCTCCCGCGCCTCGATGAGGTGCAGGTTGTCGTCCACCAGGGTCTCCCAGCGCGTGGAGAAGGCCGCGGCGTCCAGCTTGCCCCGGGACTCCAGCTCGCCCACGAGGGCGAGCAGGCCGTTGCGCAGCATGACTTCGGAACGGTCGAGGCGGCCGAGCTGCTCGGAGACCGTCTCCAGGTAGGTCTCCACCCGCCGCATGGTCTCTTCGAGGCCCGTGATGCGCTCCAGGAGGTGCTCGTCGAGGTCCTCGTCGTTCGGCTCGTCCTCGGGCTCCTCCCAGCCCTGGTCGCCGGTCACCAGCAGCAGCCGCGTGCCGCAGCGCTTGCAGGTCTCCCGCTCCCCGGGATTCCAGGTCATGCAGTTCTGGCAGTAGGTTCCGGGATGGGGTTCGGGGGCCATGGGACGAGGATAGTGGATTCCCCGGCCCGGGGCTCAGGCCTTGGCGATGCGCACCGCGGTGACCTTGTACTCCGGCGTGTGGGTCACGGGATCGCGTCCGCGGCCGGTGGCGCGGTTCACGAAGGCCGCCGCGTCATGGAAGGTGCAGAAGAGCTCGCCCTCCCGCACCTCCTCGGTGATCCGGGCGTTCAGCGTGAAGGCGCCATGGCGGCTCTCGACGCGCACGGGATCGCCCTCGGCGAGGCCGTGGGCCCGGGCGTCGGCGGGATGGATGTCGAGCCTGTCCACGGGCCAGAGCTCGCGGTTCCGGGTCCGGTCCGTCATGGTGGCGGCATTGAAGTGGAAGAGGCTGCGCCCGGTGTTGAGCTGCAGGGGCCAGGCGCCGCCGGCGAACTCGCTGCTGGGCGTCCAGGTCTGGGGGCGGAAGGCCGCCCGCGGCCCCACGGGGAAGCCCTCCCGGTGGAGCACCGCGGTGCCCGGGTGGGACTCCGTCGGGCAGGGCCACTGGATGCCGCCGGAATCCAGGCGCGCGTAGGAGATGCCCGCCACCGCGGGCCAGAGGTCGCGGATCTCGTCCCAGACCTGCGAGGGCCCGGCGTAGCGGAAGGCTTCGCCGAAGCCGAGGCGGTCCGCCAGGAGGGCCAACACCTCCAGGTCGGTCTTCGACTCGCCCTGGGGCGGGAGGGCGGCGCGGATCCGCTGGACCCGGCGGTCGCCGTTCATGAAAGTGCCATCCTTCTCGAAGCTGCTGCACACCGGCAGGAAGACCGTCCCGAAGGCGCGGGCGGTCTCGTTCATGAACAGGTCCACCACCACGCAGCCCTCCAGCCGCGCGAGGGCGGCCCGGGTGGAACCCGCGTCGGGGTTCGAGAGGTAGACGTCGTAGCCGATGGCCACGAGGGCCTTCAGTTCGCCCGCCCCGGCGGCGTCGACCATCTGGAGCACGTCCAGGCCGGGGCCCGGCAGGGTGGCGCCCCAGCGCGCCTCGTGGACCTCCCGGGCCTTGTCCAGGGGCTGGTACCCCGTGAGCCGCTTGGGCTCGCAGCCCATCTGCGCGCAGCCCTGGACGTTGTTCTGCCCCCGCAGGGGATTCACGCCGGCGCCCTCCACGCCCAGGTTCCCCGTGAGCATGGCGAGGTGGGCCAGGGCGGTGACGCTGTCCGTGCCCTGGACGTGCTCGGTGACGCCGAGGCCGTGGCACATGTAGGCCGGCTTGGCGGTGGCGTAGATCCGGGCCGCCCGGCGGATCGCCTCGGCCTCCACGCAGCAGACTTCCCCCACCCGTTCGGGGGACCAGACGGCGAGCGACCTTTCGAAGGCCTCGAACCCCTCGGTGCGCGCCTCCACGAAGGCGCGGTCCACCAGGCCCTCGCGGACGATGGCGTGGGCCATGGCGAGGAGCAGGGGCATGTTCGTGCCCGGCTTCAGGGCCAGGTGCACGGTGGCCATCCTCGCCAGCTCGGTGCGGCGCGGATCGATGACCACCAGGGGCGCGCCCTTGAGGGCCCGCTGCTTGATCCGCGCCCCGACGATGGGATGGTTCTCCGTGGGGTTCGCGCCGACGACCAGCAGCGACGCGGCCCGCTCGATGTCGCTGAAGCTGTTGGTGGCCGCGCCGGTGCCCACGGCGGCGGCGAGGCCCGCGGCGCTGGGGCCGTGGCAGACCCGAGCGCAGCAGTCGACGTTGCCGCTGCCCAGCACCAGCCGCGCGAACTTCTGGGCGAGGAAACCCTCCTCGTTGGTGGCCCGGGAGGAGCCGAGCACGCCGATGGCCTCGCCGCCATGCGCCTCGCGCACCCGGCGCAGCAGCCCCGCGGCCTCGTCCAGGGCCTCGTCCCAGGACGCGCGCACCCATTCGCCGGCCCGCCGGACCATCGGGTGGAGGACGCGGTCCGGGGCGTCCACGAAGCCGCTGCCGTAGCGGCCCTTCACGCACAGGTGGCCGCGGTTCACGGGGCTGTCCACCGCGGGCTTGACCTGGACGATGCGGCCGGCCCGGGTGCCGACCTCCATCTCGCAGCCCGTGCCGCAGTAGGGGCAGACGGTGCGCGTCCAGGCCGTCGCGGGGCCCAGCTCCAGGCGGGACTTGTCCGCGATGGCGCCGGTGGGGCAGGTGTCGGCGCAGGCCCCGCAGGAGACGCAGCCGCTGTCCTGCAGGGTGCCGGCGGCCGGCTCCACCCGCGTGCGGCCGCCGCGTTCCATCACCTTCCACACGAACTGGCCCTGCAGCTCGGCGCAGATGTGCACGCAGCGGTAGCAGTCGATGCACTGGCTCATGTCCAGGTGCAGGTAGGGATGGGTCGCGTCCACCTTGGCCGGGTCGCGCTCCCCCTTGGCCTCCACGCCGTAGCGGGCGAGGAGCCGGTGGAAGGGGGCCTCGGGCAGGCGGGCGGGGGCGTCCGCGGGGTAGCGCCGGGCCAGCATCTCCAGCACGCCGCGGCGGTAGGCCTCCAGGGCCTCCGTGTGGGTGCGCACCGCCATGCCGTCCGCCGCCGGCGTGGCGCAGGCGCAGAGGGTGCGCTCCTGGCCCTCCACCTCCACCTCGCAGAGGCGGCAGGCCGACGCGGCGTCCAGGCGCCGGTCGAGGCACAGGGTCGGGATGTCGAGGCCCGCGGCCCGGGCCGCGTCCAGGAGGGTCGCGCCCTCGGGGGCGTCGAAGAGGCGGTCGTTGAGCAGGAGGCGGGCCATGGCAGCTTCAAGGTGACGCCCGGGCCCTGCGACATCCATCACAAGGAAGGCCCCGCCCGTTCGACGCCGGGGCGGGGCCTTCCGCGGGCTTCCGGGCCTCAGAAGTGGCCGGGGGGCACGTCCATCTTGCGGCGGGTGCGCCACAGGGCCGAGAGCAGGAGCTGGCGCATGGGCGGGAACTCCTTGGGGAGCCGGTCGTAGAGCTTCTCGAAGAGCTCCTCGTGGAGCAGCAGCTCCCGGCGCCACTCGTCCTTGTCGATGGCCATGACCTGGTGCCACTTCGAGGGATCGAAGCCCTGGATGCCCTCCAGGTCCACGTCCTCCTGCTTGGGCACCCAGCCGAGCGGCGTCTCCACGCAGCTCACGCGGCCGTGGACGCGGTCCACGATCCACTTGAGGACGCGCATGTTCTCGCCGTAGCCCGGCCAGAGGAACTTGCCGTCGGGGCCCTTGCGGAACCAGTTCACGATGAAGATGCGCGGGGGATCCGGGATCTCGCGGCCGAACTGGAGCCAGTGGTTGAAGTAGTCGCCCATGTGGTAGCCGCAGAAGGGCAGCATGGCGAAGGGGTCCCGGCGCACCTCGCCGATGTTGCCGGCGGCGGCGGCGGTCATCTCCGAGCCGATGGTGGCGGCGGCGTAGCAGCCGAAGCTCCAGTTGTGGGCCTGCACGACCAGGGGCACCGCGGTGGCGCGGCGGCCGCCGAACATGAAGGCGCTCAGGGGCACGCCCGCGGGGTCCTCCCACTTGGGATCGATGGTCGGACACTGGGAGGCGGGCGCCGTGAACCGGGCATTCGGATGGGCGGCGGGCTTGCCGCTCTGCTTGTCGTGGGGCTGGCCCTGCCAGTTGGTGAGGCCGTCGGGGACCTCGTCCGTCATGCCCTCCCACCACACGTCGCCGTCGGCGGTGAGCGCGACGTTCGTGAAGATCGTGTTCTTCGTGATGGTGAGCATGGCGTTGGGGTTGGACTTCATGGACGTGCCGGGAGCCACGCCGAAGAAGCCCGCCTCGGGGTTGATGGCGTAGAGGCGCCCGTCCTTGCCCGGCTTGATCCACGCGATGTCGTCGCCCACGGTGGTGACCTTGAAGTCCCGGTACCGCTCGGGCGGGTTGATCATGGCGAAGTTGGTCTTGCCGCAGGCGCTGGGGAAGGCCGCGGCCACGTAGGTCTTCTCGCCCTTCGGATCCTCCACGCCGAGGATCAGCATGTGCTCGGCGAGCCAGCCCTCGTCCCGGGCCATGGTGGAGGCGATGCGCAGGGCGAAGCACTTCTTGCCCAGCAGGGCGTTGCCGCCGTAGCCGCTGCCGAAGGACCAGATCTCGCGGGTCTCGGGGAAGTGGCAGATGTACTTGTTGTCGGGGTTGCAGGGCCAGGCCACGTCCTTCTGCCCCTCGGCCAGGGGCGCGCCCACGCTGTGCAGGCAGGGCACGAAGTCGCCGTCGCCCAGCACGTCGTACACGGCCTTGCCCATGCGGGTCATGATCTTCATGTTCACGGCCACGTAGGGCGAGTCGGAGATCTCTACGCCGATGTGGGCGATGTCCGAGCCCAGCGGGCCCATGCTGAAGGGGATGACGTACATGGTCCGGCCCCGCATGCAGCCCTGGAAGAGGCCGCGGAGCGTGTCCTTCATGTCGGCGGGGTCCATCCAGTTGTTGTTCGGACCCGCGTCGTCCTTGCGCGCGGTGCAGACGAAGGTGCGGTCCTCCACCCGGGCCACGTCGCCGGGATCGCTGAGGGCGAGGTAGGAGTCCGGGCGCTTCTCCGGATTGAGCCGCCGGAAGGTCCCGGCCTCTACCATCCTCTGGCAGAGGCGGTCGTACTCCTCCTGGCTGCCGTCGCACCAGTGGATGTCCTTCGGCTCGCAGAGCCGGGCCACCTCCTCGACCCAGGACAGGAGCTTCTTGTTGGTGACGAAGCTCGGGGCTTGGACGGCGGAAAGGCTCATGGGCGCTCCTGGGCGCGGGTGGGCCTCAAGGCCTCGCATGCCCCGCGGTTGGTGTTTGGGCCGAAGGGCCCAGTTTACCAGTGGGCCAGGGGGTGACCAAGGCGCGGGATTCTCCCGTTCCCCGGCCGGCCCGGGCCGGAAATGATGGAGGTTTCGGACCCCGCATGCTCGAGACCTGGTTGAACCAGCCCCACGCCGCCTCCTGGCTGGGGGTGATGTGGGTGGCGGGCCTGCTGGGCTCCGTGGGCCACTGCGCGGGCATGTGCGGCCCCCTGGTGACGGCCTTCGGCATGGCCCAGGCCCGGCGGGATGGACGGCCCTGGGTCCGCCACCTGCTCTTCCAGATGGGCCGGGTCGCCACCTACGCGCTGCTGGGGGCGGCCATCGGCTGGGCGGGTGGCTTCGCCCGCCTCCAGACCGTGGCGGACATGGAGGCCTGCTGCCGTCCCGAAGGCCAGGCGCTCCTGGCCTCCCAGGCCTGGCCCTGGCAGGTCTGGGTGAAGCTCGGTCTCGGGGCGCTGATGCTGCTGCTCGGCCTGCTCCTGGTCCTGGGCCGACGCGCGGACGCGCTGATGGAGTGGTCCCTCCCGAAGCCGCTGCAAACCCTGCTGGGCCGGGGCCTGAAATCCGGCGGCGGGCCCGTGCTCCTCGGGCTTCTGTGGGGGCTGGTGCCCTGCGGCCTCGTCTACATGATGCTCGTGAAAAGCCTGGACGCCGGGTCCTGGCGGATGGGGGCCGCCGGCATGGCCGCCTTCGGCCTCGGGAACCTCCCGGTCCTGCTGGGCCTGGGCCTGGCCAGCACGCGGCTGGGGCAGGCCTGGCGGCACCGCCTCCTCCGCCTCGGGGGTCTCCTGGTGGCGGGGATGGGGGTTTACAGCCTGGTCCAGGCGGTCCACCTTCTCAGGCTGCAGGGACGGCTGTAGCGTGGAGCCTGCGGTGAGGGGCATGAGCGACGAGAAGCGCCAGGAGGCCATGGAGGTGATGGGCAGGGCCTATCAGCTCCACATGAAGGGCGAGATCGACCAGGCCCTGGAACTCTACGACCAGAGCCTCGCCGTGCTGCCCACGCCGGAGGCCTTCACCTTCCGGGGCTGGGCCAAGTCCTTCCACCGGGACTTCGAGGGGGCCATCGCGGACTGCCACCGGGCCATCGACCTGGATCCCGAGTTCGGCAACCCCTACAACGACATCGGCGCCTACTGCCTGGAGCTGGGCCAGCCCGACGACGCCATTCCCTGGCTGCGCATGGCGCTCAAGGCCCAGCGCTACGAGAGCTACTGCTTCCCCCACTACAACCTGGGGCGCATCTTCGAGGCGGCCGGGAAGCTGGAGCTGGCCCGGGAGCACTTCGGCCGCGCCCTGGAGTCCAACCCCGGCTATGCCCTCGCGGCCAAGGCCCTGCGGCGGGTGGAGCAGAAGCTCGACGAGGCCCGCCATCCCGAGCCCCACGGCGAGGCCGGCAAGCCCTGAACCCCCGACAAGGAGCGACCATGACCGACTTCCAGGACCAGGTGGGCCCCGCCCTGGGCAGGATCCCCAGCGGCCTCGCCATCGCCACGGCGCAGCACGACGGGCAACGCACGGGCTTCCTGGCCTCCTGGTTCCAGCAGGTCAGCTTCGAGCCACCCCTGGTGGCGGTCTGCGTGAAGGCCGGACGGCCCATCGAGGCCCTCGCGCAGGGCAGCGGCCACCTCGCCCTGAACCTCCTGGCGGAGGGCGACTTCGCCAGCCTCAAGCGCTACGGCAAGGGCTTCGAGCCCGGCGTGGATCCCTGGGCCGAGGACCCGGACACGCTGCTCGCGGACGCGCCCGCCCCGGTCTTCGCCGGGGGCTACGCCCACCTGGTGCTGAAGCTGACGAGGACCCTGGAGACCGGCGGCGACCACCTGGTCTACGTGGGCGAGGTCGTCGGCGGCAGCCTCCGGAACGCCGAGGCCAAGTCCTACATCCACATCCGCAAGAACGGGTTCGGCTACTGATGCGGCTCACCATCGCCCACAGCCCGGACAGCGACGACGCCTACATGATGGCGCCCCTGGCCCTGGGCTGGCTGGATCCGGAAGGCTTCGAGATCGAGTTCATCCGCGAGGACATCGAAGTCCTCAACCAGCGGGCCTCGGAGGCCCGCTACGACGTCACCGCCATCAGCTTCGGCGCCTACCCGGCCATCCGGGACCGCTACGACCTCTTGACGGCCGGGTCCAGCATCCAGGAGGGAACGGGGCCCGTGGTGGTGGCCCGCCGGGACGTCTCCCAGGCGGAGTGGCCCGGACTCACCATCGCGGTCCCGGGCCTGAGGACCAGCGCCTACCTCGCCCTCCGGCGCATGTCCCAGGCTTCGGGCTTCGAGCCCCGCATCGTGGTGATGCCCTTCGACCGCATCCTGCCGGCGGTGGCGGAGGGCAGGGCCGAGGCCGGCCTGCTCATCCACGAGAGCCAGCTCCAGTACCGGGACCTGGGCCTCCAGTGCCTGGTGGACCTGGGCGCCTGGTGGAAGGAGCGCGAGGACCTGCCCCTCCCCATGGGCGGGAACGCCATCCGCCGGGACCTGGATCCGGCGGCCAAGGCCCGGTTCGCGGCGCTCATGCGCCGGAGCGTGGAAGGGGCCATCGCCCGCCACGAGGAGAGCGTGGACTACGCCCAGTCCTTCGGGCGCGGGATGGCGCGGGACATGGTCAGCCGCTACGTGAGGGCCTGGGTGAATGACTTCACCGTGGACCCGGGCCCTCGGGGACGGCGGGCCGTCTCCCTGCTCCTGGGCGAGGAGCCGGTCTGGATCCAGGGGTAGGGGACACGCCCGGCCCGGGTGGTGTGAACCTTGCTTCGAGGGGGGGTTATGCCTCTCCAGAGGTCAAAGGACCGACCATCCCGTCCATGCCCGCGTCCCGGGCCGGCCTCGGCCCAGGGGCCGGAAGGGTGGGCCAGGGTGGGGCGGTTGCTGAATAAATCCAAAGCAACTTATGAATGTGCTAGGATTGACGAACGCTTACCCCACGTCTATCTATGTAATCACCTGTCTTGAGAGAATTTTTCTCTTCCATTCCCACCGAGGCCTATATGCGGCAAAGGAATGACTTCTTGCTGAAAGCCCTCCCGGTCGTCCTTGGGCTCGTCCTCGCCGGTTGTGGAGGGGGGTCCAAGGTCACCAACGGGAGCGAGGTGCGCCGGGGCAACACCCTGCCCACCGTCACGGACGTCTCCTATGCGCCGACGGACGTCGTGCTGACGCGCTACAGCGTCTACACCTTCCTGGCGAAGGCCACCGACCCGGACATCGGCGACACCATCTCCAAGTACGAGTGGGACTTCGGGGACAACGGCGGGCAGCTGATCCAGACCACGAGCGCCTCGGTGAACCACAGCTACACCCTGTCCGGCACCCAGACGGTGCGGGTGAGGGCCTACGACACCAGCGGGCAGCCCGGCGCCTACCTCTCCAGGACCGTCGAGGTGGACACCGCCCCCTCGCCGATCACGGTCGCCTTCACCAATCCCGCGGGCTCCCTCACGGCCCAGGCGGACCCCGGTGGCGGCGTGAACATCAACTTCTCCGTCCAGGTGGCCACCACCGGGCACGGGACCATCGGACTGTCGAACGTGGCCTTCAGCCCCGGCGACACGAACGCGGTCGTCACCCAGTCCACCGCCAACGGAGGCGGTGTCTTCTCGTACACCGTCCGCTACAACGGGACCGTCGCCGCGGGGACGCGCGTGGCGCACCCGACGGTGAAGGTGACCGATTCCACCGGCGTGAGCAGCGACCTGGTGACCGGCCCCGACATCACCATCAACACCCTCTCCGGGGCGAACAACCGGCCCATCATCACGATCACCAACCCCGCCGGCACCACGGTCTCGGCCTTCACCTCGAAGGCCGTCACCCTCGCGTTCACCCTCTCCGACCTCGACGACGACACCCTCACCTACACGGTGGACTGGGGCGACGGGACGCCCGTGACCACGGGCACCGCCACCGGGACCGGCGTGGGATCCCCCCAGAGCCTGACCCACACCTTCCCGGACAGCTTCACCAGTTCGACCCAGGCCGTCACGGTGCGCGTGAACGCCACCGACAGCCGGTCGTCGAATGGCGCGGCCATCGAGCAGACCCGGACTTTCAACGTCACCTACAACACCTATCCCACCGCGACCATCACCACGCCCCAGGCCAGCGGGACCCTCCCCACCAGCGGGGAGCTCCCGAGCAACCCCGGCCTGGGCCTCTTCAATCCTCCCGGCCCGAACGATCCCGACCTGGTGGTCATCCCCAGCGGCGGGAAGATCCTGTTCCGCGGCGCCGGAACCGCCCCGGGCAGCGGGGATCCCGGCCTGTCCTACGCCTGGACCTTCCAGGGCGGCGTCCCCTCCAGTTCCAGCCTGGCGGATCCGGGCGAGGTGGTCTTCAGCGCCAGCGCGGGGACCATCACCCCCTACCTGGTGGAACTGAAGGTCACGGACGCCTTCGGCCGGAATTCGGCCAACGGCCCCCTGGCCAGCCGGAAGACCTACCGCAAGTGGGTGATCGTCGACGGCACGAATACCCAGAGCTTTAACATCACCCTGCTGTACCGCCTGAAGGCGGACAACAACGCCGTGGCCAGCCTCTCCCCGGCGCGCACCGCGGCCAACGGCCTCGGCGCCACGCTGACGATCTTCCAGGACGGGCTGATCAACACCTTCAAGGTCTCCGACCCCTCCGGCCAGGCCCAGGCCCAGATCCCGGTCCGCTCCAACCTCCCGTTCTACGTCCAGATCCCGGGCTTCGGCGAAGACGCCACGGGGTACCTGATGCGGATCCCCAACGCGCCCACCGGGCCCTTCGCCGACCCCAGCCTCGGCACCATCGTGGACCCCGCCCGCTCCAGCTTCGGGTTCGAGAACGCGACGCCGCCCTACAACCCGACCCTCAAGCTGGTGACCGGCCAGGGCTTCGCGCCCGAGAACGCGAGCCCCGCCGAGCGCCGTCTCCAGGGCTACGTGAACGGCGACCTGATCATCGGCAACACTCCGCCGAACACGCGCTGGCTGGACCGGCTCTCCATCCCCCTGGACGCGAGCGACTCCCTCGGGGCCCTCAACCAGTGGGTCCAGAACAGCAACGTGGTCTACGCGTTCAGCGGCATCCGGGGCAACCAGAGCTTCGCCGAGTGGACCGGCTTCCTGCTGGCCCCCACCACCAACAGCCTGGGCGAGGCCCCGGTCCCAGACCCCACGAGCACCCCCGGAACCCCCTCGAACATGGGTTTCGTGCTCGACGGGCCGAAATACACCGCGGACAACGTGAAATCCGACACCTTCGCGGCCTGGTCCTTCGAAGCCTTCCGGATCCCCGGCGGGGTCACGGATCCCTACGACATCACGATCTCCGGCTCCACCAACCCGTCCAGCACCGCCCTCCTGGCGCCCACCCCCATGGATCCGGCGGTGGCGTCCATGTTCTCCCAGGCCGTGTACGGGACGCCGGGGGTCGTGCCCTTCAAGGGCGGCATCAACGGCCTGCCGGTCCCCTATGACGGCAACGACCCCGACCGCATCCCCAACCAGAGCCGGACCTACTTCTTCGCCCCGACCCGGACGGTCTTCTCGATGTCCGAATACCTCTGGACGAAGGTCTGGTCCCGCCCGCTGGTGCTCAACCAGGCCTCGCTCTCCTACCTGGAGGACATCGGCAGCTTCGCCTACTTCCGGAACAGCAATCCCACCGCCTGGCCCAAGCTGTCCGGGATCGCCCCCGACAACTCCGCGTTCGACCTCACCGCCCGGGGCGGCCCCGGCTTCACCAACGCCTCCCCGGTGGCCGTGAACGGGGGCACCCCCAGCAGCACCGGCGTCGGCCGCTTCTTCTGGGCTGCGTACGCCCCCTACTACAACAGCGCCACCGGATCCGCCATCAGCCGGACCTGGCTCGCCGATGACCTGACCTCCCAGCCGCCGCTCACGGTGGCGGGGGCCTCCACCGACGCGGTCGAGATCTTCGGCTTCGCGCCGCCCCTCGACACCGTCGTGGACAAGCGCGGCCGCAACGCCAACGGCGGACTGACCGGCAGCGGCACGGGCGGGTACCGCGTCACGTGGTACAACCCGACCCGCGACGCGAACGGAAACCCCGTTCCCCCCGATTTCTGGGTGGTCGAGCTCCGGACCGGCACCACCCAGCATTTCCTGCTCCCGGGGAGCTTCCCCGCCGGGACCCAGTCCACGACGGACCTGATCCTCACCGACGCGCGCACCTACCTGCCCAGCGGCCGCAGCGCGGCCGACGGCCCGGCCCCCGGCGGCACCGACAAGGTCGCCCCCGGCTACTGCTGGTTCGACATCCCCCTGGAGCTGCGCCCCACCTCCGGCACGGCCTCCCTGGTGGTCTACGGCATCAAGTCCATCCTGAAGAACCACCCCGCCTCCGGCGCCCGGGCCCTCAACCGGCCGGACTGGATCGACGCCATCAAGACCGCCTCGGCGACCATGCGCGTGCTTCCTGGCGGCGTGAACGTGAACAACGCCCACAAGATTCCCTTCAACTACCACTGGGACATCGTGGTCGTGAACGGCCCCCTCACCCTGGTGGCACCCTGATTGCTCCTGTCCAGACCGCGACAACCCCTTGACGCTCGCCCTCGCTTCCCATTCCTAGCCCAGGAGGTCCTGTGAAGAAGCTCAGCCTTTTGACCGCCGTCCTCAGCGCCGGCGCCCTCTTCGGGCAGTCCCCCGCCGGGGAGGCCCGCATCCAGATCTTCGGCGACTTCATGCGCCCTTCCGAGCAGGTCATCGCGCAGATCGGCGGCACGGGGGTCACGGACCAGGCCAAGGCCCAGACCGGCTTCGGCATCCGCTTCATGGGCGAGCTCCCCGGCACCAGCAACTGGTTCTACCAGCTCGGCGGGCGCCTCGAGTCCACCTCCAAGTTCGAGACCCACGGCACCGTCTCCCCCGGCGTCTCGGTGGACGCCACGGACGTCAAGTTCGGCTACTCCTACTGGGTCGCCGGCCTCAGCTACCTCTGGGAATTCGGGAACTTCAACCTCGGCACCCACCTCGAGGGCCGGGGCGAGTCCCTGTCCACCAAGGGCTACCTCTTCGTCTCCGGCGGCACGGGCAGCGGTCCGGTCGAGCACAAGGTGACCTACCTGCGCCCCTGGTTCCGCCTCAGCGGGGACTGGTCCTGGAAGGCCGGCGGCACCCAGCCCTTCATAGGGCTGGACGCGAGCGTCGCCATCACCAAGACCTCCCAGAACACGGTCATGGGCCTGACGGTCATCGACGACCGGAACCTCAAGTCCATGGCGCCCAACGCCAGCTTCGGGATCTACCTGGGCCTGAAGTTCTGATCGCCCTTCCCGCCGTCGGCCCCCGGCCCAGGCCGGGGGCCGACGCGTTCAGGGGCGGAAGACCAGCACGGTGGCGCTCCAGGCCGGGAGCGTCAGCCGCAGCGCGTTCCGGAGGGTCAGCGGAACGTCGGCCTGCCGCTGGGGGACGGCCGAGCCGCCGCTGACGGGCGACGCGGCGGTGAGCTGGTAGACCTCGACGTGGCCGAAGAGCTGGGTGTGCGTCAGCGCCAGCCCGGCGGTGCGCGGCAGGGTGTCCTTGTTGAGGAGGACGGCGACCACCCGGGCCGGATTCCCGGCGTCAAGGCTCCCGTAGACGCTGCCCATGGCGTTGTCGCTCGCCGTCGCGCTGAAGCTCGTGTCCCCGAAGGCCCCCCCGGACCCGTCGTAGTTCCGGTAGAGGCGGAAGGCCCCGTAGCTGAAGGCGCGGTTCGAGGTCAGGGGCCACAGGTTCGCGGCGAAGACGCCCTCCCGACCGAAGGCGCCCAGGGTGTCGGCCTGCGCCAGACCGCCGCTGATGTGGTCCTCGCCGCCGTGGTTGTACTCGCTGAAGGCGAGCAGGGTCCCGGGATACCTGGCTGCGATCTTCTCCATCATGCGGGGGATGAGGCGGATGGGGCCGAGGGTGGACCACTGGGTGATCCAGCTCGTCTCGGTGTAGGCGGGATCCCAGAGGCTGCGGGGGGCCTGGATCCTCGCCGCGGCCACCGCGGCGCTGTTGTCCCCGCCCGCCACGCGCTGGCCGCCTCCCTGGGCCTCGGAGTACCAGTGCAGGTCCAGCACGTCCAGGAGCCGGCGACCCTGCGTCGAGGAGGCGGACTGGATGTGGGCGAGGTAGGTCTCCAGGAAGTCCCGGCCACCGGCGTCCGGCGCGTCCTGGAGATTCACGAAGCCGTTCCAGCCGTAGCTCGCGGGCCCGAAGACCAGGGCCTGGGGCACCACGTCCTTGATGGCGCCGGCCAGGGCGATGCTGGCGGGGATGAGCTGGTCGTAGCGCAGCTTGCTCCGCTGCACCTCGAGATGGGTGCTGTTCCAGAGGTCCGGCTCGTTGTCGAGCATGTAGAAGATGGGCCTCGCCGGGTCGGTGCGGGCCGTGGGGAAGCGCCCGTCCAGCCACGCCACGAACTCGTCCTGGTAGACCTTCCCGTCGGTGGTGCTCGGCGGGTTCGAGAAGGGCGCGCCCTTCTTCGCCTGGGAAGGGAGGAATCGGGTGCTCACCGGCTGGCTGACGTCCACGTTCCCGTTCTTGTCGGCGGAGACCCAGCCCTGCAGGGGGACCGTGACGATGATCCCGGCGCCGGCGGCCTGGGCGTTGGCCACGGAGGGCCGCACGGCCTCCCCCGGCGTGCTGCTGGCGCTGAGGTAGCCGTCGTTGCTGTACGGGCCCCAGTCCGAGCCCGCGTTCGAGGCGTTGGTCTCCCAGTTGTAGGCCGTCCAGCGGTTGCCCCCCAGCCGGCCCAGCGTGGTCCCGGGGGCCATGGAGGCGTCCCAGGTGCCGCCGTTGTACCCATAGATCCAGCGGGAGATGGGGTGGACCGCCTGGCCCGTGTGGAGGGTGAAGCGCAGGTCCGCGGTGCCGGGGTCGTCCGGCGTGATGAACGAGGTGCCCGACACCGTGACGGTCACCGTCCGCGTGGTCGCGCCGCCCTCGTTCGAGGCCGTCAGGGTGTAGGTGGTGGTTGCGCCGGGGCGCACGGAGACGGCGGTGGCGCCTCCGGTCACCACGCCGACCTCCGGGCTGATGATCACCGTGCTCGCGCCGGTGACGGTGAAGCTGAGGGTGGAGGTCTGGCCCGCGGCCAGGGTGGCCGGTGAGGCCGTGAAGGCCGAGATGGCGGGGGGCGTGCCGGCGGGCACGGAGGTGTAGATGGTGCCCATCTTCACCACCTCCAGGTCCGACCCCTTCACGCGGGAGAGCTCCGCGATGGCCGAGTTGTTCCAACGGTCGTCCGGCGCCCCCGAGATGTACCAGTCGGAGCCGTTGTCCGCGAGGATCATGCCGTAGGTCTTCAGGGCCTGGAGCACCGCCTGCGTGGTGGGGCTGAAGCCGCTGATGTCGTAGCCCGCCTTGAGCCGCACCCGCATGCCCATGGGGGGGCGCGCGGGATCCGTGCTGCTGGAGGCCCAGTGGGTCGCGGGAGGCGTGAAGGCCTTCCGCGTCAGGTTCGCCGTGAAGCGCAGGGCGTGCCGGATCTGGCCGGCCGCCGCCTCGTCGTAGCGCACGAGGCCCGGGAAGACGGGCAGCCCCGCCGCATCCGCGGAGGTCCATCCGAGGGGCCGCTTCGTGTCCCCCTTGAGGTCCCAGACGGCGGCGCTGTCGGCCTTCCAGGAAGTGCCGCCCCCGACGGGGAAGGCGCGGTAGAGCTCGTAGAGGGTGCAGGTGTCCCGGTCCAGCACCAGCACGTGGCGGTCCCCGTCGTTGGGCACCGCGGGATCCCCTTCGATGGGGGCCGCCGGAGGCACCGGGTAGGGGCCGGGGTCGCTCTCGTCCCCGTAGGCCGTGAAGGTGAGGGGCACCTTGGGCTGGCCGGAGACCACCACGTAGGGGATGCCGATCTTCCCGCCGGCCCAGAGCCCCGCGCCGTAGTCGCCCTTGAGGCCCTTGGAGGCGCCGATGGTCGCGATGAGGGTGGCGGAATTGGGGTCCACGGGCAGGCCGCTGATGTCCTGGTTCCAGGCGCTTGAGGCCGCGAAGACCTGGGTGCCCTTGAGGTCCGCCCCCACCCCGAGGTCCATCCCGGAACAGGAGGCCGGGGCCGGTGGCAGCACGGTCACCGTGGCCGCGGCGGTGGTGGTGCCGGCGGCGTTGGTGGCGCTCAGGGTGTAGGTGGTGGTGGCCGCCGGCGCGACCCCGAAGCTCGTGCCCGTCACCGCGCCGATGCCCTGGTCGAGGGTGAGCCCCGTGGCGCCGGTCACCGACCAGGCCAGGGTGCTCGACTGCCCCTGGGTGAGGGTCGCGGGCGTCGCGGTGAAGCTCGTGATGGAGGGGAGCTGGGAGGCCGCCACGGTGACGGTGGCGGAGGCGGTGGCGGAGCCGGCGGGGTTGGTGGCGGTGAGGGTGTAGGTGGTGGTGGAAGCGGGTGAGACGGGCGTGCTGGCGGTGAACGCTCGATGGATGGTGGCGCCGGTGACCGACCAGGCCAGGGTGCTGGACTGGCTGGGCGATGACGGGGACCGGGGGCGGCGCCGGGTTGACGGTGACGGTGGCGGTGGCGGTGGCGGAGCCGGCGGAGGTTGGTGGCGCCCCCGTGATGGCGAGGCTGTAGACGGACCACTGCAGCAGGCTGGTGGCGTTGATCGTGGAGGGCGGGCGGTGAAGCGCGATGACGGGGAGCGGGAGACCGTGACGGTGGCGGTGCCGGCGGCGTGAGGGTGTAGGTGGTGGTGGCCGCGGGCGTGACGGCGCGGGAGGTGGTGCCGGTGACGGAGCCGACGCCCTGGTTGAGGGAGAGGCTGGTGGCGCCGGAGACGGACCAGGCCAGGGTGCTGGACTGCCCGGCATTGTGGAGACCGGACCGGAGGCGGTGGCGGAGCCCGCGGCGTTGGCGAGGTGGTGGTGGCTGGGGTCCGGCGTTGCGCGGAGGACGCCCCCGCTGATGGCAGGCTGCAGACCAGGGGCGGTGAAGCTGCGATGACTGGCGGTGGTGGAGCCGGCGGCGTTGGTGGCGGTGAGGGTGTAGGTGGTGGTGGCCGCGGCGTGACGGCGCGGGAGGTCGGTGACGGGCCCTGGTTGAGGAGAGGCTGGTGGCGCCGGAGACGGACCAGGCCAGGGTGCTGGACTGCCCGGCATTGATCGAGGGCGTGGTGAAGAAGGGTGGCGGTGAGGGTGTAGGTGGTGGTGGCCGCGGGCGATGGCGGGAGGCTGGGGGGAGCGGCGGTGACGGTGACGACGGCCTCGCCGGAGCGGCGGGGATCGGCGACGGAGGTGGCGCGGACGGTGCAGGTGCCGGGGGTGGCGGGTGCGGTGAAGAGGCCGGCGGGGGTGATGGCGCCGGCGGAGGCGGACCAGGTGACGGCGGGGTTGGAGGTGTTGGCGACGGAGGCGGTGAAGGCCAGGGAGGCGCCGGTCTGGAGGAGGGGCTGGCGGGGGAGACGGTGACGGTGATGCGTCGGCGGACCTGGATGGAGGCCTGGGCCCAGGCGGAGGAGGCGGCGAGGGCGGTGGCCTTGAGGTGGAAGGTGCCGTCGGCGTCGGGGGCGGTGTAGAGGCCGGAGGGGGAGACGGAGCCGCCGCCGGGCTCGAGGACCTCCCAGGCGACGCCGGGATTGGAGGCGCCGGAGACGGCGGCGGTGAAGGCGGCGGTGTCGCCGCCGTCGAGGGAGGCGGTGGTCGGGGAGAGGACGAGGGAGACGGCGGAACCGCCCCCGCCCGACCCGCTCCCGCTCCCTCCCCCTCCGCAGGCCAGCAGCGCCAGGGCTGCGAGGATCGTCATCCAGGGAGAGAGCCGGCGAGGGGCGGACATGGGTCCTCCGGAACGGATCGTGACGCGGTGCAAGGCTGGGACCGGGATGCGTCCGGAGCCGGGGCCCGGTTCCAGGACGGCGCGAGAGGGCGCGGAGGCCGGGCGAGTGGTGGGTTCGACTGGATGAGCCGGAGGGCCCGGAGGGCCCCGTCCGCCCCGGGGCTGGACGCGCTGCGGCAGGCCGGGCCCGGGATGGCCGGAGCGGGGCCGGGCCTCAGGGCAGGGTCTTCCAGTGGCGCAGGAGCTGGCGCAGGGCCTCGGGCTTGTTCTGGGGCACGGTCCCGCCGGTCTGGCTGCGGGTGTTCAGGCCGTGGCAGCTGGCGCAGGTGCGGATCTCGCCGGGCTGGAAGCTCACCCAGTTGCGCTCGCGGATCACGGCCTTGCCACTGGGGTCCGTGAGCTGCCAGGTGAGGGCGCGGGAAGCCGGCACGAAGGCCGCGGTGGATCCGTCCGGTGCGACCTTCACGCTGCCCGCGGGCCCGCCCGGGTTGGCGGGGTTCCGTGCCGACGCGGGGCCGTGCAGGACCTGGGCGAGCACCCGTCGTCCGGGACGCGGCGACGCGGTGCCGCCGTAGCCGCGCACCTGGTCCCCCTGGAAGAGCTGGAGGTGCTGGAGGTCGTACACCTTGCCCGGGAGGGGCACGGCGCTCACGCCCCCGGGAACCCGCACGTTGAAGGGCTGCTGGAGGTCGCCGCGGTCCCGGGAGGTGACGTCGCGGCTGATGATCAGCGCCAGGCCGTTGCTCCGCAGCCATGCCCGCAGGGCGGATTCGCTCACGCCCTCCTCCGCGAGGACCTGCTGCTCCGGCGTCTCGAGGGCGGGCACGCGGCGGACGGGGCGGGGCCGGGCGACCACTTCCACGGGATCCAGCTCCCAGAGGGGCCCGCTGTAGGCCACCAGGACGTCGGGGTCGAACCAGCTCACGGACGTCGTGAGGCCGGGGGTCAGCGGCTGGTCCGCCATCCAGTACCCGCCGGCGGGCTTCAGGGTCTTCAGCCGGAACCTGTAGCGGTAGTTCGGGTTCGCGCGGGTGCCGAGGTTGGTGTCCGGCCCGGTCTCGGCGGCGTGCGCGGCCACGAGGGTGCCGTCGCTCATGGGCAGCGGGTTGCGGTAGCGGCCCGTGGCCCCCGGAGGCGGGGCCTGGCCGTCGGGCACCTCGTTCTTCGTGTCCGGGTGGGTGATCCACGACACGGCCATCTGCTCGGCGTTCAGGGTCGGTGCGCCCGTGAGGGTGACGATCTGGCCGGCGCGGCCCCCGTTGAACTCGCGCATGTTCGCGGCGTAGAAGAGCCCAGGCTGGCGCGGGTCCTCGCGGAGCTGGAAGATGCCCCCGTCGCCGCCCAGGTAGTTGCGGTTCACGTGGTTCGCCTCCGGCGCGTTCTCGCCGAGGTTGGGGTCGTCGTTGAAGGCCGGCTCGCCGACGTAGACGCCGCCGATCTCGTGGCGGCCCACGTGGTTCAGGGTCTCCTCCTCCGTCCCGTCCTCGTTCACCTGCCAGGGGAAGAACTGGTTGAAGCGGTGGCCGTTCGCGTGGTTGGCCACGTTCTCGGGGTCCGCCGAGTCCCGGGGCTCGGGGAAGACCTCGGCGCGGCTGGCGAGGCGCGCGGCTCCGGCCGTCTCGTCGGCGTAGTTGAAGGAGCCGTACCCGCCGCCCTCGGCGTCGGCGTCCGCCTGCTGGTCCCGCTGGAGGTGGTCCCACTTGGTGAAGACCACGCGGCCGGCCGCGTCCACGAAGGGATGGAAGGCGCCGCTGGGGGCGTGCTCCAGGAGCCTGAGGTCGCCGGACGAAGGGTCCAGGCTCCAGAGGCCGGACAGGGACACGGTGCTCTCGTACTCGTCGAGCTGGGGGTAGAGGTGGGCTTCGCCGGAGCGGCTGCGGTCGGAGGCGAAGATGATGCGGTCGTCCGTGCCGTAGACGGGGCTGATGTTGTTGGCGTCGCTGGGCTGGCGGGGGACCTTGGTGATCACGACCGGCTGGCCCTGGCCGAGCCCGGAGACCTCGTAGAGCTGCCAGAACTGGGTCTTCCACACGTACTGCTGGGTGGTGGAGCCCACGGCCATGGCGAAGACCGCCTTCGTCCCGCTCCAGTGCACCGAGGGCTCGCGCACGGCGATGGAAGCGTCCCCCTGCAGGCCCGTCATGCCGAAGCCCGCCTCCCGGGTCAGGTTGCGCAGGGACCCGTCGGGGTAGCGGATCCAGAGGTCGCCGCCCCGGGGCGCGAGGTTGCTCGACCCGTCATGGTTGGCGAAGGGCATGGAGATGGAGCCGAAGCCGTCCATCGGGACCTGGGTGACGAAGAGGACCGGATTCGGCAGCGCGACGGCCGGGGCGGGCTGCACCGTCACCGTGGCGGTGGCGGTGGCCGAACCGGCGGCGTTCGTGGCGGTGAGGGTGTAGGTGGTGGTCGCGGCGGGGCTGACCCCGCGGCTGCTCCCCGCGACGGGCCCGATGCCCGGGTCCAGCGAGAGGGCGGTGGCGCCGTCGACGGTCCAGGACAGCGTGGCGGACTGTCCGGCGACGAGGGTCGCGGGGACGGCGCCGAAGGCGCTGATGACGGGGGGCTGGGGAGCCGGGCCGGCGGCGTCGCTGAAGGAGAGGAGGCCGTTGGCGTCCGGAAGGTGGGAGGTGCCCGCCCTCAGGGTGATGGTGGTGGTGGACGCCCCGCGGACGACGTCCACGTCCACGCCCGAGGTGAAGTTCGCCAGGATGTGGGCGTGGACCGCGATGTCGGGCAGCACGTAGGTCAGGGGCAGGGCCGGGGCGGCGCCCCTCGCCAGGTCGCTGAAGGCCACCACGGTCCCGTTCCAGAGCAGCCCCTTCAGGCCCGGCGCGCTGACGGGCTGGCCCGTGGCGGCGGGTACGGCGCCGCTGGCCACCTGCAGCAGGTGCAGGTAGCGGCTGGCGGCGCCGGTGCCCTCCACCGCGACGCGGAAGGAGGTGGTGCCGGCCTCCAGGTCGGCGTCGGAGACCACGCTCCCCGCGCCGCCGAAGAGGGTCTGCAGGGCCAGGCCGGCGCCGTTGCGCAGCAGCGTGTAGCGCGCGCCGGACTGCGCGGGGGCGGCGGGCAGGTGCAGGATCCACTGGTAGCCGGCGCCCGCGGGCTTGGCGTCCACCCGGTCGAAGACCACCAGGGTGTCGGGCCGCAGGTAGACGAACTCCCGGGTGTGCTCGTTGAGGAGGGGCTCCAGCTGGCTGGAGGCGTTGCGGCGCTGGTAGAGGCCCGTGGCGTCCACCTGCGCGTAGAGGAAGTCGCCCTTGTCGACCTGCCGCAGCAGCCCCGGGACCGGGACGTCCTCGAAGTGCATCACCACGCCGGGCACCTTCAGCAGGTTCTGGCCCTGGGGCTCCCAGAGCAGGCCGCTGTGGCTGTAGGTGCTGGCGTCCGCCGCCAGCCAGTCCTTCTTCCACATCACGAAGTGCCCGGTGTCCTGGTGCTGGTGGCTCTGCACGACGCGCGGCGCGCCGCTGATGCTCAAGGACGTGGCGGCGGCGTCCCAGCCGGAGCGGGCGTTGATCCACTCCGTTCCGGCGGCGCGGTAGGAGAGGGGCTCCCCGGCGGGGTCGGTCTCCGGGAGGGCCATGCGGAAGGCCACGTCCCGCCAGAGCCCCGCCCGGTCGGAGAAGGAACGGTCGCTGTCCAGGTAGGTGGGCTCCACGTGGTTCAGGACCCACTGCCCCAGCCGGCGCTCGGGGCCATCCGGCAGCCAGAGGACCATGGGCTGGACGTAGGCGCGGGTGTAGGGGGAGACGCCCATGGAGGATTCCCGGGCCAGGTCGCCGCCGGGATAGAGGTAGGCGTTCCCCGGCTGGAGGGCGTAGACCAGGTAGCGCATCGCCCCGGCGAAGAAGGGCCGGGTGAAGTGGTTGGCGCCCCCCGCCGCCAGGACGCCGAGGCAGAGCGAGAGGTGCATCTTCGAGCCCTCGCCGTAGTTCGCGCCCTCCTCCCAGTCGCCGCCGGACATGCGGTCCAGGTACGCGAAGACGCCGGCGGGCCGGGTGAGCTTGTCGTTCACCAGGTCCAGCCATGCCTGGCCCCGGACGTCACCGGCGGCCTTCAGCGCGTAGCCGGAGAAGGCCGTGCCCGCGAGGAAGGAGAGGTGGTAGTTGTTCGCCGGATCGTCGAGGCCCCAGCCGCTGCCCTGGTTGTGGTACCAGAGCTCGTCGCAGCTCGCGTGGAGGAAGTCCTTCAGGGTCTGGGCCTGGGCGGCGCTGAGGGCCGGGGCGCAATAGTTCAGGGTCATCGCCACGGGGCGCACGATGGCCTGGAAGAAGTAGTAGCTGTCGTTCCGGAGGGTCTGTCCCATGGCCCGTTGGGCCCACCAGTAGGCCCGCGCGGCATAGCGGGGATCCCCGGAGACGAGGTAGGCCATGGCCATGTTCTCGGCGCCCGTGTCGTACTCGTCGGTGCTGGCGAGGTTGGCCTCCACGTTGTTGCGCAGGTTCGTCCATGCGATGCCGTTCGCCGCGGCGTCGGCGCGGACCTGCTGCAGGCGCGCCGTGGTGAGGAGGAGGTAGGCCGAGGGCGGGGGTGGCGGTGCGGCGTCCACGGTGACGGTGGCGGAGGCGGTGGCGGAGCCGGCGGGGTTGGTGGCGGTGAGGGTGTAGGTGGTGGTGGAAGCGGGTGAGACGGCCCGACTGCTGGCGCCGGTGACGTCGCCGACGCCGGAGTCGATGGACAGGCTGGTGGCGCCGGTGACCGACCAGGCCAGGGTGCTGGACTGGCCCGGGGCGAGGGAGGCGGGCGTGGCGGTGAAGCTCGCGATGACGGGGACCTGGGGCGGCGCCGGGTTGACGGTGACGGTGGCGGAGGCGGTGGCGGAGCCCGCGGCGTTGCTCGCGGTGAGGGTGTAGGTGGTGGTGGCTTGGGGTCCGACGTTGCGCGAGGTGGAGCCCGTGACGTCCCCGACGCCCCCGCTGATGGCGAGGCTGGTGGCGCCGGAGACGGACCACTGCAGCAGGCTCGTGTCGCCGGCGTTGATCGTGGAGGGCGTGGCGGTGAAGCTCGCGATGACGGGGAGCTGGGAGACCGTGACGGTGGCGGTGGCGGTGGTGGAGCCGGCGGCGTTGGTGGCGGTGAGGGTGTAGGTGGTGGTGGCCGCGGGCGTGACGGCGCGGGAGGTGGTGCCGGTGACGGAGCCGACGCCCTGGTTGAGGGAGAGGCTGGTGGCGCCGGAGACGGACCAGGCCAGGGTGCTGGACTGCCCGGCGTTGATCGTGGAGGGCGTGGCGGTGAAGAAGGCGATGGCGGGAGGCTGGGGAGCGGCGGTGACGGTGACGACGGCCTCGCCGGAGCGGCGGGGATCGGCGACGGAGGTGGCGCGGACGGTGCAGGTGCCGGGGGTGGCGGGTGCGGTGAAGAGGCCGGCGGGGGTGATGGCGCCGGCGGAGGCGGACCAGGTGACGGCGGGGTTGGAGGTGTTGGCGACGGAGGCGGTGAAGGCCAGGGAGGCGCCGGTCTGGAGGGAGGGGCTGGCGGGGGAGACGGTGACGGTGATGCGTCGGCGGACCTGGATGGAGGCCTGGGCCCAGGCGGAGGAGGCGGCGAGGGCGGTGGCCTTGAGGTGGAAGGTGCCGTCGGCGTCGGGGGCGGTGTAGAGGCCGGAGGGGGAGACGGAGCCGCCGCCGGGCTCGAGGACCTCCCAGGCGACGCCGGGATTGGAGGCGCCGGAGACGGCGGCGGTGAAGGCGGCGGTGTCGCCGCCGTCGAGGGAGGCGGTGGTCGGGGAGAGGACGAGGGAGACGGCGGAACCGCCCCCGCCCGACCCGCTCCCGCTCCCTCCCCCTCCGCAGGCCAGCAGCAGGGCGGCCCCGAGGGCGGTCATCCAGCGCGGGCGCAGGGATCTCAGGGGCATGGCTCCTCCGGGACGGGACGGGGGGCCCTGCAAGTCCGGAACCTCCCGGGAGGGCTTCCCTCCGGGTGGTCGGGAGGCCTGGACGAAGGGTGCCGAGGCCGGGGCGAACGGGTTCGCGGACGGCCGGGGGGGAGCGGGAAGGCGACGCGTTCCGTCAGGCTGGCCCCGGGCGGTCACCCGGTCTCAGATCCCGAGCCGCTCCTTGAGGGCGTGGGCCGCGCTGCGGCTGGCCTCCAGTTCCACCCCGTCCTGCACCAGGACGGCCCGGCGGCCCGAGCTGAGGGCCCGGACGCCCAGCACGGCCTCCGGACGCACCAGGAGATGGCGCTGGATGCGCAGCAGTCCGGCCCCCGGGAAGGCCGCCTCCACTTCGGCGAGGGAGACCCAGGACGTGCGGAACTTCTGCTTGCCGGTGTGGGCCCAGACCACCTGGTCCACCACCTCGAAGTGGCTCACCTTCCGCAGCTCCAGCAGCAGCTTGCCTTCACCGGCCCGCACGGGGAAGCGGAGGGGCTGCACGGGAAGGCCATAGCCGGGGAGGCCGCCCGGGGCCTGCGGTGCCGGGAGGGCCTCCCGCAACTCGCTCACCGACCTGCGGGGCACCTGGTTCCCCTGGAGGCGCGCCAGGGTCTTCCCCAGGCGCTCGGCGGTGACGGGCTTCAGGAGGTAGTCCGCGGCGGCGTGCTCGAAGGCGGCGAGGGCGTAGTCGGACTTGGCGGTCACGAAGATCACCGGCGGCGGCGGATCGGGCAGCTCCCCGAGGACCTCGAGGCCGGAGAGCCCAGGCATCTGGATGTCGAGGAAGAGGGCGTCCGCGGCGTGTTCCTGGAGGTGGCCGAGCAGCCGCTTGCCGTCCTCGAAGGCGTCCACCTCCCAGCCGGCCTCGAGAAGCAGGGTCTTCAGGCGGTGGAGGGCGACGGGTTCGTCGTCGGCGATGGCGGCACGGAGCGTCATGGGCTTTCCTCTGGCATGGTAAGCGAGGGGCGTTCCCACCTCCAAATCCACGGCTCCACGCGCATGTTGCGACTTCCCTTCCTGCGGCTCTGCCTGGCGGCGCTCCTGTGCGCGCCGCCGCTCCCCGGCCAGGGCCGGGGCGCCCGGGCCGTCCAGGCCTACGGTCCCGAGGAGGGGCTCGCGAACCCGGAGGTGCTGGCCATCGCCGAGGACCCCGCGGGGTTCATCTGGTTCGCCACCGCGGGCGGGCTCTTCCGCTTCGAGGGGCGGCGCTTCCGGCGCGCGGGGGCCGCGGAGGGACTCGAGGGGGTCAGCGCGCGCGCCCTTGCCGCGGGCCGGGGTGCCCTCGTCGTCGGGACGTCCCGCGGGGTGTTCCGCGGCGGGGGCGGCGAGGGCTTCTCGCCGCTGTCCGGCCCCCGGGAAGCCGTCTGGGCCTTGGCCCTCGAACGGGACGGAAGCCTGTGGGCGGCCGGGAAGGAGGGTCTCTTCCGGTCCGGGCCGGGCGGCTCGGCCCTCGTGCGCGTCCCGGGATGGCAGGGCCCCGGCCCCGCCGTGCTGACGCCGGCCCAGGGCGGCGGCGTCTGGACCCTGGACGCCGCGGGGGGGATCCAGGGGCTCCGCTGGACGCGCGGCCTGCTCGACGCCCAGCCCCTGGGACGGCCCCGCGGGCTGCCTCCGGGGGAGGCGATCGAGAGCCTGCTGGAGGACGCCTCCGGGCGGCTCTACGCGCGCTCCCGGTCCTTCCTGGGAAGGCGCGGCGCGGAGGGCGCATGGGAGGACCTCAGCGCGCGCGTCCCCCTGGGCGGAGCCTCGGGGCCGCTCCACCTGGACCGGTCGGGGCGCCTCTGGGTGCCGACCGCCACCGGGCCCGTGGCCGTGCTCGCCGACCGGTTCTGGGCCCCCCGCCTGGACCTGGGGCCCTCCGCGCCGCCCTGCCGCCTGGTGCACGTGGACCGGGAAGGCACCCTCTGGCTGGCGGGCGAGGGCCTCCACCGCGTGCTCGGCCGCGGGCTCTGGGAGGCCTTCCGGCTGGGGGAGGGGCTCCCGGCCACCGCCACCCGCGCGGTGCTGCGGGATGCCGGGGGCAGGCTCTACGCGGGCACGGACCGCGGTCTCGCGGTGGCCTCCTCCATCGGGTGGTCGGCGGTGCGGGGCACGGAGGGGCTGAGGGTGCTGTCCCTCGCGGAAGGGGCCCGCGCCCGGATCTATGCCGCGGGGTCGCCGGCGCGGGAGGTCGCCGTCCTCGAGGCCGGCCGCCCGGGGCTCGCCCTCTGGCCCCTGCGGGGCGGCGCCCTCCAGGACCGGGCCGTCCTCGCCGTGGCGGAAGCGCGCGAGGGCCTCCTCTGGCTCGGCACGGACGGCTCGGGCCTGCTCTCCGCCCGGCGCTCCCCGTCCGGCCTGGAGGCCGAGCGGGTGCGGCTCCCCGACGGTCCTGCCGAGGAGGCCTTCCCGGCCCTGCTCCGGGACCGCCAGGGCCGGCTCTGGGCAGCCGGGAGCGCCGGGCTGCTCTGCCTCGAGGCGGGGGCCTGGCGCCGCTTCGGGTCCCAGAACGGGCTTCCCGCCTCGCCGCCGAAGTGCCTGGCCCAGGGCGGCGGTGACGACGTGTGGGCGGGCTTCGAGGACGGGAGCGTGCTGCGGCTGCGGAACCTCGAGGGCGTCCTGAGGGTGGTGGGGCGCGTGGCCGGCCTGGGAGCCCCGCCGCGCTCCCTCGCGGAAGGCGCCGGCGGGGTCCTCTGGATCGGCACGGCCCAGGGCCTGTACCGCTTCGACGGCCGGGGCCTGGAAGCCTACACCCGCCGGGACGGGCTCCCCGCGGACGCCTGCGCCCCCTCGGCCCTGCTCGCGGAGCCGGGCGGGGACGTCTGGGTCGCGACCGCCGGCGGGCTCGCGCGCTTCGAGGGCTCCGCCGCCCCGCTCCCCGACGAGGCCCCTCGCGCCGTGCTCGTCGGGCTCGCCTTCGGTGGAACGCCCCAGCGCCTCTCCGGCGCCGGGATGCCCAGGCTCGCGCCGGGCCAGGACTCCCTGGAGGCCGAGGCCACGGCCCTGGCCTTCTCCCGGGCCCACGCGCTGGCCTTCCAGTCGCGGCTCCTGGGCCACGAGGAGGCCTGGCGGGAAGCCCCGGGGGGGCGCGTGTCCTACCCGCGCCTGCCTCCCGGCACCTACCGGCTCGACCTGCGCGCGAGCCTCCAGGGCGGCCCGGCCCCCGACCGGTGGGGCGAGCCGCTGCAGGTCTGGTTCAGCATCCGTCCGCCCTGGTGGCGGTCCCCGTGGGTCGGCCTCCTGGGGGTCGCGGGCCTCGCCGGCGCGGTGTACGCCCTCTACCGGTGGCGCACCCGCGCGCTGCACGGACGCAACACCGAGCTGGCCCGGGAGGTGCGCCGCCAGACCGAGGCCCTGAGGCAGGCGGTGCGCACCGCCCAGGCCGCCGACGAGGCCAAGGGCGAGTTCCTCGCCACCATGAGCCACGAGCTCCGGACGCCTCTCAACGCGATCCTGGGCATGTCCGGGATCCTCCTCGAATCGAACCTGGCCCCCCAGCAGCGGGAGTCGGCGCGGACCATCCAGGGGGCGAGCCGGGCGCTGCTGGCCATCATCAACGACCTCCTCGACTTCGCGCGGCTCGAGGAGGGCCGCCTGCGGCTGCACGCCGTCCCCTTCGACTTCTCGGAGATCCTCGAGGAGACCCTCGACCTCCTCAGCCCGCAGGCGGAGGAGAAGGGCATCGAGCTGGTGCTGCGCATCCAGCCCGGCATGGACCGGCGCTTCATGGGGGATCCCGACCGCATCCGCCAGGTGGTGCTCAACCTGCTGGGCAACGCCCTCAAGTTCACCGAGCGGGGCCATGTCCTGGTGGCCCTGGAGTGCATGCGGGTCTCCGGGGACCTCCGGGAGGTCCAGGTCAGCATCGAGGACACGGGGATCGGGATCAGCGAGGACAAGCAGGCGCGGCTCTTCGAGCGCTTCAGCCAGGCGGACAGCGGCATCACCCGCCGCTACGGCGGCACCGGGCTGGGGCTGGCCATCTCCCGGAAGCTGGTGGAGCTGATGGGCGGGCGCATCGGCCTCCAGAGCCGCGTGGGCATCGGGTCCTGGTTCTGGTTCACCCTGGAGCTGCCCGCGGATCCCCAGGCGCCGGCCCCGCCGCCACCGCCCTGCTGGCCCGACTTCCCCGTCCTCCTGGTCACGCCCCGGGAGGTCTCCGCGAAGGCCCTCGCCGAACTCCTCGAATCCTGGCAGGTCCCCTGCGCCCGGGCTTCGGCCGTCGAGGAGGCGGTGGCCATGCTCGAGGCCGCGCGGAACGACCGCCGGCCCTTCCACGCCGCCCTGCTGGACGCCAGCCTCGCGGGGGACCCCCTCGACGCGGCGGCCCTGGCCCAGGAGGTGCGGGCCCTCCTGGTCATGGCCCCGATGCACGGGAGCCTCGACGGGGCGGACTGGCGGACCCTCGGCGCCGAGGGCGTGCTGCGCAAGCCCATCTACGACTGGGCGCTGCGCGAGGTCCTGGAGCCGGTGCGGGAGGCCATCCTCGAGGGCCGGCCCGTGCTCTGGCTCGGGGGCGACGAAGGGGAGGCCGAGCCCGGCCCGGCCCGGCCCCTCGCGGGGCGCCGCGTCCTCCTGGCGGAGGACAACGAGCTGAACCAGCGGGTGGCGGTGCACATGCTGGAGTCCATGGGGGCGGACGTGGTGGTGGCCGCGGACGGCAAGGAGGCCATCGCCCGCAGCCTGGAGTCCCGCTTCGACCTCATGCTCATGGACGCCCAGATGCCGGAGCTGGACGGCTACAGCGCCACCATCGCCATCCGGACCATGGAGCAGGGGCTGCGCCGGACGCCCATCCTGGCCCTCACCGCGCACGCCATGGAGGGGGAGGAGGCGCGCGCCCGCGCGGCGGGCATGGACGGCCTGCTCACCAAGCCCATCGAGAAGCCGGACCTGCTCCGGGCCCTCCAGCCGCTCATGGAGGCGGCGCCGGCCCCGGTGGAGGCCGTGGACCGGGCCGCCCTCGCGCGCCTCGGGGCCGGGGCGCGCGAGGTCGTGGAACTCTTCCTCCAGCACGCCCCCTCCCGCGTCCGCGACCTGCGGCAGGGCCTCGAGGACCGGGAGTCGGAACCCCTGCGCCAGGCGGCCCACGCCCTGAACGGGATGTCCGCCTACCTCTACGCCCGGGAGCTCTGCCGCCTCTGCGCGGGGATCGAGGAGGCCGCCGCCGCCGGCCGCTTCAAGGAGGCCGAGGCCCTGATCGCCCGCGCCGAGGGGGAGTACGAGCGGGTGGTGGCGGACCTGCGGTCGCGGACCGGGCCCTGAGCCCGCCGCCTCAGAGCCGGACCTTCGCGATGACCCGGTTGCCCCGGCCCTCGTAGGTGATCGCGTCGAAGCTCAGGGCCTTCGCCATCGCGATGCCGCGGCCGTGGGTGTGGAAGGCCCGGTCCGGCGCCAGCTCCAGGTAGGGCTTCCAGTCGAAGCCGGGCCCCTGGTCCTCCACGATGAGGGTGAGGGTGTCCGCGTCCCGCTCCAGCACCGCGATGGCGACGCGGTCCCGGAACCGGGGCCAGGTCAGGCGCTCGGCCACCTCGGCCATCATGCGGCGCTCGGCCATGAGGCGGGTCTTCTCCTGGTAGCTGATCTCCAGGTTGCCGTGCTCGACGGCGTTGATGATGAGCTCCCAGACCCCGACGGCCACCCGGTCCGGGTCGGGGTAGACGCGCACGAGGAGGGCGGCCAGGGCGCGGGCGTCCTCGTGGGACTGGTAGTGGAACTCCGCGCGGCTGAGGAGGTTCGCGGCCCGGGAGGCCTGGCTGATCTCGTGGGAGGTGCGCAGGGCCTCCTGCCGCGTCTCCAGGGCCGCGCGGACCACGCTGCGCAGCACCTGCAGGTTCAGGGGCTTGGTGAGGTAGTAGAAGGCGCCGGCGCGGATGCCCTCGGCGATGCGCTCCGGGGCCGCGTCCGCGGTCTGCAGGATCACCGGCACCTGGCGGAAGCGGGCGTCCTCCTTCATGCGACGGAGGAGGCCCAGGCCGTCCAGCCGGGGCATCATCAGGTCCAGGAGCACGAGGTCGAAGTCGGGATCGGCGTCGAGCATCGTCCAGGCGGCTTCGCCGTCCTCCGCGGTCTGGATGCTGTCGCTCTCCGCCCGGAGGGCGCTCTCCAGGGCCGCGAGGTTCAGGGGCGTGTCGTCCACCAGGAGGATCCGGGGGGCGGCTTCGCTCATGCGGGGGCTCCGGGATCAGGGTGGCGGAAGGGGCTGGGCGCCGATTCTAGCCCATTCGGGACGCACCGCGTAGCTTCGCCCGCCCCCGGTCCCGGTCACTCGCCGGGGCCGGCGAGGGCCGGCGTGCCCGGCTCCCCGGCGCTTCCCGCGCGGACGGCGTTGAAGAGGGGCGTGGCCATGAGGGTGGTCGCCACGGCCATGAGCACCATCACGGTGAAGAGCCCGGGCTGGATGACCTTCGCCTCCAGCCCGATGTTCAGGATGATCAGCTCCATCAGGCCGCGGGCGTTCATGAGGGTGCCGATGGCCAGGGCCTCCCGCCAGGGCTCCCCGTGCCAGCGCGCGGCCAGGGTGCAGGCCACGCCCTTGCCGGCGACGGCCGCCAGCAGCACCAGGGCGGCGATGCCGGCCATGTGGAGCCCCGAGAGCAGGCCGATGCGGGTGTTCAGCCCGGAGTAGACGAAGAAGACCGGCAGCAGGAAGGACTTCACGAAGGGCAGCATGCGGGACCTCAGCTCCTCCGCGAGGCGGCCCCGAGGAATGGCGATGCCCGTGAGGAAGGCCCCGAACACCGCGTAGATCCTGAGGGCGTCGGTAAGCCAGGCGCAGGCCATCACCAAGGCCAGGATGGCCGTGAAGCCCATGCTTCCGAGTCGGCCCCGGGCCTCCACGCGCCGCCCGAAGGGGCGGAGCAGGGGGCGCAGCCCGAGCAGCGCGAAGGCGGCGAAGGCGGCGCCGCCGCCGATGGCGAGCAGGGCGATCATCGGCGCGGACTGGAAGCTGGCGAGGACCAGGGCCAGGACGCACCAGGCGGCGGCGTCGTCCAGCGCTCCCGCCGCGAGGGCCAGGGTGCCGAGGGACGTGCGGGCGAGCCCCTGCTCCACGATGATGCGGGCCAGCATGGGGAAGGCGGTGATGGACATGCAGGCGCCGAGGAACAGCACGGCCTGGGCCTTCGTCACGGAGGGGGAGAACAGCGCGGGATCGCCGTGCAGCCCGAGGGCGATGAGGGCCCCCAGGCCGAAGGGGGCCAGGATGCCGGCGAAGGACACGCTGGCGGCGCTCCGCAGGCGGCCGCGGATCAGGTCCACGTCGAATTCCAGGCCGACCAGGAACATGTAGAGGCTGAGGCCGATCTGGGCGATGGCGTAGATGATCGGCTTCGATTCCGCCGGGAAGAGGTAGGCGCTCGCGCCCGGGGCCAGCCAGCCCAGGAGGGAAGGTCCCATCAGCACGCCGGCCACCATCTCGCTCACCACCTGGGACTGGCCGAGGCGTCGGAAGGCCCAGCCCACGGCCTGGCAGACCAGGAGGATGAAGGCCAGCTGCAGGAAGAGCCGGACGGAGAGGTCCTGGGGGGTCACGGCCGCGGGGCTCCGGGGCCTGGATTCCCGGCCTGCCTCATCCCCGTCCCCCGGTGGCGGGGGCCTCGGCCCAGTACATCATCGGGCCCTCCTTGGGGGTCTCGATGCGGAGCCGCGGCCGGGAGGGATCCAGTTCGGCCCTCACCCAGCCGTCCGCGATGAGGGCCTCCAGGGCGCCGAAGGCCTCCCGCAGCATGACGGGAACGTGCTGGGGGTCCCGGCCCCTAGCCAGTCCGGAAAGCAGCGAGGGCAGGAAGCGCTCGAGGTGCGGTTCTCCCTTCAGCACCTCGATCCAGAGCGCGAAGAAGCCGGTCAGGGGGAATCGCCGTGAGCCGCGACGGTAGCACCCCACCGGGTTGACGCGGCCCTCGTCGTAGACTCCGAGGGTCTCCTGGACGGCCCCCTCCAGGTCCAGGTGGAAGACGTTGCACTCGCTGGCCAGCCAGGGGGACGCGCCGGTGCCGATGAACTCGGTGATGGATTTCACGGAAGCCAGGTTGCAGCCGCCGATCTGGGCGTGCCCCGCGTCATCGTTGGCGAACCCGCCCTGGGCCAGCCAGGCCCAGGCCTTCTCGGGGCTGAGGTCCAGGCCCGAATCCCGGGCGATCTCGGCGCAGTGGGCCTGGAGGTCCGTGAACTGCCCGTTGCAGGCGTACCAGTAGTCCGCGAAGCGGATGTGCTGCCGGACGCGCGTGAGCTGGATGTGGTTGTAGTTCGCCTTGAGCCAGGCGGGGTCGTGCTCCTGGTGCACCAGCAGCTCGCCCAGGGTGTAGGCCAGTTCCCGGGCGCCGGTCTGGGTGAGGGTCAGGCCCGCCGACAGGATGGGGTCCGCGAAGCCCGCCGTCTCGCCCACCAGGAACCAGTTCTCGCCGAAGGTCCGCTCGGAGAGGAAGGACCAGTCGTTGGTGCTCTCCACCCTTCCCCGCCGCGAGCCCGTGCGGATCAGGCCCGCGATCCGCTCGTCCGACTGGATGGCCTCGGCGTAGAGCGCCTCGGGGGTCCTGCCCGACTGCTTGTAGTGCTCGGCGGGGCAGACGAAGCCCAGGCTGGTGCGGGTCGGGCCGATCGGGATGAACCAGAGCCACCCGTGGGCCAGGCTCATGACCTGGATCCGGGTCCCGCCGATGCCGATGTGGGTCGCCCACTCGGCGTTCTCCCAGTAGTCCCAGATCGCGATGCACTTGAGCTTGGTCGGGCAGTCCGTGGCCACGCCCATGGCCTTCCTCAGGACGGCGGCGTTGCCGGAGGCGTCCACGTACCAGCGGGCCTCGACCCGGCGGCCGTCCTCCAGCCGCAGCCCCTCCACCCGGTCGCCGGCGTGGAGGACCTGGGCCACCTTGGTCCCTTCGAGGACCTCGCAGCCCAGGTCCCGGGCGTGGTCCAGCAGGATCTGGTCGTAGATGGACCGGTCCACCTGGAAGGCGGTCTGCTTCCGCTGCCCCTGGAACTTCGCCGGCCGGGGCTCGTCGCGGAAGTCGGCCAGGGGCAGGAACTCGAAGTTCCAGAGCTCCGGGCTGCGCCCCCAGCGGTAGGTCGCCCCCACCTTGATCGGGAATCCGGCGGCCTCCACCTTGTCCCAGCAGCCCATCTCGTCCAGGACGGCGCTGATGGGGGGCAGCTGGCTCTCGCCGATATGGTCCCGGGGGAAGGTCTCGCGCTCCAGGATCAGCACCCGCAGGCCGGGGTGGTAGTGCTTGAGCATGGCGCCCGTGGTGCTGCCGCCCGGGCCGCCGCCAATGATGGCCACATCGTAGGGAGCGTCCATGGGTGCCGCCTTCCTCTCGGTTCTGGGGATCCCCCACGCTAGCTCCCGGGGATGGCCCTGGTCAACGCAGGGTCCCGGGCCCCGGGGAGGAAGCGCCGCCCCGGGTCAGAGCCGCTCGTGGGGCAGGGCGGGCACCGGCGCGAAGAGCGTGGCGTGGGGATCCACCATGCGCAGGTTGCTGATCTTGCCGGTGTAGGCGCAGGCGTACTGCTGCATCTGGTCGGCGAGGCGGCTCAGCTCGTCCCGGTCGCGGAAGAGCGGGCCCCAGCGGGGGTGGAAGGCGGCCTCCACGGCGGCGTTGAGCTGCTGGGTCCGCTGCAGCAGGGCCTCGGCGCGCTGCACGGCCTCGTCGGCCTCGGCCTTGAGCTGGGCCATCTCCCGCTCGATGGCGTGCAGGCCCTCGGCGGAGAGGCGCGGGGCCAGGGCGGCGCGGCGCGCCCGCAGACGGGCCCACTCGTCCAGCAGCAGGGAGACGCGGCGCTCGCAGCGGCGCCGGTGGGTCTCCACCCGCAGCAGCTCGCGGAGGTCGTCACCCTGGGACTCGAGGTTCTCCAGTTCCCGCTCCAGCTCGGGGATGAGCATGAGGGTGCGCCAGGCGAGGTTCTTCTTGGAGCGCAGGATGTCGCCGTAGACGTGGTCGCCCACGTAGAGCACCTCCTCGCCGCTGGCCTCCAGCGCCTTCTCCACCCACAGCGCGTTGCCGCCGGTGTAGGCGTGGCCGCAGCCGCTGCCCTCGATGGGCACGGCGGGAGGCGTGTCCATGAAGAAGGCGGGCTTGCGCGTGCTCACGCAGATGAGGTCGAAGTAGTCGGTCCACTTCGGCCGCTCCTCGTCCCGCCCGTCCAGCAGGTGCGACATCACGCCGCGGGTGAAGGACCAGTCGCTGTTGGTGGCGATGAAGAGCTTCTTGCCGCCCCGCCGCCAGCGGTCGAGGGCGGGGGCGAGGTTGGGGTCCCGGGGGATGAAGAAGTCCCGGTGCTCGAGGATCTCGGCCTTCATGTCCCCCTGGCGGTGGGCGGTGTCGATGGCCCAGCGCACGTCGTGGAAGAGCTTGAGGCAGTCCTTGCCCGGCAGCCTGCCGGCGTCGAGGAAGTCCACGAGCTGGGCGTAGAGGCCGGCCTCGGGGATCTCGAAGAGGGTGTCCACGCTGCGGAAGCCCCGGGCGCTCACGGCGAGGCGCCGGTGGCCGTAGCAGGCCTCGATCTCCGCGGGACCGAGCGTGCGCGTGCCGTGGGTGGCGCGAAGGACGCGGCGCTCCTGGCTCACCTTGAGGAGGTTGCCCCGCACTCCGTCCAGCACGAGGCCGCGGATGGCGAAGGCGGGGTCGAAGTCCACCTCCAGCAGCCAGGCCGGGTAGTTCTTCTCGCGCACCATGAGGCGCACGGCCTTCTTGAAGGCCAGGGCGTCGATCTCCGGCGAGCGGTAGCGCGCCAGCGTGTAGTCCATGTCGAAGCCCACGGCCTTCACCTGGCCGAGCTCCAGGGTGCGGATTGCGTAGACCTTCAGCCCCGGCGGGAGGCGGTCCTCGTCCTCGCTGTCCCAGGAGCGCGGCACGGGCAGGAGGCTGGGATCCCAGGTGGACATGGAGGCAGTGTAGCGGGCGGACGCATCGGGGAAGATGAAGGGATGGATCCGGGACCGGAAGGCACGAGCCGCGCCGCGCAGCCGTCGCGGGTGACGCTGCCGAAGGCGGCGGATCCTCCGGCGACGGTCCTCGCCTTCCTGGAGGCCCAGTTTCCACGCATCCCGGACTGGGAGGCTCGGATCGCGCGTGGCCTGGTGTCGGCGGGCGGCGAGGCCGTGACCGCCGCGACGCCCTACCGCGCGGGCCTCGTGGTCGCGTACTTCCGCGAGGTGGCCGCCGAGGCGCCCATCCCCTTCGAGGCCCGCATCCTCCACCGCGATGCGCACCTCCTCGTGGCGGACAAGCCACCCTTCCTGCCCGTGGTGCCCGCCGGCGGCTTCGTGCGGGAGACGCTGCTGGCGCGGCTGCAGACGGAGACGGGCCTGAGGGATCTGGTTCCCCTCCACCGCCTCGACCGCGAGACCGCGGGCCTGGTGCTGTTCTCCACGGACCCTTCGACCCGCGCCGCCTACGCCAGGCTCTTCGCGGAAGGACGCATCACGAAGACCTACGAGGCCGTGGCCGAGGCGTCGACAGAACCAGCGCGAAAGGAATGGCGCGTGGAGAACCGCCTCGAGCCCGGCGAGCCCTTCTTCCGCATGGCCATCGTCGAGGGCAGGCCCAACGCGCGGAGCGACATCCGCCTGCTGGATTGGACGGACGGCCGCGGCCGCTTCGAGATCCGTCCCGAGACCGGCAAGAAGCACCAGATCCGGCTGCACATGATGGCCATCGGATTCCCCATCCTGCACGACCGCTTCTATCCGGAACTGCAGCCCGAGGGGCCGCCGGACTTCGAAAGGCCGCTGCAGCTGCTGGCGAAGGGACTCGAATTCGTGGATCCGGTCAACGGCGAAGCCAGGCGCTTCGTCTCGGAGCAGGTGCTGAAGGGCTAGGCTGGGCTACTCCTCGACGCCGATGCCGTGGGTGATGCTCTGGTGCCCGAACACGCTCCACGCGATCTGGCGGAAGGCCTCCGAGTGCCCCCAGTCCTTCGCGCCGTCCTTCCACAGCTTGTAGTGGATGAGCTCGTGCTCGAGGATGCGCATCAGGATGCTTTCCGGGTCGTGGCAGTTCAGCCCGCAGACCTGCTGCGGCCACGGCCAGTCCTGGCGCCGCAGCAGCGGGATGGAGAGCCGGATCTCCGGCGCCGGGTTGCCCCGGGCGTCCCGCTCCAGCACGAAGAGCCCCGCGCAGCGGGCCATGCGGCTGGACCAGAGGATGGGGATGCGCGGCAGCGACCAGCCCGCGGCGCGGACGATGGAAGCTGCGCGGGCGTGGAGGGTGGTCACGAGGCTTAGTCGAACTCAAAGCTCGGCCCACCCAGATTCGATGTCTCCACCCTGAGCACTTCCCCATCCATCGTCAGCGTGCTGGTCTGTTTCACGGGCGCGGAGGCGGTGAGGTGGCGCAGGGCCTGCAGGGGCGCCTGGGCTTCGGGGGGGACGGTCTCGAAGAACATGACGCCGGCGCGGTACTGGGCGGGCTGGGAGGTCTGGATCTTCAGCTCCCGGAGCTGCCGGTCGTCCACAGGACTCGGCGCGTCGGTCATGAGGCAGCGGGCCTGGGCGGTCTTGGGGAAGGCGATGACTTCGCGGATGGAGGTCTCGCCGCAGAGCAGCATGGCCAGGCGGTCGAGGCCCAGGGCCAGGCCGCCCATGGGCGGCGCGCCGTAGCTCAGCGCGTCCAGCAGGAAGCCGAACTTCTCCCGGGCCTCCGCTTCGCCGATGCCCAGGGCCCGGAACATGCGGCTCTGCGTCACGGCGTCGTGGATGCGGATGGAGCCACCGCCCACTTCGTAGCCGTTGAGCACCAGATCGTAGGCCACCGCGCGGCACTTGCCGGGGTCCGTCTCCAGCAGATCCAGGTCGTCGGGATGCGGGCTGGTGAAGGGGTGGTGGCAGGCGACGAAGCGCCGATGCTCCTCGCTCCACTCCAGCAGGGGGAAGTCCACCACCCAGAGGAAGTCGAAGCGGGATTCGTCCACGAGGCCGAACTGGCGGGAGAGGCGCAGGCGCAGCTCGCCGAGCACCTTCGACGTCGCGTCGTCGGCGCCCACGGCGAAGACGACCAGTCCTTCCGCCGCGCCGTCCAGCTTCGCCTTCAGGGCGGCCTCCAGCTCCGGGGTGACGAACTTCTTGAAACTCGAGGCGAGGCCGTCCTTGCCCCACTTCGCGTAGGGCAGGCCGCCGGCGCCCAGCTGCTTGGCGACTTCCTGCAGCTCCTCCAGCTGCTTGCGGGAAAGCGCCCCCGGCGCCTCGCCGCCGAAGCAGAGCGCCCGGACCCGGCGGGTCCCGCCGCTCTCCGCCGCCGCGCGGAAGAGGTTGAACTCCGAGCCTTCGAAGAGGCGGGTCACGTCCTGGATGCGCACCGGGGTGCGGGTGTCGGGCTTGTCAGAGCCGTACCACTCCATGGCGTCCTTGTAGGACAGGCGGGGGAAGGGGGCCGCCACCGTCTGCCCGGCGAGCTGGGCCAACTCCACCATGCAGCCCTCGAGCACGGCCTGCACGTCCTCCTGGCGCACGAAGCTCATCTCCACGTCCACCTGGGTGAATTCGGGCTGGCGGTCGGCCCGCAGGTCCTCGTCCCGGAAGCAGCGGCAGATCTGGATGTAGCGCTCGAAGCCCGAGACCTGCAGGAGCTGCTTGAAGAGCTGGGGCGACTGGGGCAGCGCGAAGAACTCGCCGGGGTGCACGCGGCTGGGCACCAGGTAGTCGCGGGCGCCTTCGGGCGTGGACTTGGTCAGGATGGGCGTCTCGAACTCGATGAAGTCGTGGCGGCGGAAGTAGTTCCGGATGAGGTTCGCCGCCTCGCTGCGCATGATCAGGTTCTTCTGCAGGCTGGGGCGCCGCAGGTCCAGGAAGCGGTACTTGAGACGCAGGTCCTCGCCGGCGTCCGCCGAGCCTTCCGGCACGTCGTCCACGGGGATGGGCGGCGTCTGGGCGGTGTTGAGGATGCGCAGGTCCGTGAGGCGCACCTCCACATCGCCGGTGGGCAGGTTGGGGTTCTTGGATTCGCGCTCCGCGACGATCCCCTCGGCCGCCAGCACGAACTCGCTGCGCACGGCCTTGAGCTTCGCGAGCAGCTCCGGGCTGACCTGGGTCTCGTCCGCCACCAGCTGCACCACGCCCCAGCGGTCCCGCAGGTCGATGAAGATCAGCGAGCCCAGGTTGCGGGCCCGCTTGCACCAGCCCAGCAGGCGCACCTTCAGCCCGGCGTGGGACAGGCGCAGGTCCCCATTGCGGTGGCTGCGCGAGAAATCGCCGAGACGGTCGAGCTGCATGGGGAACTCCGGACCTTCCAGCTTATCGGGAGGGCGGGCGGGGGGACAGGGTGGAGCGTCGCCTGGAGGGACCCTCCCAACCGCGGGGACGCCGATGACTCAAGGTGTTGACCTTCCAAAGGCATGCGAGTCCACCGCGGCGGCTTCATGCCGCGGCGGACTCGCATGCGGCCAAGCGAAGCGCGGCAGGTCGGGGAAGGGAGTTTCGAGCGTGGATGCGGATGGGGGCGGAGCGGGAGAAGGTCTTCAGGGGGACTGACGGTCGATCTTGGGGTTGGCGCACCGAGGCCGGGCGGCTCGGGGACTTGTACGGCTCAGGGTCCTGCCGCGCTGTCGCTTGGCCGCACCTCGATCTGCGAGCGCCGGAAGGCGCGGCGCTCGCAGATCGAGGTTCCTCTTGAGGGTCAACGTCAAGGTCAACATCAAGGTCAACGTCAAGGTCAACGTCAAGGTCAACGTCAAGGTCAACTTCAACTTCCGGGTTGAGCTCGATCCAGGTCCGGAACCCGCTTCGAACGTGATCGGACCCTCACTCCGCCAGGGCCCGCACCAGCCCCTCGAAGGCTCTCAACCCCTCTTCGAAATTCCGGATCCGGATGCGCTCGTCGCGGCCGTGGGCCCGCACGTCGTCCTGGTCGATGGGGATGCAGCTTACCCCGTAGGTGGGGATGCCCGAGCGGCGGAACAGGGTGCCGTCGGTGCCGCCGGTCTCCATGGTGGGGATCACGGGGCAGCCGGGCCAGACGGCCTGGGTGCTACGCTCCAGGGCGGCCAGGAGGTCGGGTCGGAGGGGCGAGGCGGGAGCACCGTCCTCCTGGCCGCGCCACTCGGCCTGGATCCTCGGATCGCCGAGGGCCTTCAGGACGTGGGCCTTCACCGAGTCCAGGGTCTCGCCGGGCAGGATGCGGCAGTTCACCGTGGCCTTCGCGGTCTGGGGCAGGGCGTTGGGGGCATGGCCGCCCTGGATCTGCGTGGCCACCGCGGTGGTGCGGAGCTGGGCGTTCCAGTAGGCGTCGGTGGATAGCCGATCCGAGGCCGGCCCGTCGCGGCCCTCCTCCGCGACCGTCGCCATGTCCCGGCCCGTCTCCCCGCCCTGCACCTTCGCCATGCGCGCGAAGAAGGCCCGGCGGGCATCGTCCAGGCGCACTGGGAAGGGGGCCGCGTCCAGGCGCGCCAGGCCCGCGGCCAGGATGTGGATGGGGTTGTTCCGCGTCGGCAGGGAGCTGTGGCCGCCCGCGTCCGTCACCGTGAGCTCCAGCATGCGGCTCGACTTCTCGCTGGCCTGGAGCGCGCGGAAGCGGGGCACGCCGGCCCGGGCGACCGGTCCGCCGCCGTCGCCGTTGAGGCAGAACTCCGCGTCCACCAGGTCCCGGTGCTCCTTCAGCAGCCAGGCCACGCCGCTGTAGGGCGTGCCACCCTCCTCGCCGGTGGTGAGGGCGAGGATGAGGTCGCGCCTCGGGACGAAGCCCGCGCGCCTGAGGTGGAGGAAGGTCGCGACCTGCAGCGCCGCCTCGCCCTTGATGTCCTGGGTTCCGCGCCCGTAGAGCCAGCCGTCCGCCTCGGTGAGCTTGAAGGGATCCCTCGTCCAGTCCGACTTCAGGGCCTCCACCACGTCGAGATGGTCCAGGAAGAGGAGGGGCCGGGCCCGGCCGGCGCCCCGGTAGCGCACCACCAGGTTCTTGTGGGCCTGCGCGGGGCCGAGCACGTGCACGTCCTCGGCCGGAAAGCCCGCGGCCCGGAAGCGCCGGGCCAGGGCCTCCACCGCCGGCGTGGTGTCGCCATGCTCGGCGGTGGTGTCGGTGTCGACCAGGTCCGCGAGGATCTCCAGGGCAAGGGCGGTCGGCACCGGAACCGGCGCCTGGGCCTGGAGGCCGGCGGCGAGGCCGAGGGCGGCGAAGGCGCGTCTCACTTGGCGGGCTGCCGGCCGGCGGCGATGTCGAAGAAGGCGGGGTAGGTGAGGAACTTGCCCAGGGGCTTCACGTCCTCCCAGGTCTTGTGGTCGAAGCCCTCGTCCAGTTCCTTGCCGCTCTTGCCGGGGTTGGCCTTCACGTGGGCCTGCACGGCCTTCATGAAGTCCCGGAAGCGCGCCAGGTCCTTCTTGGTGCCGACGGGGCCGTGGCCCGGGATGATCTTCGCGTCCTCGGGAAGCCAGGAGAGCACCCACTCCACGTTCTCCAGCATGCCCGCCAGGCTGCCGCCGCTCGCCAGGTCGATGTAGGGGATCACGCCGTTGAAGAAGAGATCCCCCATGTGGATCACCTTGGCGGCGGGCAGGCCCACCATGCAGTCGCCGTCGGTGTGGCCGGCCTTGAAGTGGACGAGGTGCATCTCCACGCCGCCCAGGTGGATGTCCATGCGGGCCTTGGCGCCGGCGTTCTCCTCGCCGAAGGTGAGCTCGGGCAGGCCGCCCTGCTGGTCGGCGGGCTTGGCCCTCTGGTCCTCCACGAGCCGCTTGCGGACATTGGCGTGGGCCACGATGGCCACCACCTGCTTCTCCAGGCCGCGGTTCCCGCCGGTGTGGTCGCCGTGCCAGTGGGTGTTGACGAGGTACTTGATGGGCTTGTCGGTCACCGACTTCACGGCCTCCCGCAGGCCCGGGAGGATGTTCTCGAACTGGTCGTCGATGAGCACCGCCTCCTTCTCCGTGACCACCAGGCCGATGTTCCCGCCGTTGCCGTAGATGCAGTAGACGTTGTCCGCCAGCTTCTCCACTTTGTGGACCTTCTGGGCGGCCTGGCTGTTCTGGGCGTGCTTGACGTGGGCGGCCAGCGGAAGGGCGGCGAGGAGCAGGGCGAGGGCGGGAACGCGCATGGGGACTCCGGATGGGGGAAGTGGATCGTAACGTCCCCGCGCAGCCCCGGCCAGGGGCCGAAACCTCGAAGGGGCGACCCGGCGCGCGTTCCCCCAGCGACCCTCCCGGCGCTTCGGGGGGCAAGGCGCGCGGGGGATGAGGATCGACGCCTACTTCCCCCCCCGGCTCGCTTCGCCGTAGTACTGGCGGATGCAGTCCGGACAGAGCCCGTGGGTGAACTGAGCCTGGCTGTGCCCCTCGAAATGGGCCTCCAGGGAGAGCCACTCCCCGCTTTCCTCGCGGATCTTCTTGCACCCCGCGCAGATGGAGGTGAACTGCTTCAGGCCCGACCACTGCTGCTCCGAGAGGTCGGTGTCGATCCCCACCATCCGGAGGGGCGCGCCCTCCGGGGTCCTCGTGACGACGCGCCCCCGGTCCAGGTTCCAGCGCCAGGTCCCGTCCTTCCGCCGGAGGCGGTCCACGCACTCGTAGCTGTCCGTGGCGCCGCTGAAGTGATGGTCGAGGGCCTCCCGCACCCGCTGCAGGTCGTCGGGGTGCACCAGCCGTTCCCAGGAAGCCACCACCGGCGGGATCTCCTCCGGCGCGTAGCCGAGGGAGCGGATCCAGTAGGGGCTGAAATAGACCTCGCCCGTCTGGACGTTCCAGTCCCAGGCCCCGCAGTGCGTGGCCTCCAGCACCAGCTCCAGCCGTTCCTGGCTCCGGCGCAGCGCCTCCTCGGCCCGCCGCTGGGCGGTGACGTCCAGCTGGACGACGACCCACACCGGGCCCAGGCCCGGGTGGTCGAAGGTGGTGACCCGGGCCAGGGTCCAGAAGGTCTGCCCGTCCTTCCGGATGTTCTCGATCTCCCCTTTCCAGACGCCCTGGTCCCGGAGCTGGGCCGTGATGGCCTCCGCCGTCTCCTCGGGCGTGGCCGCGCCGGGCGCGTTGAGGATGGCGACGGGCTGGCCCTCCAGGCCGCCGGGCCCGTAGCCGAACATCTCCGCGAAGCGCGCGTTGGCGAACACGATCCGGGCGTCGGAAGCCCGGACCAGGGCCACCCCCGCGAACATGCTGGCCAGGATCTCCCGGAGGAGCGGTTCGCTGCCGCCCGGTGGCAGGATGACGCCGGGCGACACGGTTTCCGGATGCTGCATGGGTCCCTCGGCAGGCCCCGCAGGGGGCGACGGCCGTTTGGCCTACGGTCCATTCCGGGGATCCCGTCCGCAAGCGGATTGTGCCCGAAGTCCCACCCGGGACCCTCCCAGGGCGCCCCGGCGGTCTGGTGCGGCGCGGGGAGGGCGCCCCACACTGGCGGGATGGTCCTGAGCCTGGTGCTTCCCCTCGCCTTCGCCGCCTCGCCGGCGCGTCCCTCCCGCGGCCTGCCCCGGCCCTCCCCCGTGCCCGGAGGCGTGGCCCTCCTGGACGTCGGTCCGGGCGCGGCGGCCCCCGGGGTGACCTACCACGGCGAACGCGTCCTGGTGCGGCGGGGTCCGCGGGGCTGGGTCGCCCTGGTGGGCCTCCGGCTCAGCGCGAAGCCCGGCCCGGACCGCGTGGAGGTGGACGGCCGGCCCCAGGCGTTCACGGTCCGGCCCAAGCGCTACCCGGAGCAGCGGATCACCGTGCCCGACCCGCGCAAGGTGAACCCCACGAAGGAGGATGAGGCCCGGATCGCGAAGGAGGACGCCCTCATGAAGCCGGTATGGAAGCTCTGGCCCGAGGGCGCCGTCGCGAACCTCGCCTTCCTCCAGCCGACGCCCGGCAGGCTCACCGCCTCCTTCGGCATGCGGCGCGTCCTCAACGGCGAGGCCCGCTCGCCCCACGCCGGCCTCGACATCGCCGCGCCCGCCGGCCAGGCCGTGAAGGCCCCGGCGGCGGGCGAGGTGGTCCTCACCGGCGACTTCTTCTTCAGCGGCAACGCCGTCTTCATCGCCCACGGCGAGGGCGTCGTCAGCCTGCTCTGCCACCTCTCGCGGATCGACGTGAAGCAGGGCGAGCGCGTGAAGGCGGGGCAGGTGGTGGGCCGCGTGGGCTCCACCGGCCGCTCCACCGCGCCCCACCTGCACTGGTCCCTGAGCCTCAACGACGCGCGGGTGGATCCGCGGCTGTTCCTGCGCTGAGGGGGGCGGAGGCTACTTCCCCCGCTGGCTGGGCCGGTTGTGGGGATGCCCCTTGGCCGCGGGACGTCCGCCGCCGCCGGGACGGGAAGGCCGAGGCCCGCGCCCGCCGCCGCCCTGGCGGCCCTGGGTGATGGGCTCGGGGGCGATGCTGGGGTCCGGGGCGAAGCCGTGGACGATCTCCTTGGTGATGGGCTTCTTGAGCACCTTCTCGATGTCCCGCAGGAGCTTGTGCTCGTCCACGCAGACGAGGCTCAGGGCCTCGCCCTCGCTACCGGCGCGGCCGGTGCGGCCGATGCGGTGGACGTAGTCCTCGGGCACGTGGGGCAGCTCGTAGTTCACCACATGGGGGAGCTGGTCGATGTCCAGGCCGCGGGCGGCGATGTCGGTGGCCACGAGGACGCGGATGGCGCCGGCCTTGAAGTCGCTCAGGGCCTTGATCCGCTGGGGCTGGCTCTTGTCGCCGTGGATGGCGGCGCTGTCGATGCCGTCCCGGTCGAGCTGCTGGGCGAGGCGGCTGGCGCCGTGCTTCGTGCGGGTGAAGACCAGCACCTGGTCCAGGTTCTTGGCCTTGATGATGTGGGAGAGCAGCTCGCGCTTGCGCTCCCGGTCCACGGGGTGGACCACCTGCTTCACCAGCTCGGCGGCGGTGTTGCGGGCGGCCACCTGGACGAAGGCCGGATCCTGGAGGATCGTGCCCGCCAGCTTGCGGATCTCGTCGGTGTAGGTGGCGCTGAAGAGCAGGTTCTGCCGCTGCCTCGGCAGCAGGGCCAGGATCTTCTTGATGTCGTTGATGAAGCCCATGTCCAGCATGCGGTCCGCCTCGTCCAGGACGAGGATCTCCACCGTGCCGAGGTTGACGGTCTTCTGGCCCACGTGGTCCAGCAGCCGGCCCGGCGTGGCGACGAGGATCTCCACGCCCTTGCGCAGGGCGGCGATCTGGGGGTTGATGTTCACCCCGCCGAACACGGTGGTGGAGCGGATGGGCAGGTGCTTCCCGTAGGTGCGGACGCTCTCCTCCACCTGCATGCAGAGCTCGCGGGTGGGGGTGAGGATGAGGCAGCGCAGGGGATGCCGGGCCGGCGACGTGGAGGTGTTGGCCTGGGGCATCAGCAGCTGCAGGATGGGCAGCGTGAAGCCCGCGGTCTTGCCGGTCCCGGTCTGGGCGCCCGCGAGGAGGTCCCGGCCCTGGAGGACGATCGGGATGGCCTCGGCCTGGACGGGGGTGGGGGTCTCGTAGCCCTGCTCGCGGACGGCGCGGAGGAGTTCCTCGGCGAGGCCGAGGGTGGCGAAGGAAGTCATGGATTGCTCCTGGAAGGCCCGCCCACGGTGCGATTGCGACGCGCGGGCCCGGTCAGGGCAATGGAGGGGGGATTCGGATTGAGAAGGGGCGCAGACCGGCAGGCCCCACGAACACAGGCTCCAGTATGCGGGGTCGGGACGGGAAAGCCCAGGGAATCCTCCGGGCCGGGCCGCCACCGGACGGATGGCGCGTCCCGCGCGGAGGATGCTCCAATCGGAGGAACCTCCGCGAAGGCACCCATGGCCCGCTTCCTCTTCGGCATCCCGCCCTTCTGGGGCCACCTGGCCCCCACCGTCGCCCTCGCCCAGCGTCTCCTCGAGCGCGGACACGAGGTGGCCTACGCCTCCCACCCCGTGGTGCGGGAGCCCCTGGCGCGGGCGGGCCTGGACCTGCTGGACGCCTACCGGTGGGGGGACCGGATGCTGGAGGGCGCCGAGCTCCTGGGCCAGGGGTTGAAGGAGCACCAGGTCTTCTTCCGCATCGGGAACGCGTACCTCCACGGACTTCCCGAGGGCGTCGAGGGGTTCCGGCGCCTGCTCGGGAGCTGGAAGCCGGACGTGGTCCTCCACGACATCCTCCTCCACGCCGGGGCCTTGGCGGCCGAGGCCGAAGGGGTTCCCCGCGCGACGAGCTGCCCGCTGATCCTTCCGCACTGGCTCAGTCCGGACCTGCCGGCCTACGGCCCGGGTCTCCCCCTCGCGCGGGGGCGGACCTTCCGGGGCCGGCTCGGCCGCGGCCTCTCCCGGCTGGTCCGCGGCTTCCCCTGCCGGCGGCTCAACCGGCTGCGCCGCAGCCTGGGCCTGCCGCCGCGGCCGGAGCCGTGGCTGGACGTCTCCGAGCAGCTCACCCTCTGCTACAGCACCGAGGCCTTCGAGTACCCCCGGCCGGGGCTGCACCCGGCCATCCACTACATCGGCCCCTCCATCGGCGAGGCGCGGGGCGACCACGGGATCGACTTCCCCTGGACGTGGCTGGACGGGTCCCCGCTGGTCTGCCTCTCCCTCGGGACGGTGTTCAACGGCTTCCGGCCCTTCTTCGACGCGGCGGCGAAGGCCAGCGAGGGCCAGCCCTGGCAGCTCGTGATGAAGGTCGGTCCCCGGCTGCCGGCGGGGGCCTGGCCCGGCGGGCCGCCGAACGTCCTGGCGGTGCACGAGCAGCCCCAGCTCGCCCTGCTGAAGCGGGCCAGCGCCTTCGTGAGCCACGCGGGCGACAACTCGGTGCACGAGGCCCTCGCGGAGGGCGTGCCCCTCGTGGTGGCGCCCGCGGGCGCGGACCAGGTCGAAGTCGCCCAGCGGGTGGTGGCCTGCGGCGCGGGACTGCGGGTGGACCTCCACCGGGTCGGCCCCCTGGAGCTCCGGCGATGCATCCAGGAGGTCCTCGGGACGCCGTCCTACCGGGAGGCCGCCGCGAGGGTGGCCGCCGACTTCCGGAGGTGCGACGGACCCGGGATCGGCGCGGAGCTGCTGGAACGCCTGGCCCTCACGCGCCGGCCGGTCCTGCGGCCCGAGCCCGGAACCCTCACGCGGTACGCCCGGCCCGCCTGGGGGGACGGGCCGGGCTAGCCGGCCGGTTCCTCGGCCACCCGCGTCCCCTTCCGGTAGATCCAGCACCCCAGGGCGAAGACGGCGAGGCCGGACAGCGCCAGCAGGCCGGAGAGGGCGGCGAGCCAGCCCGGCAGCCCGCCCATCAGGCGGACGACGGAGAGCAGGACCCAGGCGCCCAGGGCGCCGGCGCCGGAGGCCATCATCAGCGCCCAGGACGCGCGGGCGCGGAGCCCCTCGGGCAGCCGGTCCCGGAAGAAGGCGGTGGCGCCATCGAAGAGCACGTAGGCCACCGGCACGATGAGCAGGGTGATGACGAGGCTCAGGGCCTGGCCGCCGATGATCACCTTCGCCATGGAGGCGCGGCTGGAGGCGCCGGGTCCCTTGCCCAGGGCGATGGGGATCATGCCGGCGATGAGGGTCACCGTGGTCATCAGGATGGGCCGCAGCCGCACCAGGTTGGCCTTGTAGACCGCCTCCTCGAGGGGGAGCCCGGAGGCCAGGAGCGTGTTGGTGTAGTCCACCTGGAGGATGCCGTTCTTCTTCACGATGCCGAAGAGCATGAAGAGCCCGATGACCGAGTAGAGGTTCAGGCTCTCCTGCAGGAGGAGCAGGCTCAGGAGTGCGAAGGGGATGGTCAGCGGCAGGGAGAGCAGGATGGTGACCGGGTGGAGGAAGCTCTCGAACTGGGCCGCCAGGATGATGTACATGAAGATCAGCGAGAGCAGGAAGGCGATGGCGAAGTTGACCCCGGTCTCGGCGAAGGTCTTGGCGCGGCCCAGGGCCAGCTGCCCGTAGCCCGGCGGCAGGTCCGCCTCCCGGATGAACTGGGTGGTCCTGTCCACCGCCGTGCCCAGGGGCAGGTTGTCCAGGTTGGCCACCAGGGTCACCTGGCGCTGCCGGTTGATGCGGTCGATCTGGGCGGGTCCCGCGTCGTCGTGGAGGCGCACCAGGTTCGCGAGCGGCACGAGGCCGCCCTTGAGGGAGGGGACCTCGAGCTGGAGCAGGTCGGCCTCGTCGGCGCGGTCCTCGGGGCGCAGGCGCAGCCACACGTCGTACTGCTCGGCGCCCTCGCGGAACTTGGAGACCCGCTCGCCGGCCACGAGGGTGCGCAGGCTGTTGGCGATGTCCGCGGCCCGCACGCCGAGGTCGGCGGCCTTGCGCCGGTCGATGGTGACCCGCAGCTCGGGCTTGCGCTGGGCGGTGGCGGTGTCCACGTCCACGAAGCCCGGCACCGTGCGCATCTTGGCCATCACGCCCTGGGCGATCTCGTCCAGCTTCTGCAGGTCCGGCCCCTGGATGGCGTAGTTGAACTGGAAGCTGTTGGCGCCGCCGCCGCCGATGTCGTTGATGGGCTGGACCGCGGCCCGCAGCTCCGGGAAGTCCGCGAGGATCTTCCGGGCCTGCTTCATCACGTCGAACTGGGTGACGCCGTCCTTGCGCTCGTCCAGGTCCTTCATGCCCACGTAGAGGTTGGCGAGGGTCACGTCCTCGTTCCCGTTGCCGGTGTCCCCGATGGTGGTGAGCAGGTGCTGGACGTGGGGCAGCTTCGCGACGCGCTCCTCCAGCCGCCTCATGAGCTCGTCGGAGCGCTGGAGGGTGGAGCCGGGCGGCGTCTGCACGGAGATGTTGAACTCGCTGCGGTCGTCGAGGGGGATGAAGTCCTTTCCCACCAGCTTGAAGAATGGGATGGTGGCGAGCACGCAGCCCAGGGAGACGGCCAGGATGAGTCCCTTGTGGGCCAGGGAGAACTTCACCATCCGCCCGTAGGCCTTGTGGATCCACCGGTTCACCAGGGTCCCGCCCTCCAGGTCGTCCTGGGCGTGGGGGTGCTTGTGGGGCCTCAGGAAGCGCGAGCAGAGCATCGGCGTGAAGCTGACGGCGACCACCAGGGAGAAGGCGATGGCCATGGCCACGGTGATGCCGAAGCTGTTGAAGAACCGGCCCACCCGGCCTGCCATGAAGGCGATCGGCAGGAAGATGACGATGAGGGAGAGCGTGGTCGCCATCACCGCGAGCATGATCTCCTTGGTCCCGTCGATGGCGGCCTGCAGCGGGGGCTTCTTCAGCTCGTCGATGTGCCGGTAGATGTTCTCGAGGACCACGATGGCGTCGTCGATGACGATGCCCACCGCCAGCACCAGGCCCAGGAGGGTCAGGTTGTTGAGGGTGAAGCCCATGTAGCGCATCGCCGTGAAGGTGGCGATGAGGCTGGTGGGAATGGCCACCGAGGCGATCAGGGTGGACCGGAGGTTCCCCATGAAGATCATCACGACGATGGACGCGAGGATGCCGCCCAGCACCAGGTGGAGCTTCACCTCGTCGATGGAGCGGCGGATGAAGCCCGAGATGTCCCGGACGACCTCCACCTTGACGCCGGGGGGCAGGTGGGCCTGGAGGTCGGCGATCTTCTCCTTGATCCGGTCCACCACCTCCACGGAGTTCGTGCCGCTCTGCTTCTGGATCACCAGGGCCACCGCGTTCTTCCCGTCGTAGCGGGACAGGGAGCGCGCCTCCTCGGTGCCGTCCTCGGCCGTGCCCACGTCGCCCAGGGTGATGGGGGCGCCGTTGCTCGTCCCGACGATGAGGTCCCTGAAGTCGGGCACCTCCTCGAAGCGGGCCATGGTGCGGAAGACCTGCTCGCTGGTCTCCCGGCTCACCCGGCCCGTGGGGATCTCCACGTTCTGGGCGGCCAGGGCGTCCTTCACCTGCTGCACGGAGAGGTGCCGGGAGCGCAGGCGCGCCGCGTCCAGCCACACGTTCACCGCGCGCTTCTGGCCGCCCACCAGGGCGGCCTGGCCGACGCCGTTGACGACCTGGATCTCCTCCTTGATGTGCTTGTCGGCGATCTCGGTGATCTCCTTGAGGGACTTGCTCCCGGACACGACGATGGTCGCCACCGGGATGGCGTCGGTGTCGAAGCGCGTGATCACCGGCGGCTCCACGCCCTCGGGCAGCCGGGAGAGGATGCCCGCCACCTTGTCCCGCACGTCCTGCACCGCCTCGCTGGTCTTGCGCTCCAGGACGAAGGTCACGGTGACAATGGAGAGGCCCTCGGTGGTGGTGGAGCGCAGCTCGTCGATGCCCGCGGCGGTGTTGACGGCGTCCTCGATGGGCTTGGTGACCTGGGCCTCCATCTCCTCGGGCGAGGCGCCCCGGAGCTGCGTGGTGATGGTAACCACCGGCAGGTCCACGTTGGGGAAGAGGTCCACGCCGAGGCTCTTGTAGGAGAAGAGCCCGAGGACGAGGAGGAAGGCCACCAGCATGGTGGCCATGACCGGGCGGCGGATGAAGGTGGTGGCGAAGTTCACGGCAGGACCGTCACGGCCACACCCTCGGCCAGGCGGGAGAGACCGGAGACCGCCACCTTCTGGCCGGCCTTGAGCCCGGCGCCGCGGATCACGGCGAGGCCTCCCGGCAGGCGGCGCTCGATCTCCACCGTCCGCTCGCGCACGATGCCGCCCTCGACCACGTAGACCTTGGTGACGCCGGCGAAGGCCGTCACCGCGGCTTCGGGCACCGCCAGGGCGCCCTGCTCGGTGCCGGTGCTCACCCGGGCGGAGGCGAAGACGCCGGGCTTGAGGAGGCCCTTGGGGTTCTGGACCCGGGCCTCCACGGTGAAGGAACGGCTCTGGGGGTTCACCGCCGGGGCCACGCGGGTGACGCGCCCTTCGAAGGACCTGCCCGGGAAGGCGTCCAGGGCCAGCGAGACCGCGCTACCCGGCTTGACCGAGCCGAGGTAGCGCTCGGGCACCTCGCCGGAGAGCTTGAGGGGGTTGGTCATCACGAGCTGGAAGACGGGCTGGCCCACCTTGAGGTATTCCCCGGTGCTCACCAGGCGCTTGGCCACGGCCCCGGCGAACGGGGCGCGGACCTCGGTGTCGCGGTAGCGCTTCTTGGCCAGGTCCGCGTCCGCCATGGCCCGGGCCGCGTTGGTGCGGGCCTCGTCCAGGGCGGAGGCGGAGACGATGTTCTGCTTCGCGAGCTCCTCGGCCCGCTTCAGGTTGGCCTCCGCCTGGGCCTGGGCCGTCTCGGCCTGGGTCTTGAGGTACAGGTACTGGTCGGGATTGATCCGGGCGAGCACCTGGCCCTTGGAAACCGCGTCGCCCAGGTCGGCGAGCAGTTCCACCACCTTGCCCTCCACCTCGGCACCCAGGGTGGCGTCTTCCGGGGAGGCGAGGCTGCCACTGAACTCCACGCTGCGGTCCACGGCCTTCGCGACCACCTCCCCGGCCTTGATGGGCACCGTGGCGGCCTTCGGGCTTCCCCCCTTGGGGACCTGGGCCGCCGCGAGGGCGCCGAGCAGGAGGCAGGAAAAGGTCAAAGGCCTGGGCATGGATCTCCCCTTTGGGATTCGACGATCATCCGTGCCGGGGCAGGGGAAGTCAACAAGTGTTGAAATTTGGAATGGCCGAAGGCGCGAAGGCCGCCCGGGCGGTCTTCAGGCCTTCAGGCGGGCCGGGACTTCGTGAAGTGGCCAGGCCTCCTGCGCCCCGGTCCCGAGGTGCTTGGCGGCGACGACCCCCTCCGCCAGCTCGCCGTCGCCCAGGATCAGCGCCAGGGCCGCGCCGGTGCGGTTGGCGGTCTGGAGGGCCTTCTTGAGGTTGCCGCCGCGGGTCTCGAGCTGGACCTCGCAGCCCTGGGCCCACCAGTCCCTGGCGAGCTCCAGGGCCCGGGCGGAGGCGGCCTCCCCGAGCGGGACCAGGAGGGCGGGCGGGGTGGCCCGGGCCTCCCCGTGGACCTTCGCGAGGACCGAGGCCAGACGGTCCAGCCCCAGGGCCCAGCCGAAGGCCGGCACGTCGGGCCCGCCGAGCTGCTTCACCAGGCCGTCGTAGCGGCCGCCGCCCAGCAGCGCGCTCTGGGCGCCCAGGTCGGAGCTGAGCAGCTCGAAGGCGGTGCGGGTGTAGTAGTCCAGGCCGCGCACCAGACGGGGGTTCTCCTCGAACGGGATGCCGAGGCGGGTGAGCAGCTCCTTGACGCGGTCGTGGTGGCGGCGGGAGCCCTCGTCCAGGAAGTCGGTGATGACCGGGTGGCCCTCCAGGGCCGCCTGGCAGGAGGGCACCTTGCAGTCCAGCACCCGCAGGGGGTTCTCGTGGATGCGCCGGTGGCAGTCGCCGCAGAAGCGGTCCTGGCGGGCCTCGAAGAAGGCCCGGAAGGCGGCGTGGAAGGCCGGCCGGGACTCCGGCGTGCCGACGGAGTTGATGGAGAAGGAGAGCTGCCGGAGGCCCAGTTCCTGGAGGAAGTCGTGGAGCATGAGCAGGCTCTCGGCGTCGCTCTCCGGCGTGCCCACGCCGAAGCTCTCGGCGCCGATCTGCCAGAACTGCCGGTAGCGGCCCGCCTGCATGCGCTCGTAGCGGAACATGGGACCGACGTACCAGAAGTGCTGGGGGTCGCTGGTGGCCAGGAGCTTGTGCTGCACCATGGCCCGCACCACGCCGGCGGTGTTCTCCGGGCGCAGGGTGACGCTGCGGCCTCCCTTGTCCACGAATTCGTACATCTCCTTGTTCACGATGTCCGAGCTGTCCCCCACGCTGCGCTTGAAGACCTCCGTGTGCTCCAGGACCGGCGTCCGGATCTCCCGGTACCCGTGGCGGCCGAAGGCCCGGGCGGCGGTATCCTCGATACGCTGGAACCACGCCAGCTCCGCCCCGAACAGGTCCCGCATTCCCTTCACGGATGACGACGACATCATGAGACTCCGAAGCACCGTCCTGGTGCCGCTTCTCAGCCTAGCGGCTGGCGTGCTGGCTGCCCAACAGCCGGCGACGCCCCCGGCCGCCGCCGAGGCCCCGAAGCCCGCGGCCCGCCTGCGCATCGCCCTCGACGCGGGGCACGGCGGCGACGACCAGGGGGCGAAGGGGAAGGGCGGGCTCCTCGAGAAGTCGGTCGCCCTCGCCCTCGCCACGGCGCTGGCGGAGAAACTGATGGCCTACGGCTACGAACCCTGGTTCACCCGCCCGGACGACCGCTTCATCCCCCTCTGGGACCGGGCGAAGCTCGCCAACGAGGCCGGCGCGGACCTCTTCGTGAGCCTGCACCTCAACGCCAGCCGCGCCCGGGGGGCCAAGGGCTCCGAGGTCTACTTCCTCTCCCTGGGCGAGGGCGACGTCGACGCCGAGACCCTCGCGGCGGAGAACGGCCCCGAGCCGTCGGAGAAGCCCGCGGACCCCGAGGGCCTCGTGGCCGGCATCCTGGAGGACCTCGCCCAGAAGGCCTACCTCCAGGACAGCGAGAGGCTCGCGGTGGAGATCCAGACCCAGCTCAACCTCCTGGGGGGCATCAAGGAGCGCGGCGTGAAGCAGGCCCCCTTCGTGGTCCTCAAGGGGGCCGCCATGCCGGCGGTGCTCGTGGAGACCGCTTTCATCACGAACCCGAAGGAGGAGGCGAAGCTCAAGGACCCGGCCTTCCTCCAGAAGGCCGCCGAGTCCATCGCGCGCGGCATCCGGACCTACCTGCTGGAGGCCAACGGGAGCGTCCGCCGCCGCGCCGCCCAGCCCGCCCGCTGAGCCCCGCCGGTTGCCGGGAAGCCATCCCGCCGTCACAATGGAGGGCTGCGGTACCCGTAGCTCAGTTGGATAGAGCGTTGGCCTCCGAAGCCAAAGGTCGCTGGTTCGAATCCAGTCGGGTGCACCAACCGGAACGGGGGCCGTCTTCTGGCCCCCTTTCCGGTTGGTGCGCTGGATTCGAACCCGCGATTGGCCCCGCGCGCCGGAATCGGCCCTGCGCGCCTCAGTGCTCCAGCCGCGTGTAACGAAACTCCAGAGGCTTCTCCTTCTCGGTCCCGTCCCCCTCGACCCGGGCGAACAGGCCGCCATCCGGGAGCCGGCGATAGATGATCCGTTTCGGGAAGTCGTGGGCGAGGTTCTCGAAGACCGCCTCATCCGCCGTCGCGCGCGTCAGTTCGAAGCGGGTGGCGGGCCTGCCGCCGGGGCTGGCGAGGTAGGCGGTCCGGCCCTCCTTCGTCTCGATGCGGAGGAATTCGAAGGCCACGGCCCGCCCCTTGGCCACGGTCCGTCCCATGCCGACCATCAGGCCTCCCCGCGGGGCCATCCAGTGCTCCTCGAAGGTGACGGGGCCGGTCGTCCTCCAAGCCCCGGCCATCCAGGCCAGGGCCTCCACGCCCGGGGACGGCGTGGGCTCCGGGGCCCGGGGCGCCTGGGCCAGGAGGGTCGTGGCGGCGAGCAGGATCGGGACGGAAGGGCTCATGCGGGACTCCTGGCGGGGTCTCGATGCTGCCAGAGGTCCCGGACCCTCGGCACCGAAAAGCGGAAGGGCCGGGAAATCCCGGCCCTTCCGTGCAATCCACCCAAGGAGGGGAGGCGGATCACTTGCCCTTGTAGTCCTTCAGCCAGGCGAGGTCGACTTCGGCGGCCTTGTTCTTGGCCTTCATGTCCACGAGGAACTTGCCGCGCTCGGCCATGGGCTCGCCCTTCTTGGGCTTCTCGGAGCTGTGGCAGGAGGCGCAGTTCTGGATCTCCTTGAAGCCCATGCCCTGGGCCTTCTTGACCCACGGCAGCTTGGCCTGGGCGGGGGCGCCGGCCAGGGCGAGGGCGAGGCCGGTCGCGAGGGAGAGGAGGAGGTGGGAGCGACGCATGGAGTCTCCTTGAAAAGGTCCGCCCCTAGAGTGCTCCGAACCGGGGGAATTGGGCAGTGATTTCCATCACCGTAAGTCTGAAACCCCCCAGCCCCGCCGGGGACCGGCGGTGGCGGGGGGTTCCAGGTTCGGGGCCGGGCCGCCCCGGGGCGGTCCGGGAATGGGCTCACTTGCCCTTGTAGTCCTTCAGCCAGGCCAGATCGACTTCCGCGGCCTTGTTCTTGGCCTTCATGTCCATGAGGAACTTGCCGCGCTCGTTGTAGCCCTCACCCTTCTTGGGCTTCTCGTTCTCGTGGCAGGACTGGCAGTTGGTGACCTCCTTGAAGCCCATCCCCTGGGCCTTCTTCACCCAGGGCACCTTGGCCTGGGCCGGCGCGGCGACGAGGAGCAGGAGGGCGCCTGCGAGGAGGGAGAGGGACCTGGATCGGGTCATGGGGTTCTCCTTAGAAGGATCCGTGACCAGCATCCGGAGGGCCCGGTTTTTCGTCAGTGACAGCCATCACCCCGCCGCGCATCGGTGACCGACCTCGCAGGATGGTCCAAATTTCCCGCGCCTGGATCCGTCGCCTGCTTCCGGTAGGCTGGAAGGCCATCCCGGGCGGCCCATGGATCCCAAGCTCGTCGTCAACGTCTCCAGCGTCTCGTTCTTCCTGCTGCACCTGGCCTGCGTGGCGGTGTTCTGGGTGCGGTTCAGCTGGTGGGCGCTGGGCCTCGGCGTCCTCCTCTACGTCCTGCGCATGTTCGCGGTGACCGCGGGCTACCACCGCTACTTCAGCCACCGCACCTACCGCATGGGCCGGGTCCCCCAGTTCCTCATGGCCTTCCTGGCCCAGACCTCGGCCCAGAAGGGCGTCCTCTGGTGGGCCGCCCACCACCGCAACCACCACCGCTACTCCGACACGGAGAAGGACATCCACTCCCCGGTGCGGAAGGGCTTCTGGTGGTCCCACGTGGGCTGGATCCTCGTGGGCACCTACGACGCCTACGAGCCCAGGGACATCGCCGACTTCGGCAAGTTCCCCGAGCTGCGCTTCCTGGACCGCCACCACTGGATCTGCCCCTGGACCCTGGGCTTCGCCTCCTGGGGACTGGGCGTCCTCACCGGCGTGGGCGGCTGGACCATGCTCGTCTGGGGCTTCGTGGTGAGCACCGTCCTGCTCTGGCACGGCACCTTCACCATCAACAGCCTCTGCCACGTGTGGGGCAGCCGGCGCTTCGAGACGTCGGACACCAGCCGCAACAACCTCGTCCTCAGCCTCATCACCCTGGGCGAGGGCTGGCACAACAACCACCACCACTACCAGGCCAGCTGTCCCCAGGGCCTGCGGTGGTGGGAGATCGACCCCACCTACTGGACCCTCAAGGCCCTGAGCTGGATCCGGATCGTTCGGGACATCAAGACCTATCCGGCGGCGGTGAGGAAGGCCGCGAAGGCCCGGGTGGAGGTCGCCCTCGAGCAGATGGGCGCCCAGGTGGAGGCCAGCCTCGATATGGCCCGCCAGCATCTGGAGGATGCGAAGGCGCGGCTCGCCGAGGCTCAGGCCCGGGTGGCCGAGGCGTCGGCCCAGGCCGTGGCCGGCGCCAAGGACCGCCTTGAGGAGGCCCTCGCCCGGCTCGCCGAGGCCAAGGCGCGGTTCGCGGAGGCCCAGGCGGCCTTCGAGGCCCTGGCCTCCTCCCAGACCCAGGCTCCGGCCCAGGCCTAGCCCCATGGCCCGCATCGCGGTGATCGGCGCCGGGGTCTCCGGCCTGACGACGGCCTGGCTCCTGAGCCGGGACCACGAGGTCCATGTCCTCGAACGGGAGGACCGCCTCGGCGGCCACACCCACACCCATCACCTGGAGGACGGCACCGCGGTGGACAGCGGGTTCATCGTGCACAACCGGGCGACCTACCCCCTCTTCATCCGGCTGATGGAGGCGCTCGGCGTGGCCACCGGCCCCAGCGACATGAGCTTCGCCTACCACGGCCCGGACCAGGCCTGGTGCAGCCGCGGGCTGAACGGCGTGCTGGCCCGGCGGCGCAACCTCGCCTCGCCGCGCTACTGGGCCTTCTGGCGCGAGGTGGTGCGGTTCAACGCCCTCGGCCGCCGGCTCCTGGAGACGGGAATGCTCGAGGAACCCCTGGGCGGGCTGCTGGACCGCGAAGGGTTCACCGAGGACTTCCGGCGCTGGTACCTGCTTCCCATGGCGGGAGCGGTGTGGTCCACCACGCCGGAGGAGATGGCCGCGTTCCCCGCCGCGACGCTGCTGCGCTTCTTCGAGAACCACGGCTTCCTCGGCCTCGCCACCCAGCATCCCTGGCGCACCATCCCGGGCGGGACGTCTCGCTATCTCGAGCCCCTGGTCCGGCCCTTCCGGGATCGCGTCCGCACCGGGGTGGCCGGGCTGAAGGTCCGCCGGACCGCGCTCGGCGTGGAAGTGCGGACCGAGGGTGCCGGGCCCGAGCCCTTCGACCACGCGGTCTTCGCCTGCCACGGAGACCAGGTCCTGCCCCTCCTCGCCGACGCCGATCCCCTGGAGCGCGAAGTCCTGGGCGCCTTCGGCAGCCACCGCAACGAGACGCTCCTCCACGCGGATCCGTCCCTGCTGCCCGCCGCGCGCCGGGGCTGGGCTTCGTGGAACGTGCGGGAGGCCGGCCCCGGCCGGCTGCGGGTCACCTACCACATGAACCGGCTCCAGCCCCTGGGCACCTCCCGGGACCTCTTCGTGAGCCTCAACGAGACCGACGCCGTGGCCCCCGACCGCGTCCTCCGCCGCATGGCCTACGCGCACACCCGCTACGACCTCGCCGCGGTGCGGGCCCAGGCGCGCTGGGCCGAGGTGAGCGGCCGGCGCGGAGTCCATTTCGCCGGCGCCTACTGGCGCCACGGCTTCCACGAGGACGGCGTCTGGTCGGGCGTCCGGGTCGCCCGGGCCCTGGGGGTGGACTGGTGAGCCTGCCGGTGCCGGCCCTCTACGTCGGCCGCGTGCGCCACCGCCGGCTGAAGCCCAGGGCCCACGCCTTCGAGTACCCCCTCTTCATGGCCTTCCTGGACATCGACCGGATTCCCGAACTCATGGGGAGGTCGGACCTCACGGCCCACAACGCCTTCGCCTGGGCCTCCTTCGACGACCGCGACCACCTCGGGGATCCCACCCTCCCGCTGCGGGAGCGGCTGCGGCGGAGCGCCGAGGCCCAGGGCGTGGAACTCCCGGAGGGGCCGGTCTTCCTCCTGACCCACCTGCGCTACCTCGGCCACTGCTTCAACCCGGTGAGCTACTACTACGCCTACGACCGGGAGGGGCGGCTCGCCCGCATCTGCGCCGACGTGTCGAACACACCCTGGCGGGAGCGCCACGCCTATTGGATGGACCCCGCCCGGGGCGTGGAGACCCCGAAAGGTCGCAGCTTCGAGGTGGACAAGGCCTTCCACGTCAGTCCCTTCATGCCCATGGACTGCCGCTACCGCTGGGCCTTCACCGAGCCGGGGGAGACCCTCCGTGTCCACATTTCGGAGTTCGAAAAAAGTCTAGAAAACAATCTAGACTTATTTTTCGACGCGGACCTCGACCTCCAGCGCCGCCCCTGGGATGCCGCCCATCTCCGGGACCTTCTCCTCCGATATCCCCTCATGACCCTCCAGGTCATCGCCGCCATCCACTGGGAGGCCCTCCGGCTATGGATCAAGCGCGTGCCGGTCTACACCCATCCCCGGAAGCCGGGGAAGGCCAGGGGCTGAGCCTTCCCCGGTCCCCGCGCACGGGCGGCTTCGCGCGGCGTCTCATGGTGGCGGCCCTCCGGGGCGTCCAGGAAGGGCATCTGGTGCTCCGGACTCCCGAAGGCCCGCTGGCCTTCGGCGATCCCTCCTCATCGTTGAAGGCCGAGGCCGAAGTCCGCGATCCTCGCGCCTGGGCGGCGGGCGCCTTCCAGGGCGAAGTCGGCCTGGGCGAGGCCTACATGGCCGGCTGGTGGACCAGCCCCGATCCCGTGGCGGTGGTGCGCCTGGCGGTGCGCAACATGGCGGCCTTCGACCGGGCGGGGGGGATCCTCTCCGTCCTCGGCCGGCTCGCCAACCGGCTGCGGCATCGGGGCCGCCGCAACGACGAGGCCGGGTCGCGGGCCAACATCGCCCACCACTACGACCTCGGCAACGCCTTCTACCGGCTCTGGCTGGACGCGAGCCTGGCCTACAGCTGCGCCTTCTGGCGCCATCCCTCCGAGAGCCTGCACCAGGCCCAGGTGAACAAGTTCGAGATGATCTGCGACAAGCTGCGCCTCGGGCCCGGGGACCATCTGCTCGAGATCGGCACCGGCTGGGGCGGTTTCGCGGCCCACGCGGCGAAGACCCGGGGCTGCCGGATCACGACGACCACCATCTCGAAGGAGCAGCACGACCATGCCGCGGCCCTCTTCCGCGAACAGGGGCTCGAGGGCCTCGTCGACCTGCGCCTCCTGGACTACCGCCGGCTGGAGGGCACCTACACGAAGGCCGTCAGCATCGAGATGTTCGAGGCGGTGGGGCTGCGCTACTACGACGCCTTCTTCGGCGTGGTGGACCGGCTGCTGGTCCCGGGCGGAGCCTTCCTGATGCAGGCCATCACCATGAACGAGCGCCGCTTCCCGGACTACATCCGCGGCACGGACTGGATCCAGAAGCACATCTTCCCGGGGGCCGAGCTGGCCTCCGTGGGGGAGATCCTGGAGAGTCTCGTGCGGACCGGCAGCCTGCAGCTCCACCACCTGGAGGACATCGGCCTCCACTACGCCCGCACCCTGCGGGAATGGCGCCACGCCTTCCTCCACCGCCTGGACGACGTGCGGGCTCTGGGCTTCGACGAGGCCTTCCTCCGCATGTGGGACTACTACCTGGCCTACTGCGAGGGCGCCTTCCAGGAGCGCCACATCGGCGACGCCCAGCTTCTGCTGGTGAAGCCCGGCGCGGGGCGGCTGGTCAACGAAACTGGATTGGCCCTGTGATCCGCGCGCTGAAGGCCTGGTTCCTCCTGGTCCTCCTGGCCATGCTGGCCGTGACCACCTGGGCGGGGCTGCAGGAGAACCTCTTCGTGGCGGGCGGCCGGCTGATCCGGGACCCCTGGGGCCTGGCCACCCTCTTCGACGCCTACTTCGCCTTCCTCGCCTTCTGGCTCTGGCTGGCCTGGCGGGAGCGCACCTGGCTGCCGCGGATCCTCTGGCTCCTCGCCATCCTCGCCCTGGGCAACCTGGCCATGGCGGCCTACGTCCTGATCCTTCTCTTCCAGCTGCCGGCGGGGGCCGGCCCCGACGCCCTCTTCCAGCGCAGGGCCCTGAAGGACGCCCGTCCATGAGCGAGGCCCTCCGCCTCCTGCTCTGGGGCGCCCTCGGCGTGGGGCTCCTCCAGCTCGCCTTCTGGCTCTGGCACCTGCGGAAGGACAACGCGTCGTGGGTGGACGTGGGCTGGGCCCTGGGCCTCGGCGGGCTCGCGGTGTTCTACGCCCTCGCCGCCTCCGGCGATCCCGCGCGGCGCCTCCTGGCGGGGGCCATGGGCGGCCTCTGGGGCCTGCGCCTGGGCCTCCACCTCTGGCTCCGGGTGGCCCGGGATCCCCACGAGGACGGCCGCTACCAGGAGATCCGGAAGGCCTGGGGCGGCGCGGTCCGCGCGAAGTTCTTCGCCTTCTTCCAGGTCCAGGCCCTGCTGGACATCCTCCTGTCCTGGCCCTTCCTGGTGGCCTGCCTCGATCCCACGCCCGGGCTCGCTCCGCTGGCCTGGCTGGGGCTGGCGATCGGGGCGGTGTCAGTGGTCGGCGAAGGCCTGGCGGACGCCCAGCTCCAGCGCTTCAAGGCCGATCCCGCGAACCGGGGCCTCACCTGCCGGGCGGGACTGTGGCGCTACTCCCGCCACCCCAACTACTTCTTCGAGTGGCTCGTCTGGATCGCCTTCGCCCTGGTGGCCACGCCCAGCCCCTGGGGCTGGACCGCCTGGGCCTGCCCGGCGCTGATGCTCTATTTCCTCCTTCGCGTGACCGGCATCCCCTACACGGAGGCCCAGAGCCTGCGCTCCCGCCCCGAGGACTACGCCCGCTACCAGCGGGAGACCTCCGCCTTCCTCCCCTGGTTCCCGAAGGTCCCGTGATCGACGCCCTCCTCGCCCGCGGTCTCGTGCCCGACGCCCTCATCCGCGTGAAGATCCGCAGCCTCCTGCGCCAGCGCCTCGCCGATGAGGCGAGAGGCGGCCTCGAGGCGGTGCAGGCCCGTTTCCGGAAGCTCCTCGACCAGATGCGCGAGGCTCCCGTGGCCCTGCACACCCGGGAGGCCAACGACCAGCACTACGAAGTGCCGCCGGCCTTCTTCGAGCGGGTGCTCGGTCCGCGCCTGAAGTACTCCTGCGCCTGCTTCGAGCCCGGCGACACCCTGGGGATCGCAGAGGAACGCATGCTCGCCCTCACCTGCGAACGGGCGGGCCTCGCCGACGGCCAGCGCATCCTCGAGCTCGGTTGCGGCTGGGGCTCCCTGTCCCTCTGGATGGCGGAACGCTACCCCGACGCCCGGATCACGGGCGTCTCGAATTCCCGGGACCAGCGGGCCTTCATCGAGGCCCGGGCGAAGGCCCGGGGCCTGCGGAACCTCAGCATCCTCACCGCGGACATGAACACCTTCGAGCCGCCGGATCGGGGCTACGACCGGGTGGTGAGCGTCGAGATGTTCGAGCACATGCGCAACCACCGCGAGCTGCTGCGCCGCATCGCCTCGTGGCTCGGCGAGGAGGGCCGCCTCTTCGTGCACATCTTCACCCACCGGGACCTCACCTACCTCTTCGAGGCGAAGGACGAGAGCGACTGGATGGCCCGGGAGTTCTTCACCGGGGGCATCATGCCCGCGGACCACCTGCTCCTCCGCTTCCAGGAGCACCTGCGCCTGGAGGACCACTGGCGGGTGTCCGGCACCCACTACCAGGCCACGGCGGAGGCCTGGCTGCGCAACCAGGACGCCCATCGCGGAGAGCTCCTGGAGCTGTTCCGGCGCACCTATGGGACGGACCAGGCGGCCCTGCGCTTCGCCCGCTGGCGGATCTTCTTCATGGCCTGCGCCGAGCTCTGGGGCTGGCGCGGCGGGGAGGAATGGTTCGTCAGCCACTACCTCTTCCGCAGGCGTGGCTGAGGAGGCCGCCGGTTGAATCCCGGCAGGTCCTTCCGTAGTCTGGCTGGATTGACAATGGGGGCTCCGTGGCGAACGGCACGACGCGCGCAGTGATCAAGAAGCGGTTCCCGTGGGGCTGGGTGGTGCTGGGGCTCGTGGCCGCGCTGGCCGTGGGCGCCGTGATGGCCCAGGGCCGGGCGCCGGTGGCGGTCTCCACGGGGAAGCCCACCGTGTTCAAGGCCGGGGAGCGCAACCCAGTGGTCACCGCCTCGGGCTACATCGTGGCCCGCACCCGGGCGACCCTCTCCAGCAAGGTGCTCGGGCGCCTGGAGTGGCTGGGCGTCCAGGAGGGCAGCCGCGTGCAGCAGGGCCAGGTGATCGCCCGCCTGGAGGCGCCGGACCTGGTGGCCTCCCGCAACGCCGTGGCCACCCAGCTCGCCCAGACGGAGCTGGACCTGGTGCGCACCCAGAAGCTCGTGAAGGAGGGCATCGCCGACCAGGCCAGCCTGGACCGCCTCGTCAACCTGCAGAAGCAGCAGGCGGCCCAGCTCAAGTACCAGGACGCGCTCCTGGAGAGCATGGTGCTCCGCGCCCCCTTCACCGGCGTGGTGACCCAGAAGCTGTCGGAGGTCGGCGAGACCGTGGCCCCGGGCAGCGCCGGCGGCGCCAACGCCATCAACGCCGTGGCGGTGCTGGCGGACTTCAACACCCTCGAGGTCGAAGTCGAGGTCAACGAGGCCTCCATCGCCAAGCTGCGCAAGGGCATGCCAGCGGAGATCCGCGTGGACGCCCTCGAACCGAAGGTCCTGAAGGGCAAGGTGCGGGAGATCTATCCCAGCTCCAACCGCCAGAAGGCGGTGATCCTCGTGCGCGTCGCCTTCGACGCCCTGGATCCCGCCCTGGTGCCGGACATGGGCGCGAAGGTGACCTTCCTCGGCGAGCCCTACGCCCAGGACGCGGTGATCGTGGGCCGCGAACAGATCGTCAAGAAGGACGGCCGCAGCCACGTCTGGGCCGTGGAGGGCGACGCGGCGGTGCTCAAGCCCGTGGCGGTGCTGGCGGAGAACCCCATCGGGCTGGAGGTGAGCGGCCTGGCCGCCGACACGCGCCTCATCGTCGCGCCGCCGGAGAAGCTCAAGCCCGGCGCCAAGGTCACGGTGAAGGCGAAGTGAGCCCCGGCATGGGCGACGGCCCCATCATCGTCCTTCGCGACATCGCGAAGAGCTACTGGCGGGAGACCCTCGAGATCCCCGTGCTCCACGGCATCGACCTCGAGATCCCCGAGGGCGGCTACTACGCCCTCATGGGCCCCTCGGGCTCGGGCAAGACCACCCTGCTGAACCTCATCGCGGGCATCGACCGGCCCACCGGCGGCTCCCTGCGGGTCTGCGGCTTCGAGCTCAACGACCTGGACGACGACGAGCTGGCGGCCTGGCGCAACCAGCACGTGGGCTTCATCTTCCAGAACTACAACCTGGTGCCGGTGCTCAACGCCTTCGAGAACGTGGAGCTGCCCCTGCTGCTGACGGGCCTCTCGCGGCGCGAGCGGCGGGAGCGGGTGGAGCACGCCCTCGAGCTGGTCAATCTCACGGACCGGATGCTGAACTACCCGCGGCAGCTCAGCGGCGGGCAGGAGCAGCGCGTCGCCATCGCGAGGGCGGTGGTGACCGACCCGGCCCTGCTGGTGGCCGACGAGCCCACCGGCGCCCTGGACGGCAGGAACGCCGAGGAGGTGCTGCAGCTCATGGAGCGCCTCAACCAGGACCTGGGCAAGACCATCCTGATGGTGACCCACGACCCCAAGGCGGCCCACCACGCGCGGATGCAGATCCACCTGGAGAAGGGCCTGCTGGACAAGACCGTCGAGGTGAACCGGTGAAGTGGCTGGGCTTCATCCTGAAGTCCATGCGCCGCTCCCGGCTGCGCACGCTGCTCATCCTGGGCACCATGACCTTCGGCGTGCTGGTGGTGGCCCTGCTGCTGAGCCTGCTCACCACCCTGGACAGCGTGGCCAACAACCCGAACTCCACCAACCGCATCGTCGTGCGCCACAAGTCGGGGCTCACCCAGGTGCTGCCCCGCAGCTACGAGGCCTACCTCAGGCAGCAGCCGGAGGTGGAGACGGTGTGCGGCCTCCAGTGGTTCGGCGGCTTCTACCAGGACCCGCGGAACTTCTTCGCGAACTTCGCCTCGGACGAGGAGACCCTCTTCGACGTGTTCCGCGAGGAGTTCGGCACCTCGGGCATCACCGAAGAGCAGCTCAAGGAGTACAAGCGCGACGGCACCGGCTGCATCGTCGGCAAGGCCCTGGCGGACAAGTTCGGCTGGAAGGTGGGCGACACCATTCCGCTCACGGGGACGATCTTCCCCATCAGCCCGCGCCTCACCATCCGCGTGATCTTCAAGAGCCCCAAGCCCAGCGACGAGAACGTCGTCCACTTCCACATGAAGCTCCTGGAGGAGGGCGTGCCCCGGATGAAGGGCCGGGTGGGCACCTTCTTCGTGCGCACCAAGAGCCCCGACGACATCCCGCGCCTCATCGAGCGCGTCGACCGGAACTACGCCAACAGCGCCGCCGAGACCCTCAGCGAGACCGAGAACTCCTTCAACCTGAGCTTCGTGAAGATGCTCGGCAACATCAATGTCCTGCTTCAGGGCATCTCCCTGGTGGTGCTCGTGGCCCTGGTCTTCGTCTCCTTCTCCACCATGGCCATGGCCATCCGGGAACGCACCACGGAGATCAGCGTGTTCCGGGCCCTGGGCTTCTCCACCGGGCGCGTGATGGGGCTGGTGATCCTGGAGGGCCTCGTGCTCACCGGGAGCGGCGGCGCCCTCGGTCTGGGGCTCACGTGGCTGCTGGCCGCGGTCCTCCGCCCGGTCATGGGTTCCGTCTTCCCCTTCTTCCAGGACTTCGCCGTGCAGGCGCCCACCATGCTCCTGTGCATGGGCGGGGCCCTCGGCGTGGGCTTCGTCTCCACCTTCATGCCGGCCTACGAGGCCGTGCGCAAGCCCATCACCGAAGGCCTGAAGACCCTCTGATGCCCATCCTCCTGCTCGTCGCCGCCCCCTTCCTCGCCTACCTGCTCTGGCTGGCCTGGGCCCTGGTGGCCTACCCGATCCCGCTGAGCTACAACCTGCGCAGCCTCTGGCAGCGCAAGGTCACCACCCTCACCACCGCGGGCGCCATCGCGCTGGTGGTGGGCATCTTCGTGGTGGTGCTCTCCCTGGCCCAGGGGCTGTCCGTGGCCTTCGTGACCTCCGGGCGGGAGGACCAGGCCCTGGTGCTCCGCCCGAACGCCCGCTTCGAGCTGAACTCCAGCATCGACCGGGACCGCATGCGCATCCTCAAGGTCCACCCGCTGCTGGCGAAGGACGAGCGGGGCTTCCTCTGCTCCGCGGAGGTCGTGGTGGTGAAGCTCTTCCCCATGGCCGACGGGTCCGATAGCAACGTCACCGTCCGGGGCCTCGAGGCCCGGGGCCTTGCCATGAGGCCGCAGATCCGCCTCCTGGAAGGCCGCTGGTTCCGTCCCGGCCTCTCCGAGGTGGTCGTCCCCCGCAAGATGCAGGGCCGCTTCCAGGGCCTGGAGCTGGGCCGGAGCCTCAGGATGGGCGGCCGGACCTGGGAGATCGTGGGCGTCTTCGAGGCCGGCGGCAGCTCCTTCGAGAGCGAAGTGCTGACCGACGTGGACGACGTGATGCAGGCCTTCAAGCGGGAGAGCTACTCCAGCCTCCTGGCGAGGCTGGAGTCCCCCGAACGGCTTCCCGAGTTCGCCGCCGCGGTGGACGGGGACAAGCGCCTCAAGCTGGAGGTGGTGGGGGAGCGGGCCTACTTCAAGGAGCTGACGAAGGCCGGCGACCCCATCCGCATCCTCGGCAACCTCATCACCGTCATCCTCACCGGCGCGGCGGTCTTCGCGGCCATGAACACCATGTTCGCCGCCGTGGCCGGCCGGACCAAGGAGATCGGGACCCTCCGGGCCCTGGGCTTCCGCCAGAAGGAGATCCTGGCCAGCTTCCAGTGGGAGGCCATCGTCCTGTGCGGGGCCGGCGGCGCGGTGGGCTCGGTGCTCGCCCTCCTGGCCAACGGCATCCAGACCGGCACCACCAGCTTCGACACCTTCAGCGACGTCAGCTTCGCCTTCACCATCACCCCGGGCCTGATGCTGGAGGGCGTGGCCTTCAGCCTGGTCATGGGGCTGCTGGGGGGATTTCTTCCCGCCTGGCGGGCGAGCCGGATCCCGTTGACGGAGGCCATGAAGGGGTAGCAACACCGCGCGGATGACGCCCTCCGCGCCGGGTCCCGGCTTCGCCGCGCTGACGCGCGCTCCGCCACCCGGCCGTCGGGCGCCTGGCGGGCCAGCCGGATCCCGCCGACCGAGGCGATGAAGGGTTGACCGGAGTGGGAAAGCCCGGGGCCGATCCCGGTCACAGCCAACGTCTCGCCCCTTGATACTCTCGATACACGAGGTAAACTGGCCTCATCAAGCCGTGGAGGGCGTCGTGGACCGAGAACTGCTGAAGGGGAGCACACCCATCCTCCTCCTGTCGCTGCTGATCGAGGGCCCGATGTACGGCTACCAGATCATCGAGACCGTGCGCCAGCGCACCGGGGGCCGCTACACCCTCAAGGAGGGCGCCCTGTATCCGGCCCTGCACAAGCTCGAGGCCGCGGAGTTCATCACCTCCTACTGGGAGACCCAGACCAACGGCCGGGACCGCCGCTACTACGCGATCCTGCCCGCCGGGAAGGCCCTTCTGGAGGCCAAGAAGCGCGAGTGGGCCCAGTTCGTGAGCATGGTGGACGGCTTCGTCGGCAACCGCGGCTGACCTGCCCGCGGCGATTCCGCCTTGAGCCGCAAGGGTTCTGGCGGTAGACTGGCCGTTCCCATGGGCAAGCCGCGTGCAGTTCCGCATCCGGTCGGCCATACGAAGGAGTCCCCGATGAAGACCGGCATCCACCCCGAAATGCACGACGTGCTCGTCCACTGCCAGTGCGGCAACGAGTTCAAGACCCGCTCCATCAAGAAGGAGCTGCGCGTCGAAATCTGCTCCGCCTGCCACCCCTTCTACACCGGCAAGCAGAAGCTCATGGACACCGCCGGCCGCGTGGACAAGTTCAACCGCAAGTACGCGAAGAAGGCCGAGGCGCCCGCCGCCGAGGCGGCTCCCGAAGCCCCGGCCGCCGAAGCCAACGCCTAGGTTCCCCGCTCCGAAGGACGGGCCGCTTCCCGGCCCGTCCTTTTTTCATGCACGCGTGCATCCCGCGGAGGAACCATGTCCGGATCGCCCATGCAGGACCAGCTCGACGCCCTGGAATCCCGCTTCCTGGAAGTGGAGGCGCAGCTCCAGGATCCCGCGGTGGTGTCCGACGCGAAGAGGCTCCGGGACCTGACGAAGCTCCGGGCGGAGCTGGAACCGGTGGTGGAGGCCTGGAAGGCCCAGAAGATCCTCCAGAAGCAGCTCGAGGAGGCCGAGGCCATCCTCGCCGACAAGGCCATGGACGCCGACCTGCGGGACCTGGCCCAGGCGGAGATCCCGGACCTGAAGGCCTCCCTGTCGAAGGGCGAGGCCGGCCTGAAGGCCCTCCTGGTGCCCAAGGACCCCAAGGATTCCCGCAACGTGATCCTCGAAGTCCGGGCCGGTACCGGCGGCGAGGAGGCGGCCCTCTTCGCCTCCGAGCTCTTCCGCATGTACGTCCGCTTCGCCGAGCGGCGGGGCTTCAAGGTCACGGTGCTGGACGAGAGCGAGGCCGACGCCGGCGGGCTGAAGGAAGTCATCGCCGAGATCCAGGGGGACGGCGCCTATTCGCTGTTCCGCTTCGAGAGCGGCGTGCACCGGGTCCAGCGGGTGCCCAAGACCGAGACCCAGGGCCGCATCCACACGTCAGCCGCCACCGTCGCCGTGATGCCCGAGGCCGAGGAGGTGGACATCCAGATCCACGAGAAGGACCTCCGCATCGACACCTTCTGCTCCGGGGGCAAGGGCGGGCAGAGCGTCAACACCACCTACTCGGCGGTGCGGCTGACCCACCTGCCCACCAACACCGTGGTGAGCTGCCAGGACGAGCGGAGCCAGATCAAGAACATGGCCAAGGCCATGACCGTGCTGCGCTCCCGCCTCCTGCAGAAGGCCCAGGACGAGGCCGACGCGGCCCACTCGGCCCTGCGGAAGTCCCAGGTGGGCAGCGGCGACCGCAGCGAGAAGATCCGCACCTACAACTTCCCCCAGGGCCGCGTGACGGACCACCGGGTGGGCGTGACGATCCACCAGATCGACCGCTTCATGCAGGGCGAGATCGAGCCCGTCCTGGAGCCGCTCCGCGCGGCCTTCGAGGCGGAGCGGCTCCAGGCGATGGAGTCCTGAGGGCTCAGGGCTTCCTGATGGTGACCTTCTCGGGGGCGGCCAGGGTGAAGGTGACGGCCCTGTCCGCGGGGATCACGATGGTGGTCTTGGCGGTGGCCGCGGCGGCCGCGGTGCCCGCGGCGGCGCCGATGGCCGCGCCGCCCAGGGCGTGGTCGCCCTTGTTCTTCTTGTCGCTGAGGATGCCCACCAGGGCGCCGAGGGCCGCGGCGCCGCCGATGATCTTCGCGTTGCGCTCGCCCTTCGCGTCGCCCGTGACCACGTAGTCGCCGCCCTCCACGTCGTTGTCGCCGACCTCCGTGAGCCGGATGCCCAGCGCGCCCTTGCCCGAGGCGAGCCGGCCCGCGGGGACGCTCTGGGCCACGACGCCCCGCACGGGCGTGCCCGCCGCCCAGACGGTCTGGCCGCCCACGGCCACCGGCTCGGCCAGGGTGCCCTGCCAGAGGTCGCCGGCCTTCTGCTGCTCGGTGCTGAGGGCCGAGGCGAGGTTCACCGCGAGGGAGGTGCCCGCGGGGACCTCCACAACCACCGGCTTGGGAGCCTCGGCCTTGGGGGACGGTGCCGGCGGCGCGGTCTTGGCCTCCGCCAGCTTCAGGGCCTCCTGCTTCCTGGCCTCCGCCTTGCGCTTCTGCTCGGCGAGCTGCCGCTCCAGGGCCTTCTGGTGGTCGGCCTTGGCCTGGGCGAGGCCCTCCTTGTCGGCCTCCTTCGGGTCGGCCTTCCCCGCCTTCAGGTCCGCGAGCTCCTTCTCGAGACGGGCGACGCGGTCGTCGGCGGCCTTGGCGGCCTCCTCGGCCTGGATCTTGGCGCGGATCTGGGCCTCGTCGAGCTTCTTCTCGCAGGCCAGCGAAGCGAGCAGGGCTGCGGCACCCAGGGCGGTGAGCATGGCGCGGGACATGGGATCCTCCGGTCGGTCTGCCGCTATAGTAGGCCCAGGCCCGCCCGGGTTCCCGTTTTTCGGCATGTCGACCCCTCCTCCCCTCGATCCCCGCCGCGAGTCCGTCCTCCGGACCCTGATCGAGACCTACCTCCAGGAGGGGGAGCCCGTGGGCTCCCGGCTGCTCTCCAAGCGCTATCCGGAGCAGCTCTCCAGCGCCACCATCCGGAACGTGCTGTCGGACCTCGAGGAGTTCGACCTCCTGAGCCAGCCCCACACGTCCGCGGGCCGGGTGCCCACCGAGCGCGCCTACCGCTACTACGTGGACCGGTGGATCCATCCCGCCCCGCCCCCGGACCCGCGCCTCGGGGCCCAGCTCGCGGGAGCCCTCGAGGGCCTCGGGGAGGATCCGGAGCTCTGGCTGCGCCACGCCTCCCGGGTGCTCTCGGAGGTGCTGCAGGGCGTCTGCGTGGCGGTGCCCTTCCACCTCGCCGCGTCACGGCTGGTCCGCCTCGAGTTCGTCCCCCTCGACGCCCGGCGCGTGGTGGCCGTGTGGGTCGGCGCGGGCGGGGAGGTGGAGCACCAGGTGGTGGAGAACCCGGCCTCCTTCCCGGCGGACACGCTCACGGAGCTGGGGCGCTTCGCCACGGCGAGGTTCGCGGGCTGTACCCTCAGCGAGCTGCGGCAGAGGCTGCTGCAGGCCCTGCGGGAGGGCGCCGACGAGGCGAGGCAGCTCCACGAGCGGCTCGCCGAGCTGACCCAGGGCCTCGCCGGATCCCAGGGCCATCCCGAGGCGGACCTCGTCGTCTCCGGGCTGGGGCAGCTGGGCACCCTCCCGGAATTCGGCGAGCAGGCCCGCTTCCGGGAGCTCGTGGAGGCCTTCGAGGAGCACGAACGCCTGGCCCGCCTGCTCAACGCCTTCGCGGAGCGGGCCGCCCGGGACGTCCAGCTCCTGCTCGGCTCCGAGAACCCCTACCTCGGTCCCATCCCCCTGGCCACCGCGGTCCGGACCGTGCCGCTCGCCCGGGACACCTGGGCCACCTTCGCCCTGGTGGGCCCCCTGCGCGTGGACTACGCCCGCCTGCTGGGCGGGCTGGCCTGGTGGTCCCGGGAGGTCGCGCTCCGGTCCGCGGAGCCCCGGGACGCCGGCGCCTGAGCCCCCGGTCGGCGGGGCGCCACCCGGGCCTCCGCCCCGCTACAATGGCGCCATGACCCCGGAACAAGACCCCACGGCCCGCCCAGGCGGGAAGGAACCCGAGCCGGAGCTGGAGATCAGCTACGACGATCCCGGCACCATGGACCTGCAGGCCTTCGCCGACGAGATCGCGGACCAGGCCCCGGACGAGCTCGTGGGGCTCGAGGTGGTCGGGGGCGAGTCCGAGGAGAACGAGTTCAGCGCCCTCATGGAGGAGGACGCCTCGAAGCTCCAGGCCCAGCACCAGGCCTTCCAGGCCCAGCTCGGCGCGGCCAAGGGTCAGATCGAGGAGATGGAGAAGCGGGAGACGGAGATCATGGAGCAGTTCCGCCGGCTCGCCGCGGACTTCACCAACTTCCGCAACCGCGCCCAGCGCGACACCCAGCTCGCCGTGGAGCAGGCCGAGCGGAGGATGCTCCTGGAGATCCTCCCCGTGCTCGACAACTTCGAGCGGGGCCTCGACGCGACCTACCAGGACATGGCGGCCTTCCGGAACGGCATCGAGCTCATCCGGAAGCAGTTCGTGGACGCCCTCCGCCGCCTGGGGGCCGTGCCCCTGGACCTCAAGGTCGGCGATCCCTTCGACGCGCAGCACGCCGAGGCCTTGAGCACCCTGCAGAGCCCGGACCTGCCGGACCACGCCATCGCCGCGATCTACGAGCGGGCCTACACCCTGCGCGACCAGCTGCTGCGGCCCGCCCGGGTGGTGGTGAACCACGCCCCGCTCCCCTTCATTGCCGCACCCGAGGGCGGCGCCCCACCTTCCGGGGAGGACGCGCCCCCGGATCCGGCCGTCCAATAGACGAGGAGATCCCCCATGCCCGGCAAGCTGATCGGAATCGACCTCGGGACCACGAACTCCTGCGCCTGCGTGATGGAGTCCGGCGACGCGCGCGTCATCCCCAACCGCGAGGGGAGCCGCACGACCCCGAGCATCGTGGCCTTCACGGACAAGGGCGACGTGCTCGTCGGCCACATCGCCAAGCGCCAGAGCGTGACGAACCCCCAGCGGACCCTGTTCGCCATCAAGCGGCTGATCGGGCAGAAGTACGAGTCCCCGAAGGTCCTCGAGGCCGTGCACCGCCTGCCCTTCAACGTGGTGAAGGCCCCGAACGGGGACGCCTGGGTGAAGGTGGGCGACCGGGACTACGCGCCGCCGGAGATCAGCGCCATCGTGCTGAGGAGCCTCAAGCAGGCCGCGGAATCCTTCCTGCACGAGGAGGTGACCGACGCGGTGATCACGGTGCCGGCCTACTTCGACGACGCCCAGCGCCAGGCCACCAAGGACGCCGGCCGCATCGCCGGACTGAACGTGCTGCGCATCATTAACGAGCCCACGGCCGCCGCGCTGGCCTACGGCATCGACAAGAAGGGCCAGAAGAAGCTGCTGGCCATCTACGACCTCGGCGGCGGAACCTTCGACTTCACCCTGATGGAGATGAACGACGGCGTCTTCGAGGTGCTGGCCACCAGTGGCGACACCTTCCTGGGCGGCGAGGACTTCGACCACGCGATCCTGGTCTGGCTCGCCGACCAGTTCAAGGAACGGACCGGCATCGACCTCATGGGCGACCGCATGGCCCTCCAGCGCCTCAAGGAGGCGAGCGAGAAGGCCAAGTGCGAGCTCTCCACCCTGGAGCGGGTGGACATCCGGCTGCCCTTCATCGCCCAGGGGCCCTCCGGCCCCCAGCACCTGGAGGCCACCCTCACGCGGGACCAGCTCGAGGACATGGTCCGCAGCCTGGTGGAGTCCACCCTCGGGCCCGTGCGCGACGCCATCGAGCACGCCGGGAAGAACCCCTCCGACGTGGACGACGTCATCCTCGTGGGCGGCCAGACCCGCATGCCCCTGGTCCAGCGCAAGGTGCAGGAGTTCTTCGGGAAGGAGCCCAACCGCAACATCAACCCCGACGAGGTGGTGGCCACGGGCGCCTCCATCCAGGGCGCGGTGCTGACCGGGGACGTGAAGGACCTGGTGCTGCTGGACGTGACGCCCCTCAGCCTCGGCATCGAGACCCAGGGGGGCGGCTTCGTGAAGATCATCGGCCGGAACACCACCATCCCCGTGCGGGACAGCCGGACCTTCACCACGGTCGCGGACAACCAGAGCCGGGTGGAGGTCCACGTCCTCCAGGGCGAGCGCGAACTGTCCGAGTACAACAAGAGCCTCGGCCGCTTCGACCTCATCAACCTTCCGCCCCTGCCCAAGGGCGTGCCGCAGATCGAGGTCACCTTCGACATCGACTCCAACGGCATCGTGCGGGTGAGCGCCCGGGACCTGATGACCGGCCTCGAGCAGAGCATGAGCATCCGGCCCAGTTCGGGCCTCTCCGAACTGGAGATCCAGCGCATGCTCCGCGAGGCCCAGAACAACGCCGAGACCGACGCGAAGCGCAAGGAGGAGCTGAAGTACGTGGCTTCCGCCGAGGGGCTGCTCTTCTCCTGCGACAAGAGTTTCGCGGACTGCGGCAAGTACCTGAGCTCCGAGAACCAGGCCTTCGTGCGGGAGGTGCTCAGCGACACCCGCCAGGCGGTGGCGGCCAAGGACATCGAGGCCCTGCGCGCCAGCGAGGACAAGCTGCTGGAGTGCCAGAAGCTGCTGACCGACGCCGTCCTCGCCGCCAGCGACGCGATGATGAAGAGCCTGGAGGCGGGGGACGACGGCATGCCCCAGGCCTGAGACAGCGGTCCGGCCGCCGCCTCAGGTAACCTGGAGGCATGAAGCGGGACTACTACGACGTGCTGGGCGTCTCCAAGGGCGCCTCCCTGGACGAGATCAAGAAGGCCTACCGCAGGCTGGCCATGCAGCACCACCCGGACCAGAACCCGGGGGACAAGGCCGCGGAGGAGAAGTTCAAGGAGGCGGCGGAGGCCTATTCGGTCCTCTCCGACGCCGACAAGCGCCGGACCTACGACCAGTTCGGCCACGCCGGCCTGGGCGGCGCGGGCAACGGGCCGGGCTTCCAGTTCGATCCCCGGCAGTTCTCGGACTTCGAGGACATCCTCGGCAGCTTCTTCGGGGGCGGCGTCTTCGGCGACTTCTTCGGAGGCCCCCGGCGGCGACCCGGGCAGGGCGAACCCGGCTCGGATCTCCAGGTCAATCTCCGCCTGCCCTTCCGGGACGCGGTGTTCGGCGTGGAGGTCCGGGAGATCGAGGTGCCCCGGCTGGAGGCCTGCGAGACCTGCCAGGGCTCCGGCTGCGAGAAGGGCTCCCGGCCCGAGACCTGCGGCCAGTGCGGCGGCCGGGGCCAGGTCGCCGTGCGCCAGGGCTTCCTCCAGATGCTGGCCACCTGCCCCCGGTGCGGCGGCCGCGGCCAGACCATCCCGAAGCCCTGCCGGACCTGCCAGGGCGAGGGCCGCGTCCACCGCCGCTCCAAGGTGAGCTTCCGGATCCCGGCGGGCGTGGACCGCGGGACCCGGCTCCGCCTGACGGGGCAGGGCGAGTCGGGGCGCTCCGGCGGCGAGGCGGGGGACCTCTACATCGTCTTCGACGTGGAGCCGGACCCGCGCTACGAGCGGGACGGGTTCGACCTCCACACCCGCCTCGAGGTATCCTGGCCCACCCTGGTCCTCGGCGGCACCGTCCGGGTCGAGACCCTCTACGGGACCGACGAGGTCAAGCTCGCCCCCGGCACGCCGGGGGACAAGGTGCTGAAGCTGGCCAACGCCGGGATCCCGCGGCTCCGGGGCGGCGGGCGGGGGGACCTCTACCTGCACCTCCGGGTCGCCATCCCCTCGAAGCTCAGCTCCGAGCAGAAGGAGCTGGTGAAGCGGCTCGCCGACGCGCTCCAGGAGGGCGGCGACCCCTCCACCGCGCCGGCCGGGGGCGGGGCGGAGGCCGAGGAGGAGGGCTTCCTCGCCAAGGTCTTCGGCTCCGACAAGGGAAAGAAGCGCAAGAAGCGCTGAGCCGCGCCCGGCCGGACCCGCTTCACTCCGCGTCGGCCGTGAGGACCCGCGCCTTTCCCTGCATCTTGGCCTTGAGGAGGGCGAGGTCCGCGGCGTCCAGGAGGGCCTGGGCCCCGTCGGCGTGCTCGGGGAAGGCCGCCACCCCGACGCTCACGGAGAGGGGGATGCTCCGCCCTTCGCCCAGGAGCGGGGACTCCTGCACGCGCTCCAGGAGCCTCTGGCCGAGCTTCGCGCCTCCGGCCGCCGTGGCGCCCAGGAGGAGGATGCAGAACTCGTCGCCGCCGTAGCGGTAGAGTCGGTCCTGGCTCCGGATCAGGTGCGCGGCCACGTCCGCCACCCTGGCCAGGGCCCGGCTCCCCGCGCTGTGGCCGTGGGCGCTGTTCAGGGCCTTCAGGTTGTCCACGTCCACGAACAGCAGGGCGAGGGACTCCCCCCTCGCGGCGGCCTCCCGCACGCGGTTCGGCAGGTCCACCTCGAGGCAGCGCCGGTTCTGCGCGACGGTGAGGTCGTCCTTGAAGGAGAGCAGCCGGCTGCGCTCCAGGTCCCAGGCGTTCTCGAGGAGCGTCTCCACCTCCTTGAGCCAGGAGAGCACCCGGCTGGGCCGGCGGGGCCGGGGCCGCAGGCGGAGGATGCCCATGCGGGAATCGGGGCAGATCCAGTCCGCTTCGCCCTGCGCCACCAGGGCCTCGGCCTCGTCGAAGGGCAGGGGGGACTCCGGGAAGCCGGTCCCCACCCGCTGGTAGTAGGCGTCCTGCCCGCGGACCCAGATGCCGCCCGCCTCGGCGCCGGTGGAGCGGGAGGCCTGGTCGAAGACCATGTGCAGCAGCTCGTCGAGGCTCGCGGAATGCAGCATCTGCCGCAGCCAGCCCTCGGCGCCGAGCTCCCGCGACCGGAGGCGCAGGAGGGCGCCCCGGGCCGCCTGGACGGGGTTGCTGGACCGCAGGACCCAGCCGGACCGGTGCAGCAGCACGTGGCTGGCGTCCTCCGGGCTGGCCTCGCCCACCCACCAGAGCACGTCGGTGGCCTCGGGGGGGATGAGGTTGATGTCCAGGCGGTCGGCGATGATCAGGTAGATCCCTTCGCCCTTGGGCTCGTCCCGCTCGAAACCGGCCTCCCGGAGCACCGCCTCCAGGGCGCCGGCCTGGGGATCCGCGCGGGTCTGGAGCCACTTGATCCGCGGCATCCGTTCAGCCCAGCGCGGCTTCGAGGCGGGCGCCGAGGCGGTCCAGGTGGGCGGCGAGGGCGTCCAGCGGTCCCGCGGCCTCCCGGGTCCCGCGCTCCGAGCGGACCCAGCGCTTGAGCAGGGCGAGGGCCTGGGGATCGCGGACGCCGAGCTTCTTGGTGGACTGGATGAGGCGGTGCGCGAGGCGCGTGCGCTCCCCGCTCTCCTTGGGCGTCTCCCGGAGCTGGAGGGCGAGCCTCTGGGCCTCCCGGGCCACCATGAGGTCGTGGCGGATGAGGGGGACCCGGGCGTTGATCCGCAGCAGGAACAGCTCGAGGTACCGCAGGAGCTCGCCGACGACCTCGGTGGCGTCCGTCAAGGCCCTTTCGATGTCGCCGGGGTTCTCCAGGATGCGGGTGAGGGCGGAGATGAGCCGTTCCATCTCGGCCCGGTCCTGGGTCCGGATCAGCAGGAACTCCGGGCTGCGGCGGAACGCGATGACCTGGTTCTGCGCCTGGGAGATGCTGAGGGCGAGGCGGGGCCAGTCCTTCAGCTCGAGCTGGACCTGGAGCTGGCCGAGCACGGGGTCCAGGAGCTCCCAGAGGCGGTGGAGCCGCTGGCGGAGGCGGTCGCCCTCCTCGGTGAGGGACGGCGAGTCGGGGAACATCCGCTGCCGGAGCTCGGGGGAGAACAGGCCGACCAGGTCCCCCATGAGCTGGCGCTGGTGGTTCACCAGGAGGGCCTTGAGGTTGTCCATGGTGAGCGCCAGGTGGTCCGAGTCGTTGAGGCCCAGGGCCTGCTGGAGGAGCCCCCGGATCGTGCTCTGGTCCTGGAGCAGGGCCAGCACCGCCTGGCGGAGGAAGGCCGTCAGGAGCAGCGTCTCCTCGGTGCCCTTGGGCAGGCCCTCGGCGTTCTGGGGCTGGTACACCCGTTCCGCCAGCCGCCCGAGCTCGTGCTCGATGACATGGAAGGTCGGCACCAGCGCGTAGCGCTCGGGGGTGGACATCCCCGCCGCCGGCGGGATGGGCTCGACCAGGCTGAGGAGCGCCAGGTGGGAGGCCAGGCCCCGGGCGACGATGCGGAAGGCCGCGGGCCGCGTGTGCCGGAGCTCCTTCAGCAGCCGCCGCACTTCCCCGGGCATGGCCTGCTGGAGCATGTGCTCGTCGTAGCGCGGCAGCGACCAGCCCAGGTGGTTCCAGAGCCACTGGAGGCTGCCCCGGACCTGCTCCACCGCCGGCCAGTGGATGCCCCGGTCGAGGGGGCGCAGGAGGATCAGCCGGAGGGAGGCGAGGACGTGCTGGACCAGCATGAGGGGCTCGACCCGGGCGCGGGTCGCCTCGGGGACGAAGCCCTCCAGCAGCTCCACCAGCTTCTGCACGGCCTCCAGCGGCCGTCCACCCGCTCCCTGCAGGGCGCGGTTCAGGGCCTTCATCTGGGCATTGAGGCGGGCCACGCGGGCCTCCCCGTCCTCGCTCTGCTCGAGCACGGCCAGGAGGAGCCGGATCTCCTCCCGCCGCTCCTGGACGAAGGCGGACCAGTGCTCCTGGAGCTCGGCCTGGCCGTCCCGGCCGAGGCTCGTGGACATGGTGCGGAGGGAGGCGATGAAGTTGAGCAGGTGGACGACCCAGTCGGGCTCCTCGTTCAGCTCCATCACCTCCATGTTGGCTTCCTCGGCCAGCTCGCCGAGCTCCGCGAGGCTGTGGGTGAGCACATGCCCCATGGCGGCCCGGGACTCCCCGAGGCGACGGTCCGAGAACTGGTTGAGGAACGCGAGGAAGAGGCCGTAGGAGCGTCGGAGGCGGGCGAGCTGCGGCGAGTCGGGAGAGGGCGCGCCGTCGGGCGGAGGGCTCCCCTTCGGCAGCGGCTCGAGGGCCGCCTCGCCGAGCTGGAGGATCTCCCGCAACAGGTCCAGGTCCTGGGGCGAAAGCCCCTTGTCCCGGATGAGCTGCCGGGCCTGGTGAAGGCGCTGGGGGCCGCCCGTGCTGGGAGACATGCCCATGAGGATATCCAGGCGACGGAATCTTGCTAGACGCAACCAAGGTTTCTAGAGTGCTACCATTCATCACCCATCCGGAGGCACTTCGTGGCCAGCAAGCTCGGCGAAATGCTCGTCAAGGCCCAGCTCATCACCCAGGAGCAGCTGGACGAGGCGATGAAGATCCAGCGCCGGGAGGGTGGGAAGCTGGGGACCCTCGTGGTCCGCCAGGGCTACTGCTCGGACCAGGACATCGTCAGCTTCCTCGGCATGCAGTACGGCGTGCCGGCGGCGGACCTGGACCAGTGGCCCGCCATCGAGCCGAGCGTCATCGCCCTGGTGCCCGCCGACCTGGCCATGAAGCACAAGGTGCTTCCCCTGCAGCGGTCCGGGAACGTCCTCACCCTCGCCATGTCGGACCCCACCGACATCTTCGCCATGGACGACATCCGTTTCCACACGGGCTACAACGTGGACCCCGTCGTCTCCAGCGAGATGGGCCTCGCGCGGGCCATCGAGCGCTACTACGGCGGGGCCTCGGGCCTGCGGCTCCGGGACGAGCCCAGGGCCGCCGGCGCCTCCGCGGCCTCCGCCTCCCAGGCGTCCGCCCAGTCCGCCTCCCCCTTCAATTTCGACGAAACCGCCGGCGAGGCCCTGGACCTGAAGTCCCTCGAGGACGAGCTGGGGGACACGGACACCGAGTTCGACGCCGTCGGGGACGACGAGGAGAGCGTCAACGTCAACGCCCTCAAGGCCGGCAGCGAGGACGCGCCGGTGGTGCGCCTGGTGAACATGGTGCTGGTGGACGCGATCCGGAAGGGCGCGTCGGACATCCACATCGAGCCCTACGAGAAGCACTACCGCATCCGGTTCCGCATCGACGGCCTGCTCTCCGAGGTCATGCGTCCCAACCTCAAGCTGAAGGACCCCCTCACGAGCCGCGTGAAGATCCTGGCGAAGCTCAACATCGCCGAGAAGCGCCTGCCCCAGGACGGCCGCATCAAGCTCCGCGTGAACATGGGCGGCAAGCAGAAGACCATCGACTACCGGGTCTCCGTGCTGCCCTGCCTCTTCGGCGAGAAGATCGTCCTGCGGCTCCTGGACAGCGACAAGCTGATGCTGGACCTCACCAAGCTCGGCTTCGAGCCCGAGAGCCTCGAGCGGTGGGACCGGCAGATCAGCAAGCCCTACGGCATGGTCCTGGTGACCGGGCCGACCGGGTCCGGCAAGACGAACACCCTCTACTCCTCCATCGCCAAGCTCAACACCACGGACGTCAACATCATGACGGCCGAGGATCCCGTGGAGTTCAATTTCGCAGGGATCAACCAGGTGCAGATGAAGGAGCAGATCGGCCTCAACTTCGCGGCCGCCCTGCGTTCCTTCCTGCGCCAGGACCCGAACATCATCCTGGTCGGCGAGATCCGGGACTTCGAGACCGCGGAGATCGCCATCAAGGCGAGCCTCACGGGCCACCTCGTGCTCTCGACGCTCCACACCAACGACGCCCCCAGCACCATCAACCGCCTCATGAACATGGGCGTGGAGCCCTTCCTGGTGGCGACCTCGGTGAACATCATCTGCGCCCAGCGGCTCGTCCGGCGGCTCTGCGCCGCCTGCAAGGGCCCCGACGCCCATCCGCCGGCGGCCGAGGCGCTGATGAAGGTGGGCTTCACCGACCAGGAGGCCAAGACCATCAAGCTGCTGGGAACCAAAGGCTGCGAGACCTGCAACCAGAAGGGCTACAAGGGCCGGGTCGGGCTCTACGAAGTGCTGGAGATGTCCGAGACCCTCAAGGACATGGTCCTCACCGGCGCGTCGGCCATCGAGCTCCGGGAGCAGGCCGTGAAGGAGGGGATGCTGACCCTCCGCCGGTCCGGGTGCCGGAAGGTGCTCGACGGGGTCACGACCATCGAAGAGATCGTCCGGGAGACGGTGCTGTAGGAACCAACCCCCCATCCGGAAAGGGAACCCCATGAGCGATGGCAACCAGTACGTCGTACCCCTCCAGCAGCTCCTGAAGACGATGGTGGAATACGGCGGGACCGACCTCCACATCACGACCGAGACCGCGCCCCAGATCCGCATCGACAGCCGGATGGTGCCCCTGAAGCTCCCGCCCCTGGACGCCTCCCAGACGCGCTGGCTCTGCTACGGCGTCATGACCGACCAGCAGAAGCACCGCCTGGAGGAGGACCTGGAGGTGGACTTCTCCTTCGGCCTCCAGGGCGTGGCGCGGTTCCGCGCCAACGTGTTCAACCAGCGGGGCGCCACGGCCGGCGTCTTCCGCACCATTCCCGAGAACATCCGGAGCTTCGAGCAGCTCGGCCTTCCCCCGGCGGTGCAGTCCCTCTGCGACAAGCCCCGGGGCCTGGTCCTCGTGACCGGGGTGACAGGCTCTGGCAAGTCCACGACCCTCGCGGCGATGATCGACAAGATCAACGACACCGAGCCGCTCCACATCCTCACCATCGAGGACCCCGTGGAGTACGTCCACCGGCACAAGCGATGCGTCGTGAACCAGCGGGAGATCCACGCCGACACCCACAGCTTCAAGAAGGCGCTCCGTTCGGCCCTGCGCCAGGATCCTGACGTCGTGCTCGTGGGCGAGATGCGCGACCTGGAGACCATCGAGTCGGCGCTCACCATCGCGGAGACCGGCCACCTTACCTTCGGGACCCTGCACACCAGCTCCTGCGTCCAGACCATCAACCGCGTCATCGACGTCTTCCCCAGCCACCAGCAGGCCCAGGTCCGCGCCCAGCTCTCCCTGGTGCTGGAAGGCGTGATCTGCCAGTCCCTCATCCCCAAGTCGAGCGGGAAGGGCCGGGCCCTCGCCCTGGAGGTGATGATCCCCAACCCCGCCATCCGCAACCTGATGCGCGAGGACAAGATCCACCAGGTCTATGGCGTGATGCAGACGGGCCAGATGAAGTACGGGATGCAGACCTTCAACCAGAGCCTCGCGGAACTGGTGCTCAAGGGGGAGATCACCCAGGACGTGGCGATGAGCTACTCGTCCAACCACGACGAGCTCCGGGAGCTGATCAACCGGGGGGTCGGCACCGTGGGTTCGGCGCCTCCGCCTCCCCCGAAGAAGGAGGGGAACCCCCTCCTCGGGGGTCGGAACCCGAACATCAAATATTGAAATTTCCCAGGTACTTCCACCCCGCAGCGGCAGGGCCTATGCTTGAACCCAAGACTGCATCGGAAGGTTGACGCGAGGTTTTATGCCTGCATATGCATGGAAGGGTAAGAACCGCTTGGGCGAGGTCCAGGAGGGGATCCTGGTCTCGGATTCGAAGGAAGCCGCCTCCATCACGCTGCGCCGGAACGGCATCCAGGTCATCAGCGTCAAGGCCCAGCAGGCGAGCCAGGGCAAGTCCTTCGGCAAGGTCAAGCAGAAGGACCTCGCCATCTTCACGCGCCAGTTCAGCGTGATGATCGACGCGGGCCTGCCCCTGGTGCAGTGCCTGGAGATCCTGGGGTCCCAGCAGCAGGACAAGGGCTTCGCCAAGACCATCGACGCCGTCCGCCAGGACGTTGAGCAGGGCGCGACCCTCCAGGCCTCCCTCTCCAAGCACCCGAGGGCCTTCAGCGACCTCTACGTGAACATGGTAGGGGCCGGGGAGTCGGGCGGCATCCTGGACGTGATCCTCCAGCGCCTCTCCCAGTACATCGAGAAGGCGGTGAAGCTGAACGCCAAGGTCAAGAGCGCCATGACCTACCCCATCGCGGTGATCAGCATCGCGATCATCGTGGTGGTGGTGATCATGGTGAAGGTCATCCCCGTGTTCGCCGCGATGTACGAAGGCCTGGGCTCCTCGCTCCCCTTCCCGACCCGCCTCTGCATCGCCATCTCGAACGTGCTCATCCGCTACAGCTACTTGGTGGTCCTCTTCGTGGTCGTCGCGTGGTTCGGGACCCGCCAGTACTACCGGACCCCCACCGGGAAGCTCCAGATCGACTCCCTCCTGCTGAAGACCCCCGTCCTCGGCGACGTCCTCCTGAAGGTGGCCGTGGCGCGGTTCTGCCGGACCCTCGGCACCCTCACCTCCTCGGGCGTGCCCATCCTTGAAGGCATGGAGATCACGGCGAGGACCGCGGGCAACCTCGTCATCCAGAACGCGATCCTCAAGGCGCGGGAGGCGGTGGAGCAGGGCCGGAACATCTCCGCTCCGCTCTCCGAGACCAAGGTCTTCCCCCCGATGGTCATCCACATGGTGGCCGTCGGCGAGGCCACCGGCGCCCTGGACAACATGCTCTCGAAGGTCGCCGACTTCTACGAGGACGAGGTCGACAACGCCGTCGCAGCCCTCACCTCGCTCATGGAACCCATGATGATCGCCGTGCTCGGCGCCATCATCGGATTCATCGTGATCGCCATGTACCTGCCGATCTTCAGCCTCGCCGAAGCCTTCGACAAGAGCTGACGTCGTCCCCGGAGGCACCCATGTCCCGACGCAACCGCACCCGAGGCTTCTCCCTCATCGAGATCCTGGTGGTCCTCGCCATCATCGGCACCATCTCGGCCATCGCCATCCCCGCCCTCCTGGGCCAGCGGAAAAAGGCTCGCTTGATCGGCGACGCCCAGACCAATGCCAAGGTGATCACCATGGGCATGGAGAGCCGGAAGGCGGAGAACGGCGTCTACGGCCCCGCCTCGGCGAAGGTCGTGTGGGACGGCGGCTCCAACACGCCGTCGTCCCTCAGCGGGTTCTCGGCCAACCCGGTGCCCCAGTTCGCGCCGAAGGGGAACACCCACATGCGCTACACCCTCACCGTGGGCGCCACCGGCCTGACCTACACGCTCCAGGCGGACGACCAGCAGGACGGGAACAAGAAGATCTACGTCACGGACCAGACGGGGCGGCAGGTCTACCCCTGAACCGGAGGCCGTCGGCCCGGGGCGCACCCCGGGGACTGCGATCCCGGCCCGAACCCCGATTCCCCAGGCGCCTTCCGGGCTCCTGGGGAATCGGGCTTTCCGGGGAAGCCCGGGATCCACCGGCGGACGGCCATCCCCGCGAACGCGAAAAGGCCCCCGGGAGACCGGGGGCCTTTTCGCGGAATCGGCTGGGATCAGTCGATGGCGACGACCTTGGAGATGACGATGTCGCTGTTGTTCTTCTTGTAGTGGCCGCGCAGCTTGATGGCGGGGTGCACTTCGCCCGTGATCGGGTCGGAGAAGGCGGCGATGGTCTCCATGGCGACCTGGCCGAGGCCAGCGGTGGCGCCGCTGACGTACGGGTCGGAGGTTCCGCCGTAGGGGTTCTTGGCCTTCGGGTACTTGTAGTTGCTCAGGAGGAGGACCTTCGGCACCACGGAGGCGACGTTGAAGGACGTGCCGAGCTTGGCGCGGAGGTCGTCGCCCGCGCGGGCGACTTCACCGGAGATGTTGTTCATCAGGGATTCCACCGCACGGATCTTGGCCTTTTCGCGCTGGCCGAGCAGGGCGGGGATCGCGATGGCGGCGATGATGCCGATGATCGCGAGCACGAGCAGGAGCTCGATGAGGGTGAAACCGGACTGCTTCTTCATGGGGCCTCCTTGGGGCTGGTCAGACTCCCGATGCCAGATCGGTGCCAACAGGATCACAGGTATTGTCCAGATATAAACGAGAGCAAAACATGAACATTCGGTGACATTTCGCCTCCCCGGGAAATCCTTGCGACGTACTGCGTCAGGGCTTCCCTGCGGGCTGGACCAGGGGCGTCATGGCCTTCGGCACGTTCCCCCGGAAGGGGGCCAGCTCCGCGGCCATCTCCTCGTAGGTGACGACGGACTCTGAGGTGAGCTTGTAGTTTTCATAGGCCTGCCGATCGTACTTGCCGCCTTCGGTGGGGTTGAAGAGCACCAGCTGGGCACCCCGGACCAGACCCGAGGACAGTTTGCGGTTCTTGAACGTCTCCTCGTTCGCGTCCGAGGCGAACCACATTCCGTTGGGGAAGACGTAGAGCGTGTCCAGGAGTTCGGTGGGGTCGATGACGGAGCTGTCCTTCTTCCTCCGCTGTTCCTCCGATTCCAGGTGGATGGCCCGGATGGTCGGGAACTGGACGAGGAACGGCTCGGTGCGTCCCTCCAGGGTGAGGTCCCCGCCCAGGACGGCGGCCCGCTGCATGGCGTCCCGGAGTTCCACCCAGGTGAAGTTCTCGCCGGGGGCGAAGCGGGTCCGGGTGGCGCCGAAGGCGTGGAGGGGGACCCACATGCTGTGGGGATCCAGGCTGAAGCCGTGGAAGCCCTCGATGTGCGTTCGGGCGATGCCTTCCTCGTCCTTCAGGGCGATGTGGAGTTCCCCGTGGTCCGAGGTCACCAGGCCCGAGGCGTGGGGGTACCGGCGCTCCCAGTCCTTCACCACGGGTTCGAGCGCCCGGAGCACCCGGCGCATCCTCACCGAATAGTGGCCGAGGGCGCTGGACCTCATGTCGGCCCGCCGCTCCTGGTCGGCGAGGGCGTCCTCGCCGGAGATGTAGGGCCGGTAGGACCAGGCGGAATCGCCCAGCCAGCGCCACGGGCGGAAGGTCTGGATCTCGGAGAGGGTGAGTCGGATGGGCTCGTGGAGGGCGCAGGTGTGGGAGAAGACCCAGTGGTGCGTCTCGGCGAGGCGCCCGATGTCCCGCCAGTAGGCGTTGATGTCGGCCCAGGGATTGGTGTTCTCGATGGGGGCGACGTAGTTCTGGGACCAGGCGAAGACCGGGAAGACCGTTCCCATGCCGAGGGTGAACCAGTACTTCCAGCCTCCCGGGGACTCCCGCACGGTGGTGAACCAGTTGGGCTGGTTGCCGAACCCGGCCGTGAGGCTGTCGTCGATGGCCCAGGCGGTGCGGAGGTTCTTCTCGCGGGCGAGGGCGAGCAGCCGGAACTCCTCGGGATGCCCCAGGTCGCTCTTGAAGGGCATGATGATCGAGTTCTTCAGCTTCTCCGGGTCCTTGCCGAGGAGCATGCTCCAGGAGCGGCGGGTGGCGGGGGCCACGCAGACGGGGTTGATCCCGTCCGGCGCCTTCCAGCCGGGCATGTGGCGCTCGAAGAGGTCCTTGCGGACCCCGTCGATCCCGATGAGCAGGACCCGCGGGGCGTCCCGGGGCAGGGGCGGGGGCAGGGGCAGGTTCCGGCGCATCAGGTCGTGGGGCACCTGGGGCAGCAGGGCCATGAAGAGGAGGAAGCCCGCGAGGCGGAGGGGCGCCGCGTTCGGGCACTCCGCCCTGAACCTGCGCCAGAGCAGCCAGGCGCCGCCCCCCAGGATGATCAGCAGCGCCAGCCCCATGGGCAGGTGCTTCAGCAGGGGCAGGCCGACGAGGCCCATGGGGACCATGACCCAGAGGACGCCGTGGAAGAAAATGACCACGCCCAGGCCCCAGACCAGCCCGGAGGAGAAGTTGAGGTGGGCCCTGAGGTTCGTGCCCTTCCGGTCGGAGGTGAACACCTTCCCCACCAGACCCAGGCAGAGGCCGATCACCACGTAGGCCAGCAGGGCGGAGAGCGCCCACTCGAGCACCGCGCGTTTGATGGTCTGGTTCAGCTCGATCTGGGGCAGGAAGGGATGGGGCTTGTCCTTGAGCTGCAGGGCGACCTTCGCGCCGAAGGCGAGCCACGTGCCCGCCCAGGCGGTGGCCACGCCGAGGAGCCAGAAGAAGCGGGACTGCTGGGGAAGTCGCATGGGGATCCTGGGTGATGGGGGGGTCAGCCGCCACGGAGCTCGGCGGCCAGCCTGCGGGCGCCGGGATGCCTGGGGTCGAGGGCGAGGGCGGCTTCCGCCGCCTGGCGCGCCTCCTCGGCGCGGCCGAGGTCCTTGAGGATCTGCCCGCGCCGCCACTGGGCGGCGGGATAGCCTCCGGAACCTCCTTCCAGGGGCTCGGAGAGCACCCGGGCCAGGGCGGCGAGGCCCTCCTCGCGATGGAGCCCGCTGCGGGCGGCGATCTTGCCGAGCTGGAGGCGCACCAGGCTCGGCGCGTCCGAGGCGGCCAGGCTGGCCTGGGCGAGGCGCCAGGCTTCCTCCCCCTCGCCGGCGTCGAGCAGGGCGTCGGCGACCGCCTGGAGCCCCCGCGCGGTCGGGGACACGCCCGGCCAGAGCCGCCTCGCCTCCGAGGCGAGCCTCGCGCGCCAGGCCTCCCGGCCCAGAGCCTCGCGGGTGGAGGCCAGGCCGAGGGCCTCGAAGTACCCGTAGACCACCTGCGGATCCCGCGGGGCGAGCTCCAGGGCCTTCCGGAGGGGAGGCTCGGCCTCGCCCCACCGCTTGTCGAGCGCGAGCACCATGCCGCGCAGCAGGTGCCCGCGGGCGGGTGCCACCTGGGCCAGCCGGTCGGCGCAGCGCAGGGCCTCGCGGGTGGAGCCGCCGAAGAGGCCCGGCATCTGCTGGAGGGCGAGCCCGAGGCTGTTCCAGGCCGCGCCCAGGGAGGGGTCGAGCTCGGTGGCGCGGCGGAGGTCGTCCAGGGCCGAGGAGGCCTTCCGCACGCTGCCGAGATTCCGCTGCTGGACGGCCTGGGCCCCCTTCACCAGGCCCCGGGCGAGGAAGGCGTCCGCGAGGTCCGGCTTCAGGGCCAGGGCGCGGGCCGCGGCGGCCTCGGCTTCGGGGAAGCGCAGCAGGGCCGTGAGCGCCTGCGACTTCGCCGCCCAGGCCAGGGCGCGGGACGGATCCCGGCGCAGCTCCGCGTCCGCTTCCGCCAGCGCCTTCAGGTAGCGGCCCGCGTCGAGGTCCTCCCGCGGTTGATAGGGACCCTGGGGCGACAGGAGAGCGAAGGCCAGGAGGACCGGGGGCGCGGCATGCATGAAGGAGCCAGTGTAGCGGGGCCTCGGACCGATGGGGTATCCTCGTTCCCTCGATCATCCATGGATTTGCGGAGGATTCTGCATGCTGATGAAGGGCAAGCGAGGCCTGGTCGTGGGGGTCGCGAACAAGCGCTCCATCGCCTGGGCCATCGCCCAGCGGTGTCACGAGGAGGGCGCGGAGCTGGCCTTCAGCTACCAGAACGAGCGCCTGGGGGAGAACGTCAAGGAGCTCACGGCGGAGCTGCCAGGCGCCCTCACCTTCCCCATGGACGTGAGCGACGACGGCCAGGTGGGCCAGGGCTTCGAGACCCTGCGCTCGGCCTGGGGCCACCTGGACTTCCTGGTCCACGCCGTGGCCTACGCGCCCCGGCAGGCGCTGGAGGGGGACTTCGTCTCCACCACCCGAGAGGACTTCCGCGTCGCCCTCGACGTGAGCGCCTACAGCCTGCCCGTCCTCTCCCACGCGGCCAAGGGGCTGATGACCGGCGGCGGGTCCATCCTCACCCTCAGCTACCTCGGGGCCGAGCGGGTGATGCCCAACTACAACGTCATGGGCGTGGCCAAGGCCGCCCTGGAGAGCAGCGTCCGCTACCTCGCCAGCGACCTCGGCCCCCTCGGCATCCGGGTCAACGCCCTCAGCGCGGGCCCCATCAAGACCCTCGCCAGCGCGGGGATCAGCGGGTTCAGCAGCATCCTGGACCACCACCGCAGCAAGAGCCCGCTGCGCAAGCTGGTGGAGCTGGACGAGGTGGCCGACGGGGCCCTCTTCCTGCTGTGCGACATGGGACGCGGGGTCACGGGCCAGACGCTCTACGTGGACGGCGGCTACAACATCATGGCGATCTGAGCGGTGGCCGTCCTCGCGAGCTTCCTCGGCGCCTTCCTGCTCTTCGCCCTCCAGCCCCTGGTCGGGAAGTCCCTGCTCCCCCTCTACGGCGGCGGCGCCGGCCCATGGATCGCCTGCATGCTCTTCTTCCAGCTCGTGCTGCTGGGAGGCTACGCGTACGCCCATGGCCTGGCGCGCTCCCTCGGCGGCCCGAAGGCCCTCCGGATCCACGGGGCCCTCGCCCTGGCCTCCCTGGGCGTCCTCGCCCTGGGGATCCGGAGCGGCGGCGCGCCCTGGATCCCCGCCCCCGGCAGCGCCGCGGGCAGCCTCTATCCACCCCTGGCCATCCTCCTCACGCTCTCCGCGTCCGCGGGGCTTCCCCTCCTCCTCCTGGCGTCCACCTCGCCCCTGATCCAGGCCGCCTTCGCCAGCCTCCACCCCGGACGGGACCCCTACCGCCTCTATGCCGTGTCCAACGCCGGCTCCCTCGGCGGACTCCTCTGCTATCCCTTCCTCCTGGAGCCCCTGGTGGACCTGAGGGTCCAGGCCTGGGGCGCGGCCCTCCTCTTCCTCGTCTATCTCGCGCTGCTCTTCGCCCTGCTGCGGCGGGTCGAACCGGTCGCCCCCGCGGAGGGCGGGGCGTCGGCGGCGGCCCCCGGCGGCCTGCGCCGGTGGGCCTGGATCGGGCTCTCCGCCCTCGGAACGGTCTGGCTCTGCGCCGTCACCAACCGGATCTCCACCGACGTGGCCTCCATGCCCCTGCTGTGGATCCCGCCCCTCGCCGCGTACCTCCTGACCTTCATCCTGGTGTTCGAGACGCGCTGGTCCTTCGAGGGGCCGGCCTGGCGCGTGGGGCTTGGCGCCCTGGTCCTGGTGATGGCCTGGATCCTGGGGGGCTCGCTGCTGTTCACCGCCCTGCTCAGGTCGTGGGGTCCCGCCGCCGTGACCCCCTTCAACGCCCTGCTTGACCAGCTGCTCTGGCTGAAGCGGCACATGCCCGTCGCCGTCGCCCTCACGGTGCTGGCGGGGGCCGCCGGGAGCCTGCTGGCCCACGCGCGGCTCGCGGGCCTGCGCCCCGAGGCTTCGCGATTGACCGAGTACTACCTCTGCGTCTCCGTGGGGGGCGCCCTGGGCGGACTCTTCGTCAGCGTGGGCGGCCCCCTGCTCTTCGACCAGGACCACGAGCTCAGCCTGGCGGTGGCCGCCACGGGGGTGCTGCTCGTGCTGGTGTCGCGGGGCGGGAAGTCGCGCTTGAAGTGGCCCGCCCTGGGCCTGGGCGCCGCGTCCGCCGCCCTGGGCCTCCTCACGATCCTGATGAACGCCACCGACCGCACCCGCTACCACGCGAGGGACTTCTTCGGGACCCTGCTGGTGGAGTTCATCCACCCCAAGGTCCTGGCCCTGGCCCACGGGTCCACGATCCATGGCATCCAGTTCGTCAAGGAGCCCCTCCGACCCGCGAGCTACTACGGCGCGGACTCCGGCATCGGCGTGGTGCTCCGGACGCTCAACGCCGAGCGCGGACCCATGCGCGTGGGCCTCGTGGGCCTCGGGGTGGGCAACACGGCCGCCTTCGGTCGTCCCGGGGACGAGTACCTCTTCTTCGAGATCAGCCCCCGCATCATCGAGGTGGCGGGCATCCAGGGCACCTTCTTCTCCGTGCTGAAGTCCAGCCCCGCGACCGTGCGCGTGCTCCAGGGGGACGGCCGCATCCTGGCCGCCGCCGAGGCCAGGACCCGCGGAGGCTACGACGTCCTCCTCATCGACGCCTTCGCCGGCGGCCACATCCCGGCCCACCTCCTCACCGTGGAGGCGCTCCGGGAGTACGCGGCGGCCCTCAAGCCCGGCGGGCTGCTGGTGCTCCACGTGAGCCACGACATGCCGCTTCCGGTCCAGGCGGGCGCGAACCTGCGGGCGGCGGGCCTCCCCGCGCTGCTCCTCGCCCACGACGCGGTGCTCGGGAAGGACCGCGCGGGGACGACGGTCCAGGTGGAGAACACCTCGATCTACTGGATCGCGGGGCGGGACGCGAAGGACGTCTTCCGCCCGGAGTTCATGGCCCGGGCGCGGCGCACGGTGCTACCGCCGCCGGAGGCGGGTCCCCGCATGGCCGACATGGGCCTCCTCTTCTCGCAGGAGTCCGAAGGGGTCCGACCCTGGACGGACCAGCGCCACGCCCTGTCCACCCTGCTCCTGCACGGCTGGCGGCACCGCCGGCCCTGACGCGGGGCCGTTCAGGCCCCCAGGGCCGCCAGGCGGTCCAGGACCTCCTGGACGTGCCCCGTCACGCGCACCTTCGGCCACACGTGGCGGATGATCCCCTGAGGATCCACCACGAAGGTGCTGCGCAGGATGCCTTCCACCTCCTTGCCGTACATGACCTTCCGGCCCCAGGCGCCCAGGGGGGCGAGCAGCGCCTTGTCGGGGTCCGAGAGCAGGGGGAAGGGCAGGTCGTGCTTGGCGATGAACTTCTGGTGGAGGGCGGCGCCGTCCCGGGAGATGCCGTACACCTTCGCCCCGGCCGCCTGGAGGCGCGGCCAGGCGTCCCGGAAGTCGCAGGCCTCCGTGGTGCAGCCGGGGGTGAGGTCCTTGGGGTACGCATAGAGGACCGTCCAGGATCCGAGCAGGTCCTTCCGGGTGACCGTGCGGCCCCGTTCGTCGGGCAGGGAGAAGTCCGGCAGGGGGCTGCCTTCGAGGGTGGCTGGGGCGGTCATGGCGCGGTCTCCGGCTCCGGGTGGAGGCTCCATGCTAGAGCCAGGGCCACCAGGAGGGCAGCCCATCCCAGGGCGGTCGGTCCGCTGGCGAAGCGCGGAAGCTGCTCGCGGAGCAGGAGGCCGAGGGAGTCGTGCTGCGGACCGGGCCCGAGGCCGAGGAGGCGCAGGGCCGATTCGGCCCAGAGGGCCTCGAACCAGGCGGTGGGGAGCTGCCGCCGGGCCCGGTGGCCCAGGAAGGGGAGCCAGCGCCGCCACGTGGAGAGGGGGCGGGCCCCGAGGGTCCGTTCCGCCAGCCAGGCCGGACCCTCGAGCCAGGGCTGGAAGGCCGCCGCCAGGGGCGCTTCGAGGTGCAGGGCGAGCAGCCCGCCCAGCAGCAGGGCGAAGGCGCCCCAGGAGAGGCCACCCGTGGCCTGCGCGACCGGCAGCAGGACCAGCAGGACCGGGACGGAGCGCAGCGCCGACCGCGCGGGCCGCAAGCGGGGCTCGAGGGCGGCGAGGGCCAGGGCGGCCCCCAGCGCGAGGGCTGCGACGGCCGTGGCGAAGCCGGCGCTGCGGAGGGTCGAGAGGGCCAGCCGCGCGAGCCCGTCCCGCCCCAGGTCGTCGGTGCCCAGCCAGTGGAGCCATGACGGGCCTTCGTCCGCCCGCTCGAGGGCGAGGGGCAGCTCCGGCAGGAGGAGGGCCGGAAGGGCCAGCAGCCGCCAGGACCTCACCGCGCGGTCCTCCGCCGGGGCGAAGCCAGCAGCCAGAGTCCCGCGAGGGCGAGGATCCAGAGGGAGAGCCCGGCGCGGTCCCGGACCTCGATCCTCGCGGCCCAGTCGCTCCCCAGCCCGCGCACGTTCAGCAGCCGCTCCAGCACCAGGGTGGCGGTCAGCCAGACGGGGAGCCGGGCCGCCAGCCAGTCCGGCGCCAGGCGCCGGAGCGCCCCCGAACGCCAGGGCGGCCGGAGGGCGCGCCCCCAGGCCGCGGGGAAGGGGTGCTCGGCCGGCAGAGCCTGGGCCAGCCACCGGACCTCCCCGGGCAGGGCAGCCACGAGCAGCGCGGCGATCCAGGTCCCCGCCCCCGGCGGTCCCCAGGAGGCGGGACGCAGGGCCAGGAAGGCCACGCCCCACAGCGGGTCCGGCACGGCCTCCCAGAGCCGCAGCAGGGTGCTGCGCGCCGCCGCGGGGCCCCAGGCGCGGACCAGGCCCAGGGCGCCCAGGGCCAGCAGGCCGAGGGCCAGGGCCGCCGGGCCCAGGCCTTCCCAGGGGAACGGGGGCGCCGGCAGCGGCTTCCAGAGGACTCCCGGGAGCCATCGCGCCATGGCCAGGGCCGCGGCCCAGACCGCGAGGCCCTGCAGCCTTCCGCTCACCGCAGCCAGCGCCAGCCGCTGGGCCCCGGAGTCGTGAAGTAGAGCCCGACGGGGCTCGGCTGCACCTCGAGCCGGTCGTCCACCCACAGGATGGAGGTGAGATCGAGGAGGGGCAGGGCCCCGGGGTCCGCCGCCCAGGCCTCCTGCAGCTCCCGCCAGGCCGGGGCCTCCGGCGTCTCCAGGCGCGACAGCCATGCGGCGAGGCGAGGGTGGGTCCACCCGGTGAAGTTCATGGGGGCCTGCGGCTCCACGAAGTCCAGCACCGACCAGGGATGGGGATCGAAGAGCGCCACGGTGCAGGCCGTCTCGAAGCGCCGCTCCCCGAGCTGGGCGAAGAACAGGGCCGTCTCCACGGGGCGAAGCTCCAGGGTCACGCCGTCCTTCGCGGCGCGGGCCCGGAGGGCCATCAGGGCCTTCTGCACCATCTCGTCGAGGGCGGGATAGCTCACCTCCAGGCGCGCCGGCCTGTCGCCGAGCGGGGCGGTGAGACGCATCGGAGGGTGGCCGAGGGTCTCGGGCCAGAGGCCGCGGCTCGGCCGGACCGCCCCGCCGAGGAAGCCCTGGGGGAAGGCGTCCTCGCGCCATCGCTGCATCCAGGACAGGACCTCCCGGCGGCGGCTCCACAGCACCACCTGGGCGTGCACCACCTGGCGCACCTCGTGGTAGCCCGGCGGGGGGCGCAGGTCCCGCCGGTGCGGCGGCACGCCGAGGTGGAGCCAGCCCTTTTGCAGCGCCTCGAACACGCCGAGCTCATCGGGGAGGAGGCGGAAGCGGAACCCCGCGATCCCGGGCCGGAGGAAGTGGCTGCGCGCGGAGAGCGTCCAGACCGTGCCCGCCCGGACGGCCGCGAAGGGGCCGCTGCCCACTCCCGGCGCGCCCTCCCGGGCCACGGGGACGCGGGCGAGCTCGATGAGCAGCCGCGCCGCGGGTTTCGCCCCCTCCAGGACCACGTCGCCTCCCTCGAGCCTGACGGAAACGTTCGCGAGGATGGCGCGTTTGGTGGGGCTGGCCTCCGGCGTGACCTGGAGGGTGCGGAAGGTCCACACGGCGTCCTCGGCTCGCACCGGGTGGCCATCCGTGAAGACGGCGTCCCTCCGGAGGCGGAACCGGAGGGCGTGGCCGCGCAGGGTCCAGGTGGCCGCGAGCCGGGGCACGGGCCGCCCCGCGACGTCGAGGCCCACCAGGGCGTCCCCGGCCAGGGCCTGCAGCATGAACTGCTCCAAGCCCTCGCCGCGGATGAAGTCGAGGGGCCCGGGGTCCAGCCTGAAGCTCTCCTCCACCAGCCGCGGGGCCGGCGACTGCGCTCCCGAGGGCCCGGCGAGGGCGAGGAGCAGGCAGAGGCCGAGGAGGGTTCGCAGCCTTCGCATCGGGAATCCTGGGACGTGGCCGAAGCATGGGCCGGTCCCGCCATCCTGCCAAGCCCCCGGAGCCCTCGGGTACGCTGGACGCGTGTCGGAACATGCATCCCCCGGGGCTCCCACCCCCCGAGCCTGGTGGTGGCCCCTGCTGGCCCCCCACCGGCCCATCCTGGTCCGCGGCCTGGCGGCGACGCTGCTCTGCAGCGTCGCGGCGGCCTTCGTCCCCTTCTGGGCCGGGCGCGCCGTGCATGCCCTGGAGCTGGGACGCTTTCCCGAGTCCCGGCGCCTGCTGGGCTGGATGCTCGCCTTCACGGTGGCGGCGGGCCTGGGCCGCTACGGCATGCGGAACATCCTCATCGGCCTGAGCCGGGAGATCGAGCGCCGGCAGCGGGAGGAGCTCTTCGCCTACTACCTGGCGCGCCCCTTCGCGTTCTTCGAGCGCAGCCGCATCGGCGACCTGATGGCCCGGATCGGGGACGACGTGAGCACCGTGCGCATGGCCACGGGGCCCGGCCTGATGAGCTTCCTGCAGACCGCGAGCATCCTCCCTGTGACCCTGGCCCTGATGGTCCATGCCTCACCCCTGCTCACCCTCGGCGTGATGGCCCCCTTCGCCCTGCTGGCGGGGGGCTTCTACCTCGTGGGCCGCTGGAGCCACCGGGTGCAGCAGAAGATCCAGCTCGTCACCAGCGCCCTCAACACCTTCAGCCACGAGACGATCCAGGGCGAGAAGGTGGTCCAGGCCTTCGGGCTCGAGGACCTCCGCGTCGCGCGCTTCGAGGACCTGAGCCGGCGGCAGGCGGACCTCAACATCGCCCAGACGGCCCTCTTCGGCGCCTACGCCCCGCTGGCGATCCTCATGGGCGGCGCTTCCGCCCTGGTGCTGGTGGCCCTCGGCGGCCGGATGGTGACCCGCGGCGTCCTCTCCCTCGGCGACCTCACGGCCTTCACCGGCTTCCTGGCGGCCCTGGCCTGGCCGGTCATGTCCCTGGGCTGGGCGGTGAACCTCTTCCAGCGGGCGCGGGCCGGCCAGGACCGCATCAGCCAGATCCTCGCCAGCCCCGAGGCGCCCCTTCCGCCGGCGGCGGAGCATCCCCGGACCGGGCCGGTCGCCCTGGAACTCCGGGACCTGGCCTACCGCTTCGAGTCGGGCCGGGGACTGGGCCCCCTCAGCCTGGAGGTCCCCGCGGGCGGCAGCCTGGCGGTCCTGGGCGGCATCGGGTCGGGGAAGACGGTCCTGCTGCAGCTCCTCGCCGGGCTGCGCCTCGCCCAGGGCGGCGAACTCCGGGTGGACGGCCGGCCCCTCGGCCTCGACGGGCTGCGTGCCCACTGGGGAGGCCTGGGCTGGGTGCCCCAGGAGGCCTTCCTCTTCTCCACGAGCCTCCGGGAGAACCTGACCCTGGGCCGTCCCGCCGCGGAAGAGGCGGAACTCCGGGAGGTGGCGCGGGCGGTGACCCTCGATGACCTCCTCGAGCGGCTGCCGGAGGGCCTGGACACGGTGGTGGGCGAGCGCGGCGTCGCCCTGAGCGGGGGCGAACGCCAGCGGACCGCCCTGGGCCGGGCCCTGCTGCGGAAGCCCGGCCTGCTGCTCCTGGACGACGCCCTCTCCGCGGTGGACGCGGAGACCGAAAGCCGGATCCTGGAGAATCTGAAGGGCTACCTGGGCGCCTCGACGCTGGTGATGGCCACCCATCGCGTGTTCGTGGCGGAACTCTGCGAACGCGTGCTGGTCCTGGAGGAGGGCCGGGCCGTGCAGCTCGGGACGCCGGAGGCCCTGGCGGCGGAGGCCGGCCCCTTCGCGCGGCTCAAGCGCCTGCAGAGCCTCGAGCGGGAGCTGCTGGCGGGCTGACGGGGCCGCCGAGGAGGCGGGGGCGGTCCAGCAGCCAGGCGTAGGCCAGGCAGAGGGCGAGCACGCCCAGCCCCGCCGCCCACCACGCCGCCGGAATGGCCTCGGGCGTCCCGGTCCAGGTTCCGTCGGCCTCGCGCCGCCAGTCCATCGTCCGGCTGTTGATGAGCCGGGGCCGGGGATCCCCGGGCTCCGCGGTCCGCAGCCGTCCCCCCGGGAGGCGCACCAGCCGCCGCGGGCCGAGGGCCCAGGGGTAGGTCCAGGTCAGGGCGCCCTGGACGGGCCGGACCCACACCCGGCGGCCGAGCCGGTCCGTGGCGCTGCGGACGTCCGCGCCCTCCAGGGGGCCGGCGGCCACGAGCGCCTGGATCCCGACCCGCGCGAGCCAGGCGTCGGCGTCCGGGCGGCGGAGGAAGGCCGGGCTGATGAGGGCCTGGCTGGTCAGGCCGTAGCGCTCCGCCGAGGCCATGGCGTCGTCCAGCGGCTCGAAGAGGTGGGCGCTCTCCACGCCGCAGAGCAGGGCCCCGTTGCCCGGAAGCACCGCCAGGGCCACCGGGAAGGGCTGGTCGGCCCGGACGTCCACGAGCCCGATCCGCGTGCCCTCGGCCACCCTGCAGCGGGCCAGCAGGTCCCGGGTGTCCTCGACCATGGCCTGGGCGCCCAGGGGGCTGAACTCGGCGGCGCCCCGGCTGAGGATGAAGGGCACGCCCCGCAGCCCCACCGCGACGGAAAGGACCAGGGCCCCGGCGGCGAGCCCCTGCCGCCACCGCGGCGCGAGGGCCTGCCAGGCGGGGGACGCCAGGAGGGCGGCGAGGCCCAGGGGCCCCGCGAGGAGCATGAGCTTCCAGGTCCAGCGGAATCCCGCGAGCGGACCGACGGCCAGCCGCGTGAGGAAGGGGGCCGACTTGGCCCCGAGCAGCAGGAGCACGAGGGTCCAGAAGGCCACCGCGGGCCAGCGGCGGCCCCGGACGGCCAGGAGCGCGGCCGCCAGCAGCCAGGGAGCGAAGAAGACGCCCACGCCCACCCAGGGCACCTCCTCGAGGACCTGGAAGCCCCGCACCGGCGCGAGGTTCCCGAAGGCCAGGCCCGCCAGGGCCACCTTCAGGGTCTGGGCGCCCTGCACGAGCAGTTCCCGGGACGCCCAGGCCTTCTGCCATCCCAGGCTCGCGTGGAGGGAGAGCATCTTCACGTAGGCGAGGGGGACGGCGAAGGGGAGCAGCGCGACGAGGAAGGCCTTCAGCCCGGGGGCGTCCCGGCGGCCCGGCACCTCCGCCAGGAGGGCCAGCAGGAGCAGGCCCTCGCCCAGGAGGAACATCTGGACGTGCGTGGCGGCCCAGAAGCCGCCGGCGCAGGCCATGAGCGCCGCCGCCCGCGCCCCCGGCCGGGCGCAGGGGCGCGCGGCGAGCAGGACCAGGGCCAGGAACCAGGGGTAGCCCGCGAGGTAGGAGGCCCAGTTCAGCCCCAGGATCAGCGGCGCAGGCAGGGCCACGCAGAGCAGTCCCAGCAGCCACCGTTCCGCCCCCGCGATCCGCGCGGGGAGGAGGTGCCAGGCCACCAGCCCTGCGGCGGAGAGGTGCAACCAGGCGCTCACCTCCAGCAGGGCCAGGGGCCGCCCCAGGAGCCGGGCGAGCAGGTTCGCCAGGTGGTAGGGCGGGTAGGCCACGCCCATCTCGCCGGACTGGGCCGGGGACCAGCCCGCGCCCAGGCCCCAGAGCATGCGGAGCGGCGCGCCGGAGAGCAGGCTGTCCGTGTGGGCCTTGATGAGGGGGAGGAAGCGCAGCATCCCGTCCCCGGAGGTGAAGGGATAGGGCCGGATCCAGGCGCAGGCCGAAACCAGGGCCAGGGCCGCCAGGGGGAACAGGGCCCAGGCGAGCCGGGGCCGAGGGGTCACAGGCCCTCGATGAACGTGACCTTGTTGATCTCCGAGAAGGTGGTGAGCCCCAGGCGCACCTTCTCGAGGGCGCTCTCCCGCAGGCTCTGCATCCCGTTGCGGCGGGCCGCGGCCTTGACGTCGCGGATGGGGGCGCGGTTGGTGAGCATCTCCCGCAGCTCGTCGTTCATGCCCATGAACTCGATAATGGCCTGCCGGCCGCGGTAGCCGGTGCCGTGGCAGTCCACGCAGCCGCCCTTCTCGAAGAAGGTGCCCGTGCTGCCCCAGGAGGGGTCGACGCCGTTGTCGATGAAGGCCTGGGGCTCCGGATCCACCGGCCGCTTGCACTTCGGGCAGAGCGTCTTCACCAGGCGCTGGGCCAGGATGCAGTTCAGGGCGGAGACGAAGTTGTAGATCTCCACGCCCATGTACTGGAAGCGCCCGATGACGTCCAGGGTGTTGTTGGCGTGCACCGTGGTGAAGACCAGGTGGCCCGTGAGGGCGGACTGGATCGCGATCTGCGCGGTCTCGGGGTCGCGGATCTCGCCCACGAGGATCTTGTCGGGGTCGTGGCGGAGGATGGAGCGCAGGCCCACGGCGAAGGTGAGGCCCTTCTTCTCGTTCACCGGGATCTGGCAGATGCCGTCCAGCTGGTACTCGACCGGGTCCTCGATGGTGATGAGCTTGTCCTCGGGGTTCCGGATCTCGCTCAGGATGGCGTAGAGGGTGGTGGTCTTGCCGGATCCCGTGGGGCCCGTGACCAGGAACATGCCGTAGGGCTCCTTGGCGAAGCGCCGGAGCTGCTTCAGCTCCCTCTGGGAGAAGCCCAGGATGTCGAGGTTGAGGCTCTTGAACTCCTCGCTCAGGTTCTCCTTGTCGAGGATGCGGATCACCGCGTCCTCGCCGTGGATGGTGGGCATGATGCTGACGCGGAAGTCGATGGCCCGGCCGCGGACCTTGAGCTTGAAGCGGCCGTCCTGGGGCTTGCGCTTCTCGGCGATGTCCAGCTCGGACATGACCTTGATGCGGCTGATGATGGCGGAGGCGAAGCGCTTGTCGATGGGCTCGGCCGCCGGGTAGAGGCTGCCGTCGATGCGGTACTTGATGAGGAAGCCCGTGGCGGCGGTCTCCATGTGGATGTCCGACGTCCGGCGCTGGAGGGCGTTGAAGATGGTGGTGTCCACGAGGCGGACGATGGGGGCCTCGTCCTTGTCCGTGAGGCGCTCCAGGTCGAGGACCTCGTCGTCCACGTCCTCCTCGCGCAGCACCTGCACCTTGAGGGCCTCGCCGGCCTCGTCCAACACCTTCTGGCCGCTCTCGGACTTCTTGAGCACCTCGGCGATCTGGTTGGCCGGGGCCCCGTGGAACTTCAGGCGCCGCTTGAGCTGCACCCTCAGCAGGTCCTGGGTCACCACGTCCAGGGGGTCCGCCATGGCGATGAGCAGGTCGCCGTCCCGCTCCTGCACCGGCACGAAGTGGTGCTTGAGCATCAGGTCGATGCTGATGGCCTGGAAGAGGCCGAAGTCCACGGCCTCCTTGGTGAGGTCCAGGCTCGGGTAGAGGCTCGTGCGCAGGTCGGTCTTGGTGGACTCCCCCGGGCCGGGGATGACGAGGGTCAGGTCCCCGGGCGTCACCGTGCGTTCCAGCAGCTCGGGCACCGGCGGCTCGGCGGTCGGGGGGGCGGGATTGGGCGTGTCCATGCCCCATCTTATGCCCACCGCTCCGGAAAGGTTCGAGGGAAGGCCCTGCTTGAGGCCCATGGGGATTTCCGTAAAAAACCGCTGTGACCGGCCTCACGGAGCGGCTCCGCGCCTGCATCCCGCGTTGACCCTCTTCGGATGCGGGCCGCAGAATAGGTCGGTTGGGGGTTCCATGCAGGGGTACGCGCCCATCCTGATGCTGGTCCTGATCGCCGCCGTCCTCGCGCCGGCGGTGTGGACGATTTCCAGGCTCCTCCGTCCGAAGGCGTACAGCGCCTCCAAATACAGCACCTACGAGTGCGGAATCACCCCCGCCACCGAGGCGCGGGAGAAGTTCAACGTCCGGTACTACCTGATCGCCGTCATGTTCCTCGTCTTCGACGTGGAGACGGTCTTCCTCTTCCCCTGGGCCCTGCAGGCGAAGGAGCTGTGGCTCTTCGGCCTCGTGGAGATGGGGATCTTCCTCTTCCTGCTGCTCTTCGGCTACGGCTACATCTGGTCCAAAGGCGCCCTTACCTGGGAGTGAGAACCATGTCGGTCCTGAACCAGCCCTCCGCGCTGGAGCACATCCTGATCACCACCAAGGTGGAGAAGGTCGTCAACTGGTCCCGCGCCTCCAGCGTCTGGCCCATGACCTTCGGCCTGGCCTGCTGCGCCATCGAGATGATGGCCGCGGGCGCCTCCAAGTTCGACTTCGACCGCTTCGGGGCCGGGATCTTCCGGGCCACGCCGCGTCAGTCGGACCTGATGATCGTGGCGGGCACGGTCACCTACAAGATGGCGCCCCTCATCAAGAAGCTCTATGACCAGATGCCCGAGCCCAAGTGGGTCATCGCCATGGGCTCCTGCGCCACCGCCGGCGGGCCCTTCGACAGCTACCACACCATCCAGGGCGTCGACAAAATCGTGCCGGTGGACGTCTACATCCCCGGCTGCCCGCCCCGGCCGGAGTCCCTGATCTACGGCTTCCTCAAGCTGCAGGACAAGATCATGACCAGCAGCCTCGCCGACCGGTACCGCGAGGTCTTCGAACCCGTCGAGACGGCGAGCTGACCATGGCCATCACGAAAGTCTGGATCGAAGAGGGGTGCATCGTCTGCAACGCTTGCGAGGCGGAGTGCCCGGACGTCTTCCTGGTGACCGCCGACAGCTGCCACATCAAGGCCGACGCCCGGGTGGACGGCAGGCAGGACGAGAACGCCGCGGCCAAGGCCGCGCTGAAGCCGGGCCTGGGCGAGAGCCTGGAGACCGCCATCGTGGCCGCCGCCGTGGCCTGCCCGGTGAGCGTCATCCAGTACGAGCAGGCCGCCGCCGCGGCGACGGCCGCGCCCGGGCCCGAGAAGGCCGTGGACGACGAGATCGACGCCGCCCTGGGCAAGGCCCTGGGGCTGCCCGCCACGGAGCCCGCGGCCGCCGAGCCTGCGCCTGCCGAACCCGCGCCGGTCCCCGCGCCCGCGCCGCTCCTCGCCGCGCCGCCGCCGCCTCCGCCCCCGCCGCCTCCCCCGCCGCCGCCACCGGCCCCTGCCGCCGCCGAGCCGACTCCCCCGCCCGTGGCCGCGACCCCGACGGCGGAGGCTCCGAAGGCCGAGCCGCCCGCGCCAGGGCCCGCGAAGACGGAAGCGCCCGAGCCCGTCCCCGCGAAGGCCGCGGCCCCGGCTCCCGCCGCCAGCCCCGTCCCGAAGCCCGCGGAGCCGAAGGCGGCGGGGCCCAAGCCTGAAGCCGCGCCGGAGCCGGAGCCCGAGCCCACCGGCCCCTACGTCTACGACTACAAGACCGCCCCCAACCGCCAGGTGGTGATGCCCAAGACGGTGCCCCTGCCGAGCTTCCACACCTGGGAGGCGGAGCAGAAGGCCGCCGCCGCCGCGGACGAGGCCAAGTGGCAGAAGCAGCTCGCCGACTACGAGACCGCCAAGGCCAAGGCCGCGGCGGAGGGCAAGCCTGAGCCCAAGGCCCCGGTGAAGGCGGCTCCGAAGAAGGACGACAACGACCTGAAGGTGCCCGTGCCGACGGAGGCCCGGGATCCCGACCTCCTCCGCCTCCAGGCCCTCCTGGGCGACAAGGTGAGCCAGGCCTTCGAGCAGGCCGGGGAGCTGACCTGCCAGGTGCACCCCGACTGCATCGTGGAGACGCTGCTCCTCTGCAAGGGGGACCCCGAACTCCGCTACGAGATGCTGGCGGACCAGACCGCCACCCACTATCCGGCCGCCGAGGGCTTCGCCTTCAGCATCGTCTACCACCTCACCGCCATCCGCCGCCGCAAGCGCCTGCGCCTGCGGGTGCTGGTGAAGGAGGGCCAGGCGGTGGACAGCGCCACCCAGGTCTACCCCTCGGCCAACTGGATGGAGCGGGAGATCTGGGACATGTTCGGGATCCCCTTCCTGAACCACCCGGACCTCACCCGCATCCTCTGCCCCGAGGACTGGGAGGGCTTCCCCCTGCGCAAGGAGTACCCGGTGACGGGGTGGGGCCAGCGGGACATCGACTTCCGGGAGGATCGCTCCGGCGTCCTCATGCGCATGGCCATGGAGAAGGCCGGGCAGCTCGGCATCAACCTCCGCGTCCCCAGGGCCGACTAGGAGATCCCCATGTTCAAGACCGAGGAGATGGAGATCAACCTGGGGCCCCAGCACCCCTCCACCCATGGCGTGCTGCGGGTGAAGCTGAGGCTGGACGGCGAGACGGTGGTGAAGTGCACGCCGGTGATTGGCTACCTCCACCGCGGCGTGGAGAAGATCTGCGAGGACAAGACCTACTTCCAGGGCCAGGTCTGGACCGACCGCCTGGACTACGTGGCGGCCATCAGCAACAACCTGGGCTGGGCCGAAGCCGTGGAGAAGCTCTTCGGCATCACGGTGCCGCGGCGCGCCCACTACATCCGCACGATGCTCACCGAGCAGAACCGCATCGCGTCCCACCTCCTGTGGCTGGCCACCCACGCCCTGGACATCGGGGCCATGACGGTCTTCCTCTACGCCTTCCGGGAGCGGGAGTACCTGCTGGACCTCTTCGAAGCCTTCTGCGGCGCCCGCCTCACCACCACGGCCTTCCGCATCGGCGGGCTGCGGGAGGACATCCCGCCGGGCTTCCTGAAGCAGGCCCAGGCCTTCCAGGACCGCTTCCTGGCCTGCCTGGACGAGTACGAGGAGCTGCTCTCGGAGAACCGCATCTGGAAGAAGCGCACGGTGGGCGTGGCGAAGCTGGAGGCGGACGACTGCATCGCCCTGGGCGTCACGGGCCCGGTGCTCCGCGCCGCGGGCGTGGCCTACGACATCCGCAAGGCCTTCCCCAGCGCGGCCTACGCCGAGATGCAGTTCGACATCCCCACGCGGCCCGAGGCCGACACCTACGCCCGCTACCTGGTGCGCCTGGCCGAGATGCGCCAGAGCCACCGCATCATCCAGCAGTGCATCGACGGCCTCCCCGAGGGGGCGGTGATGGCGAAGCTCCCCAAGGTCCTCAAGTCCGAGGTGAACGAGGTCTACCACCCCATCGAGGCCCCCAAGGGCGAGCTGGGCTACTACCTCGTGGGGGAGAAGGGCGGCGTGAACCCCTACCGCCTGCATGTCCGCGCCCCGAGCTTCGTGAACCTCCAGGCCCTCCCCAAGATGACCGAAGGCCGCCTCCTGGCCGACGTCATCGCCGCCATCGGCACCCTCGACGTGGTGCTGGGCGAGATCGACCGCTGAGGACGACCCGAGATGCCGATTCCGACTCCCCCGCCCATGACCCCGACCCAGGCCGTCGTCATGGGCCTCATCCAGATCGTCGCGGTGCTCGCCGTGGTCTTCCTGCTGGTGCCCCTGCTCACCTTCGCCGAGCGCAAGGTGATCGGCTACATCCAGGTGCGCCTGGGCGCCACCCGCGTGGCCGGCGGGCTGGTCGGCCTCACCGGCGGGATGAACCGCGCCATGTGGGGCATGGGCAAGGTGCCCGTCCTCTCCTTCTTCCGCGGCCTGCCGGTCTTCATCGCCGACGCCGTGAAGTTGATCATGAAGGAGGACATCATCCCCGACCGGGCGGACAAGGCCGTCTTCACCCTGGCGCCGGTGATCTCCGTGGTGGGCGCCTTCGGCGTCTTCGCCGCCATCGCCTACTACCCGGGCGAGATGTTCCGCTTCCCCGCCGCGTGGCCGCTCATCGGCGGCCTGCCCTTCAACGGCTACATCACCGACGTGAACGTGGGCCTGCTCTTCATGCTGGGCCTCGCCTCCGTGGGCGTGTACGGCATCGTGCTGGGGGCCTGGTCGTCCAACTCGAAGTACCCGCTGCTGGGCGGCCTGCGCTCCGCGGCCCAGATCATCAGCTACGAGGTGCCCCTCACCCTGAGCCTTCTCGCCCCGGTGCTCCTCGCCGGTAGCCTGAACCTGCGGGAGATGAGCGTCACCCTGGGCTCCGGCCAGGGCCTCAGCCCCTGGGCCTGGATCCCGCTGGTCCCGGGCTTCTTCATCTACCTCACCTGCGGCTTCGCGGAGACGAACCGCGTGCCCTTCGACCTGGCCGAGGCCGAGACCGAGCTGGTGGCGGGCTTCCACACCGAGTACACCGGCATGAAGTTCGGCATGTTCTACCTGGCCGAGTACGCCAACATGATGGTCGTCTCCGCGGTGGCCACGATCTTCTTCCTCGGCGGCGCCTACCTCCTGCCCTTCGGGTTCCAGCACCTGATCCCCGAGACGGTGCCCTTCCTCGGGAAGCCCAACGTCCTGTTCTTCTTCCTGAAGATGTTCACCCTCCTCTTCGCCTTCCTCTGGGTCCGGGCCACGCTGCCCCGCTACCGCTACGACCAGCTCATGGACGTGGGCTGGAAGTGGCTGATCCCCCTGACCCTCGTGAACCTGTTCCTGGCGGCCGTCGTCCGCTTCACGTCCTGAGGAGGGGCCATGAGCTTCATCAAGACCCTCATCCCCATCGACATCGCCAAGGGCATGGCCCTCACGGGCAAGTACTTCGGCAAGGTCTTCTTCTCCGCCAACCGCAAGAAGGTCCGGGCCCACCTCAAGCACTTCACCCAGGAGTACCCGGAGGTTCCGGTGAAGCTGCAGCCCCGCTTCCGCGGGCGGCTCCAGCTCATCCGCGACGAGCAGGGCGAGATCAAGTGCGTGTGCTGCCTGGCCTGCGAGAAGATCTGCCCCACCCAGGTCATCACCATCGAGAAGGGCAAGAAGGAGGGGCGGAAGACGCCCTACCCGACGCGCTACGACTTCGAGATGGAGCGCTGCATCTTCTGCGAGTTCTGCGTGGAGAGCTGCGGCTTCGACTCCATCATCCTGAACCACCAGTTCGAGTTGGCCGCCTACGACCGCGAGGACTTCTCCCACGGCACCGAAGGCGCGTACCAGAACATGTTCGAGCTCACCCCGACGGGCCGCTACTCGGTGGCCGACGACGCGCAGCCCCCCCGCTGAAGGCCCCGCCATGGACGCACTCCTCGCCTCGATCGGCAAGAACCTCTTCCTGGTCTTCGGGCTGCTGGCCTGTGGCGGATCCATCGCCATGGTGGCCAGCCGCTCCGCCGTGCACAGCGTGCTCGGCTTCCTCTTCGCCATGCTCAACGTGGCCGGGTGCTTCCTCGCGCTCGGCGCCGAGTTCCTGGGGATGGCCCAGATCCTGGTCTACGCCGGGGGCATCGTGGTGCTCTTCCTGTTCGTCGTCATGCTGGTGGAGCTGAGCAGGGCCAAGGGGAAGGACCAGGCCGTCTTCGCCGGCCAGGCCCGCGCCGCCGTGCCGGTGGTGCTGGCCGGGATCGCCGCCCTGGGCGTGGTCTTCAAGGACGCCTTCTTCGGCGCCGCCGCGCCCCAGGCCCTGACGCTGCGACCGGGGATCGCCGAGGGGCTCGACGTGGCGCGGAACAACGCCCAGGCGGTGAGCCGGGGCCTCTTCGCGGACTATCTGCTGCCCTTCGAGGTGCTGAGCGTGATCCTCCTCGTCGCCCTGGTGGGCGCCGTGGCCCTGGCGAAATCGGAGCGTGTGTGATGCCCAGCCCGAACGCGGTCCTCCTCCTCTCCTTCGTCCTGTTCTCCATCGGGGTGGCCGGCGTCCTCGTCCGCCGCAACGTGCTGGTGATGCTCATGAGTGCCGAGCTCATGCTGAACGCCGCCAACATCGTGCTCATCGCCTTCGCGCGGCACTCCGGCACCGTGGCCGGGCAGGCCTTCGCCCTGCTGGTCATGGGCTTCGCCGCCGCCGAGGTGGCCGTGGGCCTGGCCCTGGTGGTGGCGCTCTACCGCAGGCGCGACACCGTGAACGCCGACGACCTCGACCTGCTGAAGGGATGACGACGCGATGACACCCGAACACGCCGCCGCCCACGCCAGCACGCCCTGGGGACTCCTCGCCCTCGCGGCCCTCCTCCCCGCCTTCGGCGCCCTGGTGAACGGCCTCAACGGCCTCCTCTTCCGCCGCCGCACCGGGACGGGCTTCACGGGCACGAAGTTCGTGAACGCCGTCGCTCTGGGTTCCGTGGGCCTCGCCTTCCTGATCATCCTCGCGGGCTTCGTGAAGCTCCTGGGCATGCCCGCCGAAGCCCGCAGCCTCCACGCGGACCTCTGGACCTGGTTTGACCTGGGCGGCGCCCGGGTGAACGGCGGTCTCGCCACCATGACCATGAAGTGGGGCTACAAGCTGGATCCGCTGTCGGCCTGCATGGGCCTGCTCGTGAGCGGCGCCGGCTTCCTGATCCACCTGTTCAGCACCGGCTACATGGCCGACGAGCAGAAGGACGGCCGCTTCTGGCGCTTCATGACCTACCTGAACCTCTTCGTCTTCTCGATGCTCAACCTGGTGCTGGGCTCGAACATGATGATGATGTTCCTGGGCTGGGAGGGCGTGGGCCTCTGCTCCTACCTGCTCATCGGCTTCTACTTCGAGAAGGAGTTCGCGGCGGTCGCCGGGAAGAAGGCCTTCGTCACCAACCGCATCGGCGACTTCGGCTTCGTCATCGGCTTCGCACTGCTCTTCATGCTGTTCGGCAGCGTGGACTTCGACACCATGATGGGCATGGTGCGGGGCGTCTCCGCCGCGCCCGCCATCACCATCCTCGGCCACAGCGCCAGCCCCACCTTCTGGTTCAACCTCGCGGGCTGCTGCCTCTTCCTCGGCGCCTGCGGCAAGTCCGCCCAGATCCCCCTCTACGTCTGGCTGCCGGACGCCATGGCGGGCCCGACGCCGGTGAGCGCGCTCATCCACGCCGCCACCATGGTGACGTCCGGCCTCTACATGATCGCGCGGCTCAACTTCATCTTCGTCCAGGCCCCCCTGGCCTCGGACGTGGTGCTCGTGGTGGGCAGCCTCACCGCGCTGGTGGCGGCCTCCATGGGCACCGCCCAGTACGACATCAAGAAGGTGCTGGCCTACTCCACCGTCTCCCAGCTCGGCTTCATGTTCATGGGTATGGGGGCGATGTCCTACACCGCGGGCATGTTCCACGTCTTCACCCACGCCTTCTTCAAGGCGGCCCTCTTCCTCGGCTCCGGGTCCGTGATCATGGCCTGCCACCACGAGCAGGACATGCGGAACATGGGCGGCCTGCGCAAGGCCATGCCCATCACCTTCGCGTCCATGGGCCTCGCCACCCTGGCCATCAACGGGATCTTCCCCTTCTCCGGGTTCTTCTCGAAGGACGAGATCCTCTGGAAGGTCTTCGAGCGCTGGTACCACCACGGCGCCTACGACGGCGGCGCCTTCTACCTGATGTGCTGGCTCTTCGGCGTGATCGGCGCGGGCTTCACCGCCTTCTACATGACCCGCCTCATCGTCATGACCTTCTTCGGCGACTACCGCGGGGCGGGGGACGATCCCCACGGCCTCACGGTGCCCAGCGAGGCGCACCACGGTGACGACCACGGGCATGGCGACGGCCACGGCCACGGGGACGATCACGGCCATGCCCATGCCGCGGCGGACCACGGGGATGACGACCCCGGTGGCCACGATGACCACGGCCACGGCCCGGCGGAAGTGCCGTGGAACATGTGGCTCCCGGTGGCGATCCTGGCGGGCCTGGCGGTGGTGGGCGGCTTCCTGAACATCCCCCACAGCCTGCACGTCCTCGGCGGTGAGCACTTCTCGCGGTTCATGGAACCCCTCCTCTACCAGGCGGCCGCGCCCCACGGCGGCGCCCACGCGGTGCCGGCCATCGAGTACGGGCTGATGGTCTTCGCCAACGTCTGGGCCCTCGGCGCCATGGGGCTCGCGTGGTGGATGTACAAGGTGGACCCCTCCTGGTCCCGCCCGAAGGCCTTCGTGGCGCGCTTCCCCGGCCTCTTCCGCTGGGTGAACGCGAAGTACTACGTGGACGAGTTCTACGAGGCGGCCCTCATCGGCCCCTGCAAGCAGCTCAGCGCCCAGCTCTGGGCCTTCGACACCTGGGTGGTGGACGGCGTGGTGAACGGCGCCGCCCGGGCCACGGTGCTCTGGGCCGAGGCCAGCTACTGGTTCGATGCCCACGTGGTGGACGGCCTGGTGAACCTGGTGGCCTGGGTGCTGCAGCAGGCCTCCTTCGCCTTCAAGACCCTCCAGAGCGGCAAGGTCCACAACTACGCGTTCGTGATGTTCCTCGGCTTCGTCGCCTTCGCCGTCTGGAAGCTCCTCGCCTGAGCCCCGCCTTTCAAGATCTGCATTGATTCGTTGAGTCCGGAGTCCCCATGAACCCCATGAGCACCATGACCAAGCTGATGCTGGCGGCCACCTTCCTGCCGCTGCTCGGCGCCCTCGTCCTGACGGCGCTGCCGAAGGAGAACCGGCGGGCCTTCGAGGTGGGCTCCGTGCTCATCATGCTGGCCAGCTTCCTCATGAGCGTGCCCTTCTGGTTCCAGGGCCTCGCCATGGCCGACAGGATGGGCGAGGTGCAGTGGTTCTGGAAGACGGACTGGATCCCGTCCATGGGCGTGAAGTTCCACGTGGGGATGGACGGCATCAGCCTGATCCTCTGGCTCCTCACCACCTTCATCGGCCCCATCGCCGCGGCCTGCTCCTGGGGCAACATCGAGGAGCGCTTCAAGGAGTACTACGTCTGGCTGCTGGTGCTGCAGACCTCCATGCTCGGCGTCTTCATCGTCCAGGACATGTTCGTCTTCTACGTGTTCTGGGAAATCATGCTGGTCCCGATGTACTTCCTCATCGGCATCTGGGGCGGCCCGCAGAAGCTCTACGCCGCCATCAAGCTCTTCCTCTACACCCTGGCCGGCTCGGTGCTGATGCTGGTGGCGATCCTGGCCATCTACTTCCTGCAGCACAAGACGAACGGGACCTACGACTTCTCCATCGCCTCCTTCCAGGCCATGGCGACCGTGATCGCCCAGCAGAACCACACCTTCCAGATCCTGCTGGCCCTCGCCTTCTTCATCGGCTTCGCCATCAAGGTGCCGATGTTCCCCTTCCACACCTGGCTGCCGGACGCCCACGTGCAGGCGCCCACGGCGGGCTCGGTGATCCTGGCGGGCATCCTGCTGAAGATGGGCACCTACGGCTTCCTGCGCTTCATGCTGCCCATCGTGCCCGGCGCCACGAAGGAGCTGATGCCCTGGCTGATCGCCCTGTCGCTCATCGGCATCATCTACGGCGCCCTGGTGGCCATGATCCAGAAGGACATGAAGAAGCTGGTGGCCTACTCCTCCGTGAGCCACCTCGGCCTCTGCATGCTGGGCATGTTCGCCTTCAACCCCAACGCCATGAAGGGCGCGCTGTTCCAGATGGTGAACCACGGCATCTCGACCCCGGGACTCTTCCTCGCGGTGAGCGTGGTCTACGAGCGGCGCCACACCCGCATGATCGCGGACTATGGCGGCCTCTCGAAGACGATGCCCGTCTACGCCACGATCTTCATGATCCTCACCATGAGCTCCATCGGCCTGCCGGGCCTCAACGGGTTCATCGGCGAGTTCGCCATCCTGGCGGGCACCTTCCAGACCTGGCCCTGGGCCGCGGTGGTGGCCACGTCCGGCATCATCCTCGGCGCCGCCTACATGCTCTGGATGTTCCAGCGCGTGATGTTCGGCCCCATCAACACGGTCAATTCCGAGATGGCCGACCTCAGCACCCGCGAGATCCTGGTCTTCGCGCCCCTCATCGCCGCCTGCTTCTGGCTGGGCCTCTATCCCAAGCCCCTCATGACGCTGATGGAGGCCCCGGCGGCGAAGCTCGTCGAGCAGGTGAGCCCGGGCTTCCACGCCGCCCAGCGCCTCGCCGAGGCCCAGGCCAAGGCCGCCGCCACGGGCATGAAGGGCATGGCGGCTCCCGCCCACGGAGCGCCGGCCCATGAAGCCTCGACCCCCGAGGCCGCGGGCCATGAAGCGCCCGGCCACGAGGCCCCCGCCCACGGGGAGCCTGCCGCCGCCCCGGCCGCGCCCGGGCACGGAGGCCACTGATGACCGGCTTCGCGGAAGGCCTCTGGGAGTCCCTGAAGTCGGGGACGCCCTTCCTGGCGCCCCAGCTCCTGCTGGCCTTCGCGGCCACGGTGATGCTCTGGCCCGCGGACCTCTTCGTGGAGAAGGGCCGCAAGCATGTCTGGGCGCCCATCACCCTGGCCATCCTCGCCCTGGCCCTGCTCGCCGTCACCGGCGTGCCCGGCGCCTCCAAGGACGCGGGCTTCTTCCTTCTCACGGGCACCCCCGAGGGCCTGGCCTTCTCCGACATGTACAAGGTGGACGGCCTCACCAAGGGCTTCCAGGTGCTCATCATGCTCGCGGCCTTCCTGGCGGTGCTGCTCTCCCAGAAGCTCTTCGACAGCCTCCGCGAGCACACCGTCGAGTACTACGCCCTGATCCTCTTCAGCCTGGTGGGCATGCTCACCCTGGTGGGCGCCACGGACCTGATGACGGTCTACTTCTCCCTCGAGCTGATGGCCCTCTGCGTCTACATCCTCGTGGCCTACCTGCGGGACCAGTCCCGGGGCGTGGAAGCGGGCCTGAAGTACTTCCTGCTGGGGGCCTTCAGCAGCGGCATCCTGCTCTACGGCATCGCGCTGCTCTTCGCGGCCGCGGGCGGCACCACCACCAACCTGGCGGAGCTGAACCGCCTCCTGCCGGTGGTGCCGAGGTCCAACAGCCTCCTGGTCTACGCCGGGCTGCTGATGGTCCTCGTCGGCCTCTGCTTCAAGGTGGCCGCGGTGCCCTTCCACATGTGGAGCCCCGACGCCTACGAGGGCGCGCCCACGCCGATCACGGCCTTCATGGCCACGGCGCCGAAGGCCGCCGCCCTGGGCGCCTTCCTGCGGGTCTTCGGCACCGGCTTCGCGGGCCTCAGCGCCGACTGGTCCCTGCCCCTGAGCTACGTGGCCGGAGCCAGCATGATCCTCGGCAACGTGGCGGCCATGCGCCAGCAGAGCATGAAGCGCCTGCTGGCCTACTCCTCCATCGCCCACGTGGGCTACATGCTCCTGGGCGTGCTGGGCAAGGGCGTGGAGAACGCCCAGGCGGTGTGGCTCTACATGCTCACCTACCTGGTGATGAACACCGGCGCCTTCGCGGTGGTGATCTTCCTCCAGGGGAAAGGCGAGGGGGAGCGCATCGAGGACTTCAAGGGGCTCGGGAAGCGCCGGCCCTTCCTGGCCTTCGCCATGATGATGTTCCTCCTCAGCCTCGCCGGCATCCCGCCCCTGGTGGGCTTCTTCGGCAAGTTCTACCTCTTCAAGCTGGCGGTGGAGTCGGACCTCACCACCCTGGTGGTCGTCGCCCTGCTGACCTCGGCCGTGAGCGCCTACTACTACCTCGGCGTGGTGAACCAGATGTACTTCAAGGAGCCCGCCGCCCTGCCGGAGGGCGTGGAGCCCGAGCCCATGGGCACGGGCCTCACCATGATCGTCGGAGTCACCTGCGTGCTCACCCTGGTGGGCACCCTCGCGGGCCCCTGGCTGGTGAACGCCCTGGTCCGGATCAGCTGGATCTGAGGGCCTAGAATGGACCTCCGGGGCCCGGTTCCGCCGGGCCCCGGACGTTTCTGGAGCGGCGCATGATCCCGAGGCCGGGCAAGGACGGGGCGGACCCGAAGGAACGCGCCCTCTGGGGGGACCTGCTCTCCCTGGGCATGGTCTTCCCCATCGCCATCCTCCTGGGCTGGTTCCTCGGCAAGTGGATCGGCGGGGCCTTCGGCAACCCCCAGGCCGGCGCCCTGGTGGGCCTCGTCTGGGGCGTGGCCACGGGCTTCTACGAGCTGTACAAGGTCACGATGAGGCTGAACCGCAAGCCGCCGCCGGAGGAGCCTGGCGCCGGGATCGAGCCTCCGGCCCCAAAGGACGGCGGGGACGATGGCCGGCCCTGATCCCGGCAGCGGACTGCTGGCCCGGGTGACCCGCGCCCAGGTCATCCTCCTGCCCGTCGGGGCCCTGGCCTGGGCCCTGGCCTCGGGGCGGGAGGCGGCCCTGGCCTTCGCCCTGGGAGGCCTGACCAGCCTGGGCTTCTGGGTGCTCCACCGCGTCCTCGTGGCCCGGATGCTCACGCCCAAGGTTCGCCTGCGCTGGTTCTACGGCTTCCTCATCTTGGGAAAACTCGCGTTGATCGCGCTCGTGATGCGTGGGATCATGGAGCGTTTGCCCAGCCAGGGCGCGCCCCTTGCCTCGGGGCTCGCGCTCTTCGTGGCGGCCATCCTCCTGGAGGCCGCGCGCCTCTCCTTCTCGCCCATGAAGCCCGGGGATTGAGTCCATGGAACACCACGCCAGCGAACTCGCGAAATTCCTGACGGACCTCTTCCACCTCTCCCGCCATGCCTGGGACGGGTTCGCGAACGGCATGCCCCTCTCCGTCCTGGAGCGCTTCGACCACCTCCTGAACGCCGTGCTGGCGGCCCTCTGCGCCATGGCGGTGACGGGGATCGTCCGGGCGAGGATGGCCCGGGTGCCCGGCGGCCTGCAGCAGACGCTGGAATTCGTGGTGAACGGCCTGAAGGACCTCGTCCACAGCAACATCCACCACCATCCCGACAGGTACCTCCCCTTCATCGGGACCATGGCGCTGTTCGTGTTCTTCAACAACATGTTCGGCCTCATCCCCTTCCTGAGCCCGGCCACCAGCAACTGGAACGTCACCCTGGGCGCGGCCCTGGTGGTGTTCTGCTACTACAACTTCATGGGCATGAAGGAGCAGGGCTTCTTCAAGTACTGGGGCCACTTCGCCGGGCCCATCTGGTGGCTGGCGCCCCTCATGTTCCCCCTGGAGATCCTGGGCCTCCTCAGCCGGATCCTCAGCCACAGCCTCCGCCTCTTCGGCAACATCGCCGGCGAGCACGTGGTGGCGGGCATCTTCTTCGGCCTGATGCCGGTGCTCCTGCCGGTGCCCCTGATGTTCCTGGGCCTCTTCTTCGGCCTCATCCAGACCTTCGTGTTCACGATGCTGTCGGTGATCTACCTCTCCGGCGCCGTGGCCCACGACCACTGACCTGGGGCCCTGGGCCTTGGGCCCTGGGCTTTGGCCAACCCGCATCCAGCTTCCGGCTTCGCGGATTCCGAACCTTCGAAGCCCTTTTCCAAGGAGTCGTCCCATGAAGAAGTTCCTCGCCACCGCCTTCCTCTTCACCGTCGCCGTCGCGGCCTTCGCCCAGGGCGCCCCCGAAGCCGCCAATGCCAGCTTCTTCTCCGGCAAGTTCCTGGCCCACTTCTCCCTCGCCATCGCCGCCGCCGGCTGCGGCCTCGGCCAGGGCAAGGCCGTCATGGCCGCCTGCGAGGGCATCGCCCGCAATCCCCAGGCCGCCGGTGACATCCGCACCACGATGATCATCGGCCTGGCCCTCATCGAGGCCCTGGTGATCTACTGCCTCGTGGCCGCCTTCGCCATCAAGTAGGCTGAAGCTGATCGAGGTTCGAAAGGGCGCCTTTCGGGGCGCCCTTTTTCTGGACCGGGGGAGGTCAACCCCGGAGGTCGGCAGGCCCGTCCCGTTCGTTCCGGCCCTGCGGCCGCGCCGGACCTGGCGCGCTGTCGCTTGCCGGCACCTCGACCGGCTTCGGCCAACAAGCGACCGAGGCCGATCGAGGTGCGCTTCCAAGGTCAACCCCAAGGTCCACGGCTTGGGCGGGTGAGCGCGGACGCCGGGGCGGCCAGGCCCCGCCAGAGCCCAGAGCCCAGAGCCTAGAGCCCAAAGCCCATTCCCTCTTCCCCCCCACTTTGTCCTTGCGCGCGCCGCTCCGGCGCTATGATGAGCCGCCGTTGCCCCCGTTGATGACCCATCAGCCCACCCCTTTCCCCCTGCCTCCGGAGGTCACCCGCGTGATCCTCGGGGGCGAGAGCCCCATCGACCTGGAGGGCCTGCGGGTCCACTCGGCGGAGGAGGCGCGGGAGTTCGCGCTGAACTACGGCTTCGACCTGGACATCCTGAGCCAGCGGGCCCACGTGATGCGGGTCTACGAGGACGCCCTGAAGTTCCTCAGCACGGTGCTCCTGGAGGGCCTGGACCTGAAGGTGCCCCGGGTCTTCTACGAGCTGGAGGACCCGCTGGAGCTGCTGGTCTGGGCCTCGGAGCGGGCGGGCACCGGCGGCCACCGCTCGGAGGAGGCGCGCTGGTCCTGCGTGGTCCTGCGGGTCATGCACACCCTCTTCCACGTGGACCACAACGTGAACCTGCGCTTCCTGCCGGAGATCCAGCGGCAGGTCTTCGAGCCCTACGATCGCTTCCTGGTGCAGAAGGAGGACGGCTCCTGGCTGCTGAAGGGCTCCTACGAGGTGCCCCTGGTCTCGGCGCGGCGCAAGGTGAACAAGGACCGCACGTCCATGCTCCTGAAGATGCTCCACAAGCCCGAGAACGTGGCGGAGACCATCTACGACCAGATCGGCATCCGGCTGGTGGCCGAGGACCGGCTGGGCGTGCTGGAGACCATCCGCTTCCTGCTGGATCACCACGTGATCATGGCCACGGCCATCAAGCCCTCCCGCTCCCGGAACCTCATGATCGACCTGGGGGCCCTGGAGGCCTGGATGGAGGGCCTGCCCCCGGCCTTCGAGATGGCCCAGATGGGGCCCGAGGAGCGCCGGCAGCTCTCCGAGACCCTGAGCCTCCGGGTGCGCGAGGCCCAGCCGGAGAATCCCCACATGAGCCAGGACTACTCGGCGGTCCAGTTCACCGCCCGGACCCTGGTCCGGCTGCCCAGCCCGGCCAGCGGGGTCCTCGCCCTCCTCCTGAAGCGGGCCCAGGACCTCGGCGACCCCGGGCTGGCCGGGAGGCTCGGAATTCCCGAGTTGATCCAGGCCCAGGAAGAGTTTACGTTCTTCTTCGCACACGAAGTTCAAATCATGGAGCGAACCGGGTTCCAAAGCTCGCAGTCGGGGCCAGCCTCCCACGCGGAGTACAAGCAGCGGCAGCGATCGGCGGCGCGACGGCGCGTCTTACGGGGCATACTGAGGGAGGAGGCACCATGCTGAACATCCAGACCCGCCAGGAGGGCAGCGCCTCGGTCGTGACCATCCAGGGCAAGGTCAACTTCGAGGTGACCGCCCAGCTCCGGGACGTCATCCGCGACACGGTGGCCAGCGCCCAGCCCAAGCTCCTCGTCATCAACCTCGAGGGCGTGAGCTTCATCGACAGCTCGGGCCTCGGCCTCCTGGTGGCCGCCCGGAACAGCGTGGACAAGAGCAGCGGCAAGCTGCACCTGTGCTGCCTCCCCGCCCAGGTGAAGAAGACCTTCGACCAGACCAACCTCACCAACTACTTCTCGATCTTCGCCACGGAGCAGGATGCCCTGCGCGGATCGTGACGCGGGGCCGCTGGCGCCGGCAGGGCTGAAGGCGCCGGGACGGCCGGCGCGGGAGCGGGAATGAGCAAGGGCGTGGTGCTGGTGGTGGACGACGAGGCCCCGATCCGGGACATCCTCGGGTTCTACCTCAAGCGCGCCGGCTTCCACGTCCTCATGGCCGAGAACGGCCGGAAGGCCCTGGAGGAGATGGACAAGATCCAGCCGGACCTGATCATCTCCGACCTCCGCATGCCCGAGGTCAGCGGCGACGAGTTCTGCCGGACGGTGAAGGGGAACCCCGTCACCCGCGACATCTACTTCGTCCTGGTCTCCGCACTGGACGGCAGCGTCAACAAGATCAGCGGCCTGAACCTGGGCGCCGACGACATGATCAGCAAGCCCTTCCACACCCAGGAGGTGATGGCCAAGGTCGAGAGCGCCTTCCGCATCATCGCCATGCAGAAGGAGATCAAGCGCCAGAACGCCGAGCTCACCCGCTTCCAGGACCGCATGAACGCGGAGCTGAGCCTGGCGGCGAACCTCCAGATGGGCCTCCTGCCCGCCCTGCCCGGCCGGGCGCCGGGCATCCGCTACACCCACCGCTACCTTCCGGCGGACGGCATCGGCGGGGACATCTACGCCATCACGCCCCTGCCCGACGGCACCGCGGCCCTCATGATCGCCGACGTGAGCGGCCACGGGGTGACCGCCGCCCTCATCAGCGCCATGGTGAAGACCTCCTTCGAGAGCCACGTGCGCCTCGGGGGCGGGCCCCTGGACTGGGCCAAGGGCATGAACCGCGACATCGCCCTCAATACCCTGCCCGAGCAGTTCGCCACGGCCCTGGTGGCCCAGCTCGACCCCCGGAAGAACAGCCTCTGCTACGTCGTGGCGGGCCACACCGCCCCCATGCGCATCCAGGGCGGCGTGGCCGGGGGCCTGCGCCGGCCGGAGCTGCTCCCCGGCAAGGGATTCATGCTGGGCATCGACGAGCACCTGCCCTTCACCGAGCAGTGCGCCCCCTACGAAGTGGGCGACCGCTTCGTGTTCTACACCGACGGCCTCGTGGAGGTGGAGCGGGTGGACCGCACCTTCCTCGCCGAGGAGGGGCTGGTGCGGCTCTCCAGCGAGCTGCCCGAGGACCCCGACGCCGCCGCGGCCCAGCTCGTGCGCCAGGCCGAGGAGTACAACGCCCCCAACACCTTCGGGGACGACGTCACCCTGGTGGTGCTGGACCGGCTGGCCTAGCGGGCGGCTCCGCCGCGCGTCCCTGGTCCTTGTCCTGGCGCCCTCCCTGCGCGCCGTCTCCTCCTGGCCGAGGACCAAGGACCCGGGACTACTCGAGTTCCGCCAGGGTCCTCGCGATGCCGTCCTCCAGGGGCGTGAAGGCCTTCCCGTAGCCGGCGGCCCGCAGGGTCCCCAGGTCGGCCTGGGTGAAGCTCTGGTACTTGCTCTTCAGGGCCTCGGGAAAGGGGATGTACTCGATGGCGCCGCGGCCCAGGTGGCGGATCAGGGCCTGGGCGATGGCGTTGAAGCTCCTCGCCTCGCCGGTGCCGGCGTTGAAGACGCCCCTGGCCATCCCGCCGAGGGCGAAATGGAGGTTCAGGTCCACGATGTCGCCGACGAACACGAAGTCGCGGACCTGCTCGCCGTCGCCGTAGCCGTCGCAGCCGGCGAAGAGCTTGCAGCTCCCGGTCTCCCTGAGCTGCTTCAGGAGCTGGTGGAGCACGCTCATCATCCGCCCCTTGTGGTGTTCGCGGGGGCCGTAGACGTTGAAGTAGCGCAGGCCCACCACCGGCGTCTCGACGTGGGGCAGGAGGCTGCGGACGTGCTGGTCGAAGAGCAGCTTCGAGTAGCCGTAGACGTTCAGGGGCCGCTCGTTCCTCGGCTCCGGCGCGAAGTCCCGGCTGCCGCCGTAGGTGGCCGCGCTGCTGGCGTAGACCATGGGCACCTTGTGGAGCAGGGCCCAGTGGAGCAGGGCCTTCGAGTCCCCGAAGTTGTTCTCCAGCATGTAGGCGCCGTCGGTCTCCATCGTGTCGGAGCAGGCGCCGTTGTGGAGGATCGCGGTCGGCGTGAAGCCCAGCCGCCCCGCGTCCACGCGGGTCCGGAACTCCTTCTTGTCCATGTAGTCGGCGATGGTGAGGTCCGCGAGGTTGCGGTACTTCTCGCCCCGCATGTGGTCCACCACCAGGATGTCGGCGTGGCCCCGGCGGTTCAGCTCCCGCACCACGTTGCTGCCCACGAACCCCGCGCCGCCGGTGACGATGAACATGTGCGCTCCTTCCCTTCCAGGCTAGCGGGCCTCGGGGAGGGGCCGGGGAACTTCCGCCGGGCCCGGCGCCCCCCGGCCGGGGCCCTCCCGCGGCGGGTTCAGCCGATGGCCTCCTCGCCTCCCGGCGCGGACGGGCGGCCGAGGAGACGCGGGCCCAGTTCGGCGAGGAGGGCCGCCGCCACCAGCACCGCCGCGCCGGCCCACTGGGTCGCGCTGAGCCGGTCCCGGACCCCGGGGACCAGCCCGCTCACGGCGAGGAGCGTCGCCCACACGGGCTCCATGCTCAGCAGCACGCCGGCCTCGGTGGCCCCGAGCTGGGCCTGGTAGCGGCTCTGCAGCCAGAAGGCGAGGGTGGTGGCCAGGAGGCCGAGGAAGCCCAGGGCCACCCAGACGTCCCCGCGGTCCAGGCCCCGGCCGCCGCGGAAGCCGTAGGTCTCCGGGAACGCCAGGGCCACGCCGGCGGAGACCGCCCCCACGAAGGCCACCTGCACCAGGGCCAGCACCCACGGGTCGGCCCGCCGCGAGTAGTGGGCGGTGAGGACGATGTGCACCCCCACCAGGACCGCGTTGAGGAGGGTGAAGGTGTCCCCCCGGAGGTGCCAGCCGCCGAAGCTCTCCCCCGGCCTGAAGACCAGCAGGGCGAGGCCGAGGAAGGCCACCAGGGCCGCGGCCCCGTGGACCGGGCGCAGCCGGTCCCCCGCCGCCAGGGCGACGAGGGGCGTGAAGATGACGTAGAGCCCGGTGATGAAGGCGTTCTTCGTGGTGGTGGTGAAGCGCAGCCCGTCGGTCTGGAGCCAGAAGAGGGCCGCCAGGACCAGGCCCAGCACCAGGCCGTCCCGCAGGTCGCCGCGCCGCCAGGGGACCCCGGCGGCGAGGGCGATGGCCAGGAGGGCCGCGGCGCCCAGGGCGAAGCGCAGCGTCAGGAGGGCCCCCACGGAGAGCCCGGCGTCGAGGAGGAAGCGGGTGGCGGGGAAGGCGCACCCCCACGTGGCGGCCGCGAAGGCCACCGCGGCCGCGGCGTTCGCGTGGGACGCCTTCGCCGGAGTCACGCCGGAAGGGGCCGCGGCGTCAGCGCAGGATGGCGGCGACCCGCACCGCCACCTTGGGCATGTCGGGATCGTCGGTGAGGAACACCACGTTCTCGGTGTAGGTCCCGGCCTTCGCGGTGGCGGCGAAGGTGACGGTCACCGCGTGCTCGGGCGCGCTGGCGGAGTCGAGCCCGGTGACCTTCAGCAGCGGGCTGGTGGGCGCGGTGCCGGTGATGCGGAAGGGCTTGCCGTCGGCGTGGCGGAGCTTCAGGGTGGCGCTCTGCTCCTTGCCCGCGGCGTCCACCCAGGCGATGCGCTCGGGGGTGCTGGCGATCACCGGCTTGAGCTCCCACTGGACGCTCACGGACAGGACGGGGACCTGCTGGGAGGTGGTGCGCACGGTGAGCCAGTCGGCCCCGCGCAGCTGCCCCTCGGGGACCTTGCGGCCGTCGAAGGTGATGTCCAGGATGGCGTCGTTGCCTTCCTGGCGCTGGGCCCAGGACAGGTAGGGGGCGCCGGGGGCGCTGATGTCGGTGACCTTCACCGGCTGCCCGTTGCCGCTCTCCAGGCGGAGGGAGCTCTTGCGCGGGGTGGCGCGGGGCACCTCCGGGAAGAAGACGCCGCCGGGCTTGGCCATCACCTCCTGCACCACGTCGGCCTCGAAGGTGAGCGTGAAGGCCGGGTTCTTGGGGTCGTTGGAGGTCACGGTGACGGACTTGCGGACGACGCCGCGCTGGCCCTTGGGGTCGAAGGTGGCCTCCACCTCCGAGCTCTCCCCGGGGTTCAGGGACCACTTGCCCACCACCGTGGAGGTGCAGCCGCAGCTGGCGTTCAGGTTCGTGATGCTCAGGATGCCCTTGCCATTGTTGGTCACCTTGAACTTGTGGGAGACCTTTTTGTCCGGGCTGATCTTCCCGAAGTCGTGGTGGGCCTTGTCGAAGCTGATGGCCGGGGCCTCCTGGGCGGCGAGGGGGGCGGCGAGCAGGATCGCGGGCAGGAGCAGGACGGGACGGAGCATGGGGACCTCGTGGACCAACAGTCTATCCAAGCAGTGCGGCGAGGGCCTCCCAGGCTTCCTCGGCCGGGATCCCCGCCAGGCAGGGCTGGCCCGGCGTGAAGCAGGCGCGGGATCCGCACGGGGCGCAGGCCACGCCCTCCCGGCGCAGGATGCGGACCTTCGGTCCCCGGGGCCCGGAGGCCTCCCCGGGGGTGGGGCCGAAGAGGGCCAGCACGGGGGTTCCGCAGGCCGCGGCCAGGTGGCTGAGGCCGGAATCGTTCCCCACCGCGCCCCGGGCCCCCCGCAGCCAGGCGGCGGCCTCCCGCAGGCTCGTCCGGCCGCCCAGGTCCAGGCCCTCGGTGCCGGCCACCGCGGCGCAGAGCTCGCGTTCCCCGGCGCTGCCCAGCACCGCCACGGCGAACCCCTCCGAGCGCGCGCGCAGCAGCAGGCTCCGCCAGTGGCCGGCGGGCCAGGCCTTGGAGGGCCAGGCGCTGCCGGGCATGAGGCAGAGCAGGGGCGCCTTCGGCAGGTCCACGGCCACGCCGGGGTCGTAGTCGGGGAAGGGCAGGGGCGGGGCGTCCGGCCAGCGTCTCCGGAGCACCGCGTGGTAGCGGTCCAGGAAGTGGCCGCCCGCGGACCAGAAGGGCCCGCTGTGGGTGTTGAAGGGGCCCTGGAGGCTCTCGTCCACCCCGATGCGCTCGGGCACCCGCGCCAGCCAGGCCGCGAGGGCCGGCCGCAGGGACTTGGGGAAGTGGATGCTGCGGGCGGCCCGGTGCTCGCGCAGCCTGCGGGCCAGGGCGAGGACGCCGGGCTTGTCCGGCTCCCCCACCACGGCGTCCGCGAGGGGGTGGTCCTCCACCAGGGCGACGGTGGCCGCCGGGCCCCACGCCACCAGCGGGCCGGCCTCCAGCTGCCGGAGGAGGCGGAGGACCGAGAGCTGCATGACGGCGTCTCCCACGAAGCGGGGGAAGCGGACCCAGGTGGCGTGCTCCGGGATCGCCTTCACCGCAGCCGCTCGAGGTGGGGCAGGAGGTCGGCGGGGTCCAGGCGGTCCATGCCGCCGGCGAGGTCGGCCTCGGGCTCCGGATACTGCAGCACCTGCACGCGCGCGCCCAGGGGCGTCCAGCGGCTGGGGCCGCGGTTGGGGGTGCGCCCCAGGAGCGCCAGCACCGGGAGGCCCAGGGCCGCGGCGATCTGCGTGGGGCCGGTGCTCGGGCCGAGGAAGGCGTCACAGGCGGCGAGGCGGCCCAGCAGCCGGCGCAGGTCGGCGGGCGGGAGGCTGGAATCCTCCGGGGGCGCCACCACCACCGGGTTCCACCCGGCCTGCCGGACGAGGGGAAGGGCCCGTTCCCACCACGCGGGGGAGGGATAGGCCGAGCTGCCGCTGCTGCGGGTGGCCACCGCCAGGCGCGGCCGGGGCACCGCGGCGAGGTCGGCCTCTCCGGCGCTGCGTTCCGCCTCCGTCACCCCCAGCGAGGGGGGCGCGGGCCAGCCCCCGGACCAGCCCCAGGGCTCGAGGAAGTCCAGGACGTTCTCCGCCTCGTGGCGGCCGCTGTGGGTGCGTCCCTTCCAGAGCAGGTGCGTGGCCGCGCGGATCTGGGCGAGGCCCCGGGCCCGGGCCACGCGCACCGGCACGCCCGCGTCCCGGGCGGCGAGGGTGACGGCCGGGTCCCGGTGGAAGAGGTTCAGCACGGCGTCGAAGCCGCCCTCCAGCATGAGGGCGCGCAGCTCGCCGTCCCCCGCCCGCAGGTGGACTCCGGCCACGCCGGGCAGCCGCTCCAGCAGGGGCGCGGCGTAGGGCTTCACGAGCCAGTGCACCTCGGCGCGGGGCTCCCGGCTCAGGATCCGCGCCTGGACGGGCAGGGAGATCACCAGGTCCCCCAGGGCGTCCGTGCGGCTGAGGAGGAAGCGCATCCCCCATCCTTTCCGGGGGCGGCGAGCGCCGTCAACGCGGCTTCCCGCGGGCTTGGGGACCTCCGGGCCCTTGCCCCATACTGGAGCCCTTCCACCTGAAAGGCCCATGTCGCCTCCCGCCGCCAAACGTGTGCTCGTCGTCGAGGACGAGGAGAGCTTCCGCGAGATCCTCCAGATCGGCCTCGCCGGGGAGGGCTTCGACCCCCACCCGGCCTCCGGGGTCGAGGAGGCCAAGCGCGGCCTGGCCGCGGGGGCCTTCGACGCGGTGGTGTCGGACCTCAAGCTGAAGGACGGCAGCGGCATCGAGCTGCTGGCCTGGATGAAGGAGCAGGGGTTGAAGGCGCCGGTGGTGATCATGACCGCCTACGCCACCACCGAGACCACGGTCCAGGCCCTGAACCTGGGCGCCGCGGACTTCCTCACCAAGGCCCGCAACGACCTGGCGGAGCTCACGAAGGTGTTGAAGGGCCTCTTCGTGGAGAGCCTCGCGCCGGAGCCGGAGGCCCCCGGGGGCGGGACGGACCTGGTGGGCGTGGGCGAGACCATCCGCCGGGTGCAGGCCCTGGTGGGCAAGGTGGCCCGGGCGGACACCACGGTGCTGGTGACCGGCGAGAGCGGCACGGGTAAGGAGATCGTGGCGCGCCTCATCCACCGCTACTCGGACCGGGCCGCGGGGGCCTTCCTGCCGGTGAACTGCGGCGCGCTGCCCGAGAACCTCCTGGAGTCGGAGCTCTTCGGCTACGAGAAGGGGGCCTTCACCGGGGCCACCGCCACCAAGCGCGGACTCTTCGAGGAGGCGTCCGGGGGCTTCCTCTTCCTGGACGAGATCGGCGAGATGCCGCTGCCCCTGCAGGTGAAGCTGCTGCGGGTGCTGCAGGAGCGCCGGGTGCGGCGCGTGGGCGGCACCGACGAGCGGCCGGTGGACGTGCGGGTCATCGGGGCCACGAACCGCAACCTGCGCGACCTGGTGGACAAGGGGAAGTTCCGGGAGGACCTCTACTACCGCCTCAACATCCTGCACATCGAGCTGCCGCCCCTGCGGGAGCGCCGGGAGGACCTGCCGGTGCTGGCGGAGCACTTCCTGCGCCGCTTCTGCCTGAAGCTGGGCCGCGCCTCCATGGCCTTCAGCGCCGAGGCGATGGCGGTGCTCCAGGCCTACCGCTTCCCGGGCAACGTGCGGGAGCTGGAGAACCTGGTGGAGCGCTGCGTGGCGCTGAACGCCGGCGGCCCCATCGGCCCGGAGCTCTTCCCCGACTCGGTGGTGCGGGAGGCCCGTGCCGCCTCGCCCGAGCCCGCGGCCCCGGCGGCCCTCCCCGCCTGGCGCATCCCGCCCGAGGGCTTCGACCTGGAGGCCTGGCTGAACGCCCTGCGGGGCCACTTCCTCAAGGCCGCCCTCGCCGAGACCGGCGGCAACAAGACCAAGGCCAGCAAGCGCCTCGGCATGAGCTTCCGCGCCTACCGCTACTGGGCCGGGCACCTGGGCGGCCTGGAGAACCTTCCCGAGCGCTGCCCCCGGCCCGAGGAGTTCCCGGCCCAGGAGGTGGCGGAGGGCGGGGAGGAGGGGGAGTAGCGCCGCCCCGGATCGGGCGCCCGGCGCTCCAGGACGGCATGAAACCTTGTCACCTCGCCCATCTATGGCACACTGAAGTGCTTGGGTGCCTGCTGATCCGGAGCCCAAGGCCCGCCCATCCTCCCAAGCGCTCCGCCCAAGAGACCGCCATGACCACGACCCGCCAGGCCCAGAAGGGCTTCTCGCTGATGGAACTCCTGATCGCGCTGATGATCATCGGCGTGATCGCGACGCTGGGATTTAAGGGCTACCAGAAGTACGCCGACCAAGCGCGATATACGAAGGCCTACGACGCCATGCGGCAGGTCTCCGAGGGCCTGGAGAAGTACTACCTCGCCAAGGGCGCCTATCCTGACCTCGGCAGTTGGGAGGCCATGGTGGACAGCAATTCCCCGCTCGTAAAGGGCAATCACATCACGGTGAACATGCCGGTGAACGATCCCTGGAACCAGCCCTACGAGGGGACCGCCGGGAAGGGCAAGTACACGTTGAAGTGTGCCGGCGACCCCAACGACCAGGAGACCCGTGGCCCCATCGTCTGGCGGGAGGGCGGCAACATCCAGGGCGGCCCTGCTGGCAGCCGCACGGAGAAGGGCGCCGCGCCCGCGGGGGAAGCTCCGAAGTGATCCACCGCGCCAAGCTTCCCGCGGAGGGCCTGCGGCTCTCCGGCACCCTGGCCCTCCTGCCCCTGGAGGGCGAGGACGCCGTGCGGGACATGGCCTGGCAGGTCTTCGTGCTGCCCAGCGATTCGGGCCTGGGGGACACCTTCTTCGACGTGAAGGGCAGCGGGGTGCTGGACTGCACCTGCTCGCGCTGCAACGAGCCCTTCGACCTGCCCCTGGCGGTCTCCAGCCAGTTCCTGGGCAGCCAGGACGCGGACCTCGCGGCCCGGGGCGCCCACACCCTGGGCAGCCAGGACCTGGACGTGGTCTTCATGCCCGAGGACGAGATCGATGAGGAAACCCTGGTGAAGGAGCAGTTCCAGCTCCAGGTCCCCATGCACCCCCTCTGCAGGGAGGACTGCCTCGGCCTCTGCCCCCAGTGCGGCAAGAACTGGAACAAGGGCAAGTGCTCCTGCAATCCTGAAGTCCTGAAGGAGCCCTCGGCCCTGGCCAAGGCCCTGAGCGGGCTCAAGCTCGACCTCGGATCCTGAGACCCAGGACCCGGATTCCTGAAACCCCGAACCCCGAACCTTCCCCGACGGAGCCCGCCATGCCGAATCCCAAGCGCCGCCACTCCAAGGCCCGCCGCGACCGCCGCCGCACCCACGACAGCCTCGAGGCCCTCAGCGCCTCCACCTGCCCCAACTGCGGCGTCGCCAAGCTGCCCCACCGGGTCTGCCCTTCCTGCGGCTTCTACCGCGGCAAGAAGGCCGTCCACGTCGCCGCGGTCTAAGGACCGCGCTTGGCTGTCGTCCGGATCGCGCTGGACGTGATGGGGGGCGACCACGCCCCCCAGTCCACCCTTGACGGCGCGAAGCAGGCCCTGGATGCCTGGCCGGACCTCGTCCTCCTGCTCTGCGGGGACGAGGCCCGGCTGAAGGCCTTGCTCCCGAAGCACGGCCTGGAGGGCTTCCTCGGCTCCCGGCTCGAGCTCCTCCACGCGCCCACGGTGGTGACCATGGAGGACAAGGGCACCGCGGTGCTGCGGGAGAAGAAGGACAGCTCCATGCGCGTGGCCGCCCAGGCCGTGCGCGAGGGCCGGGCCCACGGCGTGGTCAGCATGGGCCACACCGGCGCCGCCATGGTGGCCTCCAGCATGGTCATCGGGCGCCTGGAGGGCGTGGACCGCCCGGGCCTGGCCTGCGTGATGCCCAACAAGCAGGGACGGCCCACGGTGCTCATCGACGTGGGCTCCAACGTGGACTGCCGGCCCGAGCACATCGCCCAGTTCGGCGTGATGGGCGCGGTCTACGCCGAGCAGGTGCTGGGGATCCCGAACCCCAAGGTGGGCGTGCTCAGCGTGGGCGAGGAGGACAACAAGGGCACCGAGGTGACCCGGGAGGCGGCGGCCCTCCTGAAGGGCCTGCCCCTGAATTTTGCCGGCAACGCCGAGGGGCGCGACATCTGGAACGGCAACTTCGACGTCATCGCCTGCGACGGCTTCGTGGGCAACGTGGTGCTCAAGTCCAGCGAGGCCCTGGCCGGTGCCATGGTCACGGGCATCCGCGGGGCGCTCACCAGCGGCTTGGCGGCCAAGCTCGGCGCCCTGCTGGTGAAGCCCGGCCTGAAGGCCTTCTTCCGCACCCTGGACTACCGGGAGTACGGCGGCCTGCCGCTGCTGGGCATCAAGGGCGTGAGCGTCATCGGCCACGGCAGCAGCGACGCCAAGGCGGTGAAGAACGGCATCGGCGCGGCCCTGCGGACCTTTGAAGGCAGGGTGAGCGAGCGGATCTCGGCGGGCATCGCCGGGCTGCTGCCCAAGGACTAGGCCGCGGCGCAGCCGGCGGCGAAGGAGGCTCCATGAGCAAGGTGGCGTGGCTGTTCCCCGGTCAGGGTTCCCAGGCGGTGGGCATGGGCGTGGCGCTGGCCCAGGCCGAGGCGGTGGCCCGGGGCGTGCTCGAGGACGCCGACGCGGCCCTGGGCTTCCCCCTGTCGAAGCTCATGGCGGAGGGTCCCGAGGAGACGCTGAAGCTCACGGAGCACACCCAGCCCGCCATCCTCACCCACAGCACCATGGTGGTGCGGGCCTACGCCGGCAGGCTCCCCAAGCCCGACTTCGCCGCGGGCCACAGCCTGGGCGAGTACTCGGCCCTGGTGGGCATCGGCGCGCTTTCCTTCACGGAGGCGGTGAAGACCGTGCGGGAGCGCGGCCGGGCCATGCAGGTGGCGGTGCCCGTGGGCGTGGGCGCCATGGCGGCCCTGCTGGGCATGAGCGCGGCGGACGTGGCCGCGGCCTGCGAGGAGGGTTCGAAGGCGAGCGGCAAGATCGCCGTGCCCGCGAACTTCAACGGCCCCGGCCAGATCGTCATCGCGGGCCACGCGGAGGCGGTGGACGCCGCCATGGAGGCCGCCAAGGCCCGGGGCGGCCGCAAGATGATGAAGCTCCCGGTGAGCGCGCCCTTCCACTCGCCCCTCATGGAGCCCGCCCAGGAGGCCATGGCGCCCATCCTCGCCGCGCTGCACCTCCGGGAAGGCCTCTGCCCCCTGGTGAACAACGTGGACGCCGCCGTGGTCACGGACCCCGAAGACCTGCGCGACGGCCTCGTCCGCCAGATCCCCGGCGCCGTGCGCTGGGAAGGCATCATGGACGTGCTGCTGAAGGAAGGCGTCACCACCTTCATCGAACTCGGCCCCGGCAAGGTGCTGAGCGGCCTGGCGAAGCGGCAGGCGAAGGAGCTGGGCATCGAGGTGAAGGCCCTGTCCATCGGCGGGCCCGAGGATCTGGGGCAGCTGGGGTGAGCGGGGAGGCACGGCTGGTCCTGCATGCCTCGTGGCTGCGAGGTCCTTGGGACTGGGGCATTCGCACCCTTTTCCTGCTGGCGGCCTTCGCCCTCCTGCTGGCCGAGGCGACGAATGGGTTCACGCCCCCTCCCGGCCGTCCGGGCTGGCAGTGGGGTGCCTCCCTGGGGTTCCTCATCCTGCTCGTGGCTGGAGTCGTATGGTCCGATCTCCATCGCCCTGCGGGCTGGGAGCTCTTGCGGATCGAGGGGAACATCCACCTCCGCGAGCTCGAAGGCGCGCTCTATACCCGAAGCACGCGGGTCAAGACCGGGCAGGAAGTGCCCCTGGAGGGTCTTCGCTACCTCGAGTCCCAGCACGGCGTGATCCTGAAGGGGCCTGAATTCCACCAGGACTTGTTCCTGCCGAAGGATCAGACCGCACTGCTCCTGGAGTGGCTGGGAGCCCACGATATCCAGCGATTCGAGATGGGAGAAGCATCGAAGTGAACGCCAGGTACGTCTATACGGTGGGATGGATGGAAAAGGGGCTTGTCGTCCTGGGGCTGGCATCACTCGCGTTTTTCACGACCGTGTTTCTGTACCAGGTCGCACGCCTGGTTGCTCCCCATCGGACCGCAGGCTCCTCGGGATGGTCCTCGCTGCTAATTCCTGGTGGCTGGATGGCCACAACGGGATTGGGACTCTTCCGATTCCGGAAGCTCTTCTTCCGACGAGCGACCCTCGAACTGGATGCCAACGTGCTGACCATCCGCCCGGGGCTCGGGATGCTGTCCTTCAGGGCTCTCGCGGGCTCCAGATACCTGACGGACGACTTGGACGTGAACCTGGAGGAGGCCCGCCTCGAGTGGGCCGGGACGACGCTGAACCTACGGGGCACGGCCATTGGCGCCTTGACCCTCGCGGATGGCGTTAGCGCCCAAGGCGTCGCCGACTGGCTCTCTGCCAATGGCCATCCTCCCGCCCGGGCCTATTGATGCCCGTCGTGTACACCTACCCCATCCCGAAGGGGAAGCTCATCCTCCTCGGCAGCGTGGCGCTGGCCTATCCCACCTACAACTTCCTGTCGATGGCCTACACCACCGGACAACGATCCCTGGAGCCGGGGCACCGCTGGTGGGAACTGGCCGTGCACAGTCTTCTGATCGCCGGGTTCGGGGCGCTTCTGCTCTATGCCCATCGGGGCTACTTCAGGCGCGGCTGGCTGGAGCTGGAGGGATCGAGGTTGACGATCCATTTTGGAGCGGGGATCCAGAATCCTGGCATCCTCGGTGGCACGACCTTCAAGGGCGACGCGTTGCAGATCGACCTCCAGGACGCCTTCCTGGAATGGGCTGGGCTGGCGCTGAACGTTCGCACGCAGCGCCATGGCACCCTCGCGTTGGCCTACGGTGATGCCGCGAAGCCCCTCGCCGATTGGCTCGCAGCCAACGGCCATTCTCCGGTCCGGGCCTACTGAATCCCGACAGTGATTGAACTTGGAACGCCTCCGGCGTTAGCCTGTCCGCCCTCCCCGGAGCGCGCCATGCCTGAGCCCACCTTCGCCCCCGTCGGCGCGTTCTGCTGGACGTCGCTCATCTCGAAGGACCTCGCGGCGTCGAAGGCCTTCTTCGCGTCGCTGCTGGGCTGGGAGGGGAACGACCTGCCGGGCATGGAGGGCGCGGCGACGATGTTCAGGCTGGGCGGGCTGGACGTGGCGGGGGGCATGGCCCACATGCCGGAGCAGGGGCCGCCGGCCTTCCACTGCTACGTGCAGGTGGCGGACGCAGACGCGGCGGTGGCGAAGGCGAAGGACCTGGGCGGATCCGTGCTGATGGGACCCTTCCCGGCGGGCGGCCTGGGCCGCATGGCCTTCCTCCAGGACCCCAGCGGCGCCGTCTTCGCTGTCTGGCAGGCCCTGTCCCATCCGGGGGCGGGCGTCTTCGACGTGCCCGGCGCCCACTGCTGGACCGAACTCCTGACCCAGGACCTCGCCGCGGCGGAGGCCTTCTACACCGCGCTGTTCGGCTGGACGATCAAGCACGGCGAGGGCGGCGGCATGGTCTACGACGAGTTCGCCCTGGGCGACAAGCACCTGGGCGGCCTGTACACGCCCAACTGGCCCGGTGGCGAGCAGATCCCCTCCAACTGGTCGCCCTACTACTGGGTGGAGGACGTGGACGCCAAGGCCGCCCAGGCCAAAGAGCTCGGCGGCTCCGTGCTGAACGGACCCATGGACATCCCCAACGTGGGCCGCTTCGCCGTGCTCCAGGAGCCCGGCGGCGCCGTGTTCAACCTCTACCAGCCCGACGCCGCCCACCGGTGAGGGTCCGCGTTGCGGCCGCCTGCCTCCTCGCCGCCGTGACGGCCTCCGCCAACCCTTCCGCCGCGCGGCTGAAGGCCGCCGAGGTGCGCGTGCGCACCCTGGCCGCCTCCGCCTCGGTGCCGTTCCCGTTGAGGCAGGTCGAGCTGAAGGTCTACAAGGAGGCCCACCGCCTCGAGCTGTGGGCCTCGGGCAGGCTCGTGCAGGCCTATCCCATCGGCCTCGGCGCGGATCCCGGCCTCGACAAGGCGCGCGAGGGCGACCACCGCACGCCCGAAGGCCAACTCTACATCTGCACCCGGAACGAGATCTCCAGGTTCCACCTCTTCCTGGGGCTGAGCTATCCCCGGCCCGAGGACGCCGCGCGCGGACTGCGGGAGAGGCTGATCACCCAGGCCCAGCACGACGCCATCCTCGACGCCCACCGCCGCAGGGCCCGGCCGCCCTGGGACACCGCGCTCGGCGGCACGGTCGGCATCCATGGCCATGGCGCGGGCAGCGACTGGACCTGGGGCTGCGTCGCCCTGGAGGACGCGGCCATCGAGGAGCTGTGGGCGGCCTGTCCGATGGGGACGCCGGTGCTCGTGGCCCGGTGAACGGGCTGCTCAGGACTTCGCCGCCCGGGCCCTGAGCTTCGCCAGGAGGTCCTTCAGGGACCTTCGCTCCACGTCGACCTTCGTCTTCGCCAGGGCCGCCTCGACCTTGGCGATCGCCTCTCCCTCGCGGCCGGCGAGGGAAAGGGCCTGAACCTCCCGCCCGAGCTCCATCAGGGTGCTGGGCAGGCTGAAGCGCATGGGAGGCTTCGAAGACGGAGGAATCGCCGGGCCCCCCGGGGTCTCCCGCGCCCCGGGAGCCGCATCGGCGCGGGCCGAGACCCGCTCCGCGTGGCGGTCCAAGGCCTCCCCGAACCTGGCCTGCAGCGCCGCGGGCGCGTCGAGGGACTTCAGCCGCGCCGCCACCGCCCGGGCCTCTACCTCCTGGTCCAGGCCCAGGCAGAGGTAGCCGAAGTTGATCCACAGGACCAGGTTGTCGGGGTCCAGCTCCAGGGCCTGCTTCCCCGCGGCCACGGCCTCCGCGGCGCGGCCGGGCTCGGAGGCCAGGAAGCGGGCGCGCAGGAAGCGGGCCTCCGCGTCCCGGGGACCGAGGGCCACCGCCCGCTCCAGCCTGGCCGCCAGCCGGGCCCGCGCCCCAGGGCTCTGCGCCGCGTCCTCCAGGTCCAGGCGCGCCAGCACAAGGGGGGTGCGGGGGTCCTGGCTGCCCAGGCTCTCCGCGGCTTCCAGGGCGGTCCGGGTCCCGCCCCGGTCCCCCCGGTCGAGACAGACCATCGCCAGGGCCACGTGGGCGGCTGGCAGCTTCGGATCGAGGGCGAGGGCTTCCCGGAGCCTGGCCTCGGATGCCTCCAGGCGCGCCCTGTCCCTCAGGAATTCCGCGCGGACCACCAGCCCTTCGGCCTCCCCGAGCGGACGGACCGGGAAGGACGCGGCCGGGAGCTGCAGCGCGAGGGGCAGGTTCCAGTACCGGAACCTCGGCTGCCGCAGGTAGGCGAAGAAGGCGGCCTGGAAGGCCTCCAGGTTGCCCCAGGCCCGCCGGGCCGCGGCCACCGGGTCCGGTTCCTCCGACTGGGCCTCGAGGTAGCGGGTGAAGAGGCCCGCCTTCACCGGGGCCTCCTCCATCAGCAGGTAGTGGGTGAGGGCCCAGGCCTCCGCGTAGAACATCCCGGTCTTGTCGCCCTCGCGGTACTCCGGGGAACGCTGGGTCACCTGGAGCAGGCGCTCCAGGGGCAGGAGGCCGCCCCCGCGCAGGATCTCCAGGCTTCCCTTGGAGGGGCTCCCGATCAGCACCTTGTCCGACTGGATGCGCGTCTCCCCGTAGAACTCGGCGAGACCCTCGTCCAGCCACACGGGGATGTTCCGGAAGTTGCGGTGCAGGATGCCGTGGGTGAACTCGTGGTAGACCACGTGGTAGGGCTGATCGCTCTGGTAGCGGGCGTCCAGCCGCAGGAGGGCGTAGTTGCGGTCTCCTCGGCCGAGGAAGTAGCCGCTGGGCCGCTTCGGGTTCGGGCCCTCGAATTCCTCCGGGAGCAGCTCCTTCATGGAGGCCTGGTCCCGGTGCACGAAGACCACCACCGGGTCCCTGGGGTCCACCTGCACCGCCGGGAAGGCCGCCAGGAACGCGGCGCGGATCTCCTCGAACTCCTTCAGGGCCCCCTGGGCCTCGGGGGCGCGGGCGTCGGTGTAGGCGACGAAATGGGGACTCCGGACCTCCGTCCAGGCCGGGCGGTCCCCGGCCATCAGGGCGGCGCCGAGGACCAGCCCGGCGCACCACCGGAGGATGAGGGGCAACGGAACAGGCATGGCGGTGGCGCCTCCGCCTCCCAGGATCCTCCAGGCCGGGGGGACGTGGCGAGGGGCTGCGCCGTCCGGGCGCTTCGGCGCATCCTGGAAGCGGAGGCCCCATGCCCTTGCAGACCCCACCCCCGATCCAGGCCCCGGCCCCCGTCCAGGCCTCCCCGGACCGGGACCTCGCCTTCCCGGGCTTCAACGGCCATCCCCTCAGGGCCAGCGTGCGCGCGGCCTCGGGGCACCCCTACTTCGCCGTGATGGTGGCGGGCAGCGGTCCCACGGACCGGAACTGGTCGAATCCCCTGATGCCGGCGAGCTACGCCGGGCGGGACCTCGCGCGGTGGCTGGCGGGGCAGGGGATCGGCAGCCTGCGCTACGACAAGCGCTTCATCGGGTCGAAGGACCCGACCCTGGACATCTCCCTGGACGCCCAGGCGGGCGACATCCGGGCGGCCCTCGCCGCGGCCCGGGCCCTGCCCGAGGCGAAGGGGAGGAAGCTCCTCCTCGTCGGCCACAGCGAGGGCGCCCTGCTCTCCCTGCTCTGCTGGGACCAGGCCGACGCCCTGCTCCTGCTGGAACCGCCCGCCCGGAGCATGGCGAAGACCATCCAGGCCCAGCTCGCCCTCCAACTCCCCGTGGACACGGCCAAGGCCAACCTGGACTACATGGAGTCCGTCTTCGCGGCCATCCGCGCGGGCCAGCCCACGCCGGCCGCGGGGAAGGACGTCTACCCGGCCCTCGAGCGCCTGGCGCGGTCCCTGATGGCCCGGGAATCCCTGGGCTTCGTGAGGGCCACGCTGGACCTGGACCCCCTGGCCCTGGCCCAGCGCGCCGGAGTGCCCTGCGCGATCACCTGGGGGGAGAAGGACGTCCAGACCTGGAAGCCCGAGGCCCTCCCGGCGGGCTTCCGCGTCCCCGTGCTGGAACTCCCCGCCGCCAACCACCTCCTCAAGCGGGAGCCCCGGCCCCGCGCGGGGCTGAACGGCGCCAACGCGGCCTCGGCCTATGGCGACGACACGCCCATGGCGGACCTGGCCCCGCTGCGGGACTGGCTGAAGACGCTGAAATGAGGAACCTGCGCCCGACCTGCGCCATGCTGGTGCAGAACCCGGAGGAACCATGCTGCCCGTCCTGCTCGCCGCCCCCGCCCTGCTCGTCCTCCAGGCCGACCCCTGGACCGACGCCGTCGCCCAGCTCGAGGCCAGGCTGAAGGCCCAGCCCGGCATCGGCGCCGTGGTCCTGGCGGAGCGGGTGGACGCGCACACGATCCGCCTGCGCATCAAGGCCGTGGGCGCGGGTTTCAAGAGCGTGGACGCCTTCTCCAAGGAGATCGGCGGCGCCTACGAGATCCGCGCCAGCACGCCCCAGATGATGGACAGCTTCGACACCACGTCCCTCATGCCCGCCGAAGCCACCTCCCTCCAGGTCCAGATCAGCGGCGAGATGTTCGCGCCGAAGGTGGTGGTGCCCATCTCCAGGGCCGGCGCCAAGGCCGAGCCCGCCTACATCCTGATGGGCGTGCGCACGAAGTAGGCCCGGGGCCTACTCGAGCTTCGACGGGTAGGCCGGCAGGCTCTCGTTGCCCTCGGCGTCCACCGTCGCCAGGGCGAAGACCTCGTTGTCGGGCACCACGTCCTTCAGCACCAGGCGGTCGCCCCTGGGGACGCGCAGCACGCGCTGCCAGTGGAGGGCGTCGGCGCGGCGGCGGTAGAGCACGAGGCCGGCGATGGAAGGATCGGCCGGCAGGGTCCACCGCAGCCTCGTGTCGGGGCTGACGGCGCCGCCCAGCACCACGTCCCGCGGCGGGGCCGGGGCGTGGGACAGGTGGCCGTAGGCCGCCGCCAGGGCCCGGCCCAGCTTGGCGGTGTAGGCGGCGTCGAAGTGGGCCACGTCGTCGCCGTAGGCGCGGCCCTCCACGGCGCGCACGTCCTGGTGCTGGCGGTCGTAGTGCTCGTGGGTCTCGCTGAGGCGGATGGCGGGGAAGCCTTCCCGGCTGAAGGCGGTGTGGTCCGAGCCCCGGGCGAGGCGGTCCCGGCGGAGCATGAGCCAGAGGTCCAGGTTCTCCACGTAGCGCTCGCCCACCCGCTTCACGTAGCGGGCCCACTCCCGGGCGGGGGCGTCGTTCTCGCCCCCCACGGCCTCCCGGAGGCGCCGCTGGGCCTCGGTCTCCCCCGTGGGCACGCCTTCGCTGAAGAGCCGCGCGGTGACGTTGTCCTTCACGCCGTCCTGGCCCTCGGTGTTGCCGGCGATGTCCACGCTCACCATGGCGAGGACGGCCACGCCCTCGGCCTTCAGGCGCTTCGCCAGGTGGGCGGAGCCCACGAGGCCCTGCTCCTCCCCCGCCACCGCCACGAAGTAGACCGTCACCGCGGGCTTCTCCGCCGCCATCACCCGCGCCAGCTCCAGCGCCAGGGCCGTGCCGCTGCCGTCGTCCACGGCGCCGGGGGCGTCCGAGGTCGCGTCCAGCACGTCGCTGGCCCGGCTGTCGTAGTGGCCCGTGAGCACCAGGGCCTCCTTCGACCGGGCGGGATCCGTGCCCGGCAGCGCCGCGCCGACGTTCACCAGCTCGACGGCCTTCGGCACGCGGGCGCCGGGCTCCGCGGTGAAGCGGTCCTCGAAGGGCTGGAGGCGGGAGCCGGGGAGCTTCCCCAGGGCGGCGAACTCGCCCGCGAGCCAGCGCCGGGCCGCGCCGATGCCCCGGGTCTCCGAGGCGGTGTCCGAGAGGGTGTGGCGGGTGCCGAAGGCCGCGAGGCGCGCCACGGTGGCCTTCAGGCGCGCCGCGTCCACCGACGCCGCCAGGGCGTCCACCCGGGGGCTGCGGACGACCTGGGCGGCCAGGGGGGCCGCGAGGAGCGCGGCGGGGAGGAGCAGGGCGGGGGTTCGCATGGGACCTCCTGCGGAAGGACCGGCGTCAGGCCCGACGCGGCTACTGCTTGCGCGGGGCCGCGGTCTTGGCCTGGACGGCGACGACGCGGTCCTTGATCTTGTCGTAGACGGCGTAGGGGATCACGTCGTGGGTGATGAGGTGGGCCTTCGTGAGGTAGGGCCGGCCCGCGATGATCTTGTCGGCCAGGGCCGCGGTGACGTCGGGCAGCTTCATCAGCGCCTCCCTGGGGGCGCCGTTGAGGTCGGTCTTCGGTCCCTTGTACTTCGGTTCGATCTTCTTGCGCTGCTTGAGCATCTGGCTGCGAACGTTGGCCTGGGCGGCCACCTCGGGCTTCAGGTCGGTCTTCGGGGAATCCGTTGGGGCCTTCACGGGGGCGGGCTTCGCGCCTCCCTTCGGGGCGGGAGCCGTGGGCCTGGCCTCGCCCGGCCGGGCCTGCCGGCCGGGGGCCGGAAGGCCGCCCGCGACGAGGAGGGCGAACAGGATGGACGGGGCGAGGGAGAGCCGCATGATTACCTCCGTCCTCCAGCTTAGAAGAGCCGCCGCCGAGGGGGATCACAGGAAGCCCGGACGCGGGAAGCCCGGGCGCGGGGCCCGGGCTTCCGGTTCAGGGTTCCGGTCCGGGGCTGCCGGACGCGGAGGGGGCCGTTACTTGAAGTTCATGTGCACCTTGAAGGTGTCCGCGACCTTCCCCGCCGAGTGGCACAGGAAGCACTGCTCGTTGTTGATGAGCGCGCCGGTCTGGGCGTTCTGCACGCTGGCGCGGGACACGTAGAAGGAGCCGCCCATGGCCTTCATGTGGCTCAGGGCCATCGGGGTGTCGTGGCAGTTGGAGCAGGCCGCGACGTAGGGCGAGCTCACCAGCGTGGTGCTGGCGGCCGGCGTGGTGACGCCGGTGTTGGCGTTGTAGGAGAAGCCGCTGCCGTAGGCCGCGCCCGCCGTCACGAAGGGGGACCAGTAGGTGGTGCCGCCGTCGCTGACGGGCTCGGAGCCGGTGAGGATCACGGGCACGGGGTTGGGCACGGTGCCGGTGGCCACGGTGGTCCAGTTCAGGTTCGGAAGCTCGCCGGCGTTGGTGGCGATCTCGAAGTTGTAGGAGCCGGGCACGTGGCAGGCTTCGCAGTTGTTCAGGATGCTGGGATAGGTGATGGTCCAGTACTTGTTGCCGGCGCCGGACTCCCAGGAGAACTTGTTGACGCGCTTGCCCGCGCCGTGGAGGGCGTGGACGAAGTCCTTGGTGTTCACGCCCCAGCCGCTGTTGACGCGCTGGCCGTTGTGGCAGAACTCGCAGGTCTGGGCGTCGTTCCGCTGGCCGGCATGGTAGGTCTTGGCGGTGAAGACGCCCAGGGCGCCGTGGCAGTCATTGCACTTCGCGGTGGTGACGATGGTGCGCCGCGGGGTGGTGGCCTGGGTGGTGTCGAAGCCGGCGGGCAGGGTGCCGCTGACCATCTTCCAGACGTTGGGAGCCGGCACGGAGAGGCCGCCCTGCCCGGTGCCCGGCGTGTTGGCCACGCGGGGGATGTACGTGAAGCCCGGGACGTTGGTCTGGGTCAGGGGTTGGGTCGTGGAGAGGCCGTAGGTGTAGCCGATGCCCGCGGTGAGCATGCCCGCGTTGGTGGGGATCACGGCGTCGGTGAAGGTCAGCGTGTAGTAGCCGCTGCCGTCAGGGCCGGTCATGGTGGCCTTGGCGCTGGCCGCCAGGTTGTTGCCGGCCATGTCCTTGCCGTCGCCGCGCCAGATGTTCTTCAGGTAGGTGCTGATGGTGGCGTTCCAGTCGGCGGGGTAGGTGATCCCGTCGTAGGGCACCGTGAAGGCGACGTAGACGCTGGGGCCGCCCACGAAACCGTCCATCATCTCGGACTTGGCCGGGTAGGTGTTGAAGACCACCGGCGAGCCGTCCTTGATGAAGCGGAACTTGATGGTGGGCTTGCCGCTCACGAAGGTGAAGCTGCTGAGGTCCCAGGTCACCTTGGAGGCGCCGGCGGGCAGGTTGTTGGTGAAGGCCGCCACGTAGGAGGCGTTCGTGTTGTTGTTGGTGCCGCCCACGGCCCAGGCGTTCTTCGGGTTCGGGGGCAGGACGGGGATGTGGTAGGTCTTGATCGCGGCTTCGTCATGGCACTGCTTGCACTGCTGGTCGTCGAAGGCCGCGCCGCCGTCGTGGTTCTGGCCGGTCTCCCACACGATGTTGTCGTGGCAGCCGCCGCAGGCGAAGCGGTTGGGCTTCTTGAACCAGTTGTCACCCTGGGGCGTCGCCGTGGAGGCCGTGTGGCACTTCACGCAGTTGCGGTGGTCCTGGGGATAGGTGATCTCGTTGTAGTCCACGCCGCCGTAGGAGTAGCCCGTGTTCTTGAGCTCCTCGCCCATGTGGATGCGGTGGACGAACATCGGGAAGTCGCCTTCGCCGTGGCCCTGGAGCTTGCCGCTGGAGCTGACGACGCCGTTGCTGATGGTGCCGGCGGCGCGGCCGTATTTCCGCTGGTCGTTGTGGCACACGACGCAGTACCGCGTGTCCTGGCGGCCCGAGCCGTGGAACTCGAACTTGGCGTGGCAGGTGAAGCAGGTGCTCACCTGGGTGATCTCCCGCTGCTCGTTGGCCGAGCCCACCGGCGCGCCGGTGGCCGGGATGAAGTCATAGACCGCGTTGGCCGGGAAGTTGATCGGCTTGGCCACCACGCCGCTGTTGGAGCCGTCGGCGGTGTTGGTGCCGGTGTTGCGGGCGTTACCGCCCACGTACAGGGTCACCCGGTGGGTGAGGTTCGCGTTGTAGGTCACGTCGTCCAGGTCGGCCTTCACGTTGTTGCCCGTGTAGGTGTAGGCGTCGAGCTGGGCCTTCGTCTGCGTGATGTCGCGGCGGAAGGTGTACTTGTAGGTGCCGTCGCCGTTGTCCACCAGGGTGCCGATGTTGTCGGTGGACGGCCGGCCGGGGACCCAGACGTCCGGGGCCGCGGCGGTGGGATTGCCCGTCACGATGTAACTGACCCAGCGGCTCGGGCTCGTGGTGGTCGCCGGGATGAGCTTGGCGATGGCGAACGCCATGTTGGCGTAGCTGGCGTACTGGTTCGTGGAGGTCTTGGTGGTGAACCCGAGGCCCTTGACCGGCACGTTCTTGCTGTCCGTGACCTTGAAGTTGACCACCGGCGCCCCGTTCACCGTGACGCTGGTGACCGTGGCCTTCAGGGTCAGCTCGGACCACTCCTCCGGCGTGTAGGAGGACGCGTCGATGGCGAAGGTGGAGCCGTTCGTGCCGTTGGTGCCGTTCGTGCCGTTCGTGCCGTTGGCGCCGGCCGGCCCGGTCTGCCCCGTGGCGCCGCGGCAGCTGATGAGAAGGAAGGCGGCGGCCGCGGTTGCAACCAACCCGGCAAGCACCTTCAGAGGTTTGCGACGCATGGGTTCTCCTCCTTCGGTTGGTTTGGTGTGGGATTCGTGGCGCTCGCTCATTCGAAGCTCCGGCCGTGGCACATCGTGTTGTTGAAGCAGCCCGGCACGGTTCCGGCCGGAGCGGGGGGATTGGGCTTGAGACTGGAGTTGGCGCCGTTCAGGTGGCACTTGGCGCACTCGGCGGCGTTGCCCGCGTCGGTGCGGGAGTGGTTCGGGGCGTCAGCCGTGGCGCCGTTCCAAGGGGCGCTCGGGTGCGGGGCGCGGGTGTGGCAGCTCTTGCAGGAGACCGCCTGGCCGTTGTCGTAGGTCGAGCCGTGGCACTTGGCGCAGTAGGCGAAGCCGGCCATCGCCGCCGGGGCGGCCTGGGCGCCGAGGCGGCCGTGCTTTCCGGGGGCGGCCCAGCCGGCCTGGTGCAGCGGACCCGTGGGATGGCAGGTGAAGCAGCTCACCCCGGAGATCCCGCCGGCGGCGGCCTTGTCGGTGATGGAGCCGTGGCAGGTGCGGCACTGGTCGGGGTTCTTGAGGAACTCGGACCAGTGGACGTTGACCCAGTCGGCCGGGTGCTTGCCCTGGGGCGAGACGGAGGGCGCCTGGGTGTTGGCGGTGGTGCAGCCGCCCAGGAAGAGGGCGAAGGCGGCCGCGAGGACAGCCTGGGCGAGGAGGGAGGCGTTGCGCATCGTGATCCTGGTTCTCATGTCGGACCCCTACCTGTGGCAAGCCGTGCATTTTTCGTTGTTCGCCCGGCCATGGCAGCGGAAGCAGCCGCTCGGGTCGAGCTTGCCGTCCATGCGGTGGATGGCGAGGTAGTTCGGGCGGTGGGGCATGTCCCGGTCCGGCCGGTTGGCGTTCAGCGTGGCCGGCGTCATGGGCACCTTCCCGCCATGGCAGTCGGAGCAGAAGGACTGGCTGTGGCAGGTGGCGCAGGTGCCGGCGTCCTGGTTGGCCTGGTAGCGGTGGTTCTTCACGAAGGCGTCGGTGTGGTCGAAGGCCGCGTAGGCCTTGTAGCCGCCCTTCATGGTCTCGTCGCCGTGGCAGCTGGAGCACAGGGGCCGGCCCTGGCCGAGCTCCTCGGGGTGGGAGGCGGCCCAGCTGGTCCCGGGGGCGAGCATGGAGCAGGCGGTCATCACCAGGACGCAGAGCGCCGTGGCGAACGCGAGCAGGAGGTTCTTGCGGTTCATTTGCCGGCTCCCTTCCTGGCGGAGACGAAGCGGTACTCCAGGCGGAGCAGGCCGCGCACGTCCTTCTTGAAGAGGGGGTTCGTGGCGTAGCTGAGGTCGCCGGAGAGCTTCGCGTTCTTGGACAGGGAGACCCCCAGGCTGGCCACCGTCTCGAAGAGGTTCGGCTTCCCGTTGAGGTAGGGGTTCTTCGCGTCGTCGTAGCGCTGGACGATGGCGTCCACGCTGCCGAAGAGCTTGCCGCGCTCGGCCATCACCCAGGCCCTCGCCTCGTTGTGGGAGAGACCGAAGGCCGGCCGGGCCGGATCCACGAGGGTGGCGTCGTCCGTGGTCACCCGGTGGTAGCTGAAGCCGGTCTGGATCTTCTGCTTCTCCAGGTTCCAGCGGAGGGTGGCCCCGAAGCGGTTGGAGTCCCCGAAGGCGTCGCGGGTGGTGTGCCGGTAGTCGGCGACCACCTCCACCGGGCCGCCGCCGCCGTAGACGACGCTGCCGCCGAAGGCCCGGAACTTGTCCTTCTCGTCCTGGCGGAAGAGGGTGGGGAGGTTCGTGCCGGCGAAGAAGGCGTAGTAGTTCCGCTGGGTGTAGGAGCCGGTGAGGGCCCAGGAGCCGTTGATCCTGAAGGTGGCCGCGTAGTCGTGCTCGGCGATCTTGGAGGGCTTGTTCGCCCGGGTGGCCGCCGTCTCCGTGTGGTCGGCGACGTCCAGCACCGTGCGGCCGCTGAGGTCGAAGCTGGCGACGGGGGCGATGCGGAGGTCGAGGCCCACCTGCTCGCGGGTGTAGTCCGTGGCGGAGGGGATCGGCAGGTCCTTGGCCGGCTTGGTGCCGTCCACGAGGTAGGACACGCCGAACTCGCCGAACTTGGGGATGCGCAGGCCGACGCGGAAGCCGGCGATGACGTCCCGCTGGTAGTCGTAGTCCTTGTTGCTGACGTAGTCCCGCACCTTGTAGAGCACGGGGCGGCCGCCGAAGGCGGAGACGGTGAACCCGCCCGCGAGGTCGGCGCGGAAGCTGGCGCCGTCCACCTGCTCGATGGCCACGCCCTGGTTCACGGTGAAGCGGCCGGCCTTGATCTCGGCGTTGGCCTCCTTGAACCGGTAGCTGACGTAGCCGTAGGTGAGCTCGCCGGTGCTCTTGCTGCCGTTCGGCAGGGAGGCGTCGCCCAGGTCGGCGCGGCCCCACCCGAAGAGGTGCAGCGAGAGCTCGTCCCGGTAGAGGTTCGTCACGTCGATGCCCAGGTACTGGGTGGCCGGCGTGAAGGTGCCCTTGTCGAACCCGGGGGCGTCCTGCTTCCACATCTGGGCGATGGTGGTGCTGGTGAGGCTGAAGTCCTGGGACCAGCCCGGTGCGGAGACGAGGGCGGCGGCCAGGAGGGCGTGGGTGCGCAGCTTCATGGCACGCCTCCCCACGCGATCCGGCCGGAGGGGCCGGCCGGCATGACCAGGAATCCCTTGCGCATGCGGAACCTCCATGAAGTGGGTGGGGATTGCATGGTTCGCGTCCGGTCCGGCTGGACGGCCTGGGGCGGCGCGCGGGGCCCTCGGGGTGGTGCGAAAGGGGGCCCGGGGTCGCTCCGGGACTTCTCCCTGGGGAGGAGGTGAAACCGTCACCGGAATCACGGCACCATATTGGACTCCTTGGCCCTTAAACCGGAGGGATATCCGTCACAACGCATGGCGGCATCCGGAATGCGCGCGAATGCAGGCGCAGCAAGGCTTTGCGCGCCCATGGACGCTGTGACCCAGGTCTCAAGCCCCGGCGGGGGGGCGGGCGGCGTCCAGGCTTCCGCGGCACCACTCGGACCAGAGGCTCCGGAACGCGGCCTCCACGTCCCGGGCGAAGCCAGGCTCGTCCCGCAGCGGGGAGCGATCCATGCGCTCCCGCAGTCCGGAGCGGAGGACCGCGAGGGCGGCCGGGTCCGCGGCGAAGGCGGCGCCACGGGCGAGGAAGTCCGCCGCGTCCGCGGCGATCCAGTCCTCCAGGCCGACGCGGGTCAGGAGGCTGGCGCCCACCCGCGCCGCGTGCCGCGCCCCGGGCAGGGTGAGGACGGGGACGCCCATCCAGAGGGCTTCGCAGGTCGTGGTGGTGCCGTTGTAGGGGAAGGGGTCCAGCGCGATGTCCACGCGGCCGTAGGACCCGAGATGGCCGCCCTTGCCGGGGATCCTCGGCAGCAGGTCCACGCGGCCCGCGGGCACGCCGAGGGCCTCGAGCCGCCCCCGCACGCGGGCCGCCACGGCCGCGTCGGCCAGGGCCCGGTCCTTCAGCAGCAGGCGGCTGCCCGGGACGCGGCGGAGGAGGGCGGCCCAGAGGTCCAGGACCGCCGGCCCCACCTTCGCGAGGTTGTTGAAGGATCCGAAGGTGACGTGGCCCGCCGCGAGGGCCGGGAGCGGCGCCACGCCCGGCGCCTCCGCCGGGGGCCGGTAGCAGTGGAAGCCCCGGGGAAGCCGCACGACGCGCTCGCTGCTCCAGGCCTCGGCGCCTTCCGGCTCGGTGATGGCGTCGCTGAAGCGCGCGTCCATCGCGGGGATGCCCGTGGTGCCCGGGTAGCCGAGCCAGGCGACCTGGACCGGGGCCGCCCGGCGCGCGAAGACCAGGGGACGGCCGGATCCGGTATGCCCCGTGAGGTCCACGAGGATGTCGATCCCGTCCGCGCGGATGAGGCGGAGGACCTCGTCCGTCCCCAGGGTCGTGATGTCCCGCCAGTGGCGCGCGTGGCCCTTCAGGCGCGCGGAGACCTCGTCGGGGGAGGGCAGGTGGGCGTAGGCGTGGACTTCCACGACGCGGGGGTCGTGGTGGGCCAGCAGGGGCTCCAGGAAGTAGGCCACCGAGTGCTCGCGGAAGTCCGGGGAGAGGTAGCCCAAGCGGAGCCGCCGCTCCGGATCGCGCGGGTTCGGCCAGCCATCGCGGGGTCCGGCATCCCCGCCGTGCGCGCGGCCCCAGTCGAGGTGGGCCCGGTGGCAGGTCTCGGCGTCGACGCCGTCGTCGTACTGCAGGGCGCCGAGGAGGTTGGAGTGGGCCGCGACGTGGGCCGGTTCGCGGGCGAGGGCCTCCCGGAAGGCCTCCACGGCGCCCCGGACGTCCCCCTGGGCCAGCCGCGTGATGCCCACGGAATTAAGGACCTTCGGGTCCTCGGGCGCCAGGGCCCTGGCCTGCCCTTCGAAGGCCTCCGCCTCCGAGAGGAGGCCCAGGGTCCGGAGGGCGCGGGCGAATTGCAGGCAGTAGGCCGGGTGCTCCAGGCCGCGCGGCAGCCCCGTCTCCAGGACCTCGGCGGCCTCCACGTAGCGTCCCCGGTCGTTCAGGAGCTGGCCCAGGTTCAGCACCGCGTCGGAGAGCGCCGGATCGCGTTCGAGGGCCCGGCGGTAGGCGGCCTCGGCCTCCTCCCACCGGCCCAGGTGGCGCAGGGCGTTCCCCCGGTTCACGTGGTAGGCGGCGCCCATGGGATACAGCGCCAGGGCCCGGTCCAGGAGCGGCAGGGCCTCGGCGGGGCGTCCCTCCTCCAGGGCCACCACCCCCAGCAGGTTCCAGGCGTTCGGCTCCTCGGGATCGAGGTCCAGCAGCGCGCGGTAGGCCGCCGCGGCCTCGGCCCAGCGGCGGGCCTGGTGGTGCGCCAGGCCCGCCCGCAGCAGGGCCTCGGGGTCCCGGGCGGGGCTCCGCGCCAAGCCTCAGGCCTCCTCGACGGTGACCTGCCAGGAGACGAGCTCCCGGGGGATGAGCGCGGGCCAGTAGGCCACGATCTCCTGGGCCTTGGGGCGGCCGCCCGCGAAGCCCGTGACGCCCGCCGGGCCGGCGGTGACCAGGGGCGCGAGCTCGCGGCCGAAGCGCTCCACCTTCCGCCTGTCGGGGTCCTTCACGCTGAGGCGCAGGACGATCTCCGCGGGCTCGGCCGGGGCCGGCGCGATGCCCTCGTGCACGGTGCTCGCGCCGAGGAACTCCGCGTCGGTGTGCTCGTAGGTGAAGCCCGCCGCCTCGAGGCGCTTCCAGACGATGTCCGCGCAGAGCCTCGCCTTCTCGAGGGCCCGGGGGCCGCTGAGGACGAGCTGCCCCGTCGCCTTGTAGCCCTTGAGGTAGCTGCCGCTCACCTTCAGGAAGGGCGTCTTCGGGCGGCCCTGGATGCCGCTCACGGCCACGCGGTCGGGACCCTCCTGGCGGAGCCGGATGGTGGTGAAGTCCGCCACCACGTCGGGGGTGATGTAGTTCCGCGGGTCGCCCATCTCGTAGACCAGCTGCTCGCTCACCGTGTCCACGGTGACCATGCCGCCGCTGCCCTCGGGCTTCGTGATGACGAAGGTGCCGTCCTCGCTCACCTCGGCGATCGGATAGCCGACCTTCCACAGGTCCGGCACCTCCCACCAGCGGGAGAAGTTGCCGCCGGTGCTCTGGGCGCCGCATTCGAGGATGTGGCCCGCCACGGTGCCCGCGGCGAGGCGGTCCCAGTCGTCGGCCTTCCATCCGAACTCGTGGATGAGGGGCGCGAGGGTGAGGCCGGGGTCCGTGCAGCGGCCCGTGAGCACGATGTCCGCGCCCGTCGCCAGGGCGTCCACCATGGCCTGGGTCTCCATGTAGACGTTGGCGCTGATGATCTCCAGCTCCCGGTTGAAGAGGCCTTCGCCGGTGTCCATGTTGGCGAGCCTGTGGCCCGCGGCCTTGAATTCCGGGAGGCGGTCCATCACGTCGTCGCCGGTGACGGTGGCGATCTTCACGCCCTTCACGCCGAGCTTCCTCGCGACCTCCAGGATGGCCGCGCGGCAGGCCTCCGGGTTCACGCCGCCGGCGTTGGCGATGACGCGGATGCCCTTGGCCTTGATCATGGGGAGGGTCCGCGCCATCAGGTCCACGAAGTCCGTGGCATAGCCCAGCGCGGGGTTCTTGCGCTTCTGCTTCTGCATGATGGAAAGCGTGACTTCCGCCAGGTAGTCCAGGTTCAGGTAGTCGATCCTGCCGTACTCGACGAGGCGCACGGGGGCGTCGATGCTGTCCCCCCAGAATCCCTGGCCATTGGCGATGCGGACGGTCTTCGGCATGGTCGCTCCAACCCTTCGATTCTACGGGGCAGTGGTCCAAGGTCGAGGTTGGAAAGTGGTCCAGGCCTCCGGCGGGACGGGGCCTTAGGCTGGGCGAACCTTCCCGGAGATCCCATGCGCTTCCCGTCCTCCCTCGCCCTCGGTCTTCTCGCGGCCTCCGTGCTGGGCGCCCAGGCCCCGCCGGCCGCGAACATGGTGGTCATGCGCCGGAACCAGGTCTACGGCGCCGCGACCTTCTACTGGAACCACCTGCAGAACGGGGCCTACGTCCAGCAGTTCCCGGTCAGCTCCAACATCACGGTCCCCGCCGGCCAGAAATTCGTCGTCACCGGGATCCGAGGCTGGTTCACCGGGCAGTACGGCGCGGACCTGAGCCTCGGCTTCTCCACCTCGGGCGTGCACAACTCGGAATACCTCAAGCTGCTGCGCGCCCCCGTCCAGGGCAGCCTGGCCACCTTCGAGTTCGCCGAGGCCTTCAGCACCGGCATCAGCTTCGGGCCCGGCACCCAGGTGGAGCTGAAGGTCACGAAGGTCAATTCCGGCAGCTCCGATACGCTGGTGAACGCGTACCTCTACGGCTATTTCGAGTAGACCCTTCCCGGGCCTGTCCCGTTCGTCACGGGTATGTCAAAGCCGTGCAGCCCTTCCGTCCGGCCAGTCCCTGGTGCGGCTCGGAAGGGCCCGGTGCGTGGATTGGCGGGCCCGGGCGCCTGGGCGACAATGGAGACATCCACAGGTTGGATTTCCATTGGAGCGACCCATGAACCGAACCGACATCCGACGATGGGGCCTGCCGGCCCTGCTCGCCCCGGCCCTGCTCCTCGCCCCCCTGGCCTGCGACCGGAAGCCCCAGGAGGACAAGCAGGTCCAGACGCTGGCCGCCAAGGCCAACGAGGCCCAGGCCATCCAGCAGCAGATCCAGACCGCCGCCCAGACCCAGGCCAAGGCCGCCGAGGCCGCCAAGGTCCCCGACGCCAAGCCCAACCCCGAGACCCTCCAGCTCAGCCCCGAGCAGAAGGCGCTCCTCGAGAAGCGCCTGAAGGAGGAGAAGGGCACCAGCACCGGCGACCTGCTGCAGGTCATCCTCGACAAGGACGCCGAGATCGCCGTCCTGAACAAGAAGCTCTCGGGCGTGCGCGCCCTGCTGCCCAGGCCCGAGGTGGCCAAGGAAGGGGACAACCACTACGCCCTGGCGCTGCGCTTCCTGCGCAAGCGAGGCGTGGACGAGGCGCAGGCCAAGGAGCTGATCGCCAAGACCCACATCCTGGAGGAGCTGAAGCCGGGCTGGGAGGTCTACCACTTCTACGTGAACGGCAAGTACGGCACCTCCGTGGCCCAGGGCAAGGCCGACATCAGCCCCACCGAGGCCACCAAGCAGGCCCGCCTGAAGCTCGAGGGCGAGCGCGACGACGCGAAGAAGATGTCCGAGGAGCTGCAGGTGAAGGTGGACGGCCTCATCGCCACCAAGGCGAAGATCGAGGCGGACATCGACGCCCTGCGGGTGGAGAAGTCGGGCCTGATGGAGCAGGTGAACGGGCTCACGACCCTTTCGGCCCAGCAGAAGGCCAAGCTCAACTCGATGCACTACCTCGTGGGCGACCGCAAGAAGCTGGAGGAGGAGGGCGTCATCGTGGTGCCCATCTTCGCCAAGGACCGCATGGGCCCCAACGCCAAGGCCGCGCGCTTCGACCGCGACCTGCTGCTGGACGGCGACGCGGTGATCACCATCAAGGCCGCCGACCTCGGCCTGGCCAAGATCGGCAAGGTCAACGTGGTGCCCGGATCGCTCGTGAAGGACGAGCACTACAGCCTGACCTACAGCGAGGACCGCGCCACCGCCACGGTGAAGATCCTCGACCTGGAACGGGTGCGGAACGACCGGGTGGCCTTCGCGGTCTCCCAGTAGCACGCACTCCCGGCACGGAGAAGGGCGCCCCTGGGGGCGCCCTTCTCCGTGCCGGGAGCCCGGCTCAGCCGCCGTTGAGGATGCGCCCGACGCCCCCGAGCACCGAGCCCTCCTCCTGGCGGTGGCGGGTGGCGGCCAGGATGCGGTCGGCCATGCGGGAGAAGGGCAGGCTCTGCAGCCAGACCCGGCCCGGGCCCGAGAGGGTGGCGTAGAAGAGCCCCTCGCCGCCGAACAGGGCGCTCTTCACGCCGCGCACGAGCTGGATGTCGTAGCGCACCGAGGGCTGGAGGGCCACGAGGCAGCCCGTGTCCACCCGCAGCGTCTCGCCGGGCGCGAGGTCCCGCTCCAGGATCATGCCGCCGGCGTGGACGAAGACCAGGCCGTCGCCGGTGAGGCGCTGCAGGATGAAGCCCTCGCCGCCGAAGAGGCCCGCGCCGAAGCGCTTGGTGAGGGCGATGCCCAGCGCCACGCCCTTGGCGCCGGCCAGGAAGCTGTCCTTCTGGCAGAGGAGCTCCCCCCCGAGCTGGCCCAGGTGCAGGGGCACGATGCGGCCGGGGTAGGGCGCGGCGAAGGCCACGGTCTGCCGCTGCTTCGCCTCGTTGTGGAAGACGGTGGTGAAAAGGTTCTCGCCGGTCAGCAGGCGCTTGCCCGCCCCCAGCAGCGCGCCCATGAAGCCCTGGTCCTGCCCCGAGCCGTCACCGAAGACCGTGTCCACGCCGATGCCGGGGTCCATGGTCATCATGGCGCCGGGCTCGGCGATGGCCGCCTCGCCGGGGTCCAGGGTGATCTCCACGAACTGCAGGTCCTCCCCGTGGATCCTGAAGTCGATCTCGTCCATGCGCGCCATCCGGCACCTCCTGGGGCAGGATACGGGGCCGTGCGGAATCGGTTATCCAGATAATCCGAAGTCAGTCCTTTGGTTTCTTCGAGGGATCCCCAACCTGGAAGTGGTGGGCCACGCCCGCCGCGTAGTAGGCCAGGAGGGCTTCGCGGCCCGGAACGGCCCCCAGGCGGCCGCCCGCCTCGGCCAGGATGCCCCGGTGGAGGAGGATGCCCAGCCCCATGGCGGCGGCGCGTTCGGGGCTGCCCTTCGACAGGGTGGCCGGCAGGCCGTGGGCCTTGGCCTGGTCGAGGTGGCGCAGGCAGGCCGCCTCGACCTCCTGGCGCGGGGCGGTCCCGGCCCGGAGGCTCAGGAAGGACCACGCGGCGAGGCCCACGGGGGTCACGGGGACTTCCGCGCGCACGCTCGCCATGAGGTGCTCCGCGAGGCGCGCCAGGTGCGGCTTGCGCGCCTCCCAGTCCAGCCCGGCGAAGTCCTCGGGCAGATGGTCCCGGGCGCGCAGGGGCGCGCCGAAGTTGGCCACGGCGTAGCCCATGCGGTGGAAGCGTCCCGTGGCGCCCCGGAAGGCCAGGCCCAGCACCCAGAAGGCCGTGCGGCGGAGGGACCGCCTGCTTCCCGGGGGCTTCCCGCCCGCGTCCGCGGCCGCCTTCCGCGCGGATTCCTCGGTCAGGCTCACGTCCTCCAGGACCCGGTCGTAGTTGATCCCCACCGGGATGAACACTACGTCGGCCTTCGCGCGGAGCATGTAGTCGAGCAGCCCGAGCTTGGGCGGCAGCAGGGCGCCGTCCCGGGTGAGGCCGCCCTCGAGGAACACGCCCTGGGTGATGCCCGCTTCCACCGCGCGCTGCACGTAGCGCTCGAGGACCTTGTGGTAGAGCGGGTCGCGGAAGCGGCGGCGGATGAAGAAGGAGCCGAAGCTCCTGAAGATGCGGTCCAGCGGCCAGACCCGCGCCCACTCGCCCACGGCGTAGGAGACGGCCACCCGGTTCGCGAGCAGGAAGGCCACCAGCACGTAGTCCGCGTTGCTGCGGTGGTTCATGACATAGATCACCGAAGCCGTGCGGGGGATCTGGTTCAATGCAGCGTCGGCGCTGCGTCCCACGCGCACCCGGTACAGGCCGCGCAGCAGGACCCCGGCCACCTTCCTGCCATACCGGTAGGTGGTGAGCAGCTTGAAGGCAGGGATGATCTCCTCCAGGTACTCGTTCACGTCCGTCCACAGGGCCTCCTCGGGCCGGCCGGTCTCCAGGGCCTGGGCCGCCACGAAGGCCGCGAGGGCGGGGTCCTCCAGCAGTTCGGCCTTGAGCTTCTGCCTGCGGGTCAGCGTCATCGGGTTCAGCTTCACCCCGAGCTCGCGCCGGGTCCGGACCGCGAGGCGGAAGAAGAAGCGCCTCACCCAGCGTCGCGCGGCCCGGGCGACGGCCAGGGCGGCCAGCAGGGCCGCGAGGATCCAGGCCCAGGTCGGGAGGGAAGGCATGGCCGCATCCTGGCGTCCCGGCGGCGCGGGTGGCAAGGGCTCTTAGCGCTTGCCACCCCGGCGTTCCCCAATAAACTGCACCCACCCGCTCGATCCCACCCCATCCCAGCAATCCCTGGAGGAACCCATGACGGGCACTGCACCTTCCGGACCCCGGGCCGCGGCCCTGGTCGGTCCCTACCTCAGCGGCAAGACCTCCCTGCTGGAGGCGATCCTCCTCCAGTGCGGCGCGATCCCCAAGAAGGGCTCCGTGAAGGAGCACAGCACCGTGGGCGACAGCTCGGCCGAGGCGAAGGCCCGGGGCATGAGCGTGGAGCTCAGCGTCGCCAGCACGGCCTACATGAACGAGGGCTGGACCTTCATCGACTGCCCGGGCTCCGTGGAGTTCACCCAGGACGCGCTGAACGCGCTCCTGGTGGTGGACGTCGCGGTGGTGGTGGCCGAGCCCGAGCCCAACAAGGCGCCCACGGTGGCGCCCATCCTGCAGTTCCTCGACGAACGGAAGATCCCGCACGTCCTCTTCATCAACAAGGTGGACGCCGGCGGGGAGGCGAAGATCGCGGAGACCCTCGCGGCCCTCCAGGCGGTCAGCTCCCGGCCGCTGATCCTGCGGGAGATCCCGATCAAGGAGAACGGCGTCATCACCGGCTTCGTGGACCTCGTGAGCGAGCACGCCTACGGCTACAAGGGCCACGAGGACGCCGACCTCATGCAGCTCCCGGAGAGCGCGCTGCCCGAGGAGCACGCCGCCCGCCAGGAGATGCTCGAGCACCTCGCGGACTTCGACGACCACCTCATGGAGGAGCTGCTGGGGGACGTCAACCCGCCCGCCGACGAGATCAGCGAGAACCTGAAGAAGGACCTGGAGCAGGACCTCATCGTGCCGGTCTTCTTCGGGAGCGCCGAGGGCGACCACGGCATCAAGCGCCTCCTGCAGGCCCTGCGCGACGAGGCCCCGGAGGCCGCCGCCACGGCCGAGCGGCTGGGCATCCCCGGCGGCGCCGACGCCCTGGCCCAGGTCTTCAAGACCGTGCACGCCCCCCACGTGGGCAAGCAGAGCCTGGCCCGCGTGTGGCGCGGGGAGATCGCCGACGGCGCGACGCTGAACGGCGTGCGCCTCAACGGCGTCCTCAGGCTCATGGGCGCCAAGCAGGAGAAGGTGGGCAAGGCCTCGGCGGGGGAGGTGGTCTCCCTGGGCCGCCTGGAAGGCATCGGCACCGGGCAGACCGTCAGCACCAACAAGGCCCCCGAGCTCGCCTGGCCCGCGCCCCTGCAGCCCTACACCTGCTTCGCCCTCAAGGTCAGCAAGATGGGCGACGACGTGAAGCTCTCCGGCGCGCTGCAGAAGCTCTGCGAGGAGGACCCGAGCCTCAGCGTGGAGCAGAACGCCGACACCCACGAGCAGCTGCTCTGGGGTCAGGGGGAGATCCACCTCAAGAACGCCTTGGACCGGCTGAAGTCGCGGTTCCAGCTGGACGTGAAGGCCGAGCGGCCCCAGGTCCCCTACAAGGAGACCATCCGCAAGCCCCACAACCAGCACGGCCGCTACAAGCACCAGACCGGCGGCCACGGCGCCTTCGGCGACGTCTACCTGGACATCAAGCCCCTGCCGCGCGGTTCCGGCTACCAGTTCGCCGAGACCATCGTCGGCGGCGTGGTGCCCCGCCAGTTCTTCAGTTCCGTGGACAACGGCGTGAAGGACTACCTCAAGCAGGGCCCGCTGGGCTTCCCGGTGGTGGACATCGCCGTGACGCTGACCAACGGCAGCTACCATACGGTGGACAGCAGCGACATGGCCTTCAAGGCCGCGGCCCGCGTGGCCATGACCGAGGGCATGCCGAACTGCATGCCCGTGCTCCTGGAGCCCATCGTCTCCGTGGAGATCAGCGTGCCCAGCGAGCACACCGCCAAGGCCCAGCGCCTGGTGACGGGCCGCCGCGGCGGCCAGATCCTCGGCTTCGACGCCAAGGAGGGCTGGAAGGGCTGGGACGTGGTGAACGCCTACCTGCCCCAGAGCGAGATGCACGACCTCATCGTCGAGCTGCGCTCGCTCACCATGGGCGTCGGCACCTTCGCCTGGAAGTTCGACCACCTCCAGGAGATGGAGGGCCGCGAGGCCGACGCCGTGGTCAAGGCGCGGAAGGCGGCGCTGGAAGCGAAGTAGGCGACCCGAACAGGCGAAGGCCCCGGAGATGCCGGGGCCTTCGTTGTTCCAGCCCTGGGTTCAGCGGGCGCCCATCACCCTGAAACCGAGGGTGGTGGCGAGGCAGATCAGGGTGCCGATCCATGCGTGGGCAGGCTTCAGCTTCATCAGGTGGCGCAGCGCCAGGTACGTGACGACGTAGACGCCGATGAAGAAGGGATCCACGTGGCGCAGTAGGGACCCGAGCTTGGGGTTCTCCATGGGCAGGTAGTAGCCGAGGGAGGTGGGCAGGATCTTGTCCGGCGTGTTGCCGCCCACGGCGGTCGCGAGGCACATGACCGCGATGAGGATCTGCTGGGGCACCAGGATGAGGTTCGGCACCGCGGTGGCGCTCAGGGCCTGGCTGTAGCTGGGCGAGCCCTCTTCGGCGCCCGAACGGCCCAGGAGGAAGAAGACCAGGGCCGGGAGGAAGGTGCCCACTGCCATCCCGATGACCGCGCCGACGGGGGCGAAGAAGGGCATGATCCGCCCCTGCATCTCGATGATCTTGTCGATCTGCTCGGCGGGGACCTTGGGATTGGCCTCGAGGGCGGGGCGCAGCATCGCGTCCCAGTCCACGCGGACGCCCCAGATGCCGACGGCGACCACCGCGCACACCGCGACGAGGATCGTCGCCGGGACCCAGGAGGGCGCGGCGCGCAGCTTCTGGAAGAGGACCGTGGGCTCGGTGAAGACACCGGCGATCTGGGCGCCGAGGCCCGGGGGCATGGGCTTGGGGGCGTTTCCGCCTCCGTAGAGCTCGGCTTCAGGGGTCGCGTAGGGCTGGTCGCTCATGGATGCCTCCTGCCCCCAGCCTGCCCCTGCCCGGGGCCGATGGGCAGGCCCGGGTCGGCCTCCGAGGCGGGTCTTCCGCCGAACGGTCGCGCCGGCCCGCCCATCGGCATGGTGTTCGCGCGCCTTGACGGATCGTCACGGGCGCTTGCGCCGGGGGCCGGGCGGTCGCGATGCTGCGGTGGGAGGTCCCATGGGCCGGCTTGCTTCCATCCACCTCGCTCCCGCCGCCGGAGCCCCGCTGGCTTCGGTCCCGTCCGTGCGCGCCGTGCCGGGGCGGGGGCTCGAAGGGGACCGCTACTTCCTGCAGGCGGGCTCCTTCTCGGACACCCCGGGCACGGGGCGGGAATGCACCCTCATCGAGGCGGAGGCTCTGCAGGCCCTGGCGCGGGAGCTGGGCCTCCATCTCGAGCCCGGCGCGACGCGGCGGAACCTGGTCACCGAGGGCGTCGCCCTGAACCACCTGGTGGACCGGGAGTTCACGGTGGGGGAGGTGCGCCTGCGGGGGATGCGCCTCTGCGAACCCTGCAAGGGGCTGGCGGCGGCCACGGGGAAGCCCGCGGTGCTGCCCGGCCTCGTCCACCGGGGCGGGCTCCGCTGCGAGGTCCTCAGCGAAGGCCTGCTCCGGGTGGGGGACGAGGTCCTTCCCCGCTGATCAGATCCTCGCCATCAGCTCCAGCTGGATGAGCCGCATGAAGTCCTGCGCGTTCGTCACCACGCCGAACGCCTGGTGCGTGCCCCGGTCCTTCAGCTTGCCCACGAGGAACTCGGTCTGGTCCACGCAGATGGTGGTGATCTCGTGATACTGGCCGTCCGGCTTGAGGCAGAAGGTGGGGAGCATGTTGCCCGTGGCGATGCTGTGGAGCGCCGTGGCCACCATCACCACCATCGTCGCCTTCGCGGTGTGCTCGCGCATGGCGGCCTGGGCCTCCAGGGCGTCGGTGAGGGTCTCGGGGATCGGCCCGTCGTCGCGGATGGAGCCGGCCAGCACGAAGGGGGTGCCCGTGGCGACGCAGGCGTACATGATGCCGTCCTTCACGCGGCCCGCCTTCACCAGGGGCGCGATGCCGCCGGCCTTCTTGATCTCGTTGATGGCGCGCATGTGGTAGGCGTGGCCGCCCACCTCCGGCGTGCCGTCCTTCTTCATGCCCAGGGTCGAGCCGAACAGCGCCGCCTCCACGTCGTGGACCCCCACCGCGTTGCCCGCGAAGACGCAGTGGGCGAAGCCGTGCTGGATGAGCCACTCCATGGCCTCCCGGCCCCGGGCATGCACGAGGGCTGGCCCGATGACCCAGAGGATGTGGCCCTTGTCCCCGCGGTTCTCCATGAACTGCTTGAAGATCGCCTCGTAGTTCACGGGCTTCTCGCGGCTCACCTCGGAGCTCATGAAGCCGAAGGTCTCGTCCGCCGTCTCGTCGGGCTCGTCCTGGAAGCCCTTGTCCCAGACCAGCACGCCCTCGCGGCCGTCCTCCGCCGTGGCCACGGCCACCAGGTCCCCGGCCTTCACCAGGCGGAACTCCTTCGTCGCGAGGCGCTGGGTCGCCGGGTCCCACACCAGGTGCGAGTCCATGCGGGGCATCTCCGGCATGCGCCACTGGCCGCCGACCTTCACGTAGGTGGGGAAGTTCGTGGTGCTCATGAAGCCGTCGGGCAGCGTGGTGTCCTTCGGCGCCGGCTCGAAGCGGCAGTCCGGGGCCGAGCCCAGGCCGAGGGCTTCGAAATCGGGGTGGCGATAGGACATGGAGGCTCCGCGGCGGAAACGCCCATTCTACGGGCAGGACCGCGCAGCCCCAAAAAGCGGAGGGCGCCCGTCCGGGCGCCCTCCGATGAAACCGCCGAATCTCAGGGCTCCGCGAGCACGGCCTCGAGCTGGTCCACGGCCCAGTCCACCTGCTCCTTGGTGATGACCAGGGGCGGCGCCAGCCGGATGGTGTCCACGTGGGTGTCCTTGCAGAGCATCCCGCGGTCCTTGAGCCGGTAGCAGTACTTCCGCGCCCCGCCGGCCTCGGGCACCAGGTCCACGCCGGCCCACAGGCCGCGGCAGCGCACGCCCTTCACCCTCGGCGAGGCCAGGCCCTGCAGGCGGTAGGCCAGGTGGCCGCCCAGCTCCGCGGCGCGCTCCACGAGGTGCTCGTCCCGCAGCACGTCGAGGGCCGCGCTCGCCACGGCGCAGGCCAGGGGATTGCCGCCGTAGGTGGAGCCGTGGATGCCCGGGGTGAAGACGTTCATCACCGCGTCGTTGGCCAGGAAGGCGCTCACCGGGTAGAGGCCGCCGCTCAGCGCCTTGCCGATGGTGATGGCGTCGGGGCGGATGCCCTCGTGCTCGAAGGCGAAGAGCTTGCCGGTGCGGCCAAGGCCCGACTGGATCTCGTCGAGGACCAGCAGGATGCCGTGCTTGTCCGCGAGCTGTCGCAGGCCCTTGAGGAAGCCCGGCGGAGGAATGAGCACCCCGGCCTCGCCCTGGATGGGCTCCATGAAGATCGCGGCGGTGTTGGGGTTGATGGCGGCCTCGACGGCGGCGAGGTCGCCGTAGGGGACGATCCGGAAGCCCGGCGTGAAGGGCCCGAAGCGGCTGGTGCTGTCGGGGTCCGTGCTGAAGCCCACGATGGTCGTGGTCCGGCCGTGGAAGTTGCCCTCGGCGACGATGATCTCGGCCTGCGGGTACGCGATGCCCTTCGCGTCGTAGGCCCACTTGCGCATGGCCTTCAGGGCCGTCTCCACCGCCTCGGCGCCGCTGTTCATGAGCAGGGCCTTGTCGAAGCCGGTCAGCGTGCAGAGCTTCTCCAGCAGGGGCGGGAACTGGTCGTTGCGGAAGGCGCGGCTGGTCAGCGCCAGGCGCTGGGCCTGCACCATGAGGGCCTGCACGATGCGCGGGTGGTTGTGGCCCTGGTTCACCGCCGAGTAGGCGGCGAGGAAGTCCATGTAGCGCTTGCCGTCCACGTCCCAGAGGTGGACGCCCTCGCCCCGCTCGGCGACCACGTCGAGGGGATGGTAGTTGTGGGCCCCGTAGCGGGACTCGAGGTCGATGAGGGCCTGGGCGGAAAGGGTTCCGGCGGTCATGGCGGCTCCTGGTGAGGATGGCGAGGGCGAGGTCCGGCCGGGCGGCAGGGCCCGAAGCCCTCGCAGGCTAGCGCGTCCTCCGGGTGACCGCCCTCACGCCGCGGCGGAGCGCGTCTCGTTCCAGCGAAGGGTTGGGATAATTCCAGGTTCATGGAAAATTTACAAGAATTCACAGCTGCGGGACGGCTCACCGTTCCAAGCTGGGGCCGGAGCCGCCGCCCCATGCTCTTCCTCCCCCCGCCTCCCCCCGCCCTGGTCCTGCCGGGCCTGCCCCCCGAACCCGAGCCTGACGGCTCCCGCCGCGTGGGCCAGCTTCCGGTCCCCCCGGGCGCGCCGCCCGCGCCCGCCTGGCTACGGGCCGCGTCCCACGCGGTGGCGGCGGTGGACTGCCGGCACTACCTCTACGAAGCCTACGTCTCGGACGGCCAGTTTCTGGCGCGGTACGTGATGCTGCCGGAGGGCAGCGAGGCCTTCCGGGAGATCGAGCAGGTCTTCCTGTTCACCGCGGATCCGAAGCGCAAGCCCGTGGAGCTCAAGCCCGCCGACCTCCTCTTCAATCCGGACTCGGCCCAGTGGAAGGGGCGGACCTGGGTCCTGGTGGACCGGCGGGAGCTCCAGCGGCCCTGATCCGCAGCAGCAGGGCGGCGGAGCACAGCCCGAGGGCGCCCATGGAGGACCACAGCAGGGTGGCGCCCCAGCGGTCCAGCATCCAGGTGCCGAGCCAGGGCCCGAAGGCGAAGGCGGTGCCGATGCCGAGCCCCCAGACGCCCATGTACTCCCCCCGGCGCTCCGGCGGCGCGAGGTGCGCCACGTAGTCGCTGCAGGCCGGCAGCAGCATCATCTCCCCGAAGGTCCACGCCACCACCGTGGCGAGGATGCCGGCCTTGGTGTGCACGACGGCGATGGCGCCGAAGCCCACGGCGTAGAGCACCGCGCCCAGGGCGAGGGTGCGACGGTGGGGCCAGTGGGCCGTGGCGAGGTTCAGGCGCACTTCCACGAGCACGATGAGCACCGTGTTCACCGTGAAGAGGAGGCCGTAGAAGGACTCCGGGAACGCCAGATCCCGCACCAGGAAGACGGGCAGGGGTCCCTCGTGCTGGAAGAAGACCACCAGCACCGGGAGGGCCGCGAGGATGAAGAAGAGGAAGGCCCCGTCCCGCCAGGCGCCACGCGGGCCGTCGCCGGCGCGCTCCCGCGGCGGCCGGTGCTCCCGGACCCGCACGAAGGCGAGGATCACCGCGGCGGAGAGCAGGCTGGTGAAACCGTCGAGCCAGAAGAGGGCCCGGAAGGAATGCATGGCGAGGAAGCCCCCGACGGCGGGACCGACGCTCATGCCGAGGTTGATGGCGAGCCGGTTGAGGGCGAACACGGCCTTGCGGCGCTCCACGGGCGCGAGGTCCGTGAGGATGGCCATGGCCGCGGGACGGAAGGCCTCGCCGGCCAGGGACCACGCCACCGTGAGGGCCAGCACGGCGGGCCAGGCGCGGAGGAGCGGCAGGGCGAAGAGGAGCCCGCCCGACACCGCGAGGGACAGCATCATCATCCGCAGGTGGCCGATGCGGTCCGCCAGCCAGCCCCCGGCCGGCGCGGCCACCATGGCGGCGAGCCCGTAGGCCACGAAGGCCTGGCCCGCCTGGGCCGCGGGCAGCCCCAGGGCCTTGGTGAGGTAGAGCACCAGGAAGGGCAGGGCCATGGTGCCCGCCCGGTTGAGGAGCGTCGCCGCGGAGAGGATCCACACCGCCGGAGGCAGGCCTTCGAGCCCCCGCCAGGGCGAGGCGGCGCGGCGGAGGAGCGGAGCGAGGCCCATCCACGAGTGTGGCACGGGGACGGCCCCGGACCTCCCGCCTCCGACCTTCCCTCCGCGGCCGGGGTCAGGCGTCGCCGGTCGCCTGCTCCCGCCCGCTGCGGCACCACTCGCTCCAGCTGCCGACGTAGAGGGCCGGAGCCTCGCCCTCGGGGCCGCGGAAGCCGGCCAGTTCCAGGGCGAGGAGGGTGTGGCAGGCGGTGACGCCGCTGCCGCAGTGGACCACGAGGTGGTCGGGGCGCAGGTCCTTCGTCAGGGGGCCGTAGAGCGCTCGCAGGTCCTCGGCGGACTTGAAGCGGCCGTCGGGGCCGAGGTTCTCGCTCCAGGGCAGGTTCACCGCGCCGGGGATGTGGCCCGCCGCGGGGTCGAAGGGCTCCGTCTCGCCCCGGAAGCGTTCCCGGCTGCGCACGTCCAGCACCTTCCAGTCCGGATGCCTCGCGAGCTTCGCCACGATGTCCAGGTCCGCCGTGGTGCTGTGCCAGCGGGCGGCGGGGAAGGGCTCCTCCGACCGCACCACCGGGATCTCCCCGGTGAGCTCGAGTCCCGCCTCGAGAGCCGCCGGCAGGCCGCCGTCCAGCACCTGGACGCCCTCCAGCCCGAGGGCACGCAGCATCCACCATGCCCGCGCCGCGGCGTTCCCGCCCCCGGAACTGTCGTAGACCACCACCCGCGCGCCGGGCGCCACGCCCCAGCGGCCCACGGTGGCGCAGAAGGCCCGCAGGGGCGGCAGGGGATGGCGCCCGCCCTTCGCGGGATCGTGGCCTTCCTGCGCGGCGGCGCTGAGGTCCCGCTCGGGGTCCGCGTGCCGTGCGCCGGCCAGGTGCCCGGCCTCGTAGTCGGCCCGGGGGCGGGCATCCAGCAGGATCACGGAGTCCAGGGCGTCCCGGAGGTCGGCGGCGGAGCAGAGCGGAAGGGCCATGCCACCATGGTGCCCGATGTCGCCGGACCCCATCACCCTGCTGGCCCTCGTGGCCATCCTGCTGCCGCCGCTGGCCTTCATCCTGGCCTGGGCGCCCCTGCGCTGGGCGGTGCTGGGCTTCCTGGAACTCGGGCTGCGGCGGATCCGCGCCGCCTTCCACCCCCGGCCGGCCCTGCTCTGGATCGCGTGGGCCCGCGGGGCCGGCCGCGGGGCCCTGGCAAGGGCCTACGTGGAGCAGGCGGTCCGCGCCGGGGACCCGGAGGGGTGGCTCGAGCACGGGCTCCTTCTCTGGGAGGGCGGGCTCGGCCCCGCGGGCCAGGCAAGCGCGGTGCCCTGGTTCCGCCGGGCGGCCGAGGCCGGCCAGCCCGACGCCATGCACTGGATGTCGGAAGCCTGCGCCTGGGGCGCCGCGGGGCCGCCGGACCGGGCCGCGGCGGCCCACTGGATGCGCCGGGGCGCCGAGGCGGGCTCGGGGGCCTGCATGGCCCGCCTCGCCGAGGCCCTGCGCCAGGAAGGCAGCCCCGAGGCCCTGGAGGAGGCCCTGCGCTGGGACGCGCGGCGGAACGAGGCGGGACTGGGCCGGGAGCCCCGGCATTCCGCGGCCCTCGCCCACCAGGGCAGCACGGCGCCCGTCCGGGGCAGGCGCGGCGGGGACACCCTGGACGAGCGCTTCCTGGATGGGCTGGTGGACCTCTCGAAGCGTCGCTGGTTCCAGGGCGCCTTCTGGACGGCGCTGGTGCTGGCGCTCCTCCTGGGCATCCTCACCTTCCTCGCCATCCCCGCCTGGATCATCTACACCGTCTCCACCGGCCTCGCCGCGCCGGGCTTCGACCGCCAGGCGCCGCTCTGGATCCCCGTGGCCATGCTGGCGGGCGTCGCGGGGATGGGCGTCTGGCTCTGGCGGGAGGTGAGGAATCCCGGCCGGGAGGCCGGCCTGACCCGGCTCATGGACCGCGCCGAGGCGGGGGACCCGCAGGCGGCCCACGACCTCGCCCAGGCCTACCGCCGCGCCGCCCTCGGCCTGCACAAGGACGCCCTGGCCGCCCGGCTCTGGCACACCCGGGCCGCGGAGGCGGGCCATGCCCGGTCCATGCTGGAGCTGGCCGTCATGCTCGACTCCGGCGAAGGCGGGTTCCCCGACAAGCCCTCCGCCCGGGCCTGGCTGGAGCGGGCGGCCGAGGCCGGCAGCGCGGAGGCCGCGCGGCGGCTCCAGGGGGGCAGGGTGCTCCCCGGCTAGGTCCGGCCGAGCAGGGCCTCCACCCGGGCCACGAGGGCCTCCGGTCCCGCCTCCGGGTCGAGGGCGGGGCCCCCGGACTGCACCGCCGCTCCGATCCCGAGGAAGGGCACGCCGGCCTCCCGCGCCGCCTCCCGGTCGTGGGGCCGGTCGCCCACGTAGAGGTGCGGCCCGGCACAGCCTTCCAGGGCCCGCCGGATGAGGCCGGCGCGGGTGAGGCCCGGCAGGCTGCCCAGCCGCGGCACGCGCGGATCGATGCCCAGGCGGTCGGCCTTGAAGGCCAGCGTCCGGGGCGTGTTGCCGCTCACGAGCCAGACCCGGTGGCCGAGGTCCACGAGCCGGTGGAGGCCCTCGAGGATGCCCTCGAAGCGCGTGGGGTCCTGCGCCTCGGGGTGGAAGGCCGCCTCGAAGCGGGCGAGGCAGGCCGACTCGAAGCCGAGGTAGGCGGCCTCCGGCAGTCCCGTCCCGAAGCGCAGGCGGTGCAGCTCGTCCACGATCTCCCAGTCGGTGCTGCCGGCGCAGGCCTGCAGTTCCTCCCGGGTCGGCGCCGTGCCCCAGAGCTCCCCGAGGGCCTCCCGGAGCAGCGCGTACCCGCCGCCGAAGGTGCCGAGGGTGCCGTCCAGGTCGAAGCAGAGGGGCATGCCCGCATCCTGCCATGGCATGCTGGCCCATGCTCCCCTTCCGGCTCCGCGCGCCCGCCCTCGTGTGCCTCGCGCCGGCCCTCGCGGGCCCGGCGCCGGCCCGTCCCGCGGAGGGCCCCGGCGACGGGACGCCCTTCAAGGTCCGGCCCCTCACCCGCACGGGCCTGCGCTACCGCATCCTGCTGAAGCTGAAGGGCGAGCCCCCCGTCGAGGCCACCTTCGTCCTGATCCCGACGCCGCCGACGCAGTCCGTGAACAAGGTGAAGAAGCGCCGCCTCGGGGGCTGGCGGCTGGAGGCCGAGCGCGGGGAGGGCACGCCCTACGCCCAGGCGCCGCTCCTGGCCCGGGCCGAGCGGCTCCTCTACTTCTCGGGACCCTCCGCCGAGACCACCCCCGAAGCCTACGCCCTGCGCTTCCAGGGCCGGGCCTGCCCCGTCTGGCGGGTCACGGTGCCGAAGGGAGTGAAGGCCATCGCCTACCTGGCGGAGATCAGCCCGGGCTCCCTCGCCCTCTGCGACCTGAGCGCGCGCTTCGACCGCGGCGACGTGGAGAGCGTCGAGCTGCACCTGGAGGCGGTGAACCTCCTCGGCCGCCCGGCGCCGCCCGCCAACGGCACCTCCCTGCTCTCGACCCTGCGGCGCTGGGCCGACGGCGAGGCCGAGCCCCTCGAGCCGCCCGGGCCCGAGGAGGAGGACCTGTCCAGCCCGGGGGGCTGAGCGCCCTCAGCGGTCGGGGGTGAAGCTCGCGCTGCGCTGGTTGGTGTAGGAGAAGCCGAAGCCGGAAGCCGATTCCTCCACGCTCCGGCTGAGCACCAGCAGCCGGTCCCCGGCCACCGCGAAGCGGCGCTCCTCCTGGATGCTGCCCTTGAAGGAGATGAAGAAGCGGCTGCCGCTGTAGACCGCCTGGTAGCTCAGGCCCAGCGGGGCGCCGTCCTCCCCCAGCCAGATCCGCGCGTTGACCTCGACCTTCTTCAGGTAGCGCCGCTGGCTCTGGGGGAGGGAGGGCTCCACGCGGATCACCAGGGTCCGCGCGGGGCGCCCGTTCCAGGGTTCCCGTCGCTCTTCCAGCAGGACGGCCTTGTCCAGGTAGCGGGCCAGGGCCTCGGCGTGGTTCAGCAGTTCCGCCGCGTCCAGGGGGTCCAGCTCCCGGAGGCCCAGCCGGTGGGGCACCGGCCGCTCGGGCTCCCGGGCCTGGGCGCGCCCCTCTGACGCCGCCTGCTGCAGGTCCTCCCGCCCCAGGGCGAGCCGCAGGCCCTGGGGCCCGTCCTCCACCCGCGCGGCGGCGTGGCCGCGCACCACCACGGGCCGACGGTCCTCCACGGTCTGGCGGGTGACGCGCAGCTCCAGCGTGCCCTTCACGGGCTCGCGCCCCGGCAGCCGGGCCAGGGCCGCCTTCAGGTCCGCGAGGCCGTCGGCCCTCAGGGCGGAGGAGATCAGGAGGGCCGCCAGCAGGCTCCGGGAAGCGGGCATGGGGAAAGCATGCCAAGGCCGGGCCGGCGAGGGGAATGCCTCCCCGCGGCCTAGGGTGGCGCGTCCAGGGCGACGAGGGTGGGAAGTCGCCAGACGATCCCCCCGGCGGGGTACTGCCGCGCGGCTTCGGCCCGGGCCTGCTCCGCCCGGCGCAGGGCCGCCTGCATCATCAGGTCGTCGCGGTCCGCGAGCCACAGCGTGGCTCCCACCGCCGGCCGGCCCAGGGCCTTCCAGGCCCGCTGGAGCACGTGCTCCGCGCCTTCCTGGGCCGTCTGCGGGAGCAGGAGCAGCAGGCGGTCCGGCGCCAGCTCCACCACCAGGTCCTCGCCCCGCAGGGACTGGGCGAAGGCCGCGGCGGCGCGGAGGACGGCCCCCCGCCGAGGCCCCTGGGACGGGGGCGCCCAGGTGGCCACGGCCAGCATGCCCTTGTTCCGCCGGGCGTGGTGGAGGTGGCCCTTCATCCAGACCTCGAGGTACCGCCGGTTCGGCAGCCCGGTGGCCTGGCTCTCCAGGGCGCTGTCCTCCACCACGGCGGAGGAGAGCGCCAGGGCGTCCCGGGCCACCTGCAGCTCGTACTTCAGGTTCTCCACCTCCATGGCCCGACCCACCACGCCGGCCACGGAACGGAGGAAGTCCAGGTCCTCGGCGGTGAACACGAAGGGACGGCTGTGGAGGAGGGCGAGGGTGCCCACCGGCCGCGTCCCCTCGCGCAGCGCCACGCCGGCGAAGGCCCGCAGCCAGGGGCCGCCCTCGGAGCGGAAGACGTCCCCGAGGGCCAGCCTGCCGTCGGGCTCCTGGAGGACGCGGGCGCACAGGTTCAGGCCCTGGTGCAGCTCCATGGGGGGCTTGGCGCCGGTGCCGGCGTGGGCCCACCAGAACGTGTCGAGCTGGCCCTCCTGGAGCCGGGTGATGAGCGCGTGGTCCACCTGGAAGTGGCGGACCAGCAGCTCTAGCGCCGCGTCGAAGAGGGCGAAGGGGTCGAGGTCCTCCCGGCGCAGGAGTCCGGCGAGGGCGTGCAGGGCCCGGCCCCCCCTCGGTTCCATCGGCGGGGTGGCGGGCTGGCGGCTCGGCCTCGTGTCCATGGGCGGCTCCGAGGATCCCCCCGCGCCGCCTCCACCGCAAGGGCGCGTGGTAGCCTCCAGGAACCCCTCCCCGAACCCAGGACAACGCCGATGATCTCGCTTCCGGAATTCGTCCGATTCCTGCTCAAGACGCTCCGGGACCACCAGATGTACGGTCCCCGGCACATGCACTTCCTCAAGAGCCTCGCCCAGCTCCACGACGGCTACGGGAAGTACCTGGGGAACCGGAGCCGGGCCCAGATCGCCTCCCGCAATGGCCGCATCTTCGTGGACAAGGTCGCGGAGGACCGGCAGAACCTGCAGATCAAGGCCCTCGCGGGCCTCCTGGAGGACCGCCAGATCCACGCCATCCTCTTCGGCGCCGGCGCCACGGAGCCCGAGCTCCAGGAGCTCTGCGCCATGCTGAGCCTCACGCCCGTCCAGCTCCACGAGGCCGGCGGTCCCCGGCGCTTTCTGGAGGAGCGCGGGGTCACGCACATCCAGGTGCTGGCCACCCGTCTCGAAGAGGTCACCGAGGCCGGGGAGGTGCTAGCCAGCCTGCTCGAGACCATGGCCCCCCTGCCCGGGGCGGCCGCCCCCGCCCCGGGGACCGCTCCCGGCGGCGGCCCGGGCGCCGGGGGCGGCTCGGGCCTGGGCCTGGGCGGGCGGGGCGGCCCCGCCGGCGGCCCCGAGGCCGGCGCCTCGGAAGCCTTCGAGTCCCTGTCCCGGCTCCGCGGCTACCTGCTGTCCGTGGCGGGCAGCGGCGCGGTGTCCGCGGACCTCGCCGGGCTGGGGGCCTTCCTGCAGGACGCCGGGTTGGACAAGGAAGGCGCCCAGGCCGGGACCCAGGGGCTCCTCGCCCAGGCCATCGCGGGCCTGGACGCCGGGCAGCGCCTCAGCCTCCTCATGGGCGGAGCCACCGCTCCCGCCGAACCGATGCGGAAGTTCTTCGGCCGCCTCATCGGCAGCCAGGGCGCGGAGAGCCTCGTGGAACTCTACCGTCGGGGGGCCATGAACGCGGAGGACCTGGCCGAGGCGGCCGGGGAGTTGCACCGCCTCAGCCCCAACCCCTCGCAGTGGGCCAGCACCCTCATCGAGGCCCTCCGGAAGGAGGGGCTCTCCGAAGCCCAGCTCCAGGAGCTGATGGAGGTGCTGGGCTGGGAATCCCTGTCCATGGAGGAGAAGCTGGCCCGGCTGCTGGACGGCCAGAAGATCTTCGAGATGCCCGTCGCCAAGGTGCTCGCCTTCCTCCGGGAGCTGCTGGAGGCGGGCCGCACCCGCGAGTTCCTCCAACTGCTTTCCCACTTCGCCACGGGCCTGGCCTTCCCCAACGTCGCCCGGCGCGGCCGGGTGGCCGCCGCCTTCGAGGCCATCGCCGACTGGGTGGACATCCCCGGCCTGGACCCGCCCCTCATCCAGGCGCTCATGGACATCCTGGCCCGGGCCTACGGCCGCGAGAAGGATCCCGAGGTCCACCGCAGCTTCAGCCAGGCGGTGGAGCACCTGCTGTGGTTCTGGGTGGAGCAGGGCAGCCCCCAGCGCGCGGAGGCCATGTTCGCCGACCTCCAGGACACGGTGACGGAGCTCAGCCTGCCGGCGCCCTGGAAGGCCCAGGCCACCGAGGCCCTCCTCGCCCGCCTCGGCACCCCCGAACGGCTGGACAAGGTGCTCAAGCAGCTCTTCTACCTGGACCGCGAGGCGGCGGCGGTGCAGGTCCATCCCTACCTGCGCATGCTGGGACCGGCGGCCGCGGCCCAGCTCGTGGAGCGCCTCGAGGCCGAGAAGGACCGGGTCCGCCGAGGCCGCCTGCTGGAGGCCCTCAAGAGCTGCGGCGCCATCGCCGAGGCGCCCCTGCTGGAGTCCCTCAAGTCTCCGGAGTGGTTCGTCGTGCGCAACGCCCTGGTGGTGCTGGGCGAGGTCGCCAGCGCCGAGCGGCTGCCGGAGATCCTCGGCGCCTTCAAGCACCGGGATCCCCGGGTGGTGCGGGCCGCGGTGCGCGCGGCCGGCCGGGTGGGCGGCCGCCAGGCCGAGGCGCCCCTGGTCGCCCTCCTCCCCGGCACCGAGCCCGCGACCCAGCTCGAGGTCCTGTTCGCGCTCGGGGAGCTCAAGGCGAAGGGGGCCGTGAACGCCGTCGCGGAGCTGGCCCGCCTCAAGGGCAAGCTGAAGCCCGGCCAGGACAAGGTGCGGGACAAGGCCATCGAGACCCTGGGCGCCCTCGGCTCCACCTCCGCGGTCTCCGTGTTCGAAGGGCTGCTGGCCCGCCGCAAGGGTTTCTTCAGCGAGTCGAAGGAGCCCGCCGAGGTCCGGATCGCCGCCTTCCGCGCCCTCGTCGCCCTGGGCCTTCCGGAGGGCCGCCAGGCCGCGGAGCGCCTGCTGGAGCAGGAGCCGGCGGGGCCGGAGCAGGAGGCCTTCCAGGCCGCCCTCTACCCGGCCTGACGCCTCCGCCCCGGGCCCCGCGCGGGAAGGCCCTCGGCCGCTCCGGTAGACTGGTGGATTCGGAGGCGCCATGCCCTTCAAGGACGAATGCGGAGTCTTCGGCGTCTCGGAGCTCCCGGAGGCCTCCCGGCAGACCTACCTCGGCCTCTACGCCCTCCAGCACCGGGGCCAGGAGGCCGCCGGGATCTGCTCCCGGGACGGCGGCGCCCTGCACCTCCACAAGGCCCAGGGCTACGTGGCGGACATCTTCACCCAGCCGGTGCTGGACGGCCTGCCCGGCGAGGCCGCCATCGGCCACACCCGCTACAGCACCACCGGCGGCAACGTGGCCTCCGCGGCCCATCCCTTCCTCATCCACGGCCGCTTCGGCCAGGTCGCGCTGTGCCACAACGGCAACCTGACGAACACCCAGGCACTGCGGGACCGCCTCATCGCCGAAGGGCACACCTTCACGAGCCCCAGCGACAGCGAGGTGATCCTCGTCCTCATCAACCGCGCCGACGCCACGACGGTGGAGGACGCGGTGGTGGAGGCCCTCAAGCTCTGCGAAGGCGCCTTCTCCCTGCTGATCCTCACCGAGGACGCCCTCTTCGCCGCCCGCGACCCCCGCGGCTTCCGTCCCCTGGCCCTGGGCCGCCTCGGGGACGGCTGGGCCTTCTCCTCGGAGACCTGCGCCTTCGACCTCGTGGGGGCGGCCTACGAGCGCGAGGTGGAGCCCGGGGAGCTGGTGATGGTGCGGGGCCGGGACCTCGCCTCGCGCTTCCCGCGGGAGCGCGTGGCGCCGAGGCCCTGCGTCTTCGAGCACGTCTACTTCGCGCGCCCCGACTCCAACGTCTTCAGCCGCAGCGTCATGGCCTCCCGGCGGGAGATGGGCCGCCTGCTCGCCAAGCGCCATCCCGTGGCCGCGGACCTGGTCGTCCCCGTGCCCGACAGCGGCGTCAGCGCGGCCCTGGGCTACGCCGAGGCCAGCGGCATCCCCTTCGACTTCGGCATGATCCGCAACCACTACGTGGGCCGCACCTTCATCGAGCCGTCCCAGTCCATCCGCTCCTTCGGCGTGAAGGTGAAGCTGAACCCGGTGCGCGACCTGCTGGACGGCAAGCGCGTGGTGCTGGTGGACGACTCCATCGTGCGGGGCACCACCTCGCGCAAGATCGTGCAGATGGTGCGGGCCGCGGGCGCGAAGGAGGTGCACATGCGCATCTCCAGCCCGCCCACCACCCACAGCTGCTTCTACGGCATCGACACGCCCAGCCGCGAGCAGCTCATCGCCAGCTCCCGCGACAACGAAGCGATCCGGGCCTTCATCGAGGCCGACAGCCTGGGCTACCTGGACCTGGCGGACCTGGAGGCCGCGGTGCGGGACACCGACCCGGGACGGGGCTTCTGCTACGCCTGCTTCACCGGGGACTATCCCGTGGCGCCGGACGGCAGGGGCGTCTGCTGAGGGCCTGAGCCTTCAGGGCTCCACGCGGGCGGTGGACCGGCCCTCCGCGGCGAAGGGGTGGCCCATGGCCCGGCCCCGCACGTCCACGTCCTCCGAGACCACCACGAGGCGGTCCTGGTGCCGCTGGTAGCGCCGCTGGACCTGGAGCCTCATCTCCATGGAGAAGAGCAGCAACGCCCTGACCTTCAGGTCGAGGTCCCGGCGCCACGCCACGGGGAGCCCGTCGGGGCCCACCCACACGGTGCACTCGCTCACCGCGCGCTTGAGGTGCTTCCGGGCGTCCTCGTCGAGGTCCGGGTCCACCGCCAGGCGCAGCCGGCGCACGGGGCGGCCCTCCCAGGCGTCCGGGCGCTCCTCGAGCACCTTCGCGTCCGCCAGCTCCTGGAGCAGGTCCTCGTGGGGGCGCACCCAGCTCGTCCCCTCCTCCCGCGTCCCGCCGCGAGACTTCCTCGCGCTCCGGACCCGCCCCGCGGCCGCGGCGCCCTCGGCGCCGTCGGTGGCGGTGAAGGTCTCATCGTAGGCCTTCCGCGTCCCCTCCTCCTCGTCCCACCCCTTCTGCACCACGGTGAGCTTCACGGGCTGGCGGGCGGGAAGGGCGCGGAGGGCCGACCGGAGCTCCGAGAGGGTGTCGGCCCGGAGCAGGGCGGAGGCGGCCAGGAGGCAGGCGAGGAGGCGCATGGAAGGATCTCCGGGAAGCCTACGGGCCTCCGCGGCGGCCGTTGAGCGGGGAGGCCGGGGGGACGGGGCGTCCCGGCCCTACCATGGATCCATGTCCGCCCGCGGTCCCTCCGGCCCCCTGCAGTCCCGCTTCGAGGACGGCCTCCGCTTCCTGGCGGCGGCCTACGCCCTCCGGGAGGACCGCCGCGACGGCGCCGCGGCGACCACGTCGGCCTGCGACGCCCTGGCCTGCTTCATGGCCGTCTTCGAGGCCGCGGCCGCGCGCCGCCTTTCGGATCCCGAGGGCCGGGTGCGCACGCTCCGGGCCCAGTGCGAAGGGCTCCTGGCGCCGGACCAGCCGCCCCAGGCGGCCCTGGACCACGCCCTGGAGGCCGCGAGCCTGGCCCGGGACCTCGCGGCGGAGCTGCTGCCGCGCCTCCTGAGCCCGCTGCCCCGCGGTTGAGGACTTCGGCGCTCCGCGGTTGAGGACTTCGGCGCTCCGCGCCTGGGGACCGTGGCGCTCCGCGCCTAGCGGCGCCAGCCCAGCGGCACCAGGCCCGGGACGCGGTTCCCGCCGGGGTGCCGGGCGGCCCACCCCGCGGTCCCCTCCAGGATCATGGCCGCGTCGGCGGGGGCGTAGCCGAGCCCGTCCAGGCGGTGGGCGATGATCCACGCCACCGTGAGGCGGAGCACCTCCTGGGTCTCGGTCTCCAGGGGCGGGAGGTTGCCCCACACCTCCACCCGCGCGCCCGGGGTCTCCGCCCCCCCGGGCTCCGGCTTCCAGGGGTTCCAGGCCGGCACGCCCTGCTGCTGCCGGGACCGGGTCCAGGCCTCGAACTCCTGGAGGATGGCCCGGAAGCGCGACGGGGGGTCGGCTGGACGGACCTGAGCCGGAGGCTGGCGGACCTGGGCCGGAGGCTGGGCTGGGAGCATGCTCCTGCGTGCGCCCAGCCGTGGGGTGGTTCCGTTCCTTGACAGGGGCGCGGGGTCCGGGAGGCTGGAGGGATGGACCCGAGGCCGACCGAGATCCCCCTGCGCGCGCCGGTGCTCGTCGTGGGCACGGGCCGCTGCGGCTCCACCGCCCTCAGCGCCGCGGTCGCCCTGCACCCCTCCTGGCTCAGCCTGTCGGAGCTGTTCAGCGCCTTCCTGCCCGCGCCCTTCCCGCCGGGGGAGCTCACGGGCCCGGCCTTCGAAGCCCTGATCTCGGAACCCAGGCTGGACATGCGCCTCGCCCTGGCCCACCGCCTGGAGCCGCCGGAGTTCCTCTATCCCGTGGACGGGGGAGGGCGCTATACCCGCGGGACGGGCGTGCCGCCCCTCTCCATGGTCACGCTTCCCCACCTCGTCGGCGTGGGGGACGACCTCCTGGAGGAGCTTCAGGCCGCGGTCCGCGCCTGGCCGCCCGCCCCGGCGGCCGCGCACTTCCGCCGCCTCCTGGACGGCCTGGCCCGGCGCTTCGGCAAGTCGCGCTGGGTGGAGCGCTCCGGCGGCTCCCTGGCCTTCCTCGGCGCCCTCCTCGACGCCTTCCCGGACGCGAAGGTGGTGCACCTGTGGCGGGACGGCCTGGCGTGCAGCGTTTCCATGGCCCGCCACGCCTCCTTCCGCCTCGCCCTCGTGCGCCGCGAGATGGTGCGCCGTCACGGGGTGGACCCCTACGCCTCCCCGGAGCGCCCACCGGACCTCCTCGCCGGCGAACTCGCGGCCTGCCTGCCCGAGCGCTTCGACCCCGAAGCCTTCCGGGCCCTCGACCTGCCCCTGGCCAAGTTCGCGGGGCTCTGGGCCAGCCAGCTCCTCATGGGCCTGGACCGGCTCGCGGCGCTGCCGGCGGAGCGGCTCCTCCACCTGCGCTTCGAGGAGCTGCTGGGGGATCCGAGGGGCACCCTGGCGCGCTTCGCCCGCTTCGTGGACGGTGAGGTTCCGGAGTCCTGGCTCACCGAGGCCGCGGCCCTCGTGCGGACCGAGCGGCCCGAATCACCCGTTCCGGACCCGGCGGCGCGGGTGCGGCACATCGTGGCCGAAGGGCATCGCCAGCTCCGCAGGGCCGGCGTGCCCGGAGCCTAGCCCCAGGGCCCGGAGTCCGGATCCGGAGAACGGCCCCGGAGACCGGGCCGGGCGTCGCGACAGCGGAGGGCGGGCGATCCCGGGGACTCAGGGCCCGTAGCCCCAGCCCAGCGGCGCGAGGGGTGCCACGGTGAAGCCGCCGGGATGCGTCTGGTCCCAGCTCGCGGTGGACGCGTGCGCGCCGAGGGACGGGGCGGCGAAGGCGGAGCCCCGGAACCGGTTCGCCACCAGCCATTCCCTGAATTCGCGCAGGGTCTGCTCGCGGAAGGTCTCGAGGGGCTGGCCGTCCCCGCGCACCTCCACCACCGCGCCGGGATCCTGGCGCGGCGGCGCGGCGGGGGCCGCCTGGACGGGCCGGGCCTTCACCGGGAGGCGGAGGGACTTCTGGAAACGCAGGGCGGGCACCTGGGGCTTGGGGGCCTGGGCGGGCAGAAGCAGGAGCGCCGCGCCCGCGAGGATCGGGGACAGGAGCAGCGGCATGGGACCTCCCCGGGGACGTTCGGCTTCAAGATAGGCTCGAGCCATGCGCATCGCCATCCTCGGACCCACGGCCTCCGGCAAGTCCGCCCTGGCGGCGGCGGTGGCCCGGCGGGTGGGCGCGGCGGTGGTGAACGGGGATCCCTTCCAGGCCTTCCGGGGCCTGGAAATCGGCACGGGCCAGCCCACGGAGGCGGAGCAGGGCGGCGTGGCCCACGAGGGCTACGGCGTGCTCGACCTCGCCGAGCGGCCGAACCCCACGTCCTTCGGCGCCCTGGCGCGGCGCTGGCTGGAGCCCCTGGACCGCGCGGTGCTGGTGACGGGCTCGGGCCTCTACCTCCGGGGCATCTGGAACCAGCTCTCGGAGCTGCCCGAGGTTCCCGGGTCCCTGGTGGCCCGGGTGCGCGTGCTGGGGGCGAGGCTGGGCACGCCGCGCCTGCACCGCTACCTCGCCGCGGTGGACCCCGGCCGGGCCGCGGACCTGCATCCCCACGACGGGGCCCGCGTCCAGCGCGCCCTGGCGCTGCACCTCGCCACCGGGCGCCGCCCTTCGGAGCTGCTCACCGGCGTAGCGCCGCCGCCGGAAGGGTGGCGCGCGCTGCTGGTGCTCCCCGCCCGGGAGCGCCAGCGGGCCCGGGTGGCGGCGCGGGTGGCGGCCCAGCTCGCCGCGGGGTGGCGCGAGGAAGTCCGGCGTCTCGTGGCGGAGGGTCACGGCGAGGACCTCCGGGCCCTGCGTCCCCTGGGCTACGACGTGCTCCTCGACGAGGGCCTGCCCCCGGCCGAGGCGGAGGCGCGCATCGTCCAGGCCACCCGGGCCTATGCGAAGCGCCAGTCCACCTGGTTCCGCAACCAGCTCGCCCACGCCCCCGCCTGGGACCCCGACGCCGAGCCCCTGGATAGGGCCTTCGAGAGGCTCGGCCTGTGAGCGCGCCGGAGCGGATCTTCGAAGGGACCACTTCGGTCATCCTGCGCCAGGGCCCGGGCTGGGCGTGGGTCGGACTGGATTCCACCGACGGGCTCCACCGGCTGACGAGGGCGACCCTGGAGGCCCTGGACGCCCTCTTCGCGCGGCTGAGGTTCTCCGGGGTGGGACGCGTGGCCCTCTCCGGCGCGCCGTGGATGGAAGGCCGGCCCTGCCACTTCAGCGCGGGGGCGGACCTGCACGAGGTGCTCGCCCTCGACGGGGCCACCGCGGATCCCTTCGCGCGGCGGGGGCAGCGCGTCATGGACCACCTGGTCTGGCCGGGCTGGCGGACGCTCACGGTGCTCAGCGGCGCGGCCATGGGAGGCGGCTGCGACCTGGCCCTGCACGGCCAGGAGCGCTGGGCGGTGGCGGGCCTGCGCCTGAAGCATCCGGCGGCGCGCCACGGCATCCTGACCGGCTTCGGGGGGACCGTGCGGCTCCCCGAGGTGCTGGGCGGGGCCGGCGCGGACCGGCTCTTCCGGGACCTGGAGACCTGGGATGAAGGCCAGGCGCTGGAGCGTGGCGCGGCGCACCGGGTGCTGGAGGCCGGCGCCGTGCGTCCCGCGGTCGAGGCCTGGCTGGGCTAGCGGCGGCTGAGGGCCGGGGCCGCGAGGGCGATGGCGAGGAAGCCGGCGTAGCAGAGGCAGCAGAGCAGCAGCGGCGTGTAGGCCGCGACGATGGCCCGCCAGCGGTCGGTGCGGTGCAGCCGCGCCATGGCCAGTCCGAGGAAGGCCGGGCCCCCCAGCAGGACCAGGAAGTTGGCCAGGGGCACGAGGTAGAAGAGGAAGAAGAAGGCCAGGTAGTAGCCGTGGAGGCGCAGGGTCTGGTGCAGGCCCCGGCCGTTCCGCGCGCCGCCCCAGAGCCACAGCGTCCCGTGGCTGACCGCGCCGCCGATGAAGAAGCCGAGGATGGCTGAGAGCGGCATGAGCACGGTGTAGGAGAGCCCCATGCCGACGAAGACGGCCGTGGGCGGCGCGTTCTTGTCCCCCGCCGCGGCGAAGCCGCCGAGGACGGCCATCAGCACGCCCATGGCCACGCCGAGGGCCGTGAGGGGCAGCGTGAGCAGCAGGGCGAAGCGCAGCGGCCCTCCCAGGCCCTCGGTCACCGGCACCCGCGCCACCAGACCGTAGGGATCCGTGAACAGCAGCTTGAACATCCCCCCCACCCGCCGCCAGAAGCCCGGTTCCGCCTCCAGGTCCTCGAAGGGCACCGGCCGGAGGTCCACCCCCGCGTAGGGATCCTGCTCCAGCGGCGCTTCGGGGGGCGCGTAGGGATTGGAAGGGAAGTCGTCGATCACGCGAAGCCTGGAGGAGGTCACCCATGGACATGGCGAGCGCCGCCATCAGGCTGGGTGGATATGGGGAAAACCCGAAGTCTACCAGCGGGTCCTATACTGTTCCCTTCGGACCCACGCCTTTGAGCGACCCCCTTCAGACCTTCGGTTCCTACCGGCTTCTCGAACCCCTGGGCGAAGGGGCCATGGGGACGGTCTGGAAGGCCATGGACCTGCGGCTGGAGCGGGTGGTGGCGCTCAAGCTGCTCAAGGACGCGGACGAGGCGCGCCGCCGGGCGATGGTCATCGAGGCCAAGACGGCCTGCCAGCTCCACCACCCGAACATCGCCACCATCTTCGAGGCGGGCGAGGTCGAGGGCACCCCCTTCATCGCCATGGAGTTCGTGGAGGGGCGCACCCTGCGGGCCTTCGTCCACGAGCGGAACGGCGCGGAGTGGCTCATGCGCGTGGCGCGGCAGGCCTGCGGCGCCCTCGGCCACGCCCACCTGAAGGGCATCGTCCACCGGGACATCAAGCCCGAGAACCTGGTGATCACCTCCGAAGGCACCCTCAAGATCCTCGACTTCGGCATCGCCCGCCGCCACGGCGCCGACACCGCGGCGAACCCCGCCTCCGGCGCCACCGCCGGCGGCCTGCCCACCAGCCACCACGCCACCCTCGTGGAGCGCACGGCGCCGGGCTACAGCCAGGGCACGCCGGCCTACATGAGCCCCGAGCAGGCCAACGGCTACGAGGTCGGCCCCGCGTCGGACCAGTTCTCCCTCGGCGTCGTGCTCTACGAGCTGGCGACGGGGCATCATCCCTTCCTGCGGGGCAGCCTCGTGGAGACCCTCTTCGCCGTGGTCAAGGACGAGCCGGCGGCCCTCGGCGAATCCCGGCGGGACTTCCCGCCCGGCCTGGTGTCCGCGGTGCACCGGCTCCTCGCCAAGGCCCCCGGGGACCGCTTCCCCTCCCTCCAGGAGGCGCTCCAGGCCCTGGACGCTCCGGAGGCCCAGCCCACCGTGCGCGCCGCCGCCCTGCCGCCCCCGCCAAGGTCGAGCTGGGCCCGCATCGCCGCCTTCGGCGGGGCGGTGGCCCTCCTCGCCGCCGGGGGCATGTACCTCGTCGTCCGCAGGCCCGCCAGCGGCCTCGCCGCGGCCCGCGACGCCGCGGGCACCGACTTCGCGAGGGGCCGGCGGGCCGTGGCGGTGCTGCCCCTGGAGCAGCTCGTGCCCGACCCGGAGAAGGCCTGGATCAGCGCCAGCTTCGCGGACGCCATGGCGAGCAGCCTCGTCGCCCGGGACGACGTCATGGTGGTGGACCGGGCGCGGGTGCTCGAAGCCATCTCGATGCTCGGGGGGAAGTCCGGCCAGGCGCTCCCCAGCGTCTCCGACCTGGGGCGGTCGCTGAAGGTGGACCAGCTCGTCACCGGGACCTACCTGATCGTCGGGGACCGGGTGCGCCTCAGCGTCCGGGTCATGGAGTCCGGCACCGGCGCCCTGGTCCAGCAGTTCAACGTCGAGCGGCCGCTGGCGCAGCTCCTGGACATCGAGGACGAGCTCCGGGCGCGCCTCCCGAAGGAGATGGGCCTGGGCGCGGGCGCCAACCCGCAGTCCCGGGCCCACGATCCCCGCACCCGGGAAGCCTTCGCGCGGGGGGACGCCTACCTCACCCAGGGCAACCTGGACGCCTTCCACCAGGCGAAGCGCCACTTCGAGGAGGCGCTCCGGCTCGAGGCCGACTACGCCCCCGCCCACGCGGGACTCGCCTGGGCCCTCTCCGAGATGGCCAGCGACCGCTCCCTCTCCCAGGGGCGCTTCGCCGAGGCGCAGGCCCTCTTCAAGGAGGCGGAGGCCCACGCCCGGAAGGCCATCGCCCTCGATCCGGCCTGCCCCCAGGCCTACCGCGCCCTCTCGGCCATCCTGCTGCGCTCCGGGAACATCGAGGGAGCCTCCCAGTCGGCCCTCACCGCCATCCGCCTGGACCCGGGCAACAGCCTGGCCTACAACGTGCTGGGGGACGCCTTCGCCGGCCTCGACGGCGAGGAGAACCGCGCGGCCTCGGGCCGCTACTTCGAGAAGGCCATCCAGCTCGACCCCAACAGCTGGCAGGCCCACCACCGCTACGCGGTGCTGCTCCAGAACGACGGGCGGCTGGCCGAGGCCGCCGAGCACGCCCGGCGCGCCGTCGCCCTCAAGCCCACCGCCGAGTACGTCTACGTCACCGGGGCCGACGCCCTCTACTGGGCCGGCCGGAACGCGGAGGCCGAGGCCATGGCGCAGGCGGGCCTCGAGCTCATCCCCCAGTCCAACGTGCTGCGCAGCCTGCTGGCCTACGGCGCCGCCCAGCGCGGCGACGTGGTCCTCGTGGACCAGCTCTCCGAAGCCCTCAAGGGCGCCTGGGCTCCCGACCACAGCAGCACCGTGCTGCTCCAGGGCCTCTCGCCCGCCGCCCGCGGGGACCTCGCCGCCACCGCCGCGGTCTACGTGCCCTTCGCCCGCAAGCAGGAGGGCGTGGACTGGTCGAAGAAGCTCCACAACGAGCGCCGGGTCATGAGCGTCAACCTCTACTTCATGGCCCGCACCCTGGCGCGCCTGGGCGGACGGGCGGACGCGGAGGCGCTGCTGGCCCTCGCCGACCGCCTCCACCCCGGGAAGCGCAGGGTGGCCGCCCAGGATCCGGCCTTCAAGGCCTGAGCCGCGGGCGCGCTCAGGAAGGGATGGCGGTCCCCCGGGCGTCCCGGATGAGGGCGGCGATGCGGGAGCGCACCTCCTCCATGAGGGCGTCCCGCGAGGGGAAGCCCGCGGGGTCCACGGGCTCGCCGAAACGGACGGCGTAGCGGCCGGGGCGCACGCCCCGCGCCCCCGGCGGCAGGGTCTGGAAGCCCCCCACCGTCGCCAGGGGCACGATCGGGACGCCGGCCTCCAGGGCCAGGTTGAAGCCGCCCTTCTTGAAGGGCAGCAGCTCGCCGGTGCGGGTGCGGGTGCCTTCGGGGAAGATGACCACGTTGCGGCCGCCGCGGACCTTCAGGGCGGCCTCGCGGATGCTGGCGACGGCCCTGTCGTGGTTGCCCCGGTCGATCCAGATCACGCCCGCGCACATGGCCGCCCAGCCCACGAAGGGGATGTACTTCACCTCCTTCTTGGCGATGTAGACCGCCGGCACGGGGATCGCGCCGATGAGGAGGGGCGGGTCGAGCTGGCTCTCGTGGTTGCTCATGAAGATCACCGGCTGGCGCCCGGCGCGGATGTCCTCCGGCAGGGCCTCCCAGCCGGAGACCTCGCAGGTGATGCCGCAGACCGCGAACATCTGCCGGGCCCACCAGGGTCCGACGGCGAAGAAGGCCCGCCGCGGGCCCAGGAAGGGCGCGGCCAGGAGGATCCCCACCACGATGCCCATGACCGTGATCACGGCCCACACCAGGGTGAAGACTCCCCACAGGGGGTTGCTCCTCCAGTTCGCCACGCGGCCTCCACTGTGCTATCCAACTTATCAGCGCGAGGCCCGGACCCGCCTCCCGCCCCCCGGACGACCCATGAGCACCGCCACCGCCCCGAGCCTCACCGACCTGATCCTCGCCGACCACGAGGCGCGCAGGGACGCCGACGGCATCACCTGGTTCACCGCCGCGGACCTGAAGCGCCTGGGCGTGGACATGGCGCTGATGAGCTGCATGCAGAACGTCCAGCACACGCTGCGCCTGCGCCGCAGCGGCCACGTGGTGGAGACCCAGGGCCGCATGGACGCCTTTTCCGTCCAGGACGCCCGCTAGCCTCCGCGGCCGCTACTGGAGGCGCGCCAGGAGGCGTGTGGCGTCCACGTCCCCGACCAGGCCGTCCCCGTCCAGGTCCGCCGCCGCGCTGAACAAGGCCTGGCCGAGGGCGCTGCCCCAGGCCCGGGCGAGGATGGCCAGGTCCAGCACGTCCGCGGCCCCGTCGCCATCCGCGTCGGCGCGGCGCCAGACCTTCACGGCCCGGGTGGCGTTGTTTGACGGGTTGCCCGCCTCCGCGGCCGCCACGTGGAAGGTACCCGGGGCTGGCGGGGCGGTGTAGAGGCCCGTGGCGGTGATGGCCCCGCCGGAGGGGCCTTCCTGCACGCTCCAGACCACCGCGCTGGTGGCGACCCCTCCGAGGGTGGCGGCGAACTGCACCGTGCCGCCGGCGTCCGGTTCGGGGGCCCCGGGGCTCACGTCCAGGACGGGCGGGGCGAGGCTCAGCTCCCAGAGGCCGCGGCCCCAGGTGGCCACCCGCAGGAACTGGCGGGCCGGGTCGACGTAGAGGTCCCGGACGCCCACCAGCGGAAGGCCCGTGCCGTAGCGCGACCAGGAGGCGCCGCCGTCGGTGCTGCGGTAGAGGCCGAGGTCGGTGCCCGCGAAGAGCTCGTCGCGGTCCCAGGGGGCGTTCTGGACCACCCACACCGGAAGGCCGAAGGGGAAGCCGTTGGACGCCGTGTCGAGGGCCGTCCAGGTCTGGCCGCGGTTGACGCTCTTCCACAGGTGGTTGGCGGTGGCGCTGAGGGCCGCGGAGGCAAGGTACAGCGTGTCCGCGCGGGTGGTGTCGAACCAGGCGCCGCTCAGGGCCCCGCCGCCGTTCGGGAGGTTGCCCAGGACGGTCCAGGACGCGCCGCCGTTGCTCGTGACGTAGCCCGGCACGGTGTTTGTCACGATGCAGAGGGTGCCGGCCTCCGTGCGCGCGGCGGCCATGTTGCGGATGATCTGGCCTCCGTAGCCGTTCATGGGCACCGCCGACCAGGAGAGGCCGAAGTTGGTGCTCTTCCACACGCCGTTGCGGCCGGGGGTGTAGACGGTGTTGCCGCTCGGGTCGGCGAGGCCGAGCACCAGGCGGGAGAGGAAGGGCCAGATGGAGCCGTCCCCGGGGCTGGGCAGCCCGGACTGGGAGAGGGCCCAGGTGGCGCCGCCGTCCGCGGAGCGGAAGGTGAAGTTGTACTGCTCGACCCCCAGCATCAGGTCGCCGTCCAGGGGGTGGATCACCGTCCCGAAGCCGTCGCCGGCGAGGCTGTCGCCGTTGGCCTGCACCGCCTCGGGGAAGAAGCCGCTGGCGGCGAGGCCCTGGCCTTCGTCCTGGCGCACGACGATGCCGTTGTCCTGGAGGCCGGCGGTGACGCGGTGCCGCGCGTCGGCGGGGGAGGCGGCGGGCGTGGAGCCGAGGTGGTAGATGAGCTGGGTGGCCAGCCCCTTGTTGCGGCGATGGTCGAGGAAGGCGGGGTCGCTGGGCACGCGCACGTCCCAGGGCGCGCCGGGGATGGGGCTCCGGTCGGGCTGGCGCAGGATGCCGAGGCCGCCGTCGCTGCCGAGGTAGAGGGTCTTGGGGCCGGCCTTGGCCCAGGCGGTCGCGTGCAGGTCCGCGTGGCTGTAGACCCGCGTGAAGCCCGCCCAGTGGGTGACCTGCTCCCAGGACGCGCCGCCGTCCCGGGTGCGGTACAGGGCCAGGTTGGCGCCCACGAAGACCTTCTGCGGATCCGTGGGGTCCACCGCCAGGCCCTGGTTGTAGGTGCCCTGGCCGCCGTCGTAGGGCATGTCCGGGCTGCCGGGGTTGGTGGGGTCGCCGTTCCACCCGCTGCCCTGGAAGAGGCCGCCCGCCTGGGCCGGAGCGGCGACGAAGGTCCAGGTGCGCCCCTTGTCGTCGCTGCGCAGGAGGCCGCGCGCGACGTTGCCTCCGGCGTTGCACACGCCCCAGACGCGCGTGCTGCTGGCCGGGGTGGTCTCCACCGTGATGCGGCCGGCCCCGAGCCCGGCCACCGACGCGTCGAGGACCGCCGCCGTCCAGCTCGCGCCCTGGTCGGCGCTCCAGAAGATCTGGCCGTTCCGGGTGCACACGAGGTCCGTGGCGGTCACGGCCCGGATGGACCACGCGTTGCCGCCCGTGGAGCCGCCGAGGGCGAGGTTGGAGAAGGTCGCGCCCCCGTCGGCGCTGCGCCAGAGGCCGGCGTTGGTGCCCACGAGGACGACGCTGGCGTTCAGGGCGAGGATGTCCAGGGTCCGGGTGGCGGCCCCCAGCACCACGCCGGCGCCCCAGGTGGCGCCGGCGTCGCGGCTGACGTGGAAGCCACGGGCGTCGGGGCCGAAGGGATCGCCCATGCCGGCGTAGAGGACGTCCGGGTTCGAGGGGCTGAGGGCCAGGGCCCCCACGCTGAGGTTCCCGTCCGCGCTGCTGGAAGGCAGGGCGTCCCCCAGGGACTCCCAGGTCCAGTCCCCCGCCAGGTCGGGATCGGCGTTGGCGCAGCGGAAGATGCCGGACTGGGTGGCGAGGTAGAGCACCCGGGGGTTCGTGGGGTGGGGCGCGAGCGCGGTGATGCGGCCGCCGTCGTTGTCCGGGGCGATGCGCAGGACCGTCTGGTGGAAGGGGCCGAGGTTGCGCCAGGCCGGGACCGTCGCGGAGGCCGCGGACTTCGGCGGGAACAGCCCCCGCCAGGCCGCCACCTCCCGCGCCGCCACCCTGGCCTTGAAGTCCAGGTAGTCCAGGGAAGGGCGTCCGTCCTGCCAGGCGAGGAGGGCCTCCTCCCGCCGGGCGGCGTGGTCGGGGGCCTCCCGGCCCGGCTGCTGGGCGAGGCCGGCACCGGCGGCGAGCAGGAGGCAGAGGGCGGGGACGCGGGCCATGGGCGGATTCCTGGGAGCACTCCAGTCTAGGCCGCCCCCGGCTCCGGAGGACGCGCCGCCCCGCGGGATACACTGCTGGGTCCCGCGCCGGGGGCGAGGAGGAGGAAGCCATGGCCGAACCGATGCTGATCGCCAAGGCCGGAGACCGGGAGCTGGTCCTGCACCCGCGCATGGCCAACCGCCACGGCCTCATCGCCGGGGCCACGGGCACCGGCAAGACGGTCACGCTGCGCGTCATGGCCGAGCACTTCAGCCGTCTGGGCGTGCCGGTCTTCCTGGCGGACATCAAGGGCGACCTCAGCGGCATGGCGAAGGCCGGGGAGATGAACCCCAAGCTCGAGGAGCGCAAGGCCCTCCTGAAGCTCGAGGAACTGCCCTTCGAGGCCAGTCCCGTGGCCTTCTGGGACGTCTTCGGCGAGCAGGGCCATCCCGTGCGCGCCACCATCAGCGAGATGGGCCCGCTGCTCCTGGCGCGCCTGCTGAACCTCAACGAGACCCAGGAGGGCGTGCTGGCCATGGCCTTCCGCATCGCCGACGACAACGGGCTGCTGCTCCTGGACCTCAAGGACCTGCGCAGCATGGTCCAGTTCGTGGGCGACCACGCGGCGGAGTTCAAGACCCAGTACGGCAACGTCTCCCCGGCCTCCGTGGGCGCCATCCAGCGGGCCCTGCTGGCCCTGGAGGAGCAGGGCGGGGAGGCCTTCTTCGGCGAGCCGGCCTTGAACCTCGAGGACCTCATGCAGACCGACGCCGCGGGGAAGGGCGTGGTCAACATCCTGGCGGCCGACAAGCTCATCGCCGCGCCGAAGGTCTACGCCACCTTCCTGCTCTGGCTGCTCAGCGAACTCTTCGAATCGCTGCCGGAGGTGGGCGATCCCGAGAAGCCCAAGCTGGTCTTCTTCTTCGACGAGGCCCACCTCCTCTTCGAGGACGCGCCGGACGCGCTGCTGTCGAAGATCGAGCAGGTGGTGCGCCTCGTGCGCTCCAAGGGCGTGGGCGTCTACTTCTGCACCCAGAACCCCCTGGATGTGCCCGACAAGGTGCTGGGCCAGCTGGGCAACCGCGTGCAGCACGCCCTGCGGGCCTTCACCCCGAGGGACCAGAAGGCGGTCAAGGCCGCGGCCGAAACGTTCCGCGCCAACGCCGGCCTGGACGTGGCGGAGGCCATCACCCAGCTCGCCGTGGGCGAGGCCCTGGTGAGCTTCCTGGACGAGAAGGGCACGCCGGTGCCCGTGGAGCGCGCCTTCGTGCTGCCCCCCCGCAGCGCCTTCCCGCCCCTGGACGCGGCCGCCCGGAAGGCCGTGATGGCCCAGTCCCTGGTGGCCGGCGTGTATGAGAAGGCCGTGGACCGCGAGAGCGCCTTCGAGCGGCTGAAGGCCAAGGCCGAGGCCTCGGCGAAGCAGGCCGAGGAGGCCAAGGTCCAGGCCGAGCAGGAGAAGGCGGAGCAGGCCGAGGCGAAGGGCAACGGGCGCATGGGCTTCATGGAGGCCTTCGGCAAGAGCGCCGTGCGCGCGGCCGGCTCGGCCATCGGACGCCAAGTGATCCGGGGCGTGCTGGGTGGGCTCTTCGGCGGCGGGAAGAACAAGGGCGGGCTCTTCGGCTAGCACTGGTCCAGCCGGGAATCGCGAAACCGGATCACCCCCGGTTCAGCCCCGCATGGGACAACGGGCGGATCACCCCCCGGAGGTCCCATGCTCGACCGCGACCGCACCCTCGCCGTCCTCGCGTCCGCCCGCGCGCCCCGCTTCGGATCCGAGGTCCATGGCTTCCGCCTGGCGGCGCCGCTGCCGGAGAGCCGCCTCCAGGAGATCGAGGCCTCCCTCGGCGCGCCCCTGCCTTCGGACTACCGCGCCTTCCTCGCCACGGTGGGCGCCCACGGCGCGGGGCCGGGTTACGGGCTGGTGAACCTGGACCATCCCGCCCAGTGGGACGGGCCGGCCCGGGACCCTTTCGTCGCCCCGGAGACCTGCGTCCTCACCACCGTGGACGGTGAGCGCATCGAAGGCCATTCCAACTTCACCCCCCACCGCGAGGGCATGGTGCTGCTGGCGGACCACGGCTGCTGCAAGCTCAGCCTGCTGGTGGTGCACGGCGACGACGCGGGCGCCGTCTACGCGGACCTCGCCACCCTCGGCCAGGGGCTGCAGCGCACCCACGGCAGCTTCAGCGACTGGTACGGCGCCTGGCTCGACGAGGTGGCCGCGGGCCGGGACTCGGAGTTCCTGGGCGACCCCTCCCTCTGCGCGACGCCCGACGCCCTCTCGAACTACTTCCGTTCCTGGGCCGAGCGGCAGAATGGCAGCCCCGACGCCCACCTCACGGCGGAGGACGTCCGGGAGGCGCTGGGCGGCATCGGCCCGGGGGGCATCACCAGCGGCACGGAGGCGGACCGCTTCTTCGCCCGGCAGGCGGTAAGAGTCTGCGCCTCCTGCCGCGGGCTCCTGGACAACCTCGTCCGCCAGGGCCTGGATCCGGCGGCGGTGGGCGCCGGGGAGGCGCCCCTGCCCGAGCGGGAGCTTCCCGCCGGCGAGCCCGACGCCGTGCCCGGCTGCCCCATCGCCAAGCTGTCCGACTACACCGCCTTCCTGAAGGAGGTCCAGGGCGGCGACATGATGGGCGCCCTGGCCCGGCGCGGACTTTCCATGAACGACTACAGCGCGGTGGCCATGGCCTGGAGCCAGGCGATGATGCGCGATCCCGGGCTCATGGCGGCCTATGCCGCGCGCATGGGAGGCTGAGGCGGCTCACTTCCCGGCCAGGGCCGGCGGCACCTCCAGCGGCCCCGGATGCTTCACCCCGCACCGCGGGCAGGCCGCGCTTTCGGGCTTGTCCGGCACCGGGTCCACGCCGCCGTCCGTGAGCGGCGAGCAGCGGATCAGCCGCATCGTCGTGAGGACGCCGCCCTTCAGCGTCCCGTGCGTGCGGACGCAGCCCAGCCCGTAGTGGCTGCAGCTCGGATGGAACTTGCACGCGCCGCCGAGGATCGGGCTGAGGGTGACCTGGTAGGCCCGGATGGCGCCCCGGGCGAGCCAGGCCGAAGGCTGGAAGCGCACCGGCAGGAGGGCCTCCACGCAGAGGTAGGCGAAGAGGACGAGGAAGGGATGCTCCCAGGCCCAGAGCTTCCACGGGGGCATCGCCATGGGGACGGGCACGGGCGCGGGCTCCGCCTCAGGCACCGGCGGTCTCGAGTTCCGCCTTGTACTTCTTCGCCTCCTCCAGGAAGGCGGGGACGAGGTCCTCCTCCTTCACCTTCCGGATGAGCTCGCCACGGCGGTAGATCAGGCCTTCGCCGGCGCCGCCGGCCACGCCCAGGTCCGCGTCCTTGGCCTCGCCGGGGCCGTTCACCACGCAGCCCATGACCGCGTAGGTGATGCCCTCGTGGTTGATGGCCTTGAGGCCGGCCTCGATCTCGTTGGCCACGCGGTTGAGGTCGATCTGGACGCGGCCGCAGGAGGGGCAGCTCACCATGCGGATGCCGCCTTCCCGAAGGGCCAGGGCCCGCAGCATCTCGTGGCCCACCCGGCACTCCTCCTCGCCGTCGCCGGTGAGGCTCACGCGGATGGTGTCGCCGATGCCTTCGCCGAGCAGGATGCCCATGCCGATGCTGCTGCGGATGGTGCCGCCGAAGGGCGTGCCCGCCTCGGTGACGCCCAGGTGGAACGGGTAGTCCACCTGCTTCGCGAGCAGCCGGTAGGCCGCCACCGTGCGCACCACGTCGCTGGCCTTGAGGCTGATCTTGGTGTTGTAGAAGCCCTCCTTCTCCAGCATCTCGAGATGGCGCAGGGCGCTCTCCACCATGGCCTCCGGCGTGGCGGTGCCGAACTTCTCGAGGAGGTCCTTCTCCAGGCTGCCGCCGTTCACGCCGATGCGGATGGGGATGCCCTTCTCGCCGGCCTTGTCCACCACCGCGCGGACGCGGTCCTGGCCGCCGATGTTGCCGGGGTTGATGCGCAGGCAGGCGGCGCCGCCGTCGGCGGCCACCAGGGCCAGGCGGTAGTCGAAGTGGATGTCGGCCACCACCGGGATGGGCGAGCGGGCCGTGATCTCGTGGAAGACCTCCCCGGCCTTCTTGGTCGGGACGCTCACCCGCACGATCTCGCAGCCGGCGCCGGCGTAGCTGTAGATCTGGCTGACGGTGGCCTCCACGTCCCGGGTGTCGGTCTTGGTCATGCTCTGGACGGTGATGGGGGCGTCCCCGCCCACGGGCACCTTGCCCACCATGATCTGGCGGGTCTTGCGCCTCGGGGACAGGGGCTGGAGCTGGTCGGACATGGGGCCTCGCGCGGCCCGGAGGCCGAACCTCCAGTCTACCGCGCCCGGGCGGCCCCTCAGGCGCCTGGCAGGTCGAGCTGGAGCGGGATGGCCGCGGTGGTCTCGCCGGGCTCGGCCTCCCCCAGGTCCATGATGTCGCCCCGGGCGTAGGGCTTGGTGGCGTAGCCGTCCAGGTCCTGCAGCTTGCGCAGGATGGTGCAGGCGTGGTCGAGGCTGTCCCGCAGGGCGCGGGCCTGCTGGAGGTTCAGGGCGCCGCCCGCGTCCACGAGGAGGTCGGAGAGGATGCGGGCGGTGGCCAGGGGCTGGGCCAGCTCGTGGGCGGCGCCGCCGGCCACCTCCAGGAGGGTGCGCTGCCGGGCCTCCCGGAGCAGGGCCTGCTCCTGGCGCCCGAGCCGGACCATGAGCTTGAGCTTCGCGAGCAGCTCCTGGAAGGCGTAGGGCTTGGTGAGGTAGTCCAGCCCGCCGGCCTCCAGGCCGCGCGCCACCCACGCGTCGCCCACGCGCAGCGCGCTGAGGAAGATCACCGGCGTCCGGGCGTTCAGGGGCAGCTCGTGGAGGCGCCGGCAGAGTTCCACCCCGTCGACCCCGGGGAGGCTGACATCCAGGAGGATCCCTTCGAAGGCCTGCCGTCCCGTGTAGGTGAGGGCCTCCTCGGCCCCCGCGGCCAGGGTCAGCACGAAGGGATGCCCCCGCAGCTCCAGGCTCAGCACCCGGAGGTTGTCGGGCTGGTCGTCCACCACGAGGATGTGGCCCGGGGCGCCGAGGGTCGGTTCGAAGGGGTTGGTCATCGGTCAGGAGGAAGGGAACTGAACTGGCAGCATAGCGGCGGAAACCAGTGCGTGCTATTGCCTTGCGGCGGCCGGTTGATACACTCCCGGAACAACCCGCGAGGCGCCCGATGAAAATGACCACCCGCACCCACAACGACGTGACGATCCTCTACCCCGAGGGCAAGATCACCCTGGGCGACGGCGACCAGGAGCTGGGCGAGGCCGTCCGCACGGCCCTCGAGCAGGGCGGCCGGAAGGTGCTCATCAACTTCTCGAAGGTGAGCTACCTGGACTCCTCGGGCGTGGGCGAACTGGTGGGCTGCTACACCAGCATCAAGAACAAGGGCGGCGAGCTGAAGATCTGCGGGATGAACAGCCGCATCTTCAGCCTCATCACCATGACCAGCCTCCACTCCGTCTTCGACGTGAAGGACACCGAGGAAGAGTCCCTCGCCGCCTTCTGAGGGGGACGGTGGCTCCCGACGCCCCGTCCCGGAGGGCCGCGACCGGCCTGGCCCGGGGGACGGCGCTGGCCGTCCTGGGCGTCGCCGCGGCCGCCCAGGCGCCCTCGGCTCCCGGCCTTCGGCTGGAGTTCCTTGGCGGGACCGCCGATGACCGGGCCTTCGCCGCGGCCGCGGCGGGCCGGGTTCCCGGCCCCGAGGCCCTGGGGCCGGCCCTGGAGGCGATCCGGGCCACGGACCGGTTCAGCGACGTGGCCGTGGAGGCCCGGGCGGGCGAGGTCGCGCGCATCCGCCTGACCCCCTGGCCGGAGCTGGGATCCTGGACCGTCCGTGACGACGGCGCGGCCCTCGGCCCTCCGGTCCGGACGATCTTCCCCGAGGTGCGCCGGGGCGTCCGGGCCGGACTGGCCCGGCGGGAGGCCTGGCGGGACCGGGCGGAGCAGGTCCTCCGGGCCGCGGGCTTCCCCTCCGCCACCGTGGCCGTGGAGGCCACGGGGGGCGGCACCGGTCTCGTGTTCACGGTCCGGCGCGGCGCCCCCGCCCGCATCGCGGCCCTGGAGCTCGACGGAGAGCCCGGGCCCTACGGCCCGGCGGCCCTCTGGAAGCTCGTCGGCGCGGAACCCGGACGGACGCTGTGGACCCTGGCCTTCCGGCGGGAGGCCCTGGCACGGCTGCGGAAGCGCTTCCTCAAGGACCACCGCTACGAGTGGCGCGCCGAACTCCAGTACCGCGAGGACGGGAAGCTGCGGCTCCAGGTCCATCCGGGCCCCGTGGTGGAGCTGCGGTCCGAAGGAGCCTCCCTCGGCTTCGGCGGCATCGAGGCCCTGGCGCCCCTGTCGCGCGCCGAACGCTACGGCCCCGAACTCCTGGACGAGGGGGACCGGCGGATCTTCCGCTACCTGAGGCAGCAGGGCTGTCTCGACCCCTCCGTCAGCCATCGCCGGGAGGTGCTGGCGGGCACGGAGGCCCGCCCCGAGCGGGTGCGCATCACCTACAGCATCCGGCCCGGACCCTCCGTGGTGGTGGCGGCCCTGCGCTTCGAGGGGAACGAGGCCCTCGGCGAGGCGGAGCTGCGGGAGGCCGCGGGACTTCCCACGGGCTGGTTCGGCGGCTGGGGGGCGCCCAAGGCGAACCCCGACCTCCTGCAGGGGCTGGAGGACCGCGTCAAGGCCCACTACCTGCGGGCCGGATTCAGCGAGGTGCGCGTCCGTCGCGCCGTCCCGGTGCGGGAGCAGGGGCGCTGGGTGCAGGCCCTGACGATCCGGGAGGGCCCGCGCCGCCTGCTGCGGGAGGTGCGGGTCGAGCTGCCCGCCGCGGCGCCCTACGACCCCTGGGCCTTCGGCGAGGACCTGCTGCCCCTCCTCGGCGAGCGCCCCCCCCGGCGCCGGAGCGGGGAGCCCGCGGACGGCTCGGTCCGCGTCTTCGAGAGCGACCGCGCGCCCACGGCGGGGACCCTGGCCCGCCTCGAGCTCGGGCCCGCCCGCGACGGGCGCGTGGCGGTCACCCTCCGGCCCGCCGTCCCCCTTCCCTACGTGAAGGGGGACCTGGTGCTGGCGGTCGCGGCCATGCGGGCCCGTCTCTCGGCGCTGGGCGTCCAGCGGGGGCGGGAGACCCTGGACTTCGACGAGGCCGACGGCACCCTCGGCATCCGGGTGGGCATCCCCGACGCGCCGAGGACCCGGATCGAGCGCCTCGTGGTCCAGGGCAGCGACCGGACCCGCGCCCGCGCCATCCTCCGCGAGGCGGAACTGGAGCCCGGGAAGCCCCTCTCACCGGAGGGCCTGGGCCAGGCCCAGGCCCGGGTGGCGAACCTCGGCGCCTTCCAGCGGGTGGACCTGGAGACCCTCCCGGGGCAGGGGGAGGGCAGCCTGGCCCTCCGGGTCAACGAGCGCAGCCCCTGGGTCTTCAGCCACAGCTTCGGCTATGACCGCAGCCAGGGCTACCACCTCGGCTCGGGCGTGCAGCGGCTCAACGTCGGCGGCATGGGCCGCAGCGTGGACTTCGGCTTCCGGGCCAGCGACGCCACCCTCGATTCGGCGAAGCTCCGGGAGACCTTCCCGACGGGCGCGTTCCCGCGCTCCATCGACATCTACTCGCTGGGCTACACCGATCCCCGCTTCTCGCCGGCCCTCCTGGGGACCTGGGTCCCGGACCGCACCCAGTACCGTATCGAGGCCGCCTACATCGTGGAGCGCCAGAACACCTACGAGTTCCGCCGCCGGCGCGTGCTGAACACCTTCGACTGGCGGCTCGACGGCCAGCGGGTGATCCAGGTCGGACACCGCTACGAGCGGGTGGACGTGGGCCTCCAGGTGGTGGCGGAGGATCCCGACTACTTCAAGAATTCCCAGTTCCCCGACGGCCGCGTGGTGATCTCCGCCCCCTTCGCCCGCTTCGTGCGGGATACCCGGGACAACTCCTTCGACCCCACCCGGGGCACCTTCCTCTCCATCCGCATGGAGTTCGCCAACCAGCTCTTCGGAACGTCGCGCAACACCAGCTTCGTGAAGCTGGACGCGCGCCACCAGTGGAACTGGCCCCTGGGGCAGAACGCCTCCGGGGGCGTCGCGGTCCTCGGCCTGAGGCTGGGCGTGGCGAACCCGACGGCGTCCACCGCGGAGCGTTTCCCCCTCTCCGAGCGCTTCTTCGCCGGTGGACCCTTCACCCACCGCGGCGTCGAGCCGGACGCCCTGGGACCCCGGCTCTCGGTGCCGGAGCTCGACCCCGCCACGGGGCGCCAGAAGGTGGGGCCCGACGGCAACCTGGTGTACCTGGACGTGCCCGCGGGCGGCCAGGCCCTGGCCCTCGTGAACGTGGAGTACCGCTTCCCGCTCTACGCCTCCTGGCTGTGGGGCGAGACCTTCATCGACAGCGGCCAGGTCTACCGCACCATCCACCCCGGCGACCGGCATCCCGACCCGTCCAACCCGGGCTACCGCACCCCCGCGCCCTATCCGCCCTTCCGCACCGCCGTCGGCGTGGGGCTCATCCTGAAGTTCGGCCTCCCCATCAAGCTCGAGTACGCCCTCGACGCCAAGCGGCTGTTCGGGAAGCGGCGGACCCGGGAGGAGGAGCAGACCGACCTCACCGGGATCCTGGTCTCCGCCGGCTTCCAGTTCTGAGGCCGTGTCAGGGCTCGTAGCGCTCCGCGCTGGCCAGGACGCTGCTCGAGGCGGGGGTGTTGAAGCCCCCGACGACGAGGACCCGGCCCGCCGGCAGGACCGTCGCGGTGTGGTAGAAGCGCGCGAAGGCCATGGCGTCGGCGGCCTGGAACGCGTTCCCGGACGGGTCGTAGAGCTCGGAGGCCGCGAGGGGCTCGGTGTTGGAGCCCCCGGTGACGAGGACCCGGCCGTCGGGGAGCAGGGAGGCCTGGTGGCCCGCCCGGGCCGCGCCGAGGGCGCCCGCCGGCGCGAAGGAGCCCGAGGCGGGATTGAACAACTCCGCGCTCGCGACGCTGCCTCCGGCCGCGCCGGTGGTGCTCCCGCCCGCCACCAGCACGAGCCCGCCGCCCAGGAGGGTGGCGGTGTGCCCGGAGCGGATGCCCGCCATGGCGCCCGTCGGCGAGAAGAGCCCCGTCCCGCCGTCCCGCAGTTCCGCCGAGGCGAGGTAGGTGGTGCCGTTCCGGCCCCCGGCCACCAGCACGCGCCCGTCGGGGAGGAGGGTGGCCGTGTGGCCGACCCGCGGCGTCCCGAGGGGACCCGAGGGCGCGAAAGTGCCGCCCGCGGGGTCGTAGAGCTCCGCCTGGGCCAGGCTCGCCGAGCCGTCGTAGCCGCCGACCACCAGCACCTTCCCGCCGGGCAGCAGGAGCGCGGCATGGCCGCCCCGGGCGACGGCCATGCCGCCGGTCGGGCTGAAGAGCCCCGTGGCGGGGTCGTAGAGCTCGGCGCTGGAGAGGTAGGCCGAGGCGGAGCTCCCGCCCGCGAGCAGCACCTTTCCGTCCGGCAGCAGCGTGGCGGTGTGGCCCGCCCGCCCGGTGGTCATCCCCCCGGTGGGGGCGAAGGAGCCGGTGGCGGGGTCGTAGAGTTCCGCGGTGGCGAGCAGCGCGAACCCGCCGAAGCCGCCTGCGATGAGCACCTTGCCGTTGTTCAGGAGGGTCGCGGTATGGCCCGTGCGCGGGCTGGTCATGCTCCCCGCGGCCCGGAACACCGCGGTCATCGTCAGCACCGCCGCGCGTGTGGTCGTCTCGGTGCCGAAGGCGTCGCGGACCGTGGCCTGGAAGGTGGCGCCGTGGTCCGAGCCCTTGAGGGAAGGCGTGGTGTAGGAGGCGCCCGTGGCGCCGGGGAGGTCGAAGCCGTTGCGCCGCCACTGGTAGGCCAGCGGACCTGAGCCCGTGGCCGCGGTGGTGAAGGTCGCGGTGCCGCCGAACTGCGCGGCGGCGTCGAGGGGTTCCGTCGTGATCACCGGGCCGGGAGGGGCGACCTGCAGGACCAGGTCGACGGTGGCGCTCCCGGCGGCGTTGCTCGCGGTCACGGTGTACGCGGCCTGGGGGGTCACCGTCCCGGGCGTTCCCGTCAGCACGCCGGTGGACGGGTCGAGGGTGAGGCCGGACGGGAGGGCGGGCGAGACCGCGTAGGTGCTGACGGGGCCTCCCGAACTGCTGGGGGCGTTGGGAGGGATGGACGCGCCGACCGGATAGCTCGCCGGGTTGGTGGCGTAGGCCAGGCCCGCGGGCGCCGCCAGCAGGTCCACGAAGGCGGTGGCGCTGGCGGTCCGGCCGAGGGGGTTGGCCACGGTCAGGGTGTAGGTCCGGGGGGAGGCGAGGGGGCCGGTGGGCACGCCGACGCCGCTGGCGACCGTCCCGATACCCTGGTCCACGGTCCCGGTGCCGCCGGTGAAGGTCGCCGTGAGGGTCGAGCCCGTCCCGGGGGGCACCACGGCCGGCTGCGCGGAGAAGCCCTGGATCGCCGGAGCGGGGTGCACGGTGACGGTGGCGGTGCGGACGGCGGGTCCGCCGGGTCCCGAGGCGGTGAGGGTGTAGCTCGTGGTCCCGGAGGGCGTGACGAGGACGTCGGCCCCGCTGGCCACCGCGCCGATCCCCTGGTCCACCTGGGCCGACGTCGCGTTCACGAAGACGCCCTTCAGGACGGCGGACTCCCCGAGGGTCAGCGCGGAGGGGGTGGCCGTGAAGGAGAGGATCTCCACGTTGGTGCCCACGCCGACGGTGGTGGTTCGGGTGACGGCGGTCCCGGCGGCGTTGGCGACCGTCAGGGTGTAGGTGCGGCTGGAGGCCAGCGGCCCGGTCGGGACGCCCACCCCGCTGGCGACCGGGCCGATGCCGTTGTCCACGGCTCCGGTCCCGCCGCTGAAGGTCGCGGTCAGGACCGCGGAACCCCCCGGCGGCACGGTGGAGGGCTGGGCCCCGAAGGCCGCGATCTCCGGGGCCGCCACGACCTGGACCGTGGTGGAGGCCTTCACTGAAGGAACCGCCACGCTGGCGGCGGTGATGGTCGCGGGACCAGGCTGGGCGGGCGCGGTCCAGACGCCCGCCGAGGTGATGGCGCCCGCGCTGGCGCTCCAGGCCACGCGGGTGTCGGGGATGCCGTTGACCGAGGCGCTGAAGGCGGTGGTGGTCCCGACGGTGCGGACCGGATCGGCCGGGGTCACCGGGGTGATGGTCGCCTGGGACACGCCCACGGTCGCGGTGGCGGTGGTGGACGTCCCGGCGGCGTTGGTGACGGTCAGGGTGTAGGTGCGGGGAGCGGCCAGGGGGCCGGTGGAGACGCCCACGCCGCTGGTGACGGCGCCGATGCCGCCGTCCACGGCGCCCGAACCGTTGGCGAAGGAGGCCGTGAGGGTCGCGGAGCCTCCGGGCGGCACCACCTCGGGCGTGGCGGTGAAGGAGAGGACCTGCGGGGCGGGGACGACGGTGGCGGTCGCGGTCGCGGTCGCGGCTCCGCCCGCGCCGCTGGCCGTCAGGGTGTAGGTCGTGGTCGCCGCCGGGCTCACCTGGACCGAGCCGCCGCTCACGGTTCCCACCCCCGGGCTGATGCTGAGGCTCGTGGCCCCGTTGACCGACCAGGAGAGCGTGGTGGCCTGGCCCGCGGTGAGGGTCGCCGGGCTCGCCGCGAAGGACGCGATCACCGGCGCCGCCGGGGGTTGCGTCGTGCCGCCCCCGCCCCCTCCCCCGCCGCCGCAGGCGAGGAGGAGCAGCAGGGCCGGCGGGGCGGCGAGGACGGGACGGTGGGAAGCCAAGGAGACTCCAGCAGGAAGGCCTGATCCGACCATAGCGGATTCCAGGGCCGCGGTTCGAGACCGCCCCACCACCCCACCACCACTCCGATAGTGGTCCGAGTCAGCCCTGGCTCCGAGGTGGGGCCGTGAATGACGAACGGCCGGGACATGCCCGACCGTGTGGGGTTGGCGCGAGGGGTCTCGAACCACCCTGCGGCTGGCTGGGCCCGGGAATCCCGCTGCGCGGGACCGGCTGCGCGCGCTCGCGCGCGCTCCGCCTTTCCCGACCGGCCCGCCATCCTTTGGTCAGTGGTTCGAGCCCACCTTGGCTTCGAGGGACAGTCGTAATGTACGAACGGCCGGGACATGCCCGGCCGTGTGTGGTTGGCGCGAGTGGTCTCGAACCACCGACCCCTACCGTGTCAAGGTAGTGCTCTACCCCTGAGCTACGCGCCAATGGGGAGTCCCCATTCTAGCGCAGGCGGCGGGAAAGTCCACGCTTCAAGCCTGGGACCGGGCCTTGAAGCTCCAGGTGAGCTTGAAGGTGGCCACCACGTCGCCGGCCTCGTCGCGGCCGACGGAGGTGCAGGTCACGACCCGGGGCTCGCCGTCGGCGCGGGTGCCTTCGACGGCCTTCGCGAGGGCCTCGCCGTCCTCGCAGCGGAAGGTGATGAGGCCGACAGCCTTCTTGGTGAAGGTGCCCTCCAGGCCGACGATGAGCATGGCCACGGGGCTGCCCGCCATGGTGAGGACCAGGCCCAGCACGCCGGTGCTCAGTTCGGCGGCCATGGCGAGGCAGGCGAAGTACACGCTGCGGAAGGGGTTCTTGGTCAGGTAGCCGAAGCGGAGGGTGACGGCGGCGGCGCGGTCGGTGCACTCGGTGACCTTCAGGCCGGCCAGGAAGCCCATGGGCAGCTTGGCGAGCATGAAGAGCTTCAGCTTCCAGGGCTTCAGCAGGTCCCGGCGGAGCTTCTCGAGCTTGGGGCTGGTGGGCATGGGCTCCACGCTAGCCGCGGCACCCTCGGGGAGGAAATCCCCTACCTGCGGTACGGACTCATTCCACCGTCACGGATTTCGCCAGGTTCCGGGGCTGGTCCACGTCGCAGCCCCTCAAGACCGCGATGTGGTACGCCAGCAGCTGCAGGGGCACCACGTAGAGGATGGGCGCGAGCCAGGGGTGCACCCTGGGCAGCTCGAGCACGTCCTCGGCGATGGTCTTCAGGCCCTCGTCGCCCTCCGTCACCAGGCCCAGGATGCGGCCGTCCCTGGCCGCGGCCTCCTGGAGGTTGCTGAGGGTCTTCTCCCGGTGGGTGTCGGCGGGCATCAGCGCCACCACCGGCAGCTCCTGGTCGATGAGGGCGATGGGGCCGTGCTTCATCTCGCCCGCCGGGTAGCCCTCGGCGTGGATGTACGAGATCTCCTTGAGCTTCAGGGCGCCTTCCAGGGCGATCGGATAGAGCGGCCCGCGGCCCAGGTAGAGGAAGTCCTCCGCGTCCCGCCAGCGGTGGGCCCACTGCTGGAGCTTGGGCTCCAGGGCTGAGAGGCGCTCCAGGTGGGCCGGCAGCTCCCGCAGGCCCTGGAGCAGTTCCGCGCGCAGGGCCGGATCCACCGTGCCCTTGGCCTCCCCCAGGCGCAGGGCCAGCAGGGTCAGCACCGCGAGCTGGGTGGTGAAGGCCTTCGTCGAGGCCACGCCGATCTCGGGGCCCGCGTGGGTGAGGATGGTGGCATCGCTCTGGCGCGTGGCGGTGGATCCCATGACGTTACAGATGGCCAGGGTCCGCGCGCCCCGGGAGGCCGCCTCCTTCATGGCGGCCAGGGTGTCCGCCGTCTCGCCGCTCTGGGTGATGCCGATGACCAGCGTGCCTTCGGGGATCACCGGTTCCCGGTAGCGGTACTCGCTGGCGTAGTCCACCTCGACGGCCACCCGGGCGAGCTGCTCGATGAGGAACTTGCCCACCAGGCCCGAATGCCAGGAGGTCCCGCAGGCCACGATGTGGATGCGCGTGAGGGCCTTCAGCTCGGCGTCCGTGAAGGGCAGCTCCAGGGGGATCTGCTCCCCGGTCTCCAGGGGGATGCGGTTCAGCAGCGTGTTGGAGAGGGCCTGGGGCTGCTCGAAGATCTCCTTCTGCATGAAGTGCTTGAACCCTCCCTTCTCCGCGGCGACGGGATCGAAGGGGATGACCAGGGGAGCCCGGTGCACCTCGGCGCCCTCCAGCGTCGTGATGCGCGCGCCGTCCCGGGTGAGCTCGGCCAGCTCGCCGTCCTCGAGGTAGGTGACCTTGCGCGTGTGGCGCAGGAGGGGCACCACGTCGCTGGCGAGGAAGGTCTCGCCCTCGCCGAAGCCGATGGCCAGGGGCGGCCCGCTGCGGGCGGCGAGGACGACGCCGGGCTCGTCCGCGTGGAGGCAGGCCAGGGCATAGATGCCCTTCATGCGCCGCACCGCCTCGCGGAAGGCGGCCCGGAAGTCCAGGCCGCCCTTCATCAGGTGGGACACCATCACCGGGAAGCACTCGGTGTCCGTCTCGGTGGCGAAGGTGAAGCCCGCGGCGGAGAGCTCGGCGCGCAGCTCCAGGAAGTTCTCGAAGATGCCGTTGTGCACCGCGACGACCTTGCCGTCGGGGCTGCGGTGGGGATGGGCGTTCTCCTCCGTGGGCCGGCCGTGGGTGGCCCAGCGGGTGTGGCCGATGCCCAGCGGGGTCGGGTCCGCGAGGTCCACCTTCCCCTGGAGGTTCGCCAGCTTGCCGCTGGCCCGGGTCACGCGGAAGGCGCCGTCGCCGGGCACCAGCGCGATCCCCGCGCTGTCGTAGCCCCGGTACTCCAGGGCCCGCAAGCCCTCCACGATGATGGCCGCCGCGCCCTGGTGGCCGATGTAGCCGATGATGCCGCACATGGGGATGCTCCCTTGGGTCCTGGTCCGAGGATGAGCCTAGGCCGGGTGGCCGGGCGGCACCAATGTGGTGCGGGGGACACGGAGCGGGTGGGGGAATTCGGCGTGTGCCACGGAGCGTGGTCCGGGGGACACGGGGGGGTGACGGAGTGGCAGGGCGGGGGGATCTGGAGCGGCTCCGGGAGCGACAGATTGCTTGAGAGGGTGGCGTCCGATGCTTCCGTTCCCGGTTTCGGCGCCGACCACGCTTCGCGTGTGGCACCGCGGCTCATCGCGCCTCGCAAACCCGGCGAGCCGCGATGATCCACGGTGCTCTTGTGGAGTTCCTCCAGCATTTGAAGTTCCAACCCGGCGGGCCGCACCTCGGGGCAGAAAATCGGCTGGCCCTCAGGGTTTTGACCTTCCAGAGGTGCTTCGATCTGGCCCGGCTCGCGAAGTGTGCGAGCCGGGCCAGATCGAAGCGCAAGCGAGCGCAGCGAGCCAAAAAGCCCGTTCCGGGAGGAATGCCGGATCCGCCTCTTCCGCCCTCCTACCCGCCGATCCGCCCCCATTCCGCCGCCAGCCCCTCCCGGATCAGCGTCTCGCCCCGCATCATCCGCTCGGCGCAGGCCCTGAAGGCCCGGGCCGAGGGGCTCTCCGGATAGGCCTCCAGCACGGGCCGCTGCTCGCGTACCGCCTGGAGCAGGGCCGGATCCGAGGGCACCGCCCCCAGCAGCCGCAGCCGCCGGCCCAGGAAGCGCTCGCAGGCCTCCTGCATCTGGTCCACGGCCTCCTCGGCCTCGGCGAGGCTCGTGCACTGGTTCACCAGCAGCCGGATCGGCTTCCGGGGCGCCCTCAGGTGGGTGACCTTCACCATGGCGTAGGCGTCCACCATGGCCGCGGGCTCCGGGGTCGTCACCACCAGCACCTCGTCCGCCGCCAGCAGGAGCTTCACCACCGCCTCGTGGATGCCCGCCGCCGTGTCCATGAGCAGCCAGTCCGCCTCCTCCGCGATGCGCTGGAGGCCCTGGACGAGCCGCAGCTCCGAGGCCCGGTCCAGGCGGGTCAGTTCCTGCAGGCCGGTGCCCGCGGGAAGGATCCGCATGCCGCCCGGCCCTTCGAGGAGGATCTCCTCCAGCATGCGCCCGCCCTTGAGGACGTCCTCCAGCGTGCCCTTCGATTCCAGGCCGAGGAGCAGGTCCAGGTTCGCCAGGCCGAAGTTGGCGTCCAGGGCCACCACCCGCTGCCCCGCCTGGGTGAAGGCGAGGCCCAGGTTCGCGGCCACGTTGGTCTTGCCGACGCCGCCCTTGCCCGACGTGATGGCCAGGGACCGGGCCTTGAACAGGCCTTCCCCGCCCGGCCCTCCCAGGGGCTCGATGCTGGCCAGGGGCAGGCTCATGGCCGGCCCCGAGGGGCGGCAGGCGAGACGGAGGGCAGGCGGGTCAGCATGTTGACACGGACCGGGAGCAAGGCGAGGGGAGTGCCAAAGCCTGGAGGGGTGGCACCACCTGCTCCTCGAGCCTGAATCCTCTCCCCCGGCGGTTCCTCGAGGCGCTGAAGGGCCTCCTCGGGTCCTGAAGCCCCGCCCAGGGATTCGCCGGGAAATTCCACGCTGGTTCCAACGCCGGCTCCAACGGTGGGGGGCGAAGCTCCATGCCTCGGCACCGATGCCGAATCACCAAGGAGCAGCCCATGACCCGACCCACCCTCACCGCCGATCGCCCGGCCGGCGCCTGGCCCACCTACGACTACGACGCCATCCTCGACGCCTCCGAGCGCGTGACCTGGCGGGTCGAGGACCTGATCGGCGGCCGCAACCACCTCGACTTCTCCCGGCCCTTCATGCCCGAGTCCTTCGCCCGCACCGAGGCCCTGGACTTCCTGAGCGACAGGGAGCGCCTCGTGCTGAACCAGATCCGGGGGCACAACTACCTGTACCTCTTCGGACTCACCGAGGAGTTCATCCTCCCCTTCGTGCTGGACCACGCCCGCCCGATGCTCAGCGGCCACGACACCCGCACCCGGGCCTTCCTGAACTTCGCCGGGGAGGAGGCCAAGCACATCGAACTCTTCAAGCGCTTCCGCAAGGACTTCCTGGACTTCTTCGGGAGCCACTGCGACGTCATCGGTCCCCCGGAGGTCATCGCCCGGACCATCCTCGCCAAGCATCCCCTGGCCATCGCCCTGGTGATCCTCCACATCGAATGGATGACCCAGCGCCACTTCCAGGACAGCGTGCTGGAGGACGGGAGCCTGGATCCCCAGTTCAAGAGCCTGCTCAGGCACCACTGGATGGAGGAGGCCCAGCACGCGAAGCTCGACACCCTGATGGTCCAGGCCCTCGCCGAGGCCTGCACCCCGGCGGAGCGCGCCGCGGCCATCGACGGCTACCTCGAGTTCGGCATGCTGCTGGACGGCGGCCTGATGCAGCAGACGGCCTTCGACCTGGAGGCCCTCCAGCGCGCCACGGGGCGGGTCCTGACGCCGGCGGAGACCGTGACGTTCCTGGAAGTCCAGGAGCAGGCCATGCGCTGGACCTTCCTGGGCTCCGGCATGTCCCACCCCGCCTTCCTCGCGGTGGCGGACCTGGTGCACCCCGGCGCCGCCGCGCGCCTCGAGGCCCTCGCGCCGCAGTTCTCCTGAACCATCCCGCGGATTCCGGCGGCCCGGTCTTCCGCCGGCGCCGCCGGATTCCCGGCACCGACGAAGGGAAGCCACCCCATGACACTCGCCCTGATGCCCCACCGGCTGACCTGGTGGATCTGGCTGGCCACCCTCGCCGCCATGGTGGCCGGCCTCGCCGGCCTCCGGCACGCCTTCCCGGCCGCGGCCGCGATCACCCTCGCCCACACCGTCCTCGCCTGGCGCCACGCCCGGGACGTCCGTGCCATCGGCGTACAGATCCGGCTGGCCTACGCCCTCCTCCTGCTGGCCTGCCTCCTGCCGGGCCTGCGCTGGTTCAACTGGATCTCCGCGGCCGGGGCGGCGGCCATGCTGGTGTTCGGCTACTGCGCCATGGGGCGGTCCCTGTCGCTGCTGCCGTGGAACCGGTCCGAGCCCCTCTCCCTCGGCCTCCTGAGGCGCACCTTCCTCAGCGCTCCCGTGATCAGGCGAGGGCTCGTGGCCCGCGCCTGCGGTGACGCGGAAGGCGTCTGCGAGCTGGAGGCCCGGGCGGCCATGCTCTGAGCACCGGTCTTTCGCCGCGCCGGGGCCCGGCCTGTTCCGCGGTGGCGGCGGGGTCTGAGGGAGGCCCGGGTCCCGAGGCTCGGGCGGGACAGGCCCCTGATCACCACGGCTCGCCCCTGCGAGGCCCCCCCCTTCGTCCCAGGAACCTCCCGGGGCGGGCCGGCGGGCCTACATTGAGTACCGAGGCTGATCCACCTGAGGAGCCACCATGCGCCCGTTTCCCTTGCCCATCCTCCTGTTGACCGCGCTCCCGACCCTCCTGGCCCAGACGCCCGCCGGCGGGGCTTCCGCTCCGGGGGCGCCGGCCGACCGGAGCGTGCCGAACTACCTGATGATCAGCAAAAGGGCGGACGCGCTGCTCCGGCGGGAGAACGGGAGCCGCCTCGAGATCGATGAGCTCCCCCCCAACACCCTTCGCACCGCCAGGGCGATGAACCGGGTCTACTGGCATTCCAGTCCCAAGGACCAACGGCTGGTGAGCATCGTGGTCCAGCCCGTCGGCGCGGAAGGGGACGGCACCACCATCCTCACGGCCGCCCTCCTGGTCTCCGTGGCCGCGGTGGAGAACCTCGACGAAGGGATCCGCATGGCCACCGCCGTGAAACAGGCCCACGAGACCGACGGCCGGACGCGGATGGTCCAGCTGGCGAACGGCGTGAGGCTCTTCCGCTCGAAGGCCGAGAACGAGACCCCCGAGTTCCAGATCAAGCTCTAGGACCGACGGAGCCTAGGCCCGCAGCCCCTCCCACCGCTCCGGCGGGTGGAAGGTGGGCCGCCATCCCGCCCAGCTCACCCGCTGGAAGGTGATCCGCCCGGGCCAGGGGGCGCGGTCGAGGAGGCTGCGCAGGCCGCGCTGGAGGCGCAGCCGCTGCTCTTGGTGGAGGGCCGTGTCGGCGCCGGTCCAGGCGCCGGCCCGGCGGGCCTTGACCTCCAGCAGGCGCAGCTCGTCCCCCCGGGTCATCACCAGGTCCAGCTCCGATCGGCCGAGGTGGAGGTTGGAGGCCTCCAGGTCCCAGCCCCGGGCCCACATCAGCCAGGCCGTGAGGCGCTCCGCGCGCCGCCCCCAGGCCCGGGCCTGGCGGCCGCGGTCCGTGTCGCCGGCCCTCATCGCCGCCAGTACTTGAGGTTCCGGGCCGGCCGGTCCCAGTAGAGGTGGTAGGGCGCGCAGGCGCCGTGGACGACCTTGATGCCCTGGGCGGTGGCGCTGCGGGTGAAGCCCGGAAGCTCGCCGACGGGGGTCTTCTCGGGATCCCAGTCGAGGCTCTCCGGCTCGAGGACAGGGTGGTCCGTGCAGAGGCCGGTCACCCGCCGGGGGTCGAAGGTGAAGGCGATGACCTGGGCCTTCGATCCCATGCCCAGGGGCAGGGTGAGGGCGGCGAGCAGGAGGCGGTCCTTCAACCGGCCCAGCACCACGACGTCGGCCTGGCCGTCCCCGTCCAGGTCCACCCGCAGCGCGTGCTCCAGGTCCCACGCGGCCTCGGCGCTGGCCTGGCGCAGGAGGGGCGGCAGGAGGGGATCCTGGGCGGCGAGGGCGGTCGCGGCGGCGAGGCAGGCCAGGAGGCGCATCATTCATCCTTCCGGGGCAGCAGGAGGCTGCGCTGCACGCGCTCGAGGTTGCCCTGCAGGCGCACCAGCTTCCAGGCGATGACCATGGCGTAGCCCAGCCAGACCCAGAGCAGGCGCGGGTCGCTGGGGGTGCGCATCAGCCCCGCGAGGCCGAGGTCGAGGCCCAGGCCGTGGAGGAACCACACCACCACGCCGAAGCCGATGAGCAGGTAGCCCCAGCGGATCCAGTAGGGCCGCAGGCACTCCTTGGTCTTCCAGCGCAGCAGCAGGAAGCGGGTCATGAGGTCGCTCTTGCTCTCCGCGAAGTGCAGGGCCACCAGCTTGTCCACGGAGGGCGCGTAGCGGTGCACCTTCAGCTCCGCGATCTCGTCCTCCCCGTTCACCTTGCGCAGGAAGGCGCTGCGGATCTTCCCCACGCACTCCTCCCACGGCGCCTCCTCCTTCTGGATGCTCAGGTGCAGCCGCACCAGCAGCACCCACAGCAGCGCCTGGGCGATGAGCACGCCCCACAGGGCCATCCCCTGCCAGCCGTGGCCGCGGACGAGGTCGAGGAAGCGGGCGAGATCCATGGGGATAGTGTGCGGGAAATGGGGGATGGAAGGCGACTGGCATCACTGTCATCGCGGAACGCCGCAGGACTCGGGAGCACATGTGCTTTGATGAATTCAACGTCCAGGACTATCCATGTTCCGACCCTTCCCGACGACGATCCTCGCCTTGGCCTGCACCGCAGCCCAAGCCCAGACTCCGGTCCAGTGGGAGCAGATCAAGGCTGAGCTGCTATGGCGCAAAGGCGGCAATGGCCAATTCAGGCTGGTCCTCGCGGATCGCACCATGGTGGGGAAGCCCTGGAGCCTCACCGACGATGCGATCCGTCTCCTGCTCTCCCGAGCCATTGGGTTCATGGTCCTGGGACCCGGACAATTCGCAACGGTTGGAGAGTCCTTTCCAGAGGCGGCAAAGGCACGGTGGTTTGTCCTTGGACCCCAGGGTACGGTGCTCGCCTCCGGGGAACGGGATCCCGACGCCCCGGCCATCCTCGCTGCGATGCGGTCGAGCGGGTGGAGGCCCGCCTGGGAAGCCCGGGCGGAGCTGCTCCGGGATCATCCCCAGTGGGGCGACCTGGTGGCGGAGGAGTTCATGGCCACCGCTGGCGAGGTCCTGTTCAGAGCAAGGAACCAGGGTCGGGAGACACCACGGACCAACGAGGAACTCGCGAAGCTGAGTCCCGAAGCCTGGGACGAGGCAGGGGCCAGGCGGGTGCGGCGAGCCTTGGAGGCGATGCTGGCGGTGCCAGACTGGGAGCAGGCAGAGGCATACTTCTTCTTCGCTAGCCTGGGGGCTCTGTCGGAGTGCCCTCAACTGCGGCCGGTGCTGGGGGAAGTGGTGGAGCGGCTGAAGGCGCTGATTCGCCAGAGTCCCTCGGACTATCGGGCATGGGAGACGCTGGGCACCATGCTGGGTGCGCTTCCGGCGGACTTCGTCGACAAGCTCCGGACCGAGCTTGAACCGCTGCCAGGCTGGGCCTTCCCAAGTGATTCGGCCGTGGACCTCCACTGCCGTCTCCTCTCCCGTGACAAGGAATGGCAAAGGCTGGCTGACGACACGGCCGGATTCTGGGCCCATGCGAGAGCCCTCGCATCCTCGCGGGAAGCCACCCCTTACGCCTCCCGTGAAGGAATCGGGTTTCCCCTAATCATGGCGATCGGAGTTCCCAGAATCCGGGCCCTTCTGTCCCTTGGGAAGGTTGAAGATGCCTTGGCTCAACTTGCGGAGTTCAAGGATGACGCGGGAAGCCGGTGGTCTCAGGTTGCGAAGGGGTTCTCCGAGCGAATCATGGACCGTAACGGGCGAGACCTGGTCGGGATCGACCGGATCCAGGAATTCCTGAAATCCGATCCGGCCCCGCTCCGTCCCGCGGTCCGACCCCTCCCCTATCGATTCGTGTTCACGCGCGCCAACGAGGCAGGACCGCGCCTGGGGGACCTGAAGCAGCATCCCTCCTTCGAAGCCTGGTCCGAAGCTGAGCTCTCCTGGAGGCCGCTCGGGGAAGACGAACGAGGGAAGCTGGAGAACGCACCTCCGCCTACGGGTGGGGCCACGTGGATGCTCCTCCAAGGGAGCCGGGTCCTCGAGTGGGGGCAGGGCGAAGTGAAACCGGATGCGATGGCGGCTGCACTCGCTCGGCAGGGTGTTCCCTATCTCCAGCGCCTGAGGGCGTTGCTGGATCGTCAGCCGGACCGTTTGGATGCTCAGGAGGTCTACTTGACCCTGCTCCTGGAAAAATTGCCAAGCCCCCGGATCGAGCTGGAGTTGCTCCGTCGGCTACCGGTCTGGCGCGTCGGTCTTCCTGGTCCCGAGAGATTGAAAGTTGGAAGGGATCGAGAGGCCTGGAGCGCGGCCGCCCTGAAGCTGCTTCCACAGATCGAATCCGATCTCGAACCCTGGCCTGGTAGTTGGAGACAGTGGAGCCGCTGGATGTTCTGGTCACAGTTTCATCCCCGGCCGACGCCTCCGGCCACCCTGCTGCGACGCCTCCCGTATCTACCATCATCCTGGGTCGAGCAGAGCGCCTTGAACGTCAATGTCGTCTCCCTGGTAATGTGGTCGCTGCGGGAGCGGAAAGCCTGGCGGGAGCTATCGGATTGGTGCGCGGCCGTATGGGAACTGGATTACCGGCGCTGGACCCAGGCCATCCTGTCGCGTCCTGTGCACCTCAAGTCGAATTACGTGGAACCCCAGGGGGAGTTACGTCAGGTGCGGAACCTGGTCCTCCAGCCCTTGGAGGAGGCGCTCATCCAGCTCGGTGAAACAGCCCGACTGAAGGCGCTCCAGGGCGAGTTGAAGGCCATGGGCTACAAGGACCCCGGCCCGCGACCGAAGGATTGAAGGCTACAGCTTCCCCCAACTGATCTCCCCCAACTCCAGGAATGCCTCCCCGTCCATCCCCTGCGCCTCTGCCCGCGCGATCATGTGCTTCATCAGCTCCGCGGTGGCCTCGGCGTCGGGGAGGGCCCGGTGGGGGCGCCGGTTGGGGATGCCGAGCAGGGCGCAGAGCTGCACCAGGGCGCGGCTCTTCGCTTCTGGGATGAGGGCCTTGGCCAGCAGCCTCGTGCACACGAGCCGGTGGCGGTGCCAGAGGCCGTGGGGCAGCCAGGCCTTCAGGAAGGATCCGTCGAAGGGCGCGTGGTGGGCCACCCACACGCGGCCCTCCAGGTGGGGCGCGGCCTTCAGGGCCACCCGCTCCCAGGGCTCGGCGTCCGCCAGCATGGCCGGCGTGATGCCCGTGAGGCGCTGGATGGCGGGCGGGTAGGGCCCCTCCACCGCCGCCAGGCATTCGAAAGCCCCCTGCACCACCGGCCCCGCCATCGTCACCACGCCGATGTCCGTGATCTCGCTGGCCGGGTGGAAGCGCTCCTTCTTGTCCCAGAAGGCCTTCGCGCTGCCGCCGGTGGTCTCCAGGTCGATGACGGCGAAGCGCAGCTCGCGGAGGGCCGGGGGCGGGGCGTCGGGGAGGAGAGGCTCCATCCACCGCAGGGTATCGGACGCGGCCCGGAACCCGAACGTGCGATGCTGCACGATTCCCGTGCGCGCCTCCGTCCCCCTCGCCCTCCCCCTCGTCCTCTGCGGCTTCGCCGCCAACTCGCTCCTCTGCCGGGCCGTGCTGGGCCCCGGGGATGCCGACGCGGCGACCTTCACGGCGGTGCGCCTGGGCAGCGGGGCCATCGCCCTCGCCCTGCTGGCCCGGGGACGGGGAGAACTCTGGCACCGGCCTCGCCTCGGGCCCTCGCTGGCCCTCGCGGTCTACGCCTTCGCCTTCTCCTGGGCCTACCGCAGCGTCCCCGCGGGCACGGGGGCCCTCCTCCTCTTCGGCGCGGTGCAGGTGACCATGCTGGCGGTGGCGCGGGTGCAGGGCGGACCCTTCCCGTGGACCAGGACCTTCGGCGCGGTTCTGGCCTTTGGTGGACTGCTCGTCCTCAGCGCGCCCAGCGCCACCGCGCCGCCCTGGCAGGGCGCCCTCGCCATGCTCCTCGCAGGCATTGCCTGGGGCGCCTACTCCCTGCTGGGCCGCGGCTCCACCGTGCCGGTGGCGGACAGCGCCGCGGCCTTTCTCGGAGCGGCCCTGCTGGTGCTGCCGACCTTCCTCCTGCCGGCTTCGCATCATGCGACGCCGAAGGCGCTCCTCCTCGCCGCGCTCTCCGGTACCGTGGCCTCCGGCGCCACCTACGCCCTGTGGTACGCGCTCCTGCCGCGCCTGGGGGCCTTCCGGGCCGCGGTAGCGCAACTCGCCGTTCCCCTCATCGCGGCGGCGGGCGCGGCCGCCCTGCTGCGGGAGTGGCCGTCCCCGGTTTGGTTTGCCGCCGCGGCGCTCATCCTCTCCGGCCTGGGCCTCGCCCTCGGGAAGGCCCCTACCGCCACGCCCGCACCCGCACCGCCACGTGCTTGAAGGCCGGGGTCCTGGACCTCGGATCCAGCTTCGGCGGCACCAGCACGTTGGCCTCGGGGTAGTACATGGCGGCGTTGCCGGGGCGGATGGCCACCAGGAAGACCACCGCCGTCATGGCGCCGGTCTGCGACTCGACGCGCACCTTGTCACCCTCCTGGAAGCCCAGCCGCGCGGCGTCCTCCGCGGCCATCAGGATCGCGTCCCGGCGGTCCACGCCGCGGTAGAGGTCCTCGTCCTCGTAGACGACGGTATTGAACTGCCCCTCGCTGCGCAGGGTCATGAGGCGCAGCGCGTCCGGCGCCTCGTCGAAGCGGGGCAGGGGCGTCACCACGGCGCGGGCCTTGCCGTCGGGGGTAGGGAACTCGGGCTCGTGGAAGGTGCGGCCCGCGACCTGGAACTCCCGGCCTGAGGCGGCCTCACCGTAGCCGGTTACGGACTTGGCGATCTCCTCCCGGAGGGCCGCGTGGCTCTTCAGGCGCGACCAGTCGAACCTGGCCGATCCATCAGGGTTTTGTGGCAGGATCCGCTGGGCCAGCTCTGCGAGGATCTCCACCTCGCCCTTCAGCTCGCCCGCGACGTTGGGCTTCCCCCCTGCGCTGAGGCGCACGAAGTTGAACATGCTCTCCTGGCTGGTGGCCTGGTCCTCCTCGTCCCGGGCCAGGGCCGGCAGGATCACGGTGGTCTGCCCGCGGCCGTGGACGTGGTTGGTGTTGAGCTTGGTGCTCACCATCGCGGTGAAGGGGATGGCCGCCAGGGCCTTCGCGGCCCAGGGGGCGTCGGGGTTGGAGCCGTGGAGGTTCCCGCCGAGCTGGAAGCTGGCCTTCACGCGGCCTTCCGATGCCGCCTCCAGGGACGCGAAGGTGTGCTGGCCCTCGGGCAGGGGCTGGATCCCGAAGAGGTCCTGCATCCGCCGGGCGAAGGCCTCCTTCATCCCCGGCGCGACGCCCATGCTGCCCACGCCCTGCACGTTGCTGTGGCCGCGGATGGGCAGCAGCCCCGTGCCCGGGCGGCCCAGCCAGCCCAGCGCCAGGGCCAGGTTCGACAGGGCCAGGATGTTGTCCACGCCGTGGGCGTGGTGGGTGAGGCCCATGGCCCAGAGGAAGACGCCGCGCTTGGCCTTCAGCAGGGCGGTGACGGTGGCGTCGATCTCCGCCTTCGGCACGCCGGAGGCTTCCTCGAGCGCTTCCCAGGACGCGGCCGCCACGTCGGCCCGCACGTCGTCGAAGCCCGACACGTGGGCCGCGAGGTAGGCGCGGTCCTCGCCCTGGCGCTCCAGCACCCCCTTCAGCAGCGCCTTGAGCAGGGCGATGTCCCCGCCGATGTGGGGCTGCAGGTAGTGGTCGGCGATGCGCGACCCGAAGAGCAGGCTGCCGATCAGGGCCGGGACGCGGAAGCGCACGAGGCCCAGCTCCTTGAGGGGATTCACCACGAGCACGGTGCCGCCCCGCCGGCGCATCTGGACGAGCTGCGTGATCAGGCGGGGGTGGTTGCTCGCCGGGTTCGCCCCGATCACGAGGGCGAGGTCCGCCTGCTCCAGGTCCTCCAGCACGAGGCTCGCCGTGCCGCTGCCGTAGACCTGGTTCAGCGCGACGCCGCTGGCCTGGTGGCAGTAGAAGGAGCAGTTGTGGAGGTTCGGCGTGCCGTAGGCCCGGGCCACCAGCTGCAGGAGGAAGGCGGCCTCGTTGGAGCTGCGCCCCGAAGCGTAGACGAAGGTCTCGTCGGGCTTCGCGTCGCGGAAGGCCGCGCCGCAGCGGTCCAGGGCCTCCGCCCAGGCGATGCGCCGGTAGTGGGTGTCGCCGGGCCCGGCGATCAGGGGGAAGGCCAGGCGGCCCAGGGCCTCCAGTTCCCGGGGGCTGAGCCAGGCCAGCCGGCCGATGGGCGTCTCGCGGAAGAACGATTCGGGGATGGCGCCCTGCATGTCCGCGGCCTGGGCCTGGATGCTCTTCTTGCAGACCTCGGGGAAGTGGCCGAGCTCGTTGCGGAGGCCGCCCTTCGCGCCGCCCATGCCCAGCGCGCAGGTCTTGCATGCGTTCTTCGTGTGTATGCGCTTCCAGAGCCGCCAGAAGCCCGTGGCCCGCCCCTTGAGGAAGACGTAACGAAGGGCGGCGAGACCGCCGCCGGCGGAGACTCTGGGGCGGACCATGCCTCGAGTGTAGGGCGGTCTTGTGCAGTTCCGGGGGCCTGCGGGGAGGCTTTCAAGACTCCTGGAACCGCACAGCCCTTTCGCCGGAGTCCGAAACAGAATTTCGGAAAATCCTGATCAAAAAAGGCTCGCCAACGCCAGGGCCTGCGTAGATCCCTCAAAGCGGCCTCAGAGACCTTGCCCCCCCCCCCCCGTTTGTTAAGTAGCATTTCTGCATCGGAGACAACCTATGCGACAGCTAAAGACGGCCCTTCTATGCCTCCTGCTGGGATGTGCGTTCAAGGCGTACTCACAGACCGCCCCCCCGATCGATTCCGCCTCTGAGGGCACCGCGATGTGCTCCGACATCGGCCTGGATGGGCTGCCCCCCTGCTCGACATCTGGAGGCGCGGGCAGCGGAGGTGCAGTCGTCAGGCCATGCAATCGTGTCGCCGACTGCCTGCCCTTCTGCCCCAAGCCTTGGCCCTTTGGGCCCCTTGGTCCTTCTCAATGCCTCGAGGAGAACCAATCCTGCAGCGGCACGGCACCTTCGAACTATACCTGCCGCTGCCGGGCCGGCCACGACACGACGGCATCCCAGAACCGTTGACCTGCGCATGCCCACCTTTAGCCTGCTGAAAAATCTGGGTCTGGTGATCCTGTCCGCCCTGCCTTGCCTTCGCGCTCAACCATGCAGGCTGATTCGGGACGCCCAGCCCTGCGTGGAAACCGTCCTGGAGGGGAGACTCCTTCGGTGGTCCTTCAAGGAGTGCCGGTGGTCCTCGGTGACCGTGCCCGCGCTACCGAAATTCGATGGAGAAGGAGAAGGCGGGGTTATTCGGGAATTTTGGGACGGCTCCTACCTGCATCAATGGACGCTGTTGGATGGGACCTCGAATCCGAGGAGGACCCGGCTCAAGACTTGGGAGATTTGGGAACGACCTCAGGCCGGCAAGAGCTGGTGGATGACGGGTTCCGTGGACCTCCCCCCTTTCGCGGAACCCATGGCGGGGTCTCTTGGGGATGTACTCATCACCCAAATCGTCCCCAAGGGACACAAGCCCGAGGACAAGCCTGTGATTCGGATCTGGATCGTTGATGCTTCCACAGGCAAGTTCAGGCTCCTGGAGGAGACGGTGGAACCCAAGGTCATCCCCCGGTTCGTTGGCGCCACGGACATGTCCGACATCCTGCTCCTGGCATCGACGGGACGGATCGCCAAATGGTCCTTCGGCACCGCCTCCCTCACCACCCTGGTGGAGGATTGGCGCAAGGCCTTGCCCCGTGGTCTGGCGTCGGCATCGGAGCCTGGAGAAGCCTCAGACACCTTCCTGGGCCAGCCCTTCTGGAGCGAGGCCGGTGAGCTTGGCTTTATTGCAGATTCCCGCCAAAGGCAGCTCGATAGCGAGGCGGAGTGGGTTTTCAGCCAACAACCGGAATCCCGTCAGAAAGAGCTCAAGCGCCAGGGACTTTATCCGATTTCCGAAAAGGTTCGGCCCTATTTGTCCGTTCCCAGGCACGCGGCGCTGGTCTTGGACCCCGCCCTTAAGAAAGTCGAGGCGATCGAGGAGGACAAGTGGGTTCAGAACTTCACGGTACACCCTTCTGGGGCGACCACGCCCAAGGGCGAGCCCTACTTCGCCTTCAGCCCGTCGGGCGATGTGCTCAACTTGGCAGTCCGGGCAGCGTCGGAAGCCAGAGGCAAGAGCCCTCCTGTTGGGGCTGCAGCAGGACCGGACGCGGCGAAGTGACTTGAGTAGTCCTGCGGCCAAATCCTATGCCGAGATGAGCGTCTTCAGCCCGTCCCTGAACAGCACGTCCACCTTCCGTCCGGCGCGCTTCTGGACCTTGCCGAGGCCGAAGGAGGGGTGGTCCATCCACATGCCCTCCTCCCACTTCACCTGCACGCTGTAGGGCTTGGCCACGGCGCCGGCCTGCTCGGCGTGCATCAGCTCGTGGAAGCGGGAGCTGCTGGGCGCGGGCCGCGGCGCCGACGCGCTGCGGGGCGTGCGCGCCACGGGTTCGGCCTTGGGCTTCTCCGCGCGGAACTTGTGGATGGAGTTGCAGGCCGCGCAGATGAGCTTATCCGGCAGCCCGTTGGTCACCGTCATCACCCGGTGCCGGGTCTCCTGCTTGCAGCGCCCGCAGGGCGCGTCGATGTCCTGGCCGGCGTAGTAGGTCTTGGTCGTCATCATGTCCAGTTCAGCACGAACAGCGTGGTCCAGGGGAGCCTAGCCCAGCAGCGCCCCCACCTGCTCCAGCCGCGCCTGCTTCTCGGCGGCCAGGGCCCTGGCCTTCTCCACCTCCTCGGCGGGGGCCTTCTCCAGGTAGCGGGCATTGTCCAGGCGGCCGCGGAGGGCCGCCAGCTCCTTCTCGAGCTTCTCCTTCTCCTTCTCGAGCTTGGCCTTCTCCGCCGCCGGATCCTTCAGCCCCGCCAACTCCAGGGCCGCGGTGCCGCCGGCCACGACGGCCACGGCGCGGGTGGGCGAGGCCAGGTCGCCGGCCGGGAAGTCCAGGCTCTCCAGGCGCGCGATGGCCTTGAAGGCCTCGGCGAAGGGAGCCAGTTCCTGGACGCTGCAGACGGCGGGCACGCGCTTCGCGGGGTCCACGCCGTTCTCGGCCTTGAGGCGCAGGAAGGCGCTGAGCACCTCCTGGAAGCGTGGGATCAGCGTGGGGTCGCCGCCGGGCCTCGCCAGCAGCGGGTCGCCGAGGGGCCAGGCGCGCTGGGCGAGCATGCGGGGCTCCCCGGGCTTCAGCCGATCGGCGACCACCGCCTCGTGGATCTCCTCGGTGACGAAGGGGACCAGCGGATGCAGGGCCCGCAGGATGAGGTCGAGGAAGTGGAGGATCGCCGCCTTCTGGGCCGGCGTGCCGGAAGTGAGGTTCACCTTGGCCAGCTCGATGTAGGTGGCGCAGAAGTCGTCCCAGACCAGGTGGTAGAGCAGGTCGGCGGCCTCGTGGAAGCGGAAATGCTCCAGGGCCTCGGTGACGGCCTTCAGGGTCTCGGCGATGCGGCCCTTCATCCAGTGCTCGGCCTCCCCGAACGCCGGCTCGAGGGCCAGGGTCACGTCGTCGCCGAGGTTCATCTGCACGAAGCGCGCGGCGTTCCAGAGCTTGTTGCAGAAGTTCCGCGAGCCCTCCAGCCGCGTGCGGCTGAGCGCGATGTCCGTGCCCGGCGCCGACATGGAGATCAGCGTGAAGCGCAGGGCGTCCGTGCCGAACTCGTCCATCACCTCCAGCGGGTCGATGACGTTGCCCTTGGACTTGGACATCTTCTGGCCGCCCTCGTCCCGCACCAGGCTGTTGAAGTAGACCTGCCGGAAGGGGATCTCCTTCATCCAGGTGAGGCCGCTCATGGCCATGCGCGCCACCCAGAAGAAGATGATGTCGTAGCTCGTGCACATCACGTCGTTGGGGTAGTAGCGCTTCAGGTCCGCGGTCTCGTCGGGCCAGCCGAGGATGCTGAAGGGCCACAGCGCCGAGCTGAACCAGGTGTCCAGGGTGTCGGGATCCTGGACCAGCGCCTCATGGCTGCATCCGGGGCAGGCCTTCGGCGTCTCCACCTCCACGTGGAGGGCGCCGCAGGCGGGGCAGCTCCAGGCCGGGATGCGGTGGCCCCAGACGAGCTGCCGGCTGATGCACCAGTCCTGGATGTTCGTCAGCCAGTGCTCCCACACCGCCACGTGGTGCTCGGGGGTGAAGCGGATGCGGCCGTCCCGCACCGCTTCGAGGGCCTGCTTCGCCGCCTCGTCCACCTTCATGAACCACTGCTCGCTCACCAGCGGCTCGAGCACGGCGCCGGTGCGGTCCGAGCAGGCCACCATGGAGGTGTGGCTCTGGGTCTTGGCCAGCAGGCCCGCGGCCTCCAGGTCGGCGACCACCTTCTTGCGGCACTCGAAGCGGTCCAGGCCGGCGTAGGCTTCGCCGGCCTCCTTCGTCATCTTCGCGTCGAAGCCGATCACCGTCACCGAGGGCAGGCCCAGGCGCCGGCCCGCGGCGTGGTCGTTGGGGTCGTGGGCCGGGGTGAGTTTCACGCAGCCGGTGCCGAAGTCCCGGTCCACGAAGGCGTCGGCGACGATGGGGATCTCCCGGTCCGTGAGGGGCAGCTTCACGAGCTTGCCCACCAGGTGCGTGTAGCGCTCGTCCTCGGGGTGCACCGCCACCGCCGTGTCGCCCAGCATGGTCTCGGGGCGGGTGGTGGCGACGGTGATGTGGCCGCTGCCGTCGGCGAGGGGGTAGTTGAGGTGCCAGAGGTGGCCGTGGCGCTCCACGTGCTTCACCTCCAGGTCCGAGAGGGCCGTCTGGCTCGCGGGATCCCACTGGATCATGCGGGGGCCGCGGTAGATGCGGCCCTGGCGGTAGGCCTCCACGAAGACCTTGCGCACGGCGCGGTTCAGGTCGGGGTCCATGGTGAAGCGCTTGCGGCTCCAGTCCACGGAGGCGCCCAGGCGCCGGAGCTGGTTCTCGATGTCGCCCTGGTTCTGCTCCTTCCACGCCCAGATCCGCTCCAGGAACTTCTCGCGGCCCAGCTTGTGCCGGTCCGTGCCCTCCTCCTTGAGCTGGCGCTCCACGATGACCTGGGTGGCGATGCCCGCGTGGTCCACGCCGGGCACCCAGCAGACGTCGAAGCCTTCAGCCCGCTTCAGCCGCGCCACCACGTCCGGCAGCGTGTAGGCCAGGGCGTGGCCCATGTGCAGGTTGCCCGTGATGTTGGGGGGCGGCAGGGACATGGAGAAGGGCGTCTTCGCGCTCTCCCGGTCCCCTTTGAAGACGCCGGCAGCCTCCCAGCGGGCGTACCACCGGGTCTGGGCGGTCTTGAAGTCGAAGGCCTTGTCCATTTCGCGCATGGGTCCACTCGTGTCGTCGGGGTTCAGCGGGGCAGAGCCGGGGCGGGCCGCCGGGGCCGTGGGCGCCCGGCGTGGGGAAGGCGGCTATACCGCCGCGACGGAGCCTTCCACGCGCATGCCCAGGGCCTCCACGAGCCGGTGGTCGTGGCTGTCGCCGGGATTCGGCGTGGTGAGGAGCTTGTCGCCGGTGAAGAGAGAGTTGGCGCCGGCGAGGAAGGCGAGGGCCTGCATCTCGTCGCTCATCGCCGTGCGCCCCGCGCTGAGGCGGATGCGGCTCTTCGGGAAGAGGATGCGGGCCGTGGCGATCATGCGGATGAACTCCAGGGGCGGCACCGGCGGCAGGTCGGCCAGCGGCGTGCCGGGCACGGGGACGAGGTGGTTGATGGGCACGCTCTCCGGCGCGGGGTCCAGCCCGGTCAGCTCGTGGAGGAAGTGGAGGCGCTGGTCCACGCTCTCCCCCATGCCCACGATGCCGCCGCTGCAGACCGCCAGGCCGGCCTCCTGCACCGCCGCGATGGTCCGCAGCCGGTCCTCGAACTTGCGGGTGCTGATGATGGTCTCGTAGAAGTCGCGGCTGGTGTCGAGGTTGTGGTTGTACACGTCGCAGCCCGCGGCCTTGAGGCGCTTCGCCTGCTCGCCGTCCAGCATCCCCAGGGTCACGCAGACTTCCATGCCGAGGTCCTTCACGCCCTTCACCATGCCCAGCACGGCCTCGAAGTTGGCGTCGTCCTTGACTTCGCGCCACGCGGCGCCCATGCAGTAGCGGGTGCTGCCGTTGGCCTTCGCCTCGGCGGCGCCGGCGAGGACCTTGGCCACGTCCTTCAGGGGCTCCACCTTGAGGCCCGTGTTGTAGCGCGCGCTCTGGGGGCAGTAGGCGCAGTCCTCGGGGCAGGCGCCGGTCTTGATGGAGTCCAGGGTGCAGAACTGGATCTCCTCCGCGTTCCAGTGCGCGCGGTGCACGCTCGCCGCCCGGAACAGCAGCTCGGGGAAGGGCAGGTCGTGGATGGCGCGGATCTCTTGGACGGTCTTCATGGAGCCCACCGGGTGAATCCTCCAACCTACCATGTCCCCCGGGGTTTTACCCCTCCGGAAAGCCCCGGAAACCGTGGTAAATTGGGCTTTCCGACCCGTCTTCACCCGCTTCGCTGGAGGTCCCGTGACATCCCCTGCCACCGCCGCCTCCACGCCCGCCGCCGCCTCCGCCCCGCTCACCCGGGAGCAGCGCGTGGCCCTCTACCGCACCATCTACGCGGCCCGGCGCATCGACGACAAGGAGATCATCGGGAAGCGGCAGAACAAGGTCTTCTTCCAGATCAACGGCGTGGGCCACGAGGCGGTGCAGGCGGCCGCCGCGATGCTGCTGAAGCCCGGCCACGACTGGTTCTTCTTCTACTACCGGGACCGGGCCCTCGCCTACGGCCTGGGCTACACCGCCAAGGACATGTTCCTCGGCTCCGTGGGCAGCGTGGAGGACCCCGCCAGCGGCGGCCGCCAGATGCCCAGCCACTGGGGCCACAAGGGCCTCAACATCTTCACCACCTCCAGCCCGACGGGGTCGCAGTTCCTGCAGGCGGTGGGCGCCGCCGAGGCGATCCTCCGGGCCGAGGCCGGCGGCCTGCAGGAGGCGCTCGGCATCCGCACCGACGAGGTGGTGCTCACCACCACCGGCGACGGCACCTGCTCCCAGGGCGAGTTCTGGGAGGCCGTGAGCAACGCCGTGAACCTCAAGGTGCCCGTGGTGTTCCTGGTGCAGGACAACGGGTACGCCATCAGCGTGCCTTCCGAGGTCCAGTACCCGGGCGGCAACGTGGCGGCCCTCCTCAAGGGCTACGAGCCCCACGGGCTGCTCATCGTGGACGACGTGGACGGCTGTGATCCCATTGCCAGCTATGAGGCCCTGTCGAAGGCCGTCGCCCACGCCCGCGCCCGCAAGGGCCCCGCGCTGGTGCGCGCGAAGGTGATCCGGCCCTACTCCCATTCCCTCTCCGACGACGAGCAGCTCTACAAGCCCAAGGCCGAGCGCGACGCCGAGGCCCTGCGGGACCCGGTGAAGACCTTCGCCGAGCGGCTCGTGGCGGAAGGGGACTTGACGACGGAGGCGCTGGAGCAGCTCAAGGCCGAGATCCAGCTGGAGATCGACGTGGCCTGGGAGGCCGCGGAGGCCGCGCCGGCCCCGGCCAGCGGCTCCTTCTACGAGCACCTCTACAGCGAGGACGTGGATCCCACCTCCGCCGCCTTCGACACCGAGGCGTCCGTCCCGGAGACCAGCGGTTCCAAGACCCTCATCGACGCCGTGAACCAGGTCATGAAGCAGGAGATGGCCCGGGACCCCCGCATCCTGGTCTTCGGCGAGGACGTGGCGGACGCGAGCCGCGACGGGGTCCTCGACGAGGTGAAGGGGAAGGGCGGCGTCTTCAAGGCCACCCACGGCCTGCAGAAGCAGTTCGGCTCCCATCGGGTCTACAACTCCCCCCTGGCGGAGGCCACCATCGTGGGGCGCGCCATCGGCCTCGCGGCGCGGGGCTTCAAGCCGGTGGTGGAGATCCAGTTCTTCGACTACATCTGGCCCGCCATGCAGCAGCTCCGGGACGAGCTTGCGAACATCCGCTGGCGCAGCAACGGGGCCTTCAAGGCGCCCATGGTGGTGCGCGTGCCCATCGCCGGCTACCTCATGGGCGGCGCGACCTATCACAGCCAGTGCGGCGAGAGCGCCTTCACCCACTGCCCGGGGCTGCGCGTCGTCTACCCCTCCACCGCCCTGGACGCCGCCGGCCTCCTGCGCACCGCCATCCGCTGCGACGACCCCGTGCTCTTCCTGGAGCCCAAGCACCTCTACCGCCAGACCCACAACAAGGGGCCGGAGGTGCCCGGGGACTTCCTCATCCCCTTCGGCAAGGCCCGCACCGTGCGCGAAGGGAAGGACCTCACGGTGGTGACCTACGGCTGCACCGTCCACCGCGCCGTGCAGGCCGCGCGGGAGGCGGAGAAGGAGGGCCTCAGCGTCGAGATCCTCGACCTGCGCACCCTCAATCCCTACGACTGGGCCGCCATCTCCGCATCCGTCAAGAAGACCCACCGCGTCATCGTCGCCCACGAGGACACCCTGAGCTGGGGCTACGGCGCCGAGATCGCCGCCCGCATCGCTGACGAGCTCTTCTTCCACCTGGACGCGCCCGTGCGGCGGGTCGCGGCGAAGGACACGTGGATCGCCTACAACCCCCACCTCGAGGACGAGATCCTGCCCCAGCCGGCGGACTTCCTCGAGGCCTACCGGAAGCTGGCGAAGGTCTGATGGCGGAGCGGCGCCCCGGCAAGCGCGCCCTGAAGGCGCAGCGGGAGGCCCGGCGGGCCGAGCTCTCCGCGCGCCTCGCGGACCTGCTGCGGGCCCTGGGGCTGGGGGCCTCGGCCCTGGCCGACCTCGTGGCGGCGGCGGAAGCGGACGAGGCGGGCGCCCGGGCCCTGCTCGCCCGGCACGCCGGCCGCACGGCCGGCGACGAGCGCAGGATCGGCGAGGCCCTCGCCGTGGCCAGGGACCTCGCCGCCCTGCAGGAAGGCTGAGCCGGGGGACTCAGGCCCCGACGCCCTCGCGCTCCGGATGCAGGAACGCCTGCTCCACGGCGGGCCAGTCCGGCCCCGGGCCGGAAGCCGGGGCCAGCTCCCGCAGCCGCTTGATCTCCTCCTGGTACCAGGGCACCACGGGCTTGCCGATCCTCAGGGTGCCGAGCTCCTTCAGGAGGTCGGTGGCCTGGAGGGCGCAGATCCAGCCCCGGTCGTAGGGACTCTCCAGGATCGGATCGGGATGGGCCTGGATCTCGGGGTTGGCCTTCAGCACCTTTCCGCTCAGCGGGGAGGAGAAGTGCACGGCCTGGCCGTCGCGCTTCAGGGTGAACAGCACGTCGCCCTTGTGCACGGCGCGGCCGGGCTCCGGGACCTCCACGGCTTCGACGGGGCCCAGGGCCTTGCGGGCGAAGTCGTCGATGCCCACGCGGATCTGGCCGCCGGGCTCGATGCGGGCCCAGGCGTGGCCCTCGGATAGGAAGGCGCCGCCGGGAACGCAGTACTCGCCTGCGGGGGCCGTCTCCGCCACCTCGGGGGCCACGATGCGCACCACCGGCTGGCGCTGGGCGTCCAGGCGGGCCTGGCGCTTGATCAGGAGCTTCTTCGCGAACTCCGCCAGCTCGTCGGCGGTGAAGGGCTTCTGCACGTACTCGCAGGCGCCCTGCTGGAGGGTCTCCACCGCGGTCTCGATGGTGGCGTAGCCGGTGATCACCACGACGTCCACGTCCGGGCGCAGGTGCTTGACGGCCTTGACGACCTCGACGCCGTCCATGCCGGGCATCTTGAGGTCGGTGAACACGAAGTCGTAGTCGCGGCGCTGGACCAGGCCCAGGGCCTCCGGCCCGGTCTCCACGGTGTCCACGCTGAAGCCCTCGAGCACGAGGATGCGGCGGAAGGAGTCGAGGACCACGGGCTCGTCGTCCACGGCGAGGATGCGGCCCTTGGGCTCGGGCACCTCCACCCGCTTGAGGGACTTGGCCTCGTGGGTGAAGTCGAGGCGCACGGCGGTCTCGAGCACCGCCTTGCGGGCCTCGAGCTCCTTCCGGGCGCGGTGCCGCCTCGACAGGTCGCGGACCAGGAAGTCCAGCCCGACGAAGGCGACGAACATCAGGAGGATGAGCAGGACGGTCATGGCGTGGCCTCCTTGGGGGTCAGGGCGGGGCCGGCCTGCGCCGGGGCCTCGCGGGGGATGTGGACGGTGAAGCGCGCGCCCGCGCCGGGCTCGCTGTGGACGTCGATGGTGCCGCCATGGCCCTGGACGATGCCCCAGGTGACGGCCAGCCCGAGGCCCGTGCCCCGGGTTCCCTTCGTCGTGAAGAAGGGGTCGAAGAGGTGCGGCTGCAGCTCCTGGGGGATGCCCGGGCCGTCGTCCTCCACCTCGAGGACCACCGAAGCCCCCTCGGCCCGGCTGCGCAGGCGGATCTCGCCGCCGGCCTCGCCGATGGCGTCGGCGGCGTTGAGCAGGAGGTTCACGACCACCTGCTGGACCTGGTTGGGGTCGGCGAAGGCCTTGGGGAGGTCCTCCGCGAGGTCGAGGGCCAGCCGCACCTGGTTCAGGGCCAGCTGGTTCACCACCACGGCCACGGCGTGGCGCGCCACCTCGTTGAGGTCCGCCTCCACCCGCGTGGGCGGCGCGGGCCGGGCGAAGTCCAGCAGCTCCCGGAGGATGAGGCGGCAGCGCTTGGTCTCGCGGACGATCACGTCCAGGTCGGCGCAGGCCTCGGCGTCGGCCTCGAGGCGCTTGCGCAGCAGGGAGGCGTAGCTCAGCACGCCGGTCAGCGGGTTGTTGATCTCGTGGGCGAGGCCCGCGGCGAGGCGGCCCACGGAGGCCAGCTTGTCCGCCTGGGTGAGCTGGCGCTGCACGTCCGCGAGGCGCCGGGTCATGTCGTTGAAGGCCGCGGCGAGGTCGCCGAGCTCGTGCCTTCCGCTCACCTCGATGGAGGTGTTGAGGTCCCCCGCCGCGACCCGCCGCGTGCCGGCCACCAGGGCGGCCACGGGCCTCGCCACCAGGCGGCGGTTGAGCCAGAAGAGCATGAGGCTGCTGAGCAGGATGGCCAGGGACGCCAGGGCCGCCATGGCCAGCCGGCTCCGCCGGATCTCGTGGTCCGCCTCGGCCATGGAGACGTTCACGTCCAGGACGCCCAGCACGCTCTGCCTGGGCGAGTGGGCGTGGCAGGCCGCGGTGGCGCAGGTGGGCTGGTTGTAGATGGGGCTGATGATGCCCAGCACCCGCGTCCCGTCGCCTCCCGGGAACAGGCGCGCCCGGGCGTCCATGTCCAGCCGTTCCAGGGGACGCCCCTCGGTGTGGCAGGCGAAGCAGGCCTCCGCCTTGGTGTCGAGGGTGGTTCCAATCTCCGCGGCGTCGGAGGAGAACATGATCCTCCCCTCCTTGTTGAAGAGCCGGACCTTGCGGATGCCGTCCTGGGACAGGGAGCCCATGGCGCGGATCTGCCGGTGCAGGCTCTCCCGCCGGTTCTCCAGCATGTCGAAGTGGGTGCTCTCCTTGATGGTCTCGCTGAGCTGGCTGGCGCTGCGGGTGCGCTCCGCCACCAGCTGGGCCGTGTGGATCCGCACCACCAGCGCCGCCATCACCCCGATCACCGCGGCGCTCACGAGGCCGGCGCCGAGGATGAGGCGGGTGCCGATGCGGGTCCGCACGGTTCAGCCTCCGGGGGCCTCGGCCTCCGGGGCCGGGGCGTGCTCGGGGAAGATGGCGAAGTTGCGCGCGGCGAAGGCGAACACGGCCATGCCCAGGCCGACGAGGCCGACGCTCACGATGATCTCCATGACCGATGGCACGTAGCGCACGCCGGCCGCCCGTTCCATGCCCGTGACGCTCACGTTCAGGCGGTTCACCACGAAGCCGAGCACCGCGAGGAAGGAGCCCGCCACCAGCCAGCGCGGGCTCGTGCGCAGCTTCCGGAAGGCCAGCAGGCCCACCGGGAGGACGACCCCCAGGGCGATCTCCAGGAGGAACATCTTCCCTTCGTAGGTGAGGGCGCGGACGTCGCCGAAGGCGCCGTTGCGCGCGATGGCCTGCAGGCGCAGGAGGCCGTAGATTCCCAGCGCCACCACCATGCCCCGGGCCAGGGGCTCCAGGAGGTCCATCTCCAGGGCCCGGCCGAAGGCCCGCTGGCTGAGGTAGGACTCCAGCACCACCATCCCGATGCCCGCGCCGATGGCCGAGACGTAGAAGTGCAGGGGCAGCAGGGGCGAGTACCAGAGCGGGTGCAGCTTGGAGGGCACGATGAGGTAGAGGCTGCCCAGGCTGCTCTGGTGCAGGGTGGAGAGGATGACGCCGGCGATGACGAGGGGCGTGATGAGGCCGTGGATGATGCGCGCCGGCGCGTGCCAGCCGAAGCGCTCCAGAACCACCGGCGCGAACTCGATGGAGAGCACGGTGGTGTAGAGCATCACGCACCAGGCCACCTCGAACATGACGGAGTGCGGGTTCCAGTAGACGAGGGCGTGCCAGATGCGCCAGGGCTGGCCCAGGTCGAACATCAGCGCCAGGATCACGAAGATGTAGCCCAGGAAGCCCGTGAGGATGGTGGGCCGCACGATGGGCTCGAAGCGCTTGAGGTTGAAGAGGTGCACCACGGCCGTGAGGGTGAAGGCCCCGGCGGCGAGGCCGACGCCGCAGAGCAGGTCGAAGCCGATCCACACGCCCCAGGGGAAGCGGTCGTTGAGGTTCGTGACGGCCCCGAGCCCCTTGGTGAAGCGCAGGACAGTGACCCCCAGGAAGGCGATGAAGACCAGGGAGAAGAGCGCGGTCCAGAAGCCGGCGCGGAAGGGGCGGCGGGCGGGAAGGGCCTGGGTGGTCATGAGGGCCTCCGGGTGCGGGTCGTGCCCTGGTCCGCGTCGGCGGCCCGGGCCTCGAAGGCGGCCACGGCCTCCCGCCGGGCGGTGATCCAGTGGACGCCGTAGAGGAAGACGCCCCACACCGCCACGAAGTCGGGGATGTTGGAGAGCACCTGCCAGGTGCGCAGGGCTGGCGGCTCCTCGGGCAGGGCGGTCTTCAGGCCCAGGGTCGCGAAGGGCACGCCGGAGATCATCAGGACCCCCGTGCCGCCGGACTCCTTCAGGCCGTAGACGTGGTCCACGTACTTCCCGGGCTCGGCGTTGATGCGCGCCTTGGCCTCCTTCAGGAGGTCCGCGCGGCTGCCGAACACCGTGGCCTCCGCGGGGCAGGCGGTGGCGCAGGCGGTGGCCTGCCCCTCCTTCACGCGGGTGGTGCACATGATGCACTTGCCGATCACCGGCACCGCCCGGTCCCACTGGTACTTCGGCACGTCGAAGGGGCAGGCCATCATGCAGTAGCGGCAACCCATGCACTTCTCGGCGTCGTAGACCACGGGCCCCTCGGGCGTCTTGTGCAGGGCGCCCACGGGGCACACGGAGGCGCAGGTGGGGACGAGGCAGTGCATGCACAGGTGCCGCACGTAGGCGTCGCCCTTCGCCTCCACCGTGGTCCAGGTGTAGGCCGTGGGCTTCTCCTCCACGGGCCCGGGCAGCTTGTTCTGCGCCTTGCAGGCCTCCGCGCAGGCCCCGCAGCCGATGCACTTCGTCGCGTCGAACAGGATTCCCACGGTCATGGGTTCCCCCTCGAAGCGGAGTATATGGATCGGAATTGCCGGCATTCAGGGGCGATGTGTCCCACAGCACACGAGGCTCGTGGTGCCCTTCCCAGGGTCGGCGGGAACGCGCCGGCACGCTGCGGAATCGCGTGGGGCCGCCAGGCCGGGCGGCGCCGCGGCCCGAGGACGGCCCCGGGGCCCCGGGCGCGGGCTCCGAGGACGGAGCGCCGGGTGACGGAGGTCGCAGGCCCGGGCCCCGTGAAGGCGGCACGGCCCGCCGCGTGGCGGGGCGTCCCGGAGGACTTGTCGGGAAAATCACAACCCCGGCGAGGCCGGGGCTTCCCTTCGGAGGCCATCCGGCGGACCATGGCGGACCACCCGACCCCCCCATGAAGGCCGAGGACCCATCCCAGCCCGAGGCGCCCCGCGGCGGACCTCCCGAGCCCGGCCCCGTCGAGGGCGCCGAGGCCCGCGCGGAGGCCGCGGAGCGGGAGACCTTCTTCCGCCTCATGCCCACGCCCGCCTGCGTGGTGGGCTTCGACGGCGTGTTCCACCAGGTGAATCCGGCCTTCGCCGCCTCCCTCGGCCGCGAGGAGGAGGACCTCCTGCGGCGGCGCTTCGCGACGATCCTCCACCCCGACGACTTCGACGGCATGGCCCGGGCGATGCAGGAGCTCGGGTCCGGGCGCCGGGTCCAGGCCCTGGCCACGCGCTTCCTCCACGCGGAGGGAGGCTACCGGCTCTTCCTCTGGGACGCGCGGGCCCAGGGGCGGCACATCCTGGCGGCGGGCCAGGACGTCACCGACCTCTACCTGAGCCAGGAGATGGAGGCCCGCCTGCGGGTGGTGCTCGACCGCAGTCCCGACTTCATCAGCATCTCGGAGACGTCGGGCCGGCCCCTCTACTGGAACGCGGCCTACCGGCGGCTGCGGGGCCTCGGCCCCTTCGAGCCCCTGCCCGCGGGCCTCCACGTCAAGGACTCCCACGTGGACTGGTCCGCCCGGCAGCTCGTGGAGACGGGCATCCCCACGGCCCTCAAGGAGGGGATCTGGGAAGGGGAGTCCTGCTACCGGGACGCCATGGGCGGCGAGATTCCGGTCTCCCAGGTGATCATGGCCCACCGCGGACCCGCGGGGGAACCGGCCTTCCTGAGCAGCGTGGCCCGGGACATCAGCACCTACCGCCTGCACGACGAGGCCCTCAAGGAAGGCCACCGGCTGCTCAGCCGCGCCCTCGGCGCGCTGCGCCAGAGCGAGGGCCGCTACCGGATCCTGGTGGAGGCCAGCCCCGACATCATCGCCCGCCACGGTCCGGACGGCCGCTTCGTGGACGTCAACTCCGCCCTCGAGCGGGTGCTCGGCCACCCGCGGGAGAAGGTGCTGGGCCAGCTGCCCACCGCGTTCGTGGAGGCGGAGGACCTGCCCGCCATGCTCGAGTTCTTCCGCGACCTGCGGGCGGGCCGGGACCGGGGCTCCGTGCGGTTCCGGGTGCGGGCCCGGGACGGCCGCGAGGTCTGGCTGGAGTCCCGGGGCGCCCGGCTGGAGGGGGCCGGCGGGCGCGTGGAGGAGGTGGTCATCACCAGCCGCGACGTGACCGACCAGCTCGAGCTGGAGCGGCTGAAGAGCCTCTTCCTCTCCACCGCCAGCCACGAGCTGCGCACGCCCCTGGCCAGCATCCGCGCCAGCCTCGAGATGCTGGCGGACGGCTCGGCCGGGCCCCTGCCGGAGCGCGCCGCGGGCCTCGCGTCCCTGGCCCACGCCAACGCCGTCCGGCTGGCCCGCATCGTGGAAGACATGCTCGACCTGGAGCGCGTCCGCCGGGGCCGCATGGCCTTCGTCCCGAAGGCCTGCCGCCTCCACCTCCTCGCCCGGCAGGCGGTGGAGGCGGTGCGGGCCTTCAGCGATTCCTTCGGGGTGGCCCTGCCCTGGGGCCCTGGCGGGAGGACGCGGAGGTCTACGCGGACCCGGACCGCGCGGTGCAGATCCTCGTGAACCTGATCTCCAACGCCGTGAAGTACAGCCCCCCCGGCGGGCCCGTGCTGTCGCGCATCGAGCCCTGCGACGCGGGCTGGGCGGTGGAGGTGGAGGACCGCGGCCCGGGCATCCCCGAGGCCTTCCGGCCCCGCATCTTCGAGCAGTTCTCCCAGGCCGGCGGGCCGCAGCAGCAGCCGGGCAGCGGCCTCGGCCTCTCCATCTCCAAGGGCTTCGCCGAGGCCATGGGGGGAAGCCTGGACTTCGAGTCCCGCCCGGGGCGCACCGTCTTCCGCCTCGAACTGCCCGCCCTCCGGCGGGAGGAGCCGGGCGCCGCGGAAGGCCTGCCCTGGATCCTCCACGTGGAGGACGACGCGGCCGTCAGCCAGCTCCTCGCCGCGGCGCTCGAGGGCGTGGCGTCCCTGGCGAGCGCCGGCACCCTCGCCGCCGCGCGGGAGCGCCTCGCCGAGCGGAGCTGGAGCCTGGCCATCCTCGACAGCCACCTGCCGGACGGGGAGGGCGCGGGGCTCCTGGGCGACCTGCGGGCCCTGGAGGGAGGCGGCCCGCCGGTGGCGCTCTTCACCGGGGAGGACACCACCCCCGGCACGGATCCCGCGATCGTCCACGTCTTCCTCAAGGGCAGCGCCGGTCCGGCCGAGATCCGGCGCGTGGTGCAGGGGCTGCTGTCCGGGACCTAAGCGGGTGGCCCTCGGCCGCGTAGGCCCAGCATGCGTCTCGCGGTGCGGATCCTCTTCGCGGCCCTCCTCCTCTGGGCGGCGCTGAACCTGCTGGCGGGCTTCGTGCTGCCCGACCATCTGCTCCGGGCGCCCATGCCCCAGCGCAGCGAAGCCGAGCGGGCGCGCATCCGGGCGGAGCTGGCCGCGCCGGGGGAGGCCTGGACGCGGCACGCCGTGGCGGGCGGGGAGGGAAGGCCCCTCGAACTCTGGTGGCTCCACCGGCCCGGGTCCACGGGGGTCGCCCTCATCCTGCACGGTTTCGGCGACGACGCCTGGGGCACGGCGCCCCGGCTGCGGGACCTCCCCGGGCTGGACGCGGTGGTCTTCACCCTCCGCGGCCGCGACGTCCATCCCGACGTCCCTTCCACCCTTGGCGCCTGGGAGGCGGAGGACATCGCCCGCGCGGTGGGCTTCCTCGAGGCCTCCGGCGTGCCCCGCCGCCGCATGCTGCTGGCGGGGGTGAGCCAGAGCGCCGGCGCCTCCCTCCTGGCCCTGCGCCGCCTCGAGGAGGGGGGCGGGCCTCTCGGCGGGGCCCTGCTGGAAAGCCCCTGGAAGGATCTCCGGGACGCGGCCCGCAACCACCTGAAGGGCCCTCTCGGTCCCCTGCTGGAGGCGCTCCTGCGTCCCGCGGAGGAGATCGCCCTGCGCCGCGCGGGGACCCTGGCGGGCTTCCGCATCGCCGACGTCTCCCCCGAGCAGGCCAGCCCAGGGCTCCGCACGCCCATCGCCCTCCTCGCGGGGGACGCGGATCCCGTGACGCCCCTGGAGGGCGTGAAGGCCATCGCGCGCTGGCACCCCGACCTGACCGTCGTGCCCGGGGCCGGCCACTGCGAGGCGGGGAGCCGTCTTCCCGGGGGCTGGCGCGGCTGGGCGGAGCCGAGGCTGCGGAGCTGGGGCTTCTAGCGGCTCCCGCGGAGCGACCCGTGCCGTCCCCGGGCGGACCGCCAGGGCCGCTTGTGCCGACCCCCGGCCCAGCCCGGGCTACCCTGGCCCTGGATTCCGGAGCCGCCATGACCACGCCCAAAGCCCTCGTCGCCGCCTGGGTGGAGGCCTTCAACCGCCGGGACGCGGACGCGCTCGCGACCTTCTACGCCGAGGACGCGATCAACCACCAGGTCGCCGAGGCGCCCGTGCGCGGCCGGGAGGCCATCCGCGCGATGTTCGCGGAGGGCTTCGCCGCGGCGGAGATGGTCTGCCTCGTGGAGAACCTCTTCGAGGACGGCGATTGGGCCATCCTCGAGTGGCGCGACCCGCTGGGGCTGCGGGGCTGCGGCTTCTTCCACGTGGTGGAGGGCCGCATCGCCTTCCAGCGCGGCTACTGGGACAAGCTCAGCTTCCTGCGGCAGCACGGGCTGCCGCTGCCCCGGGACTGAGCGGGCTCAGCCCTTCTTCCCCTTGCCCTTCGGCTTCGGCTCAGGGGCGGCGGACCCGTTCCCCTGGAGCTGGGCGATGCGCCGGGGGATGGCCGCGTTCCTAGGGTCCAGCACCGCGGCGCGGTAGAGGGCCACCAGGGCGGCGTCCTTGTTCTCGGGCTTCGGCGCCACGCCCCGCAGGAGGCCGGCGGCGTAGAGGGCCTTGTCCCCCTTGTACTTCTTGGCGATGTCCTCGCTCTCATCCCCGAGGTACTTGTCCCACTGGGCGACCGCGCCCTCGAAGGTCTTCACCCGGTTGTCGAGGTCGCGGATGGTCCGCTCGAGCGGGGCGAGGGGGTTCTTCGCCTTCTCGATGTTCTCCTTGAGGGTCGCCTCGTTGGACTTGAGGAACGCGATCCGCGCCTTGGCCTGGACCTTGGCCTGCTCGGCTTCGGCGTGCTTCAGGAGGAGCTGGTTGGCGTCCTCGATGGAGAGCTTGGGATCGGGTTTCGGGGCGGGCGCCGGGGCGAGCTGGTTCGCCGCGTCCTTGGCCGCCAGGTCCTTCAGCTCCGCCAGGGCCTGGGCCGACTCTTCCCCGGCCTTCACCCAGGTCTCCTTGTAGGCGTTGAAGGCGCCCATGGCCTCCTTCTGGAGGTCCCTGGCCATGTCCCGGGCCTTCCCGGCGATCTCCCGGGCCTCCTCGAACTGGCCGCAGGCCACGCCGCTGTCGTAGGCGACGCGATAGAGGTCGAGCTGGGCGTTCCACTCCCGGATCCCCGCGAAGGCGGTCTGGAGGGTCGCCTTGTCGAAGGCCGGTCGCGCGGCGGGAATCAGGGCCTTGGCCTTCGCGAAGGCTTCGACGGGGTTCTCGGCCCGCAGGGCTTCCAGCGCCTTCAGGTCCGGAGCGCCCGCCTGGGCGGCGAGGGGGGCCTGGGCGACCAGGACGAGGGCGGCGAGGGGGAGGCGGCGAAGGGTCATCGGTCATCCATCCGGAAACACCCAGGGTACCCCCGGATCGTCCCCGCATCATCCCCGAGGGGCGGAACCTACCGCTGCAGGTGCGGATGCAGGGCCGCGACGGCGTCCGGGGCGTCGGGCTTGAGGCGCCTGGGATGGGCCGGCAGGCCGATGGCCACGTTGTAGTCCGGGATGTCCTTGGTCACGAGGCCGAAGGTCCCCACCATGGCCCAGGTCCCCACCTGGGTGCCGCTGAGCACCGTGGCGTGGTAGGCCACCCGGGCGTAGTCGCCGATGACCGTGTCGCCCAGGTGCACGTTCCGCGGATCCACCAGCTCGTGCCAGTGGCTGTAGATGTTGGCGTAGTCGCTGATGCTCGCGCCCTTGCCGATGGTGATGGAGCCGCGGTCGTCCAGGAGCACGAAGCGGTGGACGATGGTGTCGTCGTCGATGCTGATGTTGTAGCCGAAGCTGAACTCGATGCCCGTGAAGAACTTCACGTTCTTCCCGCAGTGCCTGAAGATGTGGGGCGCCAGCATCCGGCGGAACATCAGGCCCAGCCACACGTTGGCGTTGAGCGGGCTGTTGTCGAACATCTGCCAGAGCCAGAGGAGGGGCTTCACCGGGACCCACTTCTCGAGGACCAGCTCGGAGTAGTACTCCGCCTCGAGGGTGGCGTTCCGCGGGTCGAAGTTCGCCAGCATCACCTCCTCGTGGATGTTCCGGGGCTCCCCGGAGAGCCCGTAGAAGCCGCGGCAGAGCTCGATGCAGAGTTCGTTCCGGTCGGTCCTCGGATCCCGGATGCGGGCGTCGATCCCCGCGATCCAGGCTTCGTACTTGGCCTTGACAGCGGCGTTCTCGAGGTCGACAGGGCGGTTGGCCACGGGGCACTCCAATCCGTACTTGGAAAGTCGAGATTAATGGAAGCACGAAACGGGGGCAGCGGCGCCGCTGCCCCCGGTGATGGAGGGATCACGGATCAGTGATGTCCGTGGCCGGCGTCCTCGGCGGGCCGGCCCAGGTATTCCACCTTGCGGTTCAGGAAGACCACCCAGAAGCCGAAGAGGATGCCGAGGCCGACCCCCGCCCGCCTGAACGGGACCACGCCGGGGCGGAAGTCCGCGTCCAGCATCGCGGCGGCGGCGAAGAGCAGGAGGAAGCCGCCGTAGATGGCGAGGGCCGAGCCCCAGATGCGGGCCATCCGCGCCGAGGGCTTCACCTCCTCCGGGACCACGCCCAGGGGATCCGCCGGTTCGGCCCGGAGATGCAGGCCCATGAACAGGAGGGCGGCCCCGAGAAGGAAGGTGAACAGAAGGTAGATGGGCGTCGGCATGGGGACTCCGCGGTCCAGGAATAGCATGGTTCGCGCGTGTTTCCTGACACTTGGCCAAGTTTCGCGGAACCGGGCCGCTAAACCCTTGACCACGTGAGTGAGTACTCACATAGTTGTGAGCGCTCACTCACAACCTGTGCTAGAGCGAGTCCCTGGAGGTTCCCATGTCCCCCGCCCCGAATGCCACGGGCACCCGTGCGGCCCTGATCCAGGCAGCCTCCGAACTGATGGTGGAAGTGGGCTTCGATGCCATGACCACCGCCGCCCTCGCCAAGCGCGCGGGCCTCGCGGAAGGCACCCTCTACCGCCACTTCAGTGGCAAGGAGGCCATCACCGAGGCGGTCTTCGAGGAGGCCTGGAAGTCGAACCTGCAGGAGATCGAGGCGGCCCTTCCGCCACGCTCCGATCCCGAGGCCCGGCTCCGGGACTTCCTGCCCGTGGCCATGGGGGTGCTGATGCGGGACCCCGTGCGCTCCCAAGTGTGCAACCAGTGCCACATGCACTGGATCCAGCAGAAGCGCCTGGCGGACCTGCCGCCCGGGCCCCGGGACTTCGTGGCCCTGCTGGAGGAGACCCTCCGCAATGCCCAGGCCGCGGGCGTGGCCCGGGACGACTTCGACCCCTTCTTCGTCGCCAACTTCCTCTTCCACGCCGGCGGGGACCTCTTCGAGCGCTTCGTGAACCCGCCCTCGGAGTGCTGCCAGCCCCGCTACACCCCGGAGGCCTTCCAGCAGGCCTGGAACGACTTCCTGAATCCCCGCCTCTTCAAGGAGTCCCGATGAGCAGCCTCGGCCTTCGTTCGGCCGCCCCCGCGCTGGCCGGCCTCGCGGCGATCCTGTCCCTCGCCTGCGGTTCGAAGCGGGCCTCGGCCCCCCCGCCGCCCCCGGCGGTGAAATCCGCGGTGGTGGCGCCCGCCGCCGACGCGCCCCTGCTCCTGCGGGGCACCATCGCCGCTGATTCCCGGCTGCGGCTGGGGTTCAAGACCGGCGGCATCCTCGCGGCCGTCCTGGTGAAGGAGGGCGACCGCGTCGCGAAGGGCCAGGTCCTCGCCCGCCTCGATCCCGCCGAGGCCCAGGCCCAGCTTCGCGCCGCCGCCGCCCAGCGGGACAAGGCGAAGCGCGACTGGATCCGGGCCGACCGACTCGCCACCGAGGGCGCCCTGGCCGCCAGCGCGCGGGACGATGCCCGCACGGCCCTGGAGGCCGCCGAGGCCGGGCTGGCGGTGGCCCAGGAGGCGGTGGCGCGCATGACCCTCTCCTCGCCGGCGACGGGCACGGTGTTCCAGCGGGTGGCCGAGCCCGGCGAAAGCATCCAGGCGGGGAACCCCGTGCTGCTCGTGGACGAGACCGGCAGCCTCACCGTGAAGGTCGGTGTCACCGACCGCGACCTGCGCAGGCTGCGGCCGGGACAGGGCGCCTTGCTGGTCCCGGAGGACGGGAGCGCCCCGGTGAAGGGCCGCGTCGCGTCGCTCGCGCCCACCCCCAACCCCGCCGACGGCCTTTACGCCGTGGAGGTGAAGCCCGAGGGCGCGCCGAAGGGCTGGCAGCCTGGCGTGCTCATCGGCGTGCGCTTCGACGGGGCCGCCGCGGATCCCTCGATCCGCGTGCCCCTGGAGGCCCTGGTGCACCGGCAGGACCGGGACTGGGTCTTCCAGGTGGCCGAGGGCCGCGCCCGCCTGGTGCCCGTGGTGCTGGGCCGCACCGAGGGGCGGGAGATCGTGGTGCGGGAAGGCCTCAAGGGCGGCGAACGGGTGGTCACCGAGGGCGCCTACTTCCTCCAGGACGGCCAGGCCGTCCGCGTCGTGGACGGCGCCGCCGCCGCGCAGAACCGCTGAGGCCCCCCCATGCGCCGCTTCCATGCCCTGCTGAAGGACCGCCTCGGCTTCGAGGACCTCTCCTACCGTGCCATCCAGCGCTGGCGCCTTCTCCTCGCGGGCTGCGTCGGGCTCCTGCTGCTGGCCTGGATGGCCTGGGCCAGGATCCCCCGCCTGGAGGACCCCAAGGTGGATCCCTTCGAGGTGGGCGTCACCCTCGTCTATCCCGGCGCCTCCCCCGAGGACGTGGAGTCCCAGGTGGTGAAGGCGGTGGAGGAGGAGCTCTACGGCATGGAGGCCGTGGAATGGGTGGAGTCCACGGCCTATCCCAACGCCGCCTTCTTCCACGTGAAGTTCGAGGACGGCACCAACATGGACGTGGCCGCGGAGAAGATCCGGGGCAAGGTGGCGGGGAAGAAGAAGGACCTGCCCGCGGAGGTCAAGGACCCCGAGGTGGTGAAGTACAGCACCGGCCTCACGCCCCAGATGATCGTGGCCATCGCGGGCAACCGCTCCGACGGGGTGCTGACGGACGCCGCCAAGCGCCTCAAGGACATCCTGGCCACGGTGCCCGGCGTCGCGGGCATCGACCTGCGCGGCGAGCGCCGGCAGGCCATCCGCGTGCGCCTCGACCCCGTGCGGCTCGCCCGGCACCGCCTGGGCGCGGACCAGGTGGTGGACCGGCTCCGGGCGGCCAACGTGAGGATCCCGGGCGGCGAGCTGAAGGTCGGGCCCCTGCTCACCCTCCTGCAGGTGAACCAGGAGTTCACGGGGGCGGACGCGGTGCGGGCGGTGCCGGTGGGCGCCAGCAGCGACGGCCGCGGCTCGGGCCAGGTCGTCACCCTCGGCGACGTGGCCGACGTGCGCGACGAGGCCCTCACCCCCCGGCAGCGCTTCGTGGTGAACGGCCTGCCCGCGGTGGGCATGGCCCTGCGCTTCCGTTCGGGGGAGAACGCCGTGAAGGTGGGCGACGAGGTGCGGGCGAAGATCAAGGAGGTCCAGCACACCTTTCCCGAGGGCACCACCGTGGAGATCGTCCACGACCAGCCCAAGTGGATCGCCAAGTCCATCTCGAACTTCATCGAGAGCCTCGCCGAGGGCATCGCCCTGGTGATGCTCATCATCACCCTCGGGATGGGCTGGCGCGCGGCGTTGGTGGTGAGCGGGGTGCTGCCCCTCGCGGCCGGCGGCGCGGTCTTCGGGCTCTTCGCGCTGGGCTTCTCCCTGGAGCAGGTCTCCATCGCCGGGCTGATCGTGGCCCTGGGCCTCCTGGTGGACGACGCGGTGGTGGTCACCGAGAGCATCCAGATCATGCGGGACAAGGGCATCAGCCCGCTGCGGGCCGCCGTGTTCGGCACCGCGCGGGTCTTCTGGGCCAACAACGGCACCACCGCCGTGGCCATGGCCGCCTTCGTCCCCCTGTTCTTCATGGGCGGGAGCACGGGCCTCTTCATCAAGGGCCTCCCCACGGCGGTGCTCCTCGCCCTGGTGTTCTCCCTGCTGGTGGCCCAGCTGTTCACGCCCTGGGCTTCCACCTTCTTCCTGAGGCCCTCCCGGCCCACCGAGGACGTGGACGACGAGGCCCCCTTCGACCGCACCCAGGACAGCGGCGGCATGCACGAGGAGTCCAATCCGGCCCTGAGGTGGCTGAAGGGGGTCTACGCCCGCCACATCGGCTGGGTGGTTGCGCGTCCGCTCCAGGTCCTCGGGATCGCGGCGGCGCTCCTCGTCGGCGCCCTGGTGCTCCTGCCGCGCGTCGGCTTCCAGTTCTTCCCCAAGGCGGAGAAGCCCGCCCTCTTCGTCAGCGTGGAGCTGCCCAAGGGCGCCCACGAGGAGCTGACCGCCGAGAAGACGCGGGAGGTGCTGGCCGCGGTGCGCCAGGATCCGGACGTGGAGGTGACCAGCGCCACCGTGGGCTCGGGCTACCCGGCCATCTTCGGCAGCCGCATCTACCACCGCGAGAGCAAGGACTACGCCGACATCTTCATCCGCCTCCGGGAGGGCTCCCGCAGCGCCGAGGTGGCCCAGCGGCTCCGGGGCCGGCTCACCGGGCTCACCGGCGTGAACCTCGCGGTGGAGGAGCTCTGGTACGGGCCGCCCTTGGCCCACCCCATCGTCATCCGCGTGATCGGCGACGACTACGCCAAGCTCCGGGCCTACGCCGAGGAGGTGAAGGCCCAGATCAAGGCCCATCCCGGAGCCCTCAACGTGAAGGACAGCCTCACCGAGAACATCCCCCTCGCGAAGGTGCAGGTGGACAGCGGCGTGGCCATGCGCGTGGGGCTGACGCCCGGGCAGGTCGGCGGCACCCTGCGCTGGCTCTACGGCGAGGACAAGATCACGGAGTTCCGCCGGGGCAACGAGCAGGTGCAGGTGGTGCTGGACCCCGTGCCCTCCCCGGAGGATCCCGTCGGCGCGGTGGAGGAGACGCCCATCCCCAACGCCCTGGGCAACACCGTCCCCCTGCGCCAGGTGGGGGCGATCCAGCTGGACCGCGGCTTCGCGGAACTGAAGCGGCGCAACACCCGCCGGGTCGTGGAGATCACCGCCGACGTGGACGCCCAGACCCTCCCCGCGGACGTGGTCGCCAAGGTCCGCCCCTGGCTCGACGCGAAGACATGGGAGCCCGGCTACCGCTGGAGCTTCGCGGGCGCGCAGGAGGAGACGGAGAAGAGCTTCCGGAACCTCGGCATCGCCGCCGTCGGCGCGATCCTCCTGATCTTCCTCCTCCTGGTGCTGATGTTCGACTCCCTCACCCTGGCCACGGTGGTGATGCTGGCGGTGCCCTTCGCCCTCATCGGCGCGGTGTTCGGCCTGGCGGTGACGGGCAATCCCTTCGGCTTCATGAGCTTCCTCGGCCTCATCGCCCTGATCGGCGTCTACGTGAACCACAAGATCTACTTCGTGGAACGCATGCAGGCCCTCATGGGCCGGGGCATGACCCTCGCCGACGCCATCCTCCACGCGGGCCAGGACCGGCTGCGCCCGGTGGTGCTCACCGCCCTCACGGCCATCCTCGGCCTGCTCCCCCTGACGCTGACCAGCGGCAAGCTGTGGGCCGGCTTCGGGTGGGTGAACATCTTCGGCCTGCTGGCCTCCATTCCCCTCTCCCTCATCCTGCTGCCCGCCCTCATCGTCCTGGCCTACCGGCTGGAACGGCGCGGGGTGGACGCCCGCGATCCGGAGGCGTGATGAACCCCCTGCGCATCCTTCCGCTGCTCCCCGCCGTCCTCGCCGCCCAGGAGGGCCCGCTCACCCTGCAGGACGCCATCGCCGCGGCCCTGAAGGAGCAGCCGGCCCTCAAGGCCGCGGAAGCCTCCGCCGAGGCCGCGGCGAGGCGCGCCGACCAGGCCTCCCTGGACCGCCTGGGGAAGCTGGACACCAGCTACCTGTGGACGCCGCGACAGAAGAACCTGGAGGTCGCGTTCCCCGGCATCCCGCCCCTCGTCCCGGCCTCGAGCTTCGAGGTGGAGCAGCTCCAGGAGCACGCCTTCACGGCCTCCTTCACCCAGCCCCTCTGGACCTGGGGGGCGCTGGCCAGGAAGGCCGACGCGGCGGGCCGGGAGGCGGAAGCCGGGAAGCGGAGCCTGGACCGCGCCCGCCAGAAGACGGTCTTCGATGCCGCCTCCGCCTTCCTGCGCGCGGCCCAGGCCCAGGCCTGGTCCGGGGTGGCGGCCCAGGCCCTGGAGCAGCAGCGGGCCTTCCTCAAGGTGGCGAAGTCCCGCGTGGAGGCGGGCGCCGCGCCCCGCCTGGACCAGCTCAAGGCGGAACTGGCGGTCGCGAAGGCGGAGTCGGACCTGCTGGAGGCCCGGAACCAGGCCCGTCTGGCCCGGGAGGCCCTGGTCACCCTGACCCTGGACCCGCGATTCCGAAGCGCGCCCCTGGCGCCGCCCCCGGAGTCCGATGGCGCCCTCCCCGAGGAGGAGGCCGCCGTCGCCCGGGCCCTGAAGCAGCGCCCGGACCTCGCGGCCCTGGGGCAGGCCGCGGAGGCCTTCCGCCTGGGCGGGGACGCCGCCGCGGCCTCGGGGAAGCCGGCCCTGGCCTTCCGGGCCTCCGTCACCCAGCAGAACGACGCGGCCGGCCGCATGTGGAACGGCGAGAGCCGCCTCTACCAGGCGGGGCTCGCCCTCACCTGGGAGGGCTTCTCGCCCCTGCGTGCCCGGGCCCGGGCCGCGGAGCTCCACGCCTCGGGCCTCGAGGCCCGGCACCGGCTGAGGGCGGCGGAGGAGGGCGTGGCCCTGGAGGTGCGCAGCGCCCTGAGCAGCGCGCGGGAGGCCGACGAGCGCTCGGAGGTCCAGCGCCGGGCCCTCGGCGTGGCCGAGGAGCAGGTCCGCATCGCCCGCCTCGCCTACCGGGAGGGCGTGATCACGTCGGTGGAGGCCGAGGACGCGGAACTGGCCCTGACCGCCGCGCGGTTCAGCCTGACCCGCGCGCGGATGGACGCGGCCCTGGCCCGGGCCCAGCTCGGCTTCGCCCTGGGGGACTGAGGCGGCCCGCCGCTCGGGGCCCCGGGCTCCCGCGGGCCATCGGGAGTAAGCTACGGGCAACCCAGCGGAAAGGCCGTCCATGAAGACCGTCACCTATCCCGTGCGCGGCATGACCTGCGCGAGCTGCGTGAACCACGTGGAGAAGGCCCTGAAGGGCGTGGCCGGGGTCCAGGAGGTGTCGGTGAACCTCGCCACCGAGGAGGCCCGGGTCGGCTTCGACGGCCCCTCGGAGGCCGACCTCGCCCGGGCCGTCAGCGCCGCGGGCTACACCCTGGTCACGGAGGAGGCCGCCGAGGCCCCGGTGGAGGATCCCCTCATCAGCCTGCGCACGCGCATGGTCCTGGCGGTGGCCCTCTCGGCCCCGCTGATGCTGGACATGCTGCCGCGCCTGCCCTGGCACCTGCCGCCCTTCATGCAGTGGGCCTTCTCCACGGCGGTGGTGTTCTACGCCGGCCGCGCCTTCTTCGCGCGGGCCCTGACCCAGGCGGCCCATCGCCAGACCTCCATGGACACCCTCGTGGCCCTGGGCGCCTTCACCGCCTGGCTCTTCGGGCTGGCGGAGTGGCTCTTCCCCGCCCACGCCATGGAGCCCATGGCGCCGCGCCATCTCTCCTTCGAGACCGCCGCGGGCCTCGTGGCCTTCCTGCTGGTGGGCCGCTACCTCGAGGCCAAGGCCCGCACCCGGGCCGCGGAAAGCCTCCGGGGCCTCCTCCGCCTGGCCCCGCCCACGGCCACCTGGCTCCCGCCCGCGGAGATCGGCGGCGGCGAGAAGGAAGTGCCGGTGGGGGACCTCGCCGTGGGCGACCTGGTGCGGGTGAAGCCCGGCATGGCCATCCCCGCGGACGGCACGGTGGTGGACGGCTACGCCGAGGTCCAGACCACCCTCTTCAGCGGCGAGCCGCTGCCGGTGCCCAAGGGGCCCGGGGACACGGTCATCGCCGGCACCCTCGTCCACGGCACGCCCCTCACGGTGCGGGTGGAGGCCACCGGCAAGCACACCTTCCTCTCGCGGATGGCCTCGGTGGTGGCCCAGGCCCAGGCCTCACGGGCGCCCCTCCAGGACGTGGCCGACAAGGTGAGCGCGGTCTTCGTGCCCGCCATCCTGGGGGTGGCGCTGCTCACCTTCGCCGGCTGGTGGTTCTTCAAGGGCGACGTCACCCTGGCCTGGCGCCCGGCGGTGACGGCCCTGGTGGTGGCCTGCCCCTGCGCCCTGGGCCTCGCCACGCCCATCGCCATGTCCGTGGCCCTGGGCACCGCCGCGCGCCGAGGCATGGTGGTGAAGGACCTGGCCTCCTTCGAGGCCCTCGGCCGCCTCACGGACATGGCCTTCGACAAGACGGGCACCATCACCCGCGGCCAGCCGGTGGTGCAGCAGGTCCAGCCCCTCCAGGAACTCGGGGAGAAGGAGATCCTCGCCATCGCCACCTCCCTGGAGCAGGACTCCATCCACCCCATCGCCAAGGGCATCCGGCAGGCCGCGCCCCAGCTCGCGCGCGCCGACGTGTCGGAGTTCCAGACCCATGTGGGAGGCGTCAGCGGCACGATCCGGGGCAAGAGCTACCGCCTCGGGAGCGTGGGCTTCCTGGGCATGGAGACGCCACCCCTGCGGGAGGGCACCACGGTGGTGGGCCTTGCCGAGGGGGAGCGGCTGCTGGGGCTCATCCACCTCGCCGACGAGCGGCGCGCGGACGTGCTGCTGGTACTGCGGGCCCTGGAGGCCGACGACCTCACCCTCCACCTCTGGAGCGGCGACCGGGAGGGCCCGGTGAAGGCCACCGCGGAGGCCATGGCCCTGAAGCACTGGAAGCACAGCTGCTCGCCGGAGGGGAAGGCGGAGGCCCTCAAGGCCCTCCGGGCCGCGGGAAAGACCGTGGGCTTCGTGGGCGACGGCGTCAATGACGCCATGGTGCTCTCCCAGAGCGACTGCGGCATCGCGGTGAAGGGCGCCGAGACCGCCCGCAGCGCCGCCGGGCTGCACCTGGTGCGGGACGGCTTCGAGCCCATCCTCATGGCCCGCCGCCTCAGCAAGCGCACCACGACCATCATCCGCGAGAACCTCGCCTGGGCCTTCGCCTACAACACGATCCTGGTGCCCCTCGCCGCCTTCGGATTCCTCGACCGCTTCGGCGGGCCGATGCTCGCCGGCGCCGCCATGGGGCTGAGCTCCCTGACCGTGGTGCTGAACGCCCTGCGGCTGCGGCGCTGAGCCAGGGTCCAGGAACCCGCGGCTGACGGGAGCCGCCCCCTCCGGCACACTGGAGGGCTATGGATTCCCGGGACCAGGGCCCCCTCCAGGACCTCCTCCGCCTTCTCGACGGGGCCGCCGCGCCGCTCCAGGCCGGGGCGAAGCTGCGCTGGGCCGCGCCCGCGGCCCTGGCCCTGTTGCTGGCGCGCCGGGCGACGCTGGCGGGGCGCCTCGAGGGCCTCTGGGTGGACGCGCCCTCGGAGGCCGAGGCCCAGGCCCTGGCGGCGGACCTCGCGGCCCTGCTGCCCCAGGCGGGCGTGGCCTATTTCCCCGGCTTCGCCCCCTACGCCGGCGGCGAGTCCAGCCCGCCGGGGCTGGTGCTGCGGGACCGCCTGGCGGCCCTGGTGGGCCTGCTGGAGCGTCGCGTGCAGGTCCTCGTCACCGGACCCCTGGCCGCCTTCGAGGTCCTGCCCCATCCGAGCTGGTTCCAGAAGCGGAAGCTCGACCTGCGGAGAGGGGCCGAGGTCCCGCGCGAGCTGCTCCTGGAGACCCTGGTGGCCCTCGGCTACCGGCGCACGGAGCTGGCGTCCAGCCCCGGCGAATTCAGCGCCCGGGGCCTGGTGGTGGACCTCTGGCCCGACCACCTGGACCTGCCCCTGCGCCTGGAGTGCTACGGCGACGAGCTGGAGCGGCTGACCGCCTTCGATCCCGAGACCCAGCGCCGCACCGGGGACGAGGTGGAGGCCCTCACCCTCTACCCGCGTTTCGAGGGCGAGCGCTCGGGCCTGCTGGAGGCGGTGGCCGCCCGGGCCGGGAAGACGCCGGAGGCCGAGGACGACCAGGCCTTCCGCCGCGCGCGCCTGGCCTCCCACGGCCACTTCCCCGGCGAGGAGCTGTTCTATCCGCTGCTCGCCCATCCCAAGGGCCAGCTCGCCCACTGGGTGCCGCCCTGCCTGCGGGTGAAGCTCGACGGCGCCTGGCTCGAGGCCCTGCGGGAATCCGAGCGCGCGCGCATCGCCGAGGGCGTCGCGGTGCTGCGCCGGGGCGGCGTGGTCTGCCCCGACTTCGAGGACCGCTTCCTGCCGTCCGATCCGAGCCGGGAGACGATGGCCCTCACCGAGTGGCAGGCCGAGGCCACCGTGCCCTACACCGCCCAGCCGGCCCGGGAGTTCCAGGGCCGCCTCGCGGAGCTGGGCCAGGAGCTGAGGGGGCTGATCGCGGACGGCCACCGCGTCTTCCTCGCGGGCTCGACGCCCGGCATGCGGGACCGCTTCCTGGAACTCATCGCCGACCTGGAGCTCCATCCCGCCCACGGCAGCGAGGCCGGGGCGCGGGCCCTGCACCTGGGCCTGGGCGCGGGGACGCTGCTGCCCGACGCGCGGGCCCTGGTGCTCACCGAGCGGGAGGTCTACGGCCGCAAGGAACTGAAGGCCCCTTCCCGGCGCAGCTCGGCCGCGGCCTTCCTCAGCGACCTGCGGGACCTCAAGCCCGGGGACCGCGTGGTGCACCTCGACCACGGCATCGGCGAGTTCCTGGGGTTCCAGGAGATCAGCGCCGGCGGCGAGCTGCACGAGGTGGTCCGCCTGCGCTACGCCGACGGGGGCGAGCTGCAGGTCAGCCTCGCCCGCGCCGACCTGCTCCAGCGCTACGTCTCCGCCGACGGCCACGTCCCGCCCCTGGACAAGCTGGGGGGCGCGTCCTGGACCAAGGTCAAGCGCCGGGCGAAGAAGGCCATCCGCGACATGGCCGAGGAGCTGCTGAAGCTCTACGCCAGGCGCAAGCTGGAGAAGGGCCACGCCTTCCCCCCGGACGGGCCCGAGATGGCGGAGTTCGAGGCGACCTGCCCCTTCGAGCCCACGAAGGACCAGGTGGAGGCCACCGAGGCCATCAAGGCGGATCTGGAAGGCGAGCGGCCCATGGACCGGCTGCTCTGCGGGGACGTGGGCTTCGGCAAGACCGAGGTGGCCATGCGCGCCGCGGCCAAGGTGGCCCTCGAGGGCCGGCAGGTGGCCGTGCTCTGCCCCACCACGGTGCTCTGCTTCCAGCACTACCGCACCTTCCGCCAGCGCTTCGCGGGCTTCCCCATCCGCGTCGAGATGCTCAACCGCTTCGTGGACAAGGGAGACGCCAAGCGCATCGCCCAGGAGGCGGCGGACGGCAAGCTGGAGATCCTCATCGGCACCCACCAGCTCCTCGCCTCCAGGCTGGGCTTCGCGGATCTCGGGCTGGTCATCATTGATGAGGAGCAGCGCTTCGGCGTGGCCCACAAGGAGAAGCTGAAGAAGCTGCGGGCCAACGTGGACGTGCTGGCCATGAGCGCCACGCCCATCCCGCGCACCCTGCACATGAGCCTCACGGGCCTGCGGGAGATCTCGCTCATCGAGACGCCGCCGCGCAACCGCCTAGCCATCGAGACCGTGGTGGCCCCCTGGAGCGACGAGCTCATCGCGTCGGCCATCCAGTTCGAGCTGCGCCGGGGCGGCCAGGTCTACGTGGTGCACAACCGGGTGGAGAGCATCCAGAGCATCGCGGACCGGATCCGGGAGCTGGTGCCCGACGCGCGGGTGGGGGTGGGCCACGCCCAGCTCAGCGACGAGGGCCTGGAGCAGGTGATGCTCGCCTTCATGGAAGGCCGCATCGACGTGCTGGTGGCCACCACCATCGTGGAGAACGGCCTGGACGTGCCCAATGCCAACACCCTCATCGTCCACCGGGCGGACATGTTCGGCCTGAGCCAGCTCTACCAGCTCCGGGGCCGCGTGGGCCGCAGCGACGTGCCCGCCTACGCCTACCTCCTGATCCCCGGGAAGCGGGAGCTGACGGAGGACGCGCGGAAGCGGCTGCAGGCCCTGGAGGACTTCTCCGAGCTGGGCAGCGGCTTCAAGGTGGCCGCCATGGACCTGGAGCTGCGCGGCGCGGGCAACCTCCTCGGCGGGGAGCAGAGCGGCCAGATCCACGAGATCGGCTTCGAGCTCTACCTGAAGCTGCTGGAGGAGACCATCGCCGAGCTCCAGGGCCAGCCCAGCGGCACCTTCGACGTGAAGCTGGACGGCCTGGCCGCCGGCAGCGAGGCCCAGATCGGCCGGCGCTGGATCGACGCCGCCGCCGAGCGGCTGGTGGCGTACAAGCGCGTCTCCCGCCTGCGGGACCTGCGGGACCTGGACCTGTACCGTCTGGACCTGGAGGACCGCTTCGGCCAGATCCCCGCCGATGACGAGGCCAGCGCACGCTTCTTCGAGGTGCTGAAGGTGCGCGTCCTGGCCCAGCGCCTGGCCATCAGCGAGGTGGCCGCCCAGGGCGGCAGGCTGAAGCTCCGGGTCAGCCCCCAGACGGGTCTTGACCCCGCGAAGCTCCTGGCCTGGGTGCAGGCCCGGAAGGGCGGGGCCCTGAGTCCCGACGGCACGGTGACGCTCGCCCTCGGGCCCGGAGGCACTGACGCCCACATCCGGCAGGCCCAGGACGTGCTGCAGGCCTGGGCGGCCCTCTAGCCGTCCAGGTCCGGGCATCCCCTCGGAGCGGCATCCGGCGCATGATGGAGGCCTGCCAGGAGGCCAGCCATGGGCGCCGGGGACGGGATGGACCGCAGGGACCTCTTGAAGCTCGGGGCGGCCGCGGCCGCGGGCGTGGCCGCCGGGGCCGTGGGCCAGCGCCTCTCGGCGGCCCAGCCGCCACCGGCGGTGCTGCCCCCCGTGCCCTTCAACGCCGCCACCCGGGAGGCCATGCCCACCCGGAACCTCGGGAAGACGGGCTTCAAGGTCGGCCTCTTCAGCCTCGGGGGCCAGGCGGCCCTCGAGCAGGAGGACAACGCCAAGGTGGCGGTGCCCATCATCGAGCGGGCCCTGGACCTCGGCGTGAACTACATCGACACCTCGGCGCGCTACGGGGGCTCCGAGCGCTGGAGCGAGCGCTACATCGGCGAGGTGATGGCGAGGCGGCGGCGCGAGGCCTTCCTCGCCACCAAGACCCACGACCGCACCCGGGACGGCTCCCTGCGCCTTCTGGAGAAGTCCCTCACCCTCCTGCGCACGGACCACGTGGACCTCTGGCAGCTCCACCACATGTCCACCCTGGACGACGTGGAGCGGGTCTGCGCGAAGGGCGGCGCCCTGGAGGCCTTCCTGAGGGCGCGGGACCAGAAGATGGTCCGCCACCTGGGCATCACCGGCCACACGGACCCCGACGTGCTCGCCGAGGGCCTGCGGCGCTTCCCCTTCGACACCATCCTCATGGCCTTCAACGCCGCGGACCCGCACCACCTGCCCTTCCAGAAGGACCTGCTGCCCCTGGCGGTGGAGCAGGGCCTGGGCATCATCGGCATGAAGATCCCCGCCCGGGGCCGCCTGGTGGGGCCGGGCAGGCTGAGCATGAGGGAGGCGATGGGCTACGTGCTCTCCCAGCCCGTCTCCACGGTCATCGTCGGGGTGGACTCGATCCAGCAGCTCGAGGAGAACGTGGCCCTGGCGCGCGCCTTCACGCCCTTCAGCGCCGCCCAGAACCTGGCCCTGGAGGCCAAGGCGAGGCCCCACGCCCGCTCGGCCCTGTGGTTCCGGCGGGGGTAGGCGCCGCGACGCGGACCGGCCTCCGCCACGAACCCGGGAGTGCCTGATACCCGCGGGGCGCGGGCCCGTGGCATCCTGCTCGATTCGCGAGGGACGCATGGCCGAGGCCGCGAAGGACGGGAAGCAGAAGCCGAAGGTGGACACGAAGCGGGCCTGGCGGGAGGCCAGGGCCCTGCTCCACGAGCACCGCAAGTCCCTGGCGGCGGGCTTCCTCCTCATGCTGGTCAGCCGAGTCGCGGGGCTGGTGCTGCCGGCCAGCACCAAGTACCTCATCGACGAGGTGATTGGGAAGCGCAACGCCCATCTCCTCACGCCCCTGGCCCTGGCCGCCGGCGGCGCGACGCTGGTGCAGGCCATCACCAGCTATGCCAACTCCCAGGTGGTGAGCGTGGCGGCGCAGCGGGCCATCATGACCATGCGCCAGCGGGTGCAGGACCACATGCTGCGCCTGCCCATCAAGTACTTCGACACCACCAAGAGCGGGGTGGTGATCGCCCGGGTGATGAACGACGCCGAGGGCATCCGCAACCTGGTGGGCACGGGCATCATCCAGCTCGTGGGGGGCCTGCTCACCGCCGTGATCGCCCTGGGGGTGCTCTTCTGGCTGAACTGGAGGCTGACCCTTGCCTCGGTGGTCTTCCTGGGCGCCTTCGGGGGCGCGATGGCCCTCGCCTTCAACAAGCTCCGCCCGCTGTTCCGCCAGCGCAACGAGATCACCGCGGAGATCACCGGGCGCCTCACGGAGGCCGTGGGCGGCGTGCGCATCCTCAAGGTCTACGTGGCGGAGGCGCGGGAGACGCGGATCTTCGCCGAAGGGGCGGAAAAGCTCTTCAGGAACATCGCGAAGAGCATCACCGGCACCAGCGCCATCACGGCCTTCTCCACCGCCATCATCGGCGCCGTGGGCGTGCTGATCATGATCATCGGCGGGCGGGCCATCTTCGCCGGGGCCATGACCCTGGGCGACCTCATCATGTACACCTTCTTCGTGGGGCTCCTCGCCGCGCCGGTGGTGCAGATCGCCAACATCGGCACCCAGGTGAGCGAGGCCTTCGCGGGTCTGGACCGCATCCGCGAGATCCTGGACATGCCGACCGAGGACCAGGAGGACCTCCAGCGCCAGCCCCTGGAGGCCGTCGAGGGCCGGGTCGAGTTCCGGGACGTGCACTTCGCCTACGAGGAGGCCACGCCGGTGCTGAAGGGGGTCTCCTTCGAGGTTCCCGCGGGCAGCACGGTGGCCCTGGTGGGCTCCAGCGGCTCGGGGAAGAGCACCATCATCAGCCTGGTGATGGCCTTCAACCATCCCCAGCGGGGGCAGGTGCTCGTGGACGGCCGGGACGTGGAGAGCCTGCGCCTGCGGGACTACCGCGCCAAGCTGGGCGTGGTCATGCAGGACAACTTCCTCTTCGACGGATCGGTGGCGGACAACATCGGCTTCGCCAAGCCCGGCGCGACCCGGGAGGAGATCGAGGCCGTGGGCCGCATCGCCCACGTGAACGAGTTCGTGGACCGCTTCGAGCAGGGCTACGACACCATCGTCGGCGAGCGCGGCGTCAAGCTCAGCGGCGGCCAGCGCCAGCGCGTGGCCATCGCCCGGGCCATCCTGGCGGACCCCCGGGTCCTGCTGCTGGACGAGGCGACCTCGAGCCTCGACAGCGAGAGCGAGGCCCTCATCCGCGACGGCCTCCGGAAGCTCCGCGCCGGCCGGACCACCTTCGTCATCGCCCACCGCCTCAGCACCATCGAAAGCGCCGACCAGATCCTCGTCGTCGAGGGCGGCACCATCCTCGAGCGCGGCACCCACGCCCAGCTCATGGCCCTCGGCGGCAGGTACAAGGAGCTCCACGACCGCCAGCACGGCGTCGAGGCCGACCAGTTCATCAATCCGGGTGAGGATTTCACGGGGCTGGGGGAGAAGGAGGGGTAGCCCGGAACCTCCAGGTTCGACCGCCTCGCCCAGGCCACGGAGTCTCAACCGATCCGGGAGCCGGGCTGGGTACGGGTCTGTCCGCAAAGACCCGGCGAGGGGCGATAAGGAGTTGCAAACCATATTAATAAAATAAAAATATATAAAATTAGATCAAAAATATCTTCAGGTAATCAAAAAATGATGATACTTAGATCAACGGCGGGCCCGGACCCGCCCCTTCCCAGGAGGCACACATGGCGACCCCCGGACTGCGGGACTTCCTCGAGATCCCCTACGACGAGCTGGAGCAGCTGAACCTCAAGGCGAAGCAGCAGCGCCTCGACCGCGTGGACGCCGGGAAGGTCCGCGAGGAGCGCATCAAGTACCTCGAGGGGGAGAAGCGCATCAAGGCCGTCACGGTCTGCTTCACGGACATCGAGGGCCGGCTCCACATGCTGGACTACGACAAGAAGTTCCTCCTGAAGTCCTACGACAACCTAACCTTCGACGGCTCCTCCATCCGCGGCTTCTCGGCCCAGGCGGAGAGCGACCTGCGCCTGGCCATCGACTGGCCCGCCTTCTACTGGCTGCCCAGCGACGTGTTCGGACCCGGCAAGGTGCTGGTGTTCGGCTACGTGCTGAACCAGGACGGCACCCCCTTCGCCGCCGACATGCGTGCCCGCCTGAAGGCCTACACCGACGCCATGTTCCAGAAGGACGGCACCATCCTGAACGCCGCCAACGAGGTCGAGGGCTTCCTCTTCAAGGGGCTCGACGCCGAGCGCCGCTTCCACGAGACCGGCGTCTTCGAGTACGTCTCCACCGGCGGCTACTACCACAGCCTCCCCGGCGACCCCCTGCGCCAGTTCATCGACACCGCCGCCGAGGTGCAGCGGGCCATGGGCTTCGGCAACGAGAAGGACCACCCGGAGGTCGCGCCCTCCCAGTTCGAGATGAACTACACCTACGCCGAGGTGAACATCGCCGCCGACCAGGTGCAGCTCTACAAGCTGCTCAGCCGGCAGGTGGCGGCCCGGATGGGCATGACCGCCTCCTTCCTGCCCAAGCCCGTGGTGGGCGTGAACGGCAACGGCATGCACACCAACATCAGCATCGCGAAGGCCGGCAAGAACCTGTTCTACAAGAAGGGCGGCAAGGACGGGCTCTCCGACCTGGCCTGGGACTTCACCAGCCGCATCCTGGCCAACGCCCAGGAGCTCTGCCTCGTGCTGAACCCCAGCGTGAACGCCTACCGGCGCCTCGACCCCCACTTCGAGGCCCCGAACCAGATCAAGGTGAGCCCCACGGACCGCGGCTCCATGGTCCGGATCCCCACCGGCAACGAGAAGTCCACCCGCATCGAGGTCCGCTCCATCGGGCCCGACGCCAACCCCTACATGGTGTACTACACCCTCCTGCGCACCGGCATCGAGGGGCCCGCCCTGGAGGTCGACGAGGCCAAGCGCGCCCGCACCCGCTTCCTGCCCGACAACATCTTCGACGCCCTCCGGCTCTTCAAGGCCAGCAAGTTCATGGCGGAGCTGCTGGGCGAAGGGGTCCACGAGAAGTTCGCCGAGCTCAAGCAGGCCCAGGCCGAGCGCTGCCCCAAGGCCCTCGGGACCCGGGTCAAGGCCGGCGAGATCATGTTCCACCACGAGGTCACCAACCAGTACCTCTGGAACCAGTTCTGAGGCCCACCGGCCCCGGGCCGGCAGCTGCATCTCCAGGCGGGGGCCTCCGGGCCCCCGCTCGGCTTGTCGAGGGATCGCGCGCGGGCCCGGCCCAGGGCTAAGCTACCTTCCGAGTTCCCCGAGCGTCCCGTGCCCGCCCCCACCCTCATGGCCTGCCCCCAGTGCGACCTCCTGCACCGGGCGGCATCGCCCGCGCGGGGGGTGACGGTCTCCTGCCGCCGCTGCGGGGCGCCCCTGCGGCGGGGCGGGCACGACAGCCGGGACGTGGCCCTGGCCCTCTACCTCACCGCCCTCGTCCTCTTCATCCTGGCCAACGCCTTCCCGCTGCTGGAGATGACTCTGCGGGGCCAGGTGAAGGTGGCCACGCTGCCCGGCTGCGCCTCCATCCTCGCGGAGCTGGGCTGGCCCTGGCTCTCGGGCATCCTCCTCACCACCGCCATCCTCGCCCCCTTCGCCCACATGATCGGCATGGCCTGGGTGCTCCTCCGCGTCCGCGCGGGCCGCCAGACCCGGGCCACCGCGCGGATGTTCCGCCTCGTGGAGCAGTTCCAGACCTGGGGCATGGCGGAGGTCTTCGTGCTGGGCATCCTGGTGAGCTACGTCAAGCTCGCCGCCATGGCCACCCTCGTGCCCGGCATCGGCCTCTTCGCCCTCGCGGCCTTCATCCTGGTGGCCGCCGCGGCCCTGTCCTCGGTGGACCCCGAGGCCGTGTGGCACGACCTGGGCGAGGTGCCCCTCCCGCCGGACATCCCCGCGGAGGCGGCCACCGCCCGGCAGGCGGGCCTCGTCACCTGCCTGGCCTGCCGGGCCCTCGTGCCCCGGCGCAGCCTGCGCCGCTGCCCCCGCTGCAACGCCACCCTGCGCACCCGCAAGCCCGAGAGCCGCCAGCGCACCTGGGCCCTCCTGGCCACGGCGGTGGTGCTCTACCTGCCGGCGAACCTGCTGCCGGTGATGAAGGTGGTGAGCCTCGGCAAGACCCAGGCGGACACCATCATGGGCGGCGTCATCCACTTCGCCCGCACCGGGGAGTGGCTGCTGGCCAGCATCATCTTCCTCGCCAGCGTCCTCGTGCCCGTGCTGAAGATCTCCATCCTGGCCTTCCTGCTCCTGGCGGAGCAGCGCGGGTTCGCGTGGAAGCCGGTCCAGCGCGCCCGCCTCTACCGCCTCACGGAGCTGGTGGGCCGCTGGTCCATGGTGGACATCTTCGCGGTCTCCCTGATGGTGGCCATGGTCTCCCTGGGCAACGTGGCCACCATCGAGCCGGCGCCGGGCTCCGTGGCCTTCGCCCTGCTGGTGGTGGTGACCATGCTGGCGGCCCTCACCTTCGATCCCCGCCTGGTGTGGGACACCCTCGAGGATTCGGACGCCCCCCCGGCGCCGCCGCCTCCTGGCCCGGGACTTCGCGCCCAGACGGGGCTGGGATAGCCTTGAACCCACCCATGACCGACATGCCCCCCGACCCCGCCGGGAATCCGGACGGCCCCGCCGAACCCGTGGTGCAGGCGCGCTGGCGCCCGTCCATGGTCTGGCTGCTGCCCCTGGTGGCCGCCTTCGTGGGGGCCGTCCTGGCGGTCAAGGCCTACACCTCCCGGGGCCCCGTCATCACCATCACCTTCCTCAGCGCCGAGGGCCTGGAGCCCGGCCAGACGAAGGTGCGCTACAAGGACGTGGAGGTCGGCAAGGTCACCGCCGTGAGCCTCAACAAGGACCTGAGCCGCGTGCTGGTGACCGCCGAGATCCATAAGGAGGCGGCGCCCCTGCTCTCGGCCAACACGCGCTTCTGGATCGTGCGCGCCCGCATCGGCAGCGGCGGCATTTCGGGCCTGGGGACGCTGCTCTCCGGTGCCTATATCGCCATGGAGCCGGGCCAGGCCGTGGAGGACCGCGCCTTCGAGTACGCCTACACCGGGCTCGAGGCCCCCGGACTCATCACCACCAACCAGCCCGGCCTCCTGGTCACCCTCAAGGCCGAGCGGGCCGGCTCCCTGAACATCGGCAGCCCGGTCCACTACCGGCAGATCCGGGTGGGCGAGGTGGCGGGCTTCGACCTGGACAAGGGGGGCGAATCCGTCTCCATCAAGGCCTTCATCCACGCCCCCTACGACGCCCTGGTGCGCACGGAGACGAAATTCTGGGACGCCGGCGGGGTGGACGTCTCCCTGGACGCCAACGGCCTGCGGGTGCGCTCCGAGTCCCTGGCGGACATCCTCCTGGGAGGCATCGCCTTCGAGAATCCCGTGAGCCTGGAGGCCAGCGAGAAGGTGGAGAAGGGGCACGTGTTCACGCTGTACCCCAACCACGACGCCATCAGCGAGATGGTGATCCGCAACCGCCACCACTACGTCCTGCTCTTCAACGAGTCGGTTCGCGGACTCACCCACGGCGCGCCCGTGGAGTTCCAGGGCATCAAGGTGGGCGAGGTGGAGGACTTCAGGCTGGAGTTCCACGCCGACACCCTGGAGGGCAAGATCCCCGTCCTGATCGCCCTGGAGCCCGAACGCTTCACGGTGGTGGGCGCCAAGGCCAGGGCCCTCGACGCCAAGGCCACGGACGCGGTGGTCCAGCAGCTCGTGCGGCGCGGCCTGCGGGCCCAGCTCAAGCCAGCCTCCCTGCTCACCGGCAGCATGTTCGTCGACCTCGCCTGGGCGCCGCAGCCGGGGCCGAAGATGATGGCCCGCTACGGGAAGTACCCCGAGATCCCCACCATGCCCTCCACCATGACCGCCATGGTGGACAACCTCGCGCGCCTCGCCGAGCGCCTGCAGAAGCTGCCCCTGGAACAGATCGTCGGCGAGGTGCGCGCGGCGCTGCCGGCCCTCAAGGACGCCCTGGAGAAGACCAGCGCCCTGATGGCGAAGCTGGACACCGAGACCGCGCCCGAGGCCAAGGCCACGATGGCGCAGGCCCAGGCCACCCTGGCCACCCTGGACCAGACCCTGCGCGCGGATTCCCCCACCCAGCAGGACCTGCGGAAGGCGCTGGAAGAGTTCGCGAAGGCCTCCAAGGCCCTCCGGGAGCTGGCGGAGACCCTGGAGCGCCAACCGGAATCCCTCGTGTTCGGAAAGGGGAAGGAGCGATGATGCGACCCGTCCGCGCCCTTGGCGTCCTCCTCCTCGCGCTCACCGCCAGCTGCCTGCGCCGTTCCGATCCCGTCGTGCTCCACGTCCTGCGTCCCCTCAGCCCCGCGCGGGAGGGCGCGCCCGCCGCGGCGCCGGCGCTGGAGGTCATGCCCGTGCGCCTCCCCGAGGCCCTCCAGCGGACCCAGCTCGTCACCGAGGCGGGCGCGGGGGCCCTCGCCATCTCCGAGCGGCACCGCTGGGCCAACGGCCTCGACCGCGACGTCCAGCGGGTGCTGGCGGAGAACCTGGCGGCCCTGCTGGGAAGCGAGGCCGTGGTGCCCTTCCCCGACGGCGAGCGGGTGAAGGCGGCCTGGCGGCTGGAGCTGGACGTGCAGCGGCTGGATGGGCGGCCCGGCGGCACGCTCATGCTGCGGGCCACCTGGATGCTGGTGCCGGCGAAGGGCGGCGCCGCCGCGGTGCGCCGCCGCGTGAGCCTCGACGAACCCGTGGGCGGGCCGGGTCTTGAATCCCTGGCCGCGGCCCACGACCGCATCCTGGACCGGCTCAGCCGTGAGATCGCGGCCACGGCGGCCTCCTGGCCCTCAGGCCCCGCGCCGGCCGCGCGCTAGGACGTCTCGGCGAGGATCGCCTCCAGCAGATCCCCGCTCTCCTTGAACCAGGCGCGGCGCGCGGGGCTGCCTTCCTGCTCGGCGCCGCGGGTCTCCTGCAGGCAGAGCTCCAGCAGCTCCAACTGCTCGGGGTCCGAGTCGATGCGGCCCTCCTCCGCATAGGCCGTGAGGAGCCGTTCGGCGAGACTCCCTTCCACATAGTCAATGTCCTCGGGGACGGGCCGTTCCAGGAATTCCCTCGCGCGGCGCTGCAGGGTCATCAGGAGCCTCCGGATCCAGTATCGGCCTCTTGTGGCGCGGGCGCTCCGTGAGCAGGACCCTGCGGGGATGACAGCGGGGGCCGACCTCCGGCTTCCGGCACGGGCACCTCCGGACACTCTCCTGCCTTGTGTCCTACCCAAAGACAAGATTGAACTTACCCAGGGTCTGTGAGCCGGGTCACTGCAGGGGAGCCTCCGCGGCCCCCACGCTGGGAACGGTCCTTGACCCGTGCGGAGCCCCCCCGCGGTCGGACCGAAGGAGATCGCCATGAACCGCTTCCTCGCCCCCCTGGCCGCCGCCCTGGTCCTGGCCCTGCCCGCCGCGGGCCAGGAACCCTCCGTCAAGAAGATCCCCGCGCCCTACACCTCTCCCGCCGACGGCGGCGAGATGTACCGGGCCTACTGCGCGAGCTGCCATGGGCTGGACGGCCGGGGCCATGGCGCCGTGGCCCCGCGGCTCAAGCAGGCGCCACCGGACCTGACCCGGCTTGCCCGTGCCCACAAGGGCGCCTTCCCCTCCGGCCTGGTGGCCTCCGTCATCCGCGGAGAGGCCTCGACCGGCTCCCACGGCGCCCAGGAGATGCCGGTCTGGGGTCCCGTCTTCCGTTCCTTCGACGGCCGCCAGGACGCCGTGGTCCAGCAGCGCGTGGCCACCCTGACCCGCTACCTGGAGAGCATCCAGGCCAGGTGAACCCACCGCGGCGCCGCTCCGGACCGGGGCGGCGCCGGGTCGGCCTCACCACCGCCGCGGGGGCGGAGGCGCGTAGCCTTCGTCCCAGAGGCGGTTCCGGGGAGGCTCGGACCGCCGGGGCAGGACGCCCAGGCGCACCAGGGTCTCCCGCCACTCGTACTTGATGAGGGTCTTCTCGAGGGGCGTGCGCTCGGGCTCGAAGCTCACCGTGTAGGACGGCGAATAGCTCTCGGGGCCGTAGCCGGTGCCCGCGCGGTTCTCCTCGGCGTCCCGGGGGGCCTGCTGCTCGGCGCGGGGAGCGGGGGCCGCCCCGGAGCCGGCCGCCCCGGAGCCGGCGGCGGACTTCGACGACGGGGCCTCCATCGAGGGCGCCCGGTCCCGGGAGCCCGAGTCGCCCCGTCCCCAGCCGAACCAGCGCCGGGGCGGCTCCCAGCGCCGGACCTCGGCGAAGGAGGCGACGCTGATGAGGCCCATGGCGGACTCGTCGCCGAAGGCGGCGGCGTAGGAGTCGGCCACGTCGGTGAAGTAGAAGCGGTTCACCCGATCCGTGGAGGTTCGCCAGCCCTCGTAGGACTGGGTTTCGTAGGGGCCGAGGACGTACATGCGCTCCGTGGGCCGCAGCCAGGACTGCTGCCCGCTGATGATGTTGCGGCCGTCCACCGCGATGACGAGGCCCACCCGGCGGTCCAGGTGGTTGCGCACGACGACGCGGTAGCGCTGGCCCTGGACGGCCTCGGCATAGACGCGCGTGTCGGAACCGCGCGTGCGGGCGGGATAGAGGGGCAGGACGCGGCCGTCGTCGGTCTGGATCTCGACGGTGATGGCGCGGCCGGCGCTCTGGGCGGGGGCCGGCACCGCGCAGGCGGTCAGGGCGGCGGCGAAGAGCAGGACGGGGGTGGGTCTCACGGGAGCCTCCTTTGGGGCTGCCCCGTGGGACAGGGAGGCGGGTCCGGAAGTTCCCGGCCCTACCAGCGGAGGAGGAAGACCACGGAACCCGACTTCGGCGCCTGCTGCTGCTGTCCGGCCCCCGGGCGCACGGCGCCATGGCGGGCCAGGCGCGCCTGGAACTGGGGGAGCTGGTGCGCCGGCAGGCGTCCCGTCAGGCTGCGGGGCACCTGCTGCTGGCGGCGTCCGCCCCGGTCCACGCTTCCTCCCAGGCGCTCGATCTCCCGGGTGGCCAGGGCGGCGGCGCCGTCGGGATCCTCGGGCTCCCACACCAGGAAGACCGCCGGGACGGCGTCTTCCGACTGTCGTTCTTGGTCCTTTTCCGCCTCCTGCTTGGCCACCTGCTCCTTGGCCAGGGAGCTCTCGCCTTTCTTCGCGCGGGCGCCGGCATCGTCCAGGCGAGGCTGCCGCGTGTCTCGGGCTGCCTCCTCCCGGTCCGCCCGGGCCGGAGCTGGAGCCGCCGCGGTGTTCGCGGCCCCGGGGCCCCCTCCGGCGGCGGGCTTGGCGGCCTTGGGCGGGGAGGTGAACCCGAAGGCCTTGGATTCTGCGGCGGCTTCCGGCGAGGGCGGCGGGGCCGGGGCGGGCGCCGGCGTTGCCATCGGCGCGGCGGCGGAGGCCGGGGAGGCCGGGGCAGGCGCCCCCCGGGCGGCGCCCAGGGCCTGGGCGGGCGGCGGCGGTGCGAAGGTGTCCGCGTCCCGGAAGCGCTTCAGCTTGTCGGCCTCGACGGGCCCGCCTCCGGAGGATGCGGGCTTCTCGGCCTCCCGGCGCCGAGGCTCCTCGGCGGGGGCCTCGGCGGGGGCCTCGGCGGGCCGGGGCGCGCCCGGGGCGGCTTCCGGGGCGGGCGCCGCTTTCTGCCGCATCTCCCGGATCACGTCCCCGTCTCCCATCCCGCTCCGGGAGCGGATGAGGAGGGCGCTGGTGACGCCCACCAGCAGCAGGGTCGCCACCTGGAACTGGGGCTTCAGCAGGAGGGGCCGCAGACGCTGCCAGAGGCCGGGCTTCGGGGCGGCCTCCGCCCGTACATGGGCCATGACGCGGGTGGCGAAACCGACGGGAGGCTCGACTTCCTCCACGCCCTTCACGGCGTCGCGCACCGCCGCCAGGTCCTTCGTATAGGCCCGGCAGGCCTCGCAGCCTTCCAGGTGGGCGTCCAGGCGGGCCTGGTCCTCCCGGCCCAGCGGAGCGTCCAGGGCCTCCGAGACCAGTTCGCGGAAGGGGCGGCAGCCGTTCATGGCGCCTCTCCGCTGCGTTCGAGGCAGGCCTTCACGCCATCCCGGGCACGGAACAGGCGGGACTTCACCGTCCCCTCCCGCAGGTTGAGCATGGAACCGATCTCCTCGTAGGAATGGTCGCGGAGGTCGCGGAGGACCAGGACCTCCTTGAAGTCCGGCGGCAGGGACTCGATGCACTTCGAGACCCGGGCACGGACGGCCTCGCGCTCCAGCAGCTCCAGGGCGCTGGGCCCGTCGCTGGCGGGTTCGGGCGGAGGATCGTCCGGATCGGCGCCCGGGGGCGGCGCATCGATGGAATACGCCTCGTGGCGGCGGCGGGAGGCCAGGTGCTCGATGCGGTTCCGGGACTGGTTGAGGGTGATGGTGGTGAGCCAGGTGGTGAACTTCGCCTCGCCCCGGAAGTTGGCCAGTCCCTTGAACGCGGCCACGAAGGCCTCCTGGGCCACGTCGCAGGCGTCCTCGTAACTGCCGAGCATGCGGTAGGCCACGTTGAGCATGGCCCGCTGGTGGCGGCGCACCAGCACCTCGAAGGCGTCGAGGTCTCCGGCGCGGCAGGCCGCCACCAGTACCTGGTCATCCGAATCCTCGTCCCACCGCGGCGCATTCGTCACGCTGGACAGTGTAGCCAGGGGCGCGCACGGCTCATTTCCCGGCGGCGTAGCGCAGGCCCTTCTTCGCGGCCTGGGCGCGGATCGCCTCGCCCACCTTCTGGTCGAAGGAATCGCCCGAACCTGCGACGGCGCGCTTCTTCGCGTCCGCCTCCAGCCAGGCCTGGCGCTGCTTCGTGAGCTCGGCGATGCGGCCCTGGATGCGGGCGCGCTCGGCCTCTTTCTGCTTCACGTAGGCCTGGCGCTGCTCCGGCTTCAGGGCCTGCATCTCCGGGGGCAGGTCCTTGCGGGCCACTTTCTCGAGGCTCACCTTCCCGCCCTTCAGGTCGTCCAGCAGGTCGCCGCCGCCCTGCACCACGCGGCCGGTGGCGGCGTTGAAGGCGAGGCGGTCGGCCACCGCGGAGGGCGCGGCGGCCGCGGCGGCCTCGGCGCGGGCCTGCTTGGCCACCACCGCATTCCGTTCGTCCTCGCGGCCGTAGGGCACGAGGGTCGCGCCCACCTCGGCGTTGAGCCTGGTCAGCTCGGCGTCGTACGGCGTCGCGATGGCCTGCATGTTGCCGTTCTGGCCGATGGCGGTGAAGCAGCCCCCGCCGCGCCGGGCGATGTCCTCCCAGAAGCGGGCCGTGTCCGACATGGCGCCGCACTGGATGGTGTTGATGACCAGGTCGCGCTTCAGCGCCAGGGCGCAGGAGGCGGGGTACTTCACGTCGTCCGGGTAGTCCATGTGGGGCGGCGCGTCGCCCACCAGGAAGACCAGCTTCAGGGTCCTGGAATCCTGGCTCCAGCTCGCCCGCGTCACGGCCTCGTGGAGGGCCTGGTTCACCGATTCCGGCGCGTCGCCGCCGCCGCCCGCCTGGAACTGGGTGAGCTGGGCGTACACGGCGTCCACGTCCTCGGTGAGGTCGGTGAAGCGGGTGACGTCGCTGTCGCCCCGGTCCCGGTAGCCCAGCAGCCCGATGCGCAGACGCGGCGCGGGCCTGGCCTGGAGCATCTGGGTGGCGATGGACCAGATCTTCAGCTTCGCCCCCTCGATGAGGCCGCCCATGGAGCCGGTGGTGTCGAGGACGAAGAGGACCTCGATGGCGGGGGCCTTGGCGGCGGCCGCGCGATGGGGGGCCGCGACCTTCGCGGGGCTTGAGGCCAGGGCCGGAAGCCCGGCGGCGAGGAACAGGGTCGTGACGGTGAACAGCGCGCTTCGCATGGATGCCTCCTGGCCGGGTTGGACAGGGGGCGGGGGAGGATTGTTCCTCAGCCGTGGAAGTCGGGCAGTCCCTGCAGGAAAGCCTCGCCGCAGCCCCGCAGGCGGATGAAGTCCTTGTCGATGCGCTCGGGGTGGACCAGGCGCGCGAGGATCACGCCGGCGACGAGGCAGCCCAGCATGGCCACCAGCCCGGCCACGGCGACGCCGCAGCTGTCCTGGGCCGCGCCGGTGATCATCAGCCCCATGCCCAGGAGGAAGCCCAGCCAGCCCAGCAGCTGGCCCGCGAGCCGCCGCTTCCGGTGGCGGGGGCAGAGGCCCAGGCTCACCGTCCCCTCCTTGCGCACGATCATGGCGACGATCACGTAGAGCAGCAGGGCCACGAGGGCGATGAGGTAGAAGGCCGGGTGGTGCCAGTAGAACTTGCGGGGCTTGAGGGGCTCCTCCGCGGGATCGCCGCATTTCACGCAGCGGGAGGGGAGCACGGCGCCCGGCCGGGCCACCAGGATCCTGCCGTCGCGCCAGCAGCCCGCCTCGCTGTGGGGCTCGAGGGAGGCGGTCGGCGGGGCATAGGGATTCTCGGGTGCCATGGGAGCACCCTAGCAGGTGCGCCCCTTCCTCAGGCCAGGGCCTTCAGGCCCAGGAGCGCGTCCTCCACCCGCAGGAAGACCGGCGCGCCGCTGGAGGCCAGGGCGTCGCGATAGGCGTCGAAGTCGGGTCCCGCGTCCACGGCGAAGGCCAGGGCCTTGTCCCTGGCCCGGGCCCGCGCCATCAGTCGGGCGGCGAAGCGCCGCGTCTCCTCCAGGTCCTCGGTGCCGAGGTGGAGGGCGAACGGCACGATGCCCACCACGACCACGGCGGCCTCGGATTCCAGCACCCGCGCCGCGCAGCGCCCGAAGACGCGCAGGGGCGCCATGGGCGTGAGGTCCAGGGGCAGTCGCGGCGCCACCAGGCCGCCGAGGCCCTCCTCGGCCAGGATGGCGCCCAGCTCGGCGGCCAGGGCCGGGTCGGCGGCCGCCGGGCGGAGGGGCGCTTCGAGCACGTCCCCGGCGCCCACGCTCTCGAAGCCCGCGTTGGTCACCAGGGCCACGGACCCCAGGGCCAGCCCGGGATAGGCCCCGAGCCAGGCGAGCCCCGCGTCGAAGGCCGCCTGGGAGGTCGTCCAGCGGGCGCCGGCGCGGGTCAGCAGGGCCTCCTCCAGGGCCGCGTCCCCGGCCAGGGCGCCGGTATGGCTGGCGGCTGCGGCCTGGCCCTCCGCGGTTCGCCCGGCCCGCAGGATCAGCGGGCGCCGCCCCGTGGCGGCGAGGCGGGCCACGGCATGGGCGGTGGCGGCGAGGTGGCCCGGGCCGAAGCCCTCGAGGTAGGCCGCGACGGCGCCGAACTCCGGTCGCTCCGCCAGGGCTTCCAGCATGTCGGGCAGGGCCACGTCCATCTGGTTGCCCAGCGCCAGGGCGAGGCCGAAGGGCAGCCGGGCCATGCGCGAACGGCGCGTGATGAGGAAGGCGCCGCTCTGGCTCAGGAGGGCCAGGGGTCCGCCGCCCTCGGGAATCGCGGGCAGGCGTCCGCCGGCGATGAAGGAGGAGTCGAGGCCGGCGGCGGGCACCCAGTGGCCGAGGAAGTTGGGGCCCAGCACCGCCGGCGTCCAGCAGCCCATCTCCCGCGCCTCCCGCAGGGCCTGGGCGAGCTTCGCGCCGAGTCCCTCGCTGTCCGCGCCGTCCCCCAGACCGCCGGAGACGAGGCCCACGGCGGTGGCGCCGCCGCCCTGGTCGAGGAGTTGCAGAAGGGCCTTCGCCGCGGCCGGAGCGGGCAGCGCGAGGAGGAGCAGGTCCACGGGGTCGTGCCGCAGGGCCGAGACGTCAGGGACGCAGGGCAGCCCCAGCATCGCCTCCTGGCCGGGCTTGACGATGACGAGGCGATCCCAGCTCCGGCCCCGCAGGTTGTCCAGGATGATGCGACCGACGGTGCCCGCCTGGGAGGAGACCCCGGCCACGGCCACGCGGCGCGGCGCCAGGAGCGCGCCGAGGAAGCCCGGGGGGGGCGGGAAGCGCCGGAAGGCGGCCCCTTCCGCCCTCAGGCCGACGGCATCGAGGGGCCGCGGGTCGCCGGAGTCGTCCAGGGCCACGGGGTTCATCTCGAGGAGCTTCAGGCCCCGGACTTCCGCGAGGTCGGCGGCCCGCCACAGGGCGTCGAAGAAGAGCTGCAGCTGCCGAGGCGTGGTGAGGGGGCGGGTGCCCCGGAGGGTGCCCAGCCACACCCGGCCGAGCAGGTGCGCCTCGAAGGCCGCCAGGGCCTCCGCCTGGGAGGTGGCCGACAGCGGCAGGCGCAGGGGCGGCGCCACCGCGCCCAGGGCGTCCGCCTGGAGGCCGCCGATGCCGAGGACGAGCGTCCAGCCCCCGTCGCCCCGGGTGAGGGAGACGAGGGCCTCGGAGGGCAGGCCGTCGGCCCGGGCGATGGGGACGCGCTGGCAGACCAGCGCGCCCACCCAGGGGTGGCCCTCGCCCTCGACCCGGGCGCGCATCTCGCGGGCGGCCTGGTCCAGGGCCTTCAGGTCGAAGCCCATCATCCGCACGGCGCCCAGCTCCGACTTGTGCCAGAGGCCGTCCCCCAGGCCCTTCACCACCACGGGGTCGCCGGGCAGGAAGGGCAGCACCTCGCCGGCCCAGCCGTGGAGGGGCGGCGTGAGACCCGCGTCCTCCAGGAGGCGGTAGGCCTCGCCCTCGTGGACGAAGGTGGAGGCGGGGCGCGGCGGGGGGGCCGGGAAGGCCGCCGCGGCGTCCTCGAGGCCCTCGCCGGCCATGATCTCAAACGCCCACGGGAGATGCATGGCGGACGCCCTCCGCGAAGGCCCGCTCGTTGAGGGGCACGAGGGCGGGCTTGTCCTTCAGCACCGTCCGGATGGTGTCCACGAAGCGCTCCGCGGGCAGGATGCCGGTGGCCCCCTGCAGCGCCCCCAGGGCCACCACGTTCTTCACCATCGGCCGCTCGAGGCCCAGGGCGATGCCGGTCATGGGCACGCCCACGAGCTTGCGCCCGGCCGGCATGTTGCGCACCTCGGCGATGACGGTGCTGTCATAGATGATGGTCCCGCCCTCCTTCACCGCCGGGGCGAACTTGGCGAGGCTGGGGGCGTTGAAGGCCACCAGCACGTCCGGGGCCGGCGCGGCGGGGTCGAGCACCTCGGTCTCGGCGATGTGCACGTCGGCGTAGCTGGTGCCGCCCCGGGACTCCGGGCCGTAGCTGGGGATGTGGGTGGCGTCGAAGCCCTCGGTGATGGCGGCCCGGGCCAGGAGCAGGGCGGCGGTCTGGGCGCCGTCGCCGCCGGCGCCGGCGAGCTTCAGGGAGATGTCGCCGCCCGCGATGTGGCGCGGGAAGCCCTTCGAGAAGCGCGTCGCCTCCCCCTGCCCGGCGCCCATGAGGGCGAGGATCTTCCCGGGCTCGAAGCTCGGGGCCTTGCGGTCCCACCAGGGCTCCACCGTGAGGTCCTTCTTCACGCCCAGCGGGTAGATGGGCTCCATGTTCTCCTTCACCCACTTCTCGGCCTGGTCGGGGCTCAGCTTGAGGTGGGTGGGGCACTCGGCCAGCACCTCCACGAAGGTGTAGCCGCGGCCCTCCTTCTGGAGGCGCAGGGCCTTCTCGATGGCCTTCTTCGCCTTGATGCGCTGCTTGGCGTCGTAGAGGGCGACGCGCTCCACGTAGACGGGGCCGTCCAGCTGGGCGATGAGCTCGGCCATCTTGAGGGGCTGGCCCATGAACGGGGTGCGGCCGTCGGGGCTGGTGCTGGTGCGCTGGCCCATGAGGGACGTGGGGGCGAGCTGGCCGCCGGTCATGCCGTAGATGGCGTTGTTGATGAAGATGACCGTGATGGGCAGGCCCATCTGGGCCGTGGCGACGGTCTCCGCGAGGCCGATGGAGGCCAGGTCGCCGTCCCCCTGGTAGCTGATGACCACGGCCTCGGGATTGGCCAGCTTGTGGCCGAGGGCCACCGCCGGCGCGCGGCCGTGGGCGGCCTGGGTGTTGCCCACGTCGAAGTAGTAGTACGCGAAGACGGAGCAGCCCACGGGGCTCACGAGCACCGTGCGGTCCTGGATGCCCAGGGCCTCGATGGTCTCGGCCATGTCGCGGTGGACGAGGCCGTGGCCGCAGCCGGCGCAGTAGTGGGTGGCGTGGCCCTTGAGGCCCTTGCCGTGGTCGTGGCGGTCGAAGCGGTCGTAGAAGACGCTCATGCGTTCACCTCCCCGCAGGCGGCGGGACTCAGGCTGAGGACCTTGGCGACGATCTCGGTCTGCTGGGGGAGCATGCCGCCGTAGCGCCGGACGTGGTCGATGGGCGGCCGGGGGATGTCGGCCAGGTCCAGGGCCAGGCGCAGCTCGTCCTCGAGCTGGCCGGGGCTGGCCTCGACGACCACGATGCGCTGAACCTTCGGCACCAGGGGCCGCAGGGCCTCCACCGGGAAGGGCCAGAGGGTGACGGGCCGGAAGAGGCCGGCCTTGACGCCCTGGCGCCGCAGCTCCTCCACCGCGCCCTTGGCCATGCGGGCCGGCGTGTTGCAGGCCACCAGCAGGATCTCGGCGTCCTCGCAGCGGTAGAGGTCCGCCCTCTGCTCGTCGCGGATCATGGCGCCGTACTTGCCCAGCAGGTGCAGGTTGTGCTGCTCCAGGTCCGACTCGGCGAGCTGGATGGAGCTGATGAGGTTGCGCCGGTGGTCCCGGTCGCCCCAGACCGCCCACGCAGGGAGGCCGGGCTTGGTCAGCGTGGCCGGCAGGCGCACCACGCCGGTCATCTGGCCCAGGTAGCCGTCGCCCAGGAGGACGACGGGATTGCGGTACTTGAAGCTGAGCTCGAAGGCCAGGCGCGTGAGGTCCAGCATCTCCTGGGGCGTGGAAGGGACGAAGGTGATGGCGTGGGTGTTGCCGTGGCCGAGGCCGCGGGCGGCGAGCTTGAGGTCCGCCTGCTCCGGGGCGATGTTCCCGAGGCCGGGACCCCCGCGCATGATGTTGACGAAGACGCCGGGCAGCTCGGAGCCGATCATGTAGCTGATCCCCTCGAGCATGAGGCTGAAGCCGGGGCTGCTGGTGAAGGTCATGCAGGGCAGGCCGGCGCCGCCGCAGCCGTACATCATGTTCACCGCGGCCACCTCGCTCACCGCCTGCACGAAGGCGCCGTCCAGCTTGGGCAGGACCTTGGCCATGAGCTCGGCGCCCTCGGTGGAGGGCGTGATGGGATAGCCGAAGACGTGACGGCACCCCGCCAGCAGGGCGCCCAGGGCCGAGGCGTAGGTGCCCTTCAGCACCAGCGGCTCGCAGGCGGGGAGCGGGACCTCGCGGGAGGGGATGTCCACGGGCACGGGCGCGGTGGTCTCCCTCGGCCCGAACAGCGCCGCGGGGTCTTCCAGCTCGAAGTCCGCCCCGTCGGCGTGGCGCTCGGTCTCGGGGCGGAGGCCGTAGGGCTCGGGGCAGGCCTGGATGCACAGGCCGCAGCCGTTGCACTTCTCCAGGTCGAGGATCACCGGCACGACGCCGGTGGCGGGATTGATTTCCGTGCCCTGGGCGATGCAGTCCTTGGGGCAGGCGTCGATGCAGCGCAGGCATCCCTTGCAGTACTCCGCCTCCAGGAAGGGCTTGGGGCGGCTCGCGGCGGCTGTGGCCATGGGTGGGGCTCCTCGTGTGGGTCCGGGTCAGGCGTCAGTGGGCGAGGCTCTCGAAGGCGTGCACCAGGGCGTGGCAGTTCTCGCAGGTGTCGCCGGGCTCGCCGCAGGGGAAGCCGTCGGGGCCGATGCCGGTGCAGGCGGCGTGGTGGGCGGTGATGCGCAGCAGTTCGGCGCAGGCTCGCGCCATGGGCATGCGGCGCTCCTCCGGGAACTCCCTCAGCGCGTCGATGATGTGCTGTTCATGGGGGGCGAGCATGGCATCCTCCTGCGGGATGCCTCCAACATCGCCCCGGCGCCCTGTGTGGAACGTCACGAAACCTCGTCTCAATCGCAGGCTTGACCCACCCTGTGCGGCGGATCACAGTGGCCGGAACCTTCCCGGAGATCCCATGCGCGCCCTCGCCGCAGCCTGCCTCCTGACCGCCTTCGCCGCCGCGGGCGTCCCGTGCAAGTGGTGCGCGGACCACCACGCGAAGTGCAGCGCCTGCAGGCAGACCCACAAGAACTGCAGCACGTGCCACAACCACCACAACGGCTGCAAGGACGGCTGCAACCGGTAGCCGGGGCAACGGAGGCCGCCGCTCCGGAATCCCCGCGCGGCGGAGGCCCGCCAGCCCTGCCGGCCGGCCGCCACGCCAGGCTGTGACCTGGGACAAGGGGGGGGCTTCCGCTTCGCCGGGGGAGTGCTAGGCTTGAAGCCTCATCTAACGAGGTTATCCATGCCCGCCTCCCGGTTCCTCATCGCCTTCGCCCTGGTCGCCGCGCCCCTTCTCGCCGGAGCGGGAGGGAGCAGGCCGGGCTTAGACCCCGCCAACCTGGACCGCTCGGTGAAGCCCTGCGAGGACTTCTACCAGTTCGCGAACGGCACCTGGGTGAAGAACAACCCCGTGCCGGCCGACCGCGCCCGATTCGGAAGCTTCGAGCAGCTCGCCGACCGAAACCGGGACGTGCTCCACGAGATCCTCGAGTCCGTCTCCAGGCGCACCGACTGGAAGAGGGGCAGCCTCGAGCAGAAGGTCGGCGACTTCTACGCCAGCGGCATGGACGAGGCCGCCATCGAGAAGCTGGGCGCGGCGCCCCTCAAGCCCTGGCTCGATCGCATCGAGGCGATGAAGGGGGTGAAGGACCTGGCGCCCCTGCTGGGCGAACTGGCCCTGGCGCGGGCGGGCGGCGGCTTCGGGTTCTTCGTCGGCCAGGACGCGAAGGAGAGCACGCGCTACATCGGCATCCTGAGCCAGGGCGGGCTGGGCCTGCCGGACCGGGACTACTACCTGAAGGAGGACCCCAAGTCCAAGGAGCTGCGACGGAAGTACGTGGTCCACGTGGCCCGGATGCTCCAGCTCGCCGGGGAGCACGAGGCGGACGCGAAGGCCCACGCCGACGCGGTGATGGCGGTGGAGACCCGCCTGGCCAAGGCCTCCCTGACGCGGGTGGAGAACCGGGACCCGCAGAAGACCTACAACCGCCTGGCCTTCGCCGACCTCGAGAAGCTGGCGCCGGGCTTCGACTGGAAGGCCTACTTCAAGGCCCTGGGGGTCCAGCCGCCGAAGGAGCTGAATGTCCGCCAGCCCTCCTACTTCCGGGAGTTCGGCGTGATGGCGGAGCAGGTCACCGTGCCGGAGTGGCGCGCCTACCTGCGCTGGCACGCCGTGCGCGCCGGGGCGGGTCTCCTCTCGAAGGCCTTCGTGGACGAGGCCTTCGATTTCCAGGAGCGCGTGCTCAACGGCATCGAGAAGCCCCAGGAGCGCTGGAAGCGCATCCAGGCCGCCACCGACGGCGCCCTGGGCGAGGCCCTCGGCCAGCTCTACGTGGCGAAGGCTTTCAGCCCCGCCGCCAAGGCGCGGATGCAGGCGATGGTGGAGAACATGCGCGCGGCCCTGAAGGAACGCATCGAGGGGCTGGCCTGGATGGGGCCCGAGACCAAGGCCCAGGCCCTGAAGAAGCTGGCGGCCTTCGGCGTGAAGATCGGGTACCCGGACCGCTGGAAGGACTACGGCAAGCTGGAGATCGTCCGGGGCGACCACTTCGGGAACGCCACCCGGGCCCGCTTCTTCGAGACCCGGCGCAATCTCGCCAAGCTCGGGCAGCCCATCGACCGCTCCGAGTGGGGCATGACGCCGCCCACGGTGAACGCCTACTACTCGCCGACCATGAACGAGATCGTGTTCCCCGCGGGCATCCTGCAGCCGCCCTTCTTCGACCCCGAGGCCGACGACGCCGTGAACTACGGCGGCATCGGCGCGGTCATCGGCCACGAGATGAGCCACGGCTTCGACGACTCGGGCTCCCAGTACGACGCGGACGGGAACCTCAAGAACTGGTGGACGGAGGCCGACCGCAAGGCCTACCTGGAGCGCACGGCCCTCATCGTGAAGCAGTTCGACGCCTTCCAGGCCCTCCCGGACCAGACCGTGAACGGCAAGCTCACCCTGGGCGAGAACATCGGCGACCTGGGTGGCCTGAAGATCGCGTACGCCGCCTGGCAGCGCAGCCTCAAAGGCAAGCCCGCCCCGGCGGTGGACGGCTTCACCGGCGCCCAGCGCTTCTTCCTCAGCTACGCCAACATCTGGCGCAACACCATCCGGGACGAGGCGCTGCGCGTGCGGCTCAACACCGATCCCCACAGCCCGGGCAAGTACCGGGTGCTCGGCCCGCTGGCCAACCTGCCGGAGTTCTACGAGGCATGGGGCTGCGGCGATGGCGACGCGATGAAGCGCGCGACGGAGGTTCGGCCGGCGATCTGGTAGGGGGTGCGCGTCGAAGTCGAAGGCGATCCGGTTCTCGAATCGCTGGTGACGTGCCCCAAGGCTGGATCAGCAGGGTTTTCAGACAGGCACCGCGGCCAAGCGATGGCGCTGCAGGAGCATGAACCATGGCGTGGCCGTGGGCAGGGGCGCGCTGGAACGAAGCCTCATGCTGCTGACCATGGGCGGGCCATGGAGGGACTTCCGGCCGGGACCCGATCACCGGATCGTCACCACCATGGGCGACGTTCCCTCTCCTGTCACGCTTCGCTTGGCCGCAAGCAAGCCCTCCGCGGCATAGGGCCGCCGCGGGGGGCTTGCATGCCTTTCAAAGGTCAAGGGCAAGGGCGAGGTCAACGGCAACCCGCATCCGCAAGCCGCCTGCTCGCCATCGGACCTAGGTAGGGACTCCTCGCCTAGCCAGCGGCTCCGAGGACGACCTTCTCAATTCGGTCGAGCGCCTTCTCGACCGTCCCCATGCTCGGCCCGAAGCTGAACCGGACGTGCTGCCGGAAACGGCTGCCGCGGCCGGGGCGGCGCTTGCCGGGGTTGATGTCGAAGAACTCGCCGGGCACCACGATCACCTTCTCCTGCAGCAGGGCCCGGAAGAGGCCCATGCCGTCGTTGAGGCCGACGGGCAGGGCGCTCACGTCGCCCCAGGCGTAGAAGGTGCCTTCGGGGGCGCGGTCGAAGCGCACGCCCAGGCGCTCGAGCCTGGAGACCATGAGGTCCCGCTTGGCGCGGAACGCGGCATGGGTGGCCCGGGTCTCGGCCTCCATGGCGGCATCGTCCAGCAGGTGGATGGCGGCACGCTGGAGCGGCCTGGAGCCGCCGCCGTCCAGGAAGCTGCCGGCGTTGGCCACGGCCTCGATGACCTTCCGGGGGCCCACGGTCCAGGTCATCCGCCATCCCGGGTAGCGCCAGTTCTTCGTGAGGCCGTCGAAGAGGACCACTTCGTCGTGTTCCACGTCCTCGAGGTAGCGGGCGGCGCTCTCCACCGGCAGCTGGCCCGGCTTCCCGGACCAGACGTAGTGGGAGTAGAACTCGTCGATGAGCAGGGCGCAACCGCTGTCGCGGCCCAGCTCGATCCAGCGCCGCAGCTCGTCGCCCTGGACGTGGCGGCCGGTGGGGTTGTTGGGATTCGAGAAGAGCAGGGCGCCCAGGCCGCGGCCCTGGATCTCCCTGCGCAGCTCCTCCAGAGGGAGGGCGTAGGCGCGCTCGGCCTCCAGCAGGATGGGGATGGCCGTGAAGGCCTTGAAGACGTCCAGCAGCTCCTCGTAGGCCGTGTAGTCGGGGAGGAAGTGGCCGAGGTTGATCGGGCCCAGGGCCGCCGCGGCCCGGGCGAGGCCCACGCGCCCGCCGCCGCTGACGCAGACGTTCTCGGCCGCGTACTGGCCCTTCATCCCCCGCCGATAGGTCCGGTTGTAGAACCCGGCGATGGCATCCCGCAGCTCCATGAGGCCCGCCACCGGAGCGTACTCCTGGTCGTCGACGAGGATGGGGACCGTGTGCTCCCGGGGCGGGGCGCCCGGCAGCTCGCCGGTGTCGGGCTGGCCCTGGCCGAGGTTGCACCAGTCCGGGTCCGCGGGGTCGAAGCCCAGCTTGCGAGCCTCGCCGGTCACGAAGATGACGCCGGTGCGCGGCACGGGCCGGAAGGCGGAGGGACGGGCCTCGGGATGCATCAGCGCATGCTACCGTGGTGGCCCTGGAACCCTAAGCCTGATGGGCCTTTCCCGCCTCCTCCTCGCGGTCCTGGCCGCCCTGCCGCCCCCGGGGGCGGCCCAGTCGGCCCCTCCGGCCGAGGTGCGGCCGGCCGCGCCGTCGCGGCTCGACACCGCCCTCCTCCTGGCGGACGCCAAGGCCCTCGCGAGCCCGGCCTTCGAGGGCCGGCGCCCCGGCACTCCAGGCCACCGGAGGGCGCAGGACTACGTGCTCAGGCGCCTGAAGGCCTCGGGCCTGCCGCCCCTCGCCCGTACGGTGTCCCTGCGCTACCTCGTGGGCGACGGCGGCGTGAACTTCGCGGTGGTGGCCAAGGGCACGGTGCATCCCGACGTCTGCTTCCTGGTCACCGCCCACTACGACCACCTCGGGGTGCTCGACGGGCGCCTCCATCCGGGCGCCGACGACAACGCCTCCGGGACGGCGGCCGTGCTGGCCCTGGCGGCCTGGTTCCGCGCCCATCCGCCGCGGCACACCCTCGTCTTCGCCCTCTTCGACGACGAGGAGCGGGGCATGTTCGGGTCCAGGGCCTTCGTGGCCGCCGCGCCCTGGAAGCCGCTGAAGCCTCGGCTGGACCTGAACGCGGACATGCTGAGCCGCTCGGACCGGGGGGAGCTGTGGATCTCCGGGTTGCGGTCCTTCCCGGCCTGGAAGGCCGTGTTCGAACCCCTGGCGGGCAAGGTGCCCGTCGTGCTGCGCTTCGGCCACGACGTGCCCCGCCGTCCCAGGCCGGACGAGGACTGGAGCGAGGCCTCCGACCACGTGTCCTTCGTGAAGGCCGGGATTCCAGCCCTCTACGTCGGCGTCGAGGACCACGAGGACTACCACCGGCCCACGGACACCTTCGAACGGATGCACAAGGACTTCTACCTCCGGGCCTGCGAGGCGCTGCTGCGGATCGTGGAGGCGGCGGACGCGGCGGGGGCGGAGGCCCCGGGCTGAGGGGGAGCCCGGTGGGCCCGAGGGGAGGGGGCGGCGGTTCCCCGGCCGCTCAGTTCTTCATCCGGACGGTCGCGGTGCTGCCCGGCGCGGATCCCAGGCCGGTCTCCGAAATCCTCACCCTGGGGATCGGGCCCCGCACCACGTCCTGGACGCGCTGCGCGGCGGTCGCGAGGTCCGGGCCGGCGCCAAGCTTGTTCAGGTCCATGTCCAGCTGGTACACCAGGGCGAGCTTCACGCGATAGGTCCCCGTGCCGGAACGCGGGGCGAAGCGCCAGGCCCGGGCGAAGGTCTCCGAGGGGCCCGCGAGCTGGGAATCGCCGGCGAGGACCGTGGCCTTGACGGGAGTCCCCGAGGCGTCCACGAGCAGGTCCAGCACCACGTCCCCGCGGGCGCCCGCCCTGCCGGCCATCGGCGGATAGGGGGGGAAGGCCGGGGCCTTGGCGGCCGAGGGTCCGTCCAGCGACCATGCGACCGGCGCGGAGGGGGGATCGGCCAGGAGGGCGAACACCGCCGGATCGTCCGCCGCCTTCGCCGCGATGGGCATGGAAGCCTTCTTCAGGCCCTCGAAGGCCTTCCGGGTGCCGGGCCCGTCGCCGGCCACGGCCCGGTCCTGGGCGAGGTTGAACCAGGCCTGCGCCAGCCGGGGCTCCAGGGCCACCGCCGCCTCGAAGGCCGCCCGCGCGTCCGCGGCCTTGCCCTGGTTCCCCAGGGCGATGCCGAGCAGGTTCTGGGCCGCGGCGTCCTTGGGTTTGGCTGCCAGGCGTGCCCGGGCGTAGGCCTCCAGACCGGTCCAGTCCTGCTTGGCGAAGAACGCGTTGAGATCCTGCGCCTGGGCGGGGGCGAGGAGGGCGGGGAGGCACAGGAGGGCAGGGAGCATGGTGGACCTCGGGCAGGGGGCCCCAGCATAGGACGGCGCGGGAGGGACTTCGATCAATTCGCGGGCTCGGGCCTCAGGGCTTCCAGCCCAGGAGGGGGTCGAGGCTCGCCTGGGCGATGGGGTGGTAGCCCGGCCGGGCCTTCCGGTAGATGTCGATGGCCCTCAGCTTGCCCTCGGGGGTCCGGGCGAGTTCCTCGTAGAGCGGGGTGATGAGCTTGCGACGCCCGATGGCGACGAGGTATTGCTCCAGCCGCGGATAGGCGGGCTCGTACCCTCGCTTGATGGCCAGCAGCAGCCAGCGGTGGGCGATCTCGGCGTTGCCCTGGCTCGTGAGCCTGAAAGCCTGGTCCAGCTCCTGCATGCGGACGAGGCCGAGGTCCGCGGGCAGGGCCTCCAGGAAGTGCAGCCACTCCTGGGTGCTCCAGGCCCGGGCCGGCAGGTCGGCGGTCTTCAGGGTTCCCGCCACCCAGGCGGAGGACAGGCGCTCGACGTCGGCGAAGGCCCGGCTGGCGGGCTTCGGGGCGTTGTCCGGCAGGCCGGGCGCCCTGAGCCACTCGGCCAGGTGCAACCCTTCGGCCTTCGCCGGATCGGTCTTGAGGAGGTTCGCCTCCAGGTCCGCCTCCAGGTCCGCGGTGGTGCGGCTCTGGAAGGCGCCCCGGGCGAACCAGCCCTTCAGCCAGGCGTCGAAGGCGGGCCGGCCAAAGGTCCGCTCGAGCAGGCTGAGGAAGAGGCTCCCCTTCTCGTAGGGAATGTCGGTCGAGCCGTCGTCGGGATCCCGGCCGGCCAGGTCGATGTGCAGCACCTGGTCCCTCGGCGGCAGGGTCTTCAGCCCCTCCAGGAGGGTGTTGTAGCCGAGCACCGCCTCCATGTCCGCCCGGTCCTTCCCGTAGACCGCCTCCACGACGCGGCGCTCCACGTAGGTGGTGAAGCCCTCGTTGAGCCAGAAGTCCCGCCACGTGGCGTTGGTGACCAGGTTGCCGCTCCAGCTGTGGGCCAGCTCATGGGCCACCAAGCTCACCAGGCTCTTGTCCCCGGCGAGGATCGTGGGCGTCGCGAAGGTGAGGCGCGGGTTCTCCATCCCGCCGAAGGGGAAGGAGGGCGGGAGCACCAGCAGGTCGTAGCGGCCCCAGGCGTAGGGGCCGTAGAGCTTCTCCGCGGCGGCCACCATCCTCTCGGTGTCCGCGAGCTCCTTCGCCGCCGCGGGCAGCACCGAGGGTTCGGCGTAGACGCCGGTGCGCTTCCCCAGGGGCCGGAAGTCCAGGTCCCCGATGGCCAGGGCCAGGAGGTAGGCCGGGATGGGCTTCTCCATGGTGAATCGGTAGTCGCCGGTCCTCGGCCCCGGAGCCGGGTTCGTCGCGCCCATCACGGCGCGCAGCCCCTTCGGCGTCCGGATGCGGGCGGTGAAGGTGACCTTCAGGCCGGGGCTGTCCTGGCAGGGCACCCAGGAGCGGGCGTGGATGGCCTGGCTCTGGGTGAACATGAAGGGGTGCTTCTTTCCGGCCGTCTGGGCCGGCGCGAGCCACTGGAGGCCCGAGGCCGAGGGCCGGGTACGGTAGGCGACGCGGATGCGGTCGTGGCCCTCGGGGGCGGTGATCTGCAGGGCCGAGCCCAGGACCGGCGTCTCCCCATTGAGCTGGTAGGCCGCCTTCGTCCAGGCCTTGCCGTCGCGGCTGGCCTCCACGCCCAGGACCTCCAGGCCGCGGGTGTCGAGGAGGAGCGTGGTGAACTCCGGCTTCGCGCGGTCCAGGGTCAGCACAACCGTGCCCTGGAGGGTCCGGGCGGCGAAATCGGCCTTCAGGTCCAGGTCCAGGCGGGTGACGCGGATCTGGGCGGGATTGGCGGCGGAATGGACGTCCCGGGCCGTGTCCCAGGTCCGGCGCAGGGGCCCGAGGGGCATCGGCCGGTCCTGGGCGCCGCCTTCAGCCTGGACGCCGCGCCGGGTCCCCCTGGGCGCCAGGGGCATGGGGCGCCGGGAGGCCTGGTCGGATGCGGCTTCAGATGTCTGGGCGGGGGCGGGCACCCCGCCGCCTGCGGCGAGGGTGAGGGCGAGGAGGGAGGTCGATAGGGCGCGGGGCAAGGGATCCTTCCGGAAAGCTCCAGTGTCGTCCAGGCGCCGGGCAAGATGAAGGGATGCTTCGCCGCACCCGCTCCCTCCTGCTCCTCTGCGTGGCCTCCCTCCTCCGGGCCCAGTCCGTGGCCCTCACCTTTGACGACGGGCCGGACCTGCCTGGCCTGGGCGCGGCGCGGGCCCGGGCCCTCAACGCCGGGATCCTCAAGGCCCTGGCGGACGCGAAGGTGAAGAGCGTGCTCTTCGCCTCCGGGAAGCGGGTGGACAGCCCGGAGGGCTGGGAGCTGGTGAAGGCCTGGGGCGCCGCTGGAAACCTCGTGGCCAACCACACCTACACGCATCCCTACCTTCATTCGAAGAAGCTGGAACTCAAGGCCTTCGAGGCCGACGCGGCCCGCATGGACGCCCTCCTCCAGCCCATCCCAGGCTTCACGCGGCTCCTGCGCTTTCCCTTCCTGAAGGAGGGCGACACGGCCGAGAAGCGGGACGGCATGCGGGCCTGGATGAAGGCCCATGGATACCGGAACGGCGCCGTCACCATCGACGCCAGCGACTGGTACTACGACGCGCGCTTCGCCGCCTGGCGCGCGGCCCATCCCGGCGCGGATCCAGCCCCCTTCCGGCAGGCCTACCTGGACCACCTCTGGGACCGGGCCCGGTACTACGAAGGCCTCGCCCAGGCGCTGGGGAGGAAGGGCGTGAAGCACACCCTCCTGCTCCACACCAACGAGATCAACGCGGCCTTCCTCCCGGACGTGATCGCGATGTTCAGGGCCAAGGGCTGGAAGGTCGTGGACGCCCGGGAGGCCTTCGAGGATCCGCTGTTCCGCGTGGAGCCCGACATCCTGCCCGCCGGCGAGAGCCTGCTGTGGTCCCTCGCGAAACAGAAGGGCCTGCCGGGGCTGCGCTATCCGGCGGAGGACGACGTGTACGAGAAGCCCCTGCTCGACGCCCGGGGTCTCTGATCCTCCGTGATGGGACCCGGGCGGGCCGTGCTAGGATCAAATACATGGGATCCCAAGTAAATCTTCCGGAGCCGGTCAGGGGCCCCGCGTCGCAGGATCCGGACGCCCGCCGCATCCTCGACGCCCTTCGCTGGATCGTCCGCGACCTCAGGGTCGGCGCGGGTTCCCCGGCCTGGCCCTCAGGATTCAGCGCCGCGCAGCTCTTCGTGCTTCACACCCTGCTCAGGGAGCCCGCCGGGCTCTCGCTGGGGGAGCTGGCCGCGCGCACCGTCACGGACCTCAGCTCCGTCTCCGTGGTGGTCCGCAAGCTCCACCTGAAGAAGCTGGTTCGGAAGCGCCCTTCCCCCGTCGACCGGCGCAGGACCGAGGTCAGCCTCACGGCGGCGGGACGGCGGCTGGCGGAAGCCTCGCCGCTGCCGGCCCAGGCCACCCTCGTGGCCCGCATCGGGGCGCTCCCTCCCCGGGACCGGGTGCGGCTGGCGGGCCTGCTCGAGCGCATCGCGCCCCGGGGCCGGGCGGCGGCGCCGATGTTCTTCGACGACTCGCCCGGCGAGGCGGACGCGGAGGGTGCGGATGATTGAGGATTCCAGCTACCAGGGACTTCCGGGGGACGGCATCCCGGTGGCGCCGAGCATGGAAGGCCCGCTGGAGAATGCCCGCATCCCCCTGGTGGGTGTGGTCATCAACGGCCGCGTGGCCTTCCTCAGCCTGCTCGCCGCACTCCTGGGCGTGGCGGTGGGCTACATCGCCGAGGCCCTGGTCCGCCTGATCGCGCTGGTCACCAATCTGGCCTTCCACCACCGGCTCTCGGTCGACTTCGCCTCGCCGTCGTCGCACCACCTGGGCTGGGCCGTCGTGCTGGTGCCGGTGGGAGGCGGCCTGCTGGTGGGACTCATGGCGCGCTACGGCTCGGCGGCCATCCGCGGCCACGGCATCCCCGAGGCCATGGAGCAGGTGCTTCTCAATGAGAGCCGCATCCCCGCGCGCATCACCATCCTCAAGCCGCTGTCGGCGGCGATCTCCATCGGGACCGGCGGCCCCTTCGGCGCCGAGGGCCCCATCATCGCCACCGGCGGCGCCCTGGGCTCCCTGGTGGGCCAGTTCGTGCCCATGTCGGGCCTGGAACGCAAGACCCTGCTGGCCGCGGGGGCGGCGGCGGGGATGGCGGCCACCTTCGGCGCGCCGGTGAGCGCGGTACTCCTCGCGGTGGAACTCCTGCTCTTCGAGATGCGCCCCCGGTCCATCATCCCCGTGGCCCTCGCCACCGTGGCCGCCACGGGGGTGCGCATCTCCCTCGTGGGGGTCCGGCCCGTCTTCCCCATGGCGGGGCTGGCGGTGCCCGACGGCCTGACCCTCGGGCTCTACATCCTCGTGGGCGCACTGGTGGGGGTGGCCTCGGTCTATGTGACCAAGGCGGTCTACTGGATCGAGGACGCCTTCGAGCACCTGCCGATCCACTGGATGTGGTGGCCCGCCCTGGGCGGCCTCGCCGTCGGCGCCCTGGGCTTCCTCGTTCCCCGCACCCTCGGGGTCGGCTACGACAACATCCAGGCCATCCTTTCGGCGGACCTCGTCGGCACCACGCTGCTGGTGCTCTGCCTCGCGAAGTTCGCCTCCTGGGCCGTCGCCCTGGGCAGCGGCACGTCCGGCGGAACGCTGGCCCCCCTCTTCACCATCGGCGGGGCCCTGGGCGCGCTGCTCGGGGAGGCGGGCAGCCATTTCCTCCCCCACGCGGGCCTGGATCCGCGGATGTGCGCCCTGGTGGGGATGGCGGCCATCTTCGCCGGCGCCTCCCGGGCCATGCTGGCCTCCGCCGTCTTCGCCTTCGAACTGACCCTCCAGCCCATCGGGCTCATGCCCCTGCTCGGGGGCTGCGCCGCGTCCTACATGATTTCCGCGCTGCTCATGCGGCACAGCATCATGACGGAGAAGCTGGCCCGGCGGGGCGTCCGGGTGCCCTCGGAGTACACGGCGGACCTCCTGGACCAGCTCACCGCCAAGGACTTCGCGGCGAAGCAGGTGGCCAGCCTCCCGGCCCGGATGCCGCTCCGGGAGGCGCGGGCCTGGTTGGACGCCAGGGCACCCGGATCCTTCCACCAGGGCTTCCCCGTGGTGGACGAGGGGAGCTGTCCCGTGGGCGTGGTCATGCGCCAGGAGCTCCTGCACTCGGAGCTGGACGGCTCCCGTCCCGTCATCGATCTGGTCCGGCGACCGGTGGCGGTGGCCCTGGAGGGGAACTCCCTGCGCGAAGCGGCCGACCACATGCTGCGGGAGGGTGTGGGGAGGCTCCCGGTGGTGGATGGGGAGCGCCGACTGGTGGGCATCCTCACCCGCAGCGACCTGCTGCAGGCCCATGCGCGGAGGCTCGAGTCCGCCGGGGGCTGAGGCCTGGGTCCGGGCTCAGCCCTGGAGCGCCGCCAGCAGGCCCTCGTGCACGCCCGGGCCCGCCGCCACGACGTTGCCACTGCCGAACCAGCCGTCACCACCCTCCCAGTCGCTGATCCGCCCGCCGGCCTCCTGCACCAGCAGCGCGCCGGCGGCGAGGTCCCAGGGCTTCAGGCCCAGTTCGAAGTAGCCGTCGAAGATGCCCGCGGCCACGTGGGCCAGGTCCAGAGCCGCCGAACCGGCCCGCCGCATGCCCTTGGCCCGGCGATGGACGCGCTCGAAGGCGGCGAGGAAGCGGGGGAAGCGGTCCCCGAGCTGGTAGGCGAAGCCCACCGCGAGGAAGGCGCCGTCCACGCCGGCGTGGGTGGAGGCCTTCACGGGCCGCCCGTTCCAGGTCGCGCCGAGGCCGCGCACCGCCAGGAACTCGTCCTGGCGCAGCGGATCGAAGACGCAGCCGAGCACGGGGCCGTCCCCGTCCCACAGCGCGATGGACACGCACCAGTGGGGGAAGCCCTGGATGAAGTTGAGCGTCCCGTCCAGGGGATCCACGATCCAGCGCCGTTCCGCGTCCCCCGAGGCGCCGCCCTCCTCGCCGAGGAAGCCGTACTGGGGGAAGGCGAAGCCCAGCACCTCGCGGACGGCGGCCTCGGCCTCGCGGTCGGCGATGCTCACGAGGTCGTGCTTCGACTTCTCCGCGATGGAGCCCGGCTCCAGGTGGCGGAAGTGCGTCAGCAGCACCGCGCCGGCGGCGTGGGCGGCGTCGCGGCAGGCGTCCTTCTGGGCGTCGTACATGGCTCCAGCAGACCACAGTCGCGGGATCAGCGCTTCGGAGCGGCCTTCCCCGCGGGCTTCGAGGCGGTCCTGGCGGCCTTCGGCCGGGGCTCCCGGGGCCGCGCCAGCAGCTCCTGGACCTTCGCCACGTAGGTCTTCGCCGGCACTTTCCGGATGGCTTCGCCGACCACCTCCAGGGGAACGTCCTCCAGGCCGCGGAAGCGCACGCAGCTCTTCCCCATGTCCAGCTTCTTCCCGCTGGCCTTCCACGCCGCCTCGAACCACGTCCGCAGGCCCTCGTCCCCGTAGACGCACATGAGGTAGAGGGCGAGGTGGTGCTTCTGCGCGCCCAGGCCGGCGAAGGGCAGGGGCTGCTTCGGATCGCAGTGGTATCCCGCCGGGTGCACCCGGTGGGGCACGTAGTAGCCGATCATGCCGTACTGCATGCCCTCCTCGTAGTCCGGGTCGAGGTTGGCGAGGATCACCGCGCGCACGGCCTGGAGGGCCTTCCGGCGCTCGTCCGGAAGGGCGGCGAGGTAGGCGTCCACGGTGGGGGCTGGGCTCTGCATGGGGGCTCCGGGGGCGTGGGAAGCATCATCCGCGCTCCCTCCCCCCGGGGAAAGGCCGGATCAGTCCTCCGCCTCCCACGCGCAGCCCAGGCGCCGGCCCAGGCCCTCGGCGCCCCGGCGCATGACGAGGTCGTGGTTCCACCGGAAGGCGGGCTTGAGCAGCGGGGCCAGGGCGTTCATCCAGGCCTTGGTGGTGCGCACGGTCCACTCGTAGCGGACCCGGGTCCATCCACCGTCGGGCTCCAGGGTCCAGCGGCCCACACCCTCCAGCTCCCCGGAGGCGCGGCCGGCCAGGATCCGGGGAGACTCCAGCTCGGACACCTGCATCTCGAAGGCCAGGCGATAGGGCAGGGCGCTCTTCCAGGTGAAGCGCCGCACGGCGCCGAGCCCCCGGGCGTCGCCCGCGGCCAGGGCCTCCACCCGCTCCACACCCCGCCACCAGGAAGGCCAGGCCTCGGCGTCGTGGAGCAGTTCCCAGACGGCCTCCGGCGGGGCCTGGACGCGCCAGCGGGTCACGAAGGCATAGTGGCTCATGCCCCCTGGGATGCCGGTTCCCCTTCCGGTGTGAGGTCCGCGAAGACGAAGCCGTCCCGTTCCACCACCGGGCCCCGGGCCACCGGCACCGGGTGCCGGAACATGGGTCCGTCCCAGGCGAAGGTGTGGAACTCGCCCCGCTCGCCGCAGGGGTCGGCGGAAGGCGGCAGGTCCGCCAGGAGGGCCTCGTCGAAGTCCCGCCCCGCGAAGGCGCCGCCGAGCTGGCGGGGATCCACGCAGGTGAGGACGGCCTTGAGGCCGCCGGCCACCATCTCCCGGGCCAGGTCGAAGGTCGGCCGGCCCCACAGGGGGAAGCGCGTGCCGATGCCGGTGCCGGCGTGGCGCGCCTCCCGGTAGGCCCGCACGTCCTCCAGGAAGAGGTCGCCGTAGGCCACGGCCCGGATGCCTTCGGTCCGGCAGCGTTCCAGCACGCCCGCCATGAGCCCCTCGTAGGCGCCGTCCGGGCAGGGCCAGGGCAGGGGCACCTTCCAGAGGGGCAGCCCCGCCGCCTCGGCCTGGAGGTCCAGCAGGCGCTCGCGCACGGCGTGCATGGCCACCCGGCCGTGGGCCTGGTTGAGGGTGGTCAGGAGGGCGACGACCTCCACCGACGGGTCCCGGCGCAGGACCTGGAGGGCCCAGGCGCTGTCCTTGCCGGAGGACCAGGAGAGGAGGATCCGGGGGGTGGGCATCCGTCGAGATTAGGGCCTGTCCAATCCTGACCGGAGCGGTAAACTTAATCCGTCGGAGTGGCCATGCCCAAGGTCATCAACATCGAGCCCACGCCCAACCCGGACGCGCTCAAGTTCATCTGCCAGCCGGCCCTGCTGCGGGGCGGCACCCGCTCCTTCAAGGACTTCGCCTCCGCCGTGGGGGATCCCCTGGCCTCGGCCCTCTTCGCCCTGGGCAAGGTCACCTCCGTGTTCTACATGGACCGCTTCGTCACGGTGAACAAGGAGCCGGGCGCGGAGTGGAGCGACCTCATCGACCCCATCTGCGAAGCCATCGAGGACGTGAAGCTGGAGCCCGAGGCCAGCGGCGGGAACCTCGCCGCGGGCCCCGACGCCTCCGCCGACGAGAAGCTCCGCCGAATCCACGAGCTGCTGGACCAGCGCATCCGCCCCGGCCTGGCCGGCGACGGCGGCGGCCTCGAGGTCATCAGCTTCGACGGCGACACCCTCCAGATCAGCTACCACGGCGCCTGCGGCGCCTGCCCCAGCGCCTCCGGCGGCACCCTGCGCTACATCGAGGGGATGCTGCAGGAGGAAGTGGATCCGAACCTCCGGGTGATCTCCTACTGACGCCAGCAGGGCAGGGCCAACCCGGGTGAACGGCTTCTTGCGTATCGCGGAGCGATACCAAGAGGAGGAAGTGGACCCGAACCTGCGGGTGATCAGCTACTAGGCCGAAGGGCGAGCGCCCCGCGGGAACGCGACCCGGCCGCCGGTTCCGGCTCCCGCGCGCCTCGCCGGCCGCGGCGGGGCTGCCGGCGAGGAGAAATCCGGCGGGGAAGGCGACTGTTTTTTCCTGACTTGAGCACGCCGGGGTCGGGGTGCATCCTTGGGGCCGGACCCAACCCACCCGACCCATGACCGCCAAGGCGAAGTTCGCCGAATCCGTCGAAGACCACATGAGCGCCCTCGGGGAACTCGTGGAAGAAGCCTTCATGGACGCGACGAAGCTCTTCGACCTGGGACTCCACATGCTGGTGCGGCGCCTGAACGTGGACCGCGCCCTGGTCTCGCGGCACACCGACCTGGGCTTCGAGACCTTCTGGTGGGCCCAGCCGCCGGACAAGACCGTGGGCCCGGCCATCACGATGCCCGGGGTGGGATTCCTCACCCATCCCATGGACGAGCCGGCCCGGCCCCTGGTGATCCGCGACGCCCTGGCGAGCTCCCGCTGGATGGACGACCCGGCCTACACGGAACTCGGGATCCGCGCCTTCATCGGGGTGCCCCTCCGGGAGCTGGACCGGATCATCGGCGTCGTGTGCGTCCAGCACGCCGAGGCCCGCGACTTCAGCCGCCAGGACGTGGCCCTCGTGGAATCCGTGGCGGGCCTCATCGGCAAGACCCTGGAGGTGGAGGCCCTGCGCCACGAACTGCGCCTCACCCGGGACGCCCTGGACCTCACCAGCGCCGTGGTCGAGGACAGCGCCCTGCAGTCCATCACGGGCCTGCCCAACAACCGCTACCTGGACGTCTGGCTCAAGGCGAACCTCTTCCTCGCCAAGCGCCGCAAGGACGCCATGGCCATGGCCCTCTGGCGCCTGCCCCTGGACCTGCAGGCCACCCAGGCCCTGCGGGAGGTCAACGAGGCCCTGCGCGGCGAGGACCTGCTGGTGGACCGCGGGCGGGACAGCTTCCTCCTCCTCCTGCCCCACACCCCCAGGGGCGGCGCGGACATCCTGCTGGGCCGGATCCGCGCGCGCATCGGCGAGGTGGCCATGGGCGCCACCCTCTGGGATCCCGAGCGCGACGACCTGCAGATCAGGGCCGCCCTGGCGCGGGCCGAGGCGGCCCTGAAGGCGAGCCAGGGCCGGCCGGGGAACCCGGTGGTCTGGGAGGCCTGAGGAAACCGGGACTCAGTCCCCGGGCGGAGCCATGCGAGAATGGGGGGTTCCGCGTCCCGGCCCCCGGGCCCGGCGCGTCCCCGGAGGTTCCCTTGTCCCTGGATACGCCCACCCTGGTGCGCGCCGCCCTGAACGCCCTCGCCGCCGAGGAGGCCGGCGGGGCCGCCGACCGTGCCACCCTGCCCATGGCCCGGCCCCGGACCCTCGGCAAGGAGGACCTGGCGCGGATGTACCGGCTGATGCACCTGGGTCGCGTCCTGGACGACAAGGCTCCCAACTACCTCAAGCAGGCCATCGGCTGGTCCTACCACGCCCCCAGCGCCGGCCACGACGGCATCCAGCTCGCCCTGGGCCTCAGCTTCCGCCCCGGCCTGGACTACCTCTTCCCCTACTACCGGGACATGACCACCTGCCTGGCGGCCGGGCTCACCCCCGAGGAGATCATCCTCAACGGCATCAGCAAGGACGCGGACGTGGCCGGGGGCGGCCGCCACATGTCCAACCACTTCGCCAAGCCCTCCATCGGCATCCAGAACGTCAGCAGCCTCACGGGCAACCACACCCAGCACGCCGCGGGGCTGGGCCGGGCGGTGAAGCACTACGGCTCCAAGGCCATCGTCTTCTGCAGCCAGGGCGAGTCCAGCCTCAGCGAGGGCTACTGCTACGAGGCCATCGTCGGCGCCGACCGGGAGAAGCTGCCGGTGGTCTTCGTGGTGCAGGACAACGGCTACGGCATCTCGGTGCCCAAGCGCGACCAGGCCGCCAACGAGCACCTCTGCGACAACTTCCGGGGCCTGCCCAACCTGAGGATCCTCAAGTGCGACGGCCTGGACGTGCTGGACAGCCTCGCCGCCATGGACGAGGCGGTGGCCCACGCCGCCAGCGGCGCCGGCCCGGCGATGGTCTACGCCACCTGCGTGCGCATCGGGTCCCATTCCAATTCCGACCGCCACGAGTGGTACCGCGACGAGGCCGAGCTGGCGGCGGCGAAGGCCGCGGATCCGCTGCCCCGCTTCCGCGCCCACTGCCTGGCCAACGGCGTCACGGAGACGGAGCTGAAGGCCCTCGAGGCCGCCAACCTCGCGGAATACGAGGCCGCCTCCACCCAGGCCATCCAGTCCCCGGATCCCGATCCGGCCAGCGTGCATGACTTCGTGATCCCCGAGGCCTGGACCGGCGACCGCTACCCCGGCGGCGTCCACGGGGAGAAGGGCACGCCGGTGAGCTTCATCCAGGCCCTCAACCAGACCCTGAAGGAGGAGTTCCGCCACAACCCGGACACCTTCATCTGGGGCCAGGACATGGCCAACAAGGAGAAGGGCGGCATCTTCAACGTCTCGAAGGGCATGCAGCAGGAGTTCGGCCCGGCGCGGGTCTTCAACGCCCCCATCGCCGAGGACTTCATCGTCGGCACCGCCAACGGCTTCTCCCGCTTCCACGACCGCATCCGCGTGGTCGTCGAGGGGGCCGAGTTCGCCGACTACATCTGGCCCGCGGCGGAGCAGATCGTGGAGTGCAGCCACGAGTACTGGCGGACGAAGGGCCAGTTCAGCCCCAACATCACCCTGCGCCTGGCCTCGGGGGGCTACATCGGCGGCGGCCTCTACCACTCCCAGAACGTGGAGGCCTGGCTGACCAACCTCCCGGGCCTTCGCGTGGTCGTCCCGGCCTTCGCCGACGACGCCGCCGGCCTCCTGCGCACCGCCCTGCGCTCCCGGGGCATGACCTGCTACCTCGAGCCCAAGTTCCTCTACAACTCGAAGATGGCCCAGGCCGTGGTGCCCCCCGGGTTCGCCGTGCCCTTCGGCAAGGCACGCGTCCGCCGGGAGGGCAGGGACCTCACGGTCCTGGCCTACGGCACCCCGGTCCACTTCGCCCTGGAGGCCGCCGAAAAGCTGGCCAAGGAGGGGAAGTCCGTCGAGGTCGTGGACCTCCGCAGCCTCTCGCCCCTGGACACCGACGCCATCGAGGCGTCCGTGAGGAAGACCCACCGCTGCCTCGTGGCCCACGAGGACAAGGTCTTCGGCGGCTTCGGCGGCGAGCTGGCCGCCCTGGTGGGCGAGCGCTGCTTCCCCTGGCTGGACGCTCCCGTGGCCCGCGTGGGCAGCGAGTTCACTCCCGTGGGCTTCAACCGCATCCTCGAGCGGGCCATCCTGCCCAACACTGCCAAGGTGCTCGACGCCATGCGGTCCGTGCTGGCCTTCTGACCGGGCGGCGCCCCGCGCCGCCCCCCTTGTGCCCTTCGTCATACGCCGGCGTCGCGGGCGGCCGCATCCTGGGGCACTGCCGCAGGATGTCGGGAGCGCGAAGGGGACATGCGAACGCTGGCGTGGGATCGCCGATTCGCCACGGGGCTTCCCGCCCTGGACGGCGAGCACAAGGTCCTCTTCCGGGAGGTGCGCCGGATCCAGGGGCGCCTGGAGCCCGGGGGGGACTTCGTGGAGGGCCGCAGGCTCCTCGCGGCGCTGCTGGTCCACCTGGAAGGCCACTGCGCCTCCGAGGAGGCGGAGATGGCGCGCCTGGGCTTCCCCGGCCTCGAGGCGCACCGGGCCTCCCACCGGGTGCTGCGCCAGCGTCTCGACGGGGTCCGCGCCCTGCTGGCGGAGGGCAGCGGGGCCTCCGGCATGGCCATCAGCCGCCTGCTCTACGACTGGCTGAGGGACCACATGCTCCAGGACGACCTGAACTTCGCGGCCTTCCTGCGGGCGCGGGCCCGCCCGGAGGCCTGAGGCCGGCCTTTCCCGCCGCCGCGGGGTCTGCGTAAGCTCGGGAAGGATCCCCTCCTCCCCATGCCCCTCGAAACCGGCCGAGTGCTGGACGCCCGCTACGAGGTCGCCGGCCTGCTGGGCACCGGCGGCATGGGCGAGGTGTACCGGGCCCGGGACCGCAAGCTGGGCCGGGAGGTGGCCCTGAAGGTGCTCCCCCGGCTCCTCGCCCTCCAGGAGGACAGCCTCGCCCGCTTCCAGTGGGAGGCGAAGGTCCTGGCGGTGCTCAACCATCCCAACATCCGCGCCATCTACGACCTCGTGGAGACCGAGGGGCTCCACATCGCGGTGATGGAGTACCTCGAGGGGGACACCCTGCGCCACCGGCTCTCCCGGGGCGCCCTGCCCCTGGGGGAGGCCCTGGCCGTGGCCACGGACATCGCCGAGGGCCTCGCCGCCGCCCACGCCAAGGGGATCATCCACCGGGACCTCAAGCCCGAAAACGTCTTCTTCACCACCGAAGGCCAGGTGAAGATCCTCGACTTCGGCCTCGCCCGGCGGGATCCCGGCGGCGAAAGCCTGCTGGACGACTCGGACCACCTGCTGAAGACCCAGCCGGGCCTCGTCATGGGCACCGCCAGCTACATGGCGCCGGAGCAGATCCGGGGCCTGCCCCTGGACGCCCGCTGCGACCTCTTCGCCTTCGGCTCGCTCCTCTTCGAGATGCTCTCCGGGAAGCGGCCGTTCGACGGGCAGACGGTGGGGGACATCATCGCCTCGGTGCTCAAGGACACGCCGCCCATCCCCCTGCCGGGCCCGCCGCCCGCCTGGCCCAAGGGCCTCACCGACCTCCTCTGGCGATGCCTCTCCAAGGACCGGGAGACCCGCGTCCAGACCGCGGTGGAGGTGGAGGCCGCCCTGCGGTCGCTGCGGGGCCTGGAAGCCCGGCGGAGCCCAGGACGGCCGGGGTCGGCCCGGTTCGTGAAGGACGAGACCACCCGCGCCCTCGCCCTCCAGCCCGATCCGGAGCCCGCCGGCGAGGTCCCGCCCCTCCCCTCCGGAGGCCTCCTCGCGCGCCTGGGACGCCTCTGGCCCTTCCAGCGCCGGGAGATCGACTCCCTGGCCGTCCTGCCCTTCCAGAACACGGCCGCCGACCCCGGCGCCGAATACCTCGCCGAAGGCCTGCCCGAAGGCCTCATCGAGCGCCTCTCCCAGCTCGGGGGGCTGCGGGTGGCGGCGTGGAGCGCGGCCTCCCGGCTCGCCAAGGCCGACCCCATGACCATCGGGGCGCGGCTGGGGGTGAAGGCCGTGCTCATGGGAAAGGTGCACCACCAGAACGGCGAGGTGGTGGTGACGGCGGAGCTGGTGGACACGCGCTCCGGCAGCCACCTCTGGGGCGGCACCTTCCAGCGGCCGGATTCGGGCCTGGTGGACCTGCAGCGGGAGCTGGGCCGCCGCATCGCCGCGACCCTCAAGGGCCGGCTGAGCGGCAGCACCCAGGCGGTGCTGGACCTGCGCCCCACCGCGGACCCCGAGGCCCTGCGCCTGGTGATGCGCGGGCGCCACGCCTGGCGCGCGCGGACCGAGGAGGGGCTCCGGCAGGCCGTGTCCCATTTCCAGGCGGCCCTGGCCCACGACGAGAACTTCGCGCTGGCCTACGCGGGCCTGGCGGAGGCCTACGCCCTCCTGTGCTTCCTCGTGGGCGTGATGGCGCCGGCGGACGCCCTGCCCAAGGCCGAGGCCGCCGCCCACCGGGCCCTCGAACTCGACCCGAACCTGGCGGAGGCCCACACCTCCCTGGCCATGGTGCTGGAGTCCTACCGCTGGGACTGGCCCGCGGCGGAGACCGAGCATCGCCGGGCCGTCGCCCTGGAGCGCAACAATCCCAACCTCCACCACCGCCTCGGCATGCATCTCGTCTACCGGGGGCGCTTCAAGGAGGCCCGGGCGGCCTATTCCGAGGCCCTGCGGCTGGACCCCCTCTCGCCGCTCTTCCAGGTGGGCATGGCCCTGCCCGCCTTCTTCGAAGGGGACGCCGCGGGCGCCGCGAAGGCGTTCGAGCAGGTGACCGTGCTCGCCCCGGCCTTCCCCATCGGCCACGTGATGCTGGGCTTCGCCCGGGAGGCGTCGGGGGACCTGGACGGCGCCCTCGTCGCCTTCCGGCAGGCCCACGCTCTTTCGAAGAGCCCCGACTCCCTGGCCATGGAAGCCCACGTCCGGGCCCGCACGGGGGACGCCGAGGGGGCCCGCGTCCTGCTGGCGGAGCTGGAAGTGCTGGCGAAGCGTCGCTATGTCTCCCCCTACATGGTGGCCGTCGCCCACTTCGCCCTGGGGGACCGGCGCCGCTGCCTGGAGACCCTCGAGGCCGCGGAGGAGGGTCGCTGCGAGCTCCTGGTCTATGCCGGCATCGACCACCGCCTCGCGGGGCTCCGGGAGGAGCCCCGCTTCCAGGACCTGCTGGCCCGGCTGGGCGCGCGCTGACGATACGACTTCCTGGCACAATCCCGGGCGATCCGGCCGGGATGCCGTGGAAGGCCAAGCCGGCACCCGGGATATCAGGGCATCCCTGCCCCTCTGGAACGCCGGCCCGCGCGGGAAAGCCCTCGGCGGGGCCTCCGGACCCCGGGCGATTTCGGACTCCAAGGATTCTAGACTCAAGACCTCCGGTGACAGGACAGGCCCGGCTCGGCTAGAGTTTGTGATGTCGGTCCGCGTCCTGTGACTCCCATCACCAGGAAGCGTTCTCCGATCGAGCCGCGGGCCCGGGAAGGAACCTTCTTCTGCGTGCCGGACCTCCCGCGCCGCTGCGTCTCCTCAGCCTGCCCGTGCCGCGCACCCACCATGAGGTAGCCATGCATCCTTACGACCGCCTGACGCGCCTGGTCCTGCCCGTGGGCGCGGTGGCCGTGCTCTCGACGGTGCTGAGCGTGGGCTGGCTCACGCAGCCGGACCGCTTCGCCCGCGGCTTCGCGCCGGCCCAGCCCATCCCCTTCTCCCACGAGCTGCACGCCGGGACCATGAAGATCTCCTGCCAGTACTGCCACTCGGGCGTGGACAAGTCCCGGCACGCGGGGATCCCGAGCGTGGAGACCTGCATGGGCTGCCACAAGGTGACCCGCACCGACCGGCCCGCCATCCAGGCGCTGACCAAGGCCTTCAATGAGAACCAGCCCGTCGAGTGGAAGCGGGTCCACACCCTTCCCAGCCACGTCTTCTTCGACCACCGCCCCCACGTCGCGGCGGGCCTCGCCTGCCAGACCTGCCACGGCGAGGTGCAGAAGATGCAGGTCGTGGAGCGGCAGATGAACATGCGCATGGGCGCCTGCCTCGACTGCCACCGCGACCCCCACGCCGCCCTGCCCAAGGGCTCCAAGATCACCCGCGCGGCGGAGCACTGCGCCGCCTGCCACCGATAGGGGACCCAGGATGGACAGGACCACACGCAGGGACCTCCTGGCCGGGCTGGCTTCGCTCCCGGCCTTCCTCGGCACGGCCTTCCTCGGCCTCCTCGGCCCGCGGAAGGAGGAGGGCGGCGCCGCCGCGCCGTCCGCGCCCGCGCGCCGCGCCGGCACGCCCAAGATCAACCCGCCTCGCGAATCGGTGACCCGCCGTGGATGAGAACCTCATGACTCCGACCGAACACGCCGCGGCCCACGGGCACGATCACGCCCATGGGCATGACCATGCTCATAACCACGACCATGGTCACGACCACGACCACGGGCATTCCCACGAGGCGCCCCGCTTCTGGCGCACCCTCGAGGAGCGCGCCGAGACCCCGGAGGCCCGGCAGGCCGCCGACGACGAGTTCCTCCCTGGCGCCATGGATCCCTCGGATCCCCCGCCGGCGGGCCTGTCGCGCCGCAACTTCTTCCAGCTCGCCGCCGCCGGCGCCGCCCTGGCCGCCACCACCGCCTGCGAGCCCAAGGGGAAGGGCACCATCGTTCCCTACACGAAGAAGCCCGTGGAGGTCGTCCCCGGCGTGGCCAACTACTACGCCAGCGCCTTCCAGGAGGGCCGCCGGGTCTATCCCGTGCTCGTGAAGACCCGCGAGGGCCGCCCCATCCACCTCGCCGGCAACGACGAGCACCCGGCGGCGAAGGGCAAGACCAGCCCCCGTGCCATCGCGGACCTGCTCCGCCTCTACGACCCCGACCGCCTGCGCGAGCCCCGGGCCAAGGGCCGGCCCCTCTCGGCCCCCGACGCCGCCGCGAAGCTGCGGGAAGGGGTCCAGGCCGCCGCCGCGAAGGGCGTACTGCTGCTCACCGGCGCCCTCGCCTCGCCCTCCCGCCGCGCGGTGGTCCAGGAGCTCAAGAAGGCCTTTCCCGGCCTGGAGCACCTCGCCTGGGAGCCCGCCGCCGGCGACGCGCAGGTCGTGGCCGCCCTGGCTTCCTACGGGCAGCCCGCCGAGGTCCGTCCGAAGCTGGACGAGGCCCAGGTGGTGCTCTCCCTGGGCAGCGACTTCCTGAACGGCGACGATCCCGAGGCCACCCGCGCCTTCGCCGCCCGCCGTCGCCTCATGGAGCCCGGCGGCGAGATGAACCGCCTGTGGGTGCTGGAGGGCCCCATGACCCTCACCGGCGGCAACGCCGACGAGCGCGTCCCCGTGCGACCCTCCCGCCTCGCCGCGGTGGGCTTCGCCCTCGCCAAGGATCTCAGCGCCAAGCATGGCGTGGCGCTGCCCACGGGCGCGGACCTGTCCGGCGTCTCCGGCGGCGTCCCTGCCGGCGTGGGCATCAGCGCGGCCCTGTGGGACAAGCTCCTGCATGACCTGAAGGCCGCCGGGAAGCACGCCGCCGTCCTCTGCGGGCCGCAGATGCCCGCCGAGGCCCAGCAGGCCGCCCACCTCCTGAACGCCATGCTCGGCTCCGCCGCGGTCGAGGTGCGCCCCTCCGAGCCCCTGGCCACCGCCAAGGAGGTCGAAGCCGCCCTCGCCTCCGGCCGCTTCGGCGCGATCCTCGTCTGGGGCGCCAACCCGGCCTTCGCGCTGCCGAAGCCCGAGACCTGGAAGGAGGCCGTCGCCAAGGCCGCCTTCGTGGCCTGGATCGGCGTCCTGGAGGACGAGACGTCGGCTTCGGCCCACCTCTGCCTCCCCGAGTCCCACTGGCTGGAGTCCTGGAACGACTTCGAGGACGGCGGGACGATCTGCCTCCAGCAGCCCGCCATCGGCCCGCTCTACGGCACGCTGCAGGGCGAGGAGATCCTCCTCCAGCTCGCCAAGGGCGGCCCGGCGGACTACCTCGCCTTCCTCAAGGAGCGCTGGGGCCGCGAGGTCCACGCCGGCGGGCTGGTCCCCTTCGGCCGCTTCTTCGAGACCGCGCTGCACGACGGCTTCGTGGCCGCGCCGAAGCCCGCCGCCGCCCCCGCCTTCAAGGGCGCGTCGGTGGCGGCCGCCGTGGCCGCCGCGAAGGCCGCGGCGAACGCCGCCGGGGGGGACGGCCTGGAGCTGGTGCTCCTTCCCGGCACCCAGGTGCATGACGGCCGCTACGCCAACAACGGCTGGCTCCAGGAGTGCCCGGATCCGGTGAACAAGCTCACCTGGACCAACGCCCTGGCCCTCTCGGCCTCGGACGCCGGGAAGCTGGGCCTCAAGGACGGCGACCTCGCCAAGGTCGAGGCCGGGGGCCGGAGCCTGGAACTGCCGGTGATCGTGCAGCCCGGCCAGACGGTCGGCGTCGCCTCCGTGGCGCTGGGCTACGGCCGCGAGACCGGCAGCACCGCGAAGAGCCACGGCGTGAACGCCTTCGCCCTCGCCGACGCCGAGCCCGCCCGGGCCCACCTCCGCGCCGGCGTGAAGGTCGCGGCCGCCGGCGGCCACGTCACGCTGCCCCGCACCCAGGGCCACCATCGCATGGAGGGCCGCGACCTGGTCCGCTCCTGGGTCCTGGGAGACTTCGCCCACGAGGCGGAGCACAAGCACGTCCATGACCTCTCCACCCTCTACCCCGAGGTGCAGTACCCCGAGCACAAGTGGGGCATGGTCATCGACCTGAGCGCCTGCGTGGGCTGCAGCGGCTGCGTCATGGCCTGCCAGTCGGAGAACAACATCCCCGTGGTGGGCCCCGAGCAGGTGGCCAAGGGCCGCGAGATGCACTGGATCCGCGTGGACCGCTACTACGAGGACGACGCGGCGAATCCGGAGAACGTCCACGCGGTGCACCAGCCCATGCTGTGCCAGCACTGCGACAACGCGCCCTGCGAGAACGTCTGCCCGGTGAACGCCACCAACCACAGCCCCGACGGGCTCAACCAGATGGCCTACAACCGCTGCGTGGGCACCCGCTACTGCGCCAACAACTGCCCCTACAAGGTGCGCCGCTTCAACTTCCTCGAGTACACCGCCGACAAGGTGGAGCCCGAGAGCCTCGTCTACAACCCCGAGGTCACCGTGCGCCCCCGCGGCGTCATGGAGAAGTGCACCTTCTGCGTGCAGCGCATCCAGGACGGGAAGGTCCGCGCCAAGACCGAGGGCCGCGACGTGAAGGACGGCGAGATCGCCCCGGCCTGCGCGGTGGCCTGCCCGGCGGAGGCCATCGTCTTCGGCGACATGAACGACAAGCACAGCCAGGTCTACAAGCTCGCCCAGGCCAGCCGCGGCTACAAGGTCCTGGAGGAGCTGGGCGCCCGCCCCGCGGTCACCTACCTCGCCGACCTCAGGAACCCCGCCGCCGAGCCCGCCAAGGGCCAGGGCCATGGAGGCCACCATGCAGGCTGAATCCGCCGCCCTCCAGGGCGACCTCGTCGAGCGCCTCCGCGAGCCCGCCCTCACCGTGGGCGAGGTCACCGCCGGAGCCCTGGACGACCAGGTCCTCGCCTTCCCCGAGACCAAGCCGCCCCGCAAGTGGTACATGGCGCTGGTCGTGACGCTCACCGCGCTGCTGATCGGCGTGATCAGCATCGGCTACACCTTCTACAAGGGCATCGGCGCCTGGGGCAACAATAGCCCCGTCTTCTGGGCCTTCGACATCATCAACTTCGTGTTCTGGATCGGCATCGGCCACGCCGGCACGTTGATCTCCGCGATCCTCTTCCTCTTCCGCAAGCGCTGGCGGAACGCCATCGCCCGCTTCGCGGAGGCGATGACCATCTTCGCGGTGATCTGCGCGGTGATCTTCCCGCTCATCCACGTGGGACGGCCCTGGCTCGCCTACTGGCTCTTCCCCTACCCGAACACCCGGGCCCTGTGGACCAACTTCCGGTCACCGCTGCTGTGGGACGTGTTCGCGGTGAACACCTACTTCGCCGTGTCCGCCATGTTCTGGTTCCTGGGCCTGGTGCCCGACATCGCCTCCATGCGCGACCGGACCACGAACAAGGTCAAGAAGGTGATCTACACGGTCCTCAGCCTCGGCTGGCGCGGCGCCGCCCGGCACTGGCAGCACTACGAGAAGGCCTACCTGCTCCTGGCGGGCCTCGCCACCGGCCTCGTGCTCTCCGTGCACTCGGTGGTGTCCTTCGACTTCGCCACCTCGGTGGTCCCCGGCTGGCACATGACCATCTTCCCGCCCTACTTCGTCGCGGGCGCCATCTTCGCCGGCTTCGCCATGGTGGTGATGGTGATGGTGGTGGTGCGCGAGTCCATGAACCTGCAGAACCTCATCACCATGCGCCACCTCGAGGTGATGAACAAGGTCATCCTCGGCATGGCCTGCATCATGGGCTACAGCTACATGATGGAGGGCTTCACCGCCTGGTACTCCCAGAACGAGTACCTCCACCACGGCTTCATGAACATCATCACCGGCACCTACGGCTGGGCCGGCTGGGTGACGATCTCCTGCAACATCCTGATCCCCCAGCTCCTGTGGTTCCGCAAGTGCCGCACCAGCTACTTCTGGATGGTCCTCGTCTCCATCGGCGTCACCATCGGCATGTGGTTCGAGCGCTTCGTGATCATCGTGATCTCGCTGCACCAGGACTACCTGCCCTCCGCCTGGCGCATCTACAAGCCCACGATCGTCGACGCCGGCGTGCTGCTCGGCACCTTCGGCATCTTCTTCACCCTCGTGCTCATCTTCGCCCGCGTGCTGCCGGTCATCGCCACCACCGAGGTGAAGGGCATCCTTCCCGGCGCCCAGCCGGGCCACGGAGGCCACCATGACTGACCACGCCCACGCCGCGGCCCCGGACTCGGGCGCCGGCGCGAGCGCGCCCGCGGCCCACAGCGTCATCGGGCTCTTCGACACGCCTGACGCCCTGATGAAGGCGATCCACGAGGTGAAGCCCAAGGGCCTGGGCACCCTCGAGGCCTACACGCCCTACCCGATCCACGGCATCGATCCCGCCCTCGGCCTCCGCCGCTCGCCCCTCGGCGGCATGGTCCTCGTGATGGGCATCCTCGGCGCCCTCACCGCCCTGGGCTTCGAGTACTGGATCAGCGCCATCGACTACCCGATCATCACCGGCGGCAAGGCGCCCTCCTCCTGGGAGGCCTTCGTCCCGATCATGTTCGAGGTGACGGTGCTCTTCGCCACCTTCACCGCCGGCCTGGGGATGCTGCTCCTGCTGAACAAGCTGCCCTTCTTCGGACACCCGGTGCTCCAGACCGAGGCCATGAAGGCCATCACCCGGGACCGCTTCGCCCTCGCCATCGAGGCGGAGAAGGACGTCCTGGACGTGGAGGCCGCCCGAGCCGCCCTGCAGGCGGCCGGCGCGGCGGCGGTGGAGGTCGTCCCCGCCCCCGACAAGGCGCCCTTCCTCACCGCCAGCGAGATGCTCCGCGCCATGGGCGGCGTGGTCGCCGCCTGCGTCGTGGCGGGCCTCGCCATGTACGGCGCCATCAAGATGGTCCCGGTCCTGCCGCCGATGGTGTACATGCACAACCAGCCGCGGCTGGACGCCCAGAAGCCCAGCGCCTTCTTCAAGGACGGCCGGGGCATGCGCATGCCCGTGGCCGGCACCGTGGCCCGCGGCCACCTGTCCCTGGGCGTCGCGACCCAGGAGGAGGCCGCCGCCCTGGTCAACCCGCTGCCGCGCACCCGGGAGGTCCTGCTGAAGGGCCGCACCGCCTTCCACAACCGCTGCGAGGCCTGCCACGGCGCCCTGGCGAACGGCGCCCCGAGCCTCACCTCGGCCTACGGCGCCAAGCCGGCGAACCTGCAGTCCCAGCAGTTCCGGGACTACCCGGACGGCAAGATCTACTGGGCCATCGTGAACGGCAAGAACGCCATGCCGTCCCACGCCGCGGAGCTGGACGAGACCCAGCGCTGGGCCGTGGTGCACTACGTCCGCGCCCTCCAGCGCGCCCAGAACGCCAAGGATGCTGACCTGATCGAGGCGGGGCTGCGATGAGCCAGAACAACGGAACCCTCCACAAGGCCGCCTGGGGCGCCGTCGCCCTCGGGGCCCTGGGCGTCGTCGCCGCCTTCTTCAAGGCCGGCCCCGAGCGCTTCTGGGCCAACTGGATCCTGTGGTTCATCTTCCTGATGACCGCCGGCCTCGGCGCCCTCTTCATCGTGGCCCTCGAGCACCTGGTGAACGCCCGGTGGAGCACCCCGATCCGGCGCATCCCCGAGCGCATCGCCACCCTCCTGATCCCCGCGATCCCCGTGGGCCTGCTGGCCCTGGCGGCGGTGCCGGTGCTCTATCCCGGCTCCCGCCCCGAGGCCCTCCAGAACAAGATCCTCAAGGGCAAGGCCCTCTGGCTGAGCCTCCCCTTCTTCTCCGTCCGCACGGTGGTGGCCTTCGCCCTCTGCCTGCTGGCCCTGGCCATCCTGGTGCGCGGCTCCCTGCGCCAGGACGCGACCAGGGATCCGCGCTTCAACCTGGTGGCCCGCCGCTTCGCGCCGGTCTTCATGTTCATCTTCGCCCTCGTGACCACCCTCATCGCCTTCGACTGGGTGAGCGGCCTGGTCCCCGAGTGGTACAGCGACATCATCGGCGTCTACGTGTTCGCCGGGTCCTTCCTGTGCGGCCTCTCGGTGACCTCCCTCGCGGTCCTGCGGCTCAAGGGGCAGGGGCGGCTCGAGGGCATCCGCGGCGACCACCTCTACAACCTGGGCGGTTTCATGTTCGCCTTCACGGTGTTCTGGTCCTACATCGCCTTCGCCCAGTACATGCTCATGTGGTACGCGAACATGCCCGAGGAGGTGGTCTGGTACAAGGCGCGCCTCGCGGGCGGCTGGCACGGCGTGACCATCGCCCTCGCCCTGGCCCATTTCCTGGTGCCCTTCTTCGCGCTGGTGACCCGCGACGCCAAGGGCGAACCCACGCGCCTGCGCCGGGTGGCCTTCCTCATGCTGGGCGCCCACATCCTCGACCTCTACTGGCTGGTGATGCCCATCCTGGGCGGCGGCCCGCCCTTCTCGTGGCCTGAGCTGAGCTTCGCGCTCCTCTTCCTGGCCGGTGCCTTCCTCTGGATCGACGCCGCCATGGGGAAGGGCGAGGACATGCCCGTGGGCGATCCCTTCCTCCAGGAGGGGCTGGAGTTCCACCTATGATCGAACGCTACGTCTCCCCCGCCGAGTTCCGCCGGCTCCTCTCCGCCCTCCTGGTGGTGCTGGGGTTCATCTGCATCGCGGCCCTCTTCGCCTTCATCGTCGTGCCGGGGCTCCGCCACGCCAACCAGCCCGCCTCCGAGGCCGCCATTCCCGCGCCCCAGGGCGAGACCGGCTGGCTGGACCCCACGGACTATCCAGCCGCCCGCAGCGTGACCATCCCGCCGGTGGACCCCAGGACCGTGATGACGCCGACGCCCGAGCTCATGGCCCGCGGCAAGGTGCTCTATGAGCAGACCTGCGCCACCTGCCATGGCGCGGAAGGGAAGGGCGACGGCCCCGGCGCCGGCCAGCTCAATCCCAAGCCGCGGAACTTCACGGCGAAGGAAGGCTGGAAGAACGGCCCGAAGATGGAGGACATCTACAAGACCCTCGACGAAGGCATCAAGGGATCCTCGATGGTGTCCTACAACTACCTCCGCAAGAAGGACCGCATGGCCCTGGTCCACGTCGTCCAGTCCATGGGCAAGTTCGACCACGGCACCAGCGACGCCAAGGCCCACGAGGCCTTCGAGAAGTCCTTCGCCAGCGCCGGCGAGACCATCCCGAACCGGGTGCCGGTGCGCGTGGCCGAGGAGCTACTCGTGAAGGAGTCCGCGCCCGCCAAGGCCCTGGACACCGCGAAGAATCCCGTCCTGCGGCTGGCCATCCAGGATCCCGCGAAGGCGGGCCGCAGCCTGGACGGCTCCGCCGCCTGGAAGGCCAGCGACGAGGCCCTGGCCCGTTTCGCCCTCTCGGGCCTGCCCTTCAACGGGTTCTCCCCCTCCGTCGCCGCCTACGGCCCCGCCCAGTGGCGGGACCTGCGCGCCGCCCTGACCTCCGCCCGTTGAGCTGATCCCATGCGCGCCCTGCTCCTCGTCCTCCTCCTCGCGGTCCCCGGCCTCCGGGGACAGGCCCCGGCGGCCCCCGTCCAGCCCGCCGCCGCGGAGGTCGGCCTGGACGAGAAGCTGGGCCAGCGGGTGCCCCTCGACCTGGTGCTGAAGGCCGAGGACGGAAGTCCCGTGACCCTGCGAAGCCTGGTGGACCGGCCGACCATCCTCACCCTCAACTACTACCGCTGCGCGGGCATCTGCACGCCCCTGCTGGGCGGCGTGGCGGAGGTGGTCAAGCGCACCCAGGCCGAGCCCGGGAAGGACTTCAAGGTCGTCACCGTCAGCTTCGACGAGCGCGACACCGCGGAGATCGCCGCTACCAAGCGCGTCAACTACCTGCGCGAGGTGGAGCGCCCCATCCCGCCCGAGGCCTGGCGCTTCCTCACCGGGGACGCCGCGTCCACCAAGGCCCTCTGCGACGCCGTGGGCTTCCGCTTCCGCCGCGAGGGGGACGACTTCATCCACCCCGGCGTGATCATCTTCCTCAGCCCCGACGGCATGGTGACCCGCTACATGTACGGCACCACCTTCCTGCCGGCGGACCTCCAGGCGGCGGTGGGCGAGGCCGCCCGGAGCCAGCCCACCCCCACCATCACCAAGCTCCTGAAGATCTGCTTCAGCTACGACCCCGTCGGGCGGAAGTACGTCTTCAGCAGCACCAAGGCCGGGGCCCTTCTCGTCCTGGCCGGGGCCCTCGCCTTCGTGATCTGGCTCGTCCGCCCCCGGCGGAAGGCCACCCTGCAGACCGGAGAATCGAAATGAGCACCACGGAACACGCCCCGGCCCCCAGCTACCTGGAGGACGCCGGCGGGAAGACCGGGCTCGCCGCCTGGCTGACCACCACGGACCACAAGCGCATCGGCCTGCTCTACCTCTACGCGATGGGGCTCTTCTTCCTCATCGGGATGACGATCGGCCTGGTGATGCGCCTGGTGCAGCTGACCTCCTTCCAGCACCTGGTCTCGGCCCAGACCTACAACGCCATGTTCACGGTCCACGGCGTGATCATGATCTTCCTCTTCGTGATCCCGGGCCTCCCGGCGGTGTTCGGCAACTTCCTGCTGCCCATCTTCGTGGGGGCGAAGGACGTGGCCTTCCCGCGGCTGAACCTGGCCTCCTGGTACTTCTTCATCGCCGGGGCCATCATCGCGGTGACCTCGCTCTTCACGGGCCACGGCGCCCCGGACACCGGCTGGAGCTTCTACGCGCCCTTCAGCGTGAAGACCGGCACGAACGTCACCCTGGCGGTCTTCGCGGCCTTCGTCCTGGGCTTCTCCTCGATGCTCACGGGCATCAACTTCATCACCACCATCCACCGCATGCGCGCCCCGGGCATGGGCTGGTTCCGCATGCCGCTCTTCTGCTGGGCGGCCTACGCCACGAGCTGGATCCAGATCCTCGCCACCCCCATCGTCGCCATCACCCTGGTGCTGGTGATGCTGGAGCGCCTCTTCGGCATCGGCGTCTTCGATCCCACCAAGGGCGGCGACCCGGTGCTCTACCAGCACATGTTCTGGATCTACAGCCACCCGGCGGTCTACATCATGATCCTCCCGGCCATGGGCGCGATCTCCGAGATCCTGCCCACCTTCGCCAAGCGGCCCATCTTCGGCTACCGCGGCATCGCCTTCTCCAGCCTCAGCATCGCCGGCGTGGGCTCGCTGGTGTGGGCGCACCACATGTTCACCAGCGGCATGAGCGAGTTCGCCCAGCTCGTCTTCTCGCTGCTCACCATGCTCGTCGCCATCCCCAGCGCCATCAAGGTCTTCAACTGGGTGAGCACCCTCTACAAGGGCAGCATCAGCTTCGAGCCCCCGCTGCTCTTCGCCATGAGCTTCATCTTCCTGTTCTGCATCGGCGGCCTCACGGGCGTCATGCAGGGGGCCCTGGCCATCAACATCCACGTGCATGACACCTACTTCATCGTGGGCCACTTCCACTACGTCATGTTCGGCGGCACCGGCTTCGCCTTCTTCGCGGCGCTGCTCTACTGGTTCCCCAAGATGACCGGGAAGATGTACAGCAAGGCCGCCATCTACGCCGGCTGGGTGCCCATGTTCGTGGGCTTCAACATGCTCTACTTCACCATGCTGGTCCTCGGCATGATGGGCATGCCCCGCCGCTACTACCTGCACCTGCCCCAGTACCACCTGGGCCACCAGATCGCCACGGTGGGCTCCTGGTTCCTGGCGCTCGGCATCATCATGATCATCGTCACCCTCGTTCGGGCCGCCCTGAAGGGCGCCAAGGCCCCGGACAATCCCTGGGGCGGCGTGACCCTGGAGTGGCAGATCCCCTCGCCTCCGCCCCTGGAGAACTTCGAGGAGATCCCCCTCATCGAGCACGGCCCCTACCACTTCCCCCAGCGGAGTGAGGCATGAGCGAGCACGCCCACACCATCCATCGCGACGACTTCGGCGACAAGCTGGGGATGTGGCTCTTCCTGGTCACCGAGATCGTCCTCTTCGGCGGCCTCTTCATCGCGTACTCGGCCATGCGCTCCCACTACCCGGCGGAGTTCCACCACGGCGGCGCTGAGCTGAACGCCACCCTCGGCGTGACCAACACCGTGGTGCTGCTCACCAGCAGCCTCACCATGGTGCTGAGCCTCGCGGCGCTCCAGCAGGCCGACATGGCCAAGGCCAAGGCCTTCCTCCTCACCACCATCGGCCTGGGCGGGGTCTTCCTCGTCATCAAGACCTTCGAGTGGAGCGCCAAGTTCCACCACGGGCTCTACCCCGGCTCGGCCCACATGGGCACGCTGCCTCCCGGGGAGCAGGTCTTCTTCGGGCTCTACTTCACGATGACCGGCCTGCACGGCGTGCACGTCATCGCCGGGATGTCGGTGCTGGGCTGGATGTACACGCTCCTCGGCAAGGGCAAGATCAGCACCGACCGCTTCGTGACCCTCGAGAACGGGGGACTCTACTGGCACCTCGTGGACGTCATCTGGATCTTCCTCCTCCCCCTGTTCTATCTCGCCGCCTAGGGATCCGGACATGCTCGAACCCTCCAGCCACCTCGAAGACTTCCACCAGCCCGACGACGTCGGGCACGGCCACCCGACCTACGGGACCTTCCTGAAGGTCTGGGTCGCCCTCCTCGTCCTCACCGGCGCGCTGGTCGGGCTGAGCCACCTCGGTCCGAAGGCCGCCGTGTGGGGACTGCTCACGCTGACGCCCCTCAAGGCCGGCCTCGTCTTCTACTTCTTCATGCACCTGAAGTACGAGGGCGCCCTGCTGAAGGGCGTGGTGCTGGTGACCGTGGGCACGCTCCTGATCTTCTTCACGCTCCTGTACTCCGACATCGCGTTCAGATAGGGCCCGGCCATGGAATGGATGAATCAAGCCTCAACCTCGGCCCAGAAGTCGGACGCGGTGTTCTGGTTCGTGTTCGCGCTCTCGGTGGCGTTCCTCGTGTTCATCACCGCGCTGATGATCTATTTCGTCGTGCGCTACAGCAGGCGCCGCAACCCGGTCGCCACGCCCATCGAGGACCACGCGCTGCTCGAGGCGATCTGGACCGGCGTGCCGCTGGTGATGTTCCTGGTGATCTTCTACTACGGCTGGACCAACTACAACTACGTCCGCCAGGCCCCCCGGGACTCGATGGTGGTGAAGGTGGCCGCGCGCCAGTGGAGCTGGTCCTTCCAGTACCCCAACGGCAAGCAGGCCACCGAGCTCTACGTGCCCCTGGGCAAGCCGATGAAGTTGGACATCCGGAGCCAGGACGTGGTCCACGGCTTCTACATCGCCGCCTTCCGCCTGAAGATCGACGCGCTCCCGAACCGGGACACCTACACCTGGTTCGAGGCCACGAAGCTGGGCGCCTACGACATCCAGTGCACGGTGATCTGCGGCGTGAAGCACAGCGCCATGCTGAGCCGCGTGGTGGTCGTGCCCGAGGACGAGTTCCGCGCCTGGTACTTCGGCGACGAGAACGCGCCGCTGCCCGGGACCAGGACCGCCTCCCTGGGCGAAAGCGCCCACCCGCCGATCCCCGGCGAGCCCGCGGGCCTCTCCGTGATGCGCCAGAAGGGCTGCCTCACCTGCCACTCCACCGACGGCCGCACCATGGTCGGACCCACCTTCAAGGGCATCTTCGGGCGCACCTCCGAGGTGGTCCTGGCCCAAGCCGGCGAGATCGTCCCCCAGACCGCGGACGAGGCCTACCTGCGCCGCTCCATCGAGCATCCCCAGGACCAGCTGGTCCGCGGCTATCCCCCGGCGATGCCCACCCAGCGCCTCCAGCCGACCGAGGTGGACGAGGTGGTGGCCTACCTGAAGACGCTGAAGTGACCCGGTGACCGCCTCCGCCATCCCCGCCCCCGGCCTGGTCTCCAGCCTCCTCGAGCTGACGAAGTTCCGCATCTCCATCGCCTCCACCTTCACCGCGGCGGCGGGCTACATCGCCTTCCGCCGCGGCGTGGACCTCGGCCTGGCCACGACCCTCCTGGGCATCCTCCTGATGGCCATGGGCTCCTGCGCCCTCAACGAGGTCCAGGAGCGGGAGCACGACGCGAAGATGGAGCGCACCCGCTTCCGGCCCATCCCCCGGGGCACCTTCACCGCCGTCCAGGCCACGGCTATCGGCCTCGGCCTGGGCGCGGCGGGCTTCCTGCTGCTGCTCCCCCTCCACGGGCTGGCGGCCGCCCTCCTCGGGGCCCTGGCCATGCTCTGGTACAACGGCGTCTACACGCCCCTGAAGCGTGTGAGCGCCTTCGCCGTGATCCCGGGGGCCCTCATCGGCGCCCTGCCACCGGCCATCGGCTGGTGCGCGGCCGGGGGCGCCCTGCGCGATCCCGGCGCGCTTTCCCTGGCCTTCGTCTTCTTCATCTGGCAGGTGCCCCACTTCTGGCTGCTGGTGGCCCTCCACCATGAAGGCTACGAGGCCGCCGGGTTCCCGACCCTGGTCCAGGCAGTGGGCAAGCCGGCCCTGGCGCGGCTGACCTTCACCTGGACCTGCGGCACCGCCGCGGCCTGCGCGCTGCTGCCCCTCTTCCGCATGGTGCAGGCCACGCCGGCCCTGGCCATCCTCCTGGCCGGCGCGCTCTGGCTGCCCGTCTCGGCCCTGCCCCTGCTGCGGGCGGACGTCGGGACCCGGGGCTTCCGGAAGGCCTTCCTGAACATCAACCTGTTCGCCCTGGCCCTGACCGCCGCGGTCATCCTCGACGCCTACGTGAAATAGCCGCGGGGGGAGCGGACAGGGCCCGGCAAAGACGGGAGTGGCGCGGTCCGGGCCGGCTTATGTAGTATTGCGAGGTATGTTCCCTGCCGCCCCGGCCCTCCTGCTTCCCCTCCTCCTGGGGGCGGGGGCGTCGCAGCCGCGGCCGGTCCTGCGCCCCCTCCGCACCGCCACGCCGCCGGTGATCGATGGCCGCCTCGAGGACGCCGTCTGGCGGGAGGCCCCCACCGTCACGGACTTCGAGACCTTCATCCCGGAGTTCGGGAAGCGGCAGCCCGAGCGCACGGTGGTCTCCATGGCCTACGACGCGGACAACCTGTACTTCGCCTTCCGCTGCCTCGACCCGGAACCCTCGAGGATCAAGGCGGCCATGTCCAAGCGGGACGACATGGCGAAGGACGACTTCGTCTGCATCAACCTGGACACCTTCGGGGACCAGCAGAGCCTCTACGCCTTCTACGTGAATCCCCTGGGCGTGCAGGGGGACAGCCGCTTCGCCAGCGGCAAGGAGGACTTCAGCGTGGACCTGGTGTGGGACAGCGCCGCCCGCATCGACGACCAGGGCTACACGGTGGAGGTCCGCATCCCCCTCAAGAGCATCCGCTACACCCACGGGGACGTGGTGCGGATGGCCGTCTTCTTCGAGCGGACCATCGCCCGGCGCGGGGAGCACGGCTCCTTTCCGCACCTCGATCCAGCCCGGGGCTACGCCTTCCTGCCCCAGATGGCCTTCCTCGAGTACGAGGGCGTGAACCGGCCCCTCGTCCTCGAGCTGCTGCCCGCCTTCACCTACGCCCAGACCCGTGTCCGCGAGGAGGACCGGCTGGTGAAGCGGCCCGACACCCGGGAGTGGAGCCTGACGGCCAAGTACGGGATCACGCCGAGCCTCATCCTCGACGCCACGGTGAACCCCGACTTCAGCCAGGTCGAGGCGGACGCGGGACAGATCGACGCCAACCTCCGGTTCGGGCTCTTCTTCGCCGAGAAGCGGCCCTTCTTCCTGGAGGGGAGCGAGAGCTACAACGTGGCGGGCACCTCCTTCGGCCCCCTCCAGACCGTGGTCCACACCCGCACCATCCAGGATCCGCGCTGGGGCGCGAAACTCAGCGGGAAGCTGAGGCCGGACGACACCGTGGCCGTGCTCGCGGCGGTGGACGCGCCCTCGACCCCGCCCCAGGCGCCCCCCGGGACCCCCGACCCGCCGTCCGCCCAGGTCTCGGTGCTGCGCTACAAGCTCACCACGCGGGAGGACGGCTACCTGGGCGCCTTCGTCACCGCCCGCGACCAGGATGGACGCCGCAACCGGGTGTACGGGCCCGATGGTCAGCTGCGCCTTGGACCCTCGGACATGCTGAGTTGGCACGCCTTCGGGTCCTCCACCCGGGAGCACGCGGACGGGGAGACCCGCTCGGGGCACGCCACAGGGGTGGAGCTCCTGCACGACACGAGCCGCCTCGCGGTCAACGCCGCCCTCCACGAGGTGTCGGAGGACTTCACCACGGACACGGGATTCCTCACCCGGCAGGGGATCGCCCAGGGCCTCCTGAGCGCCACCCCCAAGTTCTATCCCGCGGGCGGATGGTTCCGTCGGGTGGACGCCACCGCCGGCGCCAGCGGCCTCAAGGACCGCGAGAGCGGCCTGATGGAAGAGGACCACTGGATCTCCCTCACCGGCGTCAGCCGGGGCAACGCCTCCCTCACCGTCGCGGTCCACGACGCGACCGAGGTCTTCCTGGCGCGGCGCTTCTCCACCAGCGGCGTCAGCCTCTCGGCCCGCAACCAGTTCTCGAAGTCCTTCACCCTCCAGGGCAGCTACTGGCGCGGGCAGGGGATCCGCTACGTGGCCGAGCCCTTCCAGGGGCGCGGCTCCACCGCGGCCCTCACCGCCACCCTCCAGCCCACGGAGAACCTCGCCTGGACCCTCGCCTGGTCCCACGCGGACTTCTTTCGCAGCGGATCCGGCGAGAAGGTCTACGACTACCACATCTATCGCAGCCGCCTGGTCTACCAGGTGGACCGCGACCTCTTCTTCCGCGCCATCCTGGAGTACAACGCCTTCCGCAAGCAGCTGCTCACGGACTTCCTCGCCTCCTACACCTACATCCCCGGCACCGTGCTCTACCTGGGCTACGGCTCGCTCTACCGGAAGCAGGCCTGGGAGGATGGTGAATACCGGCCCTCGTCGCGCCTCCTCGAGATGCAGCGCGGCCTGTTCTTCAAGGCCTCATACCTCTACCGGTTCTGAACGGCAAGGAAAGGGCCCCGGCGGACCGGGGCCCTTTCCCTGGCCGTCCGGAAATCAGAACCGGAAGGTCAGGCCCACCTGCACGGCGTTGGCGCTCCCGTCGCCCTTGCCGAACTTCGTGGAGGTGTAGCGGACTTCCGCGCCGAAGGAGCGGTTGAAGTTCCAGCCCGCGCCGACGGCGAAGCCGCCCTTGGTGGTGGTGTCGCTGGCGGAGGCCGACGACGTGACGTTGCCGATCCTCACCGTGTAGTCGTAGTCCACCTTCCAGCGGTTCACCGACAGGCCGGCGGTGAGGTAGAAGCCCTCGTCCTTCCCCTCGAGGAAGTAGAGGTAGTCCACGCCGCCGGAGAGGTCGGCCACCTTGTACTTGCCGCTGGCGCTCACGCCGTAGTCGGCCGCGGCATAGGCGCTGTTCTCGGGGAAGAACAGGTAGTCCATCCGGGGGCGGACCACGTGGCCGCCGCCGAGGTTCCAGGTGAGGTGCGCGCCGACGCCGAGGCCCGGCTTGCTGTCGACGGCGTCCTTCAGGTCGCCGAGGGGCGCGTTGCCGCTGGCCTGCAGCCCGAAGCGGACCTCCTGGGCGCTGAGGCCGGCGCCGCCGAGCAGGAGCGCGCCGAGGACGAGGCGGGAAAGGGTCTTCATGATTCCTCCGAACAGGGGGAGGCGCCCGCAGGGGGGCGCGGTCTGGGCCGCCCGGGTTCCAGGGCGGCGTCGGGAAGGGGCTTCGGGATCCACGCGGCCGCCCGTCCACGGGTCGCCGTGGAGCCGGAGCGGGAGGGAACTGGGCGGGATCTCAAAGGCCGGGGAGACTGACGGCTTCGCTACGGCCCTGTCCGCCCCTGGCTTAGTCCCGGGGCCCCGGCGTCCGGGCCTACCTTCCCGGCGGCAGCCCGCTGACCTCCAGGCTCAACTGGCCGTCCAGGAAGGCGTCCACCCTGAACCGGTCCTCCAGCACCCTCACCTGGCCCAGGTGGAGCTCGGTGACGGTGCCGCGGAGCTGGATGCCGGCCGCGAGCGGGCGGTTCAGGGCCAGGGTGAGCTGGTCCTTCAGGCCGCGGAAGCTCTGGTCGAGGAAGAGGTTGGCGCGCTCCTGCAGCAGCCTCCGCAGGCTGGAGCGGAAGAGCCACTCGGCGGTGCGCTCGATCCAGCTCCGGCTCTCGAAGGTGTAGTCCAGGTCCTCCACCCGGACCGTGCCCAGGGCCGCGTCGTAGACCGGACGACCCGCCAGGCTCACCCTGCCGTTGGCGCGGCCCTTCAGGTCCACGTCGATCACCGCCTTGCCGTCGCCCCCCCGCACGGCGACGGCGGTGACCTCGAAGCTGCCCTGCTCGGTGTCGAACCTCCGGCCGGCCATCTGGCGGGCGAGCTGTTCCGAGGCCTGGCGGAAGGGCAGGTCGGATTCGAGGGCGACGTGGGCGCCGCTGCCCGCGGGTTCCGACGGGTCCAGGGCGGGCAGGGGCACCGCCGGGAGGGGCGCGGCCTCCCCGAGGACGAGCAGGGGCCGGGCCTGGATCTCGGGGGTGAGGAGCAGGATCCTCCCGTCGCTGGCCGGGTCCGCCTTGGCCCGGCCGAGCCGGATGCGTTCCGGCCGGAGCAGCAGCCAGACTCCCGCGGAGACCGGCAGGGGCCGCTGGGCGAGCTCCCAGGCCTCCTTGGCCCGGGTCCGCACGTAGGTGGACTCCCGGAGCTGGGTCTCCGCGTCCTTCGCGGCGGCCAGGAGCGCGTTCTTCATGCCGTCCATCACCGGGCCCGTCACGTCCAGGTCGAGGAAGGTCATCCCGCAGCGGCTCACCGGAAGGGGATCCAGGGGCTTCGCCCGCACCGCGAGGCGCCAGCCCGGCGTGAGGAAGACCTCCCCCTCGGCGCCCAGGATCACCGAGCGGTGGCCCTCCTTGCCCACGCCACAGGACGCGAGGGTCTTCACGAAGGGCCCGAAGACCCGCGCCCCCACCTGGAGCCAGTAGTGGGCCAGGGTCCGCACGACGATGCGGTCCCCTTCGGCCCGGGCCTGGATCGCGTCCCGGTAGAGGTTGAAGCGGTAGGCGTAGTCCGGTCGCTCGGGGAAGGGGGTCCAGGTCTGGACGCCCGGGGGCGTCCGGGGAATGCTCCCCTCCAGGGACTGGAGCACGGCGGCGATGTCCACCCGCACCGGCAGGGTGATCTGCGAGACGGGGGGCTCGAGGCCGGAGGCGAAGGCGGGCGCCGGGGACTCCTGGCCGCGCAGGCCGCGGGACGCCCCGCCCGCGAGGGCCAGGGCGAGCGCCGCGGAGCGGAGGCCCGGCCGCCCCATCAGGCCGTCTGGAGGGTCTGCTGGTAGGCGCCGGCGAGGGAGGCGGCGATCTCCCCGGGACCGCGCCCGAGGAAGTCGCTGCGCTGCATGAGGTGGAGGAGCTGGCCGTCCTTGAGGATGGCGGCCTGGGGCGAGGTGGGCTGGGCCCCCTCGAAGAACTCCCGCGCCGCGCGGGTGGCCTCGGTCTCCATGCCGGCGAAGACGGTCACCAGGCGGTCGAACTTCAGGCCGTGGCGCTGCAGCGCCTCGATGACGCCCGGGCGCGCCCCGGCGGCGGCGCAGCCGCAGACGCTGTTCACCACCAGGAGGGTGGTGCCCGGCGCCTGGAGGGCGGCCTGGGCCTCCTCCGGCGTCAGGAGCTGGGTGAAGCCCGCCTGCACGAGCTCCTCGCGCATGGGAGCGACCATGTGTTCGGGGTAGTTGGCCATTCGGATCCTCGGAAGGCTGGGGTTGCCGCGGGCGGCCCGCCACGCCGGGCGCACCGCCTGCTTCAGTCTAGCCCGGACCCTGGCAGACTGGGGGATTCGGAGGCTTCATGCGACTGGTGCTGCTCGGCGGGTCCCTGCGGAAGGCCTCGCTCAACACCCGCCTCCTGGGGCACCTGGCCCGGCTGCTGGAGGGGCGGGGGCACACCGTGGCCGCCTTCGCGGGAGACGCCCTCCGTCTGCCCCTCTACGACGGGGACCTGCCGGAGCCGCCGAAGGAGGCCCTGGAACTCCAGGCCGCCCTGCTGGCGGGTCAGGCCCTGATCATCGTGAGCCCGGAGTACAACGCCGGCATCCCCGGCCACCTCAAGAACGCCGTGGACTGGCTCTCCACCCTGGACGCCAGCCCCTGGAGCGGGCTGCCGGTGCTCCTGTGCAGCGCCAGCCCCGGGGCCTTCGGCGGGGCCCGGGCCATGCTCTCCTGGCGCGCCACCCTGGCGAACATGGGAGCCTTCGTCCACCCGGGCAGCGTGAACGTGCCCCATGCCGACCAGAACCTGGACGCGGAGGGCGCGCCCACGGATCCCCGGACCGTGACCACCCTCGGACGCACCCTCGACGCCTTCCTCGACACCGCCCGCAAGCTGCGGCCCTGAACGCCGGACCCACCCATGCGAGATTTCCTCAAGACCTTCTTCGCCTCCCTCCTGGCCCTGCTCCTCGTGGGCGGCGCCGCGGCGGGGCTGCTCTTCGTGATGGTGGCGGCCGCCGGCGCCTCCGGGCAGGCCTCGGTGCCCGCCAAGGCCATCCTCGTCTTCGACCTGGGCACCAACATCCCCGACGGCCCCGCCGACAGCAGCCCCGGCGAGGTCTTCTCCCGGGCCCTCAGCGGGAAGGAGGACGGCGGCGTGCCCCTGGCGTCCCTGACCGACGCCCTGGACCGGGCCGCGAAGGATCCGAAGATCGCCGCCCTCTACCTCACCGGCAACATCAGCCCGGTGGGCTACGGCAGCGGCCCCGCGGCGCTGCGGGAGCTCCGGGAGGCCATCCAGCGCTTCAAGAAGGACAGCGGCAAGCCCGTGCTGGCCTACAACCTGAACTGGGACAAGAAGAGCTACTACCTCGCCGCGGGCGCCGGGAAGGTCTACGTGCATCCCATGGGCGCCGTGGACGTCTCGGGCTTCGCCTCCGAGCCGATGTTCTTCGGGAAGGCCTTCGAGAAGTACGGCGTGCAGGTCCAGGTCACGCGGGTGGGCAAGTACAAGTCCGCCGTGGAGCCCTTCGTCCTCGACCGCATGAGCCCCGAGAACCGGGAACAGATCCAGAAGCTGCTGGACGACCTCTGGACCGAATGGAAGGACACGGTCGGCCGGGACCGCCGCCGCAGCGCCGACGAGATCCAGAAGGCCGCGGACGCGATGGGCATTCTCGTGGGCCCCGAGGCGGTGAAGGCCGGCTTCGCCGACGCCCAGGCCACCCCCGACACGGTGCTCGACGAACTGAAGGACCTCTCCGGCAAGAAGCCCGGGGACCGCGACTTCCCCCAGGTGGACCTGGAGACCTACGCCACGAAGATCGCGGGCCCCGCCCCGGCGAAGGGGAAGCAGCGGATCGCGGTGGTCTACGCCGAGGGCGAGATCGTGGACGGGGACGGCAAGCCCGGCCAGGTGGGCGGTGACAAGCTCGGCCGGGAGCTCCGGAAGCTGCGCCTCGACAAGGACGTGAAGGCCATCGTGCTGCGGGTGAACAGCCCCGGCGGCAGCGCCACCGCCAGCGAGCTCATCCAGAGGGAGGTCATCCTGGCGAAGAAGGCCAAGCCCGTGGTGGTGAGCATGGGCCACCTCGCCGCGTCCGGCGGCTACTGGATCAGCGCCTACGGCGACCGCATCTTCGCCGAGCCCACCACCATCACCGGCAGCATCGGCGTCTTCGGCCTCCTGCCCAACGTGCAGAAGCTGGCCGCGGACTTCGGCGTCACCTTCGACGAAGTGAAGACCGCCGCCATGGCCAATCCCAGCACCCTCAGCCGCCCCAAGACCGAAGCCGAGCTGGCCCGCATCCAGGCCATCGTGGACGGCATCTACGACCAGTTCCTCGCCAAGGTCAGCGAGGCCCGCAAGCTGCCGAAGGAGCGTGTCCACGAGATCGCCCAGGGCCGGGTCTGGAGCGGCGCGGAGGGCCAGAAGCTGGGCCTGGTGGACGAGCTGGGCGGGCTGGCGGAGGCGGTGCGCTTCGCCGCGAAGAAGGCGGGCATCGAGGGCAACTACCGCATGGACCTCCCGGCGGCCCCCAAGCCGCCCTTCCAGAAGCTCCTGGAGTCCCTGGGCGGCGAGGGGCACCGCCAGGCCGACGCCCGCCTGGCCGGACCGGCCGGACGGCTGCGGAAGGAGGCCGAACGGGCCCTCCAGGCCCTGGCCGCCTGCAACGATCCCCTGCACGCCTACGCCCGGCTCCCCTTCGAGCTGGACCTGCGCTGAGTCCCGGCCTCAGCGGCCCTTCTTCGCCAGCATGGTGCCCCGGCACTTCGGGGCGCCGCAGCGGCAGGCGAAACGGCGCTTGACCGCGGCGGTGTGCCGGCCGTCGTACTGCAGGTGGTAATCGTAGGCCAGTTCCTCGCCCGGGGTGATGGGGCGGATGGCGCGGATGAAGACCTGGCGTCCGACCACCTCGGTCTCGCAGTTGCCGTCGCAGCTGTGGTTCACGTAGCGCGCCGCGTTGCCGCCGTGGTTGGCGTCGATGACGTAGCGGTGGTCGAGCGAGAAATAGAACGTGTGGCTGGGGTCCTCGGGGTCCTCGGGCATCCGGCGGTCCGCCTCCCGGGAGGTGATCAGCTCGCCCCGGTACTCCAGCAGCCATTCGCCCTCGGCGATGGGCTTCCTCGCGAAGACGCCCTTGCCGTGGACGGGGCTGTCGCGCACTTCGGTCTTGCCGCGGGAGAGCCGGATGCGTGCCTTGGCCATGTCAGATCCTGTCGAGGTCCAGAAGGCCGGGCGGGGGGTCGAGGTCCAGCCGCCGGGCGGGGAGGTCGAGGGTCCACCAGGCCTTGATGTAGGGCACCTGGCGCGCGCCCGTGCGGCCCGGGCGGCGGTCCTTCACCGAGACCATGTCGTAGCCCATGGGGGAGGGGTCCATCCTGAGCACCTCCCCCAGCAGCTCGCCGCCCACGTAGACGTCGCAGCCCAGCCACTGGTGGCGGAAGGACTCGCCCTCCTCCAGCTCGGCCGAGGCCTCGGGCATCCAGAGGGCCCAGCCCTTGAAGGCCTCGGCGGCGGTGCGGTCGGGGATGGCGTCCAGGGCCACGCAGGGCCGGTCCTGGTGCCAGCGGAAGGACCGCACGGTCACGGGCCGGGCCTCCGGGGGCAGGGCCTCCGGGCCGCGGGCGTCCAGGTCCAGGGCGGGGGGCGCGAGCACGAGGCCGGAGGCGCCCTCCAGCTTCTCCGGCGCGTCCATCACGGCGTGCAGGAGGAATTCGCCCTTCAGGCCCTGCACCTTCGCCAGGTGGCCCAGGAGGAGCATCAGGCGCGGTCTCCGCCGCGCTCCTCCTCGAAGAGCTCCAGGTCCACGTTCAGGCCGGCCTTGTCGCCGGCGGCCCGGCAGAGGGTCCGCAGGCTCTGGATCATGCGGCCGCTCTTGCCGATGATGCGGCCCCGGTCCGAGGCCTCGGCATGGATCCAGATCTCGCGCTTGCGGCCCTCGCCCTTGACCTCCACCTTGAGGGCCTCGGGGTGGTCCACCATGGGGCCGAGCACGTCCTTCAGGAATCCTTCGAAATCCATGGCTGCTCCGCGGAAGGGAGGGGGAACAACGCCACGAGCCGGACGGAGGTCCGGCTCGTGCGGTGGCGATCGCCGAACAGTGGGCTCAGATGACCTGGTGCTTCCGGAAGAGGTCCAGCACGGTCTTGGAGGGCTGGGCGCCCTTGGCGATCCAGGCCTTGGCCTTGTCGGCGTCGATGCGCACGCTCTCGCCGGAGGTGGCGATGGGGTTCACGAAGCCGAGCACCTCGAGGGCCTGGCCCGTGGGGATGCGGTCGTTCTCGCTGACGACGATGTGGTAGAAAGGCCGCTTCTTGGCGCCGTTCCTGGCAAGACGGATGGTGAGCATGGGCACTCCTGAGCGGGCTAGTGTAGCGCGGATGGGCTGATCGCCCAACGGGAATTTCTGCGTCAGGGCCGGGGGCCGAGGCCTTCCGGCACCCGCGGCCCCACCTCCGCCCGCGCATCGGGACGGACGGGGCGGGCCTGCCGCCGTCCCCGCGAAGACCCCTCGGACCCGCGTGGCAAACCTGGGCTTCCGGCGCCTTCACCGCGGGTCTCCAGGTATCCTGGCTGCCGAGGGGACCCGGGAAGCATAGGCTCAATGACATTGACGCATTCCATTCACGGCCCCAGGCGAGGGCTCCTCCCTCGAACGCAGCATGGGACCGCGTTTCCCCCCCGGGCTGTCGGAGGGCTCCCCATGGGCGGATGCGCGGAGGAGGCTGCCCAATGGACTTCCGTGGGTGGCCTCGTGCTCCGCTTGTTCCTGCCCAGCCTCCGTCCTGGACGTCCGCGCCCCGGCGGGGGCGCCCGCGCCTTCCGAAGGGCACTGATCCTTGCCGGGGGGCTCGGGCTGGCCTGCGGCCGTGGTGGCTCCGACCTCCGCGGACCCGCGCCCCTGACGGCTCCCGTCATCACCGCCCATCCCGCCAGCCTCACGCTGGCCATGAACGCGCCCGGGGCGATGACGGTCGCCGCCTCGGGATCGGAACCCCTCAGGTACCAGTGGCGCAAGGATGGAGCCGACCTTGGCGGCGCGCAGGCAAGCGTGCTGACCTTCGCCTCGGCCCAGCCAAGCGATGGCGGCCGCTACGATGTGGTGGTCTCCAATGGGGCCGGCTCCGTCACAAGCTCGGTCGCGACGCTCACGGTGGGCGCGGCGCTGGCGGCGCCCAGCTTCACCCTGCAGCCTGCGGACCAGAGCGTGCCCGCGGGCGGCGCCGCCAGCTTCACCGTGGCGGCCGCGGGGAACCCGGCGCCCACCCTGCAGTGGCAGCGGAGCCCCGACGGGAACGCCTGGACGGCCCTCCCCGGCGCCACCGGCGCGACCCTCGCCCTGGGCGGCGTCCAGGCCTCGGACGACGGGGCCTCCTTCCGGTGCGTGGCCACCAACAGCCAGGGCTCGGCCGCGAGCGCGGCGGCGAGGCTCACGGTGGGCGCGGCGCTGGCGGCGCCCAGCTTCACCGACGGACCAGAACGCCGGCCGCGGGGAACCCGGCGCCCACCCTGCAGTGGCAGCGGAGCCCCGACGGGAACGCCTGGACGGCCCTCCCCGGCGCCACCGGCGCGACCCTCGCCCTGGGCGGCGTCCAGGCCTCGGACGACGGGGCCTCCTTCCGGTGCGTGGCCACCCTGGGCGGCGTCCAGGCCTCGGACGACGGGGCCTCCTTCCGGTGCGTGGCCACCAACAGCCAGGGCTCGGCCGCGAGCGCGGCGGCGAGGCTCACGGTGGTGACTGTCTTCATCCCGCCCGAGATCACGGCGCAGCCCAAGTCCCAGCTGGTCGTCTCCGGCGGTCCGGCGACCTTCACCGTCGCGGCGACGGGCAGTCCCTCGCCGGCGCTTCAGTGGCAGCGGAGTGCGGACGGGACCACCTGGGCCGACCTTGCGGGAGAGACGGGAAGCTCCCTGCACCTGTCCAGCGCCTCGGCCTCCGACTCCGGCGCGAAGGTGCGCTGCGTGGCGACGAACTCCGAGGGCCGCGCGTACAGCGACCCCGCACTGCTGGTCGTCCGCCAGGGGGGCGGGAAGACCTACTATGTGTCCCCCGCGGGGAGCAACAGCAACTCGGGACTTTCCCAGGGCAGCGCCTGGGCCACGCTGGCCTACGCGGCCAGTGCCGCGAGCCCCGTGGCTGCGGGCGATACGGTGTACGTGTCGGCGGGCAGCTATGCCCAGAAGGTGGTCTTCGCCAAGAGCGGAGCCCCGGGGAACCCCATCGTCTTCCAGGGCTACCAGGCCACGCCGGGGGATGCGCCGCCGCGGAGGGTGGACCAGGCGAATCCCTATGCCCCCTTCTCCAGCACCGACATGCCCACCCTGGACGGAGGCAGCCGGGCCACTGGCGTGGGCTTCGACTGCTCCAACCAGAAGCACCTGGTCATCCGTCATTTCCAGATCCAGAACGTGGCTTACGGGGTGATCCTGGGCGGGACCAGCCAGACCGCCGGGAACATCTGGCTGGACAACGTGAACGTGATGACGGTGGGCGACGTCAACGCCTCCTACTCCGGCGAAGGCATCCTGCTGGGCAGCATGGGAACCCGCTTCTCGAACGACAACATGCTCACGGACTGCATGGTCGTCAATGCCGCGGCGGAAGGCATCGGGATCAACGGCGCCCGCAACGTGCTTGCGGGGTGCAAGGTCTACTGCAACGAGGACATGACCCAGGGGGCGTCCACGGACTACTACATCATCGTCTGCGGCGACGACAACGCGCTTTCAGGCTGCTATATCGAGCGGGCCCCGGGCCTCTGGCACAACGGCCACGGCATGGGCGCCAAGACGAACGCGGAGCAGGTGGTGGACCAGGGGCAGGCCCTTCCCGTGATCACCGCGCGGCGCAACCAGTTCATCAACTGCACGGCCCGGAACATGGGGGAATCCTTCTACGTCCGCCATCGGACCTCCCAGTACAACCGCTTCATCCGCTGCAAGGCCTACGGCACGCACACGGGCGCCCCGGGGTCGCCGGGGGGCCAGGGCAACGGCATCGTCACCCGCGACGGGGCGAGCGACAACGTCTTCGACGGCTTCACCGCCGAGAATTGCAATGCGGGGCTGGTGTTCAACGACACCGTGGAGGACGGGGACACAGGTCCCAACCCGCCCGGCCACCCGGGGAACAACAACCTCTACGTGAACGGCGTCATCACCAACTGCTACATCGGCGTGTCGTTCTCTAACTACAGCGTGCCCTCCGATGCCGGGGACAACACCATCGCCCAGTGCACCTTCTACAAGACCCGCTACCTCCATTACGCGGAACGGCACTGCGCGAACATGAAGTACCTCGGCAACATCTACGTGGGCTGCCTGCCGGGCACGCCGGGAGGCTACTTCAAGGGGGGTACCTTCGCGGCGGACATCCTGCCGAACGGCGCCAACACGTACTTCAGGCAGTGCCTCTTCTTCGGCATTGAAGGCGGCCTGCCCCCCGGCTTCGCCGGCGCCTCGCCGGGAAGCCTGACCCTGGACCCGCGGTTCGTGAATCCAGGCCAGCTCAACTTCCGGCTCCAGGCCGGAAGCCCCTGCATCGATGCCGGCCCGAGCCTCACTACGGTCACGTCTGATTGGGACGGCGTGCCCCGTCCGAAGGGGGCGGCCTCGGATATCGGAGCCTTCGAGACCCATCTTCCCTGAAGGGCAGGGACGGCCGGGCTCGGCCCGAAGGCGCCCGGGCGGGGGTCGGGGCGGCGGGCCCCGCCGGCGTCAGAACGGGAGCTTGAAGCCCCCGCCCCCGCCCAGGCCGGGCAGGCCGCCCATGCCCTTCATGCCGCCGGCCATGCGCTGCATGCGGGCGAGGAACTTGGGGTCGTTCATCTGCCCCATCATCTTCTTCATCTCGAGGAACTGCTTGAGGAGCTGGTTGACCTCGTGGACCGGCCGGCCGGCCCCGGCGGCGATGCGGCGCTTGCGCTTGCCGTCCAGGAGGAGGTGGTTGGCCCGCTCCTTGGGGGTCATGGAGTCCAGGATGGCGGTGAGGTGCTTCATGCGCTTGTCCGTGGCCACGGAGGCGATCTGCTCCTTCATCTGGCCCATGCCCGGCATCATCCCGAGGATCTTGTTCATGCTGCCGAGCTTGGCCACCTGGGCGAACTGGGCGCGCATGTCCTCCAGGGTGAACTGGTTCTTGGCCATCCGCTGGGCCAGCTTCTCGGCCTCCTTCTCGTCGATGCGGTCCTTGGCGTGCTCGATGAGGCTCAGCACGTCGCCCATGCCGAGGATGCGCTGGGCCATGCGGTCGGGGTGGAAGACCTGGAAGTCGTCCAGCTTCTCCCCCTCGCCGATGAACTTGATGGAACGGCCGGTGGCCTGCTTGATGCTGAAGGCCGCGCCGCCCCGGGTGTCGCCGTCGGTCTTGCTGAGGACGACCCCCGTGAGGCCGAGCCGCTCGTGGAAGGCCGTGGCGGAGCGCACCGCGTCCTGACCGGTCATGGCGTCCGCCACGAAGAGGATCTCCGAAGGCCCCACGGCCTCCCGGATCCGCACGAGCTCCTCCATGAGGGCGTCGTCCAGGTGGAGGCGGCCCGCGGTGTCGAGGATGACCGTGTCCCAGCCCTTGGCCTTCGCCTCGGCCACCGCGTCCCGGCAGATGGCCACGGGGTCTTTGGACTCGTGGTGGAAGCTGGGGACGCCGGCGTCCTTGGCCACCACGTGGAGCTGCTGGATGGCCGCGGGCCGGTAGACGTCCGCGGGGACGAGGAAGGGGGCGCGGCCCTGCTTCTTCAGCCACCGGGCCAGCTTGCCGCTGGTGGTGGTCTTGCCCGCGCCCTGGAGGCCCACCATCATCACCACCGCGGGAGGCCTGCCGAACTCGAGGGGCTGCTCCTTGGCCGCCCCGCCCATGATCTCCGTGAGCTCCTGGTAGACGATGTCGATGAAGGCCTGGGTGGGGTTGAGGCCGTCCAGGACGCCGGCCCCCTTGCCGTCGGGGCCCGCGGCCAGGGCCTTGTCCTTCACCCTCTGCAGGAAGGTGCGGGCCACCTGGACGTGGACGTCGGCCTCCAGGAGGGCCATGCGGACCTCCCGCAGGGCGTCCTCGATGTTCTTCTCCGTGAGCCTGGACTGGCCCCGGAGGGTCTTCATGGCCCGGGTGAGCTTCTCGGAAAGGGCGTCGAACATGGGCGGTCCCGCGCGGAAGGCGCAAACCCCCATGCTACCGCCCCCGCGGGCGGCCCCGAAGGCTCGAATCCGCCTTGCGCGCCAAGGCCACGGGGCGATCATGGGGCCATCCTCGTCCCGGGCCCGGTGCCTCCATGGCGGTCATCCCCAACTTCATCTTCGGGCCCAACGCCCTGCTGAGCCTCCTCGGGTTCCTCTCGAAGCCGGACCGCACGGTGCCCACCCTCACCGAGGACTGGCGGAGGGCCCGGGTGGACGTGGTGATCCCGGCCCGGGACGAGGAGGCCTCCATCGCGCCCTGCCTGGCCTCGGTGGCGCGCCAGACCCTCCGCCCCCACCGCATCATCCTGGTGGACGACGGGAGCACGGACCGAACCATGGAGGCGGCCCTCGCCTTCGCGGAGCTGGCGGGCCTGGAGCTCACGGTGATCCCGCGGGTGAGGCCCATCGGGAAGACCGTGACCGTCAAGCGGCAGTCCCGGGAGTTCGACGGGGACGTGGAGTTCGTGCTGGACGCGGACACCATCCTGGAGTCGCCGGACTACATCGCCCGCTGCGTGGAGGAGCTCTACACCGCCCGGGGCATCGCCTCGGTGAGTGGCGCCATCGCGCCCCTGCGTCCCGGGGACCTGGGCGCCCTCGCCCGGGAAGGACCCCTCGCGCGCCTGCGGGAGGCCCTGCCGGACCTGAAGGCCTGGGCGCCGCCCACGCCGGGCCAGCGCCTGCTGCGCGGCCTGAGCAACGTGTACCGCGCCGCCCTCCACGCCTTCGTGGAAGGGTTCATCCAGCGCGGCCAGATGCGCGACTTCGGCTCCGTGCTCAGCCCGGCGGGCTGCGCGGTGGCCTATCGGCGCCGCTACGTGAAGGACCTCTTCGACCACTACGAGCCGATCTTCGGCGACGACCTCACGAAAGCGGAGGACATCTTCATCGGCCTCGCCCTCCTGCACGAGGGCTACCGCAACGTGATGCTCCCCGAGGTGGTGGCCCGGACCCAGGATCCGGCGCTGCCGGACCTCCCGGCCCAGCAGCGCCGCTGGGCCAGCAGCTTCTTCCGGAGCTGCGCCGACCTGGACGGCCTCCTGGCCTCGCCGTTCAAGGCGCCGTGGCGGCGGGCCCACGAGCGGCGGCTGCGGCGCAGCGGCGTGGCCGCCCTGCGCAAGGTGAGGGAGCCCTACCGCCAGACCTGGGGGCGGGACTACACGAGGCGCTTCGGCCGCGCCATCGGCTGGGCGGTGCTGTTCAGCGCCCTGGAGAAGGCGGCCTGGCCCCTGGCCCTGGCGCTGCTGGCCGGGCTCGGGCAGTGGAGGACCCTGGGCGCGGTGGTGGGGGCGGAGTGCCTCTGCACCTTCCTTGCCCTGCTGCTCTCGGCGCGCGAACGCCGGTGGACCCTGGCCTTCCAGGGCCTGCTGGTGACGCCCCTGCGCTACCTGGGCGTGATCTCGGACTTCCTCTCCATGCTGGCCTTCCCCTTCCGGCGGCCGCCGAACACGAAGAGCTGGCAGCCGGCCAAGCTCCCGGTCTAGAGGGGAGGGGGGCGGGGATTCCTGGGAGACTGGCGGCATGGCCAACCGTCTCGCCGGCTCCCTCAGCCCCTACCTCCTGCAGCACGCCCACAACCCCGTGGACTGGTTCCCCTGGGGCGAGGAGGCCCTGGCGAAGGCGCGGGCCGAGGACAAGCCCCTCTTCCTCTCCATCGGCTACAGCGCCTGCCACTGGTGCCACGTGATGGAGCGCGAGTCCTTCGAGAACGAGGCCGTCGCGAGGCTGCTCAACGAGCGCTTCGTGCCCGTCAAGGTGGACCGGGAGGAGCGTCCGGACCTGGACGACCTCTACATGGACGCGGTGCAGACGCTCACGGGCCACGGCGGCTGGCCCATGAGCGTGTGGCTGGCGCCGGACCTGCGGCCCTTCTACGGGGGCACCTACTTCCCCCCGGAGCCCCGGCGCGGGATGCCGGGCTTCATCCCGCTCCTGGAGCGCATCGCGGAGCTCTGGACGACGCGCCGCGCCGACGTGCTGGAGCAGGCCGGGGAACTCACGGCCGAACTCCAGCGCCAGGCGCGTGTGGCGGCGGGCTCGGAGCTTCCGGGCGAGGAGGTCTTCGAGGCCGCGCTGCAGCAGCTGCGCCAGGCCTTCGATCCCCGCTGGGGCGGCTTCTCCCCGGCGCCGAAATTCCCGGCGCACATGGCCTGCGAACTGATCCTGCGGCGGGGCTCGGAGGCCGACCGGGCCATGGCCCTGCGCAGCCTGGACGCCATGCGCGACGGGGGCATGCACGACCACGTGGGCGGCGGCTTCGCGCGCTACAGCGTGGACGGCCGCTGGCTGGTGCCCCACTTCGAGAAGATGCTCTACGACAACGCCCAGCTCGCCTGCGCCTACCTCCTCGCCTTCCAGGCCACCGGGGACGCGAGCTACGCCGACGTTGTCCGGGGCACGCTGGACTACCTGCACGAGCGGATGGTGGACCCCGCCGGCGGCGTGCACAGCAGCGAGGACGCCGACAGCGAGGGCGAGGAGGGGAAGTTCTACGTCTTCACTCCGGCGAACGCGCGCGAGGCCCTCGGGGAGGCGGACGGGCACCGCTTCTGCGAGGCTTTCGGCGTCACGGCGGAGGGGAACTTCGAGCACGGCACCAGCGTGGTCCACCGCTTCTCGCGGCCCGCGGAGGCGCGGATGGACGCCGCCGAGGAGCGCGCCCTGCTCCGGCGGGTGAAGGCTTGGCGGGACCGCCGCATCCGCCCCGCCAAGGACGACAAGGTGCTGGCGGCCTGGAACGGGCTGGCCCTCTCGGCCTTCGCCCGGGGCGCCCAGGTGCTCGGCCGCGCGGTGGATCTCGAGGCCTCCCGCCGGCTGGGGTCCTTCGTCCTGGACGAGCTCTGGAAGGGCGGGACCCTGCTGCGGGTGTGGCGCGCGGGGAAGGCCCACACGCCGGGCTTCCTGGAGGACTACGCCGCGGTGGCCAACGGGCTGGTGGACCTCTATGAGGCGGACTTCGAACCCAGGTGGCTGCGGTTCTCGGAACGGCTCGCGGAGACCATGCGCGGGCGCTTCGAGGACCCCGCGGAGGGCGGATTCTTCTCCACGGAGGCCGGGCAGGGCGACCTGCTCTTCCGCCAGAAGCCGGTGCAGGACAATGCGATGCCCAGCGGCAACAGCCTCGCGGTGCTGGCCCTGCTGCGCCTGGCCCGGCACCTCGACCGGGAGGATTTCCGGACCTCCGCGGAACGGGCGCTGCGCTGCGCGGGCCGCCTCCTGGGCCGCGCCCCCCGGGCCTTCCTGGCCCTGGCCAGCGCCCTGGACTTCGCCCTCGCTCCCGACCTCGACATCGTTCTTGCGGGGGATCCCTCGGCAGACGAGGACTGCCGGGGGATGCTCCGGGAGATCCACCGCCGGTTCCTTCCCAACCGGGTGTTGAGCTGCGGGCAGGATGTCGATCTTCCTCTGCACGAGGGCCGTGGCAAGGTGGATGGCAAGGCAACTGCGTATGTATGCCGGAATCGTGCCTGCGACCTTCCCGCGACGTCCCGAGACGCGCTGGTGGCGCGGCTTTCCGTGATCTGATTCGCGCAAATTTCCCCTTGAAGCACCGTCGCCGGGACGTACCTTCTGGGCATGAAGAACGATCCTCCGGGTTTCTTCTTCACTTAACGGGGCGACCTTTCCCTGCCTGCCCCTTCCATGGTGTCGAGCGGATGCTCCCGGGAGTCACGCCGGCAACCATGCGACCCCCACAAGGGCACCCTTCGGTGCCCTTTTTGGTGTTGGGGGTGGCGTGTTCGGGAGGCGTCCCGGCCATTGCATGGTTCATGTCCCTGGCGCGCTTCGCTTGCCCGCACGCGTGTCCGCCGCGGCATGAAGCCGCCGCGGTGGACGCGCATGCCTGTGGAAGGTCAACGGCATTAGAGCGTGGCCGTTCGACCTGCTCGGAGAGTCCCATCCCGTCATGCGATTGGGAATCGCCTCACACCCTTCGCGTCGCGAGCAGGTGCCCGATGGCCACGGCCGCCGCGTCCGCCGCGTCGCTGGGCAGGGGCTCCTTGAGGTTGAGGAGCATCATGACCATCTTGCCGACCTGCTCCTTGGCGGCCCAGCCGTAGCCGCTGACGGCCTTCTTCACCTGCATGGGATTGTAGTCGCCCACGGGAAGGCCGTGCAGGGCGGCGGTGAGGAGGATGCCGCCGCGGATCTGGCCGAGCTTGAGGGCCGTGGCCGCGTTCTTCTCCACGAAGGGGGATTCCACCGCCATGAACGACGGCTGGTGCGCCGCGATCGCCTCGCTGAGGCGCTGGTGGATGCGCAGGGCCCGCTGGTCGAAGTCCGCGCCGCGGGAAGAGCGGATGACGCCGGCCTCGATCAGCTCGAGGCGCGAGCCGAAGCGCGAGACCACCGCCCAGCCGCAGGCGAGGGAGCCGGGGTCGACGCCGAGGCAGCGGACGGGTGGAGGCGTGGTCACCCCCCCATCATGCCCGGTCTCAGGCGGCGGCCTTCGAACCGCCGTTGACCGTCCCCGGATTCACGTCCCGCCCGATCAGCATCGCCCCGTACCTTCGGGACGCCGGCGCCTCGAAGCCCGCCTCGCCCTGCCATTCCTTGGGATTGCGGAAGGTGCCCATGAGGATGTCCCAGAGGGGGAAGTCGCTGTAGTTGTAGGCGTGCAGGTCCTTCTGGTGGTGGACGCAGTGGCTCTCGGGGCGCTGGATGAGGTAGCCGAGGAAGGCGGGGGTCTTCACGTTCCAGTGCTGGAAGAGGCCGTAGAAGATGGCGACGAATCCCGTCCAGGCGGCGGCTTCTGGGCGCAGGCCCAGCAGGAGCACGGTGACGCCGATCGAGACCGCGTTGTTCTGGATCATGTCGAGGGGATGGAAGAGGACGGCGCCGGGGATGTCCACCCGGTTCGGGGCGTGGTGCATCTGGTGGATCCAGCGCCAGAGGACGTTGAAGCGGTGCATGGCCCGGTGCACCAGGGCGCTGGCCAGGGAGACCGCCGGGTAGCCCACGAGCACGCCGCCGAGGACGCCGAGCTTCTGCCCCGGCAGCAGGCTGTGCTTCGCGATCCAGTCCATAGGCAGCAGCAGCGGGAACAAGGCTCCCACGCCCATGATGAGGATGAAGAACCCGACCCCCAGGAGGTTCCATCCGCGCACGTTCGGGAATTCCCGGGCCCGGAGGAACTTCTCGCTGACGAGGAAGAGGAGGAAGGTGCCCAGGATGAGCAGGGCGACCAGATCGTCGGTCTTCATGGGAGGCTCCTTGGACTTACACTGTAAGGACAATTGTGGATCGACCCCCTTACGATGTAAAGTCCTCCATGGCCGTGACAGCCCCCTCCCCGAGATCCAACACCCAGGGCCGGGCCCCCCTCACCCGGGAGCGCATCGCCCGGGCGGCCCTCGGCCTCATCGAGCGCAAGGGCCTGCAAGGCCTCACCATGCGGGCCTTGGGGGCGAAGCTCAAGGTGGAGGCCATGAGCCTCTACCACCACGTCCCCAGCCGGGAGGCGGTGCTGGACGCGGTCATGGACCTGCTCGTCCAGGAAGTCGAGATCCCCACCGAGGGCGCCTGGCCGGACCGCCTGCGCCGCACCGCCTGGTCGCACCGGGAGGCCGCCCTGCGCCATCCCCACGCCTGGCCCCTGATGCTCACGCGGCCCTATACGACCGAACCGACGCTGGAGTATTGCGACCGGCTCTGCGCCCTCATGGGGGAGGCGGGCCTCGATCCCCAGGGCACCGCGGTCCTCTTCCGCCTCGTCGGCCACTACCTGGATGGCGCCCTGCTCTACACGGCCCTCGGCCCCGGCCGCCTCCACGATCCCGCGCCACCGCCGGTGCCGGTGGATCCTGACCGTTTCCCCGCCCTCGCCCGCGTCGGGCCCCACCTCCGTCGGCAGCTGGCGGACGCGCATTTCGAGTTCGGGCTGGAGCGGATCATCGAGGCCTGCGTGCGGGCCGCGAAGCGGAAGGCCTAGGCCAACGCATCGGCACCAGCAGCCACCAGCTCGATCGGGACTGCGCCGATCGCACCACGGACCGCTAGCTCCGCTTCTTCCGTCCCGGCGGCTTCGGCCGCGACGCCTCGGCCCCCCGCTTGGGCCGGGCCGGGCCCGCGGACGGTCCCCGCACCGATCCCTTGGGCTTCCGCGGTTTCTCGTCCCTGGACTTGAACCCGCCCCGCCGCTCCTCGCGGCCTTCGGCACGGCCGCCCCTGGGGGAGACCCCGCGCTCGTGCTTCGACACCCGCCGCTCAGGCACGAAGTCGGCCTCCCGCAGGGTGGCGGGCGCGGCGAGGGCGGGCGTGAAGCGCATGGGCTTGCCCTTGTCGTCCCGGGCGGTGGCCTCGGTGACCCAGGCGCTGACGCGACGGAGGTCCTCGTCCACGCCGACGATCTCCACCTTCACGGCGTCGCCGATGGAGAGCACGGCCTGGCCGCGCATGCCCGTGGCCTTGGACTTGTGCTCGTCCACGACGAAGTTGCCGCCGAGCGCGGCGAGGGGCACGCCCACCTCGACGAAGGGGGATTCGAGCCGCACGAACATCACCTTCAAGCTGTAGCCCTGGATGCGACCGTCGAACTTCTGGCCGATCTTGGGTTTCATGAGGAGGCAGGTCTTCCAGCGGTCGTTCTCCCGCTCGGCCTCGGTGGCCTTCTGCTCCGCGTCGCTGGCCTGCTTGGCGATGATGGCGAGGTGCCCGTGCAGGCCCTCGGGCAGGGGCTCGCCCTTGAGGACCTTGCGGAGGTAGCGGTGGGTCACGAGGTCCGGATAGCGCCGGATGGGGCTCGTGAAATGCAGGTAGTCCTGCAGCGCCAGGCCCGAGTGGCCGATGTTGTCGGCGCTGTACTCGGCCTTCTTCAGGGAGCGCAGCAGCAGCGTGTTGAGCATGACCTCCAGGGGCCCGCCGCTGATCTTCTTCAGCAGCGCGTTGAGCACCTCCGGCGTCGGATTGTCGTAGGGCCGCATCAGGCCGAAGGTCCCGGCGATCTCCTTGAAGACCTCCAGCTTCAGCGGGTCCGGCGTGTCGTGGACGCGGTAGATGGCCGGGATCTTCTTCCTCGAGAAGAAGCGCGCCACTGCCTCGTTGGCCAGCAGCATGAACTCCTCGATCATGGTGTGGGCCTCGTGGTGGGTGTACTTCCGCGCGTCCACGGGCCGGCCCTCCTCGAAGACGAACTCGGTTTCCTCGGTCTCCAGGTTCAGGGCGCCGCGGCCCAGGCGCTTCTGGGTGAGCTGGCGGGAGAGCACGAGGCACTGGTCCAGCAGGCCGCAGGCCTCGTCCCCCAGCTCCGCGCGCTTGCGCGTGGAGAGATCCAGGCAGGCCTCCTTTACCTCGTCGTAGGTGAGGCGCTTGCGGCTCTTGATGACGCTCTCGGTGAAGCGCGCCTCCACGACCTCGAGGCCGGGCGAGACCGTCATCCACGCGCTCATGGTCAGTCTGTCCACGCCTTCCCGCAGGCTGCAGAGGTCCCCGCTGAGGCGCTCCGGGATCATGGGAATGGCCTCGTCGGGGAAGTACACCGAGGTGCCCCGCAGCCGGGCCTCGACGTCCAGGGGCCCGTTCTCCGGCACGTAGTGGCTCACGTCGGCGATGTGCACGCCCAGGATCCAACCGCCGCCCTCCTCCTCGGGGAGGACTTCGAGGGAGATGGCGTCGTCGAAGTCCTTGGCGGTGGGCGGGTCCACGGTGACGATGACGAGGTCCCGCAGGTCCTCCCGGCCCTTCACCCATTCTTCCGGGATCGCGGTGGGGAAGGGGGCCAGCTCCTTCATCACGGCGTCGGGGAAGGTCGTGCGCAGGTTGTAGAGGGCGGCGGTGAGCTTGTTCTCGATCTTCAGGTCCGTCGGCCGGCCCAGCTTCGCCAGCACGGTGCCGCGGAGCTGCTTCGCCTCGGGGTCGGGATCCAGCAGCACGCTGACGTAGTCGCCGTCTCCGGCGAGGTCCGTGGGGGCCACGCTCACGAGCTGGGAGAGGCGAGGCTCCACGGGGATGGCCCGCCACAGCAGCGAGCCTCCCACCGCCTGCTTCTGGAGGAGGGCGGGCAGGGGCTCCGTGCTGCGGGAGAGCACGTTGAGGATGCGGGCCCTCAGGCGCCCATCGAAGGTCTCGCCGCTGACTTCGGCCAGGACCTTGTCGCCATGGATGGCGCCGTGGGCCTCCCGCCAGTCCACCAGCAGGTCCATCCTGGCGGCCTTGTCCATGCCCGCCGGACGCAGGAAACCGCCCACGCCTTCGGGGTGGCCGAGGAACGTCGCCTCGAAGGTCTCGGTGGGACGGAAGCCCGGCTTGCCGGCCTGGGGCGGGCGGGTGGTCATGCGGTCGGGCTTGCGGCCCTCGGAACGGGGCTGGAATCGGGGCTTGGGGTGTTTCGCCATGGGTCAGCGTACCGTGCCTCGGAGCATCACCCGTCGCGCCGTGTCGGCACAAGTAGCACTAAGGCCGCTCTACGGCCCAACGGTCCCTACGCCGTGCCGGCATAAGGGACGCTAAGGCCGCTACGCGGCCAAAGCGCCCCTACGCCGTTCCGGCATAAGCGGCGCTAAGGCCGCTACGCGGCCAAAGCGCCGCTAATCGAACTGACCGCCGATCTGCCGCTTGATGCTCTCCATCTCCTCGCGCGTGATCCGCCGCGCCGGGATGCCGCCCCAGGTCTCGCCCGCGGGGACGCGGCTGCCGGGCAGCACGACGCTCTGGGGGAGGATGACGGCCCGCTCGCCTACCTCCACGTCCCCCATGACGCAGCAGCCCGCGCCCAGGGTCGCCTTCGGGCCGATCACCACCGGGCTCACCACAAGGTTTCCGCCGCCGCCGTAGTGGGCGAAGATGCGCACCGAGCCGCCCAGGGCCGCGTCGTCGCCGATGGTGAGGAGCTGGGGATCGCTGATGTACTCGGTGTTGATGAAGGCGTGGCGGCCGATCTTCATCCCCATGGCCTTGAGGAACCAGACGCCGAAGGGCGTCAGGGTCACGAAGGGCAGGAAGGTGAAGCGCACGAGGTAGAACAGCGCGTTGTGGAGGAACCAGGGCACCGCCACGAGCTGGTAGTAGCCGCCCTTGAAGGGCTTCACGCGGGTGGGCAGCAGGAAGTTGAAGACGGGGACGACGATGAGCAGGTTCAGGCCGAAGCCGAAGAAGCTGAGGGCGCCGATGAAGCCAAGCCAGATCCAGCGCCAGACCGGCGTCCAGGCCTGGCCGATGGGCCAGAGCTGGTGCCAGCCCCAGAGCACCGGGGCGAGGGCGAGGCCCAGGGCGGCGGAGGCGAGCACGTAGACCAGGAGCACGACGACGGCGTAGCTGAGCCGCGCGAAGCGCCGGAGGAAGGCCTCCAGGGGTCCGCTGGGCGGCGGGCTCTTGGAGTGGTCCTGGGCGAACTCGGCCATGGGGGCATCTTCGCATGCCCTACACTCGGCTCATGCGCCTGGTCCTCCTCCGCCTTTCCGCCCTGGGCGACATCCTGCGCGTCCTGCCCGCGTGGGCCAACCTGAGGGCGGCCTTCCCCGAGGCCCGCTTCCAGGCGGTGGTGGAGGACCGCCATGCCTTCCTCCTCCAGCCCATGCCCTGGCTCGAGCCCGTGGTGGTGCAGCGGCGGAAGCTCTCCAGCCCCCTCAAGGCCTGGAAGGAACTGCGGCGCGTCGCCGACCTCGTGCAGGGCGCCGACGCCTCCCTGGACTTCCACGGGATCCTGAAATCCGCCCTGGTGCCGAAGCTGGCCGCCATCGAGGAGCGCTGGGGCGACGGCGTGACCCGGGAGGGCGCAGGCTGGCTGCAGACGCATCCGCTGCCGTGGAGGCACCAGACCCGCTACCACCAGGCTCTCGGCCTCGCGGAGGCCTTCGGCCGCAGCCGGGGGATCGAGGGCCTGGGCCGCTTCCAGCCCGTCCTGAAGGACGCGCCCCTACCCGATCCCGGCCAGGCGTGGCCCGCGAACGGCCGTCCGCGCGTCGTGCTGGTGCCCGGCGCGAGCCGGCGGGGCGCCATCAAGCGCTGGCCCCTCCGTCACTGGCTGCGCCTCGCCGCCCTGCTCCGAAGCCGTTGCGAACTGCGCTGGAGCCTTGGACCCGAGGAGGCGGACCTGCGGGCGTGGCTGCCCCGGGAAAGCGGCGTGCCCGCGCTCCCGGAACTGGACTGGTGGCGGCTGGCCGCGGCGGTTCGGCAGGCCGACCACGTCATCGCCCCGGACACCGGGCTCCTGCACCTCGCCGTGGCCCTCGGCGTCTCGGCCACGGCGCTCTACGGCCCCTCGGATCCCGTGGTGGCGGGCCTGCCGGCGGGGGCCGGCGAGGTCCTGCGCACCGGGATCGGCTGCTCCCCGTGCCGGGAGCGGCGCTGCCAGCGGCGGGACTGCCTGGAAGGCCTGGAGCCGGACGCCGTCGGCGCCCGGCTCCTTCATCTGTCCGCGGGACCGCGCTGAGGGCTACTGCAGGAGGAAGGCCCCGGTGGAGGCGGAGCCGCCGGCGCCGCCTCCGCAGATCAGGATCTTTCCGCCCTTGAGCCGGACCATCGCGGCGAAATAGGGCACGCCGGTGGGCAGGGTGGGCGCCGGGGCGTAGGCCGAGAGGGTCGCGCTGAAGGTGTCCAACAGGGTCGGGCTGGACCCGCTGCCGAGCATGGGCACGCCGTCAGCCCGCATCACGCTGGGGCACCAGAAGAAGCCCGCCCGGGCCTGGGTGCCGGCATTCGTGGTGAACTGGCCGGTGGCGGGGTCCCAGACCTCGGCGGTCTTCGAGCCGGTGCCCTGATTGCCGACATAGACGCTGCCGTTCAGCACCGCGGCCTTGCCGTCGGGCAGGGCCTGGGCCTGGAACAGGGCGCGGTTCGCCTGCAGGGCGCCGCTGTTGGAGAAGGTGCCGGCGGCGGGGTCGTAGACCTCGGCGATGTGGGTCGGATTCGGGATCCCGCTCACCTCGGTGCCTCCCACCACCAGGACCTTCCCGCTGGTCAGCAGCACCGCGTTGGTCCACTCCCGCCAGCGGGCCTGGCTCATGGCGCCCGTGGAGGCGCATTGGCCCGTCGCGGGGTCGTAGAGCTCGGCGGCGGTGCCGGCGGAACCGACGTGGAGCACCTTCCCGTTGGGGAGCAGGACGGAGGCATGGCTGGAGCGCGCGCTCACCATGTCGCCGGTGGCGGTGAAGGTCTCCGTGGCGGGGTCGTAGAGCTCCTGGCTCTTCTTCGTGCCCGGGTTGAAGCCGTTGATGCCGCCGCCGGAGATCAGCACCTTCCCGTTGGGGAGCAGCACCGCGGTGTGGAAGGCGCGGATGGTGGACATGGACCCCGTGGGCGTGAAGGTCCCGGTGGCGGGATTGAAGATCTCCGCGGTGGCGGTGGCGGGGGCCTGGGGCGTGTCGCCGGCGCCGCCGGCGACGAGGACCTTGCCGTCGGGCAGCAGGGTCGCCGTGTGGCCGTAGCGGGGCTGGCCCATCGGGGGCAGGGCGGTCCAGGCCGTGAGGGCCGGCGCCGTCACGGTGACCGTGGCGGTGGCGGTCTTGCTGGGGTCCGCCTGGCTGGTGGCGACGATGTGGAAGGTGCCGGTGCCGTTGGCCACCACCGCCGGGGCCGTGTAGGCGCCGGAGGGGCTGATGGTGCCTCCCGCAGCGCCCTCCTGGATGGTCCAGGTCACGCCGGTGTTCGAGCTCCCGGTGACGGTGGCGTTGAAGGCCTGGGTTCCGTCGGTGGCCAGGGCGGGCGTGGTGGGGGATACCGTCACGGAGACCGGGGTGGCCGGCGCGGGGGTCCCGCCCCCTCCGCCGCCGCCGCAGGCGACCACGAGGGCCGCGGCGGGGAGGAGGAGCAAGTGGCGAGGGGTGCGGTGGGTCATGGGGGTCTCCTTCGGGTTGACCCAGCATGGCCCGGACGCGGCCCGGCAATTGGACCACATCAGGAATTTTCCGTTGGACCAGTGGGGTGGCCGCGCCTCAGAGCCGGTCGGTGATGGCCTTCAGGTCCGCCACGAGCTGGCGGGCGTGCTCCGGCTCCACCTTCATCATGTCCATGCTCATCTGCATCTTCTTGCCCGGGTCGGTCTCGGCCTCCAGGGCCTGCTGCCTGGCCTTGCGGCCGGGCTCGGTGGCCTCGGTGAAGCGCTGCACGGCCTTGCCGTAGGCGTCGAGGTCCGTGGTGCTCATGCGCGCGCCCTTGTCCGCGAGGGCCTTGAAGACGGCCTTGGCCTCCGCCTGCTCCGAAGGGGGCAGGCTCGGCACCACCTGCATGGCCAGGGCGGGCGCGGCCATGGCCATCCCCGCGCCGGCCAGCCCGGTGAGCGCGCCCGTGACGCCGCCCTCGCCCCGGGTCGCCCCCTCCTTCATGGCCTGGGCCACCGCGCGGCCCGCGGGATTCTTGTCCATCTCCGCCTTCGCCTCGCTCACCGTCGCGTCCACCTTCTTCTTGGCCCACCAGCCCACCGCCACGCAGCCGCCCCCCACGAGGAGGACGAGCACGCCGCACCCGATGCCGATGCCGAGGAGGATCTTCTTGCCGCTGGCCATGGGGACTCCGTGGGGATGGATGCTCCCAGGATGGCAGGCCCTCAGGCCCGCCGCCACGCCACGCTGCCGTCCTTGCGGTCCTCCAGCACGATGCCCAGGGCCTGGATGCGGTCCCGGATCCGGTCGGCCTCGGCCCAGTCCCGGGCGGCCTTGGCGGCCCGGCGCGCCTCGATCAGGGCCTCCACGTCCGCGTCCAGGCTGGCGGTCTCCTTCGGCCACGCGGCGAAGATGGCGTCGGTCTCGTCCAGGAAGGCCAGGGCCTCGTCCCGCTCCTCGCGGGTGAGGGCCACCCGGTCGTCCTGGGCGTTCAGGTCCGTGATGAGGGTGAAGACCGCCGCCAGGGCCTCGGGGGTGTTGAGGTCGTCCGACATCGCCGCCCAGAAGTCCTCCCGCGCCCGGGCGACGCGCTGCCTCGGATCCACGGCCTCCTTCCAGGCGCCGCCGCCGCCGGGCGCGCCCTCGTCCTCCATCCGCCGGCGGAACGCCCGGATGCGCCTGAGCGCGTTCTCCGAGGCCTTCAGGCCCTCGAAGCTGAAGTTGTAGAGCTTGCGGTAGTGGTTGGACTGGATGGCGAAGCGGAAGGCGACCGGGTCCACGCCCTTCTCCACGAGGTCGCGCAGGGTGTAGAAGTTGCCGAGGCTCTTCGACATCTTCTCGCCCTCGACCATGAGGAACTCGCCATGCACCCAGGCGTCCACCCAGCGGTGGCCGAGGCAGCCCTCGCTCTGGGCGATCTCGTTCTCGTGGTGCGGGAAGACGAGGTCCACGCCGCCGGTGTGGATGTCCACGTGCTCGCCGAGGTGCTCGATGCCCATGGCCGAGCACTCGATGTGCCAGCCCGGGCGACCCGGGCCCCAGGGGCTGTCCCACCACGGCTCGCCGGGCTTGGCGGCCTTCCAGAGCACGAAGTCCGTGACCGTGTCCCGCTCGTACTCGTCGGCGTCCACGGAGGCGCCCAGCCGCATGCCCTCCCGGTCCAGGTGGGCAAGGGCGCCGTAGTCGGGGAAGGCGGCGATGCGGTAGTAGACCGAGCCCTCCCGCGCGTAGGCGAGGCCCTTGGCCTCCAGGTCCTTCACGAGGCGGATCATGTGGGGGATGTGGTCCGTGGCCCGCGGCATGACGTCCGGGAGCTGGATCCTCAGCGTCTCGAGGTCCTCCAGGAAGGCCCGGGTATAGCGCTCGGTCAGCGCGGACATGGCGCCATGGCGCTGCTCGTTGGTGGCGTCCGCGGGCAGCCCGGCCTGGCTGTCCCGGATGATCTTGTCCTCGACGTCGGTGATGTTCATGCAGTGCCGCACCGTCCGTCCGGCGGCCTTCAGGGCCCGCTTCATCAGGTCCTGGAACAGGAAGGTGCGCAGGTTGCCGATGTGGGCGAAGTTGTAGACCGTGGGCCCGCAGGTGTAGATGCGGACCTCGCCATCCCCGGAGGCCACGGGCTCGACGGCTCGGGTGAGGGTATTGAAAAGGGAGACGGTCCGGACCATGCTCATCCCACCATCACACCATCATTGGCCGCCGCTCCCAAGGGGCGGCCCCGCGCGGGGAGCCAAAGGACCGACCATGGGCCTCTTCGGGAACGGGAAATCCAGGCAGGAGCAGATCGCCGAGCTCGAGGCCAAGGTGCAGCGCCTGGAGAAGGAGCTGGACTCCCTGAGAGCCGAGCGGACCGAACTCCAGGAGCTGTCCCACCACCAGGAGCTGGACCGGGAGCTGGTGCTCCGGGTCGTGGAGGCCCTGAAGCCCGGCATGGACGTCAAGGCCCTCGGCCGGGCCTTCTGCGAGACCGTGTTCCGGCCCCTCGAGCTGGCCAGCTTCTACATCGCCACCATCGACCGCGAACGGGGGATCATGAGCTTTCCCACCTACCACGAGGGCGGCGCACTGCGGGTCTATGCCGACCGGGACTACCAGGCGGAGGCGGGCCTGACGGGCAAGACGGTGGAGTCCGGCCGGCCGCTCTACGTCCGCAGCGCCGAGGAGGGGCTGAACCGCGGGGCCGTCTTCTCCGCCGCCGAGCAGGTGAGCGGCCTGGTCCCGCAGAGCTGGTACGGCGTCCCCTTCGGGTTCGGGGATCGCTGCTACGGCCTCGTCAGCTACCAGTGCTTCCAGAAGGACGGGTTCAACGAGTCGGTGCGCCGGCTCATGGACGCGCTGACGGTCATCCTGGCCCTCCACTTCGAGCTGGCCCGGCGCTGAGGAGCAGGTCCAGCAGGTCCTGGGGCAGGGTCCGCGCCCGGCCGTCGGGTCCCGTGACCAGGTGGAGGCTGCGGCCTTCCGCGAGCCGGACGCCACCCCGCTCCAGGCCGTAGCCGAAGACCACCTTCCTCCGACCCGCCTCCAGGATCCGGGTGCGCACCCTCACCAGCTCGTCGTATCGGCAGGGCGCCCGGTAGGTCATCTCCAGGCCGGCCACCGTCATGTGGATGCCCCGGCGCTCCCATTCCGGGTAGCCGGAACCGAGGTTGCGCAGGAGGTCCGAGCGTCCGAGCTCCAGCCACACGATGTATGCCGCGTGATGCACGATCCCCATCGCGTCGGTCTCGGCGTAGCGGACCCTGAGCTCGGTGACGGATTCCATGGCCTGATTGTCCACCCGTCCCTCGGAGTCCGGCGGCATGAAATCGGCCCCGCTCGCGCGGGGCCGTTCCCAAGGAGGGGAGTGCCGTCTACTCGAGGGTGATCTTCACGACGTCGCCCTTGTCGGTGGTGAGCTCGAGGAGGATGTCGCCGGCCTTGGAGGACTCGAGGAGCTTGATCATGGCGTCGGGCTTGATGCCCTTCCTGGCCTCGCCGTTGATCTTGATCTCGGAGTCGCCGGCCATCTCCAGGGCGCTCTTCGCCAGGGCGATGGGCATGCGCATGTTCACTTCCGTCGGCCCGTCCTGGCTGGCGCGCTTGCCGTGGTGGCCGTGGACGGACTTGCCGATGATGTGGACGTGGATGAAGCGGGCCTGCTGGGCGGCGGCGGGAAGGGCCATGGCCGCGGCGAGGGCGAGGGCGGTGAAGGGGGCGCGCATGGATTCCTCCGGGAGATTCGCGTCGTGCGTCTCGGGAAGGGATACGGCGCCTGTCCACCCGGGATTAGCGGCGCGGGTGCCCGCGGCCCGGCCTACTCGTAGCGCAGGGCCTCGATCGGGTCCTGGCTCGCCGCCTTGAGGGCCGGCCAGAGGCCGAAGACGAGGCCGACGGTGGTGCTCATGCCGAAGCCCAGGAAGATGGACCAGAGCGGTGCCGCCGCCGGGAAGTCCAGGGCGAAGCGGGCCAGCATGGCCACGCCCAGTCCGGCCGCGATGCCGATGGCACCGCCGACGCCGGTGAGGGTGACCGCCTCCACCAGGAACTGCAGGGCGATGTCCTTGCGGGTGGCGCCCAGGGCCTTGCGCACACCGATCTCCCGGGTCCGCTCGGTGACGCTCACGAGCATGATGTTCATCACGCCGACGCCCCCCACGAGCAGCGCGATGCCCGCCACCAGGATCATGGAGCCGGCGATGCCGCCGGTGATGGCCTTGAAGGTCTCGAGCTGGCCCTCGCTGGTGAAGATCGCGAAGTCGTTGGGCTGGTTCGCCTTCAGGCCGCGCCGCGCCCGGAGGATCGCCGTGCCCTGGTCCTGCATCTCGTGGACGAGGCCGGGCTCCCGGGGCACGGTGGCGATGTGGATCGTGTCCCCGTTGCCGTTCTTGATCTGGGGGAACATCTCGTCGAAGGTGCTGAACGGGATGAGGACCAGGTTGTCGGCGCTGCCGCCGAGGAAGGAGCCCTTCTTCTCGAGGAGCCCGATCACCCGGAACGAGACGCCGTTGATGAAGAGCTCCTGCCCGATGGGGTCGCGCCGGGGCCAGAGGGCGTCCGCCACGTCCGGTGCGATCACGCAGGTCCTCGCGGCGTGGCTGACGTCGGCGTCCACGAAGAAGCGCCCGTCCTGGACGGTGGAGTTGTTGGCCTGGGCGTAGTCCGGGACCACGCCGGCGAGGGTGGGCCCGTTGGCCTCCTGCCCCTTCCGGTTCTTGAAGGTCGTGCTGGCGGCGAGGACCGGGTTGTTCAGGTAGCGCTCGGGGCTGACCGCCGCCGCGAGGGTGTTCAGGCGCTTGAGGGCCTGGGCGTCCTCCAGCGTGAGGTCGCGGCGCTTGCGCTGCTCCTCCGGGGGGCCCGTGGGACCGCCCCCGAAGCGGGGATCGTACTTCTGGTACTGGACGAGGGTGGTGCCGAAGGCCGAGAAGGCGCCGGTGATGGCCTCGTTGAAGCCCGCCACGAAGCTGACCATGGCGATGACGGTTCCGACGCCGGCCATGATCCCGAGGAGCGTGAGGAAGCTGCGGAGCCGCTGGACCAGGATCGAGCGGAGGGCGAACTTGACGTTCTCGGCGCTGAGGCTGCGGAGCGCGTGGGTGCCTTTGCGGTGCGCCATCGTCCCTCACTCCGCCCGGATGGCGTCGATGACCACCAGGCCCGAGGCCCGCTTGGCGGGCAGGAAGCCCGCCAGCAGGCCGACCACGGTGGAGAGCCCCACGCCGAGGAACACGATCCCCGCGGTGATCTCGGCCGGGAAGCCGGTCACCAGCTTGACCGTGAGGGCCGCGGCGCCCCCGAGGACCACGCCGATCACGCCGCCGACCATGGAGAGGATGGCGGCCTCCAGCAGGAACTGGCGGCGGATGTCCCGCTTCCGGGCGCCCAGGGCCATGCGCACGCCGATCTCCTGGGTGCGTTCCGCCACGCTGACCAGCATGATGTTCATGATCACGATGCCGCTCACCGCCAGGGAGACGCTGGAGATCAGGGTGAGGAGCACGAAGGTGGCGGTGCTGATCTGCCGCCAGAGCTCCTGGAGCTGGTCCTGGGTGAGGAAGCCGAAGGGGTCGGGGTCCTTCCAGGCCGTGTGGCGCAGGGCCCGCAGGTAGGCGCGGGTCTCGTCGATGGAGGCTTCCACGCCCTCCACCCCGCCGCGGGCCTTGACGAAGTAGTCCAGGGGGTCGTTGGGCGCGAAGAAGTTCTTCCGGTAGACCTGGAAGGGGATCACCACCAGCTGGTCGCGGTTCACGCCCAGCCCGCGCCCCTCCTTGGGCAGATGCCCGATCACGCGGAAGGGCAGGCCCCGGATGTAGAATGTCCTCCCGAGCGGGTCCTGGTGGGGGAAGAGCTCGTCCTTGATGTCCGCCCCGATGACCGCCACGTTGCTCGCGGACTGGTCCTCGGCCTCGGAGAAGAGCCGCCCGGCGCCCTGGGTGTCGAGCCCGAGGATCGCGCCGAAGTTGGCCGTGGCGCCCACCACGAAGGTGTCCGCCAGGCGCTTGTCCCCGACGTTCACGGGAAGCTGCTTGAAGGAGCGGGTGGCCACCAGCTCCGCCCGGGTCAGGACCCCGCTGTCGAGGCGCTGGAACTCCTCCCAGGAGAACTGCGGCCGCTTGACCGCCCGGATGAACTCCTCCCGGCTGCGGATGATGCCGAACCTCGTGACGATGTACATGTCGGGGGAGAGGACGATGATCTTCTCCTTCACGTACGTGTTGAGGCCCGAGATGATCCCCACGACGCCCACGATGGTGGTCACGCCGATGATGATCCCCAGCAGCGTGAGGAAGCTCCGGAGCTTGTGGGCCCGGATGGCCCGGAGGGCCACGCGGAGCAGTTCTTGGTAGGACATCGGCTCAGCTCTTCTTCTCGTCCTTCTTCTTCCGCTTGTCCTCCTTGACCTCCTCGCCGCCCTTCATCTCGCGGAGGGCCTTGAAGGGGCCGGTGATCACGCGCTCGCCGCCCTTGAGGCCCTCGGTCACCTCGACGTTGAGCTCCCCCAGGAGCCCCGTCTTGACCGGGACGAAGCGGCTCTTGCCCCCCTCGGCGAGGTAGACGCCCTCCTCGTCCCTCGGGGCCCCGGGCTGCAGCTTCTCGCCGGGCTTGGGCTTGATCTCCCGGGTGATGAGGGCCTGGATGGGGATGGCCACCACGTTGTCGCGGCTGCCGGTGAAGATGTCGGCCTGGGCCGAGAGGCCGGGCTTGATGGTGAGGGGCGGATCCTTGATCCAGACCTTCACCTTGAACTTGATGGCCTCGTTCACGTTCGCCTTCAGGATGGGACTGCCGCCCACCTCGGTGACCTGGCCGTCGAAGGTCCGGTTGGGGTAGGCGTCGATGCGGACCACGGCCTTCTGCCCCAGCTTCACCGTCGGGATGGAGGCTTCGTCCACCTCCATCTCCGCCTCGATCTTGCTCATGTCGCTGATGGTCAGCAGCACGGTGCCGGGCTGGTTCTGGATGCCCGGGACCGCGGTCTCGCCGAGCTCGATGCGGCGGGCGGTGACCACGCCGTCGATGGGGCTCTCGATGGTGGTGAAGGAGAGGCCGACCCTGGACTGGGCGTTCTGGGCCCGGGCCTGCTCGGCCCGCTTCTGGGTGGCGTTCACGCTGCCCTGGGCGGTCTCGAAGGCCGTCTTGGCCCGCTCGAACTCCGCGGCGGAGATGATGCCCGCGCCGCGGTTCGCCTTGGCGCGCTCGAAGTCGGCCCGGGCCTGGACCAGGTTGGCCTGGGCCGAGGCGAGGTCGGAGAGGATCGCCTGCATCCCGGCCTGGGAGGCCTCGGTGCTGGCCTTCGCGCTGCGGGGGTCGATCTCCATGAGGAACTGGCCCTTCTTCACCACGTCGCCCTCCTTCACGGCGAGGCGGGTCACCTGGCCCACGAGGTTGGCGGAGATGTCGGCCTTCTTCACGGCCTGCACCTTCCCGTTGGCGCTCACCTTGGACACCAGGTTCTCCCGGCCCACCGTGGCGATCTGGACGGGAACGCCCTTGTCCCCTCCCTTGGCCACCGCCACGCCGACCAGGACGAGCAGCAGGACCCCGCCGCCGATGAGGGCCATCTTCTTGCGGTTCATGTCAAAAGCCTCCGGAGCTCCCTCGGGGTTCGTCCCAGGAGGACTTCCCGTTTAGTTTGAATACCTTGCTACACGAGGATTCATGGTTGACGGCTGAAAAACAAACAGAAACAATTATCAATTGAACTTGAATTCCCGGACCCCATGCCCCGACCCGCCTCCATCCTCGCCCTGACCACCGCGTGCGCGCTGCGGCTGTCCGCCCAGCAGCCGGCCCCGCCCGCCCAGCCGGGGCCCGGCCCGGGCCCGGCGGCGCCCGAGGACCAGGAGAAGCTCAAGGCCCTGGAGGAGCGGGTCCGGAAACTGGAGGCCGACGCGGCCGCCCGGGAGGCCGCGCCGGCCCCGGCGCGGATCGGCGGTGCCGAGGGGTCGGCGTCCAAGGCCCTGAACCCCGACCTCAGTGTCATCGGCAACCTCGTGGCTTCCGCGGGCCGCGACCCGGTGCGCCCCTCCCAGGGCCTCGACCTCCACGAGGCGGAGGTGGCCCTCGGCGCCGTCGTGGATCCCTACTCCCGGGGCGACGTGATCCTCTCCTTCGGCGATGGCGGCGCCGCGGTGGAGGAGGCCTACCTCACGTTCAACGCCCTGCCCGGCGGCTTCACGGCGAAGGCCGGCAAGCTTCGGGCGGCCTTCGGGAAGGTGAACCCTGCCCACACCCACAACCTGACCTGGACCGACCGGCCCCTGGTGACCGAGAACCTGCTGGGCGGCGAGGAGGGCATCGCGGACGCGGGCCTGTCCGTCAGCCGCATCCTGCCGGCGCCGGGCTCCCTCTTCCTGGAGGCCACCGGCGAGGTCTACCGGGGGACCTCCGGGGAGCTCTTCGAGGCGCGGAGGAAGAAGGACGTCACCGCCGTGGGGCACCTCAAGGCCTACCAGGACCTCACCGAGAACACGAACCTGGAGGTCGGGCTGTCCTACGCCCGGGGCCACAATCCGGCCGGGGAGGGCCTCGTCACCTCCCTGCGGGGCCTGGACGCCACCCTGCGCTGGAAGCCGCTCCTGCGCTCCATCTACACCTCGCTGATGTGGCGCACCGAAGTGGTCTGGAGCCGCCGGGAGGATCTGGACGGGGCGCGGGGCGCCAAGGGCTTCTACAGCTCCCTGGACTACCGCCTGGATCGCCGGTGGACCTTCGGCGCCCGGGTGGACCGTTCGGAGCGCGCCGAGGCCCCCGACCGGGTGGACAAGGGCCAGTCCCTGCTGGGCACCTTCTGGCTGAGCGAATTCAGCCAGCTCCGCGGCCAGCTGAAGGCCACCCGCTATGCCGGCGGGGCCAAGGGCTCGGAGTTCCGCCTGCAGCTCGTCTTCCTCATGGGCGCCCACGGGGCGCACCCCTTCTGACTTCCCGGGAATCCGCCATGCCGACCTCCACCCCCGCCAGGCTCTGCCGCACCCTCGCCCTCGCCGCCGCGGCCCTGCTCGCCCTCGCCGAGGGCCCGGTCCTCCGGGCGGGCGGGAAGCTCAACGTGGTGGCCACCACCACGGACCTCGCCGCCCTCGCCACCGAGGTCGGCGGCGAGAAGGTGGCCGTCACCGCCATCGCCCGGGGCTACCAGGATCCGCACTTCGTGGAGGCCAAGCCCAGCTTCCTGCTGAACCTGCGGAAGGCCGACCTGGTGCTCGCCGTCGGGCTGGAGCTGGAGGTGGGCTGGCTGCCGCCCCTGCTGAACCAGTGCGGCAACCCGAAGGTCCAGCCCTCCGCCCCGGGCTACTTCGACGCCTCCCGGTCCGCCGAGATCCTCGAGATCCCCTCGGGGCCCGTGAGCCGGGCCCAGGGCGACGTGCATCCCCTGGGCAATCCCCACTACTGGCTGGATCCGCGGAACGGCGCCCGCATCGCGGAGGCCCTGGCCCGCAGGCTCTCCGAGATGGACCCGGGCGACGCGGCCTACTTCCAGGGACGGCTGGCGGACTTCCGCCGGCGCCTGGAGGCCGCGGAGAAGCGCTGGGACGAGGCGCTGAAGCCCTACCGCGGGCGCAAGGTGGTGACCTACCACCGCTCCTGGCCCAACTTCACCCACCGCTTCGGCCTGCAGGTGGCGGACTACGTGGAGCCCCGCCCGGGCATCCCCCCGAGCCCCGGCCACCTGGTGCAGCTCATGGGGATGATGAAGCGCGAAGGCATCAAGGTGATCCTCGTGGAGCCCTACTTCGACCTGAAGACCCCGCAGAGCGTGGCCCGGGAGACCGGCGCCCAGGTGGTGGTGCTCATGCCCTCGGTGGGGGGCAACGCCGAGACCGGCGACTACCTGAAGCTCTTCGACTACGACGTGGACCAGCTGGTGAAGGCCTTCAAGGCCGGCCATTGATATGACGAAGGGGACCGCCCGGTCGCTCCGAGCCCTCTGCGTCCCCCTCGTGCTCCCCGCGTCGGATCCAGGCGGAGCCTGGCCCTGACGCCTCCTCTTCCCGATTTGGAGGCCCTGTGGACATCTTCCAGTTCCTGCTGGCTCCCCTGGCGGCGAGCCTGATCCTCACGGGCATCCATGCCTACCTCGGCGTGCACGTGGTGGAGCGGGGCGTCATCTTCGTGGACCTGGCCCTGGCCCAGATCGCCGCGCTGGGCTCCATCGTCGCCCTCATCGCGGGCCTCGACCCCCATGGCGCCGCGGCCTACTGGACGAGCCTGGGCTTCACGTTCCTGGGGGCGGCCGTGTTCTCCGTGGCGCGCTCGCGCCGGGGCCACATCCCCCAGGAGGCCTTCATCGGCATCTCCTACGCGGTGGCCAGCGCGGCGGCCATCCTCGCCATGAGCAAGGCCACCGGCGAGACCGAGCACCTCAAGGACATGCTGGTGGGCAACATCCTGGCGGTGTCCTGGCAGCAGGTGGGCAAGACCGCCGTGCTCTACGGCCTCATCGGCGCCTTCCACTACGCCTTCCGCCGCCGCTTCCTGCAGATCTCCATGGACCCGAAGGCCGCCCAGGCTGACGGCGTCCGCGTCCGGCTCTGGGACTTCCTCTTCTACGCCTCCTTCGGCCTGGTGGTGACCTCCAGCGTGGCCATCGCCGGCGTGCTGCTGGTGTTCTGCTACCTCATCGTGCCGTCCGTGGGGGCGATGCTCTTCACCGACCGCATCGGGCCGCGCCTGGCCATCGGCTGGACCATGGGCACGCTGGTCTCGGCCCTGGGCGTCTTCCTCTCGGTGAAGCTGGACACGCCCACCGGCGCCACCATCGTCTGCTCCTTCGGGGCGGTCCTGCTGGCCATGTTCATCGTCCACCTCTTCCTCTTCCACGGGCACCGCGCCGACGGCGGGGGGCGGACGCTGCACGGCGCGGGGGACCGGGCCTTCGGGGAGGAGCCGGAGGGCTGACGGGTCCGGACCTGTGATCCCGGGCATGGACGGCCCTCATCCCTCGTGAGACGATGGTCGGTTCGTTTCCAGGAGACCCCATGTCCCGAACCTCCCGAATCGTCCTCCCGGCCCTCGCGGCCCTGCTCGCCTGCGGAAGCCTCCGCGCGGACGAGGGCATGTGGACCTTCGACAACCTGCCGGCGAAGAAGATGCAGGCCAAGTACGGCTTCGCCCCGGACCAGGCCTGGCTCGACCACGTGCGCCTCGCCTCCCTGCGCTTCCCCGGCGGCTCGGGCTCCTTCGTGAGCAGGGACGGCCTGGTGCTGACCAACCACCACGTGGGCCGCTCCTGGATCCAGTCGGTGTCCGGCCCCGGCGAGAAGGACTACGTCAAGCGCGGCTTCGTGGCGAAGACCCGGGAGGAGGAGATCAAGGTCCCCGGCCTCGAGCTGAACACCCTCATGCAGATGGACAACGTCACCGACCGGGTGGCCAAGGCCACCGCGTCCGCCAAGGACGAGAAGGCCAAGGCCAAGGCCCGGGAGACGGAGCTGGAGGCGATCAAGAAGGAGATCGCCGCCAGGACCGGCCTCACGCCCGAGGTCGTCACCCTCTACCAGGGCGGCGAGACCTGGATCTACAGCTACAAGAAGCACACCGACGTGCGCCTCGTCATGGCCCCCGAGGAACAGATCGCCTTCTTTGGCGGCGACCCGGACAACTTCACCTACCCCCGCCACAACCTGGACTTCTCCATCTTCCGGGTCTACGAGAACGGGAAGCCCTACAATCCGCCCCACCACCTGGCCTGGACCCGGACCGGCCTCCAGGCCGGCGACATGACCTTCGTGACCGGCCACCCCGGCAGCACCGCCCGCCTCGAGACCACCGCCCAGATGAAGCTGGCCCGGGACGTGTCGTTCCCCCTCCGGCTCAAGAGCGTCGAGCGGCAGATCAAGTTCCTCAAGGCCTGGGGTGCCCAGGATCCGGAGAAGGCCCGGCAGGTCGGCTCCCAGATCTTCGGACTCGAGAACACCCAGAAGGCCATCACCGGCTATCGCGGCGGGCTGCTGAACGCGGACGCGATGAAGCGCATCGAGCAGGCCGAGCAGGAGCTGCAGGCCAAGGTGAAGAAGGATCCCAAGCTCCAGGCCCAGGCCGGCCAGAGCTGGGCCAAGATCGCCGCCGCCATGACGACGGCGCGGGGCCTGGCCAAGGAGAGCGCCTACGTGAACACCCGGGGCAGCCAGCTCCTGGGGGGCGCGCTGAACCTGGTGCGCCTGGCGGACGAGGAGCCCAAGGCCGACGACAAGCGCCTGACCGAATTCAAGGAGACCAACCTCAAGCGGCTCAAGGCCCAGCTGGGCAACGCCCCGAGGAACTTCAACAAGGACCTGGAGATCGCCACCTTCGCCCACGGGCTGCAGGAGGCCCTGGACGAGCTGGGCGCGAACCACCCCTTCGTGAAGGCCATGCTCGGCGGGAAGCAGCCCATGGACGTGGCGAAGGAGGCCGTGGAGGGCTCCAGGCTCGCGGATCCGGCGGTCCGGAAGGCCCTCCTCGAGGGCGGCAAGAAGGCCGTCGCCGAGAGCAAGGACCCCATGATCCTGCTGGCGAAGAAGCTGGACCCCCTCGGCCGCGACCTGCGCCGGAAGCAGGAGGACATCAACGCGGTGGTCACCGAGCACGGCGGGCGCATCGCCAAGGCCCGCTTCGCGGTCTACGGCAAGGAGACCTACCCCGACGCCACCTTCAGCCTGCGCCTGAGCTATGGCGCGGTGGAGAGCTATCCGGCCAACGGGACCCGGATCCAGCCCTTCACCACCTTCGCCGGCCTCTACGACCGCGCCTGGGGTTGGGGCCCGGCCGCCGAGCACGGCGCCTGGGCGCTGCCCCAGCGCTGGCTCGACCGGAAGGGCGCCCTGGACCTGTCCACGCCCTTCAACTACGTCCACACCATGGACATCATCGGCGGCAACTCCGGCTCGCCGGTGGTGGACAAGAAGGGCGAGCTGGTGGGCCTCGTCTTCGATGGCAACATCGAGAGCCTGCCGGGCCGCTACTACTACGACGAGCGCGTCAACCGCGCGGTGAGCGTGGATGCCCGGGCCATCGCCGAGGCCATGGCGAAGGTCTATGACGCCGGCCACCTCGTGGACGAGATCCACGGCAAGTAGCCGACCGCGGCCCAAGGCCACCGGCGCGCCGCGGCGTTCCGGTGGCCTTCCCGGTTCTGCCCTCCCTCCTGGAGCCGACATGCACCTTCGCGCCTTCACCATGCTCGCCCTGGCCGCCTCGCTCCACGCCGACGAGGGCATGTGGACCTTCGACAACGTGCCGAAGGCGAAGATCCAGGCGACGTACGGCTTCACCCCCAGCGACGCCTTCCTGGACCACCTCCGACTCTCCAGCCTGCGCTTCCCCGGGGCCACCGGCGCCTTCGTCAGCGCCGACGGCCTCGTGCTCACCAACCACCACGTGGGCCTGGGCGCGGTGCAGCAGCTCAGCGCGAAGGATCGGGACTACGTGAAGGACGGCTTCCTGGCCCGCTCCCGCGCCGAGGAGCTCAAGGTTCCCGGCTACGAGCTGCTGCTGCTGGACTCCATGGCCGACGTCACCGCCCAGGTGAACGCCGCGGTGAAGCCCGGCATGGACGACAAGGCCGCCCGCGCGGCCCGGGAGAACGCGCTGGCCGCGATCCAGAAGGCGGAGGCCGAACGCACGGGCCTGACCTGCAATCCCGTGACCCTCTACCAGGGCGGGGAGACCTGGATCTACCGCTACCGGAAGTTCACCGACGTGCGCCTGGTGATGGCGCCGGAGGAGGGCATCGCCTTCTTCGGCGGCGACTGGGACAACTTCACCTGGCCCCGCCACGACCTGGACATCACCCTCTTCCGGGTCTACGAGCACGGCCAGCCCTACCGGCCCGCGCACTTCCTGAAGCTCAGCGCCAAGGGCGCCAAGGCCGGGGACCTGGTCTTCGCGTCGGGCCACCCGGCCGCCACCGCGCGCCAGGAGACCGTCGCCCAGATGGCCCTGGCCCGGGACAGGGTCCTCCCCCTGCGCCTGAAGAGCCTGGCCCGGCTGCGGGACGCCCTGGCGGCCCACGGCAGGACTTCGGAGGAGGCGCGCCGCCTCGTGGGTGACCAGCTCCGGAGCCTGGAGAACGGCCTCAAGCGCCAGAACGGCTGGCTGGCGGGCCTGAAGGACGCCGAAGCCATGGCGAAGATCCAGGCCGACGAGCAGGCGCTGCGGGCCGCCGTCGCCAAGGACCCGGGACTCAAGCCCCGGGCCGGCATGGCCTGGGCGCGCATCGCCCAGGCGGCGAAGCGGGAGGGCGAGCTGCTGAAGGAAAGCAGCTTCGTCGCGCCGAGGAATTCAGGCCTCCTTGGGCACGCCTTGAACCTGGTGCGCCTCGTGGAGGAGACCGCCCGGCCCGACGAGAAGCGCCTGAACGAATTCAAGGAGGCCAACCTCAAGGCCATGAAGGCGCGCCTCGCGAGCCCCAAGCCCCTCGACGCCGGCGTGGAGGCCGCCATCCTGGCGGCCAACCTCGCCGAGGCCAAGGAGGAGCTGGGCGCGGCCCATCCGTTCGTGAAGGCCATGCTGGGCGACAAGTCCCCCCGGGAGGCCGCCGAGGCGGCGGTGAAGGGCTCGAAGCTGGCGGATCCGGCGGAGCGCAGGCGCCTGATGGACGGCGGCGCGAAGGCCGTCGCGGAATCCACGGACGCGATGATCCTGCTCGCGCGGAAGCTGGACCCGCTGAACCGCAAGGTCCGAAAGCAGGTGGAGGACGAGGTCCAGGGCGTCTACACCAACATGGGCGGCCGCATTGCCGAGGCCCGCTTCAAGGTCTACGGCAAGACCCAGTACCCCGACGCGACCTTCACCCTGCGCCTCACCTACGGCCCCATCGGGACCTATCCCGCCAACGGCACGAAACAGCAGCCCTTCACCACCTTCGCCGGCCTCTTCGACCGCGCCTGGGGGCACGGCGGGAAGGCGGAAGACGGCGCCTGGGCCCTGCCGCCCCGCTGGAAGGACGCCGCCGCCAAGGTCGAGCTCTCCACACCCTTCAACTTCGCCTACGCCTGCGACACCACCGGCGGCAACAGCGGTTCCCCCGTGGTGAACATCGACGGCGAGCTGGTCGGCCTCAACTTCGACTCCAACATCGAGGCCCAGGTGGGCCGCTACTTCTACGACGGCCGCACCAAGCGCAGCATCGCCGTGGACGCCCGGGCCATCGTCGAGGCGCTGGAGAGGGTGTACGGAGCGGGAGAGCTGGCGGCGGAGCTGCGAGGGCGGTAGGCGGAAGGATTCCCCTGTCCCAGGCCTTCCGGGTCCTACGCCAGCCGCGTGTGACCTTCGGGAAGAACACGGTGATTCAGGCGCGCAGGCCCTGGGATCCGTGGTCGTAGCCTCACGTTCCCTTGCTGCTTCGGCACGCCTGGCGAAGCTGGTCCGGCGGGAGGTGTCCCCTAAACCGATGGGTCTTCGCGCGTATCGGAGGCATCCCCTCCCGCCCCTGGACCCGGAGCACCCATGAATCCCACTCCCAACCTGCCCCTTCGAGCGGGCCTGCTCTACCTCGCGGTCGTGGCCACGGGGATCTTCGCGCTCCTGGTCGCTCCGTCCCAGGCCCTGCCCCAGGGCATCCAGGGGACGGCCCTGCCGCACCTGCAGGCCCGCCTGGGTCTCTACCAGGCCGGCGTGGCGAGCCACCTGGCCATGCAGGTGGCCTTCCTGCTCCTTCCCCTCGCCCTGTACCCCATCTTCCAGGACGTCTCCCGCACAGGGTCGGTGCTCATGGTCACCCTGGCGGTCGCAGCGGTGCCCGTGGGCTTCCAGGGACTCCTCGAGCAGCTCGAGGTCGTGCGCCTGCTGGGGTCGGCGGCTCCGGGAGCCGGGCCGGCGGCGGAGGCCGTGGAAGGGGCCATCCGGGTGGCCCTGCGCCGGGCCGCCCAGGCCGAGCGCCTGGCCAGCCTGTTCTGGGGCCTCTGGCTCTTCCCCTTCGGCTGGCTGGTGATCCGTTCTGGCCGCCTCCCCCGGCTCCTCGGCTGGGGCCTGCTTTCCGGGGGCGTCGCCTACACCCTGGAGGTCGTCGCCCCCCTCCTGTCCCTCCCCGCGAAACCCCTGGCGGGCTGGCTCCACCTACCAGGCTCCCTGGGGGAGATCGGCTGCGCTCTCTGGCTTACGGGCCAGGGGCTGGGAGGCGTTGGGCGGGCCGGGAAGGCGGTGCGCTGACCCGCCCAGGGGGTTGGCGCCCACCTGGGAGGTTCCGGCGGCCCGATCCCGCGGCGGGCGCCTATCCGAAGCGCGCCGGGCTCAGGGGATGCCGCGGTAGGGCGTCCAGCTCCATCAGCGCCGCCGCCAGCCGACCCACCGCCAGGCCCGACGTCATGCCGTGCCCGCCCAGTCCCGCGACCCAGAAGAGGCGAGGGTTCACGGGATCCCAGCCGATGACGAACCTGCGGTCCGGCGCGAAGGTGCGCAGGCCGGACCAGGCGCGCACGATGCCGTGGTCCGCCAGGTCGGGGGCGAGCTCCTGGACCAGGGCGGCGAGCTGCTCCATGGCCGCCGGATCCGTGTCGGGCTGGTGGCCCCGGGCCGGCGGCGCCACTTCCGTCTCGTCGCAGGGGCACATCAGGAGGCCCCCGCTCTCGGGCCGCAGGTAGAAGGGCCGGTCCACCCACCAGGCCCAGGGCGCGTCCGCGGGCCAGGGGCCCTCGCTCCAGGCCAGGTGGCGGCGCAGCGGCTTCAAGTCCAGATCCAGCCCGCCGGCCTTCCGGCCCAGGGCGGAGGCCCAGGCCCCGGCGGCGTTGACGAGGACCGCCGCGTGGACGGTCCCGCCGCCCGTGGCGACGGTGAACCCCTCGACCGTCGCCTCCACGGCCTCCACGCCGCATCCATAGCGGAGCACCGCCCCCGCCGCCCGCGCCTCCCGGGCGCAGAAGCCCAGCATGCCGTGGACGTCGATGACGCCGTCGGAGGGGATTCGGAGGTGGGCCGCTGCCTTCAGGCCCGGCAGCACCGACCCTTCGCCGCGCTCGACGGGGAGGCCCACGGACTCCGCCTCGGCCTCCAGGGGATCCAGGGCCGAGGCGTCCAGGGCCAGCAACAGGCCGCCGGTGGGCTGCAGCAGGCCGGCGTCCGCCAGGGCCTGGCGCCCTTCCACCGTCAGCGCCGTGTGCTCCGCGCGCCCGGTGAGTTGCCGGGCGATGGCGGCATTGTGGCCCGAGGCGTGGAAGCCCGGGTGGTCCTCCCGGTCCAGGAGCAGCACGCCGCGGCCGCCCTCGCGGGCCAGGTGCATCGCGGTGGCGAGCCCGGCGATGCCGCCCCCCACCACCAGGATGTCCACCGTCTCCGCCACGCGCGCTCCGGCTCCAGGAATACCACGGCTCTTCCGGCAGGCTGCCGGGCCCTGTGATCCAGACCAAATCTCACGCGCGCCGCTCCCTTTTGGTGTCTCCGGTCCGCGCCGCCGGGCCTAGACTGGATCCGTCGTGCGCTTCCTCGTCCGCATCCTCCTGGCCTTCGCGCTGGTCCTCGGCGCGGGGCAGGGCCTGTCCCTGCCCGCTGATACGCCCGCCTGCGGCTGCTGCGACACCCCGGCCGAGCCCTGCCCCTGCGGACCCACCACGCCGGTGCCCGGCCACCGCGCCCCCTGCGCTGCGCCGGTCCAGGCCGCCGCCCCCGCGCAGGAGGCCGAAACCACCGGGGAGGCCGCGCCCCGGGAGCGGGAGGCCGCGCCCTGGACGGCGGCCCCTGGGACGGCCCAGGACCTCCGGGAGGCGACGCCCCGCCGCGCGCCCCGGGGCCGGGATCCCGATCTGGGACGCCACCTCGCCACCCTGAGGCTCCTCCGGATCTGAAAGGGACGGTCGCCCCGTCCGTCTTTCCTTTCCAGGAGGTCCCATGTTCCGTTCCGCCCCTTCGGCGGGGCGCCTGGCCGTGGCCGCGCTGATCGCCGCGCCCCTCGCCGCCCAGGCCCCCGCGCCGTCCCCCGCCCACTCCCCGACGCCATCCCAGGTCCTGGCCGCCGCCCTCGAGGCCTACGTGGCCGAGGTGCTGGCGCGCCATCCCGACCTCGACCGCGCCATGGAATCCGTGGCAGTGGAGAACCTCAAGATCCCGCAGGCGCGGAGCCTGGAGGATCCGGTCCTGGGCCTGGAGTACTCCCGGAGCCCCGACACCCAGATGGGCGTGAGGGAGGACATGAAGTCCCGGGCCCTCACCGTGAGCCAGGTGCTGCCCTGGCCCGGCAAGCGCGACCGGCGCGAGACCATCGCCCGCCAGGCCGCAGCCGGCGAGGAGGCCGCCCGGGACCGCGTCCGCCTGGGCCTTCGCGCCGAAGCCCAGCGGGCCTTCGTCGGCCTGATGCTGGTCCGGGAGCAGGCCGGCCTCCTGGACCTCCAGGACCGCCTCGCGGCCCAGGCCGAAGGGGCCGTCCGCGCCCGCTTCGAGGCGGGGCAGGGGAGCCAGGCGGACCTGCTGCGGGCCCAGCTGGAACGCAGCCGCCTCCTCCAGCGGCGCTGGACCGCGGAGGCCGAGCTCCGGGCGAGGCTGGCCGCCTTCAATGCGCTGCGGGACCAGCCCGCGGACCTGGCCTTCGAGACGCCTTTCACCCTCGACGCGCTCCCGGATCCCGACCCGGCCGTCTGGGCGGACCTCGCCGAAGCCGAGGCCGCCCGCAGCCCGGAGATCGCCGCCGCCGACGCGCACCTCATCCACGCCCAGGCCGCCATCCACGAGAACCGGCTCAACCTGCGGCCCGACTTCGTGGTGAGCGGCGGGGTCATGCGCACCGAGGGCGTCGGCTCCGGCTGGAAGGTCGGCCTGGGGCTCTCGCTCCCGGTCTGGGCGGGCAGCAAGCAGCGCAAGGCCGTGCAGCAGTGGGAGGCCGAGCACCGCATGCACCTGGGCGAGCGCCGCGTCGCGGCCCTCAACCTCAGCCGGGCTCAGGCCGAACGCCGGACCCAGGCGGAAGGCATCCGGAAGGTGCTGCGCCTCTACCGGGAAGGCCTGCTCACCCAGAGCCGCGCGGCCCTGGACGCGGCACTCCTGCAGCTCGAGTCCGGCCGCGCCGGCTACCTCGGCGTCCTGGAGGCCGTCCAGGGCTACATCGCCGACCGCAACGCGATGCTCGAGGCCCAGGCCCAGCTCCAGGCCAGCGCCATCGCCGCCGAGGAGCTGAATCCAGGGCCCACGCCCCCGATCCCGGGCCTCGTCCTCGCCGGTCTCTCCGGCGGCGCCGCCATGGGCGCCGGCGGGGGCTCCGCGGCCGGCGCCGCGATGCCGAAGAAGGAGGCCGAGGCGGCCGCGTCATCCGCTCCGACCACCCCGTCCCTGAAGTCCATGTGAGGCCCGCCATGAACCCGAACCTCAAAGCCCTCCTCTTCACCGGCCTCGGCCTCGGGGCCGGCGCCGGACTCACGTGGGTCCTGCGACCCGCCCCGGCCCCCGCCGCGCCCCAGGCGACGGCGGCGGCCCAGGCCCCGGCCAAAGCCATGTACCACTGCCCCATGCATCCCCAGATCCTCCAGGACCACCCTGGCGACTGCCCCCTCTGCGGCATGGCCCTGGTGCCCATGGACGGCGCCACCCATGGGGATTCGGCGCTGGAGTCCCACGCCCCCGTGCACATCGACGCCGAACGCCAGCAGCTCATCGGCCTCAGGACGGAACGGGCCGCGATGGGCCCCGTGGGCGGCGAGCTGCGCGCCTCGGGCCGCGTGGCGGTGGACGAGACCCGGGTGCGCAAGGTCAACGTGAAGGTGGACGGCTACGTCGAGCGCCTCTTCGTGGACTTCGTGGGCAAGCCGGTGGCCAAGGGCCAGCCCCTCTTCTCGATCTACAGCCCCGAGCTGCTGGCGGCCCAGAACGAGTACCTCCTGGCCCTGCGCACCCGGAAGTCCCTGGAGGGCTCCGCCGAGCTCCAGCGCAGCGGCGAGGAGCTGGCGGCTTCCGCCCGCCGGCGCCTGGCCCTCTGGGACATCCCGGCTTCGACCCTCGAGGCCCTGGAGCGCACGGGCCAGCCCACGAAGAGCCTGACCATCGCCTCGCCGGTCTCGGGGGTGGTGACCGCCAAATCCATCGTGGAGGGCTCGCGGCTCTCCGTCGCCGACACGCCCTTCGAGATCACGGACCTCAGCCGCGTGTGGGTGCTGGTGGATGTCTACGAGTCCGAGCTGGGCCGCGTCCGGCCGGGCACGCCGGCGGAATTCATGGTGCCTTCCGCCCCGGGGCGGACCTTCCAGGGCCGCGTGGCCTTCCTGGACCCCGTGCTGGACCCGAAGACGCGCACCGCGAAGGCCCGGCTGGAATTCCCGAATCCGGGGGGCGCGCTGAAGCCCGAGATGTTCGGCGAAGTGCTGCTCCGCAGCCAGGGCCGGACGGGGCTGGTCGTGCCCCTGGACGCGGTCCTGGACACGGGCACCACCAAGGTCGTGTTCGTGTCGCTCGGGTCTGGGAAGTTCGAGCCCCGGGAGGTCGGCGTCGGTGCGACCACCGGGGAGAAGGTGGAGATCACCTCCGGCCTGCAGCCCGGCGACGCCGTGGTGGTCCGCGCCGCCTTCCTGGTGGATTCCGAATCCCGGCTGAAGGCCGCCCTGGCCCAGATGGGCCGCAAGGGCGAGGCTGCGACGGCCCCCGCCCCGGCTCCGGTTCCGCCCGGCCACGCCCACTGAGGAGCCTGGCATGAGCGCCCCCGCCGCCTACGATCCCGACCGCCCGACGTTCCTGCAGCGCATCATCCGCTTCTCGGCGGAGTACCGCTGGCTGGTCCTCGCCACCTCGGTGCTGCTGATCCTCTTCTCCGCCTGGACGATGCGGCGCATGCCGCTCGACGCCCTGCCCGACCTCAGCGACACCCAGGTCATCGTCTACAGCAAGTGGGACCGGAGCCCGGACCTGGTGGAGGACCAGGTCACCTATCCCATCGTCACCAGCCTCCTGGGCGCGCCGAAGGTGAAGGCCGTGCGGGGTCTCTCGGACTTCGGATTCTCCTACGTCTACGTGATCTTCGAGGACGGCACCGACATCTACTGGGCTCGTAGCCGGGTGCTGGAGCAGCTCTCCAAGATCACCGCCAGCCTGCCGGCCGGAGTCCAGACCTCGCTGGGCCCCGATGCCACCTCCGTGGGCTGGGTCTACCAGTACGCCCTGGTGGACCGCAGCGGGAAGCACAGCGTCGACGAGCTGCGTTCCCTGCAGGACTGGTTCCTCCGCTACGGCCTCCAGAGCACGCCGGGCGTGGCGGAAGTCGCCACCGTGGGCGGCCAGGCCCGCCAGTTCCAGGTCCAGGTGGATCCCAACCGCCTCGCGGCCTACCGCATCCCCGTGGACGCCGTGGTGGCCGCGGTGAAGGCCGCCAATTCCGAGGCCGGCGGCCGCCTCGTGGAATACGGCGGGCGGGAATACATGGTCCGGGGCCGGGGCTACGTGAAGACCCCGGAGAACCTCGGTCAGGCGGTGCTGAAGGCGGAGAACGGGACGCCGGTGCGCCTCTCCGAAGTCGCCACCGTGAGCCTCGGCCCCGAGCTTCGCCGCGGCCTCACGGACCTGGACGGCCTCGGCGACGCCGTCAGCGGCATCGTGGTGATGCGGCAGGGGGAGAACGCCCTCAACGTCATCGAACGGGTGAAGGCGCGCCTCGCGGAGCTGAAGGCCGGCCTGCCCGACGGCGTCGAGATCGTGGCGGTCTACGACCGCTCCGAGCTCATCCACAAGGCCGTGAAGACGGTCGAGCACAAGCTCATCGAGGAGATGATCATCGTCTCGCTGATCATCCTGGTCTTCCTGTGGCACGCGCCCTCGGCCCTGGTGCCCATCGTCACCATCCCCGTGAGCGTGGTGCTGGCCTTCATACCTCTCGTCGGCATCGGCCAGAGCGCCAACCTCATGAGCCTCGCGGGCATCGCCATCTCCATCGGCGTGCTGGTGGACGGCGCCATCGTGGAGGTGGAGAACGCCTACAAGAGGATCGAGGCGTGGATGGCGGCCGGCCGGCCCGGCAGCTTCTACGAGGTGCGCCTCGCCGCCCTCATGGAGGTGGGTCCGTCGGTCTTCTTCTCCCTGCTCGTGGTGGCGGTGAGCTTCATGCCCATCTTCACCCTGGTGGACCAGGAGGGCCGCCTCTTCAAGCCCCTGGCCTACTCCAAGAACCTGGCCATGGCCATCGCGGCGGTCCTCGCCCTCACCCTGGACCCGGCCCTGCGCATGCTCTTCGCCCGGGTGGACCCCTTCGCCTTCAAGCCGAAGTGGCTGGCCTGGGCGGCGACGCAGGTGGCCGTCGGCAAGTACCACGCCGAGGAGAAGCACCCCATCAGCGTTCTGCTGCACCGGCTCTATGAGCCGCCCTGCCGCTTCGTGGTCAAGCACGCCAAGGCCACGCTGGCCGTGGCCGTGCTGCTGGTGCTGGCGACGATCCCCGCCTACCTCAAGCTGGGCAGCGAGTTCATGCCGCCCCTCAACGAGGGCACGCTGCTCTACATGCCCTCCACGCTGCCCGGGCTCAGCCAGACCGAGGCCCAGCGCATCCTCCAGGTCCAGGACCGGCTGATCCGCACGGTGCCCGAAGTCGACCGCGTCTTCGGCAAGGCTGGCCGGGCGGACACCGCCACGGATCCCGCCCCCTTCTCCATGATGGAGACGGTCATCGTCCTCAAGCCCGAGGACCAGTGGCGGGCCAAGCCGCGCTGGTACTCGTCCTGGGCGCCGGACTTCCTGAAGGCCATGCTGCGGCCCTTCTGGCGGGACCGCCTCACCCAGGAGGAGATCGTGGCGGAGCTGGACCGCGTGGTGCGCCTCCCCGCCATCCCCAACGCCTGGACCATGCCCATCAAGGCGCGCCTCGACATGTTGAGCACCGGCATCCGCACCCCCGTGGGCCTGAAGGTGAACGGCGCCGACCTGGAGACCATCCAAAAGGTGGCGGTGGAGGCCGAGCGCGTGCTCCAGAAGGTGCCGGGCACCCGCAGCGCCTTCGCGGAGCGCACCGCGCAGGGCTACTTCCTGGACTTCGTGCTGAAGCGCGACCAGCTCGCCCGCTACGGCCTCAGCGTCGAGCAGGCCAACCTGCTGGTGATGACCGCCATCGGCGGCGACAACCAGAGCACGGTCTTCGACGGCCGCGCCCGCTACCCGGTGAACGTGCGCTACGCCCGGGACTACCGGGAATCCCCGGAAGCCCTGGCCCGGGTGCTGGTGCCGACCCCCAGTGGCGCCGTCATTCCCATGGCGGAGATCGCCGACCTGACGTGGGCCACGGGCCCGGCCATGATCCGGGACGAGAACGGCCAGTTGAACGGCTACGTCCTGGTGGACTTCGACACGGCGAAGACCGACGTAGGCACCTACGTCGCCCACGCCAAGGCCGCCGTGGAGAAGGAGCTGAAGCTCCCCGCGGGCACCAGCCTCACCTGGTCGGGCCAGTACGAGAACATGCTGCGGGTGAAGGAGCGCCTGAAGGTCATCCTGCCCATCACCCTGGTGCTCATCTTCGGCCTGCTCTATGCCAACACCCGCAGCGCCTTCAAGGCTTCCGTCGTCATGCTGGCGGTGCCCTTCAGCGCCATCGGCGCCTTCTGGCTCCTCTGGCTGCTGGGCTACAACATGTCCATCGCCGTGTGGGTCGGGCTCATCGCCCTCATGGGTCTGGACGCGGAGACCGGCGTCTTCATGCTCCTCTTCCTGGACCTCGCCCACGACGAGGCGAAGCGGGAGGGCCGGCTGGCCACCACCGGCGACCTGGTGGAGGCCATCATCCACGGCGCCGTGAAGCGCGTGCGGCCCAAGGCCATGACCGTGGCCGCGGCCTTCATGGGCCTCCTGCCCATCATGTGGAGCACGGGCACCGGCGCCGACCTCATGAAGCGCATCGCCGCGCCGATGGTGGGCGGCCTGGCCACCAGCTTCCTGCTCGAACTCCTCGTCTACCCCGCCATCTACTACCTCTGGAAGCGTCGGGATGTGGTGGACGGCCCCGCGACCCTGCCCCGACCTCTGGAGGCCTGAGGCCTCCCCTTCCGAAAGGAACCGCCATGTCCCTCTCCCTGATCCTCGCCGCCGCCCTCGCCGTCCCGGGCGCCCCGAAGCCCGCCACCAACACGATCTGCCCCGTGATGGGCGACAAGGTCAGCGCTAGGAGCCCCGAGGTCGTCGTCAATGGCCGGACCTACAAGCTCTGCTGCAAGGGCTGCGAGCCCAAGCTCAAGGCCGCGCCTGCGAAGTACCTGGCTCCGGACGGCACGCCCCTGAACGCCGCCAAGGCCAAGTAGAGGGCCAGGCAGGCCCTTCACCGCCAGCCGCGTCTCCCGCATCCTGGTGCGGGAGGCGCGACCATGCTCCAGACCCCGCCCCCGGCGCCGCCGGCGGAGCAGCGCATCGAGCCCGTCGAGGACTGGGAGAATGGCCGCTGCCCGGTCACGGGCCAGACGATCCCCCAGGAGCCGGAGTTCACGGTGGTGGTGCGCCTCGGCGGCAAGGCCTTCCGCTACGCCGTCTGCTGCGCCCACTGCGCGAGGGACCTCAAGCGCGACCCCGCCCGCTACCTCCACCCCGACGGCCGGCCGAAGAACGAGCGGCCCGCGGCCGAGCAACCCTAGGACGGCCTCCTCTATCCTGGGGCCATGCCCTTCGTCCCCTTCGACGGCGTCCTGCTGGACGACCCGCGGGAGCCCATCCCCGGCGCCCTGGCGCTGCTGCTGCACCTGAACGTCGAGCGCGAGCTGGCGGCGGCCTTCCGGCGGGCGCCCCTGGGCCGGGAGGCCGTGCAGGGACGGGCGAGGGCCTGTCAGGAGCTGCTGGCCCAGGGCCTGCTGCCGGACCAGCTGCGCGGTCTCGACCTGCCCCTGGGGCGTCCGGAGGAGCCCGGCAGCCTCGGATCGCTGGTCGCGCACCTGGAGGCCTACCTCGCGGCGGTGGAGGCTTCGGGCCACCTCGAGCCCATGGCGGCCCTCGGGCGGGCCGCCCTGGCCCAGGAGGCCGGCGGGCGGGGCTTCTGGGTGGAGCACACGCGGGAGGACGGCCCCCTCGACGCCAGCCTGGAGGACCTCGCGCCGGCGCGCCTCCGCGCCCTCCTGGCGCTGGAGGGCGTGCCCGTGCGCTTCCGCCTCGCCACCCGCCGCGGGTCGGGCGCGCGGGGGCTGTTCGAAGGCCGGGAGCCCCACCTCGTGGCCCAGGTGCTGCCCGCCCTGGAGGGCCTCGCCGCGAGCCTGGACCGCTTCAGCCTCGAGGCCCCGGAAGGCTGGGCCGACAACCTCTGGGGCGACGCCCTGGAGAACCTCTTCCAGGGCCCCCTCGACCTCGATCCCGTCGCGCGGCAGGCCCTGCGCCGGGGCCTCCTGCCCAACGCTTCCGCGGTGCTGCGCGCGGCGGTTGAGCAGATCGCGGCCTGGGTCTCCGCGGGCCTTCCCGCGAGCGACATCACGGTCTTCCATCCCGAGGCCGAACGGATCGCGCCCTTCCTGGATGGCCTCCTCCAGGCCGAGGGCCTCGGCCTCCACCGGGCCCCGGCCCGCCCCCTGACGGCTTCCCGGGACTGGGCGCCACTCCTGGCCCTGCTGGAGGGCATGGCCCTGGGGCACCCCGCCCTCGTGGCGTCAGCCCTGGCGTCCAGCGGGGCGGCGGAACCCCTCGGTGCCGCCTGCCGGGCCTTCGCCGCGGCGCTGGAACGAAGCGACGAGGCCGGTCCCGAGGCGGTGGCAGCGGCCCTCGCGGGGCTGGATGCCCCCTCCCGCGCCACCCTGGGCGGGCGGTGGAACCGCGTCTTCGACCTGCCCCGCCAGCCGCGGTCCCTGGCGGCGTGGCTCGCGGAGGTCGAAGCCATCGCCCTGGGTTTCGGACTCCTGGGGGACGGTTCGGACTTCCATCCCTCCCTGGGCCTTCTCGGCCAGGCCTGGTCCGGCGTCCGCCGGCCGGTGGCCTTCGGGGAGATGCTCGAGGCCCTGCGGACCTTCCTGGAGGCGGGCACCACCGCGCCTGAGGCCCGGGAGGAGGGCGGCGTCCGCCTCCTGTACCCCGACGCGCTGATGCGGGCTTGGCGGGGCAGCCGGGCCACCCTGCTGCTGGACCTGGGCGAAGGGGCCTGGCCTGCCGCGCCCGCCCTCCCGCCCGACCTGGACGAGGCCAGGCGCGCCCTCCTCAACGCCGCCCTGCGCCGCGCCCCCCATCGCGGCGGCTTCCCGCCCGCCCTCCAGGCCTTCCGGCTTTCCCGGGCCGAGGCGGAGGAGGCCTTGCCCAGGGCCTTCCACGTCCAGGCCTTCGCCTTCAACGCGGCCCTCGCCCTGACCCGGCAGGAACTCGTCGCCCTGAGCTCCGAGACCGACGCCGAGGGCCGCCGGCGCGGCCAGGGACCCTTCTGGCAGGCCCTGGCCGGGGCCGGAGCCTGGACGCCCTCCGCGGCGCGCTGCGCCTCGCACCTCCGCCACCGCTGGCAGGCCGGCGTGGCGTCCAGCCTGGAACGGGAGCGGCAGGCTTCCCTGCGCCTCGAGGATCCGGAGACGCTGCCGGCCCTGAGGATCGAGGCCCCGCAGCCGGACCGCGTCCCGGGCTGGTGGCGGGAGGGCCTGGAGGCCGACCATCCGGTCTCGCCCACGGTGCTGGAAGACCTGGCCCGCTGCCCCTATCGCGTGTTCGCCGCGCGCGGGCTGAAGCTCGATCCCTGGGCGCCGGGCCCCTCGGCGCCCCTCGGTCTCGGCGTGGCGGTCCACGGTCTCCTCCAGGCCCTCCTGGAAGGCCTCGGAGATGCGCCCCACTGGCCGGAGGCCTTCCTGGAACGGCATGGCCTCCCGCGGCCCGAGGCGCCCGCCCTCGAGATCCTGCTGACGGCCTGCTGGCGGGCGCGCGGCGCCGGATTCCTCGATCCCCTTCGCCTGGGCGAGACCGAGTCCGGCGTCGTGGCCCGGGGCGTGGAGGCGCTGCTGCCGGACCTCGCCGCGGTCCTGGCCTGGGACCTCGCCCAGACCGGGCCGCTGGCGGAGGAACGAACTGCCTTCGGGTTGACGGGGGCGGGACCCTGGCGGCGCCGCCTCGAAGGACTGGAGGCCCGCGTCGGCCCGGTCGCCCTCCTCGATCCGCCGCGCTGGTTCCAGGGGCGGGTGGACCGGCTGGAGCGCTGGTCCTGCGGCGGGGAGGCCTTCCGCCGCATCCTCGACTACAAGACGAGCCGGCCCGAGTCCCTGAAGGCGTACGGCGAGGCCGACGGCTTCACCGCCGCCCACCTCCAGCTCCCCCTCTACCAGCAGATGCTGGAGACCCGCGACGGCCTTCCCGTGAGCGCCTGGCTGCTGCCCCTGCGGGACTTCTCGAAACCCGTGCCGGCCTTCTTCGAGCCCGGGGATGGGGAATCCCGGGGCCGCCTCGAGGCCCACGTCACGGCGCTGCTGGACCGCGCCGAAGCGGGCATCTTCCCGGCGGTGCCCGGGGAGGCCTGCGCCTCCTGCGGCCTCGCCGCCCTCTGCGGCCGTCCCGTGGACCTGGACGCGGCGGAGCCGGAGACCGAGGAGGCGGGCGCATGAGCCATCCCGCCCTCGACCTCGCCGATGCGAATCAGGCCGCCGGCCTCCAGGGCCGGGACCTGGTGATCTCGGCCAGCGCGGGCAGCGGTAAGACCTTCACCCTCGTGACGCTCGTGGTGGGCTTCCTGGGCCGGGAGGGCGGCCGGCCCCACGAGGTGCTGGCCACCACCTTCAGCCGGGAGTCCGCGGCGGACCTGCGGGCGCGGCTCCTGCAGCCCCTGGATGGCCTGGCCGCCCTGCCGGCCTCCGCCTGGGCGGACCTGCTGGAGGCCCTGGCCCGCGGCTGGGAGGCCTGGGACGCGGCGGCGGCGCGCCACGGGCTGCGGGGCGAGGCCCGGCTGGCGGCGCGGCAGTGGCCGCGGGAGGACGGATGGCCGGCCTGGACCCGCGGCCCGGAGACGGCGCGCGCGCACTGGGTGCGGGCCCGGCGGGAAGCGGAGCATCTTCGCGCGACCACGGTCCACGGGCTGGCCCTGGACCTCCTCCAGGCGCGGAGCCGCGGGGCCGAGGAGGCCACCCGGGCCCTCCTCGACCCCTCGGATCCGAGGCTGGTGGCCCTGCTGCGCCGGGCGGGCCGCGCGGCCCTGGCCCTGCCGCCGGACCATCCGGACCACCTCCCCGCCCGGCGCCTCCTGGACTGGCTCGAGGGCCGGGAGGGCCGCGACGCGTGCTGGGAGCGCGTGGCCGCGGCCCACGACGCCCACACGGATGCCCTGGGGGCCTGGCGGGAGGAGGACGGTCTGGCGGAGATCCGGGAGGCCTTCTGGGAGCAGGCGCGCCTGGGCCTCGAAGCGCACCGCCCCTTCGCGGCGGACCCGGACCGCGCCGCCGCGCGGACGAAGGCCGGCGCCCCCCACAAGTCCTTCGAAAAGCACGGCCGCGGGAAGTTCGGCCCCGTCCCGCCGCCGGACGCGGGCGAGGCGCAGGTCTTCCGCTTCTGGGAGGACTGGTTCGAGGCCTTCCCCGGCTCGGAGGCCGGGGCGCGCCTGCCCACCTACTTCGCGGACGCCTACACCGCGGCGATGGATGAGGCTCTCCAGGCTTTGCCCGAGCTGCTGGAGGCCTGGCTCACGCGGCTCCTGGAGCCGGTCCTGAAGGCCTTCGAGGCCCGGAAGCGCGCGCGGGGCTGGCGCACGTACGGGGACCTGGTGCGGGATGCCCTGGGCCTGCTGCAGGCCCGGCCCCTGGACCCGGCGCCGGCCCTCCTGCTGGTGGACGAGTTCCAGGACATCAGCCGGGTGCAGGAGGCCTTCCTGCGGGCGCTGGGCGCCCGGGCGGCGGTGCGGGTGGGGGACCGCAAGCAGGCCATCTACGGCTTCCGCGGCGGCGTGGCGGACCTGCTGGACGAGGCCCTGGCCTCCGCGGGTGTCCGGGGGGATGCCTACCGCCTGCCGGACAACCACCGCTCCGCCGCCCCCGTGGTGGCGACCTCCAATGCCTACGTCGCCGAGGTGGTGCCACGCCTCGATCCCGGCGCCGCCGATCCCGACGGCCTCCAGCGCGACGGCGGACGGGGCCTCGGCGAACCGAGGGTCGTGGTGGCCCGGGTGGCTTCGGAGAAGGCCCGGGGCGCGGACCTGCCGGCGGCGGCCCCCTGGATCGTGGCCCTGGCCTCGGGTGCCGGCTGGCCTTCGCAGGGAGGCGAAGCCCCGCGCAGCCGAGCCCTCCTGCTGCCCCGCCGCACCGGCCTGCCCGCCCTGCGCCGCCGGCTCCAGGCGCGGGGCGTGGATCCCCTGGTGGTGAGCCAGGACGGCTTCTGGGAGAGCCCGGGGGTGCGGGCCGTCCTCAACCTCCTGGCCTCCCTGGCCCGGCCGCGGGACCCGCGGCCGCTCCTGGCCGTGCTGCGGGGGCCCTGGGTCGGGATGACGGACCCGGAGCTCCTGGAGGTCGCGGGCCCGCTCGCCCGGGGCTGGGCGGACGTGGACCCCGAGGCCCTGCCCGATGCCGCGGCCGACGCCCTCGCCTGGCTGCGGGGGCTGGCCACCCTCGGCACCCCTGAGGTGCTTGCGGGGGCCCTCGCCCGGCCGGGCCTGCTGGAGTCCCTCGAAGCCTTGCAGGCCCACGGCGCGCTGGAACCGGAACGGGCCCGGCGCAACCTCGACCGCTTCGTGGACCTGGCCCTCAGCCTGCCGGTCCACCTCGGCACGGCCTGGACGGAGCTGGCGCGCCGGCGGCTGCGGCCGGAGGGGGACGCGCCCCCGGCCGGCGGCACGGGCGGCGCCCTGCTCATCCAGACGGTGCATGCGTCCAAGGGACTCGAATACGACGAGGTGCTGCTGCCGATGCTGGCCCACGGCGCCCAGGGCATCCGCCGCGGGCACCTGGGCCGGGTGGCGGGGGGACCGCACCTCCTGTTCGGCTGGAAGCTGGGCAAGGCCGCGGGGCCGTACTACCGGGACCTGCAGGCGGCCGAGGCCGCGCGGACCCGCCGGGAGGACCTGAACCTCCTCTACGTCGGCCTCACGCGGGCGAAGGAGCGCCTCGCCCTGCTCCAGCAGTGGGGTGCGAAGGATGGCGCGCCCGAGGCGCCGACGCCGGCGACGGCGCGGCGGGCGGAGGACAAGGCCTTCCAGTGGACCCACGTGGCGGAGGACCTGGCGAGGCTCCTCGACTTGCCGAGGTTGGACGTTCCTCCGGACGTGGCGGCTGAATCCGCCGAGGCGGAGGCGGAGCTTCCGCCCCCGCCGGAATCCCGCGCCATCGCACCCCCGATCTCCCGCGCGCCGGAGCCGCCAGAGCGCGCCGCGCGCCGGCGGGAGGGGATCGTCCTCCACGCCCTGCTGCGGGAATGCCTGGTCCGCGCCGCCCAGGACCCGGCGGCGGTGGACGCGCACCTGGCGCGGTCCCCGCTTGCCGCCCAGACGCCGGGGGCACGGGCGAAGGTCGAGGCCTTCCTCGCGGCCCTGGAGGCGAAGGGCTGGGCGCGCCTGCCCCGGCGCACGGAGCTGCCGCTGCCGGGCGCCGGGGCAGGGGGCGGGATGGGCTACGCCGACCTGGTGGTGTGGGAGCCCGACCGCGCGGCGCCGGCCTTGATCCACCTCGTGGACTTCAAGCTGGCCTCGGCCCTGGATGAGGCGCGGCTGGAGGCCTATGCCGCTCAGCTCCGGGGCTATGCCGCGGCCCTGAAGGCCCGCCACCCGCAGGCCGGCCTCCAGGCCCATCTCTGGGACCTGGAGGCCGGACGGTGGGTGGAGCTGGCGGTCTAGCTTCGGCTCAGGCGCCCTGGGCCTGGGGCTTGGACTTCCTGGGCGGCTCGGTGAGCACGGGCCAGAGCAGGGCGAAGGCCATCACCAGGACCTGGCTCCCGATGAAGATCATGAGGGCCCAGAAGGCCCGGTCCATGAAGCCGTAGGAGTGCAGGCCGATGCCCAGCATGTTCACGCCGAACCAGGAGAGGCTCGTGATGATGTTGCCGAAGACCGCCATGACCATGAGGCCGCGCTCCCGGGCGTAGCCCGCCCAGCGGGCGTGGAGGATGAGGGCGTTCCACAGCACGATGAGCAGGGCGCCGTTCTCCTTCGGGTCCCAGCCCCAGAAGCGGCCCCAGCTCTGGTCGGCCCAGATGCCGCCCAGCACGGTGCCCACGAAGCTGAAGAAGAGGGCGAAGCAGATGACGCCGTAGGTGGCCTTGTTGAGCACCTTCGCGTCGTCGGCGCTGAAGTTCTTGGCGAAGGCGCTGCGGAAGATCCAGAGGTGGGCCAGCAGGCCCGCGAGGAAGGTGGCGCTGTAGCCGATGGTGATGGTGGTGACGTGGGTGGCCAGCCAGAAGTTGGAGTCCAGCACCGCCTGCATCATCTCCATGGTGTCGCCGCTGCCCTGGCCCGTGAGGCCCTGGGCGATGATCAGGGTCGCGCCGCCCACGATGGCCCCGCCCAGGGCGGCGAAGCCCTTCCGGAAGTAGCGCTCGAAGGGGATGGCCAGCAGCACCGCGAACCAGCCGATGAACACGGCGGAGCTGTAGAGGTTGGTCACCGGGGGCCGGCCCTCCAGCCACATGCGCGTGACCATGCCGAAGGTGTGCAGGGCCAGGGTGGCGATCATCAGCCACCAGGCGGCCTCCTGCAGGGGCTTCTCCCAGGCCAGCCAGGAGACGAAGAACATCAGGGCCACGATCGTGTAGAACACGATGCCCAGGTAGAAGGGCTCGATGCGGTTGAAGAGCACCTCCAGGCGCGTCTTCGAGGCGCTGTCGGGGATGCGGACCTCCGCGTCGGCCTTGAGGGCGCCGACGGCGGCGTTGAAGGCGTTCACGTCCTCCGCGCGCCAGGCGCGCAGCAACAGGGCGTACTGGGCGGCGTGGGGCGGGATCTGCCCGTCGCGGAGGGCGTTGAGGAGGCCCGAGCCCATGGTGGACCAGTCCTTGTCCGTGCCGCCCTTGGGGGGCAGCAGGGGCCGGAAGGTGGAGGCCTGGTCCAGGAACTGGTAGCGGTTGAGGAAGGGTCCCAGGCGCTCCAGGGCCGCAGGATCGAAGGTCTGCCCGGCCTGGCGGGCCCGGAAGGCCTGCACGCCGGCCGGGATGGCGGCGGCGTAGGCGGCCATCTCCGCCGTGAAGTCCTGGGTGTCTTCCACCTGGAAGGAGTTCTTGAGGCGCTGGTAGGCGGTGAGCTTCTCCTCGAGGCCCACGATGGCCCGCTGGAAGCGGTCCCGCCGCTGGGGCTCGAGCTTGCTGGCGGTCTCCGCCTGCTTGCGGATCTCCTCGCCCTTGGGCGCGAGGTCCTCGAAGCTCCAGAAGCGGCCCTCGTCCGGGCGCTTGCCGAGCATGGCCAGCACGTCGGCGTCGTTGACCATGAAGACCTTGTACTTGTCGGCGACCTCCGGATGGGCCACCACGTCCAGCAGCCACTCCGTGGGCTGGAGGGTGCGCTGGCCGTCGCGGACGGTCTGCTTGCCGCGCATCACGAGCAGGGAGGCGCGGGCCACGGTGTCGAGGGGCTTCACGCGGCCGTTCTGCAGGACGGGCAGGGAGCCGGCGCCGGCCACGTCGAAGCCCTTGGGGCTCGGGGCCCTCAAGCCGAAGAGCACCGCCAGGAGGACGGCGCCGAGGGCGGGGATCCAGGTGAGCTTCATGACGTCCTCCGGGCGGGAGCCAGACGGGCCAGGAAATGCCAGGCGAGGCCCGCGGCCACGAGGATGCAGGCGATGTAGGGAATGCGCCAGCCGGGATTCTGGACGACCTGGAGGATGGACAGGGTGTCGTTCTCCCCGAAGCTGGCCTGGAAGAAGGTGCTGCCCCGGTAGCGCAGGGGGTGGTTCATGTACACGAGCACGTCCCGGTCCTCCCCGGTCTCGGCGTCCTTCAGGCGCACGAGGCTGGAGAAGTTCTTGGGGATCTGGGTGCCCGGGTACACGTCATGGTGGAACTCCTTCAGGGTGAGCGTGTAGGGCACGTAGACGCGCCGCAGCCGCAGGGCCAGCTCGAGCTTCCTCCCGTCCAGCTCGAGGGTCTGGGGCAGGAGGGCGGTGCTGAAGAGCCAGGTGCCCAGGGACTTCCCGCCGGCGCTGAGCTCGGCGTAGAGCGAGGGCGTGTTCTGCTCCTCTGAGGGCGCGTTCGGGACCTCCTCGGCGATCACCTCGGTGCCGGCGCCGGCGGTGGCCGGTCCCTTGCCCGCGAGGAAGGGGGCCTGCTGGACCCGGGAGTTCGTCATGAACTTCACCACCTTCACCGTGTAGGGGAGGCGCGGGTCGGCGATGGTGGTCCCGGGCGTGAGGCGGCGCTGGTGGATGGCGTAGACCGTGTCCTCCTTGGCGCCGGGGCCGCCGGCGTCCACCGCCGCGAGCTCCACGTGGCGCAGGTCCTCGCCGTAGTTCATGGTCTGGCCGACCTTGATGGGCATGTGGCTCTCGATCTGCATGCCCCCCGAGATGAACTCGCCCGCGAAGAGCAGGATCAAGCCGATGTGGCTGAGCCAGAGACCGCCCTTGCGCACCGAGAACTCCAGGCGCACGAACATGGCGGCGGTGAGGTTGATCAGGAGCAGGAGGCCCACCAGCGCGCCGCCCGGCGCCACGGGGATCTTCCAGGAGGCGCCCTCGGGCCCCCACCAGACCAGGAAGCCGCGCATGTAGACCTTCACCGCGCCGAAGACGCCGAGGTGCACCTGGGCCAGGGTGCAGGCCACCACGAGCCCCATGAGCAGGGCGATGAGGAGGATGGTGAGCTGGAGGGAAGCCAGGGGCTTCAGGCGCTTGAGGAAGGCGGAATCAGCCATGGCGGAGGCTCCCGAGCAGCTGGACCAGGCCGGGCTTGGCCTTGGCCACCGCCGCGGCGGGGCCGGTCATCTTGAAGAACCAGGTGGTGCCGTGCTCGTCCTTGAGCGCGGCCACCATGCGCCTGCCCGCCTGGGGGCCGGCGCCGTCGAACTCCACGAGCTTGGCCGGGCCGTGGCCGGAGGGGACCTCGGTGATGGCGCCCTGGAGGCTCGGGACCGGCTGCAGGCCCATCTGGCCGCGCCAGCGGTTCACGTTCTCCAGGTCGCCGCCGCCGGTCCCGGAGAGGGAGATGACGGTCACCTCCACGCCGCCGTCCAGCTTGTAGCTGGCCACCCGCATGCCGCTCCCCGCCTCCCGCTTCCAGCCCGGTGGATCGGTCCACGCCAGGGACGTGGAGGCCGGAGCGTCCATGCCGCCGCCGGCGGGCGCCGCCATCCCGTCACCCGCCGGGGCCGCGCCGGGCATGCCGCCGTCCAGGGAGGGATGGCCGGAGGGCAGGGCGACCGGTGCTCCGCCGCCCGGGGCCTTCGGCACCCTGTAGACCGTGATGTCCGAGTCCCTCGAACAGCCGAGGAGCAGGAGGGGGAGCCAGAGCAGTCGTTTCATGAGGCTTCCTGGGTGCATGCAGGGTGATTGAGTCCCGATCACAACCGGGCCCGGACCCTGCTCGTCCGACCCTCAGGATGCACGGCTTCGCCGCCGTGTTCCACCGCGCGGCGCAACATGTGACCGATGCAATTGCGACCCGACCGCTCCGGTGCTTCCCTGGTTCCATGGGCGAGTCCTGCCGTCTCCTCGTGCTCACCGGCGGGCCCGGGGCGGGGAAGACCGCGGTGCTGGAGGTCGTCCGCCGCACCTTCCACCGGGGCGTGGCGGTGCTGCCCGAGGCGGCCTCCATCCTGTTCTCCGGCGGCTTCCCGCGGCGGAGGGACGTCGCCGGCCACCGCGCGGTGCAGCGGGCCATCTACCACGTGCAGCGGGAGCTGGAACGCATCGCGGTGGAGCATCCGCCGGACCTCGACGGCCACGGCGGGCGGACCCGCCGCCCGGTGATCCTCTGCGACCGGGGCACCCTGGACGGCCTGGCCTACTGGCCCGGGGAAGGGACGGACTTCTTCCGCGACCTGGGGACCAGCCTGGAGGCCGAGCTGGCGCGCTACCACGCGGTCATCCACTTGAGGACGCCGCCCCCGGGCAACGGCTACGACCACAGCAATCCGGTCCGGACCGAGAGCCCCGAGGAGGCCGCCGCCATCGATGCCCGGATCCTGGAAGTGTGGTCGGGCCATCCGGACCGCTTCGTGGTGGAGAGCACCGCCCGCTTCATGGACAAGGTGGACCGCGTCCTGGCCCTGGTGAGCGCCGAGGCCGGCGAGCGCGAGGTCTGAGAGCGCTCAGGTCCCGGGCTTCGGCCGCGCCGGGCGGAGGGGGCAGATCTCCTGGAAACCCCGCCCGGCATGGGTCCCCGAGACGCGGACCGGGCCCTCCCAGTAGGTCATGAGGGTGCTGTCGCGGCCGTCGAACTCGCAGGCGTCCAGCACCGGCTGGAGTTCCACGTCGAGCCGCCGGGACGGCACGGTGAGGCGCCAGGCGATGGTGTAGACGACGCCGGTGGCGGGGCTCCTCCAGGTCCGGAGGGGCTGGAGCTGGAAGTCGCCGGGTCCCAGCCGCGCGTCCGATCCTCCCTGGGACAGGGTTCCGGCGGCGAGCACCACGCGCTCTTCCCCCTCGCGGAGCTTGTAGAGCATCAGGTCGGAGCCGTCCTCGAGGCGCAGGCTGAACCAGTCCCAGCCCAGCTTCAGGGGCTGGAAGTCCCCCCATTGGTGGTCGAACCATGCCGTTCCCTTCACGGCGACCGGCGCGTCCAGCCGCAGGGTCCCTTCCACCGCCATCCGGGGCCGCGAGTAGTACCAGCTCGAGCCGGCCTCCTTGAAGTCGAGGAGGCCCGTCCCCCCGTGGAAGACCGTGGGGCCGGCGTCCGTGAGGCGGAGGTCGAGGCCGAAGTCCGCGGTGCCGGCCCTCAGGACGTCGACGCCGTCGGAGCCCTGCATCACCCAACCCCCCAGGTCGAAGGCGAAACCGCGCGTCGCGCCCGCGCTGGGATTGCCCGGGGAGGACTTCGCGTGGGCGTGGCGCTGGCGGGTCTGGTGGTCCACCAGCGAGAGCTGGGCCGCGGTGTAGGGCACCACGGAATTCACGAGGAAGTACACGTAGTGGAAGCTGAAGACCCGGCCGTCCGCCGCTTCCAGGTGGCCGTTGTAGTACCACCACTCCATGTGGTTGCGGTGGGGGGCCTCGTCCGCGGGGAGCTTGACGAGGACGCCCGGAGCCGGGCCGGAAGGGGGTCCCGGCACGGGCGCGGTGCCGGGGCTGGACGCGGTGCCCGCCGCGGGCGGGGGGGCCGGACTCCGCAGCCGGTCCCAGAGGAGCCAGCCTCCGGCGCCGAGGAGGAGGCAACCTCCCGCCCAGGCGGCCTCCCGCCCCCGGCGCCGCCGGATCGGGCTGCGCGGCGGCTCGAGGAAGGGATTGGATTCGGACATGGACGGGGCCTCCGGGGCCGGTCCCAGGATACGCCCCGCCGGAGGCGCTCCCGGGGACGGGAGGACATCGCGGGCCGCGGACGCCGTGCCATGTCGCCGCGAGGCCGCTACAATCCCCCAAACCCCTCTCCAACAGGAGCCCTCATGGCCAATTCCCTCTCCCTCCGCGATCTCGCCGACCAGCTGGCGGACGCCACCGAGCTCTCCAAGGCCAAGGCCTACGACGCGCTCGCCGGCGTCTTCGAGACCATCGGCAAGACCGCGCTCTCCGGCGGCAAGGTGAGCATCCACGCCTTCGGCACCTTCTCCTGCAAGGAGCGCAAGGCCCGCACCGGCCGCAACCCGCAGACCGGCGCCGCCATCAAGATCGCCGCCTCGAAGTCGGTCGGATTCAAGGCCGGTTCGGCGCTGAAGAAGGGCAAGAAGAAGTAGCAGACCGCAGGGAACGCGTGAAGGGGGGCCGATCGGCCCCCCTTCGTCTTCCCCCGGAGCGCGACCGCCGGGCAGGCCCCGATCCCCGTGGAACCTGAAACGAGGAAGGGTCCGGAGGCTCCGGACCCTTCGTTCCCGTCGGTTGGTAGCGGGGGCAGGATTTGAACCTGCGACCTTTGGGTTATGAGCCCAACGAGCTACCGGACTGCTCCACCCCGCGGCAGGACTTGAAGTATAGCACCTGCTTGGAGTTAGGTGCTCGGGTGGGTTGATCTCTCGATCCCGCTTCGGCGGGGTTGTGCAGCCGTTGTGAAGTGCGGTCCCCAGAAGCCCCAAGCCGTCCTTGCCCTTCTGAGGAGCAAGGCAATGTCAAACACCCCCGGACTGAAGAAGGTCGGCGCCTTCTGGCACTACGCAGTCCAAGTCAACGGGCAGCGTGCCCATGGCTCAACCCGAGCAAAGGACCTAGCGACGGCTAGGCGCGTCCTGGACGAGGTGCGCCGGGACATGCTGCATGGGCAACTCAGGATCAGTAAGCGGCTGGCGCCAACCTTGGCGCAGACCTGGGAGACCTGGCGCAGGGCGAACAGAGCTGCGTTCAGCGAGAGGCACCTGGGTTCGGCGACGTGTCGGTGGAGCAAGTGGATCTCGCCCAACCTCGGATCCGTGCGGGTAGGTGAGATCGACACGGATTCGGTCCTCTCACTCCGCCTCGCGCTATTGGAGGCTGGGAAGTCGCCCCGGTACGCCAACAACGTGCTGGAGCTGGTTCGGACACTGGTGCGATTCGCCATTCGACAGGGGCATCTGGAAAAGCTTCCCTTCCACGTACCTCCGCTCCGTGTGCAGCGGAAACCCCGCCCTGTGGTTCCCACTTCCCGAGTTCAGGAGTTCATGGCGGCGGCGGATGCCTGCTCCTCAAACCCACAGGTCCCCTTGATGCTCAAGACGCTGATTGGTCTCGGTCTGCGGGAGTCGGAGCTGCTGGGAATGAGGTGGGAATGGCTTGACCCCCAGCACCGTACCTACACAGTGGGGAAGGCGAAGGGAAAGGAGGCGCGTGTTCTCCCAGTACCGGGGTGGCTTTGGACGGCGATTCAAGGGGCGCCCCGGACGCTGAGCCAATGGGTGTTCCCAGCGAAGGACGGGGGGCAGCACCGCTCCGGGTTCCTCCGCAAACCCCTTGCAAAGGTCTCAGCCGGTCTGGGAGTCGGGAATTTGACTCAGCACCGCCTTCGGGCTTCTCACGCCAGTCTTCATGCCGAGGCTGGCACTCCGTTGTCCGAGTTGCAGGAGATGCTGGGGCACAAATCGATTACGACCACGATGCTGTACGTCGAGCAGACATTGGCTGCCAAGCGGCGGGCTCAAGATGAACTGACTAAGCGACTGGGGTTGGCATGAGACCCCGGACGAGTTCCAATTATTGTTCTATAATTTGTTCTATATTATCGAATAGTTTCTGTTCTATTGAATCGTTTGCATTTGTTGCATGTATAGGATCTTGTTTGCATTATTCGGCGGTTCCACGATGAAACCGAACCGATCCACACCCACCAAATCTGAGGATCGGGGTCCATCAAGGAGTCTCCCCTTGCCCCGTGCCGCTCTTCCTTCGCCCGGGAAGCGTCCCGAGAGGTGCCTGCCAACGGAATCGCCATCAGGGTTCAAGCTCTCAGGAGACGTGGGAGCGCTCAAAGATGCCTTTACAGGCACCTCCAGGCGTCTGGTAGGCACCTCAGTCCCGGAATCCCTGTATCGGAGGATGCAGGCGTACCCGGGAGGCGTCAGTGCCTTCTATGAGGACTCGTTAGCTGCCTTCGATGGAAATCTAGAGTCGCTGGTGGCGGGCGCGGTGCAGTTCATCCGAGATCGGAAGCGTCGGGTGCTTACAGATCCACTTCGGAACGCCAATGGGCGTGTCCACCCGGAGTACTTCAACCGGATCGAGCTGATCTTGACGGCGCTGAAGGAGATCAAGGGGATGTCTCGGGCAAAGGTCCTAGCTGGAACGATCCAATTAAATATCCACCTATTACCTCCAGAATCTATCGATAAATAGTCAATTATCCATGGAGGGATAAATGCGAAATGTAACCAGTGTTTGGTGCCCCATTCTGTCTCTTTTAGTCCTGGTCGGGTGTGATTCGCCTTATACAGCCCCCAACCGTTCAAGCCTGTTGAACTATTATAAAATAAACTCCGAAAGCGAATTAAACGCAGATACAATCAAGATTAAAGGAAGTATCCCAAGCAATTTCCCAATGGATAATGCTGAAAAGTTGGCAGACACCCTATTAATTGCTCAAAGGAAGAAGGAATTTGAATCAACACAACAATTCAAGGACCGACTAGAGCTCATTACTTCTAAGTGGCACTTCGTGAGATTCGAGCCAGTCGGATTGCCAACTGTAGATATAAAATATGATGCAGACTCAGAATTGATGAGGGTTTCCTGTGATAGTACTTGGGACGGATTCATTCAAGTTTCCTTGAATGATTTTCGAGGAAGCAAAGGCTTTGCCATGGCGATGATGCAGTTAAGCGGGCGCGGAACTGACCAATACAATGAATCCCCTTCAATGCGACATATTTTGCTTTGGCGAAGGGAAGGCTATAAACGGACAGTTTCTATCAAGGTTCCGAGGGATGGGGCGGAAAGCTACAAAAAACAGCTTGCCACAATGGTCCATTGGGTAGCTTGTTTCAAGCCAAAATCGGCATTTTACGAAGCTAAGAAAGTGGCTGATATCCCAGCAGAGGTCTACACAATTGAAGCTCCTGAGATTGAACTACTATTGGTCAACTCTAACACTGGAGAGCTGATTAATTAAGATATTTCATACTATTATTCATCAGTAATCCATCATCCCAAGGGAACCTTCCTTCCAATGAAACTGCAACCATTCAAACACCTTTATTGCATAAGAAGGATTCTCTGCTGTCGTGGATCCTACTTAGCCAGTTCCAGGTTGGTAAGTTTCTGAACTAAATTGGTAAACCGAATGATTCTGTTCGTCCCATGCACCAGTGACCATGTTCGCCGGTAGGAGCGTGAGATGTACCTCCCCGCTTCGGGACACCAAAAGAATATGGCGACCTGCCCCATCATCCGCTGCCACCAGAATCTGACTCAGTTCCTCGGCAGTCGGCTCACTTTTCATATTCATAGCTTCCCCTGGACAATCCTTGGATCACTCTAGGATGCCTCGGTAGAGCTTTCTGGAGTCAGGACCGGATTTGCCGACGCTCGATATTTTTGGCTGCGGCTTGGGGCTTCCCGATGAATCCAAAGAGTTCTTGGAAACAGTCCCGCAGCGAACCCCGATGCCCATTGAAGACCAAATGATCCGCCTCCAAGGGGCTCTGGTAGAGGAAAACCAAGATGTCGTCCCCGTTTGTGACCATGTAGTAGGGCGTGCCCATGAACATGGCGTAGCTGCGAGCCTGGCTTACATGGTCTCTCACTCGCTTTGAGGCTCTCTTCGCCTCAATGACGAGTAGCGCGTTGTCCATGCTCCGATTCCGTCCGTCGAACAGAACGAAGTCCGCCTCCGCTACGGTCCGCTTCGTCCCCACAGTGATCTCGATCGGAAATCCGTCTGCACGGTCGTCTTCTGTATACCCCAGCCGTTCCAGCAACGGCACGATGAAGCGAATCTCAACCTCCTTCTCTGTTGAGAATTCCTTCCTTGCCATCTCATCGAACCATTCATCCCATTGGTTGAGTGTTTCGGAGCCTACAACAGGAGACTCTAGAATGGACAGAACCAACCAATCATCACGGAAGCACTCGTGAATTGGAGGCTCGGAATGAATCCCCACTTCAGCGAGCGCGGTGCCTAGCCTCAGGACACGTTCGGCAGTACGTATCTTGAATCCAAACTTGGTAAGTAGAGAGCGAAGACGCATCCGGCGAACCTTTTTCGGTGTGGAAGAAATAGAATCCTTCAGCGCCAATACCGCGGCTTCAAACATTTCCTCCTCAAGTCCGGTTGGCATCTACTCGGTTCCCTTGTTGTAAAAGCTCGCCACGGCTTTGAGGCTGTCGGACAGAGTGTAGAGATCCGTCAGGTCATTGATGGGCGTCTTGGTTTCCTTCTTTTGTGGATCGAAGACACCCACACACTTCTGCTTCGAATTGAAATAGAACCTGCAAATTGGCTTCCGGTTGTTGTCATCGAAGAGGACAGCGCAATAGCTCTGGGCATCCCGGATAGCTACCTTCTTCGGGTCAGTAATCTCTCGGAGGATCGCCCGAGTGATGTAGAAGGCTTCCCACTCCTCGGGAGTAGTGACGATTTTCTCTTCCTCCTCCTGGGGCGGAATGACGGGTTCTGGGGGATCGGTTGGAGTCCCACTCCCATCAGCCAAAGCGACTTTGAGGCGGTCGTTGATCTTGTCGTTGACCAGTTGTTGGAAGGCGCGCTTCGTCAACTGTGAGAACTGGTCTTTGACTACCTGAGTCATCCGACCGCTGTAGACCTTCCCTGCGAGCAGGCGAACAAACTCCTCTGGAGGCGTTTGGAGGTACTCATTGAGCACCCTCTGAATTTGTTTGGTGTACTTCAGATCGGTAGCGGTAGAGAGAATATTGCTGACATCAAAGCTTGCCTTCGTGAATTTCTTAAGCTCGTCAGCGTCTTGGTCTTTGAAATCAAGAAGATTGAATTCGAGGAACGGCTTGCTATCCATCATGTTGGGCTGGTCTAGATCCGTGAAGAAGAAGTAGTGCGTCCCATTGGTGAGGACACCGAATCTGGTCTCCGTCACGCTGAAGTAACGAAATAGCTGTGTTGGTTGGACCTTTTGCAGGTCGGTTCCGTACTTCTTGCACTCCATGATGATGATGGGCTTCCCATCTCGGAGAATCGCGTAATCAACCTTTTCACCCTTCTTCACGCCAACATCAGCGTTGAGTTCTGGTCGAACTTCGGTCGGATCGAAAACATCGAAGCCAAGCGCCTTGATGAAGGGCAGGACCAATGCGTTCTTGGTTGCCTCCTCTGTCTGGAGGTGTCCCGCTTGACTCGTGACGCGGGAAGCGAGAAGCCGAAGCTCATCCAGAAAATCCATGGGATCTCCCTTGGTTAGTTGTTGCCCTTCACCATACACAAGAAGGGCAGGCTCAACCATGTGAGCAGAGTCTCTAGTTGCCCCAGGGACCCCCGGGTTGGCTGCGTATAGGCGAGCCGTACTGAGACTCAGATTGTTTCGATCCCGCCAGTCTTCGGGTTGACCCGTTGTGGCGCAATTCCCTGCTCCGGAGGATTCAAGTAAGCACGTTCAACATCAAATGGCGATAACGAGTCGAGCGCCCCAGAGTTAATCCAACCCACTACCTGCTCGATAGACACTCCTAAGACCCTCGCTGCTGTATGCACCGGGAACTGATTGTCTTCATCGACGGACGCCTCCTGGAGCCAGCACCACGTTTGGAATGGGAGTTTCTTGATCTCAATCATTGCTGCCTCCCAGCTATGAAGCGGCGGATGGAAGCGCCGAGCACCCACCTCCATCGTTTGTCAGTTCGCACTCCTTCTAGACGTTCCCGCCCAAGCAACGCACGTACAGCCCCAACCCCAATGCCAAGCAATTCCGCTGTCTCCAGAATTGTGTAAAGCGGTTTAATATCAGCGGTAGAATCAATTTCTCTCACCTTTGCTCCTTAAGCTGAGGAAGCTCTGTAGTGAGCATCCTTCACTTACTAGGGCAAACAATAGAACTCCTGAGACACCCGCCTAGGACTCATCGAATATAAGAGTAAATATAGCAACATTAAACATATTAACGAACCTCTGAGTGGTGTGAGCACTCGGCGATTGATTCTTTTGTTTGACAGAGAAGCGTAAGGAGGACTAATCGTGCCTGACGCTAAGTATCTGTTCTTTACATATCTCTTCGAAATGGGATTTAAATTATTGAAATTGCAGCCCATTGACTCCCAAGGCGTCTGTACTTGCCGGAATGGGGCTTCCTGCACCAACGCTGGCAAGCATCCCCCGTTCGGGCGCTCCATCCGACAATCCTTGTTCCAAACCAGCGATCAAATCCTCCCGCACCTTGAGTGTGGTGGCGGTGTCGGTCTTTCGCTCTGGCACAGCGGAAAGGGTCTCGATTCCCCACCGGCTTCTCTGGTTGTCTTCGATTGTGACGACCAACAGGGTGAGTCGTGGCTAGCCGAGCGTGGAGTTTCCAGCCTTTTCAAGGTGCGGGGTAAGCGTGGTGTCCATGTCTACTGTCTCTTGGCTCCTGGACTGCCTCCGTTCAAGTCGAACACGAGATACCTCAGACCGGAGAATGGCACACCGTCAATCGACGTGAAAACGTCCGGGATCGTTGTTCTGCCGTGGTCCCCGAACAAGGTGCTGGAGATCCATGGGCGAGTCGCTTCCGACGATCCTGGGGCGGTTTCTGGGCTGCTGGGGAGCCTTCTGAGCCTCACGTCCCAACTGCCTCACGTTGACCCACGGGATATTTGCCCTGCGATGGTCGTCCGACAGCCAAAGGCAGTAAAGAAATTGCTGAATTCAGCAAATCTGAAGCTGTCGAAGCGGCGCCCGAAACCAGGCTCCTTCGCTTCACCCCTGAGCAGTCTGCACTACGATGAGCGGCTAAAGAGAGCACGGAGGTACGCCGAACGTAGTGCTCCGCCAAGCATTCAGGGATCAAAGCCTCACTCGGCTCTGCTCAAGCTCCTCTGCAATCTCCTCAAACACTTCGGACTCTCCCAACACGACTCGTGGGTTGTTGTGAAAGAGAACTTCAATCCAAGGTGCAAGGACTCTTTCGGGAAGCCCTACCCGTGGAGGAAGCCAGAAGTTGCGGAGTTCATTCGGAAGGCGGTCGAACCAAGCGGCTACAGCACACTCAACCAAGCGGCAGATTGCGTTCCAGGCTGGGTAGCACCTGACCTCAGCAGAGCCGTTGCACGTCAGAAACGTAAGGGATTGGCTGCCAACGAACGGAAGCGTCAGGCTCGATTGAAGGCTAAGTTTGACGACTTCGGAAGGATTTCTAGGGGCTTCAGAGAGCTATCCGTTGAGGTGCTGGATCAAACAGATTTCGCAACAGTCCTGCAAGACGTGAACTATTGGCTACGGACCGTAGAAGGCAGCAACGGCATAGGCGGAGAGAGATTCAGGCAATACCTGCGTTGGATCGGAATGCAGGTGCAAGCAGGGAGGATCAGATTCAGGCAGCAAGCTTCACCAACAGTGACTCCTACAGAGTCCAGAACCTACCCCGTAGAGCTACCCCCATGCTCTATCCCCCTTTATACAACACCACGCTGGCGGCTAAGTTATTACGGGGGAGTACAACGGTTTGAGTCTGAATTCCGTGGAGACCACGGGAGCATCCAGCATCAGGAGGAAGAGCCCCCGATGCCTGGAATGACCCCATGTGAACCCGCGAGGGAGTCGTCGTGGCAGCCTCGGAAGTCAAACCGTCCGGCACCCTGCCTGCCAGACCCCATCGGTACTTCGGCAACAGGCTTCCAAAGACAATGCCGGAGCCTTGATTCCTCGGTGAGGTGCCCACCTGACGGGTTTTAAGTGACCGCAGGATCTAGAAAACCCCACCCCCGTATCTTCTAGACCTAGGGATGGCGCGGGTTTCCGGGCGAAAGAGTTGTGTTGTAGTTGTGCAGCGAGCCCCCGAAAGCCGTACAATTGGAGGTGAACCCGCTAGGGCGGCAATGGTCTTTCCCAGGCAGCGAAAAGCCCCTGAATCGTTGAGATTCAAGGGCTTCTTCACATCGCGTTTGGTAGCGGGGGCAGGATTTGAACCTGCGACCTTTGGGTTATGAGCCCAACGAGCTACCGGACTGCTCCACCCCGCGCCGGGACTTGAAGTATAGCACTCCCCCGCCGTGTGGCAACGGCCGAAATGCGCTAGGGTGGGGCTTTCCTGGAGCAGCGGCATGGATGTCCGGCGCAGCTTGACGATGGCCCTGGCCCTCGCCCTGGGGCCGGCCCTGGCCGGGGTGCAACCGACCTGGACGCCCGCCCGCTGGTTCGAGAAGCCCCTGAGTCCGCGCATCGCCAACTACCGCATCTCGGCCGTCCTCGACTGGCCCGAGAAGGTGCTGGACGGGGAGGAGTCCATCACCTGGCGCAACGCCGGCACGGCCGCCACCGACGAGTTCCCGCTCCACCTCTACCTCAACGCCTTCAAGGGCCCCCAGAGCCTCTTCGTGAAGGAGAGCGGGGGCAGGCTGCGGGGCGACACCCTCGGCCGGAAGGGTGACGCCGGCTCCTGGGGATACTGCCGGCTCAAGTCGGTGAAGCTCGACGGCGCGCCGCTCAAGGGCCATCCGGGGGAGGACGAGACCGTCTACTGGGTGAAGCTGCCCAGGGCCGTGAAGCCCGGGGAGAGCATCACCCTCGAGATCGCCTGGCAGAGCCGGTTCCCGAAGGTGTTCGCCCGCAGCGGCTGGGCCGGCGGCGAAAGCCCCCAGCGCTCCACCTTCCTGATGGCCGGGCAGTGGTTCCCGAAGGTGGGGGTCTACCAGGGCGATCGCTGGAACTGCCACGCCTACCACGCCAACACCGAGTTCTTCTCCGACTTCGGGACCTACGACGTGGAACTGAGCCTGCCGAACCTGCTGCGCCTCGCGCACACGGGCACCTCCGTGCCCTACACGGGGGAGGACAAGGTCCAGTACGACGCGCGGCCGGACCCCAGGCGCCCCACGAACTTCATCTGGAACCTCCACGCCGAGGACGTGCACGACTTCGCCTGGGCCGTGATGAACAAGCGCGCCTGGGGCTACAAGCGCACGGAGTACCGGGGCACCCAGGTGTTCTACTTCTACCAGCCGGAGCGCCTCGCGAACCTCCGGCGCCAGCAGGAGGCCACGGAGGCCGCGCTCCGGCTCAGCGCCGAATGGTACTTCAAGTACCCGTACCCTGTGCTCACGGTGGTGGACGTCCCTGAGGGCGCGAGCGGCGCCGACGGCATGGAGTACCCGACGCTCATCACCGCGAGCAGCGTCCGCTTCGATCCCTTCCAGCTCCGCTTCGAGCCGGAGGTGGTCACGGTCCACGAGTTCGGGCACCAGTACTTCTACGGCATGCTCGCGAGCAACGAATTCGAGGAACCCTGGCTGGACGAGGGCTTCAACAGCTGGTTCACCCACAAGGCGATGCGGAGCCACTACCACACCCTTTTAGGGTCCCGGCGCTTCACCGTCGAGACCGACTTCGGCGAGCTCGCGGGGTACTGGGATGATCCCTCCGTGGACCCGCTGACGCGCTTCGGGTTCCTCACCCGCGACACCGGCAGCTACTTCCGGATCGCCTACGCCAAGCCCACGATGGCGCTCAACCAGCTCGAGGCCCTCCTCGGCAGGCCGGTGATGGAGGCCGTGATGCGCGCCTACGCCCAGGAGTCCAGGTTCCGCCATCCCACGGCCCTCGACTTCCGCCGGATCGCCGAGCGCGTGAGCGGCCGGGACCTCGGCGCCTTCTGGCGGGACTTCGTGGAGGGCACCGACGTGCTCGACATGCGCATCCACCGGGTCGAGAACCTGCCGGTCGAGGCGGGCGGCTGGATGGAGGCGGGCCAGGAGATGAAGTTCGCCGCGCCCCAGCAGGTGGCGCCCGGCCGGCGGGGAAGGCTGGTGCTGGAACGCAAGGGCGGCATCTCGGTCCCGGTCACGGTCTGGGTGCGCCTCGAGGACCGCAGCGAGCAGCGCCTGGTCTGGGACGGCCGCGAGCGCTGGGCCTCCTTCGAGTTCCCCAGCCCCGTGACGGCCGTGGTGCTGGATCCGGACGGCAACTACCCCATGCTCAAGGACCGCCTGCACGCGAGCTGGGTCCAGAGGGCGCCGGGCCGCGGCTTCCACTACTGGTCCCAGCTCGCGTGGGGAGCCTTCACCGGCGCCCTGCAGTCCCTGGGCCTCGGCTGATCCCCGGGCCCGTTCCGCGCGGGCCGCGGCCGGGTGGGGAGCCTCACTCCGGGGCCAGCGGCGCGGCGTCCCCCATGCGGATCCGCTGGACGCGGCCCTCCACGTCGAGGTCGATCTGGAGCGGGAAGTACATCAGCCCGAGGGCCTCGAAGGGGGCGCGGCTGGCCGCGAACCAGGCCTGGCGCCCCGCCTCCCGGAGCAGCCGGGCATGGCCCTCCGCCTCTTCCCGGGCCTGCGGGTCCAGGGAGGGTTCCCCCTCGTCCTGGCTCCCCGAGGCGCTGGGGATGATCCAGGCGGTCGCCGCGGGCAGGGCCTCCAGTCGCTCCCTCCGGGGCATCATCCAGATCCTGCGGCCGCCCAGGTCGGCCAGGGAGAGGTCCTGGAGCTCGAGGCCCGGCAGGCGATAGAGCCTGACCCGCGGGGCGGGTCCGCCGACCAGGGAGAACAGCCGCTGGAAGGACCGGAACAGGTCGCCTTCCTCCACGTCATGGCGGCGCCGCAGGTCGAGGAACCTCGACTCGTCGCCCTCCGCGACGGCGAAGCAGAGCGCGTGTCGCAGCGCGTAGCCCCGGATCAGCGGGACGGGACTCGCGGCCAGGCGGTCCTCGGCGAGGCGGCGCGGCCCCGCGGCGAGCCCGTCGGGTCCGCGGGACTGCAGCCAGCGCCAGAGCGCGAGCTGCGTGCCGGTGTGCGCGAGGGGCAGCCCCGCCAGCGCCTCGGCCTGCCGGTCGGGTCGGCTCGCCAGGAAGTCCCGCCAGGCCTTGGCCTCCCGTGCCAGGGGGCTGCCCTTCGGGAAGGGCGGGGCGACCGGGGCGGGCCCCGCCGGGGACGCCTGGGCCACGAGCCAGGCCAGCGCCGCCCGGTCCCGGGAGGGGACCTTCACGGCCGGCGGGGGGAGGCCCTGGTCGAAGGCCGCCAGGACGCGTTCCTCCGCCTCGGGGAGGCTGGAGGCCTTCGCGTCGGGTGGGGGCGCCTGGAGGGAGGCCGGGGGCGGGAGCATGGGTCCTCGGGAACTTGTTCGGAGGATGAGAGAATACCCCTCCGTCCCGACCAGGAGCGCCCATGGCCCCCATCCTCAGCCCGCGTGAGCGCCTCGTGGCGGCCCTGGACGTGGGCAGCCGCGCCGAGGCCCTCGAGCTCGCCCGCCGGCTCGCGGGACGGGTGGGCATGCTGAAGGTCGGCCTGGAGCTCTTCTGCGCCGAAGGGCCGGGGTTCGTGGCGGAACTCCACCGACAGGTCCCGGTCTTCCTGGACCTGAAGCTCCATGACATCCCCACCACCGTCCGGCGCGCCCTCGAGGCCCTCCTGCCCCTCGATCCCCGGCTCATCAACGTCCACGCCCAGGGCGGACCGGCGATGCTCGAGGCGGCGGCGGAGGCGGTCCAGGCCCATCGCGCCCGGGGCGGCACCACGGAGCTGCTGGCGGTGACGGTGCTCACCAGCCTGGACCGCGCCGACCTCCTCCGGGCCGGGAACGCCCAGGAACCCGGGGAGTTGGCGCTGCACCTCGCCCGGCTGGCCCAGGCCTCGGGATGCGACGGCGTGGTCTGCAGCGCGCAGGAGGCGCCCGTCATCCTCGAGGCCTGCGGGGAGTCCTTCCACCGGCTCTGCCCCGGCATCCGGCCCCGGGGCGAAGGCGCCCAGGACCAGTCCCGGACCGCGACCCCGGCCGAGGCCCTCGCGCGGGGCGCCACCTGGCTCGTGGTGGGCCGGCCGATCACCCGCGCCGCGGACCCCGCCGCCGCCGCCGACGCCATCGTGGACGAGCTGTCGGCCAGCCGCTGAGGTCCGAACGGGATGCGCCCCCTCACGCCCCTGGTGTTCCGGCCCAGCTTCGCCCAGCGGGCGGTCGCCGCCCTGCTCTGGGTCGGCTCCTGGCTGGTGGGGGCGCGAAGCCTCGCGATGCTCCTCGAGCACCTCCCGAGACTGCAGGCGCAGCTCCGGGCGGCCGCCGTGGCCCAGGAGCCTTCGACGCTGCTCTGGGCGCAGCTCGTGGCGGTCATCCTCGCCGCCCTCCTGGGCGGCCTGCTCCTCGCGGCCTCCACGGTGGCGCTGCTGATGGTCGAGGGGGTGCAGGTGGCCGCGGACGAGCTGGGCATCGCCGTGGAGGTCGCCACCGTGCCGGCCGCCCTCGCGCGCAGGCTCGGCGCGGGACGCCTGCCCTGGAAGCACGTGACCGCCCTCGAGCGGTCGGGCCCCTTCTTCGTCCTCCGGGGCCAGGCGCGGAAGCCGGGCGATCCGGGGCCCGAGGACCCGGTCCTGCGCTTCCTCATGGTGGAGGAGATGGAGCGCCTGGTGCTGCTGGTGCTGGAGCGGAGCCCCAATCTCCGGTTCGACGAGGACGCGGACTGATTCGGCTAAGCTGGTTCATCCTTCGGAGTCCCCATGCGAGTCGCCCTGCCCACGTCCCTGGCCGCCCTGCTGGCCGTCCCCGCCCTCCTCTCCGCCCAGGATCCCGCGCCCGCGGCCAGCCAGACCCAGCGGCTCAGGGCGGCGGATGGGGAGATCCAGAAGCTCCTCGCGGCGATGGACTTCCAGGCGGCCCTGGCGCGGGCCGAGGCCCTGCTTCCCGCCTCCAAGCCGGCCTTCGCCAAGGGGACGCCCAAGGCGGGGCTGGACAGCTCCCAGGAGTACAGCTCCCTCATGGCCAGCTACGGCCTGGCCGCCAAGTGCGCCATCAATGCCGGCGAGTGGGAGAAGGGCAAGGGCTACCTGGAGAAGGCCCGGGACATCGCGCGGGAGAACAGCGCGGAGTCCACGACCGTCATCACGCCCCTCATGGACACCTGGAACAAGGCCATGGAAGGCAGCCGCAAGGCCCTCGCGGACGGCGCCGCGCGCAGGCAGGAGCTGGAGGCCAAGGAGAAGCGGACCGCCGAGGAGCAGCGGGAGCTCGACAACTTCAAGATCCACGACAACAACCTGAAGAACGGCCCCATGGTCATCTCCAGCCTGCAGTCCAACCTCGACGGGCTCAAGACCGACGCGACCGGCTTCGACGGACCCATCGCCTCCCTCGAGGAGAAGCTCAAGACCGAGGCGGAGGACATCACCTCGAAGTTCAAGGGCGACAAGGCCGCCTACGTGAAGGCGGTGATGGACCCGAAGTCCAAGAACCTCTCCCGGATCGAGAAGCCTTCCGAGAAGGCCGCCTGGCTCTGCCGGCTCCTGGTGCTCGCGCCCGGCAACTCCCAGGCCCGCAAGCAGCTCGACATCCTTTTGGGCAAGGCGCCCGCCGAGCCCGAGAAGAAGAAGGCCGCCCGCCCGAAGAAGAAGGGCTGACGTGCGCGCCGTCCTCGTCGCCGCCGGCCTGGTCGCCGTCCTCCCTTCCCGGGCGGAAGGGCTTTCCGAGCGGGTGATGGCCTCCCGGGCCCAGTGGGAGGCCCAGCTGGACAAGGGGTTCTCCGCCGAGGTCCGCCGCGGCGTGGAGGCCATGCTGCAGAAGGACGCGGCCACGGCGAACCCGTCGGACTACAACGACCTCCACGCCGTCGTCGCCCTGCGCAACTTCGCGGCCCGGGCCTGCGTGCTGGAGGGCGCCTGGGAGGACGCCGTCAAGTATCTCCAGGAGGCCGCGGCCACCGCGGGCGAGAACGCCTCGAGTGCCAACGGGTTCCTCGCCAAGATCCGGCGGCAGCATGAGGACAAGCTGGCCGAGTGGCGGCAGGGCATCGCGGACCAGGAGAAGCGGATGAAGGACCTGGAGTCCCAGCCGGGCCTCACCACGGAGCAGCTCAAGCTCAAGCAGCAGTTGCGGGCCTTCATCGAGGAACGGCAGGCCGCCATCGCCCACAGCGAGCGGTCCATCCGCACCATCGACGAGATCCTGGCCCAGCTCAGGCGGGACCAGTCGGCCTACGACCAGTCCGCCGCCCTGTGGCAGGGCTTCATCGCGAAGGAGAAGCTGGAGATCGCGGGGGCCGGTTCGGTGGGCGCCTACGTGGCCCAGAAGATCGAGCAGGTGAAGGCCGATGACGCCCGTCCCCGCTTCGAGCGCCTCGCCTACGGGCGGCGCCTCATGAAGCTCGACGGCCAGAACCGGGACGTCCAGCGCTTCGTCAATGGCCTGATGGGGATCCAGGATCTGGCCGAGGAGGAGCCCAAGGCCGCTCCGGCGCGCAAGGCGCGGAAGAAGGGCTGAAGGGCGCCGGGGCGGGCCTCGACGGAAGGCCCGCCCCGGAGGCCCCTCAGAACACCCAGCCGAACGAGACCTTTACGAAATCGGCGCTGGGCGGCTCCCCCTTGGCGAGGTCGTTCCCGGAGAGCGTCTTGTGGAAGGCCGCCTCGAACGTGAAGCGGGAGGCCTCCATCCCGAAGCTGTGCCCGATGCCGATGGTGGCGCCCATCCGGCTCTTCCGTTCGGAGGAGTCCGCGTGGAAGTCGTAGTCGCCGTGGCGGCCCACGTCGAAGCGCTCGAAGTCCGCCGACGGTCCCATGAGGAAGTAGGTGCCGCGGTGACGCTGGGCGGAGCCGTTCACGAAGAACTGGAATTCGCCGCCGATGCTGAAGATGCTGTGCTGGAGGTCCAGCTTCTCGTAACCGGGGGCCGTATTGCTCCCGTTGGTGACCTGGCCACCGAAATTCAGCCGCAGGGCCACCCCGCGGTCGATGGGGAAGCTCAGGGTGAACTGCCCGCCCAGCCCCACGTCATAGCCTTCGGTCTGGGAGGTGAGCACATCCGGGGTCGGGGCGTAGGTCTTGCTGCGGAACTCCCCGGTGGGGAAGGCCAGGTTCAACGCGAAGCCGAATCGGGGCGAGGACTGCGCTTGGAGGCCTGGGGCCGCGAGCGCCAGGGCCAGGCAGGGGATCAGGGTCGTTTTCATGGGTAACCTCCGGGATCCTTGTTCTCCAAACTCGTGCCAATCCTGCGTTTCCCTTGAATCCCGGCGGGGCCAGGGAAGGGACCGGGTCCGGACCCGGGGCTCCAGGTGGGTTTTTACGTCACCTGTGGCAGGTCCGCAACGCCAAGCATGGGCGTCCGGGGCACTTGGATTATTCTGAGGGGCAGGGGAACGGAACATGGTCTGGAACGAGGATCTCGCGAAGCTGAAACGGCAGTTGAAGGACCAGGGGGCCGAGCCACCCAGGCCCGCCCCGGCCCCCAAGCCCCAGCTTCCACCCGCGCCCTCCCTGCGGGACGAGGACGAGGTGTTTCTCTCGGCGATGGGCCGGCCCCGGTCGGCGCCTGGCCCGGGTGCGGAACAGGTCGTCGCGGAGGGGGCGGAGCCGCCGGCCCTGGACCGTCCGTCCGGACCCGGACCCGAGGATTTCCAGTCGGCGATGGCGCAGCTGGGGGGGGTGAAGGGACTGCCCCAGCCCTCCCTGGCCCATGCCCCTGCCAGCCCGGCCCCCTTCGCCCAGGCCCGGCCGGAAGGTCCGGACTGCGGCCCGGGAGGGGAGGTCCCGCCGGCCCCGGGACCCTCCGCGGGCATGCTCGCCCGACCCACGCATCTCCCCCCGGACGCCGAGCCGGAGGCGGAGACCGTGGACATCCCCCCGCCTCCCCCCCAGGGCATCCGGCCCCGGCCCGGGCCCCTGCTGATCCAACTCGCGGCCGGGATGGCGGTGGAAGTCGATGCCTCCCTGGACCTCCGGAGCCATTCCGTGGCCGACGCGAAGGAGCGCATCCGCGAGCGGATCGCGGACGGGCTGGCCATGGGGTGGCGGACCCTGCACGTGCAACTCGGCCCCAGCGAGGCCCTGAAGCAGGGATTCCTGGCCTTCCTGGCCTCCCCCTCGGCGAATTCGGTCCAGCGCTACGCCCAGGCCCCCGTGCCCATGGGCGGACCGCAGGCCTGGATCCTCTACCTCGGCGTCCCCTCGGGCTGACCCCCGCCCCTCTCCCCGGAGCATCCATGAGCCTGCTCGTGGTCGGAAGCGTCGCCTTCGACGACCTGGAAACCCCCTTCGGACGGCGCGAGAACGTCCTGGGCGGGTCCGCGACCTACTTCTCCCTCAGCGCCAGCCACTTCTCGCCGGTCCGGGTGGTGGCGGTGGTCGGCGACGACTTCGGCGAAGCCCAGATGGAAGTCTTCCGGGGCCGGCGGGTGGACCTGGAGGGCCTCGAGCGCCGGTCCGGCCGCAGCTTCCACTGGAAGGGGGCCTACGGCTACGACCTGAACGAGGCTCAGACCCTGGAGACGCAGCTGAACGTCTTCGCGGACTTCCATCCGGTGCTGCCGGAGTCGTACCGGGAAAGCCCGGTGCTCTTCCTGGGGAACATCCATCCCACCCTCCAGCTCGACGTCGTCCGCCAGATGGCCCGCCGGCCGGGCATCGTGGCGTTGGACACCATGAACTACTGGATCCGCGACTACCGGGAGGAACTCGGCCGCGTGCTCCGGGAGGTGGACATCCTCCTGGTCAACGAGGCGGAAGTCCGTGCGCTCACCCGCGAGCACAACCTGGTGAAGGCCTACCGGAAAGTGCAGGAGGAGGGCCCGCGCATCCTCGTGGTGAAGCGCGGCGAGTACGGCGTGATGCTCTTCACGCCGGACTCCATCTTCAGCGCGCCGGCCTACCCGCTGGAGGACGTGTTCGACCCCACGGGCGCCGGAGACACCTTCGCCGGCGGATTCCTGGGGTCCCTGGCCTCGGAGGGCCGACTGGACGCTCCCGCCCTGAAGCGCGCGGTCTTGGCAGGATCCGTGCTGGCCAGTTTCACGGTGCAACAATTTGGCACTGAGTGTCTCCAAACCGTCTCGTCTCAGGAGCTTTCGGGGCGGCTTCAACGCTTTTCCGACATGATGCGCATTGACGAACTATAATGTCGCCAACCTTTCCTAGGGGGATGTGATGCCTCAGCGCAACTGGCTGCGTGCAGTCCTAATGGTGTCTTGCGCCGCGACGACGGGGTCCGCACAGGACGCGGCCAAGCCCGAGGCCCCCCAGGCGGCCCCCGCCGCCCAGGCCGGGGAAACCGTGAAGGTGGACGCCCACCGGTCCCGATGGGACTACCCGAAGGAAATCACCCTCAGCGGGGAGCAGAAGGTGCACATCGTAAAGGCCGGCGACACCTTCTGGGGCCTCGCCAGCCAGTACCTGGGCAACCCCAGGGCCTGGGCCCAGATCTGGGACCTGAACAAGTGGGTGAAGGATCCGCACTGGATCTACCCCGGCGACCCCCTCGTGGTGGACGGCTCCCGCGTCGCGGTCGGCAAGGCGGAGTCCCCGGACGCGGTGTCCCCGGCCCAGGAGGCCAAGGAGGCGGCGCCCGACCTCGTGACCCAGGAGGCGGTGGACATCTCCCCCGACCTCACCGCGGTGCCCTCGCGGACGCGTTCGCTGACCACCGCCCGGGAGGAGCTGGCCTTCACCTTCCAGGACTTCCTCCAGCTCCCCTACCTCGCTCCCCGGGGCGCCGAGGCGACCTACCAGGACCTGAAGGCCATCCGCATCGTCGGCGCCAAGGAAGCCACCCACGCCAACCTCGGCGAGGGCGAAGTGGTCTACCTCGACGGCGGCTCGAGCCAGGGCGTGAAGGCGGGGGACCGCTTCCTCATCCTCAAGACCGTCAAGAAGGGCCTCGTCCATCCCACCGACGTCACCCTGCGGCGGCCCATCGGGGACGTCATCCAGCAGGTCGGCGTGCTCCGGGTGTCCACGGTCAACCCCAAGGGCTCGGTGGCCATCATCGAGAGGGCCATGGACACCGTCGTGATCGGCGACCGCCTGGTGCCCTTCACGGAGCCCAGCAACATGGTGATGAAACTGCGCACCGACGTGGAGGAGCCGATCCGGATCCGCGACCTGGGCCACGTCATCTACTCCCGGGACGCCCGGCAGCATTCCTCCGGCGGTGACATGCTGATCGTCGACAAGGGCGCCGCGGACGGGCTCCAGGTCGGGGACGTGCTCCTCGCCGTGCGCTTCAGGTCCTACCCCGTCACCGAGTCCAAGGTCGAGTCGCGGCGGGAGATGGAGAAGGCCAGCCACTACCTCGGCCAGGTGGTCGTGGTCCGGGTCAGCGACACCTCCGCCACCTGCCGGGTCATCCGTTCCATCAGCGAGATCGACACCGGGGACCTGGTCACCCGCTGAATCCGCCCTCGAGCCACTCTGGAGGCCCCGTCCGCGGGGCCTCCCGCGTTCAGGGCGTCCCGCCCGCCGGACGGGCCTCGAGGACGGTCCGGGGGCCCCGTCCCGGGATCTCGTAGGGCAGGCCGCGGACCTCCCACCCCGGCACGGAGCCTTCAGCCTGGGTCCCGGGCCCTTTCAAGGCCAGGAAGGGGGCGCCCGGCCGGCCGTGCCGGCGCCACCACCCGAGGAGCACGGGCAGCGGCGCGAGGGCCTTGGCGACCCCCACGTCCCCGGCCAGGGGCTCCAGGGACTCGAAGCGGCCCAGCGTCGCCTGGAGGTTCGGAAGGCCGAGCTCGAGCACGGCCTGCCGCAGGAAGGCGATCTTCTTCCCGGAACTGTCCACGCCCACCACCTCGAGGTCCGGTCGCGCCAGGGCGAGGACCACCGCGGGGATCCCCATGCCGGTGCCGAGGTCCACCAGCCGCCGGCCCGCCTCCACCCCGGCCAGGGGTGGGAGCAGGGCGCAGGCGTCCACGATCAGTTCATCCCAGCGGCGCGCCGTCGGGACCGCCGTGAGGGCATGGATGGAATTCCAACGATCCAAAAGTTCGAGGTAGACACCCAGCGGGGGAACGATCTCGGCGGGGACCTGCGGAATCATCAGGTTGATAGTAGTTCACTTCTTCACGGAGGTGCAGGGTGGGACGCAGATCGCTGGGGATTGACCCAAGATTGAAGATAAAACGATTCTTTGCAATAATTTCAATTCATAATTTCGGGATATGGACTTGCCCCCTGACAGCTTAGAAGCCTATCCACGAGAACGAATCCATTGACTTTGAAAGGATTTGGCGTGATGCTTTCCATCCCCTTCATGGATGTTTGGAGTGCTCGGCATGAGCGGAATGGACATGACGTTTCGGGTGGATTGGTCGAACCGGAGCAAAATGAGAGGTCCCGCGGAGGGCTCGCTGGGTGAACTCCTGCGCAAGCTCCGGGACCGGCTGGCACCGGAGGCGATGGGTGTGGGGATTACCTATGTGGACGACCGGGCGATGCGGCGCCTGAACCGGGAGCACCGCGGCATCAACCTGACCACGGACGTCCTCAGCTTCCCCGCGCAGCCGGAGCCCGGCGCCTTCCCCCACCTCGGCGACCTGGTCATCAGCCTGCCCGTGGCCGAGAAGATGGCCAAGAAGCTCGGGGTCAGCCGCCGCCGGGAGGTCGAGACCCTGGTGATCCATGGCTTCCTCCACCTGTGCGGCTTCGACCACGAGAAGGACAAGGGCGAGATGCTGGCGCTCCAGGCCGAGTTGGAGAAGGCGTTCCTGGAGGACGAACCCCTCCCCATGACCCTGCGGCGGGGGCGGAAGCCGGGCAGCAAGGTCAAGGTCCTGAAGGACGGCACGAAGGTCGTGGTGACCGGACGGGCCGCGGCCGCCTTGAGGCAGCGCGCGGCTTCGAAGGGCGAGGTCCGGTCCCAGCCCCGGGCCGGGAAGGCCCCAGCCCGCGCCGCGGGTGACCTCCCGAAGCGAGGGCCCGGGCGCCCCCGCAAGGTGAAGCCGGACGCGGCCCCGGAAGCCCCCCGACGGGTCCCCCGCCGTCGCAGGGCCTCCCGGCCGAGGAGCGGCGTGATCAGCTGAGACCGGCCGGGCGCACCTCCGTCGTGGCCGGGACCGCGAACCCGCGATAAAATCGCCCTTTGGCCCCGCCCCGGGCGCCATCCGCGGAGTCGACCTTGCTCAACCTCCTGGCGGGCCTCGGCCTCGCCCTCCTGGTTTCCGTCCTTTTCGGCTGGCTGACCTCCTGGTGGGTGGGCGTCATCGCCGGCCTGCTCTCCGGCGCGGCCCTCTTCATCTGGCTGGGACGCCGCGTCCAGCAGCGCATCGAGGCCATCTTCCAGCGGGCCGGGGAGCTGCTCCGGAAGCAGAAGTGGGACGAGGCCATCGCCGTGATGAAGGAAGGGTACGCCTTCTCGAACCAGCAGTTCCTCGTGAAGGGCAGCATCGACGGCCAGATCGGCGTGGTCCAGTACCTGCGCCAGAAGCCGGAGGAGGCGGAGCCCCTCCTCAAGGCCGCCTCCATGCAGCACTACATCGCCAAGGGCATGCTCGGCGTCCTGCAGTGGAAGCGCGGCGAGCGGAAGGCGGCCCGCGAGACCTTCGACCTCGCCCTCAAGGCGGCGAAGAAGGAGAGCGTGCTCTACGCCGTCTACGCCTACGTCCTGAACGAGATGGGCGATCGCGACAAGGCCATCGCCGTCCTCAACGACGGGCTGGCCCGGTGCAAGGGCGATGAGCGCCTGGCCACCAACCGGAACCTGCTGCAGAACGGCAAGGCCATGAAGATGAAGGTCTACGGCGAGCAGTGGTACCAGTTCATGATCGAGCGGCCCATGGTGCGCATGGAACCGCCGCCCTATGCCCGGGTCAGCCGCCGCGCCCTGCGCGGCTGACCCGCAAACCCACCCCGAAGCCTCCAGGAGTCCCGATGTCCGGCCACAACAAATGGTCCACCATCAAGCACAAGAAAGGCGCCCTCGACGCCAAGCGTGGCAAGCTCTGGACGAAGATCCTCAAGGAGATCACCGTCGCGGCCCGTCTCGGCGGCGGCGATCCCAACGCCAACCCGCGTCTGCGCCTCGCGGTGGACCAGGCCAAGGCCGCGAACATGCCCAAGGAGAACTGGGAGCGGGCCATCAAGAAGGGCACCGGCGAGCTGGAGGGCGTCTCCTACGAGGAGGTCACCTACGAAGGCCGCTTCCCCGGCGGCGTGGCCATCATCATCGAGGCGATGACCGACAACAAGAACCGCACCACCCCCGAGATCCGCAGCTACTTCACGAAGTACGGCGGCGAGCTGGGCACGGTGGGCAGCGCCGCCTACCTCTTCGCCAAGCAGGGCCAGATCGTCGTGGAGGCCGAGGTGGCGGAGGACAAGGTGATGGAGGTGGCCCTCGAGGCCGGCGCCGACGACGTGAAGGACGAGGGCGGCGCCTGGGTCGTCCAGACCAGCCCCGAGAACTACCAGGCCGTGAAGGACGCCGTGGACGCCGCGGGCCTTCCGGTCATCGAGGCCAAGCTGATCATGGCCCCCAGCGTCTCGGTGGAGCTGGGCGCCGACAAGCTCAAGTCCTTCCTCAAGTTCGTGGACCTGGTGGAGGACAACGACGACGTGCAGAACCTCTGGCACAACGCCGAGTACGACGAGCCCGAGGAGGGCTGAGGCGCCGGACGTCCCCGGGAACGGCCCTGCGGGGCCGTTTCCGTCTCCGCGCGTCCGGGATGGTGCTAGCCTCTGCGGGAACTCCCCGACCCCGAGGCGACCATGTCCCTGACCCAGCGCGTCTCCGCCGAGTTCCTCGGCACCTTCTGGCTCGTCCTCGGCGGCTGCGGCAGCGCCGTCATCTCGGCGGCCTTCCCCCAGGTGGGGATCGGCCTGCTCGGCGTCTCCTGGGCCTTCGGCCTCACGGTCGTCACCGCGGCCTACGCCCTCGGCCCGATCTCCGGCGCCCACCTCAATCCCGCGGTGACCTTCGGCCTGCTGGCGGCCCGGCGCATCGACGCGAAGGACCTCCTGCCCTACGTCCTGGCCCAGGTGGGCGGAGCCATCGCCGCCGCGGGGACGCTCTACTACATCGCCTCGGGGAAGTTCGGCTGGGCCATGGGCGGCTTCGCGGCCAACGGCTTCGGCGACCACTCCCCGGGCCAGTACTCGATGCTCGCGGCCTTCGTCTGCGAAGCCGTGCTGACCTTCATGTTCCTGACCGTCATCCTGGGCGCGACGGACCGCCGCGCGCCCGAGGGCTTCGCGCCCATCGCCATCGGCCTCTGCCTGGTGCTCATCCACCTCATCAGCATCCCGGTGACCAACACCTCCGTGAACCCCGCCCGCAGCACGGGGCCGGCCCTGTTCGTCGGCGGCTGGGCGCTCAAGCAGCTCTGGCTGTTCTGGGTGGCGCCGATCCTCGGCGCCGTGGCCGCGGGCCTCGTCTACCCGGCCGTGTTCGAGGAGTAGCGGCTCATCCGGGAAGGGCCGGCGGCTCCGGCCGGAACCGGCGATCGGGCGGGACGGGGCTTTCCCGCAGCAGCCCCGGCGGGAAGCCCAGGGCCAGCCGGAGCCGCGCGATGCCCGGGTGGACGCTGCTGTCCGCGCGCCGGATCAGGACCGGCGCGGCGGCCACCGGGAACCCGGCCTTCCCGGCCAGGGCCTCCGGCAGGTCCTGCCTCCGGCTGCCGGCGTAGAAGCGCAGGCCGTAGGGTTCGCCCTCCTTGAAGACCACGTCCAGGGTGTTGAGCAGCACGAGGTCCGCGTCCCGGTAGGCCGCCTCCGCCCGTTCGATCTGGTCCAGGGGGAACACGGTGGCGAACACGCCCCCGGGCGCCAGGAGCTCCGCCGCCGCCTTCGCGTAGTCGGCGATGCTGCCGCGAACCTCCAGGCGCGCCGGGATGGCCTGGGGATGCTGGGCCTCGACCCGCGTGCCCAGGGGCCAGTAGGGCGGCGAGCCCGTCACCAGGTCGAAGGGCCCGTGGGCCCGCAGGGCGCCCTCGCGGAGGTCGCCCTCGTGGACGTGGACCCTGCCTTCCAGGCCATTGTGGCGGACGCTCTTCCGCGCCAGCCGCGCGCTGATGGCCTGGGCCTCCACGGTGTGGACCGTCGCGCCGGGGCAGCGCCAGGCCACGGTCATCGCCACGCTTCCGATGCCCGAGCCCAGGTCCGCCGCACGGTCCACCCGCGGGCACCAGCAGCTCGCGAACCAGCCCAGCACGATGTCGTCCACGCTGAAGCGGTGTCCCTTCTCGTACTGGAAGATGCGGTAGTGGCCGCACAGGTAGTCGAGGGTCTCGCCCGCCTCGAGGTCCACGCCGCCGGGCACGCGCGGGCCCGGACGGGTCCAGCCCTTGAAGACGGAATCAGGCATCCGGCGCGTCTTCGGGCGGGGCGGACGCCTCCTCCGGCGCCGCCTGGCCGGAGGCCTCCAGGTCGTGGCTGCCGTCGAAGAGCGAGTCCTCCGGCAGCGGCTCGAGCTGGGCGAGGGCGGTGGCCTCCAGGTTCCCTTCGCCGAAGTCGGCCAGCCTCGGCAGGTCGTGGAGGCCCTTCAGGCCGAAGTGCACGAGGAAGTTCTGGGTGGTGGCGTACATCATGGGCCGTCCCACCACCGCCTTGCGCCCGGCGAGGGTGATCAGCTCGCGCTCCAGGAGGCTCTTGATCTGGTTCGCCGAGGAGGTCACGCCGCGGATGTCGTTGATCTCGGTGATGGTGATGGGCTGCCGGTAGGCCACGATGGCCAGCACCTCGGTCTGCGCCGGGGTGAGGCGACCGCTGCGGAGGGTGGTGACCAGCTTGCTCACCAGCCGCTGGTAGTGGGGCGCCGTGGCCATGCGCCAGCCCCCGCCCACCTCCACGAGCCGCAGCCCCGAGGGGGGCTGGAGACGCTCCGAGAGCTTCTCGAGGCCCATGCGCAGGGCGCCTTCGGGAAGGCCCGTGAGGTCCCGCAGCCGCGCGATGTCCATCACCTCGCCGCCGGCGGTGAGCAGGGCCTCCAGGGCCCCGGCGAGGTCCCCTCCCTCGTCCCAGAGCGGCTCGTGCTCGTAGAGTTCCTCGGCCGCTCCGGCCTCGCCCTCCACCGGTTCGATCTCCGGGGACCCGAAGGCGGGATCCATCTCCGGGTGCTCCTCGAACATCTTCGTCTGGACGGCGGCGGCGTCCTCCGGCAGGGGGACGATGGGGTCCACCGCCTCCGGGGCGGGCGTCTCGGGCAGGTTCGGTTCGCTCACTCGAAGGCTCCCAGGCGCTGGCCCACCTTGACGCTTCCTTCCCGACGCCGGGGCGTCCACCGGGCGGCCCGGGGGCCGCCGACGAGGAGCACCACGGTGGAGCCGAATTCGAAGGTCCCCAGGTCGTCGCCGGGGGCGCAGGGCAGGTCCGGCACCGTCAGCGCGCCATCCTTGGGCAGGGCGCGTCCTCCCAGCCACCGTTCGGCGATCACGACGCCGCCCACGTGGGTGGCGCCCACCAGGACCGCGGCGACCTCGAGCCCCTCGTCGGGACCGGTGCCCGTGGCGAGCCAGACGGCCCGGCGGTTCCGCTCGTAGAGCCTGGGCACGTGGGCGGTGCTGGCGTCGTTGACCGGCCAGAGCTCGCCCTCCACGCGGCTCACCGCGCTGACGCGGCCCTCCAGCGGCACGTGGATGCGGTGATAGTCCTTCGGGGCGAGGTAGAGGGTGAGGTAGTGGCCGCCTTCGAAGCGGGCGGCCGCGGGGTCATGCTTCAGCAGCTCCGCGACGCGGTAGGGGAGGCCCTTGGCCTGGAGCACCGTGCCCGCCTCGATGCGGCCGCAGGCGATGACGCGGGCGTCCACGGGGCTGTTGAGGGCGCCGGGGGCCATCGCCTCCTGGGGCCGCAGGCCCGGCCTCAGCCGCCGGGTGAAGAAGGCCTGGAGACTCGGGTACTCGCGGAGGGGCTTCTCCGCCTCCGCGACGTCGGCACCGTAGCGGCGGGCGAAACGGCCCAGTACGGGCTCCCGCAGGCCCGGCGGAAGGGTCCTCCGGGCGGCCCAGCCCACCACGGCGCCACCCAGCTTCTTGGGGTAGAAGCGCAGCAGGTGGAGGGACAGGGGCCAGCCGGACATAAGCGTCCAGGCTACCATTCCGAGGGCGGCGGCCGACAGGGCGAGAACCGCGCGGAACCTGCGTTTGGGCCTGGATCCAGCCTGTCTCAGTCGTGCCCCTGGGCGGCCAGCACGCGGCGCTGGGCCAGGAAGCCCTTCATCCAGAGGGCGCCGAGCACGGCAAGGTGCAGCGTGGCGTTGAAGCTCCACTCCATCGCGACGATCCACGGCGTCACCCGGGAGAGCGGGTAGCGGCCCAGCACCAGGCTCTCAGAGAGGAAGATGAAGGCCGTGAACACCGTGATCTCGAGGAGCCATTGGCCCAGGAGGCGAGGGCTGAGGGCGCGACGCTGGGCGTGGCGCTCGAAGAGGTAGCCGGTGTAGGCCCCGTAGAAGAGCCGGCTGAGCACGAAGCCCCGGGTGCTGGTGAAGCCGAGGGGGATGGAGAGGAGGACGCTCAGGAGCACCGACGCGGCGAGGCGGCCGTGGTCCCCGAGCCGCCGCCACATGTGCCGGGTCCAGAAGAGCCCGGTGCCCACGGCGAGGCCATGGGTGAGCCCGAAGGCGATGCTGATGGCCGGGCTCCAACCCGTCAGGATCAGGTGGCCGCCGGTGGAGAGGCCGATGAGGGCGCCGCCGATGATGGCGGTGAGCTGCCGGTGGCTCGCGTCATCCAGATCCCCTTCGCCCAGGGCCTGGGCGATCTCCTGGGGACGCTCCTTCTCCGCCAGCAGGTCCCGCATCCCCGCCTCGTCCTTGATCCCCCGGGCCTCCGCCTCGTCGAGCAGGTGCCCGGCCAATTCACGGAGGAAGAGGGTGCGGCGCCGGGAGGGCAGGGTGCCGAGTCCCCGGGAAACTTCCCCGAGGTAGTGGTCCAGGCTGCGGAAGGGCGTCGAGATCACCCCAGGCCCCCTGGGGACGGCTTGGTCCAAGATCTCGATGGGAAACTTCCGATCATGCGCTCCGCCAGGGGGGTCGTGGGAGGGGAGTCGTGCCCCTGGGTAACGGACGGGCCGGGGCCAGGGGTTAGTCCAGGTTGGCGGAAGCCCGGTGCCAGGGTCTGGCTCCTCGCCCCGCCCTGCGTCGGTTCACCCCTGGCGGAGGGGGAGATCCCGCCTGGGCCCTCGCCCGGAGGGGGAGTTCCGGGCCGTCCATGCCTCGAACCCCCTTCGGTCAGGGCGCCTTGCGGCGGCCCTTCACTGGCGGAGAGTGGGGGATTCACTCCGGCCCTAGTGGCCTCCGTTCCGCGGCATCCGCTGCGCCCGGGATTCCGGCTGCGCCGGACCGGCTGCGGCCGCTCGCGCGTCCTTCGCCTAACCCTACCGGCGCGCGGCTGCCGTTCGAATCCCCCACCCTCCGCCAAAAACGTATCGGGCCGCCTCGCGGCGGCCTTCACTGGCGGAGAGTGGGGGATTCGAACCCCCGATAGGCTTTTGACCTATACACGATTTCCAATCGTGCTCCTTAAACCACTCGGACAACTCTCCGGGGCTCCTGCGCGCAGGAACGGGCAGACTATCACGGGCGCGCGCTTCGGCCAAGCCTGGGTTTGGCGCGGGTGCCCCGGGGGCCTGGAACAATTCCGCCCCCGGCTCATCCCCATTCCGACCGGCCATGATGGCCCCTGGAGAACCCCATGAAGAAGCTCGTCATCCCCGCCCTCGCCGCCGTCCTGTTCGGCGTCTCGCTGATGGCCGCCGCCGATCCGGGCGACGCCGCCAAGGGCGACAAGAAGGAGTGCGCGGCCTGCTGCAAGGACGGCAAGGCCTACGGGACGGCAAGGCCAAGGAGGCCAAGGCCGCCAAGCCCGGAGCCCCCAAGGCCTGAGGGTCCCCTCGACATGAAGGATCGCGGGTGAGCCGGGCCGGGCGCGAAGCGCTGGTGGAGGGGCATCTCGATGCCCTGCATGCCTTCGCCCTGGCCTGGACCCGCAACGGCGACTTCGCGGCGGAGGTGGTGCAGCGGACCTTCCTCAAGGCCTTCGAGAAGCTGCACCAGCTCCGCGACCCCGGCGCCGCCCGGAGCTGGCTCGTGGCGATCCTGCGCAACGAGATCGCCCACGAGCACCGTGGACGCATGCGCCTCGTTGCCTGGGATGGATCGGACTTCGACGGGCTCGCCGGCGAAGGCCCTGCCGACGACGGCGTGGATCCCTCCCTCCTGGCGGCGCTCCCGGCGGCCCTCGACCAGCTTCCGGATCCCGCCCGGGAGATCCTCCTGCTCCGCTTCCAGCAGGAGCTCTCCTACGAGCAGATCTCCGACCTCCTGGGCCTGCCCCTGGGCACCGTGCAGAGCCGGCTGCACCGCGCCAAGGCCGCCCTGAAGGTCCTCCTCACCGGCATGCCCGCGGCGTCCAACGCCGGAGGTGTCGCATGAACCCCTCGCATCCCTCCTTCGACGACCAGCTCCGCGGGGTCCTGGCCCCCGCCGCCGCGCCGGGGGCGCTGCGCGCCTCCGTCCTCGCGGCGCGCCAGCCCCTGGGCCGCCGGGCGGCGCCTTGGCTCGCCGCGGCCGCCACGCTCCTCCTCGCCGCCGGCGGCGTGTGGCTCGGGCAGCGGCCGCGGCTCTCCCCGGGCCCCGCGCGGGATGTGGCCGGGCAGGCCCTCACCAACTTCCTGTCGGTGCACACCCTGGACTTCCAGGGCGCGCCGCCGGCCGCGGCGGGGGACTGCGGGTCCTGGTGCCTCCAGCGCACGGGCTTCTCCGCGCCCCTTCCCAGCTGTACCGCGCCCTCCGAGGTGGAGGGCGGCCGGGCCTGCGCCGTGGGCCGGACGCCGGTGGGCCACTACCTCCTCAAGGGGGGACGCGGCCTCTACGTCTTCGCCCGGCCCTTCGAGAACTGCGGGGGCCTGCCCAGCCCGCCCCTGGCGGTGGCCGCGGGCCTGCAGGCCCGGGCCTGGAATGAGAACGGGCGCGGCTACGTGATGATCGAGACCATCGGGAGGGACGGGCGCTGAGGCCTTAGCATGGAGGCTCCCCCGGAGCCGCCGTGCTGGACGAAGCCCTCAGCCCCCTGGAAGTCCGCATCCTCGGATGCCTGCTGGAGAAGCAGCAGGCCACGCCCGAGTACTACCCGCTGACCCTCAACGCCCTCACCGCGGCGTGCAACCAGACCACCAACCGCGAGCCGGTGATGGCGCTGGAGGAGGCCGAGGTCTCGGCGGGTCTGGAATCCCTGCGCCAGAAGCATCTGGTCTGGGTGGTCGCGGCCGCGGGGAGCCGGGCCACCAAGTACGAGCAGAAGCTCGGCGAGGCCCTGAACCTCGCCGTGCAGGAGGTGGCCGCGCTGACGGTCCTCCTCCTGCGCGGTCCCCAGACGCCGGGCGAGATCCGGGCCCGTTCGGGGCGCTTGTACGCCTTCGCGGACCTCGCGGAGGCCGAGGCCGCCCTCGACAGCCTCGCCGGGGCGGAGCCGCCCCTCGCGGTGAAGCTGCCGCGCCAGCCGGGCACCAAGGAGGCCCGCTACGCCCACCTCCTGGGTGGTCCCGTGGCCTTCGAGGCGCCGCTCCACCCGGCGCAGCCCCTGGGGCCGGGCCGGGTGGAGCAGCTCCAGGCGGACGTCGCGGACCTGCGGGAGGCCCTGTCGGCCCTCCGGGCGGAGTTCGAGGCCTTCAGGGCGCAGTTCGGCTGAGCTTCACTTCGCCTTGTATTCCTTCAGCCAGGCGAGGTCCACCTCGGCGGCCTTCGTGTCGGCCTTCTTCTTCTCGAGGAACTTGCCGACGTCGTTGAACTCGCCCTTCTTGGCCTTGGAGGGGAGCTTCTCCACGTGGCAGTACTGGCAGTTCTTCACCTCGGTGAGGCCCATGTCCTTGGCCTTCTTCACGAAGGCGGGCTTGGCGAAGGCGGGGCCGGCCAGCAGGGCGGCGGCGAGGCAGAGGAGGGTGGAGGTGCGCATGGCGGCTCCTGGATCCCGCGGGGCGGGGGGTCGGCATTCGGGGGAAGGCCGGGGTTGGAAGGGTGCAAGAGGATAGGGCCAGGACGGGACCACATCGGTCACGTCTCCGCCGCTTCCTCGGGAAGGGCGGCCACCCCTGGACGGAGCAAGGCACGGGCCGGGCCGGTGCCAACCCCGTCACACGTCCGGGGAGGCGCCAGCGCCATCGCGAGCCTCAGCGCCGCGCCGGCGCCAGGTCCTCGGCGATCCAGGCCCGAAGCAGGGCCAGCGCGACTTCGTCGGGCTTCACGGATCCCACCGGAGGCATCTGGCGGGCGGGCCGGCGGGAGGCCATGCGGAAGGTCACCAGGCTGTGGTCCGGCGCGCCGGGGCGGAGGCGTCGCGTTTCACCCTCCGGGGCGTCCGGCACCGTGGTCTTTCCCGACACGTCCAGGGTCGACTCCCGCCAGGGCAGGGCCAGGGGATCGGCGACCCGGGAGGGCACCCGGAAATCCAGTCCCAGCCGTGCGAGCACGCCGCTGCTGCCGGGGTGGCAGTTGGCGCAGTTGGCCGCCAGGTAGCCCAGCACCGCCCGCTCCCGGGGCGTCCGGGCGGGCACCTTCGGGGGCCGTTCCGCCCAGGCCGCGGGGGCGTGCTGGAGCGTGCCTTCGGCGAGCAGGGTCGATAGGTCCAGCATCCCGGGCTTCCAGGGCTCCCCATGGGGCGCCAGGGGATCCCGGTCCGGGCTGAGCTGGAGGGCGTTGAAGCCCAGCACCTCGGGTCCCCCGTTCTCATGGCAGGTGCGGCAGTCCTTCACGGCGGGAATGCTGTGGGCCAGCCCGTCGCCGAGGCTCGCGTGGTGCTTCAGGCCGTCCTCGGGGGCCAGGCGCGCCTCGGTCTGCGAGGCGTTCCAGACGTAGGTCGCGTACTTCCAGGATCCTGAAGGGGCCCTCCACATCAGGCGGGTCTCCACTTTCCGGCCCGCGAAGGTGAACTCCTTCCAGAGCTTCGTGCCCGGAGGGAAGACCCAGGCGTCGGGGTTGGAGGCGTCGATGCGGCCCCCCTCCGGGAGCCGGATCCAGCGGGCCTTCTGGGCGCCGTCGGACCAGAGCGGGTACTGGGGGGAATAGGGCCGGTTGGCGGGGTCCACGACGAGCTTCGCGGGATCGGCATAGAGACCGGTGGCGCTGAGCTGCTCCGGCGGGGCGTCACCACCCCCGGAGCGGAGGCCGGCGGCGGGCAGGGCGAGGAGGAGGGCGAAGACGGCGAGGCGCATGGGGAGGCTCGGGACGGGACCCGCATTCTGGCCCGCCCCGCGCCTCCCGGCAATCCATGGCCTGGCGTTTCGCGACCCCGAGCCGGCCCTAGTGGGAGACCTTGGCGTCCTCCACCAGCACGTCATAAGCGTAGCCGGCGCCGAAGTCCTTCTTCAGCCGCACGGTCCCGCGGGCCGTCACCACGTCGCCCACCTTGGCGGTGTCGGCGCTGGTGACCAGGAGGTCGTGGGTGCCGGCCTTGGGATCGCCGCTGCCGTCCTGGAGGTGCAGCCAGTTCTTGCCCAGGATCTGGGCGTTGTACTTCACAACCTTGCCGCGGACCAGCACCGGCCTGTCCTTGAGGGCGGCCTGCTGGGCATGCACCTCGGCGATGCTGCGGCCTTCGGCGCCGGCGGGCTTCGCCAGCTTCTCCACCTTGGCGTCCTCGGGGCGGGGCGCGCCGGTCCCGGGCGTGGCCGGGGCCGCGCCGCCATGCTGGCTCCCGCCGGTCATGGACTGGAGGATGGCGTCCGCGGTGGCGCCGCCCCCGGCGGGCAGGCCGCCGGCGTGGGGCGAGGTCCCAGGCGCGGGCGCGGCGTTCCCGTGGGCCGCGTCCACCGAGGCGCCGGACTGGCCTTCCAGGGTGCCCAGGTAGACCTTGTCGAAGGTGCGGTTCGCGGCCTTGGATTCGAAGCGCTCCGCGAGGGTGGCGCCGACGACCTTCACGGAATCGCCGGGCTTCAGGTCCGCGGCCGGCACGCCGGCCCAGACCTCGCCCTGGGCGGTCTGGAGGCGGAGGTAGCTGAACCGGCCCGCGGCGAGGTGCTCGAGCACCTTGCCCTGGAGGGTGGCCGCGCCGCTGGCGGCGGAGGCGGCCTGGGCGGCCTGCGCCGGCTTGGACGGCTTGCAGCCGGCGACCGCCAGCAGGGTGAGGGAAGCGAGGCAGAGGGACTGGCGGCGCATGGACATCTCCCGGGGCGGGGCCCGGCCTCCAGGATGCCCCATCCCGTGGGAATTTCGCGTGACCCCCGTCACCCGACGCGCCGGAACGGTAGGCTGGAAGGAGGCCACGCGGGCGATGGGTGCCCGCCCCCCGCGCGGCCCCGAGCGGTCCCGTCCCCTGGAGCCCCATGATCTCCTTCTCCAACGTCAGCAAGCAGTACGGCAAGCAGGTGCTCTTCATCGACGCCAGCTTCCAGCTCAACCCCGGCGAGAAGGCGGGGCTGGTGGGCCCCAACGGCGCGGGGAAGTCCACGCTGTTCCGCATGATCGTGGGCGAGGAGCACCCCGACGACGGCGTGGTCAGCCTGCCGAAGAAGCTCAGCGTGGGCTACTTCCGCCAGGAGGTGGACGAGATGAAGGGCCGGCCGGTGCTGGACGAGGCCATCGCCGGCAGCGGGCGCCTGGGGGACCTGCACCACGAGCTGCTGGACCTGGAGAAGGCCATGGCGGACCCGGACACGGAGGACCTGGAGAAGGTCATCGACCGCTTCGGCCACGTGCAGGAGGAGTACCAGCACCTGGGCGGCTACGAGCTGGAGGCCAAGGCGAGGGCCTGCCTCCACGGCCTGGGCTTCAACGACGCGATGATCGACGGGGACGTGGGGGCGCTCTCCGGCGGGTGGAAGATGCGCGTGTCCATGGCCAAGGTGCTCTTGGGGAACTTCGACGTCCTGCTCATGGACGAGCCCACGAACCACCTGGACATCGAGTCCATCCTCTGGCTGGAGCAGTACCTGAAGTCCATTCCGTCCACGCTGCTGATGACCAGCCACGACAAGGACTTCATGAACCGCATCGTGACGAAGGTGCTGGAGATCGACGGCGGCGACGTGGTGACCTACTCGGGCAACTACGACTTCTACGTGAAGGAGCGGGAGCAGCGGGAGGCCAACCTGGAGGCGGCCTACGAGCGCCAGCAGGCGAAGCTGGCCAAGGAGCAGCGCTTCATCGAGCGGTTCAAGGCCCACGCGGCCAAGGCGGCGCAGGTGCAGAGCCGGGTGAAGGCGCTGGAGAAGCAGGAGCGCATCGAGCTGCCCAAGAAGCGCTTCATCCCCAAGTGGGAGTTCCGCCTGCCCATGCGCAGCGGGGACGACGTGCTGATGGTGAAGGGGCTGTCCAAGGCTTACGGCGCGAAGAAGCTCTACGAGGACTTCGCCTTCCACGTGCGCCGCGGCGAGCGTTGGTGCGTCATGGGCCGCAACGGGGCCGGCAAGTCCACCTTGCTGAAGATGGTGGTGGGCGCCACCGAGCCCGACGCCGGCGAGATCAAGCTGGGCGCCAGCCTCAAGGTGGGCTACTTCTCCCAGCAGGCCCTGGACCTGCTGGACCCGGAGCTCACGGTGCTGGAGCAGATGCAGAAGGACTTTCCGACGGAGGGACTCGGCGTACTGCGGAATCTGCTGGGCGCCTTCCAGTTCACGGGGGACGAGGTGGACAAGCCCATCCGCGCGCTCTCAGGCGGCGAGAAGAGCCGCCTCGTCATGGCGAGGATGCTCCTCCATCCGCCCAACTTCCTCGTCCTCGACGAGCCCACCAACCACCTGGACCTCGCCACGAAGGAGATGCTCATCGAAGCGCTGAAGGACTTCGAAGGCACCATGCTCTTCGTCAGCCACGACCGCACCTTCCTGCGCGGGCTGGCGAACCGCGTGCTCGAGCTGGCGCCGGAGGACCATCCGAAGCCGCTGGCGTACCCGGGGAGTTATGTGGAGTACGTCGCCGCCACGGGGCATGAGGCGCCGGGGGTGCACGGGTAGTGGCCGCCTCGGCGCTCGGTCAGGGCCGGTGTTCGAGTCTGGGCCTTTATTTCTGAACTTTCCGGACCCAATGCGAAGCACCGGAATTGGGTGGTGCCGGGGCCGCCGGAAGAGAGGGATGAAGGCTGTGGGCAGATCGTGGCCTACGAGGAAGTTGGTCGCGGGAAGACCGTGCGGAGGCGCTGGATCCCCCGGGCGAAGCTGCTGCTTAAAGACTTCGCGGTGGATTTCTTCGACTGCCCGGCATGTCCTGGCCGGATGCAGCAGATTGCGTTCATCACTCAGCCCAAGGTGATCAGGGCGATCCGCGGGTGCGTCAATTTGAAGCAACCGCCGTTGTGAAGGTGGGATGCTACCGACAATCGGAGGTGTGTCCTAGCCGGATAGGGTCAGGCGAAGCCCTGTCGCTGATTGACGGGAAAGAGCCGAACTGCGAAGTTTTGAGGCGAGATACCCCATGAACCCAGCTCATCAAGCCAGCCAAGCGCCCCGAACTCGCCTCGCGAAGTTCTACTCCGACAACGAAATCGTTCTCGCCGGTGGTCGCTCGCTCAAAATGAGGCTTTGGAATTCCCTTTTCACAATGAGCAGCGGGCCACTATGCAGTACATCGCGCAAGGGACTGCGAAGCTCGACGTCGTGTGCACGGCGACTGAGCACACAAATGTACTGCTCAAGGAGCGCCGCTCCGCGCTCATTGCCGCCACGGTGACTGGGCAACTCGAGGTGAAGGAGAGCGCCGAATGAGACTGCGACAGGTCCACATCAAGGGCTTCAAGTCCATCGTAGACCAGACGGTCGCGCTGGGTCGCGTGAACTGCTTCATTGGTGCCAACGGCGTCGGCAAGAGCAACCTGCTCGAAGCGCTTGGTGTCCTCGGTGCGGCCGCGGGCGGGCGCGTGGATGATGAGGCCATCATCCGGCGTGGCGTGCGCGCCGGCTTGCCGCGACTGTTCAAGGCTTCGTTTGCGAGTGGTAAAATACCGCCCCACATCTTCTTCGAGGCGCAGGGCCAAGGCGACGCGACGTACCGGCTGTCGCTGTTGAACCCACTGGGCAAACCAGAGCCGGCCTGGTCGTTCAAGTCCGAATTCCTGTCGTCGAGCGGGACCCAGATCGTCGGCCGACGCCCCGCCGACAAGAGGAAGTTGAATCTAGAGGAGTCCGCGGGACTGGCCGCGCTCAAGCTCGTCGAGCTACAGGCCGATGCTCCCGCCTCTCTCCTCCTGAAGGCATTGCAGGGCTACTCCATCTATACGCCCAACACGCCGGCATTACGCGCAACAGCCCAGGATCCACAGACACGTGTACCCGTCGGACTCGTCGGTGGAGGCCTCGCCGAGGGCTACGAGGCCCTCAAACGTTCGGTGGATTCTGACCTGCTCGATGAGGCCCTCGCCCTGGTGGACTGGATGAGCGATGTAGGCGCCACGGATGCAGCAGGCGCGTTATTGTCTCCATCGGTCCCGCGCGCGAAGCAAGTGTTGAGGTTCACTGATCGCTTCATGGCGCCCTCTCGAAATACCCTCACTGCCTACGATGCAAGTGAAGGCGCGCTCTACGTACTCTTCGCGGCGGTGCTTTGCCTGTCGCCCTCCTCTCCGTCAATCTTCGCCATCGACAACCTAGACTCGGCCCTGAATCCACGATTGGTCACGCGTCTCGTCGAGCATCTCGCCGATTGGCTCCAAAAAGCCAACCCAGACCGGCAACTTCTCTTTACCGCACACAACCCCACGGTGCTCGACGGGCTCAATCTTGATGACGATGAGGTTCGCCTCTTCGCCGTGGAGCGGAACAGCGAGGGTCACACCGCGGCAAGGCGCATCACGCTGACCCCCGAGCTGCAGAAGCTCAACGAGGAGTATCCCCTCTCGCGCCTGTGGGCGATGGGCAACCTCGGAGCCGTGCCCAATGTCTGACCTCCGAGTGGCTCTGGTCGCGGAGGGACCGACTGACGAGATCATCATCCAGGCGGCATTGAAGGCGCTGCTTCCGCGACCGTTCGTGCTCACGCTTCTGCAACCAGAGCCCAAGCGGCCGAAGCTTGGCACGGGCTGGGGCGGCGTGTTGCGCTGGTGCCTCGATTTCGCGACGCGCGGCCGTGCCCAGTTCGAGGACGACCCAACTTTGCAAGGATTCGATCTCTTCGTGCTCCATGTCGACGCCGATGTTGCCGAGAAGCGATACGCCGATGTCAGCGCCGAGATCGCCGCCCTCGCGGAAACTCGCGGCTGGCCCACGCTGCCCAACATGATCCAGTGTCCGCCGGCCTCGGGCAGCGCCGAAGCCATGCGTTCATGCCTGCTCGCGTGGGCTGGCATGATGGCGCCAGGGCCAAGGACCGTATTGTGCGTGCCCTCAAAGTCCGTCGAGGCGTGGCTTGTGGCGGCTGCGTTCGACAATGGTCATCAGCTTCTGATCGGCCTTGAGTGCAACCTCAATGTCGAGTCGCAGTTGAGGGCGCTGCCCGTCGCGCAGCGCATAAGGAAGACCTCGCGTGACTATCGCGCCCGCGAACGGACCATCGTCGAGGCCTGGTCCGCAGTCCGCCGGCGATGCGCGCAGGCCGAGCGGTTCTCCGCGGAAGTCGTGGCGGTAGTGACCGTTTGAGTCGAACCTTTCTGGGATCTTGGAGAGTCCAGCCGAAGCGGTAGCCGTTACGAGCGCCCACAGATACTCCGAGGCCGCGTTTGAGACAGTCATCGGGCACCACCTCTCTGTCACGGCTACGTAGCTATCTCGCGCGATGGCTTCGACCGAGTGCGCGAGATCATTCCGCCTGTGGTCCTCGAGATCATCATGGGCACGCAGCCCAAGGAGTGGGCAAAGCTCGGAGCCCTGCACGGGCCGAAGACGGGCGAGCCGATCTTCACAGACCTATGCAAGTGGATGGACCGGAGCGGCTCGCTCGGGACGGTGCGCCACGGCTTCAAGTGCTTCGGGTATACGCTCTTCGTCGCCTACTTCAAGGCTGCACACGAGCTGAACCCCAAGCTCGAGCCGCGCTACGTGAAGAACCAGCTCGGCATGACGCCGCAACTATCAACCACCACAAGTGATTATCTCGGAAGTATTCTCACTTCTGTGAGACGATGATAAGAATTTTATCTTTTGCTTGTATCAATTTTTTGCTCTTTAATTCAAGCATCAATAGCGCCGCATCACCCTCAAATGTTGGCTTTCCAAGTAGACGGTTATAACCATCAAATGCAATCTTTGCTTTTATATTCTCAGCAGTTCTACTGTCCAGAAGTAATTCCTGATCAATTTGACGTAAAGTTTCTATAATTTTTGCATCACCATTACCAGATAGTTTTATTTTTGCAATTGCTTCAAGTTTATTTTTTTCAAATTTTTCTCTAATGGGCTCATAAAATTTATCAAGCTCCTTCTTTTCGTTATCATTCAACTTTCTTTGATATTCTTTTTCAGCCATATCAATTAATATTTTTTTATATTCTATTGAAATTGAATCAATGGATTCACTGTAAACATTAATTGCTTTGTTGGCACGCCTTTCGGAAGACTCGCATCCACTCATTAGCAGCAAATTAACTATTATCATACTATAAATGGCTTTGGTTCGCATGCTGCCTTACCAGAAAAAAGAGGGTGTGGTCAGAGAAATCAAGGTTCCCATTCCGTATGTGCGCCAAAGCGAGTAGGGCAATTCTAGGTTGTTGGAAGGTGTATCCGATTAAATCATAACCAAAAAATGCAATTTATAATACTTGTTTCATGAACTGGAAGGGAATTCAAACGCCTCATTCCACGCGAGCGGCCTCCCGGGAGAGCCGATCTGGTGCTAACGAGGCCGGTTCGGGATGCCTTTGGGCCACTTGGATCGGTCGCTATAGCTGATTCTTGGTGCATCGCGCCTCCGAAGTTCTCAGTTCAGGCTTTCTCCGTCAATCAGTCAAGGCTCCGTACCGGGACCCGACCGGAAGACTCTCTATCCACTCCAGGAACTATGCCATAAGCCCCTCATCCCGCTCACCCTTGACCCCCTCGAACGGGTTCACGATCTGCAGCCCCCCGATCCTCATCCCCGGCTGCAGATCCTCGGTGTACAGCACCGTGCAACGGGCCGGCAGCGCGGCCTGGACGATGAGGGCGTCCCAGAAGGAGCAGCCGTGCAGGCCCTGCATGTCGATGGCGGCGAGGATGTCGGTGGGGTCGAGGCGCACGACTGCCGGCCTTGAGAGCAGTTCCACTTTCCGCCTGGCATCCGCGGTCGGGACGCCCAGCTTCCGGGTGGCGGTGACGTAGTACTCCTGCAGGACCTGGAGGGAGAGCACGCCGGCGGCGTCGCCGTAGGCGCGCTCCAGGGGGCCGAGGGCGGCGGACTGCTTGGCGGGGGCGTCCAGGTCGTCGGCGCAGGCGACGATGCTGGAGTCCAGGAAGAACCTAGCCACGGTGCAGATCGTCCCGGGTCCAGGCCTGGCCGCGGGAGTGGCCACCGCGGGTGGTGCAGAGGGTCTTCAGCTCCTCGAAGGTGTCGGCCTTGCCGGCGCCGCCGACCACCTTCTCCAGGTAGTTCCGGATCATCTCGTTGAGGCTCAGGCCCAGGACGCCGGCCGTCTTCCGGGCCTTCTCGAGGAGGTGCTTGTCGATGGAAAGGGTGAGCTTCATGACCGGGTCTCCCGCATCACACATAATCAGTGCGCACTTCAGACGGAACACCCCAAGGGCCCTCGAACCTCCCTCAGCCTTGGGGCTTCGCTGGGACCTGGGGTTTCCACGCTTTAGAGGCAGGTCGCTCCCTGTCGCTCCACCCACCCGATGAAGCCATCAACCCCCACCGCGAACCCCAACTCTCGCCCCACACCGGCAAGCCGCTCGAATCACGCCTGCCCGGAATCCATGAAATCGCGGACCGCGCCTTCGAGGGGTTCGAGCTTGCTGGTGATGACGTCCCAGACGATTTCCTCGTCCACGCCGAAGTAGGCATGGGCCAGGAAGTCGCGGAATCCGGCGATGTTCTTCCAGGCCACGTCCGGGTGCCGGGCCGTCAGCTCACTCGGGAGGTGCTTGACGGCTTCACCGAGGATCTCGAGGTTCCTGAGGGTGGCGTCCTGGGCCCGCCAGTCGTCCCGGAACGTCTCCAGGTCCAGGCCTTCGGTCAGGAGCCGGATCCTCCGGATGGCTTCCAGGATGTCGCCGAGGTAGAGCCGCGGCTCACGCGACATCCAGGAGGTCCTTCTCGACGAGGGCCCGGAGGGCGGGGCGCAGGGAACGGGGCGTGGCGAGGTCCACGGGGGCTCCGAGGAGGGCTTCCAGGTCCGCCTTCAGGCCCATGAAACCATCCAGGCTCGCAGGGCCCTGGAACTCCACGAGCAGGTCCACGTCCGAACCCGGCCCGGCTTCATCCCGCGCCACGCTGCCGAAGAGACGCAGGCGGGCGATCCCGTACCGAGCCCTCAAGCCCGGCAGGGCCTGATGCAACCGAGCCAGGATTTCGCCGCGGTTCATGGATCAACTCCGCTGGAAGTATAAGGCATCCCAGGTTTTCCGGTGCCAGGGTCGAAGGCTCGATCCGGCGGGTCCCCGCCATGTCGGCGTTGGGGGTGTAAGTCCGGGGCGGAGGGCCGCGATCGCACTCAGCCCTTCACCGCAGCCGGCCGCCGCAGCACACCCGCCGTGACCAGCGAGAGCACCACGCCCACCGGCAGGGGCTCGAGGAAGCTCATCATGGCCCGGAAGAGGGGATTGGCGTACATCGCCATGAACTTGGCTATCTCCTGCCGCTGCGCAGCCAGCTGGGCCTCGGTGGCGCCGGCGGCGCGGGCGTGGTCGAGGCTCTTGGTCATGTAGTCGGTGATGAACCCGGAGGCCACGGTGCGGTAGAGGACCTCCCAGGTGATCACGTAGCAGAGGCCGGCCACCACGAAGATCAGGAACCCGACCTGGAACCCCTTCCAGAAACTGAGGCCGCCGGTCCCCGCCTGGTCGCGGTACTGGCGCACGCCGAAATAGATGAGGAGCAGGGAGAGCACCATGGTGGCGTAGCCATAGAGCATCCCGTGTTCGAGGTTGGCGCTGCCCTTGAGGAGGAACGGCGCCGCGAGGAACACCGAGAGGATGCCGCCGGCGATGAGCCCGAAGGTGAGGACGATCTTGCGCATGAGGGATCCTTTGAGAGGGTTGGACCGCGGGTCCATGGTCGCCAATCTGGGGCGCCAACCTCGGTTCCGGTATCGCCCGAACGGGTGATTTCCAGTCCCGGGGGCGAAAATCACCCGTTCGGGGGAGGGGCCGGGGAACGGTAACCCCTACGGGATCAATCCCGCCTCCTTGGCCCGCTGGACGGCCTGGGTGCGGCGCCGCGCCTGGAGCTTGGCGAAGAGGTTGGAGGTGTGGGTCTTGACGGTGTTCTCGCTCACGAAGAGCCGCGCCGCGATCTCCCGGTTGCTGTGCCCGGCCGCCAGCGCCTCCAGGATCTCGAGCTCGCGGGGGGTGATGCCGAGTTCCGCCAGGCGCGCCTCGTTGCGGACGAAGTCCGCGGCGACCGGCACCTCTCGGACCACCTCCACCACCTTGACCCGGGTGAGCTTCAGGCCGAGCCAGATCCCGAGGACGGAAAAGAGGACCGCCACGATCCCGCCGTAGATCTCGAGCGAGTGCTCAAGGACCAGGAACCGGTACTCGGTGAAGCGGAGGACGGCGATGAGCAGCCCGCCCACCAGGCCGTAGAGGAGGATGGTGTGCTTCACGAGGGGAATCGAGGCTGAGTGCCGCGGGGTGCCCGTGGGCCTCGTGGTGCGGTCGCTGAATCGGGCTTCTGGGGCATCTTGCCTCAGAACTTCGCAGTTCAGTCTTTCAGCGTCAATCCGGGACCGGGTTTCGCCCCACCCCGTTCCGACGCGCCCGCCCACGCGCGGGGAGGCTGTCGGATTCCCCATCCACCGAGCACAATCGAAGGCATGCCGTCGGCCCCTTCCCCGATCTCGATCAAGCCCTTCACGATGCGCGTGGCCGATGAAGTGTTGGCGGACCTGAAGACCCGCCTCCAGCGGACGCGATGGCCGGAGCCCGCGCCGGGCGCACCCTGGTCGCAGGGCACGGACCTCGAATCCCTCCAGGGCCTGCTGAGGCACTGGGCCGATGGCTTCGACTGGCGTGCGGAGGAAGTCCGCCTGAAGGCCTTCCGGCATTTCCAGGCGGATCTCGACGGGATCCGGATCCACTTCGTCCACGAGCCCGCTCGGGAAGGCCAGGGCATTCCCTTGATCCTCACCCATGGCTGGCCGAGTTCGTTCCTGGAATACCTGCCGCTGGTCCCCCTGCTGACCGCGCCCCGGGCCCATGGCATCCCGGGTCCGGCCTTCGACGTGGTCCTTCCCTCCCTGCCGGGCTACGGCTTCTCGGAGCGGCCGGCGCACGCGACGTCCCGGACCGTCGCAAGGCTCTGGCACCGGCTCATGGTCGGCCTGGGCTACCACCGCTACGGCGCGGGGGGCGGGGATTTCGGGGCGGGCGTCGCGACCCACCTGGCCCTGGAGGAGCCTGCTTCGATCCTGGGCCTCCACCTCACCACGCCGGAGCTGTGGCCGCCCCTGGGCGAAGGCGCGCCGCCCCTGACCGAGGCCGAGCAGGCCTACGTGGCGCAGGTCCAGCGGTGGGACGCGGTGGAACGGGGCTACTCCGCGATCCAGTCGACGCGGCCGCAGACCCTCGGCTACGCCCTGAACGATTCCCCGGCGGGGCTCGCGGCCTGGCTGCTCGAGAAGTGGCGCGCCTGGAGCGATTCCGGAGGGGACCTCGAGCGCCGCATCCCCCGGGACTTCCTGCTCGCGACCTTCACGCTCTACTGGGTCACCGGGAGCATCACGACCTCGATGCGCGACTACTTCGACAACCGCTGGCACGGCGTGGAACTCCCCGTCGGCACCCGCGTCGACGTGCCCACGGGCTTCGCCAACTTCGACCGGAACTTCGTCTCCGAGGGCAGCCCACCCCGGGAATGGCTCGAGCGGCTCTACACCATCCACCAGTGGACGCCCATGCCCCGGGGCGGCCATTTCGCGGCCATCGAGGAACCCGAACTCCTGGCCCGCGACCTCGCGTCGTTGTTCGCCGGCCTCGGCACCTGATCTGGACCCAAAGCCCATGGCCTGCACCATCGATCATCTCCGCGTGGACCACCGGGTCACCGTGCTCCGTGAATTCACGGACCTGGCGGGGAACACCCTCCGGGCCGGCGACACCGGCGTGCTGCGGGGGCTTGGCCTGGACACGGCGCGCCTGGAGGTCTGGATCGAGCTTGAACGCGACGGCGCGCGCCAGACGCTGCGGTTCGCGCTGCGCGCCACCGACGGCCCGCGGAACGGGCACATGCGGGACTACTTCGAGCTGGGCGTGGACGTCACGACTCCCAGGGTGATTCCGGCCTTCCAGGACCCCGCGGCGCGGACGATGATCGTGCCGCCGCCGGCGGCGGAATCCGCGCGGCCCGACGCCGGGACCTGGGCGCGCGCGGCGCAGGACCCGGAGGGCCCGGACCGGCTCGAGGGGGTGGAGCAGGAGATGCTGCGCGCGATCCCGCACCTCGGCGCGGCGGCCTCCATCGCCGAGATGTACGCCCAGCGGATGCGCGCCTTCCAGCGCGCCGGCGACGAAACCCGGGCCATCGCCGCCTTCAAGCTGGCGGTGGACTGGATGGGCAACTACGCGAGCTCCGCCACCAGCGGCGGCGAGGGCGCGGCACTGTCCTACGAGCGGGACCGGTTCCGCGACGCCCTGGTCCGCGAATTCGGCTACGACCCGACCCGGGAGGGGTGACCAAGGCCCCGCGAAAGGCAGGCCTGGCTTCCGCCAGCCTCAGTCCCGGTCCCGGTGTCCATGGCCGCGGCCCTCACCGTGGCCGTGGCGGTCTTCGCGCCGGTCCTCGCGCCATTCCCGCCGGCGCTCGCGCTCCCGGTGCTCCTCCCACCGCGCCTCGCGGCGCTCCCACCGCTCCACCCGATGCTCGCGGTTCCAGTGCCGGTAGTGTCCGGGGGGCAGGGCCACGAGGTCGCGCGGGACGGTGCGGACGTCGACGAAGTCGAAGCGGTCGCGGGGATGGCGGGCCCGGTACCAGCCGCCGGGGCGACGGCACCAGTACCAATCCGAGGCGAAGAAGACTTCGTCGTCGAAGTCCTCGACCACCTGGATCCCAGGCCGCACAACGTACAGGTGCGGGACGACGGGAAGCCCGATGTTGATGCGCAGGGAGACCTGAGCCTGGGCGGCGGAACCGCCGAGGCAAAGCATCAGGGCGAAGGGGAAGAGGCGTTTGTTCATCACGGACTCCTTTCGGATCCCGGTATGGATTCAAGATCGGGGCCAAGTCCCGCCGGATCCAGCCAAGCCCCCTCAGCGGAAGATTTGCGCTTGCCACCGGATGGGTCGGCCGGAGGGAAGGCGGTCTTTCCTGGCCCGGGGCGCCTGTGGCCCTTCGCCACGGGTGTGGCCCGGCCGCATCCTCGGCCGACGACGCGTGCGCCCGGGGCTCTGGAGGTTCCGCGCCGAAGTGGCTGAGCCGGGAAGTTCTGAAGTGGCTCCTCCCGGGCACGCAACCCTTTTCTAGCCTTGGGACCAAGGAGGACCTCCATGTCCCTGTCCGCTTCCACCATCCTGGCCCTGGGCCGGCGCGCCCTGCTGGCCGCCGCCTTCCTGCTGCCTTCCGCCTTGCAGGCCCAGGTGGTCATCTCGTCGGTCCCCTACACCATCAGCAGCCCCGGCAAGTACGTGCTCGGCTTCAACGCCGCCATGGGCGGCGCTTCGGGCGCGGCCATCACCGTGGCGGCCAGCGAGGTCGACCTGGACCTCGGGGGCTACAACCTCATCGGCGGCGCCTCCGCCAGCGCGGGGGTCTACGTGGCCGGCGCGAACGTGGTCCACGTGCGGAACGGCTACATCACGGGCTTCCCCACCGGCCTGCAGGTGAGCGGCTCGGCCGACGTCGAGGTCACCGGGCTCTCCGTGGGCGGCTGCCAGATGGGGATGAACCTCTCGGGCCAGGATCTCAACATCCACGGCAACGTGGTCAAGGAGATCACCTCCGCCTCGTCGACGAACGCGACGGGGATCTTCGCCTACGGCCAGTCCATCCGGATCTGGGACAACACCGTGCGCAACGTCCGCGCGTCCAGCGCCGCCTCCGGATACAGCTCCACGGGCATTCTCATCAACAGCGCCTTCGGGGACTTCACCTGGGGCAGCGTGGAGAACAACCGGATCTACCTCGCCGCGGGCCTCTCCAACAGCTACGGGATCGCGGTGATGAACAGCTCCACGATGAACATCCTCGGCAACCAGGTCTTCAACACCAAGATGGGCATCTACTACGCCGGCAGCGGCGGCGGCATCAAGTACGGGAGCAACGTCGTCACCGGCGCCACCACGCCCTACGGGACGGGGACGGACATCGGCAACAATCACTGAGCCGGGGGGACCGGTCCGGGCCCGGACGCGGGCCGGCTGAACAGCACGCTGCGCACCAGGCCGGCCTGGAAGTCCCGCCCCTCCACGGGCGCGAGGCCCGCGGCGGCGATCAGGTCCTCCGAAGGCGGGAGGGCGCGGGCGGGCAGCCCCGTCTGCCAGCGGAAGAACGCGTAGAGCAGCGCCACCCAGGCCCGCGCGCGCCAGCGGAGCGGCCCGCGGGCCGGGATCCGGAAGTCCGCCCAGAGCCAGCGTGCGCCGGGCTCCAGCCGCGCGGCCACGGACCGGACCAGGGCGCCGGCCTGCTCCGGAGTGAAGCAGTCGAGGACGAAGCAGGTGACCACCGCGTCGAAGGGGCCGTCGGGCAGGGGATCCACGAGCAGGTCGGCCTGCACGAAGCGCACCCGGCCGAGGTCGGCCTCTTGGAGCCGGGCGCGGGCGCGGTCCAGCATGGCCGCGCTGAGGTCCACGCAGGTCACCGCCCCGGCCGGGGCGGCCTCCAGCAGTCGGACGAGGCCGCGGCCGTCGCCCTCCCCCAGGACGAGGATCGCGCGCCGGTCGCCGAGGCGGTCGAGGAGGCAGAAGCGGGCCTCCTCCAGCGCACGGCCGAAGGCGAGGAACTCCAGGACGCGATAGCCTCCCGCCAGCCGGTCGAAGCCACCGCCGTCCCGGCTCATCCGCGGCCCGCCATCCACCCGAGCACCCAGGGCAGCAGGGGGCCCAGGAGCGCCGCGTCCGCAAGCGCCCGGGCGAGCTGGCGCCCGCAGCGGGGCTGCAACCGGTCCACCCCTCCGAGCAGCGCGCCGCTGGCGGCGGCTGCGAGGGTGGCTTCGCGGAAGAGGCCGCTTCCAGCCGAAGAGGAAGCGGCGGCGACGGCGGCCACGAGCCAAGGGAGGAGGCGGAGGATCCGGCCACCTCCGGGGTACTGCAGGGCGAGGGAGACCTGGCCGTGGGAGCGGTCCACTTCGCGCTCCCAGAGGGAGATGAGGGCGCAATTGGCGAAGCAGAGCAGGGCGAAGAGTCCGAGGGGGAGCGACATCCCGCGCAGCGAGCCCGGGGCGCGGGCGAGGGTGAAGCAGGACGCGCCGCCCGCGAGGAGCAGGGCGACGAAGAGTTCCTTGGGCGCCCGCCAGAGGCTGTTCCGGTGGGTCAGCTGGTGCAGGAGGAGGTAGGCGAGGACGGGGCCGAGGAGCAGCAGCCCGGCGAGCAGCTCGTGCTCCGACAGCGAGTGGAGGGCCACGCCGAGGGTCGAGGCCAGGACGCCCGTCCAGAGCCCGAGCAGGGGCCAGCGCCAGCGCTGGTAGAACAGGTGGCGTTGCGTCTGTACCTGCTCCGGCTCGAGGCGCCACCCCTCGATCCACCGGTCGGCGGCATAGGCGAGCCACACGGAGGCGCCCAGCACGAAGGCGTGGTGGGCCCCGAGCTCCACGCCAGCGACCCGCGAGAGCTCCCACTGCCAGAGCACCGCGACGGCAGGAGCGTCCAGGGAGAGGACCGTGGGCCACTGCCACCAGTAGGGCCGCCCCGGGACGAAGGCCTTCACGCAGGTGTCCAGCGGCCCGTGCCGGGAACGGGCCGTGCGTCCAGAGCCGTCATGCTCGAACCGAGTCCATGGAGAGCAGAGTATCGCCGCCGTCGCTTGCGGGAAGCGAGCGGATTCCGTTCCGGTGCGGCGCGCCTCCAGGCCAGGCGCCGGCTCGATTCGAGTCCTTCTCTCACCGCCAACAAAACGGCCGCCTTGCGGCGGCCTGTTGGCGGAGAGAGAGGGATTCGAACCCCCGGTGGGTTGCCCCACTCCTGATTTCGAGTCAGGTGCGATAGACCACTCTGCCATCTCTCCGGAACCGTCGAGTCTAGCAGGGACGCGGGTTCCCGGCCAGGGCGGGGAATTCCCAAGGGGGGCTTTGACATTCCTCAAGGCGGCCTGCGCGGGCCGGGAGGATGCTTCGGCCATGGGAGGGACCATGTCCGCCGTCACCGATCTCACCGCCGCCCTGCCGATTCCCGAGGGGGGCATCGTCTCCAAGGCCATCCTCGACCTGCCCGGCGCCACCAAGGTGGTGCTCTTCGCCCTCGACGCGGGCCAGGAGATCAGCCCCCACGCCGCGCCGTTCCCGGCGGAGCTCGTGGCCCTCGAGGGCCGCATCCGCGTGAGCGTCGGCGAGGAGGCCCGCGTGCTGCTGGCCCACCAGGCGGTGGACCTGCCCCCGGGCGTGCCCCACGGCATCGTGGCCCAGGAGCCCTCCCGCTTCATGCTCACCATGCGCCGCGGGGCGAAGGCCCTGGCCGCTGCACCCGCCACGAAAGAGGAGGCCTGCGCCCACCACGGCTGCGACCACGGCTCCCTTCCGGCCGCCGCCGGCCAGGTCTCGAACCCGACGCTCCTCAAGTGGATGGCCGAGCACGCCGAGGCCCTCAAGCGCCTGGACCGCATGGAGGGCGCCGTGAAGTCCGGCGACTGGGATGGCGTGAAGGACGTGGCCACCTGGCTCTTCGAGGAGCTAAAGGCCCACAACGAGGCCGAGGAGCAGCACCTCTTCCCCCTGCTGGACCCCATGTTCGGCGGCGGCCACGGGCCCACCCACTGCATGCGCGAGGAACACCGGCTGCTGTGGGACCTCACCCAGATCGTGCTGGGCGACATCCGCGAGGGCGTGTCGGGCAATCCCGAGGGCACCGCCCGCGCCTCCACCCAGCTCATCGGCACCCTGCGCTCCCACATCGAGAAGGAGAACAACGTCCTCTACCCCATGGCCGAACGGATGCTGGACGCCGCCACGCTGGCCCGCCTCGGGGAGGTTTTCGCCCACGCCTGACCCCTCTCAGGTCGGGCGGGCCGGGGACGGGCGCGCAGGACGTCCGTCCCCGGCGCACGTCATTCGGCGTCGCCCGGGGGCGGGCCGCCCGGGCCCGGCCGACGTCCAGGCCCGGGGCCGAAGCCAGGTCCGCCCTGGCCTGGCCGGCCCATCCCGCGGCCCGGGCCTTCACCAGGGCCCGCACCGGGGCCGTGGGGGCCGCCTTCGCGGGCGGCGTGCAGCGCCTTGGCCTTCGCCTGCTGCTCCGGGGTGAGCACCCCGTTGAGCTCGGCATGCAGGGCCCGGGCCTCCATCAACGCGGCCAGGTGGGCTTTCGAGAACGCGGCGTAGAGGGTGTTCAGCTCGCCGCCGTCCCGCACCGCGTCCATCAGCGCCTTGCGGGCCTTCTCGACGGCTTCGTGGCGGTCCTCCATCGCGTCGCGGTGGGCCCGGTGGATGGCCTTCAGCTTCGCCAGCTGCGCTTCGCTCAGGCCCAGCTCCTGGGCCATGGCCATGAGGGGCGGCGGGGGCGGCTGGGGCGGCGCGGGCTGCTGCAGGACGATCAGGGGGAGCATGGGACCTCCGGGGCGGTGGCGGACGGTGCGTCCGCACGCCAAGGGTGCGGGCGGAGCGGCTTCAGGTGGCCCGCGATCCGCGCGGCGCCCAAGGCGGGGGCCCAGCCTTCCATTAGGCCGCCGAGCGGTCGGCGCGGCGGGAGGCCGCCCGGTAGAGTGGGGCCATGCGAGACGCGGCCGTCCTCGATGCCCTCGCCCGGCGCTTCCTGCGGCCGGGCCGGGCGGGCGTCCTGCTCCTGCTGGGCGCGGCCTGGGCCGCGGGACGGCTGGTCCTGGGCGGGCCTTACGGACGGCTGGGCTACGGGGAGGCCCTGCTGCCCTTCTTTCTGGTGCTGGGCTGCCTGGTGCTGGCTCCCGCGGCCTGGCAATGGGGGAAGGGCGAGGCGCCCCTGGCGGGGCCCCTGCGCGGCCTGCTCCAGTCCCTGGGCCTGAACACCCTGTGGGTGTCCGGAATGCTGGCGGGCATCCTGGCCCTGGGCGGCATGGAGGATCCGGCGCCGCCCCACCCGCCGCCTCCGCCCCCTGGAGCCCCTGGACCTGGATTCGGCCCCGGTGGCCCGCCGCCCCGCCGGACGCCCCTGCGTCCGCCCAGGCCCGCGATCCCGCCGGAGGCCTTCCACGCCTTCCTCGGCGTCCTCCTGGCCACCCTGGTGGGCCGCATCGTCGCCGAGCGCGAGGCTGGCGAGGCGCGGGAGGCCGAACTGGAACGCCTCTCGGGCCAGGCCCGGGCCCTGGCGCTGCAGGCCCAGATGCAGCCCCACGCCCTCTTCAACGCTCTCAGCGGCCTCGTGGAGCTGGCCCAGGAGGATCCAGAGGCCACGGAAGCCGCCCTGGTGGCCCTCTGCGACTACCTGCGCCGGCTGATGGACCACGCGGGCCGCCGCGAAGCGCCCCTGGCCGCCGAGCGGGCCCTGCTGGAGGACTATCTCCGCGTCGAGCAGATCCGCCTGGGCGAGCGCCTGCGCGTCACCTGGGACTGGCCCGCCTGGGTCGACGGGCTGGCGGTGCCGCCCCTCCTGCTCCAGCCCCTGGTGGAGAACGCCGTGCTCCACGGCATCGCCGCGGCGACCGAGGGCGGCGAGCTGCGCCTGGGGGCCCACCGCGCCGGTGGGACGCTGGTGCTGAAGGTGGAGAACACCGGCACCGCGCCGAAGGGGGACCGCGAAGGCCTCGGCCTCGGACACCTGCGGGAACGCCTGCGGCTCCTGGGACCCGGCGCGGCCCTGGAACTCACCCGCGAAGGCGACTGGACCCGGGCCCGCCTCACGCTGCCGCTGCCATCCTGATCCCATGCCGAAGCCGCTGCGCGTCGCCATCGCCGAGGACGAGCCCCTCAACCTCAAGCGCCTCGCGCGCCTGCTGGAGGACTGCGGCTGCGTGGTGGCGGGGCAGTTCCGGGACGCGGCGGGCCTGCGCACCTGGCTGAGCGGCGGCGGGAAGGCCGACGCGCTCTTCCTCGACGTGCAGATGCCCGGCGAGGACGGCCTCAGCCTCGCGAAGAGCCTGGAGGCCACGCTGCCGGTGGTCTTCGTCACCGCCCACAAGGACCACGCCGCCGAAGCCTTCGACGCCGAGGCCCAGGACTTCCTGCTCAAGCCCGTCACCACCGAGCGCCTCGTGCGGGCCCTGGACCGCGTGCGGCGGCGCCTGGCCCACACCGCTGTCCCCGAGAAGCGGGCGACGCGCTACGCGATCCAGGCCGGCGAGGGGCTGCTGTTCATGGAACTGTCGAAGACCACCCATTTCGAGGTGCGGGACGAGACCGTCTGGGCCCACGCCGGCGACCGCTTCCGCACCGTCTGGCGCAGCCTCGGCGAGGTGGAGGCCCACTTCCCGGACGCCGGCCTGATGCGCATCCAGCGCCACCTCCTCCTCCGCCCCGAAGCCGTGCTCGGCCTGCGCCCGGCGATGAACGGACGCGTCTTCGTGCGGCTGCCCGGCGGCGTCGAGCTCGAGGCCAGCCGTGGCACGACGCCCAGGTTGAAGGAGCGGCTGGGCCTGGGCGGGAAGGATGTGGATCGGGGCGGCGAGGGGTGAGCGGGCGAGCCGGCGAGCGGGCCGTTCTCCGTCCCGAGCTGGGACGATCCAGGCCGACCGGGAAACCACACTGCTGAAGTTTTTAGACAGGCACTTCGATCCAGCAGGATTCGCGACCGGTGCGAAACCTGCTGGATCGAAGTGCGGCCAAACGATAGTGCGGCAGGAACATGAGACGTGATGATCCCGGGCACGGCGCGCTCGGTGGGACGAAGGTCGACGACCTTCATGAAGGCTCCGTTCCGCCACCGTCCGCGAGCGTCTTGAAGGAAGCCTCCCCGACCTGCCGCACTATCGTTTGGCAGCACCTCCGTGAAGCGTGATCCGCACACCTCGCGGATCACGCTTCACGAAGGTGCCGGTCTCAAAAACCTTCCATCGGCTCGACAGGACCGATCCTGGTCGTTGGCATCGTTGAATCGTTGGATCGTTGAACCGCCGAGACGGGACGGGAACGCCCCCTCACCCTCTCCGCCGCTGGAAGAACCGCTGCACGAGCTCCCGGCACTCGGCCTCCATCAACCCGCCTTGGAACTCGATCCGGTGGTTCAGGTTCGCCTCTTCGAGCCGGGGCAGCAGCCGGCTGACGCCCACCTTCGGATCCGACGCGCCGAAGACCACCCGCGCCACGCGGGCGTGCACCAGGGCGCCGAAGCACATGAGGCAGGGCTCGAGGGTCACGTAGAGCGTGCTGCCGGCGAAGCGGTAGTTCTTCAGCCAGGCGCCGGCGCTGCGCAGGGCCTGCACTTCGGCGTGGGCGGTGGGGTCGGTGGAGGAGATCGGGGCGTTGTGGCCCCGGCCCACCAGCAGGCCCTCGCTCACCAGCACCGCGCCGATGGGCACCTCGTCCCGGCGCTCAGCCTCCCAGGCCTCGTCCAGGGCCTTCTGCATGAACCAGACGTCGTCGCCGCTCCAGGGCGTCATTGGCCCCGTCCCCGGCCGGGCCCGCCGGGGAAGCCGCCGAAGCCGAAGCCGCCCGGCCCCTGGCCGCGCCGCTGGCCGGGGCGGGGACCCTCGACGGCGGTGGGGTCCGTGGCCGGGTCCGGGGCGCCGAGCATCTCGCGCAGGGCCTCGTCAACGAGCTTCACGTCCGCCGTGCGGCGGAGCACGGTGAGGGCCTCCTTCAGCGGGGCCGCGATGGACTCGCCCTGCTCCCGGCGCTGCTGGAGGATGGCGTTCCGGAACGCGCCGAAGGCCCGGAAGGCGGGCAGCGGCCGCTTGTCCAGGCCGTCCCAGGCCTCCTGGAACCAGGCCCGCATCTCCTCGAAACGGCCGGCCGTCCGGAGCTCCTCGGCCACCGTCGCGTGCACCTCCTTGGGAAGGCGGCTCGCCCAGCGGCTTTCGGACCCCCACACCGGCAGCGTGCGCGCGAAGCTGAGGGGGGAAGGGTTGGCGGGGTGGAACCGCGCCCAGGCCATCCACAGCTTCCACGCGGAGGTGCGCGTGGGCCAGGACCGCAGCTCCCGGTCGGCCTCGGGCAGCACCTTGAGGGCGTTCCACTGCCAGAGCTGGGGGTTCGGGGTCCAGGCCCGGTTGCGGATCTCCGGCGGCAGCTTCCCGAGGCGGGCGTCCTCGGCCAGCTGGGGCTCGAGGTGGCCGTTGGGCATGCGGTCCAGGGCCAGGACCGCCCGGGCGCGGCGGGCCGCGAGGTGGTCGGGGTTGCGCCGGATGATCTCCCCCAGGCGCTGGTAGAGGCTGGGCGCGAGGGAGGTGAGCTTCGCGGCGAGATCCTCGGGGTAGGGGCAGCCGACGCCGGACTGGAGCACCTCGTCGCCCCGGAGGAGGACGTAGCGCGCGGGTTCCGCGGGCCAGCCCTGCTTCCGGCGCAGGGCCTCGGCCGCCGGGGCGCCGAGGTCGTCCCACACCAGCTCCGCGGGGGACCAGGGCTGGAGGGGCCCGGCCTTCCGGAGGCGATCCCAGCTCTCCTTCCAGACCGGCGTGCCGACCAGGGCGAGGCGCAGCGGCGGCGGCGGGGCGGGGGCCGGCAGGTCCGGCAGGGCGTCGGCGTCGAGGAGGGCCTGGAAGGCGTCCTTCTGGCTGTTGCGGAGCTCGGGGATGGCGAAGCGCAGGCGCCGCGTGAACTCGCCCTCCCAGCGGGCGCCGGCCCACCGCTGCACGTCCTGGATCGCGGGGCCCACCTCGTTCCAGCGCCCCAGGCGGGCCAGGCAGCGCGCCTTCTGGACCTCCAGCTCGGCCCGCAGCCCCGTGTAGGTGCGCCAGGCCTCCTTGGGGAGGAGGGGATCCGCCGCCAGGACCTCGAACTCCCGCAGGAAGGCCAGGGCGCCCTCCCAGTCCTCCCGGCCCTCGAACTCCTGCATCACGGCGTTCACCAGGGGCATGGGAGGCCAGGGCTGGCCCGGCACGGGCACCGCCTTCCGGAAGGCGTCCAGGGGGCTGAGGCCGGCGGCCCGGGCCACGCCGCCGAACTGGGCCCAGAGCATCGGGTCGTGGGGATCGCGCATCAGCGCGTCGAGGAGCTGCTCGGCCATGCGCGAGGCGACGGCCCGCATCCTCGGGGACTGGCCGGCGCCCATGCCCTGGAAGGCCATGGCGGCCAGGAAGAGGTTCGGCGCCTGGGTCCACCCGGGAACCTCAACGACCCGGCCCAGCGCCTCCGCGGCCTCGGAGAAGGTCTCGTCGGCGAGGGCCGCTCCGGTGGGGTCCGAACCCGTGGCGAAGGTCATGGCCCCGCTGCGGCCGAAGAAGCTGCCGAAGCCCATCCCGCCCGCGGCGCCCGTGGTCTGCGCGGCCTCCTCGCGGACGATGCGGCCCTCCTTCAGGTACTGCTGGTAGCGGGTGAGGACGAGGGCCAGGTTCTGCTGGGTGGCCTCGGCCCAGGCCTCCCCGTGGTCCGCGTGGTCCCGCAGGAAGGCTTCCCGCCGTTCCCATCGCGGCTGGAAGCCCAGGCCCTTCAGTTCCGCGAGGAGCTGCTCGCCGGTGGGGCGCCCGTTCAGCTCCTTGATCCGCTCGGCCGGGGGATCCAGCAGGATCCACTTGGCGTCGTTGTTCCAGCCGCGCTCGGCCCAGAGGTCCCGGGCGGCGGCGGCGCCGAGCTGGACCACCCGGAACTCCTGGGTGGACTGGAGGCGACGGAAGGTGTCGTCGGCGAGCCACCAGGTGTCTTTCGCGTCCTCCGGCCGCAGCACCATCACCCAGCGCCCGTCGATACTCATGGGGCCGAAGGAGACCGCCTGGTTGTCGCCGCGCTGCTGGGCGAGGAAGGCATCCCAGCTCGGCGGACCGGGGGCGGGCAGGCTCGGGGCCGGCTTCGTCTGGGCCGCCAGCGGGCCGGTCCCGGCGACCTGGAGCAGCACCACGGCCAGGGGATGGACGCGCATCGGCCTCACGGGGAAACCTCCATTGTGGCAAGGAAGGCAGGGCATTTAAAGCGATGAACTGAAGGAACGCCTCCGGTAGGATCGTCAAGGTCCGGGAAGCCGCGGGCGGACGAAGGGCGATCCGCGCGAGGCTGATGACATCCAGACCCTCCTTGTTCCCTGGAGGTTGCATGCGCGCGCACCTGATCCTGAAGGACGGCACGGTCTTCCGCGGCCGCGCGCCCCTCGGATTCGGCGGCAGCGGCGAGGCGGTGTTCACCACCGCCATGGCCGGCTACCAGGAGATCCTCACGGACCCCAGCTTCGCCGGCCAGATGGTCACCATGACCTTCCCCGAGCAGGGCATCTACGGGGTGCACGCCGACCTCAACGAGGCCCCGCGGCCCTGGGCCGCGGCGCTGCTGTGCCGGCGGCTCACGGGCACGCCGGACCATACCCTCTCCGAGAGCGACCTGGGCGGCTGGCTGAAGCGCGCCCGCGTCCCGGTGATGACGGACCTGGACACCCGCGCCCTGACCCAGCACCTGCGGAACGCGGGCTCCCAGCCCGGCCTCATCTGGACCGAGGGCGAAGGCAGTGTTGAGGCCGGCGCCCTGAAGGCCGCCGCCCTGCCGGACATGGCGGGGCAGGCCCTTTGCGCCGAGGTCAGCTGCACGGACCGCTACGAGATCCCACGGGAGGGTGCGACATTCCGCGTCTCGGTGCTGGACGGGGGCATCAAGGCCTCGATCCTGAAGCAGCTCTCGGTGGCGGGCCTGCATCTCGAGGTCTTCCCCTGGGACACGCCGGCCTCGGAACTCCTCGCCCCGCGCTTCCACGGGGTGTTTCTCAGCAACGGCCCCGGCGATCCCGGCGCCCTGCCGGGCATGCAGAAGGAGGTCGAAAAGCTCATCGGCCAGCGGCCCATCTTCGGCATCTGCCTGGGCCACCAGTTGCTGGGCCACGCCTTCGGCGGAACCACCTTCAAGCTCAAGTTCGGCCACCGCGGCGCCAACCAGCCGGTGCACGACCTGCTGACCGGCCGCATCGAGATCACCGCCCAGAACCACGGCTTCGCGGTGGACGAGGCCAGCCTGCCGCCGGAGATCGAGGTCACGCACAAGCACCTCAGCGACGGTACCGTGGAGGGCCTGCGGCACAGGACCCTGCCCATCTTCAGCCTGCAGCACCATCCGGAGGCCAGTCCCGGACCCCACGACGCGCGGAGCGCCTTCGGCCGATTCGTGACCATGCTGGAGGCGGCCCATGCCTAAGCGCACCGACATCCACTCGGTCCTGGTCCTGGGCAGCGGCCCCATCCAGATCGGCCAGGCCTGCGAGTTCGACTACTCGGGCACCCAGGCGCTGAAGGCCCTGCGGGAGGAGGGCATCCGCACCATCCTGCTGAACTCCAACCCGGCGAGCATCATGACGGACCCTTCGCGGGCGGACGCGACCTACATCGAGCCCCTCACCCTGAAGGTGCTGGAGAAGGTCCTCGAGGCGGAGAAGCCCGACGCCATCCTCCCCACGGTGGGCGGGCAGACGGCCCTCAACCTCGCCATGGAGGCCCACCATTCGGGGCTGCTGGCGCGGACCGGGGTGAAGCTCATCGGCGCCCAGCCCGAGGCCATCGCGAAGGGCGAGGACCGCAAGCTCTTCAAGGAGCTGATGGACACGCTGGGGCTCGAGACCTGCCGCGGGGGCTTCGCCCACAGCATGGCGGAGGCCAAGGCCCTGCTGGAGATCACGGGCTTCCCCGCCATCATCCGGCCCTCCTTCACCCTGGGCGGCTCCGGCGGCGGCATCGCCTACAACATCGAGGAGTTCGAGACCATCTGCGCCCGGGGCCTGGACCTCTCGCCGACGAAGCAGCTCCTCATCGAGGAGAGCATCCTGGGTTGGAAGGAGTTCGAGCTGGAGGTCGTGCGGGACCTGGACGACAACGTCGAGGTCATCTGCTCCATCGAGAACCTCGACCCCATGGGCGTCCACACCGGCGACTCCATCACCGTGGCGCCGGCCCTGACCCTCACCGACCCCGAGTACCAGCGCATGCGCAATGCGGCCCTGGCGGTGATCCGCGGCGTGGGTGTGGAGACCGGCGGCTCCAACATCCAGTTCGCGCTGAACCCCGAGGACGGCCGGATCATCGTCATCGAGATGAACCCGCGGGTGAGCCGCAGCTCGGCCCTGGCGTCGAAGGCCACCGGCTTCCCCATCGCCTGGGTGGCCACGAAGCTGGCCCTGGGCTACCGGCTCTGGGAGCTGCCCAACGTCATCACCGGCCGCACCAGGGCCGCCTTCGAGCCGGTGCTGGACTACATCGTGGTGAAGATCCCGCGCTTCACCTTCGAGAAGTTCCCCCAGGCCGAGAAGGTGCTGGGCACCCAGATGAAGAGCGTGGGCGAGGTGATGGCCATCGGCCGCTCCTTCCAGGAGGCCCTGCAGAAGGGGCTGCGTTCGCTGGAAGAAGGCCATCCCGGCCTCAGCGGCAGCCTGGAAGGCAAGCTGGACCTGGGCCGGCTCAAGGAGCACCTCCTCATCCCCGGCCCCCAGCGCATCTTCTGGCTCTACCACGCCCTCAAGGCGGGCCACACCCTCGACGAGCTGCACCGCCTCACGCGGATCAGCCCCTGGTTCCTCCGGGAGATGGAGGAGATCGTCCACATGGAGGGCCGGCTCCGGGGCTTCACCCTCGACCGCCTGCCCGCCGACCTGCTGGAGCGGGCCAAGCGCGCGGGCTTCAGCGACGGCCAGGTCGCCACCTTCTGTGGCGCCTCCGAGGACGAGGTCGCGGCGAAGCGCGAGGCGGCCGGCCTCCACCCCGTCTCCAAGCGGGTGGACACCTGCGCCGGTGAGTTCATCGCCGAGACGCCCTACCTGTACCAGTGCTACGACGACTTCAGCGAGGCCCCGCCCACGGAGCGGCGCAAGGCCATCGTGCTGGGCAGCGGGCCCAACCGCATCGGCCAGGGCGTGGAGTTCGACTGCTGCTGCGTCCAGGCGGTGGAGGCCATCCGCCGCAGCGGCGTGGAGGCCATCCTGGTGAACTGCAATCCGGAGACGGTGAGCACCGACTTCGACACCTCCGACCGCCTCTACTTCGAGCCCCTCACCTTCGAGCACGTGAAGGCGGTGGTGGACCGGGAGGCCAAGCACGGCGAGCTGATGGGCCTCTTCACCCAGTTCGGCGGGCAGACGCCCCTCAAGCTCGCGGGCCGCCTGGACGCCGCCGGCGTCAAGCTCCTCGGCACGCCCCACCGCACCATCCTGGACGCCGAGGACCGGGAACGCTTCGGCCAGGTGCTCCAGGCCCTCGAGATCCCCGTCGCGGAGTGGGGCATGGCGGCGAGCCTGGAGGAGGCCCGCGCCGTGGCCCACCGCATCGGCTACCCGGTGATGGTGCGGCCCAGTTTCGTGCTGGGTGGCCGGGCCATGGCGGTGGTCTTCGACGACGCGGGCCTGGAGACCTACATGCGCCAGGCCACGGAGGTCAGCGAGGACGCGCCGGTGCTCCTGGACCGCTACCTGGACGGGGCGCAGGAGCTGGACGTGGACCTCGTCTGCGACGGCGCGCGGGTGGCCATCGCCGGGGTCCTGGCCCACATCGAGGAGGCGGGGGTCCACAGCGGCGACAGCTTCGCGGTCTTCCCGGCCCTGGGCATCGACGAGGCGGTCCTCGAGACCGTGAAGGCCCGGAGCCGCGAGCTGGCGATGAAGATCGGCGTGCGCGGCCTCATGAACCTCCAGTGGGCCCTCAAGGACGGCGTGGCCTACTGCCTGGAGGCGAACCCGCGGGCCTCGCGGACGGTGCCCTTCATCTCCAAGGCCACGGGCGTGGACTGGGCGGGCGTGGCCGCGCGCATCGGCCTCGGGGACAGCCTCGACGCCCAGGGCGTGAAGGACGGCGAGCCCCTCGCCGTGGCGGTGAAGGGCGTGGTCTTCCCCTTCGCCAAGTTCCCCGGGGTGGATCCGGTGCTCGGCCCCGAGATGAAGTCCACCGGCGAGGTCATGGGCATCGGGACAAGCTTCGGCGAGGCCTACGCCAAGGCCCTGCTGGCCGCCGGCATCCCGCTGCCGCTGTCAGGGAATGTCTTCCTCAGCGTCAACGACCAGGACAAGGCCAGGCTGCCCGAACTGGCGCGCAAGCTGGTGGCCCTGGGCTTCGGCCTCTGCGCCACCGAGGGCACGGCGCGCCACCTCGAGCACGCCGCGGGCCTGCGGGTCCGCCGCATCTTCAAGGTCAACGAGGGCCGCCCCCACGCCGTGGACCTCCTCAAGAACGGCGAGGTCCAGTGGGTCATCAACACGCCCCTGGGCCGCGAGGCCTACTTCGACGAAGGCGCCATCCGCCGCGAGGCCCTGCGCCTCAAGATCCCCTGCCTGACGAACCTCAACGCGGCGCTGGCCGCCTGCGAGGCGGTGGAGACCCTGCGGGGGGAGTTGCGGGTGCGGGCGTTGCAGGCGCTCTGAATCCATCACGTCGCCCCGCCGGCGGACAACCAAGGCCCAGGAGGCACTCATGCCCAACACGCAGGACACCATCCGCGCCTTCCTGGCCGAAGGCCCCTGGGCCGTGGCCGGCGCCAGCCCGGACCGCAGCAAATACGGCAACAAGGTGCTGCGCTGCTACCAGCAGCACGGCATGGAGGTCTACCCGCTGAACCCCAGGGCTTCCGAGGTCGAAGGGCTCAAGGCCTACGCCCGCCTGGCGGACCTGCCGCTGAAGGTGGCCGGGCTTTCGGTCATCACGCCCCCGGCGGTGACGGAACAGGTCGTGGAAGAGGCGGCCAAGGCTGGGGTGAAACGCATCTGGATGCAGCCCGGCGCCGAGAGCCGCGAGGCCGTGCGCCGCGCCGAGGCCCTGGGCATGGAGGTCATCTGGGGCGGGCCCTGCATCCTGGTGGTGGCCGGGTACCACGAGTGACGCCCCGGTTCCCTAAACTGGTGGGGTGAAGCGCCGCATCGCCATCCTCTGCCACGAGGCCGACCCGCCCGGTGCCCTCGCCGAGTACGGGATCGGGGGCCTCGCGGAGGTCTGGAAGGAGCAGGGGCACGAGGTGGTCCAGCTCCTCGGCCCCGGCCGGCGGGTGGACGCGGACCTGGTCTTCGTCCACGTGGACCTCTCGGTGGTGCCCGACGACTACCTCGCCTTCGCGGCCACCTATCCCGTGGCGGTGAACGGTCGGGTGAAGGACATCCGGAAGTCCACCCTGGGCGGGCACCTGTTGCGGCCGGGGGACGACTGGGAGGGGCCGGTGATCGTGAAATCGAACCGGAACTACGGCGGCGTGCCGGAGGCCCGGAGGGGCGTGCCCCGCCTCGACGGCGAGGGCCTCGACCCGGCCTTTCCCACCCCGCTCGCCTACCGCATCCACGCCCACCTGCGGGAGGTCCCGGCCGAGGCCTTCGGGTGCCCGGACCTGGTGGTGCAGCGCTTCCTCCCCGAGGTGGAGGACGGCCTCTTCCACGTGCGGAGCTACCAGTTCCTCGGGGACCGGTCCGGCTGCGTCCGCACCGCCTCGGACCAGCCCATCGTGAAGAACGAGACGGCGGTGGCCCGCTTCCCGGCGAAGGTGCATCCGGACGTGGTGGCCCTGAGGGAGCGCCTGGGCTTCGACTACGGGAAGTTCGACTACGTGGAGCGGGAGGGCCGGGCCATCGTCCTGGACGTGAACAAGACCGTGGGCGCCGGCCGCGCCCCCGGCCCCCTGCTCCTCGCCGCCCGCCGACACCGGGCCGAGGGCCTCTACGCCTACTTCCGCTAGGCTGGGTCCGGAGCCGCCATGCGACGGGACGCCGCCCCCTACCAGAGCGCGATGGAACTCGCCCCGCGGGCCCGGGGCGCGGAGTTCCGCCTGCCCCTGGCCCTGGCGGCCCCCCGGGCCGGGGAGATCCTGGTGGACTGCCCCTCCGGGGGCGCCTACCTCCGGCCCGAGTTGGCGGAATTCGCTCCCGGCTGCCGATACGTCCCCTTCGAATCCAAGCCCCAGTACGCCGCCTTCGTGCCCGACCTGGTGCTGGGGGACTGGCTCCGCCTCCCCTTCCGCGCGGCGTCGGTGGACGTGCTGCTGAGCATCGCCGCCCTCCACCATCTGCTGGGCGGTCGCGGGCCCTTCTATCGGGAGGGCGCGCGGGTCCTGGCTCCGGGTGGCCGCCTGGTCGTCGCCGACGTGGCGGCGGATACCGGTCCGGCCCGGTGGCTCGATGACTTCGTGGGCCGCCGCAGCAGCGAGGGCCACCAGGCGGACTTCCTGGAGGCGGACCGCGAGCGGCGGGCCCTGGAGGCCGCCGGCCTGAGGGTGAGGCACGCCGAGCTCGCCCACTACACCTGGGATTTCGCCGACCGTCCGGCGGCCTGCGGCTTCATGAAGGGCCTGTTCCGACTCGACCAGCCCGGCCTCTGCGAGATCGAGGAGGCCATCGGCGACCTCCTCGGCTGGGCGGATGGGCCCGGGGCGCACGTCCGCTGGACCCTGCTGCACCTGAGGGCGGACCGCCCGGAGGAGGAACGATGATCCCGCTCGCGCTCGCGGCCCTGCTGGCCCAGGCCCCCGCCGTCATCCACGATCCCGCCGCCAAGGCGAAGCTCCTGGGCGTCCACGGCTTCACCTGCCAGTGGGTGCAGTGGGGCAGGGACAAGGGGAAGGTCGAGATCACCGAGGCGCAGGGCCGGCTCCACATCAAGGGCGAGCAGGTGGCGAAGCAGACCGGGGACCGCGTCTCCCTCGACGGCGAGATCCTGGAGGTGAAGGCCAAGTCCTTCCGCTTCCGGGGCCGGATCGTGCTCCAGGTCACCCACCTGAACGGTGGCAGGCCCTGCGAGCGGAACGGCGACTTCGACTTCCAGATCCGGGGCGGCCGGACGTTCTGGCGCATGCACCCCATGGAGAACCCCTGCGACCCGCCCGTCGTGGACTACGTGGACGTGCATTTCTGAAGGGTGCATCCTCGGGGTGCCCATCCGGGAGGTCCCATGGCCGTGAACCCCATCCCTGAAGGCTATCCCCGCGTGATCCCCTACCTGGTGGTCACCCGCGCCCAGCCCCTCATCGCCTTCCTGCAGTCCGTCTTCGGCGGGCAGCTCATCGAACGCATGGAGGCCGCCGACGGCCGCGTGATGCACGCCGAGGTCCGCATCGGCGACTCCGTGGTCATGATCGGCGAGGCCAAGGAGGGCTTCCCCGCCCGGCCCACGTCCCTGTACCTCTACGTCGAGGACGTGGACGCCGCCTACCAGCGGGCGCTGCACGCCGGGGCCGCCTCCCTCCTGGAGCCCGCGGACCAGTTCTACGGCGACCGCAACGCCGGCGTGGCCGACGCCGAGGGCAACCAGTTCTGGATCGGCGCCCGGGTCGAGGAGGTCCCCCTCGAGGAGCTGCACCGCCGCGCCCTGGCCCTCGGCTAGCCCCCTCCCCGAGGACTTTGCCCCGCGGCCGGCCTCAGGCCCCGGATCCGCCCATCAGCTCGAAGGCCTTGAAGGCCACCCAGCCGAGCCCGGCCCCGAAGGGCAGGTCGATGAGGTAGTGCTGCTTGGAGAAGACGCAGCTGATGGCGATGAGCACCGGGAAGGCGTAGCTCCAGGGGCCCAGGTGCGGGTGGGCGTGCAGCGCCGTCAGCGTCGCGACGCTCACGTGCATGCTGGGGAAGCAGTTGGTGGGCTTGTCGAACTTCTGCACGAAGCGCAGGAAGCGCCGGGAGGGCCCGGGGCCCTGGGCGAAGTCGCGCCAGTGGTCCGGGGTGGCCACCGGGAACATGAGGAAGAAGGCCATCTGCATGAAGAGCAGGACGAAGAAGCTGAAGGCCAGGTGGTTGAAGTGGCGCGGGCTGCTCACGACCCAGTTCAGGTACACGATGGCCGGGTAGTACAGGAAGCTGTAGACCCAGGCCCAGACGGGCCAGAAGGGCAGGGCCTCGTCCACCTTCGAGTTGAACTTCACCACGGGGCGGAAGCTCTGGCGCTGGCACCAGAAGTAGAACTGGTACACCCCGAAGATGAGGAAGACGCTCATGGTGAGGTGGATCAGGTGGTCGGACAGGGTCATCGGTCGGCCCTATGAAAACGGCCCTGGCGGGCCGGTTCGCGGTGGAGGGGGTGCGCCCCCATTCTACATGGGGCCCGGTTGCGCGCCCCGCCCGGGCCGGGCCACCCTGGACCCGTGAGCGCCCCCGTCCTCCTCTTCCCCGGTCAGGCCACGGAGCAGCCCGGCATGAGCGGCGGCTGGGAGGCGGATCCCGCGTGGCGGGCCGCGCTGGAGGCCGCCGAGGCCCGCACCGGCCTTCCCCTGCGGGACCTGATGGCCCACGGTCCCGCCGAAGCCCTCCGCGCCCAGCGCGTCGCCCCCATCGCGGTGCTGGCCCACGCCGTCGGCCTGTACCGCGCCCACCGGGCGGCCGGGATGGCCCTGCCCGCCGGCGCTTCGGGCCATTCCATGGGCTTCTTCAGCGCCCTGGTGGCCGCCGGAGTGGTGCCCCTGGAGGCGGCCCTCGACCTCATCCTCGCCACCGAGGACGCCGCGGACGCGCGCTTCGTCCCGGGTTCCATGGGCATGGCCTTCGTCATCGGGCTGCGGGAAGGCGACGTGGCCTCCGCCCTGGCGGCCCATCCGGGGCTGCGCCTCTCCAACCTCAACGGCCAGGCCCAGTTCACGGTCTCCGGGGACCTGCCCTCCCTCGAGGCCTTCCTGGCGTCGGTCGGTGCCGGGGCCCTCAAGGCCGGCCTGTTGCCGGTGCGGCACCCGCTGCATTGCGACCTGATGGCGCCCCTGCTGCCGAGCGTCCAGGAGGCCCTCCGGTCGTGGAAGCCCCGGGACCCGGAGTTCCCGCTGGTCTCGCCCCTGGACGGGCGCCGCCTCGACGACGGTTTCGAGGCCTGGGAGGAGGCCATCGTCAGCGTGGCGGCCCCCATCCGCTGGCCCGCCGCGGTGCGCGGGCTGCGGTCGCTGGGGGAGGCGTTCTTCGAGTGCGGCCACGGAGCCCAGCTCCAGAACCTGACGCGCTGGGCGGACCGGAGCCTCATCGTCGCCAGCCTCCAGGAACCCAGGTCCTGGGCATGATCCTGCCCGGGTCGCCGCCCTCCTGCCCGGCCGGGATCTGGATCCTCGAGGGCGTCCCCCTCTCCGGCAAGACCACGCTGCTGCGCCGCTGGCGGACCGGTTCGGGGCACCGGGTGCTCTGGAGCGGCGAGGACGCCGCCACCCAGCGCCGCTTCGAGCCGCTCCAGGAACGCCATCGCCCGGACGCGGTGGAGCCCTGGCTGGAAGGGCTGCTCGACGCCTGGGAGGCGCTGGTGGCCGGAAGCCGCGGGCTCGGCTGGGCCCGGGAGGGCACCGGGTTCGCCGCCCACCAGGAGCGCTTCCACCTCAGCGCCCTGGTGGAGGGCGGGCTCACGCCCGAAGGCTTCCGGCGGATCGAGGACCGGCTCGCGGCCCTCGGGGCCCGCGGCGTGCTCCTCCGGATCGGGGGGACGGAAGGGTCCCGGCGTCTCGAGCGAAGCGCCGCGGAGCGGCCTCCGTCGTGGATGGCGTGGGTCCTCGCCACGCACGGGAGCCGTCCGGCGGCGGCGGAAGCCTGGGCCGCGCAGCAGGCGCGCCTGCTGGAGGCCGCGCGGGGCAGCGCGCTCGGCTGGCACCTCGTGGACGCCGGGGCCGTTGCGGTGGAACCGCCCGGCCCCCTGTCCTAGAATCAGGGCTCCCTCCCCGGCCCCCACGGAAGCCCTTCATGGCGCCCTTTCCGCCCAACCTGCTCACGTCCATCGAGACGCGGTGCGCCCAGATCCTCTACCGCTGCCTGGAGGAGGTGGGAAGCAGCAAGGGCGCCCTCTACCTCCGCCCCACGGACGAGAAGGACTTCGCCCTCGTGAGCCACTACGGCTGGCCCCGGGGCACCCGCCCCCCCGAGAGCATCGGGGGCAAGGACCCGCTGGCCATCATGATCCAGCGGCAGCGGCGCGCCTTCGTGGCCAACGACGCGGAGGACTACCCCGAGCTGCGCTCCTTCGGGCAGGGCGCCGACAGCCCGAGGTTCCTGGTCTCCCCCCTCTACCTCATGGGGGACTGGGTCGGGGTGCTCATCCAGCGGGAGAAGGGCAAGCACGCGCCCTTCGACCTCGAGCGGGACGAGGTCCCCACCATGGCCATCTGCAACGACCTGGTGGTGGCCCTCCGGGACATGCGCCTCTACGTGCCCGCCGAGGCCCCCGAGGAGCCCTCGACGCTGCTCCTGCCCCGGGGCCAGGTCCCCTCGCCGGCCGCGCCCGTGCCGGCGTCCGCGCCCGCGGAGCCCGCGGCCCCCGCCCGGCGGCCGCGCATGGCGACGGTCCCGCTGCCGGTCATTCCCCTCACGGGCCAGGGGCTCCCGGGCATGCCCGACCTTTCGGCGCTCCTGCCCGCCGCCCCCGGCGCGGAGGCCCGGGGCACCGCGGTGCCCGTCCCGGCGGAGGAGAAGGAGATCCTGCCCTGGGAGGCCCTGGGCGAGGAGGCCCCGGCCCTGGATGCCTCCACCACCATGGCCATCCCGCGGGCCCGCGCGGCGGCCCGGCGGCCGGGCGCCATGCTGCCGGAGCAGCGCCTGGCCTTCTGGGAACTCGCGCCGCTCCTGGCGTCGCTCACCGGCGCCGAGGCCGTGGCCTTCTGGATGGAGGAGGCCGACGAGGTGCGGCCGCTGCTCGCCTGGAGCGACCCGCCCCTTTCCCCAGAGCTCCAGCAGAACGTCCTGGTCCACGCGCACGCCGCGCTGCCGGGAGCCCTGCCCGAGGAGGTCCGCCTCGCGCCGAAGGCCGAGCGGCCGGAGGCCGCCCCGCTGCCGGGCCCCTTCCTCACCTGCGCCGCGCTCCGCCTCGCCACCGACCAGGGCCGGAGCGACGAGATCCTCCTCCTCCGGACCGGCGAGTCCGCCTTCGACGAGGCCGGCCTGGCCCTTGCCCAGGCGGCCACCCGGGTCTTCGCGAGGTTCCTCAACGAGAGCCGCCTCCACGAGCGCTATCACCGGGCCTTCCTGAGCGTGAGCCACCGGATCCTGCAAAGCGGCGAGGGCCGGGTGCCCCAGCTCAAGAGCCACAGCCTCGCCACCGCCAAGCTGGCCACGAGCCTCGCGGTGGAGCTGGGCCTGCCGACGCCTGAAGTGGAGGCCGTGAGCATCGCGGCCATCCTGCACGACGTGGGCATGCTGATGCTGGACCCGGCCCTCATCGCCAAGCCCAGGCTCAGCGCGGAGGAGCTGGCCCGCCTGCGGACCCATCCGGTGCTGGCGGCGACCTTCCTCAAGGACCTGCGGTTCCCCTACGACGTGAACCAGATCATCCGGCACCACCACGAGCGCTGGGACGGGAAGGGCTATCCCGACGGCCTCTCCTTCGAGGCCATTCCCATGGGCAGCCGCATCGTCGGGCTCATCGAGGCCTACGACGTCATGTCCAGCGGCAAGGGCTACAAGGCGCCCATGCCCCTGCGGGAAGTGGTGGAGGAGATCAAGGCCAACATGGGTTCCCAGTTCGATCCCAAGGTGGCGGCCGCCTTCCTGCGGCTCCTCGAGCGCATGGGGGCCTGAGGGCGCGACCCCGCGGGAGGAACATCGGCCGGTGCCGGAGCATCCCTGGGAGGCCCCGGCTATCCTGGAACCCGATGCGCGCCCCCCTCCCGACCCGCCCCGCGGAACGCGGCTACATCCTGGCCCTCCTCCTCGCGGTCTGCGCGGTGATGGGGATCCTGCTCCTCAAGGGCATCCCGGCCGTGAATGTGGAGGTCCAGCGCGAGCTGGAGGACGAGCTCATCTTCCGGGGGGAGCACCTCGCCAAGGCCATCCGCGCCTTCCAGGCCCGGACCGGGGGCTATCCCAGCAGCCTCGACGAACTGAACAAGATCAAGCCCCGCCTCGCGCGGGAGGTGGACTTCAAGGACCCCATGAACCCCCGGGGCGACTGGGACCTGGTCTTCGCCGTGCAGGCCGGGGCCAGCGGGAACACCACAGGGCTGCCCATCGTCGGGGTGAAGAGCAAGGTCGAGAAGGACAGCTTCCGCGTGTACCGCATGAAGTCCATCTACAGTGACTGGGCCTTCCTGGCCACCGACAGCCTCTTCAACCTGCCGGCCGGGGCGCCCGCCGGCGGCGGCCGGGTCGGTTCCCCCACGGACCCCGCCCCGGCGCCGGAGGGCGGCGGCAAGGGCGACCCGGCCGGCGGGTCCGGCAAACCCTCGAAATGAAGGCGCGGGGAGGCGGGATGGGACGGAGCGGCATCGCAGGGCGGATGGCCCTCGCGGGGGCGGTGGCCGGCGTGGCGGCCCTGGGCACCCTGGCCCTTCGGGCCCGGACTCCGGCGCCGGCGCCGGCGAGGGCCGCGAGCGCCGAGGGGAGCTTCCAGGACTGGGTGCGCCGCATGGAGGCCAAGGGCATCCAGGTCTCGGCGGGGATCTGGGACATCCAGAGTGGGAAGGCCCTGGAGTCCCACCAGCCCGACCTCGCGCTGGTGCCCGCCAGCGTGACGAAGGTGGTGAGCACCTACGCCCTGCTGCGCAGCTGGAAGCCCGACTTCCAGCTCGAGACGACGGTCTACGGGGACCTCCAGAACGGCGGCACCGGCGTCGTGAAGGGGGACCTGGTCCTCCGGGGCGGGGGCGACCCGTGGCTCACCACCGAGCGGATCTTCGTGCTGGCCCAGGACCTCAAGCGCCTGGGCGTGCAGCGCATCACCGGCCGGATCCGCCTGGACCAGGGCGCCTTCGACACCCAGCGCTACGGCAACGGTTGGGAGAACACGAGCTCGGACACCACCCCGCCCGTCCTGCCGCTCAGCGTCAACTTCAACCGCGACGACCGCGGGAACATCGTCGCCGACCCCGAGCGCCTCGCCCTGGACGTCTTCGGCAGGGTCTTCGCGGACGCGGGGATCGTGGTGGAGAACGGGGCCGGCGGCGGGGCCTCCCGCAAGCTGCTGGAGTTCAAGTCGCCGCCCCTCCGCATGCTGGTGCAGGACATCAACAAGTTCTCCAACAACTTCATGGTGGAGATGCTGGTGAAGCGCTTCGGCGACGGCTCCTGGCCCCGGGGCATCGCGCGCATCCAGGCCTTCTACAAGGAACAGTTCGGGCTGGGCCCGGACAAGATCGCCATCACCGACGGCAGCGGCCTGTCCAAGAACAACACCCTGTCGGCCAAGACCCTGGCCATCATCCTGCGGGGCGCCGTGAACGACTTCGAGGTGGGCCCCGAGATGGTGGCCAGCCTCAAGGTCATCGGCGGCGAGCCCTGGAAGCTGCGCGTCAAGGATCCGAACCTCGCGCGCAGGGTGCGATGCAAGACCGGCCACCTCACCGGCGTCACCACCGTCTGCGGCCTCCTCCAGACCCCCGACGGCAAGCAGCGCGTCTTCGCCATCCTGCTCAACGGGAACCCGCACGAGGAGGATGCGTGGGAGCAGGTCTCGAGATGGGCGAACTGATCGGTTTCTACTCCCATGACTAGTAAGTATTCGGATATACATTTTTTGTACTGCCTTAACATTTTTTAATTGGACTTAGGATTCATTCGCTTGATATCTGTAATAGACAAGGAGGGAACTGTCCAATGATAAACTTAAGAAGTCTGCTGATTCTGGGTGTTTTTCTTGTAAATGCGGGATTTCTTCACGCCCAGACGCCTCCTCGTGCTGGACGTGGAACACAATATCAGACAGGCACGGACCCTTGCGCAGATTTAAAAGGCGATGAATATTTCGCATGTGTCGTTGCCAATAATAGTGCCACAGGCGGTGGTAGTGCATCTGGTGGAAACGTGTTTGTTAAAGTGAATTGCCCTCAAAAATATCCTGGCGACCTCTATGCTCAGTGTGTTTGTGAATGCGATAATACATATAATGAAACTATGATAAATTGCAAAACAGAGGCATGTATGGGCGCTGCTGCAATTTTACGGACAAGTTGTGTGGCAAAATGTTCGATAAAATACGATTAAATAAAACGAAGTTGAAAAACCAGGCGGAGATGTGAAAACTCTATATCACTTATTTATCTATGTGATTCTCACGTGGTTACCGATGATGAGTGTGTATGGACAAATGGGGTCATTATCTAAGCAACGACCTCAACCGAACATTATTTGGGGAGAGTCAAATTTAGCAATTATTCAGGGGAATGGAACACGAGTCCAGCAGGGTGAAATTCCTCAAGGGCCATTAAAAGAGATTCACCTTCCGTCTGGGACCATTGGGGCTAGTATTCGGAATGGCGTGATATCCGTGGTAAGGCTATTGAAAACTGATTTCATGTATTACAAACGCAACCCCGCTGGGCTCATTGAAGAATATCCAATTGAAATTGACGTTGATGGTGGTCAACGAGGTTATCCATCTTATATTTATGAAACGGATCAGCCGGGTGTTTTCTTCGCAATAAATGTGGAGACAGGGTTTGTTAAGGATGGTGAGGCGTCTTGCTGTGCTTGGTACAGGAAAACAGAGCGGAATTCCTTAACATTGAGTTCTTTGATCCCGATAGATTGGGAAGGTCCAACGTATTTACCGACCCGTCAAAATGGTAAGCCATTTATTTCTCAACGATCATCATTTCGTCCCGGATTGTTCCCATTTCTGGACTACCCGATTCGAGTCCCAGGTGCATTTATCGTAGTTTCGTGGAAAGCTGGAATTCTATGGGTCGTAAAAGACGGGGATCCTTTCCCATTTAAAACGATAGACTTAATTGGGATCGATCGTGAATTCGTAATTGGGAAGCACCCGTTCCCTCCTGTAATATTGTGTGTTCAACCAATGCGGAATGGGCATTTACTGATTGCTAGGCGAACCGCTTCAGCAATATCGGAGACTTACAAGCACTATGGGGTGGCGCCCATAGGTGAAGCTCTCCGTGATGCGGAATACAGCTTTGCTGCAAAAGAACGAGATACAGCCACAAATGCATATTCTGAAATTGAGTGGGAAGAATTAGATCCGTTAGAGGGATCTAGACAAAAGGCAGATCTATTTATGATTTCAAAAGCTCCTTTAAGGCTTAAGGATGAAAAAGATGCAACATCATATATTTTCGGATTTGATCTTCAAGAACGATTAATAATCCCTTGGAAGGGTTCTGTGGAGATGGATATGCATAAAACCGGTTTAAATGTTGAAAATAATAATACTAATTTAAATCAAGTGGTTACCCCGGCGAAGGTGAAATCCACTAATGGTGCTAACAAAAAAGAAGTGGTGCCAGATTAAATTGTTAAGATGAGGTTGGAGGCTTACATTTCATTTGGTGCAGTCATATTTCTTAATAATGTTTCGTCTTGTTGTACTGAAATAAATTTCAATTGTTACCCATGCCCGCCCCCCGCACCCTCCCCGAAGCCCTCCGCCTCGCCTTCGCCCTGGAGGGCCAGGGCCGCACGGGCGAGGCCGCGCAGGTCCTCCAGGGCATCGTCCAGGCCCACCCGGGCCACGCGGGGGCGCTGGAGGCCCTGGGCCGCCTGCACCTGGGGGCCGGGGACTACGCGGCGGCGGCGGCCTGGCTGCGCCGCGCCGTGGACGCCGGGGCCTCGGGCCCGGGCCTGAAGGCGCAGCTGGGCTCGGCGCTCCTGGCCCAGGGGGAGGCCGAGGAGGCCCTCCTGCTCTTCGAATCCAGCCTGGCGCGGGCGCCCCGGGGCGAGGTGCACGCCCAGGCCTGCGCCGCCCTGCGCATGCTCCACCGCTACGACGAGGCCAGGGCCCACCTCGACGAGGCCCTCCGGCTCGCGCCGTCCAGCGCCGACGCGCTGCTGGAGGAGGCGGACCTGGCCCGGGACCTGGGCCGGGCCGACGAGGCCTTCGCCGCGGTGGAGGCGGCCCACTTCCGGCATCCGAAGGACCCCTTCGTCCTCGACCGCTATGCCCTCGCCCTCCTGGGTCGGGGGCGCTGGCAGAAGGGATGGGAGCTCTACGAGGGCCGGAAGGCCCATCCCGCCCATCCCCTCCACCCCCGCCCGGGACAGCCGCCTGCCTGGGACGGGAGCCTCACGCCGGGCCTCCGCCTCCTGGTGGTGGCCGAGCAGGGCGTCGGGGACGTGCTCCAGTTCCTGCGCTTCCCCCGGCGCCTCGCGGCCGCGGGCCTGAAGGTGCGCGTGGAATTCCCCCCGGAGCAGTTCGGCCTGGCGCCGCTCCTGGCGGTGCAGGGGGACGGCGTCACCTACGGCTTCGACGGGCGCGTGCCGCCGCCCATCCACGCCATGGAGGCCCTGATGAGCCTGCCCCACCGCCTCGGTCTCGCCGACGAGGCCGGGCTGGCCTCCGGTCCCTACCTGCGCGCCGAGGAGGCGAGGCGCTCGGCGTGGCGGGAGCGCCTGGGCCCGAAGCGCTCGCGGCTGCGGGCCGGCCTCGTCTGGGCGGGGAACCGGGCCTACCCCTTCGACGCCCAGCGCAGCCTGCCGCCGGAAGCCCTCGCGCCGCTGCTGGCCCGGGAGGACGTGGAATGGGTCTCGCTGCAGACCGACCTCGGCCGCTTCGGGCGGGCTCCGGGGGTCCCGGAGGGACGCTGGCACGACGCCGGCCCCCGCCTCCACGACTACGCCGAGACCGCCGCGCTGCTGAGCACCCTGGACCTGCTGGTCTCGGTGGACACGGGCGTGGCGCACCTCGCCGGCGCGCTGGGGCTGCCCGTGCTGCTGCTGCTCTCCTTCCAGGGTGACTGGCGCTGGATGGAGGGCCGTGAGGACTCGCCGTGGTATCCCGGCCATCGCCTGCTGCGGCAGGCGCGCCCCGGCGCCTGGGAGGGCGTGGTGGCGCGGGCCGCGGCCGAGCTGGACGGCATGCCAGGCCGGGCGGGTTGAGGCTGGCCAGGCCCGGCGGCTTCCCCCAGGCTGGAGTCATGCCGGAAAGCCCCTCCGCCCGCGGCCTGGCCGCCGTCCTCCTCGGCGCCGCCCTGCTCGGCCTCGCGGCGGTCTTCGTGCGCTGGGCGGTGGCGGGGGGCGCGACGGACGTCACCGTCGGCTTCTATCGCATGGCCCTGGCCCTCCCCGGCATCTGGCTGCTGGCGCGCCGGGAGGGCGGCCCGGGGGCGGGGCCTGGGCGCCTGTGGGCCCTGGCGGCGGGCGCCACCTTCTTCCTCGACCTCTGGGGCTGGCACGCGGCCATGCGCCACACCAGCGCCGCCAACGCCACCCTCCTGGTCGGCGGGCTCTCCCCCATCTGGGTGGCCCTGTTCTCCGTGCTGGTCCTGCGCCTGCGCTTTGGCCTCCTCGGCTGGTTCGGCCAGGCCGCGGGCCTCGGCGGCGCCCTGGTCCTGGCCCTGGCCCGGGGCGCCAGGGCGGGCGACGGGCTGGGGGAAGGCATCGCCCTCGCCGCCAGCTTCGCCTACGCGAGCTACACCCTCGTCCTGGGCCGCGCCCGCCGGACGCTCAAGGCCCCCCAGGCCCTCTTCTGGACCAGCCTGGCCTGCCTGGCCTGCTTCGCCGTCGCCGGCCTCCTGCGCGGGGACCCCTTCGCCGGGTTCACCGCCCGGGCCTGGCTCAGCCTGGTCGGCCTGGGCCTCGTGATCCAGCTCCTGGCCTGGTGGCTCATCTCCTGGGGCCTCGGGCACGTGGACGCGGCGCTGGGGGCCATCGGGCTCCAGGCCCAGCAGGTCGCCACCATCGTCCTGGCCTGGCCCCTCCTCGGGGAGACGCCCCGGCCGATGGGCCTCCTGGGCGCGCTCCTCATCGCGCTGGGCATCGCCGCGGTGGCGGCCTCCCCCCGGCGGCTGGCGGCAAGGCGGGGAGCGGAACCCTGAAGGCCGGCCATCGTGACCGGGGTCCCCGGCGCCCGGGTTGCGCCCGGGGGACGATCCGGACGACCCTGGGTCGGACCCCTTCGATGGAGTGAGCATGGACGCCCCCGAGACGACGTCGCTGCCCGAGAACGCCTACGCCGAGCTGGCGCCGGGGCAGGTGTACGCCCCCATCGTGCCCGCCGCCGAGACGCCCCTGGAGGCCACCCGGCGCTCCGTGGGCTGGGGCCTGCTGCTCTGCCTCCTCTTCACCATCGCCTCGGCCTACTCGGGCCTGAAGGTGGGCCAGGTGATGGAGGCGGCCATCCCCATCTCCATCCTCGCCATCGGCCTGGCGCGGATCTACGCCCGGCGCTCCACCCTCCTGGAGAACGTCATCATCACCGCCATCGGCGGCGTCTCGGGATCCGTGGTGGCGGGCGCCATCTTCACCCTCCCGGCCCTCTACACCCTGCGGCTGAACCCGCATCCGCTCCAGACCATCTTCATCTGCCTGGCGGGGGGCTGCCTCGGCGTGCTCTTCATCATCCCCCTGCGGCGCTACTTCGTCCGGGAGATGCACGGCAAGTTCCCCTATCCCGAGGCCACCGCCATCACCGAGGTCCTCGTCACCGGCGAGAAGGGCGGCTCCGAGGCCAAGCTCCTGCTCCAGTCCACCGCCATCGCCGCCGTCTACGACTTCTTCGTCACCACCTTCCAGGTCTGGAAGGAGTCCCTCGACTTCCAGTTCATCCCCCTCGTGAAGACCGTGGCGGAGAAGGCCAAGGTGGTGCTGCGCTTCGACGCCGTGGGCTTCATCCTGGGCCTGGGCTACGTCATGGGCCTGCGCTCCTCGATGATCCTCTGCGCCGGCGGCATCCTCTCGAACCTGGTGCTGGTGCCCCTCATCTGGATGATCGGCCGCAACTTCCCTGAAATGGCCATCTACCCGGCGAAGCTCCCCATCGCCGCGATGACCGCCGAGCAGATCTTCCGCAGCTACGTGCGCCTGGTGGGCGTCGGCGCCATCGCCACCGCCGGCATCTTCGGGATCCTGAAGTCCCTCAGGATCGTCGCCGGCTCCTTCGCCATCGCGGCCAAGGCCTTCAAGGGCGGCGAGGCCCACGGCCCCGAGCGCACGGACCGGGACATCAGCGTGATGTCCATGCTCGTCGGCACCGTCGTCACCGCGCTGTGCATGGCGGTTTTCTTCGGCTCCCTGAAGCCCACGGCCCCGGTCCTCGCCATCGGCCTCCTGCTGACCCTGGTCTTCTCCTTCTTCTTCGCCTCGGTCGCCGCCAACGCCATCGCCACGACCGCGCGGAACCCGGTCTCGGGCATGACCATGCTCACCATCATCATCTCCTGCGTGGTGCTGCTGAAGTTCGGGCTGTCGGGGGCCAGCGGGATGTTCTTCGTCATGGCCATCGCCGGCATGGTCTGCACCGCGTTGTCGGTCTCGGGGCAGACCATCACCGACCTCAAGACCGGCTACTGGCTGGGCTCCACGCCGGCGTCGCAGGAGAAGGTGAAGTTCCTCGGCGTCATCGTCGCCTCGGCGGCGGCGGGCATCACCATCGTGATGCTGGCGCGGGTCTTCCAGTTCGGCGAGCAGGCCGCGGGCGACGCCCGCGCGGTGCTGGCCGCGCCCCAGGCCTCGATCATGAAGGTGCTGGTGGAGAACTTCGTGAACCGCCAGCCCGTGGCCTACATCCTCTTCGGCGCCGGGGCCATGATCGCCGTGGTGATGGAGATGGTGGGCGTGCCGCCCCTCACCTTCGCCCTGGGCATGTACCTGCCCCTGGAGCTGAACTCCCCGGCCCTGGTGGGCGGCTTCCTCTCCTGGCTCATCGCCCGCAAGTCCGAGCAGGTGGGCGGCGCGCCGGGCCGCACCATCCGCGAGCGGGGCGTCATCATCGCCTCCGGCCTGATGGCCGGCGGCGCCCTGGGCGGCGTCTTCGGCGCGGCCCTGCGCCTCTTCCCCTGGTACGCCGAGAGCCGCGTCAAGACCCCCTTCTACGACATCGACGCGGTCTCCCAGATCGTGTCCACGATCGCCTTCCTCGCCCTCTGCCTCTACCTCTACCGCGCCTCGCTCCGCCGCCAGGCCGAGCCGGCCCCCGGAGCCTGAGATGACCCCCGCCCTCGCCGCCTCCCTCGACACCGCCATCGCCAACGCCATCCTCGGCATCGACACCTTGTGGGGCGGGGACGTGATGAATGCTTCCGGTGTCGGGAGATTCATCGCCGACTCCTGGTTCGCCGACGTCCCGCTGCCCGCGGCCTACACCCACCCGGCGGCGGCCCGCGTCCGCGCCTCCGAAGGCGTCACCGCGAAGGTCCCGGACCTCGCCGCCATCGACGAATACCTGGCGGCGGTGGACGTGCGGGGCGCCATCGCCGAGATGGCCGCGGCGGCCGAGGGGATGGCGGGCCTGCGGGGCTCCTACCTGCTGGGCCACGCGCGCTGCTTCGAGGTGATGTGGGACCTGGCCATGGAACTCCTGGGCCGGGGCGAGCCCGTGCCCTACGACCGCTGCGTGCGCACCCTCACGGGCAAGGCGCCGGAGCCTTCGGACCCCGCCGCCAAGCGGGCCCTGCTGGCCGACCTGCTGGCCTCGGCGGGGCACGGCGGCGGGGGACTCCTGGCGGGCGTGGACGCCTGGCGGAAGGAGCGGCTCGTGCCCTCGAAGTCCATCCCGGCGCTGGGGGCGGCCTTCATCGCCCAGTACGACGCCCTCTCCGAGCGGAACCTCGCCCCCTACCTGCCGGCGGAGTTCGCCGGCGTGCCGAGGGCCAACGTCGCCTTCCTGCCCATCGAGAACGCCTGGTTCTCGGGCTCCATGAACTACCTGGGCCGGGCGCGCAAGGCCGACGGCTCGCCGGAATACGAGGCGACCTACGAGCTCAACGCGGCCCTGCAGATCTCCGTCCCGGAGTTCCAGCAGCTCGTGAGCCACGAGGTCGTGCCGGGCCACGTCACCACTTTCGCCTACCTGCAGAACCTCTTCGTGCGCGGCAAGGTGGGCCTGGAGGCCTCCATCCTCACCATGAACACCCGCGCCGCGGCCCTCTTCGAAGGCATCGCCAACAACGGCGTGCTCATCGCACACGGCGTGAAGGAGATCCACGAGCTGCCGGACCGGGACCTGCAGATCGGCCTGCTGCTGGCGCTGCTCCAGGACGACGCCAAGAACCATTCCTCCTTCCTGACCTGGCAGGAGCAGGTGGCGCAGCCGGAGGTGGCCAAGGTGCTGCGCAGCGAATTCCTCGTCTCCGAGGAACGCGCCGGCAAGCTCTCCGGCGCCTGGGGCCGCCACCCGCTCCTGGGCCGCATGTACCTCCCCGCCTACCGCTTCGGCACCGAACTGGTCGCCCGCCTGCGCCGCGAGTACCCGGCGGAGAAGGTGCTGCCGGCGCTCTACGGCTGCCACGGGCTTGTGGACGCGCTGACGGTGGAGTCGGTCCTCGGCTGACGGCTCCGGCTATTCCGGCGTCAGCACGCCCCGGTCCTCGCGGTAGGCGAAGAGTTCGCCGAACCTACCCCAGGCCACCAGGGTCCCGAAGGTCAGCTCCAGGTTCTCCATGGGCAGGCGCACCGCCAGCTCGTGGAGCAGCTCGTCCTTGTTCAGCTCGCCCTCATGCAGCTCGATGAGGTCCTTCACCACCCGGAAGAGCCTGAGCTCGAGGAGCTGGGCCTTCCAGATGTCCTTGCGCGCGTCCATGTCGGCGGCGACGAAGCGCTTCCCGAGCTGGGTGAGCACCACCGCGCGCCGGGGCGTGTCCACCAGGTCCAGCATCTCGGCGCCCTTGACGATGGTGAGCACCTTCTCGAAGGGCACGTGGGTGTGGGTGACCACCTGGAAGAGGTCGCAGCTCCCGCCCTGCTGGGTGTCCAGGAACTCGAGGAGGCCCAGGATGTCCGCCGTGTGGGCGTGGGGCAGGGGCTCGATCACGTCCTCCGCCATCTCGGGCTTGGGGGCCGAGACGTGGACGTCGGGCAGCTCGGCGCTGGCGATGATGTCGTGGAGGTGGTCCACCAGCCTGAGGAAGCCGGGCGACCGCGGGTCCCTCGGCCGGGGCAGCGGGTTCTCCACCACCGTGCGGATGGTGCTCGGCGTGCCGCCCAGGATCGCGATGCGGTCGGCCATGAGCACGGCCTCGCTGATGCTGTGGCTCACCAGCACCACGGAGCTGGGGTTGTTCTCCGCGTCGCTCCAGATGTCGAGGATCTCCTGGCGGAGGGCCTCGCCCGTGAGCGCGTCCACCTGGCTGAAGGGGTCGTCCATCACCAGGATCTCGGGATCCACCGCCAGGGCCCGGGCCACGCCCACGCGCTGCTTGGTGCCCCGGGACAGTTCCCGCGGGAAGGCCTCCTCGAATCCTTCCAGGCCCACCTTCTGGATGGCGGCGGCGGCCTTCGCGCGCACCTCGTCCTCGGGCAGCTCCCGCGCGCGGAGCACCATCCGCACGTTCTCCTCGAGGTTCATCCAGGGCACCAGGGCGAAGGTCTGGAACACGATGCTCACGGAGAGGTTCAGGCCGCGCAGCTTCTCGCCGTGCCAGCGCACCTCGCCCTTGGTGGGCTGGAGCAGCCCCGCGAGGATCCGCAGCAGCGTGGACTTGCCCGAGCCGTTGGGCCCCAGGACGCAGAGCACCTCCTCGTAGCGCACCGCCAGGGTGATGTCCTCGAGCACGCGCTTGACCTGGCCCTTGGGGCCCGGGAAGCGCATCTGGACGCCCTTCAGCTCGCAGAGGTTCATGCTTTCACCGGTCCAACGTGTAGCGCGTCTCGGCCATGCGGTACAGGGGCAGCCAGACGAGGCGGTTGAAGAGGACCACGATGCCGGCCATGAGCAGGCTGGACGCGGTGATGAGGGGGATCGAGCCGGCCGCCGTGGCGAGCTGGAGCTCGCTGCCCAGGCCGAAGGTCGAGAAGGTGCGGCCGTCGCCGCTCACGAACTCGGTGATGATGCTGGCGTTCCAGGCCCCGCCGGTGGCCGTCACCCAGCCGGTGACCAGGAACGGGAAGATGGCCGGGAAGTAGAGGGTGGTGAAGCGCTTCCAGCGCGTGAGCCGGAAGGCGCGGCCCATCTCCCGCAGGTCGGAGGGGATGGCCTGGGCCCCGGCGATGATGTTGAAGAGCAGGTACCACTGGGTGCTGAGGACCATGAGCAGGACCGACGTGAGGCCCAGGCCCACCTTCAGCTTGAGGGTCCAGGCGGCGATGGCGGCGAAGAGCAGGCTCACCGGGTAGCTGGCGCCCACCTGGACCACGGGCTGGATGCGCCGGGCGACGGAGGGATGCAGGCCGATCCAGAGCCCCACCGGCACGGTCCAGAAGGTGGCCAGGGCCGTGGAGGCGAGGACGCGGCCCAGGCTCGCGGCGCCCGACTTGAAGAGGCGGGCCCAGTCGGTGGAGCCCACCAGGGCGAGGATGTTCCAGAGCTTGACGCCGGCGACCGCCAGGGCGAGGAGGAGGATGACCAGCAGCCCCGCCGCGAGGATCCCCGCGGCCCGCCGGCGCTCCTCCGGGCCCTTGGGCATCACCCGGCGCAGGGCCTGGGGGCGGGGGATGCGCTTCAGCAGCCATTCGGAGCGGACCTGCTCGATCCAGCGCAGGAGGCGGGAGCGCCGCACCACGTCGAGGATCCAGCTCTTGGGCCGCTCCGGACGGAGGTTCTCGTCCAGCTGGAAGCCCTCGGACCACGCGATCACGGGCTTCCAGAGCAGCCGGTCCAGCAGGACCACCAGCGCCAGCATGGCCAGGATGGCGCTCCACTTCGCCGTGGTGTCGCCGGCGTCCACCGCCGCCTGCATGTACGCCCCGACGCCCGGCAGCCGGTAGTTCAGGCTGCCCTGGCTGAAGGCCTCCGCGGTCATGAGGAAGAACCAGCCGTTGGCCACGCTCACCATGGAGTTCCACACCAGGCCCGGCGTGGCGTAGGGCAGCTCGATCCAGCGCAGGCGCTGGTACCAGTTGAACTGGTAGGTGTCGGCCAGCTCGGCGAGCTCCGGGGGCACGGTCTTCAGGCTCTGGTAGAAGCTGAAGATCATGTTCCAGGCCTGGCAGGTGACGATGAGGATGGCCGCCGAGAGCTCCAGCCCGATGTTGCTGCGGGGGAAGAGGGCCAGCATGGCCAGGATCACGGGGGGGAGGAAGGCCAGGATGGGCACGCTCTGGAGGATGTCCAGGATGGGCACCAGCAGCCGCTCGGCGAAGGGGTCCTTGGCGGCCCACCACGCCAGGCTGAAGGTCAGGGAGATGCTGATGAGGTAGGCCACGCCGGCCCGCACGATGGACAGGAGCATGTACTTCGGCAGCGCCGCGAGGCGGAGGTCGATCTCCACGGTGGGCCGCTGGCCGCCGGTCCATTCCCGGCCGACGATCACGAGCCCGTACATGATCCCCACCAGCGCCACGAGCACGACCAGGTCCAGCCAACGCCTCCGCCGCCAGGCGAAGAGGGCGTTGGCCTGGCCCCACACGGTGTCGATGAAGCGGTTCAGCATGGGCTTCCGGCGGCTCGGGAGGCGGGGCTCCCGGAGGGTTCACGGCGCTTCCCGGCCCGGGGCGGGCAGGGCGGGTTCGGCGCGGCCGGAGGCTTCGGTCAGCTCAGCGTGTCGGGCCTTCCGGCGGCGCCAGGGTCGAAGGAGGTTCCGCGACGGTACTGCCTGTGGTCATCGCACCCTCCTTTCCGGCGGCCGCTCAAGGCCATGGCCAGTCTGGCCTTCGCCCGGAAGGCCCGTCAAGCCAAGAAGTTGTGAAATGGGACCTCCGCGTCCGGCCGCTGGAGTCCCGGAGGGATCCAGGGTGAAATGGGACCAGCCACCGATCGGGAGCCATGGAACAGGACGAAGGGCAGCGCAGGGCCACCATGGGCTACTCCCGGCCCTGGCCGCGCCTGCACAGCCGCATGATCGGCCTCGCCCTGCTCTGGGGCTTCATCGACGCGCGGGACCTGGAGGAGGCCCAGGCGGCGACGTCCGGACAGGGATCCGAAGGCGCCCTCCGGTGGCTGGAGGCCAAGGGGCTGCTCACGCCGGACCAGGTCCAGGAGCTGGCCCTGGAGGCGCGGGCGGTGACCACGGCCCCCGACGAGGCGCCCACGTCCCGCTTCCGGATCCCCGACACGGAATCCATCCTCCAGCCCGACCTGGAGGGCCCGGCCTCCGGCGCCTTCCGCCTGCCGGGGCGGCCCAGCGGCGCGGTGGCGCCGGACGTGCTCGTGTCCAGCACCCTCACCGCCTGGGGGCCCTTCGAGCGGCTGCGCCTCATCGGCGAGGGCGGCATGGCGCGGATCTTCCGGGCCCACGATCCCCGGCTGCGCCGGCCGGTGGCGCTGAAGATCCTCCGGCGGGACGACCCGGAGCTTCACCAGCGTTTCATCCACGAGGCGCAGTCCCAGGCCCTGGTGGAGCACGCGAACGTCTGCCGCATCTTCGAGGCCGGCGAGATCGAGGGCCAGGCCTACATCGCGATGCAGCTCATCCAGGGCGAGACGCTGAAGGCGGCCCTGACGCGCCTGGACCTGCGGCAGAAGGCCCAGCTCATGGTGCAGGTCTGCGAGGGTGTGCACGCCGCCCACCGCCGCGGCCTGATCCACCGGGACCTGAAGCCCGCGAACCTGATGGTGGAGCAGGACGAGGACGGCCAGCTCCGGGCCTACGTGCTCGACTTCGGCCTCGCCCGCCAGGCGGTCGCGGGCAAGGGCATGACCGCCACGGGGTTCGTCATGGGCACCGTGGTCTACATGTCGCCGGAGCAGGCCCGGGGCGAGACGGAGACCATGGACCGCCGGGCCGACGTCTACTCCCTCGGCGCCTCCCTGTACGAGCTGCTCACGGGCCTGCCGCCCTACGGCGCCGCCGAGGGGATGGAGGCCCTGCGCAAGATCATCTACGAGGAGCCGCTGCCGCCGCGCAGGCGGAACCCCGAGGTGCCCCGGGACCTGGAGACCATCGTCCTCAAGTGCCTCGAGAAGGACCCCGCCCGGCGCTACGACACGGCGCGGGCCCTCGGCGACGACCTGCAGCGCTGGCTGGAGGGCGAGCCCATCCGCGCGCGGCCCGTCTCCGCCCGGGAGCGGGTCGGGCGCTTCGCCCGGAGGAACAAGCTCGCCGTGGGCGTGGCGGCGGCGGCCCTGCTGGCGGTGCTCGTCGCGGGCAGCATCGCCGTGCGCAGCCGCCTCCAGGCCTCCGCCCAGGCGCGGTGGGCCCAGCACTTCGGCCAGGAGGCCGAGCGCCTGGAATCCCTCATGCGCTACGGCAAGCTGCTGCCGCCCCACGACATCCGTCGGGAGCGGCGGGTGGTCGAGGCCCGGCTGCAGGCCCTGGAGCGCGCGATCGCGGGCGCGGGGGGCCTCGCGAAGGGCCCGGGCGCCTACGCCGTGGGCCGGACCTGGCTCGCCCTGGGCGACGCCCGGCAGGCCCGGGCCAACCTCCAGCGCGCCCTGGAGGCCGGCTTCATGGGGGCCGAGGTCAAGTACGCCCTGGGCCGCGCCTGCGGCGTGCTCTACCAGCGGGAGCTGGAGGACGCCCAGCGCATCCCCGAGCCCGACGCCCGCAGGGCCCGCGTCCGCGAGCTCGAACAGGGCCTGAAGACCGAGGCGATCGCCCTCCTCAAGGCCGGTCGCGGGAGCGAACTCGAACCGCCCGAATACCAGGAGGGCCAGCTCGCCCTCGTGGACGGCCGCTACCAGGACGCCATCCGCTACGCCCGCGCCGCGTTCGAGCGGGCGCCGTGGTTCTACGAGGCGAAGCGGCTGGAGGCGGAGGCCATCCTGGCGGGCGCCCGGGTCCTGCCCCGGCCCGCGGAGGCCATGGCCCGGCTGCGGGAAGCCGACGCCTCCATCGAGGCCGCCAGGACCATCGCGCCGAGCGACGCGGGCCTGCTGGATCTCGATTCATCCCGGTGGCACGACCTGCTGGGAAGGCTCGTCCGGGAATCCACCAGCCTCGAGCCCGTGGTCGAGGCCCAGGGCCGGGTGCTCCAGGACTGGATCCGGCTGGAGCCCGCGAATCCCCTGCCCCGGATCAGGATGGCCATCGCCTGCTCGGAGATGGCCTCGTGGCGGTTGAGGAAGAACCTGGGGCCGGACGCGTGGATCGGGAGGGCCGAGGGGTTCGTGGAGGAGGCCAGGCGGCTCGCGCCCTCCACCCCCGAACTGAGCGTCGCGGAGATCGCGTACCGGCGCGTCTCGGCCTCCCATCTCGAGAGCCAGGGCAGGGACCCCGTCCCGGTCCTCCAGGAGGCCGTGAGGTTCGGCCAGGAGGGCCGGGCCCGCGCGCCGGCCTCGGTGCCCGTGAACTTCGCCCTCCTTCGGGCCTACACCCAGCTGATCGAGGCGCTGACCGCGCGGGGGCAGGACTGCTCCGGGGTCTTCCCGAGGGCGCGGGAGATCGCCCAGGACCTGCTTCGCCGTTATCCGGACGTGGCGACCTACCACGGCGCCTACGGCATGGTGCTCGTGGAGATGGCGAGTTCCGAGGTCCAGCAGGGCCGGAGCGCGCGCGCGCTGCTCGAGGAGGCCATCCCGCAGCTGGAGCGTGCCATCCGGCTCAGCCCGGACAATCCGTCCCACCTCTACGCCCTGGCGAACGCCCACCTCGTCCGCGCCGAATTCATCCTCGACGAGGGCGGGTCGCCGGCCCAGGACCTCGCGGCCGCTCGGACGCACTACCAGGAGCTCATGCGCCAGTCCCCCGGCAACCCCTTCTTCACCCTGGGCGCGGCGATGACCTTCGAGTACGAGGCGAGGTCCGCGGTGAAGCAGGGCAAGGGCGCGATCGCGGCCATCGAGCGGTCGCAGGCCCTGTTGCGGGAAGTCGAGAAGGCCATGCCCGGCTACTGGATGTGCAGGCTCGTGGGCGCCAGGCTGGACCTGGTCCAGGCCCGCCTGTCCGGCCCCTCGGGGGCGGATTCCGCGCTCCACGCCGGCAGGGCGCTGCGGACCCTCGAGGCGCTCGCGCGGCAGAAGCCCACGGACCCCGGCATCCGGAAGGCCCTGAAGGACGCGCGGAGCGTGGGCTAGCGTTCCATCAGGGCCATCCGCCCGGATCGCACTGCGGCTTGTCCATCACCGCGGGGAGTTCCTCCGCCGCGGCGAACGCGGTGCCGGTCCCGTCCCAGACCTGGTCCACCTTCGCCGCCTTGTGGTCCTCGCCATTCTGCTTGTAGGCGGCCTTCATGACCTTCTTGGCGCCGAAGTCGTTCCAGACCAGCGCGCCGCCCTTCGGGTCCTCCAGCGCGGCCCCTTCGATCACCTTCGTGCGGCCGTCCTCGAGGAGGATCGTGATGGATTTGATCTTCGGGCGCTGCTTGGCCGCGTTCATGGAGCCTCCAGGTTGCATCGGGTGATGGCCTCGAACCTAGGGGAAGGGCCCAGCCCCGTCAACGGGAATCCGGGGAACCCGCCGGCACCTGGCGGAAGCGGCGCCCCCCGCCCGGGCGGGGGCCCCGGGGCCCGGCGGGACAGCCCGCGTCCGGCCCCGGGGATCAGGAACCCCGGCCGCGCCTCAGGGCCAGCCGTCGGGCACGCACTGGGGCTTGGTCATCGTGCCCGGCAGTTCGCCACCCGCATCCATCGTGTTCCACCGCGTGAGCACGGTGCTCGAGCTGGACCGCAGCCAGGGGCGCGAATCGTAGAAGGGCACCAGCGTGGACTTGATGGTGGCGTCGCCCCAGGCGAGGACGCCGTTGATGGAGTCCTCGAGCATCTTCAGGGGCATGCTGCGGGTCCTGCCGTTGGTGAGGGTCACGGTGAGGCCGGCGAGCTTGGCGCGCTGGGTCCGGGCGCCGGGGGCGGCCCCGCCGAGGGGCGTGAGGGTCGCGCCGGTCACCAGGAAGGCCACGGGGCCCTCCGCGTCCGCGACCGGCGACCAGGCCGCCCAGATGTCGTCGGGGCTGAGGGTGTTGTCCCCGCGGCTGGCGAGGTAGGCCATGGCGATCTGCGTGACGCCGAAGCTGTTCCAGACCAGGAAGCCGCCCTGCTCGCCCCCTAGCTGCGCGCCGGAAAGGGTGATCACGGCGCCATCGTCCAGGGTCAGCACCAGGGACTGCACCGCGGGACGGGCCGCTTCGAGGGAGATCGCGGGGACGACTCCCGGCGGCGGCGCCGCCGCGAGGGCGGGCAGCGCGAGACAGACTGCGAGCAGGGAAAGGGCCGGGCGCATGGGAACCTCCAGGGATGCGTGGACCCGGCGGGATCGCCGGGGGTGCGCGGGGAGCGCGCCCTCCTGGATGGCAAAGCCAATACCAGGGGCCCGCGGGGAGTCCCTGGAGAGGCGGAGGAGAGGCTTGGGCGTGGGTTCGGGAGGCGCGACCTGCCGGAGGAAGGGGTGGAGGAAAGGACCGGGAATGCTGATTTCTTCTTGGAGAAACCTTGGCCCAGCGGCCCGCCAAGGAACATGCGTGCCTGGAACGGAGGCGTCCCCGAAACCCTTTCCCTGCCACGCATTCCGAGGCTCCGGGCAGGGCCGGCCCGCGTGGGATCCGTCCCGATTCTGGACGGTGTCCCGATCCTGGACGTGGCCTAGGGGCGGGGCCTAGGGGCGGGGCACGCTTTCCAGCAGCCGGGCGATGACCTCGTCGGTGGTCACGCCGTCGGCCTCGGCCTCGAAGGTCAGGAGCAGGCGGTGGCGCAGCACGTCCGGCAGCAGGGCGACCACGTCGTCGGGGAGCACGTGGCCCCGGCCGCTCAGGTAGGCGAAGGCCTTCGACGCGCTCTGGAGGGCCAGGCTGGCGCGCGGGCTGGCGCCGCAGCGCAGGAGCTCCCGGCCTTTCCAGGCCTTGCCGTGGCCCGTGCGGGTGGCCTGCACCAGCTTCACCATGTAGCCGCGCACGGCGTCATCCAGCTGCACCCTGCCCGCCTCGGCGCTGGCACGGCCCAGCAGGGTGCCGTCCACCACCGGCTGCACCGCCTCCTCGCGGCCGTCAGCCCTGCGCAGCACCTCGATCTCCTCGGTCTGGCTGGGGTAGTCGATGCGCAGCTTGAAGAGGAAGCGGTCCATCTGCGCCTCGGGCAGGGGGAAGGTGCCCTCCTGCTCGATGGGGTTCTGGGTGGCCAGCACCAGGAAAGGCTCCGGCAGGCGAAAGCTCTCTTCGCCGAGGGTCACCTGGCGCTCCTCCATGGCCTCCAGCAGCGCGCTCTGCACCTTGGAGGGGGCGCGGTTGATCTCGTCGGCGAGAAGCAGGTTCGTGAAGACCGGGCCCTTCTTCGGCGTGAAGGTCAGGGCCTTGGGGTCGAAGACCAGGGTGCCCACCACGTCGCTGGGCAGCAGATCGGGGGTGAACTGGATCCGCCGGAAGCCCAGGTGGCTGGCCGAGGCCAGCGTCTTGATGGTCCGGGTCTTCGCCAGGCCGGGCAGGCCCTCCAGCAGGACGTGGCCCCGGCAGAGCAGCGCCACCACGAGGCGGTTGAGCAGCAGGGGCTGGCCCACGATGACCTTGCGGCATTCGTGGAGCAGGGCCTCGAGGGGATGGACGCTGGGCTGGGCGGGCATGGTCCCCCCATCTTGCCTGGAACGCCGCGCCTCCGTCAGGCCCTTTGCGCGACCGGCAGGCGCAGCAGGGCCCGGGCTCCAGGGCCGCCGGGGCGCGGCTCCAGGAGCAGCGAGCCGCCGTGGGCCTCCGCGATCTGCCGGCTCAGGGCCAGGCCGATGCCGCTGCCCCCGGGCTTGGTGGTGAAGAAGGGCACGAAGAGGTTGGCCGCGGGCGGGGGCCCCGGCCCCTCGTCCTCCACCGCGACCCAGGCCGCCTCGCCGTCCCGCCCCCAGGCCAGCGCCACGCCGCCGCCGGTCTCCAGGGAGGCCTCCGCGGCGTTCCTCACGAGGTTCACGAGCACCTGCTGGAGCTGGTCGCCGTCCGCGGCCAGGGCGACCTCCGGCCCGGGCGCCACGGTCACCCGCACGCGGGATTCCAGCGCCGCCACCCGGCGGGCCAGGGCGCCCAGGTCCACCGGCTCAAGCCGCGGTCGCGGGAGCTTCGCCAGGCGGGCGTAGGCCTCCAGGAAGCGCTGCAGGGAGCCGCTGCGCGACGCGATGACCTCCAGGCCCGAGAGCAGGTCCTCCCTCAGGTCCGCCGGAGGCGGATCGCGCCTCACCAGCGCCGCCAGGCTTCCGGAGAGGGACTGGATCGGGGCGAGGGAATTGTTGAACTCATGGCTCAGCACCCGCACCAGGCGCTGCCAGGCCTGGCGTTCCTCCTCCCGGAGGGGCCGGGTGAGGTCGTTGAGCACCAGCAGGGTGTGGGGCAGGCCGCCCTGGCGGAAGGCCGAGCGCCGCACGTCGAATCGCCCGGCGCCCCCGGGCAGGGCCAGGTCCTGGACGCCCGGGCCGGCCAGCGCCTCCTGCAGGCCCACCTCCTCCGCGGTGCTGCCCACGAGGCGCTCCGAGGGCCGGCCCAGCGCCAGCTCCCCCGCCCGGTTCACCAGGCGCAGGCGGCCCTGCCCGTCGAAGGCGAAGACCGCGGTGGGGATCTCGGCCATCACCGCGCGGAGCAGGGCGGTGGCCTCCAGGGCACCGATGCGCTGGGACTGGAGGAGGTCGGCGAGGGTGTTGAGCTCCAGGAAGACCGAGCCCAGGGCGTCGTCCCGGTCCGCGTCCCGGCCGCGGAAGGAGAAGTCCCCCTCCCGCAGGGCGGCGAGGAGGTTGGAGACCGTCTGCAGGGGGCGGAGCGTCCGTCGTTGGGCGAGGCGCGCGCCGGTCCACCAGGCCGCGAGGACCCCCGCGAAGAGTCCGAGCGCCACCCATCCCGGCCACCCGGCCCGCGCGAGGAGGAGGCCCGCCAGGACCACGGCCGGGGCGCCGCCCGCGAGGGCGAGGAGCTGGATGCGGCGGTCGTGGGAGAGGCCCATGTCAGGCGCTGATGCCGTAGCGCTGCATCCGCCGGTACATTGCGCTGCGGGAGAGGCCCAGGAGCTCCGCGGCGGCCGTGGCGCTTCCCGCCCTGGCCAGGGCCTTCCGGATCACCATCGCCTCCATCTCCTCGAGGCTCAGGTCGTCGGCCGCCCCCGGCCCGGGGGGCTGCAGTCCGAAATCCGCGGCGCGCAGGGTGTCTCCTCCCAGCAGCACCGCCCGTTCCGCCGCATGGTCCAGCTCCCGCACGTTCCCGGGCCATCCGTGGGACCTCAAGGCGCCGAGGGCTTCGGCCGGCACGGCCGGAAGGGGCCTGCGGTAGCGCGCGGCGTGGCGGCGGAGGAAGTGGTCCAGCAGGGGCTCCAGGTCCTCGGGCCGCTCCCGCAGGGGCGGCAGGACCACCTGGATCGTGTTGATGCGGAAGCGCAGGTCCTGGCGGAAGCGGCCGGCCCGGACCTCGGCCTCCAGGTCCGCGTTGGTGGCGCATACGAGGCGCACGTCGGCCCGGAGCGTCCGGCTCGAGCCCACCCGCTCGTATTCGCCGGTCTCCAGCACCCGGAGCAGCCGCGCCTGGAGGGAGAGGGGAGCGTTGCCGATCTCGTCGAGGAAGAGCGTGCCGCCCTCCGCCAGTTCGAAGCGGCCCGGGCGGTCGGCCTTCGCGTCGGTGAAGGCGCCCTTCACGTGGCCGAAGAGCTCGCTCTCGAGAACGCCTTCGCTCAGCCCCCCGGCGTTGAGGGTCACGAAGGGGCCCGCCGCCCGGGCCGAGGCCTCGTGGAGGATCCGCGCCGCGAGGCTCTTGCCGGTGCCGTTCTCCCCGAGCAGGAGCACGTTGGCGTCCGTGGGCGCCACCTTGGCCAGGGTGGCGCCGACCTGGGCCATGGCCCGGGACCGGGCCACGAAGGCCTCGGCCTCGCCCTGGAGCAGCCGGTTGCCCGCCTCGAGGCGGCGCGCGGCCTTCAGGGCCCGCGCCAGCTCCAGCTGGGTGCGCAGGATGGCCAGCAGCCGCGCGTTCTCCCAGGGCTTCTGCACGAAGTCCTTCGCGCCCCGGCGCATGGCCTCCACCGCCAGCTCGATGGAGCCGTAGCCCGTCATCACCACCACCGGAAGGTCCGCGTCCAGCGCCCGGACCCGGTCGAGCAGCTCCAGGCCCTCGGCGCCGCTGGTGGTGTCCCGGCCATAGTTCATGTCCATCAGCAGGAGGTCCGGGGCGAGGCGCCCGCCGGCCTCGAGGGCGGCGAGGGCGGCCTTCGGCGATTCCACGCCGTCCACCGCGAAGCCCTCGCCCTTGAGGAGGAGCCGGAGAGCCTCCCGCACGTCCGCCTGGTCGTCCGCCACCAGGATCCGCCCTGGGCTCACCGCAGCTCCCGGCGGATCATCAGCTTGAGCCCCGACCAGACCTCGGTGACCGCGCAAACCTTCACGTCCACGAATCCCAGGGGCAGGGCCTCGACCCGGATCGCGTCCTCGGTGAGGTCGGTGGGCACCCGGTAGGCCTTTTTCGGCCAGGAGATCCAGAGCACGCCGTCGGGGGCGAGCTCCCGTCGGACCTGGGCCAGGCAGGCGGCGAGCCGCGTCCGGGCGGTGAAGAAGCCATGCACGAAGGCAGCCCCGGCGCCGAGGCCCTCGGTGACGTGGAGGTCCGGCGGCAGGGGCCCCGCGAGGGTCTCGTAGGGCGCCGGCCCGTCCACGACGCAGACCCGCATCCCCGGCGCGAGGCCGAGCTTCCGGGCCGTGGATCTCGTGGCATAGCCGGGCATGGTGCGTCCAGCTTAGCGGCTCACTCCGTGCGCAGCGCCACCGCCGGGTCCACCTTCGCCGCGCGCAGGGCGGGCAGGAGGGTGGCGGCGAGGGCCACCGCGGCGAGGGTGGCGAGGACGGCGGCGCAGGTGAGGGGATCGGCCGCGGCGAGGCCGGCGACCTGGCTCCGCAGCAGGCGGCCGAGGGCCAGCGTGGCCGCGAGGCCGAGGGCCGAGCCCAGGGCGAGGGTGCGAAGCCCCTGGGCGAGGACCATGCCCAGCACGTCCCGCACCTGGGCGCCCAGGGCCATGCGGATCCCGATCTCCCGGGTGCGCTGGGCCACCAGCGTGCTGGTGACGCCGTAGATCCCCACCCCCGCGAGGACCAGGGCGAGCGCCGCGAAGAGGGTGAAGAGGATGCCGCGCGACCGCGCGTCCCGGCGGTCCTGGTCGAGGAGCTCCCCCAGGGTCCGCAGCCGGGTGACGGGCAGTTCCGGATCCGCCTCCCGGAGGGCCGCCTTGAGGAGGGGCTTCAGGGCCGCCGCGCTCGTCCCCCGGGCCGCCACCGTGAGCAGCGGGATGCGGTCCCCATCCGCGGCGGGATCCAGCAGGGGCAGGTAGAACTGGCTGGCGGGAGCCTCCGCCAGGCTCTCGTAGCGGACGTCGGCGGCCACGCCCACCACCGTCAGCCAGGGCCCGCCGGAGCCCGAGAGGGAGAGGCGCTTGCCCACCGCGTCCTGCCCCGGCCAGTGGTGGCGTGCCAGGGATTCGCTGACCATCACCACCCCGCTGTCCCCGGGTTCGAAGGGCCGGCCCCTCAGGACGGGGATGCCCAGGGTCCGGAAGTAGTCCGGCGAGACGTCCTGGTGCAGGGCCACCGGGGGCCGGTCCGTGTCCGGAAGCCCTTCCACGGCGTAGGAGCTGGAGGTGGTCATCCCGTTCAGCGGGATGAGGTCCGCCGCGGCCACCGACTGGACCCCGGGAGAGGCCTGGAGGCGCTGGAGGACGCGGCCGACGAAGGCCCGGCGGGCGGCGGCGTCGGGGTACTTGCGCGGGGGCAGGTCCAGGGAGGCCGCCGCCACGCCTTCGGCCCGGAAGCCGGGGTCCACCCGCTCCAGGTCCCACAGGCTGCGCAGCATGAGCCCGGCGCTGACGAGCAGGGCCGTGGCGAGGGCCACCTCCGCGGCCACCAGGCCCGCGCGCAGGCGCTGGTGCACCGGCGACGCGCTGCCCTTCGCGCCTTCCCGGAGGCCTTCCTGCAGGTCCGCGCGGGTGGCCTGGAAGGCGGGAAGGGCGCCGAAGACCAGCACCGTGCCCAGGGCCAGGGATCCGGTGAAGGCCAGCACGCGGCCGTCCAGCAGCGGCTCGGCGGCGGGGACGCGCAGGGGAAGAAGCTGGAGCAGCCCCCCCGCCGCGGCCTGGGCCAGGAGGAGGCCCAGGATCGCCCCGGCGAGGCCCAGGACGAGGCTCTCGGTGAGGAGCTGGGCCACGAGGCGGCGGCGGTCCGCGCCCAGGGCGGCGCGGATGGCGAGCTCGCGCTCCCGGCCCGCGCTGCGGGCCAGCAGCAGGTTCGCCACGTTGGCGCAGGCGATGAGCAGCACGAAGCCCACCGCGCCCAGGAGGGTCCACATGAGCGGCCGCGAGCGCCGCACCACCTCCTCCTGGAGGGGCACCACCTTGCCGACGTAGTTGGCGTTGGTCTCTGGATAGGCCTGGGTGAGGCGGGCGACGAGGGCGGCGACCTCCTGCCGCGCGGCCTCCACTCCCACGCCGGGTTTCAGGCGCCCCACGCCGCCGAGGAAGTGGGACCCCCGCGCCCTGAGCTGGTCCGGGCTGAGGGCGAGGGGCAGGAAGAGCTCCGCGCCCCGGAGCTGGTAGGGAAACTCGAAGCCCGGGGGAAGGACGCCGAGCACGGGCACGTCCTCGCCATCCAGGCGCAGGCTGCGGCCGACGAGGGCGGGGTCCGCCCCGAAGCGGCGGCGCCACAGGGCGTCGGTGAGGAGGACGCCCCGGGGGCCGCCGGGCTTCCCCTCCTCGCCGGTGAAGGTCCTGCCGAGCCGGGGCGCCACCTGCAGCACGTCGAAGAAGTTCGGCGTCACCATCCCGGCCCGGAGCTGCTCGGGCTCGCCGTCCCCGGTGAGGTTCACGCCGGCGTTGCGGGTCGCCGCGAGGCCGGTGAACGCGGTGGCGTCCCGGCGCAGGTCCTCGAAGTCGGGCCAGGAGAGGTTGTCCCGGGGCGCGCCGCTGCCGCTGCTGTACTCGGTCACCACCATGAGGCGGCCCGGCTCGGGCAGGGGCAGGGGCCGCAGCAGGAGCCGGTCCACCAGGCTGAAGATGGCGGTGTTCGCCCCCATGCCCAGGGCCAGCGTGAGCACCGCCACCAGGGTGAAACCGGGGGTCCGGAGCAGCCCGCGGAAGGCGTAGGCGAGATCGTTGAGGAAGACGGTCATGGGGACCTCCGGATCAATCGGCCCGCAGCGCGATGGCGGGATCGACCTTCGACGCCCTCAGGGCCGGGAACAGGCAGGCCAGGGACGCGGTGGCGAGGAGCAGGGCCGAGGCCGCCGCGAGGAGGCCCGGGTCCGTGGGGCTGATCTCGAAGACCAGGCTGCGGAGCACGCCGGAGAAGGCGAAGGCGCCGGCCCAGCCGAGGGCCACGCCCGTGGCGGCGAGGACCAGGCCCTCCTTCACCACGTCCAGGACCACGCGGCCCGAGGGCGCCCCCAGGGCCATGCGCACGCCGATCTCCTGGGTCCGCTGGGCCACGGAATAGGCCAGGGAGCCGTGGATGCCGAGCAGGGCGAGCAGGGCCGCGATGCCCGCGAAGAGACCGAGCAGCAGGGTGATGACGCGGTCCCGCCGCACGCCCCGCTCGGCGATCTCCGCGAGGCTCTGCACCCGGTCGATGGGGAAGTCGGGATCCACCCGGCGCACCGCCGCCCGCAGGGCGCCCAGCAGCCCCTCGCCCTGCACGGGGGTCCTGAGTACGATCCAGACCGGGTTGGGGCTGAAGGTCTCCACGCCCGGGAAGTAGACCGTGTTCAGCAGCCCCTTCACCCTGGGACCCGCGTGGCGGACGTCGCCCACGACGCCCTGGATCCGGAACCAGTCGTTGCCAAAGCCGATCTCCTGGCCGATGGGGTCCTTTCCCGGGAAATACTGCTCGGCGAGGCCCGCGTTCACCAGCACCGCGGTGGGCTTCGTGGTGTGGTCCGTGGGCTGGAACCAGGACCCCCGCACGAGGGGGACGCCCAGCACCGCGAGCCCCCGCGCGCTGGCGGCCCGCACTTCGGCGAGGTCGGTCTCCCGGGGTTCCTTGCCCCGGAGCTGGAAGGTCGAGTTGCGGCCGTTCTGGATGGGGGGCATGTAGTCGATCCAGCCCGCCTCCTCCACGCCGGGGACGCCCCGGACCGCCTCCAGCACCTGCTCGGTGACCCGGAGCCGCGCGGCCTCGTCCGGGTAGACCGCCGGGGAGGCCTGGATGGAGAAGACCGAGACGCCCTCGGGGCGGATTCCCAGGGGCACCTGCACCAGCCTGCGGATGCTGAGGAACGTGGCGCTGAAGCCGGAGACCAGCATGAGGGCCAGGGCCACCTGGGCCACCACCAGCGCGCTGCGGAGGCGGCGCCGTCCGGGCGGGTCGGTGCTCTTCGAGCCCTCCTTGAGGTGCTGGGCGAGGTTCAGGCGCAGGAGGAGGAGCCCCGGCGCGCTGCCGCAGAGCAGGGCGGTGAACAGGGCCGTCGCGAGGGTGAGGCCCAGGGTCGGCAGGTGGAGCCCGAGGGCCCGGGCCTGGGCGAGGTCCGCGGGCACGAGGGGACGCAGCAGGTCGAGGGCGAACGTCGCCACCGCGAGGCCCGCCGCGGCGCCCAGCAGGGAGACCAGGAGGCTCTCGGCCAGGGAGGGCGCGAGGACCTGGAGCCGGTCGCCCCCGAGCGCCGCCCGGACCGCCATGTCCCGCAGCCGGCCGGTGGCGCGCGCCAGCAGCTGGTTGGCGACGTTGATGCACGCGATGAGGAGCACGAGGCCCGCGGCCACGCCCAGGAGGAGCAGGGTCGGCCCCTGGGACCCGTAGCGGTCCTCCCGGTAGGGCCGCACGAGGGCCCCGCGGCCGCGGTCCGCCTCCTGCTCCGTCTCCAGCGCGGCGGCCACGGAGGCCAGGTCGGCCCGCGCCTGGTCGAGGCTCGCGCCGGGACGCAGGCGCCCGTAGGCGATGAGGAAGTTCATGTTCCGGTTGGTGCGCTCCTCCTCCCGGGGCTTGTGGGGCACGAAGGCCTCGCGCCCGTTGAAGGCGAAGTCGCCGGGCAGGATGCCCACCACCGCGTGGCTCTGGCCGTTCAGGCGGATCTCGCGGCCCACCACGCCGGGATCGCCCCCGAAGGCCCGGCGCCAGAGCCCCTCGCCGAGCACGACCACGGGACTGCCGGCGGGATCGCTGGGCAGGAGGGTGCGGCCGAGGAGCGGGCGGGTCTCGAAGACCCGGAAGAAGTCCGGGGTCACCGAGCCCACCATCACCCGCTGGGGCGTCTCGAGGCCGCCGAGGTTCATGGCCTGGTTGTCGACGCCCGCCAGGGCCTCGAAGGTCCGGTTGCGGGCGGCCCAGTCCTGGAGGCGCGGCCAGGAGAGGGAGGCGGTCCAGCCCGGGTTGGCGGACACCGTGCCCCAGATCGCCATCACCCGGTCCGGATGCCGGAAGGGCAGGGGCGTGAGCACCATGGTGTGCAGCAGGCTGAACACGGCGGTGTTGGCGCCGATGCCGAGGGCCAGCGCCAGGATGGCGGCGGCGGTGAAGCCCCGGGCCCGGAGGAGGGCGCGCAGGGCGTGGCGGAGGTCGTGGAGGAAGGCGGCCATGGCGGACACCTCAGCGGAGGTTGACCACGCGGCCGAGGCCCGCCTCCTGCTCCTCCACCACGCGCCCGTCGAAGAGATGCACGGTGCGGTCGGCGAAGTTAGCGAAGCGCGGGTCGTGGGTGACCATGCAGAGGGTGGAACCCCGGCGGTGGAGGTCCTTCAGGAGGTCCATCACCGACTCGCCGTTGGTGCTGTCCAGGTTGCCGGTGGGCTCGTCCGCCAGCAGGATGGTCGGCCGGCCCGCCACGGCCCGGGCCACCGCCACGCGCTGCTGCTGGCCGCCGCTGAGCTGGGCGGGGAGGTGCTTGGCGCGGTGCACCATGCCCACCTCCTCGAGGGCGAGCATGGCGCGGGTGCGCCGCTCGCCGCTGGGCAGCCCGCGGTAGACCAGGGGCAGCTCCACGTTCTCCAGCACCGTGAGGTCGCCGATGAGGTTGAAGCTCTGGAAGATGAAGCCGATCTCCCGGTTGCGGATGCGGGCCCGGTCGGCGAGGCCGAGGCCCGACACGGGCTTGCCGCCGAGTTCGTAGACGCCGCCGGTGGGGGTGTCCAGGAGGCCGAGGATGGCGAGCAGGGTGGATTTGCCGCAGCCGGAGGGGCCGGCGATGGAGAGGAACTCGCCCTCGCGGATCTCGAGGTGGATGTCGGAGAGGGCGTGGGTCTCGACCTCGTCGGTGGTGAAGACCTTGCGGAGGCCTTCGAGGCGGATGATGGGCTTGGCGGTCACGGGGGCTCCTCGGGTGGGGGCGGGGTTCAGGCGGGGCTACTTGATGCGGATGCGGTCCTGGCCGTCGAAGGGCGAGGCGTCGGAGAGCACGACCCGGTCGCCGGGCTGGAGGCCTTCCAGGATCTCCAGGGTGTTGACGGAGCCCCGGCCGAAGCGGACCTTCACGCGCACGGCCTCGGTGCCGTCGGGGCTGAGCTTGAAGAGGGTCGCCTGGGTGTGGGCCTGGGCCTGCACGGGCCGGCCCACGAAGAGGCCGCTGTCGGCGCGGTCCAGTTCGATGACGCCCTCCACGCTGAGGTCCGGGCGCACGCCCTTGGGCAGGTCGCCGTCGAGGCTGGCGTCCACGGTCACCGTGCCGTTCTGCACCGCGGGGTCGATGCGGAGCACGCGCCCGTCCACCAGGCCGTTGCGGGTGTCGATGGTGACCTTCTGGCCGATCTGGAGGTCCTTGGCCTGGGTTTCGCTCACCTTCAGCTCCGCCTTCAGGGGCAGGGGCTTGGCGACCTTCGCCAGCAGGGCGCCCGCGGCGAGCTGCTGACCCACCTGGAGGGGGAGCTGCTGCAGGATGCCGGCCATGCCCGGTCGGACCTTGAGCGCCGCCACCTGGGCCTGCTTCAGGGCGGCCTGGGCCCGCGCCTGCTCCAGGGCCGCGCGGGAAGGCGAGGCGCTGCCGCCCCTGCCCTCGTAGAGGTCCAGGCGGGCGCGCTCGAGCTCAGCCCGGGCCTGGGCCTCCTCGAGGCGGACCTGGGCCTTCAGGAGGTCGCTCTCCGAGAGGAGGCCTTCCGCGCGCAGGCGCTCGGAGGCCCGGAGGCCGGCCTGGGCCTCGAGGAGGGCGGCCTTCGCGGAGGCCGCGGAGCCCTTCTGGTTGAGGGCGCCCAGCTCATGCTCCGATTGCGCCTTGCGCAGGGCCCACGCGGCCTCCTCGGCCGCCTGCTGCAGCTCGGGGCTGGACAGCTCGGCGATGACGCTGTCCTCCTTCACGGCGGATCCCGGCAGGATCAGCACCCGCTCCACCTTGCAGCCGGTGGGCGCCGTGAGGATCTTCACGTCCACCGGCACGAGGGTCCCCGTGCCGCGCACCTGGAAGACCATCGGTCCGCGCTTGACTTCGTCGACGAGGAGGCTGGCGCGCTCCACGGTCATCGCCGCGGGCTTGAGGCGCCCGAGGGCGATCAGCGCCGCGAGGACGCCGAGGCCCGCCACGCCGTAGGCCACGAAGCGGCGGTGCCTGGGCTGAGGTTCGCGGGGGACGTCCATGGGGGCTCCGGCAAAGATCCGGAGCCGAGTCGGCCATCTCCGTGCCAAAGGGTTTTCAGCAGCAATGAAACGGCTTGGCTCCCATCGGGTACCTCCGGAGAGCACCGGCTCGTCCCGATCCGGGGACGGGCCGTCCCGCCGATGGGACGACCGCACGGCTACCTCAGGTAGTCGCTGAAGACGGCCCGTCCCCGGTGCTAGGCTCAGCCCACCGCAGCCTGGAGGCCCCATGAAGAGCGCCGTCATTGTCGAAGCCAAGCGCACGCCCATCGGGCGGGCCATCAAGGGGATGACCGCGGCGACGCGGCCCGAGACCCTCGGGGCGGTGGTGCTGGAGGCCATCAAGCCCCTGCTCTCCGACTGGTCCGCCCTGGAGGACGTCCTGGTGGGCTGCGCCATGCCGGAAGGCGAGCAGGGCATGAACCTGGCGCGTCTCGTGGCCTTCCGGGCGGGGCTGCCCATCACCTCGGCCGCGACCACGGTGAACCGCTTCTGCGGATCGAGCCAGGAGACGGTGCTCATGGCCGCCCGCGCCATCGCGGTGGGCGCGGGCACGGTCTTCCTCGCCGGGGGCGTGGAATCCATGTCCAAGGTGCCCATGGGCGGCTTCAACCCCAGCCTGGATCCCTGGCTGAGCGAGCACTTCCCCGAGGCCTACTGCTCCATGGGCATCACGGCGGAGAACCTGGCCAAGGACTACGGCATCTCCCGGGCCGAGCAGGACCAGTTCGCCTATGAGAGCCACCAGAAGGGCGCGAAGGCCTGGGCCGACGGCAAGTACGCCAAGGAGACCGTGCCCTTCACGACGAAGAACCTCGACGGGCAGGAGGTCAAGGTGGACCGGGACGAGTGCGTCCGGGCGGACACCAGCCTCGAGAAGCTCGGCGAGCTGAAGGCCGCCTTCCTCAAGGACGGCAACGTCACCGCCGGCAACAGCTCGCCCCTCACCGACGGCGCGGCCTTCCTGCTGGTGATGGAGGAGGAGGCCGCGAAGGCCGCCGGCCTCAAGGCCCGGGCCCGCATCCTCGGGGGCGCCGTGGCCGGCGTCGCGCCGGACCGCATGGGCCTCGGCCCCGTCCCGGCGACGAAGAAGGTGCTGGAGCGCCTGGGCCTGGCCCTGGACCAGATGGACGCCGTGGAGCTGAACGAGGCCTTCGCGGCTCAGAGCCTCGCGGTCATCCGGGAAGGGAAGTTCGACCCCGCCAAGGTGAACGGCTGGGGTGGCGCCATCGCCATCGGCCATCCGCTCGGCTGCTCCGGAGCCCGCATCCTCACCACCCTGCTCCACCGCCTGGAGGACGGCGGCGGGAGATACGGCCTCGCCACCATGTGCATCGGCGGCGGCCAGGGCATCGCCACGGTCATCGAGAAGCTGTGAGGCCCGCCATGACCCTCGCGATCAAGAAGGTCGGCGTCCTCGGATCGGGTGTCATGGGCTCGGGCATCGCCGCCCACGTGGCCTCCGCCGGCTGCGCGGTGGAACTCCTCGACATCGTCATCGACGACGCGCACCCCGACAAGCTGGCGGAAGGCGCCCTGGCGGGGCTGGCCAAGTCCAAGCCCGCGCTGATGATGCACCCATCCTTCCTGAAGAAGATCCGCACCGGCAACCTGCGGGACCACCTGGACCGCCTCGCCGACTGCGACTGGGTCGTCGAGGTCGTCAAGGAGGACCTGAAGATCAAGCAGGACCTCTACGCGCGGCTCGAGGAGCACCTGAAGCCGGGCGCCTGGGTCAGCTCCAACACGTCGGGAATTCCGCTGAAGATGCTGGTGGATGGCCGCTCGGAGGCCTTCCGGAAGCGCTTCGTCATCACCCACTTCTTCAACCCCGTGCGCTACCTGCGCCTGCTGGAGTTCGTGAAGGGCGAGGCGGTCGCGGAGGCCGAGGCAGCCGAGTTCCGCGGCTGGCTGGAGGAGAGGCTCGGCAAGGAGGTGGTGCCGGCCTACGACTCGCCCACCTTCATCGGCAACCGCATCGGCATCCACGGGATCATGTCGGTCCTGCACCTGGCCCTCGAAGAGAAGATCCCCTTCGAGGTCATCGACTCGGTGCTCGGCGAGGCGGCGGCCCGGGCCAAGAGCGCGTCCTTCCGCACCGCGGACCTGGCGGGCATCGACATCATGGCTGCCACGGCCAAGAACGTGTACGACCTGTGCCCGAACGACGAGGTCCGCAACGTCTTCACGTTCCCGCCCCTGCTGCAGTGGATGCTCGACAACAAGGTCCTGGGGAACAAGACCAAGGGCGGCTTCTTCAAGAAGGACAAGGGCGAGGGCGGCAAGAAGCTCTTCCTTTCCCTGGATCCCGAGACGAAGACGTACAAGCCCCAGGAGAAGAAGGACTGGCCGATCCTGAAGGAGCTGAAGGGCGTCGACGATCCGGCGGAGCGAGTGCGGACGCTGCTCACCAGCGACAGCGAGGCCGGCCGCCTGGCCTGGCGCTGCGTGGCGGACAACCTGACCTACGCCGTCAACCGCCTGGGCGAAGTCACCGACCTCCCGCTGAACGTGGACAACGCCATCAAGAACGGCTTCGCCTTCGAGCTGGGCCCCTTCGAGCTCTGGGACACCCTCGGCGTGGCCCGGGTGGTGGCCCGCATGGACTTCGAGCAGCGCAAGGTGCCGGACCTCGTGCGGCGCATGCTCGCCAAGGGCGTGGAGAGCTTCTACCGCTGGCAGTACGGCGTGCCCATCGCCCAGCTGGATCCGAAGACCCTGGATTACGTGCCGATCCTCGAGGACAGGCAGGTCCTCATCCTCAAGCGCGAGGTCGGCAGGGGCAAGGTGGTCGCCGAGAACTCCTCGGCCCAGCTCATCGACCTGGGCGACGAGGTGGCCTGCCTCTCCTTCCGCACCAAGATGAACGCCCTGGACGACGGCATCGTGATGCTCATGGAGGACACGGTCCAGAAGCACATCCCCGGCCGCTTCAAGGGCCTGGTGGTGGGCAACCAGGGCAAGGTCTTCAGCGCCGGGGCGAACCTGGTCTTCGTGCTGAACGCCGCCAGGGACAAGCAGTTCGACCTCATCGAGGAGGCCTCCCGGCGCCTGCAGTACGCGGCCCGGGCCCTGACCTACGCGCCCTTCCCGACGGTGGCGGCCCCCTTCCAGCTCGTGCTGGGCGGCGGCTGCGAGATCACCCTGGCCTGCCAGCGGGCCGTGGGCAGCGCCGAGACCTACATGGGCCTCGTGGAGGTGGGCGTCGGCGTCATCCCCGCCGGCGGCGGCTGCCTGCAGATGCTGCTCCGCATGGAGGAGGCCATGAAGGCCAAGGGCGAGCTGGGCCCCATGCCCAAGATCAAGGCCGCCTTCCAGTTCATCGGCACCGCCAACGTGAACACCAGCTTCGACGAGGCCCAGCGCAACGGCTACTTCCGCCGCAGCGACGTGCGGGTCATGAACAGCGCCCACCTCCTGGCCACCGCCAAGGCCGAGGTGCTGAGGATGGCCGCGGACTTCAAGCCGGTGGAGCCGCGCACGTTCAGGCTCCCGGGCCTCGGCGGCGTCGCGGCCCTGAAGAGCGCCGTGAAGGACTTCCAGCTCCAGGGCCTCGCCTCCGAGCACGACGGCATCATCATGGGCGAGCTGGCCCACATCCTCTGCGGCGGCGACGTCAGCCCCGTCCAGGAGGTCACCGAGGAGCGCATCCTCGAGCTGGAGCGCCAGGCCTTCGCGCGGCTCTGCGGCTACGAGAAGACCCAGGCCCGCATGGACAGCATCCTCACCAAGGGCAAGCCGCTGCGGAACTGAACCCGGGACGGAGAGGGCGGGGTAGGATCGGACCATGCTCCGGTCCCGCCCCGCGCTGTTCCTCCTCGCCGCCCCCCTCGCGGCCCAGGATTTCCAGCTCCCGCCCTACCTGCCCATTCCCGAGGGACTCGAGATCAAGGCGGGCAGCGGCGAGACCTGGCGCTTCGACAAGGAGCCCTTCGACGTCCGCGACGCCCGGACGGGCGCCTGGCTGAAGGTCCCCGTCCAGGGCATGACCTCCCGGTTCCTCCTGAAGCCCGCCGGGGGCCAGCGCGTGGGCGCGCTGGTCCTGCAGCAGGCGATGCAGCAGGGCCTGGAGGGGGCCGGGTGGGCGTGGGAGTGGAAGGAGCGGAGCGTCGCCCGCTACGCGAAGGACGGGCGGGAGGCCTGGATCAGCGTGAAGTCCGCCGGAGGCGGGGAGCTCAGGGTGGTGGTCGTGGAGAAGTCCCAGCCGCCGACCCTGACCCTGCGTCCTCCGGGCCGCGTGGTGGAGCCGATCAACGACCAGGCGGACTTCCCCTACCTGCTCCCCACGGTGCGGGGGCGCCTGCTCCGCAGCCTGCAGCTCACCAGCCCCGAGCCCGTGCGGCTCGCCGACGGCACGGAGACCCTCGCCACGCTCACCATGGTGGAGAAGCAGTACCAGCTCGAGCGGCCCGTCTCGAACCACGAGTTCCTCACGGTGATGCAGGCCGCCCTGAAGGCCGCCGGCTGGGAGATCGAGGGCGCGACCCGGGGCACGAACGCGGTGGTGCAGGCCTACTACACCCGGGATGGGCGGGACCTGCGGGCCACCCTGCGGAACCTCCAGACCACCCAGTCGCTGGCGGTGACCGACGTGGGCGCCCAGCTCCCCGGGGCCCGGAAGGAAGGAGACCGGAAATGAGAGCGCTGCGCTTCGAGGCCTTCGGGGATCCGCGTCAGGTGCTGGGCCTCCAGGAGCTGCCCGTCCCCGAACCCGGCCCCGGGGAGGTCCTCCTCCGGATGGCCCTGCGGCCGATCAACCCCTCCGACCTGCTCCAGGTGCGGGGCGTCTACGGACGGCGTCCGGACCTGCCCGCCACGCCGGGGCTGGAGGGGCTCGGCACCGTGGCGTCCCTGGGCAGGGGCGTGGTGGGGCTCCGGCCGGGCCAGCGCGTGGTGCCCCTGGGTGCCCAGGGCACCTGGGCCGACTTCCTGGTGACGCCGGCGGAGAACCTGGTGGCCATCCCGGACGGGCTCCCGGACCAGGCCGCGTGCCAGGTGATCGTGAATCCCCTGACCGCATGGCTCATGTGCGTGGACGAGCTGGACCTGGGGCCAGGGGACTGGCTGGTGCAGACCGCCGGCGGGTCCGCGGTGGGGCGCTGCATCCTCCAGATCGCGAGGCTCCGCGGCTTCAACGTGCTCAGCCTGGTGCGCCGCCGCACCCCGCTGGCGGCGGAGCTGGAGGCCGAGGGGGTGGGGCCGGTCCTCAGCACCGAGGACCCGGACTGGGGGGACCGGGCGCTGGACGTGCTGCCCAGGGGCGGTGCCACCGCCGCCGTGGACGCGGTGGGAGGCACGGTGGGCGGGCGGGTGGCCATGCTCCTGCGCCGGGGGGGCACGATGCTGGTCTACGGGGCCCTCTCCCTGGAGCCCCTCCAGGTGCCCGGCGGCCAGATGATCTTCCGCACGCTGACCCTCCGGGGATTCTGGCTCACGGACTGGAAGCTCCGCACCCCGAAGGCCGAGCGGGACCGCGTCCTGGCGCCCCTCCTGGCCGAGATGGCCGCGGGGCGGATCGGGCCGCCGGTGGAGGCGGTCTTCCCCCTGGACCGGTTCCGCGAGGCCATCGAGCGGGCCGAGTCGCGCGGACGCGGCGGCAAGGTGCTCCTCTCCAGCTAGACTCGGGGCATGTCCACCCGCGCCGCCCTCAAGGATGAAGTCTTCCTCCGCATGGCCGTCGAGCTGAGCCGGCTGGGCACCTGCTGCCGCCTCAAGGTGGGCAGCGTGCTCCTGCGCAGCGACGGCAGCATCGCCGCCGCGGGCTTCAACGGCGCCCTGCCGGGCATGCCCCACTGCACCCCGGAGACCTGCAACGAGGGGCGGCGCTGCCTGCACACGAGCCACGCCGAGGAGAACGCCCTCGGCTTCTGCGACGGCCCCGTGGCGGTGGCCTACGTGACCCACGAGCCCTGCCTCGCCTGCACCCGCGCCCTGGTGCGGCGGGGCGTGCGGCGCGTGGTCTTCGGCCACCCCTACCGCAGCATCGGCGACCAGGAGCGCGAGGAGCGCGACGCCATCCTCGGGCACTACGGCGTGAAGTGGGAGGCGTTGGAAGCGGCGATGCCCAAGGGCTGAGGACGTCCCCGCCGGGTCCCGACTCGGGAGACCCCGCCTCGCTGCCCGCGGGCATGCCGGCCGACCCGCTCCTTCCGTGACCATGTCCTCGCCGGGTCCCGACTGCGCGGAGGACATTCAGTCCTCCGCTTCGTCACCCGGCGGGACATGGTGATCCCAGCGCGATTCGAACGCGCGACCTTCTCCTTAGGAGGGAGACGCTCTATCCAGCTGAGCTATGGGATCCCGTGGGTGCAAGGATGACCGCTTCGTCGCTTCTTTACAAGCACCCGGGCAGTGCTGTGGGTCAACTCCACGAAAGGTTCCCAAGAAACCATTGCAAGCGGCCACAGATTTCATACCATGGGGTCGCGCTCCGCCATCAGCCTCCCGGCCCCACGCTCCAAGCAGACTCCCGCTAGCAGTTGTCCTTACCGTCCCGGACCGTTATCCTCTGATCCATCTCAGTTTCTTACCAAGGAGGCGCTTCATGGCATCCATCAAGCACTGGATTCTTCCGCTGACGACGACCGCAGGGCTGCTGATGCCGACGGCGGCGCACGCCCAGTCGAAGAAGAGCTCCGGATTCTGGCCCTGGGAAGTCCAGCTGGGCATCGACTCCATGAGCTACGACAAGGCCACGGTGCAGGGCCCGGTCAGCACGTTCCAGATCGGCACCGACCCGTCCACCGGCATCCACGGCCGCATCTCCATCGAGCCCTTCTGCTGGAGCTGGGGCGCCCTCCAGCTCTCCGCCGGCATGCGCGCCGAGAGCGACATCAAGACCGGCTACGACAGCAACTGGGACATGAAGCACAAGTCGCAGGCGATCGTCGGCGCCATGCTCCGCCTCGGCAAGCAGGGCAGCGCCTGGCAGTTCGGCCTCGGCGTGGACGGTCGCAAGGACTACCTCGAGGCCACCTCGGGCAACGACGGCCACGGGACCCCGACGAAGGAGTCCGAGTGGCGCGCCTGGGGCCGCGCCATGGGCCGCTACGTCTGGGACCGCGGCTCCAACATGAGCCCCTTCCTCGGCATCGAGGTCGCCGCGCCCTTCGGCAAGGTCGAGGTCAACAGCATCAACTACTACCAGGACCTCGTCGCCCTGACGAACCGCTACCCCGGCGGCGTGCGCCAGCGCACCCAGGGCCCCGAGAGCCTGACCCGCGGCCACTTCCCCACCGGCCAGGTGGCCCTCGTCGGCGGCCTGCGCTTCGGCCAGTCCAGCTGCGGCAGCTCCTTCGCCTCGGCTCCCGCCCCGCTGCCGGCTCCGGCCCCGGCGCCCGCGCCGGCCCCGGCCCCCGAGCCCACCCCGGCGCCCGCGCCGGCCCCGGCCCCCGAGCCCGCGCCCGCCCCGGCCCCGGTGAAGCCCGCGGAGCCCGAGTACGTGGACATCGAGGGCATCGTCGCCCGCTTCGGCACCAACAAGAACACGCTGCCGAAGAAGTCGATGGAGATCGTCAAGCAGTGGACCGCGAAGTACAAGGGCAAGGTCGAGGGCAGCGCCCTCACCGTCACCGGCCACACGGACAGCCGTGGCCCCAAGGGCTACAACCAGCGCCTCTCCGAGCGTCGCGCCGCCACCCTGGCCCGCATCCTCAAGGAGCAGGGCGTGGAGGTCCCGAAGGACGCCATCTCCGGCCGCAACTTCGAGGAGCCGGTGGGCGACAACAAGACCCGCGACGGCCGCGCCGCGAACCGCCGCGCCGAGGTGGGCGTGAAGTCCGGCTCGAAGTACCGCATCACCTCCAAGATGGAGACCCCGCTGGACCACTCCATCCTGCGCCGGTCCAAGCCCGCCGAGGCCGCTCCCTCGGCCGCCGCCCCCGCCGCCGAAGCCCCCAAGGCCGAGGCTCCGAAGGCCGCTCCCAAGGCCGGCAAGAAGGGCTGAGCCGTCCCGCCGGACGGGGACGGCTCAGGCCTTGGCCAGGTACTCCTCGTAGGTGCCCTGGAAGTCCTCGATGCGGCCGTCCTCGAAGTGCCAGATGCGGGTGGCCACCTCGTCGATGAGGTCCTCGTCGTGGGTCACCAGGAGCAGGGTGCCCTCGAATCGCTGGAGGGCGGTGTTGAGGGCGATGACGGCCTCCAGGTCCAGGTGGTTGGTGGGCTCGTCCAGCATCAGGATGTTGGGCTTCTGGAGCATGAGCTTGCAGAACATCAGCCGGCAGGCCTCGCCGCCGCTCAGCACCTCGGTCTTCTTGGTGCCCTCCTCGCCCCGGAAGAGCATCTGGCCCAGCACCCCGCGGATCTGCTCCACCGTGGCGTCGGGGTCGAACTGGCGCAGCCAGTCCACCATGGTCCAGCCCGCTGGGATGGACTCGCGGAAGTCCTGGGCGAAGTAGCCCACGCTGGCTTCGTGGCCCCAGCGCACCTCCCCGCCGTCGATGGACACGTAGGGCTCGGTGACGCCCGGGGCGTTGGCCAGCAGCGCGTTCAGGAGCGTGCTCTTGCCCACGCCGTTCCGGCCCATGATGGCCACCCGCTCGCCCCGGGCCACGTTGGCGCTGAAGTCGCGGACCACCGGGGCCTCCCCGTAGGCCTTGCGCACGTGCTGGAACTCGAGGGCGTGGCGGCCCGAGGGCCGCCTCTGCTCGAACTTGATGAAGGGGCGCTGGATGTTGCTGCGGGCCAGCTCGCCGGGGGCGAGCCGCTCCACCTCCTTGCGCCGGCTGTTCACCTGGCTGGACCGCGTGCCGGCGGCGAAGCGCTGGATGAACTCGTTGAGCTGGGCGATCTTCTTCTCCCGCTGCGCGTTCTCGGCCTCGATGCGTGACCGGACCTGGGTCTTCTGCAGCACCATGTCGTCGTAGCCGCCGGTGTACTGGATGATCGTCTGGTAGTCGATGTCGGCGATGTGGGTGCAGACGTTGTTCAGGAAGTGGCGGTCGTGGGAGATGACGATCACCGTGCCCTGGTAGCGGCCCAGGAACTCCTCCAGCCAATGGATGGAGTCCAGGTCCAGGTGGTTGGTGGGCTCGTCCAGGAGCAGGGCCTCGGGGTTGCCGAAGAGGGCCTGGGCCAGCAGCACGCGCACCTTCTGGCCGCCCTGGAGCTCGGACATCCTCCGGTCGTGGAGGCTCTCGGGGATGTCCAGGCCGGCCAGCAGCACCGCCGCGTCGCTCTCGGCGGTGTAGCCGTCCTCGTCGGCCACGATCCCTTCCAGTTCCGCGACTCGGATGCCGTCCGCGTCGGTCATCTCGGCCTTTTCGTAGATGGCGTCCCGCTCCTGCAGGGCCTCCCAGAGGGGGCGGTTGCCCATGATCACGGTGTCGAGGACGCGGTGGGCGTCGAAGGCGAACTGGTCCTGCCGGAGGATCCCCATCTTGCGGGGGCGCTGGACGGTGCCCGTCTGCTCCTCGAGCTCCCCGGCCAGGATCTTCATGAAGGTGGACTTGCCGGCCCCGTTGGGTCCGGTGAGACCGTAGCGCCGGCCGGGGTTGAAGGTGGTGGTCACGTCCTCGAAGAGGACCTTGGAGCCGTACCGCATGGTGAGGTTCTGGACTGCGAGCATGGATTCTCCCGAACCTTCAATGGTACCGGCCCGCCGGGCGCGGAGCCCGCGGCATTTCTCCCGGGAGGCCCGGTGCATTACCATTGACCTTTCCCTTCCGACCTTCCAGGCCCCCTCCCGCCGGAGGCGCCTCGCCTCCCATCCATGGCCCAAGACCCCCAGAGCATCGGACGCTACCTCATCCAGCGCGTGCTGGGACGCGGAGCCATGGGCGTGGTCTACCTGGCGCAGGACCCGCTGCTGAAGCGCCCCGTGGCCATCAAGACCATGCGGGACGGCGGCGGCGGGGACGAGCAGGAATCCACCATGGAGCGGTTCAAGCGCGAGGCCGAGATCAGCGCCCGCCTGAACCACCCCAACATCATCACCGTCTACGACGTGGGCGTGGACCCCTCCATGGGGCCCTTCCTGGCGATGGAGTTCATCGACGGCGCCAGCCTCGCCAGCCTCAGCCGCCACGGCATCGCCCCCGAGGTCGGGCTCCGGCTCCTGGTCCAGGCCATGGCCGCGCTCCAGGCGGCGGCCGAGGCCGGCATCGTCCACCGGGACGTGAAGCCGGAGAACATGCTGGTGCGCCGGGACGGGCGCCTCAAGCTCATGGACTTCGGCATCGCCCGCGGCGGCGACAGCCGCCTGACCCAGGCGGGCATGGTCTTCGGGACGCCCTCGTACACGGCTCCGGAACTGCTGACGGGGAGCGAGGCGTCCCCGGCCACGGACCGCTACGCCTTCGCCGTCACCGCCTTCGAGATCTTCACCGGGAAGCTGCCCTTCCAGGGGTCCAGCGTCGGCTCCACCCTCTACCGCATCGTCCACGAGGCACCCGCCTTCCCCGACGGGATGGACCTCGGCCTGCAGCTCGTGTTCGCGAAGGCCTTCATGAAGGATCCGCAGGACCGCTACGAGGACCTCCCGACCTTCCTCCTCGCCCTCTCCGACGCCCTGCCCATCACGCGCGAGTTCCGGTCCAAGCTCCACAGCCTCATCGAGGGCGACGAGGCCTTCGGGGCCAGCACCCTCCACGGCGTGAAGACCAGCGCGCCCTTCGGCGTGGACCTGGTGGAGGCGACGCCCCGTCCCGTCCCCACCGAGAGCCTTCCCTACCTGGAGCCGGAGCCGGAACTGGACGTCCAGCTCGAGGCCCCGCCGGTCCCGCGGTCCCACCCGCCCCTGCCGCCCACCGAGTCCCTGGACCTGGGGGAGGTGGAGGCCATCGTGGACGCTCCCCGGCCCGGGAGCGGCGCGGCCCCCGCGGAGGCCGCCGGGCCCGCCGAGGAACGGGAGGACCCCGCCCAGCTGGCGGCGGCCGCGCTTCTGGAGGCCAGCGACTCCTGGGCCGCCAACCTGTTCGCCCAGCACCACCCGGATGAAGGGCGCGCCAGTGGCGCCCTCCCGCCGCCCGAACCCACGCCGCTGCCCGGCCAGCCCCTCCCCATCCTGCCCAGCGGAGAACAGCCGAGGCCGGGAGCGACGCCGCAGCCCCGACCCGCGCCCCCCGCGGTCGAGGCCCCGGCGGCTGCCCCATCCCGCGAGACCCCGCGCGGGGTCGCTCCGGGCGGGGGCGCCCCGGGCGGGGACGCCCCGGCCGCGGCGGACCGGCCGTCCTCCGGCCGGCTGCTGAAGGTCCTCCTGGGCCTGGCCGCGGCCGCCCTCCTCGCCCTCGCCGCCTTCAGGTTCCTGCCGCGGCCGCGCCGCGTGGACATCCTGAGCACGCCGCCAGGGGCCAAGGTCTACCTCTTCGGCCAGTACCTCGGCACGACCCCCCTCACCCAGGCGAAGATCCCCGGCAAGGCCGCGGTGCTGAAGTTCGAACTGGCGGGCTTCGTCCCGCGGACCCGGGAGCTCCAGCCCGGGGAATCCCGGGTGGAGGTCGAGCTGGAGGGCCTTCCCTGGGCCACCGCGGTGCGCTCGGATCCGCCGGGGGCCGAGGTGCTCCTCAACGACGCGCCCCGCGGCGTCACGCCGCTCTCCGAGCTGCAGGTGCCCAGCACGGGACGGCAGGTCCTCACCCTCCGCCTCAAGGGCTTCGCCGATACCGTCCTGACCCTCGACAAGGACATCCCGCTGCCGGACCCGGTGGTCCTCACGCCGGTGAGCTTCCGGGCCACCGTGGTCTCGGATCCGCCCGGGGCCGAGATCCTCCTGAACGGCACGCCGCGGGGGCGCACCCCCAAGGAGGTCGAGGTGACCAGCGCGGCGGACCAGATCCTGGCGCTGCGCCTGAAGGGCTACGAGGACTGGAGCGTCCGCCTCGACCCCGCCAAGCCCCTGCCGAACCCCATCCCCCTCAAGGTGAAGTTCGCGAAGCTCAGCGTGCACAGCGAGCCCGCCGGGGCCTCGGTCTTCCTGGACGGCCGGCAGATCGGCGTCACCCCGCTGGAGGGGCTCCCGGTCCCCATGAACCAGTCCCACCAGATCCGGATCTCCCGCGAGGGCTACCAGGACTGGACGGGGCCCTACGAGGCCGGGGCGGACCTGCCGAACCCGATCCGCCTCCAGGCCCGGCCCAAGGTGGGCTCGCCGGCGGTGCCCCTCGAGCCGGAGAAGCCCAAGGAACCGGTGAAGAAGCCCGGATTCTGGCGGCGCCTCTTCGGTGGGGGCGACAAGAAGGAGACCTCGCGTCCGGAGTGACCCGGGTCAGTCCAGGCCGAAACGCACCTCGTCGAAGCCGCTCGCCGCGGCCTCCCAGCCCGGACCGCGGGTCCCGAAGTGGCCGGCGACCCGGAGCCCCAGGGCATGGGCCCGCTGGGCCACCCGGAGAGGCAGCTTCCCTTCGAGGGTGCCCGCGTCGAGGCGGCCCTCCCCGGTCAGGACCTCCTCGCAACCCTCGCAGGCCAGGTCGAAGCCCACGAGATCCAGGAAGGCCAGGGCCCCTTCCTCCAGCCGGGCGCCCAGGGCCTTGAGCCTTCCCCCCAGGCCTCCCGCCGCCCCGGTGCCGGGGCCGGAAGGCAGACCCAGCGCCTCGAGCCGGGCCTGCAGGACCGGAACCTCCTCGGGCCGCGCGCCCTTCTGGGGCCCGAAGCGGGCCGCGGCCTCCCGCCATTCCGTGGCCACGTCGCAGAAGACCCTGCAGGGGGGCAGGGCCAGGTCGGGCCAGTCCCGTCCGCCATCCACCGTGGCGCTGCCGCCAAGGCCGATCCAGAGCCGGGGGGCGTCCTGGAACGCCGCCACGAGGTCCCCGAAGCCCCGGCTGCTGGCCCCCCGCGGATCCAGGCGGTCGAGGCCCGCGAGGCCGATGACCCGCGCGCACTCCAGGGCCACCGTCCCGTCCGGGAGCCGCAGGACGGGCACCTGCCGCACCCGCCCGAAAGGATCGGCGGCGGGACGGGCCTCGAAGGTTCCGCCCAGGGCGTACTGCAGGCACTCCAGGAAGCCGTCGCCCCCGTCGCTGAGGGGCAGCACGCGGTCTCCGGGCCGGGCGAGGCGGCGGGCGGCCTCCAGGGGGCTGAAGGTGCCCTTGAAGGCGGTGGGACAGACGAGCCTCATTCCCCGGGGTCCGCGGGGAGGACGGCCTTCCGCCGGGCCCCGGCGGGCGGACGCTCGAGGCCGCGCAGGGCGCGCCGCCAGGCCAGGCCGTCCAGGCCCAGGCCGATCACCACGGCGGCGCAGGCCGGCGCCTCGGCTCCCGGCGGGAAGGGCAGGGGCGCCACCTCCAGCCGTCCGTCCGCCAGCTGGAAGGCCCAGCGGTCGCTGCCGTCGTGGCGCGCCGGCCAGCCTTCGAAGCGGACGATGCCCTTGGCCCGCAGCACCTCGCCCCCGTGGTCCTGGAAGAAGACGGACTCGAGCCCGGCAGGGTCCACGGGATGCTCGAAGGCCACGGTGAGCGCCCGGGCGTCCGCCCAATCCGCGGGGACGGCGGGTTCGGCGCCTGGAACGGGCAGGTCCCCGCGCCAGGGGTCGGGCGCGCCGGCGGGCCATTCGCCGAGCCGCCCGTGGACCACGGCCAGGCCGGGCCGGGTGGCTCGGAGCTGGCCCTCCCAGGCCACGGCGAGGCTGGGGTCCAGGTCCGCCTTGCTCACCAGGGCGAGGGAGGCCAGGGCCGCCTGATGCCGGAGCAGGGTCCGGGACTGGAGATGATCCAGGGGCGTCAACGCGGAGATCACCGTCAGGCAGCCCGTCATTCTGAGCCGGCTCCGCAGCGCCGGCTCGGCTCCCAGGTCCACGAGGTCCGTGGGGTCCGCGAGGCCGGTGGTCTCCAGCACCACCCGCTGGGGCCGCTCCGCCTCCGGGCGGTCGCACCACGATGCCAGCGCCGCCACGACGTCGGCCCGCAGCGAGCAGCAGGCGCACCCGTTCACGAGGTTGGCGACGCCGGCGAGCTCCGGCCGCTCCGCGTCCACCAGCGCGCCATCCACGCTGACGGCGCCGAACTCGTTGATCAGCACCGCCACCCGCCGTCCCGCGGCGAGCTCGGCCTTCAGCAGGCGGTTCACGGCGGTGGTCTTGCCGGCGCCGAGGGGGCCGGTGACGAGGAGGACGTCCATCATCCCTCCAGTGTGGTCCAGGCGGGGCCGCACTGGCATCGTGGAGGCATGAAGGGGCTGGATCTGCTCTACCTCGCCGCGGTCGGCCTCTCCGGCGCCGTGGCCCGGGGCGTGCTGAAGGGCCTGGGCCCGGACGTGCGGCTGCGTCTCGAGGCGGCCCCTCCGGAGGACCTGGCCCCGGGCTGGGTGTGGGTCCACGCGGTCAGCGTCGGCGAACTGCTCCTGGCGGAGGGCCTGGTGGGGCGGCTCGCGGAGCGGGGGCACCGGGTGCACCTCACCACGGGCACCGCGGCCGGCCTCGCCCTCCTGACGGATCGCCTGCCGGCGTGGGACCGGGGACGGGGGCTCCTCAGCGGCGGGGCCTTCCCCCTGGACGACCCCCGGGGCCTCCGGCCTTTCCTGAGGACGCCGCCCGGCGCCTTCATCGCCCTGGAGACGGAGCTCTGGCCCAACCTCATCCGGGAACTGGCCCGGCGCGGCATCCCCCGGGCGGTGGTGAACGGGCGCCTCACCGCCCGCAGCCTGCGCCGGGGCGGGCCGTGGATCCGCCTCGCGGCCTCGAGGCTCAGCCTCGTGGCCGCCCGGGACGCGGAATCCCTGGAGGCCTTCCGGAGCCTCGGCGCCTCCGGGGCGGCCCTCGGCGGCAACCTCAAGGCGGACCTCCCCGCGCCTCGCCCACTCCACGCCGGCTGGGAGGCCCTCCGGCAGGCCTGGCGGGAGGACCCCGTGGTGGTGGCCGGGAACACGGTGGCGGGGGAGGAGGCCCTGGTGCTGGAGGCCTTCCGCGCCCTGCGGCGGGGGCATCCCGGGGCGCGGCTCATCCTCGCCCCCCGGCGGCCCGGACGCTTCGACGGCGTGGCGGACCTCCTGGCCTCGGAGGGCTGGGCCTTCCGGCGCGCCTCGGGTCCCTGGCCGGAGGCCGCCGCCGCGTGGCGGGAGGTCCCCGTGCTCCTGCTGGACACCCTCGGCGAGCTCGCGGCGGCCTACCGGGAGGGCACGGTGGCGCTGGTGGGCGGCGGGTGGACGTGGGAGGGCGGCCACAACCCCGTGGAGCCCGCCGCGGCGGGGCTTCCCGTGCTGCTGGGGCCGGGCCACGACAACTTCAAGGACTTGGTAAATCCTTTGGTGCTTGCCGGGATCGTCCAAATATGCGCCGCGCCGGATCTGGTTCCGGCTCTGGAGGCCGCCGTGGCCGCCTCCCCGCTCCGGGCCTCGCCGCGCCCCCTTCCGGAAGGCCTGTCGGGCGCCCTGGAAAGGACTTTGCTACTCCTCGATCCGATTCTTCACGCGCCCCGCTAGACTGCTGTCCCGAATCCCGCGAGAGCCCCGGCCCATGTCCCCGACCCCTCCCCACGTCCTCCTCGTCGACGACGACGCGGCGGTGCTGAACCTCGTCCGCGAAGCGCTCACCCACTACGGGATGGTGGTGCACGCCTTCTCGGAAGGGCATCGGGCCCTGGACTTCCTCCAGGCGCCGGACTCGCCGCCCTTCGACCTGGTGGTCTCGGACATCAACATGGACGGGATGGACGGCTTTGACGTCATCCACAAGGTGAAGACCATCCAGTCGAACCTCCCGGTGGTGCTCATGACCGGCCAGGCCACGCTGGAGTACGCGATCCGGGCGATGCGGCTGGGGGCCAGCAACCTCTTCCAGAAGCCCCTGGCCATCCGCGAGATGGTGAAGGCGGTCTTCCACCTGGTGGAGATCCACCGGGAGATCCGCCTGGCGGCCCACGGCCTCAAGGGGCTGGTGAAGGAGGAGCGGATCTTCTCCTTCCGCTCCGACGAGCTGGACATCCCCTCCGTGGTGCGCCACCTCACGGACCGCCTGGTGCCCCTGGGCTTCGCGGAGCCCCACAACGTGGACGTCATCGCCATGGCCTTCCACGAGGCCCTGGTGAACGCCCTCGAGCACGGGAACCTCGAGCTGGACTCCTCCCTCAAGGCCGACATCTTCAGCGACCAGGACCCCTACCAGGCGCTGCGGGCGGAGCGGCTCAGGGACGAGGCGTTCGCCTCCAGGAGGGTCACGGTGCGGGTGTCCATCGTGCCGGAGCGGTTCACGGTGGAGATCACCGACGACGGCCCGGGCTTCGACACCTCCGGGGCCTCCGCGTCCGCCACGGATCCCGAGGCCCTCGCGCGCCAGTGCGGGCGCGGGCTGGCCATGATCCAGGTGGTCATGCACGAGGTGTCCTTCAACGAACGCGGCAACCAGATCCGGATGGTGCTGGAGAAGCCCGGCCGGAAGTGAGGCCCGGACGCGGAAAGGGCGCCTCCCGGGGCGCCCTTTCCGCGTGCCGCGCCGCCGTCGCTAGAAGGCGGACTCGATGAGGGCCCGGATCTGCGGCTTGGGCTGCCCGCCGATCATCTTGTTCACGGGCTTGCCGTCCTTGAACAGGATGAGCGTGGGAATGGACATGACGCCGAACTGCCCGGCCACTTCCGGATTGTCGTCCACGTTGATCTTCACGATCCTAGCCTTGCCGCCCAGCTCCCCGGCGAGCTCGTCCAGGACCGGCGCGATCATGCGGCAGGGGCCGCACCACGGGGCCCAGAAGTCCACCAGGGTGACGCCCTGGGCGACGGTGGCGGGGAAGTCGTTGTCGGTGATGTGGGCAACCATCTCGGACACGGGGTCTCCTTCATGGGGGCCGGGGGGTGCGCCGGCGCGACCGACAGTCTACCGCGACCCCGGCCGGGCGTCCGCCCGCCCCTTCAGGGCACCGGCGCGGGGCCGCCGGCTCCGCCCCACTGGGCGATGGTGAAGATGCTCATGTAGCGCTCGTTGGTCTCGCGCAGGCGCTGGGCCATGACCTCGCAGAGGGCGAAGAGCACCTTGAGGGCGAGCTGGTGGTGGGCCTCGATCAGCGCGCGCAGCTCCTTGAGGGGGATGAAGAAGAGCTCCGTGCCCTCGTTCGCGATGGCGTCCGCGGCGCGGGGGCTGTAGTCGATGAGCGCCATCTCCCCGAAGAAGGCCGGAGGCTCCAGCACGGCGAGGGCCTCCTCGCCGGTGACGCTGCGCTTGGAGATGCGCACGCTGCCCTTCACCACGATGAAGAGCCCGTCCCCGGGGTCGCCCTCCTTGAAGATGACCTCGTGGTCCTTGTAGCTGCGGACCTGCCCCACGATCAGGATCTGCGCGCGCTCCGTCTCGTCCAGGTTCCTGAACAGGGGCGACTGGGTGAGGAAGGCGGTGTTGATCACATGTCCGGCTATGAAGGGGGCGGTGAGGGGGGCAGCAGCACGTGGGACGCGATGTCGAGACCGAAACCTCGGAGCCCAATGTACTTCTTTTCGCTCCGGGTCAGAAGGCGCATTTGGTGGATCCCCAAGGACCGCAGGATTTGGGCTCCGACGCCCACGTCCCGGTCGCTGAGGGTCGCCGGGGCCTCCGCCCCCTCCTGCTGCACGCCCAGGGTGGCGGCGTGGCGCCGGAGGTAGACCACCGCGCCCCGGCCCTCGGCCCGGATGGCGGCCATCGCGGCCTGGAAGGGACCCGCCCCGAAGCCGTGGAGGTCCTCGGGCAGGGTCTCGAGGTGCACCCGCACCAGCGGCGGCTCCCCGCCCCGGCCCACGTCCCCCACCACGAACGCGAAGTGGCTGCCGCCGTCCAGGAGGCTCTGGAAGCGGTGGACCTCCACCGGTCCTTCGGCGGTGGCCACGGTGCGGACCTCGAGCCGCTTCACGATGGGATCGGTGCGCAGCCGGTAGGCCACGAGGTCCGCCACGGTGACCATGAGGAGCCCGTGGCGCTCGCAGTAGGGGACCAGGTCCGGGACCCGGGCCATGGCGCCGTCCTCCTTCATGATCTCGCAGATCACGCCGCTGGGATGGAGGCCGGCGAGCCGCGCCAGGTCCACCGACGCCTCGGTCTGCCCCGTGCGCGCCAGCACGCCGCCCGGGCGGGCCCGCAACGGGAACATGTGGCCGGGCTTCACGAAGTCCTGGGCCCGGCTGGCGGGATCGAGGAGGGCCTGGACGGTGCGGGCCCGGTCCGCGGCGGAGATGCCGGTGGTGGTCCCCGCGCGGGCCTCCACCGAGACGCAGAAGGCGGTCTCGAAGGGGCTGCTGTTCTCCCGCACCATCAGGGGGATCTGCAGGCGGTCCAGGAGTTCGCCCTCCAGGGCCACGCAGACGAGCCCGCGCCCGTGGGTGGCCATGAAGGCGATGGCCTCGGGCGTCACGTGGGCGGCCGCCATGGTGAGGTCGCCCTCGTTCTCCCGGTCCTCGTCGTCCACGACCACCACCATCCGACCGCAGCGGATGGCCTCGATGGCGGCGTCGATGGGGGCGAAGGGTGAGGCCACGGCGGCTCCTGGCCCCCAGGATCCCCGAGGGGCCGGACCTTGGCTAGGGCGCCGGGGGGCCCGCTGGTCACAGCCTGGACGTGCTACCCTGGCCCCCTAACCATTCGACGCCACGAGGGGAACATTCCATGTCCCAGGGTCTCATCCAAGGCTCCATGCGCGAGGCGCCCCTGCCCGACATCATCCAGCTCGTGAGCCAGGGCGGGAAGTCGGGCTGCTTCAACGTGGTGGAGGACACGAAGCGGACGAAGATCTACCTCAAGGACGGCCGGATCGTGCACGCCGTCAGCGCCATGGCCGAAGGGCTGGAGGCCTTCTACGAGGTGGCGCTCTGGCTGGACGGCACCTACAGCTTCGAGGAGGGCGAGGTCAACGTCGCCGCCACCATCACGAAGCCCAACGCCTCGATCCTCATGGAGATGGGCCGCCGCATGGACGAGTGGCGGGTCATCAGCCAGAAGATCTCCTCGGTGGACCTCTACCCGGTCTCCAACCTCCTCCCCGGCGAGACCCCCGCCGGCGTGAACCCCCGGGAGGCCAAGCTCCTCGAGATCACCACCGGCTACTACACGGTGCTCGAGCTGAGCGAACTCCTGGGCAAGCCCGTGCTCAACGTGGCGAAGGACCTCTACGGCCTGGCCATGGCCGGCCACATCAGCCTCAAGGGCGTGCGCAGCGGCCGCAAGCCCGCCATCGAGCCGCCGGCCCAGGCCCCGGCCGCCGCGGCCGCCGCTCCGGCCCCGGCCGCGGGCTTCCCGGTGGCCGAGGAGGCGCCCGCGCCGCCCGCCCCGGCCCCGAAGGCCTCGGTGGATCCCCTCATGCTGGCCAAGCTCACGGCCTTCACCCAGCGCATCGCGCAGACCGCCAAGACCGTCCTGCCCTTCGAGCACCACGAGATGATCAACCGCCTCCAGGCGAGGTCGGCCTCGGGGATCATCGCCGGGGAGGGGCCCGAGGCGGTGAAGCAGCTCGCCCTGTCCATCTCCAAGGCCGCGGTGGATTCCGGGGTGGACGCGGAACTGGTGAAGACCTTGAACGCACAACTGAAGGCCCTCTTCGCCAAGTAAGGCCCTGGGGATCTCGGAGTCGACCATGCGATTGTTCCCCTTCCTCCGCCGGCCGGGGGTCGGCCTCGCGCTGGCCGTCGCGGCCATCCTGGGCCTCGCCCTGGCCTGCGTGGACCCTGAGCAGGCCGGCGGCGGCGCCACCGGCGGCACGGCGCTGTACGCCTTCGACACGGCGGACAGCGCCACGAAGCGGCTCCTGGTGTGGGACGACACGAGCGCCTTCTTCAGCGCCGAGACGGCCTCGGCCACGACCCGGACGATCACCAGCGACCAGTTCGAGAAGGTGAAGAACCTGGCCTGGGGCGGCCTCGCGGTGGACGGCCCCGGGAACCGCCTGTGGCTGGTGGGCGAGGGCGGCGACGTGGTGCGCGTCGAGCGGCTCCGCCAGCAGAACGGCGCGGTGCCGGTGGCGGAGGTGGCCCACTTCAACCTGGGCAACAGCGGCGACCGGCTCAACAGCGGGAAATTCAGCCAGGCGGCCCTCGACCCGGTGACCGGCGTCCTCTACGTCCTCGAGACCAGCGACAGCGAGGCGCGGGTCTGGGTGGTGGACAGCCCGCTCTCCCAGGCCGACGGCACCATCGTGAGCCCGGGCAACAAGATCGGCGTCTCCGGCGACAAGGGCGGCACGGGCCTCGCCGCCGGGGCGGGCAGCGTCTACGCCTTCTTCCGCGACGGGAACCAGATCCAGGTCTCCACCGACACCTACAACGGCCCCCGGCTGCGGGCCGGGAGCCGCAGCGGGTTCAACGCCTCCGCGGTGCTCATCGGCGCCGCCACCGGGCTCGGCTCCTACGGCTCCCTGGCCGTCGACACGGGCAACAACCGCCTCTACGTGGCCCGGCACAACCAGGACACCTCCGCCTCCACGCCGCCCATCAGCGTGTTCACCTTCGGGCAGTTCGGATCCAACCCGAACCAGGCTCCCGACAAGGGCACCCTCGGCACGCCGGCCCTGAACAGCCTGAGGGTCCTGGCCCACCCGGGCACGAAGGACTGGCTCGGGGCCCTCGACTCCCTCGGCGGCGAGGCGCCCACGAACGTCATCCGGCTGTTCCGGAACCCCTCGCAGAACCCGACCCTCAAGGCCTTCACCCTCGGCGCGGGGGTGAAGCTGAAGGGCCTGGCCCTGGACGGCAACGCCTGATGCTGCGCCTCCGGCTGCTCGTGGTGCTCCTGCGCGACGCGGCCAAGGACCTCTTCCGCCATCGCGGGCAGCACCTTCTCGCCATCATCACCCTGGCCTCCGGCCTGCTCCTGGCGGGCGGCGGGCTGCTGGTGCTGGAGAGCCTGGAGCGCGCCGTCGGCCGCCTGGAGGGCATGGCGCGCATCACGGTGTGGGCCTCGGAGACCGGCTCCCTCGACGAGCTGGAGGCGCGGCTCAAGCGGGATCCCAGGTTTCCCCAGGTGACCCGCGTCACCTCGCGCGAGGCCACGCGGAGGCTGCAGGAGACCACCCGGGACGCGGGCCTCATGCTGGAGAGCCTCGGAAGGGAGGCCATGCCCGAATACCTCGAGCTCACGCTCAACACCACCCTGTCGCGCGCCGGACGGGCGCTGGAGGTCGGGGAGAGCCTGAAGACCCTCGAGGGGGTCGGGGACGTGCTGGTGGACCACGAGCGCCTCCTCGCCCTGCAGCGCGGCGCCGGCTGGCTCCGCAGCGCCTTCGGGACCCTGGGCCTGCTGCTGCTCGTGGCCGCGGGCTTCAGCACGGGCAACGTGATCCGCATGAGCATCCTCTCCCGGGAGGACGAGATCTCGATCATGCGCCTCGTGGGGGCGAGCGAGGCCTTCATCCGGACCCCGCTGGTCATCGAGGGCGGCCTGCTGGGCATCCTCGGCAGCGCCCTCGCGGTCCTGGGCCTCCTCGGGTTCTGGCTGGGCATCGCCCGGGGCGCCGGATCGATCTCCCCGATGCTGGTGGAGCTCGCCCGGCTCGGCTTCTTTTCCCCCTCCAGCCTCGCCCTCCTCTTCGGCGTCGGCAGCTTCACGGGCATGGCCGGCGCGTGGTGGGGCTTCTGGAGCACCCAGCGCGTCCAGCGCGAACAGCTGGAGGCCCTGGAGCGCCTGGAGGCCTGACCGACACCCTCGCGCGCGGCCGCTCGGCCCGCGCCCTTCTTGGAAACGCCCATGATCCGCAAGCAGGAAGCCCTCGACTACCACGCCACGGGACGCAAGGGAAAGATCGAGGTCGTCCCCACCAAGCCCACCAGCACCGCGCGGGACCTCTCGCTGGCCTACAGCCCCGGCGTCGCCGAGCCGTGTCTCGAGATCGAGAAGAACCCCGAGGACGCCTACCGCTACACCACCAAGGGCAACCTCGTGGCGGTGATCTCCAACGGCACGGCGGTGCTGGGGCTCGGCCACATCGGCGCCCTGGCGGGCAAGCCCGTGATGGAGGGGAAGGGCGTGCTGTTCAAGCGCTTCGCCGACATCGACGTCTTCGACATCGAGATCGACGAGCTGGACACCGACAAGTTCGTGGCCATCGTGAAGAGCCTCGAGCCCACCTTCGGCGGCATCAACCTGGAGGACATCAAGGCCCCCGAGTGCTTCGAGATCGAGAAGCGGCTCAAGGCAGAGATGAGGATCCCGGTCTTCCATGACGACCAGCACGGCACTGCCATCATCAGCACCGCCGCCCTCTTCAACGCCTGCGAGGTCGCGGGCAAGAGGCTGGAGGACCTCAAGGTCGTGTTCAGCGGCGCGGGGGCCTCGGCCATCGCCTGCGCCAACATGATGGTCAGCGCCGGCGTGAAGCTGGAGAACCTCTGGCTCTGCGACACCAAGGGCCTCGTCTTCGAGGGCCGCACCGACGGCATGAACGCGTACAAGGCGCGCTTCGCCAAGAAGTCGGACCTCCGCACCCTGGGCGAGGTGATCGCCGGGGCCGACGTCTTCGTGGGCTGCAGCGCCAAGGGCGTGCTCACCGCCGACATGATCCGCAGCATGGCGGCGCGGCCCATCGTCTTCGCCCTGGCCAATCCCGATCCCGAGATCGACTACCCGTCCGCCGTGCAGGCGCGGCCCGACATCATCATGGCCACGGGCCGCAGCGACTACCCGAACCAGGTGAACAACGTGCTGGGCTTCCCCTTCATCTTCCGGGGCGCCCTGGACGTGCGGGCCACGGAGATCAACGAGCCCATGAAGCTCGCCGCGGCCCAGGCCCTGGCGGCCCTGGCCAAGGAGGACGTGCCCGAGAGCGTGTCCCGGGCCTACTCCGGGCAGAAGTTCGCGTTCGGCGCCGAGTACATCATCCCCAAGCCCTTCGATCCCCGGGTGCTGCTGTGGGTGGCGCCGGCGGTGGCCAAGGCCGCCATGGACAGCGGCGTCGCCAAGCAGCCCATCGCCGACTTCGCCAAGTACAAGGAGCAGCTGGAGGGCCTCCAGGGCCGCAGCAAGGACGTGATCCGCACGGTGCTCAACCGCGCCAAGGCCGACCCCCGCCGCGTCGTCTTCCCCGAGGGGGACCACCCCGAGATCCTCCGCGCCTGCCAGGCCATGGTGGACGAGGGCATCTGCGTGCCGGTGCTCCTGGGCCGCGAGGAGAAGATCCGCGCCCGCATGGAGGAGCTCCACCTGGACCTGGGCGACGTGGAGATCATCAACCCCGAGAAGGTGGCCTGGCGGGACGAGGTCGTCGAGGCCTTCTACCAGCGCCGCAAGCGCAAGGGCGTGACCCGCTACGAGGCGGACCGCCAGACCCGCCGGCGCGTCGTCTTCGGCGCGCTCATGTGCCAGATGGGCAGGGCGGACGGGCTGGTGGCGGGCATCTCCAGCTACTACCCCGAGACCATCTCGCCCTGCCTCCAGGTGATCGGGACGAAGCAGGGCGTGAAGAAGGTCTGCGGCGTCTACGTGCTGGTCCTGAAGAACCGCGTGGTGTTCTTCGCCGACACCACCATGGCCATCGACCCCACCGCCGAGGAGCTGGCGGAGATCGCCATCCTCACCGCGGACCTGGTGCAGCACCGCTTCGCCATGGAGCCGCGCATCGCCATGCTCTCCTTCTCCAACTTCGGCAGCGTGGACCATCCGAGCCCCCGCAAGATGCAGAAGGCCGCCCAGCTCGTGAAGCAGCTCCGCCCCGACCTCCACTGCGACGGCGAACTGCAGGCGGACACCGCGCTCAACGCCGACATCCTGGCGGAGAGCTATCCCTTCGCCGACGTGCAGGGAGGCGCCAACGTGCTCATCTTCCCCGACCTCAACAGCGGCAACATCGCCTACAAGCTCATCCAGCGCCTCGCCGGCGCGGAGGTCATCGGGCCCATCACCTGCGGCATGGACAAGCCGGCCAACGTGCTCCAGCGGCACTCGGACCTGAACGACATCCTGCACCTCACCGCCCTGACGGTGGTGGAGGCTCAGCAGCGGTGAGCCGGCCCGGCGCCCCGGCCCCATGCTGACCGCCGCGTGGATCGCCGCGGCGGCGGGGGCCCTGGGGGCGGCGGGCCTCCTGCGAAGGCGGGCCCGCCGGGCCCGCGCCGCGGCCATGCCCCCGCCCGGGCGCCCCATGGGGAGCTTCGAGCGGCTCTTCGACTGCCTCCACCCCCTCGGGGGCTTCGTCGTCGTGGTGGCCGCGCGGGTGGCCGGTCCCCTGGACGAGCGGCTCCTGGAGAAGGCCCTCGCGGACCTGCAGGACCGGCATCCCCTCCTGCGGGTGAAGGTGGCCGGTCCCGGCGGCTGCTTCGAGGCCGGGGCGGGGCCCATTCCGCTCCGCACCCCGCCGCGGCGGGACGCGGCGAGCTGGAAGGCCGTGGCGGCCGAGGAACTCCACCGCCCCATCCCCCACGGGCCCGACCCCCTGATCCGGGCGGTCTGGCTGGGCGGGGAGGGGGGCGGCGAGCTGATCCTCACCGCCAACCACGCGATCCTCGATGGCCTGTCCTGCCTCGCCGTGCTGAGGGGGATCCTCCAGGCCTGCGTGGCGCGGCAGCAGGGCCTCGCTCCGGAGGCCGTCGCGTCCACCCGGGTCCCAGCCCTGGACGACGGGCTGCCCCCCGGAGCCCGGGGCCGGCTCCCGCCGCCCCGCCGCGAGAGGCCCCTGGCCTGGGACGGGAAGGCGGGGCCCGCGGAGCGCCGGTCCCGCGTGGACTACCTCGCCCTGTCCCCGGCGGAGACCGCCGCCCTCGCGGACCGCTGCCGGGCGGAAGGGACCACGGTGCACGGCGCCGTGAGCGCCGCGGCCCTGCTCGCCTTCCGCGAGGCCCTGGGGCCCGGCCGTCCCCTGGTCCTCACCTCCAACGTCAACCTGCGCCCCCTCCTGGCGCCGCCGGTGGAGGAGGGCGTCGTGGGCTGCTTCATCTCGGGCGTCTCGACGCGCCATGCCGCCGGACCGGACGTCCCCTTCTGGGACCTCGCCCGGGAGGTCCGCGCCGAGGTGGCCGCGGCGACGGCGCGCGGGGAACCGCTCCGGGCGGCGGCCCGCCCCTTCCGTCCCTGGATGGCCTTCCTGGCGCGGCACCTGCTCCCCCGGGTGGGCCAGGGCCGCCTCGGCGACGTGAACGTGTCCAACCTGGGGCGCTCGGATGTCCAGGAGCCGGGGGGTCCCCTCCGGCTCGTCGAGGCGTACTGCATGGCCTCCCAGCACGCGGTGGGCCATGGCCTCCAGGTGGGGCTCTGGACCCTGGACGGGACCCTCTTCGCCACCCTCACCCACGTGGCGCCCCTGCTGTCCCCGGCGCGGGCGGAGGTCCTGGCGCGGACCCTCCTCGGGCTGCTCCGCCGGGCCGGGGCGGCGGGGGACTTCACGCTCGGGGACGGGGTCGCCGGGTAGGCTGCCCCACCTTCACATGCAGAAGCTCACGTAGGCCGCGAAGCGCGGGCGCTCCCCGCGGTTGGGGGAGGCGGCGTGCGGCAGGGCCTGGTGCCACGCCACCAGGTCGCCCTTGCCCCCGGGGACGGCGATGGGATCGGTATCCCGCCGCACCGCCTCGTGGGCGGGGCCGAGCCCGCCCGCGGCGGCGACGTAGGCCGTGAAGCCGTGGTGGAAGCCCGGGACGAGCACCAGCGGCCCGAGGTCCGGGGGCACGTCCACCAGGTAGACCAGGCCCTGGATGGCGTAGGGCCGCACGTGGGAAGGGTCGCGGGCCAGGTCCACGGGATGGTCCGGGTCCACGTCCCAGTGCAGGGGGCTCCCCCGGAAGCGCCACCGGGCGGTCTCCGGCGGGTTCACGCTCACCTTCTCGCAGGCCGGGAGCAGGCGGTCCGTGCCGTGGAGGTCGGCGAAGACGGCCCGGAGGGCCGGATGGTGCCGCAGGGCCTCCAGGGCGGGCCCGTGGCAGCGCTGCACCATCAGGCCCTGCCAGTCGGGGTGGGGCCGGTACCACGTCTCCGGATCGCCGGGATCGAGGGCGAGGTGCCGCGAGACCTCCTCCACCAGCGCGTCGCAGAGCGCCCCGGGCACCGCGGCCGGGACCCGGAGGTAGCCGTCGCGATGCCAGGCCGCCCGTTCCTCCGGGCCCAGCCGGCCCCCCGGCGCCAGGTCCGCCGCGGGGAAGCCCCCGTCCCGCAGCCAGCCGCCGAAGCGCTGGAGGCCCTCCTCGAGGGTTCCGCCGCCCCGGCGCGACCGGACCCAGGCCAGGAAGGCCCCGAGGGTGTCCGCCTCCTGGTGCAGGGCGCGCCACACTTCGTGCGTGCCGAGTTCGAGGCAGGCCAGGAGGGCCCGCTCCCCGGCGAGGAAGGCCGCGTCCACGGCGAGCCCCTGCCGGCGCCGGTGCCACCAGGCCTCGAGCCACGGCAGGGCCGGACCTACTGCTTCTCGAGCTTCCGCACCCACCGCGTGACCTCCGGGTCCTCCTCCCGGGCCTTGGCCAGCGCCACCTTGAAATCCTCGAGCGCCTGCCAGAGGGCGCCGCGCTTGAGGTGCACCAGGGCGCGCTCCTTGTAGGGCAGCGGGTCCTCGGGGTCCAGCATGAGGAGGTGAGTCGCGGTCCAGAGGGCCTCGTCCCACGCCTCCACCTTCACGAAACGCAGGTGCAGGTTGCGCACGAGGCGGGTGAGGATGGCCCGGTGGGAGGCGGGCCGGAGCATGGCCGGATGGTATTCCACCCGGCCGCCGGTGGCCTGGTGCACCAGGGCCGAGGCCTCCTCGTCCCCCACGGCGCGGCCGCCATGGAAGGGGTCCACGCAGAGGAGGCCGCCAGGGGTCCGCAGGGCGGTGATGAAGTGCCCCGGAAGCCCGATCCCCACGCCGTCGAGGCCCATGCGCCGGGCCACGTCGATCCAGAGGATGGAGAGGGCGATGGGCAGCCCGCGCTTGCGGGCCAGGACCATCGGGAGCACCGCGTTGCGGGGGTCGTCGTAGTGCTGCCGGTCCCCGCGCAGGGCGTGGTGCCGGAAGAGGAAGTCGTTGAGCACGTCCAGGGCCTCGCCGGTGTCCCAGGGCAGGGGCATCCGGCCGGCGAGGTCGAAGGCCCAGGCCTCCAGCAGGTCCAGGGTCGGCGCGGGGTCCGTGTCCTCCAGCAGCGGCGAGACGGCGTGGATGGCGCCCTCGGCGAGGGCGGCGCAGCCGGGGTCCCGCTGGAGGTAGTCGTGGAGGGACACAGCCCTAGCCCCGCTGGCGGCGGATGAATCCGCGGGCGGCATAGGCGCCGAAGAGGATGACCGCCGCGCCGAGGACGGCCCACATGAAGCCCTTCGAGGCGTTGTCCACCTTCTCGGCCCGCTCGGCCCGCTGGGCGGCGGCGGCGACGGACAGCTTCCGCTGGGCCACCTTCGCGTCCTTGACCGCCTTCTCCTGGCTCTGCCGCACCGCCTCCAGCTCCTTCGCCGCGGGATCCTGCTCCGGCTTCTCCTCCTGGCGGAGGCGGAAGGCGGCGCGGCGCAGGTCGCCGGCGGGGCGGATCCGGTGCCGGGGCCGGCGGGCCGGGGCGAGGCTGTCCTCCTCCACGCCGGGGTCGGCGGTGGCCTGCTCGAGGGCCTCCGCGAGGCCCTGGATGTCCTCGCGCATCTCCAGGAGCTGGGCGTGCTGGCGGTTCAGCATGCGTCCCTGGATCCAGGCCAGCCCGAGCTGGGCCGCGAGGATGCCGGTCAGCAGGGCCATGGGCCAGGCCGGGATCGACGGTGCCCGGGGCGCGGGGGTCGGCGTGGCCGGGGGCGCGGGCGTCGGGGCGGGACGGGAGGGTTCGACGGGATCGGTCATGCGGCTTCGCGGGCGAGGATGAGCAGGGTGCGGTCGTCCCTATTCTGCGCCTCGAAGCCGGAAACGTCGCGGAAAAGCGCTTCGCAGGCCGCGCGCGCCGAGCCCGTGCCCCAGAAGCGCTGGAGCTGGGCCAGGAAGCGGTCCAGGCCGTAGAGCTCGCCGTTCCGGCCCATGGCCTCGGTGAGGCCGTCGCTGTGGAGCACCAGCCATTCCTTCGGGCCCAGCTGGCCGTCCACGATCTCCCAGTCCCGGGGCCCCGCGGGGCGCAGGCCCAGACCCCGGCCGTGGGGGCTCAGGGCTCGGGCCTCGCCGGGCTTCGCCCCCTGCACCAGCAGCGCCGGCGGGTGGCCGGCGCGGGCGAGCCGGAAGCGGCCCCGCTCGTCCCATTCCAGCAGCGCGAGGGTGAGGAAGTCGCGGGAGCCCATGAGGTTCCGGAGGGCGTCGTCGAGGCAGTGGAGGATCTCCTCCAGGGGCCGGTCCTGGCGCTGGGTGGCGAATTCCAGCAGGGCCGTGGCCTGGCTCATGTAGAGGGCGGCGGCCATGCCCTTGCCGCTCACGTCGCCCACCGCGGCCAGCCAGCGCTTCGCGCCGTCCTCCGCCGGGGCCAGGGCCTTCACCCAGAGCAGGTCGCCGCCGGTCTCGAAGGCGGGGTCCAGGCGCAGGGCGAGGCTGAAGCCCGGCATCTCGGGCGGGCAGGTGGTGACGAGGCTCTCCTGGATGCGCCGGGCGGTCTGGAGTTCCTGCTCGAGGCGTCCCTGGTCCATGAGGCGGCGGTGGAGGGCGGCCGCCTCCAGCTGCAGGCCCGCCTGGATGGAGGCCTCGCGCAGCAGCTCCCGGTCCTCGCGGCCGTAGTTCAGCTCCGCGAACTTGCCGCCCATGAGGATGGCCCGCTCGGGCTGCTCGTCCACCATGACGAGCACGAGGAGCTGCACCTCCAGGGCGTCCACGTGGGCGCGGTAGTCGGGGCCCGCCTCCAGGATCCAGCCCGCCTCCTCCCCGGAGAGGCCCAGCACCACCTCGCGGTTCTCCCGGGCATGGCGCAGCAGCCCCGGCGGCAGGGGCAGGGGCCTCGCGGGGAGGTGCTGGCCCCGGGAGGTCTCCGCCGGCGGCAGGAGGAGGGCGCCGGCCGCCACGGGCTGCACGTGGAGGGCGCTGGGGCGGAAGGCCTCCTTGAGGGCCTCGGTGAAGACCCGCAGGAAGGCCTCGTCGGAGAGGCGGAGCTGGCCCTCCCGCAGGCTGCCCAGCAGCACCTGCCGCGCGGTGTGGAGATCCCGGCGGAAGAAGCGGCGCAGGGTGACCACGAGGCGGCGCAGCACCCAGCCGATGGGCAGGGCGGAGAGGCCCACCAGCACGCCGGCCCAGGCCGGCGGGATGCTCGACAGGGTGCGGCCGAAGACCCAGGCCAGGGCGGCGAAGTAGAGGGCCACCACGGTGCCGAGGATGGCGAAGTAGGAGATCCACCGCAGGATGGTGCGGCGGATCTCGAAGAGCCCGTGGCGCACCACCGCGTAGGCGAAGGCCAGGGGCAGGAGGGGCAGGGGCACCAGGAAGACCCAGGCCTGGCGCTGGAAGATGAGCGTCTGGAAGCGGGGCATCAGGCCCATGGCGTTCAGGGCCAGCAGGTCCACGCAGACCGCCAGCACCATCAGCAGGGCGGGGAGGAGGCTGCGGCGGCGCCGCTCGTCGAGCTTGAAGGTGCCGCGGATGAAGAGCGTCACCGCCACCCCGACGGCGCCGATGAAGATCGTGTTGGACGCGACCTGGGCGATGAAGCTGGCCTTCACGAAGGCGGGCAGCCACGCGGGCGCCTGCTCGATGCCGAGGCCCTTGAAGAAGCGCTCCCCGCTCTGGCGGAGGAGGAAGCCGATCACGTTGAGGACCGCGTCGACGATGAAGAAGCCGTAGACGCCGGTGATCAGCCGGCGGTTCCGGCGGGCCTGGAAGGGGTAGGGGAAGCGGAGGAAGAACTGGATGAGCAGGGGCGGCAGCACCGCCCGGACGGTGAAGGCCGTGGTGATGATGGCGGCCAGGATCCAGCCGGGCAGGTTGCCCTGGAAGGTGAGCCGCCCCGCCGGGAAGAGGAGGAAGGCCAGGGAGAGGTAGAAGAAGAGCCGCGAGACCTTGCGCTGGGGGCTGGAGGCCACCACCAGCAGGCCCAGCATCCAGAAGAGCAGGCCCGTCGCCATCTGGATCAGCCGGCCCACGTCCAGGGGCTTCACTAGGCGCAGGGGCAGGTAGAGGGTCTGGTCCTGCCCCTCGATCCGGCGCACCACCGTGTAGACGAGCACGGTGCCCTCGGTGCGGGCGTTGATGAGGCTCTGGGCCTCGCGGACGCCGGCGTTGTTGCCCTTGAAGACCTTGCCCTGGATGGCCACGAGCTGGTCGCCCTCGAGCAGTCCGGCCTCCTCCGCCACGCCGCCGGGCAGGATCTCCCGGATCATGATCCGGCCCTGCTCCACCTTCCAGGTGCACTGGTCGTCGGAGAAGGCGTAGGGCCCCTGGGTGGCGTAGAAGGTCCCCAGGGAGAGCACCAGGGCCACGAGGCTGAGGAGGATCAGCCGCCAGCGGCTGCGTTTGAGGTCGGGGGACAAGGGCTACCCTGGGAGGATTCCGGAGTGGATACGGATGGACGGGCGAAGGGATTGGTGGGTTCTGGTGGGCGGACGGTCCCGGGTGGGCCGGGCCCTGGCGGAAGCCCTGGCCCCGGATCGGAACCTGGTGCTGACCAGTTCCCGGGGCTGGGAAGGAGAAGAGTCCTGGCTGGAAAGCTTGTCAACGGAAGTCCGCGCCTGGCGCTGGGATGCGCGGGACCCGGAGTTTGGTTCCACGATGATGGCAGACCTCGATTCCCTGGGGGCGGAAGGCCTTGAACCGGGGGCGGCGGTGATCGTGGCGGGCGTCTTCCCCGTCCAGCCCCTCGGCACCTGGACGGCGGAGGCCCTGGACCCGCTCTGGTCCGTGAACCTCACCTTCCCCCTGCTGGCCGCCCAGGCCCTGGCCCCCCGGCTCGCGGAGGGCGGCACCCTGCAGTTCCTCCTCGACGCCGCCATCCACCGACCCTTCCCCTCGCGGCTGCCCTACAGCGCCTCCAAGGCCGCCCTGGCGGCCCTGGTCCCCGGCCTCGCCAGGGTGCTGGCCCCGCGGGTGCGGGTGGCCGGCCACGCCCTGGGCACCGTGCTGCCTGACGCGGCCAGCGACGCGGCCGCCCTGGCGAGGGCCACGCCCCTGGGCCGCACCGGCTCGGTGGCGGAGCTGGCGCGGGCCCTGGACTTCGTGGCGGCGAGCCCCACCCTCACCGGCGCGGTGCTCACCCTCGACGGCGGCTGGAGCCTCTAGGCCTACTTCAGCTGCAGCACCTCCAGGCGGGAGGGACGGCCGGCCTCCGTGAAGACGCGGTGGGTGGCCTTGCGGAAGTCCGAGGCCTTGGCCTTGGCGATGTCGATGAAGACCTGGGGATTGCGGTCCACCAGCGGGAACCAGGAGGACTGCACCTGGACCATGACGCGGTGGCCCTTCTTGAAGGTGTGGAACACGTCGGGGATCGTGAAGGCCGAGCGCGTGGGCACGTTGGGCTGGTAGGGCCTGGGCTTCGAGGGGTCGTCCCGGAACTTGCCGCGCAGGGCGTCGCCCCGCACCAGCATCTGGTAGCCGCCGGCGTGCCAGCCCTTGGGGCTGTTCTCGGGGTCCTTCGCGTCGTCGGGGAAGACGTCGATGAGCTTGACGATCCAGTCCGCGTCGGTGCCGGTGGTGCTCACGAAGAGCTCGGGCTTCACGGGGCCCGCGAGGGTGAGGTCCTCGGCGAGGGGCGCGGTCTGGAAGACGAGGACGTCGGGCCGCGTGGACGCGAAGCGCTGGTCCTCGGTCATGTAGTCCCGGGTGTAGCCGAAGGTGATCTCCTGGGTGTAGGGCACGGGCTTGGCGGGATCCGAGACGTACTCGGCGAAGGCCTTGGCCACCCCGGGCTTCTCGAAGTCCAGGCGGCCGTCGGCATGGAAGTAGAGGCTGAGGGGCTGCGCGGCCTTCGGGGGCCACGTCTCGAAGGCCTTCCATTCGTTGGCGCCGGTGGCGAAGGCGTTCACCCTGGCGAGGGGCGCGGCGGCGGGGTCCTTCTCGCCCCTGAGATGCTCCTGGAAGAAGCGGAACTCGATCTCCTTCTGGTACCAGGCGCTGGTCTTGGCGCCGAAGACGGCGTTGCCGATGCGGGAGCCGTCGCCGCTGGCCCACTGGCCGTGGGTCCAGGGGCCCATGACGAGGCGGTGGTCGGTGGCGGGGCTCCGGGCCTCGAGGGCGCGGTAGAGGGCCAGGGGGCCGAAGAGGTCCTCGGCGTCGAACCAGCCGCCCACGGTGAGCACGGCGGGCTTCACGTCCTTCATGCGCGGCCGGAGGTCCCGGGCCTGCCAGTAGGCGTCGAAGGTGTTGTGGGCGATGTAGTCCCGCCAGATCGTGCCCCGGCCCTCCAGGACCTTCTCGAGGTTCCCGAGGGGGCCCTGCTCCAGGAACCAGCGGTAGCCGTCCCGGGCGGGGATCTGGATGGGCCGCGGGTTCTCCGGCGTGGGCTTCTCCCGCACGGGGTTGAAGAAGGTGAAGAAGCTGAAGTTCGCCGCGAGTTGGAAGGCGCCGTTGTGGTAGCTGTCGTCCCCGGTCCAGAGGTCCATCATCGGGGCCTGGGGGGAGACCGCCACCAGGGCGGGATGGGAGGCCACGAGGGCCTGGGCGGCGTAGTGGCCGGGATAGCTGATCCCCCACAGGCCCACCTTGCCGTTGTTGGCCTCGAGGTTCTTCACCAGCCAGTCCACGGTGTCCCAGGTGTCCGTGCTCTCGTCGATGTCCCGGGGCCCCTTGGCCGGGTTGGCGGGGCGCACGTCCACGAAGTCGCCCTCGCTCATGAAGCGGCCGCGCACGTCCTGGTAGGCCACGATGTAGCCCTGGTCCTGGAAGAGCGGGGAGGGTCCGACGCCGCGGCGGAACTTGTCCGGGCCGTAGGGCCCGACGCCGTAGGGGGTGCGCATGAGCAGGATGGGTCGGGGCTTCGAGGCGTCCTTGGGGAGGTAGATGGACGTGAAGAGCTTCACGCCGTCCCGCATGGGGACCATCACTTCCCGCTTGGTGTAGTGCTGCTCCACCGGGTTGGGGGTGGCCGCGACGGCCTGGCCCCGGGTCAGGGTGGAGGGGAAGCTGACGCTGCCCTGGGTGCCGGTGCCGGTCCAGGTGCGGCCGTCGGCGCTCAGCTCGCCCGCGAAGGCGAGGCCGCCGGGGATGCCGGGCACGGCGAAGCGGAGCTTGCGGCCCTCCAGGGCGATGTCACCCAGGGCGAAGCCCTTCACGCCCTGGTCGGGCACGTCGAAGGTGCCGCTGAGGGGCTCCTTGCCGCCGCCCTTGAAGGTGACGGACATGCCGAGGTTCTGGCCGTTGGGCAGCCTGGCGCTGCCGCCCCAGGTGCCCGCGAGGTCGGGGGCCGGAGCCGGGGCGGTCTGGGCCGGCGGCGCGGGCTGCTGGGCGATCAGCGCGAGGCCCAGGAAGGGAAGGATCGGTCGGAGCATGGGAGCCTCGGGGCGGACAGGCCCCCAGCGGGCCCGCGGGTCGGAAGGATAGAATGCCTACGGAGGCGAGGCATCCGGCGTTTATGAAGTTCAAGGTCAACGAGATCTTCCACAGCATCCAGGGCGAGGGCACCCGCGCCGGGCGTCCCTGCGTCTTCGTGCGCCTCACGGGCTGTCCCCTGCGCTGCGTCTACTGCGATACGGAATACGCCTTCTACGACGGGCAGTTCATGGAGCAGGAAGCCATCCTCGCCGCGGTGAAGGCGCTGCTGGGCGATGTCCGTCCGGGCCCCAACGCCCCCTTCGTGGAGCTCACCGGCGGCGAGCCCCTGGCCATCCCCGGCGCGCCGGAGCTGCTGCGGGACTTTCTCGGCCTGGGCGTGGAGGTCGCGATCGAGACCGCCGGCAGCCACGATCTGGCCCCAGTGCCGCGGGAGGTCGTCAAGATCGTGGATCGCAAGACGCCCGGCAGCGGCGAGGGCGAGCGCTGGCTGGAGTCCAACCTCGACCACCTGGTCCCGGGCCAGGACGAGCTGAAGTTCGTGCTCATGGACGAGGCCGACTATGAATGGAGCAAGGCCTGGTGCGCCGAGCGCGGGCTCTGGAAGGACCTCACCGTGCTCTTCAGCCCCGTCCACGGGAAGCTGGACGCCGCCTGGCTCGCCGAGGCCATCGTGCGCGACCGCCTGCCGGTGCGCTTCCAGACGCAGCTCCACAAGGTGATCTGGGGGGCCGAGCGGACGGGGGTGTGAGGCCTCAGCCCATTTCGGCCCCCCGCGCCGCCAGCAGCTCCCGCAGCACGCTCCGGTGGCAGTGGCTCTCGTCCTCGCAGTAGCAGCCGACCGCAAGGTTCGTCGTATGCGACAGCGCGGCCAGCAGGTCGAGGGCGTGGGCGGCGTCGGGCCTGGCCATCTCGGCGCGGAACTTCGCGGTGAAGGCCTTCCACGCGGCGGGCGTGTCCGCGGCGTGGGCCTGTTTCATCAGCTCGAGGCTGGGCGCCAGGGTCGGGAACCAGACGTCGTAGAAGTCACGGGAGGCGAACTCGGCCTTGGGCACGCCCCGGGGCGGGCGGCGCACGGTCCCGAGGCGCAGGCCTTCGTCCTTGGCGCGGGGTGATCCCAGCCTGACGATGCGGATCGCCATTTCAGGCTCCGAACTGGCGCAGGTGGTGGTCCAGGTGCTTGGCCATGAGGACGCCCCACGCGTCGCCGCTGAGCCTGCCGAAGAAGGCGTGCTCGACGGTGCCGGCCTGGGCGGGGCCGCGGTCGATGAGCGCGGCGAGGGCGGCCTTCACCCGCGCGCGCTCGGTGTCCAAGTCCCGGTCGTCCTTCACCACGAAGTCGGGGTCGGTGGGGGCCTCCCTGCGGAAGGGCGCCTCCCCGAGCACGCGCCGCTTCACCAGCCAGGCCAATAGCTTGCCGAGGAGCTTCTGCTTCATCGGCCGCAGTCCCGCCGCGGCCTCCAGCGGCACCGCGCAGTGGGCCAACGCCTGGGCCGGCGTCATGGTGCCCCATTGGCGCGGCGAGGTCGGCTGCAGGGCGTCGAGGCGGGCGAGGAGGGCGGCGCGGTCGGCGGGGGCGAAAAGGGTGGGCATGCAGGCTCCGGAAGGGACTCAGCGTGACGGCATCCGGAATTCCGGCAGCACCGTGATGTTCGCCACGGCCGCCTTGAACCGGTGCTGGGCGATGGCCTGGTACTCCGGCGAGTCGTACCACGCGCGGAAGGCCTCCTCGCTGGGCATGCGCAGGATGACGACCCGGGAGTAGGGCCACGAGCCCTCCATGGCCACGGGGTCGTCCTGCACGGCGAGGATCTCGCCGCCGAGCGCCGTGAAGGCGGGCACGAAGGCCTGGACGTAGCGCTGGTAGGTGTCCCGGTCGTGGATCGTGAGCGTGACGAGGATGTAGGCGGACATGGGGCCCAGCGTAGCGCCGATCCCTTCACCCCCGCAGGGCCATCACGATCCACGGGCAGAACGCCAGGAAGGCCAGCCCGAAGACCAGGTAGTTCCCCGTACGCGGATCGAAGTCCCTCGCGATGAGCTTCCACGGCCGCCGCGCCGCCACGCGGCCGATGAGGACGTCGAAGGCCGCCATGAAGGCCGCGAGCCAGAGGCCGAGCAGCGCCAGCGCCCGCGGCGAACGCAGGCCGAGCCCCGGCACCAGCGCCGCGCAGACCGCGAAGGCCAGCAGCGAGCCCGTGACGATGCCGACGGCCTGGGCCTTCCGGAGTCCGATGCGCGGCACGAGGAGCGTCATCCGCGCGATCCCGTGAAGCGTCTCGGCGGCGGCCAGGGCGAGGGCCAGGGCGGCGAGGCGCCATGACAGCTCGGAGACGTGGAGGTCGGGGGCCATTCCGTCCCATGGTGCGCCCGTAGGGGGATAACGGAGGTCACGCCTCAGCGCAGGTAGTAGGTCAGCACGCAGAAGGGCACGAAGCCGTCGATCTCCATGGGCGGGACGGCGGGGTGCTTCGTCGCCATCGCGCCGCAGAGCCGCGCGAGGTCGAAGTCCCGCATGTCGGAATAGACGGCGTCGTGGCGGCCGGTGAAGTACGTCGAGTCCTCGGCGAGGCCGATCTCCGCCTGCAGGTCGTCCTTGAGGGCCCGCAGCTCCGCGATGCGCCCCGGGTCGAAGGCCCCGAGCTTCTTGCGCTTCAGCCGCCGGGTGATCACCGCGTCGGTCTCCGCGGGGTCGGTGAAGGGGAATTCGTAGACCAGCACCCCGAGGGCTTCGTTTTCGTAGGTGGCGGGGCGGTGGGGCATGGGATGTACGAGGCTAGGTCGTGGCGGGGGCTTCCGCTATGACGGGCGTCATGAAATGAGTTCGGGGTCCCTCGACGGATGCGGAACCCCGGGACCGCTTCTTGCATGCGTCCCGCCATGACTTCCACCCCACGCGATGGGCTGGGCCGGATGGCCCAGCGCGGCGCGGCCCGAAACCCTTCTAGGAGCTGACATGGCTAGCGCGGCGAAAGCAGGCTTCCTCGCCCTGGCACTACCCTCCCTGCTGGCGGGGCAGGACGGGCCCTACCGGGCCCTGAAGGATCCGGCGAGGTTCCTTCCGTACGGGGACACCTACGTCATCTGGCACCAGATGAAGAACAACGCCTGGGCCGGGACGGACGAAGGGGCCTTCCGGGCGCATTATTCGCTCCGCTACGACCTCTACGAATCCGGGACGAAGCAGTGGAACTTTTTCTTTACCTACACCGGCGAGTTCGACTTCTACATGGGGACGCGGCCCTCGGGGCCCGTGGTCAACCGGATCAGCAATCCGGGCCTGCACCTCCGCTACACGCCCAAGGACGGCCCCCTGGACTACTGGGAGGCCGGCGTCGAGCACCGTTCGGACGGGCAGGTGACCGAGGTGACCAGCCCGAGGGACCAGGAGCTCGCCCGGGTGGCCTACCTCAGGAAGGACCGGCCCTTCTTCGACCAGATCAGCCGCGGCTCCAATTTCGTGTCCGTGGCGGCGAAGCTGTCCAGCGACTCCAGCGCCAATCCCTTCATCCTTTACGTCAAGGGGCGGATCTACTTCAGCCAGGACACCGACGTGACGTGGGGGCCCCTGGCGGACCAGAAGCCCCGGATCTCGGACTACGACCGCCTCACCCTCCGCGCGATCACGAAGGATTTCACGGTGGGAGGCTTGCGCCTCGGGCAGTTCGAGCTCCAGTCCACCCTCGGGGACAAGCTCAGCCACAGCTCCCACGAGTTCGCCTGGCAGTTCCCGCGGATCGAGAAGCACTGGTACTTCCCGCTCTACATCCGCTACCACTCGGGCCCCCTGAACACCCTGTCGAACTACACCCAGCGGCAGAACTCCTGGGGCATCGGGCTGAGGTTCCAGTGGATCGGCGCGAACGAGGAGCGGCACCCGGAGCGGACGAAGGGGTTCAAGAAGTAGGCGGGGCGAGGTCGTCCCTACTCCAGCAAAGCGTTCATGACGGCGCCCAGCTTGACCCGGGTGCCGATCAGCACCGTGAAGTCGTCCCTGGAGCCCTTCCCGGTGATGTACTTGAACTCGATGAGGACCTGGGCAGGGCCCGCACCCTGGGTGGTCCAGCGGTTCACGAAGTAGTAGCGGTCCGCCTTGGCGACATAGCTGGGATCGTGCAGGTAGCCGAGCTCGAAGAAGGAGCCCGCCTGGCTGTCCTTGCTGTTGAGGAGTTCGAAGCGGAGGGCGGTCTTGTAGACCGTGTCCTGAATCTGGCCGTTGCTCTTGGTGGTGGTGGGCGTGCCGGACGAGGGCTTGATCTCGATGGTCTGGTCCCGGTCGTAGATCCGGCGCCCCACGGAGAGGTCCAGCCCGAGCCCCCAGGTCCGGGTCTCCCCGAAGGAGTGGCGCCAGGACTGCGGGAAGATCCTGGCTCCCAGGTCGAAGGCGGTGGTGGCCGACCGCGTGGTGGTGGTCGTCGTGGTCCCGGTGGCGGGATCGGGCGTGGATTCCACGATCTGGGGATCCTCATGCAGCACCGCGAGCTTGACGTACGGGAGCAGGCGGTTGGGGAGGACGGAGCTGGCGGGGTTGGTCACGGGGATGACCCACTCGAGCATGCCGCCGGAGGAGGCACGCTGGCCCCCGGCCTCCTTGGAGCGCCCGATCTCGGCCCGTCCGGTGACCAGGTAGGCGCTGAGGTACTCGGCACCGGGATCGAAATCATCGGGAACCAGCTGGCCCAGAAGGTTGGAGGCCGCGCTCAGGTCCGTCTTCATTTGGACGAGGCTCGCCGTCACGGCCGCCTTGTCCGCGGCGGGAAGCTCGCCGAGGTCCTTGGTTTTGAGGTAGCGCTCGATGTCGTCCTTGAACTGCTTCAGCTCCGAGGGGATCTCCTGCAGCGGCTTCGCGGGGAGCTCCTTGAGCTTCCCCTCGGCCTTGGCCTGCCGGAGGATCCCGAGGAATTCCCGGGCACTGTCGGCGCCCTGCTTCGCGGATTTCGGGAGGGTGGTTTTCAGCGCCTGGATGCCCTTGGCCGTGTCGGACTTCTGCGCGGCCTCGGCAAGGGCCTTCCGGTTGCCGGCAATGCTGGCGAGAAGGGTTTCGATCGGATTCTGTTCACTGGCGGATGAAGCCGAGCCGACCAACAGGAGGGGCAGAGCGGTCATGAGCGGACGCAGACGGGGCATCAAGCACCTCGGAGGGATTGGAGTGGGTTTGCGTGCCCATCAACAATCCCTGTGCCAGAGCCTCCAGGGTTGAATAGCTGCAAATTTAAGAAAGCATGGATCGAAACAATGTCCCGATTCTGGACTATGTCTGGATTCTGGACACCCGATTACTTTATTAAGAGTTCCTTGATCTTAATGTTAAAGGTTCATGAAATCCGGGCGCCCAGGCTGGTTTCGGAAATGTGGCGGAGCGCCATTCGAAGGGGTGGTCGGCGGAGGAACCCGCAGCTCAGCGCAGGGTGGTGAGGACGAGGGTGTAGGTGGGCATGGAGGACCCGGTGACTTCGGGCGACACCAGGGTCAGGGCGATGCGCCCGTCGGGGATGGAAGGCGCGAGGGTGAGGGTGGCGGTGAGGGTCTGGGTTTCCGCCAGGCTCTGGGTGGCCGGCAGGCTGGTGGGATCAAGGGCGGCGCTGACGCCCTGGGGGAGGCCGATGAAGCGCGGGGTCAGGGGACCGGTGTAGAGCCCCATGCACCAGCCCCCGCCGACCCGCTGGACGGCGTACTCGATGCGGACGGTGCGGGGGGTTCCGGCGGTCCGGCTGATGGGGATGTCATTGCTGGAGGTGCCGAAGGGGACGTCGTCCACCTTCACCGCCCGGGCGTAGGGCGGCGGGGCGGGCTGGATGCTGCCGCAGTCGTCGGAGTGGCCCGTTTCCGAGCAGGCGGTGAGGGCGAGGAGCAGGGGCAGGTGGAAGGGCTGGAAGCGCATGGGATGGCCTCAGCAGGATCCGCACCAGGGTTCTGGCAAACGGTCCAAGCGCCAGTCTCTAGCGGTACCGCGTCTGGTCCAGGGGCTTGATCACCCCCGGCATGGGCTGGCCCTGGAATGTGATCGGGATCTTGATATTGTCCTCGGTTCCGGGGTGGTCGAAGGCCACCCGGTAGATCCAGAGGTGCCTGGTCCCGGCGCCGAGGTGGAGGCGGGTCAGCCCGAGCTCGGTCATCCGCCAGGCCTCGGCGTCCTTGCGGTACTTCTTAAGCTCCGCCCAGCCGATCTCCTGGACCTTGGAGAGGGGCAGGGGAAGGGGCTGGCTGGGATCCCAGGACGGCGCGGCAGCGAAGTCCTTCTCGCGCAAGGTGAAGTGGATCTCCTTGTCCCCGGAACGGGAGATGTAGGTCTCGGAGTTCCCGAAGTCCTTCCCGTCGCCCGGGATGATGAGGTCGCAGCCGAGGAAGAGGCAGGCGGCGAAGGCAAGGGCCAGGGAGGCTGGGCGGCGCATGGGCGGGTCTTTCGGAAGGGCGCAGGGCCTTGGCGTTGAGGGAACAGACCTGACGAGGATGCCAGGGACAGGCCGGGGTTTCAGGTGGTGGCTCCCAGCGCCAGTGTCATGAACACGCTGTTGGGATCCTCGCGGTAGGACCCGAAGGGCGGGCAGGGCACGAAGCCCGCGGCCGCGTAGAGCCGCCGCGCCGGTTCGAACTCCGCCTGGGACCCCGTCTCCAGGCTCACCCGCGCATACCCCCGCGCCCGCGCCTCGCCGAGGATGTGCGCCAGCATCGCCGACCCCACGCCCTTCCCCCGGTGCGCCTGCGCCGTGCGCATGGACTTGATCTCCCCGTGGGAAACCCCGGCAGCCACGTCAAGCCGCCGCTGGGAGGGGTTGAGAACGGGTGAAGGCTTCGAGGCGATCCATCAGGGCCTGCAGCCTGACCTTGGCCTCGCCTAGCGTCAGGGACAAAAGAACCCTGATCCGGGCCAGGATCTTCCGCAGGTTGTGGCCGGCGCCGCAGGGAGGGCGTGCATCGCGTCGCCGGCCATGCCCTTGAGGTGGTTCCGCCCGAGGAGCCCGTCGGCTTTCATATGGCCGATCTCGGGATGGCGGCAGCTCGAGCTTGAGGGCCTTCGGCAGGTTGCGGGTGCGGCTGATGAGAACGCGGCTGCGCTCGGCGGCCACGCCAGGCCCTTGTAGCCTTGGTCCACGAAGGTCCGGCGCGGGACGCGGCCCGTGAGGGCTTCGACCTGATCCAGCTGGCAACGTGTGCGCATCGTGGGGGTTGCCTGGGCAGGCCTGGATGCCGACGACGAAGCCTTCCTTCAGCGTGGTGGCGAGGCTCACCTTCACGCCGAATTCGTAGGGCCGGTGCGCCTTGCCCTTGGCGATGCACTCGACCTCCGGCGCGTGCAGGCTGTAGACCTTCCCCTTCGTCTTGCGCTTCTGGCTCAGCAGCAACTCGGTGAGGAGCATCAGGCCACGGTGCTCGGCGTAGGCCTCGTCGCTGAGCTTACGCTCGGTGTTCTCGCGCATCACACGTCCGGCGGCGAGCTTGATGACCTTCTGCTGCTTCCGGGCCCGGATGAACTGCTTGGCCTTCATATGGCGCCCGTGCTTGAGGAAGGCGACACGCGACACGCGGGTGTAGGACTGGCGCAGGTCTACGCCCTCCCGCTTGGCCACGCGGACCAGGTTCACCAGGGCCTTGTAGTAGAGCCGGGTGTCCGTGGGATGCGCCACGGCCTTGGGCTGCACCGTGGTGTCCACGATGACCTTCGAAGCTGCGCTCGGTCACCGTCTTCGTCCGCTTCCCCGACTCGATTGTGAGCGCCAGCAGCTTCTCGCAGCCGGCCTCACCGATGCGCTTGCGCCAGCGGGTCATCTGCGACGGGTCGATCGGCAACTCGTGCTGGAAGAATTCCTCGCCGCAGAAGTACTGGTAGTAGGGGTTCACCACCCACTGCTTCACCACGTCATCGTCCGAGAGGCCGAAGGTGTGCTTGAGCAGATGAAGCCCGGCCATGAGCCGAATCGGCACGCCAGGGCGTCCGTTGTCGGGGCAGTAGAGGCCGCCGAAATCGCGCTCCAGCGAAGCCCAGTCGATGACGGCCGCCAGCCGAAAGAGTTCCTGCCGCGGATCGAGCACTGCCTCCAGGCTCCACCCCCAAAAGGGCTGCTCGTGGGTCTTGGGCTGGGCCTTTGGGGTCATCGATTCCACCGGATTTATAGGGGTTCCATTCAAAAGTCGGTGGATTTATACCCCGCGCAAGAGCGCGAAAGCCGCGCCAGTGTTGGGTTTGATTGGTTTTTCAGGGACGACCATGGACTTGATCTCCCCGTGGGAAGCCTCAAGCTCCCTCAGCGCCCCGCACCCCATCAGCTCCGCGTCCGTTGAGTCGGAAGACCACACCGACCAGAACGAGATGTCAGGTCCCCGCAGCGCGTCCAGGTCCAGCGCATGGACACTCTCCGGCGGCGAGATGCGGCGCATGTCGCGGAGGTGTTCGGAGAGGAGGGCGGCGATGGCGGGGGAAGTTAGGGGGTCTGAGTGGATGTGCATGGAATTGCATGAAGTCTATATTCTTCAGTAAATAAAGTAATAAATTCGATTCTCAATTAATAATAGCTGGTTATGGGTTTAGGTTAATTTAATAATGATTTAAATTATATTAAATATGCTCATTCTTGTGTAAAAGGCAAATTAGACTCAGTGGGCATGGGTTCAATTAATGGGGTCAAACTATCTAAAATTATTTTAGGCTTTTTTGCTTGCGTCCCACCAAATTCATCAGTTCTATCGATTGTTCCCTGTAGTAAACATCTCGTAAATAATGCATTTTTAAATTTTATGATATTCCCCTCACGTGGGTGGCAGTTTAAAATGTGTCCATTGTATCTAAATCCAATAGAATTAGTAGTAAGTGTCCCACGTGTCGATTCGCCTTCCAAAGAAACAGGCAATTCGTGTGTTAATTCTGGAAAGATCACCGAATTGGACTCTTCGGGTTCTGGAATAAATATATATTTTTCTTTTTGGGTAATCCGTTCCTCAATCTGGCGAGAATCATCCTTTAATCCGATTATTAACTCTCGTTCGACTTGAACTAGTTCTCCTAATTTAGTAAATTGTTTAACGGAAAATTTGGAAAACTCATCTAGAACACTTCGGTGAAAAAATTCAATCTCCCCTTCAGGAGATGGAATTCCTACCATATTACTTGGGAGTTGAATTTTAGCATCAGGAAATTCTTTGGTCCCCAAAGTTTTTGTATGTTTACCTAATTTGATAACATCCTGAATTAATGATATAACACCTCGAATAACTGTAGTGAGCCCTTCTTCCTTGAAATCATTTTTTGCCATTAATTTCCCAGCTTCAGTAAGGTAGGATTTAGCCCAAACATATGCAAGGCTACCTAATCCAAACTTAATAACACCTAGTGTTATTAATTCTCCAATATTTTCTGGTATTTGAATGATGATCGATCCACCTTCTACATATACAGGCAAATCGAATTCTATATTTTCAAATTCTGGTACTTTGCGGATGATGGTAGAACGTAATAGGTCATCAACTCCGAGTAAGGCCTCGGCAGTTTTCCTGGCGTCAAGTATGCCATTTTCAACTAATTTACCTTCAAGCTTGACGTAACCGATAGATTGTTTTTCCATTTTCCCCTTTCATTTCTAATTTGACTATGGATGAATAAATATTTATAATAAATTATCTAGTATTTAATTTGTTATCTATTAACCATCGATTAAATTCTTGCACACCTTTGGAACTGTTATGAGATTGACACATGGGCTGAAGATTGTTAACACATGTGCGTCCCGAATTGTCCCAGGGAACTATATGATCTAATGTAATGTTTTTATCATTACACCCTTGGATGATGCAGGTATTTCCTTTGATGGAATATACGATTGTAGCCATATCTTCCGGCCAATCGTGCTGATCTACATATGCTGAATATTGATCACCTGGGGTTGGGATTTTTATTTTATTCTTGCATTTTGGGCAATTACTTTCTTTCCCATTCGATTCCCATGAGATACTCAAACCGGCTTTACATAGTGGACAGTTAAAATACCATTTCATCGTTGGCCTCCTAAGGTCTGCGATTTAATCTAAGTTTATTTTTGATATGCATTTAATAATTTTAGCAATCCTCGATTGCAGCTATTTTCCTGCTCCATTTCGTTTCCACTGCCCCAACGTACTCTCCATCGGCCCATACACCGTAGCGCTCATCTTTTTCGCTTTGGCTTCGTTCAGCGCCTTCTCCATGGCCTTGATGGCCTCGCCTTCGCGCCTGAGCACGTACAGCACGCGCGCGCGAGCTTCCTGGCTCTGAGGGCCGGGGTTGAGCTTCATGGCTTTGTCGGCCCAGGCTAGCGCTTCTCCGAGGTGGATCTCCTGCTCGGCGCTGAAGATCGCCGCATCCGCGAACAGCTTCCAGTCGTTGGGGTTCGCTGCCATGGCTGCCCGCATGCGTTTGCTGGTGAGTTCGTCGACGTCGACTTCGACGATGAAGCTGACCCTCAGCTTCTCCCAGTAGAGGTCTACGTACGCCGTGCCGTAGCCGGCGGGGTAGACCTCGAAGGTGAGCCACTCGGTGGCCGGGGTGGTCTTGGGCTTCACGTCGAAGCGGAGCTGGTCCTGGGCGGGGTCGTACTCGTAGGCGCCGATCTGCTTCCAGCGCTTGTTCAGGATCAGCGTCCACCGCTCGGGGTTCGGGATGGCGAAGAGCGCATAGGTCCCCGCCGGCACCTTCTGCCCGTTCACCGTCACCGGGTCGCTGAAGGAGATGGTCGTCGCCTCGTTGGCCCCCAGCCGCCACACCTTCCCGTACGGCACCAGGCCGCCCCAGATCGTCCGGCCCTTCACCGCCGGCCGGTGGTAGGACACCGACACCACCGTCGTGCCGATCACCTGACTGGTGCTCGCCGCCGGGCTCAACTGCGGAAACAGCGGCCCTTTCGTCTGCGCCCCCAGCGGCAGCACGAGACTCGTCAACAGCGGCAGGAACCTGGAACGCATGAGGGATGATAGCGGGGCCCACCCCGGGCCCCGCCCATGGAGCCACCCGGCGCCGGGGTTCGCATCCCGTGGCACCGGATGGGGCCGAGCCCCCCCGGCGCCCGGCCCGCGGACCCCGGACCCATTCGGAGTCGGCGGCGCATGGGGGTCGCAGCATGGGGGACTCGGCCTTGTCGAGATGACCCGTCCTCCATCGCAAGCCCCGTGCCCGCGCCTGGGGTTCTCATCCAGGGCACTTGGACGCGAAACGGGACGGCCAGGCCGTCCCGTTTCTGGACTGCGTCCAGGGTCTGGACGCTTCCGGCGTCCCTACTTGGCCGCCTTCCAGGCCGCCAGGTCCTTCTCCAGGTTCTCCGTGTACTCCTTGGGCGGGGCGTTCTTCGCCGCCTTCGCCAGCGCGATGGCCTTCTCCATGTCCTTGAAGGCCTCCGCCTTCTTCCCGGCCTTCTCCTCCACCCGCGCCCTCAGTTCAAAGGGCCAGAAGCTCTCCCAGTGCTTGCACGCGATGTCCAGCCAGGCCATCTGCTGGGCGGGCTCCAGGTTCTGCTTGAAGTAGTACTGAGCCGCCTGGAAGAAGAGCACCGCGTCCTTCGGATCGTCGGCCTTCGCCGCGGCGATCTTGTCCAGCACCAGCTGGCGGTAGGCCCCGTGCACGTCCACGTCCAGCGCGAAGGCCACCCGCAGCTTCTCCCAGTGCAGTTCCACCCGCGCCGTGTGGTCGCTGGTGGGGATGAGGAAGTAGCTCAGGTATTCCGTGCCCGGCCCCGCCTTCGCTTCCGGCTTCACCGTCCAGCGGAGCTGGTCGTCCTTCGGGTCGTAGTTGAACGATCCCCAGAGCTTCGTGTTCTTGTGGAGGATCAGCGTCCACGCGTCCTTCTCGGGGATCGCGTAGAAGGCGTAGGTGCCCTTCGGCACGTCCTTGCCCTCCACCTTCGCGTCCGCCCCGAAGGTGATCAGCGTCGGCTCGTTGGCCCCGGTGCGCCAGACCTGGCCGTAGGGCACCAGCTTGCCCCAGACCTCGCGGCCCTTCACCGCCGGGCGGTGGTAGGTGATCTTGAACTCCGACACGCCGATGTCGAGGGACACCGAGGCCGCCGGGCTCTCCCGCAGCGGGGGCAGGCGGTTCTGGGCGGTGAGCAGGGCGGGGGCGGCAAGCAGCAGGGCGGCCAGGGGGCGTCGCATGGTTCCTCCGGAAGGGAGCATCATTGTGCACGGAATGGAGGCGGCGTGATCGTCCCCTTGACGGAGCGCCAGCGCATGGTGGCCGAGCAGATCGCCGCCCGGGGCGTGGCCGATCCCCGCGTCCTGGCGGCCATGGCGGACGTCCCCCGGGAGGCCTTCCTCCCCGAGGCCCGGCGCGGCGCCGCCTTCGAGGACCACCCCGTGCCCCTCAGCCACGGCCAGACGATCAGCCAGCCCTACATCGTGGCCTTCATGGCCGAGGCCCTGGAACTGGAAGGCTCCGAGCGCGTCCTCGACGTGGGCGCCGGCTCGGGCTACGCCGCCGCCGTGCTGGCCCGGCTCGCGGCCCAGGTCGTCGCCGTGGAGCTCGTGCCCGAGCTGGCCAGCCTGGCCGAGGCGAACCTGCGCGCCCTCGACGTCGCCAACGTCCAGGTTTTCGAAGCCGACGGATCCCTGGGCTGGCCCCAGGGCGCCCCCTTCGACGCCATCCACGTCGCCTGTGCCGCCAGTTCCATCCCCGTCGCGCTCGTGGACCAGCTCCGGGAAGGGGGACGGATGGTCCTCCCCGTCGGCGAGCCCTACGGCAGCCAGTGGCTCGTGCGGATCCGGAAGGTGGGCGGCCGGGTGCTGCGGGAGGATCTGTTGCCGGTGGCGTTCGTGCCCATGCGCTGAAGCGCGCGGGAACGGTCCGGGCCGGCGTCAGGCCTCCAGCGCCCCGGGTTCCGCCCCCGCCGACCGTGGCCCCGCCGCGATCCAGGCCCCGGCACAGGCCACCGCCAGCACCAGGCCCAGGGCCAGGAAGGAGGCCGGCGCGTACGGCGCCCCCGGGTCGAGGGACAAAGGGGACCGGAGCAGGAGCTCTCCGCAGAAGGCCCCCGCCAGGCCCGTCAGGAAGCCGCGCCGCGCCACGAAAACGACGGTGAGTCCCCAGGCCAGCAGGGTCGCGGCGATCGCCGGAAGGCTGCGGGCGTAGGCCAGGACCTCGATGGCGCAGACCAGGGCCCACAGGATCACCAGCGCCGGGGCCTCCCGGCGCAGGGTGCGGCGGGCCACCACCAGGCCCAGCAATATGAGTAGGGTCTGGAGGAAGGCGATGAGGAGGGAGACCCCGATCCCCGCCAGTCCTCCCTGCAGGCCCTCGAGGAGGCGGGGGATCAGGTAGTGGTTGGGGGTGAAGGGCGAGTGGCTCCAGACCTTGATCCAGCCGGCGAGCCAGGCGCTCCCCGCGACCCCGACCCCCAGCAGGCAGCCCGCGAGGAGGTCGCGGCCCACCCGGGGATCCCGCGCCTCCCCGGCCAGGAGCCGGTGCCAGGCGACCAGGAGGCCCGGCCGATGGCGCCGGATCGTGGGTTCCAGGGCGAGGTACGCCAGGCCCGCGAGGGTGCCCGCCAGCAGGGCCCGGGAGGCCGTGCTCTGGAGCAGGGTGATGGGGCCCCAGGCCGTGAAGGCGCGGTTCGAACCGAGGACCGTGCTCCACGCGATGAGGCCGGCCACCACCAGCCCCAGGCGCAAGGCCCCCGCGCGGTCCCCGCGCCCGGCCCGCAGGTTCCGCCGGGCGAGGAGGAGGCTGGCCAGGAGGAAGGCTCCGACGAGGGCGAAGCCGATCCACGCCGCGACCTTCCGCCCGGCGGCCAGGGCCGGCGGTGCCCCCATGGGCGGCGGCTCCCAGGGCCCCGCGAGCAGGAAGTGGACCGGCCGCCCCCGGAGGGAGGCGGCCTCGAGGCGCAGGGGAAGGTCCGGGTGGTCCGGGAAGCGTCCGGACCAGGCGGCCTGGTGATCGCAGGGCACTGGCGGCGCCCAGCGGGGCGTCTCGGGAGTGAATGCGGCCGGGTCCAGGCCCGCGGCCGCGAACAGCGAGCCGAAGACCTCCCGGTCCTCCCCTTGGGGAACCGGAGGCCCCGGCCGGGCGGAGCTCACGCCGCTGAATGCCACCAGCCGGCCCCGACCGTCCAGGACCATGCGGGCCCGGCCCTCCACGTCCAGGGGAGGGTCGTCCTCCGTGGCCCGGTTATCCAGGAGGGCGCGGGGCATCAAGGGATCGGCGCCCTGGACGTACCAGAACCGGTAGACCATGGGCTGGCCGGCCCGCAGGCGTTCCCAGCGCGCCGGGGCGGGCCGCGGGTCCCCCTCCCAGTCCAGGTAGCCCTCGTCGAGGCTGTAGCCCCAGGCCCGGTCCGAGGGAGCCGGAAAGCCGAGCTGGGCCAGGAGGGTGCGCGCCCGGTCCGCGAGGACCTCCGGCGACTTCTCGAAAGGCACCTGGGCGAAGAGGTTGGCCTGGTTGGCCCTGGCCATCAGCAGCGTGAGCCCCGCCGCCAGCAGGGCGCCCAGGAGGGCCCGCCCCGGGGCGAGGGCTCCGGCGGGTCCGCTGGCGGCCACCTGCTCGGGAGAGGGCGTCTCCCCCGCTGCCAGAGCCGCGGCCACCGGATCCCCCCCGCGCAGCGCCGCCGCCACCTGGGCCGCGGATGCGGGCCGGCGGACCGGGTCCTTCTCTAGGCACCGGAGGATGAGGCGCTCCAGGCCGGGGTCCAGGCCGCCGACCTGGGCGCCCGGATGGGAGGGAACCTCCTCGAGGTGCGCCTGGCGCCATGCCGCGAGGCTGTCGGCGTGGAAGGGGCGCCGGCCCGTGCAGACCTCGTAGAGCACGAGCCCCAGGGCGTACAGGTCGCTGCGGGGGGTCGCGGGCTCCCCGCGGAACTGCTCGGGGGCCATGTAGGCCGGCGTGCCCGCGAGTTCGCCGGGGCGCTGGGCGCCCATGGCCGCCAGGCCGAAATCGGTGATGCGGGCCCGTCCGCGGCCATCGATCATGACGTTTGCGGGCTTCAGGTCCCGGTGCACCACCCCCTGGTCGTGCGCCGCCTGGAGCCCGGCGCAGAGCTGGCGGCCCACCTCCAAGGCCTTGGCTTCGCTGAGCCGGCCGACGCGGCGGAGCAGGGATTCCAGGTCCTCCCCGTCCACGAATTCCATGCTGAGGAAGGTCCGCCCGCCCGCCTCCCCGATGTCGTGCACGCGGCAGACATGGGGATGGGACACCCGGTGCGCGGCGCGGACCTCTCCGTGGAGCCTCTCCAGGGCATCGCGGTCGGACTCCAGGGCCGGGGGCAGGAACTTGAGGGCCACGGGCTGCCCCAGCTTCAAGTCGTCCGCGCGGTAGACCTCCCCCATGCCGCCCCGCCCGAGCAGCGCCACGATGCGATAGCGGCCCGCGAGGATCTCCCCGGGGGTGAAGCCCGCCCCGGCCGGACCGCGGGAAGGTCCCACGGCCATGGCCTCCGTGGGCGGCCCCCCGATGGAGCCGGTCGTCTCCGCTCCTCCCGGCCGGGGCGTCCCGCACGCCGGGCAGAGCGGCGCGTCCGCGGCCAGCGTCGCCGAACAGGTTGCGCAGGTGGGCATGGTGGTTGGCGCAGTATAGCTCCGGGGGGCGACCGTCTAGTAGCCGCGCGCCCTGTCCACCGCGCCCTGGATCGCCTCGCCCCTCGCGTACCGGTCCAGGTTCTCCTGGATGTCCGGAATGAGCTGCCGTGGCGTGCTCGGTCCGCTGTGGTGGGGCGTGACGGTGACCTTCGGGTGGCGCCACAACGGACTGTCCGCGGGCAAAGGCTCCTCGGGGAACACGTCCAGCACGGCGTGGCCGAGGCGCTCGAGGTCCAGGGCGTCCAGCAGGGCCTGCACGTCCACCAGGTCGCCGCGGCCGACGTTGACGAGCGTGAGCCGGGCGTGGCCGCGGGCGAGGAGGTCGGCGCCGACCATCCCCGTCGTCTCCGGCGTCGAGGGCGCCGCGAGGACGAGGGCGCGGGCGGTGGGGAGCAGGGCCGCGAGCTCCGCGGTGGCGTGCAGCGGGAACTCCCCGTCCTCCCGCGCCGCGCGCACGACGCCGTGGACCTCCAGGCCCAGCTCCCGCAGCGCTCGCCCGATCCGGCGCCCGATGCGGCCGAAGCCCACCACCAGCGCGCGCTGGTCCGTGAGGTCCTCCGGCAGCAGCTTCGGGTTCCAGGTCGCCGCCGCCTGGGCCTCGGCGCAGGCCCGCAGGCGCTGGGCCTCCGCCAGCAGGTGCCCGCAGGCGTAGCGCGCCATCCAGAAGCCGAACTGCCCGTCGGCGCGGGTGATGGGCACGTGGGCCGGGATCGCGGGGTCGTGCACGAGGTGGTCCACGCCCGCGCCGCTGTTCTGCACCCAGCGCAGCCTCGGCATGAGCTCCAGGAAACCCGGGGGAATCCTCCAGCAGAACAGGGCCTCCGCGTCGAGCAGCCATTCCCGATCCGCCGCCTCCCATTCCCTCGGGTGCCAGCCCCGGATGTCCAGGTCCGGCGCGGCCTCCCGCAGGGCGGGCACCCAGTCCAGGTGGCGGTGGTGGAGGACGGCGAGCTTGGGCATGGCGGAACGATCCGGAAGTGATTTCCATCGGGCCTTCCGCGGTTGAACCCGTCGCGCGGAGGCGGGATGATGCTCCCACAAGGCTAGTCGCCTACAGGGAGGTGCCATGAAGAAACTCATCCTCGCCGCGGTCCTGGGCTCGTTCACCGTCGTCGGCTTCGCCGGCGATGGCAAGGACGCGAAGAAGCCCGAGTCCTGCAAGATGGAGTGCTGCGTCAAGAACAAGACCGCCTGCAAGGACTGCAAGGACTGCAAGGCCAAGATGGCCAAGGCCGACAAGAAGGCCTGAACCCCTTCCCGGGAGCCTTGCTCCCGCTTGGCCTGGGAGCCCCGCGAGGGGCTCCTGGCTTTTTCAGGGGCGGACCGCCGCGCCGGCGCTCTCCCTCGCGTGGTAGCTGCTGCGCACCAGGGGGCCGGACTCCACCCGCTGGAAGCCCAGCTCTTCGCCCCTGCGGCGGTACATCTCGAACTCCGCGGGCTCGACATACCGATGCAGCGGCAGGTGCAGCGGCGAAGGCGGGAGGTACTGCCCGAGGGTCGCGATGTCCACCTGCGCCGCGCGCCAGTCCTTCATCAGCTCCAGCACCTGCTCCGGCGTCTCGCCGAGGCCCACCATGATGCCGCTCTTGGTGCGCATCCCCGGCGCGTGGGCGTCCCGGAAGGCCGCCGCCCGGGCCAGCACCCCCATGCTCTGGGCGTAGTCCGCGTCGGGCCGCACGCGGCGGTAGAGGTGCGGCACCGTCTCCACGTTGTGGTTCAGCACGTCGGGCCGCGCGTCGAGCACCGCCTGCAGGGCCGCGTCGTCGCCCCGGAAGTCCGGGATCAGCACCTCCACGCCGCAGCCTTCGTTCAGCGTGCGGATCCAGCGGATGGTGTCGGCGAAATGGGCGGCGCCCCCGTCCTCCAGGTCGTCCCGGTTCACCGAGGTCACCACGGCGAAGGAGAGCTTCAGCGCGGCCACGGCCTCGGCCACCCGCTGGGGTTCGCCCGGATCCAGCGTGCCCGGCCTGCCCTTGCCCACGTTGCAGAAGCCGCAGTGCCGGGTGCAGACGTCCCCCATCAGCATGAAGGTGGCCGTGCGGTGCACCCCCCAGCACTCGTTCAGGTTCGGGCAGCGGGCCTCCTCGCAGACGGTGACCAGCTGCTTCTCCCGCATCAGGCCATGCACCTCGTCCACCACCTCCGGGGCGGGGACGCGGATTTTCAACCACTCGGGGCGTGGGCCGGGCAGGACGGGGGGGCGGGCCATGGCGTTCCAGTCTACCCGGCGGGATAATGGCCCCATGGACCCCCAGCCCGACGAGATGCTCCCGGCCCCCGCGCCGGTCCCGGAACCCCCCAAGGCCTTCGAGCCCCCCAAGGGCTTCGAGACCAAGTTCCAGGGGCTCTCCCTGCACCTGTCGGCCTTCGAGGGCCCCCTGGACCTGCTGCTGCACCTGATCCGGGAGCAGAAGCTGGACATCCTCGACCTGCCCATGGCGGACGTGACCCGGCAGTACATGGACTACCTCCTGCTGATGGAGGAGCTGAACCTCGAGGTCGCCGCGGAGTTCGTGGCCATGGCCGCCCAGCTCCTGCAGATCAAGTCCCGCATGATGCTGCCCCGGCCCCCGGTGGAGGAGGGCGGCGAGGATCCCCGCGAGGACCTCGTGCAGAAGCTGCTGGACTACCAGCACGTCAAGGAGGCCGCCCGCGAGCTGTCCGAGCGGGAGAGCGCCTGGCGCCACACCGTCTACACCAAGGCCCTCGACCTCACCGAGCACGCGCGGACCGAGGACGAGCCCATCCGGGTCACCCTTTTCGACCTGCTCGGCGCCTACCGGGAGGCCCTGAAGCGCCTGCTGCCGCCGCCCCCCGTGGAAGTCCGGACGCCCCCCAAGACCCTGGACATGCGCATCGCCGAGCTCATCGCCGAGCTGGCCGACCACGCCTGGCGCCCCTTCAGCGGCCTGCTCACCGCCGCCCAGTCCCGGGAGGACCTCGTGCTCACCTTCCTCGCCCTGCTGGAACTGGTGCGCACCCACCGCATCCGCCTCGTCCAGGCCGAAGCCTTCGGCGAGATCCGCGTCCAGGCGGCCTGAGCCATGGACGTCCCCTCCGCCGAGACCCTCCTCGCCCAGCGCCGGTCCACGCGGATCATGGCCTTCAGCCTGTGGTTCGCCAACGTGCTCTACTTCGGGATGTACACCCTGGTGGTGCTGCGGGGGAAGGTGGGGGCCTTCCTCGTCTCCCCGGCCTCGGCCCCCTGGGGCAACCCCGTGCTGCCGGTGCTGCTGGCCCTGGGCCTGATGACACCGGTCCCGGCCCTGCTGCTGAGGCACCTGCTCCTGGAGCGCGCGGCCAAGGCCGAGGACCTGATGCAGCGCATCCTGCTGGAGCGCAACGCCCTCATCATCCCCGCGGCCCTGTTCGAGTCGGTGGGCATCTACGGACTCGTCCTCGGCTTCATCGCGGGTCCCGCCACCGCGCCCCTCAGCGCCCTCCTCCTCCTCGTGCCCCTGGCGGCCATCCCCTTCCTCCTGCCGCCCCACGCCCGCTTCGACCGCGGCGGGGACGCGGGCGGCGACGGCGGCGCCTCGCTGCGCCCGCGCTGAGCCGTGGCGGAGGCCCCCGCGGGACCGGACGGAAGCCTCGAGGCCCTGCGCCGCGCCCACCGCCGGGCCTACGGCCTGGGCCTCCTGGCCTGCCTGGGCGGCCCGCTGGCCCTCCAGCTCCTCCTGGGGCGGGCCATCCCCGCGGGGAACGCCGATCCCGCCGCGGTCCAGGAGATCGGCTACACCTTCACGGGCCTCACCTTCCTGGCCGCCGCCTGGGCCTTCGGCCGCCGGGGCCGGGTCCTGGCCAGGATCTCCGCCCTCGAGCCCGTCCAACGTCCCCGGGCGCTGCGGCTCGAACCGCTGCGGGTGGCCGCCCTCGCCGCGCCCTGCGCCCTCTGGGGCGTCCTCTACTGGGGGCTGGCCGGCGGCGACCGCAACGCCTACGCCCGGACCTTCCTCGCCCTGACGACCCTCTTCTACCTCGGCTTCGCCCCCCGCTGGCCGGCCTGGCGCCGCGCCTTCGGGGCGCGGGCCCCCGCCGAAGGCTGACGCCGCTGGCCCGGCGGGGCCTGCGGGTCGTCCAGGCTCCCCGTCGCCTGAGACCGCCGCGCGCGGGACCGGAGCGGCGGCGTTATCCTGGGGGTCATCCCAGGCTTCCCATGTCCACCTCCTCCTCCGACCCCAAGGGCGCGCCTCCGGGCGGGCGCAAGAAGGGCGACACCGTGCCCTCCCTGGACGCCCGCGCCGCGGCCGAGGAGGCCATGCGGAAGGCCGACGAGAAGCTCGGCCTCGGGGAGACCCTCATCCTGCCTCCCCCGGACGTGCCGGGACGGGGCGCCGCGGAGGCCCGGGGCGTGGACCCGGACGCCACCGCCCGCCTGCCGCGCCGGGACCTGGTGAGCCCCCACGAGGGGACCGTGCTCATGCCGACCGTGGCCCCCCCGGAACCCGGGCCGGTGCAGGCCCGGCGGGGCGAGCCCGACACCCAGCCGGGCCTTCCGGCCACGGAACTCGTGCCGGTGAGGGAACTCCTGCCGGAGGTCTTCGGCACCGCCCCGCGCCCCGGGACGCCCCCTCCCGCCGAACCCACGGTCGTGCTTCGGGCCACCGAGGCCCGGGAGGAGCCGGGGGCCCACGAGGGGACGATGCTGATGCCCGCCGTGGCCGCCCCGCCGCCGCCGGAGGCCGCCGCGCACGAAGGGACGATGCTGATGCCCGCCGTGGCCGCCCCGCCGCCGCCGGAGGCCGCCGCGCACGAGGGGACGATGCTGATGCCCGTGACGGTGGTGCCCCCCCGCGCCGAGGACACGCGCCCGGACCTGGTGCCGCCCCGGACGCCGGAGGGCGCCCGCGCGGAGCCTCCCCCCGCCGCGGACCTCCCGTCCGAACCCACCGTGCTCACGGCCGCGGACATCATCCGGCAGACCTTCGCCGAGGAACCCCACGCCGAGGGCCGCACCATCAAGGTCACCCAGGGCAACCTGCCCGAACTGCGCCTGCCGGAACTGCCGGAGCTGCCCCCGGAGGCCGCCCCCCCGGCGCCGGCGGAGGCCCCGCCTTCCGCCCCGGGGCCCGAGGCCGCCGAAGCGGATCCCGAGCTGCCCCGGTCCACCCTGCACATGCCCTTCAAGGACATGCCGGAGGCCCGGCGGCTCCCGCCCCCCGCCCAGCCTTCCCCGGAGCCTCCGACCGAGGCCTGGGCTCCAGTCCGGCCGGCGCCGGAGCCTGCCCAGGCTCCCGCCACGGCGATCCTGCCGGGCTCCGCCGCCCGGACGGCGGCCCTCGGCCTGCCCCAGGGCGCGCCCGTCGGGGACGCCGCCCCGCGGGGGCCGGAGGCCGAGCCGCCCCGGGGCGCCTCGGGCCTGCTGTGGTTCGGGATCGTCCTGGCCATCCTGGTGGTCGGTGGCGGCCTCTTCGTGTGGAAGGCGGGCCTCCTGGAAGGGCGCGCGAAGGCTGGCGGAACGCCCGCGCCCGGTCCGGGCAAGGCGCCCACGCCGCCGGCGGGCACCGAGGTGGACGACGCGGCATCCGTGCCCGAGCCCATGCGCCCGGCCTACACGAAGGCCCTGGCGGGGGATCCCAACGCCATGCAGTTCATCGCCACCTGCTACATGCAGGGGCTCTACGTGAACCGCGATCCCCAGAAGGGCCTGAGGTGGTACCGCCGCGCCGCCGCCGCCGGCAGCGCCGCCGCCCAGCGCGACCTCCAGGCCCTGGAGGCCCAGGGCATCCGCTGACCTCGAGCCTCAGGCCTCGGGGCCCGGGGCGGCGCGCCAGGCTTCTACCTTGGCCGCCGCCGCCGGGCCCACGCAGGCCTTCAGGTCGTCGAGGGCCGCCTCCCGCACGCCCGCCAGGCTGCCGAAGGCCTGGAGCAGCTTCTTCGCGCCCTTCTCGCCGATGCCGGGGATCGTCGTCAGTTCGGTCTGCAGCGTGCGCTTCGCCCGCAGGTTGCGGTGGTAGGTGATGGCGAAGCGGTGGGCCTCGTCGCGGAGGCGCTGGAGAAGCTGCAGCACGGGGCTGCTTTTCGGGATGCGCAGGGGCTCGCTGGAGCCGGGGCGGAAGACCAGTTCCTCCTTCTTGGCTAGGCTGCCGAGTTCGAGGTGGTCCAGGCCCAGGTCCTTCAGCGCGGCTTCGGCGGCGTGGAGCTGCCCCAGGCCGCCGTCGATGAGCACGAGGTTGGGAAACTCCTTCCCCTCGTCCCGCAGCCGGCGGTAGCGCCGCGTCACGGCCTCCGCCATGTTGGCGAAGTCGTCGTTCTGCTCGTGGGTCATCTTGAAGCGCCGGTAGCTCTGCTTGTCCGGCACGCCCTCGCGGAAGACCACGCAGGAGGCCACCACCTCGCGGCCGTGGCCATGGCTGATGTCGAAGCACTCGATGTGCCGCGGCACGTGGGAGAGGCCCAGGAAGGCCTGGAGGCCCTCCAGCACGGCCTCCTGCAGCCGCGCGGGCTCGAACTTGCGCTCCAGGGCGAGGCGCGCGTTCTCCGTGGCCATGCTCAGCAGCTCCACCTTCTCGCCCTTCTTCGGCACCACGAACACGGGCTTCGCCCCGCGCATGGAGCCCAGCCACTCCCGCAGCAGCTCGGCGTCCTCGGGCTCCACCTCCGCGAGGATGCGGCCCGGGACCGTCTCCACGGCGTAGACGCGCTTGAGGACTTCGGCCAGCACCGCGCCATCGAAGGCCTCCACCTCGTCGAGGATGTATTCGTTGCGGTCCACCATGCGGCCCTCCCGCATCACCAGGCGGTGCACGCAGGCGCGGCCGTCCAGCACGGCGCTGCCGTAGAGATCCATGTCCTCCTGGTCCACGGTGGCCGCCTTCTGGCGGGTGAACCACGCGTCCAGCTGCGCCAGGGCGTCCCGGTGGGCGGCGGCCTGCTCGAAGGCGTTGGCCTCGGCGGCCTGCCACATGGCCGCCTCCAGCCGGCGCTTCAGCTCGTCCCGCCTGCCCTCGAGGAAGAGCCGGGCCTCGGCGGCCTGCTCCCGGTAGGCCTCCTTCGACACGGCGTCGATGCAGGGGGCGGTGCAGCGGTGCAGCTGGTACTTGAGGCAGGCGCGGCCCCGCTTGCCGTCGATGTCGATGTCGCAGTCCCGGATCTGGAAGAAGCGGTAGACCAGCTCGGCGGTGCGGTAGGCGCCGCTGGCGGGAAAGAAGGGGCCGAAGTAGAGGGACCCGTCCTTCGTCACCTTCCGCGTGACGTAGACCTTCGGGAAGGCCTCCTTCCAGGTGAGCTTGACGTAGGGGTAGCTCTTGTCGTCCCGCAGCAGGATGTTGAAGGGCGGCCGGTGCTCCTTGATGAGGTTGTTCTCCAGCACCAGGGCCTCGAGCTCCGTCTCGCAGACGATGAACTCCAGGTCCCAGATCCGCGCCACCAGGCGGCGGGTCTTGGCGTCCTTGGGGGCGGCGCTGAAGTAGGAGCGCACCCGGTTGCGCAGGATCTTGGCCTTGCCCACGTAGAGCAGGTTCGCGTCGGAATCGCGGTACAGGTAGCAGCCCGGCCGCGTCGGGAGGTCCGAGAGCTTGCGCTTCAGGACGGGGCTCTTCTCGAGGTTCGTGCGCGGCGCCACGGCTCCAGTCTATCGGCCCGGCGCCGCCAGGAAGGTGAGGGCCAGGGCGCGAGGGGCAGGAGCAGCAGCAGCGCCGTGATCCACCAGGCCGCGGGCCGCGCGTAGTTGAAGGTCCAGCCCGCGCCCAGCAGCTTGGGCACCAGGAGGCGCGGGTCCTCGGCGTTGACGTAGAAGAGCCCCCACTTGTAGGTCGCCCGGTGCGCCTCCGGCAGGACCCGCTTCGCCATGCGGGCCATGAGCGCCACCGCCAGCACCAGCAGGATCACGAAGCCCGCCAGGAGCGGCCGGAAGACCCCCGGCCCGAGGCGGGGCACCAGGAGGACCGCGCTCTGGAGCACGCAGATCCCGGCCACCAGCAGGCCCCGCAGCGGTGCGAGGATCCGGCGCGAGGCCGCGGCCAGGGCCGGATCCTTCGAGGGGGTGAGGCGGCCCACCACCGCCAGCAGGCTCCAGACCAGGACCGGCAGCCCGAAGAGGATCCAGGGCACCCCCGCCCTGGGTGTCCAGCCGTTCACCCGGCCGGCGGCGTTCCAGTGGGTGGGCAGGGGATCGGGCAGGGAGGGCCAGAGGGCCAGGGCCAGGGCCGCGAGGGCCAGGATCGCGACGAGGGCGGCGACGTCCCAGGGGGAGAAGCTCGATTCGGAGTCGGGGCGGATGGCGGGTCCCACGGGGATTCCAGGCAGACAGGCAAGGGTGCCGCGCCGCGCTGTCCCATCCAAGGGGAATGCGGCATCACCGTGGCCGGAGCATGGCATTCCCGAGGTCCTCCCCCGGCCCGGCCGGGGCCCGGGGCGATACCATACCCCCATGCTCAAGCTCGAGTCCTTCCCCGTGGGCCCCCTGGGCTGCAACTGTTCGCTCCTCTGGGATCCGGAGAAGGGCACGGGGATCGTGGTGGACCCCGGCGGGGACGGCGTGAAGATCCGGTCGCGGGTGGAAGCGCTGGGCTTCAAGGTCGAAGCGCTGCTGCACACCCACGCCCACTTCGACCACGTGGGGGCCACGAAGGAACTGCAGGACCTCTGGCAGTGCCCGGCGGTGCTGCACCCCGACGACACCTACCTGATCGAGAACCTCGCCATGCAGGCGGGCCTCTTCGGCATGAAGCCCATCCCGAGGCCCGAGATGGCGGACTTGAATTCCGGCGACCGCTTCCAGGGGCTCGAGACGCTCCACACGCCGGGCCACACGCCGGGCTCCTGCTGCTTCCACGGGGCCTTCGAGGCGGGCCGCGTGGTGCTGGCCGGGGACACCCTCTTCCGCGGCGGCGTGGGCCGCACGGACCTCTGGGGCGGCTCCTGGGACCAGCTCGAGGCCAGCATCCAGCGGGACCTCTACGCCCTGGACGACGCCACCCTCGTCATCCCTGGCCACGGCCCCACCACCACCATTGGCGACGAGGCCGAGGGCAACCCCTTCGTGAGACGATAGAGGCCTCTTCCCGGAGCACCGCCATGGACGCGATCATCCCCGCCTTGGGCTGCATGGGCCCCCTGGGCCTCGGCTTCTTCATCTACCTCCTGGCCTGCATCAAGATCGTCAACCAGTACGAGCGGCTCGTGGTGTTCACCCTGGGCAAGGTCAACTCGGACCCCAAGGGACCGGGCCTCGTCTTCCTCTTCCGGCCCTTCCAGACCGCCGTCACCGTGAGCCTGCGGACGGTGGTGATGGACGTCCCCAGCCAGGACGTCATCACCCGGGACAACGTCACCCTGAAGGTGAGCGCGGTGGTCTACTCCCGCGTGCTCGACCCGAAGCTCGCCATCCTCGGCGTGGAGAACTACTACTTCGCCACCAGCCAGATCGCCCAGACGACCCTGCGCTCGGTGCTCGGCGAGGTGACCCTGGACGAGCTGCTGGCGGACCGGGAGAAGCTGGGCCAGCGCCTGCGGGAGATCATCGACGCCGCCACCGAGCCCTGGGGCATCGAGGTGTCCTCGGTGGAGCTCAAGAGCGTGGACCTGCCGGAGATGATCCAGCGGGCCATGGGCAAGCAGGCCGAGGCCGAGCGGGAGAAGCGGGCCAAGATCATCGCCGCCGAGGGCGAGCTGCTCAGCAGCCAGCAACTCCTGGAGGCCGCCAACAAGATCAGCCAGAACCCCACCGCCATCCAGATGCGCTACCTGCAGACCCTCACCGAGATCGCCGTGGAGAAGAACAGCACCATCGTCTTCCCGCTGCCCATGGAGCTCATGAAGGCCCTGGATAAGTTCGGGGAGAAGTGACCCGGCCCCCTACATCGGCAGGATGATCTCCGTGCGCCGGTTGAGGGCCTTGCCCTCGGCGCTGTCGTTGCCGGCCAGGGGATAGTCGCTGCCCAGGCCCTGCACCTTCAGCCGGCCCTTGTCCACGCCCCGGGCGGCGAGCCCGTCGGCGACGCTCTGGGCGCGGTCCAGGCTGAGCTTGAGGTTGTGCTCGGCGCCGCCGCTGCTGTCGGTGTGGCCGCAGACGTTCACCGGCAGGGCCGGGAAGTGCTGGTTCAGCATCGCCGCCTGCCGGTCCAGGAAGGGCAGGAAGGCGGGCTTGAGGTCGAACCTGTCCACGTCGAAGGACACGGTGCTGCCGTAGTCGAACACCAGGATCCTCGGCAGGCCCAGGGCCTTGGCCATGGCGGAGCGGCCGGACTGGAAGATGAAGATCACCTCCGCCCGGTCCTCCGCCAGGAAGCGGATGCGCTTCTCCACCAGCGGGTCGTTCTCCCGGCTGGCGTCCAGGGCCAGCAGGTCCTCGCCCACGGCCACCCGCAGGGCCTGGGGCGCCGGGCCGAGGGGCCGGCCCTGGTAGCTCACCGTGGCCTGGGCGGGCTCGGTGCGCACCTGCACGGCCATGCGCAGCTCAGGCGCGGGCGCGGGCTTCTGGCAGCCGGCGGCGAGGAGGAGGAGGGCGGGGGCGAGGCGTCGCAGCATGGCGTCACTCCGAGAAGGAGACGGCAACGGAGATGGTGGTTTCCACCGGCCTGCCCTCGGCGTCGGCGGCGGGCCTGAAGCGCCAGCGGGACACCGCGGCCTGGGCGGCCCTGGAACAGTCCGGGGGGCAAGCGGCGAGGACGCGGCTGGACTTCACCCGGCCGTCCTCCCCCACCACCACGGAGAGGGCCACGGTCTGCCCGGCGCAGGCCGGCGTGGCCTTGAGGTCCGGGGGCGGGGCCTCCTCGGCCACCGGCATGACCACGGCCCGGCGGAGGGGTGCCAACAGCACTGTGGCGGGGCGGGGGGCGGTGGTCGGCGGAGCCCCGGCGGGCGAAGGCTGCCCCGTCGCGGGCGCAGGGGGAGAGGCAGAGCGAGGGGCCGCAGGGGGTGCCGTCCCGTCTGGGGTCGGATTGGCGCGGCCGCGGGGCCAGAAGGCCGCCCCGAGGCCGAGGACCGCGAGGAGCAGGAGGCCGGAGGCGAGGAGGGGCAGCCGGCGGGCGGGCGGCCGCCGGTGTTCGAGGGGCGTGGTGGGCCTGAGGTCCGCCAGGGGTCGGGTGCGCATCTTGGCGGGCAGGAGCTGGCGCAGCACGGACTTCTCCGCCAGGGGCTGGCCCCAGGCGATCCCGGCGTCCTCGCAGACCCGCACGAGCTCCTCCTTCATGGCGGCCGCGGACGCCCACCGCGCCTCCTTGTCCCGGGCCAGGGCCTTCATCAGCCACGCGGCGAGGGCCGGGTTCAGGGCGGGGCAGCGCTCCAGGATGGGGTCCGGCGGCTGGTTCAGCCGCATGACGACGGTCTGGAGGGTGGATTCGGCGATGAAGGGCCGCGCCCCGGCCAGCAGCTCGTAGAGGGTGACCCCCAGGGAGTAGAGGTCCGTGCGGGCGTCCACGGGCTCGCCCAGGGCCTGCTCCGGGCTCACGTAGGCCGGCGTGCCCATGAGCTGGCCGGTGAGGGTCTTCTGCATGGCGTCGTCGGTCTTGGCGATGCCGAAGTCGGAGATGAAGGGCCGGCCGTCCACGTTGACGAGGATGTTGGCGGGCTTGATGTCCCGGTGCACGATGCCCCGCGTGTGGCTGTACGCGAGGGCGTCCAGGAGGGGCACCGCGAGGCGCGCCATGGACGTCTGGTCCATGCGGATGCCGCCCTCCATGATGTGGGCCAGGGTGGGGCCGTCCACGAGCTGCATGGAGCACCAGAGGATGTCCTCGAAGCCCCCGAAGTCGTAGATCTTCACGATGCGCGGGTGGTCCAGGGAGGCCGCCACCTTGGCCTCCTTCACGAATCGGCGGGCGAACTCCGGGTCCGAGGATTCAGTGAGGACCTTCAGGGCCTCCTCGCGGTTCAGGACCTTGTTGCGCACGAGGTAGACGGTGCCGGCGCCGCCCCGCCCCAGGATGGCGTTGAACTCGTAGCGGTCCTCCAGGCTCTTCGCCAGCCGGGTGAGCCGGGCGTCGGGAGGGGCGGCCGCGTCGTTCATGGGAAAGAGGGAAGGCCTCCGTTCTACCACCGCGGCGGGCGGATGCCGGGACGAAAATCGCGACGGCCCCCGGGACTACAATGGGGCCATGCGCATCGGACCCTGGGACGTCTCCATCCTCAGCGGCGGCACCTTCCGCCTGGACGGGGGGGCCATGTTCGGCACCGTCCCGAAGGTCGTGTGGCACAAGCTCTACCCCGCCGACGCGGAGAACCAGATCCTCATGGCCACCAACTGCCTCCTCCTCCGCGGCGAAGTGGACGGACGGCGCCACGTGGTCCTGGTGGACAACGGCAACGGCGACAAGGAGGACGACGCCTTCATGGCCCGCTTCAAGGTCGAGGGGCGGGGCGTCCTCGACCGCGAGCTGGCGAAGCACGGCGTGAAGCCCGAGGACGTCACCCTCTGCATCCTCACCCACCTCCACTTCGACCACGCCGGCGGCAGCACGCGCCTCGACGCCGATGGGAACCTCGTCCCGAGCTTCCCCAACGCCCGCTACGTGGTCCAGAAGCGGGACCTGGAGGACGCGAAGCATCCCCACCTCCGCGTGAAGGCCAGCTACCTGCCCAAGAACTGGGAGCCCCTGGAGGCCGCGGGCCTGCTGGACACCGTGGACGGCGCGACGGAGCTCCTGCCAGGCCTCTCGGTCCGCCTCGCCCCCGGCCACATCGCGGGCCTGCAGAACGTGGTGGTCGAGGGGGACGGCAGGAAGCTCGTCTACCTCGCCGACCTCATCCCCACCGCCCGCCACATCCAGCCCGCCTGGGTCATGGGCTACGACCTGGACGTGGTGACCTGCGTGGACGAGCGCCAGAAGGTGCTGGACGAGGTGGCGGGCACGGGCACCGTGCTGGTCTTCGAGCACGACCCCGACATCCCCGCCGGCACGGTGGCGAAGGACCCCAAGGGCCGCTACGTCATTGAGCCCGTCGCCGTCTAGGGCCTCAGCGCCACAACTGGCGCACCAGGGCGTGGTAGAGCGGGATGCCGGCCAGCACGTTGAAGGGGAAGGTGACCGCCAGGGACATGGTGAAGTAGCGGCTGGGCCGGGCCTCGGGGATGGCGAAGCGGGCCACCGCGGGCACCACGATGTAGGACGCGCTGGCGGCGAGGACGGCGAGGAGCACCGCGTCGCCGGAGGAGATCCCGGCCAGGCGCCCCAGGAGGATGGCCACCGCGGCGTGGAGGGGCGGCATCACCAGGCCGAAGCCCACCAGGAAGAGGCCCACGTCCCGCACCTCCCGCAGCTGGCGCCCCACCAGGACGCCCATCTCCAGCAGGAAGAAGCTCAAAAAGCCCTTGAAGAGGTCGCCGGTGAAGGGCTTCATGGCCTCGGCGCCCTTCTCGCCCGTCACCGCGCCGATGACCAGGCTGCCGATGAGGAGCAGGTGGGCGCCGTCGGTGAAGGCCTCGTGCAGCACCGCCTTCACGCCGGCGCCGTGGGGCTGCGCGCCGGCCACGGACTCCGGGACCACGGCCTCCACGCCGGGGCCGGTCACCGCCCCGGCGGCCTCGGGCGCGGGGACCGCCGCGCCGCGCCGGGCCCAGGAGGCCAGCAGCACCGCCATGATGATGGCCGGCGACTCCATGAGCACCAGCGCCACGGTGGCGCCACCCGACGTGGGCGCGCCCTGGGCCGCCACGAACTGGGAGGCCACGGTGAAGGTCACCGCGCTCACGGAGCCATAGGTGGCGGCGATGGCCGCCGCGTCGAAGAGGCCCACTCGCCGCTTGAGGATGGCGTAGCTCCACGCCGGGACCGCCACCGCCATCAACATGGCCAGCCCCACCACCGTGGCCACCGCGCCGGTGAAGCCGGTATGGGCCAGGGCCTGGCCGCCCTTGAAGCCGACGGCCATGAGCAGGTAGAGGGAGAGGAACTTGGCGACGGGCTGGGGGATCTCGAGGTTCGAGCGGATCATCGCCACGGCGGCGCCGAGGACGAAGAAGAGGACGGCGGGTTCGAGCAGCATGCTCCAGGGGCTCATCGGGACTCCATGAGGGTTCGACTCGGGTTCAGGCGCAGGCGGGCCGGGCCGCCGCGCGGCGCAGCCGGTCGTGGACCGCGGCCCAAGCCTCGGCGGCGGGGGGCAGGTCCACGACGATGCGCAGGAAGGGCGGCCGGTCGAGGGACCGCAGGGTGGCGTAGAGCCGCGCGCCGTAGGCCTCGGGGTCCCGGGGCATGGCCACCCGCGTGATTCCTGGCGGAGGAGGTTCCGCGGCCGCGTCCAGGGCCAGCCAGGCCGCGGGTCCGGGGACGGGCAGGGGTTCGCCCTCGGCGCGCAGGTGCAGGGGCAGGCGCGGCGCATAGTGGCGCAGGCCGAGCCCAGGGGAGGGGGCGGGACCGGCCCCGGGCGCGGCGTGAAGGGTCGCCACGGAGCCCAGGAGGCGCTCCAGGAGGCGGGGCGGGATGGGGCCGGGGCGCAGGATGCGGGGCCGTTCGCCGCTGAGGTCCACCACGGTGCTCTCGAGTCCGCGCCGCGTGGGTCCGCCGTCCAGCACCAGGGGGATGCGGCCCTCCAGGTCCTCCAGCACATGGGCCGCGAGGGTGGGGCTGATGCGCTCGCTGAGGTTGGCGCTGGGGGCCGCCAGGGGCCGGCCCAGCCGGCCGATGAGGCTTAAGGGCACCCGGTGGGCGGGCATGCGCAGGGCCACGGTGTCCCCGCCGCCGGTCACGGCGTCGGGCACGCCGGCCCGGCGCGGCAGGACCAGGGTCAGGGGCCCCGGCCAGAAGGCCTCCGCCAGGCGGATGGCCGCCGCTGGCCAGGTCCGGACCAGGCCGCGGGCCATGGGCAATCCGTCCACGTGGAGGATCAGGGGATTGGTGGAAGGGCGGCCCTTGGCGGCGTAGATGCGGGCCACCGCGTCGGCGTTCAGTCCGTCGGCGCCCAGGCCGTAGACCGTCTCCGTGGGGAAGGCCACGAGTTCTCCCGCGTCGAGCAGGGCCGCCGCCTCCCGCAGGTCGGCCGGGTCCGGCCAGGCGGGATCCACGGGCAGTACCCGGGTGGCGAGGGCGGCGGCCACTCAGGCCTCCCCGCCGGCGGACTCGGCCTTCGCCTTGGAGATGAGCATCGAGGCCGCGATGGAACCGCCCACCAGGGCGCCGATCACGCCCAGGCTCCACGCGGTGGGCACCTTGAAGAGGTCCACCACCAGCATCTTCAGGCCCACGAAGACCAGCACCAGGCTCAGGCCCATCTTCAGCAGGTGGAACCTCTCCACCACCCCCGCGAGGAGGAAGTAGAGGGAGCGCAGGCCGAGGATCGCGAAGATGTTCGACGTGAAGACCAGGAAAGGGTCCTTGGTCACCGCGAAGATGGCGGGGACGCTGTCCACCGCGAAGACCAGGTCCGTGAGCTCCACCGCCACCAGGACGAGCAGCAGGGGCGTGGCGCAGCGGCGGCCGTCCTTCACCACCGTGAAGGCCGGGCCGTGGTAGGACTCCACCGCGGGCACCAGCCGGCGGAAGAGGCGGAACACCGGATTCGCCCGGGGGTCGAAGCCCTCGCCGCGCACCACCAGCATCTTGATGCCGGTGACGAGGAGGAAGGCCCCGAAGAGGTAGAGGATCCAGTGGAACTTGGCCAGAAGGGCCGCGCCGAGGCCGACGAAGATCGCTCGCATCACCAGGGCGCCCAGGATGCCCCAGAACAGCACCCGGTGCTGGTAGGCCTCGGGCACGGAGAAGGCGCCGAAGATCAGCACGAACACGAAGATGTTGTCCACGCTCAGGGCCTTCTCGATGAGGTAGCCGGTGAGGAACTCCAGGCCCCGCTCGGGGCCGTGGAGCTGCCAGATCCCGGCGTTGAAGGCCAGGGCGAGGGCGACCCAGACCACGCTCCAGATCGCGGCCTCCTTGACGGTCACCCGGTGGGCCGTGCGGTGGAAGACGCCCAGGTCGAGGGCGAGCATCGCGAGGACGAAGGCGATGAAGCCACCCCACATCCAAGGCGAGCCGATGGTTTCCATGGGCGCGGTCTCCATCCTCAGAGCTGCGGCTCGGGCGCCCGCCGGGACGCCTGCCGGCGGAGGGCCCGGCCGAGGGCCCGGCCCGCGCGGTCGGCGGCGCCGTCGATGGCGCCGTAGAGGTCGGTGCCCACGGCCTCCACCACCAGGGTGGGCAGGCCGTGGCAGGTGGCCTTGATGCGGCATACCTTGTCCACGCCGCCCTTCGGCCCGTTCTCGTCCCGCAGGCGCACCTCGACGTCCTTCAGGTGCCCCGAGAACCGGGAGAGGGCGAAGGCGATGCGCCGGGAGACGTGCTCCCGCAGCGCCTCGGTCGGCACCAGGTCCACGCCGCGGATGTCGAGATTCATGGGCTTCCTGCTCCTCGCGGATCCGTCCGCAGAAGTCAGGCTACGGACCGTGAAAACGTCAATCCAATAGATAAAAAGCCAAATAACATATAAAAAAGTTATAATTTATCCATGGAATGGCTGAACTACCACCACCTCCTGTATTTCTGGACCGTGGCCCGGGAGGGCGGCGTCACGGCCGCCGCCCGCGCCCTGGGGCTCTCCCAGCCGGCCCTCAGTGCGCAGCTCCGGGCGCTGGAGGCGGCCTTCGGCGAACGCCTCCTCCAGAAGGCCGGGCGCGGCGTGGCCCTCACCGAGGCCGGCCGCACGGTGCTGGGCTACGCCGAAGAGATCTTCACCCTGGGCGAGGAGCTGAAGGCGGTGATGAAGGGGCTCCCGGGCGCCCGGGCCCCGAAGGTCACCGTGGGCATCTCGGACGTGCTGCCCAAGCTCATGGTCCAGAAGCTGCTGGAACCGGCCCTCGGGCTTCCGGAGCAGCCCTCCCTGGATTGCGTGGAGGACAAGACGGAGGTCCTGCTCTCGGACCTGGTCTCCGGTCGCCTGGACCTCGTCCTGGTGGACCGGCCCCTCAATCCCCAGACGCGGATCCGCGCGTTCAACCACCTCCTCGGCGAGTGCGGCGTCTCGGTCTACGCCGTGCCCGCCCTGGCGCGGGGGCTGAAGGGACCCTTTCCGGCCTGCCTCGAGGGCGCGCCCTGGCTGCTGCCGGCCCAGGGCACGGCCCTGCGCCGGGGCCTCGACCAGTGGATGCGGGAGCAGGGGCTCCACCCCCGGGTCCGCGGCGAGTTCAACGACAGCGCCCTCCTCAAGGCCTTCGGTCACGCCGGCGCCGGCCTGTTCGTGGCCCCGGACGCCATCCACGACGAGGTCGCCCGGCAGTACGGCGCGAAGCGCCTCGGCCCGGCGATGGGGGTGCGGGAGCGCATCTACGCCCTCAGCCTGGAGCGGCGGCTGCGCCACCCGGCGGTGGTGGCCATCTCGGCGGCGGCCAGGTCCAGGGTCTTCTCCTGACCGGGAGCCGCCAGGGGAACATCCGCCTACACTGGACGGACGAACTGACCAGGAAACCCGAATGTCCTTCACCCCCCAGTCCCGGCGCGGCGAGATGGCCGACATCAACATGACGCCCCTCATCGACGTCATGCTGGTGCTGCTCATCATCTTCATGGTGGCGGCGCCCATGCTCACCACCGGCGTGGACGTGAGCCTGCCGGAGTCGCGGACGGGCAAGAACCTGGAGAGCGAGGCCCTGACGGTGACCCTGTCCCTGGACGGGCGCATCCAGTTCGGATCCACGACCGTGCGGGAACCCGAGCTGAAGGCCGAGCTGCGCAGCGCCGCGGAGGCCTCGAAGAAGCGGCCCATCCTGGTGCGCGCCGACCACAACATCCCCTACGGCCGCGTCATCGCGGTGGTGGACCTGATCCGCGAGGCGGGCTTCTCCCAGGTGGGCTTCGTCACCGCCGGCGCCGCCGCGCCGCCGCCGGAGAAGCCGTGAGCCAGGACCTCCAGGCCTTCCTGAAGGAGCGCTCCCACCTGGGCGCGGCGCCCTGGCCGGTCGTCCTCGGCGCCAGCGCGGTGCTGCACGCGCTCCTGGCCGCGGGGCTCTGGATCACCCCGAAGGCCCCGGCGCCGGAGCCCGAGGTGAAGGTGACCTGGGTGACCCTGCCCGCCGCCGGCGGCGTGTCCGGCGGCAGCGCGCCCACGGAGGAGGGCACCCAGGGGGAACGGCAGCGCCGGGTGGAGGAGGTCGCGCCGAAGGCGCCGGAGAAGAGCGGCCTCGAGAAGGCGCCCGACGCCATCGGCCTCAGGCCCGCGAAGGCGCCGGTGAAGGGCACCAACCCGGACCCGGCCAGCACCGGCACCTCGCCCCTCGCCGCCAAGGGGAGGAACCCCGAGAAGAACCCCACCATCGGCGCCGCGGGGCGGGGCGGCGGCAACAGCATCGGCGAAGGCAGCGCGATCCCGGGCCTCAAGACGAGCAGCGGCGTCCAGGGCGGCACGGGCATGATCGGCCAGCTCGACGGCACCTTCCCCTTCCCCTGGTACCTGCAGTACGTGCAGGACACCCTCACGAACAACTGGAGCCGCATGACCTCGGCCCAGGGTCGCGTCGGCGTCTACTTCCGCATCCTGAAGGACGGACGCGTGGACCGCCTGCGGGTGGAGACCAGCAGCGGCAACAGCGCCCTGGACCAGAGCGCCGAACTGGCGGTGAAGCGCGTGAACCGGTTCAACCCCCTGCCGGAGGGCTTCGAGGGCGACTCGCTCGGCGTGCGCTTCTGGTTCACCTACGTCGGGAACTGAAGGCCCGCCGGTGACGGATCGCACAGGCCGGAGGCCGGAGGTCTGGCCGCCGGGGGCGCCGCGGCTATGTTGGCTGGCATGGCCGCTACCCTCGACATCCGCGCGGCCGCGGTGGCCGGGCGCTTCTACCCCGGGGATCCCCGGGCGCTGCGACGTGCCGTCGAAGGCCTCCTGGCGGACGCGGGCCCCGCGCGGTCCTGGCGGTCGCAGGCGCCCAAGGCCCTGGTGGTTCCCCACGCCGGCTACCGCTACTCCGGGCCCGTGGCCGCCTCGGCCTACGCCTGCCTCCGGGAGGCTTCGCCCCGGATCCATCGCGTCGTGCTGCTGGGACCCGCGCACCGGGTCCCGGTGCCCGGGCTGGCCCTGCCCGGCTGCGGGGCCTTCGAGACGCCCCTCGGCGCCATCCCGGTGGACGCCGAGGGCGTGCGGCGGCTGGCGGCCCTCGCCGAGGTCAGCGTGGACCCCGCCGCCCATGCCCCGGAGCATTCCCTCGAGGTCCAGCTCCCCTTCCTCCAGGTCCTGCTGGACGCCTTCACCCTGCTGCCCCTCCTGGTCGGCGGTGCCCGGCCCGGCGCGGTGGCGGAGGCCCTGGAGGCGGTGTGGGGCGGGCCGGAGACCCTGCTCGTCGTCAGCACGGACCTCACCCACTACCTTCCCCACGCCGTGGCCTCCGCCCTGGACCAGGAGACCTGCCAGCGCATCGCGCGGCTCGAGGCCATCGAGGACCCGGCCCGGGCCTGCGGGGCCTCGGCGCTGAACGGCTTCCTGCGGGTGGCGCGGGCCCGGGGCCTGAGGGCGCGGCTCCTGGACCTGCGCAACAGCGGGGACACCGCCGGCGACCATGCCCAGGTGGTCGGCTACGCGGCCTTCGCCTTCGACGAGGGGGCCCATGGACCTTCCGGAGCCTGAGGACCGGGGCCCGACCCTGCTGGCCGTGGCCAGGGAAGCCATCGGCCGGGAGCTGCGCGTGGCGGTGGACGAGGCGCCCCGGCCCCGGTGGCTGGAGGAGCCCGGCAACACCTTCGTCACCGTGCGGGTGGGGGGCCTGCTCCACGGTTGCGTCGGGACGGTGTCGGCACCCCGTCCCCTGGCGGAGGATGTGCCCGCCAACGCCCGGGCCGCGGCCTTCCGGGATCCCCGCGGCCGGCCCCTGGAGCCCGGGGACTGGCGGCTCACGGAGCTCGAGGTGAGCCTGCTGGGGCCCCGGGAGCCGCTCCTCCCCGCCAGCGAGGATGAGCTCCGCGACCAGCTCCGTCCCGGCGTGGACGGGCTCATCCTGGAATACGGCGCATGGCGCGGCGCCTTCCTGCCCCAGGTGTGGGAGGCCCTTCCCGATCCCGGGATCTTCCTCGCCCAGCTCAAGCTGAAGGCCGGCCTGCCCCCGGACTTCTGGCACCCGGACCTGCGGGCCAGCCGCTTCACCGTGCGGAAGTGGCGGGAGCGGGAGCTCCTGGCGGCCCGGGGCTAGGCATGGGCCCGGACCCCTTTCCCGGTCGCTGGTGGCACGCCGCGGCGGACGGACGGATCCAGTGCGACCTCTGCCCCCGGGACTGTCTCCTGGGCGAGGGCCAGCGGGGCGCCTGCTTCGTCCGGCGGAACCTGGAGGGCCGCATGGTCCTCACCACCTACGGCCGCTCCTCGGGCATCTGCGTCGACCCCATCGAGAAGAAGCCCCTCAACCACTTCCTGCCGGGCTCCAGGGTGCTCAGCTTCGGCACCGCCGGGTGCAACCTGATGTGCCGGTTCTGCCAGAACTGGGACATCAGCAAGTCGCGGGACATGGACCGGCTGCTGGAGCGGGCCTCGCCGGAGGCCCTCGCCGAGGCCGCGAAGGCCACCGGCTGCGCGAGCGTGGCCTTCACCTACAACGACCCGGTGATCTTCGCCGAGTACGCGATGGACACCGCGGACGCCTGCCACGCCCTGGGGATCCGGACCGTCGCCGTGACCGCCGGGTACGTCCACGCGGAGCCCCGCCGGGCGTTCTTCGCGAAGATGGACGCCGCGAACGTGGACCTGAAGGCCTTCACCGAGGACTTCTACTTCCGCCTGACGGCGGCCCACCTCGCGCCGGTGCTGGACACCCTGAAGCACATCCGCTTCGAGACGGACGCGTGGCTCGAGATCACCACGCTGCTCATCCCCGGCCACAACGACTCCGACGGGGAGATCCGCGACCTCTCCCGCTGGGTCGCCCGGGAGCTGGGCCCCGACGTGCCCCTCCACTTCAGCGCCTTCCACCCCGATTTCCGGATGAGGGACGTGCCGCCGACGCCGGCGGCCACCCTTCGCCGGGCCCGGGCCCTGGCGCGGGCGGAGGGCCTGCGCTTCGTCTACACCGGCAACGTCCACGACCGGGAAGGGGGCACGACCTTCTGCCCGGGCTGCGGCGAGGCGCTCATCGTCCGGGACTGGTTCGAGATCGAGGCCTACCGGCTGAATCCGTCCGGGGCCTGCGGGACCTGCGGCGCGCGCCTTCCCGGGCGCTTCGGGACCTTCCACGGGGCCTTCGGGAACCGCCGGCGGCGGGTGGCCATGGGCTGAGCGGCGGGCCCGGCAGGGTATGCTGCCTGGACCCTCCCCATGACCCTCGGACCCCGCACCCGTCTCGGCCGCTACGAGATCGTCTCCCTGCTCGGCGCCGGGGGGATGGGCGAGGTGTGGAAGGCCCGGGACACGCGCCTGGACCGCTTCGTGGCGGTGAAGGTGCTGCCCGAGCACCTCGCCGCCCACGAGGAGTCGCTGCTGCGCTTCGAGCGGGAGGCCAAGGCCATCGCGGCCCTGAACCATCCCAACATCACCGCGATCTTCGACGTGGGCCACGCGGGCGACACCGCCTTCGCGGTCATGGAACTGCTGGAGGGGGAGTCCCTGCGGGACCGCCTCCAGCAGGAGAAGGTGCCCCAGCGCCTCGCCGTGGACCTCGCGACCCAGATCGCCACGGGCCTCGGCGCCGCCCACGCCCGGGGCGTGGTCCACCGGGACGTCAAGCCCGCCAACCTCTGGATCACCCCCGAAGGGCGCCTCAAGATCCTCGACTTCGGGCTCGCGAAGCAGGCCGAGGCCCCGCGCGGCGTCTCCCAGTCCTACCTCTCCACCCAGGCCCTCCAGCACGACGCCGGACCCCAGACCGAGCGGGGCGTGGTGCTGGGCACCGTCGGGTACATGAGCCCCGAGCAGGTGCGCGGCGAGGCGGTGGACGCGCGGTCGGATCTCTTCAGCCTGGGCACCGTGCTCTTCGAGATGCTCACGGGGCGCCGGGCCTTCGCCCGGGACTCCCACAGCGAGACCGTGGCCTCCATCCTCCGGGACGACCCCCTGGACCTGGTCCCGGCCAGCGGTCGCGCCCTGCCGCCGGGGCTCCAGCGCATCGTGGCCCACTGCCTCGAGAAGCAGCCGGCCCAGCGCTTCCAGTCGGCGGAGGACCTGGCCTTCGCCCTGAAGAGCTTCGCGTCGGGGTTGGAGTCCTCGGCGCCCTGGGCCGCGGGCGCCCCCGCGACCCCCCGGCCGGCCTCCCGCCTTCCCGCCCTCCTCGGGGCCGGGGCGGCCCTGGCCCTCGCGGCGGGACTGGGCTGGTGGGCCCGGGGCGAGGGCGGCGGCGCCATGCCCGGCTTCCGGCGCCTCACCTTCGTTCCCGGCACGATCGAGGCCGCCCGCTTCGGGTCCGACGGGCGCACCGTGTTCTTTTCCGAGCGCGTGGGCGGCGGCCGGCCCGAGCTCTTCGTGCTGGATCCCCGCAGCCCGGGCCCCAAGCCCCTCGGGATCCGCGACGCCCTCCTGCTGGGGGTGTCCCCGGCGGACGAGCTGGCCTTCCTCCGGGGACCCCGGCTGGTCTCCGGCGCCACCCACGCGGGCACCCTCGTGCGCGTTCCCGGGGGCGGCGGCGCGGAGCGCGAGGTGCAGGACCAGGTCTCCGAGGCCGTGTGGGCGGGCACGGGCCTGGCGACCCTGCGCCAGGACCGGCACGCCGAGTGGCGCCTGGACTTCCCGCCGGGCCGCGAGATCCTGGCCTGTGACGCCAACACCCGCACGCCCGGGCGGCTGGCCCTCTCCCGGGACGGACGGCGCCTCGCCCTCGTGGACGCGGACTACGGCCGCGGCGCCGCGGACATCGTGGTCTACGGAGAGGACGGGGCCCGGACGGTGCTCTACACGAAGCTCGGGGACGGTTCCGGCGCGACCCTCACCGGCCTCGCCTGGGGCCCGGGGGCGACCCTCTGGTTCACCGAGGTCCAGGGGGACCAGACGACCCTCTGGAGCCTCCGGCCGGGCGGGGCCCAGCGGGCCCTGTGGCGGGGGCAGGGGGTCCTGCAGCTCCTGGACGCCGCGGACGGGCGGGCCCTGCTCGCCCAGCACCAGGTGCGCCGGGGCGTCCTGGCCCAGCGCGCCGGGGACGCGAGGCCCGTGGACCTCTCCATCCTGAGCAGCAGCCAGGCCACCGGGCTCTGCGCCGCCGGTCCGAAGGTGCTCCTCGTGGAATCCCCCGCCACCGACGGCGGCACGGCCCAGGACCGGTCCTTCCTGCGGGACCTCGCCGGCGGCCCGCCCCTGGCCCTGGGCGGCGGCTTCGCCAAGTCCATCACGCCCGACGGCCTCTGGGTGAACATGGACACCGGGGCCCAGGCCGCCGCGACGCTCGAGTCCGCCTGGGTCCAGGCCTACCGGGAGGCGGGGCTTGGAGCCCGGGCGCTGGAGGATCCCAAGGCCCGCGGCCGCTTCATCCTCTTCGTGCCCACCGGGATGGGGAGCCCCTTCGCCCTGGCCGTGCCGGAGGGCTTCGAGCCCGTGGGCAACGTGGCGCACCTCCTGCCCGACCACCAGCGGGCGGTCGTCAACCTTGCGAAGGGCGGGAGGGAGGCCTGGGTCCTCCTCGACCGCCGGGGCGCCGCGCCCCGCGTCCTCTCGCCGGAGGGCTACGGCATCGCCTTCGCCAGCATCGCGCCCCTCTCGCCGGATGGCAGCCGCTTCGTCGCGGGCAACGGGCGGGACTGGGCCATCCTCCCGGTGGAGGGCGGGGCTCCCCGTCCGGTGCGGGGCCTCCTGCCCGGCGAGCGCGTCCTGGGCTGGACCGCGGACGGCCGCGCCCTCTTCGTGCGGCCCGAGCTGTCGGTGCTCCCCGTCGCCATCACGCGGCTGGATCCCGACCGCGGCACCCGCACGCCCGTGCTGGCCTGGACGCCGCCGGACCCGGCCGGCCACCTCCAGACCCGGGGCGTCTTCATGACCGGGGACGCGAAGGCCTTCGCCTTCACCTGGGAGAAGAAGCTCAGCGAGCTCTACCTGGTGGAGGGGCTCCGCTAGCGGGCGGCCGGCCTCAGGCCTCCGCCTCGCGGTGACGGCGGTGCTTGCGCAGGATCAGCGTGCTGCCCTGGGGATCCCGGTCCATGACCACGTCGTCCATCACGGCCTTCATGAAGTAGACGCCGCGGCCGCCGGGCTTCAGGAGGTTCTCCGGCAGGTTCGGGTTGGGGATGGACGCCAGGTCCACGCCGCCGCCCTGGTCCTGGATCCGGATCTCGATGAGCTCGGACGTGGGGGTGAAGACCACCTTCACGGATTTCTTCTTGTCGAGCTTGTTGCCGTGGCGCATGGCGTTGGCGATCCCTTCCTGGATGGCCAGCCAGAGCCGCTCCCCGTCCTCGGTGGAGAAGCTCATGTGCTTGAGCAGCTCGCTGCCCACCACCTGGATGAGGTCGATGAACCGCAGGTCCGTGTTGCAGGTCAGGGTGACGGGGAGGAGCGGGGCGTTGGCCATGCCGAAGATCCCAGGCGCGAGGCGGGTGAAGGCCCAAGGTACTGGGAAGGCCGGGAGGTCGCCAGGATTTTCCTGGAACCGGGCCGGGAGGGAGGGGTGAAACCCCGGCGCCACCGGGTATCCTGGATGCCTGACCGGGCAGGTCAGGAAAGGACTTCCGTGAAGGTGATCGTCGCCAAGACCGCGGGCTTCTGCTGGGGCGTGAAACGCGCCATGGACGCGGTCCTGGAGGCCAGCTCCCGGGGCGGGGCCGAGGTCCAGACGCTCGGTCCCCTCATCCACAACCCCCAGGCCCTGGACCTCATCGGCAAGCGGGGCGTGGCGGTGGCCGAGGCGCCGGACAAGGTGGGCGGCGGCACGGTGGTGATCCGGGCCCACGGCATCCCCATCCAGGACCTGCGCGGCCTCAAGGAGCGCGCCGCCCGGGGCGAGCTGAAGATCGTCAACGCCACCTGCCCCGAGGTCGCCAAGGTCCACAGCAAGATCAAGAAATGGAGCCCCAAGGGCTACTTCACCGTCATCCTCGGCAGCCACGGCCACGCGGAGAGCGTGGCCCACCGCAGCTTCGCCGAGCACGGCTCCATCATCGTGAGCAGCCAGGCGGAGGCCGACGCCCTCACCGAGGAGCAGCTGAGGAAGGTGCTGATCGTGGCCCAGACCACCTTCACGGTGAAGGACTTCCACGCCATCTCGCAGTCCATCCAGGCGCGGGCCCAGGACTGCATCGTGGAGAACACGATCTGCGAGGACACCTGGATGCGCCAGGACGAGGCCAAGGAGCTGGCCCAGACCGTGGACTGCGTCATCGTGGTGGGCGGCAAGGCCTCCTCCAACACCAAGCACCTCGCCGAGCTGGCCCACCACTACGGCAAGCCCGTGCAGTACGTGGAGACCGCCGCCGAGCTGGACCTGACGCAGTTCAAGGGCTCGGAGACCGTCGGCGTGCTCGCCGGGGCCTCCACGCCGACCTGGCTGGTGGACGAGGTGGTGGACGTGCTGGAGCAGCTCGGGGACGGCCCCGGCCGCCTCACGCGCTTCGTCTACACCGCCTTCGGGACCCCGCTCCTCCTCTCCTTCGGCGCGGCGCTCATGACCCTCGGCGTGCTGGCCTGGATGGGCCTGGGCCGGGCCTGGCAGTACCCGGTCATCACGGGCAGCTACGTGCTGGCCATGTACCTCCTGACGCCCTACCTCGATCCCCTGGGGCTCGGGGCCAAGGGGCCCGGCCGGGCCCGGTTCCTGGAGCGGAACCGCAAGCCCCTCCTGGTGACGGCGCTGCTCTCCCTCGGCCTGGCCCTGGGCACGGCGGGGCTCCTCGGCCTCCGGCCCTTCCTGGTGGTGGCCGCGGCCTCGCTCCTCGGCATCGCCTACAAGCTGAGGCTCCCGGTCGGCGGGAAGGCCCTCTCCCTGTCCGCGATCCCGGGCTCCAAGGACGTCCTGGTGGCGGCGGCCCTGGGCGTGGTGGCGGTGGGGATGCCGATCTGGCATTCGGGACGGGCCTTCGACCTGGCGGCCCTGGGCGCCCTCGCCCTCGTGACGGTGCTGGTCTTCGCCCGCACGGTCATCTACGACATCATCGACATGCAGAACGACCAGATCATCGGGAAGGAGACGCTGCCGATCCTCCTGGGCAAGCGGGCCGCCAAGGGCGTGGTGGCGATGCTCCTGGCGGGGCTGGCGGGGCTGATGGGCTGGCTCACCTTCACCCGGGAGAGCGGTCCGGCGGCCTGGCTCTCCGGCGCGGTGCTGGTGGCCTGCATCGCCTACCCCCTGGTCTACCTCTGGCTCTACCACGAGCGCTTCACCACCGGCCGGGCCTCCTTCGAGGTGAAGGCGGAGCTGAGCTTCTACCTCCTGGGCATCCTGGCGCTGCTCTGAGGCCGGATTTCTCGAAATCCACCCCTGAAAGCACTTGCACCCCGGCACCGGGGGAAAAAGGTGTCTAAACTTCGGCACCCTACCCGAGGTCATGGTGCTGATGACGCGAGCCGCCCTCCTGCTGGCCTGGTCCTTCGGCCTGGCGGCCCAGGAGGCCTCGGACGTGCCGTTGGGCCTGAACCTGCCCACCGCCCAGTCGCTGGGGATGGGGGATGTCGGGCTGCGCTTCACCCACCGCTTCACCGAGCGGGCCCGGAGCAACGGCACCGACGCCTACGGCCTCGACGGCTACGCCTTCGCGGGGCTGGGGCTGGACTTCAGCTTCAAGGGCCTCCGGGGCTGGAACCTGCAGCTCTACCGCACGGCGGACCAGCGCACCTTCACCCTCGCGGTGCAGAAGCAGGTCTGGGCCTCGGAGGCCTTCCGCGCCGCGGTGCGGGTGGAGCGCTACGACGAGGTGGTCAAGGACAACCCTTCCACCGTGGGCCTGCGGGAAGGCAAGGTGGGCGCCACGGTGCTGGTGCCCCTGGAAGCCCTGGTGGGGGACCTGACCTTCTCCCTCGTGCCCGCCTACCTCAACCGGTCCGCCACCCAGCCCGACCCCATCGCCACGGTCGCCGCGGCGGTGCGATGGGACGTCGCTGAGCACCACCGGATCCACGGGGAGTACTATCCCCGGCCCGGCAAGCTCTCGGACACCCGGGTGGCCTTCAATTCCACCACCCGCGCCCTGGAGCCGGGGTGGGCCCTCGGCTACACCTACCGCACCCGCGGGCACCGCTTCTCCCTCCTGGCGACCAACGTCCTGGGCACCACCGCTCACCAGGTGCTCTCCGGCGACACGAACGGCCTCGGCCCCGCCCCGAGCGGGGACTGGGTGCTGGGCTTCAACGTGGTGAGGATCTTCTGACCTGAGGAGCGACCCATGCGACCCCTCGCCGCCATCCTGCTTGCCGCCCTCCTGGGACCCGCGTGGTCCGCGGAGCTGGCCTACAGGAAGGAGGGCAGGGGGCCCGGAGTCCTCTTCATCCATGGGTTCGGCGGGAACCGGAAGGTGTGGGACGAGCAGGTCGCCCGGATGAAGAAGGACCACACCGTGGTGACCGTGGACCTGCCGGGCCACGGCGACAGCGCGGCGCCGGCGCTCAAGGAGGGCGCGCTGGACCTCGACGGCATCGCCTCCGAGCTGGCCGCCCTGGCGCGCAAGCTGAAGGTGGCGCCGGTGATGGTGGTCGGCCACAGCACCGGCGGGAGCTTCGCCGTCCGCATGGCCCTCGCGGACCCCGGGGCGGTGCGCGGCGTCGTGCTGGTGGACGCCATCCTCGCCCCCGCGGAGGCCGTGCGGGAGGAGGCCTTCATGAAGGGCCTGGACACCGACGAGGCCCGCACCCTCGGCGACTTCTTCGGGGGCCTCGCCTCGGACGAGGCCCAGAAGGCGCGGGCCCTGAAGGACGCCCTGAAGGTGCCGGTCCCGGTGCTCAAGGCCTACCGGGCCTCCCGGGTGGGCGACAGCGTCGCGGAGAAGGCCGCCGGCCTCACGGTGCCCGTGGCCTTCTTCACCTCCAGCGCCCTCATCCCCGACCCGGCCCGGGAGAAGGAGGCCCTGCAGCGCTTGGGGATGGCCAGGATCCCGAAGCTCACGGTCTCCTACTTCGTGAACGCCCGGCACTGGATCATGTGGGACGAGCCCGACACCTTCGACGTGCTGTTCAACGACTTCGAGGCCGCGGTGGCCACCGGCGCCGCCGGCCGGTAGCGTCCCCGGGCGGGGATGAAGGAACCGCGCGCCGAGGGGCTGGCGCGCGGAGTGCACATCCCGGTTTTCCCTTCGGATCGCACGTGAGCACCCGGATCCGCCCGTCACCCAACGGAGGAGGCCCCCGGGATGTGCAGACCCTAATGTGCGCGCCGCGGCGGCCCGGCGCAGGCGAAAATCGCCGGCCGCCGGCCGGGCTTGACGAGCGGTCGTTTCGGTCCCCTGAGCGGCCCGCGCGCCGCGCCGGGGCCCCAGCCCCCGGGCCTGCCGCCCTGTGCTAGGCTTCCCCCACACCCCTCCCAGGAGTTCCCATGCGCTTGAAGAGCCTCGCCTCCTTCGCCGCCGTCGCCGTCGCGTTCGGCATCCTCGGCTACGCCGCCGCCGCCAAGGGCTACCAGGTCACCGGCCCGGTCACCGAAGTCGCCGGGGACACCGTCACGGTCCAGAAGGGCAAGGAGATGTGGCAGATCAACGTCCCCAAGGGCACCAAGGGCGCCGAGGGCCTGAAGAAGGGCGACAAGGTGACCGTGTACTACACGATGACGGCCACCGAGATCGAGAACAAGGACGCGGCCAAGAAGGACGACAAGAAGGCCGAGCCCAAGAAGGACGCCAAGAAGAAGTAGCCGCCCCGTCGCCGCGGCCGGGGAGGGACGCTCCCGCCTCCCCGCGGCCAGGAAGCCCATGGCCTCACCCGCAGCGGACCCGCCTCGGCGCTGGGCCCTGGTCACCGGATGCTCCAGCGGCATCGGCCGGGCCCTCGTGGGAGAACTCCGGGCCCGGGGCTGGGGCGTCGTCGCCACCGCCCGCACCCTGGCGGACCTCGCGGGCCTGGAGGACGGCCCGGACCTGCGGAGGAAGGCCCTCGACGTCACCGACCCCGTCGCCATCGCGCGGGTGGTGGCGGAGACGGGGGACGTCCCCATCACCGCCCTGGTGAACAACGCGGGCTACGGGCAGGTGGGCCCCCTCGAGTTCGTCACCGCCGACGAACTGCGGCGGCAGCTCGAGACCAACGTGGTGGGCCTGCACGACCTCACCCGGGCCTTCCTGCCCGTGCTGCGCCGCAACGCCCGCCGGCCCGGCGAGGCCCGGGTGGTGCAGGTGGCCTCCATGCTGGGCCGGCTCAGCATCCCCCTCGCGGGGCCCTACAACGCGTCCAAGCACGCGGTGGTGGCCCTGGCGGAGACCCTCCGCCTGGAGGTCGCCCCCGAGGTTCGCGTGATCCTCGTGGAGCCCGGCGCCGTCCGCACGAGGTTCCGCCAGACCCTCTCGGAGGTCTGGGGGGACCTGCCGGACCGCGTGAAGGGTACCCGCTACGAGCGGATCCTGAAGGCCCACATGGAACTCCGGCGGGAGCACGGCGAGCGCCGCGCCGTGGGCGCCGAGGCCTGTGCGGCGCGCATCGCCGAAGCCCTGGAGCGGCGGCGGCCCCCCCGCCGGCTCGTCATCGGGAAGGACGCCTTCTGGGCGGGCAAGGCGAAGGCGCTGCTGCCGGCCTGGCTCTGGGAATGGGCCCTGCGGCGGGCCTACCGGCTGCGCTGAAGCCGCCTCAGCGGGCCATGGCCGCGGTGCCCCGCCAGCGCTGCAGGAAGCGCCGGCGGGAGGCGAGCAGGGCCTCGACGCCGGGGATGGCGGCGACCAGGACCTCCAGCTCCCGCAGGTACCCGGGCTCGCGGATGAGCTCCCGCAGGCCCGCCAGGTGCGGCTGGAGCTTGCTGAACACCACCACGTGCTCGGTGTTGGCGGCGAGGAAGAGGCCGCGGTCCAGGGCCCCGTGGTTCACCAGGGCCGCCGCCATCTCCCAATAGGTGGTCACCATGCGGTAGGCGGCGCTGGCGTCGTGGCCGCCGGCCAGCAGCGCCAGGACGGCCTCGGGGCCCTCGGGGGCGAAGTCCGAGGCGAACCAGGCCCGGGCCCGGCGCAGTTCGGGGTCCCGTCGGAGCTCGTAGAGCTTGAGGACGAGCTGCCCGTGGGCCGCGAGGTCGGTCACGGCGGGCCTCTTCAGGCGGTGGCGCGCAGGTCGCGGTTGAAGAGCTCGGCCTCGAAGCGCTCGGGGCAGGTGCGGAAGTCGGGGCGGCCCAGGAAGGCCACCGCCTCCCGCTGGACGGCCGGGTCCTTGAGGATGCGGCGATGGCCGAGGCCCCGGGTGGTCCGCAGCTCGGCGCCGGGCCAGGCCGCCACGATGGCCTCGCCCTCCGCGAAGGGCACCTCCCGGTCCCCGGCGTCGTGGAAGACCCGCAGGGCCGTCCGGAGCTCCGGCGCCACCGCGGGGACCTCCAGCCGCTCCCAGGCGAAGCCCAGGCGAAGCCCAGGCGCAGGGCGAAGCGCCGGCTGTAGTCGGGGATCCACGGCTCGGGCAGCCCCAGGAAGCGCAGGAAGGCCTCGTAGTAGCCTCGCGCGCGGCTGGGGGGCGCGATGAAGCAGGCCCGCTCGACCGGGAGCCCGCGGGAGAGGGCCACGGCCGCACCGGCGCAGCCCATGCTGTGGGCCACCAGGCCGTGCACGGGGCCGACCCGGGCCGCCACGGCCTCCAGGGCCTCGGCGAAGTGGAGGATCGACGCCTGCCGCCCGCCGCTGCGGCCGTGGGCGGGGCCGTCGAAGGCCACCACCCGGAAGCCCGCCTCCACCAGCCGCGCGATGAAGCCCCGCATCTGGCCCGCCCGGCCGCCCCAGCCGTGCACCAGCAGCACCGTGGGGGCGAGTCCCTGCTTCGGTCCCCAGGCCCAGGCCGCCAGGCCGCGGCTCCGGAAGGGCACCCGGAAGGCCCGGCCCGAGGCCAGGGCCTCCCGTTCGGCCGGGGGTTCGGGGTGGCGCGGCGGCAGGAGGAAGAGGGCCTGGGAGACCCGGGAGGCGAGGGCCGGGGAGACCATCCGCAGCCCCTGGAAGCCGTGGCGGAGCAGGTGGAAGGTCCAGGGCATGGTCCGGGTCATCGGGACCTCCGCTTGAGGCGGCGCAGCAGGCGCACGAGGGGGGAGAAGGAGCGGGTCGCGGTCGGCTGCTCCAGCGCCCGGGCGGCGCAGTCCAGGGCATCCTCCACCGCGGCGTCTTGGAGCCAGCGGTAGGCCAGGGGCCAAGCCAGCCGCATGGCGCCGCGCAGCTCCGCGCGCACCGTGTGGGTCAGCCGGCTGCGGCCCTCCCCGAGGCACTCCACGTCGAAGCCGTGCCAGCCCACGAATCCCTTCGGGCCCGTGAAGCGGAAGCGCACGGAGCGCCCGGGCAGGTAGGCCTCCACGGTGTAGCGGATGGGGCCGTGGCCACCCTTCGCGCCGGGCCCGAGGGGGCCGTCCAGGCGCATCGCCGGCCAGCGGTGGGAGGGCCAGAGGCGGTCGCGGCCGGAGGCGAGGCCGTCGAGCAGTTCGCCGAGGCGCTCGGCCGCGACGGGATACTCGCGGGCATGGATGTTCACGACCACAAAGCCTCCGGACTTCAGAGCGGCACGCGGACGCCGGGGCCGGTGAAGGCCTTCAGGCGGTCGCGGATCGCGCGGCGGGCATAGGTGAAGACCACGGGATCGCGCTGGAGCTGGTAGGCGCTGTTGGCGCCCATGGCGAGGCTGTTGAACTCCCAGGCCAGCTGGTCCGCGGGGGCCCTGCGGTCCAGCTCACCCAGTTCGCGGGCTTCGCGCACCAGGCGGGCCAGGCTGTCCACCCACTCCTTCATGCAGGCCGCCACGGCGTCCTTCACGGGGCCGGGCCGGCTGTCGAACTCCGCCGCCACCGCCGTGAAGAAGCAGCCGCCCCGGAAGACCTCCCGCTCGGCGTAGTCCAGCCAGGCGGAGATCACGGAGCAGAGGCGGGGCAGGCCCTTGCGGCCCTGGAGGCCAGGCACCATCACCGCCTGGGCGAAGAAGGCCCGGGCCGCCTGCACCGTGGCCAGCTGCAGCTCCTCCTTCGAGCCGAAGTGGGCGAAGAGGCCGCTCTTGCTCATGTCCAGGGCCTCGGCGAGGGAGCCGATGGTGAGGCCTTCGAGCCCTTCCGCGGAGGCGATGTCCATGGCCTTGGCCAGGATGGCCTCCCGGGTGTGCTGGCCCTTCCGGGTGCGGGGCTCGAGGACGGCGGCGCTCATGGAGTTTAAAAATAGAACGATCGTTCGTGCTGTCAAGGGGGGCTTTTGACGGGTCCGCCCAGGCCTGCCATCACGGAGGCATGGAGTCCCTTGACGCGGCCCGCGAGGCCCTCGACCGGGACGGCGTCTGCCGCTGGCCGGAGGCACTGCCGGAGGCCGTGGTCGCGGAGCTGGAGGACCGCCTCGGCGCCGGGTCGCCGCTGGAACGCCGGCCCATCGGTCTCGACGCCCTCCAGAACTGGCTGGCGGGGACCTTCCTGCCGGACCGGGTGGCGGGCATCCTCGGCCCCGACGCGCGGCCCGTGCGGGCCCTGCTCATGGGCAAAGCCGCGGACCGGGAGAACTGGGCCATCGCCTGGCACCAGGACTCCACCCTGGCGCTGAAGGAGCCCCGGGAGGTCCCCGGCTTCGGCCCCTGGGTGAACAAGGCGCACTTCTACCATGCCCAGGCCCCGGCCTCCGTGATGGAAGGGATGCTCGCCACGCGCCTCCACCTCGATCCCTGCGGGGAAGGGCAGGGTCCCCTGAAGGTGCTGCCGGGCTCGCACCTCGGCGGCCGCCTCGGCGACGCGGAGATCGAGGCCTGGCGCGCCCGCGTGGAGCCCCGCACGATCCTGGCGTCGCGGGGAGACGTGGTCTTCATGAAGCCCCTCGTCCTCCACGGCTCGGACCGGGCCACCGACCCGTCGCCCCGCCGCGTCCTGCACGTGGAGTGGGCCAGCGCGCCCCTGCCCGGCGGCCTGGCGTGGGCCTGGTTCTGAGGCCCTGCCAGACTGGGGCCATGACCGAGCATCGCCTCTACCTCATCGACACCTTCGCCCTGATTTTTCGGGCCTACTTCGCCAACATGCGGCTGAAGAACGGCGCCACCATGACCATGGCGCGCATGCTGCTGCAACTGGTGAACCAGCACAGGCCCACGCACCTGGCCGCGGTCTTCGACACGCCGGAGCCCACGTTCCGGCACAGGCTCTATCCCGAGTACAAGGCCAACCGGGATGAGATGCCCGAGGACCTGCGCCCGCAGATTCCGCTCATCCGCCAGCTCATCGAGGCGCTGAACATCCCCATCGTGGAGCTCCACGGCTTCGAGGCCGACGACGTGATGGGCACCCTGGCGAAGCAGGCGGCGAAGGAGGGCCTGCCGTCGGTGATCATCAGCCCCGACAAGGACCTGCTGCAGCTGGTGGACGACGAGGCGAAGATCCAGGTGCTCAACAACCGGGACGGCGAGGTCTGGATCGACCGGGCCGGCGTGAAGGAGCGCTTCGGGGTGTGGCCCGAGCAGGTGGTGGGCGTGCTCACGCTGATGGGGGACGCTTCGGACAACGTGAAGGGCGTGCCGGGCATCGGCGAGAAGGGCGCGCGGTCGCTCCTCGAGACCTACGGAAGCCTCGAGGAGGTGCTGGCGCACAAGGACGAGCTGAAGCCCAAGCAGCGGGAGGGGATCGAGGCCGCCGCGGACTACCTGGACCTCACGAAGCGGCTCGTCACGGTGGTGACGGACCTGGAACTTCCGGTCACCGTCCAGGACCTGGCCTACAAGGGCGTGGACCCCGCCCAGGCGCGGGAGGCCTTCAAGCGCCTGGGCTTCCAGACGCTGACCAAGGAGTTCACGGAAGTGGGCGGCGGCGAGGCGGGGGCCGGACGCACCTACCGGCACGCGGCGGGCGTGAAGGACCTCGAGGAGGCCGTTCGGGAGATCCGCAAGGCGGGCCGCTGCGGCCTGGACACGGAGACCACGTCCCTCGATCCGACGAGGGGCCATCTCGTCGGTCTCAGCCTCGCCTGGAAGCCCAGCGAGGGCCTCTACGTGCCGATCGGCCACCTGAACCCGCCGACGAAGGACACCGAGGGCGCCCTGCCGGGCCTGCTGCCGGACTCGGGGATCAGCGAGGCGGAACTGGACCTGCGGGGCGACGCGGTGGACTACTTCCACGGCCTGAAGGAGCACCTGGATCCGCGGAACCTGGACTTCGCCCAGGTGCGCAGGGTGCTCGGCCCGCTGCTGGCGGATCCGGACGTCCAGAAAGTCGGCCAGAACCTCAAGTACGACCTCCAGGTCCTGGCCCGCCACGGACTGCCGGTGAAGGGCCTGGCGGGGGACAGCATGGTGCAGAGCTACCTGCTGGACTCGCGCCTGCGCCACAACCTGGACGACCTGAGCGTGCGCGTCCTGGACCTCAAGCCCATCCCCTTCGAGGACGTGGTGGGCAAGGGCAAGGGCCAGCTCCGCTTCGACCAGGCGGACTTCGACAAGGCCGTCCAGTACGCCGCCGAGGACGCGGACCTGGCCCTGCAGCTCGTCACGAAGCTGGACGCGGCGATGACGGATCCGCAGCTGCGGCGGCTCTACGCCGAGGTGGACCTGCCCCTGGTGGAGGTGCTCGCGGACCTGGAGCTGACGGGCATCCGCGTGGACCGTGACGTGCTCGCCCGCCTGGCGACGGAGATGAGGGAGGTCCGGGACCGGGCCGCCGAGCGGGTCACGGAACTGGCCGGGGAGGCCTTCAACCTCTCCAGCCCCGCCCAGCTCGGCCGCATCCTCTTCGACAAGCTGGGCCTCCCGGTCATCAAGCGCACGGGCAAGACCAAGGCCCCCAGCACCGACGAGGACGTGCTGGTGGAGTTGGCGGAGAGCCACCACGCCGAGATCGCCATCGAGCTGCTGAAGCACCGCCAGATGGTGAAGCTGCTGGGCACCTACGTGGAGGCCCTGCCGGCGATGATCAACCCCGTGACGGGCCGGGTGCACACGCGGCTCCACCAGGCGGCGGTGGCCTCGGGACGCCTGGCCTCCAGCGACCCCAACCTCCAGAACATCCCCATCCGCACCGAGGAGGGGCGGCGGATCCGCGGCGCCTTCGTGCCCCGGGAGGGTTGGACCCTGCTGGACGCGGACTACAGCCAGATCGAGCTGCGGGTGGCGGCGGCCCTGGCCCGGGACCCCGTGCTCCTCGGCGCCTTCGAGGCCGGGGAGGACATCCATCGCCGCACGGCTTCCGAGGTCATGGGCGTCCCGCTGGAGGACGTCAAGGCCGAGGACCGGGCGAAAGCGAAGGCCGTGAACTTCGGCCTGCTGTACGGCCAGGGGGCCTTCGCCCTGGCGGCCTCCCTCGGCATCACCACAAAGGAGGCGAAGGCCTTCATCGAGCGGTATTTCGAACGGATGCCCAAGGTCGCCGAATGGATCGAGGGCACCAAGCAGAAGGCCCTGAAGGAGGGCCTCGTGCGCACCGCCTGGGGCCGCATCCGCCGCATCCCGGAACTGGAGAGCGCCGACCCCAGGCTGCAGGCCCAGGGCCTGCGGGAGGCGGTGAACACCGTGGTGCAGGGCACGGCGGCGGACCTCATGCGCCGGGCCATGGTGCGCCTGCACCGCCAGCTCGAGGCCTCGCAGCTGCACGCCAAGCTCCTCCTCCAGGTCCATGACGAACTGCTCCTGGAGGCGCCGCCCAGGGAGCTGGGGGCGGTGACGGAGCTGCTGCGGGACGCGATGGAGGGCGCCGACGACCTCGGATCCCTGGGGGTGAAGCTGGCGGCGGAGGTTCGCGCCGGGCAGTCCTGGCTGGAATGCAAATAGGGCTTTGGTCGCGGGATTTCCCCAACGCGTCCGGGCGGGTTTTGGGATACTGCCCCCATGAAGATCCTGCTCGTCGGTTCCGGAGGGCGTGAGCACGCCCTCGCGCTGAAGCTCAAGGCCTCCCTCAATCCCGTGGAGCTGTTCATCGCCCCCGGCAGCGACGGGATGCGGGGCCAGGGGATCCGCCTGCCCTTCGAGGCCGAGGACGTGGCGGGGATCCGGGACTGGTGCGCCGCGGAGCGCCCCGACCTGGTGGTCATCGGGCCGGAGGCGCCCCTGGTGGCGGGCCTCGCGGACGCGGTGCGGGCCCTGGGCATCGCCGTCTTCGGCCACGACGCCGCCACGGCCCGGCTGGAGGGGTCGAAGGTCTTCGCCAAGGCCTTCATGCAGCGCCACGGCATCCCCTGCGCGGCCAGCGTGGCGGTCGGGGACCTCGAGGCGGGCACCCGCGAGATCAAGGCCTGGCCCCACGGCTACCCGATCGTCCTCAAGGCGGACGGCCTCGCCGCGGGCAAGGGCGTGGTGCTGGCGGGAAGCGAGGCCGAGGCCCTGGAGACGCTCAAGCGCTTCCTCGACGGCGAGTTCGGCGAGGCCTCGAAGACGGTGCTGCTGGAGGCGCCCCTCTTCGGCATGGAGCTGTCCTTCCACGTTTTGGTGGACGTGGACGCCGATCACGCGCGGTTCCTGGCCCTGCCGCCCTGCCAGGACCACAAGCGCATCTTCGAGGGGGACCAGGGGCCGAACACCGGCGGCATGGGCGCCTTCGGGCCCATCCCCTTCCTGAAACCCGCGGACGTCCAGCGCATGGTGGACGAGCTGGTGGTCCCCACCGTGCAGGGCCTCCAGGCCGACGGCCTGCGGGCCCGGGGCGTGCTCTTCCTCGGCGTCATGTGGGACGCCTCGGGCCCCAAGCTCCTGGAATACAACTGCCGCTTCGGCGATCCCGAGACCCAGGTGCTCATGCACCTCCTGGACGAGGACCTGCCGCAGCTCCTCCTGGAAGTGGCCGAGGGGCGCATGGCGCGGGAGAAGCTGAAGCTCCACCCGGGCTGCGCCCTGTCGGTGGTGCTCGCCGCGGAGGGCTACCCCGGAGCGCCGAAGAGGGACGTGCCCATCGAGATCGGCACGCCCGCCGTCACCGTGATCCACGCCGGGACGCGGAAGACCAACGGCACCTGGCTCACGAACGGCGGCCGCGTCCTCAACCTCGTCACCCACGCCGGCAGCCTCGCCACCGCCCGCGCCCGCATCGAGGAGGCCCTGGACAGCGTGAGCTGGCCCGGCATGCAGGTGCGGCGGGACATCGGCCTGCGCGCGCTGAAGCACGCGGAGGCGGGGAAGGGCGTGGGGGACGGGTGGTGAGGCGCCTCACTCCCCCCGCAACACCTCCAGCGGCTTGAGCCTCAGCGCCTTCACGCTCCCCGCGAGGCCCACGCCCGCCGTCAGCGCCGCGGCCAGCAGGAGCAGCACCAGCGCGGCGACGAGGCTCGGGCTGCTGTCCAGCTCCAGCACGCGCGTGACGTAGAGGCGCGCGAGGTTCCAGGCCAGCACGGAGCTCAGCATCGCGGCGGTGCCGCCGAGGAGGGCGAACTCCCAGGCGAGGCTGCGCAGGAGCACGGCGTCGGTGGCGCCCAGGGTCCGCAGCAGGGCCAGGTCCCGCGCGCGGCCCAGGCGGCCCGCCAGGAGGCTCGCGGCCAGCACCAGCAGGGCCGAGGCGATCATGAGCCCCGCGAGCAGCCGGGTGACGATGGCCACGGTCTGGAGGATGCGGTCCACCTTGCCGAGGATCTCGCTCACGTCGATGGGCGTGACGTTGGGGAAGGCCTTCGCCAGACCCCCCTGGATGCGGGCCCGGGCCCCGGCGTCGGCCTCGGCGGCCACCAGGTGCAGGGCCGGCGCGTCCTTCAGCAGGCTGGGGTGCAGCGCGATGAAGAAGTTGGGCTGGAAGCTCTGCCACTTCACCTTCCGGAGGCTGGTGACGCGGCCCCGCAGCTCCTGGCCCTGGACGTCGAAGACCATCTCGTCCCCGAGCTTCGCGCCGATGGCGGTGGCGAAGCCCTCCTCCAGGCTGACCTCGTCGGAAGCGGGCCCCCCGGCGGCCCAGAAGCGCCCCGCCACGATGGACTCCGAGGCCCCGGGCCGCTCCCGGAAGGTGAGGTTCTGCTCACGGGTCCGGAAATTCTCCCCCCGGTCCTCGCCCCGCTCCCGCGCCTCGCCGCGGTCCCGGTTCCGCTCCGCGTTCCGGCGGTCCACCACCGGCCGGCCCGCCACCGAGACCAGCCGCGCCCGCACGATGGGCGCCTCGAGGGGGGCCTTCGCGCCCTCCTTGGCCAGCAGGGCCAGGACGCCCTCCCGCTGGGCGGGCTGCACGTCCATGAGGAAGAGGTTGGGTTTCTCCGCCGCCGAGGTCTGCGCCTGGAGCGGGCCCACCACGTCGTCCTTCACCAGCTGGGCCGAGAGGGTCAGGAAGACCGCGAGGCCCATCACCGCCATCAGCAGGCCCGTCAGCGTCGGCCGGGCCCCGAGCTGGCCGAGGCCGAGGCGCAGGGGCAGGGGCGAACGCAGGCCCACCCGGCGGAAGCCCCACACCAGGAGCCGCGCCGACCCGTAGAGCAGGAGGAAGAGGGAGCCCAGCCCCGCCACCATGGTCCAGCCCACCGCCGGCGTCGGCGCGCTGCGCACGAGGAGCAGGGCGGCGGCCAGGGCCGCCGCGCCGAGGCAGAGGCCCGTCTGCAGGCCCGGCGGCCGGGCGTCCAGGCCCTCCCGCAGCAGGCCCAGGGGCGAGGCGCCCCGCAGGGCCAGCAGGGCGGGCAGGCACAGGAGGAGCACCAGCAGCAGCGCGAGGGCGCTCTCCAGGGGCGGGGGCCAGCCCAGGGCGCCGCCCTGCAGGGCCGCGGGGATGAGGTCTCCCAGCAGCCTCGGCACCGCGGCCGCCGCCGCGAGGCCGGCGCCGAAGCCCAGCGCCAGGGCGAAGCCCAGGAGCATGAGCACCAGCAGGCCATAGATCCGGAAAGGCCCGCCGGGGCCCACGCCCAGGCAGCGCAGGATGGCGGCGTCCCGGGCCCGGGCGCCCAGGTAGGCGGAGAGGATGGCCCAGGCCCCCAGGGTGCTCAGCAGCAGGGTCATCACGCCGAGCTGCTGCACGAAGCGGTTGAGGTTGCGCAGGGGCCGGGCCAGGGCCGCCGCGGCGTCCTCGTGGGTCTGGACCCGCACGCGGGTGGCCTCGCCCGCCGCCAGGCCGCGCAGGGCCTGCTCGAGGGCCTTCGCCTCGGCCGTCGGCCCGTAGCGCAGGATCAGCTTGCCGCTCAGCCGCGAGCGCGCCGTGAGCAGCCCGGCGGCCTCGGCGTCGGCCCGGGCCATGAGGACGCGCGGGCCCAGGGCGAAGGCGCTGGCCTGCCGGCTCTCGTCCAGGGCCAGGAGGCCCTGGGCCGGGAAGGCGCGGCCGCCCAGGCGCACCGTGGCGCCGGGAGCGCCGGGCTTCAGGCCCCAGGCCTCCGCCAGGGCGCGCTCCAGGACCACCGCGCCGGGCGTGAGGGAACCCGGGGGCTCCAGCACCAGCCGGCCGGCCAGGGGGTAGCCCGCCTCCACCGCGCGCACCTCCACGAGGCGGGCCTGGCCGTTGCCCTCGGCCACGGTGGCGAAGTCGTAGAGCAGGGTGGAAGCCTCCACGCCGGGCAGGGCCGCGGCCCGGGACCGGAGGCCGTCCGGGAAGAGGCCGTTCACTGTGAGCGCCGCGTCGCCGCCGAGGATGGCCCGGCTCTCGGCCCGCACGCCCCGCAGCACCCGGGCGCTGAAGAGGGCGGTGGCGAAGAAGGCGGCGAATCCGGCGGCCAGGCAGAGGGCCACCAGCAGCAGGCGGGCCCAGGAGCCCCGCAGCTCCCGCCAGGCCACGCGCGCTTCGAAGGCGGATCCGCCAGGACGCTCAGCCATGGGCCGCGTCCACGAGGCGGCCCCGCTCCAGGGCGAAGGTGAGGCCCATCTGGGCGCCCAGGTGGGCGTCGTGGGTCACCAGCACCAGGGTGGCGTGGAGGTCCTGGTGGAGTTCCTTGAGCAGCCCGAAGACCCGGTCGGCGTTCTTCGCGTCCAGGCTGCCGGTGGGCTCATCGCAGAGCAGGATGGGCGGGCGCGCCACCACGGCCCGGGCCAGGGCCACCCGCTGGCATTCGCCGCCGCTGAGCTGCGCGGGGACGTGGTGCCTGCGTTCGCCGAGGCCCACGCGCCCCAGGGCCTCCTCGGCCTTCGCGGCCGGGTCCTGCAGGCCCGCCAGCTCGGCGGCGATGAGGACGTTCTGGAAGGCGTCGAAGTGGGCGAGCAGGTGGAAGGACTGGAACACGAAGCCCACGGTGCGCGCCCGGAAGGCCGCCAGGGCCACCTCGCTGAGGGCGCCCAGGTCCTGGTCCGCCACCCGCACCGTGCCCGAGCTGGGCCGGTCCAGGCCCGCCATCAGCCCGAGCAGCGTGCTCTTGCCGCTGCCGCTGGGGCCGAGGATGGCGGCCGACGCGCCCTTGGGGATGCTGAGGGTGACGTCCTCCAGCACCGTGAGGGCGCCACCCTCGGGGGAGGGGTAGGTCTTGGTGAGGCCGCGCAGCTCGATCATGGTCCGAGCCTACCCTGGGGCCCGGCCCCGCGCGCGGCCGTCCAGGCTTGGCTTCAACGCTTCCGGTCCTCCACGCGGCGCAGCACCGGGTCCAGGGCCTTCCACACGGTCTCGGCCACCCTGCGGTGGCCCTCCGCCGTGGGATGGATGCCGTCGGCCTGGTTGAGGGCCAGGTCCATGGCGACCCCCTCCAGAAGGAAGGGCAGCAGGGGCACGCCGAACTCCTTCGCCAGCTTCGGGTACACCGCCGCGAAGCGGGCGCGGTAGGCGGGGCCCAGGTTCTCGGGCATCTGCATGCCCACCAGGAGCACGGCGCAGCCCTCCGTGCGGGCGCGTTCCAGGATGGCCCGCAGGTTCCGCTCGCTCGCGTCCACCGGTAGGCCCCGCAGGCCGTCGTTGGCCCCCAGGGCCACCACGAGGACGTCGGGTTTCGAACGGAAGACCCAGTCCAGGCGCGTGACGCCGCCGGCGGTGGTGTCGCCGCTGACGCCCGCGTCCACCAGCTTCCAGGGCCGGCCCGCGGCCTGGAGGCGCGCCGCGAGGAGGGCCGGAAAGGCCGCGTCGCGGTCCACGCCGTAGCCCGCGGTGAGGCTGTCGCCCAGGAAGACCACCGTGTGGGCCCGGGAGGCCGGGACGGGTGGGGGCGTCCCGACCGGCGCCTCTGGGACGGTGGGGGCGGCCTTGCGGTCGCAGGCGGCCAGGAGCGCGAGGAGCAGGGTCAGGCGGGCGGCGCGGCGCATGGATCCCAGGATGGCACGGCGTCTTCACCCTGGAAGCGTTGACGGCGGGGCCCGGGCGGGTCAGCCTCGAAGCTTCCGTCCCAACGCCACCCATGCCCCGCGTCGCCTTCACCGCCAACCTCCAGCGCCACCTGGCCTGTCCGCCGGTGGACGTGCCCGGGGCCACCGTGCGGGAAGCCCTCGAGGCGGTCTTCGCGAAGAACCCCCGGCTGCGGGGCTACGTGCTGGACGAGCACGGCGCCCTGCGCTTCCACGTGGCCATCTTCCTCGACGGCACGCCCATCCGGGACCGCATGGCCCAGGGCGACGCCGCGGGGGAGCAGAGCCAGATCTACGTCATGCAGGCCCTTTCCGGAGGTTGACCATGTCCGCGCCGTCCGACCGCATCCTCGTCGCCTCCCGCAAGGGCCTCTTCCAGGTGGACCGCGGCCCCGCGGGCTGGGCCATCGCGAAGGTGCACTTCCTCGCCGAGAACTTCGCCCTGGCCATGGTGGATCCGAGGGACGGCGTCTGGTACGCCACCATCGACCACGGCCACTTCGGGACGAAGCTCCACCGCAGCGACGACGCCGGCGAGTCGTGGACGGAGGTGGGCGTGCCCGCCTACCCCGAACATCCCGAGGGCGGCGAGGACAAGGACGCCTTCGGCCGGCCCATCCCGTGGAAGCTGAACAAGATCTGGGCCCTCACGCCGGGCCTCGCCTCGCAGCCGGGCCGGATCTGGGCCGGCACGCTGCCCGGAGGACTGTTCAAATCCGAGGACCGGGGCGCGACCTGGTCCCTCGTGGAATCCCTCTGGTTCATGGAGGACCGGAAGAAGTGGACCGGCGGCGGCGCCGACCTGCCGGGCATCCACTCGGTGCTGGTGGATCCCCGGGACGGCCGCGTCACGGTGGCCGTCTCCAGCGGCGGCGTGTGGGAGAGCGCCGACGAAGGCACCACCTGGACGAGCCGCTGCAAGGGCCTCCGCGCCGACTACGCGCCGCCGGAGCTGGTGGAGGACCCCTCCTCCCAGGATCCCCACTGCGTGGTCCGCAGCCCGGCGGACCCCGACCGGCTCTACATGCAGCACCACAACGGCATCTTCGTGTCGCGGAACAACGGCGCGACCTGGACGGAGATCACCGGCGTGCAGCCCTCGGTCTTCGGCTTCCCGGTGGCGGCGCACCCCCTCGAGGCCGACACCGCCTGGTTCGTGCCGGCCACCAAGGACATGGAGCGCATCCCCAAGGACGCGAAGGTGGTGGTGAACCGCACGAAGGACGCCTGCGCCACCTTCCAGACCTTCTCCAAGGGCCTGCCCCAGGAGCACGCCTACGACATCGTCTACCGCCACGCCCTGGACGTGGACGGCAGCGGCGCGCGCCTGGCCTTCGGCTCCAGCACGGGTTCGCTCTGGGTGAGCGAGGACGGCGGGGAGTCGTGGCTCACCATCGGCGAGCACCTGCCGCCGGTCTACGCCGTGCGCTTCGTGAAGTAGGCGGGACGCGGCTTGGCGGCCCAGTCTTCCCGAGCGGTGCATTGGCTCAAGCGCCTCGGCGCCGGCGCCGCCGTGCTCCTCCTGCTCGCCGCGGGCGGGGCGTGGTTCGCGGTGCGCCGGCAGCTTCCCGATGAGGCCGCCGCCCCCATCGCGGGCCTGCGGGGCGAGGTAACGGTCGCGGTGGATGGCCGGGGCGTCCCGACCCTGAAGGCCGCCGAACTCTTCGACGCCTTCCGGGTCCAGGGCTTCGAGACGGCAAGAGAGCGCATGTTCCAGATGGAGCTCATGCGGCGCAGCGCCGAGGGGCGGCTCAGCGAGCTTGTGGGTGCCGGCGCGCTGCCCCTGGACCGGATCCACCGCACCTACGGCTTCAGAGAGGTCGCCGCGGCGGCGGTGCCGCTGCTGCCGGCGGAGGAGCGCCAGGCCCTGGAGGCCTACGCCGCGGGCGTGAACGCCTACCTCGCGTCGCGCCCCGGCCGCTGGGGCCTGGAGTTCCAGATGCTGGGCCTCAGGCCCGAGCCCTGGACGCCGGCCCACAGCCTGGAAGTCCTGCTCCTCATGCACGAGGACCTCTCCACGTCTTGGAAGGCGGAGATCCAGGCGGAGGCGCTGAAAGGATTGCCCGAAGCCACGCAGAGATTCCTGATGCCCGTCATCGCCGAGGGCGACCTGCCGCTGACGCCGGACCTGCCGGGCACGGTGCCGGACACGGCGGCCTTCTTCGGGGGCGGCGCGGTGGCGAGCTCCCCGGCTGCGAAGGCTGCGGCCCTGCGAGATCTGGAGGCGACGCAGGCCATCCCGACGCCGGATCCGGAACTTCGGGCCGGCAGCAACAACTGGGTGATCGCGGGATCCCGCACGAAGTCGGGAAAACCCATCCTCGCCAACGACCCCCACCTCAACCTCGGCGCGCCGGGCATCTGGTTCCAGGTGCGCTTCGAGGTGGGCGGCCGCGGCGCCCAGGGCGTCAGCCTGCCAGGCCTGCCGGGCATCGTCATCGGCCACAACGACGCGGTGGCTTGGGGTTTCACGAACCTGGGCACGGACGTGCAGGACCTGTATCGCGAGAAGGCGACTTCGGAACGGGTCGAGTCCATCCCTGTGAAAGGAAAGCCTGCCGAGGAACTTCGCGTGAAGCTCGGCGCCCACGGCCCGCAGGTGCTGCCGGGCCTGTCGCTCCACTGGACCGCCCTCGATCCCGCCCTGCTCCGCCTGCCCACCATGGGCTTCATGCAGGCGAAGGACTGGGCCAGCTTCAACGCCGCCGTGGACCAGTTCACCGGGCCCGCGCAGAACATCGTGTATGCCGACACGGCGGGGCATATCGGGTGGCGGGCGTCGGGGCTGATTCCGATCCGAAAGAAAGGCAAGGACGGCAGCCGCATCCTGGACGGCAGCGATCCCAGCCATGACTGGCAGGGCTTCGTGCCGCAGAGCGAGATGCCGCGGGTCTTCGATCCCCCCCAGGGATTCCTCGCCACCGCGAACAACCGGGTGGTGGGCACGAGCTTTCCGCATTTGGTGGCGACGGAATGGGCGGGGACGAGCCGGGCCAGACAAATCGCAGCCACGCTCGAAACCGGGAATGAGTTCGATCCTGGCTTAGTTTCAAAGGTGCAATTAGATCGGTTTGGGAAGTTCATCCATGAGTTTGGATCTTGTGTTCCCGAGGCTGTGTACGTCGGTGGATTTCGGGCAGAAACGCAAAGCAGTAAGCCTGATCCATGGGACCGCGAACCTGACCCTTCCTGGAAAGAGATGTCCAGGCTCGACGCGTTTCGCCGTGTGTTTCGGAAGAAGCTGTTGGAGGGTCGGCTTCTAGGCTCGACCCTCCAACCTACAAAGTTCCGCTGGTACAACGAGGACGCCTGGCTCCTCGCCGCCGCGAAGGCGACCCCCGAGCAGTGGAAAGCCACAGGCCTTGGCGACAAGCAGGCCTTCCTCGACGCCTGCATGAAGGAGGCCCAATCCTCCCCCACCTGGAACAAGCCCTGGGGCGAGGTGAACGAGGTCCGCATGAAGCATCCCTTCGGCCTCGGGGGCGGGATCCTGGGGTGGATCTTCAATCCCAAGCCGGCGCGGCTGTCGGGGTCGACGAAGTCGATCCGGGTGGTGAGCCGGGACTTCGGGCAGTCCATGCGGATGGTGGTGGACCTGGCGGATCTGGACGCGACGCGGCTGGTGCTGCCGCTGGGGGAGAGCGGGCATCTGGGGTCGGCGCATCGGCTGGATCAGTTCGGGGACTGGCAGAAGGGGGATGAGGAGGGTCAGCGGACGCGGCTGAAGCAGGGGGCGGTGAGGACGCGGGTGTTTCGGCCTTCGTAGCGGCGGCGTTGACGTTCCTCCCGTCTGATCGCCGTGTCGAAAGGGACAAGCTTCGGCCTGCCGCCCTTCGGTTGGCAGCACCGCGGTTGGCCTCGAGTCGCGGAGGGCGCGCGACTCGAGGCCAACCGCGGTGCCGGTTTGAACCCCGCCTTCGGGTGGGCTCCGACCGGGTTTTGGGTTGGATCCGTCTTCGCCGGATGAATCCTTGTGGGCTCACCGCATGGGCCTGATGGCGGCCTCCGGTGCGGTCCCGTCGAAGCGGACGGACGAGCCCTCCCGCACGATGCCGAGCCTGCGCCAAAGGGCCTCGAGATCCACGTCCACGGGCTCGGTGGCCCATCGCCGGTAGAGCTTCAGCAGCACGGGCTTCTCGAGGCCGCGATCGGCGAGGCGGAAGGCCGCTTCGGCCTCCATCGCCACGGCCTTGGTCGCTCCGGACTTCACGAGGGACTTCAGGGCGTCCTCGAGGCTCTGCCTGTTCTCCGTCGCGCGGCGGATCTCCAGGTCCGCCATGAGGCAGAAGAGCGCGCCGCCCCAATAGGTGCGGCCCCAGGTGGGCGTGCGGTCGAGGCCGCGGTCGCCGGGCTTCGGCAGGCCCTCGGGCATGGCTTTCAGGAAGGCGGCCCAGGCGGCCTCGGGCTTCAGGCGGCCGCGGCGGAGCCGGGCCAGGGGCTCCAGGTAGGTGGCGAGGCCCTCGGTGAACCAGAGGTGCCGGGAGGGCAGGGTGGCCACGCAGAGGTGGAGGAATTCGTGGGTGAGCATCCAGTCGGCGGCGAGATCCTCCGGGCGCAGGTCGGGGGAGGCCAGCATCGTCACCCCCGCGCCGCCCCGGCCGCCGATGCTGCCGAAGACCACGCCGCGGCCACGGCCCGCGGACACCAGGAAGAGGGCGGCCCGGCGCACCGGGAAGCGCCCCGCCAGGCCCGCGACGTTGTCCATGCCTTCCCGGATCCACCCGCACACCGCGTCGTCCACGGCCGCGGGGAAGGCCGGCGGCACCGCGGCCTCCACCAGGCCGCCGTCCGCCTCCACCCGCAGGGTGCGGAAGGCGCCGAAGGCCGCCAGCGGGGCGTTCTCCAGGTCGGTCCCGTCGATCACCGCGTCCCCCTCCGGCCCCGGGAAGATGCCGCAGAGCACCCCCAGCCCCGGCGGCGCGTCGAAGCGCAGGGCTGCCACCGCCCCCCGGGCCGCCTGCCAAGGACGCAGCAGGAAGACGCTGGGCGCCGCCAGGATGAGGTCCCCCCGCCGGGAGGCCGCGTCCCGGTCCCGCAGGCTCCGGGCCGCCTCGGCGAGGCGGAAGCGGTAGCGCAGGCGGACCTCCCGGCGCGTCGCCTCCGGCAGCTCCCAGACCTCCCCCCCGGCCGGGGCGACGGGCACCCAGGCGCCCCGGCGCTGGACCTCCACGTCCCGCACGAAAGGTTCCGACCGGTCGTCCACGCTGAACCGCGTCGTGGTCCCCGGCGCGAAGGTCGCCTCCACCCTGAGTTCCTGCCCGCCGGGCTGGAGGGCCACGGTGTAGCGCCAGGCCGGCCCCTGCCCGGCGAGGAGGGGCAGGGCCAGCAGGAGGAGTCCCAGGAGGCGGTGGCGCATGGCCCCCACCCTAGCCGAGACGGGCGGGACCTCAGCGCCCCAGGGGGCGAAGCGCCGCCAGCAGCAGGCCCAGCAGGGCCGCCGAGGCCAGCAGGAAGGCCGCGGGGCGGGCCAGGGCCTTGTGGCGCAGGGGCCAACGCGGATCAGCGTGGCGGCCGTGGCGGTAGCCCAGGGCCTTCAGGCCGAGGGGCAGGGCGGCGAGGGCCAGGGCCAGGCCGCCGAGGGCGGCGAGGCGGTGGAGGGTGGGCAGCCCCTGGAAGGTGGCGAGGCCCGCCAGCGCGCCGGACCGCAGGTGGAAGGGCAGGAAGGCGGCGCAGAGGCCCAGGGCCACCGCCATCGCCAGGCCGTGGCGGCGGTGCTCGCCCTGCCGGGCCCAGGCCAGGGCCAAGCTCAGGAGGACCAGCAGGGCCGTGGCGACGGTGGTGGCCATCAGGGCGCGAGCCCGGGTTCCAGTGGGACCTCCAGGGCCAGGGCCAGGCGGTTGAACATCCCGTAGGCCGCGCAGACCTGGATCGCCTGCTGCTGTTCCAGGTCCGTGAAACCCTGGGCGCGAAGGGCGTCCTTGAACGCTCCCGGAGGGGCATCGGCCCGGGACGCCAGCGCCTCCGCCAGGCGCCGCAGCGCCTCCAGCCGCGCGTCGCCCAGGGGCTCGCCGGCTTCGAGGGCCGCCAGCTCCGTTCCGGGCAGGCCCGCCGCCTCCAGGTGCCGCCGGTGGTGGGCCACGCAGTAGGCGCAGCGGTTGGCGAGGCTGGTCGCGAAGCACAGGAGCTCGCGCTCCACGCGACCGAGGCCGCCCTCGCCGTGCATGGCCGCGCGGTAGAGGCGGAAGGCCGCGTCCAGGAAGACCTCGTCCGGCGCCAGGGCCTTCCACAGGCTGGACACGTGGCCCCGCGTCGCGGCGATCTCGTCGAGGATGCCCATGCCCGATGATACGGAAAGGCCCGGGTCCGTGGACCCGGGCCGGGGAACGGGCGTCGCTACTGCTGCGCCAGCGTGCAGCCCACCTGGTAGGTGAGGATCTGGCAGGCGCACTGGGTGCGGGCCTCCGCGGTGACGCAGGAGCCGTAGCGGGTGGGGTAGCCGGCGCCCTGGATGGCGGCGGGTTCGGAGGCCTCCAGGACGCGGAGGGTCTCCTTGGCGAGCGAGAGCTTGCGGGTCACGGGCGGCGCCTCAGGCGATGGACGTGGTGCAGGCCCGGCGGGTGACCACCGGGCAGACGACGCAGGAGTTGTGCTGGGTCGGCTGGCACGCGGTGAGCGTGGGGCAGCCCGTGGAGGCGCCGGCGGCGGCGAGGAGGTCCTGGTCGTCGAGGCGCTTCAGCGTCTCCTTGGCGAGGGTGAGCTTCTTCATGGGGTTTCCTTGGCGGGCCGCGCGGGCGGCGGGGAGTGGGAAGTTGCCCCATGCTGCGGGCCGGCGGCGGGGCGCTCAACGGTCGGGCGCGCCCCGGCCACGAGCCGTCGCGTCCCGCCCGACGAGCGGTGGCGATCCCCCTTCAACCCTTGCCGATGCCCAGGATCTCCCGCAGCCGGGGCGTCATGCTGCGGCTCACCTCGAGCTCGGCGCCGTCCACGAGCCGGATCTGCGCCCGCCCGTTCAGCAGGGGGCGGTGGCTGAGGATGGCCTCGGGGCGCACCAGGAGGTGCCGCTGGACCCGCAGCAGGCCCTGGCCCGGGAACGCCGCCTCCACGTCGCCCAGGGACTCCCAGGGGGCGCGGAAGCGCTGGCCCCCCAGCCAGGCCCACACCGCCCCCTGGTCGAACTCGAAGTGGCTCACCTTCCTGAATTCGAGGAAGAAGTGCCCTCCCGCCGCCCGGGCGGGGAAGCGCAGGGGCGGGGCGGGGGCCGGGGCGGGGGACGCGGGCTCCGCCTTCGGCGCCGTGGCCTGGAGGTGGCGGCGCAGCTTCTCCAGGGCCTTCTCGAGCCGGTCGCGGAACACCGGCTTCACCAGGTAGTCCACCGCGTCCACCTCGAAGGCCCGGGCGGCGTGCTGGGGGTAGGCGGTCACGAAGACCACGGGCAGGGGCGGTTCCAGCTCGGCGAGGGCTTCCAGGCCGGTGCCCCCCGGCATCTCGACGTCGAGGAAGAGGGCGTCCGGGCGCGGACCCTCGGCGAGGCGCGCCAGCAGCGCCGGCACGCTCTTCAGCTCGTCCAGCACCTCGCAGCCGGCGTCCTTCAGGAGCCGCGCGAGGCGCTTCCGCGCCAGGGGCTCGTCATCCACCACCAGGATTCGCAAGGTCGTCATGGGCTTCGCTGAGTGCTGACAGCTTCAACCGGATCCGCGCCGCGGTCCAGGCCCCCTCCCGGGAAAGGGTGAACCCGGCCCGGTCCCCGTAGGCCAGGGCGAGCCGGGCCCGGAGGTTGCCCAGGCCGACCCCGTGGTCGGCCGGGCCGCGGTCGGCCGGGCCGCGGGCGGGGGACCCGAGGTCCGCGCCGGTGTTCCGCACTTCGAGCCGGAGTTCGTCCCCATCCCGCAGGGCCCGCAGTTCCAGCGCCCCGCCCGCCTCCTCCGGGGCGATGCCATGCTTCAGGGCGTTCTCCACCAGGGGCTGGAGCAGCATCGGCAGCACCCAGAGCCGCTCGGTCGAGGGATCCCAGTCCCACCGGACCTGCAGCCGGTCGGCGAAGCGGAGGGACTCCATCACCAGGAACTGCTCCACGAGGGCCCGCTCCTCGGCGAGGGGCCAGGTGGCCTGGCGGGTGGCCTCGAGGATGCGGTGGAGGACGTCGGACATGGCCCGGACGCAGGCCTCCGCCTGGGCGGGATCGTCCTCCATGAGTTCGGCCAGGCCGTTCAGGGCGTTGAACAGCGCGTGGGGATGGATCTGCCCCTTCAGGTGCAGGGCCTGGGCCTCTTCGCTCCGGGCCTGGAGGGCGAGGCGCTCCGCCTCCAGGAGCTCCCGGCGGGCCATGAGGCTGCCCACGAGGAAGAGGGCCGGGCCCTGGAAGCAGAGGTTGGTGAGGTAGATGATCCCCGGCGTCGGGGCCCGCCCCGCCCCGCGGCCGAGGAGGTCGTCGGCGAAGACGATGGCGGTGATGAGGCCCTCGGAGGCCGCCAGGGCCGCGAGCCCCTGGAGCCACGGGCGCCGGCCGGCGCGCTGCCACGGGATGGGGGAAAGCCAGATGAAGGCGAAGTAGAAGAGCAGGACGGCCGGGAACTCCACCGCCAGCAGCCGCAAGGGCGGCCGGGGGGCCTGGCGGAACCACTGCATCACCGGGAGGACCGCGTAGGCTCCGCAGACCAGGGCGAAGACGGCCCACAGGGAAGGCTTCCGCAGTCGGGCGCGGAGGGTCGGCCCCATGGCGCGGGGTGGCAGGCCCTAGACCGTTCCGGTGGTGGGGCGGGTGATGGAGGTCTTGATGGTCTCCGTGCCGCAGGTGCCCTGGTCGCAGAGGGTCACGCTGGGCTGGGTGCCGCAGGTGCCGTTGTCGCAGAAGGTGGCCTGGGTGTTGGGGGCGCAGGCCTGGGTCCGCGCCGCGGCCAGGGCGCCGGCGGCGGGCAGCAGGCCCAGGTCGCGGGCGTCGAGGCGGCGCAGGGTCTCACGGTTCAGCTTGAAGCGGCTGGACATGGTGGGCTCCGGTCGGGAAGGGGATGACCTCCAGCCTACCTGAAGGCAAGGCCCCCTCGGACCCCCTTGTCCAAGGCAAGTCCCGTGGCCTGTTTGAGTTGGAATGGATGAACGGGGGAGGCCTGCCGATGAGCGGTGGCATGGCTCCCCATGAACGGTCGGATCAGAGGCTCTGGGCCTCCATGCGGGCCTCGCCCTCCCAGCGGTAGAACCCCAGCCCGGACTTGCGGCCGGTGCGCCCCGCCGCCACCAGCTGCTTCACCAGGGGCGGCGCCTTGTAGCGGCTGTCCCCGTAGGCCTCGAACATCACCTCGGCGACGTTGACGATGGTGTCCAGGCCGATGAAGTCCGCGAGGTGCAGCGGGCCCATGGGGTGGCCGCAGCCCAGCTTCATGCCGTTGTCGATATCCTCGGTGCTGGCCAGCTTCTGCTCCCGGCAGCGGATGCAGTCCAGGATGTAGGGCACCAGGAGGCGGTTCACCACGAAGCCGGGGGCGTCGGGGGCGAGGATGGCGGTCTTGCCCACCTTGGCGACGAAGGCCCGCAGGAGGCCCAGGGTGTCGTCGGAGGTGGCCACGGTGCGGATGATCTCCACCAGGGGCATGGCGGGCACCGGGTTGAAGAAGTGCAGACCCGCCACGAAGGGATGGCGGTCGGGGCCCAGCACCGCCATGAGCTCGGTGATGGGCAGGCTCGACGTGTTGGAGCAGAGCAGGGTGGAGGGGGCCAGCACCTTGTCGAGCTCGGTGAAGGTGCGCAGCTTCAGGTCCAGCAGCTCGGGCACGGCCTCGATGACCAGGCCGCAGTCCGAGAGGTCCGCCCAGTGCAGGGTGCCCTTCAGGCGGTCATTGCAGGCGGCCCGGGCGGCGGCGTCCAGCTTCCCCTTGGCCACGGCCTTCTCCCACTGGGCGTCGATGCGGGCGAGGCCCTTCTTGAGGGCCGCGGCGTCCACCTCCTTCACCACCACGTCCAGGCCCGCCTGGGCGGCGATCTGCGCGATGCCGGCGCCCATGAGGCCGCAGCCGACCATGCCGAGGGGGCTGAGTTCGCTGACGTCCATGGCGTCCTCCGGGATCGGGTTCAGGGATGTTGCCGGAAAGCATCCCACGGAGCCGCGGGAGGGGGAGAATCCCGTGGGACATCCGTCACGGAGACGCCATGCTCGACGCGCTGAAGGACCTCTACGCCCACCAGGCCTGGGCCGACGGCGCCCACTGGAAGGCCGTCCTGGCCCACGGCCCGGCCCGCACCGACGCCGACCTCGGCGAGCGGCTCTTCCACATCCACGCGGTGCAGCGCATCTGGCTCGCGCGCTGGCAGGAGGCCGCGGTCGCCGTGCCCCAGCCGGGCTTCCCGTCCCCCGAGGCCTTCCGGGACTGGGCGCGGGAGGGCCACGAAGCGCTGGCGGCCTTCCTTGCCCAGGTCACGGAAGCCGATCTGGCGCGGCCAGTGCACTACCGGAACCTGGCGGGCGACCCCTTCGTCCAGCCCCTCGGCGAATTGATGCTGCACCTGCCCTACCACTCCCAGTACCACCGCGGCCAGAGCGCGACGCGGATGGTGGCGCTGGGGGGCCACATGCCGGGCACCGACCTCGTGACCTGGATGCGGGACGGTCGGCCGGCGGCGGACTGGGACTGATCAGGCCTTCCCGAGGTCGCGGAGGTCCCGGCTCTCGAGCACGGCCTTGGGGTGGCCCTCCCGGGCAAGGCGGAGCATGGCCCGGCCAAGCTCCTCGGTGGTGAGGACCTGGCCCGGCGCCAGCAGCCGAGCCAGCGGGAAGAGGGGCTTCATCAGGACTGTCGCCAGGCGGATCCACGCCGTGCGGGAGCGGATGCCGTGGAGAGGCTGGAGGGCGGCGGGCCGCACGGCGTGGACGCGGGGGAAGGGCAGGGCGAGGAGCTCGCGCTCGGCGCGGCCCTTCACCTTTGCCCACATGACGGCGCTTGATCCTGTCGAATCCGCCCCGGCGCCGGAGACGTAGACGAAGGCCATGGAGGGGTTCAAGCGGGCGAGGGTCCTCGCCGCCGCGAGGGGGAAGTCCACGGTGACGCGGGTGTAGTCGGCCTCGGACATCCCGGCGGAGGTGACGCCCAGGCACCAGAGGCAGGCGTCCCAGCCGGTCAGCTCGGCTGCGAGGCCGTCGTAGTCCGAGAAGTCCCCGTGGACGAGCTCGCGGAGCTTGGGGGCCACGACTCCGGAAGGGGCGCGCACGACGGAGAGCACGGCCTCGACGCCGGGATCCTTCAGGCACTCCCGCAGGACGCCCTGCCCGACCATGCCCGTGGCGCCGAAGAGGAGGACTTTCATGGCGTTGATGATGACCGGCTGCCCCGATGGAGGCGAAGTGCGATCATGGACGCCCGCCCCGGAGTCGCCCGTGCTCGACCACCTGAACGACCTCTTCAAGCACGCCGAGTGGGCCGACGCGGAGAACTACCGGGCCCTGCTGGCCTGCAAGGCCGCCGCGGAGGACGCGGGCAACCGCGCGCGGCTGCACCACGTGCACCTGGTCCAGCACCTCTTCCTCCAGCTCTGGAAGGGCCAGAGCCTGGAGAAGAGCGACGCCTCGGACTACACCAGCCTCACGGCCCTGCGGGTCTACGGCCGCATGGTGCACGAGCTCACCGGCGTCTTCATGGCCGAGCTGAACGAGGCGCGGCTGTCGAACCCCATCCACGTCCCCTGGTTCAAGGACGCCGCCTTCAACCCCACCCTGCTGCAGACCATGCACCAGGTCATCGAGCACGGCGCCTACCACCGCGGACAGGCAGCCTCGAGGCTGCGAGAGCTGGGCGGGGATCCGGTGACCACGGACTACATCGTGTGGTTGTGGAAGGGGCGGCCCGCGGCGCGGTGGTGAGGGTGATGGGTCGGGTGTGGAGTCTTCGCCCACGGCGCTGACCCTATCCGGAATCCGTTCACTTATCTCGGTTCGCCCAGGGTGTGAGGTCGCCTTCAAGGCCGACCTCGCCATTGACCTTGACCTTGACCTCGCTGTTGACCTTGACCTTCAAAGCCATGCGAGTCAGGCACGGCCGGCTGGGCCGTGCCAGCAAGCGACAGCGCGCCAGGATCATGAACCCTCCCTTGGCCAGGACGGAGCCATGGGAGGTCGCGCACAACGCCGGTCGGCATCGACCCACCAGCATCCGTGTGCCCGAAACGTAGGATCTCGTCCCATCCTGGCGCGCTCTCGCTTGTCTGCACCTCGCTCAAACGTGAATGGCAAAGGACGCTATTCACGTTTGAGCGAGGTGCCTTTTCAAGGTCAACGGCGAACGGCCAACCCCTGGCGTCGGGCACTGGCTGTAGAGTGCGGCGCTTCCTACATCTCCAGATACGTATGCAGCTTCCGCTGCTGCGTCAGCAGGCTCCTCAGCGCCTCCGCGGCATCCTTCTGCGCGCTCGTCTTCCGCTTGGTCGTCGGCGCCGCCACCAGCTCGCCGGGCTCGTAGTGGACGCTTCTCAGCATGTCGTCAATCGTGTCGGCGTGGACGACGTGCTGGACCTTGAAGTCCTCGTCCTCGTCCACGACGATGTGGGCTTCGTTCGGCGCGCCGAAGAGGTTGTGGCGCATGCCGAGGATGTCCTGGTAGGCGCCGGTGAGGAAGAAGGCCACGTAGTAGGGCTCGCCGGGCTTGGGCTCGTGGAGGGGGATCTCGTCCTTCACGTCCTTCAGGTCGATGAACTTCTCCACCTTGCCGTCGCTGTCGCAGGTGATGTCGCAGAGCGTCGTCCGGAGCGTCGGCGACTCCTTCAGGCGGTGGATGGGCATGGCGGGGAAGAGCTGGTCGATGGCCCAGTGGTCGGGCATGGACTGGAAGACGCTGAAGTTCGCGATGAGCTTGTCCGCGAGGCCCTTGTTCAGGTCCTGGAACTCCTCGGGGATGTACTTCAGGGTCTTGCTGTTGAGGATGCGGTCCAGCTTGCGGCAGACCTCCCAGAAGAGGATCTCGCCCTTGGCCCGGTCCTCCAGGCTGAGGTAGCCCAGGTTGAAGAGGGTGAGCAGTTCGTCCTTCTGGGTGATGGCGTCGTGGTACATCTCCCGGTAGTTCTTCACGCTCACGTTGTCCCGGGTGTAGGCCAGCTCCTTGAGGATCTGGGGTTCCTTGCCCGTGAGCTCCACCTTGTACTTGGTGTGGGTCGTGTCGATGAGCCCGATGATGTCCACCACCACGATCTGGTGGTAGGCCGCGATGGCGCGGCCCGACTCGCTGAGCAGGTCCGGCATGGGCACGTGCTCCGAGGCGCAGATCTCCTTCGTGGTGTAGACCACGTCGGCGGCGTACTCCGCGACGGTGTAGTTCATGGAGCTGGAGAAGGTGGTCTTGGAACCGTCGTAGTCGATGCCCAGGCCCCCGCCCACGTTGAGGTAGCGGATGGGCACGCCCAGCTTCCGGAGCTTGGCGTAGATGCGCGTCGCCTCCTTCATCGCCGACTTCACCCGGCGGAGGCCGGCACCAGACCGATGTGGAAGTGCGGGGCCCCGGACGCCGCCTGCAGGCGCGCCGGCAGCGCAGCGAGGACACCCCGACAGCCTGCAGCCCTCTGCAGAGGCCGAACTGCTGTCTCGGCCGGATGTCTCTGATTTCCTGCTGCCCAGGCGGCTCAGCTGGCCTCCTGCAGGCCTGAAGAAAGGGGTCACCTTGAGTTCCTTGGCCACCTTCAGGATGAGGGGCAGCTCCGTCATCTTTTCCACGGTGATCAGGACGGCCTCGGCTCTGGGTTGAGGGCCATGCGGATGAAGGTCTCGTCCTTGTAGCCGTTGCAGAGCACCAGGGCCTCGGGGTGGAGGTCCATGGACAGGGCGATCATGAGCTCGGGCTTGGAGCCCGCCTCCAGGCCGTAGTGGTACTTGTTGCCGGCCTTCACGATTTCTTCCACCACCTCCTTGACCTGGTTGGTCTTCACCGGGTAGACGCCCTGGTAGGAGCCGTCGTAGTCGAACTCCCGGATGGCCTTGCGGAAGGCCTCGTTCACCTCGGTGACCCGGTCCGCCAGGATCTGGGGGAAGCGGAGGGTCAGCGGCGTCTGGACGCCCTTCTTGCGCAGGTACTGGACCATCTCGAAGACGTCCGCCACCAGGTTCTCGTCCTGGGTGGGCCGGACCTCGAGGTGGCCCTTGGAATTGATGCCGAAGTACCCGTTGCCCCATTCCTTGATGCCGTACAGGGTGGCGGCGTCCTGGACGGACCAGTGCTTCATGGGCATCTCGGGGACCTCCGGTCGGGGGAAGAGCCCGTTATAGGAGAAAAGGGAGGCCGGGCGCCAATGAAACCTCGCCGCGGCCCCCGGAATGGAAGGGAAAAATCACGGATTCCCCCGGGAGGGTGGGTTGGGGTACCCTGATCCGTCCCTTTGTCTTCCCGTCGTTCCCTTTCTTCATACCCCCTCCAGGAGGCCCCATGAACCGTCAGATCCTTCGCACCGCGGCCGGAATCGGCTCCCTTTCGGCGCTCGCGCTGGTGATGGTGGCGTGCGGCGGCAGCAGCTCGTCGGCGCCGCAGCAGCCGGCGAACCAGGCTCCCAGCAAGCCGCTGATCAGCACCGGTCCGACGACCGCGATCACCAAGCACCAGTACATCTACAACCTGACGTCGATCGACTTCGAGGGTGACGCGATCACCTTCTCGATGAGCCCGGCGAACACGGACGCGACGATCAACGGCAACACGCTGACCTACCGCCCGTCGGTGGCGACGGCGCAGACGGTGACGCTGTCGGTGATCGCGACGGACAGCAAGGGCGCGGCCTCGGCGGCGGGGACGGCGGCGGTGAACGTGCTGCCGGAACCGGGCTCCGGTGTTCAGCAGCCCGACGTCGTTCAGCCTGACGGGCCAAGCCTGGCGATCCCGGGCGCGTTCAACTACGCGGCCTCGGCGGTGGATCCGGACGGCGACACGGTGACGTACGCGCTGCAGGGCACGCCCTCGGCGGTGGACAACACGGGCGCGGCGGTCTCGGGCATCGGCGTGACGGTGAACCCGACGAGATTCCGGGCATCACGACGTTCACGTGGGTTCGGTGCTGACGGGCAAGGACGTCGGTGACGATCACGTTCACGGTGCGTGCGCGACGGACACGGTGGTGATCGGCTTCGCTGGCGACTTCGACCGTGGTGATGGCGACGTGAACTGGAACGTGCCGGGTGATCGCGGCGTTGCCGGTCGGCGGTGCCAGGTCTACGGGACTCAGGCCTCGGCTTCAGTTCAAGGCGACGGCGAACCCGCGACGCGGCGGTCACGGTGGCACGTCCGGCGGCGCCGACTGGACGAGCGGCGCGCCGACGTGGACGAGCAATTTCGCGACGGGCGCGGATTTCGCGGCCCGCCAGATCACGGTGAAGGTGACGGACAGCGGCGGTCTCTCGGACACGCGGACGTTCACGATCAACGTAGCAGGACACGAAGCCGAACTTCGTGACGCAGACCTACACGGAGACGGTGGGCGGCGCAGTTCTTCGATCCGGAGTTGCGTGCGGCAGCAGGTGAACAGCCGGCTGCGGTTCACGCTGCTGGACAACGACGCGACGGACCGCGAGTTCTTCTCGGACGTGACGCAGCAGCAGAAGGGCTGGCGCGCGAACGTGCTGGTGTCGGACGCCGAGAACGACGCGGGTGCAGTACTCGGTGGAGACGAACTCGGTGTTCCGCCACGGCACGGCGCACACGGACACGTCGGCGCCGAACTACCCGGGGCGTGGACCCGAACACGGGCGAGATCCTGTGGACGGCCAACCGCCAGCGCTACAACAACGGCGCGACGGCCGCGGGCGACGTCTCGATTTCGAACAACTACCTCTTCCATGACTACTCCCAGAGCAGCTACGGCGACTCGGTGCGCAACCGCCTGGACGCCTCGAACTGGTCGTTCACGATCCGGGCGCAGTAGCTGATCGGCGGCGTGGCGACGCCGGGGCAGTTCAACACGAACACCCTGGTGATCAAGGCGCAGCCGAACGACCGTCCGCGGGTGGGCGCGCTGGACATCATCCAGGGCGCGGCGCTGTCCTACGGCGTACGTGGGCGGCGGCAGCCTGGTGGCCGGCGTGGGCCGTCCCTCGATCCAGGAGCCGACCGACGTCGACGCCGGGCACGGCCTCGTCCTGATCTGGCAGATGCAGGATCCGAGTTCGCCGCCGCTGTCCTTCTCGGCGAACGACTACTCGATCTACGACCCGAACACGAGCGGCATCGACGGCCACCAGGACGCGATCCAGGTGAACTTCGGCAAGCGGACGCTGACCAGCGACGTGGCCGGGATCGGCTTCCTGGTGTCGGGCAACCTGACACGAACGCGACCTACCCGGCGGCGGACCCGACGACGAACTCGGCTCGCGGCCTCCCAGAGCCAGCCGAACGGGTTCTACAACCCGTGGATCGGCGGCAGCCTGGGCAAGTTCGTGGTGACCTGGGCGCCGGTGCGGATCCAGTACACCCTGAGCCGCTACATCGGCCTGGGCTCCTACGGCTTCGGCATCGTGGGCGAGGACCAGTACGGCCGCGCCAACTCCGCCCTGCGCAACATCTTCCCGGCCCGGCACGGTGCGATTCTTCAACAGCCGCTTCCGGTTCCGCGGCGACGCGAGCTCCGATCTCGCCGACGCCAACCGCGGCTTCTACACCGCCACGGGCAACACCGAGACCAGCCTGCTGGCCGTCGGCAACGAGCGCTTCATCTTCAGCTACCTGCCCTACGGCGTGTCGAACGACTTCCTCCGCCGTGAGCTGGTGGACGTCTCCTCGACGGTGACCTACGGTTCCGACCTGTTCGGCAACGCCAACGCCGGCGGCCCGGGTTCCATCAAGGTGGGCGAGGGCAAGGACGGCAAGAAGGCCCTGGTGAGCATCAGCAACATCCCGGTGGCCGGCAATGGCGGCCCCTCGGCGGGCACGCAGATCAACGTGTTCAGCAACAACGTCGGCGGCTCGGGCGGCCCCTCCCAGGGCCTGACGGTGAAGGGCCTCGGCGCCTCCGCGGCGCTGGGCGCCTCCCTGCCGGCCTCGGTCTCCGCCGACAACAGCGGCGGCCACACGGCGATGGTGGAGTCGAAGGGCGGCCAGGCGCTGCCGATCTACACCCTGCCCTTCGGCCTCTACACCGCGGGCAGCTGGCACACGGTGGACGGCCGGGATGACGGCCGCCGGGCGGGCTACACCGCCAACCCGCTGAACGAGCAGCTCAATCCTTCCACCCGCGCCACCGCCGTGGTCGGCACCGGCGGCGGCTACAGCGGTCCGGCCTACGTCCAGTTCCGCGGCGGCTCCCCGGAGGCCAACCCGAGCTTCCCGGACGTGGTCCAGGTGCCCGTGACCCCGTCCGGCGCCTACTCGAACAACGAGGCCCAGGCCCGCGTGGTCCCCTCCAACTCGCCCTACCACTTCGCCATCAACAACGCCGCCTCCCCCACCGAGGGCAACGACGGCGTCGTGGCGCCCCGCTACCGGGACGTCCCGGCCCAGGGCACCCGCTCCGACGTCAACGACCTCCTGCGCATCTACGCCGGCAAGGTCCAGAGCGAGGTGGACGTCCACCAGGTGGTCCCCGGCCGTTCCATCTACTACTCCACCAGCACGCCCGCGGGCTCGGTGAACAACGTGGACAACCTGAGCGTCGGCTCCGGCGTCTTCACCGACAGCCGCCTGCGCATGAGCTACACTTGGCCGACCATCGTCACCAACACGGCGACGGGCTACCCGGCGGCGGGCTCCTCGAACCTGTTCTACGAGCAGGACGTGATGGAAGTGGCCACCCCCAACATGAGCGGCAACGCCCGCTTCTTCTTCACGGGCAACTTCCCCCAGGCCACGCCGAACGGGACGGGCCTGGCCGGCGCCGAGCAGGATCCGGCGAACTACTTCGGCAAGTTCGGTTTCCCCATCAACCCCGGTGGCGGCAACCTCGTCTTCACCGGCACGGGCGTGAGCCGCACCACGGGCGGCACCATCCAGCCGATCCACGCGGTCACCCACTCCATCTGGGTGCCCAACAACGCCGACTTCCACCAGAACTTCCCCAACGCCTACTCCACCCCGGCCGGCGGCGGCAACAACACCGACATCCCCTTCACGGGCCTCCGCGGCTACGTCGATCCCGCCACCGTCGATTACTCCAACGGAAACACCGTGGGCCAGGACCAGCTGCTCTGGGGTCGCGCGAGCGGATTCGTCCACCTGGGCATCGGCACCGTCGGCAACACCATCACGCAGTTCGGCCTCGACAGGAACGCCAACCCGGCGAACCTCAACACCGGCGCCGGCGACCGCGTCTTCTTCCTCTGGCTGAAGAAGGACGCCACCGTGGCCACGGATCCGAACGCCTACGCCTGCTGGGGCGGCTCGATGCTCAGCTCGGGCAGCTCGGTCTTCGCCGCCGGCGGCCGCACCACGGCCCCCGCTTTCGACATGCGCAATGCCGGCCTGACCATCACCAACGCCCAGATCTCCTTCGCGGAGCTCAACGGCCAGCTCGGCGCCAAGAACCAGCCGCTCAACAGCAACACCTCCATCGGCACCTGGCGCCGCACGGAGTTCGAGCTGCTGCGCAACATCGTCGGTGCCCCCGCCCAGTCCGGCATCGGCGCCCGCGTGAAGCTGATGGATCCCCGCGTGGACGCCACCGTCGTGAGCTCCACGCTCCCGACGGGCACGGCCTTCGACACCGTCACCACGCCCAACACCTACGACGGCCTCGTCCAGAACAGCGTGGTGGTCTACGGCATCCGCGACCGCGGCACCAAGACCAGCCAGAACGGCGCGACCTATTCGAACCTCCTCGGCGAGGCGGGCCTCGAGCCCGGCGCCCCGGTGATCGCCCAGTGGTGGAACACCGGCACGGGCACGGATATCGCTTCGGGCAGCTTCCCGAACGTGATGAAGGCCTACAGCACCACCTGGCTGCCGGCCGAGTACACGGAAGTGGTCCACGTGAACCACAACTACGTCTCGAAGGTCCAGTACCCGACCACGGCGGATGCTAGCCCCATCGACTGGAAGCTCTACGGCCAGATCGGCGTGATCGCCCCGAAGGGCCACAGCCTCCTGACCGGTGACCTCAAGCCGGTGGTCACCCCCGTCCGCCAGCTCTACATCAACGACTTCGTCACCAACTACGCGGACGGCAACCCCGCCGGCAACCCCGGCACCATGCTGGACATCTTCAACGGGAACGCCCGCAACATCCTCAGCGGCGCACCCGCCCCGACCGTCCCCTCCTACAAGGTCATGGACGGCAACGGCACCGGTCCCTTCGACTGGACCCTGAACGGCCACTCGAGCGTCCAGCTCTCCTGGCAGCCCGCCGTCAACGATCTGCGCCACCCCTCGGGCTACATCGTCACCTTCTACCGCGTCTTCCCGGGCTTCCTCCAGGTGATGCGCGAGGTGCGCATGGCCCACACCGGTGGCATCGGCGCCCGCCAGGTGCTCAACCTGCCCTCGTTCTCCTTCATGGACGCCAGCGGCCCCTACAATCCGGGTGCCGGCACCGCCGCCTACCTGGTGAAGGTGCGGAACGTCTGGATGGAAGGCACGGAAGGCGCCGCCGGCCACAGCTTCGACATGGGCAAGGCCCCCTTCGCCCAGCGCTTCCCCATGGCCTACGCCGACGTCATCTCCGGCGTGTTCGTGGTCCGCTACTAGTCCAAGGTCCCCTGGACCGGAAAGGGCCCCGCAAGGGGCCCTTTCTCATGTCGGGAGGACCGCGCCATCACCGGGAATCAGTGGACCGCCGGGCCAGGATCCATCCGACGGTCCGCCGCCAGTGGCGGTCCCGGACCCGTCGGAGGGCGGTCCGGCGCGTCCGGACCCGCCACTGGGCCGCGCCCAGGAGGAGGGACTCGGCGGGCTCGGCGTGCAGGCGGTTCGGGCGGCCCCACAGGGCCGGATCCCCCCAGGCCGGGGACCGGTTCCAGGGGCACACCTCCTGGCAGAGGTCGCAGCCCGCGCCCCAGCCCGTCGCGGCGATCGCGGCGGCGACCTCGGCGGGCGGCCCGGCCTCGGTCTCCAGGGTGTAGGTCGTCATGCAGCGGTTCGGGTCCAGGCGGAAGGGCTCCAGGGCCGAGGTGGGGCAGGCGTCGAGGCAGGCGGTGCAGGCACCGCAGTGCTCGATCTCGAAGGGCCTGTCGGGCTCCAGCGCCACGTCGAGCAGCAGCACGCCCAGGAAGCCCCAGGAGCCGTCCTTGCCGGCGATGAGCAGCGTGTGCTTGCCCTGCCAGCCGAGCCCCGCCCGGGCCGCGAGCTGGCGCTCCAGCAGGGGCGCCGTGTCCACGCAGACGCGGCCCTGGAGCTCCGGAACCCGGGCCTGGGCCGACCGCAGCAGCCTCGAGAGCCGTCCCTTCAGGGTGATGTGGTAGTCCATGCCCCAGAGGTAGCGGCTCAGCTTCAGCGAGCCGGGTGCCGCGCCGGGGATCGCGTCCGGCCGCGCGTAGGGGAAGAAGCCCACCAGCGCCGTCCGCGCCTCCGGCATCACGGCCTTCGGATCCAGCATCGCCGCCGGGTCCAGGTAGGGCAGGTGGGCGGCGCGCCCTTCGGCGAACCAGGCGCCGAGGCGTTCCCGCTCCGCCTCGAAGGGCTCGCAGGTGGCGAAGCCCACGCGGGCGAAGCCGAGGGCGAGGGCTTCGGCGTGGAGCCAGGCTTTGAGATCCGTGAGATCCATGGATCCAGGATAGGTGGAGGGGCCGGCGGGAGGCGCTACCCTGTCGGAAGGCATGAACCTCCCCAACGCCCTGACCTTCCTCCGCATCCTGATGGTCCCCATCCTCGTGGTGGTGCTCATGACGCGGGTGACGAACCACGAGCTGATCGGGGTCACGGTGTTCTGGATCGCCTCGCTGACGGACTGGCTGGACGGGTACCTGGCGCGGCGGTGGCAGCAGGTCACCATCCTCGGCAAGCTGCTGGATCCGCTGGCGGATAAGCTGCTGGTGGCCGGCGCGCTGCTCTCCCTGGTGGAGCTGGGCCTCGCCCCGGCCTGGATGACCTTCATCATCCTGGCCCGGGAGTTCGCCATCACGGGGCTGCGGGGCATCGCGTCGGAGGAGGGCGTCACCATCGCCGCCGGGACGCTGGGGAAGTGGAAGCTGGGCTTCCAGGTCGCCGCCATCAGCTGCCTCATCCTCGGCCCGCGCCTGGACCAGTGGCTCTACACCTGGACGGGCAAGGACATCTTCCGCCTCTTCATCCAGCTCAACCATCCCTACAGCTTCTTCTGGGGCATGGGCGTCCTGCTGCTCTGGGCCGCGACCTTCCTCGCCATCTGGAGCGCGGCGGTCTACTTCCTCGACTTCTGGAGGGTGCTGGGGGATCGGCTGCTGAGCGGCAGCGGGCGCCTCACCGGCGGCCAGGGCGAAGACGACAAGGAAGCCGAATAGATGATCCGCCGCTACCTCATCGCCGGCCTGTTCTCGGCATCCCCTGCGGGGATACGCGAGACGCCTGGATCCCCATGGGCCGTGTGCCGACTCGAGGCATCGAGATGATCCGCCGCTACCTCATCGCCGGCCTGTTCACCCTGCTCCCCCTGGTGGTGACGCTCTACATCCTGAAGAGCATCTTCAGCGCGCTGATCGGCATCTTCGAAGGGCCCCTGCGCTGGGTGGCCGCCCACGCGGGGCTGCCCAACCCGCCCACCTGGTTCCTCGGCCTCACCTCGGCGGTGGCCACGATCCTCCTGCTCATGCTGGTGGGCGCCCTGGTGGGCAACTTCGTGGGCCGCCAGCTCCTCATGTGGCTCGACGAGCTGATGCTCCACGTCCCCGTGGTGAAGGGCATCTACGGCGCCACCAAGCAGCTCATCAGCGCCATCCAGAGCAACCAGGACGCCGAAGGGAAGGGCGGCGGCTTCAAGGAGGTCGTCGTCGTCGAGTGGCCCCACCCGGGCAGCTACACCCTGGGCTTCGTGGCCCACCGGGACTGCGGCTGGGCCATGGAGGGGGGTGAAGGCATGGTGGCCGTCTACATCCCCACGGCGCCGAACCCCACCTCGGGCTACGTGGTGATGGTGGAAGCCTCCCGCATCCGGCCCGCCCACCTGAGCCCCGACCAGGCCCTCACCTGGGCCGTGAGCGGCGGCGTGATCGTGCCGAACCACGTCAAGCTGCCTGGAAAGCAGGCGTCGGCGTGAGCGTCCTGAAGGGAAAGGTGGTCCTGGTGAGCGGCGCGGGCTCGGGCCTCGGCCGCACCGCGGCCCGGCGCTTCGCCGAGGAGGGCGCCGAGCTGATCCTGGTGGGCCGCCGCCGGGACGCTCTCGCGCGCACGCTGCCGGGGGCCCGCCACGTGCCCCTGGACCACGCGGACGACGCGGCGGTGTCGGCCTTCGCCGACGCCTGTCCGCCCCTGGACGGCCTGTTCCTGGCGGCGGGGCAGCTCCTCACCGGCGGCGTGGAATCCAGCGACGAGGCCACCTTCGACGCCATGATCGCGGCGAACCTGAAGGGCCCCTGGCTCCTCTGCCACCACCTGGGCCGGCGCCTGAAGCGCGGCGCCAGCGTGGTGCTGGTGGGCTCCAACATCGGCCTGCGCGCCATCCCCGACAGCGCGGCCTACAGCGTGGCGAAGGCCGGCGTCCACATGCTGGCCAGGGTGCTCGCGCTGGAGTGGGCACCCCGGCGCATCCGCTGCAACGCCCTCGCCCCCGGGCCCGTGCTCACCGACATGGTGCGGGGCCGCCTTAGCAAGAGCAGCGACCCCAAGGACGAGCTCAAGAAGCTGGCCCAGGTCAATCCCCTCAAGCGCCTGGGCAGCGAGGACGAGGTGGCGGCCCTGGCCCTGCACCTGCTGTCGCCGGAGAGCGCCTGGACCACCGGCGCGGTGATCCCCATCGACGGTGGCGCGGACGCGGTGTACTGAACCCAGGAACGAGTCCGGTACCACCCTTAGAGCTCGGCGTGCCCTTCCAGGAAGTCCAGGTCGCGCCCGTGGGTCTCCTTCAGGCCGGCCAGGGCCCAGAAGCCAAAGGCGAGGGCAATCAGCCCCACCGTCAGCGCCGCGGCGCGCACGCCCCAGCCCTGGGCCTTCGAGAGCCACAGGAAGGCGATGGACATGGGGGACACCGACCAGCGCACGAAGTTGGGCACGCTGGTGGTCACCGTCGCCCGCAAGTTGGTGCCGAACTGCTCGCTGGTGGCCGTGACGAAGACCGCCCAGTAGCCGAGCGGGACGCCGAAGGCGAAGCAGAGGATGTAGAAGGTCCTCGGGCTGAGGCCCGGCAGGTTGAGGTAGACGAGGATGCCGGCCAGGGTGCCCAGCAGGCAGAGAAGCAGCACCTTCTTCCGGCTCGCCATCCACTGGCTGAGGAAGCCCGAGCCCAGGTCCCCCACCACCAGGCCCGCGTAGCAGGCGGCGATGGCGTCTCCGGCGGTGACGGGGCCCGTGTAGCCCAGGGCCTTGCCGAATTCCGGCGCGTAGAACATCAGGATGCCCACGGAGAACCAGAGGGGCACCGCGATGAGGGTGCAGCGCAGGGTGCGCAGGAAGCGGTCGAGGGAGGTGAAGAGGCTGAAGAAGTCGCCCTTCGCGACGTCCTGGTGTTTCGCCTGGGCGAACATGCCGCTCTCGGCCACGCCGATGCGGAGGCAGAGCAGCCCCAGGCCCAGGAGGCCGCCCACGAGGTAGGCGTGGTTCCAGTCCAGGTGCTTCCCGATCCAGTTGGCCACGACGGCCCCGCTCACGCCCACCCCCGCCACGATGCCCGTGCCGTAGCCCCGCACCTCCTTCGGAAGCGTCTCGCCCACCAGGGTGATCGCCGCGCCCAGTTCTCCGGCGAGGCCGAAGCCCGCCACCGCCCGCCACACCGCGTACCACTGGTAGGGCGTCAGGCCCGGCATGTGGGCGATGAAGGCGTTGGCGATGTTCGCGATGGAGTACAGGGCGATGCTGCCGAAGAGCACCGAGAGGCGGCCCCGCTTGTCCCCGAGGATGCCCCAGACGATGCCGCCGGCCACGAGGCCCCAGACCTGGAGGTTGTGGAGGAGGATGCCCTTCGCCAGGGTCTCCTCCAGCGGGATGCCGAGGGCCAGGAGGCTCTTCTGCCGCAGGATGCCGAAGAGCAGCAGGTCGAAGATGTCCACGAAGTAGCCCAGGGCCGCCACGAGGACGGTGAGGGTCAGCACGCTGCGGAAGGAGGGCTTGGCCGGAAGGGTCACGGTCGGTCCTGGAAGCGGGGGAAGGCCCCAGCATAGCAAGGGCCCCGGGTCGCCCCGGGGCCCTCGCGGCGGAGCCGGCCCTCAGCGGGCGTCCAGCATGCGGACGCCCTCGTCCTTCGTGAGGTCCGCCTCCATCCACTTGTGGGCGCCTTCCAGCACCTGCCTGCTCACCTTCAGCTTCTGGGCGTCCGCGTTGGACGAGAAGAGCCCGAACTTGGTCCGGATGCGCATCGCCGTGTTGCGGCAGAAGAGGTCCGCGAGGTCGGCGCACTGCTCGGCGTGGGGCTGGCCCTGGGCCTTCAGGTCCTGGGCGTAGAGGATCGCCGCCACCATGGCGAAGAGGTCGGCGCCGATCTCCACGCCGCGGAACAGGGTCACCTGCTTCTTCTCGAGCTTGGGCCCGTTCTTCACCATGGCGTGGAAGAGGGCGCGGCTGAGCTTGCGGGTGGCGCGCTCGGCGAAGCGCAGGTGCTTCCCGAGCCTGCCGTAGGCGCCGAACTTGAAGGGCGTGAAGAGGCCGAACCAGCGGCTGGGGTACCACCAGGCGTAGAAGAGGGCGACCTTGGGCAGGGCGCCGAGGCGCTGGCCCATGGTGCTCTTCGGGTTCACCACGTCCCAGGCCACGGACATGTGGGTGTCGAGGGCCTCCCGGGCGATGAAGAGGCGCATGATCTCGGAGCTGCCCTCGAAGATCATGTTGATGCGGTAGTCGCGCATCACGCGCTCGATGGGGATGGGCGCCTCGCCCCGGGCCCGGAGGCTGTCGCTGGTCTCGTAGCCCCGGCCGCCGCGCATCTGCAGCACCTTGTCGAGCATGAACCAGCCTTCCTCGGTGCACCACATCTTCGCCATGGCGGCTTCGAGGCGGATGTCGCGGCCGCCGGTGTCGGCCATGCGGTTGCAGAGCTTGGCCATGGCCTCGATGGCGAAGGCGGTGGCGGCGTTGTCGGCGGTCATCTGGGCGATGGCCTCGTGCTTGCCGATGGTGGCGCCCCACTGGTAGCGCTTGGAGTTCCAGGCCCGCGCCACCTGGGTCATGCGCTTGGCCATGCCCATGACGCCGCTGGGGATCGAGAGGCGCCCGGTGTTGAGGGTGACCAGGGCGAGCTTGAGGCCCTTGCCCTCGCCCAGGAGCATGTTCTCCTTCGGCACCTTCACGTTGGTGAACTTGATGATGCCGTTCTCCAGGGCCTTCAGGCCCATGAAGTGGCAGCGCCGGACGACCTCGACGCCCGCCCATTCGCGCTCGACGATGACGGCGCTGATCTTCTTGGTGTCGTCGTGGCGGGCCATCACCACGTAGAGGTCGGCGAAGGTGCCGTTGGTGCACCACAGCTTCTCGCCGTTGAGGATGTAGTCGCCCTCGGGGGTGCGGGTGAGCGTGGTGCTGAGGTTCGCCGGGTCGCTGCCCACCTCGTCCTCGGTCAGGGCGAAGGCCGAGATGGCGCCCTTGGCGATGCGGGGCAGGTACTTCTCCTTCTGGGCGTCGGTGCCGAAGAGCTTGAGGGGCTGGGGCACGCCGATGCTCTGGTGGGCGCTGAGCAGGGCCAGGATGTTGGCGTCCTGGGTGCCGATGAGCTCCATGATCTGGCCGTACTCGTACTGGCTGAGCCCCAGGCCGCCGTACTTGGTGGGGATCTTCATGCCGAAGGCGCCCATCTTGGCCAGTTCCGAGACCACTTCGGCGGGGTACTGCCCCTCGCGGTCGATGCGGTCGCTGTCCACCTTCTCCTCGAGGAAGGTCTTCAGGCGGTCGTAGAAGGCCAGGAACTCGGGCCGGGGCTTGGGGGCCTGGGGCACGGAGGAGAGGACCTTCAGGTCGAAGGTGCCGGCGAAGACCTCCTTCAGGAAGCTGGGCGCCTCCCAGGTGCTCTCGCGGGCCTCCTCCGCGACCTTGCGGCTCTCCTCCTCGCTGAGCTGCTTGGGCTTGGTTTCGGGATCCTGCGTCGCCGTCGCCATGGGTCACCTCCAGGGTGTGACGAGTGTGGACCTGAATTAACAGGCCTGCCACACCTACCGTGGGTCGAAGGTCACGAACCAGAACGGTTTCCAGTGGGCCGGGATGGTGGGATGCTGCGCCATGGCACCCGCCGACACCTGGCCCGCCCCGCCCGAACCCCGCACGGGCCCGGCGCCGCCCGCCCATGTTGACGTGGAGGTGGCCATCCTCGGCGGCGGCATCCACGGCGCCGCCCTGGCGCGGGAGCTGACGCTGCGGGGCGTGCCCAGCGCGCTGGTGGATGTGGGCGCCCTCGGGGGCGGCACGTCCCAATGGTCCTCCCAGCTCCTCCACGGCGGGATCCGCTACATGCTCACGGGCGACTACCACCAGATGAAGGAGGGCCTCGCGGAGCGCGCCACCTGGGCGCGCATCGCGCCCTGGCGCACGAAGTGGGAAGCCTTCTGGATGCCCCACAAGGGCTTCTTCGAGGGCTTCTCCCACCGCGTCGGCATCGGCCTCTACGACGCCTGGGGCTCGGAGCGGCCCGGCTGGCCCGAAGACCTGGAACTCGGCGCGGTCTCCGACGAGGAGTTCGGGGCCGACCCCCGCAGCAGGAACGGCCGCTTCACCGGCGCGGTGGCCTACGCCGACCTCTGCACCTGGGACCGCGCCCTGGTGAAGGACCTCGCCGCCAGCAGCGACGCCGTGCGCCTGGACTTCCACGAGGTGCTCGCCTTCAAGGAGTCGGGCGGGCGCCTGGAGTCCGCGAAGCTCAAGGATCGCCGGGACGGCACGACGCGGACCCTGGAAGCCGAGCACTGGGTCTTCGCCCTCGGGCCGTGGACGGACGGCGCGATGAAGGAATGGTTCGGCGAGACCCGCAAGCGCCTGCGCCTCTCCTCGGGCATCCACCTCTGGTTCGACGCGCCGGAGCTGCTGAATGACGGCTGCCGGCGCCCCTGGGCCATCCTGCGGGGCGGGGGCCGCATCCTCTTCGTCATCCCCCGGGACGGCCTGCTCCAGGTGGGCACCACCGAGCGCGAGGTGAAGGACGGCTGGGTGCCCATCGTGAAGAGCGAGCGGGATGAGCTCTTCCAGGCCCTGGAGACGCGCCTCCCCTCCATCCCCTGGCGCAAGCTGCCCGTGGCCTTCGAGGAGCTGGGCGTGCGGCCCCTCGTGAAGGCCCGGGGCAACGCCGGCACCGACCGCCTCAGCCGCGAGGCGGTGCTCGAGCACCACCGCAGATTCTCGAACCTGCGCCTCGTGCTGGGGGGCAAGCTGACCACCGCCCGCGCGCTCATGGACCGCCTCGCCGGAGAACTCACCGGCCTCGAATGCCCCGAGAGCCGCACCGTCCCGCTCCGCAAATGGGATGGACAACTGGGGCAGGGCCGCTAGAATGGGAGTTCGGTTCGGTTCCGTAGCTCAGCTGGATAGAGCATCAGACTACGAATCTGAGGGTCGGGCGTTCGAATCGCTCCGGAACCACCAACAGTGAATGAATGCCCCGTTCGATTCGGGGCATTTTCATCTTCGCCCTAGCGCAGCTCCACCACTTCGATCGCCTCCATCGGCGTGTGGGGATCCAGCGGGGCGTTGATCCACTTGGCGCTGCCCTTGGGGCCCTGCAGCCGCAGGTAGGCGCGGCCGACCTCGCGGTTCTCGCGGTCGAGGACGCGCAGCTCCAGGTTGCCGGCGAAGCGCTCGTTGAAGATGGCGTAGAAGGTGACCCCCTTGATGCCGGGCTTGAGCCGGTCGTCCTTGATGCGGTCGGCCCGGGTGACCTGGACGCCCTTCGCGCCCAGGGCGGGGTCGAGGCGGATCGTGTACGTGTCGCGGGCCAGGGCCTTGTCCACGCCCTCGCTCAGCCGGGCACCGAGCTGCTGGGCCTTCTCGGCGGCCCGGTCCTCCACCCGCTGGGCCCGGTCCGACGCCCCGCATCCGAGCAGGAGGGCGGCGAGGGGAAGGGCGCGACGACGCATCCGGGAAGGATACTCTAGGCCAGAAGCCGCTTCGGAGCCCATCCATGGCCGTCGAGATCCATTTCATCACCGCCCTCGTCCGCAAGGACGCGGTGGCGCGGCTCCACCGCGAGGACGCGGCCCTGGTGCAGAAGGCGCTGCGCTGGGAGGCCGGCCTCTTCCGGGAGGACGAGCACCTCCTGGCCACGGAGTTCGCCTCCGGCCAGGAGGCCGCGGCCTTCGTGGCGGATCTGGAGGAGGCGGGCGTGCTCTGGCTCGAGGCCGGGCCCGACGGAGCGCAGGTCGCCCGGGACGCCGTGCTGGTGGACCAGCGCACGGGGCCCACCCTGCCGTGTCCCTGGCTGGAACTGGCGGAGGTCGAGGGCCTGCCCGCGGCCCACCTGCGGGGCCGCCCGGCCGGGTCCCTCGTCCAGGCGCCCTGGTTCCTCGCTGATCCCGCCCAGCGGGGGGGATGAGGCCTCAGGCCTCGCGCTTCTCCTCCAGGGCCAGCCATTCCAGTTCCAGGGCCTCGAGCTCGGCCTGGGCGGACTCGCGGTCCTTCAGGGCCTGGTGTCCCGGGGACTCGGCGGCGAGGAAGGCGGCGGGATCCGCCAGCACCGCGTCCAGGGCGGCCAGCCGGGCCTGCAGCGCCGCCAGGGCGGCCTCCACCTCCGCGACGCGCCGCTGCTCCTTCTGGCTCAGGCCGGGCTTCTTCGCCTTCGACGGCGCGGGCTCGGGGGGCTTCGCGGCCGCCTTCGGATCCGCCGCCCGCTCCGTCCGGGCTTCCCGGGCCTCCCGAAGGCTCCGCACCGTGGCGGGTGGCCCCTCGTAGAGCTCCCAGCGCGGGCTGCCCTCCAGGCCGGAGGGACCGCCAGCCCCCCGCGGCCGCGAGGCCTCCCCGGCGGCCTTCCGTCCGGCGTCCGGGTTCCAGGCCAGCGTATGGGTGGCCACCTGGTCCAGGAAGAAGCGGTCATGGCTCACCAGCAGCAGCGAACCCGGGTACTCCCGCAGGGCCTCCTCCAGGTTCTGCAGGGTCGGGATGTCCAGATCGTTCGTGGGCTCGTCCAGCACCAGCAGGTCCACCGGGTGCAGCATCGTGCGCGCGAGCAGGAGCCGGTTGCGCTCGCCGCCCGACAGCGTGGCTGCGGCGCGCTTCTGCTGGTCCACGGGGAAGCCGAAGCGGGTGAGGTAGACATGGGCGAGGACCGTGGCGCCGCCGACCTTGACCACCGCCGCCCGGTCCGCGAGGTTGTCGAGGATGCTCGCGGCGCCGTCCAGCTCCCCCCGGCCCTGGCTGATCACCGCCGAGGCCAGCTTCGGGTGGCGGGCCAGGGTGCCGGCCTTCGGTTCCAGCTCCCCCAGCAGCACCTTGAGCAGCGTCGACTTCCCGCAGCCGTTGGGGCCGAGGAGCGCGATGCGCATGCCCCGCTGGAGCACCAGGTCCAGGCCGTCCAGGAGCTCGGGGCCGCCGGGGTAGGCGAAGCGGAGGCCCTCGGCGCTGAGGAGGGCGTCGGCGCGGCTCGCGCCGCCGGCGAAGGCCAGGCGCTCGCGGGTCTCGGTGCGCGTGCGTTCGGCCACGTCGTCCTTGAGGTCCAGCACCTCCTGGATGCGCAGCTTGGACTTCCGCGTGCGGGCCTTGGCGCCCCGGCGCAGCCAGGCCAGCTCGGTGCGTAGCCGGTTCTGCAGATGGTCCGTGAGCCGCGCCTCCCGGAATTCCTGGTCGGCCTTCAGCAGCAGGTAGTCGCTGTAGCCGCCCTCGTAGCTGACGAGCTTCCCGTTCTCCAGCTCCAGCATGCGGTCCACCACCGCGTCCAGGAGGTGGCGGTCGTGGGTGATGAGCAGCAGCGCGCCCTCGAAGGCCGAGAGCCAGGCCTCCAGCTTTTCCACTTGGTCCGGATCCAGGTGGTTGGTGGGCTCGTCGAGGATCAGCACGTCGGGGTCGCGAAGCCAGGCCTGGGCCAGGGCCACGCGCTTGCGCCAACCCCCCGACAGCGAGGCCACCGGCGCCTCCAGGTCCGCCAGGCCCCAGGTGGTGCAGGCCTGCTTGAGCCGGGGCTCCAGGTCCCAGCCCATGGTGTGGAGGTGGTGCTCCACCCGCTCCAGTTCCTCGTGGAGGCGGTCCGCCACGGCCCCCTTGGCCAGGGTCCCGTCGGCATGGTGGAGGGCCTCGTGGATCTCGGCATGACGGGCGATCAGGGCGCGATGCTCTACCAGGGCCTGCTCCAGGGCCTGGCGGACGGTGGCGCCCTCCGCGAACTCGGGCTCCTGGCTGAGCCGCGCGACCCGCAGGCCGGAGGTGAGGACGACTTCCCCCTCGTCCGGCGCCTCCGCGCCGGCCAGGAGCTTGAAGAGGGTGCTCTTGCCCGCGCCGTTGCGGCCGATGAGGCCGACCTTCTCCCCGGCCTGCAGGCCCAGGCTGAGGTCCTCCAGGATGGGATTCGCGCCGTAGCGCTTGGTGACCTTGACGAGGGAGAGGGCGACCGCCATGTCAGAGCCCCGCCTCGAGCCCGTCGAGGATGGCCACCGCGCCGCCCTCGTCGGCTTCGGCGTCGAGGGCCTCGAGCCTCAGCCAGTGCCGGCCGTCGAGGTCGAGGTGGGCCGTCCGCGCGGCGGGGTCCCAGAGCAGGCTGCGCCGGGCTCCCCCCGTGAACTTCGCGAGGCTTGCGCCTTCCGGGGGTGCCAGCCCGGCCTGGGCCCGCCACTGGCCCCGGAAGGCCAGGCGCAGGCCGCCCCGCTCCAGGGACCACGCGGCATCCTTGAGGCGCAGGGTGCCCCCGCCGAAGACCACGGTGCCACCCTCCACCCGCACGTCCTGGCCGAAGGGACGCCCCTCCGGGACCCACGCGCCCTCGCCGAAGCTCAGGGCGGCGCTGTCCCAGCCGACGGAGGCGAGGTCCGCCAGGTCGGTGGTGCCGAGCTTCAGGCGGAAGGCCGAGGCCGGCGCCTGGTCGAAGGTGGGATCCACGGGGATCCAGCGCTGGCCCAGCTTCACCTCCACCCAGAAATGCAGTCCGAGGGTCCCGTCCAGGGCCACCCAGCCCGTCACGCCCCGGCTGGGCACCCCCAGGCGGCGGAGCAGCGCCACCGCGAGGACGCCATGCTCCGTGCAGTCGCCCCGGGCGTCCCGGCACACCTCCAGGGCCGAGGCGAAGCCCACGGTGTAGTCCTTCCGGGTGATCCAGCGGTTCACGAAGCGGGTGACGGCCAGGGCCGCCTGCCAGCGGGTGGCGCCCGCCGGCAGGTCCAGGCGCTTCACGAGGGCGTCGAAGGCTGGATCCCTGTGCTGCACCAGGGGCGTGGCCGCGAGGTAGGGCTTGTCCTCGGCGAAGGGCTCGCCCGTCACGGGCCGCTGGGCGGCCTCGCTGGCGGTGGGCGGCGCGGCCACCGCGAGGCGCACCCGCCCGGGGGCGAGGGCGTGCTGCTGGGGGTCCTCGGGCAGCACGGGGACCGGGCCCTTGCCCTCCCAATGCACGGTCACGCGGGGCAGCCACTGGAGGAAGGGGTGATGCGGCAGGGGCTTCAGGGTGCTGCGGAAGAAACCCGCCGCCGTCCCCGCCGCGCCCGGCGCGGGCAGCTCGGCCCGCTGCAGGAGCATGTCCAGGCCCATGAGGGAGCCCTTCATCCGCAGGCTCCCTTCGGTGGGGGAGATCCACATCGTGGCCTGCACCTTGAGGCCACCCTCGGTCTGGGTGCCCTGGAAGCGCACGGCGTCCGGAAAGCCGGGCAGGGGGTCCGGCGCCTCCGGGCGCAGGTCCAGCTCGCCCCAGCCCTGGGTGGAGAACCCGTAGCTGCGGAACCTGACGGGGCGGCGGGACCGGGCGGCGGCCCGGAGGCGGGCCTCCTGGTCCCCGGGCCAGAGCACGTCGCCGGCCTGGACCCGCTCCGTCCGCGGCGCGGAGCCCGTCGGCCGGACCTCCAGGACGCCGGGCTTCGCGGGGCTCCAGCTCGCCTCGCCCTGGAAGGGCTCCCTGCTGAGGGTGAGGGACCAGGTGAAGCGCAGGCTCCCGTCGGCGGCCTTCACGGCGGTCTGCCTCGACTCCTGCTCCAGCACCATGCCCAGGCGGTCGAGGCGCGTCCACTCCCGGCTCTGGATCCGCGCCTCCCCCCCGGAGCGCGTCTCGGTCTCCTCCACGCCGCCCACCTCCTGTCCGGCGAGCCACTGCCGGTAGCGGCGGGTCTCCTGGGCCTGGAGGACGGCGAGGGGGAGCAGGGTCCAGCAAAGAACGTGGGGGATGAAGCGCAAGCAGGCCTCCATCCCCCACTCTATCGGGCCCCGGGGCCTCCCCGGGACCGGTCGCTACTCGTCGAAGCCACCGCCGGGGCCCTGTCCGCCCCCGAAGCCCTGGCCCCTGCGCCCCGGGCCCCGACCCGGTCCCATTCCCGGACCGGCGCCCGGGCCGCGCTCGCCGCGCATCATCATGCGGTGCTCGCGGCGGCGCTCCATTCCCATGCCGCGCAGGACGGCCGCCTTCTCCCGCTGCTCGGGGGTGAGGAGGTTGCGCACGTCGAGCATCATGGCGCGGCGGGAGGCCAGGGCCTCGAAGCGGGCGTCCGCGACGGCCTGGTGCAGGCGGCGGAGCTGGTCGGTGCTGATCTTGGGATCCTGGACCGCCTCGCGGAAGGCCTTGGCGGCGGCCTGGACGGTCTCGTGGCGGGCCTTGGCGCCGGCCTGCTGCCGCTCGTGGAGGGCCTTGATGGAGGCCTTCTGCGCGTCGGTGAGCTTGAGGAACTCCGCCATGCGGTCCATGCGCTGCTGGAGGCGCGCCTCGGGGGCGAGGTCCCGGGGCCGCGGAGGCTGCTGGGCGCCCTCGTCGGCGACGGCGGCCGCCGGGAGCGCGAGAAGGAGGGCGGCGGTGAGAAGGGCGCGTTTCATGACGTTCTCCGTGGTCCCGGGGGTGCTGTTCCGGTCACCCCATGAGAGCGGGCCCGGGGCGGCGCGGTTTAAGCTGGACTCGCAGCGCTTGAGACTTCCATCACGCGGGGGACATGCTCACCAGCCTCGAGGCCATCGTGCTCCGGCCCACGCCCTTCCAGGAGGGCGGGCTGGTGGTCTCCTTCCTCACGGAGCACGGAGAGCGCGTCACGGGCCTCGCCAAGGGCGCCCGGAGGCCTTCCGCGAAATGGGTGAGCGCCTTCGAGCCCCTCAGCCTGGTGAAGGTGGCCTTCTTCGGCAAGGAGCAGTCGGAGATCCGCCGCATCACCCGCTGCGAGCTGGTGCAGAGCCCGCTGGCCCTGGGCCATCTGGAGGCCAGCCTCGCCATGGCCTGCCTGGCGGACGGCTTCGACCGCGTGGCGAAGGAGGGGGTGGAGGACGCGCGGCTCTACCGGCTTCTGAGCGCCTGCGGGCGGGCCCTCAAGGCCGCGCCGGACCGGGCCTTCGACATCCTGGCCTGGGCGGAGCACTGGCTGCTGCACTGCCTGGGGCTCCTTCCGTCGGGAAAGGCCTGCGGACGCTGCGGGGACGCGGAAGCCGACTTCGTGGCCCTCTCCGACGAGCGGGGCTGGCTCTGCGCGCGCTGCGCGGGGCTGGAGCCCCGGGAGGCCCTGCCGGCCGGGGTCAAGGCGAGGCTCGCGGCGCTCCGCTCGGCCGCCGCGGAGGCGGCGCCGCCCCTGGACACACCCGCCGCCCGCGCGGTGGCGGACCTGCTGCGCGCACGCCTGCTGCGGGAACTCGGGGACCTCGGCAGCTACCGGGTGCTGCACCGCATGACGCCCTGAGCCCGCGTCACCGGGGCCCGTGACGATCGCGCGCCGGCGCGGCCGGATCATCACGCCCGCGTCACCGCGCCGGATGAAGTGTCGGAGCCGCGTAACTTCTGGGCCTGCCCCGTTGACGGGCCCCCTCGCGATGCCAATCCTTGGCCAACGCGATCTTTGGGACAGGCACACGAAGGACGGAACCGGGAGGCGCTCCCGCCTGTCCAAGCCGTGAGGTGGACCCGGACGCTGCACCCCCGGGCCTTCCCCTCCGGGATCCCTGGCCAGGGTCCCGGTGTCCGCCCCCGACGCGTCCCAACCCCCAGGAGCCCACCATGACGACCCTCGCCCACGCCCAGGGCGGCCCTCGGCCTGCCGACCTCGCCTTCCATCCCGGCCTCCAGATCCACGCGATCCAGGCCCCCCGCGCCGACCGGCGGCTGAGCCTGCTCATCAGCCTCCTCTGCTACGAATCCCTCGCGGCAGGCGTGTTCCTCACGCTCCAGCACAAGGAGACGATCCTCGCGCGCATCCGCACGAGCCAGACGGTGATCCTCGACCCGGTGCAGGCCCGGCTCGAACCCGCGCAGGTGAAGCCGGTGCTCCCCACGCCGCCGGCTCCCGGCCCGGTCCTTCCCGCGGTCGCGGACCCGGTGATCGCGGCGCCGCTCCCCGACACCGCCCCGGACCAGGTCGTCGCGAAGCTGCCGCCGGACCGGAGCGCGTCCCTGCTGCATCCTGGCGGCGGGGGCCCCGGCGTCGTGGGCGCCGATCCCAACGGGAGGCCCGGCCCGGCCGCCCATGGCCACGGGACGGGGGATCCCCTCGAGATCACCGTGTCCCAGGTCCAAGTCCTCCACAGCGTGACGCCGGTCTATCCCACCCTCGCGCGGCTCACGCGCAAGCAGGGGGACGTGGTGCTGCGCATGACCATCGACGCCACCGGCGCGGTGAGCGAGGTCCACGTGGTCTCGGGCCCTGAGATCTTCCGGGAGGAGGCCATCCGCGCCGCCCGTGGCTGGCGCTTCACCCCCGCCCGCGTCGCCGGCGAGACCGTTCCCGCGGCGTTCAATCTCACGCTGCAGTTCGTGATGCGGTGAGGGCCGCCTCGCCCGGGCCCGTGCCCTGGCCTACTTCCTTCCCCGCGCCGCCAGGTCCAGCCCCAGGGCGGCCCCCAGCAGCAGGGCCATGCCCCGGGGATGGTCGCAGTCGGGGTGCAGGGACACCGTGACCGCGGCGCCGCGGCCGCCGTCGGGGCGGGTGATCACGCCGAGCACCTTGCCGCCCAGGAGGTTGAAGGTGAAGGTGCCGTGCTTCCAGTCCCCCTTCATGGAGCCCAGCCGGTGCCCGAAGCCGTCGATGAAGTCGAAGCCGGCCCCCAGGGACCAGGTCTCCACGCGGGCGGTGGCGAGGACTTGGCCGCCCGCGCCCTGGATCTCCAGCCCGCCGCCCTTCAAGGCGGACTTCCTCCTCACGCTCACGAGCGGCAGCGAGACGCCAGGATCATAGACGTTCAGGACGGTGGTCACCATCCCCGCCCCCACCACCGGGCGCAGCCGGTTGGAGAGCGGCGCCGACTCGTGGGCGACGAGGCCCACCGGCCGCAGGTTGGAGGGGTCCAGCAGGTCGCAGGTGTCCGTCTGGGCGAGCAGGCCCGACCGCTCCTTGATGAGGAGGGACCGCTGGTCGAGGAGGGTGCTCTTCGGCATCGGCGGTCCGGTCTCAGAGGCCCTTGAAGGCCGCGGGGCGCTTCTCGAGGAAGGCGCCCATGCCCTCCTTCATGTCCTGGGTGGCGGCCAGCAGCCCGAAGAGCGCCGCCTCGAACTGCAGGCCGCGGTCCTGGGGCATCTCCAGCCCCTGGTGCACCGCCGTCAGCGCGCTGCGCAGGGCCAGCGGGCCGCGGGAGAGGATCACGCCTGCCAGTTTCTCGACGCCGGCCCTCAGGTCCGCGGCGGGGAAGACGCGGCTCACGAGGCCCATGCGCAGGGCGTCCGCGGCGCCCACCATCTCGCCGCTGAGGATCATGTCCAGGGCCACGCCCTTGCCCACGATCCGCGGCAGGCGCTGGGTGCCGCCGTAGCCGGGAATGATGCCGAGGGACACCTCGGGCAGGCCGAACTTTGCGTGCTCCGAGGCCACGCGCACGTGGCAGGCCAGGGCCAGCTCGCAGCCGCCCCCCAGGGCGAAGCCGTTCACCGCCGCGATGACGGGCTTGGAGAGGTCCTCGATGCGCTGGAAGACCCCCTGGCCCCGCAGCGCCAGCACCCGGGCCGACGCGGCGTCCAGCTCCCTCAGCTCGCCGATGTCGGCGCCCGCCACGAAGGCCTTCTCGCCGCTGCCGGTGAGCACCACCACGCCCACGTCCGCGTCGTGGTCCAGTCCCGCGAAGGCGCAGTCCAGCTCCTTCAGGACGTCCTGGTTGAGGGCGTTCAGTTTTTCAGGGCGCTGGATCGTGACCCAGGCGACGCGGTGGGCCTTCTCGACGGACAGGACGGACATGGGAGCTCCGGGGATGGCCCCATTATTCCCGAAGGAGGGGTCGGAATTCTTCCCTGACCCTCAGTAGTCATCCTCGAGGATGCCCAGGTGCTTCTTCGTGAAGCGGAGCGTCATGGCCCAGGCGAGGTCCGCGGCCTCGGCGTGGTAGGAGGCCCGCTGGTCGCAATTGAAGCCATGGCCGGCGCCCACGAACTCCGCGGCCAGGTAGGACTTCTTTTCCGCCGCCAGGGCCTCCTCCACGGCCCGGCGCTGGTCGGCGGGGATCGCCTCGTCCGCGCCCCCCCAGAGGAAGAGGTGCGGTCCGCTGAGCTTCGGGACGCGGTCGAGGTGGGTGGGGATCTGGCCGCCGTAGTAGGTGACCGCGCAGGCCAGGGGCAGCATCGTGTGGGCCAGGAAGGCGATGCGCCCGCCCATGCAGTAGCCCACCGCGGCCATGGGCTGGTCCGCCGTGGCGGGATCCGCGTCGGCCCAGGCCTTGAGGGCGAGGCAGTCGGCCTCCAGGCCTTCCAGGGTCATCTTGGCGGCTTCCTCCCGCCCGGGCTTGTAGTCGTCGTAGGAGGTGGTGAAGCGGGGCGCCGTGCGGTGGAAGAGGTCCGGGGCCAGCACCGTGAAGCCCTCGGCGGCGAAGCGGGCGCAGAGGCCCTGGATGTGGTCGTTGACGCCGAAGATCTCCTGGAACAGGAGGAGGGGCGGGGCGGGGGCCACGCCCGTGGGCCGGGCCAGGAAGGCCTCGAAGCGCGTGCCGTCCGCGGCCTCGAGGGCGAGCCACTGCGTCTGGGTGGGGTGCATCGAACGATCCTATGCCACACTGCCCCGATGCACCACCCGCCCCACCCCCTGAGCTACCGCGAGGCCCTCCAGGCCTGGCTGCGGGAGGACTGGGGCACCCAGGACTGGACCACCGCGGCGGTGCCCGTGCGGCCCATGAAGGGGCGCATCATCGCCAAGTCCGACCTGGTGCTGGCGGGGCTGCCGGTGGCCCTGGAGGTGCTCGCCCAGGCCGACGCGTCCATCCGGGCCGTGCCCCGGGCCGACGACGGCCAGCGGGTGCCGAAGGGCACCGTGGTGCTGGACCTGGAAGGTCCCAGCCACGGCATCCTCCTGGCCGAGCGCGTGATGCTGAACCTCCTTCAGCGCCTGAGCGGCACGGCGACCCTCACCCGCGCCTTCGTGGACACGATCGAAGGCACCGGATGTCGCGTGCTGGACACCCGCAAGACCACCCCGGGCCTCAAGCTCCTGGAGAAGTACGCCGTGCGCTGCGGCGGCGGGGTGAACCATCGGCTCACCCTGGGCGATGGCGTCCTGCTCAAGGAGAACCACCTCGCCGCCGCCGGCGGCATCCGGCCCGCCGTCGAGGCCGCCCGCGCCGCCGCCCCGAACCTCGTGCGCATCGAGGTGGAAGTGGAGCGCCTCGACCAGCTCGAGCAATGCCTCGCCCTCGACGCCGTGGACGGCGTCCTGCTGGACAACATGGACCTCGAGACCACCCGCAAGGCCGTCGCGATGCGCAACGCCTCCGGCCGGAAGGTCTTCCTCGAGGCCAGCGGAAACATGACCCTCGAGCGAGCGAGGCCCGTGGCGGAGACCGGCGTGGACTTCATCAGCGTCGGCGCGCTGACGCACTCGGCGATGGCGGCGGATCTGAGCCTGCGGCTGGATAGGTAGGGAATCGGCCTCGCGGGCTGGCTTCCAGCACTTTCGAATGCACCCTTAGCCGGCGTGCCTAGTCGTGGTCTTCAGGGCCTGTGTCGCCGATGAAGCCGATGCAATACCTGAGCGAATGGGGTTTCAAGAGATCTATTCAGCCTGCCGCACGGCTGATGCGCGGCGGTCCAATCCTTCAACTACCAATACGCGTAGTAGTGCCTGCAAAGAGATTCCGCATCTGTCGGCCTCTTCGGCCAGCCTAGTGTGTACGCGGTAGTCAAGTTTCAAGGCGACATTAGCCCACTGTTTTGGCCTTCGTGTGATTTGTGGTGGAACTCCCAGCCGATTCATCTGCGAACCTCTTGACACATGATAAACACACATTAAAATCACAAGAAGGAGATCGTGGTGACAACCTTCGGAGACAGACTCAGAGAATTACGGTTCAAGAACGCGATGAGCCAGAAGGACCTTGCTCAAGTTTCCGGTCTCAGCGTTCGTGCAGTCCAGTCCTTCGAAAACGGTACGCGAGTACGGCCTGAGCCTGATTCCCTAAAGGCCTTAGCTCAGGCATTTGAATTGTCTGTTGCAGACCTTGTCCAAGGCGTTCAGGTAGCGGGGCCAAAACGAAATAACAGACCAAAGGGAGAGGTGTCGCTGAACGCGTCAATGAACATGTTGCTCTCCTTGCGTGAAATGAAGGAATTCCAGCCGTGCGAACTCGTGTTCGTGGGCTCGAGAAGTGGTGCTGCTAAGCGGGGGTTCTTTCTTCTCCGTGACGGGGATCCTCCACTGATTATTTTCTACGATGACGAAAACAACCCGAATGCCACCCGAATGATCAGGCAGGCTCGATCACGCTAATCACCCGATTCACGATCTCGAAAGCAGTCGCCGCGTCCAGCGACTCCACATAGCTGGCCGTGCCATCGGCTTCGCGGGCGGCTAGGTCGAAGGAACGGACCTGGTGGCAGACGGCCACGCCCTGGATCTGGTGGCCGTGGATGGGGACGGTGAGTCCCATGCTGCGGGCGGCGGCGCCGCCGCTGGTGACCGGGACCATCATGCAGACGCCGAAGGCGTTGATCTCTTTGGGCGTGATGACGACGAAGGGGTGGCGGTCCTTCATCTCGCGGCCCGCCACCGGGTTGGGGTTCACCCAGTAGACATCCCCGCGCTGGGGAATGCGGCGGCGCATCAGGCCAGTTCCCGGCCGACGGGACCGCCCGCCATGGCCGGCGCGACCTGGCTATTGAGAGCCTTGAGGGACTGCTTGGTCACGCCTTCCAGCAGCTCGGCGAGGGTGAGTCGTTTCTGCATGGAGGCGTCGGCCTTCCGGACGACGAACCCGTCGGGCGTCACGTCGAGCTCGAGGGCATCCCCGGCCTTGATGTCGCGCAGCTTCAGGAGATCGGCCGGGATGGTCATGATGACCGCTCCGCCCTGCTGCCTCGCGCTGACCTGAATCATCTGGACCTCCCTGCCGCCCCGTCCGGGGTGTGCCACAAACGTACTACCCGAGTAGCGCAAATGCAACACTTGGTGTGTCGCCGCGTACTCAGGATTGGCATTACGGACGGACTTCCTTGGGCCTCGTATTCGCACCGTTCTGAGGGGCGCGCCTATTTCCCCGCCTCCGCCCGCACCACCAGCACATCGCACGGCGCGTGCTTGACCACCTTCGCCGCGGTGCTGCCGAAGAGCAGGCGCTCGAGGGCGCTGTGGCCACGCTGGGCGATGACGAGGAGGGTGTCGGCGTCGGCCTCCTTCACCAGTTCCTCCGCCGGGCTGCCCCAGAGGACGTAGGCGCTGGCCTGGGCCATGCCCTCGAGCCAGCCCTCGAGCTGGGCCTTGGCGTGGTCCTCCAGCTCCTTGAGCCAGCCGGGGTCGGGCAGGGCGATCTGGGCCTCGGGGAGCATGGGGGCCGGGGGCTGCAGCACGTGCACGGCCACCAGGGGCACCTGCATCCGCTCCGCCCACGCGTGGGCCCGGGCGAGGGCGAGGCGGCTGGCGGCGGAGAAGTCCACACCCACGAGCACCTTCTTCAGCATGGCGGCCTCCCCGAGTGGAATCCGCGCCCAATGTAGGGCCGCCGTGGTGTGATGGGGGGCCTTTTTCAGCAAGGGCAGGGGTTGTCCCGGGTCTTGACAATAGATGTTATAACACCAAATTTATTGAAAGCCCGTCCATCCGGGCTTTGCAGGAGGCCGCCATGCTCACCATCCGCCGCGCCGAGGACCGGGGCTCCTTCGACTTCGGATGGCTCGACACCCGCCACACCTTCTCCTTCGGGGACTACGTCGACCCCGACCACCACCACTTCCGCGCCCTGCGCGTCATCAACGAGGACGTGGTCCAGCCGGGCCAGGGCTTCGGCACCCACGGCCACAGGGACATGGAGATCCTCACCTGGGTGCTGGAGGGGGCCCTGGCCCACCAGGACAGCCTGGGCAGTTCCGGCGTGATCCGCCCCGGCGAGGCCCAGGCCATGAGCGCCGGCACCGGCATCCGGCACAGCGAATTCAACGACTCCAAGGCCGAGAGGGTGCACTTCCTCCAGATCTGGGTGATCCCCGACCGTAAGGACCTCGCGCCCCGCTACCAGCAGGTGGCCTTCGAGGACGCCGCGCTGCGCAACCGCCTCGGCCTCATCGCCAGCCGGGACGGCCGGGAAGGCTCCGTGAGCCTCAGCCAGGACGTGTCGGTCCACGTGGCCCGGCTGGACGCCGGCGCGGCGGTCTCCCACGCCTTCGCGTCGGGTCGGGCCGGCTGGCTGCACGTCGCGAAAGGGGCCGTGAAGGTGGGCGGCCTGGACCTGAAGCATGGCGACGGCCTCGCCCTCGAGGACGAAGCCGCCCTGGCCATCACCGCCACCGCCGCCAGCGAGATCCTCCTCTTCGATCTGGCCTGAACCCGGCCCAAGGAACCCCCATGAAGCGCGTCCTCGAAGTCTCGGCAGCCCCGCGCCCCCACTGGGTGGGCGACGGGTTCCACGTCCACTCCATGTTCAGCTACACCTCCCACGGCGAGACCCTCAGTCCCTTCCTGCTCCTGGACTTCGGCGCGCGGGAGGTGTTCGCGCCGACGTCGCGCCGCCGGGGCGTCGGCGAGCATCCCCACCGCGGCTTCGAGACGGTGACCATCGTCTACGAGGGCGAGGTGTCCCACCGCGACTCCACGGGACAGGGCGGCACCATCGGTCCCGGCGACGTCCAGTGGATGACCGCCGCGTCGGGCATCCTGCACGAGGAGTTCCACTCCGAGGCCTTCAGCCGCGCGGGCGGGCCCATGCAGATGGCCCAGCTCTGGGTGAACCTGCCGGCGAAGCACAAGATGGACCCCCCGGGCTACCAGGCCATCGCCGCGTCGCAGATCCCCGAGGTGTCCCTGCCGGGCGGCGGGGGCACCGTGCGCGTCATCGCCGGCGACTTCGGGGACGTGCGGGGGCCCGCCCGCACCTTCAGCCCCCTGGCGGTGTGGGACCTGCGCCTCGAGGCGGGCGGCGTCGCGGACCTGGAGCTGCCCGAGGGCTGGAACGCCGCCGTCGTGGTGGTCCAGGGCGAGGCGGCGGTGAACGGCGCGACCGCCGCGACGGCGCAGATGGCGCTCCTGGACCGGAAGGGCCACGCCGTCTCCCTGCGCGCGGCGGTCCCCACCAAGGCCCTGCTCCTGGCCGGCGAACCCCTCGGCGAGCCCATCGCCGGCTACGGGCCCTTCGTGATGAACACCCGGGCCGAGCTGGTGCAGGCCATCCAGGACTTCGAATCGGGGCGCTTCGGCGCGATCCCGCGCTGAGGGACCCTTCGGCTCCGGGCACACTGGAGGATTCCGGGAGCCCCATGAGCGAGTCCGCGACGCCCTCCATCCACCACCAGCGGCGCTGGTACTACGTGCTCTGGTCGGGCCTGGTGCTGCTCTCCCTGGCCTGCCTCCTGCTCTGGAACCGCCCCGCCGAGGTCGAGCACCCGAGGCTGGGCCTCAAGGTCCTCGCGGAAGGGCTTCCCGAGCGCACCACCCTCGAGGTCTGGCTCGGTCCCCGGAAGGCCTGGGAGTCCGGGTCCGGGGGACCCTTCCAGCCGCTGCGGGCGGACGGCAGGGGCGCCTTCGTCCTCGAGGCCGTGGAGCTCGCCTTCCCCCGCCGCCGCTTCGTGGACCGCGTGCTCATCCCCGGCCGCGGGCACGAGCTGCTGGTGCTGAGGGCCACGGCGCCCGGCGAGGCGCCGCGGCACCTCTTCCTCTCCCTGAAGGCCGAGTGGTACGCCGGCGCCCTCCGGCCCGGCAAGCGGACGGTCTACGTGATGCGCCCCGTCCTGAAGGGCCTGGACCCCTCCACCCGCATCCCCGCCGACGTGCCCTGAAGCCGCCCGGCATCCGGCCGGCCTACCGCCGGCGCGCCCGGAGCACCCGCTCGAGCTGGAAGGCGCCCCCGGCCAGCCTCTGGAGGGCGCGCCCCAGGGCCTCGCGACTGCACCCCAGCGCCGTGGCCCAGTCGGACAGGGGGACCTCGCCCCCCTCCGGGTTCGCCGCGGCCCAGGCCTCCCACAGCGGCTCCAGCCTCGCGGCGTCGGGCTCCGCGGCGTCGCGCCAGCTCCGCTCCTGGGGGCGGGAGGGCTCGTGGAAGCGCGTCCCCCGCAGTCTCTCGGGCAGGAAGTCCTGGGGACGGTCGTAGTCCGCGTGGCTGTAGTGGTAGCCGGCGCCGCGGCCGGCGCCCCGGGCGGTGCTCGTGTTCGCGTCCCGCAGGGCGTCGGGCACCGGCGCGTCGTCCGCGGCCATCGCCGCGTCGATGGCCGAGACCGTCGCGTTGCTCTTCGGCGCGTTGGCCACGTAAATGACGGCCTGGGCCAGGGGGATCCGCGCCTCCGGCCAACCGATGCGCTCCACGGCGCGGCTGGCGGTCTCCGCGAGGATGAAGGCCTGGGGGTCGGCGTTCCCCACGTCCTCGGCCGCAGTGACCATCAGGCGGCGCGCGATGAAGCGGGGATCCTCGCCGCCGCGGATCATGCGGCTGAGGTAGTAGAGGGCCGCGTCGGCGTCGCTGCCGCGGAGGCTCTTCTGGAAGGCCGAGGCCAGGTCGTAGTGGCCGTCGGCCCGGTCGAAGAGGACGCGGCCGCCCAGGGCCGCCTGGAGGGCCTCGAGGCTGCGCCCGGCGCCGGGCAGGTCCCACCAGGTCTCCAGTCCCGTCAGCGCCGCCCGCAGGTCGCCCCCCGCCCAGTCCGCGAGCCAGGCGAGGACGGCATCCGGCGCGGCCTCGCGGTCCTCCTTCGCTTCCGCCCGGCGGAGCACGGCGACGATGGCCTCCGGCTCGAGGCCCTTCAACGCGAAGAGCTGGCAGCGGCTCCTCAGGGCCGGGTTCAGGTAGAAGGCCGGGTTCTCCGTGGTGGCGCCGATGAGGATGGCCTCGCCCCGCTCCAGGAAGGGCAGGAGGATGTCCTGCTGGGCCCGGTTGAAGCGGTGGATCTCGTCCAGGAAGAGCACCGGCGCCGCGGCCCGGAAGAGGGGCATCTTCGCCTGGTCGAGGAGGTACTTCTTCAGCTCGGCCGCGGTCCCGGTGACCCCGCTGAACTCCAGGAAGCCGTGGCCGGTGGCCTGGGCGAGGATGCGCGCCAGGGTCGTCTTGCCCGTGCCCGGTGGGCCCCACAGCACCATGGAGGGAAGGCGCCCGCCGGCGGCGATGCGGCGCAGCGGGCCCTTGGCCCCCAGCAGGTGCGTCTGCCCCACGACCTCGTCGAGGCTCGTCGGCCGCAGGCGCTCGGCGAGGGGGGCGTCCATGCCTCCAGCCTACGGCAGGGCCGCGGGGCGGTGTTGTAAGCTGGCTCACCGCCTCCGAGGACCCATGGACTTCGCGCCCTCCCCCAAGGCCCGCGACTTCGCCGCGCGGGTGCAGGCCTTCCTGGAGGCCCACGTGCTGCCGGCGGAGGAGGGCTACTTCAAGGCCCTGCAGCGCGGGCCGGGGCCCTGGACGGTGCCGCCGGTGATGGCGGAGCTGAAGGCGAAGGCGAAGGCCGAGGGGCTCTGGAACCTCTTCCTGCCGGATCCGGTCCTGGGCGCGGGCCTGTCGAACCTGGAGTACGCGCCCCTGGCGGAGCTCATGGGCCGCTCCCTGATCGCGGCGGAGGTCTTCAACTGCAACGCGCCGGACACGGGGAACATGGAAGTGCTGGTGAAGTACGGGAGCGAGGCCCAGCGGGAACGGTGGCTGAAGCCCCTCCTGGCGGGCGAGATCCGCTCCGCCTTCTGCATGACCGAGCCCGGCGTGGCCTCCAGCGACGCCACGAACATGGAGGCCACCGCGGAGCTCCGGGGCGACGAGGTGGTCCTCAACGGCCGGAAGTGGTGGAGCAGCGGCATCGGCCACCCGGACTGCAAAGTCGCGATCTTCATGGGCGTGACGGACCCCGCGGCGGAGAAGCACGCGCGCCACTCCATGGTGCTGGTGCCGACGGACGCGCCGGGCGTGGAGATCGTCCGCAACGTCCCGGTCTTCGGCAGCTTCGACGAGCCCTATGGCCACGGCGAGGTCAGCTTCACGGACGTCCGCGTGCCCCGGGAGAACCTCATCGCCGGACCCGGGCGGGGCTTCGAGATCGCCCAGGGCCGCCTGGGCCCCGGGCGCATCCACCACTGCATGCGCGTGATCGGCGCCGCCGAGCGGGCCCTCGAGCTGCTCTGCGCGCGCGCCCTCACCCGCGTGGCCTTCGGCAGGCCGCTGGCGAAGCTCGGGGGCAACGCCGACATCATCGCCAACGCGCGCATGGCGATCGAGCAGGCGCGGCTGCTGACCCTGAAGGCCGCCTGGATGATGGACACCGTGGGCGCCAAGGGGGCCATGAGCGAGATCAGCCAGATCAAGGTGGTGGCGCCCAACGTGGCCCAGACCATCATCGACCAGGCCATCCAGATCCACGGCGGCGCGGGACTGAGCGAGGACTTCCCCCTCACCGCCCTCTACGCCTACGCCCGCATCCTGCGCATCGCCGACGGGCCCGACGAGGTGCACCGCGCCCTCATCGCGAAGCTGGAGCTGCGCCGGCAGGCGGCGCGGCCGGGGCTGCGGGCCTGACCATGCTGCCCTTGGACCAGCCCGCGCCCCTGCGCCCCGAGGACGCCTTCGACGCGGTCCGGGCCGACGCCTTCCTCAAGCTGGCGATCCCGGACCTCCAGGGCCTGCCCGAGGTGCGCCAGTTCCCGGGCGGGGCCTCGAACCTGACCTACCTCCTGACCTACCCCGGGCGGGAGCTCATCCTCCGCCGGCCTCCGCCGGGGACGAAGGCTCGCTCGGCCCACGACATGATCCGGGAGGCGCGGGTGATGGCCGCCCTGCGGCCGGTCTATCCCTGGGTGCCGCGGGTCCTCGCGGTCTGCGGGGACGAGGCCGTGCTCGGGGCCCCCTTCTACGCCATGGAGCGGATCCCCGGGATCATCCTGCGTCGCGACCTGCCCCGGGGCCTCGTCCTGGACGCGGAGCGGGCCCGGCGGCTCTGCCTCAACGTCCTGGACCGGCTCGTGGACCTGCACCAGGTGGACTGGCGGGCGGCGGGCCTCGGGGACCTGGGCCGTGGCGAGGGCTACGTGCAGCGCCAGGTGGAGGGCTGGATGGCGCGGTACCGGGCGGCGCGCACGCCGGACGCGGCGGACTTCGAGGCCGTCATGGCCTGGCTCTGGCGCACCCGGCCCGAGCGCGACGCCGCCACCTGCCTCGTCCACAACGACTACCGCTTCGACAACGTGGTGCTCGACGGTGCCGATCCGCTGAAGGTGGTCGGGGTCCTGGACTGGGAGATGGCGACCCTCGGCGATCCGCTCATGGACCTGGGCAACACGCTGGCCTACTGGGCGCAGGCCGACGACGACCGTTCCTTCCTCAAGCTGCGGCGCCAGCCCACCCACCTCCCGGGCATGCTCACCCGGGCCGAGGTGGTGGAGCACTACCGGGACCGCACGGGCCTCGACACCTCGGGCATGCGCTTCTACCTCGCCTTCGGCCTCTTCCGGCTGGCGGCCATCGCCCAGCAGATCTACGCGCGCTTCGCGGAGGGCGCCACCCGCAACCCGGAGTTCGCGGGCTTCGCCCTGCTCACCCACATCCTCGAAGGCCGCTGCAAGGCCCTCATGCGGGAGGCGCCATGAGCCCCGATCCCTTCGACCTCTCCGGCCGGGTGGCGGTGGTCACCGGCGCCAGCCGCGGCATCGGCGAGGCCATCGCGCGGCTGCTGGCGGCCAAGGGCGCCCACGTGCTGGTCAGCAGCCGGAAGCAGGAGGGCTGCGAGGCCGTGGCCGCGTCCATCCGCGAGGCCGGGGGATCGGCGGAGGCGCTCGCCTGCCACATCGGCGACCTGGCCCGGATCGAGGCCCTGTTCGGCCACCTCGCGTCCGGCCGCGGCCGGCTGGACATCCTGGTGAACAACGCCGCCACGAACCCGCACTTCGGCCCCATCGCCGACACGCCCCTGGACGCCTTCCAGAAGACCGTGGACGTCAACATCCGCGGATATTTCGCGATGTGCGCCCTGGGTTCGAAGCTGATGGCGCAGGGCGGCGGCGGGGCCATCCTGAACGTGGCCTCGGTGAACGGCGTCATCCCCGGCGCGGGGCAGGGCGTCTACTCCATCACCAAGGCCGCGGTGATCGCCATGACCAAGGCCTTCGCGAAGGAGTGCGCCCCGATGGGCGTGCGCGTGAACGCCCTGCTGCCGGGGCTCACGGACACGAAGTTCGCGTCGGCCCTTGTGCACGACGAGGCGATCCTCAAGGCGGCCCTCGCCCACATCCCCGCGGGCCGCGTCGCCAGGCCGGAGGAGATGGCCGGCGCGGCCCTCTACCTCGTCTCCGGCGCCGCCTCCTACACCACCGGCGCCTGCCTCGCGGTGGACGGCGGCTACCTGACGGCCTGAGGAGGCGTCCGTGCCCGAGCCCTTCACCCATCGCTTCGAGGTCGGCTGGGGCGACCTGGACTTCAACGGCCACATGCGCAACACCGCGTACCTAGACCTGGCGGCCACGGTGCGGATGATGTTCTTCCGGTCCTGCGGCTTCGAGATGGCCGAGTTCGAACGACTGCGCTTCGGGCCCGTGGTGCTCAAGGACGAGGTGGAGTACTACCGCGAGCTCAAGCTCCTCCAGCCCGTGGTCGTCGGCATCGAGCTGGCAGGCGTGAGCGCCGACGGCGCGCGGTTCAGGATCCGGAACACGTTCAGCACCGAGGACGGCCAGCTCGTGGCGAAGGTGACGAGCACCGGCGGCTGGATGGACCTGAACGCCCGGAGGCTCGGGCCCCCGCCCGCGCCGCTGCGGGAGACGCTGGAGCGGATGCGGCGGGCGGAGGATTTCGAGGCGATCCGGGGGAGGTCCACGGGCTGAGGCCGGTCCTCAGAGGCGGTACCCCCCGTCGAGATCGAGCACCGCGCCGCTGATGAAGGAGGCCTGGGGGCCGCAGAGGAAGGCGATCGCCCCCGCCACATCGGAGGGCAGGCCGATGCGGCCCAGGGCGGTATGGGCGGCGATGTGCTCCCTGGCCTGGGGCATGCGCTCGAAGAGCCCCGCGTTGAAGTCGTCGTCGAGGCCGCCGGGGGCCACGGCGTTCACCGTGATGCCCCGGGGACCGAGGAAGGCCGCCAGGTAGCGCGTCAGGCTCTGTAGTGCCGCCTTCAGGGGGCCGTAGGCCACCAGGGGCGCGAACGCGATGCGGGCGGTTCCCGATCCCAGGTTGACGATGCGGCCTCCGTCGGCGAGGAGGGGCAGCAGGCGCTGGGTGAGGAAGAAGACGCTCTTGTAGTTGGTGAGGAAGTTGGCATCCAGGTCCTCCTCCGTCACCCGGTCGAAGGTGGCTAGGCGGAGGATTCCGGCGTTGTTGACGAGGATGTCGAAGGTCTCCCGGCCCCAGCCCGCCAGGACCCGGCGGAATTCGGCGAGGAAGGGGTCCAGCCCGGCGGTCCCCGTGAGGTCCACCCGCAGGGCCGCGGCCCGGACGCCCCGGGCCTCCAGGTCCGCCACGGCCTGCCGGGCGGCCGCCTCGTGGGCCAGGTAGGTGATCACCAGGTCCGCACCCTGCTCCGCGAGGCGGAGCGCCGTGGCCCGGCCGATGCCGCGCCCGCCTCCCGTGACGAGGGCGAGCTTTCCAGTCAGTTCCTTGCTCATGTCAGGCTCCTTGGTCAGGGCCCGTGGATCCGGGCCTTGCCCATTCCAGCGCCGGTGCGCCGGCGGAGCGATGCACGGGCTCTCGGAAGGCTTGCCGATTTCAAAGATCAGGGGCCTTCGGCCGCCGCCCTCCGGTGGGCCGAGGGTGTGCGGCCGGTCTGTTCCTTGAAGAAGCGGGAAAAGTGCCCCGGCTCTGTGAAGCCCAGCCGGAAGGCGATCTCCTTGATGGAGAGGTTGGAGCGGGCCAACAGGGCCGACGCCTCCGCCGTGCGCTTCTCGGCGACCCAGGCCAGGATGGTCTTGCCGGTCTTCTGCCGGATCACGGTTCCGAGGTAGTTGGGGTGGAGGTGCTGCAGGCGGGCGAAATCCTGCACCTGGTGCAGGGACTCGACCCTCCCCTCCCGGAGGTCGCGGAAATGGGCCTCCAGGTTCTGCTTGAAGGCATGCACGAGCCTCGAGGCGCCGCGGCCCTCCTCGGCGGGGTCATAGCCCTTCCACGGCCCCTCCTTGATGCGCAGGAGGAGCACCGCCATCAGGTTCCCGATGATCTTGAAGCGGTAGGTGGAGGCGCCGTCGAACTCCTCGAGGAGGGCGGCTCCCAGGGTCTCGAAGGGGGCGAAGGCGTCCGCCGGGAGGTAGCTGGGCGGCACCACTTCGGAGATCAGGAACGGGAATTCCTCCAGCACCCCGGGGCCGAGGTATTCCTTCAGGAAGGACTCGGCGAAGGTGAGCACGTAGCCCTGGGAGGGCTGGACGATCTCGAAGCCCTTGATGTGCCCGGGATTGGTGAAGTAAAGCGTGCGATCCCGGATCTCGGCGGTGTGGTCGTCGAGGAAGTAGCGGCCCCGCCCCCGGCGCACCAGGACGATGGAGTAGTAGTTCGCGCGGAACAGGGGTGAACGGAAGGGGGCGTTTCTATGGATCGCCTCGAGGCGATGGACCGTGAGGTCCACCTCCTGATCCATCCGTCCGCCGAGCGCCGCATAGAACTCGGCCATCGTCGCGTAGGAGGGGATGTCGCGAGGCTTCATGGAGGGCCCGGGGGGGAGGGCCGGAAGGGGAGCGGCCGACCATTCAAGACTACCCAGGCCCCGGGGACCAGGGCCTGGACACTGTCGTGTGTGTCTTTGCTGGCGCCGCGCCCGGCCTCAATCCCGCAACGCCGGCAGCGCCTCCCCCTTGGGGATGAACCTCAGCGCCACGCCGTTGTTGCAATACCGCTGCCCCGTCGGCGGCGGTCCGTCGTCGAAGCGGTGCCCCTGGTGGCCGCCGCAGCGGGCGCAGTGGTACTCGGTGCGCGGGTAGCCGATCTTGTAGTCGGTCTTGAAGCCGAGGCGGCCGGGGATGGGCTCGTTGAAGCTGGGCCAGCCGGTGCCGCTCTCGAACTTGGTCCGGTTCACGAAGAGGGGCAGGTAGCAGGCGGCGCAGATGAAGGTGCCCTCGCGCTTCTCGTGGAGCAGGGCGCAGGTGCCGGCGCGCTCGGTGGCCTCCTCGAAGAGCACGGCGTAGGCCTCGTCGGAGACCTGGCCCTTCCAGGCGGTCTTGGGCTTCGTCAGGGGCGTGAAGGACACGTTCAGGGGGTCTTGCACGGGGCTGCCTCGGGAGATCAAGGGTTGGGGCTGGTCGGAGGAGGGGTGCAGGCGCGGCGCGGCGAGAAAGCCCGCGGCCACGAGGGCGGCGGCGCCGGCGGCGAGGAGGAGCTTGGCGGTCGCGATCACCTCAGCGCCCGCCGATGACGCAGACCGCGCCGGTGCCCTTCAAGCCGCAGTAGCCGTTGGGGTGGCGGTCCAGGTACTGCTGGTGGTAGGTCTCGGCGTAGTAGAAGGGCGGCGCGGCCTTGAGCTCCGTGGTGATGGCGCCGTAGCCCTTCGCCGCCAGGGCCGCTTCGAAGGCCTTCCGGGTGGCTTCCGCGGCCGCCGCCTGGGCCGGCGTGGTGGTGTAGATGGCGCTGCGGTACTGGGTCCCCACGTCGTTGCCCTGGCGCATGCCCTGGGTCGGATCGTGGGCCTCCCAGAAGGCCTTGAGGATGGCCTCGAAGGAGGTCCGCTTCGGATCGTAGACCACCCGGACGGCCTCGGCGTGGCCGGTCCTCCCGGTGCACACCTCCTCATAGGTCGGATTCGGCGTCGCCCCGCCCTGGTAGCCCACGGCGGTGTGGACCACGCCGGGCAGGCGCCAGAAGAGGCGCTCGGCCCCCCAGAAGCAGCCCACGCCGAAGTAGGCCTCCTCCAGGCCGGCGCCGATGGCGGCCAGGGGCGCGTCCACGGGACGGTGGTAGAGGCGGTGGGGTTCCGTCAGGGGCATCTTCTCCGGGCGTCCGGGCAGGGCGGCGCCGGGGGCGGGAAGGGAGGTCTTGGGGCTCGATCCGAGCAGCATGGTCTTCTCCAGGGAGGGGCGGGCGAGGGCGGCCAGCACGGTGAAGCCCGCGGCCGCCAGGGCGAAGGTGATGAGCTTGGCGGTGTGGGGATTTTCCATGGAGCCTCCTCGTACACCTTGAGTCGTCGCGCCCGTCCGATCTGTGACAGCGTCCCACGGGAGGTTCCGCCCCCGTGAGGCCTTTTCCTGGACGCCCCTACACTGGAGCCATGGCCGTCTACCTGGACCACAATGCCACCACGCCCTGCGCGCCGGAGGTGGTGGAGGCCATGCTGCCCTGGTTCGCGGAGCGCTACGGCAACGCCGGCAGCGCCCACGCCCTCGGGATCCTCAGCGACGGGGCGGTGGTGGCGGCCCGGGAGCAGGTGGCGGCCCTCCTCGGCGCCGACCCCGCGGAGATCGCCTTCAACGGCTGTGGCACCGAGGGGCTGAACCACGCCATCCGCAGCGTCTTCGAGGCCCTCCCGGCGAGGCGCCACTTCGTCACCACGGCGGTGGAGCACGGCGCCATCCACGCCCTGGCCGCCTGGCTCCGGCACCAGGGTGCCGAGGTGACCGTGCTGGGGGTGGACGGCCAGGGTCGCCTGGACCTCGCCGAGGTCGAGGCCAGCCTCCGCGCCGACACCGCCCTGCTGAGCGTCATGGCCGCCAACAACGAGACCGGCGTCCGCTTCCCGGTGGCCGAGCTGGCCGCCCTCGCGCGGGCGAAGGGCGTGCTGTTCCACTGCGATGCCGTCCAGGCGGTGGGCCGCGTCCCGGTGGACGTGCGGGCCTGGGGGGTGGACCTGCTCAACCTCAGCGCCCACAAGTTCCACGGGCCCAAGGGCGTCGGGGCCCTCTACATCCGGCGGGGCGTGCGCCTGAAGCCGTTCATGGTGGGCGGCGGCCAGGAGCGGGGCCGCCGGGGCGGGACCGAGAACGTGCCCGGGCTCGTCGGGCTCGGCCGCGCCGCCGCCCTGGCCGCCGCGCGCCTTCCGGAGATGGCGCGGGTGCTGGGACTCCGCGACCGGCTGGAGGCCGGCGTGAAGTCGAGGGTGGCCGACGTGCGGGTGGAAGGCGCCGAAGCCCCGCGGCTGCCGAACACCTCCCTGCTCAGCTTCCGCGGCCTCGACGGCGAGGCGCTGCTGCTGCGGCTGAACCAGTCCGGGTTCTGCGTGAGCACCGGCAGCGCCTGCAGCACCGGGCAGCGGGAGCCCAGCCACGTGCTGCGGGCCATGGGCGTGCCGGCCGAGTACGCCCGGGGGACGATCCGGGTCACATTGGGCCACCCCAGCACCGAGGCGGAGGTGGACGGTTTCCTCCAGGTCCTGCCGGGCCTGGTGGCCGAGCTCCGCGCCGCGGGCGCCTTCGCGCGCTGAAGGGCGGCCAAGGCCGGCGCGAGATGTGATCCCGGGCACGGGAGGGCAGGACGAATCTTCCGGAAACCTGCACCGGAGCACCCATGGCCGTCGTCCATGCACTGACGGGCTTCCTCGCGTTGGCCCTCGCCGGCGCGGCCCTGCGCGCCCAGCACTCCGCGGCGCCGGCGTCCCCGGCCAAGGCCGCGGCCACCCCCTCCGCCGCCAAGGGGAAGCTCATCGAGGCCAAGCCGCCGCCGCTGCCCGACGACACGTGGCCCTGCTCCACCTGCCACACCGGCAAGTTCGACCCCAGGCCGCGGAAGCTCGAGATGCACGACGACATCCAGGGCGCCTTCAACCACGACAGCGAGAACCGCTGGTGCCTGGACTGCCACGACGGCGCCAACCGGGAGATGCTCCACCTCATCAACGGCACCCTCGTCCCCTTCACCGAGTCCTACCGCCTCTGCGGCCAGTGCCACGGGGACAAGTACCGGGACTGGCGGCGCGGGGTGCATGGCAAGCGCACCGGCGAATGGAACGGCGAGCGCACCTACCTGCTCTGCGTCCACTGCCACAACCCGCACAACCCGCGCTTCCAGCCCCTCAGGCCCATGCCGCCGCCCCAGCGGCCCAGCGAGGTGAGGCGATGAGGTCCTGCGATTGTTCCGCCTCCCGGCCCGACCAGGCCCCGGATCCCGACCGCCGCGCGGTGGTCCAGTTCCTCGCCGCGACCGCCGCCGCCGCGAGCACCGGCTGCTCCCTCGAATCCTTCTTCCGGAAGTCCTTCCGGGAGCTCTCGCCCGCCGAGGTCCGCCGCTTCGTGGCGGAGCAGGAGGGGAAGTACGGCCGCCGGTACGGGAAGGCGGTCACCGTGGACGCGACCGGTCCCATGGACGGCGTCAAGTTCGGCTACGGCCTCGACCTCTCCCGCTGCATCGGCTGCCGCCGCTGCGTCTATGCCTGCGTGGAGGAGAACAACCAGTCCCGGAAGAGCCCCCAGATCCAGTGGATCCGCGTGCTGGAGATGGAGAAGGCCCACGGCGTGGACGTGAACAAGTCCGACATCTACTACGACGCCGAGCAGGTCCCCCGCCCGGGCCACTTCTACATGCCCGTGCAGTGCCAGCAGTGCGACGACCCGCCCTGCGTCAAGACCTGCCCCGTCGCGGCCACCTGGAAGGAGAAGGACGGCATCGTGGTGGTGGACTACGACTGGTGCATCGGCTGCCGCTGCTGCATGTCCGCCTGCCCCTACGGGGCGCGGCACTTCAACTGGGCCGAGCCCGACCTGCCCGCCGCCGAGATGAACCCCAGGACCCACGTGCTGGGCAACCGGCCCCGGCCCAAGGGCGTCGTCGAGAAGTGCACCTTCTGCGTCCAGCGCACCCGCAAGGGCCTCTATCCGGCCTGCGTGGAGATCTGCCCCGTGGGCGCCCGCAAGTTCGGCAACCTGCTGGATCCCGAGAGCGAGATCCGCCAGGCCATGGAGACCAAGCGGGTCTTCATCCTGAAGGAGGATCTCGCGACCCATCCCTCCTTCTTCTACTTCTACGCGACCTAGGAGCCGTCATGGAACGTACAGCGATTTCCTGGACGGGCCATTGCGGCTCCTTATGCCGGTTTTCGGCCTAGGAGCCGGCCATGGGCATTCTCCGATTCCTCAAGGGCTGCGCGCGCATCGTGGCGCAGGGGGACAAAGCCTACCGGACGTGGGTCGGCTTCCTCTTCCTCCTCATCGCCACGGGCCTCTTCGCCTACACCTTCCAGGCCCGCCACGGGCTCATCGAGACCCACCTGCGCGACCAGGTCTCCTGGGGCTTCTACGTGGGCAACTTCACCTTCCTGGTGGGCATCGCCGCCGCCGCCGTGCTGCTGGTGATCCCGGCCTACGTCTACGACTGGGGCCCCATCAAGGAGGTGGTGATCCTGGGCGAGCTGCTGGCCGTCTCCGCCATCATCATGTGCCTGCTCTTCGTGCTGGTGGACATGGGACGCCCGGACCGGTTCCTCCACATCGTGCCGCTGCTGGGCTCGCCCAACTTCCCGGTCTCGATCATGGCCTGGGACGCGCTCGTGCTGAACATCTACCTCGGCGTGAACCTCGCCGTGGTGCTGCACATCCTCTACAAGGCCTACGGGGGGCAGCCCTACAACAAGAAGTTCGTGGTGCCCATGGTGCTCTTCTCCATCCCGATGGCGGTCTCCATCCACACGGTCACGGCCTTCCTCTACAACGGCATGGCCTCGCGCCCCTACTGGAACGCCTCCATCCTGGCGCCGCGCTTCATCGCCTCGGCCTTCTGCTCGGGCCCCGCGGTGCTGCTCCTGCTCTTCCAGGTGCTGCGCAAGCGCACCGGCCTGCCGATCAAGGACGAGGCCATCCAGAAGGTGGCCGAGCTCATGGCCTACACCATGTTCCTCAACCTCTTCCTGCTGGGGGCGGAGCTCTTCAAGGAGTACTACTCCGCCACGGAGCACCTGCTCTACACCCAGTACTTCTGGAGCGGCATCGGGAGCCACCGGACCCTGGTGCCCTACGCCTGGGGCGGGCTGGCGTGCAGCGTCGTGGCCTTCCTCATCTTCCTGGTGCCGAGGTGGCGGCGGAACATGGCCCTCCTCAACCTGGGCTGCGTGCTGATCTACGCCGGCGTCTACATCGAGAAGGGCATGGGCCTCGTGATCCCGGGCATGACCCCGGACACCCTGGGCGAGATCTACGAGTACCGGCCCACCTGGGTGGAGTGGTGCGTCTCCGCCGGCATCTTCGGGATCGGCTTCCTGGTCTTCACGGTCCTGGTGAAGGTGGCGGTCCCGATCATGGCCGGCCAGTTCACGAAGGGCGGAGCGGCCGCGCCCGAGGGTGAGGCCGCGGAGGGCCCCCCGGTGGAGGCGCCCGCCTCCTGAGGAGGGACCCGTGAAGGTCCTGGTCACGGGCGCCACGGGCTACATCGGCGGCCGGCTGGTGCCCCGCCTCCTGGCGGAGGGGCACCGGGTCCGGTGCGTGGCCCGGGACGCGACGCGCCTGGCGGGCCATGCCTGGGAGGGCGTGGAGACGCGCGAGGCCGACCTCGCCGAGGCCGAGGCGCTGCCGGCGGTGCTGGAGGGCGTCGAGGTGGCCTACTACCTGGTCCACTCCATGGCCGTGGGCCAGGCCTTCCGGGAACGGGACCACGCCATGGCCCTGGCCTTCGGCCGGGCCGCGCGGGCCGCCGGCGTCCGGCGCATCGTCTACCTGGGCGGCCTGGGGGACCCCGAGCGGGTGAAGAGCAAGCACCTGGTCTCGCGGCAGGAGGTGGGCCGCGCCCTCGCCGAGGGCGGCGTGCCGGTGATCGAGTTCCGCGCCGCGGTGATCGTGGGCTCGGGCAGCGCCAGCTTCGAGATGATCCGCCACCTCACCGAGCGCCTGCCCCTCATGGTCACGCCCACCTGGGTGAACACCCGCTGCCAGCCCATCGGCGTGCGCTCGGTGCTGGAGTACCTGGTCGAGGCCCTGGACCACCCGAACGCCGAGGGCGTCTACGAGATCGGCGGGAAGGACATCCTCACCTACAAGGAGATGATGCTGCGCTACGCCCGCCTGCGGGGCCTCCCGCGCCTCATCCTGGGCTTCCCGGTGCCCCGGCCCGAGCTGAGCAGCCGCTGGGTGGACCTGGTCACGCCCATCCCCTTCCGCATCGCCCACCCGCTGGTGGAGAGCCTGCAGACCGAGGTGGTGGTGCGGGACCCCCGGGCGCTGGCGACGTTCAAGGTCCAGCCCACGGGCTACGACGAGGCGGTGGAACGCGCCCTGGCGCGCATGGCCAGCGACGACGTGCAGACCACCTGGGCCTCGAGCCTCGCCAGCTTCCGTCCCGGCGAGGCGGAGACCGATCACCTCGGGGCCCACGAGGGGATGCTGCTGGACCGGAAGCGCCGCCGGGTCGCGGCCTCCCCGGAACGGGTCTTCGAGGTGATCTGCGCCCTGGGCGGCGAGGAGGGCTGGCCCGCCGGCAACGCCCTGTGGCAGCTCCGCGGGCTCATGGACCGGCTGGCCGGGGGGGTGGGGATGCGGCGGGGCCGCCGCCACCCCCGCGAGTTGAGGGTGGGCGATCCCCTGGACTTCTGGCGCGTCGAGGCGATGGAGGCGCCCCACCTGCTGCGCCTCCGGGCCGAGATGAAGCTGCCGGGCCGGGCCTGGCTGCAGTTCGAGGTGCGGCCGGACCCCGTGGGCGCGCGGGTGGAGCAGACCGCCTTCTTCGAGCCCCGGGGCCTGCTGGGCTACGCCTACTGGTACGCCGTGCTGCCGCTCCACCGCTTCGTGTTCCCGGGGCTCGTCGGGGCGGTGAAGAGCCGGGCCGAAGCCTAGGCCATCGCCGGCCCAAGCGTCCCTGACAGGCCGTCCGGGACGTCGCCGGCCGCTCCGCGAGGGACGCCGGCGCCTCACTGCGCCAGCAACTCCCGCAGGTAGTGCTCCAGGGCCACGTCCAGCCACTGGCGGCGGGGCTGGACGGCGTCGACGTAGCCCATGTGGCCTCCGGTGGCCTCCAGGTGCAGGCTCACGAACTCGGACTTCGGCGCGGCCGCGTGGTCCCGCCAGTCGAGGAAGGGGTCGTCCTGGCTCATCAGGATCACCGTGGGCCGGTCGATCTTCGCGAGGTGCGGTCCGGCGCTGCACCGGGCGTAGTAGTCCTCCCGGTCCCTGAAACCCGAGGCCGGCGCCGTGTACGCGTCGTCGAAGTCGTGGAGCGGGCGCCACCACTTCACCGGGTAGCGGTCCGGGATGAGCCCCGCCCGCACGCGGTCGCGGACGGCCCGGCGGCAGCGCAGGACGAAGCGGAAGTCGTAGACGCGGTTGAATCCGCGCTTGAGCAGCAGGGCCCCCTTCTCCAGGTCCACCGGAGGATTCACGGCGATGGCCACGTCAGGCTTCTCGAAGCGGCCGACGCCCTCGCCCAGGTTCAGCAGCAGCGCGTTCCCGCTGAGGGAGAAGCCCACCGCGGCGATGCGACGGCCCGGGTGGCGGCGCCGGGCCTCCGCGAAGACCGCGCCCAGGTCGTCGGCGCGCCCGCTGTGGTAGGTGCCGGCCGCGAGGCCCGCGCCGCTGCCGCAGCCCCGGTGGTTGAGGCTCCAGGCCCCGTGGCCGAGCCGCCGGGCGATGGCGACGCCCCGGTGCATGTAGTGGGCCTCGTTGCTGCCGCCGAGGCCGTGGAAGAAGCACACCAGCGCGTCGGAGGCGCCTGGATAGGCGTGGCCGGTCAGCCGGTCGCCGTCCGGCAGGTCCAGCAGCAGGTCCTCCCGCGGGCCGCCGGCGGACCGGAAAGGCAGGAAGTTGCCGACGATGGTCTGGCCATGCCCGCCCCGGGCCCACCAGGGCGGACGGCAGGGGGGCAGCCCCGTTCCGGCGACGGTGTCGTCGGCCTCCGCCGTCACTTGCGCCCGCGGTTCACTTCGGTGAAGCCCCGCGTGAAGGAGATGTTCCGGAGGGCCCCGTCCTTCCAGGCGGTCTTCACCACGGTGATGGCGTGCTTGGGCTTCGCGTGGTGGAAGGTGAGGAACCACTCGTCCCCGTCCTCCAGCTCCTTGAGCGTGAGGGAGACATTGGCCGCCTTGGCGCGTTCCCGGGCGAGGGGCTCGAGACGGCCCCGCCACTTCTGCACGTAGGCGAGGAAGAAGGGTTCCGCGGGGTAGGCTTCCTGGATCCCCGGCGTCTCCCGGTAGAGCTTGCGGGTGGCCTCCTCGCTGCGCAGGCTCTCCACGACCGTGCGCAGGCGGGTCCATTCGGCGACGGTGATGGACCGCTCCGAGTTCGCGGTGGACTGGGCCGCCAGGGGCGCGACCAGAAGGAGGGCGGGGAGGATTCGGCGGAACATGATGACCTCGGGATGGGCGGTTTCATCCTATCGGGCGGCGGCTCCCCCCGCGGGGAAATCTGCGCCGGGCCCCGTCCCGGACCCTTCAGCCCTTCCAACGCCTGGGGTCGGGCTCCTCGAGGCCGAGCTGGTCGAGCACCCGGGTGGCGAAGGTGTCGAAGAGGGCCTCGAAGTCCGGGGGCTTCGCGTACCAGCCGGGCATGAGGGGCATGACGACGGCCCCGGCGTCGTGGACCCGCAGCATGTTCTCCAGGTGGATGCGGTTCAGCGGCGTCTCCCGCAGGCAGAGCACCAGGGGCCGGCGCTCCTTGAGGCAGACGTCGGCGGCGCGGCTCACGAGGCTTTCGCTGATGCCGGCGGCGATGCGGCCCAGGGCGCCGGCGCTGCAGGGCACGACGGCCATGCCGTCCTGGCGGTGGGAGCCCGAGGAGATGGCCGCGCCCAGGTCCCGCTCGTCCTGGAGCCGCACCTTGGGATCGAAGGCCGCGAGGTCCTTCGGACCGAGGCCCGTCTCGTCCACCAGGCAGCGCTTGCCGGTGGGCGAGAGGAGCAGGGTGACCCCCTCCACCGCCGGGTTGGCGGCCAGGCGCTTGAGGACGGCCACGCCGAAGGCCGAGCCCGAGGCCCCGGTGATGGCGAGGGTGAGGCGCTTGCCCATGGGGACAGTCTGACAGCCCGCCCGGGCCTGTGATCTGGACAGGGCCGGGATCCCGTAACCTGGAGGCTGACCCGGAGACCGGCATGTCCCTCGACCTCCCCATCCGACCCCGCCGCAACCGCAAGAGCGCCGTGGTGCGCGACTTCGCGCGGGAGACCTTCGTCGGCCCCGAGCACTTCGTGCTGCCCCTCTTCATCCATCCCGGGACGGAGGACCAGCCCATCGCCTCCATGCCCGGCTGCGCGAGGCTCACCCTGGACTCCATGCTCCGGGAGGCCGAGGCTGCGATGAAGGAGGGCGTCCGGGCCTTCGACCTCTTCCCCGCCATCCCCGAGTCCCAGAAGACCCCCGACGGGAAGGAGGCCTGGAATCCCGGGGGCCTGGTGCCCGCGGCCATCCGCGCCATGAAGCGCGAGTTCCCCGAGAGCCTCGTGATCACCGACGTGGCCCTGGACCCCTACAACAGCGACGGCCACGACGGGATCGTGAAGGACGGCCGCATCCTCAACGACGAGACCGTGCAGTGCCTCGTGATGCAGGCCCTCTGCCACGCCGAGGCCGGTGCCGACGTGATCTCCCCCAGCGACATGATGGACGGCCGCATCGGGGCGATCCGCTCGGGGCTCGACGCCCGGGGCTTCACGGAGGTGAGCCTGCTCTCCTATTGCGTGAAGTACGCCAGCGCCTTCTACAATCCCTTCCGCGACGCCCTCGACTCCGCCCCGAAGTTCGGCGACAAGAAGACCTACCAGATGGATCCGGCGAATGCCCGGGAGGCCCTGCGGGAGCTGGAGCAGGACGAGCTGGAGGGCGCCGACATCGTGATGGTGAAGCCCGCGGGCCCCTTCCTCGACGTCATCCGGCTCGTGCGGGAGAACACGGCCCTGCCCGTGGCCGCCTACCAGGTGAGCGGCGAGTACGCGATGCTCAAGGCCGCGGCGCTGAACGGCTGGCTGGACGAGCGCCGGACGGTGCTGGAGTCCCTGCTCGGCATCCGCCGCGCCGGCGCCGACCTGATCTTCACCTACTTCGCGAGGCCGGCGGCGCGCTGGCTGAGGGAAGGCTAGGCACCCGCCGCCCCCGCCTTCGAGGCCCGCAGCAGGTCCACGATGGCCCGGCCCAGGGCCGCGGAACTGAGGGTGAAGGTCTCGGTGGGCTTCAGCAGGCGGGAGGCCTCCTCCAGCCGCCCGGCGTTGATGGCCCGGGCGACGCGGCCGGCCGCCGCGTGGAAGTCCCGGTGCCGGGCCTCGCATTCGGAGAAGGCCACGAGGCCCCCCAGCCGCTCCCGGCCCTCGGCCTGGAGCCACCGCCCCAGGTCGCAGGCGACCACCCCGCCCGCGGCCTCGGCGTCCACCGACCCCTGGTCCAGCATCGCCATGCGGAACCGGACCTTCCACAGGACGTGGGCTTCGAGGGCATGGTCGAGGTCCATCGAGTCGCCTCCCGCGGGGGGCCCGCCGAATCAATGTGGTGCCGGTGCGCGGGCCGGCAATCCCGACGTGACCGGGATCCGGAGACAGGCCTCAGTCGTCGTCCTGGAGGGTGGCGTACGCCCCGAAGAACAGCGCGTTCAGGAAGACCCGGGTGGTGTAGGGCGAGGCGCCCCGGAACACCGGGTCCCCGGCGAAGAGGATCAGCCCGCCCCGGCCCTTGCGCTCCCGCAGGGCGTAGGCCGTGTGCTGGAGCTTCGCCTCCAGGGGCTTGGGCAGCAGCCCGGAGAGGTGGAGGTCCACCCCCTCCTTCGCGTCCTTGGCGGGGCCGGGGTAGGCCAGGGGGTTCTCGCCGCCGGCGCTGAGCTCCAGGATGGTGTCGCTGGTGTTGAGCACGGCGCCGTCGCCGCCCGGGAGGCCCCAGGCGAGGGGATGGGTGGCGTCCACCCTCACCTTCAGCAGGGCCCCGGGGATGGTCTCCCTGAGGGCCCGGTCCTCGCGCTTGTCCCAGGGCTGGGTCAGCTCCGCGGGATCGCGCTTCTCGGGCTCCTTCTTGGGGTCCTTCTCCCTGAGCCGGGCCTCCTCGGCCCCCCGGGCCAGGAAGCGGAAGCCCGTCTCGGTGAGGCCCGCGCGGCTGGCGAACACCGCCCCGCCCTCGAGCCCGATCAGGGTGCCCCCCTCGGCGCACCAGGCCTTCAGCTTCGCCGCGCCGCCCTCCCCCAGGACGCCCTTCCAGCCGTCGCCGGCGCCGCCGTCGTCGGGCAGGACGATGTGGGTGTAGCGGTGGAGCAGGGCGCCGCCGAGGCGATCCGCCCGCACCTGGACGAAGGGCAGGCCGGTCTCCCGGAGCACGTGCATCACGGCTCCCAGGCTGGTGGCATTGGCGGGGCGGTCCATGAGCACCGCGATGCGGGGCAGCCGGAGGGCGCCCACCTTGAAAGAGCCCAGGTCCGGGCCCGTCTCCACCAGGGCGCTGTCCGCGGCGGCCACCGGGTGGTGGTTGGCGGCGGCGAGGTCCTGGAGGCGCGCCCGCAGCTTCGCGAGGTCGTTCAGCCGGGGCGGGAAGATCACGGTGCCCGGCCCGTAGGCGCGGCCCTGGAGGCGGAAGGGCTCCGAAGCCACGCTGGCCTTGAAGCCCTCCTTCAGGAGGGCGGCGAGGGTGCGCTCGCGGCCGTCGAAACCCGCGGGCAGAAGGTAGGCCCAGCGGGCCTCGGGCAGGGCGACCGGCGTCCCGGCGACCGGCGTCCCGGCGACCGGCGTCCCGGCGGCCGGCGTCCCGGCGGCCGGCGCCGAAACCTGCACCCGGGGCCGGGCCTTGGCCTGGAAGACAGGCACGCCCCAGGTGAGGGGAAGGCTCCAGGCGGTGACGTCGTAGCTGGGCTTCTCGCCCATGCGCGCCTCGCGCTCGAGCAGGGCCTGGGCGATGGGAGCGTTGGGCTGGTCCAGGGGGACGAGGTAGCTGCCCGCGGGCAGGCTCTCGGAGCCCTTCCCAGGCCCAGGAAGGCGAGGCCCGAGGTGGAGGCGGCCTCGGAGGTGCGCTGCACTTCGACGCCGTTGCGGCGCGGCAGCTCCGCCATGCCCTCGGCGCGGCCGGGGTCGGGGTCGGCGGGGAAGAGGAAGGCGCCGGCCCGGTCCCCCAGGGCCACGGGCTCCCGCCGGGCCTTGAGGTAGTCGGAGAGCAGGGCGTGGCGGTTCTCCGCGGCGGTGCGCACCGTGGCGAGGCTGGCGGTGAAGTGGCGGCGGATCCGCGTGGCGAGGGTGAGGTTCTCCCCGTCTCGTCGGGTATAGGAGAGGCCGCCGGGGCTCGCCATCTCGAAGGTCATGCCCACGGCGCCGTGGAAGCTGGGCCAGCTGTCCCCGTAGCTGGGGTAGAAGAGGTCGAAGCGCTCCTTCGAGTAGTACGCGAGGCCCTGGGCATCGAAGGCCCGGGCGAGGCCGCGGCCGAAGGCCACCTGCCAGGAGGAGGCGAAGGCCCGGGGGATGGCCTCGTGCACCGGCTGCATGGTGGGAGGGAAGTAGTAGCTGGCCTCGGGCTCCATCTCGTGGTGGTCCGCGGCCACCTGGGGGTTCCAGGCCAGGAAGGCGGCGGCCTTGGCCCGGCTCTCGGACTGGGTCTGCCAGGCCCAGTCCCGGTTGAGGTCGAAGAGGCGGTGGTTGAAGCGGCCCCCGGGCCAGCGGGGCTGGTTCTGGGCGTCCTGGCCGTCCGGTGGGTTGGCGCCCTGGATCACCTCTCCCACCGCCTGGACGTGGCGGTCCCGGCCGTCGGGATTCTGCGTGAGGTCGAGGAGCAGCACCACCTTCTCCAGCTGGGACAGCACCTCGGGGTCCTCGCTGGCGGCGAAATGGTAGGCCACCGCCAGGGAGGCCTCGCTGCCGCTGGCCTCGTAGCCATGCACGGAATAGCCCAGCCAGACGAAGGCCGGCTGGGCGGCGGTCAACGCGTCGGCCTCGCCCGGGGTGAGGGTGCGGGGATCCGCGAGGCGCCCGTTGGCGGCCTTCAGGGCCTCCAGGCGGGCCAGGTTGGCGGGGCTGGTGATCACCAGCAGGGGCTGGACCCGCCCCTCCTCCGTGACGTTCAGGGTCTCGAAGCGCACCCGGTCCTTCGCGGACTCCGCCAGGGCGCGGGCGTAGGCCACCAGGGCGCCGTGGGGCGTGTAGGCGCGGCCGAGGTCCGGCCTCGGCACGCCGGCGCGGTAGGCCGCCGACGGGAACCAGGAGGCCTCCGGGAAGCCGGCGCAGGCGGGCAGGGCGCAGATCAGGGCCGCGAGGGCGGTGCGAGGCGTCACGGCGTCTCCTGGAAAGGGACCATCGTAACGCGAGTCATCCCGGGAGCCCTCACGCGAGGGCGAGGAAGGCCGGTCCCGCGTGGGTGATGCTGCCGGCCCCGAAGGTGATGAGCAGGTCGCCGGGTCGGGTGGCCTCCTTCAGGTTCCGGGGGAGGGCCTCCACGTCCGCCACGAAACGCACGTCCCGCTGGCCGTGGCGCCGCAGCCCTTCCGCCAGGGCCTCGCCGGTGACCCCGGGGATGGGAGCCTCGGAGGCGGCGTAGATGTCCGTGAGGAAGACGACGTCGGCCTCGAAGAAGGCCCGGCCGAACTCCTCCATCAGGGCCTGGGTCCGGGTGTAGCGGTGGGGCTGGAAGGCGGCGACGAGGCGGCGCTCCGGGAAGCCCTTCCGCGCGGCCCTCAGCGTGGCGGCGATCTCCGTGGGGTGGTGGCCGTAGTCGTCCACCACCAGCACGCCGTCCTTCTCGCCCTTCTTCGTGAAGCGCCGCTCGGCGCCCGTGAAGGCCTCCAGGCTCTCCCGCACCGCGTCCACGGGCACGTTCAGCTCCAGGGCCACCCCGATGGCGGCCAGGGCGTTGAGGACCATGTGGTGGCCGGGGACGCCCAGGGAGAAGGGCCCCAGGTCGCGGTCCTCCGCGCTCACGGCGAAGGAGGTGCGGAAGCCCTCCTGCCGGATGTCCCGGGCGCGGATCTCCGCCTGGGGGTTCGTGCCGTAGGGGACCACGCGGCGGTTGATGCGCGGGCGCAGGGCGGAAGCATGCGGGTCGTCCAGGCAGAGGAAGACCGCCCCGTAGAAGGGCACCTTGTTGGCGAAGGCCTGGAAGGCGTCGGTGATCTCGTCCAGGTCCCGGTAGTGGTCCAGGTGCTCCCGGTCGATGTTGGTGATCACCGCCAGCGTGGGGTTGAGCAGCAGGAAGGAGCCGTCGCTCTCGTCGGCCTCGGCCACCAGGAGCTGTCCCGACCCGAGCTTGGCGTTGCTGCCCAGGATGTTGAGCTTGCCGCCGATGACGATGGTGGGGTCGAGGCCGGCGCCGCTGAGCACCTGGGCCACCATGCTGGTGGTGGTGGTCTTGCCGTGGGAGCCCGCCACCGCGATGCCCTGCTTCATGCGCATCAGTTCGCTGAGCATCTCGCCCCGGGGGATCACCGGGATCTTCGCCGCGTGGGCGGCCACGACCTCCGGGTTGTCCGCCTTCACGGCGCTGGAGATCACCACGGCCTGGGCACCCTCGATGCAGCTTGCATCATGGCCCGCCCGGATGGTGGCGCCCATGGACCGCAGGCGCTCGGTGGCGGGGCTCTCCTTCAGGTCCGACCCGCTTACCTGGTAGCCGAGGTTCACCAGCACTTCCGCGATGCCGGACATGCCGATGCCGCCGATGCCGACGAAGTGGATGCGCTGGATCTTGCCGAACACGCCTTCTCCCAAGGGAGCGTCCAGCTTAGCGGGTCCTTGCATCGGCGCGGCTTTCCCCGCATGTTTCCAGGAGGTCCCGGCCTCATGCGCCGCGTGGCCGACTCCGGGATCCCTGATGCGCAACCGCCTCCTCCCCCTCTTCCTCAGCTGCGTCCTGCCCTCCTTCGCGCCGCTCCTCTCGCAGGAGGAAGGCGGAGGCAACGCCCGCCGGCCGACACCCATGCCCAGACCTGCAGGCAGCCCTGGCCGGGCCTGGGCCGCAGGACCACGAGCCTCGGGGATCGACGACATCGAAGAGGCCATGGCCCGCCACAACGCGCGTCTCGAGATGATGCGCCTGGTCCGCCCGAAGGCCGCCCCGAGAGTTGCTGAGGTCGCCTACCACCCGAGTACCCGGATCGTCATCCCGTGGGGCTGGGACCGCCAGGTCCTCCTGCCGGATGAGGCGTTCTGGGGCCGTCGGGACCTCTTCGCGGACATCCAGGCCATGTCCCGCGCGGGCTACATCCCGGTCACGCCGCTCCCAGCCGACGCCCTCTCGGTCGTGGACGTGGCGGACTTCCCCGCCGGCTGGAAGGCCTACGCGCTGGCGGTGCCGCCGAAGGGGAAGGTCGTCCTGCGGGTGGAGCATCCCAAGCCCGCCTGGTTCCGCATCATCCTGTCGAACAAGTGGGGCACCCGGGAGGAAGGCATGCTCCAGCCCGCCGGGGGGCCCCGGCTCGGCCAGACCGAGCGGATCTTCGTGAACCCGTCCGATAGCGCCAGGGCGATCTACGTGGTGGTGGACGATCCGGGCTGGTGGTCCTCCAAGGAGAGTCCCTTCACCCTGCAGGTGGAGCGGAGCTGGGACCCCGCCGCGACCGATGTGTCGGGCGTCAAGTTCGCCGCGGGAATCTGGGGAGCCCAGCCCAGCGTGAGTGCCCAGTACCGGAAGCCGGTGCTGGAGGCGCTGGGCCACTAACGCCCCGGTTAGGACCGGACCCCTCGGAGTTGGCACGAGTCTGGATTGCTCGTCCCTGATCCCACCTCCGGAGGTTCCATGTTCCAGCCCCGCATGCTTCAGCCCCTGCTTCCCCTCCTTCTGACATCCGCGCTGTCGGCACAGCAGGAAGGTGGGATGGGACCCTCCAGGCCCATGCCCCGTCCCGTGGGGCCGTCCGGCAACTTCCAGCCCTTCCGATCCGTGGAGCCCGCGAGGACCCCACATCCCGTCCGTCCCCCGGATGCCATCCAGCCTCGCCGGATCCGCATCGTGGAGCCCAGGGCCACCGAGCGCTGCACCGCCCTGCCCACCGCGGAGGTGTGGCAGCACCGGGACCTCTTCAAGGAGATCCAGGCCCTGTCCCGCCGGGGCTGCATCCCCGTCCTGCCGGTGGCAGGGTACGTCGACGCGCTCCAGGACTACGCCTTCATGCCCGCGGGCTGGAAGGCCTACGGCTTCGTGGTGCCCCCGCAGGGAGAGCTGGAGGTCCACCTCGACCACCCCAACCTGGGCTGGTTCCGCCTGGCCATGGTCAACAAGTGGGGCTCGCTGCAGCGGGGGATGCTCCAGAACCTCATCCCCAGGGGCACGCCGATGGTCACCTACAAGAACCTCGAGAAGACCACCCAGCAGGTCTTCGTCATCGCCGACGACCCGGGCTGGATGAGCTCCAAGCAGACCCCCTACAAGATCACCATCAAGCGCAGCTGGGACGGCAAGAAGGAGGTCCCCGACAGCCTGCCCCAGGTGCTCGGGATCTGGGCCCAGCACGGCAGCCTCGAAGCGGCGGCCAAGCCGGCAGCGACCGACCCCGCCAAGAGCGCGCCCCAGCCCTGAGGCCGCCTCTCCGGACCAGGGACCGGGCCTTCGGGCCCGGTCCTTTTTTTGGCATGAGTCTGGATTCGAGGTGGGCCATGGTGTTCCGTGCGCTTGCATCCCCGCGCCCCTCCCGGCCCTTCCTGGTGCTAGTGGCGCTCGGCCTGCTGGCGTGGGCCTTCGCCCAGGACGCCGGGGCAGGTCCCGGGCCCCGTCCGGGGCTCGAGGGCCCGCGCAGGCCCCGGAGTCTCACACCGTTCCAGGAGGCGTCCCGCCCCTAGCGCCAGGGACAGGCGCTGGTCACTTGCATGCGGAAGGCGCGGGGCCGCACCGCCAGCTCGGCGCGGTCCCTGGGGGCCACGGCCTCGCCGTCCATGTGCCAGGGCATGCTCCGGTCCAGCACCAGGCGGGCGCGGAGGAGGTGTCCCTCCTCGCGCAGATGCGTTCTGCCACCTTCCCGGAAGAGGGCGGGCAGGGCGGTGAGCAGGTCGAGGGGGCCGGGACGGTGGAGGCGCACCCAGCTCAGCACGCCGTCCGTCGGGTCGGCCCCCGGGGCGATCCACAGCCCCGAGCCGTACTGGGGGAGCACCGCGAAGCAGAGGCTCCAGGCACGCGGGGGCGGGCCAGCAGCCTCCCCGCGCCAGGCCTCCCGCAGCCTCCCGCTCCGGGAGGCCGGGTCCGCGGCGGCCGGGAGCTCCGCCTCCCAGCCCAGTTCCAGGTCCCGCTCCGTGCGGTAGAGGCGCAGGCAGGTGCGGGCGTAGCCCGAGAAGCCGCGCCCCCGGCCGCTCTCGAAGGCGTGGGCCACCGTGGCCTCGAAGCCGGTGCCGCAGAGGTTCAAGAAGGGCTCGCCGTCCAGGAAGCCGACGTCCATGGCCAGTTCCCGGCCTTCCAGCAGCCGCTGCACCGCCCCGGCGGGTTCGAGGGGCGTGCGGAGGCCCCGCACGAGGCCGTTCCCGCTGCCGCCGGGGATGGCGCCCAGGGCCACGGGGCAGCCCGCGGCCAGCAGGGCCCGCCCGGCGTGGTGGATCGTGCCGTCGCCCCCCCACACCAGGAGCGGACCCTCCGCCGCCACGGCCTGGGCGATGGCGGGCTCGAAGTCGTAGGGCGCCTCGAAGACCTGGGGTTCGACCCGCGCTCGGAGGGAGGGCGGAAGCCGACGCATGAGGGCGTCGGGATCCTTCCCCCGGGGGCCGGAGCGGGGGTTGAAAAGGAGCGGCAGCGGCTTCACCCGGCGGCCTCCCGGAAGCGCGACGGGGGCGCGACGAGCACCAGCCGCTCGCCGGTGGCCGGGTGCTGCAGTTCCAGCTTCCAGGCATGCAGACCCAGCTCCGGGTCCGGGGTCCCGCCGTACAGCCGGTCGCCCCGCACGGGGTTCCCGAGGCTGGCGAGGTGCACGCGGATCTGGTGGGTGCGGCCGGTTTCCGGCTCGGCCACCACCCAGGGGCCTGGCCCCAGGCCGCGGGCCTCCTCCTCCGTGGCGGGGCGGAAGCGCGTGAGGGCCGCCTTGGGTTCGAGCAGATCGCCCTCGCAGGCGAAGCGGCCCGGGTTCGCGCCCTTCAGCCGGCCGATGGGGCGGTCCACCACGCAGGCCTCGCCCAACGGCTTGGACACACGCGCCAGGTAGGTCTTGCGCAGGGTGTGCTGCGTGAACTGCCGGGTGAGGGCCGCGTTGACGGCGGCCTCCTTGGACAGGAGCAGCAGCCCCGAGGTGCCCTGGTCCAGACGGTGCTGGAGGTAGAGCGTGAGCTCCGGCCGCTGGCGCCGCAGGAGGGCCAGCACGTCGTGGCGGTCCGAGGCCCAGGTCCCCTGGGTGGGCAGGCCCGCGGGCTTGTTCACCGCCAGCAGCCAGGCGTCCTCGAAGACGACCTCCAGGGGCTGGTCGGGCAGGGCGCCGAGGGTCTCGTCGAAGGCCACGCGCACCTCGGTGCCGGGCTTCAGCACGCGGCCGGCCACCCTCACCCGGGCCTTGGCCACCTGCACGCCCCCGAGCTTGAGGGCCTCCCGGGCCTTGCGCCGGCTCAGCCCGGTGCGCTGGGAGATGACCTGGTCCAGCCGGAGGCCTTCGTCCTCCGGCGCGACGGTGAAGCTCCACTTCCGGACGGCCATGGCTCCAGGGTAATCGAGAGGTCCGGTCCAGGCCTTCAATCCCGCACGATGCGGGTGCCCAGCGTCTCCGGGTCGCCGTGCTTCAGGGATTCGGCGGTGGTGATGAGCACCTCGCGGCCACCGCCGTCCAGGAAGGCCAGGGCGCTCTCGATCTTCGGGCCCATGGAGCCGGGGGGGAACTGGCCTCCGGCAAGGTGCGCCCGGGCCTCGGCGGCGGGCATGCGGTCGATCCACCGCTGGGTCGGCTTGCCGAAGTCCAGGGCCACCTTCTCCACGCCGGTGAGGATGATGTAGAGCTCGGCGCCGAGCTGGGCGGCCAGCAGGGCGCTGAGGCGGTCCTTGTCGATGACGGCCTCCACCCCCACGAGGTAGCCCGAGGCGTCGCGGATCACCGGGATGCCTCCGCCGCCGCCGGCGATGACGCAGTGCCCCTTCTCCAGCAGGGCCCGGATGGCCCCGAGCTGGACGATCTCGAGGGGCCTGGGCGAGGGCACCACCTTGCGCCAGCCCCGGCCGCTGTCCTCCTTCATCCTCCACTTCTTCGACCGCATCAGCTCCACCGCGCGGAATTCGGGGTAGAAGGGGCCCACGGGCTTGGTGGGGTGCTCGAAGCCGGGGTCGTGCTTGTCCACGACGACCTCGGTGAGCAGCGAGGTCACCGGCGTGTCCAGGCGCTCGAAGCGCAGGCGGTTGATGAGCATCCGCTCCAGCATGTAGCCCATGGAGCCCTGGGTCATGGCGCCACAGATGTCGAGGGTGTAGGGCGGGATCTGGTTGAAGGCGGCGTCCTGCTGGATGAGCAGGTTGCCCACCTGGGGCCCGTTGCCGTGCACGACGCAGAGCGCGTAGCCCTGGGCCACGACCCGCGCCAGCATCTCCGCGCAGTCCCGCGCGTTCTCGAGCTGCTCCTCCTGGAGGCCCTTCTCGCCCTCCCGTAGCAGGGCGTTGCCGCCGATGGCCAGGAGGGCCACGGGCCGGGGGCCGGAGTCGGAGGGTCGCGCTCGGAAGGGCATGGGTCGGGGGGCCGGAGCACCAGAAACGAACAGTCTAGCGTGAGGCCCCGCGGGAACCTTCCTCCCTTCGGGCGGACAAGGGAGGAACCCGCTAGACTCGGGCTTTCCCGCATGGTCCACGACGCCGACAATCCCTTCGCCCCGCCCTCGGCTCCGCTCGTGGAGGCCCCTCCGGAGGCGGACGGGACCCCCGCGTCCGCGCCGCCCATGCCCGCCTCTCCGGCCCACCGCCTCACGGCGGCCGTGGTCGGAATCGCCCTGGGCTACGCGGCCACCCTGGCCAGCATGATCACCGGCGAACTCCTCGCCGAGCGGCTCGGCATCGCCGCGCGGTTCACCGCGTGGGAGCCCCTGGACTACGCCGCCGGTGCCGCGGGCCTCGCGGTCTATGCCCCCTTCGCCCTCCGCCGCCTCGCACGCAGCGGCCAGACCCTGCCCCTGCGCCTGCTGGGGCTGCGCTTCGCGAGGCCGGAGGGCGAACCCGTGGAGGCCTGGCGCATCCTGCTCTTCCACGGCCTGCCCACCGCCGCCCTGTTCTGGGGCCCCGTGCTCGCCGCGTCCGCCCTGCGGCTGGGCGGACCCCTCGATGGCCTGCTGCGCTTCTCGGGCCTGATCGCCCTCTGCACCAACGCCCTCAGCGCCGCCCGGGCCTCCCGGCGAACGTGGCTGGACGCGGTGGGAGGGCTCGCGGTGGTGAAGGCCTGATGCTCGACACCACGCGTTCCATCGAGACCCCCGAGGGCGTGACCCTCGACCTCGCGCCCGCGGGGCCGGTCATCCGCGCCCAGGCGTGGCTGTGGGACTTCCTCATCCGCGCGGCGCTCTACATCGTCTACGGCGTGGGCTGCGCCTTCCTGGGGCGCACGGGCCTCGGCGTGTGGTCCATCCTGGTCTTCCTCACGGAGTGGTTCTACCCGGTGGTCTTCGAGGTGCTGGGGCAGGGCCGCACGCCGGGCAAGCGGGTGGCGGGGCTGCGGGTGATGATGGAGGACGGCGCGCCGGTGACGTGGTCCGCGAGCCTGGCGAGGAACTTCCTACTGGCCGCGGACTTCATGCCCCTCTGCTACGGAGCGGGCCTGCTCTCGATGCTGCTGACCCGCGACAGCCGCCGCCTGGGGGATCTCGCCGCGGGCACGGTGGTGGTGCATGCCGAGCCGCCGCCGCCGCCGCGGCGCCTCCCCAAGGGGGAGATCGAGCTGCCCCGCACCCGCCTCAGCCTCGAGGAGCAGCGCGCGGTGGTGGCCTTCGCCGAGCGCCTGCCCACCTTCTCGCCCCAGCGCGCCGAGGAGCTGGCGGCCCTGGCGGAGCCCGTCACCGGCAGCGCCGGGCCCGAGGGCGTGAACCGGCTGCTGGACTTCGCCCGGGGCCTCGTCGGGCGCCGGGAGGAGCGCGCCGTGCCGCCGCCGGCGGGGAAGGGGGCCCCGTGAAGCAGGAGGACTTCACCGTCGCCTTCGAGCCCCGCTGGCGGGCCCTGGAGGCCTGGCTGGACCGGCCCGCCCCCGAGGGCCCCGACGACCGGGACATCCCCCACCTCTTCCGGCAGGTCTGCGGCCACCTCGCCCTGGCGCGGGAGCGGGGCTACAGCCTCGCGCTGCAGGAGCGCCTCAACGGCCTCGTGCTGCGCGCCCACCAGCGCCTCCACGGCAGCCAGGCCCGCCTGCAGTCGGCGTGGCTGCGCTATGTGCGCGAGGACTTCCCGCGCCTCGTCCGCCGGGAGTGGCGGCTGGTGGCCCTTTCGAGCCTCCTGCTCTACGGTCCCTACGCCGCCATGGGCCTGTGGGTGCGCCACCGTCCCGAAGCGGCCTACCTGGTGATGGATCCCACCGACCTGGCCCGCTTCGAGGACATGTACCGCCCCGACCGGGAGAGCCTGGGCCCAGGCCGCGAGGCGGACACGGACGTGGCCATGTTCGGCTTCTACATCCGCAACAACATCGGCCTCGACTTCCGCTGCTTCGCCTGGGGCATCTTCCTCGGCGTCGGGACGATGCTGTTCCTGGTCCTCAACGGCCTCCACTTCGGCACCGTGGAGGGCCACCTGGTGAACGCGGGCCTCGCGCGGACCTTCTACGGCTTCGTGGCGGGCCACAGCGCCCTGGAGCTCACCGGCGCCGTGCTGGCGGGCGCCGCCGGCATGAAGCTGGGCTTCGCCCTCCTCGCGCCGGGCCGCCGCACCCGGCGCGAGGCCCTGCGGGAGGCCGCCGGCACCTCCGTCCGGATGCTCTACGGCACCGCCGCCATGACCCTGATGGCCGCCTTCGTGGAGGCCTTCTGGTCCTCCAACGCCGCGCTGCCCTTCCCGGTGAAGATCGGCTTCGGACTCTTCATGGCTCTCGTGGTGGCGGCCTACTTCCTGCTCATGGGGCGGACCTTCCGCCGGAAGGGCCCCCATGCGGGTTGAGGACCTGCAGGTGGCCGTGCGCCCCCGCCGGCCCTTCGAGGCGGTGGACCTGGGCTTCGCCCTCCTGCGCCGCCATGCCGGCGCCGTCTACGCGCCCCTCCTGGCGGTGGCGCTCCCCTTGGCCGTCCTCGTCCTCCTGGCCTTCTGGAAGGCGCCCTTCTGGGGGCTCGTGGCCTGGCGGTGGCTCAAGCCCCTCCTGGACCGCGTCCCGGTGCACGTGCTGGCCCGGGCCACCTTCGGCCAGGTGCCCGCGCCCCGGCAGACCCTGCGGGACCTCTGGCGCGGCCCGAAGACCGGCCTGCTGGCGGGCCTGCTCTGGCGGCGCCTCGCGCCGGCCCGGGCCATGGCCCTGCCGGCGCACCAGCTCGAGGGGCTGAAGGGGAAGGCCTTCCGGCAGCGCTGGACGGTGCTGGCCCGCAGCGGCGGCGGCGCGGCCTCGGCCCTCCTGCTCATCTGCCTCGCCTTCGAGCTGGTGGCCTGGGCCTCCCTCGTCCTGCTGCTCGCCATCCTCCTTCCCGCGGACCTGCACGTCGCCGACTGGCTCCTCGAGGCGGAGACCAGCCTGGGCGGACCCCGCTGCCTGCTGGTCCTGCACGTGGCGGCCACCCTCCTGGTGGAGCCCTTCTTTGCCGCCGCCGGCTTCGCGCTCTACCTGAACCGCCGCACGGCCCTGGAGGGCTGGGACATTGAACTGGCCTTCCGGCGCATGGCCCGACGCCTCGCCGTGGCGCTCCTGCTCCTGGCCTGCTCGGTCCTGCCCCTCCCCGCCCAGGGCAGGCCGCCGGCGGCCCCGCCGCCAGCCCAGCCCCACCCAACCCAACCGCCTCCCGCCCGACCGCCGGCGCCCCCGCCCCCGACGGGCCACCCGCCCGCACCCAAGGCCGAGCCGCGGCCCGACGATCCGCTCACGCCCACGAAGGGCAGCCGTCCCCAGGGGGAGGCGAAGCGCACGGCCATCGAGGTCATGAAGCGCAGGGAGTTCGGGGAACTGAAGGAGGTGCGCGTCCCCGAGTGGCTGAAGCGGAACGCGCCCCGCCGGAGCCAGCCGCGCCTCGACCTGGCCTGGCTCGGCGAGCTCCTGGCGCCCTTCGTGAAGGGCGCCGCCCTGGCCGCCCTCTTCGCCGCCGTGGCCTGGGTCCTGTGGCACTTCCGCGCCCGTCTGACGGGGCTCCTCCAGCCCCGGCGGAAGGCCGTGCCCCTGGACACCCTCTTCGGCCTCGACATCCGTCCGGAAAGCCTCCCCGAGGACGTGGGCGCGGCCGCGTGGAGGCTCTGGCTCGCCGGGGAGGCCCGCGCCGCCCTGGCCCTGCTCTACCGCGGGGCGCTGGCCAGCCTGGTCCACGCCCACGCCGTGGCCCTCCACGCCGGCAGCACGGAAGGCGACGCCCTGCGCCTCGCGGGCGAGGCCCTGCCCGGGCCGGGGGCGGACTTCTTCGCCCGGCTCACCGGGGCCTGGCTGCGCCTCGCCTACCGCCACGAGGCCCCCGAAGCCGAGGCGGCCCGCGCCCTCTGCGAAGGCTGGGCGCGCCACTTCCGCGGGTCCGCGCCGTGAAGCGCCTCCTCCTCGCCCTCACGGTGCTGGGCCTCCTCGGCCTGGGGGCCTGGTACGTGGTCCGGCACACCACCTGGAGGGTGGAGCGGGTGCACACGGGCTTCAAGCCCGAGGCCCAGCGCGATCCGCTGCTGGCGGCGCGATTCCTCCTGGAGGCCCTGGGCCGCCAGCCTCGGGCGCGGGTCGGCCTGCCGACGGCGGCGGACGGCCTGCGGCCCGCGGACACGGTGATCATGCTGGACCGGGAGCGGGGCTTCACGCCCCAGGAGGCGGAGCGCCTCCTCGCCTTCGCGCGCTCGGGCGGCCAGCTCATCGCCGAAGTGGACGCCACCCAGGGCCTGGCTGCGTCTGCGGTGCCAGGGAAGGAAGGCCCCCGCCGCGCCCTCGCCCTGCGGGACCACCTCCTGGAGCGGCTTGGGCTCGACGTGCGGACCGTGGCCTGGGAGGCGCGGGAGCACCGGGACGAGGACGAGGACGACGAGGCCTGGGAACGCCGCCGCCGGACCCTCTGGGAGCCCAGGCTCGACCTCGAGCCCGGCGCGCCGCCCTTCACGGTGCACGTCTCGCCGCGCCTGCGGCTCGTGGAGCGCGAGCCGCGCGACGGGGTCCGGGTCCTGGGCCAGCACCGCGGCGCGGTGGGCCTGGAGGTCCCCGTGGGGCAGGGCCGCGTCCGGTTCTTCGTGGACCTGGACGCCTGGAAGAACGCCCGGCTGGTGAAGCTGGACCACGCGGACTTCCTCGCCTGGACCCTGAAGGACCGCCCGGCCGAGGGCCGCGTCTGGCTGGTGCGGGGCGAGCGCACGGCGAACCTGCTGGACTGGCTGAAGTCGGAGGCCTGGGCGCCCCTGGCGGGCCTGGCCGTGCTGGTGCTCCTCGGGGTGTGGCGCGGCTGGCGGCGGCTCGGCCCCGTGCTGCCCGCCCCGGAGCCCGCGCGCCGCAGCCTGCTGGAGCATGTCGACGCCACCGGCCGCCTGATGTGGGCCATGGGGCAGGGGAGCCGCATGGTGCGCGCCGCCCGGGCCGCCCTGCTCCAGCGCCTGGAGCGGGTGCACCCCGCCTGGGCCCGCCTGCCCCTGCCGGTGCTCAGCTCCCGCCTCGCCGACTTCGCCGCCCTGCCCGAGCCCGACGTCCGCCGCGCCCTGCTGGACGACCACCCCGTGGACGCGGCCGCCTTCCGCGACGCCCTGCGCACCCTTGAACGCCTGAGGAGAAGCCTATGACCGCCGATGCCGGAACCCCCATGGACCTGAACGCCGCCCACGCCCTGGCGGCGCGCATGCGCGACGAGATCAGCAGGGCCCTGGTGGGCCAGGCGGCGGTGGTGGAGCAGGTGCTCGCGGCCTTCCTGGCCGGCGGCCACGTGCTCCTGGAGGGCGTGCCGGGGCTGGGCAAGACCCTGCTGGTGCGCGCCCTGGCCCGCACCTTCCAGGGCCGCCACGCCCGCATCCAGTTCACCCCCGACCTCATGCCCAGCGACGTCATGGGCCACAGCCTCTACGACCTGCAGACCGGCGTCTTCAGCATCCGCCGCGGCCCGGTGTTCACGAACCTGCTGCTGGCCGACGAGATCAACCGCGCCCCGGCCAAGACCCAGAGCGCCCTGCTGGAGGTGATGCAGGAGCGCCAGGTGAGCCTCGAGGGCAGCAGCCTCGAGGTGGAGGCGCCCTTCATGGTGCTGGCCACCCAGAACCCCATCGAGAGCGAGGGCACCTACCCGCTGCCCGAGGCTCAGCTCGACCGGTTCCTCCTGAAGGTCTTCATCGAGTACCCGGGCGAGGCCGAGGAGACCCGCATGGTCCGCCAGGTCACCGGGGGGCGCGTGGGCGACGACCTGCAGGTGGAGGCCGTGGGGGCCGTGGCCTCCCCGGCGGACATCCTCGCGGCCCAGCGGGCGGCCTCCAGCCTCACGGTGGACGACGCGGTGCTGGCCTACGCGGTGCAGATCGTCCGGGCCACCCGCGGCTGGCCCGGCGTGACCCTGGGCGCGGGACCCCGGGGCGCCATCGCCCTGGTGCGCACGGCCCGGGCCTCGGCCCTGCTCTCGGGCCGCGACTTCGTCACCCCCGACGACGTGAAGGCCATGGCCAGGCCCGCCCTGCGCCACCGCCTCACGCCGAGCCCCGAGGTGGAGCTGGAAGGCCACACCGTGGACGGCCTCCTGGAGGGCGTCCTCGAGAAGGTCCAGGCCCCGCGGTCCTGACCCGGCGATGTTCCCCGCCCGCCGTCTCCTCCTCGCCCTGGCCCCCTGGCTCGCCCTCGGGGTCCTGGCGGTGCCCTGGCGTGGCCTGATCCCCGCGTGGTGGGCCCTGGGCGCCCTCACGGCCCTGCTGGCGGCGGTGGACGCCCTGCGGACCCTCCGGACACCCCTGCCGGACGCGGGCCGGCGAGTGGCGGGCTCCCTGCCGCTCGGGGCCTGGAGCGAGGTGCGCCTGCGCCTGCGCAACCCCGGACCGCGGCCCCTGCGCCTGGAGGTCCACGACCACCATCCCGTGGCCTTCGACGTGGCGGGCCAGCCCCGCGGGGTGGCCCTGGAGCCGGGGACCTGGGCGGAACTGCGCTACGCCCTGCGGCCCCTGCGGCGGGGCCGCCACGCTTTCGGGCCCGTGCAGGCCTTCCTCGCCTCCCCCTGGGGCCTCTGGTCCCGGGACATCCGGCTCGGGGAGCCCCAGGACGTGAAGGTCTACCCCAATTTCGCGGCGGTGGCGAAGTACGCCCTCCTGGCCACGGACCAGCGCCTCTCCCAGCTCGGCGTCCTGAAGAAGCGCCGCCGGGGCGAGGGGCTGGAGTTCCATCAGCTCCGGGAGTACCGCGTGGGCGACGCCTCGCGCCAGGTGGACTGGAAGGCCACCAGCCGCATGCGCAAGCTCATCAGCCGCGAGTACCAGGACGAGCGCGACCAGCAGGTCTTCTTCCTCCTCGACTGCGGCCGCCGCATGCGCGCCCTGGAGCAGGAGGGCGGGGACGGCCTCTCGCACTTCGACCACGCGCTCAACGCGGTGCTCCTGCTCAGCTACGTGGCCCTGCGCCAGGGCGACGCGGTGGGCCTGCTCTCCTTCGCCGGCGACAAGCGCTTCCTGCGGCCCAGGAAGTCCGTGGCCACGGTGAACCGCCTCCTCAACGAGCTCTACGACCTGGACGCCACGCCCCGCGCCCCGGACTACCTGGAGGCGGCCCGGGAGGCCATGGTGCGCCTGCCGAAGCGGAGCCTCGTGGTGGTGGTCAGCAACGTGCGCGACGAGGACGACGAGACCCTGGCCCCGGCCCTGCGGCTGATGCAGAAGCGCCACCTGGTGCTGCTGGCCTCCCTGCGGGAGCGGGAGCTGGACCGGGTCCTGGATGCCAAGGCGGGCGAGCCCGTCCAGGACTTCCCCGGCGCCCTGCGCGCCGGCGCCCTGCACGAGTACCTGCGCCATCGCCGCGCCGCCTTCGAGCGCCTGCGGGGTCTGGGCGTGCAGACGCTTGACGTGGTGCCGGACCGTCTCGCCGTGAGCCTGGTGAACCGCTACCTGGAGCTGAAGGGATCCGGCCGGCTCTGAGGCTGGAGCGCGGAAGGGCCGCCCGGGGGCGGCCCTTCACCGAGCATCGCGGCGCTCAGAAGCGGAAGCTGGCCTCCAGGTTCGCGGTGCCGGCGTTGTGGATGCTGCCGGGCCGGAAGTTCGTCTGCCACCGCGTCCAGTTGCCCCGGGCCTCGAGGCCGAAGGTGCGGTTGAACTGGTAGCCCAGTCCCAGCGCCACGCCCAGGGCGTTGTGGTTCTTGCTGTCGCCGCTGTCGTTGTCCTGCTTCCAGTTGTTGATGCTGCCGCCGCCGGTCGCGTACCAGCCCTCGGGCAGGTGCTTGAAGAAATAGAGGTAGTCGAGGCCGACCGAAAGCGCCTTCACCGTGTCGTCCTCCCGGCGGGCCGTGCCGTTCAGGCTCTGCACCGAGGCCGAGGGGAAGCTCGTGTAGTCCAGGCGCGCCCGCAGCCGGTGCCCCGGCGAGGAGACGTCCCAGGTGCCCTGCAGCCCCAGCACGAAGCCCTGCTTCTTGTCCGTCAGGTACTTCACGGAATCGGTGGTGCCGCTGGCCAGGCCCAGGTGCACGCCGAACCGGAATTCCTCGAGGACGGGGGCCTTCGGCTTGGGCTTCTCCTGGGGCTTGTCCTGCGGCTTGTCCTGGGCGGCCAGGAGGGTCCCCGCGAGGGCGAGGGCGGCGAAGAGGATGGGGGTGCGTGCCATGACCGCTCCTTGGGTGCCTGGGCCGTTCCGGCGTGGAATCACAGGCCTTAGATGCTTTGACGTGCAGAGTACTGGGCCCCCCGGGAAGGTCAAGGCCCAAGGGCCCGCGGGGACGCTTCCGTCCGCCGGGCCGGGTGGATGGGCGGGACCTGACAGAAAATTAACCGTTCCGGGAGAACATCCGCTCCCGGAGACGCGGGGACGTCGCGGAGGGAAGGGACCGCAGGCGATGGGGAGCGAGGGCATCCGGCCGGTCCCCGCGGGTCGGCGCCGGGAAAAAGGAGATTCCTTCCGCGGACGGGGCCGCCGCGGCCCGCATCCCCAGGCGGGCGCCGTATTTCCTTGCTCCATCCCGGGATCTTCCTACCATTTGGGAAGGCTCTTTCCGGCCCGCGAAGCCCCACCCGGTTTCCGTCAGGTTCTGGATCCTGCCTCGCCCGAGACCCCTGGGGTCCGGTGTGCCTTACCCCGAAAACCTGGTTCTCCGCGCCGCCCCGCCCTCAGCCTCCCTGGCTCCGGGCGGGGATTCGTCTCGCCCGCTCTTCCGCCGTGCCCCGAGGTTTCCATGTCCCTCTCCGCCTTCCCCCTCCGAACCCCCGCCCGCGGCCTCGTCTGCCTGGCCCTCGTGGCGTCCGTCCTGGGAGCCCAGGAGCCGGGGGAGCCCAAGGGAGGCCGCGGCGGCCATGAACTGGCCTCGGACAACAACGGCCAGCCCCCCGCGGTCCGCGGGGACGCCGACGACCCGGCGGGGCGGCTCGAGTGGTGGCGCCAGCGCATCGGCGGAGACCTGAGTCCGGAGTTCATGGCCCGCACCATGCGCGAGGCGGAGCGTCAGCGGTTGCTCTACCCGGACCACTTCCTGCCCGAGGGCGCCGGCGCGGCCCGCGCGATCCCCGACGGCACGCCCCTGGCGGTGGCCATCGGCGCCTCCACCTGGACCAACCTCGGTCCCACGAAGTCCAACAAGATCCAGAACGGCGTCGTGCTCACCAAGGTGAACAGCGGCCGGCTGCGGACGATCCTGCCCGACCCCGTGGATCCGAACACGCTCTACGTGCTCAGTTCCGGGGGCGGCCTCTGGAAGACCACGAACCTGCTGGACGCCAACCCCGTCTGGCGCGCCATCAGCGACATGGTGGGCAGCACCATGGGCGGAGCCGTCGCCTTCGGCAAGGTGAAGTCGGGGGCCAACACGGTCCTGTACCTGGGCCTCGGGGATCCGTTCGACTACGGCGTGGGCGGCTTCATGGTCAAGAGCTCGGACGCCGGGAACACCTGGTCCTCCGCCATCCAGCTCACGGGGACGGCGGGGGCCACCACCTACACCGCCACCCGCATCCTGGACGTCAAGGTGGACGACACCGGCGCCACGGACATGATCCTCGTGGGCACCGACGTGGGGCTCTTCCGCTCCACGGACGGCGGCCTCAGCTACAGCCTGGTGAACGACGCGAACCTCAACGGCAAGCGCGTGTGGAGCCTCGCCCGCACCGGCGTGAACACCTGGATCGTGTCGGTGGAGACCAACTACGGGAACGCGGCCTCCTCGGGGAACCTCTACCGCAGCACCAACGGCGGGGCCACCTGGGGGACCGTCACCACGCCGCCCCCCTCGGCCCAGGTGAGCCGCATGACCCTCGCGGTGGCCGCCCCGGGCGAGGCCACCGCTTACTGCTTCGCGGCCACCACCGGCGACGGGGACCAGAAGGACCTCTACCGGAGCACCGACGGCGGCGTGACCTGGACCGCCACCAGCACGAACTCCACCACGACGCCCGCCACCACCAACGGGGACCAGCCGAACAACGACTACATGAACGGCCAGGCCTTCTACAACCACATGGTCCTGGTGGATCCCACCGCGGGCACCCCGGCCAACCGCACCACCGTCTACGTGGGCGGCAACCTCAGCGCCGCGAAGAACACCAACTCGGGCCTCACCGGGGGCACGCCCGCGACCAAGTGGAACGTGATCACCAACTGGCTGCCGGGCGGCGCGTCGGGCACCGGGTCGCTCCCCTACGTCCACGCCGACTTCCACTGCGCGGCCTTCTCCACCGCCGGCGGCACCAACCGGATCTTCCTCGGCAGCGACGGCGGCCTCTTCATCTCCAGCGACGGCGGCGCCACCTGGGACGACACCAAGAACATCGGCATCGTCTCGCACCTGCCCTACGCCCTTGCTTCCGGCCCGCTGAACAACTGTGACGCCAACAGTGTGCTGATGGGCCTCCAGGACAACGGCACCCACAACCGCATCGGCGGAACCGGGGTCTTCGACCAGACCCGGGGCGGCGATGGATTCGGCGTGGGCTGGAGCCAGGCCACCAACGCATACAGCATGAGCTCCTATGTCTACAACACGATCCAGCGCTGCACCACCAACCCGCCGGACGACCAGAGCAAGTGGGGGAATTTCGTCGGAGGCATGACGGGCACGGGATCCAGCGCCGCCTACTACTTCGTGACACCCATCATCAGCGCTCCCCCCGGGGCCGACAGCACGGGAACCGTCTTCTACACCTACAGCAACACGGGCACGAACACGAACTCGAAGAAGATCTTCCGGACTTCCGGCGGGGGGAACTGGACCTCCCTCGGCACGCTGCCCACCCCCGCGGCCCTGGGCACGAAGCTCGGTGTCCGCGGCGTGAGCCATGGCGTGGGAGTCCACCCGACCGACCCCAACCGGATCGCCGCCGCGTGCATCTCCGGCTACCTCGTCACCACCACCAACGCCGGCGGGGCCTGGACGGCCCGGGACCTCATCAGCCTGGTGCCCGCCTCCGGGGGCCGCACCTGGCAGGGCTTCAACGCGGGCGTGACCTGGGTGGACAACAACATCCTCTTCGTCTGCTCCGAGTCCACGGGGGCGAACTCCATCCACGTGGTGCGCTCGGCGGACGGCGGCGCCACCTGGGCCGCCGCCGAGACCGGCCTGCCGGACCTGCCGGTCACCAAGATCGTCGTGGACCCCGGTGACGCCAGCGGGAACACCCTCTACGCCGCCACGTGGCTCGGGGTCTACCGCACCACCAACTCCGGGACCTCCTGGAGCCTCTTCGGCTCGGGCCTGCCCCAGTCCCGGGTGGCGGACCTCTACATCCATCCCGCCGGCGGCTTCCTGCGCGCCGCCCTCTGGGGACGCGGCATCTGGCAGGTGGGTCCGACCCCCGTCTACACCGCGCCCGTCTTCTCGTCCCAGCCGGCCGGGGGCGGCTTCTCGCCGGGCACGCCCTTCACCCTGACCGCGGCGGTGTCCAACACCTATCCGGCGGTCACCTACCAGTGGCGCCGCAATGGCGTGGACCTCGCGAACGGCGGCACCGAGTCCATCTCCGGCGCCACCACGCCCTCCCTGACGGTCTCGAATCCGATCTGCGGCAGCGCCGGGGACTACGTCCTGGTGGCCACGAACTGCGCCGGCAGCGGCGTCAGCAGCACCGCCACCCTGACCAGCGCGGTCGCCGCGCCGGTGATCACCACCCAGCCCGCCAACCTCCGCTACAACACCGGAACCAACTTCACCCTGTCCGTGGCCGCCACCGGGACCGGCCTCACCTACCAGTGGCGCCGCGCGGGGGTGAACCTCACGAACACCGCGCCCTACAGCAACGTCGCCACCTCCACCCTGACGGTGACCAACGCCACCGCCGGCGTCGCGGGCACCTTCGACTGCGTGGTCACCGGCGCCGGCGGCTGCTCCGTCACCTCCAGCACCGCCACCCTGAGCTCGAGTGCGAACGTGGCGCCGAACATCACCGTGCAGCCCCAGGACACCACGGTCACGGCGCCGAACACCGCCACCTTCACCACCACCTTCGGCGGCGGGCGCGTGGGCGCCGCCAGCCCGACGATCACGGTGACCTGGCGGAAGAATGGCGCGAACCTGGCCAACGGCAGCGGCGGCTACTCGTGGACCAACAGCTCGCTGACCATCAACAACAGCACCGGGACCGCCAGCTCCACGCTCACCATCAATCCCACCGCCGACGCGCTGGACGGCGCGCTCTACAGCTGCAACGTGTCCAGCACCGCCGGCAACGTGACCTCCCGGGGCGCGGAGCTCACGGTGCTGCGCCGGTACACCCCCGCCACCGCCGTCAGCATCACGCCGAGCACCAGCCTCCCGGTCTCCAAGACCGGCGGCTCCTGGCCCGTGACCTTCACCGCCGCGGGCTCGGGCTCGCTGCTCCAGGGCACCGCGACGCCCGCCCCCGCCGCCGCCTACCAGTACCAGTTCTGGCTCTACCTCGACAATGCCCTGGGCTGGGTGATGGTCCGCGACTTCAGCACCACCGCCACCTACACGCTGCCCACCTGGATGATGCCGGGCAGCTACGGCATCGGCGTGGACTGCCGCACGAGCCCGGCGGTGTCGTGGGACGTCTTCAACGCCATCGACTACTTCGACGTCCTGTCCTCCGTCGTCGCGGGGCCGGGCGAGATCCTCAAGCCCAGGGCCCGCCCGCCCTTCCAGGGCGTGGCGACCTCGGTCACGGTGCTGCCCCCGGACGGCCGGCCCAGGCCGGGCACGCGGCGCCCGGAGTCGCAGTAGGCTTGCCGCTCCACGGTTCCGCCGCCCGATCACGGCGCCGGCCTTCCGGGTCGGCGCCGTGATCCGCGTCCGGGCCTACCAGCTCACCTTCGCCTCCGACCTCGAGCTTCCGGGCCTGCCCGCCGCGGCCGCCTCGGATCCCGTGGACGTAACCATCCGCCTGGCGGAGGGCGGCACCGAGGCCTGGGCCGCCGGCGGCACGCGCTGGGAGGCGCGGCCGGGGGAGGCCTGCCTCGTCCTCGAAGGCGTCGCCGCCTACCGCGTCCAGGACGGCCGCAGCATCACCGTGGCACCGGCCCCGGGGGCCGATCCCGCGGACGTGCGGCTCTTCCTGATGGGCTCGGCCCTCGGGGCGCTGCTCTACCAGCGGGGCCTGCTCCCCCTCCACGGCAGCGCCGTGGCCACGCCCTGGGGCGCCATGGTCTTCGCCGGGCCCTCGGGCATCGGCAAGTCCACCCTCGCCGCCCACCTCCGGCAAGCGGGCTTCCCGCTGCTCAGCGACGACGTCTGCGCCCTCGCCCGCCGGGCGGACGGCCGGCTCCAGGTGCTGCCGGCCTTCCCCCGCCTGCGCCTGCTCCCCGACGCGGCGGGACGCCTCTACGGCCCCGGCGCGGCGGCCCGGGTGGACCGCGACAAGGTGGTGGTGGACCTGGCGGCGGAGGTGGACGCGGCGCCGGTGGTCCTCGGCGCCGTGCACCACCTCGAGGACGAGGCGGCCGGCCCCGCGCTGCGGAAGGTGGAGGGCTTCGAGGCCATCCAGCGGCTCTCCGACAACCTCTACCGGCCCGCCTTCCTGGGCGCCGAGCCCCGGCCCGGCGGCGTGCTGCGGCTGGCGGCGGCCCTCGGCGCCACCGCCCCGGTCTTCGTGCTGGGCCGTCCCCGGGACGCCGCGCGGCTCGACACCCTCGTGGAATGGCTCGAAGATCAGTGGCGGCGGCGGCTTCCGGCCGCGCTCCCAACGGATCCCTGAATGGCCCCGCTCTCCGACGACACCCGCCTCGCCCGCGCCCCGGAGCTCCTCTCCACGGAGTTCCAGCAGGAGACGGTGCTCATGAGCCTGGAGGCCGGCCGCTACTACGGCCTCGAGGGGACCGCGCGGCGGATCTGGGAGCTGCTGGCGGAACCCCGCAGCCTGGGCGATCTCCGCGCCCGGCTCCAGCGGGAGTTCGACGCGCCGCCGGAGCGCCTGGCCGCGGACCTGCGCAGCTTCGTGGAGGAGCTGGTCCGCGAGGGGCTCGTGGTGGCGGGGCCTTGAGGGCCCTGGCCCGGGACTGGAGGCGCTACCGGGGCCTCCCGGCCCCGCGCCGCGCCCTGCTGCGGGAGGCGGCCTCCGAACTGCTGCGGGCCCGCCTCCACCTCGCCCTCGTGCCCTTCCGGCGCCTCGCGGCCCAGCTCGGGGAGCTGGGGGCCGAGAGTCCCGGGACGCTGCCCGAGGCCGCCGGACCTGAGGTGGACGCGGTGGGCTGGGCCGTGGCCGCCATGGCCGCGCGGGTCCCCTGGGACAGCCTCTGCCTCGCCCGGGCCCTCGCCGCCTACCGCATGCTGGCCCGCCGGGGGCTGGCCGCCACGGTCTACTTCGGCGTGCGCCAGGAGCCCGGCAAGGCGCTGAGCGCCCACGCCTGGCTCCGCTGCGGGGACCGGCTGGTGAGCGGCGGCGAGGGACGGGAGGACTACCGGGTGATCTGCCGCTTCGCGCCCGCGGGACCCCGGTGAGCGCCCTCTTCGGCCTCCTGCGCCTGGACGGCGCCCCGGCGGATCCCGGGGACCTGGCGCGCCTGGGCGCGGCCCTGGCGGCCTTCGGGGACGTCGAGACGGTCCGGACCGAGGGGCCGGCGGGCCTGGGCCTGCGGATCCGCCCTGAAGGCCCAGGGAGCGGAGACCCGGGGCGCGGGGATCCGGCCGGGGAGGCCGCAAGGGCCGGCTTCTGCCTCACGGCGGCCCGGCTGGACGATCCCGCGGACCTCGCGCGGGCCCTGGGCCTTGGCGCGGAGGCCCGGGACCTCCGCGACGCCGACCTGGTGGCCGCGGCGTGGCACCGCTGGGGCGAGGCCTGCGTGGACCGGCTCTCCGGGGACTGGGCCTTCGCCGCCTGGGATTCCGCGGCCCGGCGCCTCGTGGTGGCCCGGGACCACCACGGCAACACCGGGCTGGCCTGGCACCAGGACGGCCGCCGCCTGGCCTTCGCCACCACGCCCGCCGCCCTCCTGGCCCTGCCCGACACGCCCCGCCGCCCGGACCTCCTGCGGGTCGCGCAGATGCTGGTGGCCTGGCCCGGGGACGGTGTGCGCGCCTTCCACGAGGGGATCCGCTACCTGCCGCCGGGGCACCTGCTGGTGGCCGACGGCCGCGGCGCCACGGTGCGGCGCCACTGGTTCCCGGAGCGGGCCGGGCCCCTGGCCCTGCGCCGGGACGAGGAGTACGTCGAGGCCTTCCTGGAGCTCTACCGCCGCGCCGTGGACGCGCGGCTGCGGGGGGCCGGACCGACGGTGGCGGCCACCCTCAGCGGCGGGCTCGATTCCGGCTCCGTGGTGGCCCTGGCCGGCCCGGCCCTCGCGGCCGAGGGCCGGCGCCTGGAGGCCCTCACCGCGGTGCCCCGCCTGGAGGCGCCGGGCCGCTGGCCGGACGGCATCGCCCCCAACGAGTGGACCCTCGCCGCCGCCACCGCGCGGCGGGCCGGCGCGGCCGCCCACCTGCCGGTGAAGGCGCCCCGGGGCGGACTCCTGGACTCCGTGCGCCGGCAGGTGGAGATCCACGGCGCCCCCGGCTTCGGCGTCGCCAACTACCACTGGCTGCTGCCCCTGCTGGACCTCGCCCGGGCCCGGGGCGCCTCCGTCCTCCTCACGGGCCAGCAGGGCAACGCCACCGTCTCCTTCATGGGGGACCCGACCTGGTTCTGGACCAGCCTCGCCCGGGGCGCCTGGGCCGAGGCCGCCCGGGCCCTCATGCAGGCGGAGCCGGACCCCTGGCTGGCCCTCAAGCGCCAGGTGCTGCGCGCGCCGCTGAAGGGACCCCTCCTCGCCTGGCGCCGCCGCCGGGCCCTCGCGGCGGAGGTCTGGCTGGGGGAGTCGGCCCTCGCGCCGGACCTCGCCCGCGCCCTCCGCCTGGGCCCGCGCATGGCCGAGGCCGGCCACGATCCCACCTTCGCCACCTGGCGCGGCTCCCTGGCCCGGGTCCTGCTCCAGCCCGGCCGCAACGAGGGCGGCGCCGTGTGGCAGGCCCTCGGCGCCCAGGCGGGCCTGGACGTGCGCGACCCCACGGCGGACCGCCGTCTGGTGGAGTTCTGCCTGCGGGTCCCGCCCTCCCAATGGCGCCGCCGGGGCCAGGACCGCTGGCTCCTGCGCCGGGCCTTCCGGGACCTCCTGCCGCCGGAGGTGCTGGGGAAGGCGCCCCGGGGCCTGCAGGCCTCGGACCTCGCGGAGCGGGTCCTCGAGGAGCGGGAGGCCTTCCGGGAGGTCCTGGCGGACCTGGAGGGCTGCCCCGCGGTCCGGGACTGCCTCGACCTTCCCCGGCTGCGAAGCGTCCTGGAGGGTCTGGACCCGGCCTCGGGCCGGGCCGCCTACGCGGAAGCCGGCTGCATCCTGCTGCGGGGAATCAGCGTGGGGATGTTCCTCCAGCGCAATTCTTGACGTAGACTCGGAACGGACCCTCCTGCCTTTCGCGGCCTAGGGCGTGTCCTATCCATTGGAGCCCCGGTGAAACTGAAGCCCGACCCGTCCATGCCCCCCGCGGAGGGACCGCTGCCCTGGCAGGCGCCCGTCCTCAAGAAGGGCGAGATCGGCGTGGTGACCGGAAACTTCAGCGGCCGGCTCTTCGACGGAGCGCCCTCGGCCCGGAGCTGATCCGGCGCCTCGCGGTTCCACGGGGCGGGAATCCGTCGATGGGTTCCGGACTGCCGCCGCGGCTGGATTGCCGGGACAATCCTGCATGCCTCCCCCGAGCCCCGACGCCCCGCGTCCCGCCCTGGACCTGCTGCGGGCCTGCGGCGCGGCCGGCCTCGGCGCGGCCGGCAGCGGCGCGGCCGGCGGCGGAGCCGCCTTCTCCGAAAGCGTGCTGAGGTTCAGGGCCGCGGGGGGCGACTGGGCGGAGCTCACCGCCCTCGCCGCGCGCCACGGCCTGCTGCCCCTCCTCACGCGGGCCCTGGCCGCCGTGCCGGAGGAAGCGCCCCGGCAGGTCTTCGTGGACCTCTGGGCCCGCCAGGAACGGCTGGCCCTCCGCAACCAGGTCCTGGCCGGCACGCTGCTGGAGGTCCTGGGGCGCCTGGACGCCGCGGGCCTGCCGGCGCTGCCCTTCAAGGGCCCGGTGCTGGCCGACCAGCTCCACGGCGATGTGGCCCTCCGGGAGTTCGTGGACCTGGACATCCTCGTGCCCGCGGACCGGGTGCGCGAGGCCCGCGCCCTCCTCGAAGCGGCGGGCTTCCAGCCGGAGTTCCCCCTGGCGCCCCGCGCGGAGCGCGCCTTCCTGCGCTCCCCGGCCCAGTACCACCTGCTGGTGCGCGACCCGGCGCGGGACGTGGCGGTGGAACTGCACTGGCGGACCGATCCCGACGCGCCGGTGGAGCCCGCCGGGGATCCGGCCTGGTGGGAGCGCCTGCCCCGGCGGCCCTTCCTCCAGGGCAGCGTGCGCGCCCTCCCGCCGGAGGACCTGCTCCTGGTCCTGGCCTTCCACGGCAGCAAGCACCACTGGGAGCGCCTGGGCTGGCTGGTGGACCTGGCCCATCTCCTCCATCGCCATTCCGCTCTGGATGGGGCCGCCCTGGCACGCCGTGCCGAAGCCCTCGGCGCCTCCCGCCGCCTCGCCCTGGGCCTCGACCTCGCCGTCCGCCTGCTGGGGGCCCCGGTGCCGCCGGCCCTCGCCGCCTGGGCCGCGGCGCGGCCGGGCCTGCGCGCCCTCGCCGCCCCCATCGAGGCCGCCCTCGGCCTCCCGCACCCCCCGGCCCCCGGCCCCTTCCGCCGCCTCGCCCGGGACCTGCGCCTCTTCGACAGCCTCCCCCGCAAGGCCGCCTACGCCACCCGCACCCTCTTCGCCCCCACCCTCGAGGAGTGGACCGCCTGGCCCCTCCCGCCGGCCCTCGGCTGGCTGTATCCCGCCCTCCGGGTCGGCAGGCTGGCGGGGCGGAGGGTGGGGGGCGGGGGACGCGGCCGGGCCTGAGGTCCGGGGCGCCATGGTCCAATGACGATGGAAACCTCCTCCGTGCCCGACGACGCCTCCGTCCACGCTCCCGCGCCCTGGCGCCCGGACACCCGGGTCCGCCTGGCTTCCCGGGTGTCCCTGGACCTCGCCGGGACCGTGGTCCGGCTCGAAGCGCGCGGCGGGAGCCACGCGTTCCCGCGCTCCGTCCTGACCCTCCTGGCCTTCTTCGAGACGCCCCACACGCTCCAGGAGGGCCTGGACTGGCTGGCAGGGCAGGCGAAGGGCACCGCCGGGCTGGCCGAGGCCTTCGGCGCGCTCCTCCGCCTGGGTGAACTCGGCGTGCTCGAGGGGGAGGACGGCGCCCGTCCCGGGATGGCCGGGGACCCGGACACCGGCTTCGGCCCCGCGGCCCAGATCCGCATGCTGGAGGACCGGACCCGCACCTCGATGTTCATCGAGGCCATCCGCCGCACGGTGAAGCCCGGGGACGTCGTGCTGGACCTCGGCACCGGCACCGGCATCCTCGCCCTCGCCGCCGCCCAGGCCGGCGCCCGCCACGTCTACGCCATCGAAGCCCGGCCCATCGCGGAGACGGCCGCCCGCCTGTTCGCGTCCTCCGGCCTGGGCGACCGCATCACGCTGCTTCGGGGCCTCAGCCTGGACCTGGACCTGCCCGAGCGCGCGGACGTGATGGTCTCCGAGATCCTCGGGCATGATCCCTTCGGGGAAGGGCTGGTGGAGAGCGCGGTGGACGCCCTGGCGCGCCTGCTGAAACCCGGCGCCCGGCTGATCCCCGGCAGCCTGGGCCTGCACCTCTCGCCCCTCGAGGTCCCGGGCGCCTTCCTCCGGCGGCACCGTTTCACCCGGGCGGCGGCACGCCGCTGGTCCCGCTGGTACGGCCTGGAACTCGGGGCCCTCGCGGAGATCGCCGGGGACGCGATCTCGCTGCTCCCCGCGTTCGTGGCTCCCGCCGAAGCCCGGCGCTGGCCCCGGCTGGGACCGCCGGCGCCCCTGTGGGAGTGCCGGCTCGCGGATCTCCCGGGGCCGAGGCTGGGCCGGGCCGAGGTGCGGCTCGAAGCCCCGCCCCGGCGGCTGGGCCTGCTCCTGCACTGGGAGGCCTCCCTCACGGAGGGCGTCGTGCTGAGCACCGCCCTCGAGGCGGTCTCCCCGGACAACCACTGGCGAAGCCGGCTCTGGCTGGTGGAGGGCTGGAAGGGGAGCCCCGGCGGGCGCCTGTGCCTGGAGGCCAGGGTGTCCCGGCGGCGGCTCGACCTGAGCGCGGGGGCCTAGTCCCGAGGCGCCCGGCGCGGCCCCTCAGGCGGTTCCCACCGGTCCGGACCGCCGGGAGGGATAGGTCGCGACGGGCCGTGCCGCCAGCCATCCCAGGAGCCTCTGGGCGCCCTTGCGGTTGAAGAGGAGCAGGACGAGGAACCCCAGGAGCAGCCCGCCCACCATCTTCACGTTCGAGGTTTCCAGGAAGCAGGCGTTCACCACCACCAGGGCGGTGGCACAGCCGTAATTGAACACGAGGTTGGGGCTGGAACGCAGCATGACGCGGTAGACGAAGCCCACGAACCAGCCCCAGCAGAACAGGGGGAAGACCATGCCGACCGGACCGAGGTCGATGTAGCTTTCGGCGATGTAGCCCAGGCTGATGGAGGCGCCCTCCTGCACGCCGGACACGAAGCCGCCGGTGTAGTAGGAGGTCCGGGCCGAGTCGTCCAGGATGGCCTTGTCGGGGTTCAGCAGCCTGGGCACGACGGCGTTCACGAGGGCCTGCCACCAGAGGAGGCCGTTTTCGTGGGGGATCTGGTCCGGGACGACCCCCATGCTCTCGGCGAAGAACTTGATGTAGGTGATGCGGTCGGCGCTGTCCTCCACGGCCTGGGCGTACTGCTCGGTGGTCATGGCCAGGGACAGTTCGGCGAGCTTGGCGACCCGCTGTTCCATGGGCACCAGCACCACCTGGTCCCCGCTGCCCTGGTTCAGGAAGGCCCGGTACTCCCGCTTGATGGCCGTCCAGAGCAGGAGGGCCAGGGTGGTGGCCACGCCGAGCCCCACCAGGACCGGGAGCCGGGGGCCCCGGAAGGCCTTGGGGTGGGTGAGGATGCCGAGCGCGAGGATGAGCAGGATGGTCTTGAAGCCGCTGAAGTACCCCGTGAACCCGATGAGCAGTTCGATCACGGACACCACCGCCAGGAGGCCGAAGCCCCGGCCCCGCGCCATCACGATGTAGGTGAACGCGAACACCACCACCCAATGGAGGTTCGCGAGGGCGAGGAGGGGCTGCCGGAGGCCCGCGACCAGGACTCCGAAATTGGTCAGGAACTCGGAGGCCACGATGGAGAAGAGGCTGGCGAGGAAGAGCCTGCGGATGGAGAAGAGGGTCTCGGACCGGTCGCGCCAGGCCTGCCACAGCAGGCCCCGGGAGGGCCCCGCCCCGACCCGCAGCCCCAGGGCCACCGCCAGGATGCCGAGGAGGGTCAGCCATGCCGCGCCCAGGGTATGGAGGGGGCTGCCGGGCAACTGGTCGAGGGGCCTGTTCTGGAGGTTCGCGCTCAGGGTGAGCAGGCAGCCCTGGAGCCAGTGGTAGACCATGGCGAAGAGCAGGATGGGGGGCTCCCCGGGGCGCCAGAAGAGCTTGACCAGGACCAGGAGCAGGGCCACCGAGGCCAGGGTGAGGGCCGGGTTGGCGCTGAAGAGGCTGACCAGGAAGCAGAGGGCCAGCAGGACGCCCACGGGACGCCAGCCGAGTCCCTGCTGCGTCTGGAAGGCTTCGGGCATCGGGTCAGGGTCCTGGCTCGGGGCCTCGGGGCCCAGGCGGAAGGTGCCGCGCCAGTGTAGCCCGAAGGCCCGCGGTGACGGCCTCGAGACTGTACGTCTCCACGTGGCGGCAGGCCGCCTCTCCCAGGCCGCGCAGGGCGTCCCCGGGGAGGCGCGCGGCCTCGCGCAGGACGCGCGCCAGGGATTCCGGATTCCCGGCCTCGAACACCCACCCCGTCCGCCCCGGCACCACCAGGTCCCGGGCGCATCCCACATGGCTGCTCACGATCACCGGCCTCCCGAGGTTCATGGCCTCGTTCACCGCGAGCCCCCAGGTCTCCAAGGGTCCGAAGGAGGGCAGCACCAGCACGTCCCCGGCGGCGTAGACCCTGGGCATGCGGGACTGGTTCTGGAAGGGGGCGAAGAAGACGTGCCCGGTTCCCGCCTCGGCAGCCCGGGCCTTCAGTGTGTCCTCCAGGACCCCGGAGCCCACGAAGAGCAGGGCCGCCGCCGAGGGTGGTTCCGGGGAGGCCATCATCGCGAGGAAGGCTTCCAGCAAGGCGAGGGGCTGTTTCTTGGATTCCAGCTTCCCGGCGAAGAGGAAGACCCTCGCCCCTTCGGGGATGCCCAGCTCGCCACGCCAGGCTTTCGCGTCCCGCTCCGCCTCGGATGCCGCGGCGCGGAAGCGGTCGTTGTCCACGGCGTGGGGGGCGAAGACGATCTTCGCCTCGGGCACGCCGCTGTTGCGCAAGTAGTCCGTGTGGGCCTTCCCCACGGAGAGGAAGGCCGCGAAGCGGCGGAACAGGAGGCGCCGCGCCATGCGCCCGAGCCAGGGACGGAGCCCATGGGGACGCGCGAGGTCGTGGCTGTCGCCGCGGAAGAGGAGAGGGACCTTTCGCAGCCTCCGCGAGAGGATCACCCGCAGGTGGCTGCGGTGGGCGTAGCCGAAGAGCAGGATGGCGTCGGCCCGCCAGGCCTCGAGGCGCGGCACCAGGTCCGGATTGTCCAGGCCGGAGAAGTGATGGGTGCCGGGATCCCGGCTGGCGTTCGGGACGAATTCCGAGGCGTAGCCCTCCAGCAGCGGGATGTCCCACTGCACTGTGTGCCCGAAGCCGCGGTCCACCTGGGCTGTCACGCCGAAGTCCCAGAGGTGGAAGACCCGCACCTCGAGGTCGGGTTGCTGGGCCAGGTGGCGGAACCACGGCGCGTAGTACTGGATGGGGTGGGAGACGACGATGGCGAGGCGGGTGGAGGTCTGGCTCATGGCTGGGCCTCCCGGAATCGGCGCCCGGCGGAGAGCCGCTGGCTGGGGCGCTCCACGATGCGATTCAGCGCCCAGGCCGCCAACAGGCTGGCCGCGATGGCTGCCAGCAGCACGCCCACCCGGGTGGCGCCATGGTTCGCCGCGCGCGCACCGAAGTTGATGACCCGGCCCCCCACGGGAACATGCACGAGGTACAGGGAGTAGGACACGGTACCCGCCCAGGACAGGGCCTTCATCCACAGGCGCCTCTCAAGGGAGGGGGCTGCCCCTTGGGTCGCGAACAGGGTGATGCAGGACGCGGCCAAGGCCCCGGCGAGCGTCGCAGCCAGGCCCAGGCGGAAGCCGGCGGCGAGCAGGGCCAGCCCGCTCAGCAGGCCGTGCTCGGGTCTGGAGAGGCACCGGGCGTGGACCTGGTAGGCCAGGATGCCGAGGAGGAAGAGCGGGAGGTACTTGAAGAGGAAGACACCTTCGACGGGGACCCAGGTCAGGGCCAGGAAGGCCAGCGGGACAGCGAGCCGGACCAGGGTGCGTCGCGCGGCCAGCAGGGGAAAGAGCAGGGCGATGCTCAAATAGAACTGCAGCTCTATGGCCAGGGTCCAGTACACCGGGTTGTAGCTTTCGGCGCCGAAGTAGTGATTGAGGTAGCCCAGATGCAGCAGGAGCCTCCGGACCTCGATCGTGAAGGGAACGCCTTGGTACGCGGGCGCCAGGCTCCCCAGGGCCCAGAGCAGGAGCGCCAGGGCGATGCTGGCGAGGTAGGGCGGTTCAAGCCGAAGCAGGCGCTTGAGCCAGAAGGTCCCGTAGTCCCGCAGACGATAGCCGCCACGGTCGAGGGCGTAGGGCAGCACGAAGCCGGAAATCACGAAGAACATCTCCACGCCTGCCCAGCCGTAGTGGCCCGAAGCCTTGAAGCCCCGGGAGAGCAGGCTGGGATCCGCGAAGAGGCCACCGCCATTGGTGAGGTGGAACCACATCACCGCCAACGCGGCCACTCCCCGGAGGGGGTCTAGGATGGCCACGCGCCTGGGGAGAGTGGAGGCCTCCTCGTTCACGGCGCGAACTCCACGCACCGAGCGAAGAACCCCGCCAGTGCCGCCGCCGAGGCCCGGTCGGTGAAGGGCTCGAAGGCGGCGTCGTCCAGGGGGACGGGCCTCTCATGGGCCCTGGGCTCGAGCCAGGCCCGGGCGATGCGGTCCCCCACCGCCTCCGGCGCCTCGTCCGCCGCGAAGGGCACGCAGACGCCGCCCCCCGCCCGCTCCATGAGCGCCACCACGCCGCTGCGTTCGTGGAACACCGCGAGCAGGGGCCGCCCCGCGAGGAGGTAGGGGTAGATCTTGGACGCGGTGTAGGCGGGGTCGTCGGAGCCCGGGACCAGCAGCGCGTCGGCGCCCTTCAGGCGGGCCAGGGCCTCGGAGTAGGGGATGCGGTCCGGGACTTCCTCCACGAGGGCCTCGAGGCCGAATTCCTTCGCGACCGGCAGGACGCTGGGCGCGCCGCTGCCGGCGGCGGCGTAGGAGGTGCCGAGGAAGTGCAGCCGCAGTCCGCGGCGCAGGTCCGTGTCCGCGTGGTCCCGCAGGGCGGCGAAGATCCCCCGCAAGGCCGGAGCCATGTCGGGGCCGCCGCGGCCGACGTAGATCCAGTGGCGGAGGCCTTCGCCGGCGCGGAGGGGCGCCACGCGCTCGAGATCCCGCCGGGCGCCGGGAAAGGGCAGCACCGCGTGGGGGGGCAGCCGCAGCCGGGGATAGCGCGCGGCGAGCTGGCGGGGGTAGGCCTCGGAGACGGCGGTGTAGCCCGCGCAGGCCCGTAGCACCCGGGGTTCCATCCAGCGGTGGAGCGCGTCCGCGACGGCGTGCTTGAGGCGCCCGCCGGGGGGGATGACCTCGGGGTGTTCGCGGTAGTAGTCGTTCACCCAGGGGTCCTGGTAGTCCATCGCGAAGGGCACGCCGAAGCGCCCGGTCCACCGCGGCCCCAGGACGTGGGTCTCGAAGACGGTGGTGGAGAAGTAGACGAGGTCGAAGCGGCCCCCGGCCAGCAGCCGGTCCCCCTCCCGGCGCAGGGCGCCCAGGGCGCGCCAGCCCAGGGTCCCCAGGCCTGGCACCCGCCGCCAGCCCAGGCCCAGGGCCCGCACGCGGTGGACGGGGACGTCCGTGGGAAGGCCTTCCTCCAGCCACGGATCCCGGGGCGCGGCCACCTGGCCAGGCTCCACCGCCAGCACCTCCGCCTCCCAGCCGAGGTCCTTCAGGAAGGGCAGGGCCATGCGCACGCGGTGCTGGTCCGCGGTGTTCACCGGCGGGAAGTGGGGGGAGACGATCAGGACCCTGGGCACGCGTCAGGCCCCCGGCGCGGCGAGGAGGCGGCGGTAGAGGGCGAGGAACCGCCCGGCGACGACGTCGGCGCTGTACTTCCGCTCCACCTGCGCGCGGCAGGCCGCCCGGTCGAGGGTGCCGAGCCGTTCCACAGCCCGAAGACCCTCTTCCACGTTCTTGATGAGGAAGCCATGGGTGCCGTGCTCCACGATCTCCGGGAGGGCGCCCCGGGGGCAGGAGATCACCGGCGTGCCGCAGGCGAGGCTCTCGGCGAAGACGATGCCGAAGGGCTCGTTCCACTCGATGGGCACCACCATGGCCGCGGCCTGCCCCAGCAGCGCGTTCTTCTGGACGTCGTCCACGGGGCCGACGTACTCGATGCCGTTCCGCCCCAGCTCGGGGAGGATGCGTTCCCGCCAGTAGGCCCCGGCCTCGCCCTCCTCGTGGTGGTTGCCCGCGATGAGGAGGCGGCGGCCGGACCCTTTCGCGATCGCGATGGCGGTGTGGCAGCCCTTGATGGCCTCGATGCGGCTGAGGAAGACCAGGGGCGCGTCGTCGGGCACCGAGGGCTGGAAGGTGTAGGCCGTGGTGTCCACGAAGTTGGGCACCGTGGTCCAGTCGCCGCCGCCCCGGGTCCGGCCCGCGTTCGAGATGTAGTCGCTGATCCCGGTGAAGACGAGGCGCCGGCCGTGGAGCCGCCGGGACCAGCGGATGGTGCGCCCCGTGGGCTCCCGCTGGTAGCTCATGACCTTCGGCGTCGGGTCCGCCGCCAGGCCCAGCAGCCAGAGCAGCCGCGAGTGGCTGTGGACCACGTCCGGCCGGAAGTCCCGTACCGCCCGGCGCAGCACCGGCGCGTTGGCGCGGGCGTTCGCCAGCCCCAGGCTCGAGTCCGTGGCCCACGGGTAGAACGCCGTCGCCGGGGACGTGCTGTCCCGGTGCGCCACCAAGCCGACCTCGTGTCCCCGGGCCATGAACGCCCGCACCAGCGCGTCCAGGATCCGCTCAATGCCGCCGTAGAGGCGGGGAGGGACGGGGAGTTCGGCGTCGGCGGTGAGGAGGATGCGCAAGCGGGAAGGCGTCCAGGACAGGTCGGACCTCCTGGCCCTGCGACCTTCGGTGTCGCGCACTCGGGCAGTGTGCAGGAGTGTCTCCAGAATGCCTGCCAAGGCAGTGGAATCCTACCCCCGGACCCCGATGGGAAGGTCCGACGCGGGCGCCAACCTTGGCTCCGGTAGGATGATTCCTCCATGTCCCTCCCAAGCCTCCTGCGCTTCGTCTGGAACCATCCCTTGAACGATTCAGCCCGGGGCCCGGCCCTGCTGCGAGTGCTGCGATGGCAGCTCGCATCTCGCCTGGCGGGGGCGCCCATCGCCATGCCCTACGTGGACGACACCCGGCTTCTGATGACCCGGGGCATGACGGGGGCCACGGGGAACTGGTATTGCGGCCTGCAGGAGTATGAGGAGATGGGCTTCCTGCTGCACTTCCTGCGCCCCGGGGACCTCTTCATGGATGTGGGGGCCAACGTGGGGAGCTACACGGTGCTCGCGGCGGCGGCCGGCGCTGAGGTCGTGGCCTTCGAGCCCGTGCCTTCCACCTTCCGCTGGCTGGAGGACAACGTGCGGTTGAACCGGCTGGAGGACAGGGTCTCGGCGAGGAACCTGGGGCTCTCCCGGGCCGCGGGCCGCCTGGCCTTCACCGCGGGGCTGGACACCGTCAACCACGTGCTGCGCCCTGGGGAGGAGGCCGAGGCGGTGGAGGTGGCCGTCTCCACCCTGGACGCCGAACTTTCGGGCCGGGCCCCGGCCGCCCTCAAGATCGATGTCGAGGGCTTCGAGCTCCCCGTGCTCGACGGCGGAGACGCGACCCTGGCGTCGCCGTCGCTGAAGGCGGTGATCCTGGAAACCAACGGCAGCGGAGAAGGCTACGGCGTCCAGGACGCGGCCCTCTTCGCGCGGATGGCGGGCCACGGGTTCGAGGCGCTGCGGTACGACCCCGCGAGGCGACAGCTCGCCGCCCCGGACCCCAGGGCCGGGAACACGCTCTTCGTCCGGGACCGATCCTTTGTGGAAGGGCGCCTTCCCATGGCCAGGGAATTTAAGTTGGTCAATGGGAAGATCTGAGACCCCGTGAAGTCGAGATTCTTGGTTTTGGCGGTGGGGTAAACTGAAACCGAAACTTTAGGCTCATCCGATCCCTCGGGGACCTCTTTCCAGCTCGAGTGCATGCGTCTCGCCCAACAACTCGGGTCCGTGGTCATCAAGGCTCTTAAGAAAGTTGACGCCCATCATCCGTTCCAGCTGGGCTTGCCTCCATGTTTTGATTCGTGAATTTGGTCAACGCATGATTACGACGGCCAGTTCCTCGTTGCTAGGACGATGATGTGAAATTCACACGCATCGGCCCCGTGGCAAGGAGGCCATAGGGGACTTTGGGAGCGTCCAGTGGACGTGGCATTGGATGATCTGGCCATGGTTGCACCAGTCGGGGAGGGCTCGGAGGGCTCGGAGGGCTCGGAGGGCTTGGTGGATTACCTCAAGCTTGGCCGTCTTGGTTCTCAGCTCGCAAGATAGCGCGTCCTGCACTTGGCAACTGAGCGAGAAAAGAGGTGTTTCGAAGACTTCCAAGGATGCACCGGATTGGCCCGGTCATTCATCCGACGCAAAGCAGGTTCAGCGTAGAGAAGCACTTCTGTGCTCATCGCTAGCAGAGCGATGGGGCAACAATTGCTGGCGCATTTTCTGGGAGATAAATGGGCAAACATCGATCAGGGCATCAAGGTTCAGATCGACTGTCCGCGATTCGGCACATGCAACTGCACCAGCGAGTGACACCCCACTCGTGAGGCAGAGCGCCTTCGGCTCGTCGGCACCGATGGAGAGCCGGTAGTCGCGAAATTTGAAATCTCCTCCAATGACAGCGTCTGAAAGGCGAACCCAAGCGTTGGGAATCCCGTAGGCATCCGCACAAATTAAGCCGTGGAGCGAACTTGAGAGGATAACTTCGCAGGACTTCACCTGATTCACGAAACCTGTGATTCCCTGTTCGATGTCTATGACGATCACGCGTGGGTCTGCACGGTATTGATCGAGCCAAGGGTGGGCTTTGTCCACGTAATGCGGGATGATTCCAACCGCATGCGTCTTCACCACGCCAGGGTTCCACATTCGGGGTAAAAGGAGAGCGGGATCTCCATAAATCTCAGGGCATTCTATGCCTTGCGAGATCAGTGCGGCCCGACTCAGTGGTCCGCGGACCGCGTGAACTGCACGAGGGCGACCATGTGCCGTCTCACCTTCCCGAATGAAGCCAGCGCCCCAGACCTCAGCCCGTTCATTCGCACAGCCTAAAATACTTCCTATGACGAGGAATCGATCGTGGTGAAGTCCCTCGATATGCACGACGGGTTTGCCCGAGAGCCAAGAAGTGATGATCGGGCTAAGCGCATCGCCCCAATTTGCACTGAGGTACCACGAGAGCGGCACCGAGCCACGGTGGATGCTCCTCACGAAGGCCCTATCAAGCGGGTGAAGCAGGTGCTGCTCCATTCGAATCCAAGCATTTGAATCTCGTAGTGGATCGAGCACGTACGACTTGGCATGTCGCCAGACCTGGGACTGCCTCATTCGGGCTAAAAGCACGCAGTCTCCCGGTCAAACTCAACCATGTTGAAGAATCTCGTGTTGCGGATTTTCTATGCGGTAAAGAAGTTCACCGGCCTCGCTCGTGTGCACGCACTCCGCATTAAGTCCAAGCCTTCGGAACAGCTGCTCCAATTCTGTCTGTGAAAGATGGTTGATCCAGTGGTTCGACATGCGCGCGAGTTTCGTATCTCCTGGCCGCATCGGATGGTACGAAAGAAGAAGAGCCTTCCCATAGGTGCTACAAGAGCGGATGAAGTGTTCCGGATCTTGGAGGTACTCGAGCACCCCGCTACATACCACATGGCTATAGAACTGCCGCACTGATGGATAGATACCAGCATTGAAATCGCATTCGAGAACCTCGGGGGAACTTGGGATGAGATCACAGGGTTGATAGCTACAACCCTCCGGCAGGAGTTCCTGCAATGTTCGAGCTCCGCAACCGAGATCAAGCACACTGCTGCCGGGCGGTATCAGGCCTGCGATCCGTTCGTTACGTGAATTCCATGGAGGGCGGCCTCCTCTGGCTACTTGCTCCCAGCGAGATCTTTGCGTGCGGAACACCATCGACTCGAGGATGGGCCGCATTCTTCGCAGCAAGGCTAGAGACTGGTGAAGCCGGGCGACCCAGACTTTCTGATGCAACGATCGAAGAAGTCTCATCAATCGGGCCTCGAATTTGTTGATTCTCGAATTACATGCATAACGGTACTCCAGCAATGAATTATGGAGTCGAGCCTGAGAAACCCCGGCAGCCACGTCAAGCCGCCGCTGGGAGGGGTTGAGAACGGGTGAAGGCTTCGAGGCGATCCATCAGGGCCTGCAGCCTGACCTTGGCCTCGCCTAGCGTCAGGGACAAAAGAACCCTGATCCGGGCCAGGATCTTCCGCAGGTTGTGGCCGGCGCCGCAGAGGAGGGCGTGCATCGCGTCGCCGGCCATGCCCTTGAGGTGGTTCCGCCCGAGGAGCCCGTCGGCTTTCATATGGCCGATCTCGGGCTCGATGGCGCTGCGGCGCCGCAGCTCGAGCTTGAGGGCCTTCGGCAGGTTGCGGGTGCGGCTGATGAGAACGTGGCTGCGCTCGGCGGCCACGCCGTGGCCCTTGTAGCCTTGGTCCACGAAGGTCCGGCGCGGGACGCGGCCCGTGAGGGCTTCGACCTGATCCAGCTGGCACTCCAGCGTGTGCGCATCGTGGGGGTTGCCTGGGCAGGCCTGGATGCCGACGACGAAGCCTTCCTTCAGCGTGGTGGCGAGGCTCACCTTCACGCCGAATTCGTAGGGCCGGTGCGCCTTGCCCTTGGCGATGCACTCGACCTCCGGCGCGTGCAGGCTGTAGACCTTCCCCTTCGTCTTGCGCTTCTGGCTCAGCAGCAACTCGGTGAGGAGCATCAGGCCACGGTGCTCGGCGTAGGCCTCGTCGCTGAGCTTACGCTCGAGCTCGCGCATCACACGTCCGGCGGCGAGCTTGATGACCTTCTGCTGCTTCCGGGCCCGGATGAACTGCTTGGCCTTCATATGGCGCCCGTGCTTGAGGAAGGCGACACGCGACACGCGGGTGTAGGACTGGCGCAGGTCTACGCCCTCCCGCTTGGCCACGCGGACCAGGTTCACCAGGGCCTTGTAGTAGAGCCGGGTGTCCGTGGGATGCGCCACGGCCTTGGGCTGCACCGTGGTGTCCACGATGACCTTCTCGAAGCTGCGCTCGGTCACCGTCTTCGTCCGCTTCCCCGACTCGATTGTGAGCGCCAGCAGCTTCTCGCAGCCGGCCTCACCGATGCGCTTGCGCCAGCGGGTCATCTGCGACGGGTCGATCGGCAACTCGTGCTGGAAGAATTCCTCGCCGCAGAAGTACTGGTAGTAGGGGTTCACCACCCACTGCTTCACCACGTCATCGTCCGAGAGGCCGAAGGTGTGCTTGAGCAGATGAAGCCCGGCCATGAGCCGAATCGGCACGCCAGGGCGTCCGTTGTCGGGGCAGTAGAGGCCGCCGAAATCGCGCTCCAGCGAAGCCCAGTCGATGACGGCCGCCAGCCGAAAGAGTTCCTGCCGCGGATCGAGCACTGCCTCCAGGCTCCACCCCCAAAAGGGCTGCTCGTGGGTCTTGGGCTGGGCCTTTGGGGTCATCGATTCCACCGGATTTATAGGGGTTCCATTCAAAAGTCGGTGGATTTATACCCCGCGCAAGAGCGCGAAAGCCGCGCCAGTGTTGGGTTTGATTGGTTTTTCAGGGACGACTATGGAGGCACAGACTCGGTGCGTATCGTTCGGCCATTAAACCGCGTTCCCGTCAGAGCTGGGTGGTTGCCGTCGGGCTCAGCTCTCCTTCCGCTGCTTCGACGCCAAAAGCATCAATTGGGACGTGGAAGGCGGGTAAAGCCTTTCTTGGATCCAACTCGAGCAAATATAATCATTCAATCACCAAATCTTTCCTTATTCTAATTCGATAAAATTTCATTAATCTCCACCATATAAGTCTTGTATGGTGCACTATTTTTGTACGCAATGTGGGTTTATGATCCAATCTACTGGATTGAACAGTTGTCGGTCGACCTGAAAACTGTGTAAGGTTGGAGTGAATTCCAAAACATCTAAATTGCCACGTCTCTAGTGGCCAATCTGAGAAGTGGCGAATCAATGGCTGTTGAATGTTCATGAATCGTTCTGCACATCCTCGATGAATCAAGTATGCATAAGCTCCAAATTGTGAAAGAGAGGCACGATAAATTGGACCTGAACTTATGTTCAGGACTGGTTTTGAATGAAATACTCCTTGAATTACAGAGAGGTTGATCACATCATATTCCAGTATTGAGTTGTTGATTTCATTAATAGCTTCGATCAATCGATAATCATATAAAACGTCATCCTCGAAAATCAGTGCACAGCATCCTTCTTCTTCACACAGTATCCTGTAACATTCCCTGTGGGCAGCCGCACATCCGATGGCGCCCGGGGAAGGGGTTAATCCATACCGATTTAAGAAAGATTTGCAGTCAAAAAGAAGATTCAGTTGCTTTTCGTTTAAGTTTCTATAATCAAACTGCGTAATGAAGTTGACGGACAAACTTTTGAACCACTCATACTTAAAGTCCAGTCTAATTTTGTCTGGATTCGTGGTTATTACAAACGCATGAGTAAGCTTGCGCGGTTCAAATTGAAGAGCAGTCTTCATTAATGATCTCCATCCCCAAGATTCACCCTTGTTCCATAATACCCTTGTCTGCCCCTTCGAGCTCCACCTCCTTGGGACTGCCTTGGCCAACCACTCAGGGATGTTGCTCTGAGATGCCCTGAAAAGAAACGGTAGGAAGCACTCCGTCAGGGATTAAGCAGGGAGGCCAAAGGTCAACCGGAGCGTGCTTCGTCGAGACCGGGGAACGAGAGCGAGCCGATGCCCAGCAGAGGATGGGTTCGGTTCAGATCACGGATTGCTGGAGAATGTCCAAGCCTTAGTTGGATATTTCGCGGACTACTCACATTCCTCAACAATGCACGGATGGCAAAGGGTGAGGGATTGGATTCATGGACCGGGCAAAGTTGACAACCTTGCTCGAACGAAATATCAATCGTTAAGTTTACGGGCGACCGGCGACCAGGCTGCCCTGCTAGCTCATTCGAGTCAACCTTGTACGAACAGACTCCACGAACCGCGCCACCATGATCCGATCCGTGAACTTGGCCAGGGCATGTTCACGCGCCGCAGCCCCGATCTCCCGACGCAATGATGGGTCAAGAATCAAGGTCTTCAGTTTCTGTGCGAGATCCTCTGCGGAGCCGGGTGCGAAGAGGAGCCCCGTCCTACCATCGATGATCGTCTCAGCTAAGCCGCCATGCCCGGCGGCCACGACCGGGATACCACGGATTCCGGACTCCAGGGCGGTCAGGCCGAAGGCCTCAGGCCGGAGGCTGGGCACGACCACGATGTCCGCCTGTGCGTAGATTTCCTCATGATTGGGTACAAAACCCTTCCAATCGACCAGCCCCTGGAGCCCTAGTTCTTGGATCTGTACCTCGAGAGCATGGCGGGATTCTCGAGAACCGGAGCCGAAAATCAAGAGTCGTGCCTGGCAGCCTGCGTCCACAAGCGCGCTGAAGGCATGGAGCAAGGTGGAATGCCCCTTCCCGGCACCCACCTGTCCGACGATCGCTATCCGGGCCTCATCCCCCTGCGCAGGCCCTGCATGTTCATGAGCCGGCACAGGAACACCATTGTGCACGACGCAAATCTTTCGACTGCTTAGGCCGAGCGAGCGCAGCGCGCCGGCGACGAACTGTGATGGCGCGATCGCGAGGCCGATTCTGCGGTTCACGAGCGCATAGATGAAGCGGTGCTTGAGGCTGGGGACATGGGCATCATGAGCATGTAGCACGGTCAACTGGCTGCGAACGGCAGAGAGCATGACGATGGAGTGGTACACACTGTGAACCACCGCATCGGGCTGGAACTCACGGCAGACACTTTCGAACACCCGCATCGCCCCCGGCAAGGCCTTCAGCCCATGCACCGTCCAGATCGGATGACGAAGGAAGATCCAACCCAGATCGAAGGTGGAGTAGGCGATTCCAGATTCCTCAAGTTGATGGGTGAATCCAGGATCAGCCCATTCGTGTGTGAGGCAGTGGACCTGATGCCCCAGGTCCTTCAGGCGACGCATCAAGTTTAGCGTAACGATTTCCAAGCCTGAAACCACGCGGGCAGTGCAGACGAAGAGAAACCTGATAGGCGTTTGAAGGTCTTCGGATCTGTCCTCCTCGGAACCCAACTGGGTATGTTCGACCCCATCCATGACCCCAGGTTGCAACGTAGTTGACCCCGGGTCAGAAGCTCCAGCTTCACTGGCCGAAAGCCTAGATTCGGACCGCGCGGGGTTGCGATTGGGCTGCAATTTGCTCTCCGAAATGAAACAGGCCTTCAGGAATTGGTCGTAATAGGAAGGAGACGGACCAATCGAAGACCCGGAGGAGTCGCGGTGCACTTGGCATGAGGGACGATTCACAGCATCGTGTTCAGCCTTCGTGCAAGCTCAACTAGATCCGGTCCGCTTCGAGCCACCTCCCGCACGTCTTGGGAGGCACTCTGCAAGCCGCCCAGGTCCTGGGCGAACTCCGCGATGGTCTCTGCAAAATGGATTGGCTTCTCTCTCACGATCAGCGAGCCTCGCGTCCACTGGTAGCCTCGCATTCCAGCGGTGGTTGTTATGACGGGAATGCCCCAATTGATGGGGGATGCCAGCTTGGTGGAAGCGCCCCTGGCGAACCAGAAGATGGGGTGGAGGAAGAGCGCCCACGACGCCGATTCCTGCTTCAGGCCCTCGTCGTCCAGCGTCCCCAAATAATCGACCATGGGATAGGTGGCGGCGATCCGCATTCCAATGGACGCCGGGCCCCCGACCAGCCGCACACGGATGCCCGATGCCTCCTGCTTGACGAGCGCGTCCAGCACTTCGATCAAGCCGGCGTAATTAGGCAGGTGGTCGAGCGTCCCGACGAAGCCGACGCGGCCCAGGATCGGGCTCCAACCAATCTCCTCCGGCCGGAACGTCCTCGGCACGACCATTCCATCCTGTGCGCCCAGCCAGCGGTTGATTTGGTAATCCGTCTCCGAGAGCGAAAGGACCAGGTCCGCGTTCCGGGAGAACGCATGGCTCTCGTGACACAGCATGGACCCAAGTCTTAGGCGGTCGATCAGACGCTTGAAGGGATTTGGGTCTTCACTTCTTGCGACTTGATGAAGAAAGTCGCCACTCTCGTTGCCATGGGAGAGCAGCACGTACTTGAATCGCCCTGGGTAGGCTTCTCGCAGCACTGGAAGAAGACCAAGCAGGGAAACCTGATTCAGGAAGACGTGGGTGGCGGAGCATTCGCGAGCAACGCGGTCGAACTCCGGCAACAGGTCCGAAAACCTGTATCGGTCGAAGTAATCCCCTTGGAACCTTCGGAGAACCTTCCGGGTGATCCGTCGATCGGGCCTGGCCGTAAGGATGGCCACGGGAGCACCCGTGGCCTTGAGCAGCTCAAGATATTCATGGGTGCATACTTGGACTCCGCCCTGGCGATCCTCGCGCAGGTATGCCTCGTCCGTGATGAACAGGAAGGATCTCATCGGATCATCGGGGAAGGGGAGGTCGGATCGCATCGTTGTTTCTAGATTTCAAGAGGTAAGGCGGGTTGTTGCGGAGCAACAGGATTCCCTCAATGGATCGAGCCTGATCGTTGGCGCGGCGGGCCGGACCCAAGAATGGTGAGCGGACACGCGAAGGTGAATGCCTGACTCCTCCCCCTGAACCTCTTGGGACTCGACCGAACCTGGATCGGCCTCCGCGCGCGGCCCCTCATGGCTTGGCATATCTACGCCGGTAATAAGCGTGTTGCATCCGCCGCGCGATCCGCCACCCCAGAACCTTCGAAACCAGGTGGAAGGCCCGCCCGCCCCCAGGGCTCGCTTCCACGGGATGGAGCGAGAGGCCCTTTCTGACGGCTTGTTCGGCGAGGGATGGCAGATAGGGGTAGCAGGCATGCGCGAACCGTTGCCAGAGCATGGCCAGCGATCTACGGCTTCGATCGCTATCCTCCGCCGATAGAAGATAGCGTTCGCAGGCTTCCAGGACTTGCCACTGGGAACGCCAGCCGGCTTCGGATTTGAGTCCGCTGAGGCTCCCTGGGACGCCAGAGCGGTAGTACGCTCGGGCGCCTGCGCAGAAGAGTACGCGCTTGGAGGCGAGCACCAGGCGCGTGAAATACTCCGCGTCATTGTTGAGGGTGAGGTCCTCCCGCCAGGGCCCGATGCGTTCGATGAGGTCCCGTGGCGCGAGCCACAGGGCCGGGAAGAGCATCCCGCCTCCGTCCTTCCAGGACTCCACCAGCCAGTCCACGGGCGCGAGGTCCTGCCACGTGCCGTCCGGGACAAACCTGGCCTCGGCGGGGCTCCCGTAAAACCGGGCCCACTCGGCCGTCGCGATGCACCCAGGCTGGCCCTTCAGGCGCTCCATCTGGCGCGCGAGCTTCTCAGGGTGGAGGAGGTCGTCGGCATCGAGGTACTGGATATACGCGCCCCGAGCCTCCGCCAGCCCCCGGTTCAAGGCCGCGGTCTGGCCCCGGTTCTCCTGGGAGAACACCCGGAGCCTGGGATCGGTGACGCGCTCCAGGACCTTAAGGCTGCCGTCCGTCGATCCGTCGTTCACGACGATGACTTCGAAGTCCGCGAATGTCTGCACAAACACCGAGTCGAGCGTCTCTTGGATCCAGCGCTCGGCGTTGTAGCAGGGAACGACGATGGAAACGGTGGGCGAGGATGTCATCGAGGGATTCGACGATTAGCGGGTTTCATCGGGGATAGCCTACCCGGTACTGGGACTTCACCCGCCGGATCCAGGCCTCGCGCAGGCGGATCGCGCGGCGTCCACCCAGCAGGGCGCAGGCGATGCGGAAGGCGCGGCTCTCTTCGCGGGGTACGCGGCCCGCGCAGCGGACGGCCAAGTCCACCGCGGCGTCGGCGTCGGCCCATTCCAGGTAGGCGGCGAGCCCCCCGGCGTTCCTCCAGCTCACGGCGGCGACGTCCTCCACGCAGCGCCCCGGATGGGCCTCCGCGAACCGCCGCGTGATCGCCTGGTTCGAGCGCAGGCAGCGGGCCTGGTTCGCCGACGACATGGAGCCACGACTGAAATGGAAGCGGCAGCCGACGTAGGGCTCCACCGCGAAGCGGGCGCCCGCGAGGGCCAGCCTCAGGTGGTAGGCGCGGTCCTCGTTGAATCGCACTTCCGGTTCCAGGTCGAAGCCTCCAGTCTCGTGGAGCAGCCCAGTGCGGTAGACACCGCCGTTGTTCACGGTCTCCCGCAGCATGTAGCGCACTGGATCCGCCAGCAGCGGGCTCGCGCCGAAATCGCTGCGGCTCATCAGGGTCCCGGTCTCCCCGTCCACCTGCTCGTAGTCCATCAGGAGCGCGTCGAAACCGCCTTCCCGGATGCGGGCCTTGGCCCGGGCCACGAACTCCGGCAGCAGCTCGTCGTCGGCGTCGTGGAAGTGGACCCACGCGCTGGCGACGCGGCCGAGGAGGGCATTCTTGCCGCCGGAGCAGCCCACGTTCACCGTGCCCCGGACCACCCTGGCGCCCAGGGACGCCGCCAGGGCCGCGGTGCCGTCGGTGCTGGCGTCGTCGTAGAGCCACACCTCGTCGAAGGGCTCCGTCTGGGCCGCCATGGAGGCGAAGAGCCGCGGCAGGTGGGCCTCCGCGTTGTAGGCCGGGATGCAGAGGGCCAGCGTGGCGCTCATCGCCGGAGCTTCGCCAGCGCGCGGCGGGCCACGTGGCGCGCCAGGGGCTTGAGGGGCAGGTGCTCCAGGAAGCCCAGGGGATCGGGGAGCGGCGGTCCCGGGGCGCAGGCCCGGCGCAGCCAGTCGTCCGGCGCCGGCGCGCGGGCCGGGAGGGCCGCGGCCCGTTCATAGGCCTCCAGGCGCAGGTCTGCGATGCGCTCCGGGTCCAGGCGCGACCGGACGGTCTCACGCCCTGCCTCCCCGAGGGCCTTCCGCTCCGTCTCGTCCATCGCGCCCAGGCGACGCAGCGCCTCCGCCAGCGAAGCCGCGTCCTCCCGATCGAACAGCAGGCCGTTGGCGCCGTCCTCGATCAGGTAGGCCGCGCCGGCGCCGGTGGAGCAGATCACGGGGGTGCCGACGCCCATGGCCTCGATGGCGGTGAAGTTGAACATGTCCCAGGTGGACGGGACCACCACGAAGGCGGCCTCGGCCTGGCACCGGGCCGCGGCTTCGGGGGGTTGCTGGGGCAGGTGCATGACCTTGCGGTTCCAGGTCTCCGGGAAGGCGGCGGCGAGATGGGCCGCCGTGCTCCCGGCACGGGTCCCGAAGCTGGTGTCCCGGCCCATCCAGTCCATGGGCGGCGCCGCGTCCCCCAGGCGTCGCAGCGCCTCGCAGAGCACCTCGGGCCCCTTCCAGCGCTGGACGCGCCCCACCACGAGGCCCCGGCCCGAACGCTTCCCGATGAGCCCGGGTTCATGGAGCGGCCGCCAGGCGGGCGGGATCATCGCCACCGGGGCACGGGCCTGACCCCGCCAGAAGTCCGCGTTGGCCTCGCTGTAGGACTGGAGGGCGTCCACGCGACCGGCGGCCGAAGCCTCCAGCAGACGGATCAGCTCGCCCTGGGCTTCCTCTCCGGCCACGGGATCGTGCACGTCGATCTGACCGCAGCTCCCGTGCATCTGCGCCACCACTGGCGGCCCCGGCTCCGTGGCCCAGGGCAGGAAGAGGAGCCCCCAGTCCGTGGCCTCCACCACGTCGAAGCCTTCGCCCCGGTCCGCCTGCTCCCGCAGGGCCCAGGCGGCGGCGAGGTGGCGTTGGAGGCCGGGGAGGGAGGCGTAGCGGTTGAACTGGGGCAGCGCCTTCTGGAGTCGGGCGAGTTCCAGGGTCTCCACCCGAACACCCTCCACCGTCACCGGCGATGCATCCTCCGCGGCAAAGACGCCGCTGCCCACCAGCACGCGCACCTCGTGCCCCCGGGCGGCCAGCCTCGGGAGCAGGTTCCGGTAGAAGGTGACGATCCCGCCGCCCTGGTGGGGCGGGTACTCGGGGAGGATGAAGAGCAGCTTCATCCGGGTGACCCCAGCCGCCGTTCCCACCGCAGCGCGTCCGCCACGATGCCCTCGAGGCCGTCATGGGCCGGGCGCCAGGGCAGGGTGGCCAGGATGCGGCGGTTGTCGGCCACGAGGAAGGGCGGGTCGCCGGGGCGGCGGGGGGATTCCTTCACGGGGAAGTCCACGCCGGAGACGCGCTTCACGGTGTCCACCACCTCGCGGACGCTGGCGCCGCGGCCGTAGCCGACGTTGAGGGTCAGGGTCCCGCCGCCCTGCAGGAGGTGCTCCAGGGCGTGGACGTGGGCCGAGGCCAGGTCCTCCACGTGGATGTAGTCCCGCACGCAGGTGCCGTCCGGGGTCGCGTAGTCCGTGCCGAAGAGCTCCAGGCCTTCCCGCAGGCCCAAGGCCGCCTGGCAGGCGAGCTTGATGAGGTGGGTCGCCCTCGGCGACGACTGGCCGAGCCGCCCCTGGGGGTCCGCGCCGGCCACGTTGAAGTAGCGCAGCATCGCCGCCCGCAGGGGCGTGGCCGCGGCCTGGTCGAGGATGAGGCGCTCCCCCATGGCCTTGGTCCAGCCGTAGGGGCTGATGGGAGCGAGCGGATCGTCCTCCGAGACCGTGGCGCGGTCGGGCTGGCCGTAGACTGCCGCGGACGAGGAATAGACCAGGCGATGCACCCCGTGGGCCGCGCAGGCCTGGAGCAGCCGCAGGGTGTTCACCAGGTTGTTCTCGTAGTAGGCCAGGGGCTGGGCCACCGAGTCCGGCACCACGATGGAGGCGGCGAAGTGGAGCACCGCGTCGAAGGCGCCCTCCCGGAACACGCGGTCCAGGAAGGCGACGTCCCCGAGGCTGCCGACCGCCAGCTCTCCCTGGAGTACCGCCTCCCGGCGTCCGGTGGAGAGGTCGTCCAGCACCACCACCCGGTGGCCGGCCTCGCCGAGCTGGCGGACCACGTGGCTGCCGATGTAGCCGGCGCCGCCGGTGACGAGGAGGTTCATGGCGTGGCTCGCGTTCACGTTGGACGGTCCAGGACTGGTCATGGCGCGGAGAACCCCGCGAGGTGCTGGAAGCCGGGGCTCGAGGCCAGGAGCTCCTCGAAGGTGCCCACCGCGGCGGCCCGTCCCGCCTGCAGTTCCACGATGGCGTCGCAGCGCTTCACCGTGCTCAGCCGGTGGGCGATGATCAGCACCGTCAGCTCCCGGTCGAGCCCCTCGATGGCTTCCATGACGGATTGTTCGGTCGCATTGTCCAGGGCGCTGGTGGCTTCGTCGAAGACCAGCACGGTGGCCTGCTTGTAGAGGGCCCGGGCGATGCCGATGCGCTGGCGCTGGCCGCCCGAGAGCCGGATACCCCGCTCGCCGATGCGGGCCTGGTAGCCCTCGGGGCGGGATTCGATGAAGTCGGCGATGTGGGCCTGCCGGGCGGCCCGGCGCACCCGCTCCAGGTCGATCTGGTCCGGAGGCACGCCGAAGGCGATGTTCTCCGCCAGGGTGGTGTCGGCGAGGAAGATGGCCTGGGGCACATGAGCGAGGGAGCGCTGCCAGGCCCGGATGCGGGGGCCCTCCACGGGCTCGCCGTCCACCAGGATGCGCCCCTCGGTGGGTTCCAGGAGGCCCATGAGGAGGTCGAGGGCGGTGCTCTTACCACTGCCGGTCACCCCCACGAAGCCCACCCGGGACCCCTTCGGGATCGTGATGTCCAGCCCGTCCAGGACCCAGGGGCCGCCCTCGGCGTAGCGGAAGCGCACCCCGTCGAAGCGGATCGCTTCCCGCAGGGGAAGGGGGTCCGGCGGCGGGGCCGAGGCCTCCGGCGGCAGGGGGCGTTCCAGCAGGTCCAGGGTGTCGGCCAGGGAGGCCTGACCACCGGTGATGCTCACCCAAGCGGTGTAGGCCTGCTGGAGGGCGGGCAGCATGCGCTGGGCCCCCAGGGCCAAGGCCCCGAGGAGGGGCAGCGCCGCGCCGACGCCCCCGGGGCGAAGGCTGAGGGAATAGGCCAAGCCCGCGATGAGCACCATGCCCAGGGCTTCCATCAGGTAGCGGGGGCTCTGGCTGATGAGGCTCTGGTTGCCCCAGGCCCGGCGCAGCAGCCGGTCCGAACGCGCGTAGATGGCGCAGTAGGTGGGCTGGGTGCCATCCAGGAGCACATCCCGGATGCCCCCCAGCCCCTCCTGAAGGGCCTTGATGACCAGGACCAGTTCTTCAGAAGCTCGGAAGCCCTCCGATGCCAGCCTGCGCCGGACCCGCCAGGTGATCAGGGCATAGGCGAGGCTGAAACCGAACGCGGCGCTGGTGGCCACCACCGGGTCGATGATCAGGAGAGTACCCATGATGGCGACGATGAAAACGAGGGACCCGATCAGCGTGAGCAGCGGTTGGATCACTGCGTAGACGACCGTGTTGACCTTGTTGGTGATCCCGCTGATCACCTCGCTGCTGTTCTGGGCCAGGTGCACCGTGTAGGGCTGGTAAAGGGTGCGGCGGTAGGCCTCCAGCCCCAGGTCGGCGCCGGTGGCGCTGGTGAGCCGGGCGTTGGCCCAGAGCAGGAGCATGCGCACACCGCTCGAGGCGAGCACCGCCACCACGAAGGCGGCGGTGAGGGGAAGCACCAGCTCCCGGGCCGTCGAGATGCCGAGCAAGCCCGCGAAGGCCCGCACGGCGGGCTTCTTCATGGCCAGGTCCGGCGCCGTGAGGATGGCCAGGAAGGGGAGGATGGCCCCCAGGCTGACCACCTCCGCCAGGGCGCTGGCATTGGCCAGGCCGAAGAGCAGCACGAACTGCCGCCGCCGCCGCGGGCCCACCACGGCCCAGAGCCTGCGGAGCAGGCCCGGCAGCGCGGGAAGGTCGGGGGTCGGGGTCATGGGACGGAAGGGCGGTGGGCGCCGGGGTCGCGGCCCTCGCGCTCCAGGGCCAGCGCGTCGATGTAGAACCGGAACCAGAAGCCCTGGAGGCCATGGTAGACCAGCCCCGGCCGCCCATCGAGGAAGCCCAGGCGCGCGACGTACCGGTAGAGGAAGTAGGCGAAGGCGCGGAGGAGTCTCGGCGCCCGGCCGTAGAGGGAGCGCTTGGCCCAGCGGCGGCGCTGGATGGGGTTGCCCAGCAGGTCCGGCTGGACCTGGCCTTCCGCCGGTGCGGAGTCCGACGACAGCTCCTCAGCTTCCAGTTGGGCCCAGCGCGCGTGTCGGGCGGTCCACCCTGCGAGGGTGGGCGCCGTGTTCTCCACCACGTCCGCCTCCAGCCGCGCGAGACGGCCCTCCGCCACGAAGTGCTGGTCGTAGCGGCGGTCCTCGCAGCGGCCCGCGCCGCGGCGGAAGAGGCGGCAGTGGTAGGTGGGATAGAGGCCGCCCCAGCGCAGCTCGCGGTCCAGGAAGCGGATGCGGCGGCGGACCAGCGCGCCCTGGAGCGTCTCCAGATCCTCCCGCTGGAAGAAGGCCGCCAGTTCCGCCTGGAGCTTCGGGGAGACCGCTTCGTCGGCGTCCAGGTGGAAGATCCAGGGCTGCCCCAGGTCCAGGTTGTCCTGGGCCCAGTTCCGCTGGACGGCGTAGGTCTCGAAGGGATGGTGGGCGATGCGCGCCGTCACCCTCCGCGCGCGTTCGAGGGTGTCGTCGGTGCTGCCCGAGTCCACCACCCAGACCTCCGCGGCCCACGCCTTCACGCTGTCCAGGCAGCGGTCGATGTTCGCCGCCTCGTCCTGGGTGAGGACGAGGACGGCAACGGGAAGGCGCGGCGTGTCCATGGGTGCGGGGGGCTCAAGCCTCTTCCCGCGCCTCACGGAAGTAGTCGATGGTGCGGGCGAGCCCCTCCTCCAGCGGCGTGGTGGCCGCCCAGCCCAGCTTCTCCCGGGCGAGGCGGATGTCGGGCTGGCGCTGCTTCGGATCGTCCGCGGGGAGGGGCTGCCGCACCAGTTCCGAGGACGAGCCCGAGAGCCTGAGCGTCAGCTCCGCCAGCTCGCGGATGGTGAACTCCGCCGGGTTGCCCAGGTTCACGGGGCCGGTGACGTCCGCCGGGGACTCCATGAGCCGGATGAGCCCTTCGACCAGGTCGTCCACGTAGCAGAAGGAGCGCGTCTGCTGCCCTTCGCCGTAGATCGTGATGGGCTCGCCCCGGAGGGCCTGCAGCACGAAGTTGCTCACCACGCGCCCGTCGTTGGGGTGCATGCGCGGCCCGTAGGTGTTGAAGATGCGCGCCACCTTGATCTCGAGGCCGTGCTGGCGGTGGTAGTCGAAGAAGAGCGTCTCGGCGCAGCGCTTGCCCTCGTCGTAGCAGGCGCGGATCCCGATGGGGTTCACGTTGCCCCAGTAGGCCTCCGTCTGCGGATGCTCGAGGGGGTCGCCGTAGACCTCGCTGGTGGACGCCTGCAGGATGCGGGCCCGGGTGCGCTTGGCGAGGCCCAGCATGTTGATGGCGCCGTGGACCGAGGTCTTCGTCGTCTGCACCGGGTCCTGCTGGTAGTAGATCGGCGAGGCCGGGCAGGCCAGGTTGTAGATCTCGTCCACCTCCACGTAGAGCGGGAAGGTGATGTCGTGGCGCAGGAACTCGAAGCGGGGGTCGCCGAGGAGGTGGCGGACGTTGCGCTTGGTGCCGGTGTAGAGGTTGTCCGCGCAGACCACCTCGTGCCCCTGCTCCAGGAGCCGCTCGCAGAGGTGGCTGCCCAGGAAGCCGGCGCCGCCGGTGACGAGGATGCGCTTCTCGGAGTCGGGTCGTCTCATGGGGTTCCTTCGGCGTCCTGCCGGCGGCGCAGTTCGCGCCGCTTGATGAAGCGGGCGGGATTGCCGCCCCAGACCTCCCAGGGCGGCAGGTCCTTGGTTAGGCAGGCCATCGCGGCGAGCACCGAACCCTCGCCCAGCGTGAGCCCCGGGGAGACGAAGGCCCCCGCGCAGACCCAGGCGCCGTCGCCGAGGGTGATGGGGGCGTGGGTGAGGCGCAGGCCGGGATCGTGGATGTCGTGGCCCGCCGCGCAGAGGTGGGCGAACTGGCTCACCGTGGCGTGGGCGCCGATGCGGACGCGGTCCACGGCGTAGCAGTTCACGTCCCGGCCGAGGCAGGCGTGGTCCGCCATCTCCAGGTTCCAGGGCGCCCAGACCTTCGCCGTGGGGTAGACGTGGACGCCCTTGCCCAGCCGCGCGCCGAAGAGCCGGAGCAGCAGGTTCCGCCAGGAGAACAGCGGCGTCGGGGACCAGCGGAAGGCCGTGGCCTGCACGCAGCTCCAGGCCAGCCGGCCCAGGCGGTTCCCCAGGGAGAAGCCGCTGGAATAGGCCGAGACGTCCACCCTGGGCGCGTCGCGGCCCTCCTGGAGGCCCGGGTTCTCAGACGGAGTCATGCCTGGATTCTGAAGGAAGGCCGCCCGGCCGCAAAGCCTCGTAGGCCTGGATCATGCCCCGCGCGACCCGGTCCGGACCGAAATCCCGGACCATCCACGCGCGACCCCGCAGGCCCATGGCGCGCCGCGTCTCCGGCGGGAGCGCCAGGGCCTCGCGCAGGGCGCGTTCGAGCGCGGCCTCCTCCGGCGGGATCCACCAGCCACAGTCTTCCCGGCGCAAGCCCTCCCAGGGCGCGCCGGTGGTGGTGATGACGGGGACTCCCCGGGCCAGGGCCTCGGCCACCGCGTTGCCGAAGTTCTCGCTCCGGGTCGGCAGCACGAAGAGGTCGGCGCGACGGAAGGCCTCCTCCTTCGCCTCGCCCTCCACCTCGGAGCCCAGGTGGAAGGCCTCCTCGGCGAGGCCGTGCTGCACGGCGATTCCCCGCAGCCTCGCGCCCAGCCCGTCGGGGTCCGGCCCGTGGACCTGGAGGCTCCATCCGGGGAAGTCCGGCGCGACCCGGGCCCAGACCCGGACCAGGGGTTCGATGCCCTTCTTGGGATGGAGGCGGGAAAGGAAGAGCAGGCGAGGGGGGGCGTCCTTCGTGGGCTCGGGGGCCGCGGGCGGGACCGCCACGATGTTGGGGAGGACGGCCACGGGATTCCCGAATCCCAGGGCGCGGAACTGGGCCGCCTCGGCCTCCGACGTGGCATGGAGCAGGGCTGCACCGCGCAGGGTGCGGCCCTCCCAGGTGGCCAGGGCGGCCTGCTTCACCCAGCGTCGCTGGGTGAGGGACCAGGGCTCCAGCATGCCCCGGGGGCTGACGGCCCAGGGCCGGCCCGCGGCCTCGGCGGTCCGCCGCGCGGCGTAGGTGGGCCACTGCCAGAGCCCGTGCAGGTGCACGAGGTCGAAGCGGGGCAGCTCGCGGCGCAGGAACTCGGCCAGGGCCGGGCTCCGGCGGAGCTTCTGCGGGCCCGCGAGGGGAAAGCGGTGCCGAGGCGTGGAGGTGGGCGGCATGGAGGGCTCGCCCTCGGCCGCGACCGTGGCGACCTCCGCGCAGGCGCCCAGGGCGTTCAGCGCGTCGCAGAGCGCGAGGATGCTCCGGGCCGGTCCACCGCTGCGGGGATCCAGGGAGGCCACCACGTGGAGGGAGCGGGGACCGGCGCCCGTCACACCGCGCTCCCGTCGAGGATCCCGTCCACCAGCCCATGGACGCGCCGGACGAAGGCGGGATAGGCGAAGGCCTCCAGGCCAGCGGGGACTTCCCGGGGCGCGGCCAGGGCGGCCCGGATTCCGGCCATGACGTCCGCAGGGTCTCCCGGGTCCACCATGAAGCCCAGGCGGCCTTCCGCCACGGCCTCCCGGCTGCCGTCCACCCGGCTCGCCACCACGGGGATCCCGCAGGCCATGGCCTCCAGGAAGACGCGGCCGAAGCCCTCGCCACGGCTCGGCATGACGTAGGCGTCCGCGAGGCGGTAGTGGTCGGCCTTCTCCTCCTCCGGGATCCGCCCGGTGAAGACCACGCGGTCCCGGACGCCGAGGGCGTCGGCCTTCGCTTCGAGGCGGTCCCGGTCGTTGCCGTCGCCGGCCATCACGTAGACGAGGCGCGGCTCCTCCTTCGAGAGGGACGGCAGGGCCTCGAGGACCTCGTCGAAGCCTTTGTAGTGTTCGAGCGAGGCCATGCGGCCAAGGGTCAGCAGCACTTTCCGGCCCTCGAGGCCGTAGCGCGCGAGAAGGTGGGCGGGCCTGGGGCCCAGGCCATAGTGGTCGAGGTGGACCGCGTTCTGGAGGATCGAGATCCTCGCGGGGTCCACGCGGGCCCAGGCCTGGAAGCGGGAGGCCGTCACCCGGCTCACCGCGAGGACCGTTTCCACGCCGTGGCAGAACCGGTTGGCCAGGGGGCTCCGCGTGGGCTCCCAGGCGTCGACGCCGTGGATCACCATCGCCCGGGGGGCCCGGATCCAGGGGCGGAGCAGGCGCGAGAGGGGCAGCAGGTTGATGTGGCCCACCACCACCAGGTCGAAGGCCGGGTCCCGGGCCACTTCGCGGAGCGCGGCCGCGAGGTAGGAGGCCTTGCCTCCCAGGCCCTGGGCCGCCCAACGGACCCGGGAGGGGACGCGCTCGGGCCGGAGGGGCATGACCCGGGGCAGGGCGACGATCTCCGCCACCTCGGGGTGCGAGGCGAGGGCCCCCAGCAGGTCCTGGTTGAATTGCGCGATGCCGCCGTGCCCGCCGTAGGCATCGGTGAGCAGGGCCAGGACGCGCCGCCGCGGCAGGTGCTTCGGCTCCGCTTCGGGGGCTGAGAGGCCCGCCACGCGCCGGGCCCAGCCCCGCAGGCCGGGGTCCCGGCTCCCCGTGGCGCGCGGGTCCTGGATCCACTGGCGGACCGGGGTGATGAAGCCCCGCTTCGGGCGGGTGAGCAGCTCCGGAGGCAGGCCGGGCCTCGCGGCGGCCGCGAGGTCGCGCTTGGACGGCGGCCGCGCGGCGGCGAGGAGGGGCAGCAGGGCGCGGAACAAGGCGACGTCCACCAGCGGCGTGCGGATCTCGAGGCCGTGGGCCATGCCCGCCCAGTCGGCGTCCCGGAGGAGCTGGTTCTTCATGTAGGACGAGAGTTCCAGGGCGCTGACCCGCGCCCGGTTGACGTGGAGCCCGGCCACGACGGACTCCAGGCCCTCGAGGGGCTGGAGCGTCTCCAAGCCCTCCCGGGCCATGGCCTCCCCCACCAGCCCGGGCAGCTCCCAGGGCATGAAGAGCGCGCGGCGCAGCAGGTAGGCCCCGGCGAGGGTCCCGCCGACCTCGAGGAGCCCGAGGGCCTTGGGGTAGCGCGTCCCCGCGGAGAAGGGGAAGGCCAGGCGGCGGAGGGCCCGGCCCAGGCCCGGGAACGGACGCAGGAGAGCCAGGTTCCGGGCGAGCCGCGGCACCTGCCGGAAGCTCGGATAGCCACCGAAGAGTTCGTCCCCCCCCAGCCCCGAGATCGCCACCTTCATGCCGCGCCGGGCGGCGGCCCGGGCCACGAAGTAGGTGTTCACGCCGTCGATGCTCGGCTGGTCCATGGCTTCGAGGGCGTCCTCGAGGTGCTCCACGAAATCCTGCTTCCCGATCCAGGGCGCCTCGTGCCGGACCCCATAGCGCCCGGCGACCCGGGCCGCCAGGACGGTCTCATCATCGGGGGTCCCGCGGAACTCCCGGAATCCGAGCGTCAGGGTGTGGAGGTCCCCGGCGCCAGCCTCGGCGACGAGGGCGGTGAGCGTGGTGGAGTCGTAGCCGCTGCTGAGGAACAGCCCCACCGGCACGTCCGACACCAGGTGGTGCGCCACCGAGTCCAGCAGGGCCGCCCGCACCCGTTCCTGCATCTCCGCTTGGGGCAGGTCGAGGGCCTCCGCCTCGGCCCGCCGGAACTCGGCGTTGAGGTCGAAGTGCTTCCGGACCGGGCGGGGGCCCCGGGCGTCCACCCACTGCAGGCAGCCCGCGGGCAGGGCGCGGATCCCCCTGAAGGTGGTGAAGGGCTCGGGCACGGAACCCCAGAGGAAGAAGCCGGCGTGGCCCGCGGGGTCAGGCGCGGCGTCCACGGCGCCGTCCTTCAGCAGGGCCTTGACCTGGGAGGCGAAGCGCAGGGTCCCGCCGTCGTCGGCGACGTAGAGGGGCTTGATGCCGAAGGGGTCCCGCGCCAGGAGCAGGCCGCCGCGTTCCGCGTCCCAGAGGGCGAAGGCGTACATGCCCCGCAGGTCCTCCACCAGGGCTTCGCCCTTCTCGCGGTAGAGGGCGAGGACCACTTCGGTGTCGCTGCCGGAGCGGAAGGCGTGCCCCCGGGCCTCGAGGCCGGCCTTCAGGGTCCGGAAGTTGTAGATCTCGCCGTTGAAGGTGATCGCCAGGCGTCCATCGGCGCTGGCCATGGGCTGGGCACCCGCGTCGCTGGGGTCGAGGATGGCCAGGCGCCGGTGGGCGAGGCCCACGCGGCCGTCGGGGGAGAGCCACAGCCCCGCGCCGTCGGGCCCGCGGCGGGCCATGGCCTCGCGGACCCGGAGCAGCGCCTCGCGGTCCACCGGCGGCGCGGCGGCGTGGTAGGCGAAGGCGCCCGCGATGCCGCACATCTAGGGCCTCGCGGGGCGGGGGAGGGCGCGTCGAAGGGCGGGCATGCCCCTTCAGCATAGCGGCGGCCGCCGCGCGGAACGGCGCGGGGCTGGCGCCGAAAAGGGTGGCCCCAGGGACCGCCCTCCGGGACGATGGGGACGAGGCCCGCCGCGTGAAGCTCTCCATCATCACCGTGGTACGCGACAACCCCCAGGTGGGCGAGGCGCTGGACTCCATCCTGGCCCAGCGCTTCGACGGCGAGGTGGAGCTCATCGTCATCGACGGGGCCAGCACCGACGGGACCGCAGCCGTGCTGGAGCGCTACCGCCCCCGCCTCGCGGCGCTGGTGAGCGAGCCCGACGAGGGCCTCTACCACGCCATGAACAAGGGGCTCGCCCTCGCCACCGGCGACGTCGTGGGCACCCTCAACTCCGACGACCTCTACGCCGGGGACGACGTGCTCCAGGCGGTGGCGGAGGCCTTCGGCGAGGGCGTGGACGCGGTGTGGGGCGACCTCGTCTACGTGCGCCCCGAGGACCCCGGGCGCGTGGTGCGCACCTGGCGCTCGAGGCCCTACCGGCCGGGCCTCTTCGAGCGCGGGTGGATGCCGCCCCACCCGGCCTTCTTCGCCCGGCGAGCGGTCTACGAGCGGCATGGGGGCTTCGACACCGCCTACCGCATCGCCGCGGACTTCGAGCTCCTCCTGCGGCTGCTGGCCAAGGCGGAAGTGCCCTCCCGCCACCTCCCGAAGGTGCTGGTGCGCATGCGCACCGGCGGCGTCTCCAACCGCGGCCCGGCCGCGATCCTGCGGGCGAACCTGGAGTGCTGGCGCGCCTGCCGGGCCCACGGCCTGCGGGTGCCGCCCTGGTTCATCCCGGGCAAGATCCTGGGCAAGCTGCCGCAGCTCTTCGCGGCGCCGCCGGACCTTCCGGCCCCCGGCCCGTCCTCGCGCCGGCCCCCCGGCCCGTCCGAAGGCCCGACTTAGGGCCCATCCGGCGGGGCCACGGCGGGCCCGTCCAGGGGATCGGGCGGCTGACCCGGCCCGGCGGCCGCTTCGTGAGCCATGTCCGGGTTCCCGGGCGGCCCGGAAGATGCTGAGGGTTATAGTCACTGTCATGGATCCCCACTCGGAAGGCCCGCCTTGACCTTTCTGTCCTCGAAACTCGTCCTGGGCGCGGCGCTGGGGCTCCTGCTGGGGCTGGGGCTGGTGCGCCTGCTCGCGCCGCGGGGCTGGACGGACCACCCCGACGCGCGGAAGCGCCATCCGCGGCCCACGGCCCTCACCGGCGGCCTGATGCTGTGGGGCATGGTGGCCCTGGGCCAGGCCACGGGCTGGCTGCCCCTGGGCCTGCACCGGGAGGAGTGGATCGCGGTGCACGGCATGGCGCTGATGGGGGCCCTGGACGACCGCTTCGGGCTGCGGGCCCGCTACAAGGCCGTGGCGGGGCTCCTGGTGGCCCTGCTCCTGGGCCTGCACGCCGCCCAGGGCCTCCTGGCGGCCGGCGGCCTCGTGCACGTGGCGAAGCTGGACCTGCCCAACCGCCTGGCCTACACCGCGCCCCTGGCGGTGCTCTGGTTCTGGGGCATCCCCCAGGCCTTCAACCTCGTGGACGGCATGAACGGGCTGGCCCTGGGCCTCGCGGCCCTCATGCTGAGCCTCCTGGGCTATGGCGCCGGCACCGAGGGCTCCTTCCTCTTCGGGGCCGTGCTGGCCGCCCTGGTCCTCAACTACCCGCGGGCCCGGCACTTCATCGGCGACTGCGGCGCCTTCCTGCTGGGCACCCTGCTGGCCATCCTGGCCCTGAAGCGCGGCCTCCCCGCGCACCCCAACCTCGCCCTCTGGATCTTCGCCTACCCCATCCTGGACGTGACCCTGGTGGTGGCCATCCGCCTCGTCCACCGCCGCTCCCTCGCGGAGGCCGACCACAACCACCTGCATGACTGGATGGTGGCCCGGCTCGAGGGCCTGCCCGGCGTCAAGGACTGGGCCCGGCCCCTGGCCGCCCCGCTGCTCCTGCTCCTGGCCTCGGGCCCCATGGCCCACGTCCTGCCCTGGCGCCATGCCCACGCCTCGGGGGCGGCCGGGCTGGCCCTGCTCGTGCTCGTGGCCCTCCACCAGTTCTTCGTCGCCCTCGGGGAGATGCGCGCCCGTCCCGCCGGCGCCCCCGCGGCCCCGGCGGAGCCGCCTCCGGTGGCCCCCCGGGCCTGACCCGCCGGCGGTCCGGGACCTGGGGCCCTACTTGTAGGTGTAGTGGTAGCCGTAGCGGTAGTAGCGGTCGCTGAACTCGCTCACGAGGACGTCGTTGAACACGCAGCCGCTGATGCGGATGCCGATGTCCTCGCAGCGGGACTGGCAGGTGCGGATCTCGTCCAGGGGATGGGCGCCGAACTTCGCGATGAGCAGGACGGTGCCCGCCTTGGCGCCGAGGATGAGGGCGTCGGTGACGGCCATCATGGGGGGCGCGTCGAAGATGATGTAGTTGTAGGCCCCGGCGGCCTCCGCCAGGAAGGCGCCATAGCGGTCCTTCATGAGGAGCTCCGAGGGGTTCGGCGGCACCACGCCGGAGAAGATCACCTCCAGGCCGGGGATGGCCGTGCGGTGCACCACCTGCTCCCAGCCCACCTGGCCCGCGAGGATCTCGGAGAAGCCGTTCCGGCGGGACTTCACGCCGAAGTGGTGGTGCAGGGTGCCCTTGCGCATGTCGCCGTCCACCAGGAGCACCTTCCCGCCCCCCTGGGCCAGCACCGCCGCGAAGTTCGCGCTGACGAAGGACTTGCCGATCCCGGGCGCGGGGCCCGCGAAGACGACGACCTTGTTGGGGGCGTCCGCGAGGCTGAAGTGGAGGGTGGTGCGCAGGCTGCGCAGGCTCTCGATGGCGATGTCGTCGGGGCTGTTGAAGGCCAGCAGGTGGGTGCCCTGCATGCCGTGCTTGATGGAGCGGGTCTGGGCCTCCTGGGCGAGGCTGTGGGGGATGGTGACGTAGACCGGCAGCCCCAGCTTCTGCTCGATGAGGTGGGGGTCCTTGACGCCCCGGTGGAGCAGCATGCGCAGCATCACCAGGCCGACGCCGGCGCCGAGGCCGAAGGCCAGGAACAGGGTCTGGATGGCGCGGCGGTTGGGCTTGACCGGGGCCAGGGCCGGGGCGGCGTGGTCCACGATGCGGGCGTTGCCCACCTGCCCGGCGCTCACCACCTGGAGCTGCTGGATGTTGGAGAGCAGCGCCGTGTAGAGGGTGTTGTTGAGCTGCACGTCCCGGGTCAGGCCCACCACCTCCTGCTGGGTCTTGGGAAGGGCGCGCACCCGCGACTCAACCTGGGAGGCCTCCTTGGCGAGCTTGGTGTACTGCTCGTTCAGGGTGACCACCACGTCGCTGCCTTCCCGGTAGGTCCGCAGCAGCTCGTCCTTCTTCTGCTTCATCTGGAGCATCTTCGAATTGAGGTCCACGCTCTGGCTGAGGAGCATCTGGGCCTCGGCGCTGAGGTCCACGGCGCCCGAGCGCTGGCGGAAGCGGTTGAGGGAGTCCTCGGACTCGTCCAGCCGCGCCTTCAGGGTGGGGAGCTGCTGGTTCAGGAAGCTGAGGGTCTTGGAGACCTCCTCGGACTTCCGCTCCAGGTTCTGGCGCACGTACTGGATGAGGATCTCGTTGAGGGTGCGGGCCCCGAGGCGCGGGTCGGGGCTGGTGTAGCTGAGCCCCAGGATGCCGGTGTACTTGCCGCGCTCCGCCACCACGAGGTTGCCCCGCACGGCGCCGATGGCCGCCAGGAGGGGTTGCCGCACGAGGGTGAAGACCTGGCCGGCGGCGGCGTTCTTCAGGAGGCGCACCTGCAGGCGCACGGTGTCCTCGCCCACCTTCGCGGCCAGCGACTGGCCCACGCGGCCGGTGCCGAGGGGCCGGCCCGCGGGGTCCTCCCAGCGGAACTGGTCGGGGCCCAGGACCACCAGGCGGAAGGCCTTGCCCCGCAGCTCGTCGGGCACCGCGAAGGACTCGATGTCGGCCTGGGGCAGGGTGCCCTTGCGCCGGGCCACCGCCTCCCAGGTGAAGCGCGGCAGCGCCGGCGAGGCCGTGATGTCCAGGCCCAGGCTCTCCACGGCCCGGCCGATGACGAGGTTGCTGCGGATGATCTCCAGCTCGGTCTGGGCCTCGGCCTGGCCGCCCAGGGCGGAATCCATGTCCGCCAGGGCCTTGTCCATCATGGAGCGCTTGTAGGCCTCGATCTGCACCATGGCGTCCACCCGGTAGATGGGGACGTAGACGTGCAGGTAGTACGCGCTGTACAGCATGGCCAGGGCCACGCAGGCCAGGATGATGTAGCGCCCCCCCCACAGGTTGGCGAGCCACTCGTTGAGGGTCATCTCCGTGGACTCGGGCAGGTTCTCCGCGCCGGGGACGCGGGAGGGGGCGGGCGCGGCCTTGGGGGCCTCCCCGGGGCCGGGGTCGTCGAAGGGCAGGGGGCGGTTCGCGGTCATGCGGGTCTCGGGGCTTGCAGGAGCCTGGGAAGCCAGGCGGTGACGGACTGGTCGATGTGGTCCAGGGCCTCGTGGAAGGCCTGCTCCCCGCGGCGGAAGGGATCGGCGATCTCCTGCCGGCCCGGCGGAAGCCAGTGGGCCAGGAGGAAGACCTTCCCCCGGGCGCTGGGCACCACGGATTCGCAGCGCGCCTTCTGGCGGCGGTCCATGACGAGCACCAGGTCCGCCTCGCGGACGTGCCCGGGGGTGACCTGCCGGCACCGGTGCGCCGAGAGGTCCAGCCCCCGTCCGGCCATCAGGGCCAGCACTTCCGGCGCGGCGCCCTGGCCGTGCAGCGCGCCCAGGCCCGCGGAGGAGACGTCGGCGCCGGGCCCGAGGGAGGCCCTCAGCAGCACCTCGGCCATGGGGCTGCGGCAGTAGTTCCCCTCGCAGAGCACGAGGATCCGCCGGAAGGACAGGACGGGGGCGGCGTTCACGCCGCCCCCGTGGAGGCAGGCTGGGGCATCAGTTCGACAGGGTCTTCACGTTGGCGGCGGGCCCGGCGATGGCGGTGAAGGTCGGCATCAGCAGCGTGACCACGCGGTTCCACCGCACCAGCGTGCCGGCGTCCACGTAGACGATGTCGCGGGGCTGGAGGTCGAAGCGGTCCGCCATCACCAGGGCCGTCGGGTGGCGGGCGTCCAGGTGGTAGACGTCCACGGCGTTGTCGGTGGCGCCGGCGCGCAGCACGTAGACCGAGCTGGCGTGGGCGGTGAGGTTGTCCATGCCGCCGCTGTCGGCCAGGGCCCGGGCCAGGCTCAGGCGGCCGTGGAAGAGGGGCATGGCGCGGGGGGCCCGCATCTCGCCCATGAGGTAGACCGCCTCCTCGTCCCGGCCGGGCACGCGGATGTTGTCGCCGTCCTTGAGCAGGAGCTGGCCGTAGCGGCCCCCCTTGTTCATCATCTCGTGGAAGTTCAGCGCCCAGGTGCGGTCGCCCCGGGTGAGGAGGAGGCGGCTGTCGTCAGCGCTGGGCAGGAGGCCTCCGGCCCGGGTGATGGCCTCCGAGAGCGTCATGGGCACGTCGGTGACGTTGGTGATGCCCGGCGTGCGCACCTCCCCGGCGATGAAGACCTTCTGGGAGCGGAAGGCGGTGATCTTCACGTCGATCTGGGGATTCTTGAGCACGCGGGAGAGGGACTGGTAGAGCTTGAGGCGCACCTGGGAGGCCGTGAGCCCCTTCACGGGAAGCATCCCGACGTAGGGGAAGAAGATGTTCCCCTCCTCGTCCACCACCTGCCCGGTGGCGGCGTCGTTGCGGAACTGGCCCAGGGGCTGGGTGAGCTCGGGGTGCTCCCAGATGGTCACCAGCAGCACGTCCTGGGGGCCGATCAGGTAGGGGGCGGGCTTCTCCGCGAGGAGGGGCTCCAGGTCCTCCAGGCGCGCCCCGCGGGGGGCCAGGGCCTTCACCGTGGCGGCGTTGAGGGGCCGCAGGGTGACGGCCACGCCGTCGACGCGCTCGACGGTGGCCTTGCTGCCGGCCTGCATGGTCATCTTCATGCCGGGGGCGGCGCAGGCGGTGAGGAGGGCCAGGGCCGAGGCGGCGGCCCAGAGGCGGCCCTGCGGACGGACGGGGATGGACACGGCGGCCTCCTGGATTCCAGGGTCACGGATACGACGGCATGCGCTGGAGTTGCTTCAGGTTAGCGCATTCCATGCCGATCCGCCGCCCCGGGGCGCCGCCCTTCAGCGGACCGCGAGGACCACCATGCGCTCCCCGGGGCCGAACATGGAGGCCAGGCGGACCTGCCCGGCGTCGGCCAGGGGCTCGAGGCGGTGGACGCGGCCATGGGGCAGCGTCTGGTAGAACCAGGCCCGGCCGCGCTCCCGGACGAGCAGCCCGACGTGGTGGAAGCGCAGCCGCCCGCCGCGGACGCGGAGGAATGCGGCGACCCCCGCGCCGTTCCGGCCCAGGCCCTCGAAGGCCCGCCGCCAGCCCTCGGGGCCCCGGACGGGCCAGGCTTGGAGGGCGAGTGCGGGCGTGGCGGCCGGCAGTTCCCCCGCCGGCGTGAGCCAGCGCCGGGACCGGCCCTCCGTGAGGTTCAGGGCCAGGTCGTAGCCGAAGTCCCAGTCCTCGCCGAGGGCCGCGCCGGGCCCGCTGTCCCCGGCGCGGTCCCGGGCGGCCTCCCGCGGCCCGCCGGCGTAGCCCCAGAGGCGGCGCGCCGCCGCCACCACGAAGCCGCTGCAATTGAGGCCCGGCCGCGGCAGCGGCACGTCGGGGGCGCGGAAGGTGACGCATCGGCCCCGGCCGTCGGTCACGGCGTCGTCCACGTAGGGGATGCCGAGGAGGGGCCGCAGGTCCGGACCGGCCGGCCGCTCCGCGGGCTGGGCCCAGGCCGCCCAGGTGGCGGCGGCGAGGCAGGCGGATCGGAGCGCGGCCATCCCCCATGCTACGGCGGCGTCGCGGCCTTCGTGATTCCGCCCCGGCGGGAATGCCGCTAAAATCGAGGTTTTTCGCGGATTCCCATGCACATCCAGGAACTCATCCTCCGCCTGCAGCGCTTCTGGGCCGACCGCGGCTGCCTGGTGGGCCAGCCCTACGACCTGGAGAAGGGCGCGGGGACCATGAACCCGCTCACCTTCTTCGGGGCGCTGGGGAGGAAGCCCTGGAACGTGGCCTACGTGGAGCCCAGCCGCCGCCCGGCGGACGGCCGCTACGGCGAGAATCCCTTCCGCGTCTACAAGCACCTCCAGTTCCAGGTGATCCTCAAGCCCTCCCCGGCCAGGGTGCAGGACCTCTACCTCGAGAGCCTGGAGGCCCTGGGCATCGACCTCTCCAAGCACGACCTGCGCTTCGAGGAGGACAACTGGGAGTCGCCCACCCTGGGCGCCTGGGGCGTGGGCTGGCAGGTGGTGCTGGACGGGATGGAGATCAGCCAGTTCACCTACTTCCAGCAGGTGGGCGGCCTCGACTGCCGGCCCGTGAGCAGTGAACTGACCTACGGCATCGAGCGCATCTGCATGTTCCTCGGCGGCTACGACAACATCTTCGACCTCACCTACGGCGAGGTGAAGACCGATGACGGGGTCTTCCCCGTCACCTACGGCCAGATGCGCCAGCGGGAGGAGTTCGAGCTGAGCGCCTACAGCTTCGAGCACGCGGACCTGGACCTGCACCGGTCGCTCTTCGAGGCCTTCGAGAAGGAGGGCTGGCGCCTGCTGAAGACGTACGGCCACTTCCTCGCCGCCTACGAGCAGGCCCTGAAGATGAGCCACACCTTCAACGTGCTGGACGCCCGGGGCGCCGTGAGCACCACCGAGCGCCCCGGCGTCATCAAGCGCGTGCGGGACCTGGCGTCCGCCTGCGCGAAGGCCTATCTGGAGCACGAGGAGGGCGCGCCCACCGAAGCCGCCGCCGGGAAGGAGGTGGCGAAGTGAGCGAGACCAAGACCCTCCTGCTCGAACTGCACTGCGAGGAGATCCCCGCGCGGTTCCTGAAGCCCCTCTCCGAGGACCTCGAAGGCAAGCTCGCCGCCTGGCTCTCGGAGCGCCAGCTCGACGTGGCTTCCGAGGACGACAACGAGGCCACCAGCTTCAGCGTGGACCTCTACTCGCCCCGCAAGCTGGCCTGGCGGGTGGAGAACATCCCGGTCATGCAGCCGGACCAGACCGAGACCCAGGTCGGCCCGCCCCGGAAGCTCTGCGTGGACGCCGACGGCAAGCCCACCCAGACGGGCCTGAAGTTCGCCGAGAAGTGGGGCGTGGCCTTCGACGCGGTGCGCTTCGAGCAGCCCGCGGGCAAGAAGGAACCCTGCGCGATGGTGACGCTCACCAAGACCGGCCGCCCCACGAAGGACCTCCTCGCCGAGGCCCTGCCGGCCATGATCGCGTCCCTCCACGTGCCCAAGGCCATGCGCTGGGGCAGCTCGGAGTTCGAGTTCGTCCGGCCCATCCGCAACATCCTCTGCCTCTTCGGGGAGGAGGTGGTCCGCTTCGAGGTGGACGGCGTCACGGCGTCGAACAGGACCTGGGGCCACCGGCTCTTCCACCGGGAGCATCCGGAACCGGTCGTCGTGCCCACCCCCGACGACTATGAGGTGGTGCTCGAGCGGGCCGGCGTGGTGGCCTCCTTCCACGACCGCCGGACCCGGCTCGAGCAGCAGCTCCAGGCCCTGGCCTCGGAGGTCGGCGGCGCCGTCGTCATGGACGAGGAACTCCTGGACACCCTGGCCGAGATCGTCGAGTACCCGACGATCGTCCGGGGCGACTTCCCGAAGGACTTCCTGGAGCTGCCCAAGGAGGTGCTCGTCACCTCCCTCAAGGAGCACCAGAAGTCCTTCTGCGTCGAGGATGCGGAGGGCGGGCTCCTCAACGCCTTCCTGTCCGCCGCCAACCGGCCCCTGGCCAAGGGCAGCGAGGCCGAGAAGCTGGTGGCCGCCGGCAACGAGTGGGTGCTCAAGGCGCGGCTCTACGACGCCCGCTTCTTCTACGCCGAGGACCGCAAGACGAAGCTGGAGGCGCGCCTCGAGAAGCTCCAGGCCCTCACCTTCCAGCGCGACCTCGGCTCCTACTTCGAGAAGGGCGAGCGCATGGTGGAGCTCGGCAGCGAATTCGCCCCCCTCGTCGGCCTCACGCCGGGCCACGCCCGGGAGGCGGCGCGCCTGGCCAAGTGCGACCTGCGCACGCTGATGGTGGGCGAGTTCCCCGAACTGCAGGGCATCATGGGCGGCGAGTACCTGCGCCACGAGGGCGCGCCCGAGTCCGTGTGGAAGGCCGTGCGCGAGCACCACCGCCCCGCCGGAGCCGACGACGCCCTCCCCTCCACCGCGGAGGGCTGCCTGCTGAGCCTGGTGGACAAGCTGGACACGGTGGTGGGCTGCTTCAGTGTGGGCATCGTCCCCAGCGGCTCCAAGGACCCCCTCGCCCTTCGCCGCGCCGGCATGGGCGTGGTGCGCATCCTCTGGGAGCGGGGCTGGGGCGAGGACCTGCTGGGCCTCTGCCGCCAGGCCTTCGAGGTGGTCGACGGCAAGGCCACGAAGTCCGACGAGGAGACCCTGGCCGCCCTGGAATCCTTCTTCCGCGACCGCGTGGCCTACCAGCTCGAGCTGGCGGGCTACGCCGGCCCCGTGCGGCGCGCGGCCCTGGCCGCGGGGTGGACGAACCTCGTGGACCTGAAGGCCCGCTGCCGGGCCCTGTCGGGCTTCGCGGAGGACGTCCGCTTCGCGAGCCTCGCCCAGAGCGCCAAGCGCATCGGCAACATCCTGAAGGACGAGAACCCGTCGGAGGACCTCGACGCGGCCGTCCTCCAGCAGGACGAGGAGAAGGCCCTGGCCGCGCGGCTCCGGGCCCTCGAGGCCACCTCGGACCACGCGGCGCTCCTCGCCGAGCTCGCGGACCTCGCCGAGCCCCTGGAGGCCTTCTTCACCGCCGTCATGGTGAAGTGCGACGAAGCCCCCCTGCGCACCGCGCGCCTGAGCCTGCTCCACCGGCTGCGGAAGGCCTTCCTGCGGGTGGCGGACTTCAGCCAGTGGCAGTAGGCCCTCAGCCCAGCGCCTTCCGGATCGCCGCGACCAGCTCCTCCGCGCCGTAGGGCTTCTGCAGGAAGCCCGCGGCGCCGAGGTCCATGAGGAGGCCCTGCACGTCCTGCCGGGTGTAGCCGCTGGTGAGCACCACGCGGCCTTTCGGCGCCTTGGCGAGGAGCAGCGGCAGGGCCTGGACGCCGTCCAGGCGGGGCATGGTGAGGTCCAGCAGGATCACGTCCACCGCCGGGTCCGCCTCGAGCTGGTCCAGGGCGTCCTGGCCGTCCTCGGCGAGGCGCACCGTGCAGCCGCGCCGTTCGAGGAGCCTGGCGGTGGTGTCCCGCAGGCCGGGCTCGTCGTCCACCACCAGGATGCGGAGACCCTCGGGGAGGGACGCCGGGGCCTCGGCGACCGGGGGCGCGGAGAGGGCCGGGCGCTTCAGCCGCGGGAAGGCGAGGGTGAAGGTGGTGCCCCTGCCCGGCGCGCTGTCCACCCGCACGCCGCCGCGGTGCCCCCGCAGGATGCCGGCCATGGCGGAGAGGCCGAGGCCCCGGCCGGGGCCCTTGGTGGTGAAGAAGGGATCGAAGAGGCGGGCGCGGACCTCCTCGTCCATGCCCTTGCCGGTGTCGGACACCTCCAGGACCACGTGGGTGCCGGGCCGGAGGTCCCAGCCGGGAAAGCGCGCCGCGAGGGCCGCCGCGTCCAGTTCCTCGCGACGGGTCCGCAGCCTGATCACGCCCTCCTCGGGCGCGATGGCGTCGGCGGCGTTGGTGACGAGGTTGAGCAGCACCTGCTGGAGCTGGGTGCGGTCCCCCTCGATCCAGGGCAGGTGCCCGTCGAGGTCCGTCTCGATGCGGGCGTGCCGGGAGATGCCCACCGTGAGCAGGGGCGCCATCTCCTCCACCAGCCTGTTGAGGCAGAGGGGCCCCACCACGAAGGCGCCGTGGCCGCCGTAGGCCAGGAGCTGCCGGGTGAGATCCGTCGCCCGCCGCAGCACCTGCTCCGCGTGGTCGAGGTGCCCGGCGGCCTCCGTGCCCGGAGCGAGGGCCGGGCGCAGCAGGCTGAGATTCCCCTGCAGCACGGTGAGGAGGTTGTTGAAGTCGTGGGCGATGCCCCCGGCCATCAGGCCCAGGCTCTCCAGCTTCTGGGCCGAGCGCAGGGCCTCCTCGGCCCGGCGGCGCTCGGTGATGTCGTGGATGATGGAGAAGAGCAGGCGCCGGTCGCCCATCTGGATGGGGGAGGCGTGGACCTCCACGGTGCGGATCTCGCCGCTTGCCAGCCGGTGCGGGAAGACGAAGTAGTTCCGGGCCTCGGCGGCCGCGGCGGCCCGTTCCTCGGCCACCTGCTCCGGGGGCAGGGTGTTGATGGACGCGATGGACCGGCCCACCAGGGCCCCCGGGCCGAAGCCGTAGAAGCGGTCCGCGGCCTTGTTGGCCGCCACGATGGCGCCGCCGACCGGTTCGATGAGGAGCATCACCGCGTCGTGGCGGTCGAACATGGAGCGGAAGAAATCCGCGTCCGGGCCTTCGAGGCCCGGACGCGGCGCGGGGTGCTCCGGGGCGGATTCCATGGCTCGGGGTTTCCAGGACGTCAGGAGCCAGTGTACGCGGGCGCTTCCGGGGTGGCGAGACGAGGGAGGCCCAGGGAGAATGGAGGATTGGAGCGTCCATGCACCCCGAGCGCATCGCCATCCTCGACTACGGCAGCCAGTACACGCGGCTCATCACGCGCCGCCTGCGGGAGCTGGGCGCCTTCGGCCTCGTGTACGGCCCCTCGGCCACGGCGGCGGAGATCGGCGGGCCGGACCTGAAGGGCATCATCCTCAGCGGCGGGCCGAACTCGGTGCTGGAGGCCGGCGCGCCGGACGCGGATCCCTCCATCTTCGAGCTCGGCGTGCCGGTGCTCGGCATCTGCTACGGCCAGCAGCTCATGGCGCGCAACTTCGGCGGGGAGCTGCACCGCAGCGCCCACCGGGAGTACGGCAAGGCCACCATCCGCTGCGAGGGCGCGGACTCGGTGCTCTTCAAGGGCATGGCCGGCGAGCAGGTGGTGTGGATGAGCCACGGGGACCACGTGGAGAAGGCCCCGGAAGGCTGGACGGTCACGGCCCGCACGGAGACGGTGCCCGTGGCGGCCATGGAGCATCCGGGCCTGCGGCGCTACGGCATCCAGTTCCACCCCGAGGTGACCCACTCGGTGAACGGCAACGCCCTGCTGCTGAACTTCCTCGAGCACTGCGGCATGGAGCTCAACTGGAACGCCGGCCACTTCATCGAGGAGAAGGTCGCGCAGATCCGGGCCCAGGTGGGCGCCGGGAAGGTGGTCCTGGGCCTCAGCGGCGGCGTGGACTCCAGCGTGGCGGCCCTCCTGCTCCACAAGGCCGTCGGCAGGCAGCTCACCTGCGTCTTCGTGGACCACGGCCTCATGCGCAAGGACGAGATGAAGCAGGTCCAGGGCTTCTTCGCGCCCTTCGACCTGAACGTCGTCTGGGTGGACGCCGCGGAGGAGTTCCTGGGGAAGCTCGAGGGCGTCACCGACCCCGAGACCAAGCGCAAGATCATCGGCGCGACCTTCATCGACGTGTTCGAGCGGGAAGCGAAGAAGACCGGCGCCGACTTCCTGGGCCAGGGGACGACCTATCCCGACGTCATCGAGTCGAGCGGCATCGGCGGCGCGGTGCTGGTGAAATCCCACCACAACGTGGGCGGCCTTCCGGACCGCATGGCCCTGAAGCTGGTGGAGCCCCTGCGGGAACTCTTCAAGGACGAGGTGCGGGCGACGGGCCTGGCCCTGGGCCTGCCCGAGGCGATGAACGCCCGCCACCCCTTTCCGGGTCCGGGCCTGGCGGTCCGCCTCCCCGGCGCCATCACGAGGGAGCGCGTGCGCATCCTGCAGGAGGCCGACGCCATCTTCATCCAGGAGCTGCGGGAGAGCGGCTGGTACGCCAGGACCAGCCAGGCCTTCGCCGTCCTGCTGCCGGTGCAGACCGTCGGCATCATGGGCGACGAGCGGACCTTCGAGTTCATCTGCGCCCTGCGCGCCGTCACCTCCGAGGACTTCATGACCGCCGACTGGGCGCGCCTGCCCCACGAGCTGCTGGACCGCATGGCCCAGCGCATCGTGCGGGAGGTGAAGGGCATCAACCGCGTGGTCTTCGACATCACCTCGAAGCCGCCGGCGACGATTGAATATGAATAGCTCCGGGAAGACGACCTGATGGCCCGCCGCCCCGAACCCGTGAAGAAGACCACCCCGGAGATCCTCCAGGACCTCCGGGACGGCCACCGCGAGGCCGACATCGTGGGGCCCGCCCAGGCCCTGAAGTTCCTGGAGCGCACCCAGGAGAGCCAGCACAGCCTGCCCAACGCGGTGAAGTGCTTCCTCTTCGACCTGCTGGCGGACACCCGGGCGCGGCTCGGCGACTGGGAGGGCTGCGACGCGGCGGTGAAGGGGGCCCTGGCCAACCTCGCCGCCGCGGAGGCGGACCTCGGGGCCGAACTGAAGCGCAGCCTCCCGACCATGGCCCTCTTCGAGCGGGGCATCCAGGCCCGCACCGAGCTGGGTGACTTCCACGGGGCCCTGGAGCTCTGCGACGAGGCGGTGCGCCGCGGCCTGGGCGCCCACTTCGAGGCCAAGCGGGACAGCCTGGACTGGGCCCGCTGAGGGCGGGCTTCCCTTCGGGGGCCTGCCGGAGCATCATCCACAGGATGCACGCGAACCCAGACCCTCGCGACGTGCGGATCCTGGTGGTGGACGACCAGGCGGTGGTGCGCGTGGCCCTGCGCGGGATCCTCGGCTCCGTGGGGTACCGGGTCACGGAGGCCGCGAGCATGGGGGAGGCCCTCGACTGGGTGGACCGGGAACCCTTCCACATCATCCTCTCCGACGTGGAGATGCCGGGAGGCTCGGGCCTCGACCTCGTGAAGGCCCTGGAATCGCGGTTCCCGGCGATGGCGGTGATCGTGGTCAGCGGCCTGGACGACGCGGAGCTGGCCCTCGACTGCCTCCAGCACGGCGCCTACGGCTACGTCCTCAAGCCCTTCCAGCCCCGGGAGATCCTCCTCCACGTGTCGTCGGCCCTGCGGCGCCGCATGCTGGAGCTGGCCTACCTGGAACGCGAGCACGAGCTGGAGCGGCGCGTGCGCAAGGCCACCGAGATGATCCGTCTCAGCCGGGAGGAGCTCTCCTACCGGCTCATCGCCGCCAGCGAGTACCGGGACCACGAGACCGGCGCCCACGTGCGCCGCATCGGCCTCTTCGCGGCGCGCCTGGCGGAGCGCCTGGGCTGGTCCGAGGAGGAGGTGGAGCGCATCCGCGCCGCGGCCCCCATGCACGACATCGGCAAGATCGGCGTGCCCGACGCCATCCTCCAGAAGCCGGGCCAGCTCACCGAGGGCGAGTGGGTGCTGATGAAGCGCCACACCACCATGGGCGCCAACATCCTGAAGGGCAGCGAGGTCCCCTTCATCCAGATGGGCGCCCGCATCGCCGCCTGCCACCACGAGAAATGGGACGGCAGCGGCTATCCCAACGGCCTGAAGGGCGACCGCATCCCCGCCGAGGCCCGCATCACGGCGCTGGTGGACGTCTACGACGCCCTGGCCAACCGCCGCTACTACAAGGAACCCTGGCCCGAGGAACGCATCGTCCCCTTCCTCGAACAGGGCGCCGGCGCCCACTTCGAGCCCGGCCTCGTGGAGGCCTTCCTGGCCGATCTCGCCGGCTTCCGGGAGATCCTCGAGGCGAACCCGGACGAGGAGACCACGCCGGTCTACTGAAGCCCGCGGACGGCTATGCCTCCTGCTGGAGCAGGGCCTCGAGGTCCGAGTGGGCCTCGGCGAGGGCCGCGAGCAGGGCCTCCGAGGCCGCCGCCGGCGCGGAAGGCGGGAGGGCCTCGAGCTGGGCCGCGAGATCCGCCAGGCGCTCGGCGCCCACGCTGCGGGCCGCGCCCTTGATCCGGTGGGCCTGCCGCGAGAGGTCCGGCCCGCGGGCGACGCGGGCCGCCTGGAGGTCCGCCCGCGTCGCCTCCAGGAATTCCGCCATCACCTCCCGGGTCGCCTGGGGATCCCCGCCCAGGAGTTCCAGCAGGCGCGCGCGGTCCCAGACCGTCCGCCGCGACACGGGCACCGGGGGCGGCGGCGTGGCGCGGGTCTCCCGCAGCCCGGGCAGGTGCTCGAGGATCCTCGTCGCCAGGGTCCGGACGTCCACGGGCTTGGAGATGTAGCCGTCCATGCCCGCCGCCCGGCACCGGTCCGCCTCGCCCTGCAGCACGTTCGCGGTGAGGGCGAGGATCGGGATGCGACCGGATCCGCGCTCCGCCTCCCACTCCCGCACGGCCTTGGCGAGCTGGTAGCCGTCCATGCCGGGCATGTGCAGGTCCGCGAGGATCAGGGCGTGGCCGCCCTGCTTGAACTGCTCGTAGGCGGCCCGGCCGTCCGGCGCCGAGACGCAGGCGAAGCCGGCCAGGGCGAGCTGCTGCGTGATCACCAGGCGGTTGGTGGGGTGGTCCTCCGCCAGGAGGATGAGGCTGCCCTCCCGCCGCGCGGTCGCCTCGTCGGGGACCGGCCTCGCGGGGAAGGGGCTGTGCTCCGAGGGGGCCGGGACGCTGGCGACCGCGGCGGGATCCGCGAGGCGCAGGTGGAGGGAGAGGGACAGGAGCGAGCCCCGCCCGGGCTCGCTGCGCATGGTTACCTCGCCGCCCATGAGGTCCGCGAGGCGCCGCGAGATGGCGAGGCCGAGCCCGGTCCCGCCGTGCCGGCGGGTCGTGCTGTGCTCGGCCTGGCTGAAGGGGGCGAAGAGCCGGGCCAGGGCCTCCGGTGGCACGCCGATGCCGGTGTCCTCGACCTCGAACCTCAGGTCCTGGCCTCCCTCCCGCTCGCCGAGGCCGAGGAGGCGGAGCCGGATGCCCCCGGTCTCGGTGAACTTCACCGCGTTGCTGAGGAAGTTGCCGAGGATCTGCTGGATCCGCAGGGCGTCCGCGACATGGGAGGGGGCCACCGCCTCGTCCACGTGCACCTCCAGGAGCAGGCCCTTCGCCGACGCCAGGGGGCCGAAGGCTTCCCCGGCCTCCGCCACGATCTGCCGGAGGTTGCAGGGCTCCTCATCGAGTTCCAGCCGACCCGCCTCGATCTTCGAGAAGTCCAGGATGTCGCCGATGATCGAGAGGAGGCTCCGGGCCGAGCTGCGGATGATCTCCAGCCCCTTGCGCTGGCCTTCGTCGAGCGGGCTGGCCGCGAGGATCTCCACCATCCCCGTGACGCCGATGAGGGGCGTGCGCAGCTCGTGGCTCATGGCGGCGAGGAAGGAGCTCTTGGCCTCGTTGGCCGCCCGGGCCTCGGCCTCCCGCTCCAGGATCTCGGCCTCGAGGGCCTTCTGGGGGCCGAGGTCCGTGGCGACCACCAGCACCCCCGGCTCCCGTCCCTCGCCGGCGCGCAGGGCCTGCCAGGACACCATGACGGGGATGCGGCGACCGTCCCAGGCGATGAACGTGAACTCCCGGGGCGGGAGGGGGCGGGACGGCGCCAGCGCCTCGACGAGGCTCCGGTCCAGGGCCACCTTCCTCCCGAGGAGCCGGCTCGTCTCCTCGAGCCAGGCGTCGAGCTGGAGGGGGTCCGTCCAGAGCGCCGGGGTGGCCCGCCCGACCGCCTCGGTGGAGGCCACCCCGAGCAGCGCTTCCGCGAAGGGGTTCAGGCCGGTGACCGTCAGGTCCTGGTCCAGGGTGATGATCGCCACCGGGGCCGATTCCACCAGGGAGCGCAGGAACTCCTCCTGCCGGCCCAGGTAGCGGTTCGACTCCGCCAGGAGGTCGAGGGTGTCCCGGAGCTCGATCTCGGAGCGCACCATGGCCCGGCCCAGGTCCTGGACCGCCCGGGCCACCTCCCCGAGCTCGGGGGAGGCCGGAAAGGCGAGGCCCTCCGGGCTTTCCCGGGCCTCGATGGTCCGGGCCATCCCCACCAGGGTGCTCATGTCCCCGGCGAGGCCGCGGTGGATGAGGAAGCCGAGGACCGTGCCCCCGACCAGGGCCGTCACCCCGAAGGCGATCTTGAAGATGCGGAGGGCGTGGAGGGAGGCCAGCTCCCGCTGCCGGTCCCGGAGCAGCGCCTGCACCTCGGGGGCGCCGTGGACCCGGTGGATCTCCCGGTAGACCCAGGCCTCGACCCCCAGCAGCACCGCCCAGCTCAGGGCGGCCAGGACCACGAGGACCGCCAGCTGCCGCTGGAGGGGAAGGCTCCTGAACCCGGAGATCATGCCGGGCGCCCCCCCGCCGCGCCGGCGGCGCGGAGCAGGGCCTCCACCAGGTCCCCCGCCGCCAGGCCCGCCATGGCTTCCGCCAGGGCCGCCAGGGGATCCTCTCCGCCCGGAGTCGCGAGCACCAGCAGCGCCTGGACCGCCGGCCCCGGGGCCTGGAGGACCGCGCCGAGCTGTGCGATCCCGCCGGGACCCGCCACGAGGAGGTCCCGGTCCTCCTCGGCCAGGAGGTCGCGGGCCCGCTCGGCGGAGGCGGCGACGCTCAGGTCCCCGCAGCCCTCCAGGAGGGCCAGGGCCTCGGCGCGGCGGCCCTCCTGGGGCTCGAGCAGGACGAGGCCGGGCCGGTGCGCGCCACCCCGGGGCCGGGCGACCTGCTCGACGGCGCGATGGACCCGGAGCCGCGAGGCCGGCGCGAGGGGCAGGGCGTCCGCGAGCACCAGGAGGCTCCCCCGCGGCGCCTCCCGGTCCTGGGCGGCCCTCCGTGACAGCGCGAGGCCCGCCCCGGCCTGGCGGGGGTTCGTCCGCAGCGCCTCGCCGAGGTCGAGCAGCCGCAGAGGGCTTCCTTCCGCCTCCACCACCACCAGGTCCAGCACCTGGCCCTGGAGGGTCCGGAGGGCCTCGCCCAGGTCGGAGGCGTGGCGGGTGAGGGCGCCCCGGGACTCCAGGCCCACCCGCAGGGCCAGGGCCGGCCCGGGATCCCCCTCGACCACCAGGATCCGGGCGGCGCCATGGGCGGCGGGCTCGACGTCCAAGGGGGAGGCGAGGCCGTGGTGGAGGGGAAGCTCCACCCGGAGGCCGCCCCCGGGGAGGTCGGCGACGGTGCCGCCATGCTGGCGGACCACCGCCCGGGCCACCTGCAGGGCGAGCCCGGGCCCGTTGCCTCCGCCCTCCGGCTCGGGGGAAGGCGCCGCGGCCCCCCCGGGCCGGAGGGCAGCCATCTCCAGCCAGAAGGCCCGGGGCCGTCCCGGTTCCCCGAGGACGAGCCCGTGCCGGATCGCGAGGGAGCCGCCCTGGGGGACGCCCGCCGCCGTCTCCAGGGCCAGGCTGGCGAGGGCGCGCTGCATCCAGTCCGGATCCAGGAGCAGGTTGGCCTTGGGACCGGCGGCCGCGCCGGCCTCCAGCCCGAGACCGTGCTCCTCGAGCTCCGGGCGCAGGGTCCGCGCCAGGCCCTCGGCCAACGCCTCCCCTGGGGTGAGGACCCGGTGGAAGGGCACCTCCCCGGCCTCCAGCTTCTCCAGGTCTAGGAGGTCGTCCACGAAGCGGCTCAGGCGTTCGGCGCTGCGCTCCGCGAGGCGCAGCAACCTCGCCTCCTCCTCGCCGCGCCCCTCGAGGTGCCGCGAGCTGTACGCGCCCAGGGCCCCGCGCAGGCTGGCGAGGGGTGAACGGAGGTCGTGGCTGACGGTCCGCACGAGGGCCTGCCGCATCCGCTCCAGGGTCCGGGCCTCGCGGAGGTCCGTGGCCACCATGGCGAGGTGGGTCGGGCGCTGGAGGGCGTCCCGGAGGCCCACCAGCACCTGCCTCACCGGGACCTCCCGGCCGGAGGCGTCCACGAAGGTGGACTCCCCGGACCAGCGGCCCCGGGTGAAGGCGGTCGGGATGCCCTGCTGGAGGAGGTTCTGGTAGGACTCGGGCGTGTGGTTGTCGGCGATGGCCAGGGCCGGGAGGCGATGGCGTCCGCTGCTGCCGGAGCCGAGGTCGTGGAGCCCGCGCAGAGCCGCGTTCCAGAAGAGGATGGTGCCGTCGGCCTTCGCGAGCCCCGCGAAGTCCCGCGTGTGGTCGAGCAGTTCCATCAGGGCGTCGCGCTCGGCCTGGAGGTCCCGGACCGCCGCCTGGCTCGCCAGGAGCCGGCGCAGCGCCTCCCCGCCCACGACGGTCATCACCCCCAGGAGGGCGAGGCGGGCCCACAGGGCCCCGTACCGCGCGAGGCGGGCCTCCCGCCGGCGCTCGGCCAGCCGGGCCACGTCCTCGTCCCGCAGCCGCGAGGCGAGGTCGGCGGCCCGGAGGGCGGCCGCCGGATCCTGGTCCAGGGTGCTGACGGCCCGGTCCAGGGCCTGCAGGTCGGGTCCGGCCCACGGGGCTTTCCCGAGGGCCTGGGCGAGTTCGCCGGTGGCGCGCTGGGTCCGGGCCCGGAACTGGTCCCGAAGCGGGCCCGGGAGCTGGGCCCGGTGGGCCAGGGCCGAACTGCGGAGCAGCTCCGCGCTGCGCAGGACCTGGGCATGGCGGGCCTCCCGCTCCGCGAGGGCCTCCGGGCGCGGCACCACCAGGATCTCGACGCAGGCCAGGAGGATCAGGCCGCCCACGCAGGCCAGCAGGCCCGTCAGGGCCCAGCGGGGCGTCGCGAACCTCCCGCCGGCGCCGCTCACGGGGAGGCTTCCGGAAGCCTGGGGGGCCCTGGATCGCGCCTCGACATGGATGACTCCCCCGGGTGACCCCCCGAAGAGGGGGAGACCTGCTGGTCGGGCCGTCTGGGTTCGAACGGCCTGGAAACGCTTGTCTTTGCCAAAACCATGCTGAATCCAGCCGGCCTGTCCAGGATCGTTCCGGCGAGGCATTCGTCCAGGCAAAAGTCGTGAAGGTCCCGGGTGCGGTCTGTCCCGATCCTGGACGCTGTCCAGAATCGAGACAGTCCCGACCCGGGCCTAGACTGGAGGGATCCCCCGCAGCCCCGGGAGCCCCATGCCCCTCACCCTCGCCTCCTACCGCACCCTCGGCCGTTCCGGCCTGCGCGTTTCGCCCCTCTGCCTCGGCTGCATGACCTTCGGCACCGACTGGGGCTGGGGCGCCGACGTGGACGAGAGCCGGCACATGCTGGACCGCTACGCGGAGGGCGGCGGCAACTTCCTCGACACCGCGAACATCTACACCAAGGGCCACAGCGAGGCCATCCTCGGCGACTGGATGGCGGAGCGCGGGAACCGGCAGCGGATGGTCCTCGCCACGAAGTTCTGCGGCAACCTCTTCACCGGCGATCCCAACGCCGGCGGGGCCTCCCGCAAGAGCGTCCTCGCGGCCTGCGAGCAGAGCCTGCGGCGGCTGAGGACCGACTTCATCGACCTCTACTGGATGCACTTCCACGATCCCCACACGCCCCTGGAGGAGACGTTGCGGGCGCTCGACGACCTGGTGCGCGCGGGGAAGGTGCGCTACCTGGGCGTCTCCGACACGCCCGCCTGGCGCGTGGCCCAGGGCCAGGCCGCGGCCCAGTTCCGGGGCTGGAGCCCGTTGATCGCCCTGCAGATCGAGTACTCCCTGGTGGAACGCACCGTGGAGCACGACCTGGTGCCCCTGGCCCTGGACCAGGGCCTGGGCATCACACCCTGGTCCCCCCTCAAGGGCGGCCTGCTCACGGGCAAGTACGGGCGGTCGAAGCGCCCCGAGGGGGAAGGGCGCCACGGGCCGAACTCGAAGTACTTCACCGAGCGCACCTGGGGCGTCACGGACGCCCTGGAGGCCGTGGCCGCCGAGCAGGGCCGCCCCGTCGCCGAGATCGCCCTGGCCTGGGTGCTGGCCCGCCCCGGGGTCGCCAGCCCCATCCTCGGCGCGCGCACCCTGGCCCAGCTCGGCTCCAACCTGCGCTGCCTGGAGGTGGCCCTGACGCCGGAGCAGACGGCCCGCCTGGACGCCGCCAGCGCGCCGGAACCGGTCTTCCCCCACGGCTTCCTCGCCAACACCCGCGCCGTGAGCCAGGGCGGGACGGAGATCAACGGCGTGCCCTCGGAGCCCTGGGCCCTGGCGCCGAAGACCGACGCGGAGCGCTGGTGAGGCGGCGGGCCTTCGTCGCCCTGCCGGCCCTCGGCCTCCTGGTCCTGGGCCTTTCCGCCTGCCGCGGGCCGGAGCGCCGGGGCGCGGTCACCACCGTGGTCCTGGTGCGCCACGCGGAGAAGCTCGACGACGCCGATCCGGACTCGCCCCTCTCCGAGGCGGGCCGGGCCCGGGCCCGGGCGCTGGTGCCCCAGCTCGAGGCCTTCCGCCCCGACGTGCTGATCGTCTCCCAGCGCCAGCGCACGGCCCAGACGATGGCGCCCCTGGCGGCGAAGCTCGGTCTGGCGCCCCTCGTGCGCGACAACGGGAAGGCGGCCGAGCTGGCCGGGGAGATCCTCACCGCGCACCGGGGCCGGACCGTGGTCCTCGCGTGGCACCACGGGCCCCACGAGCCCCTGGTCCGGGCCCTGGGCGTGCGCGGCCCGCTGCCCGCGTGGACGCCGGCCACCTACGACCGGATCTGGATCGTGAAGGTGGATGGCGCCGGGCAGGCGGCCTTCGAGGAGCGGCGCCAGGCGCCGGTGCCCTAGGCGGTGCTGGGCGCGCCCTGGAGCCAGGCCTGGATCTCCCGCCGCAGGGCCTCCCGCCGCGCGGCTTCCCGGTCCAGGATCTGCGCCGGTGGGGCCAGGTCGAGGTGGACGGGCTGGTCCGGGCCGCCGCCCGCCCGGGCGAGGGCGCGGTCCAGGCAGCCCTCCAGCTCCTCGAGGTTGCCGGGCCAGGAACGCTCCCGGAGCCCCTGGAGGGCGCCCGGGGCGAGGGCGGCGGTGCCTTCCGGCCGGCCCCGGCTCGCGAGGTGCCGCGCCGCCAGCGCGGGGACGTCCTCGAGGCGGCTGCGCAGGGGTGGAACCACCAGGAGATGGGCCCGGAGCTGGGCGTAGAGGTCCCACCGGAACAGCCGCTTCCGGACCAGGTCCTCCAGGTCCAGGTGGGTCGCCGCGATCACCCGGAGGGAGGGCCCCGGGCTCCCCGGCCCGCCGCCGGGGTGCAGGGCCTGGCTGTGGAGCAGCCCCGCGAGGCGGGCCTGCAGGGACAGCGGCAGCGCGTCGGCGCGGTTGAGGAAGAGGGTTCCCGACGTCAGGCGGGGCAGGGCGCCCTTGGGCCGGGAGGACGCCGGGTCGAGGTCGCCGAAGATCCGCGCCTCCAGCTCACGGGACTGCTGGCGGTCGCCGGCGACTTCGAGGAAGGGCTGCCCCGGGGAAAGGCCGTGCTGGTGCAGCCACCGGGCGAGGGCGCCCTTGCGGGAGCCGGGCTCGCCCTGGATCAGCACGGGCTGCCGGTCCCGCAGGGCCGACGTGGCGGCGGCCCGCAGGGAGTGGATCGAGGGGCTCTCGCCCAGGAGGGGCTCGGCGAGGTCGGCGTGCATGGCGTCATCCTTGGGTGGGCCGCGGGGAGCGTGGCCTCCCCGCGGGAGGTTCAGCGGAGCGCGGTCCGTCCGGACGCCGGGCCGCGACGGTCGGGCCCAGCGCCGGGGGACGGCAGGGAGACCCGGAGCTTCCGGGTCTGCCAGGCCCTCCAGGCCGCGGTGAAGCCCAAGGCGAGGGCGGCGGCGTAGGCGAGGTCGAAGGAGGTCGAGGGTGTCATGGCGGACCGTCCCGGGAGCCCTCCCGGAAGGCGCGAGCGCGGGGCCGGGAGGACGGGATCCCGGTTGGCGAAGGCGACAACCGGGCCAACCAGCACGGCGTCCTCCGCGCCCGGCGGAGCCCAGGGCCCGTGCGTCCGTCCGACCCGTGGGAAGCCCCGGATTTCCTTGCGTTGCGGCCGGTCCGAGGCCGGAGGAAGGGGGCCTGCAGGGCCCTACGCGACGGACGCCCCCGGCGGCGCATCCCCTCTGGCCGCCGGGGGGCGGGTCCAGAAACTGCACGGCGCGATCCATGAAGTGGAAGCCGGCCCCGCGGGCCGGCGCACCTTCGACCCCGGCTCAGGCCCGGCGGGAGGGGACGGGGAGGCCGGTGGCGCGGGCGAGGGCCTCGACGGAGCGGGCCAGCTCGTCGAGGAGGGCGTCGGTCTCCGGCGCGTCGAGGCCGGCGGACTGCTCCAGGGACTTGGCGAGGCGGGCGAGGCCGGCGGCGCCGACGGTGAGGCTGGATCCCTTGATGCGGTGGGCCTGGCGGGCCATCTCCTGGGTGCGGCCGGCCTCGCGCTCCGTCCGGAGCAGGGCCACGTCATCCAGGGTCGCCTCGATGAATTCCGCCAGGACCGTGCGGGCCTCTTCCGCGTCGCCTCCGGTCAGCTCGAGCAGCACGGCGGGGTCCACGGCCGCGCCGCCGGAGCCTTCAGGCTCCCCCACGAAGGTGATGGGGAACTCGACGTCCGCCGAGGCCCGGGCGTCCGGTTCGCCGGCCGGCCCGACGCCGGGCGCCGGCTCCCGGGCCTCCAGCCACTGGCGGACCTTCGCGTCGAGGGCGGGGATGGTGACGGGCTTGAGGATGCAGTCCGACATCCCGGCCTCGAGGCAGCGCTCCAGCTCGCCCGGGACGGCGTTCGCCGTGAGGGCCAGGACCGGCGGGGGCGCTTCGCCGGCGGCCGCCGCCCGGCGGCGGATCTCCCGGGCCAGCGCGTACCCGTCCATCCGCGGCATGTGGATGTCGGTGAGGACCACGCCGTAGCGGTGGCGCGCCATGGCCTCGAGGGCCGCGACTCCGTCCTCCGCCACGTCCGCGCAGTGGCCCGCGGCGGAGAGCTGGCGCACCAGGACGTGCCGGTTGGTGGGATGGTCCTCCACCAGCAGGACGAGGCGGCCGGAGGCCTCGGCCACCTCCCGGCTGGGCGGCTCCTTGCGCACCCAGGGACGGCCGGTCTCCGGCGCGGGGGACGGAGCGGCGGTCTTGGGGAAAGTGGCCCGGAGGGTGACCGTCGTCCCGACGCCCGCCTCGCTCCGCAGCTCGACGCTGCCGCCCATCAACTCCCCGAGCCGCCGGCAGATCACGAGCCCGAGCCCCGTGCCGCCGAAGCGGCGGGTGGTGCTGGAATCCGCCTGGACGAAGGGCTGGAAGAGCCGGGCCTGGTTCTCGGGGGAGATCCCGATGCCCGTGTCCTGCACGCTCAGGGCCAGGGACTGGGCGCCTTCGGCCTCGGCCTCCACCCGGAGCGCGAGGGTGACGGAGCCCTTCAGGGTGAACTTGATGGCGTTGGCCAGGAGGTTGGCGAGGATCTGGCGGAGCCGGAGCGGATCCGCCAGGTGGGCCTGGGCGAGGGCCGGGTCGAGCTCCAGATCGAGGCGCAGGCCCTTCCCGGCCGCGGCGCCCGCGAAGCGCGCCTGCTCCCCCTCGGCCAGGCTCCGGAGGGAGACCGGCTGCAGTTCCAGTTCGAGCTGCCCCGCGTCGATCTTGGAGAAGTCGAGGATGCCCCCGATGAGCTCGAGGAGGCTGCGGGCCGAGGCGTGCAGGGTGTCCAGGTCCTTCCGCTGCTGGGGGTCCAGGCGGGTCTGGGCCAGCATCTCCACCAGGCCCAGCATGCCGATGAGCGGGGTGCGCAGCTCGTGGGTCATGGTGGCGAGGAAGTCCGACTTGGCCCGGTTGGCGGCCTGGGCCTCCTCGGCGAGACGGCGCTCGGTGAGGTCCACGAGGGCGCCCACCATGCGCACCGGCCTGCCGTCCAGGCCGCGCTGGATGGAGCCCCGGTCCAGCACCTGGGCCCAGGTCCCGTCGGCCCGGCCGAACCGGTACTCGTCGGACCAGGTTTCGGCCCCTCCCGCGAGGGCGGCCTCGAGCGTCTGCCGCACCCGCGGCCGATCCTCCGGGTGGATGGTCGCGAACCACCAATCCATGGTCGGCGGGACCTGGTCGAGGGCGTGCCCGAAGCAGGCCTCGAGGCCGCGGCCCCACTGCAGCGTGCCCTGGGCGAGGTCCCAGGACCAGAGGGCGTCCTGGGTGGCCTGGAAGACGAGGGAAAAGGTCTCCGACTCCCGGCGCAGGGCCTCCTCGGCCTCCTTGAGGGGCGTGATGTCGTGGTGGGAGATGACCGCCCGGGCCGCGCCGCCCAGGGGGAAGCGGGTGATCCGCGCCAGGAACCAGCGCTCCTCCGCCGGGGAGGGGCAGGGGTATTCCTGGACGAAGGTCTCGAGGGATCCCTCGAGGACGCGCCGGAGCCCTTCGGCGAAGGCGGGGCCCTCGGTGCCCGCGGCGCCCTCCCGGCGGCAGGCGTCGAAGTAGTTCATGCCGGGGCCCAGCCGAGCCGGGTCGCCGCCGTTGGCCACGCCGAAGCGGGTCCAGGCCTCGTTCACGGAGAGGATGGTGCCGCCCTCGTCCAGCACGCAGATGTGGGAGTCCTGGGCGTCCAGGGTGGCCTGGGCGTAGCGCCGCGCCGCCTGCACCTCCTGGAGGGTCTCCACGCGCTCGGTGACGTCGGCGAAGATGCCCAGGAGGTAGGCCTCGCCCTCCTGCTCGATCCGGATGCCGCTGATGTGGAAGTGCCCCAGGCGCCCGTCCTTGCGGTGCAGGGTCGCGTCCGTCTCGTCCTGGCCCTCCCGCGCCACGGTTTCCAGGTGCCGGATCCGGGCCTCGGGATCCACCCACAGGTTGAAGTCGGAAGTGGGGTGGCCGAGCACCTCGCTCCGCGCGTAGCCGAAGAGGCGGTGGAAGGCCGGGTTGGCGTCCTGGATCCGGAGGTCGCTGGCCCGGGTCACCAGCATGCCCAGGGGGCTTTCCAGGAAGACCGCGCGGATCAGCGCCTGGGCCTCCCGCTCCCGGGCTTCGGCGGCGAGGCGCCGGGAGATGTCGCGCATGAAGACCCTCGCGGCGGGCCGGCCCTCGAAAGCGATGGGGCTGGTGCTCACCTCCACGGGCGTCACGCCCCCCCTGAGGCCGAGGACCCGCAGCTCCTGCGGGGGCAGGGACTCCCCCGTGCGGTGGAAGTGCTCCACCCGCCGCTGCATCACGGGCAGGTCCTCGGGATGGACGAGGTCCATCATGGGCCGGCCCAGCAGTTCCCCGGGCTCCAGGGCCTCGAAGAGCCGCAGGCCGGAGGCGTTGACGAAGCGGATCAGTCCGCCGCTGGAGATGAAGATGCAGTCCGGGGAGTCCTCCACCAGGTGGCGGTACTTGTCCTCGCTGTCGGCCAGGGCCCGTTCGGCTTCGACACGCTCGGTCACGTCCTGGAAGAGGCAGGCCACCTGCCCTTTCCGGGTGGAGTTGTAGTGGCTCTCGTACCAGCGTCCGGTGCCCTCCACGAAGCCCACCCGGTGGCCCGGCCGGCCGGTCTCGGAGGTCCGGAAGATCGCCTCGAACCACTCGGGCTCCAGCCCGGGGAAGAGCTCCCGCGCCGTGTGCCCGACGGTGAGCTCCCGGGTCGTCCCCATGATCCGGCAGTAGGCGGGGTTCACTTCCATGAAGCGCCAGTCCTCGGGCTGCCCGTCGGGACCGGGGAGCACCTCGGCCAGGAAGAAGGCCTCCTGGATGGTGCTGAAGAGGTCCTGGAAACGGCTCTCCAGCAGGCTCCGCTCGCGCTCCGCCGCCCGCCGCTGGGTGAGGTCCCGCAGGATGGCCTGGGTCGCGGGGCGCCCCTTCCAGACCGTGGGCGACAGGATGGCCTCGACCTCCAGCCGGGTCCCGTCCGGACGGAGGAGGGCGAGCTCCGTGGGCCGGGCGGGGAGGCCCGCCGCGACGGTGCGCTGGACCTGGTGCTCGAGCAGGGCGCGGTCGCGCTCGAGGACCGACTCCGAGACCGGGGCGTCGAGGGAGGAGTCCGCGTCCGGCAGGCCGAAGAGGGCCGCCGCGGAGGGGTTGAGATAGACGAAGCGCCCGTCCTGCTCGATGAAGATGCCGTCCGGCGCCGATTCCACCAGGCTGCCGAAGCGGCCCTCCGCCTCCTCGTGGGCCGCCACCCGGCGGCGCACCTCCCGGCGCAGGGTGAAGGCCCAGGCGGCGGCCAGGGCGGCGAGCCCTCCCAGGGCGGCCCCGAGGAGGAGGAGGGCCCTCAGGGTGGACTGCGCGAGGTGCCGGTGGGGCTCGAAGAGCAGGTCCCCGACCTTGGCCTCGGGCGGCAGGATGCCCACCTGCTGGTAGGCCTCGAGGGTGTGCTGCCAGCGGTCCAGCGCGCTCTCCCCCAGGGGCACCACGCTGGCCTGGATCAGCTCCCGGGTGCCGGCGGCCTCGAAGGCCAGGTTCTGGGCCCCGACGCCGCGCTCACGCACCCCCGGCATCCCCTGGATCCATCCGCAGACCTCGGCGGGGTGCTCGAGGGCGTAGGTCCAGCCCTTGAGCACGGCGCGCCGCACCGCCCGCACCCGCGCCGGGTGCTTGCGGTCCTCCGCGTCGGTGGTGAAGAGGCAGTCGCCGTAGAAGTCCACGCCGTAGTCCACGGGGCGGAGGAGGGAGACCCGGGTGCCGAGGGCCTCGAGCTGGAAGGGCTCCACCGGGGCGTAGCCGGACATGGCGTCCGTCCGGCCCTGTGTCAGGTCGCGGATGTCCCAGCTGTGGCGCTGGAAGTGGACCTTGTCGGGATCCGCCCCGCCCCGGAGGAGCATGGCCTTGATCTGGGTGAAGCCCTGCTCGTCCTCGGCCATCACCCGGCGGCCCTCGAGGTCCCTGGGGCTCCGGATGCCGTCCCCCTGCCTCGTCATCAGGACGTAGGGCGAACGCTGGAAGACGACCGCCACCACCACCACCGGGGTGCCCTGGGCCCGGGCCACCAGGAGGGCCGCGTCGCCGACGCCGTACTCGGCCCTGCCGGCGGCGACCTCAGGCAGGGGCGGGTGCTCCCGGCCGCCCTCGCGCAGTTCGACCTCGAGGCCCTCGTCCCGGAAGTAGCCCATCCGCTCGGCGGCGTAGTACCCCGCGAACTGGAACTGGTGCCGCCACTTCAGCTGGATCGCCACGCGCTCCGGAGCGGCGGCCCGGGCGAAGCAGGCCGCCGCGAGCAGGAGCCCGGCGAGCCGCAGGGCCCGGAGGCCGAGGTCCAGGCGTCCCCGTCGCGCAGGGTCAGGCGGAGTCGGCATGGAGTTCAGGCTGGCCGGCGGACCCCCGGAGGACGACGCGGTCCCGACCGGCCGACTTGGCCTCGTACAGGGCCGCGTCCGCGGCCCGGACGAGGATGGAGGGGGTGCTGTAGTCCTGGGAGCTCGCCAGGCCGCAACTGAAGGTGATCCGGCCGTAGCTCCCTCCCGGCCCGTGGCGCAGGTCCTGGAAGGCGAGGCGGAGCTCCTCGCAGATCGCGCGGGCGTGCTCCAGGTCGGTGTCGGGCATCACCAGGGCGAACTCCTCGCCCCCGTAGCGGCCGAGGATGTCCGTCCTCCGCAGCCGGCGCTGGAGCAGCCTCGCGAGGCTCACCAGCACGCTGTCCCCCGCCGGATGGCCGTGGGCATCGTTCACCTGCTTGAAGTGATCGATGTCGATCATAGCGTAGGCCAGGGGGGAGCGCGTGCGGCGGGACCGGGCGAACTCGCGCCGCAGGTTCTCCATGAGCGAGCCGTAGTTCAGGAGGCCGGTCAGCCGGTCGCGCTCCATGAGGGACCGGAGCTGCCGCCCGCGCTGGGCGCGGGTGGACACGATGGAGACCAGGTGGGCGGGGGAGACGGGCTTGGTGAGGAAGTCCTCGGCCCCCAGGCTGAGGGCGGCGAGCTGCTGTTCCCGGTCGCACACCGAGCTGAGGAAGACGATGGGCAGTCCCGCGAAGGCCTCCTCCTGGCGGATCGCCGCGGCGAGCTCCTCGCCGCTGCAGCCCGGCATGCAGAGGTCCACCAGCAGCAGGTCCGGATTGAATTCCGTGAGCGGGGCGAGGGACTGGAGGGGATCCTGGACCGCCTGGACCTCCATGCCGGAGGCCTCGAGGCAGCGGCGGGTGAAGGCGGCGCTGAGGCGGTCGTCGTCGATGATGAGCACCCGGAGGGGCTCCTGCCGCGACCGGTGGACCAGGTGGTCCAGCTTCTCCGCCACCGCCGGCGCGGTGAGCGGGCTGTGGAAGAAGGCGATGCCGCCCGCCCGCAGCGCGGCTAGCCGCGCCTCGAGGTCCTGGCGTTCGGACACGAAGGCGATGGGGATGGGGCGTTCCCGGCCCTCCTGGATCTCGCAGGCCAGCGGCTCCCGGTCCGGCCCGGCGAGGGCGTGGCGGAGGTCCATGCAGAGGAGGTCCGGCCGCCGGTGGGCGAGGGCCCGGAAGAAGTCCGCCTGGGAGACGAAGGTCTCCACCCGGTAGCCCGAGGCCAGGATCTGGTCCGCGAGGGTCTCGAGGCCCTTGAGGGGTCCGAGGATCCACACTTCCGGAAGGGCCGGGCCGGAGGCGCCGGAATCCGGCCGCAGGGCGTAGCGCAGCGCCAGGAGGCGGTCGCTGATGTCCATGTGGCTGGCCAGGGCGAGCCGCGCCGGCTGGTCGAGGAGCGACTGGAGCCGGGACGCGAGGTCCCGGGCCAGGCTCCGCGCCGGCTCCTCCACCGAGGAGCGGGGGGCGGCCAGCCCTTCCGCCCACTGCTTGAGCAGCCGCATGCAGGCGCGCTCGCCGAGGTTGGGATCCAGCCAGGCGGACACCATGGTCCACAGCGCCTCGCTGCCGCCGGAAGGGCCTCCCGCGCAGAGGAAAGGGAAGACGGGGGAAGGGGTGGAGGTGGGCATGGGAGCCTCCGGAGCGGATCAGGCCCCTGCGCGCGCGAAGGCGGGCAGGTCGAGGGCGGGGCGACGCCCGTGGGCCGTGGCCCGGCCCACCGCGGGACGGGTCTCCGGCGCCTCCCACAGGGTCAGCCACTCGGGAAGCTGGTGGCCGGGCATGGGCCGGCTGATGAAGTAGCCCTGGGCCTCCTGGCAGCCGCTGGCGTGGATGAAGTCCCACTGCTGGCGGGTCTCGACGCCCTCCGCCACCGTCTTCAGGCCCAGCTTCGCGGCCAGTTCGAGGCTGGCCTCGACGATGGCCCGGCTCCGCGGGTCCTGGGGCGCGGCCTGGATGAAGGCCTGGTCCAGCTTGAGTTCGGTGAAGGGCAGGCTGTTGAGCTGCTTGAGGGTGGAGTAGCCGGTGCCGAAGTCGTCGATGGAGAGCTTGAACCCCTTCAGGCGCAGCCTCGCGAGGACGTTCAGCACCGTGGCCAGCTCGGTCATGACCTCCGATTCGGTGACCTCGAGGGTGATCCTGCGCGGGTCGCAGCCCTCGTCCAGCACCACCTGCTGGAGCCGGTCGGCGAAGGCGATGTCCCGCAGGGAGGTCATGCTGATGTTCACCGACGCCTCCAGGGTGCGGCCCCGGTCCTCCCAGGCGTGGAGGTAGAGGCAGGACTGGCGGAGCAGGTGCTCGGTGAGGCGGTCCATCAGCCCCTCGGCCTCGAGCCGGGAGATGAAGGCCCCGGGGCAGAGGACGCCCTGCCCCGGCCGGTACCACCGCACCAGCGTCTCGACGCCGGTGGGCTGGCCGGTGGCCAGGTCCACCTTCGGCTGGAAGAAGGTGAGGAACTCCCGGCTCTCCAGGCCCCGCCGCAGCTCGTCCGCGCCGGGTTCCCCCGCGGCCTCCGCGGGGGCCGAGGCCTGCCCGGCCTCCTCGAGGCGCTCGAGCCGGTCGGCGAGGAGCTTCGCGGTGAGCGGTTTGGGGATGCTCTCCAGGACCTGGATGCCGTAGGCGCGGGCCATGGTCTCCACGGTGTGGAGGATGGCCGAGTCCATGGCGCTGACCACCAGCAGGGCCCGGGCGAGCCGGTTGGTGGCCACGTGGCTGATGAACTCCACGCCGTCCATCTCGGGCATGTCCAGGTCGCACAGGATCACGTCCACGGGGGCGTGCCGCGCCATGAGCAGGTTGAGGGCCTCGCGCCCGTGGGAGGCTTCGAGGAGGTCCTCGACGCCCAGCTGCCCGAGCTGGCGGAGGGTCATCCGCCGCTGGAAGGGATGGTCCTCGACGACGATGAGGCTGCGGTCCTTGAAGTTCATGGCGGTCCTTTCGACGCGGGCGGGCCTGGGGCCGCCCTCCACGAGGCCCCGCACGGCGGGGCTCGGGTCCGGGAGGGTCCTGGTCCGGGTGAGGACCTGACAGCAATCCATGTGCCAGGGCCTGGAGACCCGCGCCGCGCGGGCCCCGGGGCCTTCCGCCCCGGCCCCGGCCTCCATCTTCTGGAATCGGTTCCAGAAAATGGACGGTTCAGGCGGGGTCCGGTCCGACGTTCTGCCGGCGCAGGCGCTGGTAGAGGGAGCTTCTCGAGATGCCCAGCCGTCGCGCGGCCTCCTCGACCCTGCCGCCGCAGCTCTCCAGGACCGCCTGGATGTGCTCCTCCTCCACCTCGGCGAGGCTCATGCCCAGCCGGGCGTCCCGGGGCGCGGGACCGGGCTCCGCCACGAGCGCGAAGTCCGCGGGCTCCAGGATCGGGCCGCCCCGGTAGACGATGGCCCGCTCGACGGCGTTCTTCAGCTCGCGGAGGTTACCGGGCCAGGCCCGGGACTCCAGGACCCGCACCGCCGCCGGGCTGAGGTCGAGGCCGGGGCAGGCGAATTCCCGGGCCGCCCGGGCCAGGAAGTAGCGGGCGAAGGGGCCGATGTCCTCCGGCCGCTCGCGGAGGGGCGGGATGAGCACCGGGAGGCCGCCGATGCGGTAGAACAGGTCCGCCCGGAACTTGCCTTCGGCGACGAGCTGGGCGAGGTCCTTGTGGCTGGCGCCGATGAGCCGGACGTCGAGGTTCCGGTCCTCGGTGCCGCCGACCCTGCGGAAGCGGCGCTCCTCCACCGCCTTGAGGATCTTGGGCTGCACGCTGAGGTCCATGTCGCCGATCTCGTCGAGGAAGACCGTGCCCCGGTCGGCGACTTCCAGGAGCCCGGGCTTGGCGGTCGCGGCCCCGGTGAAGGAGCCCTTCTCGTGCCCAAACAGGTCGCTCTCCAGCAGCTCCCTCGAGAGGCCCGCGCAGTTCAGCTCCATCACCGGGCGCGCCTTGCGGGGGCTGTGGCCGTGGATCCAGCGGGCGAGGAGGCTCTTCCCGGTGCCCGTCTCGCCCTGGATCAGGATGGGCCGGTCCAGGGGCAGGAGCCGGCGCACCTGCTGCTCGAGGCGGGCCATGAGGGGGCTGGAGCCGAAGAAGGGGCTGATGGGGACGGGCTCCGCGGCGGCGCCCCCGGCCCGGCGTCCCCGCTCCTGTTCCGAGAGGCGGCCGAGCAGGACCCGCAGCACGTCGGGGTCCACGGGCTTCACGAGGAACTTGTCCGCGCCGAGCCGGGCGCCCTCGGCCGCCTCCTCGATGCATCCCGGCTCGAGGAGGAGCACCACCGGCGTGGAGGCGTCCAGGTCCCGGAGCCTCCGCAGGAGCTCGAGGGCGGAGCCCTCGGGGAGGTCCCGGTCCAGCAGCACCAGGTGGGGGCGCTCCACCGCGAGGATCCGCTCGGCCTCGAGGACCCTCGAGGTGCTGTGCGCCTCGTGCCCCATGGCGCGCACCAGGGTGGTCCACGGCACGTCCGGCCCGCCCTCCACCACGAGGATGCTGCCGTGGGCCATGACACCTCCCGGGGCCATCAGACCACAAGGGGGCCGCCCCTGGAAGGCCGCGGGCCGTCCGCCCGCCGGTCCCCAAGTTCGCGAGGCCCGCGCCTGCGTGATGGGGTAGGCTCTGAGGTCGCGGGGAGGATCCATGGCGGTGGGATGGAGCGCGATGGTGGTCGAGGACCACGAGTTCGAGCGCCACCTCGCGGTCCGGCTGCTGAGGGAACTGGGCGCCGGGGAGGTGCTGGAAGGCCGCCACGGGCGGGACGCGCTGAACCAGCTCCTGGGCCGCGAGGCCCCCGTGGACCTCGTGGTCTCCGACCTCGACATGCCCGAGATGGATGGCGTCGAGTTCCTGGGCCACCTCGCGCTGAACCGGCTGGCCAAGGCCGTCCTCGTGGTCAGCGGGATGGATTCGAAGGTCCAGGTCGCCGCGGCCGCCCTGGCCCGGGCCTACGGACTGCGCGTGCTGGGCACCCTGTCGAAGCCCCTGTCCCTCGACCGCGTCGCGGGCCGCCTGGAGGGCCTGCACCGTCCCGAGGAGGCCGCGGCCACCGCCCCGGAGGACCTGGGGCCGGCCATCGACGGAGGGCTGGGGCGCGGCGAGTTCCTCGCCTTCGGCATGCCCCGGCTGCCCGTGGCCGGCGGGGCGCCCACGGGGGTGCAGGTCCTGGCCCGCTGGTTCCGGCCCGACGCGGGGCTGGTGCCTCCCGCCGGGTTCCTGGAGCCCATGGGCCAGGAGGGGCGCTGGGAACGGCTGCTGGTCTCACAGATGGAGGAGCTGGCCCAGCTTCCTCCGGATCCGGGGCTCGCCTACTCCCTGAAGCTCCCCGCCCAGGCCCTTTCGGACCCGAGGGCGGCCGACCGGCTCGCCCAGCGGGCCGCGGACCTGGGGATCCCCGCCGCGCGGCTCATCCTCGACCTGGACGATCCCGGGTCCGGCGACCCCGCCGCCGAAGCGCTCAGCACCCTCTCGCGCCTCCGGCTCAAGGGCTTCGGGCTCTCGCTCCGCGGCGGCACGGAGGGGACGCCCTTCCTGGACGCCCTCTTCCGGCTCCCCTTCACCGAACTGCGGGTCGAGGCCGGCCTCCTGCGGGACGCGCGGAGCGTGCCCTGGAGCCGGGCCCTCCTCGAGACCTCCCTGGAGGCCGCGCGGAGGCTCGGCATGCGCACGGTGGCCGACCGGATCGAGACCGAGGCGGACCTGGAGCAGGCCCGGGCCCTGGGCTTCGACGCGGTGCAGGGCTTCCTCCTCGGCAGGCCCCAGCCCCTCCAGCGCCTGGTGCGCCCGGAGCGGCGGGACTGAGGGGCCCGGGCCTCAGCCCGGAGGCCCCGGCCGCCTCCAGATGAACCCGTCCAGCAGGTAGTGGGCGGCCTGGGGCAGCGCGAGCAGCGGGACCACCAGGGCCTGGGCGCGCGGGCCGAGGTCCCACCCGCCGCCGAAGAGGGGGCCGAAGACCGCCTCGTGGTCGTGCCAGATGCCCGCGTCCCACAGGCCTTCCTCCAGGAAGGCGAGGCCGAGCAGGAGCAGGCCGAAGAGCGCCGGCCCGGCCTTGAGCAGGGCGCCGGCGAAGCCGGGCCGGGGCCCCTCGCCGCGGCTGGCGGTCCACACCAGCACCGCGTAGGGCACGCCGTGGGGCACCACGTTCAGGGCCGTGAAGGCGAGGTCGCTGTCCAGCGCCACGATGCCCACGTGCCAGGCCAGCGCGGTGGTCGCCACCACCAGCGTCTTGCCCCAGGGCAGGAAGCCGGTGGCGACGCGGCGATGGACCTGGCGGAGGAGGAAGGCCGCGAGCAGCCCGGCGTGCAGGGGCAGCAGGGCCCGGACGGCCCCCTGGGACACCGGCCCCGCGAAATCCCCGGTGACGAACCAGCTGAAGGCCCGCGGCAGGTGGGCGTGCCACCAGAGCAGGGGCCAGAGCGTGGCGCTGTAGACCGCGAGGCGGTCGAGGCGGCGGTCGAAGGCGCCGAGGCCGGGCTCCCTCCGCTGGTAGAGGGCCACCCAGCCGAGCTGCTGGCGCACGAAATGGAAGACGGCGAGGTAGGCCAGCACCCGCCAGAAGAGCAGGCCGGAGCGCAGGTGCAGGACGGCGCCGAGGCCCCACGCGGCCAGCGGGACCAGGGCATAGCGCCAGGGATGGGCCTTCAGCTCCCCGGGATCGAAGTAGGTGCGCAGCCAGGTCGCGTGCACGTGGGCCACGTCCACGCCCACCACCAGCAGCAGCCACAGGGGCGCCGAGAGCGGCGCGTGCAGCCACCCGCCCGCGGCGGCCCAGGCCACCAGCAGGAAGGCCGCCGCGGTGCTGCCGGTGAAGGCGGCGAGGTCGAGGTTCCTGGAGAAGAGCCAGGGCTGCGGTCGGGCGTCCATGCCGGGGGCGGGGCCTGGAGGAAGTCTAGGCCCGGGGCTCACCGCCAGCTGGCCGCGGCGTAGCCGAGGGCGGCGAGCACCTCCTCGGCGGCGCGGATGCCGTGGTCCTGGGCCTCCTCGAAGAGGGCCAGCCCCGAGAGGTCGGTGTGCGCGAAGTGGATGCCGTCCACCGGCTCGCGGGCCTGCTGGAGCGCGACGCTCCAGCAGAACCCAGGCCGGGGCCGCACCATGGCGTGCCCCCAGCGCATGACGTCGAGCCGGGCGATGCAGCGCTCGATGTCGGGATGGGCCTTCCGCAGGTCGTCCACGACGAGCTGGGCGCAGGCCTTCCAGTCCATGGCCATGAGCCGCAGCCGGGACTCCCGCACGTCCTGCCCCGGGAACGGGTAGTAGTAGGTGAACACCGCCGGCCCGTGGTCCTTCATGGCCTGGTGGCTGGCCACCACGTAGCCCAGGGAGGGGCTGTCCCGGATGACGTTGTCCCAGGCCAGGGGGAAGCCGGGCTCCTCGGGACGCTGGCGCAGCGTCAGGTTGGCCACCAGCCAGGGCGACTGGATGAAGTCGTGGAGGCCCTCGGGCCGGGCCTCCCAGAGGCTCGGGATCACGTGGTTGGCCACGTGCAGCGGTCCGGCGAAGACCACCTTCCGGGCCTGGAAGCCCACGGCCCGGCGCGCCTTCACGTCGTAGGCGTGGACGTGCAGGATCCCCTCCGTGGGCCGGCGGATGGTGGTCACGGCGTGGCCGAGGCGCAGCCGGTCGCCGCAGGCCCGGGCCAGGTGGTCCACCATGAAGCCGTTCCCCTCCGGCCAGGCCACCAGCGGGTGGCTGTCCTCCAGGGCCGGGACCCGGGCGTCGCCCTCCCGCCGGAGCTGCTTGCGGGCGCAGAAGTAGAAGAGGCCCGCCCAGGCCGACGTGGTCTCGAGCGTGGAGCCGTAGTCGTCCCGGCAGGCGTAGTCGAGCATCCAGTAGAGGCGCGGCGACGAGAACTTCCTGCGCTGGAGCCACTCCATGAAGCTCTGGCGGTCCAGGCTCTGGACTTCGGGGTCGTCGCTGCCCTTGGACCGCGGGATGGCGAAGGCGCGCCGGCCCCGGGCGTCCCGCCAGAGGGCCAGCCGGTTCACCTCCTCGAAGAAGCGCGCGTGCTGGGCGGCGTCCTCCGGCGTGGCGCCGGCGGCCAGGTAGAGCCCCTCCCACCACTGCCCGTAGGCGTAGATGCGCTCCTCGGGGGCGCGGACCAGGAACTGCTCCTTCACCACGGGATCCGCGCCGGGAGCGGTGGGTTCGAGGAGGCCGCATTCCTGGAAGAGCCGCACCAGGGCGGGGTTCTCCCGGCTTGGTGCCGGGATGTAGTGCGCGCCCCAGGGGAAAGCCCCGACGTGGTTCCGCCCGGACCGCGCCGTGCCGCCGGGCGCCTCCTCCAGCTCCAGCACCACGAAGCTGCGGAAACCCTGCCCGAGCAGGCGCCAGGCGGCGCTGAGCCCCGCGATGCCGCCGCCGACGATGGCGACGTCCACCGGCTCGAAGGTGGAGGCCGAAGGGAGCTGGAGGTCCCGCATGGCGTGCCCCACGTCCAGGGAGGGGCCGATGAGCTCGCCCTCGAAGGGCAGGGCGGGCCGGCGGCGGCGGCAGCCCAGGCCGCCGGCGGCCGCGGCGGAGCCCGCGAGGAAGGTCCGGCGCCTCACGCCGGCGCCCCGGCGCGGGAGACCGTCACGACCAGCGCTTCCATTCCGAGCCGTAGAGATGCACGAGCACCTGGTTGTCGAGCCGGTTCACCTCCGCCGGGACGCGCTCCATGTCCTTGGGGAAGGCGAAGAGGGTGGGCAGGGTCTCGTCGTTGAGGTGGCGGAGGCCGGGGAGGGTGCGCTCGGGCACGGCGAAGGGTGCCGGCGAGGCCAGGGCGAAGCCCCAGACGCCGAAGGAGGGCACCGCCAGGTGGTAGGGCCGCACCGCGAAGCCCGCGGCCTCCAGGGTGGTGGCGATGCACCAGAAGGATTTCCGGGCCATCAGCGGGGAGGTGCTCTGGATGGCCGCGAAGCCCTCCGGCGCGAGGTGCTCCTTCAGCAGCTTGTAGAAGCGCGTGGTGTAGAGCTTGCCCACCGAGTAGGTGTGGGGGTCGGGGAAGTCCACGACGGCCAGGTCGAAGCGCAGGGTGGGGGACATCTCGCCCAGGGCCACCAGGGCGTCCATGTTGAGCACCTTCACGCGCGGGTCGCGGAGGGCATGCCCGTTCAGGTCGGCGAGGAGGGGCTGGTTCGCGGCCATCTCGGTTATGGCCGGGTCCAGGTCCACCAGCACCACCTCCTGGATCCCGGGATGGCGGAGGATTTCCCGCACCGCGAGCCCGTCGCCGCCGCCGCAGACGAGAACGCGGCGGGCCTTCAGGCCGCGGGCCTCGAAGGCGGCGAAGGCCGGGTGCACCAGGGCCTCGTGGTAGCGGTACTCGTCGGCGCTGCTGAACTGGAGGCTCCCGTTCAGGAAGAGCTGGAAGCTGCCCCGGCCGTGGGTGAGGATGATGCGCTGGTAGGCGGAGGTCTTCGCGTAGACGATCTCGTCCTGGAAGATCTCCTCCTCCGCCAGCAATGTGAAGCGGCCCGCGAAGACCACGCCGGCCGCCAGCAGGGCGATGACCGCGAGGCACTTCACCCGCAGGAGGAAGACGGCGCCGAGCAGCGGCTTCAGGAGGCGGGTGGACCAGAGACCCACCACCGCGTTCAGGAGCCCGAAGACGAGGCTGGTGCGCACCAGCCCGAGCTTGGGCATCAGGAACAACGGGAAGAGGATGGAGGCGAAGAGGGCTCCGATGTAGTCCAGGGTCAGGACCCCGGCCACCAGGTCCTTGAAGGACACCTGCTGGCGCAGGATGCGCATCAGCAGCGGGATCTCGAGGCCCACGAGGGTCCCGATCCCGCCCACGAGGGTGTAGAGGGCCGGCCGGAACGCGTGGGTCTTCGCGAAGGTCAGGAAGAGCACGGGGGCGGAGAGCCCGCCCAGGATGGCGACGGCGAGCTCCACGTGGACGAAGCGGTGGGCGAGCCCCTTCTGGACGTAGCGGCTGAGCCAGGACCCGAGGCCCATGGCGCTGAGGTAGACCCCGATGACGGTGCTGAACTGGAGCACCGAGTCCCCGAGGAGGTAGCTCGCGAGGGCCCCCGCCACCAGCTCGTAGACCAGCCCGCAGCTCGCGATGAGCAGCACGCTGAGGAAGAGCAGCGGGGCGTGCAGCTCCGGGGCCTTCGGGACGCCCTCCCCGGGCGGCTCCGGGGCAGGGGCGGGGTCGAGCGCGTCGTCGGGCAAGAGGTTCTCCTGGATCCAGGGTAGTCGGCGCGCCCCGCGGGATTCCAGGCCCGGCCCCGGGCTAGCCGTGGATGGCCGCGGCGACGATGATCGCCAGGCCGAGCATGACGGAGCCCAGGAGGATCCCCAGGGCGATGTTCTGGTCCTCCTCCAGCTCCTTGCGGATGGAGAAGGGGGCGATCTTCACGATCACCAGGAAGACGAGGCCGAAGAGCGCCACGCCGAGGAGCGAGAAGACCGAGGCGGTCTTGAGGTGGCCCAGGAGATCGTAGTCGGGCATCACTTGCCTCCGTGGAAGCCGTTGTTGTGGAGGAAGGTCCGCCAGGCGCCGGGCGTCTGGCGGACCGAGGGCGGGAGGTTCCGCCGCTGGTGGGGGCCGAAGAACTCGCGGCCGAGGAAGCCGTTCGCGCCCAGGAGCCCGAAACCGCCGAGGAGGACGAGGGTGTAGAAGGTGCGCATCAGTCGTCTCCTCCCGAATCGCTGTCGCTGTCGCCGTCCCCGCCGCCCTGCCCGCTGTACATGCTCTCCGCCCAGCGCCGGCCCTCGAAGCTCATGCTCTGGAAGAGCTTCAGCAGGGGGGGGATGAGGATCCCGAAGAAGGCCAGCCAGACGTAGAGCCAGCGCATGACGCCGGAGCGGATCTCCAGGGTGAACTCGCGCACCGGAGGCACGGGGCCCTCCCAGGCGGGCGAGATCCGGAGCATGTAGGAGCCCGGGGGCAGGCTGCTGAGGTAGACCGCGTCCTTGCGGCTCCCCTCGGACCAGGATTCGCCGTCCTCCACGCCGTGGTAGTAGCTGCTCTGGACCTCGAAGAGCTCCACGGCGCCGCTCTGCTCGCTCACCAGGGCGCCCTCGATCCCCAGCCAGCCGTTGTCCACGGGGCTGCTGAGGCTCACCGCGAGGTTCTTGCCCCCGTCCTTGACCTCGAAGGGCCCCGCGAAGAAGACCGGCTCGGCGTCACCGGCGCCCGGGGCCGGGTCGGCGGGCGCCCCGGGGGCCGCGGCGCGGGCCGCCAGCCGCTGGGCCTTCAGGGCGGCGAGCTCCTCGGCGAGGTTGTAGGTGCGGGCGAAGACCAGCCGCTCCCGGTGGGTGATGCTGAGCACCATCACCACGGCGAGCAGGGCGCCCAGGGCGAGGGCCATCCAGGTCCCCATCTGCCCGAGGACCCGCTTGTGGGGGTTGGGCATGTTGGGGCAGATGCCCGTGGGGGCCGGGAGGCGCTCCTTCAGGTTGAAGCCGGCGGCCACCTCCGCGGGTTCCAGGTAGGTGCTGAGGGACCAGTTCACCTCCTCGCCGCCGTCCCCGCCGTTCCGGCCCTGGTGGCGCTGGGTCTCGCGTGCGAGGCTGAAGGGGGGCTGGACGAACTCGGTGACCTGGGCCTTCTCCCCCTGCTGGACCTTCCAGGTGAACTCGCCGAAGACGGCGTCCACGCGGGCCTCCACGTCCTGGAAGCGGCGGTAGGACGCGCCCTTGAACCGCACGAAGGGGCTGTGGGCCCCGCCGGCCTCCATGGCCTCGCGCATGCGCGCGGCGGCCTCGGGCCCGGCGCTGCGCTCGATCATGCGCAGGGCGGCCTGGTTCACGCCGCCCGAGTCCACCTCCCCGGCGGAGACGGTCTCGGCGAGGTTCCAGTGGCCGTCGCTCTCCACCAGCCACTTGAACCCGCCCTTGCGGTCCATCAGCAGGTATTCCCGCCAGGGGTAGACCACGCCTTCCACCTTGCAGCTCCGCTGCATCCGGCCGATGCAGGTGAGGGGCACGCTGCGCAGCACGCCCTCCGCCCCGAGCTCGATGAAGAACCTGACCGACGGCTGCTTCAGGGACTTGAGGTAGCGCAGCTTCCCGCCCTCGGCGTCCAGCATGCCGCCGCAGGAGGTGCAGACCACGCGCAGGGTCGCGTCCGGGGCGCGCAGGGGCAGGGGCGCGCCGCAGTTGGGGCAGTTCAGGCCGAGGACCTTGAGGCGGGGGGAGGTTTCCCGGACGTTCTTGAGCCGCAGTTCCTCCAGGCTGATCTCGCGGCCCAGGTAGAAGACCGGGGCCGCCTCCCCGTAGTCAAGGGTCGCGAAGGCCCCGTGGGCGCCGCTCAGGTCCGCGAAGCGGTAGGTGGCCCCCAGCTCCGGCCGCCAGGGCAGCTCGCCTTCGGCGGCGTGGAAGGTCCCCTCGCTGGCCTCGGCCACCACCCATTGGCCCTGGTCGCCCAGGTTCAGGACCGCCCCGGCCCGGAGGGCCTCGAAGGGCGGCGCGTGATTCGCGAGCTCGTGCTGGAAGGTGAGGTAGAAGCGCCCCTGCGCCTCGGCGAGCCAGCCCCAGCGGCCGTCCTCGAAGGCGAGGTACCACTCGTTCCAGACCCCGCCCAGGGGATGGACCATCTGCACGCGGCCCGCGACGGTGAAGCCCCGGCCCGCGTGGACGCCCGAGGCCTGGAGGGAGACCGGGGAGCCGGTGTCCACCAGGTCCGCGGCGATGCCGATGAGCTCGGGATCCCGGTCGGTGCGGGCGCTGAGGGTCTTGCAGGAGCCGCAGACCGCCACCATGGTCCCGGGACGGAACGTCAGCGGCGCGCCGCAGCTCGGACAGGAGGAGGCCATGGGTGCGGCCAGGGTATCAAAGGCCCCGGCCGCCGGCCATGACCTCGTGGGTCAGGGCTTCCGCGCCCCCACCCGGAACTCGACCTCGACCTTCCCGCTCAGGTAGGGCTTGGCGCTGGCGTAGGTGATCCCGCCCTGGATGTTCACCTCGCCCTGGCTGTTGCGCAGGGCCCAGAGGGAGAGGCCGCTGAAGGCGAGGCCGGGCGCCCGGAAGTCCTTCTCGTCCTTCCGGAGGTCCTGGAAGGGGCTCAGGTCGTGGAGCCGGCGCTCCTTCTTCGCGGGGCCGCCGTTCAAGCTCACGTCGGCCTCGCCGATGGCGTTGAAGGCCACCCCGCTGGCGTAGAGGGTCTGGCCGCGGTAACGGGCGTGGAAGGTGGTGGTGCCCATGGGCTGGAACTGGCTGCCCCGGAAGGTGCGCTGTTCGCTTCCGGCGGGGGTGACGAGGGAGACGGTGGACTCCACGGACCCGGTGGCGGGGCGGCTGTTGTCGGGCTCGAACTCGAAGTCCACGGCGCCGTCCTTGCCGGGGATCTCCCGCAGCGTGCCGGGCACCTGGACCTGGAAGCTGTCCTGCCTCGCCTCCAGGTTCACCTGGGGGCTCTCCGCCTTGCCGTCCTTGGACCAGCTGCGCTTCGAGGAGAGGTTCCCCTTGAGGGCCATGGTGCAGGCGTAGGCCACGGGAGCGTCCGGGGCGCTCGCGGGGGCGGAGGCCTTGGCGGCGCTGGCGCCGGCCTTGGCGGCGGGGGCGGCGGGCTTGGCGGCGGGCTTCTTGGCGGGCTTGGCCTGCAGCAGGCCAAGGACGAGCAGGGGCAGGGCAGGGATCATCGGGTCTCCTCGCCTCGATTATGCGGCACCGCCGGCCCGAGGTTCCGCCCGCTAGGATGAAGGCGGCCTTGGCCCCGGACGGGCCCCTCCGCCGGAGACCCCATGCGCTACCTCCTCACGAACCTGCCCCTGGCCCTCGGGGAGGAGACGCTGGCGCCCGCGGGGCCGCTGAGCCGCGTCCTCGGCGGTCGGCCGGAGGAGTACCGGGGCGTGGTCCTGGAGCGCCGGAGCCTCGACGCGCGCCACAAGGGGGCCATCCGCTTCCTGGCGGCCCTCAGCTTCGAGACGGACCGGGACCTCTCCGCCGTCGAACTCCCGGTGGGCGCGAAGCTCGCCGAGGCGCCGCCCCCCTCGCCCTACGCCGTGGCGCCGGCGCCGTCGAGGCCCCGGGTGGTCATCGTGGGCAGCGGACCGGCGGGCACCTTCTGCGCCCTCCGCCTGCTGGACTACGGCATCGCGCCGGTGGTGCTGGAGCGGGGGCCGGCCATGTCCGAGCGGGTCCAGGCGGTGGGCGCCCTCTGGAAGGACGGCCGCTTCAGCCCGGAGGCCAACGCCCAGTTCGGCGAGGGCGGGGCGGGCACCTTCAGCGACGGCAAGCTCACCACGCGCATCGGCCATCCCGCCACGCGCTACGTCATCGACGCCTTCGTGCGCTTCGGCGCCCACCCCCGCATCGCCTACCTGGCCAAGCCCCACGTGGGCACGGACGTCATCCGCAAGTGCGCGGTGCTCATGCGCAAGGACGCCGAGGCCCGGGGCGCGGTGTACCGCTGGAAGGCGCCCCTGGCGGACCTCCGCTTCGATCCCGAGGGCCGGGTGCGGGCGGCGGTCCTGGCCAGCGGGGAGGAGCTCCCCTGCGACGCCGTGGTGCTGGCCCCCGGCCACTCGGCCCGGGACACCTTCGAGATGCTCCACCGCCACGGCGTGGCCATGCGCCAGAAGCCCTTCGCCGTGGGGGTGCGCATCGAGCACCCCCAGGACCTTGTGGACCGCGCCCAGTACGGCCCGTCCAGGGGCCATCCCAGCCTGCCGCCGGCGGACTACAAGCTGGTCTGCAACTTCGGCCTGAACCGCGCGGCCTACTCCTTCTGCATGTGCCCCGGGGGCGAGGTGATCCAGTGCGCCAGCGAGGAGGGCGGCGTGGTGGTGAACGGCATGAGCAACGAGGCGCGGAACAGCGGCTACGCCAACAGCGGGATCGTGGCCAAGGTGAACACCGCCGACTTCGGGAGCGAGCACCTGCTGGCGGGGATGTATTTCCAGCGCACCTGGGAGCGGAAGGCCTTCAGGGCGGCGAACGAGACGTACGGCGCGCCGGCGACGAGCGTTTTCGACTTCCTGAAGGGCCGGGCCAGCGGGAATCTGCCGCGCTCCAGCTTCCGCCCCTTCGCGGTGCCGAGCGACATCCGCACCTGCCTGCCGGACTTCATCCAGGAGCAGCTGCGCGGGGCGCTCCCGGTCTTCGACAAGAAGCTCCACGGCTTCACGTCACGGGAGGCGCTGCTGCTCGCCATCGAGAGCCGCACCAGCAGCCCCATCCAGCTCCTGCGCGGGGAGGACGGGCAGAGCGTGAGCCACCCGGGGCTCTATCCCTGCGGCGAAGGGGCCGGATTCGCGGGCGGCATCACCAGCGCCGCGGTGGATGGGATCCGGGTGGCGGAATGGATCGCGCAGAAGGCGGGGGCGCCGGTCATCATGGCCTTCGAGAAGCAGGTGCGGGCGAGCGAGCTGGCGAACGAGTACTAGGGGAGGAGCAGGCTGTCCGACCCGTCGGGCGTGCCTGGAACGGGCGGCCTTGACGCGCTTCGCGCGTCTGGCACCTCGGCTTGCGATCGCCGGAAAGCGCGGCGCTCGCAATCCAAGGTGCTCTGCTTAAAAACCTTCCATCAGCCGGGTTCCGGATGGGCGGGCGTGGTCCCACGTCGGTGGGCTTGAGCTTGAGATTGGTCTTGGGGTCGCCGGTCGGAACCTCGATGCCCCGAGTCGTCCGATCGTCAAGATTTTCAAGGAGCACCTTGATCCACGATGGAGGCGCCCTTCCTCCATCGCGGATCGAGGTGCCAGACGCGAAGCGTCGTCGCCCTCCGTTCCGGGTTCGTCCGCCAGGAGAGGCCAGGACCCTCTTCCATCGGGATGGACCGACCCTTCGACCGGGCACCCTGCGTCCTCGTGACCCCCGCCCCTTCCGCCCGGGAGTACACTTCCACCCCCATCCCCGGAGGTCCCCATGTTCGAAGCCTTCGAACTCGGCCGCACCCTCTCCAAGGAGGACTTCGACGCCCAGGAGGGCCCGCTCCGGGAGGCGCTGCTGGAGGCCCAGATGGACCTCAAGGCGAAGAAGAGCTTCTCCGTGGTGATCATCATCGGCGGCGTGAAGGGGGCCGGGAAGCGGGAGACGGTGGGCGTCCTCAACTCCTGGATGGATCCGCGTTTCATCGACACGCTGGGGCTGCGCGAGCCCTCCGACGAGGAGCGGGAACGCCCGCCCATGTGGCGCTTCTGGCGGATGCTGCCCCCGAAGGGCCGCATCGCCCTCTTCCATGGCTCCTGGCACACCATGCCCATCGTGGACCGGGCCTTCAAGCGCATCAGCGCCGCGCGCATGGAGCGCGAGATGGAGCGCGTCCGCGACTTCGAGACGATGCTGGTCCACGAGGGCGTGCTGGTGCTGAAGTTCTGGATGCACCTCGCGAAGGACCTGCAGAAGAAGCGCATGCGGGCCATCGAGAAGGACCCGCTGACCTCCTGGCGCATCACGCACCAGGATTGGGAGAACTTCGAGCGCTACGACACCTTCCGCAAGGTGAGCGCCCGCGCCATCCAGCTCACCAGCACCGCGGAGGCCCCATGGACCCTGGTGGAGGCCACGGACCCGCGCCACCAGGTCATCACCGTGGGCAAGCACATCCTGGAGAACCTGCGGGCGCGCCTCGACGAGACCCGGCCCGCCGTGCCCCTCATCCACATCCCGCCCGTGCGCAAGGTCGCCGAGGAGGTGAACCCCCTCCGCGCCCTCGACCTCACGGGGAAGCTCGAGAAGAAGGCCTACGAGACCGAGCTGGAGCGATGGCAGGGGGACCTGGCCCGCCTCACGCGCACCCGGGCCTTCCAGAAGCGGAGCCTGGTCTGCGTCTTCGAGGGCATGGACGCCGCCGGCAAGGGGGGCGGCATCCGACGCGTCGTGGCCGCCCTGGACGCGGGCCGCGTGAAGGTGGTGCCCGTGGCGGCGCCCACCGAGGAGGAACGGGCCCAGCCCTACCTGTGGCGCTTCTGGCGGCAGCTCCCCCGCGCGGGCAGCGCCACCCTCTTCGACCGCTCCTGGTACGGCCGCGTGCTCGTGGAAAGGGTGGAGGGTTTCGCCCAGGACGCCGACTGGATGCGGGCCTTCGAGGAGATCAACGCCTTCGAGGACCAGATGCACCGCCACGGGACCGTGGTCTGCAAGTTCTGGCTCCACGTCAGCCAGGACGAGCAGCTCCGCCGCTTCGAGGCCCGGGCGGAGACCGCCTTCAAGCGCTTCAAGATCACCGACGAGGACTGGCGGAACCGGGAGAAGTGGCCCGCCTACGAGGCCGCCATCTGCGACATGCTCGAGCGCACCAGCACCGAGGAGATCCCGTGGACGCTGGTCCCGGCGGAGGACAAGTACTTCGGGAGGGTGCTCATCGTCCGGACGCTGGTGGAGCGGTTGAAGGCGGCGCTGGAGGGGTGAGGGAGGATCCCTCCCTCCGGGCTTCGACCCACCATGAACGGGACGTAATGACGGGCCCGACGATCCCTGGATTTTGACCTTCCAGGAGTACCTCGATCCGCGAGCGCCGTGCCTTCCGGCGCTCGCGGATCGAGGTACCAGACGCGAAGCGTCGGTCGCCGGAATGGCCGGGACGAGAGCTTCCTCTGGGTCGAGCGGCCCTCCCATCGACGAAGAGAGACGGCTCGACGGACCCGCCTCCCGTTCCCGGAACGCGCTCTGACGACGCTTCGCGTCTGGCACCTCGGCTTGCGAGCGCCGAACTGCACGGCGCTCGCAAGCCAAGGTGCTCCTTGAAGGTCAGATCCCTGGTCGTAGCTTGTCGATCCGGCCGTGGTTCCAACCGTTCAGGCTCTCTGGCTTGCTCGAACCTTCAGCCCAGCGCCTTCTCCATCTTCCGGTGGGGGATCCCCACCTCCACGAAGGGCTCGCCGACCACCTCGTACCCGAGCTTGAGGTAGAACGGCACGGCGGTCTCGCGGGCGTGGAGGATCATGCGCTTGAAGCTGTGGTAGCGGGCGGCGATCTCGCTCTCGCGCACCATGGCGGCCCCGAGGCCCTTCCCCTGGTGGTCCTGGCGCACGGCGACCTGGCGCATCTGCACCGTGTCCTTGTCCTTGGGCGTGAGCATCAGGCAGCCCGCCAGGACGCCGTCGTCGAAGGCGGCGAGGTGGAGGCTCGAGGCCTCGGCGGCGAGCTGGTCCACGGTGAACTCCAGGCCCAGGGGCTTGCGGAGGATGTCCCGGCGCAGGGCGACGCAGAGGGCGTAGGCCGGGGAGAGGTGGGGGATCCAGCGGAGGTCCATGGGCCCATTGTGGACCGGCGCGGGCCGGAGAGAATGGCCCATGCCCTCCTCCCCGGATTCCGTCGGCCCGGCCCGCGTCCCCGCCACCGCGGGCGCCCTCGCCGCCACCGCCGCGCTGGGCTTCGCCTCGGGCCTTCCGCTCCTGCTCACCACCACCACGCTGCAGGCGTGGCTCACCACCGCCGGCGTGGACCTCGCGACCGTGGGCTTCTTCGCCCTCGTCGGCCTGCCCTACACCCTGAAGTTCCTGTGGTCGCCCGTGCTGGACCGATACACGCTGCCCTTCCTGCCCCGACGGCGGGGCTGGATCCTGGCGGCCCAGCTCGTGCTCGCCGCCCTCATCGCGGCGATGGGCTTCGCGCGGCCCCAGGCGGGCCTCGGCCCCATCGCCGCGCTGGTCCTCGGGCTGGCCTTCGTGTCGGCCACCCAGGACATCGCCATCGACGCCTGGCGGGCCGAGACCCTGCCCGCCCGGTGGCAGGGCCTCGGCGCCTCGCTGACCGTGGGCTTCTACCGCCTGGGCATGGTGGCCGCCGGCGCTGGCGCCCTTGTGGCCGCCGATCGCCTCGGGTGGCGCTGGACCTTCCTGGGCCTCGCGGCCATGATGCTGCCTGGCCTGCTGGCCAACCTCGCCGCGCCCCAGCCGGACCTGCCGCCGGCGCCGTCCACCCTGGCCGACGCCGTGGTGCGTCCCCTGAAGGCGCTGCTCGCGCGGCGCGGCGCCGCCGAGGCCCTCCTCTTCGTGGTGCTCTACAAGCTCGGCGACAGCCTGGGCCTCGCCCTGGTGGTGCCCTTCCTGCTGAAGACGGGCTTCTCCATGACGGAGGTCGGCCTCGCCACCAAGGGCGTCGGCGTGCTGGCGATCCTCGGCGGCGGCCTGCTGGGTGGCCTGCTCATGGCGTGGTGGCCCCTGCGGCGGGCGCTGCTCGTCTTCGGCCTGGTGCAGCTCGCCACCTGCCTGGTGCTCCTGGCCCTGGCGCTGTCGGGCCGCAGCCTTCCGTGGATGCTCGCGGCCATCACCTTCGAGAACCTCGGCTACGGCCTGGGCACCGCGGCCTACACGGCCTTCATGATGCGCCTCTGCGACCGGGGCCTCGCGGCCACCCAGTACGCCCTGGTCTCCTCGCTGATGGCCCTCACCCGCGTGATCTTCGCCAGCCCGGCGGGCAAGGCCGCGGAGGTCCTCGGCTGGCCAACCTTCTTCGGAGCCTGCGCCCTGCTCGCCGTGCCGGGGCTGCTCATGCTCCTGCGCTTCGACCGCTGGGAGCTGCCGGACGGGCGAGCCGCAGGGTGAACCAGCCCCTGGGGTCCTCCCAGGACGCCTCCTCGGCGAAGCCGCCCTCCACCAGCAGCCGCGTCACGGCCTGGGGCGGGAGCTTGGTGCTGTTCTCCGTGTGGATGCGCTCCCCGGCCTCGAAGGCGAGGCGCAGGCCGAGGGCGGGGATGGTGACGACCTGGGGCCGCAGGCTCTCTAGGTGCATCTCGATGCGGTGCTCCGGGGCGTTCCAGAGCGCTACGTGGCGGAAGGCGCCGAGGTGGAAGTCGGCCCCCAGCTCGCGGTTCAGGCGCGCCAGGAGGTTGAGGTTGAAGGCGGCCGTGACCCCGGCCGCGTCATCGTAGGCGGGCACCAGGATGGAAGGATCCTTCGCCAGGTCGAGGCCGAGGAGGAAGCGGTCCTCCGGTCGCAGGCGCGCGCGCAGCCCCCGCAGGAAGGCCACGGCTTCCGGCGGGGTGAAGTTGCCCAGCGTGCTGCCCATGAAGAGCACCAGGCGCGGGCCCTCGAGGCCCGCCAGCGTCTCCAGGGCCGGCAGGTAGTGGCCGAGGACCGGGTCCACCCGGAGTCCGGGGAGCCGCGCCGCGAGCTGGACGCGCGCGTCCCGCAGGGCCTCCTCCGAGACGTCGATGGGATGGAAGGCCAGGTCCGGGCGGAAGGCCAGGCCCGCCTCCAGGAGGAGGGCGGTCTTCCGGGCGCTGCCCGAGCCCAGTTCCACGATGTGGGCCGGATGCCCGGCGGCCTCCACGATGCGCCCGGAGCATGCCGCCAGGATGTCGCGCTCCGTGCGGGTCGGGTAGTACTCCGGCAGTTCGGTGATGGCCTCGAAGAGGCGGGAGCCCTCGTCGTCGTAGAAGAGCCAGGGCGGCAGCGTGCGGGGGCGCGCGGCGAGCCCTTCGCGGACCGCCTGCGCCAGGGCGGGGTCCACGGAGAGACCGGGTTCCTGGGAAAGCAGGTGGGCCAGGTTCATGAAGTCCTCGCGAGGCGGAGGCCCGTGAACTGCCAGCGGGCCGACGGCGGGAAGAAGTTGCGGTAGGTGGCCCGCACATGGTCCGCCGGCGTGGCGCAGGAGCCGCCCCGGAGCACGAGCTGGCCGCTCATGAACTTGCCGTTGTACTCGCCCACGGCGCCGGCCGCGGGGCGGAAGCGGGGATAGGGGAGGTAGGCGGAGGCCGTCCACTGCCAGACGTCGCCGAACAGCCCCGCCCGGGCGGGGCCCGGATGGAAGGCGCCGCCGTCGGCGAAGTTGCCCTCCACGGGGCGGGTCGCCGCGGCGTGCTCCCACTCGAACTCCGTGGGCAGCCGCGCCCCGGGGCAGCCGCCCTCCAGGTCCATCCAGCGGGCGAAGGCGTCGGCCTCATAGCCGCTGACATGGCTGACGGCCTCCTCCGGATCCACGGCGCGCTCCCCCTGGAGGGTATGGACGCGCCAGCCGCTCCCGTCGTGACGCCAGTATTCCGGGGCGTTCCAGCCTTCCCGCCGCGCGGCGTCCCAGCCGTCGGACAGCCAGAGCTCCGGGCGCCGGTAGCCCCCGGCCTCCATGAAGGCCAGCCACTCGCGGCAGGTGGCGGGCCGCGCGGCGATCGCGAAGGCTTCCAGGAAGACCCGGTGCCGGGGGCCTTCGTTGTCGAAGGCGAAGGCGCCGCCCTCGGATCCGACCTCCACCAGGCCGCCCGGGAAGGCCCGCCAGGCCTGCTCGGCGGCGGGACCGGAGGGGACCGGCGTGCCGCCGTAGGCCGGCTTCAGCGGATTCTGGGCGAAGAGGGCCTTGAGGTCCGTGAGCAGGAGCTCCTGGTGCTGCTGCTCGTGGTTCAGGCCCAGGTCGAGCAGGTCGGGCGCGGTGTCGCCGGCGTCCAGGAGCCGCGCCATGGCTGCGTCCACGTGCCGCCGGTAGGCCATCACCTCGTCGAGGGAGGGCCGGGTCAGCAGGCCGCGCCGGGGCCGCGGATGCCGCTCGCCGACGGCGTTGTAGTAGGAGTTGAAGAGGTAGCCGAAGGCGGGATGGAAGTCCCGGTAGCCCTCGAGCCGGGGCCTGAGCAGGAATGTCTCGAAGAACCAGGTGGTGTGGGCGAGGTGCCACTTGGCGGGGCTGGCGTCGGGCATGGCCTGGACGCAGGCGTCCTCTGCGCTGAGGGGCGCGGCCAGGGCCTCGGTCCTGGCCCGGACCGCCGCGTACCGGGTGCCCGCCGGGGCCGCTACCGTGCTCACTGGATGCCCCGCTCCTTCCCGAAGACCCGGTCGAGCACCAGGCCCGCCGTCTCTTCGATGCTCCGACCCGTCACGTCTATGACAGGCCAGCGCCGGTGGGCCTTGAAGACGCTGTCGGCGTAGGCCAGCTCGTCGAAGATGTGCTTCAGGTCGGCGTAGGCGTCGGCGGTGCCCTGGCCGCCCAGGCGCTTCATGCGGTGGAGCCGGATCTCCTGGAGGCGCTCGGGCTGGATGGTGAGGCCGACGATGCGGCCCTGGGGGATCCCGTTGATGGCGGGGGGCAGCGCGACGCCGGGCACGAGGGGCACGTTCATGACCTTGTGGCCCTCCATGGCCAGGTACATGGAGAGGGGCGTCTTGCTGGTGCGCGACAGCCCCACGAGCACGATGTCGGCGTCCTCCAGCCCGCTGAGGTCCTGGCCGTCGTCGTACTTCAGGGCGAACTCGATGGCCTCGATGCGGCGGAAGTACTTGTCGTCCACCATGTGGAAGAGGCCGGGCCGCTCCTCCGGCCGCTCCCGCAGGTAGATGGCCAGGGTGTCCAGGAGGTTGCCGAAGAGGTCGATGTGGGTGAGGCGCAGTTCGGCGCAGCGGTCCTCCAGGTGGTGGCGCAGGTCCCGGCTCACGGTGGTGTGCACGATCACGGCGCGCTTCTCCCGGGCCAGGTCCAGGATGCGGTCCATGTCCTCCCGGCTGCGCACGTTCTGGAAGCGGCGCACCAGCACGTCGTCGCCGTGGGCGAACTGGGTGAGGGCCGCCTGGACCATGCGCAGGGCCGTCTCGCCGGACCCGCCGGAGACGATGTAGATGGGATGCCTGTCCATGGAGGTCCGGGGAAGGGGCGGGGAAAGGCCTAGGCTACAGTGGTCCCGGACCGTCCGCCGCTTCCGCCATGCCCCCTTCCGCCCCCCGACCCCTGATCCAGCCTCCGCCCCGGCTGCGGACCGGCGAGGGGCTGGCCTCGTGGCTGGCCCTGGCGGTGCCCCTGGGCTTCCTGGGCTTCGCGGGGATCATCTTCGCCATCCGCTGGGCCCGCCTGCGGCGGAAGCCGCCGTCGGATCCGGAGTCGGTCCTGCTGGGGGCGGTGAGCCGCTCCCTCCACGAGCGCGGCGAGCTCGCGGCCTCCCTCGGCGAGCTGCGCACGGTCCACGAGAAGCTCCTCGACGCGCTGCCTTCGGGGCTGCTGTGGGTGGACCAGCGGGGCCGGATCGCCGCGCTGAACCATCTCGGGCAGGCCCTGCTGGGGGTGCGGCGGGGGGTCATGGGCCTGGACGCCGCCTTCGTGCTGGAGCCCTTCCCCTGGCTGCTGGAGGGCCTGTCCCGGCCCATGGGCGAGGTGTGGCGGGCGGATGGCGAGGGTCGCCGGTGGCGGCTGCGGCGCATCGAGGCGCCGGACCGGGTGGGCTCCCTGCTGCAGTTCGAGGACATCACCGAGGAGGAGCAGGAGGAGCGCCGGCGCCTGCTTCGGGACCGCTTCGCCGAGCTCGGCGAGATGACCGCCGGCGTGGCCCACCAGATGAAGAACGGCCTCGCCGTGCTCAAGGGCCACGGCCAGCTCCTGGCGAAGGCCGGCCACACGGAGGTGGCCGCCGAGCTCCTCCAGGAGACCGGGGAGCTGCAGGCGGTGGTCCAGCGCTTCCTCCAGTGGGCCAGGCCCCTGGAGCCCGACCTGCGCGCCACGGATCTCCGCGCCGCCGCCCAGCAGGCCGTGGAGGAGGTGGCCAAGCGGCCGGCGGCGAAGGGCCGCGGCCTTGGCGTGGAGGGCGAAGGCGGCGCGGTGGCGGACGCGATGCTGCTGCACCAGGCCCTGGTGAACCTCCTGGAGAACGCCTGCGAGGCCACGCCGGCGGGGGGCCGCGTGCGGGTGGCGGTCACGGAGAAGCGCCTGGAGATCCTGGACGAGGGGCCCGGCCTCGGGGAGGAGACCCTGGCCCGGATGATGCGCCCCTTCGAATCCGGGCGGCCCGACGGCACGGGCCTCGGGCTGCCCCTGGCGCTGAAGTGGATCAACGCCCAGGGGGCGGACCTGCTGTTCGAAAAGCTGCCGGAGGGCGGGACGCGGACCACGGTGCGCTGGTGAGCTAGCCTGGAGGCATGCAGATCGCCCTCCTCCAGCTGGACGCCCGCCTCGGGGACCCGGAGGGCAACGCCCGCCGCATCGAGGCGGCCTATGCCGACGCGGTGGGGAAGGGCGCGGAGCTCGTGCTGGCGCCGGAGCTGGCGGTGCCGGGCTACCTGGCCGAGGACCGGCTCTGGGAGCCGGGGCTGCGGGCCCGCGTCGAGGCGGAATCCCGGCGCCTGGCGGCCCTCAGCGGATCGGTGCCGCTGCTCTTCGGCACCAGCAGCCCCGCGCCCTCGGGGCGGCTCTGGAACGAGCTGTGGTGGTGCGAGGCCGGCGAACGGAAGCACGTCATCCGCAAGCGGGCCCTGCCGGAGTACGACGTCTTCGACGAGGCCCGCTGGTTCGAGGCCAGCACGGAGGTCCAGCCCCTCATCGACTTCGGGGGGCAGCGCCTCGGCATCAGCATCTGCGAGGACCTCTGGGCGGACCCGAGCCTCAGCAACGCGCCGGTGACCTACGCGGCGGACCCCATCTCGGACCTGGCCCGGAAGGGCGCCACGCTGATCCTCAACGCTTCGGCGAGCCCGGGGAACCTGGGCTCCTGGGTGCCTCCGGGGAAGTCCGCGCCCTGGGCCGTGCCCTCGAAGGCCCAGCAGCGGCGGCGCCTCATCGCGGGCCTCGCGGCCAAGCACGGCATCCCGGTGGTCTACGCGTCCCGGGTGGGCGCCGAGAGCTGGCTCCTCTTCGACGGCGGCTCGGGCCTCGCGCAGCCCGATGGTTCCTGGCAGGACGGGCCGGAGTTCGTCGAGGCGACCCTGATCGTGGACACCGAGGCCCCGGGCACGCGCTGGCCCGAGGACCTGGCGGAGGGCGACTGGCTGCGCCAGGCCCTCGTCATGGGCATCCGCGGCAACGCGAAGAAGCAGGGCGTGGAGGGCTTCGTGCTGGGCCTGAGCGGCGGCATCGACAGCGCCGTGGCGGCGGCGCTGGCGGCGGAAGCGATGGGGCCGGACAAGGTGCTCGCGGTGGCGCTGCCCACGCGCTTCAGCAGCGCGGAGAGCCTCGAACTGGCGAAGGACCAGGCCGCGCGGCTCGGCGTCGGCCTGCTGGAGGTCAACGCGGATCTGCCCTTCACGGGGGCGGCGGAGGCGTTGAAGGCCGCGCTGCCCGGGCGGGCATTCTCGCTCACCGACGAGAACCTCCAGAGCCGCAGCCGGGCGATGCTGCTGATGGCGCTCACCAGCGAGCCGGGCATCCACGCGAAGCTTGGCAAGAAGCGCCTGGCGGTGCTCAACACCGGCAACAAGAGCGAGGCCGCCACGGGCTACTTCACCCTCTACGGCGACGGCATCGGTGCCTTCGGGCCCCTCGCGGACTGCCTCAAGGCGCGGATCTACGCCCTGGCCCGGCACTACGGCGAGGCCATCACGCCGGGCATCCTCCACCGCGTCCCCACCGCCGAACTCAAGCCCGGCCAGACCGACGAGGCCAGCCTCCTGCCCTACGGCCAGCTCGACGCCATCCTCGGCGCGGCGATCGAAGCCCAGCGGCCGGAGGAGGGTCTGGCGGACGACCTCGCATGCTTCCTCGATGGCGATGCGTTGGCGAATGCACGGGCGAACCTGCCCCGCATCCTCGGCCTGCTGCGCGCCACGGAGTTCAAGCGCCGGCAGCTGCCCTACGGATTGAAGGTGAGCCCGAAGGCGTTCGGGGCAGGGCGGCGGATCCCCCTCACCGCGATCTGAGCCAGCGTTTCCAAACCCGCATGGAGCCTGTATCCTGAGGGCCGCCGCCGGTGTGGCGAAATGGCAGACGCGACAGACTCAAAATCTGTTTTGGGCAACCAAGTGTCGGTTCGAGTCCGACCACCGGCACGATCATGATTTACGAGGGCAAGCCGATGCTGTGTCCCTTTTGCGAACTCCGAGAATCCGATTCCGATGATCACGTATTCCCCCAGTTTCTCGGTGGGGGAACAGCAATTCGCGCATGTTCGAATTGCAACAACACATTCGGACACACCATCGAAGCCGCAGCTTCAAGGCATTTCGCAGAATGGATGTTCATCCTACGAAGATGCGGAATGAAGCCGCCACGACCTCACATATGGAAGCGAATTGGTCCAGATGCTTCTGGGCAGTATTTCGATATTGACCAAGATTTCGTTGCCACACGGTCGGAGCCTCAGATCACACGTGATTCGAAGGGCAATGCTATCGGATTCAATTGGTCACCCGAGAAACTGGCGAAAATCATTAAAAACCTGCAGTCGGAGGGAAGGACTGTTCGAATTGTACGTGGCGAGAAAATTCGGATGGACTTGAGACAGATTCGTCTTCAGCACCCTATGGATGACGACATCAAGCGCCTGTGTATAAAAGTAAGCCTTGGTTGCACCGAATATTTCGGGCTACCTAATCCATTGGATCAGGTTTCAAAGGATTACCTCTCAAGCAAGATCGAACCCGGCTCACGCTTTAACCCTGTTCAAATTTCCCATCTGCACTACCAGGACGTGGACAAATTTCGTCCTCCAGTTGGGCACTTGATCTACGTCAGAGCTGACTCCACCACCAGAAAAGTATGGAGCGTGGTTCAGTTCTTTTCAGCACAACAGTTCTTTTGCACACTCAATAACAACTGGGATGGGGTCGATTTCTCAATTCTAGGAACCCACGACCCAGTAACCCACCTTGAAGAGTTCAAACGAGTAGACCCATTCAATCTTCAACCGCCCCCAATGTACGTTCAGCCAGATTTTTTTCGCCACTGTATGCAGGCACGACTTGAACGCCTAAGGCAGGAGCTGGTGGACCTATATGGAGACCAGGCTCCTAGATCCCTTCGCGTGAATCTCTAGGAAATGCCATAGACAGGCATACCGCCTACTTCTTCCCGAACTGCGCGTGCCACCGCACCAGGCTCCCGTCCCGCCGCTCCATGAACCGCTCGAGCCCAGGCATCTGCTGCATGGCGGCCCTGACGTCCTCGGGGTTCAGCGCGGGCGGCTTGACGTCGAAGGCGTCGCCGGTGAAGTGCTTGCTGAGCTTGGCCAGGGCGAAGGTGTCGAAGCCTTCGAGGACGCTCAGCAGGCCCGAGGCCAGGTCGGACTCGGTGATGGCGTCGGGGTGGGCCTCCACCCACTCCTGGCAGGCGCGCTTGACGCTGCAGTCCCTGTAGGCCGTCGCGAGGTAGTCCCGCTGGGCCTGGACGTTCCGCGCCAGGATCCGCGCCTGGTCCTCCCGCGTCCGGCGCCCCGAGGTGATCTGCACCGAGGGGAAGCGGGACTTCAGGAACTCCGCGGCCTTGCGGGCGGCGGGGCTGAGGTTGAGGGCGTCGAGGTCGGCGAACTTGCCCAAGGCGGGCTCCAGGGAATTGCTTCCTCGAATCTGACGGATCGTTGGGATCTCCGCAACCGGGCCCGCAAGCCTCGCAAGGCGAGGAAAGCCCTGCTAGGCTTCGTTCCACTGCCCCGGAGCCTCCATGCGCCGCGCCCTGCTGCTGACCTGCCTGCCGACCCTCCTCGCCGCCCAGGGGCTGGACTACGTCAAGGAGCACTACACCAAGCGCGAGGTGCTCATCCCCATGCGGGACGGCGTCAAGCTCTTCACCGCCATCTACGTCCCGAAGGACGGCGCGCGGACCTACCCGGTGATGCTGAACCGCACGCCCTACAGCGTGGCCCCCTACGGCGAGGAGAACCTCAAGAGCGACCTCGGGCCCTCCCCGCTGTTCGGCAGGGAGGGCTTCATCTTCGTCTACCAGGACGTGCGGGGCCGGCTCATGAGCGAAGGCGAGTTCGTGAACATGACGCCCCACCTCGAGCGGAAATCGGGGCCGAAGGACATCGACGAGAGCAGCGACACCTACGACACCATCGAATGGGTGCTGAAGAACGTGGCCGGGAACAACGGCCGCGTCGGGCAGTGGGGCATCAGCTACCCGGGCTTCTACACCGCGGCCGGCCTGATCGGCGCGCACCCCGCGCTGAAGGCCGCGAGCCCCCAGGCCCCGGTCACCGACTGGTTCACCGGGGACGATTTCCATCGCAACGGGGCCCTGTGGCTGCCCCACGCCTTCAACTTCATGATGAACTTCGGCCAGGCCCGGCCGAAGCCCACCCGCGCCTGGCCGACGCCCTACGACCACGGCACCGCCGACGGCTACGCCTTCTTCCAGGCCATGGGCGGCCTCGGGCACAGCGACGATCCGAAGTACGCCGGCAAGCGCATCGCCTTCTGGACCGAGATGCTGGCGCACCCGACCTTCGACGCCTTCTGGCAGGCCCGGAACCTCCGGCCCCACCTGAAGGACGTGAAGCCCGCCGTGCTCACCGTGGGCGGCTGGTTCGACGCCGAGAACCTCTTCGGCGCCCTCCAGGTCCACAAGGCCCTCCAGGCCCAGTCTCCGGCCACGGATTCGAAGCTGGTCATGGGCCCCTGGGTCCACGGCGGCTGGGCCCGCACCAAGGGCGACCGCCTCGGGGACGTCCGGTTCGGCTCCGCCACCAGCGAGACCTACCAGGCCGACATCGAGATCCCCTTCTTCATGCACCACCTCAAGGGCGCGCCCGACCCGAAGCTCCCGAAGGCCAGCGTCTTCGAGACCGGGACCAACACCTGGAGGAGGCTCGACGCCTGGCCCCCGAAGGAGGCCAAGGCCACCGCCGTGTGGTTCGACGCGGGCAGCCGCCTCAGCTGGACCGCGCCGGCCGCCAAGGGCGCCGAGACCTACGTGTCCGACCCGAAGAGGCCCGTGCCCTTCTGGAACGGCATCGACATCGGCATGCCCAAGGAGTACATGGTGGCCGACCAGCGCTTCGCCGCCCGTCGCCCCGACGTGCTGGTCTTCGAGACCGGTCCCCTGGACCGCGACCTCACGCTGGCCGGGCCCATCCAGGTCCACCTCGTGGCCAGCACCACCGGCACCGACGCCGACTTCGTGGTGAAGGTCATCGACGTCTATCCCGACGACTTCAGGGATCCGGACGCGAAGGCGCCGGAGAGCCCCTGGGACGCCAGGGCCAGCAAGCTCGGCGGCATGCAGCAGCTGGTGCGCGGCGAAGTGATGCGCGGAAAGTTCCGGAACTCCCTGTCGAAGCCCGAACCCTTCAAGCCGGGCCTGCCCGCGAAGGTGGACTACGCCCTCAACGACGTCTTCCACACCTTCAGGAAGGGCCACCGCCTGATGGTGCAGGTGCAGAGCACCTGGTTCCCCTTGATGGACCTCAACCCCCAGCGCTTCATGGACATCTCGAAGGCCACCGAGAAGGACTTCCGCGCCGCGACGGTGCGGATCCACCGCGGCGGGCCCGCCGGATCGCGCCTGGAGCTGCCGGTGCTCGCGGGGCGTTAAGCCTCAGATGGACAGTTCGCCCAGGCGCGAGGCGTCCACCGGCGGAGCCTGGGCCGCGTCCCCGGTGAGGGAGCGGAACTGCCCCGCGGCGGCGTCGTAGGCGAACACCTCGCCGGTCTCGATCTTGTAGACCCAGCCGTGGAGGTGGAGCCGACCCGCGGCCATGCCGGCCGCCACGGCCGGGTGGGTGCGCAGGTGCTCCAGCTGGACGAGGACGTTCTCCTCCACGGTGGCCGTGAGCCGCGGCGCGTCCTCGGCGAGGTGGGCGTAGCTGCCCTCGATGATGGCCTTCGTCTTCTCCGCGTGCTTCAGCCAGGCGGCGCAGGCGGGCAGGGCCGCCAGGCGTTCCGGGTGCAGCAGGGCGTGCATGGCCCCGCAGCCCGAGTGGCCGCAGACGATGATGTCCTTCACGTTCAGCGCCGCCACCGCGAACTCGATGGTCGCCGCGTCGCCCCCCAGGTGGTCGTCGTACGGCGGCACCAGGTTCCCCGCGTTGCGCAGGATGAACAGCTCGCCCGGCAGGGTCTGGGTGATGAGGTTCGGGTTGATGCGGCTGTCCGAGCAGGTGATGAACAGCGTCTCCGGCGCCTGCCGGTCCTGGAGCCGCGCGAACAGCTCCTGGTGGGTGGCGAAGACCTCCCGCTGGAAGTGGTGGATCCCTTCGACGAGCTTCTGCATGGCTCCAGATTAGCGGGGCGGGGCGCCTGGCGTCGCGCGGGATGGCGCAGACCGCAGGCATCGAGCCTGATCTTGAAGGTGATCTTGACGTTGACCTTACCTTGAACTTGACCTTGCCCTTGACCTTGACCTTGACCTTGCCGTTGACCTTCCAAAGGCATGCGAGTCCGTCGCGGCGGCATCATGCCGCGGCGGACTCGCATGCGGCCAAGCGGAGCGCGGCAGGGGAGGGACGAAGGGGCATGGTGTTGTCACCGCGCTGGGGACGGCCCGGCCGGGAATCTCCTGCATGGCCGGCCGCACGAACCGGCTTTCGTCCCACCGCACGCCTCGGCACGGGGACGTACTGGGTTCATGTTCCTGCCACGCTATCGCTAGGCCGCACCTCGATCCGGCGTCGCCGGAAGGCACGGCGGCGCCGGATCGAGGTGCCGTTTGAAGGTCAACGGCAACGGCATCAGGTCGACGGCAACGGCCTCAGGTCAACGGCAACGGCATCAGGTCGACGTCGACGGCATGAGGTCAACGTCAAAGCGGAACGTCCATAGCCCGCTGCCTGGGACTGTTCATTCCACAGCCCAAGGCTGCGCTGCCCCGCCGGAGGACTCGCCCTCCTACAGGCTCAGGTGCGCCAGGTGCTCCTGGCTCGTGATGGGCGTGTTGGGCTCGTCGTGGATGATCTTGCCGTCGCGGAGCTTCACGATGCGGTGGGCGTGCCTCGCGATGTCCTCCTCGTGGGTGACGAGGATGATGGTGTTGCCGCGCTGGAAGAGCTGCTCGAAGAGGTCCATGATCTCGATGCTGGTCTTCGAATCCAGGGCGCCGGTGGGCTCGTCCGCCAGGAGGATGGAAGGGTCGTTCACCAGGGCCCGGGCGATGGCCACGCGCTGGCGCTGGCCGCCGGAGAGCTGGTTGGGCATGTGGTCGCTGCGGCTGCCCAGGCCCACGTTCTCCAGGGCCTGCTGGGCCTTGGCGTGGCGTTCCACGGGGGGAAGGCCGGCGTAGATCAGCGGAAGTTCCACGTTCTGCAGCGCCGTCGTGCGGGCCAGCAGGTTGAAGGTCTGGAAGACGAAGCCGATCTCCTCGTTGCGGATCTGGGCCAGCTCGTCGTCGCTCATGCTGCTGGCCAGCTTGCCGTTCAGCTCGTAGGTGCCCGTGGTGGGCGTGTCCAGGCAGCCGATGACGTTCATCATCGTGGACTTGCCCGAGCCCGACGGGCCCATGATGGCCACATACTCGCCCCGGGTGATGTCCAAGTCCACGCCGTCCAGGGCGCGCACTTCCATGTCGCCCATCTGGTAGACCTTCGTGATCTCGCGGAGCCGGATGAGGGGCGCGCCGCTCGGGGATGCATCGGTCATGGGTACCTCGTAAGACATCATAACGGGCCATCGACCCGGGCTGGGACCCCCTAGTTTCGTCCCGGAGGGCGGATCCGTTTAGGGGTGGGGCGGTCCATCGGGGATCCGGCGCCGCCGGACGGTGGCCACCACGGCGGTGGCCAGCAGCACCAGCCCCTCCCCGGCGAGCACCCAGCGGGGCCCGTGGAAGCCCAGGGCCTGGGCGGCCTCGCCCGCGGCGAGGTTGCCGAAGGGCGTCACGCCGATGATGGCCATCAGGTACACCGCGTTGATCCGGCCCCGCAGGGCGGCCGGAGCCCAGGCCATCACCAGCCCGCTGAGGGTGCCCGCGAAGGTGGCCTGGAGCAGGCCCATGGCCAGGAAGGCCCAGGGCGCGATCCGGGCGTCCGGCCAGGCGGCCAGGACCAGGAGGCAGAGTCCCGCCGCCCCGAAGGCGAGGACGGCGCGGCCCAGGCGCTGGGCGGGCGGCCGCGAGGCGTGGGCCACCCCGAGGCCGCCGAGCACCGCGCCGGTGCCGAACATGGAGAGCAGCCCCGCGACCCCGCGCTCCCCGAGGCCCAGGAGCCTCGCGCCGTAGACGGGCAGCAGGGCGAAGTAGCCCCACGCGAAAATGCCCGCCACCAGCGCCAGCACGAGCACCATCCCGAGGCCCCGGTGGCCGCGGATGGCGGCCCAGCCCTCGCGGTAGGACAGGACCTCCCCCTCCTTCGCCGCCGGCGGCGCCCGCCGCATGCGGGCCACCACCGCGAGCAGCGGGAGGAAGGTCAGGGCGTTCAGCGCGAAGTTCCCCGCCGGGCCGACGAAGGGGAAGAGGAAGGCGGCCACCGTGGGCCCGAGGATGCGGCTGAGGTTGAACTGGACCCCGAGGAGGCCCATGGCGGCCGGCACCAGGCCGGGTTCCGCGAGGTCGGCCACCAGGCTCTGGCCCAGGGTCATGGCGAGGGCGCCGCCGACCCCGCCCGCCAGGGCGAAGGCCAGGAGGCCGTGGAGGCCGAGGCGTCCCTTCCAGGCCAGGACCGCCATGGCCAGGGCCAGGGACATCAGCCAGAGCTGGGCCGCGGCCAGGGCCCGCGGCCGGTGCAGGTGGTCCGCGATCCAGCCCCCCAGCGGGATGAACACCAGGGTCGCGAGGCCCGAGGCGAAGGCCAGCCGCCCGCCCCAGCGCGCGGCCTCGGGGCCCGCGAGGCTCAGGGTGAGCCACTGCTCGGTGAAGATCTGCATCCAGTTGCCGATGTTGGAGACCAGGGCCGCCAGCAGGAAGGCCCGCAGGGCCCGGGAGCGCCAGACCGGGGGCAGCTTCACGGACGGGCCTCCACCAGCACCGCGAGGCCCAGGCCTCCGCCGATGCCCAGGGCCGCGACGCCGAGGCCGCCGCCCCGGGCGCGGAGCTGGTGGAGCAGGGTGACGACGATGCGCGCCCCGGAGGCGCCGATGGGATGCCCGAGGGCCACGCCGCCGCCGGCCACGTTGAGCCGGTCCAGCGGCAGGTCCAGCTGCCGCGCGCAGACCAGCACCTGCGCCGCGAAGGCCTCGTTGATCTCCCAGAGGTCCACGTCGGAGGGCGCCAGGCCGCAGCGCTGGAGCAGGTCCCGGATGGCCGGGACCGGCGCCGCCCCCATGTCCAGGGGGTCCACCGCGGCCTCCGCCCAGCCCAGCAGCCGCCCGATCCAGTCGTCGGGGGCCCCGCCCCCCAGCAGCAGCGCCGCAGCGCCGTCCGAGAGCGCGGAGGCGTTCCCGGCGGTGATCCGTCCCTCGGGATGGAAGACCGGTGCAAGGGCCGCCAGGGCCTCCAGGGTGTCCCCGGGCCGCACGCACTCGTCCCGGTCCAGTTCGGGGAGGGGTCGCAGCTCCGCGCGGAAGTCCGCCACGGCGGCGCGACGATGGCTGGCCAGGGCGAAGGCGTCCGCCTCCTCCCGCGTGATCCCGTGGCGGATCGCGAGCCGCTCCACCGTCTCCCCCATCAGGAGGCCCGTGACCGGGCAGCGCAGGCCGTCCTGGATCATCACGTCGGGGGCCTCGCGATGGCCCATGCGCAGGCCCCGGCGCAGCCCCGGCAGCAGGTGGGGCGTGTCGGACATGGCCTCGCTGCCCCCGGCGAGCAGGGTGCCCGGCCGGCCCAGGGCCACGTCCTGGGCAGCCTGGATCAGCGCCTGGAGGCTGGAGCCGCAGGCCATGTTCACCGTGCTGGCGAAGCAGGACGCCCCGAGGCCCGCCCGCAGCGCCACCGTCCGCGCGGGATTCATGCCCTGGGTGTGGCTGCGGGCCATGCCCCAGTGCACCTTGTCCGGCGGGGGCAGGTCCCGGCCCTCCAGGAGACCGCGCACGGCCGAGGCCCCGAGGGCCACGGCGCCGAGCCCCGCCAGGGCGCCCAGGTAGCGGCCCTGGGGCAGCCGGGCGGCGGCGAGGATGCCCACCCCCTCCAGGCGCCCGCGAGGGCTCAACGGGCCTCCTGGACGGGCTGGTCCGGCGTGGGTTCCGGGGGGCCCAGCACCACGTCCGGGGGGAACCACGTGTCCAGCACCGCCTTGTGCCGGGCCAGCCACTCCCGGAGGGCGAAGCCGAGGCGGGAGGCGCGAGGCTGGGCGCCCGACCGGGCGGGGAGGCCCCAGGCCTCGAGCCCCAGGCGCCGGGCCAGGTAGAGGGCCCGCGGGATGTGGTAGTCCGAGGTCACGACGACGAGCCTCCGGACGCCGAAGACGTCCCGGGCCCGGCGGAGGCTGTCGTAGGTCCGCCGCCCCGCGAAGTCGCACACGATGCGCGCCTCGGGCACGTCCCGCTTGAGGAGCCAGCGCCGCATGGCCTGGGGCTCGTTGTAGTTCTGGGCGCGGTTGTCCCCGCTGACGAGGATCCATGAGGCCCGGCCCGCCCGGTAGAGGTCCAGTGCCGCCTGGAGGCGCTCCTCGAGGCTCTCGGTGGGCTCGCCGCCGGGCTGCACGCCGGCCCCGAGCACCAGGGCGGGGGCCGCGGTTCCGGGGGAGAAGGCATCCTCCGCGCGAAGGGTGCGGGACCGGGCGGCCACCGGGAACTTAATGTGGATCCATCCCAGATCACCGAGGAACCCCAGCCCGAGGACCAGGACCGCGGCCTTCCAGCCCCGGCCCCTCCTCGCGGGCCTCCCTTCCGGCCCCGCCCCCGCCGGAGCGTCGCCCGGGGGCCTGGACCAGCCCAGCCGGGAAAGGAGGCTCCGATGGGGATTCGCCATGCTGGGTTAGCATAGATGGTTTGCCGCGCACACCGCCCCTCGGGGCCCCTCCCCGGATCCGAATGAGCCTCCGAATCCCCGTCCGCCCCGTCTCCGACCGCTTCCCGGCCCGTCCCCTGGCCTTCCCCGCGCTCCTGCTGCTCCTCGCCGCGGGCACCGGCTGCTTCCGCGCCACGGGCCTGCAGCGCTCCGTCCTGTCGGCGGAGGAGATCCCCGCCGTCGGCGGCGACCGGCCCGCGGGCCTGAAGGCCGCCGCCGGTCCTGGCGACTTCTATCTCGGGAACGACTTCATCGAGCTCGCGGTGGACGGCACCCCCTTCGGGGAGCGGGACGCCATCGCGGGCGCCGCCAGCGGCGGCAGCATCGTGGATGTGGGGTACATCGAGCTCGACACGAGCTTCCGCCGGGTCTCCATGCCCTCCGACAGCCTCGAGCGCCTCACCCCCGTGGCGAACCTGGACCCCGACCTCGCCTTCGTCTTCGACCGCTACCTGCCCGCCTCGGACGGGGACCTCGCGAGCATCACCGCCACCGGCGGGCTCTACGACCCGAAGCACAAGCTCGCCGGGGCCGCCTGGGACGCCTCGGACCGGGTCCAGGGCCTCGCCGTGACCCACAAGATCGAGCTGGCCCGCCTGGAGCGGAACCACTTCACCCTGACGACCACCGTCACGAACACCGGCGGCACCGCCCTGCCGGTGCGCAACCTGGGTGACGCCCTGCTCCAGCACGGAGGCGGCTTCCGGGCGGTCATCCCCGCCCAGAAGGACGCGGCCGGCGCGCCCCTCTCCACCTGGGGGGCCCAGATCCCGGGGAGCGACTTCACCCAACCCCTGGCCACCGCCGTCCAGGCCCCCATGGTGGGCCTGCTCGCCTCGGAGCCGGGCGCCGCCACGGTGGACGGGCACGCGAGCCTGGGGCTGCTCCCCGTGGACGCCGACACCCTCCTGGTGGCGAGCGACCGGCAGGACGCCCTGACCCAGGCCCGGCCCCAGTTTCCCGAGCGGGTGGTGGCGGGGGGGCTCCCCGCCGCGGGGAACCTCGCCCCAGGCCAGTCCCTCACCTACCGTCGCCGGCTCTATGCGGTCTACGGCACCAGCACCTCCAGCCCCGTCTTCCCGGGGCAGACCACCGGCCTTCTGAACCTCATGCAGGTGGACCGGTCCACCCTGCGGCAGCAGGACAACGGGCTCCTCGTCTACAAGGCCTTCGGGACCATGTCCCGGTCGGGCACCCTCCAGGCGGAGATCCGCTTCGAGCGGAACATCGGCTCCGCGACGTCGCCGGTCTGGCAGCTGGAGCGCGTGGACTGGCTCGAGCCCCAGGACCTGGTCCCGCCCACCATCCTCGTGGTCTCCAGCTCCACCCCCTACTACTCGGCCTACCTCCCCACCGGTACCTACCGGATCGTGGCCCGCAACCGCAACGAACAGGCGGTCTTCACGAACCTCACCAACGTCGAGGTGGATTCCACCTCCCCCCACGTCGCGACGCCGCTGGTCGTTTCCAAGACCCAGGCCTTCGTGATCGCGGAGGACCTGGCCCCGGAGCGTCCCCGGCTCCAGGCCCTGGACGGCAGCCTGAAGGACACCCTGCTCACGCCCCACTACTTCAGCGTCGTTGGCCAGGATCAGGGACTGTCCTTCTTCCAGCCCGCCAAGCTGACCTTCGCGGGCCTGGGTGGCGCCGCTGATCCCGACTGGAGGCGCGGCCGCACCCTCGGGTCCATCTACGACCAGAACTCCCGGGGCCTCCTGGGCCTTTCCGCGAGCGTGGGGGCCTTCCGCTTCAAGGGCGGGAACCAGGTCTTCGGCGCCTCCTACCTCGGGGGTTCGCCGGAGCCCGCCCTCCTGGCCCGGGGCGCCTACAGCGTCTACACGACCCGGGGCCCCCTCTCGTCCCTGGAATCCACGCCGCTCCAGGTCAGCCCCGAGAAGGACTTCAGCACCACGCTGCACACCGTGGTGGTGTTCCCCCGGGCCGTGCCCCAGGGCTGGGTGCCCCTGGACGTTCCAGGCCCCTCGCAGGCGACCACCGGGGGGCTGCTCCCCGCCGAGAAGCTCGCCTCGGCCCTGGCGGAGGACGTCCAGGTGGTGGGCCTGACCGAAATGGATCTCCACGCCGACGCGGAGGCGCTGCGCTCGGAATTCCTCACCGAGTTCGGATCGACGCCCGAGACCGAGGCTGACCGTGCGGCCATCGCGGGCAAGCCCTACGTCTTCGGGGCGCGCTCCTCGGTCCTCGGAAGCTATGGCGAGGTCACGGCCCTCTTCGTCCCCAAGCCGGCGGGCACGATCCGCAACGGGGCCCGCGCCTCCCGGGGCTGGACCCTGGCGGACTTCCTGGCCCAGGCGGAAGGCGGCTTCAACGTCGTGCACCGGCCCCGCGGGCCCCAGGGGCTCTTCACGCTGAAGGCTTTCAATCCCGCCGTGCCCCTCGGCACCGGCGTGAACGCCTGGTGGACCGCCAAGGGCCCCTTCTCCCTCGGCCGCGCCCAGGGCAGCTTCGAGGCCCTGGAGCTCCTGCGGGGCGAGGGCTTCGACCCGGCCAACCCCACGGCGTGGTTCAACGAGTTCAAGCAGGTCCGCGCCGACTGGTTCGCTCTCCTCAACCAGCAGACGCCCACCGCCTTCACGAAGGCCCTGGGGCTCAGCTCCGCCCGGTTCAGCCTGGACACCCCCGTCGGGCACGCGCGCACCTACCTCAAGACCGGCTCGGCCACGCTGAAGCAGGAGGACCTCGGCGCGGTGCTGACCGCGCTGAAGTCCGGCGCGGCGGTGGCCTCCACCGGGCCGCTGCTGGACGTCTCCATCGGCGCCGCGGGGCCGGGAAGCCTCGTGCCGGGGCCCGCCTCCACCGTCAACCTCTCCATCGTCCTCACCGCCGGGGATTGGGTGCCCGTGGACGAGGTCCGCATCGTCGTGAACGGGCAGGTGGTCCAGACGGTCAACGTGGCCGCCACCTTCTCCCGCACCGACCTCCGGACCTGGAGCGGCAGCCTCGCGGTGAACCTGCCGTCCGGCAAGGACGCCTGGATCGTGGTGGAGGCCGGCGTGCCCCTCGGCACCTCCGGCGCCTACGCCCCGGCCTCGCCCTGGTCGAAGATCTACCGCGGCATCTATCCGGTGGCGGTCACGAACCCGATCTTCGTGGACGCCAACGGTGGCGGCTACGTGCCGCCTGGGCTCTAATCTAGATCCGCCTTCCGGAGTCGCCGATGCCCGTGGACCTGGTGCCTGAGCGGCTGCCGGAGGACACCGACGCCGAGCGGAGCCTCCTGGCCACCCTCTGCGCCCCGGGCGCGGAGCCCCTGGCCGCGGAGATCGCCTTCGCCCTGGAGGAGGAGGACTTCGTCCACCCCGCCCACCGCCGGGTCTTCCTGGCGCTGCGCGCGCTCCTGCAGGCGCGGCTGGAGGTCAACGCCCTGACCCTGAAGGACGCCCTGGACCAGGAGGGCGCCCTCGGCACCGTGGGCGGCTATCCCGGCCTCGTGGAGATCCTCAGCGCCGAGGAGGTGGGCCGCCCCCAGGTGCTCGCCGACCTGATCCGCCGCAAGCACCGGCAGCGCCAGCTCATCCGCCTCGGCGCCCAGCTCGCGCGCCAGGCGGCGGACGAGGAGGCGCCGCCCGAGTCGCTGGTGGAGCTGGCGGCCCAGGACCTCTTCCGCCTCGCCCAGGGGGACGCGAAGGCGAAGGGCCTGCAGCACATCAAGGCCATCGCCGACGAGGCCATCGAGGGTCTCGTGGACCGCATCGAGGGCCGCGGCGCGCCGGGCCTGCGGGTGGGCTTCCCGCGCCTGGACGCCATCACCCAGGGCTTCCAGCCGGGCAACCTGGTGATCCTCGCCGCCCGCCCCGGCATCGGGAAGACGTCGCTCGCCCTGAACTGGCTGCTCCGTTCGGCGCTGCACCAGGGGGCCCACGCGGCCTTCTTCAGCCTCGAGATGAGCGCGGAGGAGGTCTTCATGCGCCTCCTCAGCGCCCACGCGCGGGTGAACATGAAGTCGGTGCTCGCCGGAGCCTTCGACGCGGCCACCGAGGCCCGGCTCTACGCCAGCCGGGACGAGCTGATCAGCCTGCCCATCTTCATCAACGACCAGGCGAGCATCACCGTCCCCCAGATCACCGCGCAGGTGGACCGGCACCTCAGCTCGGTGAACGCCAAGCTGGACCTGGTGATCATCGACTACCTCCAGCTCCTCAGCAGCCCCGAGGGCAGCCGCGCCGCGAAGCAGAGCGAGGCGGTGCGCATCGGCGAGATCAGCCGCGGCCTCAAGCTCCTGGCCAAGGACCGCGGCCTGCCCATCGTCGTGCTCTCCCAGCTCAACCGCGAGGTCGAGCACCGCACCGGCGGGCGGCCGCAGCTCAGCGACCTCCGCGATTCCGGGGCCCTCGAGCAGGACGCCGACATCGTCGCCTTCATCCACCGCCGCAGCGCGCAGGGGCAGGTGGACGCCGAGCCCGAACGCACCGCCGAGCTGATCGTCGCCAAGCACCGCAGCGGTCCCACGGGCAGCATCCCGCTCTACTTCGAGGGCGAGTACGCCACCTACCGGGAGATGGAGCGGGTGGCGGAGAGCAGCTTCTGAGCCGGGTGCCGGCATGGAGCCCGGCGCATGCGCCGGGCTCCATGCCGAGCCAGGGGATCAGTAGACGACGAGGTAGCCGAAGGCAGTGATGTTCTCCCCGGTCTGGGTCCAGGGCACCTCGATGACGAAGGAAGGCGCCGCCTTGGTGGTGAAGGCGAACCCCGCGGTGAAGGAGAATTTGTCGGCCTTCGAGACCTTGCTCGCGAAGGAGCCGCTGAAGTCGACGTCGAGACCGACCACCTGTCCTCCCGGGCCTGCCTGCTCCAGGTAGAACCGGCCGGCCTCCGCCACGCCGGGGAGGGCGCGGTAGGGCTCGATGGCCACGTCGGTGATGACCAGGGCCTGGGAGGCGGGGATCTTCCAGTCGTCCGTGTAGGAACCGTCGAGGCCGATCAGGCTCATCTTCGAGCGGGTGATGGCATTGTCCGAGGCGGACTTGGAGAAGCGCACGCGGACCATCTGTTTCGCGGGAACGTTCAGGTGCCCGGATTGGGCGGGGAGGGCCGCGGGCGCGAGGGCCGCGAAGGCCAGGACGGCGGCGAGGGCGGGGGGTCTGGGCATGGAGCCTCCGGGTGGGTTGGCTCCAGGCTGGGGCTCCAGAGGTCCATGGAGAAGGGCCGGTTCCTGGGTTTTTGAGTAGACCACTTGGGTGGGTGGAGGCGGAGGTGGGCTCGGAGCCCGAAGACCGTGACCCGGCCGGTTCCGCCTTGACGCTGCGCGTCTGGCACCGAGATCGGCGATGGACGGAAGGCGCGTCCATCGCCGATCTCGGTGCTCCTGGAAGGTAAGGTCAATGACCACGTCAAGGTCAACGGCCAGGCCAGGGACAAGGGTCAAGGGCCAGCCGAGGTCGACGGCCCGCCGAGGTCAACGGCCAGGCCGAGCGGCAGGCCGCCCTGCTTGCATCAAGGCCCGGCCCTCGGGGGGGCCGGGCTCACTCGAGGCCGAAGGTTCCGGTCTCCAGCTCCTTCTTCACCACGCTCATGAACTGGTCGGCCACGGCGCCGTCGATGACGCGGTGGTCGAAGGAGAGGCCGGAGAACATCATCTGGCGGATGGCGATGGCGTCGCTGCCGTTCTCGTCGGTGACCACCACGGGGCGCTTGACGATGCCGCCGATGGACTGGATGGCCACCTGGGGCTGGTTGATGATGGGGAGCCCGAAGACGTCGCCGAAGACGCCGGGGTTGGTGATGGTGAAGGTGCCGCCGCTGATCTCGTCGGGCTTGAGCTGCTTGGCCCGGGCCCGGTCGGCGAGGTCGTTGAGGCTGCGCGCCAGGCCGCCGAGGTTCAGACTGTCGGCGCTCTTCACCACCGGCACGATGAGGCCCCAGTCGAGGCTCACGGCGATGCCCAGGTTGATGTCCTGCTTGTAAACGATGTTGTCGCCGTCGACCGAGCTGTTGACGATGGGGAAGGCCTGCAGGCCCTTGATGACCGCCTTCATGATGAAGGGCATGAAGCTGAGCTTGGTGCCGTAGGTCTCCTCGAAGGCCTTGCGGTGCTTGGCCCGCAGGCGCGCCGCGTTGCTCATGTCGATCTCGAAGACCGTGTAGACGTGCGGGCTCGTGCGCAGCTTCGAGTTGACCATGTTGTCCGCGATGATCTTCCGCATCCGGCTCATGGGCTCGACCTTCACCCGCTCGCCGCTCGCGAAGGCCGGCACGTGGGGGGCCGGCGGCACCGCGAGGCCGGGCACCGCGCCCAGGGTGGGCGCGGAAGGATCGTGGGCGGGGGCCATGCGGGGCATCTCGCCGCTCAGGGGCGCGGTGGTGGGCGCGACCGCGGGGGCGGCGCCGCGCGTCGCCAGGTAGGCCTCCATGTCCTCCTTGGTGACCCGGCCGTTCTGGCCGCTGCCGGGCACGAGGGCGAGGTCCACGCCGTGCTGCTTCGCCATCTCGCGGACCAGGGGCGAGGACTTGCTGCGCAGCCGGCCTTCCAGGCTGTTGTCCTCCTCCGTGGCCATGGGGTGCACGGGGGCGGCGGCCTTCGCCTCCGGGGCGGGGGCCTGGGGAGCCGCGGCGGCGGGGGCCGCTCCGCCCTTGCCGAGTTCGGAGGCGTCGCCGAGGCGCGCCACGACGGTACCCACCGGGACGGTGATGTTCACGTCCACGAGGATCTCCAGCACCGCGCCGGCGATGGGGGCGGGGATCTCGGCGTCCACCTTGTCGGTGCTGATCTCGTAGAGGGTCTCGTCCTTCCCGATGGCCTCTCCCACCTTGCGGTGCCACTTGAGGATGGTGGCTTCCGCGATGCTCTCCCCCATCTGGGGCATGACGACGTCGAAGGGCATGGGATCTCCTAGGCGGACAGGTCCGGGGCCTGGCGGTGGTGGTCGGTGGCGAGCTGGAAGGCGTGGGCGATCTCGAGGAGGCGGACGTCCGCCCGGGCGGGGCCGATGAGCTGGAGCCCCACCGGCAGGCGCCGTGACGGGTCGGACGGGGAGGGCGCGAAGCCCGCGGGCAGGGAGAGGCAGGGCAGGGAGGCCAGCGGACCGGCCACGCTGTAGGCGTCCGCCAGGTGCATGGCGAGGGGGTCGGCGGCCCGGGCCCCGAGCTCGAAGGGGAGGAAGGGGCTGGTGGGCGTGGCGAGGACGTCCACCGTCGCGAAGGCCCGCTCGAAGTCCCGGCAGACGAGGGCGCGGGCCCGCTGGGCCTTCAGGTAGTAGGCTTCGTACCACCCGCGGCTGAGGCAGAAGGCGCCCAGGAGGATCCGGCGCTTGACCTCCGGGCCCAGACCCGCGTCCCGGGCGGCCTCCACGGCCTCGCGGAAGGTCGCGCCCGGATGCCCCGGTCCGAACCGGGCGCCGTCGTAGCGGCTCAGGTTGCTGCTGACTTCGCTGGTGCACAGGAGGTAGTAGACGTCGAGGGCGACCTCGGTGTGGGGCAGTGAAACCTCGGAGAGGACCGCGCCGTTCGACTCCAGGACCGCCAGCGCCGCCGCCACCGCGGACCGCACGCCAGCATCGATGCCGGGCCCGAAGTATTCCCGGGGCAGGCCGACGCGGAGGCCCCGGAGCTCCGCGGGCCTCAGGGGATCGAGCCGGTCCGTCCCGGGCAGGTCGATGGAGGTGGCGTCCCGCGGGTCGCGGCCCGCCAGCACCGAGAGGCAGCGGGCGAGATCCGCCGCGCTGCGGGCCACCGGCCCCGGCACGTCGAGGCTGGACGCCATCGCGGCGAGGCCGCTCCGGCTGAGCACTCCATAGGTGGGCCGCAGGGCCGTCGTCCCGCAGAAGCCCGCCGGCAGGCGCACCGATCCCCCGGTGTCGCTGCCCAGGGCCAGGGGCGCGTAGCCCGCCGCGACCGCCACGACCGAGCCGCTGCTGCTTCCCCCGGGCACCCGGTCCGGATCCCAGGGGTTCCGCGTCGCGCCGAAGGCGGAGTACTCGCCGCTGGATCCCATGGCGAACTCGTCGAGATTGGCCTTGGCCAGGGGCACCGCGCCCGCGCGCTTCAGCCGCTCCACCACCGTGGCGTCCTGGGGCGGGCGATAGCCTTCGAGCACGCGCGAGCCGCAGGTCATGGGGGCGCCGGCCAGGCTGAGGTTGTCCTTCAGGACCACGGGCGCGCCGAGCACGGGGGTGCGCTCGCCCCGGGCGAGGCGCCGGTCCGCCTCGCGCGCGGCCTCCAGCACCGCCTCCCGGTCCGTCCACAGGATGGCGTTCAGGCGGTCGTCATGGGCCTCCATGGCGTCGAGGGAGGCCCGGGCCAGGTCCTGGGCGCTGAAATCGCCGCGGTCCAGCCCCTCCCTCCACTCCATCACAGCGCCAGCAGGCATCGGTCATCGGCTCCCGGACCCCCCAGTGTGCCATCAACCTCCCGCCTCGCCATGGCCCGGGTCGGCGCGGCAGCCCCGCCTGGAAGGAGGCGCCGGAGCCCCGCGGACGATTGCCGATTGCCAGGCGGGCGGGTCCTGGTGATCCTGGGTCCCGCTTCTCCCGCACCACCCCATACCGCTAGCATGGGGACTCCCCCTACCTTCCTGTTGGAAATAGGCTACCATCCACACAGCTCCCACCTGACCAGGCCGGTCCCCCTCCACCCGCGTTCTTCGTCCTCGAAGTCCAGTTGCCCATGAACCCTTTCGAGATCCTGGAATTGCTGCCCGGCGCCTCCATGGACGAGATCAAGTCGGCCTACCACCGCCTCGCCAAGCAGTGGCACCCGGACCGCTTCTCGGGGGACCAGAAGGCCGCCGCGGAGGACCGGTTCCGGATGCTCTCGGAGGCCTTCAACGCGCTGAAGGACCCGGACAAGCGGCGCGCCTACGAGGACCAGTTCAGCCGGCAGGCGGCGCCTTCCGCGGCGCCTGAACCCAAGCGGACGCCGATCCCCGAGCGGACCCCGGACGACTGGTTCACCGAGGCCAAGGAGTCCCTGGCCCAGGGGGACCTCGAACGCGCCCTCGGCCTGGTCCAGTACGCCATCCGGCTGGACCCGAACAAGGCCCCCTACCACACGCTCATGGCGGACCTCATCGAGAAGTCCACCGGGAACCGGCGCGCGATGATCCGCTGCTTCGAGACGGCCCTCCGCCTCGAGCCCAAGGACATCGACTCCCAGATCCGGCTCGCGGAGCTCTTCCGGGCGGAGGGGATGCAGGCCCGGGCGGACCGCATGCTCCAGGAGGCCCGGCGGGTCGCGCCGAACCACAAGTACTTCAAGGCGGAGGCGAAGGCCGCCGCCGCCGAGGCCAAGGCCGCCGCGGGGAAGGGCGCTCCCGGGGGCAAGGCCGCAGCCGCGGCCGCGGAACTGAAGGATCGCCTCCAGGCCCTCTGGGGCAAGGTCGCGAAGAAGGGATGACGATGCGCTTGATCGCCGCAGGCAAAACCGATGTCGGCTGCGTCCGGAAGCACAACGAGGACAACCTCCTCCTGGACACGGAGCTCGGCCTGCTCGTGGTCGCGGACGGGCTGGGGGGCCACGCGGCCGGGGAGATCGCCAGCAAGATCGTCGTGGACCGGGTGGCCCACTTCATCTCCCAGACCGTCGAGAAGGACCGGACCTGGCCCCTGGAATACGACGTCAACCTGAACTACGACGGCAACCGGCTGAAGGTCGCGCTCCTCCTGAGCGACCAGGCCATCGCCGAGGACATCAAGACCAACCCCGAGCGGGAGACCATGGGCTCCACGGTGGTGGCCTGCCTGGTCCACGGACGGAAGGTGACCATGGCCCACGTGGGGGACTCCCGGGCCTATCTCGTGGGCAGGGAGGGCATCGTCCAGGTCACCCGCGACCACTCCTGGGTCGCCGAGCAGGTCGCCCATGGGATCCTCACCCCCTCCGAAGCCCGGGTCCACCCCTTCCGGAACGTGATCACCCAGGCCCTCGGGAATGGGGGGGACCTCGATGTCGCCATCCAGGAACTCGAACTCGGGGAAATGGATCGTCTTTTGCTTTGCTCGGATGGCCTGTCAGGAATGGTCAGCGATCAGGATATTTGGAACATCGTGAATGAATCCACTTCGCTCGAGGACGCGGTAAATCGTCTGGTTTCACGAGCTAAGGAGAACGGCGGCGAGGATAATGTCACGGTCATCCTCGCTGCGGTCGAATCCGAAGAGGTGGGTCCATCTGAGGGAAATGCTTGACGTACACTTGAGTAGCGTTAGAATTTAGAACCATTCATCACCTAAGCGAGGCTCCCAGTGGGTCTTTTCGGCAGCAAGAGCAAAACGCTTGTCGGCCTGGACATCGGTTCGGGCGCGGTGAAAGTCTGTGAGCTCCAGGCCGTGGGGAAGGGAAGTTCCCAGCGCTACCGCCTGCAAAAGCTCGGCATGGTCTCCGTCCCGGCCGAAGCGATCGTGGACGGCGAGATCATGGATTCGAACGCCGTGGCCTCCGCGATCCGCCAGGTCCTGGCGGAGCAGAAGATCAAGTCCAGGGACGTCGCCATTTCCGTGTCCGGCCAGCAGGTGATGGTCAAAAAGGTGACGTTCCCGCTGATGAGCCCGGCGGAACTCGCTGAATCCGTCCGCTGGGAGGCCGAGAGCTTCTTCCCCGCGGGCCAGGGCCTCGACTCCTACGCCCTGGATTACGCGGTGCTGGAGGAGCGGGCCTCCGAAGGGAACATGGACGTGGTGCTCGTGGCCTGCCGCAAGGACAAGCTCGAGTCCTACGCGAGCTGCGTGGCCCAGGCCGGGGCGCGGCCCCTGGTGGTGGACGTGGACGTCTTCGCGCTCCAGAACGCCTACGAGGCCAACAGCACCCCCGGCAACAGCGACGAGGTCGTCGCCCTGGTGAACATCGGCGCGAACTTCACGAACCTGGCCATCCTCGTCGGCAACCGGTCCGTCTTCTGGCGCGACATCGCCTGGGGCGGGCACCGCTTCACGGACAAGCTGGTGGAGGACTGGGGGGTGAGCCCGGAAGGCGCGGAGATGCTCAAGCAGGGGCAGTCGGCCGAGGGCCGGAACCCTGACGAGGTCGCCCCCAGCCTGGCGGCCATCGCGGACGGCTTCGCCGACGAACTCAGCCGCACCATCGACTTCTTCCGGTCCAGCTTCAAGGTGGACCGTCTGGACCGCGTCCTCCTGGCGGGGGGGAGCGCCAAGGTGGCCGGCCTGACGGACGTGCTTTCGGACCGCCTCCGGGTCTCGGTCGAGCGGATGAATCCCTTCCTGCTCATCGAGTTCGACGACCGCAGCGTGGATCCCGCCGCGGCCAGGGACATCGGCTGCTCGGCCACCGTGGCGGTCGGCCTGGCGCTTCGCCAAGTGGGGGACCGATGATCAAGATAAATCTCCTCGGCGACGCCCTCGCGCAGGGGGGCGGGAAGAAGGCCGACCGGGCTGAACCGGCCCAGATCTACGGGGAGGTCGAGGGCGGAGGCCGCTCCAGCCTGCCCATCGCCGGCGGCATCGTGTTCCTCCTCTTCGCCTCCATCGGCGGCGTCTACCACATCTTCCTCGGCAACGAGGTGCAGCGGGCGGAAGCGAAGAAGGCCGACCTCGAGCGCCAGCGCGACGAACTCAAGAAGTACATCGACCTCGAGCGGCAGTTCCGCGACAAGAAGGAGATGCTCGCCAAGAAGGAGGAGATCATGCAGGGGCTGCGGAAGAACCAGCAGCTCCCGGTCCACTTCCTGGAGGAGCTCGCCAACAGCCTGCCCGACGACGTCTGGTTCCGCGAGATCACCCAGCGCGGGATGAACATCAGCATCAAGGGGGAGGCCCGCACCTTCGAGGCCATCAATCTCTTCTACACCCGGCTGCAGAGCCGGACCCGCTGGTTCAAGAACATCAACTACCCGGGCGCCGAGCGAAAGGGCACGAACCTCGAATTCTCGCTCTCCTTCGACCTCCAGAACCCGGCCTGAGGAGATGCGATGAACCCCCAACTCACCAAGCAGATCGGGATCGGGGCCGCCGCGGGCGTGGTGGTCGCCGCCCTCTGGTACTTCGCCCTCAACGGCAAGCGGGACGAGCTGAAGGCCACCCTCGCCACCATCGAGAACCTCCAGAAGGAGGTGGACAAGGGCAACGGCCTGAAGGCGAACTACGAGAAGCTCAAGATCGAGGTCGCCAACCAGGAGAAGCGGATCGAGGAGCTCATCAAGATCATGCCCACGGAGCAGGACCGGGCCGAGATGACCATCCGCATCAAGAAGCTGGCGGACACCGCCGGGATCGACCAGACCTCCTTCAGCCTCGAGACCCCCGCGTCCAAGAACTACTACAAGGAGTATCCGGTCAAGTTCAACTACCGGGTCGGCTACCACTCCTTCGGCCAGTTCGCCTCCCTGATCTCGGGCTACGAGAAGATCATCAACCTCTCGGAGATGTCGTTCCGCCGGGTGGACAACCAGAAGGGCTCCGTGTTCCCCGCGGTCGTCACCTGCCGGATCAGCGCCTTCGTCTACAACCCCGCGCCTCCACCGGACGCCGCGGCCCCCGGCCCGGCCGCCAAGCCCGCGCCGAAGCCCAGGCCCGCCGGCGGCAAGGGCGGGGACGACTGAGGATTCCATGATCCGAACCCGACCCATTCCCCTCCTCCTGGTCCTTGCCGCCGGCCTCGGCCTGGCCGGCCAGGAACCCGCGAAGCCGGCCGAACCCGCGGCGGACGCCAAGCCGGCCGGACCCACCCCCGAGGACCTGATCGCCCAGCGGGCGACCCCCTACAAGCCCACCCTCACCCGGGACCCCTTCCAGTCCCCCACGGAGATCGACGTCGTGAAGGGCGGCGACCTCGTGGACGACATCTCCGTCAAGGGAGTGGTCAAGAAGGATGGCAAGACGCTCGCCGTCGTCTCGGACAGCCGCGGAATGGTCCGCTGGCTGCCCGTCGGGTTCAAGTTCCGGGACGGCATGATCGCGGCCATTGATGACAAGTCCGTCACTTTCCACCAATGGGACGTGAATTCCAGCGTCCAGACCGCGTTCCGCGTGGTCAAGAAGACCTTCAAGCGCGAGGAGGCCAAAAAATGAATGCTCGCCTGAGTTCCCTGCTCGTGGCCGGAAGCGTCTTCGTGGCGGGTTCCCCGTCCATGCCGCTCGCGGCCTACGCGCCGGCCGCCGAGGGCGCCCCCGGGGCCTCCCTCCAGGGCGCCTCCCTCGCGTCCCAGGACGCGCGTTCGGCCTCCCTGAAGCTCGACCTTCCCGGCTATGCCGGCACGCCCCGCCTCCAAGTGCTCTCCAATCCCCTGCGGATCGTGGTGGACCTGCCCGGCGTGGACCGCGGCACCCAGCCCTCCCGGAAGGACCTGGCGGCCCTCCAGCATCCGCTCATCCTCAAGACCCGACTCGCCCAGTTCGAGGTCGCCCCCACGCCGGTCACCCGACTGGTCCTGGAGGTGAAGGAAGGCACCCAGGTCCTGGTCGGGACCGTTCCCGGCGGCGTGATGGTGAACCTCAACGCCGGCACGGGCGCCTCCACCGCCAGGCTCATGCCCGGCCTCCAGGCCCCCGCCTCCCGTCCGTCGGCCGAACCGGCCGCGGACGTCGCGCCCGTGGTCGTCTCCATGCCGGTCCTGCCGAAGCCCATGGAGACCGAAGTCCTGACCGCCAGCGCCTCCCCGGAGGCCCCCGCGCCCGAGACGAAGGCGCCCGAGACCAAGGCAGCCGAGAAGGTGGCCGCGGCGCCTGCCGCCGCCGAACCCGCGCCGGTTCCCGCCCGGGTGGAGACGAAGGTCGCGGAGACCCGGCCGGAGCCCGCTCCCGAGGCCCCGCAGCCCGCACTGACGGCCCCCAAGGCTCCCCTGCAGGCCATGCCCGCCGTGGGAGCCTCGGTCCAGTCCCTGCCCAGCCTGTCGGCGTCCTCCCTCCTGCCCCTGAGCCTCGGCTCCGCGGCGACCGCCGCCGCCCCCGCGCCTCTGCAGGTCCCGCGGGACAGCCAGGCCCGCAGCGGCAAGACCCTCGCGGACGCCCCGACCCTGTGGAAGGGCTCCAAGATGTCCATCGACGTCCAGAACGCGGACATCAAGGTGTTCCTGGGCATCCTCGCGGACGCCGGCCACCTGAACCTCGTCATGGACCAGGACGTCCAGGGCATCTACAACTTCAAGTTCACCGACACCCCCTGGGACCAGATCCTGGACGTCGTGCTCAAGAACGCCGGGCTCGGCAAGGAGATCCAGAACGGCGTGCTCCGCGTCGCCAAGATCAAGAAGCTCCAGGAGGAGGAGGAGGACCGCAGGAAGCTGGACGAGGCCAAGGCCCTCGCCGGGCCGCTGCAGAGCATCACCCGCCCGCTCTCCTACGCGAAGGTGGCCGAGGTCAAGTCCATCATCGAGAAGATGCTCACCAAGCGCGGCAGCGTGATCCTCGACGACCGCACCAACACCCTCATCATCACGGACCTCTCCAGCAACCTCGTGGTGATCGACGACCTCATCTCCCAGCTGGACGTCCAGATCCAGCAGGTGCAGATCGAGGCGCGGGTGGTGGAGGCCACGGGCAGCTACGAGAAGGCCTTCGGCGTGAAGTGGCCGACCGCCAACACCGGCGCGGCGGACCTCACCGTCGGCGGGGTCGCCGCCCCCTGGGGCGCCTTCGATTCCCCGTCCTGGAACAGCGTCAACAACCGCCCGGGGCTGGGCCAGAACGCCGCGGCCGTCGCCTTCACCCCCGGCAAGGAGGGCGTCACCAGCATCAACTCGCCCGCCGGGGAGTTCTGGGTCTCGTTCCTGAGCAACCGGTTCAGCGTCAACTTCATCCTCCAGGCCCTCGAGAAGGACGGGAAGATCAAGATCGTCTCCTCCCCGAAGGTCGTGACCCAGAACAACAAGAAGGCCAAGATCCTGGCCGGGGAGAAGATCCCCTATCCGACCCAGCAGGGCGGCGCGCAGGGCGGCGCCATCACCGTCGCCTTCGCCGACGCCAACCTCGAGCTCGACGTGACCCCGCAGATCACGAACGAGGGCACCATCATCATGGACATCAAGGTGGAGAAGGCCGAGGCCGACTTCAGCCGCACCGTGAACGGCACGCCCACGATCCTGCGAAAGGCCATCGAGACCCAGGTCCTGGTCCGCGACGGCGGCACGGCCATCCTCGGCGGCGTCTACAGCAACACCACCTCCGACGGCACCAACGGCGTCCCCTTCCTCTCCAAGCTGCCCCTCATCGGCTGGCTGTTCCGGAACAAGACCCACGAGGAGAAGAACGCCGAACTGCTGATCTTCATTACCCCGAGGATCATCAAGAACTGAGTGGATCCCGTCCCCACGAAGAAGGGCCCCTCGTGGGGCCCTTCTTCGTGGGGACGGTTCTCGCGCCGATGGGCGGCGCTCCGGCCGGATCCCTTCGGACCCTGGGGCGCGCGGCCGGCTAGGCGTGGGCCGGGGCCTTCCCCGGGATCGGCAGGGTGCGCACGAGGCGCTTGCAGCCGTTGCAGAGGATCGTGTAGGTGTCCGGGACTTCGAGGTGGTACCGGAAGCCGGGGCCTTCCATCACGTCCTGGCTCACCTTCTCCAGGTGCCCGAAGTGGTATTCGGCGATGCGGACGCTCTGGGGGGCCGTGAGGTCTTGGCCGCAGTGGGGACAGGAGATGGCTGCCATGGGGTTCCTCGACGTGGCGAGTGGTTCACCTGTGAAGAAGGTACCAGAGGAGCAGCCCGACGAGGCTCACGACGGCCAGGCCGAGGACCAGCCTGAGGAGCATCCGTCCCACCTTCCAGAGCACCCACAGGGCCAGGAAGGCGACGGAGGCCGCCAGCAGGGCCAGGAGCCAGGGCTGCCTCACGACTTCCTCCCCTCGGGGTCCCAGGCGTAGAAGCCCGCGCCGGCGGCGCGTCCCGTGCGCCCTTCGGCCACCAGGCGCGCCAGGATCGCGGGCGGAGCGAAGGCGGGCGAGCCGGTGGCCGCGTGCAGGCGGCGGGCGATGGCGAGCCGCAGGTCCAGTCCGATGCGGTCGGAGAGCTCCAGCGGGCCCGCGGGGTGGCCGTAGCCGCGGGCCATGAGGCGGTCGATGCCGTCCCGGTCCGCGGCGCCGGACTCCAGGAGGCGCATGGCCTCGAGGCCCTGGGCCAGGGCCATCCGGGTCGCGGCGAAACCGTCCTGGTCCCGCACCCGGACCACGGTCCGGCCCAGCCGGGCCGCGAGGTCCTCCGCCGCGGCCACGCGCTCCTCCCGGGCGCCCTCGGGCACCGCGAGCTCGAGCACGTCCATGCGCTCCACCGGCACGAAGCCGTGGAAGCCCAGGGGGGCTTCCCCGGATCCGGCCTTCTCCGCCTGGGCCGCCATGGGGATCGAGGAGCTGCCCGAGAGGCGCAGCCCCGGCCAGTCCCCGAGGCTCCTCCAGAAGCCGGCCTTGGCGAGGAGATCCTCGGGCAGCGCCTCCAGCACCGCGTCGGCCCCCTCCAGGGCCTCCGCCAGGCTGGAGGCGGCGCTCAACCGCGCCTCCGCCTCCTCCCGCTGGGCCGCCGGGAGGCGGCCGCGGGCCACGTCCCGGTCCCAGTCGCTCTGGATGCGCCGGAGGCCCGCCTCGCCGTGGGCCCGGTCGCGGCCGAGGAGGCGCACGTCGAGCCCGCAGCGCGCGGCCCAGGCGGCCAGGGAACGGCCGTAGGCGCCGGGGCCGGCCACCACCAGGCGGCACGCGGCGCGTTCGCGCGGATCATGGGTCAAGTCGAGGCCTCCGATGCGTCCGGGCCGGGCTCCTGGGTGGTGTTTCGGCCAAGCGCCCCTCCCTGGCTATGATGGGGGTCACGCCTCCGCCATCCTAGCGGACCGCGGACCCCCGGAAATCACCCGTCCTCCCGTCCGCTGGGAAGCCCGTTCCGAATCTCCCGCATGCTGATCGACTACGCAGCGCTCACCCATCCCGGCCGCGTGCGCAAGAACAACGAGGACGCCTACCTCGTCAATGCGCTGGACGGCGAAGAGCCCCTGGTCAGCGGGCCGCTGCGCAGCCGCAGCATCTGCAAGAACGGCCTGCTGGCGGCGGTGGCCGACGGCATGGGCGGCGCGGCCGCCGGCGAGGTGGCGAGCCGGGAAGGCCTGGCCGCGGTGGCGGTCTACCTCTTCGGGCACTGGGGCCGCATCCCGGAGGCCGAGGTCAGCGAGGCCCTCCTCATCGAGGCCATGCGCGGTTCCGTGGAGGAGGCCTCCAAGGCGGTCCTGCGCTGGTCGGACGACGACCGCACCGCCCGAGGCATGGGCTCCACGCTCACCTCCGTGATCATCTGGAACGGATGCGCCTACATCGCCCAGATCGGGGACAGCCGGGCCTACCTCTTCCGCCGGGGCGAGCTGGTGCAGCTCACCACCGACCAGACCCTGGTGCACGAAATGATCGCGGCGGGCTCGCTGACGCCCGAGCAGGCCCGGGTCCATCCCCAGCGCAACATGATCACCCAGGCCCTGGGCTGCCCCACGCCCATCGTGCCCGTGCTCGGGAAGGCCCCCCTGCGCCGGGGCGACCGCCTGCTCATCTGCTCCGACGGCCTCCACGGGGAGGTGGACGACGCGCGGCTCCGGGAGATCCTGGCCCAGGCCTTCAGCCCCCGCCGGACCCTCGAGCTGATGCTCGAGGAGGCCCTCCGGAACGGGGGCCGGGACAACATCACGGCCCTCCTCCTGGCCCTGGACGACCCCGCGCTCCGCCTTCCCGCCCACGGGGAGACGCCGAGGGTCACGGACCCCGACAACCCGAACGCCGACGGCAAGGGGAGCCTGCTGGGCCGCCTGGGCCGCGTCCTGGGCAGCCGCTGATGGGACTGGCCCAGGGAGGCTTCAGCCTCAAGCGCTACCTCGTCCTGGGGCCCGTGCCCTCGGAGGAGGAGCTGGCCGAGGGCCTCGAGGGCCATGCCTTCCGCCCCTTCCAGGACGGGCTGGAGGAGGAGCGGGCCGGCTGGTGCGACTGGCGCAACCCGCTCATCACGCCGCCGGAGAAGGACTGGGCCTCCCAGGAGCGCTTCGCCCTCCTCGGCCTGCGCATCGACAGCCGCCGGGTGCCGCCCGCGCTGCTCAAGGCCCACGTGGACCTGCGCCTGCGGCAGCTGATGGCGGAGAAGGACCTCGCCTTCATCGGCAAGGAAGCGCGCATCTCCCTCCAGGACGAGGTGAAGGCGGAGCTGCTCCAGAAGGTGCTGCCGGCGCTGAAGGTCGTGGACGTGGCTTGGGACCTCAAGGGCGGCGTGCTCTGGACCACCGCCACCAGCGGCCGCAGCCAGGGCGCGCTGCTGGACCTCTTCATGAAGTCCTTCGGCTGCGAACTGCAGCCCCTGGCGCCCCTGCTCCTCGCGGGCCGCGTGGCTCCGGAGCTGCCGGTGGAGGCGCTGATGGCGCTGGACCCGCTCGACCTGGAGCTTGAGAACGCATGAAGGAAGTCCAGGTCATTGAACAAGGCAGGTTCCTCGGCGAGGAGTTCCTCGTCTGGCTGTGGATGCGCGGCCTCGTGGACGGCGGCATGTCGGGCAAGGAGGGCGACCTCTCCTGCTGCTTCGTGGACGACGCGGTGCTGCTGGCCAGCGAGCGCGGGGACGTGAAGGAGGTGTCGCTGCGCAAGGGCAATCCGGCGGAGAGCCGGGAGGCCTTCGAAGCCCTGAGCCGCGGCATGCGCCCGGCCCGGGCCAAGCTGCGCCTGCTGAGCGGGGACCTGGAGTGGTCCTTCACCCTCAACGCCTCCACCCTCGACCTGCAGGCCTTCAAGCTGCCCACCACCGCGTCCAAGGACCCGGCGGCCCGCATGGCGGACCGGCTCTTCCTCATGGAGGAGGGCGCGGCCCACGTGGAGCGGCGCTTCGGGATCTTCCTCAGGGCCCGGGCGGCCGATGGCGAATCGATGCAGGAGCGCCTCCGGGGCTGGATCCGGGAGAGCCTGGCGCCCTTCCAGGAGGACGGCGCCGAGGACGGGGAAGAGGTCCCGTGGCGCTGAGGCGCGCGTCCCTCGCGGTGCTGCTGGCGGTGCCCGCACTCGCGGGGCCCGCCCTCGCGGCGCCCCAGGATCCCGAGCCTCCGCCGGTGGAGTTCACAGGGAAGCTGCCGGACGGCGGCCCGATCAAGCTCCGGCTCGTCTTCCGGAAGGGGCTCCAGGCGGAAGCCCGGCGCCTGCCGAAGAAGTTCCTCGCGGGGCCCGCGAGCGGCCCCTGGGCGGCCTTCGCGGACCTCTCGCCGGAGGGCCGGAAGTGGATCCTGAGGGCGGCCTTCCCGGACGACGTCTGGACGAAGGAGGAGGTGAAGCACTTCGTGCGCTTCCCGCTCCTGGAGTCCGTCTGGCTGATGGCGGCCCAGTTCACGGGCCACGGCCAGAACTACGACCGGCTGGAGGCGCTGAACCCGAGGAACCCGGAGAAGCTCGTCGCCGGGGACCTCTGGCGCATCCCGAGGGAGCTGCTCAGCAAGGAGCTGGGAGGCCAGGGGGTCGCGCCGGACCGCAGCCAGCCCGAGGACGGCCTGGACGACGAGGCGCGGGTGAAGGCCTACCGCGCGCTGCTGGCCTTCGACACGGACAAGGAGGGCAGGTTCGCCGCCTACCGCCTGCGCAAGGGCGAGGCGCTCTGGTCGGCGGTGGTGATGCGCTACACGGACCGGGTGGACGCGAAGGAAGTGAACGCCGCCGCCGACCTCATCGCGAAGCGCAGCGGCATCGCGGACGTGCGGGGCATCCAGCCGGGCACGCTCATCCGCATCCCGGTGGAGATGCTCTCCGACCCCTTCCAGGTGGAGGGCAGCCAGGCCCTGAAGGAAGAGGAGGAGGTGCGCGAGGAAGTGCGCCGCACGCCGAAGCTGGAGGCGGGCCCCAAACTCGCCGGCGTGCGCATCGTGCTGGACGCGGGGCACGGGGGCCGGGACAAGGGCGCCATGGCCAATGGGCTGTGGGAGTCGGACTTCGTGTACGACATCGCCATGCGCACCAAGCGCATCCTGGAGCAGGACACCGAGGCGGACGTCAGCAGCACCATCAAGTACCCGAAGGTGGGCTTCAAGACGCGGGAGGCCATCCCGCGCCCCACCAACGACGCCTACATCCTGACGACGCCGCCCTTCCCCATCGACGGGGAGAGCCCGACGGCGGTGAGCGTGCACCTGCGCTGGGTGCTGTCCAACGACCTGTTCACCAGCTTCGTGAAGAAGAAGGGCGATCCCCGCAAGACGATCTTCGTGAGCTTCCACGCCGACAGCCTGCATCCCACGGCGCGGGGCACGATGGTCTACGTCCCCGGCGCCGCCAGCGTGCCCTCGACGTTCGGCCTGGCCGGGCGCCGCGCCGCCAACGTGAAGGAGATGAAGGCCAACGGCCACGTCTCGTTCACCTCCCGGGAAAAGGTGCAGGGGGAAGCGCGCAGCCGCGTCTTCGCCGAGCTCCTCCTGCGGGAGCTGCAGCGAGCCAAGCTCCCCGTCCACGGCAACCGCGCCATCCGCAACGTCATCCACCGCGACGGCAAGAACTTCGTCCCCGCCGCCATCCGGCACAACGCGGCCGCGACAAAGGTGCTCATCGAAGTGGCCAACCTCACCAACGAGGCCGACGTGGAGAACCTCGCGGATCCTGCGTTCAGGGAGGGGTTCGCGGAGGCGGTGGTGCGGGCGATGCGGGCGTATTACAAGCGATCCTAGAGGCGGGTGTCATGGGCAACCTCGAGATCACCGAACTGATCCTGATCATCGGATCCCTGGCCTTCTGGGGCTGTGGCCTCGTCGCGGTGTTCCTGGGGGTCCTAGCGTTCTTCCGGGGAGAGCGCTTGGCGCGGCGTGTTCGTGAACTCGAAGCCAGACTTGCCTCCCTGGCAGCCTCGGCACCCACCGGCCAGGGTTCGTGAGTAGCCTCACGCCCCTGACCTGAGAGCCAGTGCCCCGCACGATTCACCCAATTCAGGGATCTTCATGCTTCACGGTTCAAAGATGTGGATGGTCGCGGCCATTCTAGCGCTCGCCGCCTGTAGGCACCGCGAGCTTGCCACTCCGATCACCGAAACGGTGCTTACCGAAGGCATGAGGATCACTGCACGTACTCCGAGCGGTGAACTCAACATCGAGGGCAGGGCGGGATTCACGAGAGCTTTCTCGGGTCCTGGTTGGTCGAAAGTTTCGACCCTGACTCCGCGCCGGAAGCGCTGGTACGGCTCCCTCGGCCTCTACGATCCGGCCGGCAGTACTAAGCAATCAGGCCGGGTGATCGTGGATGAAGGGAGGCAATTCTTCGCGTCCGAATCGGAGGCGCTGCGGTACCTCCAGAGTCTTCGTGGGTACTTCGGAGAACTCACCTTCTCCAGTCAGGGATTGGTGGTGGCCTACAAGGTCATTCCGGTCAAAGATGGTGCCCCGATCAGGTCGATCGCTGTATGGCAGTGCTACATCCAGGGGCGGCGGCCGGCCTCCCTAAGGGGAGCGGACGATTCGAAGCTCCTGGTTTCAGGCGGCTCCATACCGGATTCGGCAGCCCCCACCCCAGCCCCGGTCGGATTGGGGCGTGAGCTTGCCGACACGGAGTACAAGCCGGGGGGCTGAATCCTCCCCTGCGGGAATCAGGCCTGGATCCCCAGCGCCTTCCGCGCCATCACCACCTTGTCCAGCGCCTCGTCCACGGTCTTCCCCGTGGCGGTGAGGTGCCCCATCTTCCGACCCTTGCGCGCCTCCATCTTTCCGTAGAGGTGCAGCTTCACGTCGGGGAAGGCGAGGAGCTTCTCCCAGGCGGGTTCGCCGTGCGCGGGCCAAAGGTCGCCGAGCAGGTTGGCCATGGCGGCGGGGCGGAGCAGGGTGGTGTCGCCCAGCGGCAAGCCGCAGACGGCGCGGACCTGCTGCTCGAACTGGCTGGTGACGCAGGCGTCGATGGTGGCGTGGCCGCTGTTGTGGGGGCGCGGGGCCAGCTCGTTCACCACCAGCGCGCCGCCCGCCTTGAGGAAGAACTCCACCGTGAGCATGCCGACCACGTCCAGGGCCTTCGCGATCTCCACGGCCATCTGTCTGGCTTCGGTGGCCACCTCCGCCGGGATGCGCGCCGGGAACACCGTGGTGTCCAGGATGTGATTGGCGTGCACGTTCTCCGCCACGTCCCAGGTGCAGGTCTCGCCGCTGGAGGAACGCGCGCAGATCACGCTGCATTCCATCTCGAAGGGCACCCAGGCCTCGAGGATGCCCGTCGCGCCGCCCAGGGCCGCGTGGGCCGCGGCGAGGTCGGTGGTCTCGGTGATCTTCTGCTGCCCCTTGCCGTCATAGCCGAAGGAGGCCGTCTTCAGCACCGCCGGCAGGCCCAGCGCCTGGACCGCGTCCCGCAGGTCCCCTTCCGTGTTCACCTCCCGGAAGGGCGTCACCGGGAAGCCGTTGCCGAGGAGGAAGCGCTTCTCCCGCAGGCGGTGCTGCACCGTGTGGAGCACGAAGGCCGAGGGCCGCATGGGCCGCAGCTCGGCCACGGCCTCCAGGGTCTCGCTGGGGATGTTCTCGAACTCCACCGTCATCACGTCCACCCCCCGGGCCAGGGCCTGGGCGGCGTAGACGTCGTTGTAGTGGGCCCGCACCTCGACGTCCGCCACCTGGCCCGCCGGGCAGTCGTGGCCCGGGTCCAGGGCGTGCACCCGGAAGCCCAGGTTCCGGGCGGCCAGGGTGAACATGCGGCCCAGCTGGCCCCCGCCGAGGAGGCCGAGGGTGGCGCCAGGGCGGATGACGTCGGAATGCATGCGGGCCTCGGGAAGCCTCCATCCTCGCATGGCACAATCGGCGGCATGAAGGTCTGGGGCCGCATGAACCACATCGGATGGGTGCACCTCTGGCGCGAACGCCGCGCCTTCGAGGCGGGCGAGGCCTCCGAGCACTTCTTCAACAGCCGCAGCGACCCCCGCTGGCTCGAGGCCGGGCTGGACCCGGACCTCGTGGACCGCATGCGGGCCGGCGAGCTGATGGCGTTCGAGGATCCCGGCTACTTCTCGTCCGAGGACGAGGACGCCTCCGGCGACGGTGCCTGATCCGCCTCCAGGGCCTGGAAGAGGGCCAGCAGCGTGCTGGCGAACCAGACGCCGAGGACGCCGCTCGCCGCCGCCTCGGCCCAGAACCAGGGGCTGCGCAGGGACAGGAAGGGATGGCCGGGATCGGGCGCGAGCGCGGCGAGGGGCCACGAGACCAGGCTCTGGAGGATGACGCAGAGCCCCACCACCACCACGGCCCGGGGCCATCCGCGGGCCATCATCCGGGCGCTGGCGCGGTAGCCCTCCCGGATGCCGTCTCCCCTCAGGAGCGTGCGCGTGGGGCCCCAGCCGAAGGCCAGGAGCACCAGCAGGCCGGGCACGAGGCACAGCGCCAGACCCAGTCCCGCCATCAGGGAGAGCAGCAGGCGCGAGCCCGTCGCCCGCCCCCACCGCGCCTCGAAGGTCTTCGCCCAGGTCCCCGCCGGATTCCGGTCGGTGTCCAGGGTCCGGGCGTCCAGCCAGGCCTGGAGCCGGGGCAGGGCGTAGAGCTCCATGGGCAGCAGGGCGGCGCCCCGCAGCAGCCAGTCCACCATCGGATCCTCGGGCAGGACCACGCGCGTCCGCACCAGCGGGCCCAGCGCCGTCAGCGCGACGGCCATCAGCGAGAGCCCGGCGAAGACGAGCGGCCGCTCCAGGAGCCGCGAAAGCCCCGTCCACAGCAGTCGGAGGTCCTGGAGGGGCGAGGGCCGCATCCCTCCACCCTATCGCGCTATGATCCCCGTCATGCCCCTGGACGGCGCCCAAGCCCCCTGCCTCCTGGTCGCCAGCGCGCTGCTGCTGGACCCGAACTTCCTGCACGCCGTGGTCCTCGTGGTGGAGCACGACGAGGACGGGGCCCTGGGCATCATCCTCAACCGGCCCCTGCCGCTGCCGCTCTCCCAGGTCTGCGAGGAGAGCCAGATCCCCTACGCCGGCCCCGAGGAGGCCACCGCCTGGCGGGGCGGGCCCGTGGATCCCCAGCGGGGCGTGCTGCTCGTGCAGGGCGAGATGCCCGGAGACGAGGACACCGTGCTCGACTTCACCCACTTCGTGAGCCACCGCAAGGACCTGCTGGAGAGCCTGCTCATGGATCCCGAGGCCCGCTTCCGGCTCTTCCTGGGCTACGCGGGCTGGGGGCCGGGACAGCTCGAGGGCGAGCTGGACCAGGGCGCCTGGATCCGGCTGCCCCTCCACAGCGACTGGCTCATGCACCCCGATCCCACCGGCCTCTGGCACGTGGCCATCCAGGCCGGGGCCGGGGAGTGAGCCGCTTCGAACTGGCCTACGACCCCGCGGAGGCCGTGGCGGCGCTGCGCAAGGACAGGGACCTGCGCCGCGTGATCCAGCGCGTCGGCGACTTCAAGCTGGCGCTCCGTCCGAACCACAGCCCCTTCGAGGCCCTCGCCGAATCCATCGTCTACCAGCAGCTCAACGGCAAGGTGGCGGCCACGATCTGGGGACGGACGAAGGACCTCTTCGAGTCCCGTCACCTCCGCCCCGGGGACGTGCTCGGCGCGCCCATGGCCACCCTGCGCGGCGCCGGCCTCAGCGAGGCCAAGGCCCTCGCCCTGAAGGACCTCGCCCTCAAGGCCGACGAGGGCCTCGTGCCCGGCTGGGCCGCGCTGAGGAAGCTCGACGACGAGGAGGTCATCCGGCGCTTCATCCAGGTGCGCGGCATCGGCCGCTGGACCGTGGAGATGCTCCTCATCTTCCGCCTCGGCCGCCCCGACGTCTGGCCCGTGGACGACTTCGCCGTGCGCACGGCCTACGGCGACGTGTTCGGCTTCGGGAAGGTGGACCTGAAGGAGATGCGGGCCCGCGCCGAGGCCTGGCGCCCCTGGCGCACCGTGGTGGCGTGGTACCTCTGGCGGTGGTACCAGCCCTGACCCCCGGATGGCGAATGGGAGTATGGTCAGTCGGCATCGGACCCCGACCATGTCCCTCGACGTGAAGCCCCGCCAGAACCCCGGGCGCCTGCTCCTGGCGGGCCTGGGGCTCCTCGCCCTGCTCGGGGGCGGCGCCTTCCTGGCGACCCGGACGGCGGCCCCGCCGCGGATCCTCCTGCTGGATCCCCCCGCGGACGCGGCCGATGGGCTCGAGGCTGAGCAGCGCCGCGCCCTCCAGGAACTGGTGGGGAAGGAGCTGGAGTCCACCTGCGGCGCCACCGTGGTGGAGGTGGCGCGGCCGCTGGACCCGGCCGTGCTGAGGGATCTTCCCGGCCGGGACCGGTTCGTCGAGCTGCGGGCCCGGCGGGAAGGAGACCGGCTCGCCCTGGGCGTCCGTCTCGCCGAGGCCGGCGCCCTCCGCCGCCAGGGCGAGGCGGCCTGGCGGGAGGTCGCGGGCCTGGCCCAGGATCCCGCGGAGGCCCTCCGGGGAGCCCTCGCGGTCATCGAACCGGCCGCCCGGGCCCATGCGGACCACCATCTGCCCCGCCAGCCGGCCCACTTCTGGTCCCTGCTCAAGGCCTGGCAGTGGCACCGGATCAACGACCGGCTTCCCGAGGCCCTCCAGCTCGTCGAGGGCGTCTGCCGGGCGGAGCCCGACTGCCTCATGGCCTGGACCACCCGCGGGGACCTCCTCTACCGGCGCCTGCTCATCGATCCCCTGGGCCACCCCCTGGCCCAGAACGAGGCGGAGGCCTGCTTCCAGAAGGCCCTGGGGGAATGCCCGGCCCACCCCCAGGCCGTCTTCCTGCTCGCCGAGCTGAAGATCGACGCCGGGGACCAGCGGGCCGCCCTGGACCTGCTGCGGGAAGGGCTCGCCTCGAGGCCCGGCGTGGTCCCCCTGCACACCGCCCTGGTCTATGCCGCGCGCACGGCCGGGCTCCTGGAGCTGGCGCGGCAGGCCCTGGAGGCGCGGGACCGCCGGGTACCCGCCGGCCTGCAGGCCTCCAGCGCGGAGAACACCTGGCTCTACCTCGGCGACTTGCCGCGTTTCGAGGCCAGCCTCTTCGAGCGGCCGGGCAATCCGCGGAACACCGTGGTGAAGTTCTACCGCGGGTACCTCGCGCTCATGAAGGGGGACCGGAGCCAGGCGCTGGACCACTTCCGCGAGACCTCCCGCAGCCCCTACGGCTACGGCCAGTTCATCGAGCTGGCGGAGGTCTACGCGCGGATGGTGGAGGGGCGCCGGGAGGAGGCGCTGGCCGGGCTGCGGCGCCTGGACCAGGAGCGCGTGGGCCTGCGGGTGCCCGATGGCGAATTCACCTTCAAGCTGGCCGAGGCCTACGCCCTCCTCGGGGAGCGGGGCGAGGCCCTCACCATGGCCACCCGCGCCTACCACCAGGGGTTCAGCTGCCTGCGCTGGTACCGCCAGGACCCCTTCCTCCGCAGCCTGGAGGGCCTCCCCCGCTGGCAGGCGCTCCTGGGGCACCTGCAGGAGCGGCAGGCCGCCCTGGAGGCGCGCTATCCCGCGGGCGGCTTCCGGCGCGCCCTCCGCCGCTAGAAGGCCTCCCGCACCCGCAGGAAGCTGGCGAAGCGCGGCAGGCCGGTCCTGGTCAGCCCGCGGTAGGTGTAGGTCACCGTCGCCCCGACCGGAGGGGGATCGCGCCGCGCCTCGTCGCTGAAGCCCGTGCCCAGCAGGAACTCGCGGCCCTCGGGCGTGCGCACCTTCAGGGCCCCGAGCATGCCCTTGTACTTGCCCTTCCCGGGCACGTGCGCCACCACCACGGCCTCGGTGTCGAGGAGGGGCTTGAGCTTCAGCAGCACGTCGCTGCGCCCCGTGACGTAGGGCGCCTCGGCGAGGTGCAGCATCAGGCCCTCGCCGCCGGCCTTCACCACGGCGTCAAGGCGGGCCTTCAGCTCGGCCCGGTCCTTCACGGGGGACTGCGCCACCGCCACGAGCTGGTCCCAGCCTGCGGCCGCCACCACCTCGCGGATGCGGCGCGCCCGCTCGGCGAAGGAGCCCGGGTCGCCAGGGAGTTCGAAGACCATGTACTTCAGCTCCCGCCACTCGGCGTCCACGGGCTCCGCGCGCCGCACGATGGCGGAAAGCGCCTCGAAGCGGCCCCGCCCCAGCCAGAGCTCCCCGTCCAGGGGCCGGGCCGGCAGCTTCGCCAAGAACCAGCGGGGCGCCGCCACCTCCCGCCCGCTGCGGAAGCGCAGCGCCTTCCCGTCCCACACCGCGCGCACGCCGTCGTACTTCTCGCTGACCAGGTAGCGGGACGGATCCACGTCGGGGTGGAGGACGTTGGCGAGGAGGATGGGCGGGGGCTGCTGGGCGCGGGCCCGGGGGCCGGAGGCCGCGAGGCCGCCCAGGAGGGCCAGCGCGGCGCACCGCAGGAGGACGCGGAACGGGGCCATGGGGTCTCCGGAAACGTGGAAGCATTCTGCCCCCGCCCCGGGGCGGAGGGGAGGGGCTCCGGCGGACCTGCTAGCCTGGGACCGTGGATCAGGGCGCCGCGCGTGCCAGTCACGTGAGGAAAGTCCGGACTCCGCAGGGCAATGAGCCTGCTAACCGCAGGGCGGGGCGACCCGACGGAAAGTGCAACAGAGAGCAGACCGCCGATGGCCACCGGGTCGAAAGACCCCGGCACAGGCAAGGGTGAAAGGGTGGGGTAAGAGCCCACCGCCGACCTGGCGACAGGGCGGGCACGGCAAACCCCTCATGGAGCAAGACCAAATAGGCCGGCGTGTCCCGCGAGGGAAGAGGATTGGCCCGATCGAGCCGGCGGGTAGGTTGCTTGAGGTGGGTGGCGACACCCATCCCAGAGGAATGGCGCCCCAGGCCGCAAGGCGGGACAGAATCCGGCTTACCGATCCACCACGGCCCCCGAAAGGGGGCCGCGCTTTTCCAGGCCGGGGCGCCGAGGCTTCCGCTACGCTGGACCCTTCACCTGGATAGGCCTCTGTTCCTCCTCCATTCGATCCGCGTGCTGCCTGGACTTGCCGTCGGCCTGCCTGCCGGCTCCTGAATCCAGCGCCTCCGCCGCTTGCGGGGAATCCCATCGAATGCATGAAGGAACTCCCTTGAATCCGAACCTGACCTCCCTCTGCCTGCGCCTCGAGACCGCCCAGGCCGAACAGAACCGCGCCGTGGCCGAAGCCGCGGCCCTCTTGAACCCCGCTTCCGGCGCCCGCTGCGAGCGCGTCGGCGGCGCCTGCGCGATCTACCTCGGCCCGGGCCACATGCTCAACCAGGGCCTCGTGCTGGGTCTCCAGGGACCTCTGGAACCCGAAGACCTGGACAGGCTCGAGGCGATCCTCGGAAGGCCCACGGTGCTGGAGCTGAGCGCCGGCGCCGATCCCTCCGCCGCCACCCTGCTCGCCTCCCGCGGCTATCGCATCCGCATGTTCCAGCAGGTCTGGATGCGGGACCTGGATCCCGCCGAGGCCTTCCCCGGCCTGCCCGGCGCCGAGATCCGGCCCATCCGCAGCGGCGAGGAAGACACCTTCACCCGGGTCGTCTTCGCGGGCTTCTCGGAGACCGATGACCTGGCCTCGGTGGATCCCACCGGCTTCGGCGCCACCACCTCGACGGAGGGCACCACCTGCTTCCTGGCCTTCGTGGATGGCGAACCCGCCGGGGGCGGCACCGTGGCGGTCTCGGGCGACGTGGCGGTGCTCTCGGGCACCGCCGTGCTGCCCCGCTTCCGGGGGCGCGGGCTCCAGGGCGCCCTGATCCGCGCCCGCCTGGCGCACGGCCGGGCCCGCGGCGGCATCCTCGCCACCAGCGCCACCCTCCCGGGCACCGCCAGCCAGGCCAGCCTCCTGCGCTGCGGCTTCAGGGTGGCCTATCCCAAGCTCGAACTCGAACGAGGTTGAGGCCGGGGCAGGGGGCTGGGAGTCTGGAGGGCCGCGCCCGGCGCGGCCCTCCGCTCCCGCCCATGCCCCCCGCCACGCCGTTCTTCACGCCCCCGCGCCGCGCCCTCGTGGTGGTGGGCCTCGCCTTCTTCACGGACATGTGCCTCTACTACCTGCTGGTGCCCCTGCTGCCCCAGTACGCCCGGGACCTGCGGCTCAGCCAGATGAAGGTGGGCGTGCTCTTCGGCAGCTACGCCGCGGCCCTGCTCCTGGTCACCGTGCCCCTGGGCCTGGCCGTGGACCGCCTGGGGCGGAAGGTGCCCATGCTCCTGGGTCTGGGTGGCCTCTTCGCGGCGACGCTGCTCTTCGCCTTCTCGAAGGACTACACCCTCCTGGTGGTCGCGCGCGCCCTCCAGGGCATCGCGGGGTCGGCCACCTGGGTGCCCGGCCTCGCGCTCCTCACGGACCACTTCCCGGCCGAGCGCCGGGGTCAGGCCATGGCCACCTGCTTCGCCTTCGCCAACATCGGCGTGCTGCTGGGGCCGCCCCTCTCGGGCCTCCTGGCGGCCCACGCGGGGCCCCTGGCGCCCTACCTCTTCGGCACGGCCCTCGTCGCCCTGGACTTCGTCCTGCGCCTCCTGTGGCTCGACGAGGTGCCCGCCCAGGCCCGGGGCCGGCTTCCCTGGCGCGTGCTGCTGCGGGACCGGGCCATCCTCACCTTCGCCGGGGCCCTGGGGGCCGGCGCCGGGTTGTGGGCCCTGCTGGAGGCGACGCTGCCCCTGCACCTGGACGCCGCCCACGGCCTGGGCCCGCGGGGCATCGGCCTCTGCTTCATGGCGGCGGCGGTGGCCCACACCCTGACTTCGCCGCTCATGGGGCGGCTTTCGGACCGCGTCGGGCGCCGGCGCGTGGTGATGGCGGGCTGCGCGGCCTGCCTCGTCACGCTGCCCCTGCCGGCCCTGGCGCCCTCGGTGCCGCTCGTGGTGGCCAGCCTCGTGCTGCTCGGGGCCGCCGCCAGCCTCCTCATGTCCCCCTCCAGCCCCGGCGTGGCGGACGCCGTGGAACGCCTGGGGACGGGCGACTTCGGCGCCGGGTTCTCCGTGCTCAACATCGCCTACGCCCTCGGCATGATGGCGGGCCCCTACCTCGGCAGCGCCCTGGCGGAGGCCTTCGGGTTCACCGCCGCCCTGGGCGCGGCGGCGGTGGCCGTCGGGGCCTACGGCCTGCTGGTCCGCCGGGTGGAGGAGCGCCGGGAGGGCGGTCCGGAGGAGGGGCCGGCGGCGGCGCTGTAGTCCGGCCACTGGTCCTTCCACACCGTGTCGAAGAGCATCGCGGTCTGGATGTTCTGCACCTCGGGACGGGAGGTGAAGGCGTCCAGGGCCAGGTCCCGCAGGTGGGACGGGTCGCGCACCGCCACGTGGACCTGGAAGTCGAAGGCCCCGGTGACGTGGTAGAGGGCCACCACCTCGGGCCGCTCCAGGAGGTGCTGCACGAAGGTCCGCAGTTTCGCCCGGGAGTGCTGGCTGAGTTGCACGCCGATGAGGGCCTGGAGGCCGATGCCTAGGGCGGCCGGGTCCACGAAGGCGTGGAAGCCCCGCAGCACGCCCGCCTTCTGCAGCCGCTGCACCCGCACGAGGCAGGAGGACGGCGCCAGACCCACGGCCGCGGCGAGTTCCTTGTTGGAGAGCCGAGCATTCTTCTGGAGGAGGGCCAGGAGCTCGAAGTCGGTTCGGTCGAGGGCGGTCGCCATGGCGTGTATCCAAATATGATTCGTTGGCCTGCAGTATCGCCGAATCCGATCCTGTATCAAGGCTGATTCGCCGAACCTGGAGGCCCCATGCTGCCGCTCGACCCCTCCTTCGAGACCCTGGCCGTCCACGCGGGCCGCGAGGAACTGATGGACCTCGGGGTCCACGCCCTCCCCCTCGACCTCAGCAGCACCTACCCCATCCGCGACCTCCAGGCGGGCGGCGAGGCCCTGGAGCGCATGGCCCTGGGCGGCGTGGACAAGGCCAACCCGGTCTACTCGCGGCTCTACAACCCCACCGTGGGCCGCTTCGAGGAGGCCCTGGCGAAGCTGGAGGGCGCCGAGGCCGCCGTGGCCTTCAGCTCCGGCATGGCGGCCCTGACCGCCTGCCTGCTGGCGGCGAAGGGGAAGGGCAACCACGTGGTCGCCGTGCGCCCCCTCTACGGCGGCAGCGACCACCTCCTGGCCTCGGGCCTGCTGGGCCTCGAGGTCACCTGGGCCGAGGCCGACGGCATCCGCGAGGCCCTGCGCAGCGACACCTGCCTCGTCATCATCGAGACCCCCGCGAACCCCACGCTGCAGCTCGTGGACATCGAGGCGGTGGTGATCCAGGCCTGCGGCGTCCCCGTGCTGGTGGACAGCACCTTCGCCACGCCGGTGCTCCAGAACCCGCTGAAGCACGGCGCCGCCATGGTCCTCCACAGCGCCACCAAGTTCCTGGGCGGCCACGGGGACGTGATCGCCGGCGCGGTGGCGGCGAGCGAGGCCTGGGCCACCGAGCTCCGCAAGATCCGCGTCATCAGCGGGAGCGTCCTCCATCCCCTGGCGGCCTACCTGCTGCACCGGGGCCTGCCGACCCTGCCCCTCCGGGTGAAGGCGGCCCAGGCCGGCGCCCAGGTGATCGCGGAGAAGCTCGCGGCCCATCCGGCGGTGAAGGCCGTCCACTTCCCCGGCCTGCCGGGGGAGGATCCCCGCGGCCTGGTCGGGACCCAGATGAAGGGCCCCGGTTCCCTCATGGCCTTCGACCTGGGCTCTTCCGAAGTCGCCTCGGCGGTGATGAAGCACGTCAGGCTCATGACGCCCGCGGTGTCCCTGGGCTCCGTGGACACCCTGATCCAGCATCCCGCCGCCCTCACCCACCGCGTGGTGGACGCCGAGGCCAAGGCGAAGCAGGGCATCAGCGCGGGCCTCCTGCGCCTCAGCGTGGGCCTCGAGGATCCCGCCGACCTCTGGGCGGACCTGGAGCAGGCCCTGGCCAAGGCCCTGGCCTCGGTGGAGACGCCGAAGGTGATGGCGGCCCTGGCCGGGGACCGCGCCTGACGCGCCCCCGCCGCGAACCCCGGGGCTGACGGCCCTCGCCCGCCGCGCCATGCTGGTGCCATGGACCCGCGCGGCGAGGATGCCCAGAAAGTCGCCTTCTGCCTGGAGCTGGGCCGCGCCCTGCACAGCTTCGGCACCCCGGCCCACCGCTTCGAGGAGGCCATGGAGCGGGTCGTGGCGAGCCTGGGCCTCGAGGGCCACTTCCTGGCCCACCCCACGGCCTTCTTCGCGGAGCTGAAGACGGCCGCCGGCCGGGAGGTCTTCGTGGTGCGCGCCGAGCCCGGCGAGCGGGACCTGGGCAAGCTGGTGCGCATCCAGGCCACCGTGCGCGCCGTGGCCGACGGCTCCCTTCCCCTGGAGTCCGCCGCCGCGGAGGTGCGGGCCCTCGTGGCGGAGAAGCCCCGCTTCGGTCCGGCCGCCACCCTGGCCGCCTACACGCTCTCCTCCAGCCTGGCGGCGCGGTTCTTCGGGGGAGGCTGGCGGGAGATGGTGCTGGGCGGGCTGCTGGGGTTCGCCGTGGGCGTCCTGGGGCTCCTCACGGCGCGGGTCCGCACCCTGGCGGAGGTCTTCGTCCTGCTGGCGGCGAGCCTCGCAGGCTTCGGGGGCGTGGCCCTCGCCCACCTCGCCCCGCACACGGCGGCCTTCACCCTCACCCTGGCCAGCATCGTCATCCTCCTCCCCGGCCTGAAGCTCACCATCGCCCTCCGGGAGGTCGCCACGGGCAACCTGGTGGCGGGCTCCAGCCGGCTCACGGATGCCGCCATGACCCTGCTCATGCTGGCCTTCGGGGTGGCCATGGGCCGCCAGCTGGCCTTCCAGCTCGCCCACGCCTTCCAGGAGAGCCCCTCCCTGCCGCTCCCCGCGTGGACCGAGTGGGTCGCCCTGGCCGCGGCGCCGGCGGGCTACCTGGTCTTCTTCCAGGCCCGGCGGAAGGACTTCGGATGGATGCTGCTGGCCTGCCTCGTCGCCTTCGTGGCCGCGCGCATGGGCTCGGCGCTGGTGGGGCCCGAGCTGGGCGCCGGCCTCGGCGCCATGGTGCTGGGCCTCGCCGCGAACCTGTTCGCCCGCGCCACCCGCCTGCCCAACCAGATCATGCAGCTGCCCGGCCTCCTCGTGCTCGTGCCCGGCTCCGTGGGCTTCCGGGGGCTGGCCTTCCTCTCCATGGGGGAGACCGAGGTGGGCATCCAGACCGCCTTCCGCATGGTCTTCCTCGCCGTGGCCCTGGTGATGGGGCTCAGCCTCGCCAACGCGGTGGTGCCGCCGCGGAAAGGACTCTGATGAGCGATGCCATGCCGATCCCGAGCCTCATGGACAAGGTCTCCCCCGAGGAGTGGCGAGTCCGCGTGGACCTGGCCGCGGCCTACCGCCTCGTGGCCCTGTTCGGCTGGGACGACCTGGTCTTCACCCACCTCAGCGCCCGCGTGCCCGGCACCTCGGACCAGTTCCTCATCAACCCCTACGGCCTGCTCTTCGAGGAGATCACGGCCTCGAGCCTGGTGCGCGTGGACCAGGAAGGGCGCAAGCTCGACGACTCGCCCTTTCCGGTGAACCCCGCGGGCTTCACCATCCACAGCGCGATCCACGCCGCGCGGGAGGACGCCCATTGCGTCATGCACACCCACTCGCCCTTCGGGTCCTCGGTGGCGGCCCAGCGGGCCGGTGTGCTGCCCGTGAGCCAGAAGGCCACCTTCGTCCTGTCGAGTTATGGCGTCCACGACTACGAGGGCATCGCCCTGCGGGAGGACGAGAAGGCGCGGCTGGCCGCGGACCTGGGCCGGGCGGCCTTCCTCCTGCTGCGCAACCACGGCCTCCTCGTCGTCGGCCGCGCGGTGGCGGACGCCTTCCTGAACCTCTACATGTTCGAGACGGCCTGCGCCATCCAGGTCCGCGCCCAGGCGGGCGGGGCCGAGCTCGTCGACATCGCCCCGGAGATCCTCGCCGGCGCGCGGGAGGCCTCGAAGCAGGCGACGCTGGGCCAGAGCCCGGGAGCCCTGGCCTGGCCGGGGCTCCTGCGGCGACTGGACCGGATGAATCCGGGCTACCGGAGCTGAAGGGCGACTACACCGCCGGGACGGGCTTCTCGCCGCGGTAGTCGTAGAAGCCGCGGCCGCTCTTCTTCCCGTGCCAGCCGGCGTCCACCATCTTCTTGAGCAGGGGGCAGGGGCGGTACTTGGGATCGCCGAGGCCCTCGTGCAGCACGTTGAGGATGAAGAGGCAGGTGTCGAGGCCGATGAAGTCCGCCAGGGTGAGCGGGCCCATGGGGTGGTTCATGCCCAGCTTCATGATGCCGTCGATCTCCTCGACGCCGGCGATGCCCTCGTGCAGGGCGAAGATGGCCTCGTTGAGCATGGGCAGCAGCACGCGGTTGGAGATGAAGCCCGGGCTGTCGTTGCAGACCAGGGGCGTCTTGCCGAGCTTCCTGGAGAGCTCCATCACCGTGGCGTGGGTCTCGTCCGACGTCGCGATGCCGCGGATGACCTCGATGAGTTGCATCACCGGCACGGGGTTCATGAAGTGCATGCCGATGAAGCCCTCGGGGCGCTTCGTCACCGCGGCGAGCTTGGTGATGGAGATGGAGCTGGTGTTGGACGCGAGGATGACGCCGGCCCGGCAGGTGGCGTCCAGGGTCTCGAAGATCTGCTTCTTGACCTCCCACTTCTCGGTGGCGGCCTCCACGGCGAAGTCCACGTCCTTGAAGTCCGCGAGGTCCGTGGTGGTGCGGATGCGGGCGAGGATGGCGTCCTTCTCGTCGGCCGTCATCTTCCCCTTGTCCACGCCCCGCTGGAGGTTCTTCGAGATGGTGGCCACGCCCTTGGCGGCGAAATCCGCCGAGATGTCCTGCATCAGGACGCTGAAGCCCGCGCTCGCGAAAACGTGGGCGATGCCGTTGCCCATCTGTCCCGCGCCGACGACGCCGATGGTCTTGATCGTGCTCATGGGAAGCCTCCAGGACCTTCAAGCATAGCGGTGGCCGCGCGACCGCCCCAGCCCGGGTCCCGTGAGGTCGGTCAATCCTCCGGGCCTGCCTCCAGGTCCTCGAGCAGGGCCGGCAGCTCCGCCAGGCTGGCGATCTCGAGGTAGCCGTGGCTCGAGGCGCTGACGTCCGCGACCCGGTCGTGGGACCACTGCAGCTCGTAGGGCACGTGGACGGCCCGGGCGCCGATCTCGAGGACCGGGAGCACGTCGGACTTCAGGGAGTTGCCCACCATCAGGAAGTGGGCCGGGCCGATGCCGTGGCGCCTCAGGATCCCCGCGTAGGCCGCGGCGTCCTTCTCGCTCACCACCTCCACGGCCTTGAAGTGGGCGCCCAGGCCCGACCGGGCCACCTTCGTCTCCTGGTCGAAGAGGTCGCCCTTGGTGATCACCATCAGCTCGTAGCGCTCCGCCAGCCCCGCCAGGACCTCCGCGGCGCCGGGCATGAGCTGGATGGGATGGTCCAGCATGCCCTTGCCGAGGTCGAGCACCCGCTGGATCTCCGCCCCCCCGATGCGGCCCTCCGTGAGCTCGATGGCGGTCTCCACCATGGAGAGCATGAAGCCCTTCACCCCGTAGCCGTAGAGCCGCAGGTTGCGCATCTCCGCCTCGTGGAGTCGCGCCGCGATCCAGTCCTCGTCATGGAAGTCCCGCAGGAGCTCGAAGAAGCGCGCCTGCGTGTCCTCGAAGAGGTCCTGGTGCCGCCAGAGCGTGTCGTCGGCGTCGAAGGCGAGGGTTCGGATGGGGGGCGAGGTGCGGATCACCGACAGGCCATGGAAGGGATCCATTGGATCGAGAATACGCAGAGCCAGCGACCGTTCAATCTGGTTTCCCGACCGTTCGGTGCTCACTTGAAGCTGTTCGATCGGAAGACATGGCATGGAGCTTGGTGGGGTGCCAACCTTATCCTCAGTCCAGGGGAACACGTTGTTACCAGGGCTGTTATAAGCGGCATTGCGGCGCATAAGTTCTCCCGGAACCTCTTGATCGCCTCTTCTGAGGTGACTGGACTTCGTCAACCCTCCCTGCGAATCGCGGGGCCCTTCCTGACAAGGAACAGCCATGAAGAAACTCACTCTAAAAAAAGAAACTTTGATGAGGCTCACTCACGGAGATTCCCAGAACGTAGTTGGTGCCGGCACCACCGCTGGAAGTGCATTCAGCGCGTGCAACCTGTGTCCTGACACGGTCAATTGCCCGACTACCGCAGGTATCGACTGTGGAGTGACGCTGCCTCCGCCCACTGCAGAACCCACCGTCTGTGTTGTCATGACCGGCCAGGCCTACTGCAACACCACCAAGTGCACAACCTACGCCGGCTGTTAAGGATCAACGGTGGTCTTCGACCTGCCCGGCGCCGAGGTCCCCCGGACCAGGCTGTTCGAGATTCCAGGTTCATTCTCGTTCCCTTAGACTAAAGCCTCGTTGCCCAGCAGGTGACCTTTCCTGGGATGGATCCATGAGCGCGAACAAGAAACTCACTCTGAACCGCGAGACGCTCCGCGTCCTCAACCACCGCGCAGCGGGAACTATCATCGGTGGGGAACTGACAAAGCCGACCATTTGCCAAAGCGGAACCGCACAGTACTGCGACTCCGCCTTGGATTGCCAGGAAGCCTCATGCGCCTGCCAGCCGTCAGGCGGCTGCACGATCACGACGGCGACCCGCCCGACCTGCAAGCAAGAGTGAGCTGGTGGGAGTCGGTCCCGGGAGGCACTTCGGATGATGACCGCCACTCCTGCTGGATCCAGTGGATGACCATCCGCGAAGTTCGGATCGCACTGGTCCGGCGACTCAAGCGGCCCACCATCGCGTGGGCCGTTCTCACTTTCTATCTCCTATACATCGCCGCGGATTCCCCGCGCTGGTTCGGGAATCTACGCCATCCAGGCGATTACTACGACACCTTCGGGTCCATGGCTCTGCTCCTAGGCGGTTTTGCCTGGCTGGCGCCCATCCCTTGGCAATGGGACGGACTCGTTGGGGGAACCCCCTCGTTGCGGCGCGGGGCGATTCAGGCATTCCTCTTCATCGAAGGCCTAGTCGGTCTCCAGATGGTGCTCACCTGGCTGAACTACCGCTGGATGGGTCGTCCCTTCCCTCAGGGCTACATCTCCTACAACATCGCCGTCACGGCGCCACTCATGATGATCATCGGGTCCCTGGTGGCCATCCGGGAGCACGAGGAGCGGAAGAAACAGCTCGCCGAGGAGGATGCCCGCATGGCCCGGACGCGCCTGCTGCAGAGCCAGCTCCACCCCCACGTCCTGTTCAACGCGCTGAACGGGGTGGCGGAGCTGATCCTGAAGGATCCTCCCGCGGCGGAGCGGACGGTTCGCAACCTATCGGATCTCCTACGCCAGCTCCTGGACGTGTCGGAGACGGGCACCATCCCCCTCGGGGAGGAGCGGATGATGGTCGAGAACTATCTCGCCATCGAATCCATGCGTCTGGGCGATCGCCTTGACCTCCAGTGGGAGTGGGCGGAGGGTCTGGACGGCATCGAGGTGATCCCCCTCCTCCTCCAGCCCCTCGTGGAGAACGCCATCAAGCACGGTGTGGCCCCCCATGAGGAAGGCGGGAAACTGCGGATCCGGGCCCGGAGCGAGGGGCAGGCCCTCATCCTGGAGGTCTGGAATTCGGGCGAGGCCCTCGGCGCTCCGAAGGCGCGGAAGGGGATCGGCCTGAAAAACCTCCGGGCTCGGCTGGCGGCTGCCTATGCCGGCGCGGCCTCCTTCACACTGGAGGGGCGCGATGGCGGTGTTTCAGCGGTAATCTCGATCGACCTTTCCAGGGGGCACGGCATCCGTGGGCACGCTGAAGGTAGCCATCGCTGAGGACGAGCCCCTGGCCAGGGAGCGGCTGAGCCGCATGCTCCACCAGGCCGGTTGCGAGATCGCCGGCGAGTTCCGGAGCGGTTCCTCGCTCATCCAGTGGCTGAAGAAGGGGCACCGGCCCGATGCCCTCTTCCTCGACATCCAGATGCCGGGCCTCTCGGGGCTGGAGGTTTTCGCCGAGATCCAGGATGCGCCCCCCACCATCTTCGTCACGGCCTTCTCGGAGCACGCGGTCCGGGCCTTCGAGCTGGCGGCCGTGGACTACATCCTCAAGCCGGTCTACGAGGACCGCCTCCAGAAGAGCCTCGAGCGGCTGCAATCCCGGCTGGTGCCGCGGCTCAGCGAAGTGGACTTGAAGCCCCTGACCTCTGGGCCGGAGCGCGTGCCGGTGAAGGCGGGCGAAGGTTACGTCTTCCTTGATCTCCGCCGGATCACGCACTTCGAAGTTATCGACAACCAGGTCTTCGCCTACTCCGGGGGGAAGAAGTTCGAAACCGAGTGGAACGCCTTGAAGGAGGTCGAGGAGGCGCTTCCCGCTTCGGGACTGATGCGCATCCAGCGCCATCTCCTCCTGCGCCTGGAAGCCGTGCTCGGGTTCCGTCCCCTCTTCGGCGGCAGGGCCGCGGTCCGTGTCGCAGAGGGGATGGACCTGGAGGTCAGCCGCACGGCCACTCGCGAAATGCGGAAGAGACTGGGGATTGAGTGAGGCGGCCCAGAGGAGGCCTGAAGGCCTGATGCCATTCCGACCCCGGCTACGATGCCGTATGTGCACCCAAACCCGAACCGCCTGGGCCCTCCTCATCCTCCGCGTCGCGGTGGGCTTCCTGTTCACGGCCTCGGCGCTGACGCAGCTCGTCCATGCGCATGGCCCGGTCACCCTGCCGCGGGCCCTGGGCTGGGGCCTGCTGATCCTGCAAGGCGTCTGCGGGCTCCTGGTGATGCTCGGGGTCTGGATGACCGCGGCCTGCCTTCCGCTGCTGGCGCTCCACGGCTGGCCCGTGGTCCAGGCACTGGTCCGCGGGGTGAATCCCGCGGCCCTGCGTCACGAGCTGCTCACCTTCTGCGCCACCCTGGCCTTGATGGTTGGCGGGGGCGGGAAAGGCGCCCTCGGGCGAGGCTAGGCGGGCTCCCCGGGGTCCGCCGGAGGCTCGGCGGGCGGCGCCTTCGGCTGCGCGAACCAGACCACCAGCACCGACAGGAAGTAGAGCCCCAGCAGGATGACGCTGAAGAAGATGGTGGTCACCACCAGGTCCCCCGGCGTCAGGAAGGCGGAGACGAAGATGATGAGCACGGTGGCGTGGCGCCAGTACTTCAGCATCCAGCGCGTGGTGACCAGGCGGAACTTGGCGAGGAAGAAGAAGAGCACCGGGAGCTCGAAGAGGAGGCCGGTGATCAGCAGGGTGTAGAGGAAGAGGTCCAGGTAGCTGTCGATGTGCAGGTTCGCCCGCAGGGCGGCCTGGCTGGCCTCCTGGAAGAGGATGTCCCCCAGCAGCGTGATGGCGTACTTGTACGCGAAGCCCGCGCCGAGGAGGAACATGGCGCTGGTGACCAGGACGAAGGGGATCACGAAGCGCCGTTCCCGGGGCAGGAGGCCGGGCCGGATGAAGGCCCAGAGCTGGTAGAAGAGGAAGGGCGCCACCAGGAAGCCCGCCGCCCACAGGGACAGCCGCATGAGGCTGAAGAAGGGCTCCGCCAGGTCCGTGTAGGCCCAGGGCTGGAGCTCCGCGATGGGCTTCTTGGTCTGGTGGGCCATGGCCTCCAGGAAGGGTCGCTGGGCCCAGGCCCACAGCTTGAAGCGGTAGGCGTAGGTCAGGGCGAAGCCCACCACGATCCCGAGCAGGCCCCGGGTGAGGCGCACCCGCAGCTCCTGCAGGTGCTCCCAGAAGGTCATCTGGTTGGGATGCGTCTCGGGAATGGCCATGGGCCTCGCTCGGGCTCGGGTCCTCAGGCCGCGGCCCGGGCGGTTGGGCCGCCCGGGCCGCGGAGCAGGGAAGGGCTACTTCTTCTCGGAGGCCACGTCCTCCTTGACGGAGTCCGTGAGCTCGCGGCTGGCCTTCTTGAACTCCTGGATGCCCTTGCCGAGGCTCTTGCCCAGCTCCGGCAGGCGGGAGGGGCCGAAGAAGATCAGCAGCGCGATGCCGATCAGCAGCATTTCCGTCAGTCCGAGATTGCCCATGGGGTCTCCTGGTGGTGCCTTGGACGCGCCGACGCGTCCCCGGGTTGAAGGTCAGGGGTTGGGAACCAGATCCTTCAGGTTCCAAGTATCCGCCACTTCCAGCTCCATGCGAAGCAGGGCCTGGCCGTGGGTCTTCCCCTGGGCGTCGGTCTTCACCGATTCGGAGCCTCCGCCGCCGAGGGAGTCGTGGAGGATGAAGTTCAGCGCGCGCAGGTTGGGGACCTCGAAGCGCTCCACCTCGCCCTGGCAGATCCGGCCGAAGTGGGCCTTCACCCGGGCCGTCGTCAGGTGCTCCCGGATGAGGCTGTAGCCTGCCTCGGTGTAGGCGATGAGGCCGACGTTGGAGCCGTCCCCCTTGTCCCCGGAGCGGGCGTGGGCGATGTCCTCGAGCCTGAGCTTCATGGGGGTCTCCTAGAGGGTCCGTCGGCCGAGGCTGTGGTAGGTCCAGCCCGCCGCCTTCATGGCCTCGGGCTTGAAGAGGTTCCGCCCGTCGAAGAGGACCTTCGCCTTCAGGGCCGCGCCGGCCTTCCCGAGGTCCGCGGCCTTGTACTGGGGCCACTCCGTCGCCAGGAGGAGGGCGTCGGCGCCCTCGCAGGCGGCGTAGGGGTCCTCGGCGTAGGCGACCCGGTCCCCGAGCTTGGCCCGCACCGCGGGCATCGCCTCGAAGTCGTGGACCGCCACCGTGGCGCCCAGGGACAGGAGCCCCTCGATGAGCTCCAGGCTCATGGCCTCCCGGATGTCGTCGGTGTGGGCCTTGAAGGCCAGGCCCCAGAGCGCGAAGCGCTTCCCGGCCAGGGGCGCCGGATCGCCGCCCAGCACGCCGTAGTGCGCCTTCACCTTGCGGAGCAGGACCATCTTCTGGTGGCGGTTGGCCTCCACCGTGGCCGCCAGGGTCTTCAGGCTCACGCCGTGCTCCCGGCCGGTCTTGAGGAGGGCCTGGAGGTCCTTGGGGAAGCAGGAGCCGCCGAAGCCGGGGCCGGGGTTGAGGAAGGCCGGCCCGATGCGGTGGTCCGCCCCGATGGCGGTCTTCACGTGGTCCACGTCCGCGCCCACCTCCTCGGCGAGGGCGGCGATCTCGTTGATGAAGCTGATGCGGAGGGCGAGCATGGCGTTCGCCGCGTACTTGGTGAGCTCGGCGCTGGCCGGGTCCATGCGGAACCACTTTCCCTTCGACGCGGCCAGGAAGGGGTCGTAGAGGGCCTTCATCACGCTTTCGGCGTGGTCCGACTGGCAGCCGACCACCACGCGGTCGGGCCGCAGGAAGTCCTCCAGGGCCGAACCCTCCCGGAGGAACTCGGGATTGCTGACCACCTCGAAGGCCCGCTCCGCCCCGGACCGGTCCAGCTCGGCCTGGATCGCGCCCCGCACCCGGCCGGCGGTGCCCACGGGCACGGTGCTCTTGTCCACCACGATGAGCGGCCGGGCTGCGGCCGGGCGCAGGGGCAGGGCCCGGCCGAGGTCGGCGGCCACCTGCAGGATGGCGCGCAGGTCCGCGCTCCCGTCCTCCCCCATCGGCGTGCCCACGCAGATGAACGCCGCGTCCGCCTCGGCGATGCCCTCCTGGAGGTCCGTCGTGAAGGCGAGGTTCCCGGAGGCCAGGTGCCGGGCCAGCAGCTCGTCGAGGCCCGGCTCGTAGATGGGGGACTCGCCCCGGCGGAGCCGGGCCACCTTGGTGGCGTCCACGTCCACGCCGAGCACCCGGTGTCCGGCCTCGGCGAAGCAGGCGGCGGCCACGAGGCCCACGTATCCCGATCCCACCACCAGCACGTGCATCCCGCCGCTCCCCGTCGAAAGACCTGCGCAAAGCATCCAGTGTAGCGGGCCCGGCCCCGGGATTCCCGGGCAAAGGCTTGGTAGCATGGGGGATTCCCGGAGGAAGGATGCTGCTGATCGAGCCGCCCAAGCGCGCGGGGGTGGACCTCCTCGAGGTGGTCCTCCACGCGGGGCCCGTGGCCAAGCTGGTGCTGGTGCTCCTGCTCCTCTTCTCGGTGCTGAGCTGGGTGGTGATCCTCCAGAAGGCCGTGCTGCTCCAGCGCAGCCGCTCGGCCACCGAGCGCTTCCGGGCCGCCTTCCGGCGGGCCACGGACTGGCGCGAGCTCAAGCAGCAGGAGAACTTCTACGTGCAGAGCCCGCTCCTGGGGCTCTTCCACGCGGGCTACGCCGAGGTCACCTACCAGCTCCGCGTCCCCGCCGCGGGCGGCCGGGCCCAGGTGCGCAGCATGGAGGCGGTGGAGCGGAGCCTCCAGCGGGCCTCCGTGGTGGAGATGGGCCGCATGGACCGCTACCTCGGCGTGCTGGCCACCATCGCCGCCGTGAGCCCCTTCATCGGCCTCTTCGGCACCGTGTGGGGCATCATCGACGCCTTCAAGGACATCGGCACCACGGGCAACGCCAACCTCGCCACCGTGGCGCCGGGCATCTCCGAGGCCCTGGTGGCCACCGCCGTGGGCCTCATGGCCGCCATCCCCGCGCTCATGGCCTACAACTTCTTCCAGGGCCAGCTCAAGCAGTGGCAGACCGAGCTGGACGACTTCGCCCTGGAGTTCATCAGCGTCTCCGAGCGCAACTTCACGTGACGTCCCCCTCCGGTCCGTCCCTCCCCCTGTCCCTGGACTGGGAGGACTGGTACCAGCTCTGCTGCCCGCCCTACGACGGGGCGGACGCCCACGACCGTTTCGAGGACCGCCTCGAGCTCGCCACGGACCTCGCCCTGGAGCTCTGCGAGGACCTCGGCGCCCGGGGGACCTGGTTCTGCCTCGCGGACCAGGCGCGGCGGCACCCCGCGCTCCTGCGCCGCATCGCCGAGGCCGGCCATCGCGTGGGCCTCCATGGCCTCACCCACACCCGCGCCTTCGAGCTGGACGAAGCCACCTTCCGGGCCTCCCTCGTGGCGGGCCGGCAGGCCCTGGAGGACATCGCCGCCGTCCGGGTGGAAGGCTTCCGCGCTCCCGAGTGGAGCCTCCGCGGCGCCGCGGAGGGCTGGTGGCGCCTGCTCCCCGAGCTGGGCTTCACCTTCGACTCGAGCCGGGCGCCCCTGAAGGTGCTCGGGGATCCCGCCTGGCCCCGGCGCCCGTACCGTCTGCCCAACGGGATCTGGGAGCTGCCGCCCCCGGTGATGGGCCTCGGCCCCTTCACCGTGCCGATGTGGGGCTGGGCCATGCGGCTCTGGCCGCGCCCCCTCCTGCGGGCCCGGCTCCAGCGCCTGGCCGGGGCGGGCGCGGGCACGCCCCTGGTGCTCCATCCCTGGGAGCTGGACGAGGGCCAGCCGCGCCTGCCGGTGGCCACCGCCGGGCACCGCTTCGCCCACGCCGCGGGCCTGGCGGGCTACGGGGCGCGGCTCCGCGGGCTCTGGCGGGGCCTCGGGCTGATCCCCCTGGAGGCCTGGATCGCGGCGCGGGAGGCCGAGGAGGCCGCCCATCCCGACGCGGTGCTCGCGGGGGTCCACCCGTGAGCGGCCGGCCCCTCGTGCTGCTCGCGCCCTCGGAGGACAAGGCCCCGGGGGGCCGCACGGGGACCCTGCCCGAAGACGCGGCCCAGCGCTGGGTCCGCGAACGCCTCGCGGACCTGGTGGTGCATGGCAGCGCGGAAGCCCTGCGCCGCGCCTTCGAGGTGAAGGAGGCCGCCCTGGAGAAGGCCAGGGCGGAGGCCCTGGCCCTGCGGCATCCTGTGCCCCTGCGTCCGGCCCTGGAGCGCTACACCGGCGTGGCCTTCCAGGCCCTCGACCCCGCCACCCTGGACCGGAGCCTCTGGCGGCAGGTCTTCGTGCTCTCCACCCTGCGCGGGCTCGTGCGCGGCGACGAGTCGGTGCCTCCCTACAAGCTGAAGCTCGCGGGCCTGGCGGGCCTGAAGGCCCATTGGCAGCGTCACCTGCTCCCGCGCCTGGAGGCCCTGCCCGAGGGACCGGTCTGGGAGCTGCTGCCCCAGGACGGCGCCAGCCTCCTCAAGGGCTGGGCGAGGCCGCGGCACACGGTGGCCGTCGTGGATCCCCAGGGTCGCGCCATCACCCACTGGTCCAAGCTCTACCGCGGACGGGTGGCCCGCTGGATCCTCGAGCACGGCCAGGGCGCGCCCGCCCAGGTGCGGCGGGGTCGGCTGGAGGGGGCCGCGTGGGCGGGCCTCGAGGACAACGCCACCGGCGGGAAGCTGCTCACCCTGGTGGTGACGGACCCGCCCTTCGTGAAGCCGGGCGGCCGGCCATGAGCTGCTCCGACACCCGGCCCCTCTTCTGGCAGCGCCAGCCGGTGCTGCCCCTCGAAGTCCAGCGCTTCCTGCGGGAGCTGGTCGAGGCCGCCCTGGACGCGCCCCGGAACCGGGCCCTGCTGGCCTGGCCCACGGTGCTCGGGGCGCCCAAGCTTCGGGAGGCCCACCCGGGAGGCCTGCCGGAGCCCCTGCTCCTCGAACTCGCCGCGCGCATGCTCGGGGCCCTGGGCGTTCCGGATCCGGCCTCCGCCTGGTCCGAGGCGAGGTCGCGCCTGCCCGGCCTGGCCCAGGAAGGGCCCGACGGCTGGAGGCCGGGCGCCGCCTGGGGCGCCTTCGGCCCCCTGGCCAGCCTGCGCTGCGGCGTGGCCCTCTCGGCCCTGACGGGGCTGCCGGAGGACGGGACCTACCGGCTGCAGGCCGCGGTAGCCCTCTTCGACGTGGCCCTCTTCCACGAGACCCACGACGCCCTGGAAGCCCTCTGGATCGAAGCCGAGGGTGCGCTGCGCGCGGGCCTCCAGGGGCTGATCCTCCTGGCCGCGGGCTACCACCACCAGCAGCTCCACAACCTCGCCGGCGCCGTGGCGGTCTGGGAGGACGCCCTGGAGCGCCTGGGGCCCTGCGAGGGCCTCCTCGCGACGCCCTGGGGCCACGTGGACCACCGGGAGGCGCTGCAGTTCACGGAGGAGCGCCTGGCCTACCTCCAGGCCGACCCCGACGCCGCCCCCGAGGCCCTCTGGGCGATGCCCGTGCCACGCTGGGAGATCCGCCCATGATCGAGACCGACATCCTCGTCCTCGGCGCCGGCATCGCCGGCTGCACCGCCGCCATCCGCGCCGCGGACCAGGGCGCGAAGGTCGTCCTGGTGGCCAAGGACGAACTGGGCGAAAGCAACACCGGCTGGGCCCAGGGCGGCATCATCGGCTCGGTGGGCGAGGGGGCCAACGGGGAGCAGCGCGACAGCCCCGAGCTGCTGGCCTCGGACATCGAGGCCGCCGGCGCGGGCCTCTGCAATCCCGAGGCCGTGCGCCAGCTCGCGGAGCAGGGACCGCCCCTGTGCCACGACTTCCTCTGGGAGCGCCTGAAGGTCCCCTTCGACCAGGACGCCAGCGGCGAGCCCGACCCCACCGCCGAGGCGGCCCACAGCGTGGCGCGCATCTACCACGCGAAGGACGCCACGGGCCTCGCCATCCAGCGGGCCCTGAGCCGGGCCGTGCGGGAGCACGAAGGCATCGCGGTGCTGGAGGGCCGGGTGCTGGTGGACCTGCTCACCAACCCGCACCACGCGAGGGACCCCCGGCACGTCTACGACCCCATCACCGTCTGGGGCGCCTACCTCTTCGACCCCGCCACCGGCGCGGTGGAGCTGTGCCAGGCCAAGCGCACCCTGCTGGCCACCGGCGGCCTCGGCTACCTCTACCTGCACACCACCAATCCCGCCGGCGCCACCGGGGACGGGCTCGCCGCGGCCTACCGCGCCAACGCGCGCATCGTGAACTGCGAGTACGTGCAGTTCCACCCCACGTCGCTCTACGTCCCGGGCAAGCCGCGCACCCTGCTCACCGAGGCCCTGCGGGGCGAGGGCGCCCACCTGGTGAACCGCAAGGGCCAGCGCTTCATGCAGAAGTACGCCCCGGAGCACATGGAGCTGGCGCCCCGGGACGTGGTGAGCCGCGCGATCTTCCAGGAGATGGCCGCCACCGGCGAGCCCTGCGTCTACCTGGACCTGCGGCCCGTGGCGGCGCGCCTCGACCTGGAGACCCACTTCCCGAACATCCTCGCCGCCTGCCGCACCGAGGAGCTGGAACCCACGCGGCAGCCGGTGCCGGTGGTGCCCGCGGCCCACTATTTCTGCGGCGGGGTGCTGGTGGACCTGGACGGCCGCACCAGCCTGCCGGGCCTCCACGCGGCGGGCGAAGTGGCCTGCACCGGCGTCCACGGCGCCAACCGCCTGGCTTCCACCTCCCTGCTGGAAGGCCTGCTCTGGGGCCACCGCGCGGCGGACGCCATGGTGGCCGAGGCCGGCGGGGTGATCCATCCAGGCGCGGACGCCTTCGCGCCCTGGACGCCGCCGGAGCACGCCGAGGCCACCGATCCCCTCCTCATCGAGCAGGACTGGAACCTCATCCGGACGACGCTCTGGAACTACGCCGGCATCGTGCGCACCCGCGCGCGGCTGGAGCAGGCCCGGGAGGACGTGGGCTACCTCCACCACCGCATCGACCGCTTCTACCGCCAGGCCAGGCTCAGCCGCTCCCTCCTGGAGCTGCGCAGCGGCATCATCTGCGCCCGCCTCATCCTCAAGGCCGCCTCCCTGAACAAGGAGAGCCGCGGCTGCCACTACCGCGTGGATTGATGTCAGACGAGGGGGACCGCGCGCGCCCTTCGGTCGCTCTCCGTCCCCCTCGTGCTCCCCACGCCAGGCCCGGGCGGAGCCCTGGCCTGGCGTCTCGAATCCCATTGAGCCCGGTAGGCTAGGGGATGCACCGGACCTGCCTCGCGCTCTTCCTCGCTGCCGGCGCGGCCAGCGCGCAGCAGGTCCCGTCCGCGGCCGCCGTCCACCTCGAGGTCCGCCCCCCCGACTACCGTTTCCGCTTCCGGCCGGCGGCGCGGATCGCGGGGCAGCGGCCCCTGGTGCTTGCCCTGGGCGGCGGGGCGGCGAAGGGCCTCGCCCACGTGGGGGTGCTCCAGCGGCTGGAGGAGGAGGGCTTCGAGGCCGACGCCATCGCGGGGACCAGCGCCGGCGCCTTCATCGGCGCGATGCAGGGCTGCGGCTACGACGGCGCCGCGATGGAGGACCTCTTCCGCGGCATGGACCTGGGCGCCGCCCTCCTGGACCGCCAGCGCCGGGCCTACGGCGAGACCCTCTGGGAGCAGGAGAGCCGCACCTCCACGATCTTCACCGCCGAGTACGGCCGCGAGGGCTTCACCTTCACGCCGGGCGCCAGCCCGGGGCTGGAGCTGAAGCGCAGCCTCCAGTGGCTGCTGGGCCGGGGCCTCGTCTTCGCGGGCAGCGACTTCTCGAGGCTGCGGGCGCCCCTGCGGGCGGTCTCCACCAACCTGCAGGACGGCGGCGCGGACGCGCCGGCCTCGGGGAACCTCGTGGACGCCGTGCGCGCCTCCATGAGCATACCGGGCATGTTCCGCCCGGTGCTCATGGACGGGAAGCAGCACGTGGACGGCCTGCTGGTGGAGAACCTGCCGGTCCACCAGGCGAAGGACATGGCCCGGAGCCTTCCCGCGGCCGCGGCGGGCCCGCCGGCGGTGCTCGCCGTGGAGGTGGGCAGCCAGCTCGACGACGTCCGCGCGGGGACGCTGTTCACGCTGCTGCTCCGCACCCTCGACGTCACCATCGAGGAGCGCACCCGCCTCTCCCGGGAGGCCGCGGACCTGCTGGTCCGGCCCGACACCCGCAACCTGGGCTACCTGGACTTCAGCGCCCAGGTGCCCGAAGCCGTGCGGGTGGGCCGCGCGGGCCTGGACCTGCGCCTCGAGGACCTGGAGCGGCTCCTCTACGGCGGCCTGGCCGAAGGTCCCGTGCCCCCGGGGCCGCTCCGCCTGGAGGTCCCGGAGGACCTGCGGGCGGAGGCCGAGGCCCTGGCGAGGCGGACCCTGGGCGAAGGCCCGCCTTCGCGGCTGCTGCACCTCCGGCTCCTGCGCCGGCTCGAGGCCGCCGGGCTCGCCCGGGAGGGCTCCCTGGCCTGGACCGCCGAGGGGAGCCGGATCGCCATCGCGCCCTACGACCCCATCGGCGCGGTGAAGGTCGAGGCCCCGCCGGCCTGGCGCGCCCTGCTGGAGGCCAGTCTCGCCGCCGAGGGCCTCCGCCCCGGCGTCCGCTTCGACCCCGTGCGGCTGGCCCGGGCCCTGGACCGCGTGCTGGTGGAGGCCACGCTCTACTACCGGCCCCTGGTGGACTTCGCGGGCACGAGTTTCCGGGACGGCGTGCTCCAGGTGCGCTGCGAGGAGCCGAAGGTCGCGCAGGTGGCGGTGAGCGGCGGCACGCCCTCGGACCGGCGCTACCTGGACCGCCTCATGCAGGGCCTGGAGGGGCAGCCGCTGAACGTCCGCACGGTCTTCCAGCGCCTCGCGGTGGCCGAGTCCCGCCTGAGCCTCGACGAACTGGTGCTGGGCGGCACCCTGACGCCCCGGGGCCCGGCCCTGAGCCTCGTCCCCGTGCCGCGCACGCGGGTGGAGTTCGACGTCTCCCTCGCCTTCGAGAGCACCTGGGGGCTCCACGCGGGCGTCGGCAGCCTCTGGAACAACCTGCTGGGCAGCGGGAACAGCCTGGCGCTGGAGGCCAGCACGAACCGGCTCCAGGAGCGCGTGGACCTGGACTTCCGCCGGGCCTTCCACGCGTCCCCGCGCACCGGCGTGCTGGTCTTCGCGCGCCACTTCGCCCAGCGCTTCCTGCCCGAGGGCCTGGAGGAGCCCGCCCTCCTCGCGCCGCGCTCCGGGATCCTCGCGGACCGCACCCTGCGCTCCCGGGACCTCGGGCTGGGCCTCTTCCAGCGCTTCGGCGCCCGGGACCAGGGCCTGTGGCGCCTGGAGGCGGCACGGCGGTGGACGGCCCTGCAGCCCGGGCTGGAGGGGGACGCCCGGGAAGCCTCCGAGGGGCTCCAGACCTCCCTCGAATGGGACAGCTTCGACCGCTACGCCTTCCCCACCGGCGGGACCCTGGTGCGGGTCTCCGCCGGCGAAGGCCGGTCCCTGGAGGCGGGCGGGGACCGCTTCAAGCATGCCTACCTCCGGCTGCGCCACGTCCGGCCCCTCGGCCGCCGCGTGGGCGCCTCCCTGGACCTGGAGGGCGGCCTGGGCTGGGACCTCCCCCTGGACCGCTGGTACTCCCTGGGCGGCCCCTCCTTCCTCCAGGGGACGCGCAGCGCGGGCTTCCTCGCGCCCAACTTCGCGGTGGTCCGCCTGGGCTTTCCCGTCCGCGTGGCGGGCCTCTTCGGCCTCCAGGCCCAGCTCGAGCCGAGGTGGGACGTGGGCTACCTCGGCGCGCTGAGGCCGGGGGCCCTGCGGGAATCGGCCCGGGCCCGGGGCTACGGACTGGCCCTCCGCACCGAGGTGGGCCGCTTCTACGTGGAGCTCGCGGCGGGCCGGGCCGAGACCGCCGGCGAGGGCCAGCCCTTCCGCGGCAAGGGGGCGATCCTGAACCTCCTGGTGGGCACGCGCCCCTTCGACCTCTGGCAGCGCCGCTAGCGCGTCCTGGCCCTCCAGCCCCGGACGCTATGCTGGAAGGCGGAGACCCGCATGAATCCACTGGACTGGGATCTTGGGAACGTCCCGCCCGGGATCCTGTGGGGCGGCGTCGACGAGGCCGGGCGGGGGGCCTGGGCCGGCCCCGTGGTCGCCGCCTGCGCGGTGCTGGACCAGGCCGCGGCCCGCAAGTGGCGCCACGTGCTGGTGGAGGTCCAGGACAGCAAGCAGGTCGCTCCGGAAAGGCGCGCCGTGCTAGCCACCGAGCTCAAGTCGGTGCTGGCGGCCTGGGCGGTGGCGGAGGTCGACTCCATGGCCATCGACCGGGAGAACATCCTCGAGGCCACGATGATGGCCATGCGCGGGGCGGTGGAGAAGGTGGAGGCCAAGCCCCGCATCCTCTTCGTGGACGGCAACCGCGCCCCGAAGACCGGGCTCCTGGAGCGGCTCATCGTGGACGGCGACGCCACGAGCTGCGCCGTGGCGGCCGCCAGCATCCTCGCCAAGACCCACCGGGACGCGCGCATGGCGGAACTGGACGAGCTCTACGAGGGCTACGGCTTCGCCCGGCACAAGGGCTATGGCACCGCGCTCCACCGGGAGCGCCTGAGGGCCATGGGCGTCTCGCCCGTCCACCGCCTGAGCTTCGCCCCCGTGGAGGCGATGCAGACGGTGGACGAGGGCCTGCGGGACGCCCTCCACCACAGCCTCGAGCGCTGCGCCTCGGTGCTGGACCTGCAGTGCTGGGTGGAGGTGAACCTGCGCCCCGCCTACCCGAAGCTGAAGCGGGTCTGGATCGAGACGCTGCGCCGGCGCTACGCCGACCTGCTCGCGCGGCTGGCCTACCAGGAGGACCTGGGCGGTGCGTCCGCGGAGGGACCGGAGGCATGACCACGGTGGACGTCGCCCTGGCCCTCCTCCGCCTCGAGGGCCGCTGCCTCCTCCAGCGGCGGGACCCGGCCTCCCCGGTCCTGCCGGGCCGGTGGGAGTTCCCCGGGGGCAAGCTGGAGCCCGGGGAGGCCCCCGAGTCCGCGCTGGTCCGGGAGCTGGCGGAGGAGCTGGGCCTGGGGGCCGCCGGCCCGCGCCCGCTGGAGCCGCTGGTGCACGCCTACGGGGACCGCACCGTCCGCCTCCACCCCTTCCTCGTGACGCCGGACGGCCCGCCGCGCACGGCCCTCGCCTGGGGCTGGTTCACGCCGGCGGAGATGCTCCGGCTCCCCCTGCCGGAGGCGAACCTCCCGCTGGTGGCCCGGCTGGAGGCCCTCCGGTGAAGGGCCTCCTGGCGGCCCTCCGCGCCCTCGCCACCCTGGCGGGCGTGTGGCTCTTCATCCAGGTGCTGCCGCGCGTGCTCCCCGAGGACCCCGCCCGCATCGCCGCCGGGGAGTGGGCCACGGAGGCGGAGGTGGCCGCGTTCCGCCGGATCCTGGGGCTGGACCAGCCCCTGCTTCAGGCCCTCGCGCGCTCGGCCTCGGACCTGCTCCACGGCCGCATGGGCACGAGCCTGCGCTTCAACCGTCCCGTGGCCGACATCCTCCGGGGCGGCCTCCCGGTGAGCCTGCGCCTGGCCTTCCTGGCCCTGGCGGCCTCCATGCTCCTGGCCTGGGCGATGGCCCTGCCGCGGGGGCGCGGGATCCGGGCCCTCCAGGGGGCCGCCATCGCCTCCCCGGTCTACGTGCTGGGCCCCCTCCTGCTCTGGGGCGTGGCCCAGCACGTGCCGGGCCTGCCGGTGGCGGGCGTCCAGGGCTGGGCCTCCTGGGTGCTGCCCGCCTTCACCCTCGCCGTGCCCCTGGCGGGACACCAGGCCCGGGTCCTCGCCACCCAGCTCGAGGAGGTCCGGGAGAGCCCCGGGATCCGCTGGTGGCGCGCCTCGGGGGTGCCCGGCCCCCTGCGCTGGCGGGCCTGGCTGCTGCCGGCGGTCTCGGGCCCCTGGCTCACGGTGCTGGGCCTGCAGCTCGGCGGCCTGCTCGGCGGCGCCGTGCTGGTGGAGACCATCTTCGCCCTGCCGGGCCTGGGGCAGATCCTCGTGGGAGCCCTGGCCAGCCGCGACCTGCCCCTGGTGCAGGGGGCGGTGCTCTGGGGCGCGACGGCCTACGTGGCCACGCAATTCACCGTGGAGGGGCTGCAGGCCCTCCTGGATCCGAGGGCGCGGTGAGGAGCCTCCGCGCCCGCTGGCCCCTGGCCGTCTTCGCGCTGCTCCTGCTGGGCTGGCTCTTCGGAGGGGACGGCCGCGTGGACCTGGCCGCGCGGCTCCAGGGCCCGGGCCCCGGGCACCCCTTCGGCACCGACGAGGTGGGCCGCGACCTCCTCCGGCGCTGGTGGCTGGGCGGGGCGCGGTCCCTCACCCTCGCGGGCGCGCTCACGGCCTTCCACGCGGCCCTGGGCCTCCTCCTGGCCCTGGCGGCCCACCGCGCGGCGCTCCTGCGGCGGACCATCCTGGCCCTCGCCGACCTCCTGGCCAGCGTGCCCTCCACCCTGCTGGCCCTCCTCCTGCTGGCCCTCCTGCGTCCCGGCCTGGGCAGCCTCCTGACGGCCCTGGCCCTCGGGGGCTGGATCCCCTACGCGCGCCTCGCCCTCAACCGCCTCGACGTGCTCCGCGGCGACCCCAGCCTGCTGCAGGTCCGCCTGATGGGCGGCGGAGGCGCCCACCGGCTCCTGCGCCACGTGCTGCCCCGCCTGGCGCCGCTGCTGCTGGCCCAGGCCACCGTGGGCCTCGGCGCGGTGATCCTGGTGGAAGGCGGCCTCAGCTTCCTCGGGGTCGGCCTGCCCCCGGACCTGGCCTCCTGGGGCACCATGCTGGCCTCGGGACGGGCCTTCCTCCTCGCGAGCCCCTGGACCCTCCTCTGGCCCTCGGCGGGCATCCTCGCGGCGCTGCTCGCGGCGGGCGCCTGGCGCGGGGGCGCCGGGGAGGGCGGAACCTAGCTGGTATCCTGGCGCATCCCTTGTTGCATCTGGAGCCGACATGACCCGTGCCTGGTTCGCTGGCCTGTGCGCCGCCGCCTGCCTCACCCTCGCCGCCGCGCCCCAGCAGCCCAAGCCCCAGGCGCCCCCGCAGAAGACGCAGGTGGAGGTGGAGCTGGAGGCCAAGAAGGGCGGCCGTCTCGGCATCGCCCTGGCGCCCCCAACGCTGGCGGGGCTGGCGGAGGACCTGGTCGCCAAGGACTTCCGCAGCCCCCTGAGCCGCGACCTCGAGGAGGCGGGACCCTTCGCCCTCATCACGGGCGTCCTCCCGGGCAGCACGGATGCCGCCAGCTACCCGGCCTGGGCGCGGCTGGCCACGGACTGGCTCTTCACCTCGAAGGTCGCGAAGGGCGACGGCGACGAGGTCGTGGTGGAGATCCAGGTGGTGGACGTGAAGGCCGGCAAGCCCGTCTTCAGCAAGCGCTACATCGGGAAGGAGGGGCAGCTCCGCCGCATCGCCCACACGATCTCCGACGACCTGGTGGCCCGCCTCACCGGCGAGAAGGGCGTGGCCTCCACCCGCATCGTCTTCGTGCGCCAGACCTCCCCCGGGGTGAAGGAGATCTTCCAGGTGGACCGGGACGGCGCAGGCCTGCTCCAGCTCACCCGCTGGGGCTCCCTCACCCTTTCGCCCACGGTGGCCCCCGACGGGCGCCTGGCCTACATCACCTACAAGGGCGGCACGCCGGAGATCTGGGGGGAACGCCGGCGCGGCCAGGCCCACCAGAAGCTCTACCCGAGCACCACCTCGCCCCAGGGCCACTGCTACAGCCCCGTCTGGAGCCCCGACGGCAAGCGCCTCGCCTTCGTCCAGGGGGACCGGAAGGGCAACAGCGACATCATGATCCTCGACGTGGACAGCGGGCGCGTGAAGCGCCTCACCGACGGCGGCTGCATCAACACCGAGCCGAGCTGGAATCCCAACGGCACCCAGATCGCCTTCACGTCCGACCGCGAGGGCAATCCCCAGGTCTACCTCATGGAGGAGGACGGCTCGAACGTGCGGCGGCTCACCTTCGAAGGGGGCTACAACGCCAGCCCGGCCTGGAGCCCCAATGGCGCCATGGTGGCCTACGTCTCCCGCTTCGAGGGCAAGTTCGACCTCTTCGTGCACAAGCTGGGGGAAGGCAAGGCCTACCAGATCACCACGGGCATCTTCAGCTCGGAGGGGCCCGCCTGGTCCCCCGACGAGCGGCGCCTGGTCTTCGCCAGCACCCGCAGCGGCAACATGCAGCTCTGGACCACGGACCTGTCGGGCAAGTCCCTGTCCAAGCTGACGGAGCTCTTCGGCTGCCAGAGCCCCAAGTGGACCCGCTCCCGCTGACCGCTCATCCGGTGGCCGGAATTTTCCGTTAACCTCTTCACCGCCCGTTGCTACACTCCCGCCGGAGGCTCCCCGCCATGCGCAGCGAACGACTCCTTCTCCCTGTGGCCGCCCTGGCCCTCGCTGGCGGCCTCGCCTGCAGGAAGCCGGAGGAGGCGCCGGTGGCGCCCACGTCCACCCCCACGGCCCCCACGGCCACGACGACGCCGACCGCCCCCACGCCGACGGCCACGGCGCCGACGGCCACGACGGTGAACCTCGCCGAGGTCCAGCGGGCCGCGAGCCTCGTGCTCAAGGACATCAACTTCGACTTCGACCGCTCGGAGATCCGCGATCCCGACAAGCCGAAGCTCCAGGCCATCGCCGACTTCATGCGCAAGTACACCTCCGCGCGCCTCATGCTCGAGGGCCACTGCGACGAGCGCGGCACCGTGGAGTACAACCTCTCCCTCGGCGAGCGCCGCGCCACCGCGGCCCAGCGCTACCTCATCGGCCTCGGCGTCTCCGAGAGCCGCCTGGGCACCATCAGCTACGGCAAGGAGAAGCCCAAGGTCATGGGGAGCAACGAGGAGAGCTGGTTCGTCAACCGCCGCTGCGAATTCAAGCTGCAGTAGGGCACGCCTTCCCGGAGGGCGGAGGCTCGGCGCCTCCGCCCTTCGCCTTTGGTAGCATCAGGAATCCCACTGGAGGTCCCATGCGCGCGTCCCGGCCTGCCCTGGCCCTTCCCGTCCTCCTCGGCGCGCTCTGCGTCGGCTGCTCCTCCGAGGACCAGCTCAGGCGCGTGGAGCAGGAGCTGGGGGACATGAAGGTCCAGGTCTTCCAGCTCAAGCAGCAGGTCGAGGAGGGCAACCGCAAGGCCGACGCCGACCGCGCCGCGGACGCCGAGGCCCGCGCCCTCGACCGGCGCTTCCAGGCCGACGTGCAGGAGACCCTGAGGCAGCTCCAGGACACCACCCGGGTGCTGAACCGCCGCCTGGACTACGTGCCGAAGGCTTCCGGCGCCCCGGCTCGCCCGGACGGCTCCGGCGCGCCCGCCACCCCCGACGACGAGAAGGCCTTCAGCGCGGCGGTGCTGGACTACAACCGGGGGAACTACGCCCTGGCCGCCGACAGCCTCGAGGTCTTCATCAAGAGCCACGCGGGCAGCGCGAAGAAGCCCGATGCCCTCTTCTTCCTTGGGCTCGCCCACTACAACCAGAAGGCCTACGACAAGGCCCAGGCCGTGTTCGAGCAGCTCATCCGCGAGGCGCCGAGCTCGAACCAGTTCCTGCCGGCCAAGCTCAAGCGCGCCCAGTGCCTCAGCCGCCAGAACCTCAAGCCCGCCGCCGTGCGCGCCTTCAAGGAGCTCGTGGAGGGCTTCTCGGGCACGCCGGAGGCCCGCACGGCCCAGCAGGAGCTCGCCGACCTCGGGTTCTGAGGTGGCGGCAGCGCGGCGCTGGCGGGTCCCGGTCCGCATCGACCTGGCGGGGGGCACCCTCGACCTCTGGCCGATCTACGCCCTGCTGGAGGGCTGCGTCACGGTGAATGCCGCGGTGGACCTCTGGATCGGGCTCGAGGCGCCGGAGGAGGGCCCCGACCGCATCGAGAGCCTGGACCTCGGCCTCGGCTTCCCCTCGAGCCCCTGGCCCGCGTCGGCGCCCGAGGGCCTGTCCTGGGTGTGGCGGGTCCTCTCCGCAGCGCCCGGGCGGCCGGCGCGCCTGAGGATCAGCAGTCCCGTTCCCCGGGGCTCCGGCCTCGGCGTCTCGAGCTGTCTCGGGGTCGGCCTCCGGGGTGTCGCCCTGGACCTGGAGGAGGGCGAGGCGCTCGCCTCGGAGGTGCCGAGCCTGCGGGACCTGGAGGCCCGGGAGCTGCAGACCCCGACGGGCTGGCAGGACTACTACCCGGCGGCCCTGGGCGGAACCCTGGCCCTGCACTGGGACGGACCGCTCCCGCGATGGGAGCGCCTCGAGCCCCATCCCGCCCTCCTCGAGCGGCTGCTGCTCTTCTACACCGGCGCGCCCCACCACTCGGGGCTCACCAACTGGGAGGCCTACAAGCGCTTCATCGAGGGGGACGCCACGACACGGGAGGCCCTGCGGGGGATCCGCGACATCGCGCTGGAGATGGCGGCCGCCGTCCCCGGGGACGCGGACGCCGTGGCCGCCCTCCTGGAGCGGGAGGGCCGGGCGCGGGTGCGGCTCTCCCCGGCGGTGGAGACCGACGCCATGCGCGCCGTCAGGGAGCGCGGCTCCCGGGAGGGCTGGTTCGAGGGCATGAAGCCCTGCGGCGCGGGGGGCGGCGGCTGCTGCATCCTCGTGGTCCGACCCGGGTGCCGGGAGGCGGCCGCGCGGACGCTGTCCGCGATGGGCCTCCCGCCCCTCGACGTGCGGATCACGCCCCGGGGTCTCCACCGGCTCTGAGGGAGAGGAGCAGCCGCGCGACCTCGAGGTCCAGGGGCCGCGCCCCGAGGCTCGTGCCCAGCAGCTCGCGGAGGCGGCCGTCCCGTCGGCCCATGGGCAGGGCGGCGAGACGCGCGGCGTCCACCCAGTGGAATCCAGGCGGGGCGGGGAAGGGCGCCGGTAGGCGAAGGTGCAGGGGGCGCACCCGCTCCCGCCTATGGGTGTAGACCTGGACCCAGCCTTCAAAGCTCCGTGCCTCCACCGCGGGATCGGCGGAGCCGGGCTCGGCGGCCCGCGAGGTCCCTGGCTCCGTCGTGTCCGGTGGGACCGCGGGCCATCGCCAGAGGCCGGCCAGGAGCCCGCGGCCCTGGGGCTCCGCCACGAGCCACCGGCCCTGGGCCTCGGCGGCCACGAGGGTGAACTCGCTCTCCCGCGGGGCCGCGCGCTTCGCCGGCGGCGGGATGCGCTCGACCGCATCCAGGCGCTTCGCCCGGCAGGCGCCGGCCAGCGGACAGTCCCCGCAGCGAGGCATAGGCGCGCAGACGGTGGCGCCCAGCTCCATCAGGCCCTGGACCATGCGGGACGGGCCGTGGGCGGACAGCGCCGGGCGCAGCCACTGCCTCAGCTCCCGGGCCCGGGCCTTCGGGTCCTCTTCCAGGCCCAGCAGGCGGGCCGCGACGCGGAAGACATTCCCGTCGAGGGCGGGCTCCGGGCGCTGGAAGGCCTGGGCCGCCACCGCGGCCGCGGTGTAGTCCCCGAGGCCGGGCAGGGCCTTCAGCCCCTCGAGATCCGTCGGCCAGCCCTGGGCGGCGACGGCCTTCGCGGCCGCGTGGAGGAGCCGGGCCCGGCGGTAGTAGCCAAGGCCCTCCCAGGCCTTGTGCACCTCCTCCTCGGAGGCCGAGGCGAGGGACCGGGCGTCGGGCCAGCGGGCCATCCAGCGCCCGAAGTAGTGCAGCACCGTCGCCACCTGGGTCTGCTGGAGCATCAGCTCCGAGACCAGCACGGCGTAGGGGTCGGGATGGGGCGCGTCCAGGTCCGTCGCGCGCCACGGCAGGTCGCGGCGGTGCGCGTCGAACCAGGGCGCCAGGGGCGCGAGGAGGCGTTCGGAGGGGGGCCAGGCCATGGCCCCAGGGTACGGGGTCCGGCCCACGAAAAAGCGCCGCGTGAGCGGCGCTTCCGTTTGGTGCCCTCGAGCAGACTCGAACTGCTACGGCTTTTGGCCACCACCACCTCAAGATGGCGTGTCTACCATTTCCACCACGAGGGCCAGGACGTCCAGCATGCCAGCGGCTTCCCCCGCGGTCAAAGCGGGAGAAGCCGCTGGTGCCTACTTCTGGGGCAGCGAGGGCGCGTGGGCCGGCGCGGGCGCGGGGGCTGCCGGCGTCGGCGCGGCCGGCGCCGGCGCGGCGGGCTTCGTGCCGGTCTTGGCCGCGGAAGGCTTCTCCAGCACCGAGCGGTTCTCGACGATGACGCGGTACTCGATGGCGAGCAGCGTCGCGAAGAAGGCCCCCGCCAGCCAGTAGGTGATCTTCGAAAGCACGGGGGCCGCGCCCTGGGCGCCGAAGGCCGTGTTCGCGCCGCCCCCTCCGAAGGCCGTGCCCAGCCCGCCGCCCTTCGTGCCGGGCTGCAGGAGGATCGCGCCGATGAGCAGCAGCGAGATGATGACGTTCAGCGTGATGAGCAGCGAGGACATGGACGCTCCGAACCGACCATCTTAGCGCGTCGGGCCCGGATTGTCCCGCGGCGTCCGCGGCTAGAAGGCCAGTCCGGATCCCGCGGGCTGGACCTGCAGCGCCCCGTGCACCCGTCGGCACTCGTCCACGAGGCGGATGAAGTCGGACGGCAGGAGGGCCTGGGGCCCGTCGCTGAGGGCCTTCTCGGGCTGGCAGTGGGTCTCCACCAGGATGCCGTCGGCCCCCGCGGCGACGCCCGCCCGGGCGCAGGGGATGACGAGGTCGCGACGGCCCGTGGCGTGGCTTGGATCCACCACCACGGGCAGGTGGGTGAGGGCCTTGGCGGCCGGGACCACCGAGACGTCGAGGGTGTTGCGGGCGTGGTCGGACCAGGTGCGGATGCCCCGCTCGCAGAGCACCACGTTGCGGTTTCCCTCGCCGAGGACGTACTCCGCGGCATAGAGCCACTCCTCCAGGGTGGCGCCGGGGCCCCGCTTGAGGAGGACGGGCTTCGGGCTGCGCCCGGCCCGGCGGAGGAGGGCGAAGTTCTGCATGTTCCGGGCCCCGAGCTGGACCATGTCCGCGCAGGCCTCCACGGCGTCAAAGGTCTCCACCTCCGTGGCCTCGGTGACGATGCCCAGGCCGAACTCCCGCCGGGCCTCGTCCAGGAGGCGCAGGCCCTCCTCCCCCAGGCCCTGGAAGGAATAGGGGCTCGTGCGGGGCTTGAAGGCGCCGGCCCGGAGGAGCTTCACGCCGGCCTCGGCCACGTGGCGGGCGGTGGTGAAGAGCTGCTCCCGGCTCTCCACGCCGCAGGGTCCCGCCACCAGCACGAGGCCGCCGTCCCCGAAGCGCTCGCCGCGCACTTCCACCACGGTGCGGCCGGGGGAGCCGTCCAGGCTCGAGAGCTTGAAGGGGGACGTGATGGGAACCACCCGGCGGACCCCCGGAAGGGTCTCCAGCCGGTCGGGCTTGAGCACCTGGGAGGCATGGGGCGCCACCAGGCTCACGCTGCCGGCGGCCTCCAGCACCTGGGGCCGGATCCCGTGGGCCTCCAGGAGCTCCGCCACCGCGCGGACCCGCTCCGGGGGACAGCCGGACTCCATGAGAATCAGCATGGGCACTCCCGGCCTCGATTATCCCCGGCTGGCACGGCGCTTGATACCCCGTTGTCATCCCCGCAGTCTGTCCGCACCCTTGCCCTGGAGCCGAACCATGCGATCCCCCCTCCTCGCCGTTCCCGCCCTCGCCCTCCTCGTCGCCTGCGCGCGGCCGGAGGTGGAGGCCTTCCGGCAGTCGCCAGCCCCCATCGCGGTGGCCTTCGAGGTGCCCGCGGACGTCCCGGGCCGCGTGGACATCAGCAAGGAGTACGCGGCCGCCATCCGGGCCCGGCTGGCCACGCGGGCCGTGGTGATCCCCGAGGGCGTCCAGGGGCCCGCCAACGCCGCCACCCTCCGCGTCACGATCACCGAGGTCCGGGAAGGCCGGCGCTCCGGGGATCCGAGCCCCGTGGCCGTGGGCGTCACCACCGGCGTGGTGGTCGGCGCCCTCAACGCCATGGCGGGCAACCGCAACGCGGGCTTCGAAGGCTTCTGGTGGGGCCTGTGGGCCGGCACCCACGCCGCCGCGCACCAGCGCCACGCCAGCGACCGGCTGGGCTGGGCGCCCCGGCGCGTGAACGCGGTGGTGGACCTCCTGCAGCCCTCCTCGGGCGCCTCCAGCCCCCTCGCCTCCTTCGACGTGGACAGCCAGGAGGTCATCGACGCCATGGACCCCCTCAGCCGGGCCGACGCCGAGGACGACGGCCGCATCCGGGAGGAGGAGGCCCGGGCCTTCAGCCGCGTGGTGGTCTGGAAGCTCCAGGAACAGTTCGGGTGGAGTCCGAAGCCGCGGCCCAGCTTCTGGGGCGAGCGGCGGAACGAGGCGCGCGAGGAGGCCCCGACCCCGGCGGAACCGGTCAAGGAGGCCCCCCGGAACTAGCGGGTCGCCCGAGCGGACTAGGAGCCCTGGGCGATCCGCACGAGCTGAAGGAACTTGAGGGGATCCAGGCTGGCGCCCCCGACCAGGGCGCCGGCCACGTGGGGCACCGCCAGCACCTCAGCGAAGTTGTCCGGGCTGACGCTGCCGCCGTAGAGGATCGGCACGTTGCTGTCCGGGACGCCGAAGGCCACCTGGACCTCCTCGCGGATGAAGGCGTGGGCCTCCCGGATCTGGGAGGCCTCCGCGCGCCGACCGGTGCCGATGGCCCAGACGGGCTCGTAGGCCACCCACAGGGGACCCGGCCCGGCCTTGGCCACCTCCTGGAGCTGCTGGCGCAGGACCATGAAGGTGCTGCCGGCGTCGCGGTCCTGGAGGGTCTCCCCCACGCAGAGGATCGGGAGCAGGCCCTTGGCCCGGGCCTTCACGAGCTTCCTCCCGACGACCTCGTCGGTCTCCCCGAAGAGGTGGCGGCGCTCGCTGTGGCCCAGGAGGACGCCGTTCGCGCCGGCGTCCTTGATCTGGGCCATCGCGATCTCGCCGGTGAAGGCCCCGCGCCGGGCGTGGTGGCCGTTCTGGGCCACCGTGGCCACGCCCTTCTCCCTCAGCAGGTCGTGGACGAGGGTGAGCAGCGTGAAGGGCGGCGCCACCGCCACGTTCACGTTGTCCTTGGGGGTGTAGCCCTCCAGGAAGACGTCGCAGAAGGTGGTGGCCTCCCCCTGCAGCATGTTCATCTTCCAGTTGGCGACGACGCAGCGCATGGGCGCTCCCGGGCTCAGGCGTGGGGGTGGAGGACGCCGACCATGATGGCACGGCGGCCGGTTCAGGCCTCCAGGGCCGCCACGCCCGGCAGGACGAGGCCGCTCAGGAACTCCAGGCTGGCGCCGCCGCCGGTGCTGACGTGGCTCATGCGCGCGGCGACGCCCGCCTGGTTCGCGGCGGCCACGCTGTCCCCGCCGCCCACCAGCACGAAGGCGCCGCGGTCCGCGGCCTCCGCGAGGGACTCCGCCATGGCCAGGGTGCCGCTGGCGAAGGCCTCCATCTCGAAGACGCCCATGGGGCCGTTCCAGAGCACCGTCCTCGCGGAGCGCAGGACGTCCAGGTAGGCGGCCACCGTCTCGGGGCCGATGTCCAGGGCCATCATGTCGTCCGGGACCTGCTCGTCCTGGGTGAGGCTGGCCAGGGCGTCGCCCCGGAACTCCTTCGAGACCACGTGGTCCAGGGGCAGCCACAGCTTCGTGCCCTTGGCTTCGGCCTCCGCGAGGAGCTCCTTCGCCAGCTCCACCTTGTCCTCCTCCACGAGGCTCTTCCCGATCGCCACGCCCCTCGCCTTGAGGAGGGTGAAGCTCATGCCGCCGCCGATGAGGATGGCGGAGGCCCGGCCCAGGAAGTGGCGGATCAGGTCGATCTTGTCGCTCACCTTGGCGCCGCCGAAGATGGCCACCAGGGGCGGCTCGGGATCGAAGGCCACCCTGGCCAGGGCCTTCAGCTCCTTCTCCATGAGGAAGCCCGCGGCGACGCGGTCCTTCGGGAAGTCGGCCACCATGCCGCTGACGGAGGCGTGGGCGCGGTGGGCGGCGCCGAAGGCGTCGTCCACGTAGGCGTCCGCCAGCTTCGCGAGGGCGGCGGCGAATTCCGGCTTGTTCTTGGTCTCGCCCTTGTCGAAGCGCAGGTTCTCCAGGAGGAGCACCTGTCCGGGGGCCAGGGCCGCGGCCTCGGCCTCGACGGCGGGTCCGGTGACGCCGGAGGCCAGGCGCACGTCGAGGCCCTCGGCCTTCAGCCAGGCGGCCACGGGGGCCAGGCTGAAGGCCGTCTCGAAGCCCTCGCCCTTGGGCCGTCCGAGATGCGAGGCGAGGACCACCGCGGCGCCGCCGTCGAGCAGGTGCCGCAGGGTGGGCAGGGTCTCGCGGATGCGGGTGGCGTCGGAGACGGCGCCCGCCTTCAGGGGCACGTTCAGGTCCGCCCGGAGGAAGACCCTGCTTCCCTTCACGTCGAGGTCGCGCACGCTCCGCCAGGCCATGGTCCGCTCCGAGTCCAAAGCCCCATGGTAGCCCGCTCCGCGCCGGGCCTCGATCTCAAGTCCGCCGTTCGAGGAGGCCGATCCACCGGGGCGAGCCGGGGGCGTGGTCATGGCCCGCGTAGTCGCCGAAGGCCCGCCGGAGGCGGAACCCGCCGGCGTCGAAGAGGGCCAGGAGCTCTCCCGGGCGGTAGAGGCGGACGCTCTCGGAGACCTCGCGCACCGGGCCGCCGGCGCTGTGCTCGATGCGCATGCGCTTGACCACCCGGCGGCCCTCCAGGAAGCGCCGGCTGTGGACCCGCAGGCCGTTGCGCTCCACGAGGTCCTCGGGCACCAGGTGCGCCGCCACGTGGTCCGCGTCGAGGTAGTCGAGGAGGACGAGCCCCCCCGGCCTCACCACGCGGCCCAGGTCCAGGGCCAGGGCCGCGTTGGTGTCGTCGCCGAAGTACCCGAAGGGGGTGAACCAGAGGCAGACGCCCCGCAGGGAGGCGTCCCGGAAGGGCAGGGCGCGCATGTCGCCCCGGAGGAGCCGGCTCCGCAGGGCGGGGTCCACGAGCTCCAGGAGGGCCATGGAGAGGTCCATGCCCAGGACTTCGGGATTGATCCGGGCCAGGGCCTTCAGGTGGCGGCCCGAGCCGCAGCCCAGGTCCAGGACGGGGCCCGAGGCCAGTTCCGGCGCGGCCTCCAGCAGGGTCGCCACGGCCGCTTCGGCCTCGGCGGCGTCCCGGTGGGCGTAGAGGGCCGCGTAGTCCTCGTCGAACCAGTCCCTGAACCACTCCTCGTCCATGCCGGGCTTCAGCTCGCGGCGGCGGGGGTGAGCAGGGGCTCGGGCTCGCCGAAGACGAAGCCCTGGGCCCAGGGCACGTCGGCGTCGATGATGGCCTGCAGCTCGGACTGGGTCTCGATGCCCTCGGCGATGTAGCCCACCCGCATGCGCTCGGCGAAGACGGCCAGGGCGTTCAGGAGCGCGGCCTGGTAGGGGCGGCGGTGGCACTGCTCCACCAGGCTCTTGTCGGCCTTGATGAAGTCCGGGTTGAGGCGGGCCATGTGGGTCAGCGAGGCGACGCCGGAGCCGAGGTCGTCCACGGCGATGCGCAGCCCCATCTCCCGCAGGCGCCGGGCATAGGCCTGCAGCTCGTTCAGGTCGTGGATGGAGTGGCTCTCGGTGAATTCCATGACGATCTGGTGGGGCGGGTAGCTGATGTTGCCCAGCCAGATCTCCACCCGCTTCCAGAAGGTGGGGCTCTCCAGGGTGAGGGGCTCGAGGTTGATGAACTGGAGCTGCTGCGTGAAGGGGGTCGCCGAGAGGCCGCGGAAGCTGGTCTCCAGGCAGATCATGTCGATCTCCACGCGCTTGGCGTGGTTCTCCGCGGTGTCCGGGAACATGGTCCAGAGGCTGCTGATCTCGCCGCTGGGCCGCCGGATGCGGGTGAGGATCTCCCGGGCCTCCACCTGCCCGGACTTCAGGCCGTGGATCTCGTGGGCGTAGGGCACCAGGGGCCACTCGCCCGCGAGGATGCGCTCCAGGAGGGGATCCCTCATTCATGCTCCGCTTGGGGGTTCCCCAGCATAGCCTCAATCCTGGAAAGGCAAGCCCGGGGCCCGTGTGAAGATGTGTGAAGGAGGGCGCATGGGCCGTCACGTCATCGTGGGCGCGGGGCGCAGCGGGCTCGCCGTGGCGCGGCACCTTGCAAAATCCGGCGTGGAGGCCTTGCTGACCGATGCACGGGCGGAGCCGGACGAATCCTCCCGCCGAGTCCTGGAGTCCCTGGGTGTGCCCGCCGTCTGGGGCGCCCACCCGGAGGGTCTCCTGGAGGGTGCCGAAGCCCTCGTCCTGAGCCCGGGGGTGAGCCCCTCCATCCCCTTCGCGCGGGCTGCGCGGGACCGGGGCATCCCCGTGCTGGGGGAGCTGGAACTGGCCCACCGCGCCCTTCGGGCGAAGGATCCGGGCGCGCGCATCCTCGCCGTTACGGGCACCAACGGCAAGAGCACGACCACCGACCTGCTCGGCCACCTGCTGCGCGCCGGGGGCCTGCCCTCGGCGGCCTGCGGCAACCTCGGGACGCCGCTGCTGGAGGCCCAGGAGACGGCCGCGCCGGGCACGGTCTACGCGCTGGAGTGCTCGAGCTACCAGCTGGAGACGGTGAGCACCTTCCACGCCGAGGGCGCGGCCCTGCTGAACCTCACGCCGGACCACCTGGCGCGGCACGGCACGCTGGAGGCCTACCTCGCGGCCAAGCAGCGGATCTTCCTGAACCAGGGGCCGGAAGATCTCCAGGTCCATCCGGAGGGGCATCCGGAGCTGGCGGCGGGCGCGCCGGGGCAGGGGAGGACAGCCACCTTCGGCTGGACCGGGCCCGGCGGGGCAGGCTCCTGGTGCGACGGCGAGGGGCGCCTGAGGTTGCGGGCTGCGGACGGCGCCGAGGTGGACCTCCTCCATCGCTCCGAGCTGCGCATCCCCGGGAACCACAACGTGGAGAACGCCCTGGCGGCGGTGCTGCTGGCCTCCCACGCCGGGGTTTCCGTTGCATCCATGCGGGAAGGCCTGCGGACCTACCCCGGCCTCGCCCACCGCATCGCCTTCTGCGGCGAGCGGGACGGCGTGAAGGCCTACAACGACTCCAAGGGCACCAACGTGGACGCGACGCTCACAGCCATCCACGCCCTCCCGGGCCCGCTGGTGCTGCTGCTGGGCGGGACCGACAAGGGCGCCAGCTACGCGCCGCTGATCGAGGCGCTGACGGGCAAGCTGCGCCGCCTGGTCTTCCTCGGCGAAGCCATCCCGCAGCTCCAGCGGGACCTCGGGGGCCTCCCCCACGACGTCGTGCCCGCCTTCGACGACGCCGTGCGCCACGCCCTGGCCCTCGCCGAGCCCGGCGACCAGGTGCTCCTCAGCCCCGCCTGCGCCAGCTTCGACCAGTTCAGGAACTTCGAGGAGCGGGGGGAGCGGTTCGAGGGGCTGGTGAGGGCCTGGGCGGCATCCTGAAATCGATCAACCCGGGAGCATACTCCGGAAGTATCTGGAGCCCGCGAAAGCGAAACAGAACGCCGCCAGTAGGAATCGCCCCCTCAATTCGCCGAAGGTGACTGCAAAGCCGAACAGGTCTCCCCAGGTTGTGCCGAGGAGGAAGCCCAGGCCTGCGAAGATCGCGGCCACGTTGAGCCCGTGGTGCGTGATCCACATGACACGTGCCTGTTTCTCGAACGTGTCCGGCGTCCCAAGAAACCAAGGAATTATGAATGTCATCAGCGCGATGCTGGCCGCAAGGAGAACTAGGATCATATGGTCATTCAAAAAGCGCGTGATTGGGAAAAGGCCCCCAGGAAATCCCGGGGGCCTTCATCAGGAAAACGGTCGGACTACTTCGTGTCCACCACCGGGATCCGCATGCCGTAGAACGAGCGCCACACGAACACCATGGACACGATGAAGAACACCAGCGCCGCGAGGTGGGCGGTGGCGGGATTCAGCTCGATGGCCAGTTCGACGGCCAGGAGGCCGAAGAGGGTGGTGAACTTGATGACCGGGTTCATGGCCACCGAGGACGTGTCCTTGAAGGGGTCGCCCACGGTGTCGCCCACGACGGCGGCGTCGTGGAGGGGCGTGCCCTTGGCCTTCAGCTCGGTCTCCACGAGCTTCTTCGCGTTGTCCCAGGCGCCGCCGGCGTTGGCCATGAAGATGGCCTGGTAGAGCCCGAAGACGGCGATGGAGATCAGGTAGCCGATGAAGAAGTAGTGGTTGGCGCAGGCGAAGGCCAGCGTGCTGAAGAAGACCGCCAGGAAGATGTTGAACATCCCCTTCTGCGCGTACTGGGTGCAGATCTCCACGACCTTCTTGGAGTCCTCCACCGAGGCCTTCTCGGCGCCGGCGTCCAGGTTGATGTTCTGCTTGATGAACTCCACGGCGCGGTAGGCGCCGGTGGCCACGGCCTGGCAGGCCGCGCCGGAGAACCAGAAGATCACCGCGCCGCCGGTCACGAGGCCCAGCAGGAAGAGCGGGTTGAGGATCGAGAGGCCCTCCATCACGCCCGCCACGCCGAACTTGCCGTTCAGCATCTGGATGATGGAGAAGATCAGCGTGGTGGCGCCCACCACCGCCGTGCCGATGAGCACGGGCTTGGCGGTGGCCTTGAAGGTGTTGCCGGCGCCGTCGTTCTCCTCCAGGTACTCCTTGGCGTGCTCGAAGTCGGGCTTGAAGCCGAACTCCTTCTGCACGTCCGCCTCGATGTTCGGGAGCGTCTCGATGGTGCTCAGCTCATAGACCGACTGGGCGTTGTCCGTCACCGGGCCGTAGGAATCCACGGCGATGGTGACGGGACCCATGCCCAGGAAGCCGAAGGCCACGAGGCCGAAGGCGAAGATGGCGGGAGCGGCCATGTAGCTGCCCAGGCCGAAGGTGGAGACGTAGTAGGCGCCGCCCATCAGCGCGACGATGGTGAGGCCCATCCAGTAGGCGGAGAAGTAGCCCGCCACCAGGCCGCCGATGATGTTCAGCGACGCGCCGCCCTCCTTCGAGGCCGTCACCACTTCGCGGACGTGGCCGGAGTTGGTGGACGTGAAGGACTTCACCAGCTCGGGGATGAGGGCGCCGGCGAGGGTTCCGCAGGTGATGATGGTGGAGAGCTTCCACCAGAGCCCGTCCGGCAGGTTGCCGATGAGCACGTTGGAGAGGCCGTAGGTCATGGCGATGGAGACGATGGACGTCAGCCACACCAGCGTGGTGAGCGGCACCTCGAAGTCGAACTTCGCGGCGGCGGCGTACTTGGCCTTGGCCCAGAGGCCGTTGATCCAGTAGGAGGCCGCGGAGGTCACGATCATGCCCACGCGCATCACGAAGATCCACACCAGCAGGGAGACCTGGATGGCCTGGAAGTTGGCGCCGGCGGTCTTCTCGTTCACGGCGAGCAGGATGAAGGTGATGAGGGCCACGCCGGTCACGCCGTAGGTCTCGAAGCCGTCCGCCGTGGGGCCCACGGAGTCGCCGGCGTTGTCGCCGGTGCAGTCGGCGATGACGCCGGGGTTGCGCGCGTCGTCCTCCTTGATCTTGAAGACGATCTTCATCAGGTCGGAGCCGATGTCGGCGATCTTCGTGAAGATGCCGCCGGCGATGCGCAGCGCCGCGGCGCCCAGGGATTCGCCGATGGCGAAGCCGATGAAGCAGGGGCCGGCCTGGTTGCCCGGGATGAAGAGCAGGATGGCGAGCATCAGCACCAGCTCCACCGAGATGAGCAGCATGCCGATGGACATGCCGGCCTTCAGGGGGATGTGCATGGTGGGATAGGGCTTGCCGCCGAGGCTGGCGAAGGCCGTGCGCGAGTTCGCGAAGGTGTTGATGCGGATGCCGAACCAGGCCACCGCCACCGAGCCGAGGATGCCGATGATCGAGAACAGCAGCACCACCGCCACCTGCGCCCAGCTCATGGGCGTGTGGGAGAGGAACTTGAAGTAGGCCACCATGATCACGGCGATGAAGGCCCACAGGATCGCGATGAACTTGATCTGGGTCAGCAGGTAGGTCTTGCAGGTCTCGTAGATGAGCTCGGAGATCTCGAGCATCGACCTGTGGACCGGGAGGTTGCGGATCTGGGCGTACTGCACGAGGCCGAAGACGATGCCCAGCACGCAGATCACGAGGCCGATCAGCAGGAGCTGGTGGCCCGTCATGCCCATGAACTTCTGCTCCAGGGGCGGGATGACCAGCTCGGCCTCGCCGCCGGCGAAGGCGGGAGAGCAGAGCAGCAGCGCGAGGAGCGCCACGGGCAGGCGCCGGAGGAGGCGGCCCAGCGCCCCGGCGCGGGACGCCAGGGTCTGAAGCGGATTGGATAGGGTCGAGGGCATGCCTTACCTCCACGCGCCCAGGGGATGGGCGTCAATCAATGAAGCACTGCGTCTCCGCAGCCGGTCCCGGGTTGTCAACAGATAGGCCAGAACTCTACCCCTGGATCGCCCGGAATGCAAGGACGGCGCGCCTTTGACAGGGGTCCGGGGATCCGGCAAGGGGCCGCCTCGTGCTAGGCGTCACGATCCCGGCGTGGTATTCCTACGATGTTTTGGCCCTTCGGCCGGCAGCGCATGGGGGGGATGCGGGAATCCGGACACTTCCAGACGGGAGGTCCGGGCTCAGGCGCCCTCGGACACACTCACAAGGGGGAGGGCGGAACATGCCCAAGGAAGCCAGCTTCCTCGCATCCAGCATCGGCAAGAAGATCGTCATGGCCGTCACGGGGATCATCCTCGTGGGCTTCGTGGTCGGCCACATGGCGGGCAACCTGCAGCTCTACCTGCCCGCCCACGGCGGGGAGCACCCCCTGGACGCCTACGGCCGCTTCCTGCGGACCATGCTCCACGGCGCGGGGATCTGGATCGCCCGCGCGGTCCTGCTGGCTTCGGCCCTCCTCCACGTCTGGGCCGCGGTGACGCTGACCCGGATGAACATGGCGGCCCGGCCGGTGCCGTACCAGCAGACCTCGCCCCAGGCCTCGACCCTCTTCTCGCGCACCATGCGGATCAGCGGCTTCGTGGTGCTGGCCTTCCTCGTCCTCCACCTCCTGCACCTCACCCTGGGCAAGGTCGGCCCCTTCGAGCACGGCAAGGTCTTCCAGAACGTCGTCCAGGGCTTCCAGAACCCCGTGATCTCCGGCTTCTACATCCTCGCGATGGCCTGCCTCTTCGGCCACCTCCGCCACGGCGTCTGGAGCATGCTCCAGACCCTGGGCCTCTCGCACCCGCGCTACAACGCGCTGCGCGACCGCCTGGCCCTGCTGGTCGCGCTGGTGGTGGTCCTGGCGAACATCTCCTTCCCCGTCGCCGTGCTGGCGGGCTTCGTGAAGCTCTGAGGCGCACCATGGAACTCAAGTCGAACATCCCCAGCGGCCCCATCGAGCAGAAGTGGGACAAGCACCGCTTCGACATGAAGCTGGTGAACCCGGCCAACAAGCGGAAGTACAAGGTCCTGGTCGTGGGCTCGGGCCTCGCCGGCGCCTCCGCGGCGGCCTCCCTGGGCGAGCTGGGCTACCAGGTGGAATGCTTCTGCTACCAGGACTCGCCCCGGCGCGCCCACAGCATCGCGGCCCAGGGCGGCATCAACGCCGCGAAGAACTACCGCAACGACGGCGACAGCATCCGCCGCCTCTTCTACGACACCGTGAAGGGCGGCGACTTCCGCGCCCGCGAGGCCAACGTCTACCGCCTGGCCCAGGTGAGCGTGAACATCATCGACCAGTGCGTGGCCCAGGGCGTGCCCTTCGCCCGGGAGTACGGCGGCCTCCTGGACAACCGCTCCTTCGGCGGCGCCCAGGTCTCGCGCACCTTCTACGCCAAGGGCCAGACCGGCCAGCAGCTCCTCCTGGGCGCCTACCAGGCCCTGGAGCGCCAGATCGGCCTCGGCACCGTGAAGATGCACACCCGCCACGAGATGCAGGAGCTCATCGTCATCGACGGCAAGGCCCGGGGCATCGTCACCCGCGACATGGTGACCGGCGAGATCGAGTCCCACTTCGCCGACGCCGTCTGCCTCGCCACCGGCGGCTACGGCAACACGTTCTACCTGGCGACCTACGCCAAGGGCTGCAACGGCACCGCCATCTGGCGCGCCTACAAGAAGGGCGCCGCCTTCGGCAACCCCTGCTACACCCAGATCCACCCCACCTGCATCCCCGTCACCGGCGACCACCAGTCCAAGCTGACCCTCATGTCCGAGTCCCTTCGCAACGACGGCCGCGTCTGGGTGCCCAAGAAGGCCGAGGACTGCGGCAAGAAGCCCTCGGAGATCAGGGAGGAGGACCGGGACTACTACCTCGAGCGGAAGTACCCCAGCTTCGGCAACCTGGCGCCGCGCGACATCAGCAGCCGCGCCGCCAAGCAGGTCTGCGACGAGGGCCGCGGCGTGGGCCCCGGCGGCCGCGGCGTGTACCTGGACTTCGCCGACGCCATCGGCCGGCTGGGCAAGGCCAAGATCGAGGAGAAGTACGGGAACCTCTTCGAGATGTACGAGCGCATCACCGACGAGAACCCCTACGAGAAGCCCATGCGCATCTACCCGGCCGTGCACTACACCATGGGCGGCCTCTGGGTGGACTACAACCTGATGAGCACCATCCCCGGCCTCTTCGTGCTCGGCGAGGCCAACTTCAGCGACCACGGCGCCAATCGCCTGGGGGCCTCGGCCCTCATGCAGGGCCTCGCGGACGGCTACTTCGTGATCCCCTACACCATCGGCAACTACCTGGCCGCCCACAAGCCGGACAAGCTCGACGCGAGCCACCCCGAGGCCAGGGCCGCCGAGGAGGCGGTGAAGGGCCGCGTCAACCGCCTGCTGGGCGTCAACGGGAAGGAGACGCCCACGCACTTCCACCGGGAGCTGGGCAAGCTCATGTGGGAGTACTGCGGCATGGCCCGCAACGAGGCCGGCCTCAAGAAGGCCCTCCAGCTCATCCCCGAGCTGCGGGAGCGCTTCTGGAAGGACGTCCGCGTCGTCGGTTCGGGGGCCGAGCTGAACCAGTCCCTCGAGCTGGCCGGTCGCGTCGCGGACTTCCTGGAACTGGGCGAACTGATGTGCCTGGACGCCTTGGAGCGCCGGGAGAGCTGCGGCGGCCACTTCCGCGAGGAGTGGCAGACCGAGGACGGCGAGGCCCAGCGCGACGACGAGAACTTCGCCCACGTCGCGGCCTGGGAGTATACCGGCGAGGGCAAGGCGCCCGTCCGCCACGTCGAATCCCTCGAATTCGAGAACGTCCACCTCGCCACCCGCAGCTACAAGTGAGGAGCTGAGATGAGCCACGACATGAACCTCACCCTCCAGGTCTGGCGCCAGAAGGACGCGAAGTCCGAAGGCGCCTTCCAGACCCTCCAGGCCCAGGGCATCAGCCCCGACATGTCCTTCCTCGAGATGCTCGACGTGGTGAACGAGGGGATCATCAAGGAGGGCAAGGATCCCATCGCCTTCGACCACGACTGCCGCGAGGGCATCTGCGGCACCTGCTCCATGGTCATCAACGGCCGCCCCCACGGGCCGAAGGAGCGCACCACCGCCTGCCAGCTCCACATGCGGAGCTTCAAGGACGGCGACCGGATCGCCATCGAGCCCTGGCGCGCCAAGGCCTTCCCGGTGCAGAAGGACCTGGTGGTGGACCGCGGCGCCTTCGACCGCATCATCGCGGCGGGCGGCTTCATCACCGCCCCCACGGGCACGGCCCAGGACGCCAACTGCCTGCCGATCCCGAAGGAGAACGCCGACCTCGCCATGGACGCGGCGGCCTGCATCGGCTGCGGGGCCTGCGTGGCCGCCTGCCCCAACGCCTCCGCCATGCTCTTCGTGAGCGCCAAGGTGAGCCACCTGGGCCTGCTGCCCCAGGGCCAGCCCGAGCGCTACATCCGGGTGCGGGACATGGTGGCCCAGATGGACGCCGAGGAGTTCGGCACCTGCACCAACCACGGCGAGTGCGAGGCCGCCTGCCCCAAGGGCGTGAGCCTGGAGAACATCGCCCGCATGAACCGCGACTACCTCAAGGCGAAGGCCGTCGAGCGTCCCGCGGTGGCCGGCTCCGGCGGCTTCTAAGCCGCAGGCCGCCCGGCCGGGATCCTGTCAGACTCGACCCCATGGCCTCCTCCCGCCACCACTTCCTCCTCCGCCGGGTGCACAGCCTCATGGGCCTGCTCCCGGTGGGGGGCTACCTGGTGCTGCACTTCCTCGAGGCCTCCCGGGCCCGCCTCGGGCCCGAGGTCTTCGACCACATGCAGGCCCGGAAGGGCGCCTCGCTCTGGACGCCGCTGGTGGACTGGGGCCTGGTCTTCATCCCCCTGACCTACCACGCCTGCTACGGGCTCTTCATCGCCTCCCAGAGCCGCCACACCCTGAGCAGCGGGATCTACAACCAGTCCGGGACCTGGCGCTTCTGGATGCAGCGGATGACGGGCCTGGCGCTGCTCGCCTTCGTCGCCTTCCACGTCTACGAGACCCGCATCCACAGCGGGGGCATGCCCACCTACGCCTGGATGTCCGACCTCTTCGCCCACCGTCCCTGGGTGCGGCCGGTCTACGTGCTGGGGGTGCTCGCGGCCGCCTACCACTTCGCCAACGGCCTCTGGAGCGCTTCCATCGTCTGGGGCCTGGCGGTGCGGGAGGCCACCCAGCGGGCCGTGCTGCGCTACGTGTCGGTGCCGGTCTTCCTCCTGGTGACGGTGCTGGGCTGCTACGCCCTCTTCCAGTTCAAGGCCGCTCCCCGCATGGCGGGCGTCGTCGCCGCCGGCGTGGAGCCCACCCGCTGATGGGCGCGGTCCCGGGTCCCGAGCGCCCCCGCGTGCTGGTGGCCGGCGCCGGCCTGGCCGGCCTCGCCGCCGCCCTGGAGGCCCTGGAGGAGGGCGCCGCGGTGACCCTGCTCTCGCGCGCGCCGGCAGCCCGCGGTCCCGGCTCCGCCTTCCGCGGCGCGCTCAACGCCGCGGAGGGGGACGTGGCCTCCCACGTGGCGGACGCCCTGGCCTGGGGCGGGCCGGGGGCCGACGCCGAGGGCATCCTGCGCCGGGCCAAGGCGGCCCTCGCCCTCGTCGGCTGGCTCTCCCGGGCGGGCGTCCCCTTCGACCGCGCGGGCGTGGCCCACCTCCGCCATCGCCTTCCCGGCGCCTCGGAGTCCCGGGCCCTGAGCGCCGGCGGCGGCATGGGCCGCATGGTGATCCACGCCCTCGACGCCCGGCTCCGCCGCTTCGAGGCCACGGGCCTCCTGGAGCGGGCGGAGGGCTGGCACCTGACGGATCTCCTCGTGCGGTCCGACGGGCGCTGCGCCGGCCTCGCGGCCGTGCATGTGCACAGCCTGGAGGCGCGGGCCTTCCCCGCCGACGCCGTGGTGCTGGCCACCGGCGGCGCGGGCCGTCTGCAGCGGCCGACGGCCTGCGGGCTGGAGGCCACCGGCGCGCCCCTGGGCCTCGCCCTGAGGGCCGGGGCGCCGGCGGTGGACCCGGACCTCCTCGCCTGGGAGGCCGCCGTCCCGGGCCCGGACAAGGATCTGCCCGTGCCGCCCCTGCTGGTGGCCGCCGGGGCCGTCCGCACCGACACGGCGCTGGACCTGCGCGGCCTCGCCAAGCCGGCGCTGAAGCGCTGGGGCGGCGTCTTCCCCAGGCTGGCGGGGGCCTTCACCGGGCGGAACCCCCTGGGCGAGACGCTGCCCCTGCGCCGTTCGGTGGTGGGCACCCTCGGCGGCCTGAAGGTGGACGAGCGCATGGCCACGGGCCTGCCGGGCCTCTGGGCCGCCGGGGAGGCCGCCTGGGGCGGCTTCGGGCAGGCGGCCCTGCCCGGGGACGAGCTGCTGGCCTGGCTGCTCCAGGGCCGCGAGGCCGGACGGCGCGCGGCCCGCTGCGAGCCCGCGCCCGCGGACGGGGCCCTCCTGGACGCGGCCGCGGCGGCGCTGCGCCACCGGATCCAGGACCACCTCGGCCGCGTCCACGCCGCACCGGTCACCGGCGCCTGGCACGCCCTTGCGGAAGTTCTCGAGGAGAGCCGCCGGCCGGGTGCCGACCTGCGGACCCTGGACGCCGCGCTGGCCCGCCTGGAGGAGGGGCCGGTGCGCCCGGTGGACCACCTCCACCACGCCAACGCCTCCCTGCTGGAGGCCCTGGACCTTCCTGCCGCGGTGGCCTGGGCCCGGGCCGGGCTCGCCGCCCTGAAGCTGCGCGCCCAGGCACCGGGCGCGGTGGAGGTGGCCGCCTCGGGAGACGCCTTCCGGGCGGAGGTCCGCCCATGAGCGTGAAGCTGCGCATCCGCCGCCAGGACGGCCCCGGCCAGCCGGTGCACTGGGAGGTGCGGGAGGTCACCGTGCCCGAGGGGATCACGGTGCTGGGGGCGCTCCGGGCCGAAGGCCCCGGCGCGCCGGTGGCCGTGGAGGCGTCCTGCCTGGAGGAGGCCTGCGGGAGCTGCGCCATGCTCATCAACGGCCGGGCCCGCATGGCCTGCGGCACCCTGCTCGAGGCCGCGGCGGACCGGGAGGGCGTGGTCACGGTGGAGCCCCTCTCCCGCTTCCCCCTGGTGCGGGACCTGGTGGTGGACCGCGGCCGGATCGGCCGGGACCTGCGGCGCGTGGACGCCGAGATGGGAGAGGCCCGCGCCGCGGACCCCGCCCGGGCCCAGGACCTGGCCGCCTGCGTGGCCTGCGGCGCCTGCCTCGAGGCCTGCCCGAACTACGGCTCGGCGGAAGGGGCCCGGCGGGCCTCCTTCATCGGCGCCGCGGTGCTCCACGAGGCGCGCCTCGCCAACCTGCTCGGCACCGACAAGGCCGGCCGCGCCGCGCGCCTGGAGGCGCTCATGGGCGACGGCGGCATCGCCGACTGCGGCAACGTCCAGAACTGCGTGAAGGCCTGCCCCAAGGAGATCCCCCTGGCCGAGAGCATCGCGGAGCTCGGCCGGGACACCACGGTCCAGGCCATCAAGCGGTGGCTGTTCCGCTGAGCCGCTTCCGCCCCCGGGCGAATCCGCGGAGCAGGGGCAGCTCCCTCGGGGCCTGCACCAGCTTCCACATGCGCACGTCCTCGAAGCCGGCGGAGGCCAGCATGTTGCCCATGCAGTCCAGGGTCGGGACCCACCAGTTCGTGGTGTTCTGCCCGTACTCGTCGCCGGGGTAGAACTCCATCACCATCTGGCCGCCCGGGTAGCCGTGGCCGAAGCCGCCGCGGTAGGGGCTGTAGTCGTCCAGGATCGCGCTCTCCAGGATCATCTCCCCGTCGCACAGGGCGCCCAGCCGGTCCAGGGCCAGCAGGGGATGGCGGAGGTGGTAGAGGACGCCGAAGCAGAGCACCAGGTCGAAGCGGCCCAGCACGGCCTCGCTCGCCTGGTAGACGTCCATCTCCACCCGGCGGCACCGGTCCTCGGAGTAGCCCAGGGCCTCGCGGCAGAAGTCGAAGGTCTCCCAGGCCCGGCGGTCCTCGTTGCCCAGCTTTCCGAGGAAGTCGGAGAAGTCGTCGATGGCCACCGCCTCCCGGGCCCCCCGGCGCAGGGCCTCGAAGGTCCAGTAGCCGTCCCAGGCGCCCACGTCGAGGACGCGCAGGCCGTCCAGGCGCTCCGGCAGCATGTAGGAGGGCGCGTGGAGGGGCGCCCAGCCCGGGGTCACCACGCCGTGAGGCAGTTCGATGCGGTGGTACCAGTAGGGGAAGGCCTGCAGGGCCGCTTCGAGCTGTGCCTTGTCCACCGGGTTCCTCCAGTCCCCCAGTCTAGGGGCTTGGCGCCCGGGGACGGAGCCCTCAGACGCCGAAGGGCCGGAGCGCTTCGTTGACGGCCCGGGCCAGCTCGAAATCCTTCCCCGTCACGCCGCCGGCGTCGTGGGTGGTGAGGCGGATGCGCACGTAGCCCCAGCCGAAGGCCAGGTCCGGGTGGTGGTTCAGCCCTTCGGCGGGGCCCACCAGGGCGCTGACCATGTTGAAGGCGGTCATGAAGTCCGGCGTCCGGACCTCCCTGCACAGGGCGTTTTCCTGCTGGATCCATCCGTCGGGAAGGTTCATGGGCGGGCTCCTGCGAGGGGCTGCTGGAGCTCCTCGGCCTCCTCCAGCAGGAGCCAATCATCGGCCTCGCGGGCGCGTCGCGCAATGCGGTCCACCAGCTCGGGATCGGAGGCGCCCCGTTCCCGGAGGGCCCGCAGGGCCTCGTAGGCCTCCGCGAGGTCCGCCGGGAGGGCCTGGGCCTTCCGCGCCCGGGCCACGGCCTCGGCCTCCCCTTCGGCGAAGGCGTTGCTGGCGCCGAACCAGCGGTCCCAGGCGCCGGGGTCCGCGGGGCCGCCCGCCACGGAGGGCAGGCCCTCGCTGAGGAGGAGCAGGGCCCAGGAGGGGACGTCCAGGGGCCGGCCGTCGAGGTGGGCCCGGAGGTTGATCACCTCGTGCTCGCCCACCTTGTGGCCCGTGAGGAAGAGGCCGCCCTCCAGGGCGAGGCTGAATGCGCCGCGTCCGGGGAGCTCGCCGCGGCCGAAGGCCACCAGCGCTTCTCCGGTCCAGGGGCGCCCCTCGGACCGGCCGTCCCGGGAGAGGAGCAGCGGGCCCTCCACCCGGGCCAGGGCGGTGGCCAGGGCGCCGCCGCGGCCGGGGGCGCGGAAGAGCTCGGCCACCTTGCCGGTCAGCTCGAGGCCGCCGGTCAGGACGAGGTGGTTCACGGTGCGCGCTTTCAGCGCCTCCTCGAGGCCGTAGTCGCCGCCCCGCCTCCAGGCCATGGTGGCCTCGAAGGCGTCCAGCACCTCGAAGAGGTGCTCGAAGTCCCGGGCCACGAAGAGCTGGGGCTGCATGCGGGTGATGTCGAACTCGGTGTCCGCGCAGGCCGCGCCGAGGGGGACCTTCCGGACCTCGGGCGACAGGCAGTGCCGGGCCTCGCCGATGGAGGAGAGCAGCCCCGCGCCGTAGATCTTCGGCGCGGCCAGGTCGCCCACCAGGCCGTACTCCGCGGTCCACCAGTAGAGGCGCGAGGCCCGGGTGTTCTCGCTCACGTAGCGCCGGCTGGCCGACGCCGCGTGGAGGCGCTCCTCGGCGTGGGCCACGTCGTCGGCCGTGGCGCTGGGGTCCTCCTTCACCACGCTGAGGTTGCGGATGGCCTGGAAGACCGCCTCGTCCTCCACGGACGCGATGGCCTTGAAGCCCGCCACGCCGCAGCGGCGCAGGTACTCGGCGTAGCGCGCGTCGGCGAGGATGGGCGCGTGGCCGGCGCTCTCGTGGACGATGTCCGGGGCCGGGGTGTAGTCCACGTGCTCGTGGGTGCGGATGTCGGCGGCGATGGCGAGGACCCGCAGGGCCTGCAGCTCGGTGAACACCGCCGGGGGGATGAAGCCGCGCACCGCCACGGCGCTCCAGCCGAGCTTGGCGAGGCGGAGGTTCATCTCGTCCAGGCTGGGGATGCGCTCCAGGCCGATGCCCGTGGCCTCGAGGCCCTGGAGGTAGCTGCCGTGCGCCTTGTCCTTGAGGTGCCCGGTCAGGCGGCGCAGGATGTGGCGCCACACGGCCTGGTCCCGGGGCGTGTAGGCGGCGTAGTCCTGGTCCACCACGTAGCGGCGGAGGTGGGCGGGGAGCTTGGCGATCGCCTGCTGGGTGGGGCCGGCCTGGGGGGACGTCATGGGGGACCTCGATCCTCCACCCTAGGGCCCGGAAGAAAACCGGAAAACCAAAAAAGATCGAATGAAACGTCGTATTAACGAATAATCCTTCAGCGCAGGCGCCGCCGCAGGGCCTTGAGGCAGATGGCGGCCTCGGCGCTGCTCCCGCCGCTGGGGGCGAGGGCCACCACCTCCACGGTCTGGGGATGCTCCTCCACCAGGTCCCACACGGCGAGGTCCTTGGGGAAGGGGGCGAGGGCCCGCAGGTCCGGGGCGATGGCCACCGCCCGGTAGGCCCGCAGGGCCGGATAGAGCTGGAGGAAGCTCTCGACCCGCGCGGCCTCGGCCACCGCGATCCCGGCGCCGGCGAAGCGGGCGGAGTTCGCGCCGCCATAGGGGTCGTCCCGCAGCCAGTCCACGAAGGGCAGCCCGGCCAGGTCCCGCACCTTCAGCCGCCTCCGCCCGGCGGCGCGCTGGGCGGGGGCCGAACCGGGCGCGCCCAGCACCACGAAGGGCAGGCGCGCCAGGACCTCGGGCTCCACGCCGCGGTGGGGCGGCAGGGGCGTGAAGCCGAGGGCCAGGTCCAGCTGGCGGGTCTGCACCTGCCGCACCAGGTCGAAGGCGCCCCCGAAGCTGGCCTGCAGCTTCACGCCGTGGCGCGCCAGCTCCAGGGCCAGGGGCTCGAGGAGGAGGGAGGAGAGCGTCGGGTTCAGGCCGAGGCGGAGGCTGGGTTCCAGGGAGGCCGAATCCTGGAGCCGCTTGAGGTCCAGGGCCTGCAGGGGCGCCTGGGCGGCGGCGTAGAGCCGCTCCCCCCGCGGCGTGAGCTTGAAGCGCTTGCCGGGGCCCCGCTCGATGAGGGGCTCGCCGCCGGTGACCGCCTCCTCCAGGGCCCGGAGATGCTCGCTCACCACGGAGCGCGCCACGCCCAGGTGCTGGGCCGCGCCCTCCAGGGTCCCGGTCTCCACCGCGGCGGCGAAGGACTCCATCCAGGTGAGGTGCCGGGGCAGCTTGCGGTGGGCCATGGATGCCTCCGGATCTTCGACAGTTCGAAGTGGAAAGTTCGTTATCCCGATCCTACCTCCACCTCGGGACCCGTGACCGCCGCCGCGCACTTTCCCGCGCCGCGGCCCGGCGGCCTCCCCACAATGGGGCCCATGGACGCCCTCGCCGACCCCCGCCTCCAGCCCTACCAGGACCTGCGCGCCGCGGGCCCGCGGGAGGTCCCGGGGCAGGGGGCCTGCTTCCTGTGCGAGGGCCGGCTGCTGGTGGAGCAGGCCCTGGCCGGGGCCGCCGCCGGGCGGCTGCGGCTGGTGAGCGTGCTCGCGACGCCGGCCGCCGCCGAGGGCCTGGCGGAGCGGCTGCCCGCCGGGGCGGACCTGGTCCGCATGGAGCCCTCGGCCCTCTCCGCCCTCGTCGGCTTCGAGTTCCACCGGGGCCTGCTGGCCTGCGTGGCGGTGCCGCCGGAGCCGCCCGAGCGCAAGCTGCGCCTGTGCCGGCGCCTCCTCGTCCTGCCGCGCCTCCAGGACGCGGAGAACCTGGGGCTGCTGGTGCGCAGCGCCGCGGCCCTGGGCATGGACGGCGTGCTCGCGGGGCCGGGGCCCGACCTCTGGAGCCGGCGCACGGTGCGGGTCTCCATGGGGGCGGCGTGGAAGGTGCCCGTCTGGCAGAAGGCGGACCCCGCCGAGTGGGTGGAGGCCTGGCGGGAGGAGCCCGGCTCGGAGGTGGTGGCCGCCCATCCCGGGGCGGGCAGCGTGGCGGTCCGGGACTGGGTGCCCTCGCCGCGCGTCGCCCTGGTGCTCGGGCAGGAGGGGCCGGGCCTCGACGAGGCCTGGCTGGCCCGCTGCGACCGGCGCGTGCGGATCCCGATGCGCGGCGGGGTGGACAGCCTCAACGTCGCGGCGGCGGGGGCCATCCTGATGCACGAGCTCGGGCGGCGGGAAGCCTAGGCGGTGTAGCCCCCGTCCAGCACCAGGACGCTGCCGGTGGCGGTGGGGCTCGCGCAGAGGTGCGCGATGGCTCCGGCCACCTCCCCGGGCTCGGCGAAGCGGCCCAGCGGCTGCGTGGCTTCGAGCTCGGCCCAGGCGGCGGCCTCGCCCACCTCCTCGACCCGCGCCTGGAAGAAGGGCATGGACGACCACATCCGCGTCCGCACGCCGGCGGGGGCCACGGCGTTGACGCGGATGCCGTCCTTCGCCCGGGCGCATTCCAGGGCGGCGCTGCGCGCGAGCATGAGCACGCCGGCCTTGCTCGCGGCGTAGGCGCTGGCCCCCGGCGCGGCCTTGAGGCCCGAGGCCGAGGCCACGAGGACGATGCTCCCGCCCCGGGCCGCGCGGTCGGGGTGGCGGCGCATGGCCAGGACGCCGTGCTTCACCGCGAGAAAGGCGCCGTCCAGGTTCACCGCCGTCACGCGCCGCCAGGCCTCCAGGCTCATGGCCTCCACCGGCGCGGCCTCGGCGACGCCGGCGCAGTGGGCGAGGATGTCGAGGGCGCCGAAGGCTTCCACCACGGCCTCCACGGCCCGGGCCCAGGCCGCCTCGTCGGTCACGTCGAGACCCAGGCCGAGGGCGCGTCCCCCGCCCGCGACGATCCCGGCCGCCACCGCCCCGGCGCCGGCGGCGTCCCGGTCGGAGACGGCCACGGCGGCGCCGCCGGACGCGAAGCGCAGGGCCGTGGCGCGGCCGATGCCGGAGGCGGCGCCGGTGACGAGGGCCGCGCGGTCCGTCCACGCCCGGGTCATCGTCCCTCCTCCGGCCCGTGCACGAAGACGTCCACGTCCTCGGCCTCGCCCGGCATCCGCCGGCGGCCCCCGGGACGGAAGCCCAGGGCCTCGAGCACGGCCACCGAGGCGGCGTTGCCCCGGGAGGTGATGGCCAGGATGCGCCCGCACCCGCCCTCCCGTCGCGCCCACGCCAGGACCGAGGCGGCGGCCTCCCGGGCGTAGCCCCGGCCGGTGTGCCTGGCCAGGAGGGCGTAGCCCAGGTCCGGATCCGGGAGGCTCTCCCGCTTCAGGAGGCCGCAGATGCCCACGGGCTCGCCGCTGTCCCGCAGGGTCACCGCGAGGAGCCCGAAGCCGTGGCGCGCGATCATGGCGGTAGGCCCGTCGGCGATGTAGCGCCGGGCCTCCGCTAGGCTGCGCACCCCGCGGTCGCCGATGTGCGCCAGCCAGCCGGGCTCGTTGAGCAGTTCCAGCACGAAGGCGTCGTCCTCCGCCACGAGGGGGCGCAGGCGCAGGCGCGGCGTGTCGAGGACCGGGCCGCTCATTCGTTGATGTTGTCCAGGGCGCTGAACCGCCAGCCCGCCTGGGTCCTCGTGAAGAGGAAGCGGATGGGCAGGCCGCCGGCGTCGCTGAAGGCCTCGAAGGTGTCCTTCACGCCCTCGGTGCGCTCGAGGCTCCCCTTCGCCAGGGCGGCCCGCACCGCGGGCGGGAAGATGCGCCCCCAGCCCCGCTTCAGCGCCGCCGCGTCCTTGAGGACGCCGAACTCGTTGCTGCGCAGGGGGAAGCGGGTGACCTTGGCCAGGGCCGCGGGATCGTCGGCCGCCAGGGCGGCCTGGAAGGCCTTGTGCACCGCGGCGAGGTCGGGGGGGAGCGGGGCGGGGGCCTGGAGGGCGGCGGTCAGGACCAGGGCGGCGGGCACGGGCATGGGGCCTCAGGGCTTCGCGGGCAGGGTGTAGGTGAAGGCGTAGCGGTGCCGCCCGTCCTTGATCTCGATCGTCATCCGCCCGGCGAGGCCGGCCAGCCCATCGGTGCCGGAGCCGGGCACGACCTCGATGGCGAGCTCCATCTGTCCGGCCGTGATCGTGCCGCGGTGCAGGAGGGCGAAGCTGCCCCTGCGGCCCGCGAGGACGCCGGTGACCCGCTCCAGGGCCACGTAGCCCGCGTTGCCGGTGGCCGGGGCGCCGGCGCTGAGCATCTGGCCCTCGGCGGCGGCCTCCAGGTCGCCGTGGTACGTCTTGTGGAGGAGCAGGCGGCCCAGGGACGCGTCCGCGAAGCCGGTCTCCTTCGCGGGTTCGATCTTCACCTCAAAGGTCCCCCGGGCCGGCGCGGGCTGGAGGGAGGCGGGCGCGGGGGCCTGGGCCGCGAGGACCAGGAGGGCGGCGGCGGGGATCATGGTTTCTCCTGGGGCTCCGGGTCCGCGAAGCGCTTGGACCGCTCGTGGAAGTCGTCCTTCCAGACCTTGCGCGGGATGTCGGGGACGATGGCGTCCAGCTTGACCTGGGCCCTCCGCAGGCGCCAGGCGAGGAGGAGGGCGAGGGCCACGAGGGGCTCGGGGTACTCCATCAGGAGCCGCCAGGGCGTGAGGAGGAACTGGTCGGGGCGCACGCCGCCGGCGAAGTAGTTGTCGAGGACCCAGACCTCGTCGTCCACCCGCAGCTGCGCGGCCTCGCCCTTGTCGAAGCGCAGGGCCTTGAACTCGCCGTCCACCCTGCCCCAGGCCTTGCCGGTGAGGCGGCCCTCGTCGTCCTTGTCCAGCAGGGTGATCTCCACTCGGGACCAGCCCGGCCGGTGCCAGGAGCCCGCCGGGGAGAGCAGCACCAGCATGACCTGCACGAGCACGAGGAAGGCGCCGAAGCCCGCGACGGCCACGAGGACGATCACGGAGGCCCAGCGCCAGGTGAAGGGGAAGCCCGGGGGCAGCTTGGACGTCGCCATGGGAGGAGTATCCCAGAGGGGACCGTCGAAGACCCTTCAGGGGGCGGACCCCTTCAGCGGTGCCGGCCGCCCCGGGCGCCGCTCCAGCTCCGGCCCGGGCTGCCGGGGCTCCAGGCGCCGTGGCTTCCGTGGAAGGTGCCGCCGCCGCGGCCCCGGGGGGAGGGCGGGGTGCTCCGCCAGCCGGGCACCGCCGGACGGCTCAGGCCGTGGCCGCCGGTCCAGGGGCCGCCCCGCCAGACGCCGCGATGGCCCCAGCCCCCGGGGTGGCCGCGGAAGCCGTACCAGCGGCCGACGCCCACGCCCCACCAGACGTAGCGGTGGTAGCCCACGGGCCCGAACCAGGGCCGGGGGCCCCAGCCCCACAGCCAGGGGGCGAGCACCCAGCACCAGCCGACGTCCTGGGTGTACAGGTACATGTGGGGCGGTCCACCGTCGTCGGACTCATGGATGCAGTCCTCGCCGTAGGGCATCCACACCCAGCCGTGCTGCTCCGTGTAGACCCACTGGCCGCCGTCGCGATCGCGGTCCCGGTCGGAAGACGTGGCGGGCGGCGCGGGGCGCTCGCGGGGGGGCGGCGGGGGCGGGTCCTTCGGGGCCGGCGTGGGGGGCGCGGTCTGCTCGGGGGGCGGTGGGGCGTCCTGGGCAACGACGGGGGCGGCCAGCAGGGCCGCGACGAGGAGCAACGGACGGTGGAAGGTTCCCATGGCGCACCTCCAGGTGTTGGACCCGCCGCGGGGCCCTGGGGTTCACGGGGTCGCCTCCAGGATCCGTGCCTTTCCGTGCCTCCGCCAGGGGCAGGACCTGGAATCGGTGACGGGGATGACATCCGGTGCCCCCGGGAAGGGGCTCAGCCCCGCCGGGCGAGGGCTTCCGCCATGTTGGCCTGCACGAGCTGGATGGCCTTGAGGGGCCGGATCATGACCTTGAAGTCGGTGATGAGGCCCTCGTCGTTCCAGCGGATCAGGTCCACGCCGTTGACATGGAGGCCGTCCAGCTCCACCTCGAATTCCAGCACGGCGTCCCGGGGGCCGGCAATCTCGCGCACGTAGCGGAAGGAGGCCTGGCCGAGGATGCCGATGGCCGCGGCGAGGTAGCCCTTCACGAGCGGCTTGCCCCTCTGCGGGGCGTGGAGCACCGGCGAGTGGAAGACCGCGTCATCGGCCAGGAGGGCGTCCAGGCGCGAGGGGTCACGGGCCTCGATGAGGGCGTGCCAGGCGGGGAGGGGGTTAGCGGAGGTCATCGGGGCTCAGGCCTGTGTGGGTGGCGATGCGGGCGAGCATCCTGGGGCCGATCTCATCAACGTCATGGAAGGCGAACACGACATCGGGCCATCCCGGCCGGGCCAGGGTCCGGTGGGAGCCGGACTGGCGCTTCACGGTCCAGCCGAGGGCCTGCAGGGCCGCGAGCACCCGCCGCGCCTTGGCGGAGGGCCACTCGGTCATGCGGCGCTGAAGGTGATCGAAACGGGCTGGGGCTTGGCTTCGCCCTGCTCCAGCTGTTCCGCGATCACCCGCAGGGCGAGGACCTCGGCCTTGGCCATGGCTTCATCGGCGGTGGCGCCGTAGGCCAGCACGCCCGGGAGCTGGGGTACCTCGGCGATCCAGCGGCCGTCGGCTTCCTGTTCGATTTCGAGCTGGAGGTTCATGGAACACCTGGATTGCAGGATAACGCTCGACGGAGGCGCCCCCTTCAGGGTTTCTCGCGGGTCTCCGGCATGGCCTTCGGCTCCCACAGCTCGACCTTGTTGCCGTCGGGGTCGAGGATCCAGGCGAAGGTGCCGTTGTCGTCCGCGTCGGGCCCCTGGAGGATCTCGATGCCCGCCGCGCGGAACTGCGCCAGCAGGCCGTCCAGGTCCTCGACGCGGTAGTTGATCATGAAGCTGGACTCGCTCGGGCTGAACCACTGGGTGTCCGCCTTGGCGGTGCTCCACACGGTCACGCCGCCGTCCACCTTGGCGTCCTCCGTCCAGCGCAGCAGCGCCCCGCCCCAGGGCTCGAACCGCATTCCGAGATGCTTCGCGTACCAGTCCGACAGCGCCTTGGGGTCGCCCTTGGACTTGAAGAAGACGCCGCCGATTCCGGTGATCCTGGGCATGGGGGCTCCGTGAGGGTTGAAGCGCTAGTCCTTGAGTTCCACGGCGAGGATGTGGAGATCCGTCGTCCCCACATTCTCCACGAAGTGCGGCCCGATCGGGCCGGCCCAGAGCGCGGAGCCGGCCGCAGGCCTCGTGGCCATCGTCCGCGAGTCGAGCAGGACGTTTCCCAACGGGTCGTAGCGGACGAAATCGCTCCAGCTCAGCACGTAGAGCGCCGCGGACCACTCATGCGCATGGACCGGCGTCCGCTCGCCCGGCCTGACCCGCGTGTCGAGGACGCGGACGGCGCCGTTCTCGAGCAGGGGGGCGTGGTGGGAGGCGGCCTGGGCCAGGGCGTCGAGGGGGTGCGCGGCGGGATCGGGCGTGGCGGCGTCGCGCATGGTCGGGGCTCCCGAGAGGTGCGATTGTAATCGGCCGGAGGTCCGATTCAGGCACTCCTGATGCCGCGAGGCGCTTGGGCGTGCTGCCGGTCCGAGGTTCGTGCCACGGAGGAATGGAGATCCAGACGGGACCTCCCCGCTCGGACCGGACCGTGTCCTCGCCGGTCAGCTCTCGGGGTCGTACCCGAATTCGCGGAGTTCCTGCGCGCAGCGGCAGGCCTGGGCGATCTTCGCGGCCCAGTGGACGGCCGCGTCGCGGGACGGGAGTTCCAGGACGCAGAAGCCGCCGTCGAATTCCTTCGTCTGCGGGTAGGTCCCGTTGGTGACGGTGCCGTCGGCCGCAACCCTCACCGGCTGGACGTCTCCGTTGATCCCGCCGCCGAACACGTAGACCCCGGCGGCTTTCGCCTCGCGGATGACCGCGTGGGACGCTTCGCCGACGGCCGGCAGTTGTTCGGCGGGGACGTCCATCGCTGATGCTGGGAAGGAGATGAGGTACTTGGCCAGAGGGCGCTCCCCTTGGAGGTTTATGCCGGAGGTGGGGTGGGCGTGCGACCTAGCGGGGCAAGTTCACCAGCCAGCGCTTCCGCGAGTCCGGATTGAACGAGTGGCTAGGCATTAGTCGGGAGAATATTGACGGAACCCATGAGCGTAGATGGTAATTCAGTCATTTTGAAACGATATGATCTTGCTTGATTTGCATTAAACACGAGCAGGTAGGATTTATGTCGCACAAAGGTGATGACAATTGAATCAAGAGAGCCAGACTCCTTATATTGTCCCTTTACCCATATAGCAATCTCTTTTGCCTTCTCTTTCTGAGTGGATTCATCCAAGTCATTGAATGGTGAATTAATAATAGAAACAATAAGACTTTTACCATTGAATATTTGGATACTGCTGTCTTCGGCTCTGTACTTTTCGATTACACCTTGTTTTAAGACCATCATTGAGGAAAAAGATTCACGTAGTTGCCTTGAACACGAAAGAGACAGCACAGTGATTGCCAGGCCAAGAAGGATTTTTGTAATTACGCAAAATCGTTTCATGAGTTTGGATTCTATGTTCAGTCCAACGAAGGAAGCTAACCGGCCCCGCCTGCACCGGGGCGCTGGACGGAGCCGAGGAAGACGAGCGAAGAGAAGGAGCGGAAGACAATGCAGGCGGGGTCCGAGTTGAGCGAGGGGTTAGGCCGAAGGTTCATTGCTTAATTTTTGCATTAATTTTTGGAATAGCACCTTAAGGATTTGAGGCCAATAGTAATGCCAAAGTGTACCTAAAATTAGAAAATAGACTGCTGGAAACCAAAACAGATCCAGGCTGGAAAATGGTACACGTTGATTCATAAGCCATTTCTCAAGCCAAGGCTGTGGATGAGAAATGGTGAAGTCCGTGGACGCACGACAAAGAGAATGGATCAAATTGGAAAACGGGAAATCGATTAGGTGAATGGGCAATGGCCACCAAAACCAATCCCCACTTGGAGAGATGGAGATGAGCCCGATGATAAGCGAGACGAAGGCAAGGTGAGCCGTTGCCAGAATTGTCCCGACTTTGGACTGCTTCCATCTTGATTGAAACCATTTAAGCAAGTGATGCCTTTCGAATCCTGAGTTAGTCAAAAGGTAAGAGGCCTAACTTTCCATTAGTGCGACGGTGGTTGGGGATAACGGTTCGACCTAATCAAAACGGCTGAATTCGCAACACTACTAAATTGAATCGTTTGAGCCCGCTCGCTCGAATAAAGCCAACATAAATTCGGACGGACGGACACGTTCACCCCCACACCCGCTTCCCGCCCATCCACGTCCCCAAAATCTTCCCCGGCAGCTCCCACCCCTTGAACGGCGTGTTGTAGCTCTTGCTCTGGATGAAGGCGCGGTCGACCTGGATCTTGGCGTCGAGGTCTAGAAGCGTGAAGTCGGCCTGACTGCCGGGCTTGAGGGTGCCGAGGCCCTTTTCGTGGAGGTGGAAGACCTTGGCGGGTTCCCAGGTGAGGAGCGCGATGGCCTTGGCGAGGCTGATCACGCCCTTGTTCACCAGCAGCTCCAGGGTCAGCGGGAACGCGGTCTCGAGGCCGATGACGCCGAAGGCCGCGATGGGCAGCTCCACCTCCTTGTCGTCCCAGCCGTGGGGCGCGTGGTCGGTGGCGATGGCGTCCACGGTGCCGTCCGCGATCGCCTGCAGCACCGCGTCCAGGTCCGCCTCGCTGCGCAGGGGCGGGTTCATCTTGTAGTCCGCGTCGAAGCGCCGCAGCTCCTTGTCCGTCAGCGCGAAATGGTGGGGCGTCACCTCGCAGGTCACGGCCAGCCCGCGCGCCTTCGCCTCGCGGATCATGCGCAGGCTGCCCGCGGTGCTGATGTGGGCCAGGTGCAGGTGGCCGCCGGTGTGCTCGGCCAGCACGATGTCCCGGGCCACCATCGCCTCCTCCGCCGCGGCCGGAATGCCCAGACAGCCGAGCGACGCGCTCACCGCCCCTTCGTGCATGTAGCCCTTGCCTGAGAGGTGCTTGTCCTCCTCGTGGGCCACCACCGGCACCTTCAGCCAGGCCGTGTACTCCAGCGCCCGGCGCATGATGGCGCTGTTCATCACCGGCAGCCCGTCGTCGCTGAAGGCCACGCAGCCCGCGTCCTTCAGCGTCCCGAAGTCCGCCAGCTCCTCGCCCTCCAGCCCCTTCGTCACCGCGCCGATGGGGAAGTAGCGACAGAGCCCGGCCCGGTTCGCCCGCGTCAGCATCATCTCCGTGATGGCCACGCTGTCGTTCGCCGGCTTCGTGTTCGGCATCGCGCAGACCGTCGTGAAGCCCCCCGCCACCGCCGCCTTCGAGCCCGTCTCGATGGTCTCCTTCCGCCCCTGGCCCGGCTCGCGGAAGTGCACGTGGAGGTCGATGAAGCCCGGCGTCAGGAGCCTGCCCCCCGCATCGAGCATCTCCACCCCGGCGGACCGCGGATCCTTCGCCGCGTCGGGACCGACGGCGGCGACGGTGCCGTCGAGCACCAGCAGCGAGCCCGTCGTGTCGAGGCCCTGGGAAGGGTCCAGGATCCGGGCGTGGGTGACGAGCAGGGACATCGGGACCTCGGGGTGCGTTCGGCTCGTCCTCTAGGCTACCGGGATTGGGGAGGGCGTGGTTCCGGGGGATGGGCGTGGCGCGTCCGGGCGGGGGTGGTTTTCCCAGGGCACGTGGACCGACCCTTGAACCTGCCCTTGCCCTTGCCCTTGAAGTTGACCTTGACCTTCCAGGAGCACCCCCGGCTGGCATGAATCGCGACGTGTGCGATTCGTTCCAGACGAGGGTGCCAGGCGAGCGAAGCGCGCCCAGGGCCGAGGAGTTCCAGGAACGGCCGTCCCGGCCGGACCGGCCGGACTTCAACCTGCGGCCGTTCCTCTCCCGTCAGCCTAGGACCTCGAAGGCGCCGTTCCCCGGCCTGGCGCGCTCTCGCTTGCCGGCACCTCGATCAAGCGCGGCATGAGGCCGCCGCGCTTGATCGAGATGCTCTTGGAAAACCTCACCCTCTCGACCCATGCCATCTCGCGGGTTGGTCCGGAGGTCGATGAAGGAACTGCCTCAATCCATCCGGTAGTTCGGCGCTTCCTTGGTGATCATCACGTCGTGGGCGTGGCTCTCCTTGAGCCCGGCCCCGGTGATCTGCACGAAGGTGGCCTTCGCCTGGAAGTCCGCGATGTCCTTGCCGCCGCTGAGTCCCATGCCCGCCCGCAGGCCGCCCATGAGCTGGGTGACGAGGTCCGCCATGCGGCCCTTGTAGGGGACCTGGCCCTCGATGCCCTCGGGGACGAGCTTCGTGTCCTCCTTGCCCTCCTGGAAGTAGCGGTCCTTGGAGCCCGACTTCATGGCGCCGAGGCTGCCCATGCCGCGGTAGGCCTTGAAGGTGCGCCCGAGGTAGAAGATCGTCTCCCCCGGCGCCTCGTCGGTGCCGGCGAAGAGGCTGCCGATCATCACGGCCTCGGCCCCGGCGGCGATGGCCTTGGCCACGTCCCCGCTGAACTTGATGCCGCCGTCGGCGATGCAGGGCACGCCCGCCTCGCGGCAGGCGCGGGTGGCCTCGGCCACCGCGGTGATCTGGGGCATGCCGGCGCCGGTGACGATACGGGTGGTGCAGATGGAGCCCGGCCCGATGCCCACCTTCACGCAGTCGGCGCCGGCGGCGATGAGGTCCTTGGCGCCCTGGTAGGTGGCCACGTTGCCCGCGATGAGCCCGGTCTGGGGGAAGGCCTCCTTCACCCGGCGGATGGCCTCCAGCACGCCCTTGCTGTGGCCGTGGGAGCTGTCGAGGCAGAGCACGTCCACCTTGGCGTCCACCAGCGCCTTCGCCCGCTCCAGCAGATCCGCGCCCACGCCCACCGCCGCGCCCACCCGCAGGCGGCCCATGCCGTCCTTGGCGGCGTTCGGGTACTCGATGCTCTTCTCGATGTCCTTGACGGTGATGAGGCCCTTCAGCACGCCGGCCTCGTCCACCACCAGCAGCTTCTCGATGCGGTGGCGCTGGAGGATGGCCTTGGCCTCCTGGAGCGTCGTGCCCACCGGGACGGTGACCAGCTTGTCCTTGGTCATGGCCTCGCTGACGGGGATGTCCCACCGCGTCTCGAAGCGGAGGTCGCGGTTGGTGAGGATGCCCACCAGCTTGCCGTTCTCCACCACCGGCACGCCGCTGATGCGGAACTTCGCCATCAGCGCCTCGGCGTCCCGGATCGGCGCCGAGGGCGCGATGGTGATGGGGTCGGTGATCATGCCCGACTCCGAGCGCTTCACCTTGTCCACCTCCTCGGCCTGGCGCTCGGTGCTGAGGTTCTTGTGGATAATGCCGAGCCCCCCGAGCTGGGCCAGGGCGATGGCCATGCGGCTCTCCGTCACCGTGTCCATGGCCGCCGAGAGCAGCGGGATGTTGAGGCGGATGTCCTTCGTCAGCCGCGTGCCCAGGTCCACGGCGTTCGGATGCACTTCCGAGTAGCCGGGCTGCAGCAGCACGTCGTCGAAGGTCAGGGCGGTCATCAGCGGCAAGGTGAGCATGGGGGCCTCGGTTCGGGGTCCGTCTGCACGGAGCCTTGCAGGTCATGGTCTCACGCGGCCCTCCGGCGGGCCAGCGCCGATTCCCCGCCTCCAGCGCCGCCCTCAGAAGAGGGAAGGGACCTTGAATCGCGATCGGACGCCCGGGCCGCTCCCGTGGCCCCGCACCACGGGATGGAAGGTGACGTCCACGGCGATGGGGGCCTGCAGTCCGTGAGGCCCCAGGGGCTCCCACCGGTAGGTGCTCGCCGCCCGGGCACAGTCGGCGTGGAGGCGCTCGGGCCCCGAGAGGATGATCAGCCGGGTGGGCTTGCCGTCCTCTCCGATGATGATCCGGATCTTCACGGGGATCATGAGGTCGGGGGAGCTCGCCGGGATGTCCGTCTCGGCCGGTTCCTCGTGCAGGAGCACCAGCTTGAAGTCGAACCTGCTCGCGTTGCCCCCCCGGCCCGCGTCCAGCCCCGAACCCCGGGCGTAGCCGTTGCCGCCCGCGGCCACGGGAAGGTGGGGGTTCACCCCGGGCGCCGGGGCGAGGGGCTCCAGGAGCCTCGGTCCGTCCGGGTCGTCGTCCGGGACCACGAGCCGCCGGGGCTGGGGCAGGGCGAGCAGGGCGGGGTCGATGGCGTCGTTGCCGTTCCTGTGCCCCAGGCCAGGCAGGTCCACGACGCTTCCGGGGCCCTCGGGAGGCCGGGTCAGGGGCGGCGGGGGCACCGGCGGGCCGGGCTCCTGGACGTCCTGGAGCACCACGCTGAGGGACTTCACGCCCAGCCCCGGCACCCCCGGCTCGGGTCGCGAGATGACGGCACCGGCGGTGCCGAGCACCAGCAGGGCCGGGAGACCCAGGGCCAGGACCGCCGCCAGGTTGCGGCGGGGAGCCGGTGCCATCGTCCGGATGGGCGCGAAGGTGTAGGGATCCCCGTCCTCAGCCGGCGGGATGGGCCGGCGGGGGGCCATGGGCTCAGCGCACGACTGGGAATTCCGCGAGGGAATGGGCGGCGGCCCTGGACGGAAGCCCTCCGGGCCTGCATCCACGGTGGCGGGCACGGGACGGGAGGCGTGGGTCCTGGGCAGCGAGGGCGAGGTCGGCATCGGTGGGCGTGCAGCCTGGGGGCAGCGAGGAAGGCAGGGCAGCCGGGAAGGGAGCCAAGCACGGGGGAACGGGCTCTGGTGAGCAGGACCCGTGCCAGGCTACTCAGCCTTGGCCGTCGAAGCTGGCGTGGCCCTGAGCGGTGGCCCAGCGTCGCAGGACGACTCCGGGCCGGCCGGTCCCTGTGGCGCGGCGCCTCAGTCCGACAAGGGCGCCTCGCAGCGCAGGCCCTCCTCCTCCGGGCCCCGCCAGGGCCCCCACGCTCCGCACGCGTCCAGGGCCCGCGGGCAGCGCGGCTGGAAGGGACAGCCTTCGGGCCGCTCCCCCGGGGCCGGCAGGAAGCCCGCCTCCAGGGCGGGCTCCTTCCGTGCGGCGGAGAGCAGCCGGGCCGTGTAGGGATGCCGGGGCTCCGCCAGGATCCTCGCCGTCGGCCCCGCCTCCATGGCGTGGCCGCCATAGAGCACGAGGATGCGGTCCGTCACCGCCGCCACCACGCCGAGGTCATGGCTGATCCAGAGATAGCCCAGCCCCCGCTCCGCCTGGAGTTCGAGCATCAGCGAGAGGAACTCCGCCTGCACCGTGGGGTCCAGGGCCGTGGTGGGCTCGTCCAGGATGAGCAGTTCGGGATCGCAGCTCAGGGCCATGGCCAGGCAGAGGCGCTGGCGCTGGCCGCCGCTGAGCTCCCCGGGATGCTTCCGCAGGAAGGCCGGCTCCCGGGGGAGGCGCAGGCGCTCCAGAAGGGGGGCGAGGCGGGCCAGGGTGGAAACCTTGGCTTCCCCCCGATGCACCTTCGGGAGGAGGTTCAGGTGATCCTGCACCCGGAGGAACGGATTCAGGGCCTGCAGCGGGTCCTGGGGCACCCAGGCCAGCCGGGCGCCACGGACGCGCTCCCGTTCCCGCCCCTCCTGGTCCAGGCGGACGCCGAAGGCCTCCACGGAGCCGCCCTGCTGGACCACCCCCGGCGGCAGCACCCCGAACGTGGCCTGGACCAGCAAGCTCTTCCCGCTGCCGGACTCGCCGACCAGTCCCTTCCGATCCCCCTTCCGCAGGGTGAGGGAGAGGGGAGCCAGCAGCCGGACGCCGTCCGCCCGCCGCAACTCCAAGCCGTCCAATCGAAGGGTCATGGGGCCAGCATGGCAGGCCCGAAAGGCGCGGAAAACCTGAGAAATTCCGCCTTGACGCCCCCGGGGAAGGGACTACCTTACGGCCACACACGGACGCCTCTGTTCAACCCCGCCACCCCCCTGGAAACCGGGGGTGGTCCCTTTCCGGAGTGCCCATGGACTTCCTGCGTCCCGACATGCGCGACCGTTTGATGAAGGAGCACCACGAATTCCGGCGCCTGATGGAGGAACATCGGAGCGCGGACGAGCGGCTGGTGAGCCTCCAGACCAAGTCCCGGCTCTCCGCCCGGGAATCCCTGGAGGAAGTGGAGCTCAAGAAGGTCAAGCTCCGGGCCAAGGAACGGATCTACCGCATCGTGGAGGAAGCCAACCGGATGAGTCCCCAGTAGGGCCGCTTCAGCATCCCAAGACGAAGCCCCGGGTTCCCCCCCGGGGCTTCGTCATGGAAGGGCCGACGGCTACTGGCAGGCCGCCAGGGCGCGCGTCTCCGCGGTCCCGCCGTCCGGCTGGATCCGCACGGTGCCGCAGGGCGCCAGGAAGGTCGCGGTGGCTCCGGCCCCGTTCCGGGTGTAGCGGATGGAGCCCGACGAGGGGTAGCAGCACCCCGCCGCATAGGTCAGGGGATCCTCCTTGGCGACCGTGGCGCTCACGGAGCCGTCCTGGCTGCTGGTGAGGCTGTAGGTCCCCCAGATCCGGTACTGGCCCGCGGTGGCCCAGGAGCCGGTGAGCGCCGCGTTGAACATGTAGCTGCGGGCCTCTCCAGGCTTGGCGCTGTCGGCGTAGGCGACGGACAGGTTTTGCGTTTGGATCGAGGCCTCCTGCCTGGTCGTGTCCTTGAGGAGCCCCTTCATCCCGTTGATGGTCCAGGACTCCGTGCCGGAGGCGGCGCGCAGGGCCTGGTAGTCCACGAGCCAGGAGGGGTTGGCGCCCAGCCCGATGGTGATGACCAGGCGGCCCGAGATGTGGTCGGTGATCTCCTTCGGGCAGCCCGCGAAGTCCACCGTGATCCGCATGGTCGTGGGCGTCGGGTAGTCGATGGTCACGTCCCCGCAGGTGCCGGCCGCCAGCGCGGATGCCGCCCGCGCGGCCGAGCCGCGGTCCCCCGGCGCCAGGGGGGCGGCCGGGAAGTAGCCGGGCTGGGACTGTCGCCCCTCGACCTGGAGGAAGGTCTCGGTGAGGCGCAGGGCCTCGGCGGCGGAGACGGAGGCGGCGGGCTGGGACGTCGAGCCTCCGGACCCTCCGCATCCGGCGGCCAGCAGCAGGGCCAGGGCGGGGAAGGCCACGGGAACGAGGCGCGGGCGCTCAGGAAGCATGGAACCTCCGCAGTCGAGAGAGGGCTGAGGGGAATGTAGGTCCCCCGAGGCCCCGATCCAAGGGATTCAGGCCCGGCCGGGCGGGAAACGTGGCCGGAAGGCCTCTCCGACCCAGTAGACGAGCTCCAGCGGGTCCCCGAGGTCCCACAGGAGGATCTCCGCCCGGGCCCCGGGCCCGAGGTGTCCGAGGTCCTCGCGGCCGAGGCTGCGGGCGGCGTGGAGGGTCATCGCGGTGAAGGCCTCCTCGAAGGTCAGTCGGAGCTGGAGGCAGCCCAGGCGCAGGACCAGGAGGGGATCGAGGCAGGGGCTCGAGCCGGGGTTGAAGTCCGAGGCCAGGGCCAGCTCGCAGCCGGCCTCGATCATGGCCCGGGCCGGCGCCCAGTCCCGCATGCCGAGGAAGAGGGTGGTCGCCGGCAGGAGGATGGGGCGGACGCCCGCGGCCGCCATGGCCCGCATGCCCTCCGGACTGCAGAACATCAGGTGGTCGGCGGAGGCCGCGCCCACCTCGGCCGCGAGCTCCGCCCCGCCGGTCCAGCTCAGCTCGTCGGCGTGCACCCGGGCCTGGAGCCCCAGGGCGGCGCCGGCGGCGAAGATCCGCCGCCCCTGGTCGGGGGTGAAGACGCCCTCCTCGACGAAGACGTCCACGTAGCGGGCCACCCCGGGATGGCGCCGTGCCAGCTCGGGCAGCCATTCCCGCGCGACCCGCGCCGCGTAGCCCTCGGCGTCGCCGGCGGCTTCCACGGGCACGTCATGGGCCGGGAGGAGCGTGACGTCCAGGGGCGCTCCCGCGGCCTTCAGCCGGGCGTAGGCCTCCAGGAGCCTGGATTCCGCCTCCAGTTCGAGGCCGTAGCCGGTCTTGGCCTCCAGGTGCACCACGCCCCGTTCCCGCAGCACGCGCAGGCGCGCCTCGCCGCCCTGCACCAGTGCGTCCACCGAGGCTTCCCGGGTCGCGCGGACGGTCTCGCGGATGCCGCCGCCCTCCGCCGCGATCGCGGCGTAGGGGACGCCGTGGAGGCGGCGGTTGAATTCCCCGCTGCGGTCCCCGGCGAAGAGGAGGTGCGTGTGAGGATCCACGAATCCCGGCGTGGCCCAGGCGCCGCCGCCATCGGCGGTCGGGACCTCCCGCCAGGCCAGGGGCAGCTCCCGGCGGGGGCCGGACCAGGCCACCCGGCCATCCTGGACCGCCACGGCCGCGTCGGGCACGCGCTGGACGGTCCAGGGGCGGGTGGGGTCGGGGCTCAGCAGGCCCCGCAGGTTCGTCAGCACCATGCGGCCGGTCATGGTCCCAGTCTGCCAGGGCCGCGCTAGACTGCGCCCGGAGGGATCCCATGGTGCGAAGGCTGCGGTGCGGGGCGCTGGCCGCGGTGCTCGCGGGCGCGCCCTGGGCGGCCGGGACCGCGCAGGCCCCGGGCGGGCCCGGAGCGGTGACCCCGAACGCCGCGGCCCAGGGGCGCCGTCCCGACCTGCGTCCCGGGGAGGGGCTCGCGGTGAGCGGGCCGGACGGGGAGGTCCACGGCTTCGGCGCCTCCCGCGCCGACGCGCCCCTCGGCGCCCTGGCCCGGCTCGTGTGGCTGAAGTTCGAGGGCGCCGAGTGGGCGGCCCGGGACGTGGTCTTCAAGTGCAAGGGCCCCTGCGCCGGCACGAAGGGGCACGGCCGCGTGGACCTGGAGGCGGCCTACCGGCTCGGCTGTCAGCAGGCCCTGCGGGCCTGGATCGCCGCGAGCGCCGAGGGATGGCGCCGGGACTACGGGGAGGGCGTGGCCCGGACCCGCCTCGAGGAGGCCTTCCGCCCCTTCCTCGGCGACCGCATGCCGAAGGGGGAGGGCATCCCCGCCCTCGACCCCGGGTGGGTGGGGGAGGGCGGCCTGCTCCGGGCCAGCCCGGAGGCCTTCCTGGCCTGGCTGAACGATCCCGGCCAGGCGGACCTGCTCTCCCGGTGCCAGCGCATGCTGGGGAGCCGGGCCTACCACTTCAAGGACCTCGTGGGCGCCGAGGACTGGTGGATCCTGTCCGACGGCGCGGGCGTCGTCGGATCCAACGGCCAGGTCATCGCGGTGCTCCACCTCCCCGAGCCCCGTCCCCTCCCGGAGGCGGTGCGTCGCTTCCAGTCGCTCATGGGAGCACCCCTGAAATGAGCCCCGCCCCGACCTCGACCGAGGATTTCCGGCCCGACGAGGCCCTGGCGCGGGCGACCCGTTCCTTCGAGGTCTGGCGCGGCGCGTCGAGGCGGGTCCGCATCGACCTGCTGGAGGCCTGGCGGGAGGAGGTGCGGCGCAGCCTGCCGGACCTGGCCCGGGGCATCTCCGAGGAGACGGGCAAGCCCATCGCCCAGGCCACCGCGGAAGTGCAGCGGGGGCTGATGACCCTGCGGGCCACCGCGGAGGCCGTGGCCGCCTTCGGCGAGGAGGCGATCCCCTACGACCTGCTGCCCGGGGGCGCGGGCTGCCGGGCCGTGCTGCGCCGCTTCCCCGTGGGGCCCGTCCTGGCCATCACGCCCTTCAACTTCCCCGTGAACCTCGCCCTCCACAAGCTGGCCCCGGCCCTGGGCGCGGGGTGCAGCGTGGTGTGGAAGCCCTGCCCCCAGGCGTCCCGCACCTCGGCGCTCCTGCTGGACGGACTCCTGCGGGCCACTCCGGACGCCCTGCCGGAGCATCTGGTCCAGATGGCCGACGTCGCGCCGGCGGTGGCCGAAGGGCTGGCGAAGGATCCGCGCATCGCCCTCGTGAGCTTCACCGGCAGCGAGCGCGTGGGCCTGCACCTCCGCGGGGTGCTGGGCGGCAAGCCCCTGGTGCTGGAGCTGGGCGGCAACGCCGCCGTGGTCCTCGACGCCAGCGTGGACCCGGTCCAGGCCGCGAGGGCCCTCGCGCCGGCGGCGGTGGCCTCCGCGGGCCAGAGCTGCTGCAAGGCCCAGCGGATCTATGTCGAGGCGGCGGGATTCGAGGCCTTCGCGGAGGCCTTCGTGGGCGCCGTGCGGGCCCTGCCGGTCGGCGACCCCCTGGACCCGGCCACGGTGGTCGGCCCCCTCATCGACGAGGCCGTCGCCGCGCGGCTCGAGGCCGCCGTGGACCGGGCCGTGGACGCGGGCGCCACCGCCTTGCTGCGGGGGACCCGGCGCGGCCGGCTCCTCCCGCCCGCGGTGCTCACCGGCGTGGCCGACAGCGATCCCCTCTGCTGCGAGGAGCTTTTCGGGCCGGTCACCGTGCTCACGGCGGTGGCCGACTTCGAGGAGGGGCTGGCCCGCGCCGCGGCCACCCGCTTCGGCCTCCGGGCCAGCGTCTACACCCGCAACCTGGGCCGGTGGGCGAGGGCCCGGGAGGTGCTCCGCGCGGGCTGCGTCCTGCTGAACCTCCCCCCGACCTACCGGGTGGACGCCGCCCCCTTCGGTGGCCTCGCCGCCTCCGGACAGGGCCTGGAAGGTCCCCGCTTCGCCCTCGAGGCCTTCTCCGAGGCGCGGCTCCACGTCGAGGGCCCCGCGCTCTGATTCCCGCGCCGGTTGGGGGATGATGGGGGGATGGCCCCCAGGCGCGCTCCCCTGAACCCGGCCCTCCGCCGCGCCCTGCGGTGGGGGTCCATGCTGCTCCTGCCCGCGGCCTGGTTCCTCCTCCTCCGCCTCGGGCCGGGCCTCGCCTCGAAGGAGGGGCCCGCGCCGGCCTGCTTCCCCTTCCACGCGAAGGGCCTGCTGATGGCGCAGCTCGGCTATCCGCGCACCCTGGAGGCCCGCCTGGCCCCGCCCGCCCCGGGCTCGAACGAGGAGGCCCAGCTCCGGCTGATGGGCTTCTGGTCGGGGCGGGAGTGGACCGCGAAGGCCCGGGGCTACGGGCGCGTGGAGGGGCCCGCCCTCCAGCTCCTCGCGGGGCGGCTCGTGCTGGACGAGGTGGTGGCGGTCACGCCGCCGCGGACCTACGACGGAAGGACCCTCGGCCAGGTGGACTACCGGGTGCGCTGGGACTACCGCGGCGAGCTGGACGAGTTCACGCGGGTCAAGGACCTGGTGCCCTACCAGCTGCCCAGGAACCTCGGCATCCCCAAGCCCGGCGGCGTGGCGGTGCGGCAGGCGACCCTGGCGCGGCAGGGGCTCGGCTGGACCGTCCAGGACGCCGCGGAGCTGCGGCTGCGGGAGCCGGGCCTGCCCAGCCCCAACTACCGCATCCTGTCCTTCTTCCTCTGAGGTCCCCATGCCCCTCTCCATGCCCTTCCAGCGCGGCCAGCTCGTGGTGGCGGTGCTCCACAACCCCCGGCAGAAGTTCTGGGGCCGCATCCTGGGCCTGGAGGCCGCGGGCCTGGTGATCCGCGGCGTGGACCTCGCGCCCTGGGAGGAGCTCATGAGCCTGGTCAAGCACGGCCAGGCGGACCAGGTGGCCCTGGGCACGCGGTACGTGCCCCTGCACCGGGTGGAGAGCGTCTACCTGGACGAATCCACCAGCGGGGCCCTGAGCCTGGGCCAGGTCTTCCTCGAGACCACCGGGGTGGATCCCCAGGTCTTCCTCGCGGACCCGCTGCCACCGGCGGTGGCCCGCAAGGCCCGGCGCTGAGCCCGCCATGGCGAACGCGAACCACGCCGCCTGCTTCGAGTCCCTCCGCGCCAAGGCCCGGGCCGCGCGCCGCCACGTCGTCCTGCCCGAGGGCGTGGACGACCGCACCCTGCGGGCGGCCCACGCCCTGATCTCGGAGGACCTCTGCGCGGTGACGGTGCTCGGCGAGCCCGCCGCCATGGCCGCGCGGGCCCGGGCGCTGGGGCTCGACCTGGGACGGGCCGGGCTGCGGAACCCCGCGGACGACGAGCTCACCGGCGAGCTGGCGGGCGCCTTCTGGGAGGCCCGCCGCGCGAAGGGCATCAGCGAGGCGCTGGCCCTGGAGGCGGTGAAGGAGCCGCTGTGGTTCGGCGGCATGATGGTGCGGGAGGGCCACGCCGACGGCTTCGTGGCCGGCGCCCTGAACACCACCGCGGAGACCGTGCGGGCCTGCCTCCAGACCCTCGGCGCCGCGCCGGGCATCCGCACCGTCAGCAGCTTCTTCCTCATGGTCCACCCGGACGCGGCCTTCGGGGAGGGCGGGGCGATGGTCTTCAGCGACTGCGGGGTGGTGCCCGACCCGACCCCCGAGCAGTTGGCGGACATCGCCAAGGCCGCCGCCGGCAGCGCGGCCAGCCTGGGGATCGAGCCGCGGGTGGCCTTCCTGAGCTTCTCGACGAAGGGTTCGGCGGAGCATCCGAAGGTGGACAAGGTGCGCGAGGCCCTGCGGATCTTCCGGGAGCGCTGGCCCGGCCTCTCCGCCGACGGCGAACTGCAGCTGGACGCCGCCCTGCTGCCGTCGGTGGGCGCGAAGAAGGCGCCCGGGAGCGCCGTGGCCGGCCGCGCCACGGTGCTGGTCTTCCCGGACCTGGACGCCGGCAACATCGCCTACAAGACCGCTGAGCGCCTGGGCGGCTGCTCCGCCACGGGCCCCCTGCTCCAGGGCCTGGCGAAGCCCGGCAACGACCTGAGCAGGGGCTGTTCCTGGGAGGACATCGTGGACGTGGCGGTGGTGACCTGCCTCCAGGCGGGGGCGCGGTGAAGCGTCTGGCCTTCTTCATCAGCGGCGGCGGCGGGAACGCCCTGAACCTCCTGAAGGCCTGCCGGGAGGGGCGGGTGCCGGCCCATCCAGTGCTGGCCATCGCGTCGAGCCCCAAGGCCGCGGGCCTGGCGAAGCTCGAGGCCGAGGGCCTGAAGGGCGTCGTCCTCGAGCGCAGGGCTTTCGAGGGTGACGCGGCCTTCTCCGAGGCCTGCTATGCCGCCTGCGAGGCGGAAGGCGTGGACCTCATCTGCCTGGCGGGCTGGCTCAAGAAGCTCAGCGTCCCGAAGCGCTGGGAGGGCCGCATCCTCAACATCCACCCGGCCCTGCTGCCGGCCTACGGGGGCCCGGGCATGTACGGCATGCACGTGCACCGGGCGGTGGTGGCGGCCGGGGAGAAGGAGAGCGGCGCCACGGTGCACCTGGTGGACGAGCAGTACGACCACGGCCGCATCCTGGCCCAGGCCCGGGTGCCGGTGCTGGCCGGGGACACGCCGGAGGCGCTCCAGCAGCGGGTCTACGCCGCGGAGATGGACCTCTACCCGAAGGCCCTGGCGGACTTCCTCCGGGGGAGGTGACCGGCATCGCCGCCCGCCTCCGTAGACTGGTGCCGGAGGCCACCCATGCGCGTCCTGGTGCTCAACGCCGGATCCAGCAGCCTGAAGTTCAACCTCTTCGAGATGGCCGACGAGAGCCTGCTCCTCGAGGGCCTCGCCGAGCGCATCGGCGTGGACGGGCGCATCACCTGGGCGGCCGGCGAGGTGAGCGGCGTCGAGGAGCTGGCGCTCCCGGACCACACCGCCGCCCTGAAGGCCACCATGGACCTGCTGGAGGCCCAGGCGGGGGACGGGAAGATCCACGCCGTGGGCCACCGGGTGGTGCATGGCGGACCGAAGTACGGGGAGAGCGCCCTCATCACCGACGAGGTGCTGGCCGACATCGACGCCTACGCCCTCTACGCCCCCCTGCACAACCCCGCCAACGCCCTGGGCATCCGGGTGGCGAAGGCGGCCCTGCCGGACGTGCCCCACATCGCGGTCTTCGACACGGCCTTCCACCACACGATCCCCGAGTACGCCCGCACCTACGGCATCCCCTACGAGCTGAGCCGCAAGTACGGCATCCGCCGCTACGGATTCCATGGCTCCAGCCACGCCTATGTGGCCGCCCGCACCGCGATCCTGGTGGCCCGGCCGCTGCGCAGCCTGAAGATCGTCACTTGCCACATCGGCAACGGGACGTCGGTCTGCGCGGTGCGCTACGGGCACAGCATGGACACGAGCATGGGGATGACGCCGCTCCAGGGGGTCATTATGGGCACGCGCTGCGGGACGCTGGACCCCAGCATCGTGGACCTCCTCATCGAGAAGGAGCACCTGGACTACCACGCCATCACCGAGCTGCTGAACAAGAAGTCGGGCCTGCTGGGCATCAGCGGCGTGAGCAGCGACTTCCGGGAGATCGAGGCCGCCGCCGACGCCGGCAATCCCCGGGCCACCCTCGCCCGGGACATCCTCACCTACGACGTCCGCAAGTTCATCGGCAGCTACGTCAGCGTCATGGACGGCATCGACGCCCTCACCTTCACCGCCGGCATCGGGACGAACAGTCCGCGGCTGCGGGCGGAGGTGTGCCGGCATTTGACCTACCTCGGCGTGAAGCTGGATGAGGCCGCGAACCGGGACGGGCAGGGGGAGCGGCTCATCAGCACCGGGGATTCAAGGATCGCCGTGGTGGTGGTGCCGACGCATGAGGAGCTGATGATCGCCCGGGAGACGGTGAAGTAGGCAGCCGTTCCCGGGCGGGCGATGCGGCGCGCCGACCGGCTTGGCCGCTGAACAAACGCCCTGGTGGGTGGTCTGTTGACCTTCCATGAGCACCTTCGTTCACCACGGTTCGCGCCCTTTGCGAACCGTGGCGAACGGAGGTGCCAGACCGCGCAGCGGTCGTCGGGGACATGGCCGAGACGTTCTCTTGGACGGCCACACAGACCTGCCGACCTGGAGGAGGAGCGGCCGGTGAATCCGCCTCCTGCTCCCGGAACGGTCTCCCACGACCGCTTCGCGGTCTGGCACCTCGATCTGCGAGCGCCGGAAGGCGCGGCGCTCGCAGATCGAGGTGCTCTTGCCGCGCCCGTCAGGTCGTTGAGCCGATCAGGCGTTCCACGTCCCGTCCGTAGAGGCAGTTCGGTGATCACCCGACGAGCCAGACCGGCAACAGCCAGCCGATGAGCAAGCCCCACGCCACGTCCAGGAGGAGATACAACGACCCGAAGGCGCCAGCCACCATCACGGCGCCGAGGGGCGTGCCGACCAGCCTTGGGAGGACGCCCGGATTCTCCTTCCACAAACTCTCGAGCAGCCCCACGGCATCCTCCAGGCTCGGGAAGGCGTGGGTTGCGATCGATACCGCGAGCCAGATCGCCGGGACGAGGAGCCATCCGGTCACGTGAACGCGGAACGCCCAGCCGAGGCCGAACCCCAACGACGAGTTCACGAACCACGGCGCCGCCGCGATCACCATCCACGCCCAGGGGCCCCGCGGCCGGCCGTGGGTGACGGAGCCCATCACCATGCCGATCCGGAACCATCGGATCTCGAACACTTCCGTGCCCGTCATCCGGCAGGCCAGGGCGTGGGCGGCCTCGTGGACGGGGATGCCGGGGAAGGTGAGCAGGGGCAGCAGGAGCCGGAACAGGAAGCGGAGCACCGGTCAATTCTCCCAGGCCGTCCGACTTTTCCCCATGGCAGGCAAGGGAAAACGGGCTAGAATCCTGGTGTCCGAGGAGCGCTGCGAGACGACCCCGTCCCAGGCTCGGACCTCTGGAACAACGGCGCTCATCCCACAACCTTCGGGCCGTGCTGGATGAGACGATCCGCCGCGCCCGGCGTTCTAGGAGCCGTCCCATGACGACCGCCACGTTCACCGACTTCCACGTCGCCGACCTCTCCCTCGCCGCCTGGGGCCGCAAGGAGATCGCCATCGCCGAGGGCGAGATGCCCGCGCTGATGGCCATCCGCCGGGAGTTCGCCGCGGCGCAGCCCCTCAAGGGCGCCCGCATCGCCGGCAGCCTGCACATGACCATCCAGACCGCGGTGCTCATCGAGACCCTGAAGGCCCTGGGCGCCGACGTGCGCTGGGCCAGCTGCAACATCTTCAGCACCCAGGACCACGCCGCCGCCGCCATCGCCGCCGGGAACACCCCAGTCTTCGCCGTGAAGGGCGAGACCCTCGAGGACTACTGGGAGTACACCCACCGGATCTTCGACTTCGAGGGCGGCGCCAACATGATCCTCGACGACGGGGGCGACGCGACGCTGCTGCTGCACCTGGGCGCCCGGGCCGAGCAGGACGCGTCCGTACTGGACAACCCCGACAGCGAGGAGGCCGTGGTCCTCTTCGCCGCCATCCGCAAGCGACTCGCCTCCCATCCCGGCTGGTATTCCAAGCAGCTCTCCCAGATCCACGGCGTCACCGAGGAGACCACCACCGGCGTGCACCGGCTCTACGAGATGGCCAAGAAGGGCGAGCTGAAGTTCCCCGCCATCAACGTCAACGACAGCGTCACCAAGAGCAAGTTCGACAACCTCTACGGCTGCCGCGAGTCCCTGGTGGACGCCATCAAGCGCGCCACGGACGTGATGGTCGCCGGCAAGATCGCCGTGGTCTGCGGCTACGGCGACGTGGGCAAGGGCAGCGCCCAGGCCCTGCGGGCGCTCCACGCCAGCGTCTGGGTCACTGAGATCGACCCCATCTGCGCCCTGCAGGCCGCCATGGAAGGCTTCCGCGTGGTGACCATGGACGAGGCCGCCGCCAAGGCCGACATCTTCGTCACCGCCACGGGCAACGTGCGGGTCATCACCCACGAGCACATGCGCGCCATGAAGCACAATGCCATCGTGTGCAACATCGGCCACTTCGACAGCGAGATCGACATCGCCAGCCTGGAGAAGTACACCTGGGAGGAGATCAAGCCCCAGGTGGACCACGTGGTGTTCCCCGACGGCAAGCGCATCATCATCCTCGCCAAGGGGCGCCTGGTGAACCTGGGCTGCGGCACCGGCCACCCCAGCTACGTGATGAGCTCCTCCTTCGCCAACCAGACCCTGGCCCAGATCGAGCTGTGGACCAAGCGGAACTCCGGCGAGTACCCCGTGGGCGTCTACACCCTGCCCAAGCAACTGGACGAGAAGGTGGCCCGCCTCCAGCTCACCACCCTGGACGCCCACCTCACCGAGCTGCGGCCCGACCAGGCCGCCTACATCGGCGTGAAGGCCGAGGGGCCCTACAAGGCCGAGCATTACCGCTATTGAGGCCACTCCGGCTCCAAGGCCCCGACGGCTCCCCGCCGCCGGGGCCTTCCGCTAGGTTGGAAGGCGAGTCCCGAGGTACCCATGGCCCTGCCCGACGCCTTCGACCCCGCCACGATCCGAAGCCTGCTCGCCCGGCTGGACGGCCTGGGGTCCGACGCCCGGGCGCAGTGGGGGACGATGGACGTGGCCCGGATGTGCGCCCACTGCTGCACGCCCTACGAGCAGCTCCGGGGGGAGAAGGGTGGCGGTCCCTGGGTCCTCAAGGTGCTGGCCCGGGCCTTCTTCAAGGGCGGCATCGTGGGGGAGAGGCCGTTCAGGCACAACCTGCCGACCCCGAAACCCTTCCGGGTCGCCGATCCCCGGGACTTCGAACGGGAGCGGAGCCGCTTGCGGGACCTCATCCAGGTCCACCACGGCGAGGGCCGGTCGGCCTACGAAGGGCGGGAGCACGTCACCTTCGGCCGCCTGAGCGCCCAGGAGTGGAGCAACCTCCTCTACAAGCACCTGGACCACCACTTCCGCCAGTTCGGAGCCTGAGGGCTACACTCTCCCCATGAACCCCATCCTCACCTCGAGCGAGATGCGCGCGCTGGAGCGCTGGGCCATCGACGGGGGACGGGTGAAGAGCCTGGACCTCCAGGAGCGGGCGGCGGAGGGCGCTGCGGCCCTGGTGCCCGCGGGCGTGCCGGTGGAGGTCCTGGCCGGGCCCGGGAACAACGGCGGCGACGCCCTGGCGGTGGCGCGCCTGCTGAAGCGCCGGGGGGAATCGGTGCGGGTCTGGACCCTGGCGCCGGACGCCGCCTGGAAGGGCGACGCCGGGCTGCAGGCCGCGCGATGGAAGGACGAGGGCGGCTCCCTCTACTTCGCGGCGGACCCCGTGGTGGAGGCGCGGCTGGAGCCCGGCGCCTGGGTGGTGGACGGCCTCTTTGGCCTCAGCGCCAGCCGGCCCCTGGAGGGCACCGCCGCGCGCTGGGCGGAGAAGACCGGCGATCCGTCGGCCGGCTTCACGGTGCTCGCCCTGGACCAGCCCTCGGGCATCCAGCCCGACGAGCCCGACAGCGGCACGGCCTTCGACCGGGCGGACCTCACGGCCTGCTTCGGCCACCTCAAGCCCTGCCACGTGCTGCGGCCCGCGGCGGAGCGCTGCGGAAAGGTGGTGACGGTCCCCCTGCCCCTGCCCGGCCTCACCGAAGGCGGCTGCCCGGTGAAGCCCAGGCTCTGGCTCATGGACCAGCCCAAGCTCTCCGCCCACCCCTGGAACGTCCACAAGGGCGGCAAGGGGCGCGTCACCATCCGCGCCGGCAGCCTGGGCATGAGCGGCGCGGCGGTGCTCGCGGCCCTCGGCGCCCTTCGCGCGGGGGCGGGGCTCGTCACCGTGCTCGCCGACGCCGCGGTGCGGGCGGAGATCGCGGTCCAGGTCCCCGAGGCCATGGTCCACCCGTGGACGGGCGTGGTCCCGCCGGAGACCGACGTGCTGCTGGCGGGCCCGGGCGGGGTGAAGGAGGCCCCCGAGTGGCGGGGACGCCTCGTCCTGGACGCCTCGGCCCTGAAGGAGGGGCAGGGCAAGCACTGGATGACGCGCCCCCAGACGATCCTCACGCCCCACGCCGGGGAGTTCGCGCGGCTCTTCCAGCTGCCGGCGCCTTCGGGCTCCGGGGAGCGCCTGCGGCAAGCCCGGGCGGCGGCGGCTTCGGGGCCCGGCGTGCTGCTCCTCAAGGGGGCCCAGAGCCTCATCGCCGGCGGCGAGACCGGCGCGGTGGTGGTGAACGGCACCGGCCACGGGGGCCTCGCCACCGGCGGCACCGGGGACTTCCTCGCCGGGATGGTGGCGGGCTGGTGGGCCCAGAGCCTCGAGCCCGACTGGATCGCCCCCCGCAACGCCGCCGCCGCCGCCGCGTGGCTCCACGGCCGCTGCGCCGACCGCCTGGGGCCCGGTCCCCTGCTGCCCCGGGACCTCGCCGAGGAACTGCCCCGGCTGCTGCGGGACCTCCACGCGGGGCGGCCCGCGTGAGCGAACGGTTCCTGCCCGACGACGGGGCCACCGAGGCCCTGGGGGCCGAGCTGGCCGCGCGGACGCCCCCCGGCGGCACCTGGCGGCTGCGCGGCGAGCTGGGCGCCGGCAAGACCACCTGGACCCGGGGCTTCCTGGCGGGCCTCGGGGGCGAGCCCGATGACGTGGCATCCCCCACCTACGCCGTGCTCCACCGCTACGCCTCGCCCCGCGGGCGCGTCTTCCACCTCGACCTCTACCGCCTCGGCGAGGCCGGCGCCTGGTCCCTGGGCCTGGACGAGCAGGTCACCCCCGCGGACTTCCTGGTGGTGGAGTGGGCCGGCGACGAGGGCCCCTGGCCCACGGACTGGGTGGCCCGGCTGGACCTCGAGGCCGAGGGCGAAGGGCGCCGCGCCCGGTGGACACTCCCTGACGCATCCGGCGGGGCATGATGGAGGCATGAGCCCGGTCCTGGTGGTCTCCATCCTTGCCCTGCTGACGGCCCTCGTCGCCGCGTGGGCGGCCCTGCGACCCCGGGCTGCGGATCCCGCGCCCCTGGAGGCCCTGCGGCGCGGCATGACGGACGAACTGGCACGCCAGCGCCGGGACGTCCAGGCCGACACCGCCACGGCGCTCGCGCCCCTGAACCAGGCCCTGCTGGACCTGGGGCAGGATCTCGCCGCCACGCGCTCCGAGCTGGGTCGGACGCAGAGCGAGGCCCTGGCCGCGCGGTTCAACGAGCTGGCTCAGGTGCTCCAGGACTCCCTCCGGGCCGGCCGGCAGGAGCAGGGCGCGCAGCTCGTGCAGGTGCTGGAGCAGGTCCAGGCCCGCCTGGAGGCCATCCGGATGGCCAACGAGACCAAGCTCGAGGAGATGCGCCGCACCGTGGACGAGAAGCTCCACGACACCCTGGAGAAGCGCCTGGGGGAAAGCTTCAGCCTCGTCTCCCAGCGCCTCGAGCAGGTCCAGAAGGGGCTGGGCGAGATGCAGTCCCTGGCCTCGGACGTGGGCGGCCTCAAGCGCGCCCTCACCAACGTGAAGACCCGCGGCGTGATGGGCGAGGCCCAGCTCGCCATGCTCCTGGAGCAATACCTCGAGGCCGGCCAGTACGAGGCCAACGTGAAGGTGAAGCCGCGCTCCAACGAGCTGGTGGAGTTCGCGGTGAAGCTGCCCGAGGGACTGGACGGCGGCCACCTCTGGCTCCCCATCGACGCCAAGTTCCCCATCGAGGACTACCAGCGGCTGATGGAGGCCTACGAGGCCGGATCCGTGGACGAGATCGCCCGCCACGCCCAGGCCCTCGAGAACCGGCTGCTCACCCAGGCCCGGGAGATCCGCGACAGGTACGTGGAGCCGCCCCACACCACGAACTTCGCGCTGATGTTCCTGCCCTTCGAGGGGCTCTACGCCGAGGCCCTCCGCCGCCCCGGGCTGCTCCAGAGGCTGCAGGCCGACTGCAAGGTCACGCTGGTGGGCCCCACCACCCTGACGGCCTTCCTCAACAGCCTCCAGATGGGCTTCCGCTCCCTCAAGATCTCGAAGAACACCACCGAGATCGCCAAGACCCTCGGGGCCGTGAAGACGGAGTTCGGGAAGTTCGGCGAGGCCGTGGACGCGGTGCAGAAGAAGCTGGAGGAGGCCGGCACCAAGCTGGGGGTCGTTGGCGACCGCAGCCGGCAGATGGCCCGGAAGCTCTCGAAGGTGGAGGCCCTCGGGGAGGCCGAGGCCCAGGAGGCCCTGGGCTTCCAGGACGAAGAAAATTCCTGAAATCCCCCTGCGTTCCCGGGAGAAAGTGCCTAAGAATAAAGGAACCGCACCACCATCCCGGGGTTTCGCGATGTCATCGAAGAGGGAACGGCTAGGCCACGGCGACGTGATCGCCGTGGACCGGAACTACGTCCCGATGCAGGAGGTGAGCCGGCGCAAGGCGCTCTGCTCGGTGGTCTCGGGCCGGGCCTTCGTGCTCGACCCCGCCACCTTCGACCGCCACACCGCCCTCGAGGGGCGGGTCCAGCTCATCATATTCCCCCACGCCCAGGCCTGCGCCGAATCCAAGCTCCTCATGGGCCGCCTCGAGCGCCGGGTCATGAAGCGGGACCACCACGTCTGCGCCTACGAGGGCTGCAACGCCAAGGCCACCACCGTGGACCACGTGATCCCGGTCTGCCAGGGGGGCCAGACCACCTGGCAGAACCTCGTGGCCTGCTGCCTGCCCTGCAACCAGGCCAAGGGCGGCCGCACGCCCGAGCAGGCCGGCATGAAGCTCAAGAAGTCCCCCAAGGGGCCCCGGGCCCATCTCTTCGAGCGCTTTGAGGAGATCATCCGCGAGGCCACCGCGGCCTGATATAGCACGAGGGGGACCGCCCGCTCCCTGCGGTCGCTCTCCGTCCCCCTCGTGCTCCCCACGGCGGATCCGGGCGGAGCCCGGCTCCGCCGTCGTCCCGCCCTGTCGAGGCGCCTTGCCTTCGGTCGCGCCTACGGTGAGCTCCGGTGCGGAGCCCGGCACCGCTGCCTGCTCAGCCGGTGAGGGCCCGCGCCTTGAGCAGCACCTCGGCCCACTCCTCGGTGGGGTCGCTGAGGCGGGTGATCCCGCCGCCGGCCCAGTAGGTCAGCGCGTCCCCGCGCAGCTCCGCGGTGCGAATGGGCATGGCCAGGTCGAAGGCGGTGCCGCCGGCGCCGATCCAGCCGAGCGCCCCGCAGTAGAACCCGCGGGGGCCGGCCTCGACGGCGGCGAGGTGGCCGCACACCGCGTGCTTCGGCGCGCCGGTGACGCTGCCCCCCGGGAGGGCCGCCCGGAGGATGTCGGCGAGTCCCGCGTCGGGTGCGAGGTCGGCCTCCACGGCGCTCACCAGGTGCTGGACGGCGCCGTAGCGCCGGACCTGCATGGACGTCGCGACCGTCACGCTGCCGGTGCGGGCCACGCGGCCGAGGTCGTTGCGCGCGAGGTCCACGATCATCGTGTGCTCGGCCCGCTCCTTCGGACTCGCCCGCAGGCGCGCGGCGGCCTCCGCGTCCGCGGCGGGGTCGCCGGTGCAGGGGCAGGTCCCCTTGATGGGCTCGCTGCGGAGCCGCCCGGCGTCCAGGGAGAGGGCCCGCTCCATGCCGAGGCAGAGGAGGGTGCGGTCGCCCAGGTCCAGGACGGCGCCGAAGGGGGGCCGCGACCGCGCCAGGGCGGCGAGGGCGAGGGACGCGAAGCCGCCCGGGAGGCGCCCCCGGAAGGGCAGGCACAGGTTGGCCACGTAGAAGCCGCCGTCCCGGATGCGTCGCTGGATGGCCTCCACCTCCGCGCGGTGCCTCGCCGCGTCCCAGGCGGGCCGCAGGTCCAGGGCCGGGGGCGCGTCCCCGGGGCGGACGGGGAGACCCGGGCTCGGGGCCGGGTGGGGCGCGGCCCCCCAGGCCAGGGCCTGCGCCGCGCCGGCCTCGAGGGCGAGGGCGGCGTCCACCGGGAACCAGGCCATGCCGAGTTCTCCGGGGGCGGGTTCGGCGTGGGGCAGCCCCGCCTCCCAGCAGGCGAGTTCGAAGCTCAGGGCCCCGAGCAGCGGCCCCGCACGCTCCGCGCTGAGCCTTTCGAGGGCGGTGTAGGGGGATCCCGGCAAGGTCCGGCCCTTCCAGGTGGTGACCCACCCGCGCCCGTCCCAGCGGGCCTCCAGCGGGGCCGACGTCGCGGCGGCGAGCAGGCTGCCGCCCCAGCCGATCCCCATGCCGTCGTGGAGCCACAGACCGCCCGGGCTGGAGGGAGGCCGCGCCTCCGCAAGGCCCGGCGCCGCGGGCGCGCGGGCGGCGGGTCGGAGGCGGTCCAGGAATCCCATCCCTCGATCCTAGGCCAGCCGGACCCGGGCCACCCGCACCTGCGCCGGGAATTCAAGAGGTTTCCGTTCAATAACACGCGGAAAACCGTATTTACCTCCCGCCCGCGCCCCAGTAGTCTCGAGGGCCGGAGGCATCATGGCGACGGTCGACATCGGCTCATCCACGGGCAAGGACTTCAGCGGCGACGCGCTCATCGTGCCCGTCTTCTCCGGCCGCGAACGGCACCGGCTGCCCCTCGCCATCTCGAAGGTGGCGCGCCAGGCCATGGACGAGGGGGACTTCAAGGCCGACTTCCTGGAGATCGTGCCGCTCCATCATCCGAACGGCGTGAAGGACGCCCGCTGGATGGTGCTGGTGGGCATGGGCGAGGAGGAGCAGGTCAGCCTCAACAAGGTGCGCAAGGCCGTGGGCGCCGCCGCGCGGCACTGCCTCAAGAAGAACTGGAAGAAGATCGGCGTGGTGGCGCCTTCCTCCTCCACCCTCTCCCACGACGAGGTCCAAGTGGCGGTGCTGGAAGGGGCCCTCCTGGCCGACTACGACTTCGTGGCCTTCAAGGGCTCGAAGCCCGAGCCCAAGCGCTTCGCGTCCATCGAGATCTTCAGCAACGGCGAGGACACCCGCAAGGCCCGCCGCCGCCAGGCCCAGGTGGAGGCCGGCATCGCCGCCTGCCACCGCGTCCGGGACCTGGCCAACACGCCCGCGGGGGACCTGTACCCCGAATCCTTCGCCGAGACCGCCCAGAAGCTGGCCAAGCAGCACAAGCTCCACATCGAGGTCCTCGACGTGCCGGCCCTGGAGAAGGGCAATTTCGGCTGCGTGCTGGGCGTGGGCAAGGGCTCGGCGCGGCCTCCGCGCGTGGTGAAGCTGGACTACACGCCGAAGGAGAAGCCCAAGAAGCACCTCGTGCTGGTGGGCAAGGGCGTCTGCTTCGACTCCGGCGGCTATTCCATCAAGGACGCCTCGGGCATGGAGACCATGAAGGACGACATGACCGGCGCCGCGATCGTGCTGGCCACCCTGGTGGCCTGCGCCCAGCTCGAGGCGCCGGTGAAGGTGACGGGCCTCATGGGGCTCGTGGAGAACATGGTGTCGGGCGAGGCCTACAAGCCCGGGGACGTGCTCCGCAGCCGCAGCGGGAAGACCGTGGAGGTCCTCAACACCGACGCCGAGGGCCGTCTCGTGCTCGCGGACCTGCTGCACTGGGCCAGCGAGATGAAGCCGGACCACATCGTGGACCTGGCCACCCTCACCGGCGCCGCCCTCATCGCCATGGGCGACGGGGTGAACGCCATCATGGGCACCGACCAGAAGCTCGTGGAGCGCCTGCTGGACGCCGGCAACGCCACCGGCGAGCACATCTGGCAGCTCCCGCTGGTGGAGGAGTACCGCGACAGCCTGCGCAGCCCCCTGGCGGACCTCAAGAACATCACCGGCATCCGCTGGGGCGGCACCATCGCCGCGGGCCTCTTCCTCAGCGAGTTCGTGGACCATCCCTCCTGGGCGCACGTGGACCTCAGCGGCTGCTGGAGCAGCAAGGAGCGGGACTACCGGCCCTACGGCCCCAGCGGCGAGGGCCCGCGCTTCCTGCTCGACTGGATCATGAGCTGAACCCGAGCGGCGGGCTCGGGTAGGCTTCCCCGTCCCGCGCCGGGGGCCCGCTCCCGGCGCGCGGGATGGGCTCCGACGCATTTCCCAGGAAACGGGGCCCTTGGCCCTTGACGCCCGACCCCGGATGGGGATGTTATGGGAACCGCCTTTCCCGCTCCTCCTACCGATTCGAGGTCCCCATGGACGCGATGGACACCCTCACGAAGGCCGACCTCAGCAAGCAGCTCATGGACAAGCTCGAACTGGGCAAGAAGGAGGCGGACCTCCTGGTGAACACCTTCCTCGACGCCATCGTCCAGTCCCTGCGGAGCGGCGAGGGCGTGGAACTGAGGGGCTTCGGCTCCTTCCGGCTGCGGGACCGCCGCGCGCGGGTGGGCCGCAATCCCCGCAGCGGCGAGAGCATCAAGGTCCCGCCCAAGCGGGTCGTATACTTCAAGCTCGGCAAGGAGCTGCGCAACAAGCTCATCGACGAGGAGGAAGGCTGAGCCCCTGCTGGCATCTTCCCTGCTATTCCAGTCCCGACCCTCGAAAGGAGTCCCATGAAGATCCGAAACCTCATCCTCGCCGCGGCGGCCCTCCTGGCCTTCGCCGTCCCGGCTTCCGCCCAGGTCGAGAAGTCCAAGCGTCCGAGGGTGGCCGTCCTGGAGTTCCCCGCGGCCAAGAACGCGTATGAAGGCTGGCACTGGTGGGGCGACAGCCACGTCAGCGAGACCAAGACCGCCAGCGTCATCCAGGACCTCTTCGTCACCGAGCTGAGTGAGGCCGGCAGCGGCAAGATCCGCCTCATCGACCGCGAGGCCCTCGAGAAGATCCGCGCGGAGATCAACTTCGGCCAGAGCGGCGAGGTGGACCCCGCCACCGCGGTCAAGGTGGGCAAGCTGCTCGGGGTGAAGTACATGGTCACCGGCAAGATCACCCGCTTCGCCATGAAGAAGGGCGGCTTCTCCACCGGGTGGCTCACGGGCCTCGGCGTGGCGCGGGTCACGGGCAACGCCGCCCTGGGGGCCGTCGCCGGTGACGTGAAGGTGGGCAAGACCGAGTTCTCCGGCCGCCTGGACGCCCGCGTCATCGACGTGGAGACCGGCGAGATCATCGGCGCCGTGGGCGACGACAGCAAGGTGAGCAACGTGGGCGTGAAGGTGGCCGGCACCGGCGGCGAGGTCCAGTACGACCAGACCATGGTCAGCCAGGTCTTCGAGCCCATCGTGAAGGCCATGGCCCCCAAGCTCGTGAGCAAGATCATGGCGGACCAGTAGTCCCCCGCCGCTTCCTTCCCGCGGGCCTCCTCGGAGGCCCGCGGCCGTTCAGGGGGCCGGCAGCGCCCCGGCCGTGAAGGCCCGGATCTCCTCGGCGTAGCGGGGGCCGAGCACCTCGGCGCAGTGGAGGTGCCAGGTGGGCACCTCGACGGCCCGGAGCCGGCGGAACCGGCCAGCGAGGGTTCGCTGCCCCGGGAAGGGCGCCAGGCGGTCCTGTGTCGCCATGAAACACAGCGAGGGCGTCTGCAACGGCCCGCGGATCCGGGCGAGGAGGTCGGTTTCCTCCGGCGCGTAGCCCGCGAGCCGGCCCGCCTGCCGGGCCGCCAGGGCCCCGATGAGCGGGGCGAGGGCGTGCCAGGCCCGGTCCTTCGGCCCGCGCACCAGCCGCTCGGCGAAGTCCCGCGAACTCAGCGGAGCGCCCTCCCACACCAGGCCGCCCAGGGGGCCGCGCCCCTCCGCTTCCAGCGCCTGGACGGCGAGGAGCCCCACGGAGGCGCCCAGGCTGCGGCCCATGAGGAGGATGCGGTTCCGGGGCCAGCCCGCGGCCTCCAGGTGGTGCACCACGGCCACCACCTCCTCGTGCTCCCGGGCGCCGAAGGTCACCGGCGGCGCCGGGAGGCCTCCGCGCAACGCCTCGTCCCGCCGGCGGTAGGTGAAGATCGCGGCGTCCAGGTCGGGGAACCACTTGAGGGCGGGGCTCGTCCCCCAGCGGTCGTCGCCGAAGCCATGGAGGAGGAGCACGATGCCCCGGCTCCCCCGGGCCCGCGCCAGGCGCCAGAGCTCCAGCTCCCCCACCCGTTCCCGCCGCCAGGTCCCGCCCGGGTCCCCTTCGCCGCCCCGGGCAAGCTGGGCGTAGGTCTCGTCCACCCGCGCCAGGGGCTGGGGCCGGTAGAAGGGCGGGTCCACCAGCTCCCGGGCCACGGCCCGGGTCTTCCAGGCCACGAAGGCGCCGATCCCCGCGAGGACGAGTCCCGCGGCCAGGGCCGCCCTGGACCGGACCCTCACCAGTACCCCGTGGTGATCGCCACGTCGGTGCCGCGCTCCGTCAGGCGGCACTGGCAGGCCAGGCGGACGCCGGGGGCGGCGCCATTGCGCTCCAGCACGAGGCGCTCGTGGGGACCCGCGGGCGTCAGCGCGGCCTCGCCCTGGAGCACCAGGATCATGCAGCGTCCGCACGCTCCCCGGCCGCTGCAGCTGGAGGCCACGGGAAGCCCCGCCTCCAGGCACTGGCGGAGGAGGCTGCCATGGCCCGAGAGGGCACGGTCCCGTCCCCGGGTCCGTGCCGTGGCCGGCATGCTAGGGCTCCAGCACGGCCTGGACGCCCGGCAACCCTTCAGCGGCCGGCGCGGCTTCGGGCGTGCCGTAGAGCACCGCGTCGAAGCGGGTGCTGAACAGGACCTGGAAGAGGCCGGTCTCCGGGGGCAGCTCCAGCTCGAGCTGGTCGGGCCCGAAGGCCTCCCGGGCGCTGGAGAGGAAGAACCGGTGCTTGCCGGGGGCCAGGCCCCGGATGACCAGGCGCTTGCCGCCCTTGGCCTTCTGCTGGACCGGGACGCGGACGCCGTCGAGGGTGAGGTCCAGGTGCCCGACCACCTTCTGGGTGAACTGGAAGACCACGGTGCCGGGCGGGACCTTCCGGGTGGGCAGGGTGGGCGCCTTGGTCGAACACGCGGTGAGGATGGCCCAGCCCGCCACCATCGCTCCCAGCCGGCCTGCCTTCATGGTTCCTCCGAATCCGTCATGGTATCCCGCCGCCGGGGATCCTCCAACGCGGGGCGGCCGGCGGGAGGGCCTCCCCGGCGCCCCGACCCTTCCTGGCGTGCGCGGTCCCGGGGTTCCCATCTATGCTGGGGGATTACCTCCGGAGACCCGATGACCCGCGTGCTGCTTTCCACCGACAAAGGCGACATCAACCTCGAGCTCTTCCCCAAGGAGGCTCCCGGCACCGTCGCCAACTTCACCAAGCTCGTGGAGGCGGGCTTCTACGACGGCCTCGCCTTCCACCGGGTCATCCCCGACTTCGTCATCCAGGGCGGCTGCCCCAACACCCGGCCCGGCGCCAGCGGGATGCCCGGCACCGGCGGCCCCGGCTGGAAGATCAAGTGCGAGACCGCGGGGAACCCGCACAAGCACGTCCTCGGCGCGCTCTCCATGGCCCACGCCGGCAAGGACACCGGCGGCAGCCAGTTCTTCATCTGCAACGGCAGCGCGCCCCGCCACCTGGACGGCGTGCACACGGTCTTCGGCCAGTGCGTGTCCGACGCGGACATCAAGGTCGTCCAGGCGATCCGCGCCAACGACCGCATCCTGAAGGCGACGGTCACCGAGGCCTGAGGGCCTTCGGATCCCCGGGGAAGGGCTCCACCGCGCGCCCTTCCCGGCTCCGGGGACGGGGCTGCGGCCGCCCTCCGAGGGCGGAAGCCGCGGCCGCGCTGAAGTAGACTGGAAGGTCGGAGCCTCCGTGTCCAAGCCCTTCTACCTCACGACACCCATCTACTACGTCAACGATCGCCCCCACATCGGCCACGTGTACACCACGGTGCTGGCGGACGTGGCCGCGCGCTTCCACCGGATGCTGGGGCAGGAGGTGTACTTCCTCACCGGCACCGACGAGCACGGCCAGAAGGTGGAGAAGGCCGCCGCGGCCCGGGGCATCGCGCCCAAGGCCCTGGCGGACGAGGTGGTGCGGAACTACTACGACGTCTTCGCCCGGATGGGCTTCACCCACGACCGCTTCATCCGCACCACGGACCCGGACCACCGGGAGGTGGTGCAGGCGCGCTTCCGCCAGCTCCTGGGGACCGGCGACATCTACAAGGCCACCTACAAGGGCCTCTACAGCGTCAGCGACGAGGCCTTCGTCACCGAGACCCAGGCCAAGGAGCTGCAGGCCCAGGGCCTCGCCCACCAGCTCATCGAGCTGGAGGAGGAGACCTACTTCTTCCGCCTCAGCGCCTACCAGGAGCGCCTGCTGAAGCTCTACGAGGAACAGCCGGGCTTCGTGCAGCCGGACTTCCGCTTCAACGAGGTGAAGCGCTTCGTGGAGGGCGGCCTGCAGGACCTGAGCATCAGCCGCACCTCCATCACCTGGGGCATCCCCGTCCCGGACGACCCGAAACACGTGGTCTACGTGTGGTTCGACGCCCTGCTCAACTACCTGACCGGCGCGAAGGGGCAGGCCTGGCCGCCGGACCTGCAGCTGGTGGGCAAGGACATCCTCCGCTTCCACGCGGTCTACTGGCCCGCCTTCCTCATGGCCATGGGGCTCGAGCTCCCCAAGGCCATCCTGGCCCACGGCTGGTGGCTCATGGGCGCCGACAAGATGAGCAAGAGCAAGGGCAACATCGTGCGCCCCGACACGCTCCTGCGCTTCGGCAACGACGCCATGCGCTTCTTCTTCATCCGCGACATGCAGATCGGCCACGACCGGGAGTTCAGCTTCGAGTCCCTCATCGACCGGCTGAACGCCGACCTCGCCAACGGCCTGGGCAACCTCGCCAGCCGCAGCCTCTCCATGCTCAGGCGCTACCGGGACGGCGTCGTGCCGGAGGGCCCGGCCACGGACGACGACGACCGAGCGGCCATGGACCACCTCAGGATCGCCCAGAACGCCTACTTCGAGGCGGCCCGCCGCCACGATTTCGGCGCCGCCCTGGAGGCGCTCTGGGCCTGCCTGCGCTGGCTGGACGGCTACATCGTGAAGGCCGAACCCTGGAAACTGGCCAAGGACGCCGTGCATGCCCCCAAGCTCGACGCCGTGCTGGCCAACCTCTACCGCGCCCTGCGGGCCACGGCCCTGATGGTGGCGCCGGTGATGCCCGACCTGGCCCAGGCCCTCTGGGAGGACCTCGGCCTCGAGGGCGCGGTGGCCGCGCGCGGATTCCACGGCTTCGAGCCCTTCGCCCCCGCGCCCGGCCCCGTGCGTGATCCCCGCCCCCTCTTCGCCCGCATCGACAAGGAACAGGAGCTCAAAGCCATGGAAGAAGCGAACACGCCTGCCACCCAGGAGGGTGCCGCCGCCGCTCCCACCCTCGACGTGCCACCCGTGAAGGAGGCCATCGACTACGACACCTTCGCGAAGACCGACCTGCGCGTGGGTCTCATCCTCGAGGCCGAGGAGGTTCCCAAGAGCAAGAAGCTCATCAAGATGAAGGTGGACCTGGGCTTTGAGCAGCGCACGATCCTCGGCGGCATCAAGGAGGCCTACGCCCCGGTGGACCTCGTGGGCCGGCGCGTCGTCGTCGTCGCCAACCTCGCCCCCCGGGCGCTGATGGGCATCGAGAGCCACGGCATGCTGCTCGCCGCGAGCGACAACAACTCCAAGCCCTACCTTGTCGCGCCGCCGGATGACGCCCTGCCGGGGTTCATCGTCAAGTGAAGGTGCCGGTCGCGAGCTTCTCCGAAGAGCGGCTCACGGACGCGCCCTACGCCGAGTTCGCCGCGCGCCTGCGGAAGCCCGCGGGCTTCAGGCACCTGGCCTTTGTCGCCCCGTTCATGGGGGTGGATGAGCAGCCAGGAGAGGTCCGCCTCGTCTGGGTCCGCCGAAGGCTCGCCGCCGAGGAGCGTGGGACCCTCATCCTCCGTCCCGATCCGAAGGGCGCCTTCCTGCGCCTCGAAGGACAGGTCAGGGGCTGGGGCTGCTTCCTCGTCCTCGGCCTGCTGCGCTGGAACTCGGACGAGCTCCTGGAACGTCTGGTGGATGAGTTCGGGAAGATGGAAGGAACCTGACCATGAAACCCACCCTCTGGATGAAGTCCTCCTGCACCACCTGCCGCAACGCGAAGGCGAAGCTCGCGGAGCTGGGCGTCGAGGTGGAGGTCCGCGACTACTTCAAGAAACCCCTTGAGGCCGCGGAGCTGGAGCGGCTGCTGCCCGACGATCCGGCGCCCATGCTCGGCACGAAGAGCCCCAAGTACAAGGAGCTGGGCTTGAAGGACCGCACGCTCTCGAAGGCCGAGGCCATCGCGCTGATGGTCGAGGACAACAACCTCCTCAAGCGCCCCATCCTGGTGCACCCGAAGGGCACGGTCATCGGCTTCGACGCCGCCGCCTACGAAGCGTTGAAGGGCTGACCCTCAGGCCCCGGGCTCCGGCGCGGGGTGCCGGGACGGGAACCGGCGCCGGCGCCACGCGGACCAGCGCAGCTGGAAGCGGTCCATGTAGAGGTAGACCACCGGCGTGGTGTAGAGGGTGAGCAGCTGGCTGAAGACGAGGCCGCCGACGATGGCGATGCCCAGGGGGCGGCGCAGCTCGGCGCCGGTGCCCATGCCCAGGGCCAGGGGCAGGCCGCCCAGCAGGGCCGCCATGGTGGTCATGGTGATGGGCCGGAAGCGCAGGAGGCAGGCCTGGAAGATGGCCTCCTCCGGGCTCCTGCCCTCGTTGCGCTCCACCTGGATGGCGAAGTCGATCATGAGGATGGCGTTCTTCTTCACGATGCCGATGAGCAGGATGATGCCGATGAAGGCGATGACGCTCAGCTCCACCCGGAGGGCCATGAGGGCCAGCAGGGCCCCCACACCCGCCGACGGCAGGCTGGACAGGATGGTCAGCGGGTGGATGAGGCTCTCGTAGAGCACGCCCAGCACGATGTAGACCGCCAGGAGGGCCGCCAGGATCAGCAGGGGCTGGTTGGCCAGGGAGGCCTTGAAGGCCTGGGCGGTGCCCATGTAGGTGCCCCGGATCGTGCCGGGCAGCCGGATCTCCGCCTGGGCCTTGTCGATGGCGGCCACGGCGTCCCCGAGCGCGCGGCCCGCGGGCAGGTTGAAGGAGAGGGTCACCGAGGGGAGCTGGCCCTGGTGGTTCACCGACAGCGCCGTGTTGCTCCGCGTGAAGGAGGCGAAGGCCGCGAGGGGCACGAGCTGCCCGGTCTTCGAGCGCACGTGGATGTTCCGCAGGCCGTCGGGGCTCTGCCAGTACGGGGCGTCCACGCCCAGCACCACGTGGTACTGGTTCAGCTGCGTGTAGAGGGTGGAGACGAAGCGCTGGCCGAAGGCGTCGTAGAGCGTGTTGTCGATCTGCTGGGTGGTCACGCCCAGGCGCGAGGCCGTGGCCCGGTCGATGTCCAGGGTCGCCTCCAGGCCCCGGTTCTGCAGGTCCGTGTTCAGGTCGATGATTTGGGGCAGGGTGCGCAGCTTGGCGAGCACCTTGGGGGCCCACTCGAACAGCTCGGCGGCGTCGTCCCCCTGGAGCGTGTACTGGAACTGGGAGCTCGTGGGCCGGCCGCCCATGCGGAGGTCCTGGACCGGCTGGAGGAACAGGGTGGCGCCCGGGAGGTGGGCGCTCTTCCCGCGGATGCGGGCGATGATCTGGTCGGCGTTGAGTTCGCGCTGCTCGTTGGGCTTCAGGGAGGCGAACATGCGGCCGGAGTTTCCCGCCCCGATGAAGGCGGTCACGTTCTCCACGTCGGGATCGTTCCGGACGATGTCCACGAACTCCGCCATCCGCTTCTCGAGGGCCTGGTAGGAGATGTCCTGGGCCGCCTGGATGGAGCCGGTGATGCGCCCGGTGTCCTGCTGGGGGAAGAAGCCCTTGGGGATGGCCACGTAGAGCAGGACCGTGGCCGCGGCGGTGGCGAAGGTGACACCGAGGGTGAGGCGCTGGTGGGAAAGGACCCAGGCCAGGGAGGATTCGTAGAGGCTCATGACCTGCCGGAACTGCCGCTCGCTCCACTGGAAGACCCGGCCGTGGACCTCGTCGGCGTGCGGGCGGAGCAGCCGGGAGCACATCATCGGCGTGGTGGTGAGGGAGACCACCATGGAGATGAGGATGGCCACCGAGAGGGTCACCGCGAACTCCCGGAAGAGCCGCCCGACGATGCCGCCCATGAGCAGGATGGGGATGAAGACCGCCACCAGGGAGATGCTGATGGAGACCACGGTGGAGCCGATCTCCTTCGCGCCGTGGAGGGCCGCCTCCATCGGGGCCATGCCGGCCTCGAGGTGGCGGGTGATGTTTTCCACCACCACGATGGCGTCGTCCACCACGAAGCCCGTGGCCACGGTGAGGGCCATCAGGGAGAGGTTGTCGATGGTGTAGCCCAGCATGTACATGGCGCCGAAGGTGCCGATGAGGGAGATCGGCACCGCGACGCTGGGGATGAGGGTCGAGCGCACGCTGCGCAGGAACACGAAGACCACCAGGATCACCAGGGCGATGGAGACCATCAGGGCGAACTGGACGTCCCGCACCGAGGCCCGGATGGTCCGGGTGGCGTCGATGATCACCCCGAGGTCGATGGTCGGGGGCAGGGCGGACCTCAGTTCCGGAAGCACCGCCCGCACCCGGTCGCAGGTCTCGATGATGTTGGCGTCGGGCTGGCGGAAGACCGCCACCATGATGGCAGGGGTGCCGTTGGTCAGCCCGGCGTTCCGGACGTTCTCCACGGTGTCCTCGACCTTCGCCACGTCCATGAGCCGCAGGGCGGCGCCGTTCCGGTAGGTGAGGATCAGGGGCCGGTACTCCTCGGCCTTCATGAGCTGGTCATTGGTGGCCAGGGACCAGGTGGCGGCGCGGTTGGCGAGGTCCCCCTTGGGCCGGTTGATGTTCGCGGCCACGATGGCGGAACGGACGTCCTCCAGGCTCAGCCCATGGGCGTTGAGGACGGTGGGGTTCACGTCCACCCGCACCGCCGGCAGGGCGCCGCCCCACACGCCCACCTGGCCCACCCCCGGGATCTGGGCCAGTTTCTGCTGGAGCACCGAGGAGCCGAGGTCGTACATGCGCTCCCGGGGCACGAGCTTCGAGGTCAGCGCCAGGATGAGGATGGGCGAGTCCGCGGGGTTCACCTTGCGGTAGGAGGGGTTGCTGGGCAGGTTGGCGGGGAGGTCCCCGCGGGCGGCGTTGATGGCGGCCTGGACGTCCCGGGCGGCGGCGTCGATGTTGCGCCCCAGGTCGAACTGGAGGGTGATGGTGGTCTGGCCCAGGGAGCTGGCGGAGGTCATCTCCGACACCCCGGCGATGCGGCCGAACTGGCGCTCCAGGGGCGTCGCCACCGACGAGGCCATGGTTTCCGGGCTGGCACCCGGAAGGCCGGCCTGCACCTGGATCGTGGGGAACTCCACCTGGGGCAGGGGCGCGACCGGCAGGAACTGGTAGGCGATGGCCCCGAGCAGCGCCAGGGCCACCGTGAGCAGGGTCGTGGCCACGGGCCGGCGGATGAAGGGGGCCGAGAGGCTCATGCGGGCTTCCGGCGGCGGAGGCGCTCGGCCAGGCGGCTGAAGGCGAGGTAGATCACCGGCGTGGTGTAGAGGGTCAGCACCTGGCTGAAGATCAGGCCACCCACGATGGCGATGCCCAGGGGCCGGCGCAGCTCCGAGCCCACGCCCGAGCCCAGGGCGAGGGGCACGCCGCCCAGGAGGGCCGCCAGCGTCGTCATGATGATGGGCCGGAAGCGCAGGAGGGCCGCTCGGTAGATGGCCTCCGGCGGCGCCTGGCCCTCCTTGCGCTCCGCGTCGAGGGCGAAGTCGATCATCATGATGGCGTTCTTCTCGACGATGCCTATGAGCAGGATGATGCCGATGAGGGCGATGACGCTGAAGTCCGTGCGGCAGAGCATCAGCGACAGGAGCGCCCCCACGCCGGCGGAGGGCAGGGTGGAGAGGATGGTGATGGGGTGGATGGTGCTCTCGTAGAGCACGCCCAGCAGGATGTAGACCGTCAGCACCGCCGCGAGGATCAGCCAAGGGGTGTTGGCGAGGCTGGCGCCGAAGGCCTGGGCCGTGCCCTGGAAGGCGCCCTTCACGCTGGGGGGCAGGCCGATCTCCTGCTTGGCCCGCTCGATGGCCCGCACCGCGTCGCCCAGGGAGGCGTTCCGCGCGAGGTTGAAGGAGATGGTGACCGCCGGGAACTGGCCCTGGTGGTTGATGGCCAGGGGCGCGGGGCCGGTCTCGAGCCGGGTGAAGGCGCCGAGGGGGACGGGACCGCCGGAGGGGGAGCGCACGAAGAGGTTCTGGAGGTCCTCCGGCCGGCTGTGGAGACCGGGCTGGGCCTCCAGCACCACGTGGTACTGGTTCAGCTGGGTGAACATGGTGGAGATCTGCCGCTGGCCGAAGGCGTCGTAGAGGGCGTCGTCCAGCATCTGGGGGGTGATGCCCAGGCGCGAGGCGGTGGTCCGGTCCAGCACCAGTTTCGCCTGGTGGCCGGCGTCCTGGAGGTCGCTCGCCACGTCCCGCAGTTCCGGCAGGGCCTGGAGCTTCGCCACGATGCGGGGGGTCCAGGCGCTCAGCTCCCGGGCGTCGGCGTCCTCCAGGCTGTACTGGTACTGGGTGCGGCTGACCCGGTCCTCCACGGTGAGATCCTGCACCGGCTGCAGGAAGAGCTGGATGCCCCCCACCTTCTCGAGCTCGGGCCTGAGGCGCTGGATGACCTCGCTGGCGTTGAGGCGGCGCGCCTCGAGGGGCTTGAGGTTGATCTGGATGCGGCCGCTGTTGAGGGTGGTGTTGGTGCCGTCGATGCCGATGAACGAGGACAGGCTCTCCACCGCCGGGTCCTGGAGGATCACCCGCCCGAGGGCCTGCTGCCGCTCGGCCATGGCCGGGAAGGAGATGGACTGGGGCGCCTCGGAGATGCCCAGGATCACGCCGGTGTCCTGCACCGGGAAGAAGCCCTTGGGGATGGCGAGGTAGAGCAGGACCGTGGCCGCCAGGGTGCCGATCGCGACCGCGAGGGTGGCCCGCTGGTAGCGCAGGACCCAGGTGAGGGTGCGCGCGTAGAAGTCGAGGACCCGCTGGAAGGCGCGCTCCGAGGCCTGGAAGAAGCGCCCCTGCTCCCCGGGTCGCTGGTGCCGCAGCAGCTTGGCGCACATCATCGGCGTGAGGGTGAGGGAGACCACCGCCGAGACCAGGATGGTGACGCTGAGGGTGACGGCGAATTCCCGGAAGAGGCGGCCCACGATGTCGCCCATGAAGAGCAGGGGGATGAGCACGGCGATGAGGGAGACCGTCAGGGCCAGGATGGTGAAGCCGATCTGCTCCGAGCCCTTCAGCGCCGCCTGGAAGGGGGGCTCGCCCTCCTCGATGTGGCGCATGATGTTCTCGATCATCACGATGGCGTCGTCCACCACGAAGCCCGTGGAGATGGTGAGGGCCATGAGCGTGAGGTTGTTGAGGCTGTAGCCCAGCAGGTACATCACGGCGAAGGTGCCCACGATGGAGAGGGGCACCGCCACGCTCGGGATCACCGTGGCCGACAGGGTGCGCAGGAAGAGGAAGATGACCATCACCACCAGGGCGATGGTGAGCATCAGGGTGAACTCCACGTCCGCCACCGAGGCCCGGATGGTGGTGGTGCGGTCCGTGAGGATGGCCAGGTGGACCGAGGAGGGCAGGGAGGCCTGGAGCTGGGGCAGGAGGGCCTTCACCCGGTCCACCACGGCGATGATGTTGGCCCCGGGCTGGCGCTGGATGTTGAGGATGACGGCGGGCTCCTGGTTCATCCAGGCCGCCTGCCGCACGTTCTCCACGTCGTCCACCACCTCGGCCACGTCGGCGAGGGTCACCGGGGCGCCGTTCCGGTAGGCGACGACCAGGGGCTTGTACTGCTCGCTGTTGAGGAGCTGGTCGTTGGCGCCGATGGCGTAGGCCTGGCGCCGGCCGTCGAAGCTGCCCTTGGCCTGGTTCACGTTGCTCTGGGCCACCGCCGCCCGGAGGTCCGCCATGGTGAGGCCGTAGGCGGCCAGGGCCGCGAGGTTGGCCTGGATGCGCACCGCGGGCTTCTGGCCGCCGCTGATGCTCACGAGGCCCACGCCGGGGAGCTGGGAGATCTTCTGGGCCAGGCGCGTGTCGGCGAAGTCCTCCACCTTCGAGAGGGGCAGGGACTTCGACGTGAGCGCCAGGGTCAGGATGGGCGCGTCGGCCGGGTTGGTCTTGGAGTAGATCGGCGGGTTGGGGAGGTCCCGGGGCAGGTAGGTGCCGGCGGCGTTCACGGCGGCCTGGACCTGCTGCTCGGCCACGTCGATGTTGAGGTCCAGCACGAACTGGAGGGTGATGATGGAGCTGCCCCCGGAGCTGGTGGAGGACATGCGGTTGAGGCCCGGCAGCTGGCCGAACTGGCGTTCCAGGGGCGCGGTGATGGCGGAGGCCATCACCTCGGGGCTGGCGCCGGGGTAGAAGGTGGCCACCTGGATGGTGGGATAGTCCACCTGGGGCAGGGCGGACACCGGGAGCTGGCGGAAGGCGATGAAGCCCACCAGGAGCAGGCCGGCCATCAGCAGCGAGGTGGCGATGGGCCGCAGGATGAAGGGCCGGGAGGGGTTCACGGCCGGGGGCTCCGCCTCCGCCCCGGGCTCACGGCCTGGCCTTCCCGGGTCCGGCGCCAGGGGCGTCGGTGCTGACCTTCGCGCCGGGCTTCAGCTTCTCGATCCCCTCCACCACCACCTGCTCCCCCTCGGCGAGGCCTTTCGCGATGACCGCGTCATCCCCTTCGGTAGCCCGGACCTCCACGGGGCGGAGCTCCACCGTGCCGTCGGCCCTGTTCAGGACGTACACGAAGGTGGACTGGGCATTGCGCTGGATCGCGGCGGCGGGCGCGAGGGTGGCGGCCTTGAGGGTGTCCACCTGCAGGCGCACGTTCACGAACTGGTTGGGGAAGAGGGCCCCGTCCTCGTTGGGGAAGAGGGCCTTGAGCCGCAGGGTGCCCGTGGCGGGGTCGATCTGGTTGTCCAGGGCGAGCAGGGTGCCGGCCGCCAGGCGCGTGGTGCCGTCGCGGTCGTAGGCCAGGGCCTGCAGGCGCCGTCCCGAGCGAAGGGCGTCGCTCACCTGGGGGATGGCGTCCGCCGGGATGGTGAAGAGGACGGTGATCGGCTGGATCTGCGTGAGGGTCAGGAGGCCGCTGGGATCCGAGGCCCGAACCATGTTGCCGGCGTCCACCGCCCGCAGCCCCGCCCTGCCGGAGATGGGCGCGGTGATGCGGCTGTAGGCGAGGTTGAGCTTGGCGCTCTCCACCTGTCCCTGGTCGCTGCGCAGGGCGGCCTCGAACTGGTCCACGGTGGCGGTCTGGGTGTCCACCTGCTGGCGCGCGAGGATGCCCTGGTCGAGGAGCGTCCGGAAGCGCTGGAGGTCGGCCTTGGCGTTCTTCAGGGCCGCCTCGTCCTTGGCGCGCTGGCCCTCCGCCTGGGTGAGCTGCACCTGGAAGGGGCGGGGATCGATCTCCACCAGGAGGTCGCCCTCGTGGACGAACTGACCCTCCGTGAAGGCCACGCGCAGGATCTGGCCGTCCACGCGGCTGCGCACGGTGACGGTGTTGAGGGGCGTCACGGTGCCCAGGCCGGAGAGGCGCACCTGGAAGTCCGCGACGCGCACTGGGGCCACCACCACCGGCACGGGCCGCGCCGCCCGGGCGTCGCCCGCCCCCCGGGTGCCGCTGCGGCAGGCCCGGACCGCGACGACCGCGAGGATGAGGCCCCCGGCTGCGAAGAGCAGGTTTCGGCCCCGGAGCCAGCCCGGCGCCGGGGAGGTTGCCTCCCGGGGCTCCCGTGCGTCGGGGTTCGAAGGTGTCGGGTCCGGGTCGATCGCGTTCATGGAAGTCCAGGGTGTGCGCGCCGGGGCAAGGTGGTGTCTGGTGTTCCGGGAACCAGGATGCATCGTCCCACGAGGTTGGCCAGCCCAGTCTGCCCGAAACCCGGACGTCGCGCCGGGGAAGGTGGAGAAACCGGTCACAGGGGAGGCCCCGCAGCACCGCTTCCGGAAGCCGGCCCCTCGCTGGCTTCCGGCTAGGATCGAAGGTTTGGAGCGGGGGGAGCATGAAGTTCGTCAGCTGGAACGTGAACGGATTCCGGGCGGTCCTGAAGAAGGGCTTCATGGAGTGGCTGGAGGCGGCCGACCCCGACGTCCTCAACCTCCAGGAGATCCGCTGCGAATGGGACGAGATCGACCTGGACGTGCGCAAGCAGCTGGAGGCGGGCTACGACATCTGCTGGTTCCCGGCGACGTCCAAGAAGGGCTACGCCGGCTCGGCCACGCTTTCCCGCCGCGGGGACGGCTGGACGCACACGAAGGGCCTCGGCCTGCCGGACGTGGACGCCGAGGGCCGCATGATCGTGAGCACCAAGGACGGGCTGACCTTCATCGCCGGCTACTTCCCCAACGCGTCGGCGGGCCTCGTGCGACTGGGCTTCAAGCAGCAGTTCGCCGAGGACCTCTCGAAGATCCTCAAGGCGCGCCACACGAAGGGGGAGCGGATCATCCTGGCCGGCGACATGAACGTGGCCCCGGAGGAGATCGACCTCGCCCGGCCCAAGGACAACGTGAAGAATCCCGGCTTCACGCCCGAGGAGCGGGCGGGCTTCCAGCGCTACCTCCAGGCGGGGATGCGGGATGTCCTGCGGGAACGCAACCCCGGCGTGCCCGGCCTCTACACCTGGTGGACCGCCCGGGGCGGGGCCCGGCAGAAGAACGTCGGGTGGCGCATCGACATCTTCCTGGTGAGCGAGAGCCTGCTGCCGAGGGTGGAGGACGCCGCGATCCACGCCGACGTCCTGGGCTCGGACCACTGCCCGATCTCCCTCTCGCTGCGGGACTGAGGGCCCGCGGTGGACATGGAAAGGCGCCCCGTCAGGGGCGCCTTTCCGTGCCCGGCGGTGCTCAGAAGGAGTGCAGCATCTCCTTCACCTCGCCGGCCTTCTTGCCGTTCGGGGCGAGTTCGAGGTATTTCCGCAGGGACTCCTTGGCCGCCTTCATGTTGTTCATGCCGAACTCCGCGATGCCCAGGATGTAGTAGGCGTCGGCGTAATCGGCCTTCACCTTCAGCGCCTTGAGGGCGCTCTCCTTGGCGGCCTTGAAGTTCCCGGCGTTCAGGGCCACCACGCCCTCGTTGTAGGGGATCTCGGGCTGGGGCCCGGTGATCTCGTCCATCAGGCGCTGGTACTTGGCCTCGGACTCCTTGTCCTTCCCGTCCTGGGCCATCTTCAGCATGGCGTTGACCACGGGGGCGTCCTTGGGGTTCTTCTCCAGGTGCTTGGCGAGGATCGGCTTCGCCTCCTCCGCCTTGCCGAGGTTGAAGTACACCATGCCGAGGAGGCGGTTGGCCTTCGCGGCCTTGTCCTCCAGGTCAACCTTGGCCGTCTCGTCGCTGGCCTTGGCCAGGGCGTCCCGGAAGGCCTTCGCGGCCTGCTGGGAGGGGGCGAGGGCCTTGGCGTAGTCCTTGGAGGAGTAGAAGCCTGCTCCGGCGTTGTAGGCCTCGGTCGCCTCCTGCTCCGCCTTGATGCTTTCGTTCTCAGCGGCCGCCGCGGGGTTGGACGAGGGGGCCCCGGATTTCGCGGCCTCCTCGGGGGTGAGCAGGACGTAGTTCTTCATGAGGACTTCGCCAAGGGGCACCTTGACCCGGTCCTTGAGGTTGCTGAACCCCGGGGCGGCCACCGTCACATCGAAGTCCTTGGGATCGAGGCCGACCTGCATGAAGTTGCCCTTCTCGTCGGTCTTGAGCTCCTTCTTCCACGACACGTCCACCCGGCTGAGGGTGAGGACGGCGTTCGGGACGGGCCTGCCGGCGGAGTCCTTGACCGTGCCCGCGATGCGGCCGGTGGTGTCGGCGCGGAGGGCGGGGACGGCCACCAGGGCGGCCAGGGCGGGGATCAGGAGGGAGGTGGGGTTCGTCATGGCGAGGCTCTCCAGAAACGTTCGGGCAGACGAGTTTCGCACGAATCGTGCCGCGATCCCGGTCACAGCCGCGAGCACCCGGCATCCTGCGTGGTTCCATCAGGTTGTGGTAGGCTCTCACCACTTCTCCGAGGCTTTCATGGCGCCAGCGGTCCCCGAACCGTTCTCCCCAGCGCGGGTCGCCCCGTGGGCAGGAGCGGGCGGAGCGGCGGGGCGCCGCCTCCTGCTCGGCGCAGGGGGGCTCGGATGAGGCTCCTCGCGGCCTTCGTCCTGGCGGCCGGCGCCCTTCTGGCCCGGCAATCCCCCAGCGCCGGGACGGCCCCCGCGCCGGTCCCCGCCGGGGCCGCGCCGGCCTCCGCCGCGACCCCGGCCGAGGCGAAGCCCGGGGCGCCGGCCCCCACGCCCGACCTCGCGCCCGCCATCGCCCTGGCCCACCGCGCGGAGCGGCTCAAGCGCGCCTTGCTCTCCGGGGACGAGCAGTCGTTGCAGAACGCCATCGTCGAGGTCGAGGAGGTGCGGCGCGTCTACGGCACCCTCGACGTGCAGCCCCTGGTGCAGGGGATGGAGATCTGGGCCCTGGAGCAGGGCCGCCAGGACCGCCGCGACGTCGCGTTCCACACCCTGGAGGTGCTGGAGCGATGGGCCGAGGGGCATCCCAGCCTCCTCAGCGCCCGCATCGCCCTGAAGCGCCAGGAGGGGCTGCAGGGCTACTTCGCCAGCGTGCCCGACCTCCTCACCCTCAGCCGGATCCGGCTCGCCGACGACAACCAGCGCTGGCTCTGGATCCTCCAGCACCTCGACTGGATGCGGGTGATGGTGGCCACCCTGCTCTGGGGCTGGGCCATCGTCCTGGCCAGCCGCTACCGTCACGTGTTCCGCTACCAGTGGGAGGACGCGCTCCAGCGCCGCGGCATGAGCCCCCTCATCAGCGGCCTGCTGGGGGCCTTCGCCCTCGCGCTGCCGGTGGTGCTGCGGCTGGATCCCAGCGTCGCCGCCATCCTCTGGCTGCTCTTCCTCTGCGCCTTCATGACGCCGGGGGAGGTCCGCGCCACCGTCCTGGTCATCCTGCTCCAGTTCGTCCATCCCGTCCTGGGCCTCCTGGAGCCCCAGGCCGCCCAGCCCACCGTGGCCAGCCTCGTCACGCTGCAGCTCCAGCCCCAGGTCCGCAGGAGCGACGACGCGCTGCTGCGGGTGCTGGACCCGCCCGACGCCGAGTTCCTGAAGGGCTGGCGGGCCTACCAGCAGCGCCGCTGGACTGAAGGGACCGAAGTCTTCCGGGGGCTCCTGGGGCGCCATCCGGACCAGGCCGCGGTGCTCAACAACCTGGGCGTGGGGCTCTACCAGTCCGGGGACCGCGAGGGGGCGGGCAAGCGCTTCGACGAGGCCTTCACCCTCGAGCCCAGGAGCCCGGAGATCCTCCTCAACCAGAGCATACGGGCCTATGAGCGGCTGGACACCGTGCTCGGGGAGGGCAAGCAGGGCGAGGCCCGCCGGGTGGCGGGCGAGGCCTTCCAGCGCCTCGTGAGCGTGAACCAGGCCCGGAAGGAGGCCCGGACCTTCCCCATGCCCATGCCGGACACGCCCGGCCGCCTGGCCGCGCTGCGCGGACTCTTCCAGGGCCGGGAGCCCAACACCTGGGGCACGGCGCTGAAGGAGCCATCCATCCTCTTCGCCTTCCTCCTGCCCGCGATCGGCCTGGGCCTCTTCCTCTACCGCCTGAAGCACTTCCAGGTCACCGCCCACCCCACCCAGTGCGTGCGGTGCGGCGAGCCCTTCCACACCACCGACAGCCCGGACCCCGCCGTCTGCCCCAAGTGCCACCACCTCTTCGTCCTGAAGGACGGGCTGCACGGGGAATCCCGCCGGCGGAAGCTGGACGAGGTCGCGGACTTCCAGACCTGGCAGAAGCGGATCCACCAGGGCCTGACCTGCGTCCTGCCGGGAACCGACCGGATCTTCCTGGGCGAGACCCAGGAAGGGCTGGGGGAGTTCGCCTTCTTCTGCTTCGCCCTGGCCCTCGTGCTTTCCGCCGGCAGGACCGTCCGCCACTCGGGGGAACTGCTGACCGATCCGAGCTCCCTGCTGTTCCCGCTGGGCGTCGCGCTCCTGCTCCTGCTCTTCGCCCGGTCCTGGGCCAAGCTCCTCCCCCGGAGGTCCTGACATGGCCCTCGAAGGCAGCCTGAGGGATTTCGACCTCTTCAGCATGTTCAACATGATCAAGATCCAGGGGAAGAGCGGCACCCTGGTGCTCTCCCGCGGCCAGGAGTTCGTGAAGGTCTTCTTCGAGCAGGGGGAGATCGTCGGCTGCGATTCCAACCAGGTCCGCATGGAGGACCGCCTGGGCACGATGCTGGTGCGCCTGGGCCGGCTGTCGGGCGAGGAGCTGATGGAGATGGTCCAGCTCCAGCGGCAGACCCTGAAGCGCATGGGCCACCTGCTGCTGGAGAGCGGCAAGGTCTCGCCCCAGGACATCCAGGACGCCCTCTTCAACCAGGCCATGGCCATCATCTACCGGACCTTCCGGTGGGTCGAAGGGGACTACCGCTTCGACTCCATGCTGCCCCCGGAGCTGGACCGGGAGCACTTCCCCGCGATCCCCGTGGACACCGTGCTCATGGAGGCCGCCCGGATCCAGGACGAGTGGCCGGAGGTGCAGAAGCGGCTGCCGTCCCTCGAGACGCCCATGCAGGTCTCGGGGAAGGGGCAGGCCATCCAGCTCGACATCGACCGGGAGCTCTCGACGATCCTGGAGGGCCAGGGCGGCGCCGCGGCGGGCACGTCGGGGCTCAGCCACGAGCAGGAGACGGTGCTCACCTACTTCCGCGAGCCCCAGAGCATCAACGACGTGCTGCAGATCAGCCGCTACGAGGAGCTCGACACCTGCAAGCACATCGCGGACCTCTACGAGCAGGGCCTGCTGGAGATCGCCGCGCGGGAGGTCCCGAAGCCCGTCCGGCCCTGGACCGACGGCACCGCCCAGCAGCCGGCGGTGGCCAAGGCGGAGCCCACCGGGCCGTGGCCCCACCTCTGGTGGGCCACGGCGGCCTTCCTCCTCCTGCCCCTGATCATCGGCTACGTGCCGCGCCACCGCGGCTCCATCAACGCCGGGCTCGCCAGCTTCGAGCCCGCGGACGTCCGCATCGTCACCGACCGCTCCACCGCCCTCCAGCAGGCCTGGGCCTTCCGCCTCGCGGACCCCAAGGGCGGCGGCGTGGCGCTCGCGAGGGCCCTGGGCCGGCCCCTGGACGCCGACTACAACCCTGTCGAGGACTTCACCCGCCTGCCCGATCCCCTGGCCGCCGGGGGCGTCCCGCCGGCGGAGTCCGCGGCGACCGCCGAGGCTCCCGACGCGGCGAAGGCCGCTCCAACGGGCAAGGGTTCCGCCCCGGCGGTCCAGGGCGCCGCCCCCGCGCCGACATCCCCGAAGCCCCCCGCTCCCGGCAAGGCCCCGCGCTGATGGTGGAGCACGCCCTCCGCCAGGGGTCCATCGAGGTCATCTGCGGGCCCATGTTCTCCGGCAAGTCCGAGGAGCTGATCCGCCGCGTGAAGCGGGCCGTCATCGCCCGCCGCCGGGTGCAGGTCTTCAAGCCCGCCCTGGACGACCGCTACGACGCCTCCGCCGTGGCCAGCCACAGCGCGCAGAAGCACGAGGCGCTCCCCATCGGGACCGCGGCGGAGCTCGCCTCCCGCCTGGATCCCCTGGTCGAGGTCGTCGCGGTGGACGAGGTCCAGTTCCTGGACGAACCCATCGTTGCGCTCCTGGAGCGCCTGGCGGACCGGGGCGTGCGGGTCATCGCCGCGGGCCTGGACCAGGACTTCGCGGGCAGCCCCTTCGGCGTCATGCCCGCGCTCCTGGCGAAGGCCGAATACGTCTCCAAGCTCCAGGCCATCTGCATGGTCTGCGGCGCGCCGGCCAGCCGCAGCCAGCGCCTGGTGCGCAGCGGCGGGCAGGTGCTCGTGGGCGCGGCGGAGAGCTACGAGGCCCGCTGTCGCCACTGCCACACCGTGCCGCCCTCCTCCGACCATCCGATGATCACCGAAGGGTGAAGGGGCGGTCTGATCGAATCGACATCCATTTTGTCGAATCGCTGATGCATCATCGTCGTTTCCAGGATTGGGGTGCTGGAAATTAGGGCCCCTTGGGGCTAGAATCCCAAGGTTCGGGCCCCGCCCGACCCGCCCGCTGCTGCAGGGCGGAGACCCCCCGGGCGCCTCCGACGCGCGCCCGACACCGCCCGCGGCTGCAGGGCAAGGAGCGAACCATGGCCGGCGCCTACGCCACCTTCAAGCACATCACCGACTACATGGGCTTCGAGGGCCTGCTCACGGACGAGGAGAAGATGGTCCGCGAGGCGGCCCGGGACTTCGTCAACGCCGAGGTCCTGCCCATCATCGAGAAGCACGCCCAGGAGCAGACCTTTCCCAGCCACCTGATCCGGAAGATGGGCGAGCTGAGCTTCTACGGCCCCAGCCTGCCCGAGGAGTACGGCTGCGCGGGCCTCTCCAACGTGGCCTACGGCCTGCTCATGTACGAGCTGGAGCGGGGCGACTCGGGCCTGCGCTCCTTCTGCAGCGTCCAGGGCTCCCTCGTCATGTGGCCCATCTACGCGTACGGCAGCGAGGCCCAGCGGAAGCACTGGCTGCCCAGGCTGGCCAGCGGCGAGAAGATCGGCTGCTTCGGCCTCACCGAGCCCGACTTCGGCTCCAACCCCGGCGGCATGCTCACCAAGGCCGTGAAGGAGCCCGGCGGGAAGTGGCGCATCAACGGCACCAAGATGTGGATCACCAACGGCACGGTCTCCGACGTGGCGGTGGTCTGGGCCCAGACCGAGGACGGCATCCGCGGCTTCCTGGTGGAGAAGGGCACGCCGGGCTTCTCCGCCCCGGAGATGAAGGGCAAGTGGAGCCTGCGCGCCTCCACCACCTCCGAGCTGGTGCTGGAAGACGTCATCGTGGACGAGGAGGCCTCCCTCCTGCCCAACGTGAAGGGGCTCAAGGGGCCGCTGGGCTGCCTCACCCAGGCCCGCTACGGCATCGCCTGGGGCGCCCTGGGCGCCGCCGACGCCTGCTACCAGTGCGCCCTGGACTACGCCCAGAACCGCATCCAGTTCGACAAGCCCATCGCCAGCTACCAGCTCCAGCAGGAGAAGCTGGCCTGGATGGTCACCGAGCTCACCAAAGGCCAGTTCCTCGCCCTGCAGCTCGGCCGCCTGAAGGACGCCAAGACCTACACCCCCGCCCAGGTGTCCATGGCGAAGATGAACAACGTGAACGTGGCCCTCGAGATCTGCCGCAAGGCCCGCACCATCCTCGGCGCCAACGGCATCCTCGACGAGTACCCGGTCATGCGCCACATGGCGAACCTCGAGAGCGTGTACACCTACGAGGGGACCCACGACATGCACACCCTGATCATCGGCCAGGAGGTCACCGGGATCCCTGCCTACCGCTGACGCGAGTAAGCGGAGGGTCCCCGTGATGGGATCCCCGCCTACCGCTGACGCGAGTCAGCGGTGGGTCCCGGTGAGGGCATCCCTGCCTGCCGCGCACGGGCGTCGGCGGCGGGCCGGGGAGGATCCCGGAAGCGGGCCTCAGTCGCCGCTGAGCCCGAGCTCGCGGATCTTCACGTAGAGCGTGCTGCGGGGGATGCCCAGCCGCTTGGCGGCGTCGGTGACCCGCCCGCCCTCCTCCTCGAGCACGCGCTTGATGTGCAGCTTCTCGAGCTCGGCGAGGCTGAGCCGGGTGCCGTAGGCGGGCGTGGCGTCGGCGGTGCCCGCGCCGAGGCCGAGGTCCTCCGGCCAGATCTCGCGGCCCTCGGCCCGGATCACCGCCCGCTCGAGGGCGTTGCGGAGCTCCCGGATGTTGCCGGGCCAGCGGTAGCCCTGCATGGCGTCCAGGGCCTCCGGGGAGAGCACGAGGCCGGGCTTGCCCAGCTCCCGCCCGAGTTCGCCGAGGATGAGGGCGCCAAGGACCGGGAGGTCCTCCAGGCGCTTGCGCAGCGGCGGCAGGTGGAGCGTGAAGGTGCTGATGCGGAAGTAGAGGTCCTTCCGGAAGCGGCCCTGGCGGATGGCGAGCTCCAGGTTCTGGTGGGTGGCGGTCACGAGCCGCACGTCCACGGACTGGTCCTGCACCTCCCCGAGCCTGCGGAAGCGCTTCTCCTCGAGCACCTTGAGCACCTTGGCCTGGACGCTGGTCGCCATGTCCCCGATCTCGTCGAGGAAGACGGTGCCGCGGTCCGCGAGCTCGATGAGGCCGCGCTTGGGCTGGTCGGCGCCGGTGAAGGCCCCTTTGCGGTGGCCGAAGAGCTCGGTCTCGAGGAAGTCCGGGTTGAGGCCCGCGCAGTTGAGGTCCACGAAGGGCTCCGCCGCCCGGGGCCCGTGGTGGTGCAGCCAGCGGGCCAGGACGCCCTTGCCGGTGCCGGTCTCGCCCTGGATCAGCACGGGGCCCTGGCCCTGCACCACGCGCATGGCCTCGTCGCGCAAGGTGCGGATCAGCGGTCCGACGCCGGCGAAGGGGTCGGGATCGTCCAGGCGGCGGAAGTCCTGGGGTGGCTTGGGTTCCTGGGGCATGGGCTGGGGAGGCTCGGGGGAGGTCACAGCCTACTGTCGCATCCGGCCGGGGCCCGCGTCATGGGGAAGTCTCAACCCCGCGGCCGGCGATCCCGGCGGCGATCGATCCCGGTGGCGGGCGGGAAGTCTAGCGGACCTCGAGCTTCCGGGCCTCGAGCAGGTTCCCCACCGCCTTCTCGAGGCTGGTGACCGCCTTGGCGTAGGTGATCTGGGCCTGGAGCTCGCTCGACCGGGCCTGGTCCAGCTCGTCCTGGCGCTGGAGGACGAAGAAGTTCGTGCTCATGCCGTTCTCGAACTTCTTCTGCTCGGCCTCGAGGTTCTTCTCCCGGAAGATGCGGGTCTTCTCGGCAGCCTTCACGCCCTTCTCGCTGGCGTCGAGGTTGCGCAGGGCCTGCCGCACCTCCAGCACGATGCCCAGCTCGAGGTCGTGGAGCGTGAGTTCGCTGCTGCGGCGGTTGGCGCGGGCCTGGATCTCGGTGCCCTTGGCCGCGCGGTTGGCGATGGGGAGCGAGAAGGTCAGCGAGGCCCCGTAGGTCGGGATCTTGCTCTTCGCGATGTCGGTGTTCGCGGGGCCCAGGGCGGTGTAGCTGTTCGCGGCGCCGGAATAGGAGAGGCCGAGGTCCAGCTGGGGCTTCAGCCGGTTGCGGGCCGCGGTCTCCAGCACCTGCTTGCTCTCGACGTCCAGGCGGGCGCTCTTGAGTTCAACCCGGTGGTCCAGGGCCAGCTTCTCGGCGGCGGTCTCCTCCAGGTCCAGGGGCTTGATGCTCGGGGCATCGGTCAGCTCGAGCCCCGAGGGGCGCTCGCTGGTGGGGTAGAGGGCGCGGAGGAGAGCATCCTTGGCGTTCAGAAGTTGCGCCTCGGCGGCGATGATCTCCTGCTCCTTCTGGGCCACCGCGGCTTCGGCGGAGGTGACCTCGATGGGGGCAAGGGTTCCGACCTCCACGCGGATCTGGTTCTCCTTGAGCTGCTTCTTGGCGAGGGCCAGGGCCTGCTTCTTGTTGTCCAGGTTCCGCTGGGCGTACACGACGTCCCAGTAGAGGGACTCGGTGTTCGCCACCAGGTCGATGATGGACTTCTGGAAGGTGAGGTCGGCCTGCTGGGCGCCCTTGCGCGCCACGATGAGGGCGCTCTCGGAGGTCTCGCGGCCGAAGTTCCGGAGCAGGGGCTGGACGTAGGAGAGGCTGAGGCCCGCGCTGTAGGGCGTGCTGGCACCGCCGGTGCCGCTCAGCACGCCGCCCAGGTTCGGCACGCGGCTGCTGGAGTAGGACGGGGTGTACCCGAGGGAGAAGGATCCGCCCCACTCGAAGGGGCGGGACAGCGAGAGCTTCAGGCTCCGCGAGTTCGCGGTGCTGTCGCTGTAGTCGTTCTCGCTGTGGCTCTGGGAGTAGGCGGCGCCCAGGTTCCAGTCGAAGGAACCCTCGTTGAAGACGACATTGCCCCGGGAGATCTCCCGCGTCTCCCGCGCCACCTGCACCTGCAGGTTGTTCTCGAGGGAGGTCTGGATGGCTTCCTGGAGGCTCAGGCGCTTCGGGCCCTCGGGCGCGGGGGCGCCGGCCACGAGGCCGTAGCAGACGAGCAGCGAGGGGATCGCGCGGGTGAGGGCCATCGTCACTCCTTTGGGATTCGAAAAGACCTGTCCTGGGACGGAAGGCCTACGCCTCATGCTGGATCGCGGTTTAGAAGGGCCGCTTCCGCCGTCCCGACAGGATGACGACCTCGCGAGGCGAGGGCAAGGGTGAATTCATCGTCCGTTGAAACCGTCGAGCCCCCGCCGCCCACCCAACGGATAGAATGGTCCGAATCCCAGCCTCGGAGGCCTCGCCATGACCCGGGTCGGCATCGTCGGATACGGCCGTTTCGGCGAGGCCTTCGCGTCCCTCTGCCGGGAGCGGGGCCTGAGCGTGGCCGCCCATGATCCGGCGCGACGGCCGCCCCCGGACCTGGACGCCCGAAGCCTCGCCGACCTCGCGGCCCGCGCCGAAGTGGTGGTCCTGGCGACCCCGGTCCCGGCCTTCGTCCAGGCCCTCCGGGAACTGAAGCCCTCCCTCGGCACCGGGCACCGGGTCGTCGACGTCGGCAGCGTGAAGGTGCGGCCCATGGAGGTGATGGACGCCGAACTCGGGGACGCGGTGCCCTGGGCCGGAAGCCATCCGCTCTTCGGACCCGTGAGCCTGGTCCAGGCGGAGCGCCCCCTCCGGGTGGTGCTGTGTCCGCATCCGCGCCATCCCGCCGCCGCCGAGGCGGCCCGGCGGCTCTACGGGGAGCTGGGCTGCGAGGTGCTGGAGCAGGATCCCCACGCCCACGACCGCGCCATGGCCCGGACCCACGCCCTGGCCTTCTTCGTGGCGAAGGGGTTGCTCGACGCCGGGGCCGGGGAGGGCGTGGAGGCGCCGCCCCCGAGCTTCCGGGCGCTGGCCCGGAGCATCGAGCTGGTGCGGGGCGACGCCGGGCACCTGTTCCGGGTGCTGCAGCTGGAGAATCCCTACGCCGCCCAGGAGCGGCGCCGGCTCATGGGGGCCCTGCAGTCCGTGGACCGCGCCCTGGAGGAGGAGGCCCGGACCCCGGGCCGGTCGCCGGGTCCGGACCTCGACATCGCCTCTCCGGCGGGTCCCTCCGCGGACCTGCAGGACACCCGGGACCTCATCGATGCCGTGGACCGGGAGCTGCTCTCCCTCCTGGAGCGGCGGTCCCGGCTCGCGCTGCGGGCGGCGCGGGCCAAGGCCGAGCTGGGGCAGGGCATCCAGGATCCCGAGCGGGAGGCGAAGCTCCTGGCCGCCCGGCGCCGCTGGGCGGAGGACCGGGGCCTCCGCCCCGAGGCGGTGGAGGCCATGTTCCAGCTCATCCTGGCGCAGTCCCGGACCCTGCAGGGCGGGGACCCTACCTGAGCAGGGCGCGCGCCACCACCATGCGCTGGATCTCGCTGGTGCCCTCGTAGATGGTGGTCACCCGCACGTCGCGGTACAGGCGCTCGACGACGTACTCCCGGCTGTAGCCGTAGCCGCCGAAGACCTGCACCGCGCGGTCGCAGACCCACACCGCGCTCTCCGTGGCGAAGAGCTTCGCCGTGGCGGCCTCCAGGGTGCAGGGGCTGCCTTCGTTCTTCAGGATGGCCGCCTTGTAGACCAGGAGCCGCGAAGCCTGCACCTTCGCCTCCATCTCCGCGAGGTAGGTCTGGATGGCCTGGTGCTCGCCGATGGGCTTGCCGAAGGTGTGGCGGGTCTTCGCGTAGGCGATGGACTCCTCCAGGGCCCGCTGGGCGATGCCCACGGCCTGGGCGGCGATGCCGATGCGCCCGCCGTCCAGGCCGCCCAGGGCCACCTTCAGCCCGTCACCGGGCGCGCCCAGCATGTCCTCGTCGGCCACGAAGGCGTCCTCCAGGGTGACCATCACGGTCTTGGAGCTGCGCAGGCCCATCTTCTCCTCGGGCTTGGCCATGTGGACGCCGGGCTGGTCGGCGTCGAGGACGAAGGCGCTGATGCCCTTCTTGCCGAGCTCGGGATGGGTGATGGCCATGGTGACGAAGTACTTCCCGACGCCGCCGTTGGTGATCCAGGCCTTGGCGCCGTTCAGTTTCCAGCCGCCGTCCACCTTCGTGGCCCTGCACTTCAGCGCCGCGGCGTCGCTGCCGGCGTCGGGCTCCGTGAGCATGAAGCCGCCCAGCACCTCGCCCGACGCGAGGGGCTTCAGGTACTTCTGCTTCTGGGCTTCCGTCCCGAAGGCCAGGATGGGCGCGCAGGCGACGCTGTTGTTCACGCTCATGGTGACCGCCACGCTCGCGTCCACCCGGGCGATCTCCTCCAGGGCGAGGATGTAGCTGAGGTAGTCCACGCCGGCGCCGCCATGGGCCTCGGGCACGGTCATGCCCATGAAGCCCATCTCACCGAGCTGGCGGATGATCTCCTTCGGGAACTCGGCGGCGTGGTCCCGGGCCAGGGCGCCGGGCTCGATCTCGTGGATGGCGAAGTCCCGCGCGGCGTCGCGGATGGCCAGCTGGTCTTCGGTGAAGGCGGGGAACATGGGACCTCCCAACCTTCCACCGTAGCAAAGGCCGGCGGCGATGCGGATCTCAGCTTCCGGACAGCTCGCGCTGGAGCAGGCGCAGGGCCCCCTTGCTGCCCTCCCACTTCATGAGGGCGTGGGCCTCCTCGAAGCCGCACCACTTGAAGTCCACGTGCTCCTCGGGGGCCAGCTGCACCGCGGCGTCGGGGGGGACCTCCATGTGGAAGCAGGTCTCCGTGTTGAAGCGGGGCTCGGGGTCGGGGAAGCGGACGATGGAAGGGTCCACCCAGAAGGAGTGCTGGAGGGGCAGCGGGCGCAGCGTACCCACCAGGTCGGTCTCCTCCTTCACCTCCCGGTGGGCCGCCGCTTCCGGTGTCTCCCCGGGCTCCAGCATGCCGGTGACGCTCTGCCACCAGGCGCCGTGCTCGGGGACGCGGAGCATCATCAGGATCTCCGGCCCCGAGGCCCCGCGGCGCCAGGTGAGGGCGCTGACGCTGCGGCTGGGCTCGCGCACGGGCGCGGGCTCCAGGGCCAGCACCCCGCAGAGCTGCCGCTGCAGCGCCGCCTGCGCCTCGGCCATCGTCGGCGCGCCCTCCCCCAGCAGCGAGGCGAGGCTGCACACGCCCTTGTCGGTGAAGCCGCAGGGCGTGATCCAGCGGAAGTGGGTGAGGTCCGGCGCGACGTTGAAGGCGAGGCCGTGGGTGGTGATCCAGCGGGAGAGGTGGAGGCCGATGGCCCCCAGCTTCTCCAGGCCCCGCCGGGTCTCCACCCAGATCCCGGGCGCGCCCTTCAGCCGGCCGGCGGTCACGCCGAACTCCGCCGCCGCGCGGATCATGGCCTCCTCGAGCCCGCGCACCAGCCGGCCCAGGTCCTCCCGGCCGCCCCGCAGGTTGCAGATCGGGTAGGCCACGACCTGGCCGGGCCCGTGGTAGGTGACTTCGCCGCCCCGGTCGGTGCGGGCGATCTCCACGCCCTCGGCCTCGCAGAAGGCCGGGCTCACGTGGATGTCGGATTCGACGGCGTTGCGGCCCAGGGTGAAGACCGGGTTGTGTTCCAGCAGCAGGAGCTGGTCGGGGCGGTCCGGCTCCGCCACCCAGGCCGCCAGGGCCCGCTGCATGCGCAGCCCGGCGGTGTAGAAGACCCGGCCCAGGCGGCGCACCTGGACGGGCCGGGGAGTCTCGAATCCGATCCTGGCCATGGGAATAGCTTAGCGGCCGGACGCGGCGCGGCCCGGCCTCAGGCCCCTTCGGCGATGAACCCATCGTCCAGGTCCAGGGTCTCCTCCCGGTCGGGGTTCTCCCGCAGGATACGGGCGAAGGTGTCCCAGGCCCCGAGGAAGACGTCCACGAGGCCGGGATCGAAGTGCCTCCCCTTGCACGCGAGCAGTTCGGCCCTCACCTCCTCGTCGCTCCAGGCCCGCTTGTAGTGGCGGGCGTTGGAGAGGGCGTCGAAGACGTCCACGATGGTGGTGATGCGGGCCTCGAGCGGGATCCTCTCGCCGGCGGTGCCCCTCGGATAGCCGCTGCCGTCCCACTTCTCGTGGTGGCAGGCGGCGATGCGCGCGGCCATGGCCATGAACGGCACCTTGGAGCCCTTGAGCATGGCGGCGCCGATGAGGGGATGGCGCCGCATGACGGCCCACTCCTCGTCGTCCAGGGGCCCGCGCTTCTGGAGCACGGCGTCGGGCACGCCGATCTTGCCGATGTCGTGCATGGGCGCGGCGAGGCGGATGTCCTCGATCCACTCCCCGGGCTTGCCCAGGAGCTGGGCCAGTTCCGCGGCGTAGAGCCCGATGCGCCGCACGTGCATGCCGGTCTCCTGGTCCCGGAAGCCGGCCGCGGAGAGGAGCCGCAGGGCCACCTCCTCCCGGCTCTCGCGGATGACCTGGGTCTGCTCCAGCACCATGCGGAACAGCTCGCCCTCGCGGTTCTTCGCGTCCTTCTCCAGGCGCTGCCGGCGCAGGGCCCCGCGGATCTGCACGAGGATCTCGCGCACCTGGAAGGGCTTGAAGATGTAGCCGTAGGCGCCCTGCTCGAGGCAGTCGGTGATGACGGACATGTCGTTGCGCCCGCTCACCATCACGACGGCGACCTCGGGCATGCGGGGCTGCAGGGCCTTCACCAGGTCGATGCCGCGCTCCCCGGGCATCTCCAGGTCGCAGAGCACCAGGCGGTAGGGCTCCTTCTCCAGCAGCGCCAGGGCCTCCTTCACGCTGCCCGCCTGGCCGCAGGCGTACCCCTCGCGCCCCAGCAGGGTGCAGACGACGTTCCGGAGTAGGGGCTCGTCGTCCACCACCAGCAGCGGAGTCTTGGAGGGATGGTCGGCGCCGTGGAGGGGCATGGGAGCGGGAAGGGGGAAGGCAAGCGTAGCCGCTCCCGGCGGGCCTGAACACCGGGGCCCCTCCGGAACTGGCAGAATGCGGTCACACCCATGTCCCTGGATCCCGCCACCATCGGCCGCTACCGCATCCTCGGCACCCTCGGCGAGGGGGGCATGGGCGTGGTCTACCTCGCGGACGATCCGCTCCTGAAGCGCTCCCTGGCCATCAAGGTGGTCCGCACCGGCGTGGAGCGCTCGGAAGTGCTGGCGCGCTTCCGCCGGGAGGCCGAGATCAGCGCCCGGCTGAGCCACCCGAACCTCGTCACCATCTTCGACGTGGGGGAGGAGCCGGGCTTCGGCCCCTTCCTGGCCATGGAGTTCGTGGACGGCGACAGCCTCGCCGAGCTGATCCGCACCCGGGCCTTCACCCAGCCGGAGGCCTACCCGCGGGCCCTGGGGCTCCTCCTCCAGGCCATGGACGCCCTGGAGACGGTGCATCGCGCGGGGATCGTCCACCGGGACGTGAAGCCCGAGAACTTCCTCGTGGGCTCGGACGGGCGGCTCAAGCTCATGGACTTCGGCATCGCCCGGGGCGAGGGCCTGAGGATCACCACCACCGCCGCCTTCATGGGCACGCCGGGCTACGCCGCGCCGGAGCTCCTCACCGGCGGCGAGCCCAGCGAGGCCACGGACCGCTGGTCCCTGGCCCTCATCGCGTGCGAGATGCTCACGGGGCGGAACCCCTTCGAGGCGGACAGCGTGGGGGCCGTGCTCTACCGCATCGTCCACAGCGAGCCCTGGTTCCCCGAGGACCTGGACCCCGCCCTCCGCGCGGTCTTCGCCCGGGCCCTCTCGAAGGAGCCCGCCGCGCGCCATCCGGACCTGCGGGCCTTCCTGGACGACCTCGTGCGCGCCCTGCCGATCCCCGAGGCCACGCGCCAGGGCCTGAGGTTGCACCTGGACGCCCCGCCCGCCGGAGCGCCGCGCACGCCGCTGGGCCCCACCACGTCCGAGCTCAAGACGGTGGCCCTGCGGCGGCGGCGCGGCCTCGTCTCCGGCCTCGCCGCCGCCGGGCTCGGCGCCGGGGCCCGGGCGGCCTGGGCCCTCTGGCCCGCCAAGCCTCCCGCCCGCCGGGTGGACGTCTACTCCGAGCCGCCCGGGGCCACCATCCTGCTGGACCGGGAGCGGGTGGGCGTGACGCCCCTGAAGGGTCTGGCGGTGGACGGGAAGGAGGGCATCCTCACCGCCGAGCTGGCGGGGTACAACCGCTTCGTCCACAAGCTCCAGCCCGGGGAGCAGGCCGTCCGCTTCAACCTCACCCTCGGCCCCTGGAGCCTCGCGGTGAACACGGAGCCCCCCGGGGCCACCGCCACCCTCGACGGCGCCTTCGCGGGCAACACCCCCCTTCCGAAGCTGGAGGTGCCGGCGGAGGGCACCCACACCCTCCACCTCACCCGCCCGGGCTACCTCCCCTGGAGCGCGATCCTCGAGCGGGGGAAGCCGCTCCCGGATCCCGTGCCCCTGCAGAAGGCCCCGTCCTCCCTGAACCCGAAAGCGGCCGCGCCGAAGGCTGCCGGTCCGGAGGGGGCGCCCGCCGGGAGGGCGGAGGATGGCAAGGTGAAGAGGTTCTTCCGGAACCTCTTCGGGAAGTCGGGGAAGAAGGAGACCTGATGGCCACCCACACCAGCCAGATCGGGCGCTACCGCATGGTGGGCACCCTGGGGCAGGGAGCCATGGGCCGCGTGTACCTGGCCGAGGACCCCTTCCTCGGCATCCGCGTGGCGGTGAAGCTCATCAAGCGGGACAGCATGCGGGAGAACGAGGTGATCCTGATGCGGTTCCGCCGGGAGGCCGCCCTCGGCGCCCGGATCCGCCACCCCAACATCGTGGGCATCTACGACGTGGGCCTGGACCCGGACCACGGGCCCTACATGGTGATGGAGTACGTCAACGGCCACGACATGCTCCAGCACCTGGCCCGCAACGAGACCGCTGTGGCGGAGCGCCTGGACTGGATCCGGCAGGTGGCCGGAGCCCTGGACAGCGCCCACCGGGCCGGGATCATCCACCGGGACGTCAAGCCCGGCAACATCCTCATCAACAGCGACGGCCAGGCCAAGCTCATCGACTGGGGCGTGGCCAGGGTGGAGGGGCCGGGCCGGGACGTGGAGGCCTCGGGGCAGCTCGTCCGGGAGCCGGGGGACGAGACCAGCACGCCCGTGCCGACGGGCTCGGGCCCCTTCGAGCCGGTCACCCCCGAGCCCGCGGAGGGCAGCGTCTCCATGACCATCACCCAGATGGGGACCCTCATCGGCACGCCCGCCTACACCGCCCCCGAGCTCCTGACGAACAAGGCGACCTACTCGCCCGCCACGGACCTCTGGGCCCTCGCCGTGACCGCCTTCCAGGTGCTGATGGGGCACATGCCCTTCGCCGCCTCGACCCTCACGGCCACCCTGGAGGCCATCGCCTACGGGCCGGTGGAGTGGCTGATGGAGGCGGACGAGGCGGTGCAGGCGGTCTTCGGCCGGGCCCTGGCCAAGCGGCCCGAGGACCGCTTCCCGGACTTCCAGGCCTTCGTCAGCGCCCTGTACGAGGCCCACGGCCTGGCCCCGAAGGAGATCCCGGGCCCCTTCGCCCAGTCCGCCAGCGTCCAGGCGGATTCGGTCCTGCCCCGGACGGGCGCCGGGGCGCTGCTCCGCGCCGCCCGCCCCAGCCTGCGCCGGGTGGGCCTGGCCGGCGTGGCGGCGGCGGCCCTGGCGGCGGGAGCCTGGTTCGCCTTCCGCACGCCGGTGGAGTGGCGGGACCTCACGGTGCACACCCAGCCCGACGGCGCCACGGTGTACCTGAACGACGGCCTCCTCGGGAAGACGCCCCTGGACAACCTGCGGGTGGAGGACCGGGGCGGCCACCTGAAGATCGCCAAGAAGCACTACCTGACCTACGAACGCCGCCTGAAGCCCAGCGAGGAGTTCGTGAGCGTGGCGCTCCAGCTCGCGCCCTACCGCGTGGACGTGGAGACCGAGCCCCCCGGCGCGGAGCTCACCCTGGACGGCCAGCCCCTGGGGACGAGCCCCCTCGAAGGGCTCCGCATCGCCGCCCCGGGCAACCACGTCCTGGTGGTGCGCATGCCCGGCTACCATCCCGAGACCTTCAGGCTGGATCCCGCGAAGCCCCTGCCGAAGCCCGTGCGGCTGAGGCCCCTGTGAGCCCGGGGGCCAGGGGCCCGATCGCCGACCGCGCGGATGCCGGGGGCCCGGGCTCCGGAATCCTGGGCGTGCCTTGAATTTCCGCCTCGAGGGGCCATGATGGAGCTCCCTCGCCCGGTCCCCATGGAAGACGCCCCGACCCGACCCCTCCGCTCCGACCAGATCCCGCTGCGAAGCGTGCTCGTGGTGGACGACGACCGGATCATGCGGCGGACCCTCGAGCTGCAGCTCGCGCCCCTGGGCTGCCGCCTCCTCATGGCCTCCGGGGGGCCGGAGGCCCTGGAGGTGGTCCGGCGGGAGAAGCCCGACCTCATCCTCCTGGACATCGTGATGCCGGGGATGGACGGCTTCGAGGTGTGCCGCATCCTCAAGCAGGACCTCGAGACCCAGCACATCCCGATCCTCCACCTCACCAGCCTGGGCCGCGACGCCAAGGACCGGAGCTTCGCCAGCGGCGCGGACGACTTCATCGCGAAGCCGCCCCACTTCGTGGAGCTGCGGGCCCGCATCCGCAGCCACCTCCTCATCCGCAGCCTCATGGAGGAGCGGCAGCAGGCCCAGGCCCTGCACCTCGCCTGGGAGGAGGGCCGCCGCGCCCGCATCCTGGTGGCGGAGCCCCAGGACGCGCTCCGGGAGCACATGGTGGACGAGATGCGCCTCACGGGCCACGAGACGGTGGGCGTGGGCAGCATCGCGGAGGCCCTCCCCCTGCTGTCCACCGGCGTGCCGGACCTGCTGATCCTCGGCCAGGAGCAGCCCGACGGCCAGGGCCACGTCTTCGCCAGCCACCTCCGGAACTTCATCCGCACCTCGGACCTCCCGGTGCTGCTGGTCTGCTCCCGCAAGACCCTGCGGGAGGAGATCACCCACGTGGACGTGGGCCCCACGGACTACCTCACCAAGCCCTTCCAGCCCGAGGAGCTGCGGGTGCGGGTGGAGGTCCTGCTGCGGCAGGGCGGCCTGGCCCGGGGCCTGGACGCCGCGCGCTCCCCCGCCGGGCGCCACATGCTCCACGACCCCTTCACGGGGGCCTACACCCTGTCCTTCCTGGAGGCGCACCTCGGCCTCCTGGGCGCCACCCAGGGCCCCCAGGAGCTGAAGCTGGGCCTCGTCGCGGCCCGCTTCCACGTCCCTTCCGGCGGCTGGGAGGCGGAGCGCAAGAGCCTGCTGCGCACGGCGGAGGTCCTGAAGGCGGAGCTGCGGCCCGGGGAGGCGCTCTGCCGCGTGGCGGAGCACACCTTCGTGATGGTCCTGCCCTTCCACGACGCCCTGGCCCTGGAGGCGCGTATGGCCCACCTCGCCGCCGCGGGGTTCCATGGCGTGCTGGAGAGCCTGGTGCCCGGGGAGGAGGGCGTGGCGAGCCTGCTGCGCAAGCTCTCCACCCTGCTCAAGAAGGCGGAGGCCGGAGCCGGGGCCAAGGTCTCCTGAGCCGGCCGGACGGGCCTCAGGGCTCCAGGCGGAGGTTCAGCACCCGCTCGGTCTGGGCCTCCCGCCAGGCCTTGAGCCGCGCCTCCAGCTCCGGGTCGGCCAGCGCCAGGATGGCCGCGGCGAGGAGCGCGGCGTTGGTGGCGCCCGCGGGGCCGATGGCGAGGGTGCCCACGGGCACGCCGCCGGGCATCTGCACGATGGAGAGCAGGGAGTCGAGGCCGTTGAGGGTCCTGCTCTGCACGGGGACGCCGAGCACCGGGAGGTGGGTCTTGGCCGCCGCCATCCCGGGGAGGTGGGCCGCGCCGCCGGCGCCGGCGATGAGCACCTTGAGGCCGCGGGAGGCGGCTTCGCCGGCGTAGCGGAAGAGGCGGTCCGGCGTGCGGTGGGCGCTGACGATCTCGGCCTCGAAGGGCACCCCCAGCGCTTCGAGGGTCCGCGCCGCGTGCTGCATCGTCTCCCAGTCCGAGTCGCTGCCCATGATGAGGCCGACCCGCGGGCGATCAGCCATGGAAGACCTCCATCATCCTCGTGGAGCGGGAGCCGGTGCCCGCGGCCTCGCGCATCCGCGAAGCGGATGCCGAGATGATGAGGCCGACCCGCGGGCGCTCAGCCATGGAGAACCTCCATCATCCTCGCGGAACGGGAGCCGGTGCCCGCGGCCTCGCGCATCCGCGAAGCGGAGGCCGGGATGTTGATGCCGACGAGGGGGGACGGGGACATGCGGGCTCCGGTGGGGCCTCCAGTGTAGCGGCGCGGCGGCTTCCCCCATGATGGAGGGATGGGGACCGTCATCGTGGTGGGCGCGGGGGCCGCGGGCATGGTGGCGGCCTGGCGCGCCGCGGCACGCGGCCGCCGGGTCCTGCTGCTGGAGGCCAACGGCCGGGTGGGCGTGAAGCTGCGCATCAGCGGGGGCGGGAAGTGCAACGTCACCCACGACGGGCCGGTGGCCTCCCTCCTGGCGGCCTTCCCCAAGCCCCAGGCCCGCTTCCTGCGCCCGGCCCTGCACCGCTTCTCCAACACCGACGTGGTGGCCCTCCTCCACCGGGAAGGGGTGCGGACCTACACCCGGGACAACGGCCGGGTCTTCCCCCTGGACCGGCCCGGCAGCGCCGGGGAGGTGGTGGCGGCCTTCGAGGCGCTCCTGCGGCGCAGCGGCGCGGAGCTGCGCACCGGGGCGCGGGTGCTGGGGCTGGAGGGCGCCGCGCCGCGTGTCACGGGGCTGCGCCTCGCCGGGGGCTCGCTGCCCTGCGAGGCCCTGGTCCTCGCCACCGGGGGCGCGAGCTATCCCGAGACGGGCACCCGCGGCGAGGTCGCGGGATGGCTCCAGGCCCTGGGCCTGCCGGTGGCGCCCTGGTTCCCGGCCCTCGCGCCCATCCCCCTCGCCGAGCCCCGGCCCGACTGGGAGGGCGTGGCGCTGCGGGACGGCGCCCTCCTGCTCCTCCACGGGCCCGCGGGCCGGCGCCTCGGCGCCTTCGCGGGGGACGTGGTGTTCACCCGGTCCGGCCTGAGCGGACCCGCGGCCCTCGAGCTCAGCCAGGCCGTGGAGGCGGCCCGGCGGCAGGGCGCCGCGTGGCTCGCCTACGCCCTCGAGCCCGGGCTGGACGTGGAGGCCGAACTGGTCTCCGCGCGGCGGGACCATCCCCACCTCGCGCTGCACACCTGGCTGGCCCGGCGCCTGCCCGCCCGGCTGGCGGGACCCGCCCTCGAAGGCACCGCGCTGGATCCGGACCGCCGCTTCAAGGACCTGACGCGGGGCGAGGGCGCCCGCCTGCGAAGCCTGGTGGAGGCCTTCCCCCTGGGCGCCCCGGGGCCGGTGCCCCTCAGCCGGGGCGAGGTCGCCGCGGGCGGCCTTTCCCTGGCGGCGGTGGACCCCGCCACCATGCGCGTGAAGGGCTGGGACAACCTCTACGTCTGCGGCGAGCTGCTGGACGTGGACGGGCCGGTGGGGGGATACAACCTCCAGGCGGCCTTCAGCACCGGCTTCGTGGCGGGCGAGTCCGTCTGAGCCGCGGCTTCGCCGACCACCCCCCGATCGGACGGGACATCAAGTCCCGTCCTCCCGCTCGCAAGGCTCGCGGAGGGGGCCCCGTCCTGCAGGCGGCCTTCAGCACCGGCTTCGTGGCGGGCGAGTCCGTCTGAGCCGGGGCTGCGCGACCCGGCCCCCGGCGCGCGCGGTCCGGCGCGGCTTCACAACGCTTCACCACGTTTAACAACTCTTAACGGCGGCGGCGGAGGGCGTGAAGCATCCTGTCACGTGGTATCCTCCCAACGTTCCCTCAGGAGCTCTTTCCCATGGCCGGCCCCGTGACCTTCCGCATCGCCCTCGCTCTGCTCGTTTCTGGTGGAGGTCTCGTGGCCCAGCGCCCGGAATCGAACGCCGCCCCGGGATCCCGTCCCGCGGCTTCCGTCCGGGACGCCGGCGCGGGGCCCGCCGCGGCCCCGGCGCCGCCCGCGCCGCCCCTGGCGCCCCGCAAGCCCCACACGGAAGTGCGGCACGGCGAGCGGGTGAGCGACGACTGGTTCTGGCTGCGGGAGAAGGGCTCGCCGGAGGTGGAGCGCTACCTCGAGGCCGAGAACGCCTTCACCGCCGCGGCCACCCGGGAGATCCAGCCCTTCGCGGACGCGCTCTACCAGGAGATCCTCGGCCGCATCAAGCAGACCGACCTCTCGGTGCCCGTGCGCCAGGGCGCCTGGTGGTACTACTCGCGCACGGAGGAGGGGAAGCAGTACCCGATCCGCTGCCGCAAGGCGGGGGACGCGAAGGGCGTGGCGAAGGACGCCCGGGAGGAGGTGCTCCTCGACCAGAACGAGCTGGCCAAGGGCCTGAAGTTCCTGGGCATCGGCGCCTTCGTCGTGAGCGACGACGGGACGCGGCTGCTCTACAGCACCGACACCACCGGGTTCCGCCAGTTCAGCCTCTACCTCAAGGACCTCGCCACCGGCCGGGTGAGCGGCCCCCTCGCGGAGCGCGTGACCAGCGTCCAGTGGGCCGCGGACAACCGGACGGTGTTCTACACCACCGAGGACGCGGTAACGAAGCGGTCCAACATCCTCTGGCGCCTCGCCGAGGGCGGGAAGCCGGAACCGGTCTACGAGGAGAAGGACGAGCTGTACCGCGCCTACCTCGGCCGCACCCGCGACCGGAAGTACGAGGTGCTGGCGGTGCAGAGCACGGACACCTGGGAGATGCGCGTCCTCGAGTCCGACCGGCCCTCGGGCGCGTTCCGGCCGCTGCTGCCCCGCGAGAAGGGGCACAAGTACGACCTCGAGCACCGCGACGGCCTGTTCTACATCCGCACCAACAAGGGCGCGAAGAACTTCCGCCTCGTCACCGCCCCCGTCGCCGATCCGTCGGAGAAGGCCTGGAAGCCCTTCGTCCCCCACGCCGCCGACACGCTCCTCGAGGACTTCGAGGTCTTCCGGGACCACGCGGTGGCCCACACCCGGAAGGCCGGCCTGCGGGGCTTCCGCGTGTACGACTTCAAGGCCAGGGCCTGGCACGACCTGGCCTTCCCCGAGGAGGTCTACGACGCGGGCGGCGACGCGAACCCGGAGTTCGACGCCGCGACCTTCCGCTTCAACTACCAGAGCCCCGTCACGCCGGCCTCGGTCTTCGAGGTGGACCTGGGGACGCTCAAGCGCACGCTGCTGAAGCAGGAGGAGGTGCTCGGGGGCTTCGATCCCTCGAAGTACGAGTGCAAGCGGCTCTGGGCCCCGGCCCGGGACGGCGTGAAGATCCCCCTGTCCATCGTGTACCGCAAGGGCACGAGGCTGGACGGCTCCAATCCGCTCTGGCTCTACGGCTACGGCTCCTACGGCTTCGGCATGACCGCCGGCTTCCGCCACTCGGCCCTCAGCCTCCTGGACCGGGGCGTGGTCTTCGCCACCGCCCACATCCGGGGCGGCAACGAGATGGGCGAGGCCTGGCACGACGACGGCATGCTGATGAAGAAGAAGAACACCTTCAACGACTTCATCGACTGCGGCCGCTGGCTCGTCGCCCAGAAGTGGACCTCGCCGGACCGCCTGATGGCCGAGGGCGGCAGCGCCGGCGGCCTGCTGATGGGCGCCGTGACGAACATGGCCCCGGACCTCTTCAAGGCGGTGCACAGCGCCGTGCCCTTCGTGGACGTGATGAACACGATGTGGGACGCCTCGCTGCCCCTCACCGTGGGCGAGTACCTGGAGTGGGGCAATCCCAATGAGAAGGCCGCCTACGACTACATGAAGTCCTACAGCCCCTACGACAACCTCGAGCGCAAGGCCTACCCGGCGATCCTGGTCACCACCAGCTACAACGACAGCCAGGTCATGTACTGGGAGCCCGCCAAGTACGTCGCCAAGCTCCGCGCCCTGAAGACCGACGCGAACCCCCTGCACTTCAAGTGCAAGATGGACCCCGCCGGCCACGGCGGCGCGTCGGGCCGCTACGACGCGCTCAAGGACCGGGCCTGGGAGATGGCGTGGATGCTGAACCAGGTGGGGATCACGAAGTAGCCTTCCAGGTCCTTCGACGAAGGCGCGGCCCCGGCCGCGCCTTCGCGTTGCGGGCACACTGGGGGCGGAGGATCCCATGGCCCAGGTGAGCGTGAGCCGCGGCGCGCTGCTGGCGATGGCCGCGGCCCTGGGCGCCGCGCTGCTGGCGGTGGCCTTCCTGCTGGGCAGGGAGGCGGGGCGCCGGGGCGGGCCGTCCGCGGCCCAGGCCGCTCCGCCCTCCGCCCCCGGGTTCCCCGCCCCTTCCGCGGTGACGGCAGCGCCGAAGTCCGAGGCTGTGCCGCCTCCGGCGCGCCTGGACCCGGTGCCCGAGGGGGCGGCGGACCCGCAGGACCCCATGCGTGCCGCCGTGCAGGCCTACTTCGCGGCCATGGACCGGATCGCGCCCGGGCAGGCTTCGGGCGATCCCCAGGCCCTCGCCCAGGACATGCTCGCGGGCCTCGCCAAGGGGGACGCGTCGGGCTTCGACCGCATGATGGCCGACAGCCAGAAGGCCCGGCGCAGGCTGGCCCAGCTCGCCCCGCCGCCCCCCTGCGCCGCCTTCCACCAGGAGAGCCTCGCCCTCCTGGACGAGAACCTCGCCCTGCTGCGCGCGATGCGGAGCGCCCTGGCCGGCGGAAGTCCGGAGGAGTCCTCCCTCACCACCCTCGCCGCCCGCGCCCAGGCCGCCCAGGCGCGGGCCGAAGCCCTCGCGCAGGCGGACAGGGCGCTGCGGGGGCGGTACGGGGCGGGACGGTGAGGGGCCCTGTGCCGGCGTGCGGAGGGCGGTCTTCATTACGTCGCTGAGGCTAATCACCTCCTGCAGCGATGGTTAAGTTTTGTTAAGACCTCTTCCCGATTCGGTGACGATCCCTTTCAACTCAACGATATTCCCGGCGAAACGGCCCGGCCTCGCCGTGATCCTCGTCATCGGCGTACCCCGCGCCAGCCGATAATCTGGAGCTTCGGTTTGAACGGGGTCTTTGGGATGCAGACGGAGAGCAGGGTTCTGCGCGCGAGCAGACGCGTGGCCGTGAAGGCCAGCCCCGCCGTACCCGAGGCAGCCCGCTCGATCCCGCCCCTCGACCGTCCGGGCCCGGGAATGCTCCGTTGGGGATGCGCCCGACACCGCAGGGGCGGAGCCTTCCGATCCTGATTCCGTCCCGATGATTCAACCCGAGGTCTCCATGCTCCGGCAGCTTGTCCGTTCCCTGCACCTGTGCGCCTATGTGGCCGCCATGCCCCTGGCCGCGGCGGTGGGCATCTCCATCAGCCCCACCACGGCCACGCTGAACCAGGGCGCGACCCTGCAGTTCTCGGCCACGGTGACGGGGACGACGAACACGGGGGTGACCTGGTCGGTGACGGGGACCGGGAACGGCAGCATCACGACCTCGGGGCTCTACACGGCGCCGGCGAAGGCGGGCACCTTCACGGTGGTGGTGAAGAGCAAGGCCGACACCACCAAGACCGCGTCGGCCACGGTCACGGTCTCGGCGGTGGGGATCAGCATCAGCCCCACCACCGCGACGGTGGCCCAGGGCGGGACCCAGCAGTTCGCTGCGACGGTGACGGGCACCACGAACACAGCGGTGACCTGGGCGGTGGCGGGGACGGGCAACGGGAGCGTCAGCACCTCGGGCAAGTACACCGCCCCGTCCAAGGGCGGCACCTTCACGGTGACGGTCAAGAGCAGCGCGGACACCACCAAGACCGCGTCGGCCACGGTGACGGTGCCGGTGAAGGTGTCGGTGAGCCCGGCGGCGCCGACGGTGAACCAGGGGGCCACCCAGCAGTTCACCGCCACGGTCACCGGCGGCAGCACATCCTCCGTGACCTGGTCGGCTTCCGGCGGCAGCATCACCTCGGGGGGCCTCTACACGGCCCCGGTGACGCCGGGCAGCTACGCGGTGACGGCCACCAGTGTCGCCACGCCCATGGGCTCGGGATCCGCCACGGCCACGGTGCCGGGCGTGGGGATCACGATTTCGCCCACCACCGCGTCTGTCGCGATCAACGGGACCAAGACCTTCACCGCCACGGTGACGGGCTCTTCGAACTCGGCGAAAACCTGGTCCTGCAGCGCGGGGAGCATCACATCGGGCGGCGTGTTCACGGCCCCGGCCACGGCGGGGACCTGCACGGTGACCGCCACCTGCGCGGCGGACCCGACCAAGACCGCCACGGCCACGGTCACCGTCAGCCCGGTGGTCACGGTGACGGCGGACGTCGCCACGGTGGACCAGGGCGCCACCGACGCCTTCTATGCCACGGTGGACGGGCTCGCGGACCAGGCCGTGACCTGGACCACCAGCGCCGGGACCATCACCAGCGGCGGCGTGCTCACGGCCCCCAACGCGGCGGGCACCGTCACCGTCACCGCCACCAGCGTGGCGGACCCCACGGCGAAGGCCACCAAGGCGGTGACCGTGCGGGCCGTCGCCATCACGGTGACGCCGAAGACCGTCAGCGTGCCCAGCGGCACCACCCAGAGCTTCAACGCGACGGTGACGGGAACGGTGAACGGGGGCGTCACCTGGACCGTGGTCTCCGGAGGCGGGAGCCTGGGCAACGACTCGGGCACCGGCAGCATCCTCTACACCGCGCCCTTCACCACCGGCACCGCGAGCCTCAAGGCCACCGCCGCCGCGGACGCCACCAAGACGACCACCGCGACCATCACCGTCACCGCCAATCCCAACCCCGTCATCCTCAGCTTCACGGCCACGCCGACGCGCATCGCGACGGGGGGCTCCGCCCAGCTCCTGGGCAACTTCGGGAACGGCACCGGCATGGTGACGCCGGGCAACCTCCCCCTCACCGCCAACACGCCGCGCACCGTCTCCCCGGCGGGCACGACCCGCTACGCCCTCACGGTCACGGGCACCAACGGCACGACTAGCCAGGCCGCCACGGTGAACGTCACCGGACCCGGCCGCTTCCTGCCGGTGGCCCGCACGGCGCCCGCCATGAACATCTACGACCTGATGGATGCCCGCGCGGTGGTGGACCGGGCCGGGCGCCTGCTGCTGGTGGGCGCCTCCCCGAGCACCGCCGACGGCCTCCCCGTGGAGCGCTTCGACCCGGGCACCGGGACCTGGAGCCTGGTGGGACGGATCCAGACCAACGCCGCCCTCTCGGGCTACACGCTGGTGATGCTGCCCGACGACCGGCTGCTCCTCCTCGGGGGCCTCTACTGGACCGGTCCCACCACCTACTACTACTCGAGCGCGATCTTCGTCTTCGATACGCGCACCGGGGTCCAGGCGCCGGGCAACTGGGGCTTCGGGCGCTACCTGCGGGACGTGGGGACGACGCTGCTCCCCGATGGCCGGGTGCTCCTCGCCGGCGGCTACGGCCTGCCGCCGGGCGTGACATCCTGCTACGGCTGCGAGGTGGTCACGAAGTGGGCGGGGATCCTGGATCCGGCCACCGGCACCACCACCGCCCTGCCGGACATGGCGCTGGCCCACCGCAGCGCGAAGCTGCTGCCCCTGCCCGACGGCCGGGTGCTGGTGGCGGATGCCGCGGGGCTCGAGGTGCTGGACCTCCAGGCCAACGCCTTCACGCTCCTCGGGACGCCGAGCCTCCAGGTGTCGGACGCCATGCTCCGGGCCGACGGCAAGGTGCTGCTCAAGGGCAGCGACGGCTTCAACCTCCACCAGTTCGGCCTCTGGGATCCGGCCACGAACCAGCTCCAGTGGGACGGGGGCTCCTTCGAGCTGGGGACCGGCTGGTGCCAGCCCCTGCCCGACGGCAGAGCCCTGGTGGGCGACTGGATCTCCGCGGGCACCAGCGTGGACCCCGCCACCTTCGGCGTGACGACGTCTCCGGACGCGACCCTGGCGGACACCTACCGCGCGCCGGTGGCCGCGGCCTCCCTCGCCGGCGGCCAGATCCTCGCCCTCGCGGGCGAGCTCGTGGGCCCCGGCCCCACGGACGGCCAGGTCACCGTGAAGCGCTTCGACCCCGAGGCTGCCCTCACCGTCGCGCCGGCCCAGTCCATCCAGAACGTCGGCCTGCCGGTGCAGCTCGCGCTGAGCGGGCCCGCGGCTGCGGGAGGCGTCACCTGGGCGGCCAGCGGCGGGACGATCACCCAGGCCGGGGTCTTCACCGCCACCCAGGCGGGGGTCGTCCACGTGACCGCCACGGCGGCGGGCGGGGCCGTCGCCCACGCGTGGATCACCGCCGTGCCGGCGGTCTCCGTGGTCTTTCCCACGCAGCCCATCCCGAACTACGCACGGGCCTTCCATGTGGGCATGGCGTGGCCCCTGCGCGCCACCGTGCTCAACCACGCCAACAGCGCCCTAGCCTGGAGCCTCCAGGAGGGCGCCACGGCGGGGACGATCACGGCGGACGGCGTGTACACCGCCGCGGCGCCGGGCACCTGGCACGTCGTGGCCACGAGCGTGGCGGATCCCACGAAATCGGCGACCTTCGCCGTGACGGCGGTGGCGCCGGTGGCCCTGGGCCTCTCGCCCACGTCCGCGACGCTGCTCCCGGGGCAGTCGGCGACCTTCACGGTGTCGGAGCCCAGCGGGGAACTCGGCGTCCAGTGGTCCGCCACCGGCGGCACCGTCACCGGCGGCCCGGGCACCGGCACCTACACCGCACCGGCCACGCCCGGGGTCTACACCGTGACGGCGCGGTCGGTGCCGGATCCCACCCGGCAGGTCACGGCCACGGTCACGGTCAACGCCATCGATGCCCTCTTCCTCGCGCCGGCACGGCCGGTGACGGCCCCGGGGGACCTGCTGCGCTACCGGGCCTATGCCCGCAGCGGCGCTTCCCTTGTGGAGGTCACCGCGTCCGTGGCCTGGACGGCCACGGGCGGCGCCTTCGCCGATTCCTTCTACCGCTCCCTCTACACGGCGCCGGCCACCCCCGGCACCTTCACCGTGACCGCCACGCTGCCGGGAACGGGCATCAGCGCCGCGTCGATGGTGACCGTGCTGGCGGCGGACGCCTTCACCACCAACGGCGGCGGGAGCACCGCCGCCCGCTTCCAGGCCACCCTGACCCGCCTGCTGGACGGGCGCGTCCTGCTGGCCGGGGGCGGGACCCAGACGGCGGAACTCTACGATCCCGCCACCAAGACCTTCCGGGATCTCGCGGCCCCGATGCTGAAGTCCCGCTCGAACCACACGGCCACCCTCCTTCCCAGCGGCAAGGTGCTGCTGGCCGGCGGGGCCTCGGACGCCTCCGCGGAGCTCTTCGATCCCGCCACGGAGTCCTTCGCCGCCACCGCGGGTTTGCCGAGCTTCGTCCGCGCCGGGGGCCTGGCGACGCTCCTGCCCAACGGCAAGGTGCTCCTCGCCGGCGGCACCGATGGCTACGGCGGGAAGTCGCTGGAGCTCTACGACCCGGCCCTGGATGCCTTCGTCCCGGCGGGCGCCCTGCAGTCCGCCACGCCGGTGGCCAGCCTGCTCCTCGCCGACGGTCGGGTGCTCTTCTCCGGCAGCCGGGTGGTCCTCAACGGGGACTACGCGCCGGCGCCGTCGGAGACCTTCGATTTCAGGACGACCGGAACCCTCCCGGTGGGGACCTCGAACACCCTGCATGACTACTGCTCCCTCGTCCAGGCCGCGGACGGCACGGTGTGGCGGGTGGGCGGCCTGACGCCCGGGAACGCTTCAGCCCCGTCGAGGGTCGAGGCCTTCGACCCCGCCACGGGGCAGTTCAGCCTGGGCCCGGTGATGCTCGGTCCGGGCCGGGGCGCCACCGAGCGGGTGGACGGATCCATCTGGTTCGAGGGCACGGTGGCGGCCGTGCGGTACGGCGAGTCCACGGGCATGCGCTTCGACCCCGCCACGGGGGCCAGCGAGGCCTTCCGGGGGGCCACCCTCGCCGCGCCCACGGCGCTGCTCGCCAACGGCGACATCCTGGTGGCGGGAAGCCAGGGCTCCACGTTCCGCGGGGAGGTGATCCCCGGCGATCCGGCGCCCGCGGTGGTGGTGCTGCCCCGGCGCACGGCGCTGGTGGCGGGGCGGTCGAAGCCCTTCCAGGCCTCGGCGACGGGGCTGGGCAACACGGGTTTCACCTGGTCTGTGCAGGAGGGCGTCGGGTCCGTCAGCCCCCAGGGCGTCTTCACGGCGCCCCTGGCCGCGGGCACCTACCACGTGGTGGCGACGTCCACGCTGAACGGGGCCTTCGCCGCGGTGGCGACGGTGGACGTGGTCCAGGACGTCGAAGTCTCCATCGCCCCGAGCCTCATCCAGCTCCGGCCGAGCGCCACGCAGCGCTTCAACGCCAGCGTGGTGGGGGCCGGCAACCCGGCGGTGACCTGGTCCGCCAGCGGCGGCAGCATCGCCGCGGACGGCACCTACACGGCGCCGGCGGCGGTGGGCACCTACACGGTGACCGCGGCCAGCGTGGCGAACCCCGAGATCACGGCCACCGCCACGGTGGTGGTGAGCAGCACGGGGGGCTCCATCCCCACGCCGAAGATCACCGCCTTCACGGCGGACACGACGGTGGTCCTCGCGGGCGCGCCGGTGAACCTCGCCTGGACGGTGCTGGGGGCCTACCAGCAGACGCTCTACGCCGACAGCTCGCCCCAGGACGTCACGGGCCTCGCGGGCTTCGCGCCGCGGCCCTTGACCACCACCCAGTACCAGCTCAGCGCCACCAACCCGGCGGGCGGGGCCACCAGCGCCGTCCTCACCGTGAACGTGGTGCAGGGCCCCGTGAGCATCGGCATCACGCCCAGCGCGGCGCAGATGTTCGTGGGGCAGACGTACCAGTTCGGCTTCAGCCTCAGCCCCACCACGCGGCGCGTCTGGTCCGCCACCGGCGGCACCATCACCCAGGGCGGCCTCTACACCGCGCCCGCGACGCCGGGGACCTACACGGTGACGGTGGCGAGCGTGGATGATCCGACGAAGACGGCGAGCGCGGTGGTGACGGTTTCCGCGCCCGAGGTCTCCCTGAACCTGCAGCCGACCTATGCCAGCCTGGCGCCGGGCGGCGCCCGCACCTTCACCGCGACGATCCAGGTCACGGGCAGCCCCGACCAGGGCATCGTCTGGTCCTGCACCGGCGGCCTCCTGGTGCCCAAGGGCCGCTACGCCTACTACGCGGCGCCCCTCGTGCCCGGCACCTACGCCGTGACCGCCGCCAGCTCGGCCAATCCGGACGTGAACCTGAGCGCCACGGTGGTGGTGACGGCGGCGGGGGCCAGCACGCCGTGGCTCAATGCCATTCCGCAGGGCGCGATCCTTTCGGCCGGACAGCGGATCTTCCTGGGCTCGGAATACACCGTGGCGGACCCGCAGACGGGCCTGGACTGGTCCGCCGACGGCGGCCAGCTGGCCCTGGAGTCCACCGGAGCCTCGGCCTGCTTCACGGCCCCGGCGAACCCGGGCACCTACACGGTCTCGCTGCGGGGCCGTGGCGCCCATGCCGGGCTGGCCGCCCAGGGCACGATCACGGTGACGGCGGCGCCGCCGTCGCCTCCGCCGATGGCGATCCTCCCGTCGGCGGCGACGCTGGGCCTCTACCAGTCCATGTTCCTGGAGGCCCTGGACAGCCAGGGCGTCCCAATGACCAACGCGACGTGGACCGTCCAGGAAGCCAACGGCGGCCTGGTCACGGCGGCGGGCATGTACGAGGCGCCGGGCCAGGCGGGCACCTATCATGTCACCGCCACGGACCCCGCAGACCCCGCGCGGGTGGCGACGGCCACGATCACCGTGGCCTCCAGCGGCGGAGGCGGCGGGGACGGGGATCCGGCGCCCACGGACCGGGGCGTGACGGTCGCGCCGGACCGCGCCCAGATCCCGGCCGGCACCTACCAGGCACTCTCCGCCACGGTGGCGGGGCTGGACGACCAGAGCGTGACCTGGCGCATCGAGAACAGCCCGGCGGACGCCAGCATCGGAAGCGATGGCGTCTTCATCGCCAGCCGTCCCGGCACCTACCGGGTGGTGGCGGCCAGCACGGTGGACGCGACGCTGAACGGCTCCGCGGTGATCACCGTGGTGTCCTCCGTGACGCCCATCGCCACGATGCCGGCCAACATGCCGGTGCGGGGCTATTCGGTGACGGCGCTGCAGGACGGCCGGATCCTGATCGCGGGCGGCAGCAATGCCGCCGGGGTGCCCACGGGCACCGGACGCGTCTACGACCCGGCCACCGGGGCCTTCACGGAGGTCTCGAACGCGCTGGTGGGCATGGCCTACCACTCGGCCCAGCTGCTCGATGACGGTCGGGTGCTGCTCTCCGGCGGCTTCGCGCCGACGCAGGATCCCTCCGGCGGCATTTCGGGCCCTGACTATCAATGGCGGCAGGCCGCGGTCTATGATCCGGCAACGAACAGCTTCCAGGCCCTGCCCGTGCCCACCGCCACCACCTACACCAATCCGGCCTTCGGCCAGATGCGGGGCTCGCACCCCTCAGGGACGGCGGTGAGGCTGGGCGATGGCAAGATCCTCATCGTCGGCGACAACTACCCCACCAGCGTCTACAACGGGCACGTCATCACCGCCTACCAGCGCCTGCGCCGCTCCGACGTGTTCGACCCCGCGACGAACACCTTCGACCTGGGCAACTGGAACGCGGGTTCGCCCGACGATCCCTGGACGCCCACGCCCGACACCTTCGAGACCTTCCCCGGCCAGACCGCCGTCACCCTGGACGACGGCCGGGTCCTCATCACCGGCGGCCACGTCCCGCCCGTGGCGGATCCCATCGATCCCTGCACCGGCGCCGTGAAGCAGCCCTACGGCGAGACCGCGGGAGCCTACCCCTACACGGCCTGCATCCGGAACGACGCGAAGCTCTACAGCGCCAGCGGGCTCAGCCCCCTGCCGCCCATGACCAGCCCCAGGTCCTACCACACCATGACCAAGCTCGCCGACGGCCGCGTGCTCATCGTGGGCGGCTTCCAGAGCGTCACCTTCGACGCGACGCCGACGGTGAGGGATCCGGCGACCAACCTGTTCGATCCCCACACCAAGGAGACGACAACCGCCACGGCGGAGATTTTTGACCCCGTCTCAGGGACGTTTATTCCTACAGGGAGCCTACATGATGCTAGAGGTGCTCACGCTGCAGCCTTGTTACCGACTGGTAAGGTACTTGTAATTGGGGGTGAACAAGCGAACGGTGATGGGAATATAAATCTCCCCGTCACAATCGAAGAATACGATCCTGAAACTGGTCGCTTCACAATTGTCGAGACGATGCAGACTGGTATATCCTGGCCAAAACTTGTTCTTATGAGTAATCATGATCTGTTTATTTCTGGTCTTGGATTAGATACGAATAGCGTGGGCTCTTCCAAGCTGCAAGGAATACAAGAAAATAATAATAGCATTGGACAGCAGCCCAAACTTGCAACCTATAAAACACTCAAATTTGGATTATATGCTAGTAATGCTGGTGGTGGAGCAGGAACAGCTTCAAAATTTGCATTAGGATTGAAATTTCTTTCAGCTTTTGCGGATCATCCCGTAATTCAGAACTCATATTTTCAACCACAAATATTCAATCAGTTAAATGCTTCTGGAGTGCCTTTTCAAATTTTAATCAATCATGGATATAGTTTGGGATTTAAGCAGGATTATCCATACCAGGTTCAAATCAGAGATAGTGATGGCAATTTAGTTTTGACTCAAAGAACGGCAAAATTAAATCCAGCTTATTTTGGAATCGCTACTAACCCCGAAGATGGCGGTCCTGATGGATTAAAGTATAAATTGCCCATCAAATTTATTGACCCAGATCTTGGATTAATAGAGATGAGTGAAGATATTCCATTTCTACCGCTACCGGGACCTAATTCGCCTATTGGGATCTCAGAAATTAAAGCCGATGTAATAATATTGGGATTTTGCTGGTCAGCAAAAGCATATCGTCAATGGCAACCTATTGTAAAATCTGTAACGAAAGGGAGAAAGCCTCTGATATTAGCTTTTGAAAATGCTTTTAATATTGATTATCTAGCGCGATTGCTCGGGAATATTATAGCTGAAAAAGGAGATTTAAACTATAGTAATATTGAAATTGAATTCCGGAGCCGCGTGGCAACTTACGGACTTACTAACAGCGGATTTACGTTCTTTCATCAGTAGGAGGCAACCATGATTAATCGAGCTTCAAAGATATTCCCAGCAATGGTTCTTTTTATTGGGTGTAATTCTTTACAATCTCAGATAATCCGAGTAGATCCGGCAGGAGCTCGGTCACTACCCGAACTCAGACAACAACCTCATTTCTATTCCGCAGAATTTGCAGAGGCCATTAGTATCGCTCGCCCTGATGTGAATTTAAGCGCAATTAAGATTTCAAATAAGACTCCAGTATCTCCATTATCTGGAATTATTCTTCAGCAATGCATTATTGGAAGCGGAGGCAGCAGAGAGAGATTTATTACTGATTTATTATATTGGGATACGGAAAACAATAATCGAGGGGAACTTAATGGTGTATTGATGACGCTCGACAATGAGATACCAAGCGAGATGGAAAATTGTTTTATTTCCGGAGGAAACATAAAGGCTGAATGGGAGAATATAGGTTCTACGTTCAGAATTTGTTTTAATCCGAACCCTACGCATTCAAGTGATTATACAGTTATTGGATTCGCCAAATTGGTAACAAAGGGAACAAAAAAATGGATCATTTTCCAGAATTTATTGAAAAAGCCTTTATCAATCCAGCTGCTAACAAGCCCTTATGTTTCGACAACGCCATCAATTTCAGTGATGACTGAGAGGTCAGGACCCTTGTCCGATGATGGAATTAATATCGCTTTGATCCGGTTCTTGGCTTCAATTGAAGGGCGATATACTTACTCGGCTTAGATTGTCTCGATCCAATGGACGCGCGATCCCGTTTGCGATACCACGCAAAAATTTTCTCGACGTATTCCTGACCTACCCCTTAAACCCTAGCTACTCTGAAAGCTAACGGCCCCCCGGGGCCGTTTCCTTTTGCCGGACGCCCATGACCCTCGCCGCCGAAATCGCCCGCCGCCGCACGTTCGCGATCATCTCCCACCCCGACGCCGGCAAGACCACGCTGACGGAGAAGCTCCTCCTCTACGGGGGCGCCATCGACCGGGCGGGCTCGGTGAAGGGGCGGGAGGGGTCGGGGCATGCGCAGTCGGACTGGATGGCCATCGAGCAGGAGCGCGGGATCTCGGTGACGTCGGCGGCCATGCAGTTCGACTACAAGGGCCACGCCATCAACCTGCTGGATACGCCGGGCCACCAGGACTTCAGCGAGGACACCTACCGCGCGCTGACGGCGGCGGACAGTGTCGTCATGCTCCTGGACTGCGCCAAGGGCGTGGAGGAGCAGACCAAGAAGCTCTTCCGCGTCGCCTCGGAGCGGCGGCTGCCCATCTTCACCTTCGTCAACAAGCTGGACCGCCCGGGCCGGGAGCCCGTGGAGCTCATCGACGAGGTGGAGGAGCTCTTCGGCCTCCACGCCGTGCCCATGACCTGGCCCATCGGCTCGGGGCCCGACTTCAAGGGCGTCTACGTGCGCGCCACCGGCCAGATCCAGGTCTTCGAGCGGGCCAAGGCCGGCCAGAAGGCCCGCGTGGCCGGGCAGGGCGGCCTGGACGACCCCGAGATCGCGGCCCTCCTGACGCCCGCCGAGCTCCAGCAGCTCAAGGACGACGTGGACCTCATGGACCACGTGCTGCCCGCCTTCGACCGGGCGGAGTTCCTCGCCGGGAAGCAGTCGCCGATGTTCTTCGGCTCGGCGGTGAACAACTTCGGCGTGGCGGAGTTCCTGGAGGAGTTCCTGGAGCTGGCGCCGGCGCCGGGGCCCCGCCCGCTCGCGGGCGGCGGCGAAGTGGCGCCGGAACAGCCCTTCACCGCCTTCGTCTTCAAGGTGCAGGCCAACATGAACAAGGCCCACCGGGACCGCGTGGCCTTCGCCCGAATCGTGAGCGGCCACTTCGAGCGGGGCATGGACGCCCTCCACGTCCGCGAGAAGAAGAGCCTCAAGCTCAACTACCCCCACATGTTCTTCGGGCGCGAGCGCCAGATCGTGGACGAGGCCTTCCCCGGCGACATCCTCGGCCTCATCAACCCCGGCATGTTCCGCATCGGCGACGTGCTGAGCGGGATGGGCCCCGTGGACTTCCACGCCGTGCCCCGCTTCTCCCCCGAGCAGTTCGCCTCCGTGCGCCTCGCCGACCCCGGCGCCCGCAAGGGCTTCCTCAAGGGCATCGGCCAGATCGCCGAGGAGGGCGTGGTGCAGGTCTTCTGGCCGAAGGGCGGCGCGCCGCTCCCCATCCTCGGCGCCGTGGGCCGCCTCCAGTTCGACGTGCTCCAGCACCGCCTCAAGGACGAGTACGCCTGCCCCGTGCTCCTCGAGCCGAGGAGCTTCCAGATGGCCCGCTGGCTCGAGGGCGGCTGGCCCGAGCCCTCGAGGTTCTGGGGCGAGCTGGTGGAGGACGCGGATTCGAATCCGGCCATCCTCTTCGAGAACGACTGGCAGCGCCGGACCACGGCCGAGAAAAACCCCGCGATCACGTTCCTGGAGCACCCGCCGAGATAAGCGCCGGAGACGCTCCCCGGGGGAGGCCAAGCACCCCTAGAAATAGGGTGCGACGAGCCTCAGGATCCCGGCGGCGAACAGGGCGCTGAGGGGGATCGTGAGCACCCAGGCCACGAGGATGTTGCCGGCCACGCCCCAGCGCACCGCCGACACGTTCATCGAGGCGCCCACGCCCATGATGGCCCCGCTGATGACGTGGGTGGTGCTGACGGGGATGCCGAAGTGGGCCGTGGTGAAGAGCACGATGGCGGCGCTGGTCTCGGCGGCGAACCCGTGGATGGGGCGGAGCTTCACGATCTTCGAGCCCATGGTCCGGATGATCTTCCAGCCCCCGGACATGGTGCCCAGGCCCATGGCGGCCGCGCACGCGAGCTTCACCCAGATGGGCACGTCCACCTTCGTCCCGTGGGCCGCGAGCTTGCCGAAGGTGATCAGGGCGAGCGCGATGATCCCCATGGCCTTCTGGGCGTCGTTGGTGCCGTGGGTGAACGCCATGGCGCCGGCGCTGAGGAGCTGGAGCTTGCGGAACGCGAAGTTGACCCTCTGCCCGGGCATCCGCCGCACGATCCAGAGGATTCCGATGATCAGGATCATCCCGATGATGAAGCCCACCACCGGCGACACGATCAGGAAGGTGCCCACCTCCTCCAGCTTCTTGGTCTGGAGCGCGCCGAGGCCCGCGTGGGCGACCACCGCCCCCGCGAGACCTCCCACCAGGGCGTGGCTGGAGGAGCTCGGGATGCCGAACCACCAGGTGATGAGGTTCCAGAGGATCGCGGCCAGCAGGGCGGCCACGAGGACTGCGGGGACGACGAGGTTGGAATCGGCGATGCCCTTGGCGATGGTGGTGGCCACCTGGGTCCCGAGCAGGGCGCCGCCGAAATTGAGCACCGCGGCCATGAGGATCGCGTTGCGGGCGCTGAGGACGCCGGTGCTCACGACGGTGGCGATGGCGTTCGCCGTGTCGTGGAAGCCGTTGATGTAGTCGAAGGCCAGAGCGAGGCCCACGATGAGGACAAGCGCCCAGATCATCGCGGAGCCCTCACGCGTTCTTCATGACGGTGGAGCCCACGACCTGGGCGACGAGCTCGACGCGGTCGGTGGCGTCCTCCATGAAGGAGAGGAGCTCCTTCCACTTGATGAGTTCGATGGGATCCTGCGGGTCCTCGAAGATCTGCGCCAGGGCGGCGTGGTAGATGGAGTCCGCCTGCCCCTCGAGGACATGGCAGTGCTGGATGCGGGCCCGGATGTCCTTGATGTCGGACATGGTGCGGAGGGACTTGATGAGGTGGACCAGCTCGCCGGTCCCTTCCACCAGGTTGCTGCTGATCTGCATCAGCGCGGGCTTGAGATGCTGGATCCTGTAGAGCACCAGCCGCTCGGTGACGGTATCCAGGCGGTCGAGCACGTCGTCGATGGCATGGGTCAGCGCGAGGATGTCCTCCCGCTCGATGGGGGTGACGAAGACCTGGTTGAGGCGATCGATGATCTCGTGGGTCAGCTCGTCCCCGCGGTGCTCGAACTCCTTCATCTCCCGGCGCATCTCGGGGAAGCGGCTGGGATCCTCGGTGCGCAGCTCCCGGTCCAGGAGCTGGGCGGCCGCGAACAGGTTCGTCGTGGCGCCTTCCATCAAGTCGAAGAAGACCATTTCCCGGGGCTTCAGCCATTTCAGGAGGGCGTTCAGGGACATGGAAGCTCCAGGTGGGGCGAAACTCGCGATCTCGCCTCTGTGAACATTCTGCAACAACTCGGCTCCCGGAAGGCGCCCTGGGCCTGTGAACTCCGTGTAACAGGGGCGGATGGCGGCCGCCTTGCTCCACAATCGGGGGATGCCCTGGCTCCGGAACCACCTGCGCGCGCTGCTCGCCCTGCTGGGAGCGTTCCTGCTGGGCCTGGGGGCTTCGGCGTGGATGCACCGGGGGGTGCCGGGCTCCCTCCGGATCTCAGTGCTGGCCCTGACCTTCCTGATCCTGCTGATGGCCGCGCGCTGGCTGATCCGCTGGCTCGTGGTGCCCGTCCGGGCCACCGACCGCTCCTCCGACCGCTCCCCGGTCAGCCTCGAGGAGCTGCCGCGGCTCTGGGCCGACCTGGAGCGGGAGAACCTGAGCCTGCGGGAACTCCGCGAAGCTGAGGACGCCCTCCGCAAAGGGATCCTCGCCCGCCTCCAGGAGGGGGTGCTCCTGTTCGGGCCGGACCGGTCCCTGCGCCTCTACAATCCCGCCGCCGAGGCGCTGCTGGGCCGGGGCGCGGCCCTGGTGAAGGGGGCCTCCGCGGAGAGCCTGTTCCGGGAGCCCGAGGCGCGGCGCCAGCTCGCCGCCGCCCAGGCCGGGGAGGCCGTGGAGTGGACCCTCGAGCGAGGCCACCGGATCCTGCGCATCCGCGGCCTGCCCTTCCGCAGCGGGGCCGCGGGCAGCCTCCTCCTCACCCTCGACGACGTGAGCCGCCAGGAGGCCCTGGAGAACACGCGGCAGCGCTTCATCTCGAACCTCAGCCACGAGCTGAAGACGCCCCTCACCAGCCTGCGCATCGCCACGGACAACCTCCAGGCGGAGCGCACCCAGTCCGGGGTGCAGGACGCCGACATCGCCCTCCTCCAGCGCGCGGTGGAGCGCATGACCCTGCTGCTGGACGACATCTCGGAGCTGAGCCGCATCGAGAGCGGGGCCCTGCGCCTCAATCCCGGACCGGTCGAGGTGGGGGCCTTCGCGAAGGACCTGCTGGAGGAGTTCGCGCCCCACGCGCGGCAGAAGAGCCTCCGCCTCCACGCGGACCTGGCCCCGGGGACCGAGGCCACGGTGGTCCGCGTGGACGGCCTGCGGCTCCACCAGCTCCTGGCCAACCTGGTCTCCAACGGCCTCAAGTTCAGCCCGCCGGGCCGGGAGGTGGCCCTGGCCTTCGCCCTGGAGGGAGGCCGCCAGCGCTGGGAGGTCCGCGACCAGGGGCCGGGCATCGCCCTGGAGGACCAGGCCAAGGTCTTCGAGCGCTTCTTCCGCAGCGCCTCCGTGCGCAGCGTCCCCGGCACCGGGCTCGGCCTCGCCATCGTGAAGCACCTCGCCCGGCTCATGGGCGGCGAGGTGGGCTTCGAGAGCCGGCCCGGCGCCGGCGCGACCTTCTGGGTGGACCTGCCGGCGGGCGCGGAGGGCCCCGCGCTCCCGCCGCCGTCGCGGCCCTGACACCGGGCCGTCACGGAAAGATTCCCCGGCCGCCCCGGCCCCGCCCCCGGCCCTCCACGGACCCGTCACACCCGGGCCCCATCTTGGGAGTCCAGAGGTGGACCATGACGGCCGCACGACTGGACCCGAACCCGCAGACCCCGGACGGCACCCGCTACGAGGTGCGCCCGCTGCGCAGTGACGACTATCCCAGGCTCCAGCGCCTGGAGGCGGAGATCTGGGGGGACGACCCCGCGGGCCAGCTCTGCCCCTTCTACCTGCGGCTCTGCACCGAGCTCTTCGCGGACTGGTGCTTCATCGCCCTCGACGCTGGCCGGCCCGTGGGCTACGCCCTCAACTTCGTGAACGGGAAGGTGGCCTACTGCGCCACCCTCGCGGTGCATCCGGACTACCAGAAGACCAGGGTGAACTACCTGCTCATCCGGGCCATGGTGGCGCGGCTGGTGGTGGCGGACCTGGACGAGTGCCGCTTCCTGGTGGAGCCCGGCAACCACGACGCCCGCAGCGTCCACGCGGCGCTGGGCGCCCGGGTGGTGCGGCAGGTGGAGGACTTCTACCGGCCCGGCGACACCCGCCTCTGGTCCGTGATCGACCGCGCGGACCTGGAGCGCATGCGCGCGAAGTACACCCGCCTCCGGCTGGTGTCGTGAGCGGGGCCGCCGCCCTCGGCCTGGACCGGGACGCCGGCCGCCGGGACGCGGTCCGTCGGGGCGCGGTCCGCGCCCTGCCGGGACCGCGGGCCCTGCTGCGGTGGACCGGCGCCCTGGGCGCCACGGGCCTCGTGCTGGCCCGGGTGGCTGCGGGGCAGGGCCGGCCGGAGCTGCTCTCCGCCTGGTCCCGGCGCCTCCTGCGCGCCCTGGCGGTGGAGGCCGGCCTCGCCGGGCCGCTGCCGGAGGCCCAGCTCTGGGTGGCGAACCACCTCAGCTGGCTGGATCCGATGGTGCTGATGGCCCTCCGGCCCATGGGCACCGTCGCCAAGGCGGAGGTGGCGGGCTATCCGGTCCTCGGGCGCGGCGCGGCCCGGGCGGGCCTGCGCTTCGTGGACCGGGAGGAGCCCCGCAGCCGCGCGGCGGCCCTGGCGGCCTTCGCGGCGGACCTGCGGGCCGGACGGCCGATGCTCCTCTTCCCGGAAGGCACCACCACCCGCGGCGAGGCCCTGGCCCCGCTCTGGACCGGCGGGATCCTGGCCGCCCACGCCCTGGGCGTGAGGGTGCTGCCCCTCCGGCTGGAAAGCGGCGATCCCCACTACCCGTGGACGGGGGACGAATCCCTCCTGCCCCACCTCGCCGGACTGGCGAAGGCGCCGCGCACCACCGTGCGGGTGGTGCCGGGGGCGGTCCTGGACCCGGCGCGCACCGGCGATGCCCAGGCCTTCCTCGACGCCCTCCGTGCCCACCTCGAACCCCGGACCTAGGAGACCCATGCAGCCCGACCAGCTCTTCACCGGCGTGGACGCCGTCCTCCGCAGCGGCGTCACGCCCTTCCTGGGCCTGCCCCTCCAGCCTGAGCCGATGGCCGTGGCCGGCGTGGTCCTGGGCGCGCCCTACGACGGCGGCGTACTGCACCGCCCCGGCGCCCGCCTCGCCCCCTGGGCCCTGCGCGGGGCCAGCGTGGGCATCGGCCACCTCCCCATGCCCCTGCGCCTCCAGGGCCGGGAGGAGCCTGAATTCCCGCCCCGGAGCTACGCCGCGGTGGACTGGGTGGACGGCGGCAACATCCCCACCCGGCCCTTCGGGCTGGGCGACGCGCTGCGGGCGGTCTCCGGCACCTGCGCGCCCTGGATCGCGAGGGGGGCGCGGACCCTGGTGCTGGGCGGCGACCACCTGCTCACCCTGGGCGCCCTGCGGGCCCACGCGGAGGCCCACGGGCCCCTCGGGCTCCTGCACTTCGACGCCCATCCCGACGCGGGGGACGCCGCCATGGCGGCGGCCCTGTGGGGATCGCCCAGCCACCACGGCACCTGGCTGCGGCAGGCCCTGGAGGAAGGCCTGCTGGATCCCCACCGCACGGTGCAGCTCGGCCTGCGGGCGCCCCGCTTCGACAGCGACGAGCTGGCCTTCCTCGCCGACGCCGGCGTGCGGATGTGGACACCCATGGACCTGCGGGACCCGCGCCTGGCCTCCCAGCTCCAGGGCGACCTCGCGCGGGTGGGCCAGGGCCCGGCCTACGTCACCCTCGACCTGGACGTGCTGGACCCCGCCTTCTGCCCCGCGGTGGCCGAACCCGTGCCGGGCGGCCTGAGCGTCCTGGAGGTCATCCAGCTCCTCCAGGCCGTCCACCGCTGGCCCGCCCCCTGGGTGGGCGCGGACGTCATGGAACTCGCGCCCACGCTCCCCGGCGGCGAGGACAGTGCGCGGGTGGCGTCCCACTTGGCCCTCCACCTGCTCGCCTGATGCCCCACGGGCGCGCACCGCGCGTCCAACGTCCCGAAAGGAATCCCCATGAACCTCGGCAACTGGATGGCCCTGCTGCAGCGCCAGTCGAAGGCCTGGGAGCCGGTGACCTGGAACGAGATCGTGGTCGGCTACGACTTCGGCTTCCTTTCGCCGGCGGAGATCCAGCGATGGGTGCGCTGCCACGGGTTCCGGGGCGAGGCCTGCCGGCGGCTCCTGGACGCGGCGGAAGGGGAGGCCCTGGAGGATTTCGAACCGAGGCTGTGGGAGGCCTGCCGGGAGGCCACCGGCCGCCTGCCGCGCCCCGGCGGCGAGCGCTGGGCCCGGGCCCAGGACCGCTGGCGCGTCGCCCTCCTCCGGGACGCCCTCGACGCGGACCTGAGCACCGAGGCCCTGGCGGTGGTGCTGGAGAGCATCTGGGAGCGCGTGGGCTGCCCCGAGGACATGGTGGGGCTCTGGCACCGTCCCCGGCCGTGGGAGGCCGGACCGGTCACCGTGGACCACCGCGCCCTCCTGCGCTTCCTGGACGGCCGGGAGGAGGCGGGCAACGCCGTCGCGGTCTGATGCTGGACGACGGGGACCGCCCGGTCGCTTCGCTCCCTCTGCGTCCCCCTCGTGCTCCCCACGCGATGACCGGGCCAAGCCCGTACATCGCGTCGTCCTGTTCGTCAGCGGAGCGTCCCGCCTACTCGTTCACGCTGCCCAGCCGGTAGCCCACGCCCACCACCGTCTCGATGTGGGCGGCGGCGTCGCCGAGCTTGGCGCGCAGGCGGCGCACGTGGGCGTCGATGGTGCGGCTCTCGCCGAGGTACTCGAGGCCCCAGACCTGCTGCAGGATGCGCTCCCGGGGCAGCACGCGCCGGGGGTTCCGGAGGAAGTAGGCCAGCAGCTCGAACTCCTTGCGGGTGAGGTCCAGGGCCTGCCCGTTCGCCCGGGCCACGTGCATGTCCAGGTCCACGCTGAGGGGGCCGAAGGTGAGCACCTTGCCCTTGGCCTGGTCGTCGAGGAAGCTGGCGCGGCGCAGCACGGCCTTGACCCGGGCCGTGAGCTCGCGGGTGGAGTAGGGCTTGGCGACGTAGTCGTCGGCGCCCAGCTCGAGGCCCAGCACGCGGTCGAACTCCTCCCCGCGGGCGGTCACGAGGATGACCGGCAGGCCGCGCAGGGCCTGTTCGCCGCGGATGAAGCGCAGGACGTCGGTGCCGTCCATGTCGGGCAGGGTCAGGTCCAGCAGGGCGGCGTCGGGCTTCGCGCCCCTCCCCAGGGCGCCTTCGCGCAGGCGGTGCAGGGCCTCCTGCCCCGTGGGGCAGGGCAGGACGCCGAAGCCCTCCCGCTGGAAGTGGGACTGGAGCCCCGCGAGGATGTCGGGGTCGTCCTCCAGGATGAGCAGGTGGGGCATGGGGGCCTCAGGGGTTCCCGGCGTCGGCGCCGCGGGACTGCAGGTAGCTGTGCTTCACGTTGACGCCTTCGAGGATGAAGAGCACCTCCTCGGCGATGTTGGTGGCCTGGTCGGCGATGCGCTCCCAGTTCTTGATGATGATGATGTGGTGGCTGGCCCGCTCGATGGTCAGGGGGTCCGCGAGCATGATGCGCAGCAGCTCCTTGTAGGTGTCCAGATGGAGGGCGTCCACCGCGTCGTCGTCGGCGATGACCCGCCGCGCCAGGTCCGCGTCCCCGTTCACGAAGGCGTCCAGGGCGCTCCGCACCATCTCCCGGGTCTCCGCGCCGAGGCGCTCCAGGTAGCCGCCGAGGCGGAGGGGCGGCTGGGGGTTCAGGAGCTTCGTCCGGCGGGCGATGTTGACGCAGTGGTCCCCGATGCGCTCCAGCTCCGGGATGATCTTCAGGGTGCTGGCGATGAGCCGCAGGTCGGTGGCGATGGGCGCCCGCAAAGCCAGCAGGTCCACGCAGGCCTGGTCCAGGCGCAGCTCCCGCTCGTCCACGGCGGCGTCCAGGGCGATGACCCGGTCCGCCAGGGCGTCGGAGCGCTGGTCCAGGGCCTTCATCGCGAGGTCGATCATCTCCTCGGCCTGGCCCGCCATGGCGATGAGCCCGTTCTTGAGCCCCGCGAGCTCCTCGTCGAAATGCCTGGCCATCAGCCGAACCTCCCCGTGATGTAGTCCTCGGTCATGCGCTCCCGCGGCGTGGTGAAGAGCCGCTCCGTCAGTCCCACCTCCACCAGCTTGCCCAGCCAGAAGAAGGCCGTGTAGTCCGAGGCCCGGGCCGCCTGCTGCATGTTGTGGGTGACGATGACGATGGTGTAGTCCTTCTTGAGCTCGAAGATCAGCTCCTCGATGCGGCTGGTGGCGATGGGGTCCAGGGCCGAGCAGGGCTCGTCCATGAGGAGCACCTCGGGCCTCACGGCGAGGGCGCGCGCGATGCAGAGACGCTGCTGCTGGCCGCCGGACAGCCCGAGCGCCGAATCCTTCAGCCGGTCCTTCACCTCGTCCCAGAGGCCCGCCCGCTTGAGGCTGGTCTCCACGGCCTCGTCCAGGACGTGGCGGTCCCGCACGCCCTGGATGCGCAGGCCGTAGATCACGTTCTCGTAGATGGACTTCGGGAAGGGGTTGGACTTCTGGAACACCATGCCCATGCGCTTGCGCAGGCCGATGACGTCCACCCCGGGGGCGTAGAGGTCCTCGCCGGCGAGCTTCACGCTGCCCTCCACCCGCACGCCGTCGATCAGGTCGTTCATGCGGTTGAGGGAGCGCAGCAGGGTGCTCTTCCCGCAGCCCGAAGGCCCGATGAAGGCCATCACCGTGTGCTCCTTCACGTCCAGGTCCACGCCATGGAGGGCCTGCTTGGCGCCGTAGAAGAGGTCGAGCCCGCGCACTTCCAGCAGGGGCTTCGCCGTCACCGCGGCGGCGTCCGTGAGGGGCAGGGCCGGGGAGGCGCCCGCGGCGAGGTCCCGCGCGGGGACGGCGGCGTCCGCCGCGGGGAGCACCACGGGCTCGGGGATGGGGTTCTGGACTTCGGGCTCCATGAGGACTCCGGGGGCGGGCATCAGAAGGCGCTCCCGCCCAGGCGCTCCCGCAGGCGGCGGCGCCGGCGGAGGGCGACGAGGTTCAGCAGCACCACCACGCCCAGCAGCAGCAGGGCGGTCATGTAGACCATGGGCTTGGCGGCCTCGCTGTTGGGGCTCTGGAAGCCCACGTCGTAGATGTGGAAGCCCAGGTGCATGAACTTGCGGTCGAGATGGAAGAAGGGGAACTCGCCGTCCAGGGGCATGGCGGGCGCGAGCTTCACCACGCCGGTGAGCATCAGGGGCGCGACCTCGCCGGCCCCCCGGGCCATGGCCAGGATCAGGCCGGTGAGGATGCCCGGCGTCGCGCCGGGCAGCACCACCTTCCAGAGGGTCTGCCACTTCGTCGCGCCGAGGGCGAGGCTGGCCTCCCGCTGGGAGCGGGGCACGGCGCCCAGGGCCTCCTCGGTGGCCACCACCACCACCGGCACCGTGAGCAGGGCGAGGGTGAGGGAGGCCCAGAGGATGCCGCCGGTGCCGTAGGTGGGCGTCGGCAGCCGGTCCGCGTAGAAGGCCCGGTCGAGGGCGCCGCCGAGGGTGTAGACGAAGAAGCCCAGGCCGAAGACGCCGAACACGATGGAGGGCACGCCGGCCAGGTTGTTCACGGCCACCCGGACGCTGCGCACGAGCCAGCCGTCCTTCGCGTACTCCCGCAGGAAGAGGGCGGTGACCACGCCCAGGGGCACCACCATCACGGACATGATCAGCACCATCAGCACGGTGCCGAAGATGGCCGGGAAGATGCCGCCCTCGGTGTTGGATTCCCGCGGGTCGCCGCTCACGAACTCCCAGAGGCGGGAGAGGTAGGTGCCGGCCTTCGCCAGGAGGCCCATGCGGTTGGGCTCCACCAGGCGCACCACCGCGCCGAGGGGGATCTCCCGGGTCTGGCCGTCCACGGCCCGCAGGGAGAGCTGCAGGGCCGCCGAGCGCACCCGGAGCCCGTCCAGCCGGGCCTGGAGCGCGTCGTAGGCCTGGCGCAGGGCGGCCTCCCGGGCGTCGAGGGCGGCCAGGTCGCCGCCTCCCTTCGATTCCAGGGCCTTGCGCTGGAGCCGCAGCTTCTCCATCGCCCGGTTGAGGCCGCCCACCTCGTCCTTCTCGATGGCCCGGATGCGGCGCTGGAGGCCTTGGGCCTCCGGAAGCCTGGCCCGGGCGGCGGCCAGGGCCGCGTCGCCTTCGGCCACCGGGCTGCCGCCCTCCTTCAGCGCTTCCACGAAGCCGATGAAGGCCCCGTTCTCCAGGCGCTCCACCAGCACCGCGCCGGCGGGCTCCTGGCGGCCCGAGAGGTCGGCGGCCCTGAGCCAGCGGAAGTCCTGGCCGTAGAGGTCCCGGTTGGCCACGCGGAACTGGACCTTGGCGGGCTCCTCGCCCAGGGCGGCCTCGTAGGCTGCGACCTCGCCCAGCACCGGCCCTTCCGGCGTGGTGGCCTGCACCAGGGTCCGGGGCCAGAAGAAGCCCAGGCCCTTGACGGCGATGAAGCCCACCAGGCTGGTGATCATGAGCAGCGAGAGGGCCAGGGCCGCGGCGGAGAGCCACACGAAGGCGCCGCCGCGGCGCCAGAACTCGGCGGCGCGGCGCGCGAGGGACGGGGCGGCGGCCATCAGAAGCTCTCGTACTTCCGGCGCAGGCGCTGGCGCACCAGCTCCGCGCAGGTGTTCAGGAGGAAGGTCAGGAGGAACAGCAGGAAGGCCGCCAGGAAGAGCACGCGGTAGAGGGTCCCGTGGTGGGGGGCCTCGGGGATCTCCACGGCGATGTTGGCCGAGAGGGTGCGCATGCCGTTGAAGGGGCTCCAGTCCAGCACCGGCGTGTTGCCCGTGGCCATGAGCACGATCATCGTCTCGCCGATGGCGCGGCCCAGGCCCACCATCACCGCGGAGAAGATGCCTGGGCTCGCCGTGGGCAGCACCACGCGCCACGCGGTCTGCCAGGGGGAGGCGCCGCAGGCGAGGCTCGCGGAGGTGAGGGACTTCGGCACCGAGGAGAGCGCGTCCTCGCTGAGGGTGAAGATGATGGGGATGACCGCGAAGCCCATGGCGAAGCCCACCACGAGGCTGTTGCGCTGGTCGAAGGTGATGCCCTGGGCCGAGAGCAGCCAGTGGCGGTAGTCGCCGCCGAGGAAGGCGCGCTCGAAGGCCGGACCGGCGGCCAGACTGAGGAGGGCCGCGGCGGCCAGCAGCGGGATGGCCCACGCCACTTCCCGGCCCGTGCCCCAGAGGCTCCGGAAGCGCTGGGGCAGCCGCGTCCACAGGGGGAAGGCCAGGGCGGCCAGGACCAGGGCCACGCCGGGGAAGACCAGCACCTCCACCGCCAGCTTCTCGAAGAGCGGCGCCATCACGAGGCCCGCCAGGAAGCCCAGCACCACCGAGGGCAGGGCGGCCATGATCTCCACGGTGGGCTTGATGGCGTTGCGCAGCCGGGGCGAGGCGAACTGGCTGGTGTAGAGGGCGCCCAGGATGGCCATGGGCAGGGCGAAGAGCATGGCGTAGAGGGTGCCCTTGAGGGTCCCGAAGACCAGGGGGACGAGGCTCAGCTTGGGCTCGAAGTCGTCGGTGCCGCCACTGCTCTGCCAGACGTAGGCGGGCTGGTCGTAGCCCTCGTAGTGCACCTTCCCCGCGAGGGTCCCGAGGGAGACCTCGGGGTGGGGGGCGTCGAGGCTCCAGGCGCGGGTGCGTCCGGAGGCGTCCGTGGCCGTGACGAGGTCGCCCCGGGGCGCCAGGGCGGCGCTGAGGGTGCCCTCGGCCCGGGCATGCAGCAGGCGACGCTCGGTGGTGAGGTGGTCCACCGCCAGGTCCCGGGAGGTCCAGGCCAGGAAACGCTTGTCCCGCAGGCTGGGGCGGAAGCCCAGCACCGGCCCGTCGAGGGAAGGGAAGCGGTGGAGCTCCTGGAGCTGGGGACGCTCGCCGGTGCGGAGCAGGTGGTAGGCCGCGAGCCCGCCCTTCTCGCCGCCCACCAGCAGGGACGTCCCGCCCAGGGCATGGCCCAGGGCCGAGACCGGCTCGGGAAAGGTGGTCTCCGCGAGGGCCTCGCCGGAGGCGGCGTCCAGGACGAGGAGGCGCCCTTCGGCGGTGCCCAGGGTGAGCTGGGCGCCATCGAGGCTCCAGGCCGCGGCGGTGGCCCGGCCGGGGGCCTGGACCGGCTGCCAGGCCGCATCGGTCGAGCCGGGGGCGGCTTCGGCGCGCAGCAGGCCGGCGGGCGTGGCCGCCACCACCTTGAGGTCCAGTCCCCCCTCCAGGCCGCCCGACTCGAGCAGGCGGAAGGCGAGGACGCGGGCGCCGGGGCCGGGGGAGGGCAGGGGCGCGGTCCAGGCCGCCTCCAGGTCCCAGTGGGCGGGATCGGGATCCCCGGCGGGCTTGCTCCACGTCACCTTCCCGGCCTGGAGCCCGCCCTGGACGTCCACGACAAGGGTCTCGCCCCGGGGGCCCGGGGGCAGCACCGCGGACCAAGGAAGGGCCGGACCGGTCGCGACCTGCTTCAGGGCGCGGCCCTCGGGCACCGCCACCAGTTCCAGGCCCCGGGCCGGCGAGAGGCTCGCCGCGGCCTTCCCGGACTCGTCCAGGAGCAGGGCGCCGGGGGCCGTGAAGCCGGTCCGTTCCGCGCTGCGGGCGCCCCTGAAAAGGGGGAAGGCCTCCTTGCCGATGAAGAAGAGCATCCCCAGCACCGCCGAGATGATGGCGAGGCCGCCCAGGGAGATGAGCAGGGCCATGATGCGGTCCATCCGTTTGGCTCGGCGGAGGACGGCGTCCTGGGAGGGGGCGGGCTTCATGGGTGGAGGGATCCTGTCACAGGGGCTTCACACAATCCTTCGGGATAGACGGATGCCGGAGTCTCCTCCGGCATCCGTTCGAAGCGCGGCTACTGGAGCTTCTTCAGCTCGGCGGCCTCCATGCCCGGGGTGAGGGGCAGGTAGCCGTCCTTCACCACGATCTCCTGGCCTTCCTTGCTCAGCACGAACTTGAGGAACTCCCGGGTGAGGGGGTCGAAGGGCTTCTTGGGGTCCTTGTTCACGTAGATGTAGAGGAAGCGCGTCATGGGGTACTTGCCGTTCAGCGCGTTCTCGTAGGTCGGGGGGAAGGCCTGGTCGTTGTAGCGGCCCTTCATCGAGAGGGGCACGGCCCGCACGCCGGAGGTGGCGTAGCCGATGCCGCTGTAGCCGATGGCGCCCTTGTCGGTGGAGACGCTCTGGACCACCGCCGAGGAGCCCGGCTGCTCCTTCACCGTGTCCTTGTAGTCGCCCTTGTTCAGCGCGTGCTCCTTGAAGTACCCGTAGGTGCCCGAGGCGCTGTTGCGGCCGTAGAGGCTGATGGGCAGGGAGGCCCAGGCGCCCTTCAGGCCCAGCTGGCCCCAGGACTTGACGTCGGCCTTGGCGCCCCACTTGCGGGTCTTGGAGAAGACGGCGTCCACTTCCGCGATGGAGATCTCCTTGATCGGGTTGTCCTTGTGCACGAAGACCGCGAGGGTGTCGATGGCGACCGCGACCTTGGTGGGCTTGTAGCCGTGCTTCTTCTCGAACTTGTCGAGCTCCTCGCCCTTCATCTCGCGGCTCATGGGGCCGAGCTGGGAGGTGCCCTCGATGAGCGCGGGCGGCGCGGTGGAGCTGCCCTTGCCTTCCACCTGGATCTTCACGTTGGGGTACTGCTTGTTGAAGGATTCCACCCAGTAGGTCATCAGGTTGTTGAGGGTGTCGGAGCCGATGGAGTTGAGGTTGCCGGAGATGCCGGCGGTCTTCTTGTAGGCGGGCAGCTTCGGGTCCACCTTCACGCTCTGGGCGCCGGCCGGGGCCGTGGCGAGGGCGCAGGCGGCGAGGGCGGACAGGATTCGGGTCATGCGGGGCATGGATGCTCCTCCGGGATGGATCCAGCCTCCCCGGGGGCTGTGTCCCGGAGGTTCGCCGCGTGTGAAATCCCTGTGACGCGGCCCCGGGCCGGGATCTTAAATGGCCCGGATCCCTACGTAAATCTACGGAAATCGCCATATTGCACCTCCCGCGATTCCCGGCGACAATGAGCGTGCATCCAGCGGCGCCAGGCCCAGCCCGCGCGTCCTGGACGGTTCCACGAGATCCGGCCCCGGGCAGGACGCCCCGCACCGGAACCCTCGCTCCCCCATCCCATCCATCCACAACGCAGCAGGCGGATCCAGGCCAGGGTTTCCCGAGGGAAACGGCCCCGGGTCCAGTCCGAACGGGAGTCCCCTTGGGCAAGAAAATCATGATGATCAACGCCACGGATCCGGAAGAGATCCGGGTGGCCACCCTCGTGGACGGAGTCCTCACGGACTTCGACATCGAGTTCATGCACAACGAGAAGATCAAGGGCAACATCTACAAGGCCCGCGTGGTGCGCGTGGACCAGGCCCTGCAGGCGGCCTTCATCCACTACGGCGGCCAGAAGAACGGCTTCCTGCCCCTGGGCGAGCTGCCCCGGGACATGGTGAGCCCCGACGGCCGCCGCGGCCGCATCCAGGACCTGCTCCAGCGGGACCAGGAGATCATGGTCCAGGCGGTGCGCGAGGAGCTGGGCTCCAAGGGCGCGATGATGACCGGCCAGCTCAGCCTGCCGGGCCGCTACCTCGTGCTGACGCCCGGCAATCCCGTGAACGGCATCAGCCGCAAGATCGAGAGCCGCGAGGAGCGCGAGTACTTCAAGCAGCTCATCGACGAGATGGACATCCCCAAGAACTTCGGGGTCATCGTCCGCACGGCGAGCATGGGCGTCACGAAGGAGGACTTCCAGCGCGACCTGGACTACCTCATGGACACCTGGAAGGAGGTCCTCGCCCGCTACAAGCACCGCCACGGGCCCGGCCTCGTCTGGCAGGAGGACGACGTGGTCACCCGCACCCTGCGGGACGGGTTCACCGCCGACGTGGAGGAGGTCACCATCGACGACCTCGACACCTTCCACCAGGCCCAGCACTTCTTCAAGCGCACCATGCCCCAGCACCTGGGCGTGCTGAAGCACCACGTCGGCAAGAAGCCGCTCTTCACGAAGTACCAGACCGACGAGCAGATCGACCGCATCTACGCGCGGAAGGTGAACCTGCCCAGCGGCGGCGCCCTGGTGCTGGACCAGACCGAGGCCCTCGTGGCCATCGACGTCAACAGCGGCAAGACCAGCGGCGAGAACCAGGAGGACACGGCCTACAAGACCAACATGGAGGCCGCGGAGGAGGTGGCCCGCCAGCTCCGCATGCGCGACCTCGCCGGCCTGATCGCCATCGACTTCATCGACATGAAGAAGGACAGCCACATCAAGGCCGTGCAGGACAAGCTCGTCGACTGCCTGAAGGACGACAAGGCCCGCATGGAGGTCGGCAAGATCAACCGCTTCGGCGTGCTGGTCATGACCCGGCAGCGCATCCGGCCCTCCATCCACCACGTCACCCACGAGACCTGCCCCACCTGCCAGGGCACCGGGAAGGTGAAGAACCTCGAGGCGATGGTCCTGAGCGTCGCGCGGCGCATCAAGTCGATGCTGAGCCGCGAGGGCATCAGGGAGATCGAGGTGAAGCTCGCCCCCGCCATCGCCATGGCGGTGCTGAACCAGAAGCGGCGGGAGCTCGCGGAGATGGAGGAGCAGTCCGGCGCGTCGGTGGTGATCCTCGCGGACCCGGCGGTGGGCTACGGCGAGATGGTGGCCGCCATCGAGAAGGCTGAGGAGGAGGCCCCGGAGGCCGCGCCCCGGCGCGAGCACCGCAAGGCCGGCGATCCCGACGAGGACACCGTGGTCCTGGGCGGCGACAGCCCGATCTCCTTCGAGAAGGCCCTGGGCGAGGAGCCCCGGAAGTCCGCGGCGACGAAGGAGGGCGCGAAGGACAAGGACGGCTTCAAGTTCGACCGCCGCGACCTGCAGCGCGCCGCCCTGGAGGAGCGCGAGCGGCTCCGGGCCCTCTTCGAGAGCGCCAAGCCCGGGGAGGGAGCCGAGGACGAGGACGCGGTCCCGTCCGGGGAGGAGACCGCCGAAGGGGCCGGCAAGGGCCGTTCGCGGCGCCGCGGCCGGGGCCGCGGGAGAGGCGAGGCTCCGAGGCCGGAGCCCGCCGCGGTCGCCGGCGGCGAGACGGACGCGCCCGCCGCGGAGCCCGTGAAGCCCGGCGGGAAGGGGGCCGGGCGCAAGGAGGCCAAGGCCCCGAAGCCCGCGGTCGCGCCCCAGTCCACCGCCATCGCGATCCTCGCGGCCCTCGGGCCGGTGAGCCCGGAGGCGCCCCGGGCCCCGGAGCCCGGACCCTCGCCGGAACCGCCCAGGCTGAGCGCCGACGTCGTGGCCTCCCTCCTCACGCCCAGTCCGCGGCCCAAGCGCCCGGGCGGCGCCGCGGCCGAGCCGACCGCCTCCCCGGAGGCCGGAGCCCCCGCTGCGGCGGCGGGCCTGGAGGCGAAGCCCGCGCGGCGGGCCAAGGCCGAAGCAGGGGCCGAATCCAAGCCCAAGCGCGAGTCCAGGCCCAAGGCCGAGCCCAAGCCCAAGCCCAAGGCCGAGCCCAAGGCCAAGGCCAAGGCCGAGCCCAAGGCCAAGGCCGAGTCGAAGCCCAAAGCCGAGCGGAAAGCCAAGGCCGAGGCCAAGGCGAAGGGCGAGGCCGCCACCGTGCCCCAGGCCGGGATGAAGCCGGAGCGCTGAGCCGCGATGCCCCTCCTCTGGCAGGCCCCCGCCGCGTCCCTGGCCACGCTCCTGGGCGGATGGCTGGTGGTGCGGTACCTGCAGGGGAAGGCCTCGGTGATGCGCATCCTCTCCGCGGTGGCGGCGGGCTACCTCATCTCCCTCGCCTTCGTCCGCATCATCCCCGAGGCCCTCGAACCCGTCCACGGCGGCGAGGGGAACGGCCTCTGGGTGCTGGCCGGATTCCTCCTCGTCCACGCCATGGAGCACGGGCCCACCACCCACTTCCACTACGGGGAGGAGACCCACCCCGGCACGAAGCTGAGCGGCGTCATGGCCCTGGTGGGCCTCTCCCTCCACAGCCTGATGGACGGCATGGCCCTGGGCGCGGCCCAGGGCACCCGGAGCGGGCTCGGTCCTCTCGTCTTCGGCGGCGTCCTCGTCCACCGCATCCCTGAAGGTGCCACCATCGCGTCCATCTTCCTGGTCCGCGGCTTCGGGCGGCGGGGCGCGCTCGGGGCCGCCTTCGTCCTCGCCCTGGCGGCCCTCCTGGGCGCCGTGGGCCAGAGCGCCCTCAGCCTTCCGGCGGGCCCGCTGCTCGGTCTGACCGGGGGGCTGGGGCTCTACGTGGCCAGCTCCGACCTCCTGCCGGACGTGAAGAAGGAATCCGGGTGGAAGAGCACCCTGGGCCTGCTGGCCGGCGTGGGCGCCTTCTTCCTCTCGGCGATGCTGGCCCCCCACCGTCACGGCGCCTGAGGCGGAGCCTCCGTGGGCGGACCGGGCGGGAGGCATCGACGGGGAGGCTGGATCGCGCTGCTGGGCCTCGGCGGGGCCTGCCTGCCCGCCCGGGCGCAGGCCCTCCCGCCGATCCCGCCGGTGGAGGCCGTGGACCGTCCCTACCTCGGCGAGCTGCTCCCCCTGCGCCCCTTCGAATCCGGCGCCCTGGGTTCCGGCCGCTATCCCTTCCGCTGGCGCGGGGAGCGGGTGCAGGAGAGCCCCGACCTCTGGGTCCTCGAGGGCGGCGCGATCCACAGCGACACCGTGCTGCTCGTGGCCGACCGCATCGCCTACGCCCCGGAGACCGGGGAGATCCGGGCGGAAGGGTCCATCCGCCTCGAAGGGGAGGGGGTCCGGCTGCGCTGCGCGCGCCTGTCCATGGACTGGAAGCGGCAGGTGGGCGAGGCCTACGCCCTGGAGCTGGAGCTGCCGCCCTCCTGGATCCTGCGCTCGGACCGGGTGGAGTTCACCACCCTCCGGAAGTGGCAGTTCCAGGCCGTCGAACTGAGCCCCTGCCCCCAGGAACGGCCGGGCTGGAAGGCCCGCCTCGCCGAGCTGTCCCTCGACCTGGACGGGTTCGCCGTCCTTCGGCACGCCTCGGTGTGGCTCGGCCCCGTGCCCGTGCTCTACGTGCCCTGGGCCCCCTATCCCGCCAACACCACCCGCAGCTCGGGCCTGCTGCCGCCGCTGCTCGGATCCAGCAGCCGGCTCGGGGCGACCCTGGGGCTCTCCTACTTCCAGGTCCTCGGACCCTCCGCCGACGCCACCTTCTCCCCGGAGATCCTCACCAAGGAGGGCGTGCTGTGGGGGGGCGAGGTGCGCTGGAACCCCGAGCCCACCCACCAGGGGATGGTGCAGGGCCAGAGCATCCACCAGCGCAGCGACGGCCAGGACCGCTACCGCGTCAGCCTCAAGGAGATCTGGCAGCGCGAGGACGGCTGGCAGCTCACCGCCGACCTCAACCAGGCCTCCGACAACCTGATGGACGCGGACTTCGGCCACGGCGGCACCTCCCTGGGAGGCAACCCCTTCGACAGCTCCTTCTACCTGGGGAAGAGCTTCCAGCGCGCCGCCGTCAGCGTCACGGGCTCGGAGCAGCGGACCTTCTTCTCGCCCCTCGACCCCTTCTACCGCGCGGACTTCCCGGCCTCCCTCATCCGGCGCGGCCTGCCCCAGGTGGAGGCGCGGTTCTTCCCGGTGCCGGTGGGGTCCTGGTACCTGGACGGCTCCGCCCGCACCAACCGCTTCTCCTACCTCCTCGACCTGGGGGACGACCCCCAGCCGGAGCAGGAGCGGCCCCGCACCCGCTACGGCTGGAGCCGCGGGGACGCCTCGCTGCGCCTGGCGGGGCGCGTCGGGCAGTGGGGGCCGCTTCGGGTGGACTTCCAGGCCCTCGGGCGGGCCACCCGCTACACCGGGACGCTGCTGGTGGACGGCTTCGACTCCAGCCGGGACACCTCGGTCAACGCCGCCTTCGACCCCTTCCAGGTGGAGGGCCCCGGGACGACCCGCTTCCTGGCCTCGGGGCAGCTCAAGTTCTCGGCGCCGCCCATCGGCCGGGCCTTCCCGGACTTCTCCCTCTTCGGCTGGAAGGGGGAGCTGAAGCACGTCCTCGAGCCCTACATCGCCTTCAACGAGACCAGCCGCTTCGGCAAGGCCGGACGGCTGCCGCGCTTCGACGAGATCGACGCCCGCCCCGGCGTGGAGGGCAGCGCCAGCGGGGAGCAGAGCATCGAGTTCGGATTCAAGCAGCACTTCCTCGCGCGCGCGCTCGCCGGACGGCCCTTCCTCGACCTCGTCCGGTGGCGCATCGGGACGCGCTACCACTTCCGGCCGGTGCTCCTGTCCGACGGCCGGTTCCAGAAGGGCTGGAGCAGCGTGGAGAGCGACCTGGACTTCGAGCCCGACGAGGCCTTCCGGCTCTCCTTCCGGCGCACGGAGGACCTGGTGGACGGCGGCGCCGACAGCGCCGTGAGCGCCGAACTGAGGAGCGGGGACGGCTCCAGCCTGAGCCTCGCCTTCTTCTCCACGGGCATCAACCGCTTCCTCATCCGCCAGAAGGGCATCCAGGCCGGGGGCATGCAGCGCCTCTGGGACGACCGGCTCCGTCTGGAGTTCAACGCGACCTACGACTCCTACCTCAAGGACTTCTCCAACAGCCAGGTGGGGCTCGCCTGGGTCACGCCCTGCGTCTCCACCCTGGTGCGCTTCACCCACCTCTACCGGCCGCCGGGCACCACCTCCGCGGGCGGGAAGCTGGTGAAGGAGGACCGCCTGGACGTGGTCCTCACCCTGCGCGGGCTGGGGGACCTCTTTTCTTGGCGGCAGTGAGGCCGGCGGCTCAGATGGCGATGGAGGCCTGGCCCCGGGGCCGTTCCAGGCCGGGCTCCCCCGCGCCGACCACGCAGTTCCGGCCCCGGTGCTTCGCGGTGTAGAGGGCCCGGTCGACGTCCGAGAAGAAGGCCGCGGGGTCGTTGTCCACCGGATGCCCGACCCCGAAGCTCATCGAGGGGAAGACGGACTGCCCGGACTCGAGGAGGATCGGGGCCTCGTCGATGCGGCGGCGGAGCTTCTCCGCGACGTCCAGGCCCGCCTTGAAGGAGGTCTCCGGAAGCAGCATCGCGAACTCCTCGCCCCCGATGCGGAAGGCGAGGTCCGAGCGCCGCAGGGTTCCCCGGAGGCGGGAGGCCAGCGTCTCCAGCACCCGGTCGCCGGACATGTGCCCGAAGCGGTCGTTGATGAGCTTGAAGTGGTCCACGTCCGCCAGCAGGAGGATGAAGCCCCGCTTGTGGCGCTCCCACTGGTTGAGGTGGTGCTCGAGGTTCTGCTGGAAGGCCCGCCGGTTGAGGAGCCCGGTGAGCGGGTCGGTCAGCACCTCGTCCCGGAGGGCCGCCGCCTCCACTTCCAGCATGACGCGCCGCTCGCGCAGGTCCTGGACCGTGCGCTCGTACTCGCGCTGGACCGCGCGGGCGTGGCGCCACTCGAGGCCGCGGCGGCAGGCGTGGAGGAGGAGGGGGCCGGAGTGGGGCGGCGCGAGCCATTCGGCGGCCCCGGCCAGGAGGATCCGGCGCTGGGCCGCCTCGTCGGGCAGGGGGCCGAGGACCACGGGATAGGCGTCGGGGGCGCCGCGCCGGAGGGCCTCCAGCCGGGGCAGCACCCCGAGGGCGTCCCTCCCCAGGCCGAGGAGCACGATGGAGGCGCCGAGCTCCTCCCGGGTCTCCTCGAGGTGCTTCCAGGCGCAGGCGTGGAGCTCGAACTGGAAGTGGGAGAGCAGCTCCTTCATCCGGGCCGCCTCGCCCGGCTGCACGCCGGCGGCGAGCACGGGCACCCGGGCCGAACCCGCCGGGCGCAGGGCGCCCCCGAGGGCGGGTCCGAGGGCGTCCAGCAGCTCCGCGATGGAGGCCTGGCGGGACAGATGGCCGTCCACGCCGGCTTCCGCCGCGGCCTCCGCCTCGGCCTCGTCGGGGAGTTCCTCGTGGATGAGGAAGAGGGGAAGGTTCTGGAAGAGCAGCCGGGACTCGCCGCGGAGCAGGGCGCAGAAGCGCAGGCCGTCCAGCGGGTCGGCGGCGCGGTCCACCAGGATGACGTGGGCGCCGTTCCACGCCTCGCCCGAGAGGGCGTCCAGGGGGTCCCGGAGGTGGACCACGCGGTGGCCCCGGCCCTCGAACGCGGTCCGGAGGCGGTCCACCAGCAGGTCATGGGCCGAGATGGCGAGGATGTCCATGGAAGGGTCGGGTCCGGCAGCCAGGATAGCCGGGCGCACAGCCCCCCTACGAGGGAATCCACCGGCCCGGATGAGGGCCCGGGTCCCCTGGCCGAACCGCCCCCTGGCCCGGCCGGGGGCACCCCCCGGAGTCAGGCCGGCTCCCCGCCTTCGGCGGGTCCGCGCAGGGCCTTCCTAGGGGTTCCGGTAGACCCGGGCCATGCGCCGGTGGAGGCCGCAGCTCAGCTCGTAGGGGATCGTCCCCAGCAGCTGGGCGCTGCGCTCCAGGGAGTTCGGATGGGCGGGATCCGGACTGAAGAGGGTCATGGGATCCCCGGCGCGGACGGGGATCTCCAGGGGCAGGGCCACCGTCAGGTAGTCCATGGAGATCCGGCCCACCACGGGGTAGAAGCCTCCCTCGAAACCCGCCACGGCGCGGTTGCCCAGGTCCCGGCGGTAGCCGTCGGCGTAGCCGCAGCCGAGGGTGGCGATCTGCAGGGGATGGGGCGCGACGAAGGTGCGCCCGTAGCCGACGGTGGTGCCCGCGGGCACGGTCTTGACCCGGGCCACCTCCGCCACGAGGCCGAGGGCGGGCTCGAGCCCGAGGGCCCGGCCCTCGGGCAGCACCGTGAGGCCGTAGAGCGCCAGGCCGGGCCGCACGTGGGTGTCGCCGTCCAGCAGCCCCTTCACGCAGGCGTCGCTGTTGGCGTGGTGGACCTGGGCGAAGGCGAGGCCGGCGTCCTCGAGCTGGGCGCGGCAGGCGCGGAAGGCCGCCCGCTGGCGGTCGGCGAAGCCCCGGTCGGGGTCGTCGCTGGTGGCGAAGTGGCCCATCAGCCCCTGCATCCAGGGGGCGAGGGCGCGCAGGCCCTCGAGGCACATTCCCAGCTCCGACGGGAGGAAGCCGAAGCGCCCCATGCCCGTGTCCACCTTCAGGTGGAGCGCCACCGGATGGGCCGGCAGCAGCCGGGCGTAGTCGCCCAGGACCTCGGGCCCGACCAGGGCCACCGACAGCGCGTGGGCGCTGGCCAGGGGCAGGGCTTCGGCCCTCAGGCCGCCGAGCACCAGGACGGGCGCGGAGACGCCGCCCTCCCGCAGCTCCAGCGCCTCCTCCAGGCTGGACACGCACAGGCCCGCGGCGCCGGCGGCCTCCAGCGCCTTCGAGACGGGGACCGCGCCGTGGCCGTAGGCGTTGGCCTTCACCACGCCCAGGACCTGCCGCCCGCCGCTGGCCTGCCGGATCCGATGGAGGTTGCGGGCGACGCGGCCGAGGTCGATCTCGCCGCGCAGGGCCCGCCCCTCGGGGCGGGGCCGCAGGGGCGCGAAGCCCTCCCCGGCGCCGCCGCTGGCGGTTGCGGGCTCGGAGGGGAGGGCCACGGCGGCGTCAGTCCGCGAGGCCCTGGGCCGCCAGCCAGCGCTCGGCGTCGATGGCGGCCATGCAGCCCGAGCCCGCGGCGGTGATGGCCTGGCGGTAGACGTGGTCCTGCACGTCGCCGCAGGCGAACACCCCCTCGACGGGCGTCCGGCTGGAGCCGGCCTCCACCTTCAGGTAGCCGTTCTCGTCCATGGGGAGCTGCCCGTCGAACAGCGCGGTGTTGGGCTGGTGGCCGATGGCGACGAAGAGCCCGTCCACCTTCAGCTCCGAGGCGCCGCCGTCCACGGTGTCGGTGAGGGCCAGGGCGCGGATCTTCTCCACCTTCTCGCCCATGGGCGTCTCCACCGTGGCGGTGAGCACGTCGGCGACGGCCTTGTTCCAGTGGAAGACGATCTTCTCGTTCTTCATGGCGCGCTCCTGCATGGCCTTGGAGGCCCGCAGCCGGTCGCGCCGGTGGATGAGGTTCACCTTCGTGGCGAACTTGGTGAGGTAGGTGGCCTCCTCCAGCGCCGTGTCCCCGCCGCCCACCACGGCGATCTCCTTGCCGCGGAAGAAGAAGCCGTCGCAGGTGGCGCAGGCGCTGACGCCGCCGCCGCTCATGGAGAGCTGCTGGTCCTTGCCGATGCCCAGCCACTTCGCGGAGGCGCCGGTGGCGATGATGACCGCGTCGGCGGTGTACTCCCCGCGGTCGGTGGTGAGGCGGAAGGGGCGCGCGCCCAGTTCGGCCTTCAGCACCGTCTCGGACTTGATGACGGTGCCGAAGCGCAGCACCTGCTCGCGCATCTCGTCCATGAGGGCCGGGCCCATGACGCCGTCGCGGAAGCCGGGGAAGTTCTCCACCTCGGTGGTGATGGTGAGCTGACCGCCGGGCTGCGCGCCCTCGAAGACCAGCGGCGAGAGGTTCGCGCGGGCGGTGTAGAGGGCCGCGGTGTAGCCCGCCGGACCGGTGCCAATGATGATGACCTTGTGGTGGCTCACGCGCTGTCCTCTGTCAAAGGGCCGGGGGCGGACCCGGAAGGACCATCCTATCAAGCCAGGCCGCGCTCCCGCAGCAGCGCTTCCACGGGGGCCACGTCGGCGGGCGTGTCCACCCCCAGGCTGAGATGGGGCGTGGCGGCGACGCCGATGGGGATGCCCGCCGCCAGGGCCCGGAGCTGCTCCAGCATCTCCGTCAGCTCCAGGGGATGGGGCGGCAGCCTCGTGAAGGCGCGCAGCGCCTCGGGACGGTAGGCGTAGAGGCCCAGGTGCCGCTGGAAGAGGTCGAGCTGGCCCGGGCCCAGCCAGGGGCGGAAGTCCGGCTCGAAGACGGACGAGTTCCGGACATACGGGATGGGGCTGCGGCTGAAGTAGAGGGCGCGCTTCCGGTCGTCCACCACCACCTTCACGGCGTTGGGGTTGAAGAGCTCGTCGGGGCTGGCGAAGGGGCAAGCGGCGGTGCCCATGGGCAGGTCCGGCCGCTCCGCCATCAGCGCCACCACCCCCGCGACCGTCTCGGGGTGCATGGCGGGCTCGTCCCCCTGGATGTTGAGCACGCAGTCGAAGGCGAGCCCTTCCGCCTCCAGCAGGGCCAGGGCCGCGGCGGCGCGGTCGGTGCCCGAGGGCAGGGCCGGGTCCGTCATCACCGCCTTCCCGCCGAAGCCCCGCACGGCCTCCGCGATCCGCGCGTCGTCCGTGGCGACCACCACGAGGTCCACGCCCGCCGCCCGCGCCGCGGCCTCGTGGACCCGCTGGATCATGGGTTTCCCGGCGATGGGCGCCAGGGGCTTGCCCGGGAAGCGGGTGGCCTGGAAGCGGGAGGGGAGGACGGCGAGGGTTCGCATGGCCCCAGCCTACCTGCTCGGGCCCCGGCGGGAGTTGGCCCGGGCGGGGAATGCAGGCACAATCGTTGGTTTGCAGGAGGTCCGCTTGGCTCGCAGGCTCGCGCGTCCCGTCGGCATCACGGCCACCGGCCAGCACTACCCCGAGCGGATCGTCACCAACGACGACCTCTCGAAGGTGATGGACACCAGCGACGAGTGGATCCGCCCCCGCACGGGCATCGGCAGCCGGCGCTGGGTGGAGAAGGGGCAGGGGGCCTCGGACCTCGCGGCCCCGGCCCTGCGGATGGCCCTGGAGCGCCGGGGCCTGGCCGCCGCGGACCTGGAGTGCATCATCATCGCCACGGTGACGCCGGACACGCTCTTCCCGGCCACCGCCTGCCGGGTGCAGGAGATGCTCGGCGCGTCCAACGCCTTCGGCTTCGATCTCAGCGCCGCCTGCAGCGGCTTCATCTACGCCCTCACCACCGGCGCCGCCCTCGTGGGCAGCGGGGCCTACAGCCGCGTCGCCGTGGTGGGGGTGGACGTGATGAGCAGCATCATCGACATGGAGGACCGCACCACCGCGGTGCTCTTCGGCGACGGCGCCGGGGCGGTGATCCTGGAGCCGGTGGAGGAGGGCAGCGGCATCCTCGATTTCGAGCACCGCATCAACGGCGAGGGGGGCTGCTTCCTCCACATGCCCGCCGGCGGCAGCCGCCGCCCCGCCACCCGGGAGACCGTGGAGGCGCGGGAGCATTTCGTGCACCAGGCGGGTTCCGACGTCTTCAAGTGGGCGGTGCGGGAGATGGCCGAGAGCAGCCGGCTCATGCTGGACCGCAACGGCCTCAGCGGGGAGCAGCTCAAGCTCTTCGTCCCCCACCAGGCCAACCAGCGCATCATGGACGCCGCCGCGAAGCGCATGGACCTGGACCCCGCGCGCATGATGGTGAACATCGGCGAGTACGCGAACACCACCGCGGCCACGATCCCGACGGCGTTGCACCAGGCCTGCGAGCAGGGCCGCCTCGGGAAGGGCGACCCGGTGGTGCTGAGCGCCTTCGGCGCGGGATTCACCTGGGGCGCGGTGCTCATGAAGTGGGTCTACTGACGGGGCCATGCGCGTCATCGCCGGCAGCCTGAGGGGCCGGCGCCTGGTGGCGCCGCCGGAGGGGACCGCCGCCATCCGTCCCACCTCGGACCGCGCGCGGGAGGCCCTCTTCTCCATCCTGGAGGCCCGGTGCCGGGGCGGCTTCGTCGACCTCTACGCGGGCACCGGCGCGGTGGCCCTGGAGGCCCACTCCCGGGGCTGGGCGCCGGTCACCTGCGTGGAGCGGCAGCCCGCCCCCTGCCTGCTGAGGAACCTCGCCGGCACCGGCGTCGCCCTCCTGCGCCGCCCCGTGGAGCGCCTGGGGCCGGAATCCTTCCGTGACCTCGCCGTGGTCTTCGCCGATCCGCCCTACGACCTCGCGGCACGGGCCTGGGAGGTGCTCGCGCCGGTGGCGGCGTCCTGGCTGGGCCCGGGCGGCCTCCTCGTCCTCGAGACGTCCTCCCGGGAGAGCCTGCCCGAGCGGCCGGGCTGGAACCTCCAGGACCGGCGGGACTACGGCGAGGCGCGCTTCCACTTCTTCGTCCCCGCCTAGGTTTTCCCAGGTATACACTTGGCGGCAATGTTCCGCCTGTCCATCCGCACGAAGCTGATCCTGGTCTTCAGCTTCCTGGTCCTCAGCTTCCTCGCGTTCAACGTCGTGTACTTCCCGCGGCGGGTGGAGGAGCAGTTCCGGCGCCAGGCCGAGCTGAGCGCGCGGCAGGTGGCGGAGACCGCGAGCAACGCCCTCAGCCCCGCCCTCGCCCGGGGGAGCCCGGAGGAGATCGCGAGCGTGCTCGGGGGCGTGAAGAACCTGCCCGCCTTCAGCTTCTCGGTGGTGTTCAACGAGGACGGCCGGCAGCTCGACTCCACGCCGTCCACGCCGAACTGGGCCAGGGACCTGGTGAAGGAGCAGGCGGTGAGCTTCGCCCGCACGCGCCCGGACGGCGTGCTGGTGGCGGTGGCGCCGATCTTCGGGCGCGAATCGCTGGCGGACAAGGCGGGCACGCTGGTGATCGGGTTCAGCACCGACGAGACCCAGCGGGAGATCCAGAAGAACATCAACATCAGCCTCGGCGTCAGCGCGATGGCGCTGGCGGTGACCTTCCTGGTGGTCTTCTACCTCTCGAACCGCTACATCGCGCCGATCCTCCAGCTCACCCGGGCGGCCCAGGACGTGGCCCAGGGGCGGCTTGAGGGCGTGGGGCCCGACGTCCACACCGGAGACGAGCTGGAGGATCTCAGCCACGGGTTCCGGGTCATGACCGACAAGCTCCGGGTCAGCCGGGACGAGATCGAGCGGCAGAACCGGCTGCTGGAGTACCGCGTGCAGGAGCGCACGCGGCAGCTCATGGAGACCATCTGGGAACTGGAGGAGATCCGGGCGAACCTCGAGCAGCTCGTGCAGGAGCGCACCAAGGGGCTCGAGCAGTCCCGGACGGAGCTGAAGGCCTGGGCGGAGACGCTGGAGGAGAAGGTCCGGGAGAAGACCCACGAGCTCCGCGAGCTGAACGAGAACCTCCTGAACAGCTACCAGAAGCTGCAGGAGGCCGACCGCATGAAGGACGAGTTCCTGGCCAACATGAGCCACGAGCTGCGGACGCCCCTGAACGCCATCATCGGCTTCTCGGGAATGCTGCTCCAGGAGGACAGCCCCATCCCCCAGGACGCCCGGGACGACATCCAGATCATCTTCCAGAACGGGAAGAGCCTGCTGAGCCTCATCGACTCGATCCTGGACCTGTCCAAGATCGAGGCGGGCCGCATGGAGCTTGAACTGCAGGAGGTGGACCCCATCGGCATCCTCGAGGAGGTCCGGGCCATGGGCGCGGGCCTCCTGGCCCAGCGGCCGATCGAGCTGCGCTACGAGCCGCCGCCCTTCCGGGCCATGGTGATGGGGGATCCGAACCGGCTCCGGCAGGTCTTCGTCAACCTGCTGGGCAACGCCATCAAGTTCACCGAGACCGGCTGCGTCTCGATCGCCGTGGGCCGACGGGGAGGCTCGGTGGAGATCTCCATCAGCGACACCGGGATCGGGATGAGCGAGGAGGAGATGAGCCGGCTGTTCCGTCCCTTCCAGCAGGTGGACGGCAGCATCACCCGGCGCTTCGGCGGCACGGGCCTGGGCCTGGCGCTCAGCCAGTCCTTCATGGGGCTGATGAACGGCCGCATCAAGGTGCGGAGCGAGAAGGGGCGGGGGAGCACCTTCACGGTGGAGATGCCGCTCATCAAGGAGGTCCTGGCATGAACGCCCCCCAGCCCATGAGGATCCTCTGCGTGGAGGACAACCCCGTGAACTGGCGCCTGGTGCAGCGGCTGCTGACCCAGGCCGGCTACGAGATGCACTGGGCCGAGGAGGGCCTGAGGGGCTACGAGATGGCGGTGGGGCTGAAGCCCGCCCTGGTGCTGCTGGACATCAACCTGCCGGGCCTGTCGGGCTTCGAGGTGGCCACGAAGCTGCGCCAGAACCCGGACCTGGCGGGCATGCCCATCGTGGCGCTCACGGCCAAGACCCTGAAGAGCGACCGTGAGACGGCCCTGGTGGCGGGCTGCGACGGGTTCATCTCGAAGCCCATCGACCCCTTCCAGTTCGTGGGGCAGGTGGAGGCCTACCTGCAGGGGCAGCGGGACAAGGTGGAGCAGGGCCGGGAGGGCCTGGCGCTGCGCCAGTTCAACCAGCAGGTGGTGGACCACCTGGAGGCCCAGCTCAAGGAGGCGCAGGAGGCGAACCGCAAGCTCACCGAGGCCCAGGACGCGCTGGAGCGGCGGAACCGCAGCCTGAGCCGCCTGCTGGCCCTCAGCCAGGGCATCGTCTCGATGCACGAGACCGGCGGGCTCCTGGAGCGCATCCTCGGACAGGTCCAGTCGGAGTTCGGCGCCCTCAAGCTCTGCGGCTACCGCTACCACCCCGAAGGGGGGTTCTGGGAGGGGCTGCAATGGACCGGCTCGGGATTCGAGGCGGCCCCGACGATGCACTCCCAGCATCCCTTCATCACCCGGCTCCCCAAGGGGCCCTCGGACCCGGCCCACTTCGGCGAGAAGCTGGTCCATTCCCCGTTCTGGGAAGAGGGCCTGGGGGCCGGCTTCTGGACGCAGCCTTCCAGCGCGGTCCTCCTGCTCCTCCCGCACCGCCAGAAGGAGGGCGTGCTCTGGGGCTTCTGGACCCTCTGCCGGGAGTCCTCCAAGCCCTTCCTGGCCTACGAGGTGGAACTGGTGGTGCTGCACGCGGGCATGGCCCAGGTGAGCCTGGAGAACGCCGAGCTCATCGCGAACCTCAACGAGAGCTCGCGGGCGCTCGCCATGAGCTACGACCGCCTGGAGTCGGCCTACAGCGACCTGCAGAACGCCCAGATGGCCCTCAGCCAGCGCGAGCGCCAGGCGCTGCTGGGGGACCTCTTCCTGAAGATGGCCCAGCGCCTGCAGGTGCCGGTCGCCAGCCTGCACAAGCAGTCCCTCACCTTCGACCGGCTCCTGGAGCCCATGGACGCGGCCACCCACAACCGGCTGTGGCGCCAGGAGACGCCCAAGGCCGTGGCGGAGGTGCGGGAGGCGGTGTCCAAGATCGACGCCTTCCTGAAGGCGCTGAACCGCCGCGTGAGCAAGCAGGTGGTGGCCACGCCGGAGTGGGTGGACCTGCACGACATGGTGCAGCAGGAGATCGAGTTGCTGGAGGCCGAGGGCGCGCTGCCCCAGGGCCTGGCGCTGGCGGTCGAGCTGAAGGCCACGCTGCCGCTGATCTTCGGGGTCTACGACGACTTCGCGGAGACCTTCTCCCGCCTGGTGCAGCAGGGCCTCGGCGGGCCGTCCCCCACGCCGAGCCTCGCCATCCGCACCTGGAACGAGGAGGAGGTGTTCTACCTGGAGATCCAGGACGAGGGCGGCCCCATCCCCGCCGGCGAGTTGTCCAAGGCCTTCGAGCCCTTCCAGCGCATGAACCGGGAGGACGGCGAGGTGCGCATGCCCATCGAGGGGCTGACCGCCTGCAACCAGTTCATGAGCGCGTACCACGGCATGCTGGAGCTGCGGAACGAGGGGAAGGGGACGGTGTCGAGGTTGCGGCTGCCGCTGAGGTAGGGGGAGAGGGTCGGTTCCTTCTAGGGTTCGGCCCGGGAGCTTCAGCCGTCATGGTCCTGCCGCGCTTCGCTCGGCCGTGCGTCGATCCAGCACGGCGAAAGGGCCGCCGTGCTGGATCGACGCACCTTTGGAAGGTCAACTTCGACTTCAACTTCAACTTCGAACCACCATGTTCACAGGCGGCCTGGGCGCTGCGGACGAAGGGCTCGTCAGGCCCGCGTGACCACCTTCTCGATGCGCTTCTCGTAGCTCGGGCCCAGCACGAGGCGGTGCACGTACACGCCGGGCGTGTGGACCTGGTCGGGGTCGAGGTCGCCGACTTCGACGATCTCCTCGACTTCGGCGATGCAGACCTTGCCGCAGGTCGCCGCCATGGGGTTGAAGTTGCGGGCGGTCTTGCGGAAGACGAGGTTGCCCAGGCGGTCGGCCTTCCAGGCTTTCACGAGGGCGAAGTCGGCGACGATGCCCGCCTCGAGGACGCACTCGCGGCCATGGAACACGCGCACGTCCTTGCCTTCGGCCACCTTGGTGCCGGCGCCGGTGGGGGTGTAGAAGGCCGGGATGCCGGCGCCGCCGGCGCGCATGCGCTCGGCGAGGGTGCCCTGGGGCACCAGCTCGACTTCGAGCTCGCCGCTGAGGAACTGGCGTTCGAACTCGGCGTTCTCCCCCACGTAGGAGCTCACCATCTTCCGGATCTGGCGGTTCTGCAGCAGCAGCCCGAGGCCGAAGTCGTCCACGCCGGCGTTGTTGGAGTAGCAGGTGAGGCCCTTCACGCCCTTCTTCACCAGGGCCGCGATGAGATTCTCCGGGATGCCGCAGAGGCCGAAGCCCCCCACCGCGAGGGTCGCGTTGTCCGGGATGTCCGCCACCGCCGCCTCGGCGGAGGCCACGCGCTTGTCGATCATGCGGGCTCCTGTGCCTTGATGATGCCATTGCCGGGGGGCCGCTGGCATCCTGGGAGCTTGGAGACCCGACGATGACTCTCTTGGCACTGGCTTTGGGCGCTTTGGTCGCCGTTCATCAGGACAAGCCCGCCCAGCCCGCCGCCGCAGGGCCGAGCGTCCAGCCCAGTCGTCACGTGTCGGCCGAGGAGATCGCACGGCTTCCCGTTGATCCGTCCAGGGCCATTCTCGAAGGGCCTTCCGATCCGTTGAGGGAGCCGCGGGAAGTTCACTTCCGCAACGTCCGCAAGCTCACCGCCACCGGCTCCAACGCCGAGGCCTACTGGTCCCGGGACGGGAAGAAGATCATGTTCCAGAGCACCCGCGACGGGCGGACCTGCGACCAGCAGTACGTCATGAATGCCGACGGGTCCGACCAGCACCTCGTCTCCACGGGTAAGGGCCGTACGACCTGCGGGTACTTCCTGGCGAAGGACGCTCGGATCATCTACGCCAGCACCCACGGCGATTCCCCGGACTGCCCGCAGGCCCCGCCCTTCACGCCGGGCACCTACCGCTGGCCGGTCTTCCCGGGCTACGACCTCTACACCGCCAAGCCTGACGGCACGGACCTGAAGCCCTTCCTCCCCTCGCCCGGCTACGACGCCGAGGCGACGGTCTCCGACGATGGCCGGTGGGTCGTCTTCACGTCAGACCGCAGCGGCGACATCGACCTCTGGAAGGCCCGCACCGACGGCACGCAGCTCACGCGCCTCACCACCGAGGTGGGCTACGACGGCGGCGCCTTCTTCAGCCACGACGGGAAGCACATCGTGTGGCGGACCAACTATCCGAAGGGCGCCGAGGCCGTGGCCAAGTACCAGGACCTCCTCAAGCAGCACCTCGTCGAGCCCATGGAGATGGACATCTGGGTCATGGACGCCGACGGCTCGAACAAGCGCCAGCTCACCCACCTCAAGGGCGCCGCCTTCGCGCCGGTCTTCACCCCCGGCGACGAGGCCATCGTCTTCGCCAGCAATCACCACGACCGGGACGGGAAGGGCCGCATGTTCGACCTGTGGAAGATCAACCTGGACGGTTCGGGACTGGAGCGCCTCACCTGGACCGGGAACTTCAACTCCTTCCCCCACTTCAGCCCCGACGGGAAGAGGCTGCTCTGGGTGAGCGGGCGGGAGGCCGCGTCGCCGCGCCAGTTCAACATCTTCACCGCCGACTGGATCCCGTGAGGCCCGCGGTCTTCCTGGACCGGGACGGCACCCTCAACGAGGAGGTGGACTACCTCCACCGGCCCGAGGACCTGGTGATGATTCCCGGCGCCGCCGCCGCGGTCGCCCGGCTGAACGCCCGGGGCATCCCCGTCATCGTCGTCACCAACCAGAGCGGCATCGGCCGGGGCTACTACGGCATGGAGGACTTCCTGCGGGTGATGGACCGCATGGACGGCTGCCTGGCCGAGGAGGGCGCGCGCCTGGACGCGGTCTACGTGGCGCCCCACCACGAGCAGGGGCAGGGGGACTTCGCCCACCCCGACCACCCGGACCGCAAGCCCAACCCCGGCATGCTCGTCCGCGCCGCCGCCGAGCACGGCCTCGACCTCGCCGCGAGCTGGATGGTGGGGGACAAGACCATCGACCTGGAGGCCGGCCGGGCCGCGGGCTGCCGCGTCGCCCTGGTGCGCACGGGCTACGGGAAAGCCGTGGACGGCGGCCTCGCGGACCTCGTGGCGGAGGACCTGGCCGGGGCGGTGGACCGGATCCTCGCGGCATGGTCCTGAGGGAGGAGGCCGGGCTTCTCCCGGCCCGGATCCTGCGCCGGTACAAGCGCTTCCTGGCGGACGTGGTCCTGCCCGATGGCGCCGAGGCCGTCGCCCACTGCGCCAATACCGGCACGATGCGCACCTGCTGGGCGCCGGAGGACCGCTGCCTCCTGCGGGTCCACGACGATCCGAAGCGGAAGCTGAAGCACACCTTGGTCGCGTGCGAGCACGAAGGCGCCTGGGTGGGCGTGGACACCGGCGTGCCCAACCGCCTGGCCTTCGAGGCCGCGTCCCGGGACCTGCTGCCCGGCCTGCCGCCGCTCCTCGACCTGCGTCGGGAAGTCCGCTTCGGGCGCGAGAACAGCCGGGTGGACCTCCACGGCCGGGAGGCCTCCGGCCGCGAATGGTTCATCGAGGTGAAGAACACCACACTGAAGGAAGGCCCCTGGGCCACCTTCCCCGACGCCGTGAGCGCCCGCGGCGCCAAGCACCTGCGGGAACTGTCGGCCATGGCCGCGGTGGGGCACGGCGCCGTCATCCTCTTCCTCATCCAGCGGGGGGACGCGGCGCGCTTCGACGCGGCCCGCGAGATCGATCCCGCCTACGCCCGGGCCCTGGACGAGGCCGTCGCGGCGGGCGTCCAGGTCCTGCCCCTCCAGGTCGGCCTGGAGGCGCGGCCCTCGGACGAGGGGGCCACCCTGCGCTGGCGACTGCTGGGCCCGCGCCCCTGGATCCGCCGGGACCGGGCCTAGTTCTCCGCGTCCCGGCCCCGGGGCGGCGCGGCCGGCAGGTAGAGGGCCTTCACCGCGGTCCGGGCGGCTCCCCGCACCGTTCCCCCCACGAGGCATTCCACCGCGGCGTGCCAACCCTCGGCGGCCAGGTCCCGGGGCCAGGGGGCGCGGAGGACGGCGCCCTTCTCGTCCCGGGAGAGGGTCTCCAGGGCGAGGGCCCGGCGCTTCCGGGCGGCGGAGGGCCGGGTCGAAGCCGGCGTGGAGGCGGGGATGAGCCAGAGGCGGAAGGCCGCCTCGCGGGGCGCCGCGCCCTGGAAGGCCAGGGTGGCCTCCAACTTGGGCTGGAAGGGGGGCGTGCCGGGCAGGGGCTCCCGCCCGGGGCCGAAGGCGACCGAGGCTTCCAGGGTGCAGGGGATCATGGGGGGCTTCCGCGGGTGGCCGGCCGGAGGTGCGGCGGCGATCAGGGCGGCGAGGGCGAGGCAGGGCGTGAGCATGATCAAGTGTAGGAACCGCCTGGGCTTGCTACCCTGAAAAATCGCGTGGAGCCCGGCATGAGCGACCTCAAGCAGACCCCCCTGAACGCGGCCCACCGCGCCCTCCAGGCCAAGATGGTGGACTTCGGCGGCTGGGACATGCCCGTGCAGTACCCGGCCGGCATCCTCGAGGAGCACCACGCCGTCCGGACGAGGGCCGGCCTCTTCGACGTCAGCCACATGGGCGAGTTCCGGGTGAAGGGGCCCCAGGCCCTGGCCTACCTGGACCACCTCACGCCGAACGCCGTCGCGAAGCTGGTGGACGGCCAGGTCCAGTACACGGCCATGCTCTATCCGAACGGCACCTTCGTGGACGACCTGCTCATCTACCGGGAGGGTCCCGAGGAGTTCCTGCTGGTGGTGAACGCCTCCAACATCGACAAGGACTTCGCCTGGGCCACCGAGCAGGCGAAGGGCTTCGACGTGGCCGTCACCAACGAGAGCGACGCCACGGGCCAGATCGCCATCCAGGGGCCGAAGGCCGAGGCCATCCTCCAGACCCTCACCGACCTCCCGCTCAAGGACATCGTCTACTACCACTTCCGCCATGGCCGCGTGGCGGGCCGCGAGGTGCTGGTGAGCCGCACCGGCTACACCGGCGAGGACGGCTTCGAGGTCTACTGCCCGGCCGGCGACACGGAGCACCTGTGGCACGCGATGCTCGAGGCCGGAACGGGCGAAGGGCTGATCCCCACCGGGCTGGGCTGCCGCAACACCCTGCGGCTGGAGGCGCGCCTCGCCCTCTACGGCCACGAGATCAGCGACGAGATCCACGCCCTCGAAGCCGGCCTCGGCTGGATCGTGAAACTGGACAAGGGGGACTTCATCGGCGCCGCGGCCCTGCGCAAGGCCAAGGCCGAGGGGCTGACCCGGCGGCTGGTGGGCTTCAAGACCTTCGAGAAGCGCGACATCGCCCGGGACGGCATGCCCGTCCTGGTGGAGGGGAAGCCCGCGGGCTTCGTCACCAGCGGCGCGCCCTCGCCCACCTGCGGCATCAACCTGGGACTGGCCTACGTTCCCGTGGACCACGCCGCCGTGGGCCAGCGCATCGCGATCGAGATCCGGGGCCGGGCCTGCCCCGCGGAGATCATCCCCACCCCCTTCTACAAGCGCGCCTAGCCCTTACGCGGCCGCCGGAACCCATCCGGTAGACTCATCACACACCCTTGGAGGAGCCATGTACCCCGCCGACCTGAAGTACACCAAGGACCACGAGTGGCTCAAGGAGCTGGGCGACGGCACCGCCTCCGTGGGAATCACCCACTACGCCCAGGACGCCCTCGGGGACGTGGTCTTCGTGAAGCTTCCTGAGGTCGGCGAGAAGCTGGCCACCGGCGCGGACTTCGGCGAGGTGGAGTCGGTGAAGACCGTCTCCGAGCTCTTCTCCCCCTGCGACGGCGAAGTGGTGGCCGTGAACGGCGACCTCGAGGCCCACCCCGAACACGTCAACGAGGACCCCTACGGCAAGGGCTGGATGGTGAAGGTGAAGCTGGCCGGCCCCCTGCCTGGGGAGCTGCTCGACGCCGCGGCCTACGAGGCCTTCGTGGGCTCGGAGAGCAAGTAGCTTGGCGGTCCGCCTCCGGCCCCGGCTGCTGGGGATCCTGGCCGCCAGCCCCGTGCTGATCGCCCAGGCGCGGCCGACCCAGGCCCCGCCGGTCCCGCCGGCCCCCAGGCCCGCGCCCCCCGCCGCTTCCCAGGCCGCCGCTCCGAGGGTGGACCTCGCCCGCCTCCGGCTGCTGGTGGAGGCCGCGGAGAAGGCCCTGGAGGCCGGCGACGAGGACGCCGCCGACGACCGCTGCGAGGAGGCCGAGGTCCTCATCGCCGACTGGCCCCAGTCGGTGCTCGAGGCCCCGGAAACCGAGCCGCTCCTGGAGCGCTTGCGCAGCGTCCACCACGAGGTGGCCGGGGACGAGGAGCCCGAGCCGGTGCCCGGCAAGGCGGCACCGGCCGCGGAGGTCCATCCCCTCCTCCAGGAGGAGGTGATCACCCTCAGCGGCGAGGAGCTGCGCCTGGAACTGGAGCGGGTGAAGGCCGCCGAGGAGGGGAACCAGTACGACTTCCCCATCGACCTCAATGACAAGGTCCTGGCCATGGTCCACGCCTTCACGGGGCCCAAGAAGGGCTTCATGGAGAACAGCCTGGGCCGCGCGGCGCGCTACCTGCCCATGGTCCGGCAGGTCTTCGGGGAGGAGGGCATCCCCCAGGACCTGGCCTACCTGGCCGTCATCGAGTCGGGCTTCCGCAACCAGGCCAAGAGCCGCGCCGCCGCGGTGGGCATGTGGCAGTTCATGCGCAGCACGGGGCGCCTCTTCGGGCTTTCGGGCAACGGCTGGGTCGAGGAGCGGCGGGACCCGGTGAAGGCCACCCGGGCCGCGGCCCGCTACCTCAAGCGGCTCTACCAGATCAGCGGCGACTGGTACCTGGCCCTGGTGGGCTACAACGCGGGACCCCTCACCGTCGAGCGCGCGGTGCAGGCCCTGGACTCCCGCAACTTCTGGGACCTCTACCGCTCCCGCTACCTGCGCAACGAGACCAAGAACTACGTGCCCAGCCTCTGCGCGGCCATCCTCGTCGCCAAGAACCCCGAGCGCTTCGGCGTGGCGATTCCGGCCCTCACGCCCTACGTCTTCGAGACGGTGGAGGTGGACCGCATGACGAGCCTGGCGGTGCTGGCCCGCTACGCCGGCACCGACGTGGAATCCCTCAAGGAGCTGAACCCCGAGCTGCTGCGGGGCTCCACGCCCCCGGGGCGCTACGTGCTGAAGGTCCCGCCCGGCACCTCGGGCATCGTCAACCGCGCCCTCTCGCGGATTCCCAGTGGCGAGCGCCTCGACTTCAAGACCTACGTCCTGCGCCGGGGGGACACGCCGGAGAAGGTGGCCGCGCGGTTCAAGCTGAGCGCGGAGGAACTGCTCTCGGCCAACGACCTGGCCCGGTCGCAGTTCAGGGCCGGGCGCCGCATCCAGGTGCCTCCGCCGGCCCCGGCGGTGGATTCGCGGGACCTCCTCACCCGGGAGGAGAAGGCCCGCATCCTCGGGGAGCAGCCCCTGGACGCACTCCCCTCGATCCCGGGGGCGCCCCAGCCCGCGCCGGGCGCGGGCCAGCCTCCATCCGCGGCGCCCGCCGGACCTGCCGCCACGCCGGCTTCCGTCCCGGTTCCGATCACGGCCCAGGCCCAGGCCCCGGCTCCGGTCCAGGCCCCGGCTCCGGCTCCGGCTCCAGCCCTGCCCCCGACCCAGGCTCCGGCAGCGGCCGCTCCCCCGCAGGCTCCGGCCTCCGCTCCGGCCCCCGCCTCGGCCGCTGCCCGGGCTCCGGTTCCGGCGCCCGTCCGCATCGGCCGCACCACCCTCGCCACCGCCGGCGCGACCCTCGCGAGCATCGCCCGGGACTTCGGGGTTCCCTACGGAGAGCTGGTCCGGCTGAATCCGGACGCCGTGCGCGGGCTGAAGCCCGGCGACACGGTCAGGCTCAGCGAGGGCGCGCCCCCACCGGCTCCTCCCGCACCCGCCGGCGGCCCGGATCCTGGGACGCGACGGCCGCCGGCCGCGGTGGAGCTGACGCACACGGTGCGCAAGGGCGAGACGGTCTTCGGCATCGCCCAGCGCTACGGCGTCACCGTGGAGGAGCTGCGGAAGTGGAACGGCCTGAAGGGCGCCGCGGTGCGTCCGGGCCAGCGCCTGTGGGTCTCGCCGCGCAATTGAGGCTTGAACGCCCGCGCGGTCCATGGGAGACTTTCCTTTCCCATGGGGCTATAGCTCAGCTGGGAGAGCGCTTGCATGGCATGCAAGAGGTCACCGGTTCGATCCCGGTTAGCTCCACCAAGAAGGCCACCGCAGGGTGGCCTTTTTCGTAGGTCCCGACGATGCTCGCCTCCCTCAACCACGTCTCCCTCGCCTTCGGCCCCCACGAGGTGCTGAAGGACGTCACGTGGGCCCTGGAGGAGGGCGAGATCTGGGGCCTCATCGGCCGCAACGGCGCGGGCAAGAGCACGGTCTTCAAGCTGCTGCTGGGGGAGCTGGAGCCCGACGCGGGCACCGTGGTCCGGCCCACCAGGGAGCGCGGCGTGCGCTTCGGCCACTACGCCCAGGACCTCAAGCCCGAGACCGGCGGCACCATCCTCGAGGAAGCGCTGGCCGCTTTCGGGGACGTGGAGAAGCTGCAGCACGAGATGCGCGAGCTGGAGCACCGCATGGCGGAGGATCCGCCGGACCTCGACGCCGTGATGGCGCGCTACCAGGCCGCCACCGAGGCCTTCGAGCACGCCGACGGCTTCAGCATCCGCGCGCGGGCCGAGAGCATCCTCCAGGCGCTGGGCTTCCGGCAGGAGCAGTTCGACGCGAGCGTGGAAGCCCTCAGCGGCGGCCAGTCCAGCCGCGTCATGCTGGCCAAGGCCATTCTCCAGGGCCAGGACCTGCTGCTTCTGGACGAGCCCACCAACCACCTGGACCTGCCCAGCCTGCGCTGGCTGGAGCAGTTCCTCCTGGAGAGCAGCGCGACGGTGGTGGTGATCAGCCACGACCGCTACTTCCTGGACCGCACGGCCACCTCCATCCTCGAGCTGGAGCTGGGCCGCAGCCGCGTGTACGAGGGGAACTACTCGGAGTTCATGGAGAAGAAGGAGGCCGAGCTGGAGGCCGCCCAGAAGGCCTTCGAGCTGCAGCAGGCCTACATCGCGAAGCAGGAGGAGTACATCCGCCGCAACATCGCCGGCGTGAAGACCAAGCAGGCCCGGGGCCGGCGCACCCACCTGGCGAAGCTGCAGCGGCTGGAGCGTCCCCTCAAGGACCGGCGCAAGGTGAAGTTCAGCTTCCCCGAGACCCAGCGCAGCGGGGACGTGGCCCTGGTGCTGGAGGACGCTTCCTGGGGCTGGGACGGCAAGGCCCTGGCGGCGCCCCTGGAGCAGCTCCAGGTCAAGCGGGGCCAGAAGCTGGGCATCGTGGGCCTGAACGGGACGGGCAAGTCCACGCTGCTCAAGGCTATCGCCGCGGAACTTCCGTTCATCTCCGGGCGGGCCCGCCTGGGCAGCCAGGTGAAGCTGGGCTACTTCGACCAGCACCACAAGAACCTCGATGCCCGCAACACGGTCTTCTCGCAGATCCATGCGGTGAGCCCCATGGCCACCAAGCAGGACGTCTACGGCTTCCTGGCCAAGTTCCAGTTCCGGGGCGAGGACGAGTGCGCCAAGCCCGTGACGGCGCTCTCCGGCGGCGAGCGGGCGCGGCTCAGCATCGCGACCCTCATCCGCGAGGGCGTGAACCTGCTGCTCCTGGACGAGCCCACCAACCACATGGACATCCCCAGCATGGAGGCCGTGGAGGACGCCATCCTGGCCTTCCCCGGCGCGGCCATCGTGGTGACCCACGACCGCTATCTCCTGGGCCGCGTCGCCGACAGCCTCCTGCGCATCCACGACGGCAGGTGCGAGTTCCGAGACGGGGGCTACGAGGACCACCAGGCCTGGGTGGACCTGGATCTCGGGCAGGAAGAGGAGGCCGGCGAGGGCGTGAAGGCGCCGGAGGGGAAGGGGGGCGGGAAGGCAGCCGAGACGAAGAAGCAGGCCGAGCCCAAGAAGGCGGCCCCGCCGAAATCGGAAGCCCCCAAGCCCGAAGCGCCGAAGCCCATCGACAAGGAGAGGCAGAAGGCCGTGAAGCGCCTCGAGAAGAAGGTGGCCGACGCCGAGGCCAGGGTCTCGGAGCTCGAAGCCGGCCTCGCCGCGCTGGGCCAGGAGCTCGCCGCCATGGATCCCTCCGACTGGCAGGCCTTCAACGCCAAGCTCGACGCGCAGAAGGGACTCGAGACCGAGCTGGCCTACGCCATGGGAGCGTGGGAGGAGGCCCAGGCGGCGCTGGAGGAAGCCGCGGGTTGACGGTGCCCTGGGTCGCGACCGGTCCCGCATTGAAAGCCTTGGAGTCCTAGCCCCGAGTCTTGCCAATCACTGGTTCGGCAGCCGAAGTAACCCCAAGCTTGGAGGGGAGCGATTGGACTGCCCCAGATCATGGAAAAGGAATCAGGATGCCGATCACTCTGGAAGACCTCACCGTCAACTTCCGGCACCTGAACGCGAGCACTCTGCTCGAGGACTGGGAGTGGCTCCTCGGGACGAAGAAGCTTCCTATCCTGTTGGCGGCCATCGGAAATGCCTTCGTCCAGGACGTGGAGGACGGAAGGGTTCATGTCCTGGACGTGGGTTCGGGCGAACTACGCTTCATCGCCGAAGATTCCGAATCCTTCAGGAAACTCCTGAACCACCGCGAATTCGTAGCCGATGAGTTCGTTGTGCAGATCATCGGCGACTTCCTGCTGGAAGGCCCCAGGCTGCTCCCTGGACAGATTTTTTCCTTCAAGCGGCCACCCGTATTAGGCGGGGAGTACGCCGCCGAAAATCTCGAACCCACGGATATTGAAGTGCATTTCTCGGTACTCGGGCAGATACATCAACAAGTCCGCGAGATGCCCCCTGGCACTCCAATTTCAGAGATCAAGTTCAGCGATGGTTCGGGGGGTGACGAGCCTGGACCGAAGCCGGTTCGTGGAGAAGCGCACAAGGGAAAAACAATCTAATGAGCTTGGCGAACCGCGCGCTGGAAGCACGATCGCTGAGCTCAAAGTGTCCAAAGCGTGTGGATAGTCCTTAAAACCCGGACTGGTAGCATCAGGTCCCATGCGAATTCCCCTCCTCCAGATCGACGCCTTCGCCAACGAGCCCTTCAAGGGCAACCCGGCCGCCGTGTGCGTGCTGGAGGCCTGGCTGCCGGACGCCACGATGCAGGCCATCGCCCAGGAGAACAACCTGGCGGAGACGGCCTTCCTGGTGGAGGAACCCGGCGGCTGGCGCATCCGCTGGTTCACGCCGGGCTGCGAGATCGACCTCTGCGGCCACGCGACGCTGGCGTCGGCCTTCCTGCTCTTCACGGAGCTGCGGCCGGAGCTGCGATCGGTGACGTTCCAGTCCTTGAGCGGGCCCCTGGGCGTGGACCGCGAAGGCGACCTGCTGGTGCTGGACTTCCCCTCCCGGCCGCCGCGGATGGGGGCGATCGTCCCGGGCCTGGCCGAGGGCCTGCGCGCGGCGCCGCTGGAGGTGGGCGTCTCCCGGGACATCCTGGCCGTCCTCGGATCCGAGGCCGAGGTCCGCGCCCTGGACCCGGATTTCACGCGGCTCGCGTCCCTCGACACCGTGGGCGTCATCGCCACCGCGCCGGCCTCCACCCCGGGCGTGGACTTCGTCTCCCGCTTCTTCGCGCCTTCGGTGGACGTGGGCGTGCCCGAGGACCCCGTCACCGGGTCCGCGCACTGCACGCTCATCCCCTTCTGGGCGGAGCGTCTCGGGAAGACGCGCATGAAGGCCCTGCAGGTCTCGAGACGGGGCGGAGAGCTCGGGTGCGAGCTGCGGGGCGGGCGGGTGCGCATCGCGGGCCGCGCCGTGAAGGTGCTCGAAGGGCATCTGCTCCTGCCCTGAAGCCGCGCGCCTCCCCCCGCGGCCTCAGCGCCAGGTGAGGCGGTAGCGGTGGTGGTAGGGCGGGTCCGCCGGGTCCACGGGCAGGCTCCGCGCCGCCACGTCCCGCGCGCCGCAGCGCTCCAGGGTGCGGACGAAGGCCGCCGGCAGGAGCTGGTCGTGCCAGCCGGGGTAGGCCAGGAAGGCCCACAGGTCCAGGTCCGCCTCCCCGGCGGCGAGCTGGGCGATCCTGAGCACGCCGCCCTTGTGGTAGTGCTGGAAGATCTTCGGGATGGAGAGGGCCGCCAGGCCCGGGTCCGAGGCCCGGGCGATCCATGGGTGCGCATCCTCCAGGAGGAGGTCGATGAGGTTCGACCCGATGGGAGCGGGGCCGAGGCGGTAGCGGAAGGCGTCGGCCCAGTCCGAGAGGAATTCCGCCGGGACCCATTCGGGCAGGTCGGCGCCGGGCTCCCCCAGGGTCCGGGAGGCTTCCGTGAGCTGGGTGAGCAGGGCCTGCCAGGCCTCGGGGCCCGCCGCGTCCACGAGCAGCCCCCGGATCATGCGCGCCATGGCCGACCGGATGTGGGTGACACGGGCCTCGGATTCGCTGGGGAAGGGCATGGCAGGGGCCGGGAGCTAGGCGGACGGCGGGGCGGCGGGGGCGCGCCAGGTGATCTCGTAGCGGTGGTGGTAGAAGGGGTCGCCCTCGGCGGGGGGCAGGATGCGCACCGCCACGGCCTCCCCGCCACAGCGCTCCACCGCGCGGTGCAGGACGCCGGGCAGCAGCGCGTCATGCCAGCCCGGGTAGGGGACGAAGGCCCAGAGGTCCAGGACGGCGCGCTCCGGGCCCAGCGCTTCCAGGCGCGCCACGCCGCCCCGGTGGTAGTGCTGGAAGACCTTGGGCAGGGCCTCCGCGGCGAGCACCGGGTCGAGGGCCCGCTGGATCCAGGGATGGGCGTGCTCCAGGAGCTGGTCCGCGATGCTGCGCCCCCGCGGGAGGTTGCCGTGCGCCTTCGAGAAGGCGGAGATCCAGGCGGTCACGGCCTCGATGGGCACCCATTCCGGCAGTTCCTGGTCGGCCTCGGCCAGGGCCCGGGCCTCCGGCTCCAGGCCGGCCACCAGCTCGGCCCAGGCGCGGAGGTCCACGGCGCCCGCCATGGAGGCCCGCACCATGCGGGTCATGGCGGCTCGGAGGTGCGTGACGCGGGCGTCCGCCTCGGGAACAAACGCGGGAAGCTGCATGGCCTGGGCTGCTCGCGGCAGTATGCCACGCCTTGATCCGGCCGCCGGGAACCCGCCATGCTTCCCCGTGGGGGACCCATGAGCCTGCTGCTCGCCGTGGACGTCGGCAACACCAACCTCGTGATGGGCGTCTTCGACGTCTCGAAGGCCGAATCCGGCGGCCTCCTGCATTCCTGGCGCCTGGCCACCAGCCGGGAGCGCACCGTGGACGAGTACGGCCTGAGCACCCTGGCCCTGCTGCGCCACGCGGGCCTGGAGGCCACGGCCATCCAGGCCATGGTCATCTCCAGCGTGGTGCCGCCCCTGCACCCGGTCCTGGAGGCCTGGGCGCGGGTGTACTTCAGGCAGGAGCCCCTCTGGATCGAGCCCGGCATCCGCTCGGGCCTGAAGATCGCCATCGAGAACCCCGCCGAGCTGGGCGCCGACCGGCTCGTCAACGCCGTGGCCGGCGTGGCCAAGTACGGCGCGCCCCTCATCGCCGTGGACTTCGGCACCGCCACCAGCTTCGACGTGGTGAGCCCCAAGGGCGAGTTCCTCGGCGGCCTCATCGCGCCGGGCCTGAAGATCAGCGCCGAGGCGCTCTTCCAGCGGGCCTCGAGGCTGCCCCGCATCGAGGTCACGGAACCCGAGCGATTGGTCGGCCGGAACACGGTGCAGGCCATGCAGTCGGGCCTCTTCTACGGCTACGTGGGCCTCGTGGACGGCATCCTGGACCGCCTCCTCGCGGAGATGCCCGGCGCCACCGTGGTCGCCACCGGCGGCCTGGGCCGCGTCATCGCCCCCGCCAGCAAGCACATCCGGCACCTGGAGCCGGACCTCACCCTGGAGGGCCTGCGCATCCTGTGGCTCAAGAACCGCGGCGGGAAGCGAGGGTGAGCCTGCCCCTCATCCGCCTCGCCGAGGTCGATTCGACCCAGAGCTTCCTCCGCCGCCATCCGGGGCTGGGCTTCTGCGCGGTGGTGGCCGACACCCAGACCGAGGGCCGCGGGCGCCAGGGGAACGCCTGGATCAGCGCCGCCGGCACCGGGCTCTGGTTGAGCGCCGCGATCCCCGTGCCGGACATCCCACCGGGCCTGGTCCTGCAGCGCGCCATGCTCAAGGTGGCGAATGCGCTGGGGCCCTTCGGCCTCGCTTGCGGGTTGAAGTGGCCGAATGATCTGGTGGGCCGGCGGGACGCGAGGCTCGTGAAACTCGGCGGCATCATCGGGGAGCGCTCCAGCGGGCGGCTGATCCTGGGGCTCGGCGTGAACCTGACGGCCGCGCCCGAGCTGCCCGGCCGCGCCTTTCCCGCGGCCTGCCTGGCGGACCTGGACCCCGTCCGGGTGCCCAGCGCCGAAGAACTGGCCCTGGGGATTCTTGAGGAATGGCAGGGCTGGCACCGCGAGGATGAGCCCCGGTTCCTGTGGCCGATGGCAGGCGATCCCATCGCGTGGGAAGCGGGCCAGGGGGCCTGTCTGGGCTGGGAACCCGACGGGAGGCTGAAGGTGGCCACGGCGGACGGCATCCAGCGCCTCAGCGCCGGGGACCTGAGGCAGGTGCGCCCGGCGGGCTGACCCTTCGGCGGCGCGGAAGCTCCGCCGGGAGGAAGGAACGCCCGGGGGCGCAGACGGCCCTACCCTGGGAGCTTCAACGTTCCGGAGCGCGTCATGAAAGGCTGGGTCAAGGTCCTCCTCGGCATCACCGCCACCTTCCTCCTCCTCGGCACCGTGGGCGCCGTCCAGCTGGTGCGCTCGGGGAAGTGGTCGGAGATCAAGGGCTTCTCCAGCGGCATGGCGGACATCACCCGCAGCTCGAAGGCCATGGAGCGCCTGGACCAGGAGCACCCCTTCACCGAGCCGGCGGACGGGAAGCTCGCGGAGCCGCGGCTCCTGGCCTACCTGGAGGTCTGCGAGGCCCTGGCGCCGGCCAAGGATCCCGCCGCGGCCTGGATGCGGGAGCACGCCGGGAAGAAGGGGGACTTCAAGGACGCCGCCGAGGCCATCGGCCACATGGCCAGGCTCTTCGACCGCGCTTCAACGGAATTCGAGAAGCGCGGCATGACCGCGCGGGAGTTCGCGTGGATCACGCACACCGTGAAGGAGGCGCGGCGGGAAGCAGCCGAGAAGGCCGGTTCACCCAAAGCGCTCGAGCTGCTGCAGGATCTCCGGCGCGCAGCCGCGGACCCTGGCATGAATCCCGGCCTGAGGGCGGAGTTGAAGGACCGCGTCCAGGGCTACGAGGCCTGGCTCGAGGCTGGCAGGGCTCCGCTTTCCGACAACGCGAAGGTGTGCCTGGCCCATGAGGCGCGCCTCAAGGCCGCCGACCTCGGGGAGCTCGGCGAGATCCTCCGGGAGGGCATGGCCAAGGGCCGACGGCGCGGAACCGTCCGCTAAGCTCGGGACATGCCCTCCCGTCGCCCCGTCCGCGCAGCCCTGGTCCAGGCGGCCCCGGCCTACCTCGACCTTCCCGCAAGCCTCGACCGGGTGGGCGCCTTCCTCGAGGAGGCCTCCCGGCTGGAGGCGGACCTCGTGGTCTTCGGAGAGACCTGGCTGCCGGGGTATCCCGCCTGGCTGGATGTATGCCCCGGAGCGGGCATCTGGGATTCAGAACCGGTCAAGGCGGTCTACGCAAGGCTGCGCCGGAACAGCCTGGTCGTCGACGGGCCGGAAGCGGCGCGCCTCGGCGCGGAGGCGAAGTCCCGGGGCCTGACCCTCGTGATCGGCGTGAACGAGCGCGTGGCGCGGGGGCCCGGGATGGGCACCCTGTACAACAGCCTCCTCACGTTCACGCCCGATGGGAGGCTGGCGAACCACCACCGGAAGCTGGTGCCCACCTACACCGAGAAGCTCGTCTGGGGCCCGGGCGACGGCGCGGGCTTGAGGGCGGTGGACACGCCCGCCGGGCGCCTCGGCGGGCTCGTCTGCTGGGAGCACTGGATGCCGCTGGCCCGCCACGCCCTCCATGAATCCGGCGAGGACATCCATGTGGCCGTCTGGCCCACGGTGAAGGAGACCCATCAGCTCGCGAGCCGCCACTACGCCATCGAGGGGCGCTGCTTCGTGCTGGCGGCAGGCCTGATCATGCCGGCGACCGACCTGGCCGCGGAGCTGGAGACTCCAGGCGTTTCCGGCCAGGTCCTGAGGGGAGGATGCGCGGCCTACGGCCCTCGCGGGGAAACGCTCCTGGAGCCCGTCTTCGAACGGGAAGGGGTGTTCTGCGTCGAGCTCGACCTGGACCTGCTGGACCGGGAGCGGATGACCCTGGACGTCTCCGGACACTACGCGCGGGCGGATGTGCTCTCGCTGCAGGTCAACGCGTCTCGCCCAGGAACTCCTTGACCCGCGCCATGCCGCTCTTGCTCACCGGCAGCTTGGTGCCGTCGGTGAGCACCGCCACCCAGCTCTCGGAAGGCAGCTGCTCCAGGCGCACCAGGCGGTCCATCTGGAGGATCACCGAACGGTGGATGCGGAGGAAGCGGCTCGGGTCGAGCTGGGACTCCAGGCTGGCCATGGTCTGCTGCTTGAGGAAGCTGCGGCCCTCGCTGCGCAGTTCCACGTAGTCGTCGGCGCCCTGGACGTAGTCCAGCTTGGCCAGGGGGATGAGGCTCACCTTCGTGCCGTCCCGCACCACGATGCGTTCCAGGGGCCAGGCCTCCCGGGCCTTGGCGGAGAGCTCCGCCGGGTGGGCCACCGTGGGCGTCCCCGCGTCGGCCTTGGCCTTGGCCTTGGCCAGCGCCTCCTCGAAGCGCGCCTCGGAGAAGGGCTTCAGCACGTAGTCCACGGCGTGGGCCTCGAAGGCCTTGAGGGCGTGCTGGTCGAAGGCGGTGATGAAGACGACGGCCGGGTGGCGGTTCCGGGCCTTGGGGTCGTCGATGAGCTCGAGGACCTCGAAGCCGTCCAGCTTGGGCATCTGGATGTCCAGGAAGAGGAGGTCCGGCTGGTGGTCCGAGACCGCCTTCACCGCCTCGAAGCCGTTGGCGCACTCGGCCACCACCTCCACCTCGGGATGGGTCGCGAGGTGCTCCTTCACCACCGCGCGGGCCAGTTCCTCGTCGTCCACCACCAGGGCGCGGTAGCTTCGGCTCATGGGACCTCCAGGGGAAAGCTGAGCAGCACCTTGTGGTGCCCTTCAAGGACCCGCGTCTCCACGGCGGCGCGGGAGCCGAAGCGGCCCTGGAGGCGCTGGCGCACCTGGCGCAGCCCCAGGCCCAGGCCCTTCTTGGCGGGCTGGTCGGGATCGAAGGGGTTCTCCACCGCCACGTCCACCCGGTCCTCCGTGGCTTTCACGGCGATGCGCACGGCGCCCCCCTCGGTGAGGCCGGAGATGCCGTGCTTGATGGCGTTCTCGGCCAGGGGCTGCAGCAGCAGGGGCGGGAGCTGGGCCGGCAGGGCGCCCTCGGCCACCTCCCAGTCCACCACGAGGCGGGCGCCGAAGCGGATCTGCTCGATGGCGAGGTAGTTCCGCACCAGGTCCAGCTCCTCCTTGAGGGCGATGGCGCTGCGCTCCCCCATGGCCAGGCTGCGGCGCAGGAATTCCGAGAGGAGCACGCACATCTCCCGGGCCTTCTTCGGATCCGCGGAGGTGAGGGCGCTGATGGAGTTGAGCGCGTTGAACAGGAAGTGGGGATTGAGCTGGGCCCGCAGGGCCCGCAGCTCGGCCTCCTGGGCCAGGAGCTGGGATTCGAGCTGGCGGCGTTCGGCCTCCCGGGCCTGCTCCGTGGCGAGGATCGCGTAGTTGAGGCCCACGGAGGCGAGGTAGAGCAGGACCGCCAGGACCCAGAGGATGGGCAGGGCCTTGGGGAGTTTCCCGGGCAGGGAGGCGAAGCGGGGCACGTCCCGCAGGAGGGCCACCAGGCCCGCCACGGCCCCGGTCCAGATGCCACCATCCACCAGGGCGGCCGCCGCCCAGGCGGAGGCGGGCCGGAAGAGCCTCCCCTCGCGCACCGGGAGGGCCTTGCAGATGAACCAGCTGGTGAGGCAGATGAGGGAGCCGACGACGCTGAAGGCCGCGGCCACCAGGAGGGATTCGGCGAAGGTCCAGCCCTGGAGCCCCGCCATCAGGCCCAGGAGCCCCGTGAGGGGCACCCAGGCCATGAAGTAGGCGAGCCGTCGGGGCGGGCTGGAGAGGATCGGGTGGAGGGCCACGTCAGTCCTTGATGTCGCAGCCGCCGAAGAGCACCAGTCCCGTGAGGATCAGCTTGGGCCGGGCGGGAGCGCCCTCCTCCTTGATGAGGTGGGGGGTCTTGTCCTCCACGGCCCCGAAGAGGGCGGTGGCGCGCACGTCCACGTCCCAGCCCTGGGGCACCTGGATCTCGCCGCCCCCGAAGAGGATGAAGAGGTCCAGCACCGCGTCCTGCCCGGCCAGGGTGGCGCCCCGGAGGTCCGTCTCGAAGCCGCCGAAGATGGCGGTGAGGTCGCCGCCCCGGAAGGTCTTGGAGAGGGGGCGGCGCTTGAAGCTGCCGAAGATGGCCGTGCCCTGGAGGGTGTCGTCGAAGGCCACCCCCTCGGGGCGCGGGCCCCGCTTGCGCTTCAGGGCATGGACCACCACCCAGATGCCGAAGGCCACCAGGAGCATGGGGCCCACGGACTCGCCGAGGTCGTGCCCGCCGACGGTGATGGCGAAGAGGTAGAGGCCCACGGCCACCAGCACGCCGCCGCCCATCTTGGAACTGTCCTGGCGGATCTTGGCGAGGCCCATGAAGACCAGCACCAGGGGCCAGAGGCGCCAGACGAGGTGGCTGTAGTGCCCGAAGCCGGGGAGGTTGTTCAGGGTGAGGAGGATGCCCGACAGGATGATGGCGATGCCGACCACCAGCCGGGGCGTGAAGACCGTGCCGCGGTGGGCGGGCTGTGCCGTGGGGGGCGGGGCGGCGGCCGTGGCGTCCCTCGGGACGTCGGGGGCGGGCGCGTCCCCGCCGGGCAGGGCGGGGGCCGGGGAATCCAGGGAGAGGGGCTTGTCGTGGGTGTCGCTCATGGCTCAGTCGCGGGAGGGGGAGGCGTTGGGGGTGGAGGAGGCCGGCGCGGCGTGGCGGACCGCGGGCCGGAGGGCCCTGAGGGTGATGATGACACCGAGCCAGAGGAGGCCGACGGGCCCGGCGAGGCAGAGGGTGGTCTCGGGCCGGTGCATCAGGCCGAGGAGGAAGAGTCCCAGGTAGATCAGCAGATGGCCGCCGACGCGGAGCAGGCCCCGCTGGGCGAGGCGGCCCGCCCCGACGAACACGAGGAGCAGCGGCCAGAGGCGGGTGACCGTGACGGGCACCTCGACACCCGCGTTCTCGAAGGCGAGGACCGTGCCCACGGCGATCAGCACGAGGCCCGACGCGAGGCCGAAGCCGAAGCGCGCGGGGGAGGGGGCGGCGGAATTCACAGGTCGTCTCCTTCGTGGCGGCGGAGGATGGGCAGGCAGAGGAGGCCCCAGAGCAGGGCCAGGGCCAGGGGCACCAGGATCAGGAACCAGACGAAGCCCGGAAGGGAGGGGTCGGGATTCAGGATCGCGGGGTTCATGGGGTGCCTCCGACCCTGAGCCTACGGAGGCGGGAGGCGCTGGTCCGGGCCGGATCGGCGAACGGAAGGCGGCCATCGGCCAATGGCGGGCCGGGGCGGGGAAGGGCTCAGGGCTTCCAGGCCACCGAGCCGCCCCGGCTGCGCTCCCGCCAGGCCGCGGCGAAGGCCTCCTCGCGGCCCGGGGGCAGGGCGAAGGCCACCACGGTCTCCCCGGCCTCGTGGGCCGGAGCCTCCACCACCGCGTCGGGGAAGGCGCCGAGCACCGCGAAGGGCAGGTGGGCCAACTCGGGGGGCACCCGGATCTCGCCGTGACGGAGGATGCGCACCGCCTCCAGGGCGCCGCCCGCGCGGGCCTCCTCCAGGGCGCCCTGCAGGGCCTCGGTATAGGCCCGCACCAGGCCGCCGGTGCCGAGCTTCGTGCCCCCGAACCAGCGGATGCAGACCGCCAGACAGTCCGTGAGGCCCGCGCCCTCCAGCACGCGCAGCATGGGCGCGCCCGCGGTGCCGCTCGGCTCCCCGTCGTCGTCGCTGCCCCAGGCCGCCACGGGCACCCCCTCCCGCCAGGCGCTGCAGTGGTGGGTGGCGTCGTGGTCCCGCCGGCGCAGGGTGGCGAGGATGCCCGCGCGCGCCGTGGCGTCCGCGGCGGGGTGCAGCTCCGCGAGGAAGACGGACGCCTTCTCCCGGAGGCGGAAGGTGACACCCTGTCGCGGCCGCAGCATGGCTCCAGGGTAGGACGAGGGCACCTCCAGGTGCCTGTTGCCTCGTGATCCGAGGAAGGACTAAGCTGACCCACCCCTTCCGGGGCGGACCTTCGACAGGGAGACCGGCATCCCATGCGCATCGGCATCAGCTGCTACAGCACCTTCGGCGGTTCCGGCGTCGTGGCCACGGAGGTCGGCAAGGCCCTGGCGGCCCGGGGCCATGAGGTGCACCTCCTCTCGCCGTCGCTCCCGCCCCGCCTCACGGGCTTCGAGTCCCGGGTCACCTTCCACGAGGTGACCGCCAGCCCCTACCCGCTGTTCGAGGCGGCGCCCTTCAGCATCGCCCTGGCCTCCAAGATGGCGGACGTGGCGGAGCACCACGGCCTGGAGGTCATGCACGCCCACTACGCCATCCCCCATGCCTCCGCGGCCCTGCTGGCGCGCCTCGCGCTCGAAGGTCGGATGAAGGTGGTGACCACGCTGCACGGCACCGACATCACGGTCGTGGGCAGCGATCCCAGCTACCTCAGCATGGTGAAGCTGGCCATCCGCGAGTCGGACGCGGTAACGGCGGTGAGCCGCTACCTGAAGGAGGAGACCATCCGCACCTTCGGCCTGGGCGAGCACATCCACGTGATCCCCAACTTCGTGGAGCCCCCGGACCCCGCCACGCCGGACTGCCGGGCCTGGCTATGCGCCGATCGGGAGGTGGTGCTCACCCACATCTCCAACTTCCGGCCCGTGAAGCGGGTGCTGGACGTGATGAAGGTCTTCGAGCGGGTGCGGCAGCGCATCCCCGCCAAGCTCGTCATGGTGGGCGACGGGCCGGACCGGAACGAGGCCGAGGCCTACGCCCGGGAGCACGGCTTCGAGGCCGACGTGCGCTTCACCGGCAAGCAGCTGGACATCGGCGCCGTGCTGGCCTGCAGCGACCTCTTCCTCCTGCCCTCCGCCACGGAGAGCTTCGGCCTCGCGGCCCTGGAGGCCATGGCCTACGGCGTGCCGGTCATCGCGTCGAACCTCGGCGGCATCCCCGAGGTCATCCGCCAGGGCGTGGACGGCTACCTGGAGGCCCTCGGCGACGTGGACGCCATGGCCGCCCGGGCCCTGGAGCTCCTCACCGACCCCACGAAGCGCAAGGCCTTCGGCGCCTCGGCGAAGGAGCGGGCCCTCACCACCTTCGCGGAGGGACCCATCGTCGACATGTACGAGGGCCTCTACGAGAAGGTCCTGGGACGGGAGCGGAAGACCGTGGACCTGGGGGCCTGAGGGCGTTCAGCGCTCCAGCACGAACGTCACCGGTCCGTCGTTCACCAGCTCGACCTCCATGCGCTCCTGGAAGAAGCCGGTCTGCACGGCGCAGCCCTCGGCGCGGAGCAGCTCGACGAAGCGCTCGAAGAGGGGGCGGGCCTCCTCCGGGCGCATGGCGCGGTCGAAGCTGGGTCGGCGGCCCTTCTCGAGGGAACCCGCCAGGGTGAACTGGGAGACCGCCAGGATCTCGCCGCCCACGTCCGCGAGGCCGAGGTTCAGCTTGCCGTCGGCGTCCTCGAAGATCCGCAGGCCCGCGATCTTGGCCGCCGTCCAGGCGCAGGCGGCCTCGGCGTCGCCGGCCTCGAATCCAGCGAGCACCAGAATGCCCCGGCCGATCGACGCCTCCCGGCCGCCGCTGCGCACGGCGGCGCGGGAGACGCGCTGGAGGACCACCTTCAATGGATGCCGCTGGGCTCGGCGAGGTGCTTGGCCAGCTCGCCCACCACGGCCTTGGCGTCGCCGAAGAGCATGAAGGTCTTGTCCAGGAAATAGAGCTCGTTGTCGATGCCGGCGAAGCCGGGATTCTTGCTGCGCTTGATGGCGTAGACGGCCTTGGCCTTGTCGGCGTCGAGGATGGGCATGCCGTAGATGGGGCTGCTCTTGTCCGAGCGGGCCGCCGGATTCACCACGTCGTTGGCGCCGATGATGAGGGCCACGTCCGCCTGGGGCATGTCGCCGTTGATCTCGTCCATCTCCACCAGGTCGTCATAGGGGATCTCGGCCTCCGCCAGCAGCACGTTCATGTGGCCCGGCATGCGGCCGGCCACCGGGTGGATGGCGAACTTCACCGTGACGCCGCGCTTCTTCAGCGCGTCGTAGAGCTCCCGGACCTTGTGCTGGGCCTGGGCCACCGCCATGCCGTAGCCCGGCACGATGACCACCAGGCTGGCCTGGGCCATGATCTCGGCGGCGCTGTCCGGGGTGTCGGCCTTGTACACCTTGGCCTCGCCCCCCGCGGCGGCGGCCTGGGTCTGGCCGAAGGCGCCGAAGAGCACGTTGGTGAAGGAGCGGTTCATGGCCTTGCACATGATGATGCTGAGGATCAGGCCCGAGCTTCCGTCCAGCGCGCCCGCGGTGATGAGCAGCTTGTTGTTCAGCACGAAGCCCATGGCCACGGCCGAGAGCCCGGCGTAGGCGTTGAGGATGGAGATGACCGTGGGCATGTCGGCCCCGCCGATGGGCAGGATGAGCATCACGCCAAAGGTTAGCGAGAGCGCGATGACGCCGCCGAAGGCGGCCGGGGCCCAGGGCGCCAGGGGGTGGAGGACCAGGGCCACGCCCAGCCCCAGGGCTGCGAGGAGGAGCAGGATGTTGCCCACGTTCTGCCCCGGCCAGGTCACCGGGCGCTGGGGGATCCACTTCACCTCCTGCAGCTTGCCGGCGGCCATGAGAGAGCCCGTGAGCGTGAGGTAGCCCAGGAGCACCTCCGCCAGGAGGGCCGTCATGATGAAGGGCGAGAGGGCCTCCCCGTTGCCCTGGCCGAAGTAGAGGAAGAACTTCGCGGTGCCCACGAGGCCCGCCGCCAGGCCGCCGAAGGCATGGGAGATGGCGGTCCGCTGGGGCACGGCGGTGAGGGGCACCTGGGCCAGGGGGTAGCCGATGGCGGCGCCGAGGCCAAAAGCGCCAAGGATCCACCAGTAGTGGGTCCCGCCGGTGGCGGCGACCCCGGCCAGGGTGCCCGCCACCGCCAGGAGCATGGCGCCGACGCCGGCGAAGACGCCCTTCCGGGCGCTCTCCGGGTCGCTCATCCACTTGAGGCTGAGGATGAAGAGGGCCGTGGAGACGAGGTAGAGGAGCTGGACGAGGGTGGGCGCGCTCATTTGGCGCTCCCGGCCTCGGGGCGCTTCTTGAACATCTTCAGCATGCGGTCGGTGATGAGGAAGCCGCTGACGATGTTCGTGGTGGAGCAGACGATGGCGGCGAGTCCCAGGGCCGTGATGGCGTTGGGCGACTCGGCCCCGGCGGCCACGATGATGGCGCCCACCACCGCGATGGCGGAGATGGCGTTGGTGAGGCTCATGAGGGGCGTGTGCAGCAGGCGGGACACCCGCTGGATGACCATGAGGCCGATGAAGGTGGCCAGCATGAAGACGAAGAGGGCGCCCATGAAGTCGAGGTCGCCGTGCCCGGAGGCGTGGACGGGCGGCGCGGGAGCGGGGACGGAGGCGTGGGGTTGCATGGGGTTCTCCGGTCGGATCAGGCGGGGCGCGCCGCGAGGGCCTTCTGGGTCGGGCCGTGGACCACCTGCCCGTCGCGGGTGATGACGCAGCCCTTGAGGATGTCGTCCTCCCAGTCGAGGTTGAAGGCCCTGGCCTCCTTGTCCCAGAAGGCCGTCACGAAGTTGAGGAGGTTGCGGGCGAAGAGCTGGCTGGCGTGGAAGGGCAGGGCGCTGGGCAGGTTGGTGGGGGCGAGGATGGTGACGCCACCGTGCTCCACCGTCCCGTCCACCTTCGAGAGGGTGCAGTTGCCGCCGCCGTCGGCGCCGAGGTCCACGACCACGGAGCCGGGCTTCATGGTGGCGACGATGGCCTCGTCCAGGAGTTTCGGCGCCATGACGCCGCCGATGAGGGCGGTGGTGATGACCACGTCCACGGTGGCGCAGTGGTCGGCGAGCATCTTCGCCTGGCGGGCCTTGTCCTCGGCGCTCAGCTCGGATGCGTAGCCGCCGCCGGCGCTGGCCTGCACCTCGATGCCCACGTACTTGGCGCCCACGGACTCGATCTGCTCCTTGACCTCCGGCCGCACGTCGGTGGCGGTGACACTGGCCCCCAGCCGCCGCGCCGTGGCGATGGCCTGCAGTCCGGCGACCCCGGCGCCGATGACGAAGACCTTGGCCTGGAGCGTGTTCCCGGCGGCGGTCATGAACATGGGGAAGTACCGGGGCAGGGCCAGGGCGCCCAGCAGGACGCCGCGGTAGCCGGTGATGTTGGCCTGGCTGGAGAGCGTGTCCATGGCCTGGGCGCGGGTGGTGCGCGGAATGCAGTCGGTGGAGAAGGCGGTGACCTTCCGTGCCGCCAGTTTCTCCACGGCCTCCAGGTTGCGCGTGGGGAAGATCGATCCGAGGAACAGCGAACCCTCCGGAAGGAGGTCCGCCTCGTGGCGGCCGTCCGGGCGCGGCCCGGGCGCGTTCACCTTGAGCACGAGGCCGGCCCCCGCGAAGAGCGCGTCGCCGCCTGCCACGAGGGAGGCCCCGGCCTCCTGGTAGGCGGCATCGGGATAGTGGGCCCCCGCACCGGCTCCGGCCTCGATCGCGACCTCGAAGCCGGCCTGCACGAGCTTCCTGGTCGAGGCGGGATCGAGGGCGACGCGGCGCTCCTGGTCCCGGACTTCCTTGGGTACGGCGATCTTCATCGGGGCCTCGCGGGCTTGGGGGGTGGATGCTCCACGATACCAAGCCCGGGCCGCCCGGGCGCGCGGTCCCGGCCTAGGCCGGGGGCGCCTCGGCGGGCTCGGGGGCGGGCGGCCTGCGCAGGGCCATGAGGCGCTTGAACAGGAAGGGGTTCAAGGCGATGGAGACCATGGCGCCGGCGAGGATGAGCTGCTGCCCTTCGGCCGGCAGGAGCGCCGTGCGGGTCCCCAGGGCCGCGAGGATGAAGGAGAACTCGCCGATCTGGGCGAGGCTCACGGACACCGCCAGGGCCGTCGGCGCCCCGCGCCCCATCAGCCGCACCAGCAGGTAGGCCGCGAGGGACTTGCCGACCACGATGATGGCCGCGGTGAGGAGGACGGCCAGGGGCCTGCGGACCAGCATGGCGGGGTCGAAGAGCATGCCGACGGAGATGAAGAAGAGCACCGTGAAGATGTCCTGCAAGGGCTGGATGTCATGCCGGATGCGATGGCTGATGGGCTGGCCGTTGAGGAGGATCCCCGCGAGGAAGGCGCCGAGGGCGTAGCTCACCTGGAACCAGGAGGCCGCCAGGTAGGCGAAGCCCACGGAGACGGAGACGAGGGCGAGGGTGAAGAGCTCCCGGGAGTCCTGGCGCACCACCTGGTGCAACAGCCACCGCACCCCGCGGGTCCCGGCGAAGAGGATGAGGCCGACCAGCAGGGACATCTTCAGCACCAGCCAGAGCATGGCCAGGATGGCCTCCCGCCACGGGAAGCCGGGCGCGCCGCCGTGGATGTTGCTGAGGGTGGGCAGGACCAGGAGCACCGCCACGCAGACCAGGTCCTCCACCAGCAGCCAGCCGATGGCCACGTGGCCGTCCGGGTGGTCCTCGAGCCCGTGGTCCCCCAGGCTTCTCAGGAGCACCACCGTGCTCGCGCAGGAGAGGCAGAGGCCGAAGATGATCCCTGCGGGCAGGGACCAGCCCCAGGCCCGGCTCATCCCGAGGCCCAGGAGGGTGGCCACCACGATCTGCAGCAGGGCGCCGGGCACCGCGAGACGCCAGACCCGCCGCAGGTCCTTCAGGGAGAAGTGGAGCCCCACCCCGAACATCAGCAGCATGATCCCGATCTCCGCGAGCTCGGCGGCGATGGCGGGATCCGCCACGAAGCCGGGCGTGTGCGGGCCCACCGCCATGCCCGCCAGCAGGTAGGCGATCAGGACGGGGATCCGGAACCGCGCCAGGGCCAGCCCCACGAGGAAGGCCGCGAGGATCCCGAGGGCCAGGGTGGGGATGACGGCATGGCCCATGGCTTCCCTCAGGGCCTGTCCAAGGCGCGGGAAGGGCTCGTCTCCTCGAAATTCCACCGCGGAGGCGGTGTCGCGCCGGGGAGGGAAACCAGTCGGAACGCCATGCCCCACCCTAGCATCGGCCTCCCCGCCTGACCTCCACCCGGCCCGCCCACCTGCCTCGACGGTTCGAGTCCGCCCCCTCGCCTCTCGGCCGCCTTGAACGAAACGGCCGGGACGTGCCCGGCCGTTCGGTTCCTGGTGGCTGGAGACGGACTCGAACCGTCGACCTAGGGATTATGTGACCCTCGCTCTAACCACCTGAGCTACCCAGCCGGAACGAGCAGTGTAGCGCGGGCGCGGAGGCCCGTCCACACGCGGTCCGCGGCAGTTGGGCTCAGCCCTGCCTGGAGCCCGGGGAGGGCGGGGCCGCCTTCACCTTCGGCTTCGGCTTGGCCTTGGACCCGGCCGTCGCGGTTCCGCCGAGTTCCTTCGCGGACGTGATCACCACCGGAGTCCTCGGCACGTCCCGCATCCCGTTCGGGGCCATGCCGGTGGGGACGTCCTTGATCCGGTCCACGGTCTCCATCCCCTCCACCACGCGGCCGAACACGCAGTAGCCCCAGCCCCGGGGGTCCTTGCTGCGGTGGTCGAGGAAGGGGTTGTCCACCGTGTTGACGAAGAACTGCGCGGAGGCGCTGTTGGGGTCCATCGTGCGCGCCATGGCCACGGTGCCCCGCGTGTTCTTCAGCCCCTTGGCCAGGGAGAGGTCCGCCTCGTTCTCGACGGTGTCGGGGGCGGGCTTCTCCGAGAGGTCCTTGAGGTGCCCGCCCCCCTGGATCATGAAGGTCGGGATCACCCGGTGGAACGTCGTGTTCGTGTAGTGGCCGGCCCGGACGTACTTGAGGAAGTTGGCGACGGTCTTGGGGGCGGCCTCCGGCTCCAGTTCGACGGTGAAGGCGCCCAGGTTGGTGGTGAACTTCACGCGGGGCTTCGAGGCCGCGGGATCCCCCGCGAGCAGCGGGAGGGCGAGTCCGAACGAGAGCAGGGCTTTGAGCATGCGAGGCCATCCTTTGCAGAGCACCCATGATGCCACGGCCGGGAACGCAGTCCTGGCGCGAGTTCCAGCCCTCCCGCTACACTGGCCCCGGCCCCATAGCTCAGCGGTCAGAGCTGGCGGCTCATAACCGCTTGGTCCTCGGTTCGAATCCGAGTGGGGCCACCAATCCGGGTGCCGCCTGCCGACGGATTCGAGCCGGGGATCGGGCAGGCGCGCCGGTAGGGCCAGCCCGGGTCCGCGGGAGCGGTCCGGCGGAGCCGGAGGCCCGGGGGTGCGGAACGGATTCAGGGACCCGGCAGGGTCCGGCCGGCACAGGCGAAGTCGAGGAGGGCGGTGAGCCGGAGGGCGAAGTCCCGGGGAGAACTCGACTCGAGCAGGAACTGCTGCTCGGGGAGGGGCAGGTCCAGCCCTGCGGCCAGGGCGGGGAGCTCGTGAACCTCGATCGATTCCAACTCAACCTTATCCAAGGAATCCATGGCAAGATTCAACTGATTGAGGAATTGCCTCAGGCTTCGGGCCAGGCTGGCCTGTTCCTCGGCGCTCCACGTCTCCGACCCCCACGGAAGGGGCTCCCACCGGGCCATGCGGTAGGGATGGGGCGACCCCTCCTCCTGGACCCTGACCGCCGCGAGTCCCTGGACCCTCACGTTGAACCGCCCGTCAGGGAGCCGCTCGTGGGCCAGGATGGACACGCGGGTGCCCACGGGGTGGAGGTCGGCTTCCGGCGGGACGATGTCTGTTCCGGTCTCGACCCTGGTGCGCGCCAGGATGAACCCGGTCCCCTGGTCGAGCACGTCCCGGATCATGGCCCGGTAGCGGGGTTCGAAGAGGTGGAGCCCCACGGTCGCACCGGGGAGCAGCACCAGCCGGGGCAGGGGGAAGAGCGGGAGCAGGGCTGCTAGCATGGCCTCCATAGGCTAATCCAGGGAGGGACCGGGCGTGGATGTCCAGGCGAGGGAACAGGTCCGGACCTCCGGCTCCGGGGTGCTCCGGGCCGCCCTGACGGGGATCGAATCCCTCCTCGGCTCCTGGGATCCGGACCCGGTGCGGGCCTGGGCGGATGGGGTGATCTCCCGGCCGGGCCGGCTGGTCCTTTCCGGCATGGGAAAGTCCGGACTGGTGGCCCAGAAGATCTCCGCCACCCTGGCGTCCACCGGGACGCCCAGCTTCTTCCTCCACCCCGCGGAGGCGCTCCACGGGGACCTGGGCATGGTGACCCCCGAGGATGGGATGCTGCTGCTCTCCAACAGCGGGGAAAGCGAAGAGGTGGTGCGTCTCCTTCCCAGCCTCGCGCGGATGGGGATCCCGATGGCCGCCATCACGGGGCGGGCGGAGAGCACCCTGGGCCGGAGCGCGGCCTTCGCCTTCACCTACCGCCTTCCGGAGGGGGAGGGCTGCCCCCTCGACCTGGCTCCGATGGCCAGCACCACCCTGCAGCTGGTCTGGGGAGACCTGCTGGCCGCCATCCTCATGGAACGGCGGGGCTTCACCCGGGACCGTTTCGCGGAATTCCATCCTGCTGGAAGCCTTGGAGCCAAGCTTTTGAAGGTTAAAGAGTTGATGCATGCCGAGTTTCCGCGGGTGACACCCGAGACCCGGCTGCTCGACGTCCTCGGCGCCATGACCCGCGGGCGGCTCGGCATGGCGGCCGTGGTGCAGGACGGACTCCTGGCGGGCGTGGTGAGCGACGGAGATGTTCGCCGGGCCCTGGAGCGGGTCCAGGCCTCCGGCCAGAATCCCCTGGAACTCGAGGCCCGGCACATGATGGGGGGTGATCCGAAGCTGGTCGGGCCGGACGCCCTGGCCGGGGAGGCCGCAAGCCGGTTCGAGGCGCTCAAGATCACCTTCCTGGTGGTCGCCGAGGAAGGGAAACCCTTGGGAGTGCTTCACATCCACGATCTGCTCGCAGCCAAGGTGATCTAGGGCGGGAGGAATGACGGGTTACATAATATACATTATCGAAACCAATCCATGACCCCTTCCATCCTGTCCCGGTACGTCCTGAGGGCCTGGCTGGGCTACCTCCTGGGCGCCCTGCTGCTCTTCGGGGGGCTGCTCCTCATCCACGAGACGGTGAACCTGACCAAAGGACTCCTGGCGGAACGGGCCTCCTTCCGCTGGCTGCCGGTCTTCCTGGTCCTGGCGGTGCCGGAGGTCCTCACCCTCGTCCTCCCCATGGCGGCGGTCTTCGGTGGGCTCCTGGGTACCCAGCACCTGGCCCAGGGCTCTGAACTCGTGGCGGCCCAGGGTCTCGGCACGGGCTCCCGGGCCTTCTACCGGCCCTGGGCGGTCCTGTCGGTGGCCCTGGTCCTGCTGGCCAGCCTGGATTCCCATGTCCTGATCCCCAAGGTCCACGAGATCCAGGCCGCCCTCCGGGTCCAACTCGCGGAGGAGGCCAAGCAGCGCTTCCTGCGGCCCGGCGCGCCCCCGATCCCCCTCCCCGGCGAACATCCCCAGGCACTCTGGACCTCCCCCGAAGGCCAGGTCCACATCCTCGAGGTGAACCCCAAGGGCGTGCAGCACCTGGTGTCGGACCGGGTGAGTTGGCGGTGGCAGGCCCTGGACCCCGAGCAGTCGGAACTGAGCCTGCGCCTGGATGACGTGTCCGGGTCCTACCAGCCCCGGGATGGCGGCGGCGCCGCCCAACTGCGCCAAGCGACCCAAACGATCATATTTCCGATCAAGATTTCAACGGGTAGGACGACCGCCACCCACCACCGGAGCGCCGACACGCGGACGCTGCTCCGGGCGGATGGAGGCGCCGAGGTCCAGGCGGAACTGGCCCGGCGGGTGACCCTTCCCCTCCTGGCGGCCGGCCTGCTCCTGGTGGGGATCGGCCTGGGCTACGGACATCCGCGGTTCCAGAGGGGGGGCGGGCTGCTCGGCGCCCTGGGGATCCTGGTGGTCTACTACGTCGCCTATCGCAGCCTGGAGGGCCGCCTGATGGCGGGAGATATCTCGAAATATCCTGTTTTATTGATGTTACCATTGATTTTATATATTATCGGATTCTACCTTCTCAGTCGCCGGATGCGCCCCCACCGGAGTTGGCACCACCCGGCGCTCGCCCGCGCCCTCCACACCTTCCGGCGGGGCTTCGGGGCCCTGCGGATGCCGGTGGACCGGGGGCTCCCGCGCCGCTCGGCCCCGGTGGGGGGAAGGGACCTCCTGGCCTCCTGGTCGCGGAAGCTCTGGCTCCGCGCCTGGGGGGGCGTGTTCGCGACCCTGCTCCTCCTCCACCTCCTGATCGAGTACTCGAGCCGGGCGGGGGACTTCGCGGCCGCCCATCGGGCCCCCTGGGAGTTCTTCGCCTTCTGGGCCTGGAGGGTGCCTTCCTTCCTGACCATCGCCCTCCCCGTGAGCTTCATGCTGGGCTCGGTCCTGGCCTTCTCGAGCGCCACCCTCACCAATGAATGGGTCGCCCTGCGGACCGGGGGCGTGAGCCTCCTCCAGTGGATCTGGAAGGCCCGGGGCGCCTGGCTGACGGTGCTGGGGGCGACGCTGGTGGTGGCCAACCTCGCCGTGCCCGCCGGGGAGGTCCGGGTCCGGCGCGTCCTGGAGTCCCTGCGGGCGGCCTCCTCCCCGGCGGAGCCCTCGGAGTCCCGCTGGCAGTACCTCGGCGCCACCGGCGTGCTCTGGTACATCGAGCGCGAGAGCCGCTGGGGCTTCCCCCTGAAGGGTCCCGGGGAGGCCCCATCGATCCTCCTCTGGCGACCCGGGATGCGTCACAGCCAGGGCCTGCCCTGGGGCGGCTTCGGCCTCCAGCAGGGGCCGGAGGCGGCCCGGCTCTTCCCTGACGCCTCCCTCCTGGGGACGCCGGTCCCCGAGGAGAACTCCACCCTCGGCCTCCTCCGCTGGCAGCGCTGGGCCTATGATCCCGCGCGCGCCACGCAGCTCTGGTCCCGTCTTCTCGGGTGGCTCGCGGGTCCCTGCCTGGTCTTCGCCGTCCTGGCACGGGCCTTCCCGAACCCCCGGTCCGGGCGCGGAGGCGCCCTGGCGGGCGCGCTGATCGCGGGACTGGTGTTCCTCGGTCTGCAGCTCCTCTTCAACGGCGCGGCCCAGGCGGGCGAGATCCCGGCGGCCTGGGGCGTGCTCGGGCCGCTGGTGCTGGCCGCGGGACTGGGCGCGACGCGGCTTCGCCATCTGCGGACCTGAAGGCCCGGGCCCGGTGCTCTGCCCTAGACTGGAAGGCCATGGATCCGCAAACCCGACTTCTGCCCTCCGGCCCCCGGCCCGGGCGGGAGTCCGGTCGCCCGGAGCCCGCCGGAACGGCTTCCGGCCTGCTGCCGCGGGCCCTCCAGGCGCTGCGGTCCGCCGGGCCGGCCCCGGGCAGCCGGATCGTCGCGGCCATGAGCGGGGGCGTGGACAGCAGCGTGATGGCCGTGCTCCTCCACCGCGCGGACTTCGAGGTCCTCGGCGTCTCCATGCAGCTTTTCGACAAGGGGGGCCGCGGCGCCGAAGGAGGCTGCTGCACCCTCGACGACTTCCAGGACGCCCGGCGGGTGGCCTTCGAGGCTGGCTTTCCCCACTACGTCGTGGATTTCGAGGCCCGCTTCCGGGAGACCGTGATCGATGCCTTCGTGGAGGGCTACCTCGCCGGGGAGACTCCGAGCCCCTGCATCCGCTGCAACCAGCACGTGAAGTTCCGCACCCTGCTGGAAAGGGCGGAAGCCTTAGGGGCGGGGTATGTGGCCACCGGGCACTATGCCCGGATCCGGCGGGACGCGCGGGGCCACCACCTCCTGAAGGCCACCGATCCGGCCAAGGATCAGAGCTATTTCCTCTTCAGCCACACCCAGCAGACCCTCGCCCGCACCCTTTTCCCCCTGGAGGGGTTCACGAAGACGGAGGTCCGGGAGCTCGGCCGGGAACTGGGCCTCCACCTCGCCGAAAAGCCCGAGAGCCAGGAGATCTGCTTCGTCGGGGAGGGCCGCTACGACGCGTTCATCGCCGCCGAGGGCCGGGACCCGGGAGGCGGGCCCGGGGAGGTCCGCCACGTCGAGGACGGCCGCGTCCTCGGGCGCCACGAAGGCCACTGGAGGTACACCCGGGGCCAGCGCCGGGGGCTCGGCGTCGCCCATGGGGAGCCCCTCTACGTGGTCCGCACCGAGCCTGCGGCCAACGTCGTCTGGGCGGGGCCGGAGGCCGCGCTCTACGGTTCGGAGTGCGAGGCCCGGGAGGTCTCCTGGTGTCTCGAGCCTCCGGCCGGCCCCCTCGCCTGCGCGGCGAAGGTCCGCAGTCGGAGCGAACCCGCGGAGGCGCTGGTGATCCCCCTCGGGTCCGGCCGGGTCAAGGTCGCCTTCGCGAGCCCCCAGCGGGCCCTCACGCCCGGGCAGGCGGTGGTGTTCTACCGGGACGACGAGGTGCTGGGAGGCGGCTGGATCACCGGGGCCTGAGGGGCCTCGGGCTCGGCGGGCCGCTGGGCCAGCCGCTCCGCGATCTCCTCCTGGCTGAACTCGCGGGTCTCGAACATGGCGCCGGGAATCATCTTCACCGTCGCTTTGGGGTCCGGGGGCGGCTGGTTCGGGTTCATGGATCACCGGGAGGCAGCCTCAGTCTAGCGCCCGCCGGGCGGGCCCGCACGGGAAAGCCCCCTTTCGGGGGCTCGGGTCTGGAGGCGCCGATCGGAATCGAACCGATGAATGGCAGATTTGCAGTCTGCGGCCTTACCACTTGGCTACGGCGCCGTGCTGTCCAGTCTAGGTGCTTCCTGGCGTTCTCCTGATCCTGAAACGGACCGGGCCGCGTGCGCGGCCCGGGTGTCTGGAGCGGGTGAAGGGATTTGAACCCTCGACTTCAACCTTGGCAAGGTTGCACTCTACCACTGAGTTACACCCGCGTAGACGCTGAGGATAGCATGGCGCGGGACCGCGTCAACGCCCTTTTTCCCGCGGAGGCGCGGCCTCGCAGTCCGGGCAGACCCCGAAGAGCTGGAGCTGGTGCCGGGTGATCCTGAAGCCGGAGGCGCGCTCCATGGCCTGCAGGGTGGCGTCGAGCCCGCAGCCGTCCACCTCCACCATCCGCCCGCAGCGCTCGCATTCCACGTGGTGGTGGTGGCCGGGACTGAGGCAGCGGATGAAGCGCATCACCTGGTCCTTGCCGAGGATGCCTTCGGCCCATCCCTCCCGCGCGAACCGCTCCAGGTTCCGGTAGACCGTGGGCAGGCCGCTGTTCCGGCCCTCCATCCGGTTCCACACCTCCTCGGCGCTGAGCGGGCGGTCCGCCTCGCTCAGGACCTGGAGGATGGCCTCGCGCTGGGGGGTCTGCCGCATCCCCGCGGCGCGGAGGGAAGGGCGGGCGCCTTTCGGGTGGTGTCGTTCGGCCATGCCCAAGCATGCCAACCCCCGCCGATTCCGCGAAGGGGGCGCTTGCGTCATCCTTCTCCTCGATGCTCCGTTCCCAGCCGGACCCGCCGACCAGGGCCGCCCCAGGGCCGGTCTTCCTTCCCCTGGCCTTCCGTTTCGCCGCCACCTCTGGCCTGCTCATCCTGCACCTCGCCTTCCCGAGCGAGGCCCACGAGACCCTCCGGGGGGAAGGCGTCTATCTCCTGCTCCTCGCGGCGCTCCTGGCGGAGAGCTCCTGGGAGATGGCGCGCAACCTCGCCGCGGGACAGAAGGCCTTCTCCGCCCCGGCCCTCCCCTGGATCCGCTGGAACCTGGCCCTGGACCTCGTGCTCGTCACGCTCCTCATCGCCTTCCAGGGGGTGGACCAGGAGCGCTTCGTCACCCTCTACATCATCCCGGTCCTCGCGGCGGCCTTCTACCTCACCACCACCGAGATCATCGCCATGGGCGTGCTGGCCATCTCGGCCCACGGGGCGAGCGTCCTGCTCTTCTCGGCCGGGATGCTGCCCTCCTTCGGCCATTCCGCAGCCATCGACTCGGCCTGGGGGGAGCGCTGGCAGATCCTCGGCCTCTCGGCCCTGCAGGTGCTCCCCGCGACCCTGGTGGTGGTGGTCATCCGGAAGTACCTCGAGCAGCTCCGGAGCAACCTCGCCGCTTCGGAGGAGGCGGCCCAGGACCTCACGGCCCTCTATGGCCGGGTCGTGGACTCCATGTTCTCGGGCCTGATCACCACCGACCTCCAGGGCCGGATCACCTCCGCCAACCCGGCCGCCGAGATGATCCTGCACCGCCCGCTGTTCCCCGGGCACGCGGTGGAGGAGGTGCTGCCGGTGGACCTCGCCCGCATCGAGAAGAGCGGGAGGGAGCACCGGTTCGAGGGTCGCTTCGTGACGCCCCACGGGGAGGTCCGCACCTTCGGCGGGAACGTGGCGCCCCTGAAGGCCTCGGACGGCCAGCAGTCGGGGCATCTCGTGCTCTTCCAGGACCTGACCGAGCTCAAGGCCCTGGAGCAGCGCACCCGCATCAGCGAGCGCCTCGCTGCGGTGGGCGAGCTCTCCGCCGGCCTCGCCCACGAGCTCCGCAATCCGCTGGCCTCGATCCTGGGCTGCGTCCAGCTCCTGCGGAAGGGCAAGCAGGGCGCGGAGATGACCGAGCGCATCCTCACCATCCTCGGGCGCGAGTCGGAACGGGTCAGCGGGATCCTCTCCAGCTTCCTCGACGTCTCGCGGCCCCGGGACATCGCGGTCCGCCCCCTGCACCTCCCGACCCTCGTGGCCGAGCTGCGGTCGAGCTGGGAGACGGACCCCAGGGCCGCGGGGATGCCCCTCGTGACGGGGCCCGTCCCGAAGGTGTGGATCCTCGGCGATCCGCTCTGCTTCCACCAGGTCTTCACGAACCTCCTGAGCAACGCCCGCAAGGCGGTGTCGGACCGGGAGGCCCCGTCCATCCTCATCACCTTCGATACCGACGCCCAGGGCCTCCAGATCCAGGTGGGGGACAACGGGACCGGGATGGACGCGGAGCAGATGGCCACCCTCTTCGTGCCCTTCTCCAGCGGCTTCAAGGAGGGCACGGGCCTGGGCATGAGCCTCGTCTACCAGTTCGTCCAGCAGATGGGCTGGGACATCCAGGTGGAGAGCCTGGAGGGGGAGGGCACGGTGGTCACCCTGCTGGTGCCCCTGGCCGCTGGCGCCCTGCCCGAGGGCGCGTAAACTGGTCGCGGTTTTCCGCCCCGACAACCCGGTCTTGCGGCTCCCCTCCCGGTCCTGCGAGGCTTGGGACATCCCCCGGACAGTCCATTCCCCGCACGGCCCGGCCGGGGCCCATCCGCCGTCCCCAAGGCCCGTCATGAACCGCAAACTGATCCGCCCGAACCTGAACGAGATCAAGGAGAAGATCGGCCGCTCCGGCTCCGCGGCCCCGGCCGTGGAGCCCACCGTGACGGCCCCCGCCGTGGGCATGGCCGCCGCGGATCCCAACGCCCCCCTGGCGCCCCAGGGTCTGGGCAGCCCGCGCCGGAAGATCGCGCCCCCGGAGCAGACCAACGCGGAGAGCTTCTACTACCTCAAGCAGATGCAGTCCAAGACGCCCATGGTGATCGTCCTGCAGAACGACGAGAAGCTGCGCGGGGTCATCGAGTGGTACGACAAGCACTGCCTGAAGATCAACCGGATCAAGGAGCCCAACGTCCTCGTCCCGAAGCACAACATCAAGTACATCTACAAGCAGGAGGAGGAGCCCCGGATCCGGCGCAAGCCCAGCGCGAAGAAGGAGGAGGGCGTCGCCCCGGACGTGGACCTGCCGCTCTATGACTGAGGCCGCGCGGGGCCCGGGCGGCCGGCCGCGCCTCGCGATCTCCCTCGGGGACCCCTGCGGCGTCGGCCCCGAACTGCTGCTGCGGAGCCTGCCGGCCCTGCAGCGCTGGGCCGACCTGAGCGTCTTCGGCGCCCGGGCGGGCGTGGAGCTGCTGCCGCGGGAGGGCGCGCCCGTGGCCTGGGCCTTCGAGGACGGCGGACGGCGCCTGCGGTCCTGGAGCCCCGGCCCCGGCGGCGCGCGGGACGTCGAGGGCGCCGCGGCCTGGATCGACCCCTCGCCGGACCCGGTCCCCGGGGACCTGGGCCTCGGCAAGCCCAGCGCCGCCTCCGGGAGGGCCGCCCTGGCCGGGGTCCGGGCCGCCGCGGAAAGCGTGATGGCCGGAGACGCGGACGCGCTGGTCACCCTGCCCCTCTCGAAGGCCGCCTGCCACCTCGCCGGGGAGGCCATCCCCGGGCACACGGAACTGCTCCAGGCGCTGTCGGGCGCGTCCTGGACCCGCATGGCCTTCCTCAGCCCTTCCCTCACGGTGGTGCTCCACACGGTGCACCAGAGCCTGCGCAGCGTGGTGGAGGGCCTGGAGGCCGGCGCGGTGGCCGAGACCCTGGTGCGCACGGCGGAATCCCTGTCGGCCCTGCTGGCCCGGGGGGGGCTGCGCGTCGCCCTCGCGGCCCTGAATCCCCACGCCGGGGAGGGCGGGGCCTTCGGGAACGAGGAGTCCATCCTCGAGGAGGCCCTCGCCCGGGCCCGGACCCGCCTCGGGGACGCCGGGGCGCCCGGGGCGCCGCCCCTCTTCCCGTCCGGCCCGCCCCCGGAGGGCTGGAGGCTCTTCGACACGCGGGCGCTCCGGCACCCGGTTCCCCCCACGGACCTGGAGGGGCCCCCGCGGCTCCTCGGGCCCTATTCCGCGGACAGCCTCTTCCACCGCGCGGCCCAGGGTGAGTTCGACGTGGTGGTGGCCCTCTACCACGACCAGGGCCTCATCCCCATCAAGACCCTCGAGCCCGCCCGGGCGGTGAACGTGACCCTCGGCCTGCCCTTCATCCGCACCAGCCCGGACCACGGCACCGCCTGCGACAAGGCCGGGCGATGGCTGGGCGACCCGGGCAACTTCCTCGAGGCCTGCGCGCTGGCCATCCGGCTCGCGGCCCGGGCCAGGGGCGCGGCCTGGGACGCGGACCCGCGCCCCGGCTCCGACCATGGCGCCTGAGCCTGCCTGGCGCGCCTTCGGGCCGGGCCGGGGCCATACCATGGATCCCGAGGTCCTGGCGGGGGAGCCCGGCCCCCGCACCACCCTGCGGCTCCAGGAAGGCGAGGCCCTGCTGGGGCAGGCCCATCTCGATCGCCTGGAGGCCGGGCTGGCGCACCTCGGGCTCCAGGCCCCCTGGCTTGCGGCCGCCTTCGACGAGGCCCTCGCCCAGGCGGGTCAGGCGGGTGAGGGCATCCTGCGCCTGCGGGCCCGTGCGCGGGAGGGCGTGCTGCTGGCCCGGCTCGAGGCCTGGAAGCCCCCGGCGGAGCCCTGGCGGCTCCTGGCGGCGCCCCATCCCCTGGGCGACCTCCGGGGCAACCCCGCGGCCGCGCACAAGGGGTTGCTCGGCGGATGGAGCGAGGCCGCGCTGGAGCTGGCGCGGTCGCGGGGGGCCCACGACGTGCTCTGCCTCTGGCCCGACGGCACCGTGGCGGAGACGGCCCTCGCCGGCGTGGCCCTGCCCTGCGGCGACCATCTTCGCCTGCCCCCTCGGGACGGCCGCGTGGCGGGCCTCGCGGAAGCCCATCTGCTGCCCGGGTGGGCGGCCTCGAAGGGGCAGGACCTTCGCACCGGACCGGTGCTGCTCGAGGAAGCCCTGGCCCGGGGGCTCCGCTGCTTCAACGCCGCCCGCGGGGTGTGGCAGGCTGAAGTCCTTCCCCCCTCCCTGCCCTGATCCTCGCCCCGAACTCCGCCCCGAACTCCGCCCCGATCCTCGCCCCGATCCTCGCCCCATGACCCTGGCCCCATGACCCTCGCCCACCTCCTCTTCGCGCTCCTGCTGCCGATCCCGCCCTACCTGGGCTTCTGGATCTACCGCCTCAAGGGCCGCGTGGGGCTGAGCTACGGGTACTTCCTCGGTGGCATCCTCGGGGTGCTGGCCATGCCCTGGCACCTCGCCCTGCCCCAGGCCCACGCTTTCCCCAGCGGCCACATGGGCGGCACCCTGCTGGGCTTCAGCCTCTTCCTGCAGGCCTACCGGGAGGGCCGCCACGGGCTGCGGCGCCTGCTCTTCGGCGTGGGCGGAGCCACGGCCTTCGGCCTCCTCTTCTGCCTGCAGCTGGGCCTGGACCCGGAGCCCCTGGGCTGGTTCTGGGCGGCGGCCCTCCTGGAGGCCCTGATCTGGCTCCTGCTCTCGGACCTGGGCTACCGCGCCACCCGCGGCCGCTGGCTGGAGGCGCGGGTCCCCCTCATCGGCGGGCTGGCCTTCCTGCTGGCCACCCTGGCCCTGCGGCTCTTCAAGCCGCCCCTGCCCCTCCTCCACTGGCAGGCGGCGGCCCTCGCGGGCCTGCTGCTGGGCCTGGTGGCGCTGCAGCAGCTGCGCTGGCTGCGGGCCAACGGCATCTGGGTGGAGGGCCGCGGGGACGGCTTCCGCACGGCCCTCTCGGTGCTGGAGCGCGACGCGAAGGTGGACGCGCCCGCGCTGGCCTACGGCATCGAGAGCCGGCAGCCGGTGCTCCTGCTCAACGAGAAGGGCGTGGTGCTGGAGGCCAACGGGGCCTTCGGGCGCCAGGTCGGCATGGCCCGGCACCAGCTCCGGGGCTACGCCCTGAAGGACCTCATGCAGGGCGCCAGCGCCGGGGCCTGGGAGGACCTGCTGGGCCAGCTCAACCGCTCGGGCCGGGGCAGCACCACCGCGACCCTGGTGCGGGCGGACGGCAGCTTCGGGGACCTGGAGCTGCAGGCGGCGGCCTTTGACAAGAACATGGCCCTGGCCTGGGTGGCCTCCTCGGCGGAGGATCCCCTGGCCCTGCCCCAGGGCCACGGGGCCTTCAGCGGGGACGGCCATCCGGACGCCCAGCGCCGCCTGGCGGTGGTGAACGCCCTGGGCGCGGTGCTGCCCCTGGCGGAACGCCTGCTCACGGAGACGCAGGACGAGCATTCGCGGGGGCTGGCGGCCCTGCTGCTGGCGGCCTGCCAGCGCCTCACGCCCACGCTGCCCCTGAGCAGCGACGAGGTGGCCGACGGGTTGGACGCCCGGGCGCGGCTCGAGGACCTGCGGCCGAAGCTCCAGCGCATGCTCCCCACGGAGGTGGCGGTGGTGGTGGAGGCGGCGGCGATCCAGGTGCGGCTGAAGCCCGAGTCCTTCGAGCGCATCGCGACGCACCTGCTCCTGCACGCCCGGCAGCGCCTGCGCAGCGGCGTCCTCACGCTCCAGCTCGCGGAAGTGGACCTCGGGGGGCGCGGCTGGGGGCTGCTGAAGGTGAAGGCCGAGGGCATCGAGGCGAAGGGCGACACCACGCTGCTGGGGCTGGGCTGGCTCCAGCAGCTCCTCGCGGAGGGGCGCGGCATGCTGGAGCTGGGCCAGGACCGGGACGGCCTCCTGACGCCGCTGGCCTACCTGCCCCTGGCGGCGCCCGCGCTTCACGTCGAAGCGGAGCCGCTCCAGGGTCGGCTGCTCTGGCTCGTGGACCAGGACCATCTCGTTCGGGAGACCCTGGGTGGCGTGCTGCGCAAGGCCGGCGCCGCGTGCGTGGCCTTCGCCGACCTCCGCGAGCTGCTCAAGGCCTCCCACGGCGGGCGCGTCGCGGACCTCCTCATCCTCGAGCGCACCCCGCGGCTCGAGCGCTTCCAGACCAGCATCCGGAAATTCCAGCGCCGCCCCATCCCCACGCTGGTGATGGGCACCGGGCAGGCGCTGCCCGTCAGCCCGGCCAGCCTCGGCCTCACCCGGGTCGGCTTCCTCGAGAAGCCCTTCCCCGTCCAGGAGCTGCTGCAGAGCGTGCTGGCGGTGCTGCACGCGGCGGAGGCAGGCTAGGAGCCCGCTACACTCTCCCCAGCGGAGGTTCGATGAACACGGTGGCGGTGGTGCTGGCGGCGGGGCTGGGCAAGCGGATGAAGTCGCCCCTGCCCAAGGTGCTGCAGCCGATCCTCGGCGACCCCTCGCTGCTCTGGGTGCTGCGGGCCCTGCCGCCGGAGACGCTTCGCGCCCTGGTGGTGGTGCACCACGGTCGGGACCGCGTGGAGGCCGCCCTGGAGGCCTGGGGCGCCGCCGGTCTGCTGCCCTGCGCCGTGGAGGCCGTGGACCAGGGGCAGCCGCTGGGCACGGGGCACGCCCTCCAGGTCTGCGCGCGGCGCCTCGACGAGCTGCAGGCCGAGCGGGTCGTCATCCTCTGCGGGGACGTGCCGCTGATCTCCCGGGAGACCGTGGCCGCCCTCTGCGAGGGCCCCCCGGCCCTCCTCGCCATGGACCTCGACCAGCCCCTGGGCTACGGGCGCGTGCTCGAGGGCCCGGCCGGCCTCGCCGGCCTCGTGGAGGAGAAGGACGCCTCCCCCGAGCAGCGGTCCATCCGGCGCGTGAACGGGGGCGCCTACGGCCTGCCCTGGGCCGGGCTGCGGGAGGCCCTCGGGACCCTGCACAACCGCAACGCCCAGGGGGAGTACTACCTCACCGACGCCGTGGTGGCCCTCGCCCGCCGCGCCCCCGTGGCCGTCCGCCTCTGCGAGGCGGCCGAGCTGGCGGGGATGAACTCCCGCGCCGACCAGGCCGCCCTGCAGGCCGTCGCCCGGCACCGGCTCAACGCCCACTGGATGGCCGAGGGCGTCGGCATGCTGGACCCCGCCACCACCTGGATCGGCCCCCGGGTGGTCTTCGAGGGCGAGGCCGTCCTGGAACCCCTGGTCCGCCTCGAGGGCTCCTGCCGCCTGGAGACCGGCGTCCGGATCGGCCAGGGCAGCATCCTCCTGGACAGCGACCTCGGGGCCGGCACCGTCGGGCGCCCCTAGTCCCGCCGCGAGGGCGCCCGCGCCGGCGCGGGCTGCGTGGTGGGACCCTTCGCCCGGCTGCGGGAGGGTTCGGTGCTCGAGGAGGGCGCCCACGTGGGCAACTTCGTGGAGACCAAGAAGGCCACCCTGGGCCGCGGCGCCAAGGCCAACCACCTGGCCTACCTCGGGGACGCCTCGGTGGGCGAGGGCACCAACGTCGGCGCGGGCGTCATCACCTGCAACTACGACGGCTTCGCCAAGCACCGCACCGAGATCGGCGCCGGGGTCTTCGTGGGCAGCGACACCCAGCTCGTGGCGCCGGTGACCGTGGGCGACGGCGCCGTCATCGCCGCCGGCAGCACCATCACGTACGACGTCCCCCCGGGCGCCCTGGCCCTGAGCCGCACGCCCCAGACCGTGAAGGAGGACGGTGGGGAGCGATTGAGGGCCAGACGGCGGCCCAAGCTGGGTTAGACTTGGTGTTTTCTGCTCCAGGGACCATGACGCCAGGCGATCCATGCTGACCGCGATCCTCGACCGCACCGGCGCCACCGTGCTGGACTTCATGGATCAGGCCGGCGACTTCGCCGTCCTCTCCGGCCGCACCCTTCGCTGCGTCTTCAAGCGCCCCTTCGACGGCGAGAACCTGATGCGCCAGTTCCTGGCGGTGGGGGTGAACTCCATCCCCGTGGTGGTGCTCACCAGCCTCGCCGTGAGCGCCGTGTTCGCCGTCCAGCTCTCCTTCGGCTTCAAGCAGTTCCAGGCCGAGGGCCTCGCCTCCCAGGTGGAGGGCCTCGCCGTGGTCCGCGAGCTGGCCCCGGTGATCACGGGCCTGATGATCAGCGGCCGGGTGGGCTCCGCCATGGCCGCCGAGCTCGGCACCATGCAGGTCACCGAGCAGATCGACGCCCTCGAGTGCCTGGCCACGGACCCCATCCACTACCTCTTCGTGCCCCGCCTCCTGGCCGCCCTGATGATGATGCCCCTGCTCACCGCCATGGCCATCTACGTGGGCTACTGGGGCGGCTACCTCCTGCTGGTGCTCTCCGAGGGCCAGAGCGCGGTGGTCTACAGCGGCGAGTTCTACAAGCTGCTGGCCCTCAAGGACCTCCGCATCGCGCTCACCAAGGCCGTCGTCTTCGGGGCGATCATCGCCCTGGTGGGCTGCTGGAAGGGCTACCGCACCCGGGGCGGCGCCGAGGGCGTGGGCAACGCGCCGACGAGCAGCGTGGTGACGAGCAGCCTGTGGATCCTGATCGCCGACTTCTTCCTCACCAAGATGCTCCTCGTCTGACGGACTCCGACCCTTGAGCGACCCCGTCATCGAAGTCGTCAACCTCTCCAAGGCCTTCGGACCCAAGGTGGTCCTCTCCAACGTCAACCTCAGCGTGGAGATGGGGGAGAGCCTGGTGGTGCTCGGGGGTTCGGGCACGGGCAAGACGGTGCTGCTGCGCAACATCATGGGCCTGCTGGTGCCGGACCACGGGCACGTGAAGGTGGAGGGCCGGATCGTCCACGAGATGTCCCACGAGGAGCTCTTCGAGACCCGCAAGAAGATCGGCATGTGCTTCCAGATGGCGGCCCTCTTCGATTCCATGACCGTCTTCGAGAACGTGGCCTTCGCCCTGCGCCGCCACAGCGGCATGACGGAGGGGGAGATCCGCGCCCGGGTGGAGGAGTGCCTCTCCATGGTGGGCATGAAGGGCACCGAGCACCTCAAGCCCGCCGAGCTGTCGGGCGGCATGAAGCGCCGGGTGGGCTTCGCCCGGGCCATCGCCCTGAAGCCCAAGATCCTCCTCTTCGACGAGCCCACCACGGGCCTGGACCCCGTCATGACCGACGTCATCGGCCGCGTGATCCTGGACCTCAAGCACGAGCTGGGCGTCACCACCATCACCATCACCCACGACCTGAAGAGCGCCTTCGAGATCGGCGACCGCGTGGCCCTCCTCTTCCGGGGCGAGTGCCTGGCGGTGCAGCCGCCGGAGGAGTTCAAGGCCAATCCCCATCCGGTCATCCAGCAGTTCCTCCGCGGGGACGCGGACGGGCCCTTCCTCCTGGACCCGCCGCCCCCCAAGCGCACTCCGAAAGGGGTTCCCGTATGAAGCTCGAAACCAAGGTCGGCGCCTTCTTCATCGCGGCCATCGCGGTGGTCGGCATCCTCGTCTTCCGCATGGACAAGCTGGAGTTCGGGAGCAACAAGGACCTCAAGACCTACACCACCAGCTTCGACCAGGTGGCGGGCCTCAACGAGCAGAGCCCGGTCCGCGTCGCCGGAGTCAAGGTGGGCCAGGTGGCCAAGATCCGCCTGGAGCACGGCCGCGCGCGGGTCTACATGACGGTGCCCCGCGATTTCGAGGTCAATCGGGACGCCACCGTGAGCCTCGCCGCGATCGGCATCCTCGGTGAGAAGTACATCGACCTCGACGTCGGCCACAGCGAGCGCGGGCCCCACGAGGAGAACGAGCCCATCAAGAGCAAGACCTCCGTCAGCCTCGACCAGCTCATGGAGACCATGGGCGCCATCGGCCAGGACGTGAAGGGCATCACCTACTCGCTCAACCAGAGCATCGGCGGCGAGGCGGGCCGGGCCAAGCTGGACGAGATCGTGGACAACGTGCGCATGCTCACCGGCGAGATCCGCGTCATGGCCCAGGAGAACCACGGCGCCATCAACCGCACCATGGCCAACGTGGAGGCCATGAGCGGCGACCTGCGGGAGCGCCTGCCTCGGCTCGCCCAGCAGTTCGAGGACCTGGGGAAGAACCTGAACGGCCTGGTCGCGGAGAACCGCCCCGAGCTGAAGGGCGCCATGCAGGACGTGCGCAGGCTGGCCAACAGCTTCCAGGAGACGTCGCAGAACCTGAGGTCCATCACCGCGAAGCTGGACAAGGGCGAGGGCACCATCGGCAAGCTCCTCACCGACGACACCACCATCAAGAAGATCAACACGGCGGTGGACAACCTGAACGAGATGCTGGGCGGATTCAAGAGCATGGACCTGCGCCTCGACCTCAGCGCCAACCGCTGGTCCAGCCGCGGGGACAGCCAGACCGGCCTGGGCATCGAGCTCGCGCCGCGCAAGGACTACTGGTACAGCCTGCAGCTGAACTCCACCCCCGACGGCAAGGTCTCCGACTCCACCCGCACGGTGATCAGGATCGATCCCCTCACCGGCCAGCCCGTGGAGGTCCAGGAGAAGACCCGCAACATCACGTCGGACAACGCGCTCACGGTCTCCGCCCAGTTCGCCAAGCGCCTCGGGGAGAACCTCGTGCTCAGCGCCGGCATCGTCGAGGGCAAGGGCGGCGGCGGCGCCGAGTTCCGGGCCCTGGACGACCGCTTCCGCCTCGGCGCCCTGGCCTACGACTTCACCAAGCGCGAGGGCAAGGAGAAGCCCCGCTACCGCCTGACCACCAGCTACCAGTTCGGCCGGAACCTCTACCTCAGCGCCGGCTGGCAGGACCTGGCCAACAAGGAGCTGCGCACCCTCTTCTTCGGCGGCGGCATCCGCTGGAAGGACGAGGACCTAAAGAAGCTCGTGGGCCTGGCCAGCTCGGCGAAGTAGGCAGGAAATCGCGCATGACGAGCCCCCTCCCAAACCTCCCTGCCCCTGAGCATCCGCAGGATGCGAAGAAGAAGCTCGTGGGCCTGACCAGCTCGGCCAAGTGGCCTCGAAGCCCCCGACGTCGGACAATGGAACCGTGAACGCCCCCGCCCTTCCCGCCGAGCGCTACGCGACCTTCCTCTGGGTGCGGCGGGGCGTGCCCCTCGCCGGAATGGCCGCCGCCGTCCTCGCGGCGCTGCTGCAGCCCCGCCTCTTCGGCTGGTGGGCCCTGGCGGCGGTGGCCTGCCTCGCGGTGGCGTGGCCCACCTTCAAGACCGGCGAGAGCTACCTTCGCGCCCGGGGCGGCATCGTGCGCTGGGACGGCCTGTGGGTGCGCCTCTTCCGGCCCCTGGCCCGGATGCTGGGCAAGGAGGACGCCTGGATCCTGGCCTTCTGCGGCTGGAACAACCACCGCGTGCGCCAGGCCTTCGAGGCCCGGAAGGCCCGCCGCTCCCTGGTGCTCCTGCCCCACTGCGTCCAGCTCGCCAAGTGCAAGGCCGACATCTTCGAGGACCTCCAGAACTGCTACGACTGCGGTCTCTGCCCCGTGGGCGACTTCATGAACGCCCTCCTCGAGCGCCAGTGGGAGAGCCGCATCACCAACCGCAGCCACAAGGCCTACCGGGAGGCCCGGGAGTACCGCCCCGACCTCATCGTGGCGGTGAGCTGCACCGACCGCCTCCTCAAGGGCCTCACCAAGCTCCCGGAAGTCCCGGCCTACGTGCTGCCCCTGGACCTCCCCCACGGCATGTGCGTGGACACGCAGTTCAGCGTGCCTCTCCTGCGGGCCGCCATGGACGCCCTGGTGGAGCCGAAGCTGGGCCCGCGCCCGGCCGCCGGCGAAGGCGGGGGCCAGGACGCGAGCAGCGCCGCCTGATGAAGGCCCTGTGCTTCAGGTCCTTCGGCGGGCCGGAGGTGCTGCGGCTGGAGGAGGTGGCGGATCCGGTGCCCGGCCCCGGGGAAGCGCTGGTGCGCACCGCCGCCATCGGCCTCAACTTCGCGGACGTGTACCGGCGGAAGGGGACCTACCACCTCGCGGGGGAGCCCCCCTGGATCGCCGGCTACGAGGCCGCCGGGGTCGTCGAGGACCCCAACGGCTGCGACCTGGCGCCGGGGACCCGGGTGGCCTTCGCCGACAGCCCCTTCGCGAATGCCGAGCGGGTCGCCGTGCCCTTCGACAAGCTCATCCCCCTGCCGGAGGCGATCTCCTTCGAGACCGCGGCGGCCCTCCTGCTCCAGGGCCTGACGGCGCAGTACCTCCTCCGGGACAGCCACGCGGTCCGTGCCGGGGAGACGATCCTCGTCCATGCCGCCGCCGGGGGCGTGGGGCTGCTGCTGGTGCAGCTCGCGCGGAGCCGGGGCGCCCGGGTGATCGGCCTGACCTCCTCGGCGGCCAAGGCGGCGGCGGCCCGGGAGGCCGGGGCCGAGGCCGTGGCCCTCTACGCCTCGGACTGGGTGGCCGAGGTCCGCGCGTGGTCCGGGGGCGGCGTCGACGTCGCCTACGATTCCGTTGGGTCCACGCTTCCACAGAGCTTCGAGGCCGTGCGAACGGGAGGCCGGGTGGTCTTCTACGGCATGGCCGGGGGCGACCCGCCGCCGGTGGATCCGCGCATGCTCATGGACACCTCCAAGACCCTCACGGGAGGCGACCTCTGGAATGTGCTTACCTCGCGGTCCGAGCGTCTCGCCCGCGCCGCGGAGCTCTTCGAGGCCGTGGCCCGCGGGGCGCTCAGGGTCCGGATCGACCGCGCCTTCACCCTCGCCGAGGGCGTGGCGGCCCACGCCTTCCTCGAGGGCCGCGGGGCCCTCGGCAAGGTGCTGCTGATCCCATGAGCGGCGCCCCCTTCGCCCTCCGCGCCGCCTTCGAGAAGCTCCTGGGCCGGGAGGCGCTGGCCTACCTGCTCCATCTGCGGCCGATGGAATGGCCCATCATGACCGCCCACCTGCTCCTGGGCGCCCTGTGGGCCTCGGGCCTGGGGGCCTTCGCGCCGGGCGCGTGGCCCTGGACCCTGCTCGGCTGGTTCGCCTTCGTGGCGCTGCTCAACGGCGGGACGTTGGCCATCAACAGCGCCTTCGACAACGACGAGGGGGACATCGGCTACCTGAAGGCGCCGCCCAAGCCGCCCCGCCACCTGCTGGCCTTCAGCGTTCTGCTCCTCGCGGCCAGCCTCGCCGCCGCCCTGCCCTTCTTCAGGATCGGTCCCTCCGGAGGCCTCTTCTTCTGGACCGTGCTCGGCTGCGTGGTGATGAGCGTGCTCTACAGCGTGCCGCCGGTGCGCCTCAAGGCCCGGGCCGGCTGGGACCTGCTCATCAACTGCCTCGGCTTCGGCTTCCTCACGCCCCTGGCCGGATGGGCGCTGTCCGGGCGGCCCGTGCCCGCCGCCGTGCTCTGGGCCTGCGCGGGCTTCGGCCTGCTCTTCGCCGCCCTCTACCCGATGACGCAGATCTACCAGGTGGCCGAGGACCGGGCCCGGGGCGACCGGACCCTGGTCATCCGCATGAGCGTGCCCCGCAGCCTGGACATGGCCCTGGCGGCGCTGGCCCTGGCCCACGGGGCCTTCGCCCGGGCCGCCTGGATCCACGGACGCCAACCCCTCTGGCTGGCGGGCTCCCTCGCGGCCTGGCTGCTGGTGCTGGTTCCCTGGCGGCTGGCCTGGGCGCGGTGGACCGACGCCCAGCACGAGGCGGGCATGTACCGCGGCCTGGTGGCCTGGGCGATCACGGATCTCAGCCTGCTGGCCCTCCTCTGGCCGAGGGGCTGACATGCTCGTCCCCCAGGTCGCGCCGCCCTTCCCGCTCCGCTGGGGCTTCACCACCAAGGGCGACGACCCGGCCTCCCTGCCGCCGGTGCGCCTCAGCCAGGTCCACGGCTGCGGCGTGGTGGAGGCCTCCGGGGGCGCGGTGGAGGCCGATGGGATCTGGACCCGCGAGCCCGGCGTGCGCATCGGCGTGCGGGTGGCGGACTGCGTGCCCATCCTCCTGGCCGGGTTCCTGCCGGACGGGCCCTGGGTCGCGGCCCTCCATGCCGGCTGGCGGGGCGCCACGGGTCTCGGCCCGGCCGGCGTTGGCCCAGGCATCCTCCGCAGGGGCGTGGCCCGTTTCGCGGATCTCGGCGGTGACCCCGCCGACCTGGTCTGGGCCCTTGGGCCCGCCATCCAGCGCTGCCATTTCGAGGTCGGCCCCGAGGTGGTGGCGGCCGCGGGGGAGGATCCGGCCTGGCGCGCGGGTCTCGCGGCCGAGGGCCCCCGCGGGAGGCCGCATCTGGACCTGCACGGCTTCCTCCGCGCCCAGGCCCTGGACCTCGGCCTCGATCCTGCGCGGGACGGCTCCCTGCCCCTCTGCACCGTCTGCCAGCCGGACCTGCTGTGGTCGTGGCGCCGGGGAGACCGCTCCGAGCGCCAGTGGGGCTGGATCGAGATCGCCTGAGCGCGGTGCCGCTAGACTGGACGGATGCTGAACATTACCGACGTGCGCATCAACAAGGTCGAGGGCGACGAGAAGCTCCGGGCCTTCGCCTCCCTGGTCCTGGACGACTGCTTCCTGGTGGGCGACCTCCGGGTGGTGGAGGGCGAGGACGGCTACTTCGTCTCCATGCCGAGCAAGCGCAAGCGGGACGGCAGCTTCAAGGACATCGCCTTCCCGCTCAACAACGAGACCCGGGAGGCCATCGAGCAGCGGGTGCTCCTGGCCTATGAATCGGCCACCGGCGCCAAGGCCATCAGCCGCATGGAGGCCGGCGAAGCGTCCGTGATCCGGCCCGACCTCCTGGGCGTGGAGGAGTTCGGCTTCACGCCGAAGGCGAATCCCTGAGGGCGCGCGGGCCCCTTGCGGGGCCGCTGCTTGTTTGGGGAGGAAGGATTTCCCTCCGGGTCGCGGCATCGGCAGGCCACGGGAATCCCTGCGGGACCACTCGGCCGCGCTCCCGCGCGTCCTCCCTTACCCTACCTGGCCGCCGCTGCCGTTCGAATCCTTCCTCCCCTTGAGTGACGGCCCCTCGCGGGGCCGTGCCTTGGTTGGGGAGGAAGGATTCGAACCCTCGGATGGCGGGACCAAAACCCGCTGCCTTACCACTTGGCGACTCCCCAGGGAGCCTCAAGCCTAGCACTGGCGCGGGTTTCAGCCAAGGCTTCGAGTGCGGATCAGCAGCGCTCGAGTACCATCGCCACACCCATGCCGCCGCCCACGCACAGGGCCGCCAAGCCCCACCGCTTCCCTTCCGCCCTCAGCCGGTAGGCGAGGTGCAGGGCGAGGCGCGCGCCGCTGGCGCCCAGGGGATGGCCCAGGGCGATGGCGCCGCCATGCACGTTCGTCTTCGCGGGATCCAGCCCCAGGTCGTGCATCACCGCGAGGCACTGGGCCGCGAAGGCCTCGTTCACCTCCACGAGGTCCACCTCCCCGGTGCCGAGCCCCGCCGCCTGGAGGGCCTGCCGGGCGGCGGGCACGGGGCCCAGCCCCATGCGCGCGGGCTCCACGCCCACCGCCGCATAGGCCGCGACCCGGGCCAGGGGCGTCCAGCCCTCCATTGTTGCCGTCTCCGCCGAGGTCACCACCATCGCCGCGGCGCCGTCCACGATGCCGGAGGCGTTGCCGCCGGTGACCGTGCCCTCCTTGCCGAAGGCGGGCGGGAGCTTCCCGAGCACGTCCACGGTGGTGCCGGGCTTCAGGTGGTCGTCACGCTCGACCCGCAGGGTCCTGCGGCCCTGGGCCACGTCGAGGGGCAGCACCTCCTCGGCGAAGATCCCGGCCTCCCAGGCTGCCGCGGCCCGGCGCTGGCTCTCGGCGGCGAAGGCGTCCTGGGCCTCCCGGCCGAGGCCGCGGTCCCGGGCGATGTTCTCCGCGGTCTGGGCCATGAAAAGGCCGCACTGGGTGTCGTAGAGGCCCTGCAGGAGGCTGTCCTCCAGCTTCCCCGCCCCCAGGCGCAGCCCCGTGCGCAGGTCGCCCCGCAGCACGAAGGGGGCCTGGCTCATGGCCTCCATGCCGCCCGCGAGGACGACCGAGGCCTCCCCGAGCCGGATCATCCGCGCGGCCTCCTGGATCGCCTCCAGGCCCGAGCCGCAGAGCCGGTTCACGATCAGCGCCGGCGTCGCCACCGGGCAGCCCGCCCCCAGACCGACGTGCCGCGCGGCGTAGAGGCCGTCCGCCGTGGTCTGGAGCACCATGCCCATCACCACGTGGTCGATCCGCTCCGGAGGGACCTTCGCGGCCTCCAGCGCACCCTTCGCGGCGTGGACGCCCATGTCCTGGGCCCGGAGGTGGCGGAAGGACCCGTTGTACTCGGCGAAGGGCGTGCGCTTGCCGGGGAGGAGGACGATGTCGGGGGTCATGGGGACCTCGCGGTGGGGCTTGGAGCTAGACTGGACGCACTTCCCCCGCCTTTCCACCCCGGCGCCCATGGCGAACCCCTCCCCCTACGACACGACCCCCTTCAGGCCGGCGGAGATCCTCGCCCGGCTGGAGCAGGGGCGGCTGCGGGTGGAGCGCACCGAGGAGGGCTCCCGGCTCGTGGTCGCCCACGAGGCCGCGCCGCCGGTGGAGCGGCGGCGGCGCGCCCGGGGGGACCGGGCCGAGGACCGGCGGAACTTCGTCCCCCTCGACATCCCCACGCTGTTCCCCGAGAAGGGGCCCATCCTCCTCCTGCTCCTGGGGGGCTTCGCCGACGACCGCGCGCTGATGCAGCCCGCCCCGTTCTGGGAGGACACCGAGCACGGCGGCCACCTGATCTGGCAGGCCGTGCAGCGCGCGGGCCTGCTGCACCGGCAGGACGCGGACTTCATCCTGGGCCGGGGCGGGTTCTGGGACGAGGAGCCCCCGCGCACGTCCAGCCTCGCCATGACCTACGCCGGATACGTCCTGCGCGGCGAGCCGGCGGACTTCGAGCGGGTCACGCGCCCCTGGAACATCCACCGCCTCCAGACGCTGATCCAGGCCTGCGCCGACCGCTCCCTGGGCCGGCTCAAGGTGGTCACCATCGGGGACGCCGCGCGGTTCATGGCCTGCGCCTGCGTCTACGGGCTCGGGCCGATCCCGGTCCTCAGCATCACCGAGCCCAGCCAGGAGACCCTGGACCAGCTCAACTACGCCAAGGACACCCCCGCGGAGTTCTGGATCGAGTGGGCGGCGAACACCCTGGCCCTCGGTCCCGCCTGAGCGCCGGACGGGGCTCCGCGGGCCTCAGATCTTCCCGTCGGCGACCAGCTTGCGGATGGTGGACACCGTGAGGTCGATGGCCTGGGCGTAGTTCTCCGCCAGCACGCCGCCCAGCTTCTGCTCCTCCTCGGAGCCCGGCCACACGCCGGGGAAGCCGATGGCGAGGGTGTAGGTGAGCAGGAGCCCGTGGGGCCCCTCGCTCAGGGTGTTGGTGATCCAGCCGCTCTCGCGGCCCTCGATGCGGTCGAAGCGGATCTGCACCGGCGGGAGCAGGGTGATGCGCTCCCGGAAGGTCTCGCCCCGGACCACCACCTCCCGGACGAAGCCGTCCTCCGTTCGCTCGACGATGCGGCTGGACTCCATGCCCGGCACGAAGATGACCGGATCCTGGGCCTTGGCCTCGATGCCCTTCCAGAGCTGCTCCTTGTTCAGGATCGGGCTGGTGCCGAAGGGGTTCACGTCCACGGAGATGGAGCGGGCGAACATGGGCAGCCTCGCGAAGGTGTCGTTGCGGGGATGCTACCTGAAGCCCCGGGAAAGGAAAGCGCCCGCTGGCCCGGGGATTGTGACCGGCTGGGCCCCGCGCGCCTCCGGCCCGGACCCCGGCGGGTGCGACCATGGACGCCCCCGAGGAGGCCGACATGCTCCCGCGCCATCCGGAACGCCATCGCACGGACCGCATCGGCTGGCTGCGCGCCGCCGTGCTGGGGGCCAACGACGGCATCGTCTCCACCGCCAGCCTGCTCCTCGGCGTGGCGGCCTCCCACGCCGGCCGGGGCGCCATCCTCGTGGCGGGCGTCGCCGGCCTGGTGGCCGGGGCGATGTCCATGGCCGCGGGCGAGTACGTCTCCGTCCACAGCCAGGCCGATACGGAGACGGCGGACCTGGCCCGGGAGCGGGAAGAGCTGCGGGCGGATGCGGAAGGGGAGCACCGGGAACTGGCGGGGATCTACGAGCGGCGCGGCCTGGAGCCCGCGCTGGCCCGCCAGGTGGCCGAACAGCTCATGGCCCACGACGCCCTGGCCGCCCACGCCCTCGACGAGCTGGGCATCTCCACCGCCCTCAGCGCCCGGCCCGTGCAGGCCGCCCTGGCCAGCGCCGCGAGCTTCGCCGTGGGCGCGGCCCTTCCCCTCGCCGTCACCGCCCTGGCTCCCGCCCGGGCGCTCATCCCGGCGGTGGCCGCCACCTCGCTCCTCTTCCTGGCCCTCCTCGGCGGCGTGGCCGCCCGTGCGGGAGGAGCCAGCGCAGGCCGGGGCGCCGCCCGGGTGACCTTCTGGGGCGCCCTCGCCATGGGCCTCACGGCAGCGGCCGGCGCCCTCTTCGGCGCGCCGGCCTAGCCGGGATCCGGCCGTCCGGCGGCGTCAGACCGCCTTGGCGTGGATCCGCCCGACCGCCGGGTGGCGGAGCGTGCGCGAGCGCGGCGGAGCCGGGGCCCGGCGAGGAGGGTGGAACTCACGAGGTGTTGCGGGCGGGGCCGCAGGCCCTCCGGTCCATGGGCCGGCGCGCTTCACGCCTTCGCGTGGATCTCCATGACCGCCTCCAGCAGTGCCAGGGCCTCGGCCTTGGGACGCTGGAAGGCGTTGCGGCCCATGATGCTGCCGAACCCGCCCCCCGCCGCGATCTCGGCGACCTCCTTGAGCACCTCCTCCGTGCCCTTGGCCTCGCCGCCACTGAAGATCACGATGCGCCGCCCGCCGAAGGCGCTGCGCACCACCTCCCGCACGCGGTCCGCCAGGGTCTCCGTGGGGATGCCCGCCTTCTGGAAGGCCGCGGCGGCCTCCTTCTGCTCCAGGTGGGCCTTCGGGGGCTTCACCTTGATGATGTGGGCGCCGAGCTGGGCGGCGATCTGGGCGGCGTAGGCCACCACGTCCACCGCGGTCTCCCCCTCCTTGCTGAGGCCCGAGCCGCGGGGATAGGACCAGACCACCGTGGGCAGGCCCGCGGCCTTCGCGTCCAGGATCAGCTCCCGGAGGGCCTCGAACTGCTCGTTCCTCGCGTCGCTGCCCGGGTAGATGGTGTAGCCGATGGCGGCGCAGCCCAGGCGCAGGGCGTCCTCCACGGTGCCGGTGATGGCGGAGCAGGGCTCGATGCCCTTGCTGAGGCTGTCGCTGTTGTTGAGCTTGAGGATGAGGGGCACGTCGCCGGCGTAGTCCGAGGCCACGGCCTCCAGGAAGCCCAGGGGCGCGGCGTAGGCGTTGCAGCCGGACGCGACGGCCAGCTCCACGTGGTAGCGCGGGTCGTAGCCCGGCGGGTTGGGCGCGAAGCTGCGGGCGGGTCCGTGCTCGAAGCCCTGGTCCACCGGCAGGATCACGAACTTGCCGGTGCCCGCGAGGCGGCCGTGGTTCATCAGCCGTGCCAGGTTGGCCTTCACGCCGGGGTTCTCGGAGGCGTACCAGGACAGGATCTCTTTCACGCGGGGGGTGGACATGGGGCCTCCGGGGGATCGGGAACGATCCCATCACAGCGCGGCGGGATGGCGGTCACAAGGGGGGCGGCCGCGCCCTCGGAAATCCCTCGCGGGAACGGGCGGTTGGGTGCACCATCGGCCCCGCCATGCCCTTCTTCCGTCCCCGCAAGCAGGCCCCGCCGCGCCTCGCCGCCCTGGAGGCCGAACTGCAGGCCCGCCGGCGGGACGCGGAGGACCTCCGGGAACTGGCCCTGCACCTGGAGGCCGACCTGGCCCTCGTCCGCGCGGTGGCCGCCTGCCTGCGCCCCGGCGACAGCCCCGCCGCCCTGGCGGAGGCCATGCACGGCCTCTGCTTCAAGCCGCTCAACCTCGCCTGCTTCTACCTCGCCCTGGTGGACCGGAAGGCCGACCTGCTGACCTTCCCCTTCTACTTCGAGGGCGGCCGCGCCCGTCGCCATCCCTCCCGGCGCTACGACCAGCCCCGCGGCCTCACCGAACAGGCCCTGGACGCGGGCCATCCCCTCTACATCCGCACGGCGGAGGAGGGGGAACGGGCCGGGAAGGTGCTCACCGCCGCGGAACAGGCCACGGGGCTCTCCCCCGCCACGTGGTACGGCGTTCCCCTGGGCGCGGGGGAGGACCTCGGCGCCCTGCCCTTCGGCCTCGTGAGCTTCCAGAGCTTCGACCAGGACGCCTTCCCCGAGTCCCGGCGACGCCTCATGGACACGCTGGCGGCCATCCTCGGCCTGGCCCTGGGCGGGGCCCGATCCGGTCCGGGCGGCCGCGGGACGGGGTGATGGCGGGCATGGCCGGGCCGGGTCCCGGGCCCTATGCTGGCCAGACCTTCCGGAGCGTCCCATGGCCCGCCTGCCCGCCCTCCTGCTCTCCCTGCTCTGCCTCGGCCCCCTGACGGCCCAGGGCGATCCGCGGCCGCCCCGCCCGGAACGCCCGCCCCGCCCCGAGCGCTCCCCCCGGGAATCCAAGCCCGCCGATCCCTACAAGGACCCCGAGCCCCTGAAGCCCCCCGCCGAGCACCCCGGCGCGGTGAAGGAGGAGCCCCCGCCGCCCCGCCGGGAGCCTGGAGGGTGGGGTCCCCCGGGCTATCCCCCGCGCCGGGGCCTCCGTCCCGGCGGCCCGGGACGGGGCGACGACACCTCCACCACCCTGCATCCGGGCAGCGGCAGCCTCTACCCCACCCAGACCCGCAGCCGGGAACAGGCCCGGGCCTGGGAGCGGGGCGGCACCTGGCACGCGGGGGGCGCCTGGGGCCAGGCCCGGACCTGGCAGGACCACCGGGCCCGCCACTGGGAGGCCGAGCACCGGACCTGGCGGGAGCGCGGCGGCTATGGCGGCTACGTCATCCCTGAGCGGGATTTCCGGCTCCAGTTCGGCCCGGAGCGCGGGTTCCGGCTCCACGCCCGGCCCGTGATCCGCCAGGGCTACCCCTGCTTCGCCTGGGGAGGCTACAGCTTCCTGATCGTGGACCCCTGGCCCGAGACCTGGACCGAGACCTGGTACGCCGAGGACGACCTCTGGATCGCCTGGGAGGACGGCTACTACCTGCACAGCCGGCGACACCCGGGCTTCGGCCTGGCCCTCACCGTCACCTTCTGAGCCGTGCAGCCCCGCCGGGTATGCTGCGGGGCATGCCCCTGATCCTTCCTTCCCGGCGGTCCCCCGCGCCCGGCGACGACCTGGGCCTCGGCCTCAAGGGCGGCCCCCGCCGGGGCGTGAACAAGGATGGCTCCTTCAACGTGCGCCGGGTGGGGGCGCCGGCCTTCCGGCCCTACGAGCTCTACCACCAGCTCATCGCCATGTCCCTGCCGCGCTTCTTCGGCGTGCTGGTGGCCGGCTACGTGGCGGCGAACCTCTGCTTCGGAAGCCTCTACACCCTGATCGGCCTGGAGCACTTCGCCAAGGCCTCCGGCGCGCCCATGGGATTCCTGGACGCCTTCTTCTTCAGCGCCCAGACCCTCACCACCGTGGGCTACGGCCACATCTACCCCATCGGGACGCTCTCCAGCGTCGTGGCGGCGGTGGAGTCCCTGGTGGGCCTCCTGGCCTTCGCGGTGGCCACGGGCCTGCTCTACGGGCGCTTCTCCCGGCCCCACGCCCGGGTGCTCTTCAGCCGGCACGGCGTCGTCGCGCCCTTCCGGGGCGGCCGGGCCTTCATGTTCCGCATCGTGAACGAGCGCAGCAACCAGCTCATCGAGGTGGAGGCCAACCTCACCCTCAGCATCCTGGATCCCGAGACCGGCGACCGCCGCTTCCACGCCCTGGCCCTGGAGCGCACCCGCATCAACCTCTTCCCCTCCAACTGGACCGTGGTGCATCCCATCGACGGCGCGAGCCCCCTGGCGGGCCTGGGCGAGGCCGACCTGCACGCCCTGGACGGGGAATTCATCGTCCTCATCAAGGCCTTCGACGACACCTTCGCCCAGACCGTGTACGCCCGCAGCTCCTACAAGGCCGAGGAGCTGGCCTGGGGCCGGCGCTTCGTGCCCATGGTGGCCAGCGGGCCCGCCCACTCGGTGGTGGACCTGACCCTCCTGGACGCCACCGAGCCCTCCCCGCTGCCGGAACCCGCCGCCTAGGGGCCCTCGAACCAGCCGCGCCGGGCCTCCGTCGGCACGAAGGTCCAGGCCAGGATGCGGCTGCGCTTCTGGCCCTGGGCCATGGGGATGATCCGGACCTCCGCCGCCCGCGCGGCCCGCAGCTTCCGCTTCAGGCCCGGCAGGTTCTCCGAGCGGGAGACGAGGCTCGTGAACCATAGGATGCGGTCAGCGAAGGTCACGCTCTCCTCGACCATCCGGCCCACGAAGGCCGCCTCGCCGCCGGGGCACCAGAGCTCGCCGCCCCGGCCGCCGAAGTTGCGCGCCGGTTCGGACGTGGCCACGCCCTTCAGGTTCCGCCACTTCCGCGCGCTGCCTTCCCGGGCCTCGGCGGCGGAGGCATGGAAGGGCGGATTGCAGAGGGAGGCGTGGAAGCGCTCGCCGGGCTTCAGGACGCCCTCGAGGACGTGGTCGGGCCGGTTCTGGCGGCGCAGCTCGAACCCCGCCTCGAGACCGGGATTGGCCGCGAGGATCCTCCGCACGGAGTCCATGGCCCGGGGGTCGACGTCGGTGCCCACGCAGGACCAGCCGTAGGCCCGGTGGCCGAGGAGGGCGTAGATGCCACTGGCGCCGGTGCCGAGGTCGAGGATGCGGACACCCGGGCCGGACAGGAGCGTGCCGCCCAAGGCCTCCCCCAGCAGGTCCGCGAGGTGGTGGACGTAGTCCGCCCGTCCCGGCACCGGCGGGCAGAGGGCGCCCTCGGGGAGGTCCCAGCCGCGCACGCCGTAGTGGTGCAGGAGTAGGGCGCGGTTCAGGACCTTCACCGCCTGGGGCTCGGCGAAGTCGAGGGAGGTCCGGCCGTCGGGGGTGCGCGTGAGGAAGGCGCGCAGCTCCGGCGCGGCTTCCACCAGGGCCGGAAAGTCGTAGCCCGCGCGGTGGGGATTGCGCGGGTGGAGGCCGGGCTTGGAGGGTTTCGGGTCGGGCATGGGCGGGGAGGCCAGCCTACCAAGCGGCGGCGGCCTTGCGGACCGCGCACCCCTGCCCTCACCCTCGAGCCATGACCCTGCGCCTCCTCGCGATCTCCGGCAGCCTGCGGGCCTCCTCGTCCAACACGGCCCTCCTGCGCACCCTGGGGGCCCTGGCGCCGCCAGGGGTCGAGGTGGCGGTCTTCGAGGGCCTCGGCGAGCTGCCCTTCTTCGACCCGGGCCTGGACCTGGACCCGAACGACTACCAAGCCCCGGAGCCCGTGCTGCGCCTGCGCGGGGCCATCGCCGCCGCGGACGGGCTCATCTTCTGCACTCCCGAATACGCCTTCGGCATGCCCGGAGTGCTGAAGAACGCCCTGGACTGGGTGGTCTCCATGGGGGTCATCGAGGGCAAGCCCGTGATGGCCCTGGCGGCCTCGCCCTCCAACACCGGCGGGGACAAGGCCCACCAGGGCCTGCTGTGGGTGCTCACGGCGCTGAACACGCGGATCCTGCCCGAGGCCTCCTTCCCCCTGCCCCGGATCCGGCAGCGGCTCGGCGGCGACGGCGAGATCACCGACCCCGGGACCGAGCGGCTGCTCCGCACCGCCCTGGAGGCGCTCGTCGAGGCCGTCGAGGCCAGGCGGGCGGCCCCGTGATCCGCCTCTTCATCGACGCCGACGCATGCCCGGTGAAGGACGAGGTGTACCGTGTCGCGCGGCGCTACGAGCTCCCGGTCTTCGTCGTGGCCAACAGCCGCATCAACGTGCCCCGCCTGCCGAAGATCGAACTGAAGGTCGTGAGCGGGCGCTTCGACGCCGCCGACGACTGGATCGTCGAGCAGGCCACGCCCTGGGACATCGTGGTCACGTCGGACATCCCCCTGGCCGCCCGGGTGCTGGCCAAGGAGGCCCGGGCCCTGGACCCCAAGGGCCGGGTCTTCTCCCCGGACTCCATCGGCGACGCCCTGGCGGCGCGGGAGTTCAGCGCCTTTCTCCGGGACATGGGGGAGCCGGGCGGCGGCCCCGCGCCCTTCAGCCCGAAGGACCGCTCGAAGTTCCTCCAGTCCCTCGACACCGTCATCCAGTCCTTGATGAAGGCGCAGCGGGCCCAGGGCGCTGGCTGATCCCGCTCAAGGCAACGGCAGGGCGAGGACGGCTTCCAGCGCGGCGTCGCGGCCCGAGGTCCAGTCCTGGTAGGCAGGCTCCACCAGGAGGGCCGGCGCGATCCAGAGGCTCCGGTCCGTGGGGTCCGAGCCCTGGAAGTACCGCGACGAGACGATGGCCTGCAGGCCCGAGCAGGGCAGCGTCACCGGGGAGGCCTCGCCCGCGAAATTCGGGCTGCTGCCGGTGGGTTCGCCCACGAAGGTGGCCTTCGTCTCCCGCGCCAGGTCGGCGGCGGCGTTCATGCCCGCGCTGAAGGTGGCGCGGCCCACCAGCACGTAGAGGCGCCCGGGCGCGTTCAGCCACGCCGAGGCCCGCAGGCCCTCCACCATGGGCTTGTTGAGGCCGTTGTCGCCACCGCTGTTGGCCCGCAGGTCCACCACGAAGCGGGACACCTTCTTCGCCTCGGCCTCCGCGATGACCCGCTTCCAGAAGGCCGCCGGGGCCTCGGCCTCCCGCCGGGCGGCGTTGTAGCGCACGACGGTGGTGTTGGCGGCGGCGAGGTGCTCGCTCCAGTAGGCCCTGTCCGCGTGGCGGCGCAGGGCCGGCGCCTGGGCCTCGACCCAGGCGGGCTGGGCGTCCACGGGCAGGGCCTGGAGGCGGACCTCCTCCCGTGTCCCGTCGACCTCGAGGGTGAGGGTGGCTTCCACCGCCGAGGCCGCGAGGCCGGTGGCCTGGAGGATGGCGGGCACCTGGAGCCGGTCCGGCAGGCGCTCCTTCACCCACTGGCTGTTCTCCCGCGAGATGGAGGAGGCCAGGCGGGCCAGGGCTTCCTCCGCGGGCACGCCGCCCACCGCCAGGACCTTCGCGCCGAGGAGGCGCTGCTGGTCCTTCGTGGCGGCGACCACCCGGGGCCCGTCGGGGAACACGTAGAAGCGCAGGGGCAGCGGCGCCAGCTTGAGGGCCGGCAGGGGCATGCCGAGGGAGAAGGGGAACTGTCCCGGGACGGGGATGAACAGGGCCGTGTGGCCGTCCCCCACCAGGGCCAGGAACTCGGCGATCCGCACCGCGAGGGTGGCGTCGTCCAGGGCGGGGATGTCCTTCTCCAGCCTTGCCCGCTCAGCCTCGAAGCGCCCGGGGGTGACCTTGGCGAAGAGGTGCACGTGCTTGCGCTTCAACTCCGAGACCAGCCAGGCCAGGTCATGGCGCCAGCGGGCGTCGCGGTCGGGGAGGCCCTCCGGCGCCGCGCCCATGAGGCTCCGGAAGCGCGGATCGCTCCAGAGGGGCTTCAGGGCCTTGTCCCGCAGCGCCCGGGGCGGGTTCTCGAAGCCCAGGGCCATGGCCTGGCGGAGGGACTCGAGGGCCTCCTCGTTCCGTCCGGCCTTCACCAGGCCCTGGGCGGCCCAGTAGCGGCTCAGGGAGGGCTGCCAGCCCAGTTCGGCAGCCTTGCCGTAGGCGGCGGCGGACTCGGCGTAATGCTTGGCGTCCCAGAGCCCGTCCCCCAGGGCGCTCCACGCCTCGCCGTGGAAGGGGTTCCGGGCGAGGAAGGCGCGGAGGCAGGGGATGGACATGCGGTAGTCGTTGTCCCCGGCGGCCTCCAGCCCCTTGGCCAGGAGCAGGGGCTGGGGCAGGTCCGGAGCCTGGAATGCGCCAAGGTCCTCGGGACCCATGGCGGCCTTCACCAAGCCGTCGGTGTAGGCCTGCCACTGCGCCAGGCTCAGGGTTTCCACCTTTTCCAGCTCGAACTTGAAGTCCTTCCAGGCCGGGTTGTCGGCCTTCGGGTGCTCGAAGAGCTCCCAGTAGCCCTGGGCCTTGTTCACCAGGAGGGTGCCCTCGGCGTCGCCGAAGGCCGGGCCGCCCACGCGGTACTTCCAGCAGGGCACGCCCCGGTGCTCGGCTTCTCCGGCGAAGCTGAAGATCGCCTTGCCGCGGTAGGGGAAGGCCTGGGGATAGGCGCCGGGGGCCTTGGGGAGCGAGGCCATGGCCGTGAAGTCCGGGTCCGCCACGCCCAGTTCCAGGTCGGCCTTCGGGTCCGTACGGAAGGGCCAGATGACGTTGGCCCCGGTGAAATCGAAGTTGTAGACCACCAGCGGGAGATGACCGACGGTGGCCGGCGCCGCGTAGGGCCCGAATCGCGCGGTGTAGGTGCCGGCTTTCGCGTCGAGGGCCAGTTCCGCCTGCAGGTTCGGCTCCCCGCTCTCCAGCTGGTTCCAGGACCTGCTGGCTCGGACGGTGAAGGTGGCCCAGTCCATCGTGGCCCGCACGTGGGCCAGCCAGCGGCCCCGGTTCTCGATCTTGTAGGCGTCCACGGTGTCGGCGTCCTCGAGGTGGATGACCACCTCGATGGGCTTCGATCCGTCGCGGTTGGACTTCGTGTAGTGCAGGGTCCGGCCCACGGCCACCCGGGCGCGGTCGAAGCGGAAGGCGGCGACGGAACTGCTTGTCGCCTGGGCGGCGAGGACCACGGGGACGGCGGGCAGGAGGGCGGCGAGGCGCAAGGGGACTCCGGGACGGGCGGGAGGCCTTCGGCCCCACCCCTGGAACACGGACGGCCCCGGGATCGGTTTACCGCCTAGAGCCGTCGGCCCGCCGAGGTCCCGGCGCAGCGCAGGTCCTCGCAGGCCCGCTGGACCCTCGCCGCCATGCCACTCTCGGCCTTCTTGAGGTAGGGGCGCGGATCGTAGGCCTTCTTGTCGCCGACCTCGCCGTCCACCTTCAGGACGCCGTCGTAGTTCCTGAACATGTGGTCGGCGATGGCGCGGGTGAAGGCGTACTGGGTGTCGGTGTCGATGTTCATCTTCACCACGCCGTAGTCCAGGGTGGCGTGGATCTCGTCGAGGCTCGATCCCGAGCCGCCGTGGAAGACCAGCAGGGCCGCCTCCCCGGGGAAGGCCGCTTGAATGGCCGCCTGGCCCTCCTTCAGGATCTCGGGCTTCAGCTTCACGTTGCCGGGCTTGTAGACCCCATGCACGTTGCCGAAGGTGGCGGCCAGCATGTAGGGGCCGAGGGGCGCGAGGGCCCGGTGGATCGCCACCATGTCCTCGGGTGTGGTGTAGAGCTTCTCCTTGCCCACGCCGCTGGTGTCGTGGCCGTCCTCCTCGCCGCCGACGATGCCCGTCTCCACCTCCAGGACGATCTCGCTGGCGGCGCAGCGCCTGAGGAGCTCCGAGGAGACCCGGATGTTCTCCTCCAGCGGCAGCTCGGAGCCGTCGAACATGTGGGCGTTGAAGACGTTGGGCAGCCCCTTCGCCCGGCGCGCCTCGGTCTCGGCGAGGAGGGGGAGGACGAAGCGGTCCAGGTGCTTCGGGTGGCAGTGGTCGGTGTGGAGGGCCACGTTCACGTCGTAGGACTCGGCGATGAAGCGGGCATAGTCCGCCATCGCGATGGCGCCCTTGGCCATGGACTTCACGCCCTGGCCGGAGAAGAACTCCGCGCCCCCGGTGCTGATCTGCAGGATGCCGTCGCTCTGGGCCTCCTTGAGGCCCAGCAGCACCGCGTTCACCGTCTCCGTGGAGGTGACGTTGAAGGCCGGGTAGGCGAACCTTCCCTCCCGCGCGCGCTGGAGCATGGACCGGTACTGGGCGGCGTTCACCACGGGCATGGGCGTCCTCGATGCGAAAGGCCGAGTCTATCAGCCGGAGGCCGGAAGCCGCCGGACCAGGGCCTTCCGGACCTCCTCCGCGACCACCATCCCGAGGAGCCAGGGCAGCATGGCCAGCCACGCCCGCGGCGGGATGGCGAGACCTGAGAGCAGCGCGGGCCCCCGGTTGATGGCGAGCAGCACCAGGGCCTCGGTGGCGAGGCCGACGAGGAGCAGGCGTCCCGGGCGCAGCCGCCCGGCGAAGAGGGACCGGTGCTCGCTGCGGCAGAGGAAGACCGCCACCATCTGCCCGGCGATGATGCCGCTCAGGCAGGCGGCGCTGGCCTGCAGGGCGAGGGGATGCGCGAGGTCCAGGGCCTGGCCCCAGGACCAGCCCCCCAGGACGAGGGTGGCGAAGAAGGCCGAGAGGCCGCTCAGCGCTTCGAACAGTCCGAGCGTCCCGTAGGCCCGCAGGAAGACCCGGGCCGTGAGCAGAGGCTCCACGCGGCCCCGGGGCGGGCGGTCCATGATCCCGGGCTCGGGCCGCTCGGCGCCCAGGGCGAGGGCTGGGAGCTGGTCGGTGCCCAGGTCGATGACGAGGATCTGCAGCACGGTCAGAGGCAGCGGCACGCCCAGGGCCACGAAGGCGATGAAGGGCAGCAGCTCGGCGCAGTTGCTCGTCATGTGATAGGTCAGGAACTTGCGCAGGTTGTCGAAGACCGCCCGCCCCTCCTCCACCGCCGAGACGATGCTGGCGAAGTTGTCGTCGGCCAGCACGAGGTCCGAGGCCTCACGGGCCACGTCGGTCCCGCTGCGGCCCATGGCCACGCCGATGTCGGCGGCCTTCAGGGCGGGCGCGTCGTTCACGCCGTCCCCGGTGACGGCCACCACCTCACCCTTGCGCTGGAGGGCCAGCACGATGCGGGTCTTCTGGTCGGGGTCGAGGCGGGCGAAGACCAGTTCGGGGTGGTCCAGGGCGAGCTGCAGCTCCGTGTCCGTGAGCCTGCGCAGGGCCTCGCCAGTGATGACCCGCACCGCCTCGCCCTCCACCAGCCCGATCTGGCGCGCGATGGCCTCGGCGGTGCGGGGATGGTCGCCGGTGACCATGAGGATGCGGATCCGCGCGGCCCGGCAGGTCCGGACGGCTTCCGCCACTTCCGGGCGCGGCGGATCCTCCAGGGCCGCGAGGCCCGTGAAGGTGAGGTCCTCCTCCAGGCGCTCGCGCGGACAGTCCGGGGGCAGGTCCCGGGCGGCGAAGGCGATCACGCGCAGGCCCCGGTCAGCGGCCGACTCCAGGGCCTCGCGGACGCGGCCGCGGAGGGCCTCGTCCAGGGGCACGGCCCGTCCTTCCATCCAGGCGCGGGTGCACAGGGGCAGGAGGAATTCCGGAGCCCCCTTGGTCAACAGCCGGCGGTCCGTCCCGGGACCGGCATGCGCCACGGAGAGGCGGCGCCGCACCGCGTCGAAGGGCAGGCAGTCCAGCCGCGGGGGCTCGGGGCCGGCTTCGCCGGCGATGATGGCGCACTCGACCAGGGCCACCTCCATGGGATCGCCCAGCCATGCGTCCTCGCGCGGGCCCTCGCCGCCCGGCTTCCGCTTGAGGCCGTGGGCATGGGCGGCCCCACGGAAGAAGGTCTCATGCCCCTCCACCCGGAGCTCCCGCGCCGGGATCCAGGATCCGTCGAGCCAGGCCTGGACCACCGCCATGCGGTTCAGCGTGAGGGTGCCGGTCTTGTCGGTGCAGATGACCGTGGCCTCCCCCAGGGCCTCCACCGCCGGGAGGCGCCGCACCAGGGCGTTGCGCTTCGCCATGCGCTGGGCCGCCATGGCCAGGGCCAGGGTCACCGTGGGCAGCAGGCCCTCGGGGACGTTCGCCACGATGATGCCGATGGCGAAGACCAGGTCCTGCCACACGGAGAGATGGAGCTGGCGGCCCAGCAGGAAGAAGAGCACGCCGAGGGCCGTGGCGAAGGCGGCGATGAAGCGGCTCACCCGGGCGATCTCCCGCTGGAGCGGCGAGGCCTGGCCGCGGTCCGCCTGGGTGAGCTGGGCGATGCGCCCGAGCTGGGTGCGCATGCCCGTGGCGTAGACCACCATGCGGGCCTCGCCCTCGGTGAGCGCCGTGCCCGCCAGCAGCAGGTTGGTGGCGTGGACGGGGTCCGCCTCCGAGGTCTCCGACGTTCCCCGGGCCACGGGGACGGATTCGCCGGTGAGGGTCGCGGCGCTCACCTGCACGCTGAAGGCTTCGAGGATCCGCCCGTCGGCCGGGACCCGGTCCCCGGCCTCCAGGAGCACCACGTCCCCGGGCGCCAGCAGCCGGGCGGGGAGTTCCGCCACCACGCCGTCCCGGAGGACCTTGACGCGGTCCGGCAGCAGCCGCTCCAGGGCCTGGATGGCCCGCTCCGCCCGGGCCTCCTGCCAGAAGGAGAAGAGGCCGTTGATGAGGATGACGCCGACGATGGCCCAGCCCATGCCGGCCATCCCGCCTTCGGGGTCCTTGCGCCCCACGTAGAAGGCCAGGCCCGCCGCCACCCACAGGATGAGGGCGAAGAAGTGGACGAACTCCTTGCCCAGCCGGTGGAGCCAGGGCTCCCGCCGCACCCGGGCCACCTCGTTGGGGCCGAACTCGGCCAGGCGCCGCTCCGCCTCGGCCGTCGCGAGCCCGCCGCGCTCCGCCCGCAGGCCCGCGAGGGCCTGGTCGAGGGGGATCCGATGGATCTCCATGGGATGTTCCAGGGAGCGCTTATGATGGGCGGCCGGGAGGCCGACGGGACAAGCATGCGCATCGCCGCCATTGACGTGGGTTCCAATTCCATCCACCTCGTGGTGGTGGAGACGGACACCCTGGGCGGCCAGCGGGTGCTGGCCCGGGAGAAGGCCATGGTGCGCCTCGCCAAGGGGGGCGCCACCTCGGGCCGCATCGGGCCCGAGGCCTTCCAGGCCGGACTGGACGCCCTGGGGGCCATGGCCCGGACCATCGAGGACCTGGAATGCGACACCGTGATGGCCTGCGGCACCGCGGCCCTGCGGGACGCGGAGAACGCCGACGCCTTCGTGGAGGGGGCGAAGGCCCTGGGCATCCCCATCCAGGTGATTTCCGGCGAGGAGGAGGCCCGCCTCATCCACCAGGCCGTGAGCCACGCCATCCCCTTCCCGGTGGCACCCACCGCCCTGGTGGACATCGGGGGCGGCAGCACGGAGATCACCTGGGTGCGCGGGGCCTCGGTGCTGGCCTCCGCCTCCCTGCCCTGGGGCCTCCAGCGCCTGGCGGACGCGGTCCCCACCGCGAACCCGCCGGTCCCCGAGGACCTCAAGCGTCTCAAGAAGGCCATCGCCAAGATCCTGAGGAAGGCCCGCAAGGCCCTGCCCCCGGACCTCCCGGACACGCCCCAGGTCCTCGGCACCTCGGGAACCCTCGAGGACCTGGCGAGGGGCGCCTCCGGCGGGCCCGCCTTCACCCGGGCCCAGCTCGAGCCCTTCCGGCGCCGCCTCTGGCACGCGGACGCGAAGGCCCGGGTGGAGCGCCTTGGCGTGGACCCCAAGCGTGCGGAAGTGCTGCACGTGGGCGCCTCCTGGGCCTCGGCCCTCCTCAAGTGGCTGGGCGCCACCGAGGTCCGCTGCCTGGGCGTGGGGTTGCGGGAGGGCATGGTCTGGGAGGCCCTCAAGCACGGCGGCGTGGCCATCCCGCCCCTGTCGGACCGCCGTCGCGCCTCCGTGGAGGCCTTCGCGTCGCGCATGGATCCCGACCCCGGCCACAGCCTCCACGTGCAGGCCCTCTGCGACCAGCTCTTCGACGGCCTCATGCCCAGCTTCGAACTCGGCGACACCGAACGGGAATGGCTGGCCGCCGCCGCCCGGCTCCACGACATCGGGTTCTCCCTCAGCGAGAAGGGCCACCACAAGCACGGTGCCTACCTCGTCCGCAACGCGCCCCTCCAGGGCTTCTGGCCCGAGGAGGTGGAGATCATCGCCCAGGTGGTGCGCCACCACCGCGGCAAGGCCCCGGACCCCGGGAAGCACGAGGCCTTCCGCCAGCTCGCACCCTGGCACCAGGCCACCGTGGCCAAGCTGGCCGCCATCCTGCGGGCCGCGGACGCCCTCGACCGGCGCCGGCGCCAGGCCGTGAAGCACGTCCGCGTCGAGGACGACGGCGAGTCGCTGTGCCTGGTGGCCGAGGGGCAAGGCGACCTCCGGGCCGAGGCCGAGGCCTTCCAGGACAAGGGGCGGCTGCTCATGAAGCTGCTGGACCGGCCGCTGGGGCTGGCCCTGGGCTGAGGGCGAGTGCGGGGCGGGAGGGGCGCTATGATCCTAGGTTCCTCCGGAAGGCCCATGCAGACCCACGACCTCATCCACGACTGGAACGCCCAGGGCTGCATCAACGGCGGCGCGCCGCCCAAGCGGGTTCCCCTCCTGGACGACGAGACCCTGCGGGACGGCCTCCAGAGCCCCTCGGTGCGGGACCCGGACATCCCCGCCAAGCGCGACCTGCTCCACCGCCTGGCCAAGCTGGGCATCCACAGCGTGGACCTGGGCATGCCGGGCGCGGGGCCCAAGGCCATGGCGGCGGTGAAGGCGCTGATGGCGGAGATCCGGGACTACCGCCTGCCCATCCATCCCAACGTGGCCGTGCGCACCCTGGAGGCCGACCTCGTCCCCGTGGCGGAGATCCAGCAGAAGACCGGCATGCCCCTGGAGGTGGGCGCCTTCCTGGGGTCCAGCCCTATCCGCATGGACGTGGAGGACTGGGACCTGGAGTTCCTGCTGGTGACGGTGCGCAAGGCCATGTCCTTCTGCCGTCGGAACCACATCCCCGCGATGATGGTGACCGAGGACACGACACGGGCGAAGCCCGAGGTGCTGCGGGCCATCTACCGCACGGCGCTCGACGAGGGGGCCCAGGCCGTCTGCCTCAGCGACACCTGCGGCCACGCCACGCCCGCCGGCGCGCGGAACCTCGTGAAGTTCATGCGCGACGACGTGCTGGAGGGCAAGGACGTCCGCATCGACTGGCACGGCCACAACGACCGCGGCCTCGGCGTGGCCAACGCCATCGCCGCCTTCGAGGCCGGCGCGGACCGCCTCCACGGCTCCATCCTGGGCATCGGCGAGCGCTGCGGGAACGTGGCCCTGGACCAGCTCATGATGAACCTCATCCTGATGGGCTACTGGCAGGGGGACCTGACGGACCTCCCGGCCCTGGCCGAGCGTGTGGCCGAGCTCTGCGGCTTCGAGATCCCGGCGAACTACCCGGTGCTGGGCCGCGACGCCTTCCGCACCGGCACCGGCGTCCACGCCGCCGCCATCGTGAAGGCCCTGCGCCGGGGCGACGCGGACCTGGCGGACGCCGTCTACTCCGGCGTGCCCGCCTCCCTCGTGAACCGCCGCCAGGAGATCGAGATCGGCCCGGTGGCCGGCCACAGCAACGTGGCCTACTGGCTGGAGCTGAACGGCTTCGACTCCAGCCCCGACCGCATCGAGCGCATCCTCAAGCTGGCCAAGCAGAGCGCGCGGATCCTCACGGACGACGAGATCCGGGCCGCGCTGTAGCGGACACGGCGTCACGGCTTCGTAACTTCGGTTCTCCCGGGACCCGGGCTACCCTGGAGCGTTTGCCCAGCCGGAGCCCCCGCGTGGACCACAGCCCCGAGTACCGCCAGCGCCGCTTCCTGAACTGGTTCCCCCTGGGCCTGACCTACGCGGCCATGTACATGGGCCGGTACAACTTCAACGTCGTGAAGAACGACATCGGGGCCTGGTACCACCTGGACAAGGCCCAGATGGGCCTCATCGCCACCGCCGGCTTCTGGACCTACGGCCTCAGCGTCGCCCTGAACGGGCCGCTGGCGGACCGCTTCGGCGGCCGTCGCGCCATCCTCATCGGTTCCGTGGGCGCGGCCCTCCTGAACCTGGCCATCGGCCTCCTCTTCCTCAACGGGATGACCACGAAGCTGCTGGTCTCCATGAGCCTGCTCTGGTCCCTGAACATGTACTTCCAGAGCTTCGGGGCCCTCTCGGTGGTGAAGGTGAACAGCACCTGGTTCCATGTGCGGGAGCGGGGCGTCTTCGGCGGCATCTTCGGCATCATGATCAGCTCGGGCTACTTCTTCGCCACCACCATCGGAGCGTGGATCCTGGCCCGGCTGCACTGGACGATGATCTGGTTCATCCCCGCGGCGGCCATCTTCGCGATGTACCTGGTGGACCTCTTCCTCGTGCGCAACCGGCCCAGCCACGCGGGGCACGCGGACTTCGACACGGGGGACGGCAGCAACGCCCACCATGCCGAGGAGACGCCCCTGCCCCTCCTGGAGCTGATGAAGAAGGTCTTCCACAACCCGGTGATCGTGGCCCTCATCTTCGCGGAGTTCTGCACGGGCTTCGTCCGCCAGGGCGTGATGCTGTACTTCACCGAGTACCTGGACGAGGTCTACCGCCTCCCCAAGAAGGAGCCCCTCTTCTGGTGGACCGGCGTGGCCTTCATGTTCGGCGGCATCTTCGGCGGCCTCCTCTGCGGCTGGATGAGCGACAAGCTCTTCCACTCCCGGCGTCCGCCGGTCGCCTTCGTGTTCTACCTGGTGCAGGTGGTGATGCTCCTGCTCCTGGGCGCCACCCTGGGCCAGGGCACCTTCGGCGGCCAGGTCTGGGCCATCGCGCTGCTGGGCCTCACCGCCATGTTCATCTTCGGCGTCCACGGCATGCTGAGCGGCACGGCCTCCATGGATTTCGGGGGCCGCAAGGCCGCCGCCACGGTGGCGGGCGCCCTGGACGGCATCCAGTACATCGGCTCGGGCCTCACGGGCTTCGGCCTGGGCTGGGTGCTGAAGACCTACGGGTGGGACGGCGTGGCCGCCCATGGCCACCAGCCCGCCCACGCCTGGGTCTGGGTGGGCTGCATCATCCCGTTCAGCCTCGTGGGGGCCTTCATCATGACCCGCATCTGGCACGCCAAGCCGGGCGCTGGGGCACACTGAAGGCATGACTCGGGCCCAAGGCCCTTGGGGCTGCGCCCCCGCCATGGGCTTCGCCCATGCGGTCCTATTCTCCCTCAGCTCTGCTACGGTCGAATGGTGCAACACCGTCCGATCCTCGAGACCCTCGAACGCCTGAAGGCGAGGCCCGCGGACGCGCCGCGGCCCGTCGCCGTCTACGACCTGGACTCCACCCTCTTCTGCACGGGGCCCCGGAATCTGGCCATCGCCCACGACTTCGCCGCCATCCGGCCCAAGGTCCAGCCCTTCGTGGACCGGCTCCAGCCGGAGACCATGGGGTGGAACGTCATGGCGGACCTCGAGGCCCTGGGCTTCGACGACAAGGCGGTCCTCGCCGAGCTGCGGGCCTTCTGGCGGGCCACCTTCTTCACCGACCGCTACGTGCAGCAGGACTGGGCCTACCCCGGCGCGGTGGACCTGGTGAAGGCCGTGGCCGCGGCGGGCTGCCTCACCTACTACCTCACGGGCCGGGACGAGCCCGGCATGCGGGAGGGCACCCTGAAGTCCCTGGCCGAGTGCGGCTTCCCACTGCCCGGGCCGGACGTGCTGCTGCACATGAAGCCCGCCTGGGAGGACGAGGACCTGGCCTTCAAGCTGCAGGCCTTCAAGGAACTGCACGCCCTGGGCGAGGTCGTCCTGGCCTTCGAGAACGAGCCCGCCAACGCCAACCGCTTCCACCGGGAATTCCCCGGGGCCACCGTGGTCCTCCACGCCACCATCCATTCCCCGGACCCCGAGCCCCTGGACCCCGGCGTCCACCGCGTGGACACCCTGGCGGTGCAGGGACTGGAGATCCCCTGAGACCGCGGCCGCGCGCTAGGTTGGAGCGATGAAGGACCGGGAGATCGTCGAGCGCGTCCGGGACGCCACGGACCTGGCCGCCCTCGTGGGCCAGGCGGTGAAGCTGCGCAAGCAGGGCTCGGCCTTCGTGGGCCTCTGCCCCTTCCACAGCGAGCGCTCCCCCAGCTTCCAGGTGGTGCCGAACCGCGGCTTCTACCACTGCTTCGGCTGCGGCAAGCACGGGGACGCCTTCGCCTGGCTCATGGAGCGGGAGGGGCTGAGCTTCCCCGAGGCCCTGGAGCAGCTGGCCCGGGCCGCGGGCATCGAGGTCCCCCGCATGCGCGAGCGCCCGGCGGCGGAGGTGGACCAGGAGGCGAGGCTGCGGGGCGTCCTGGAGGCCGCCCAGGGCTGGTTCGAGCGCCAGCTCGACGCGAACCCCCAGGCCCGGGACTACCTGCGGAAGCGCGGCATCACCGAGGCCTTCGCGAAGGAGGCCGGCTTCGGCGTGGCCCCGGACGGCTGGGAGGGGCTCGTCGGCCACCTCCGGGGGCTCGGGATCTCCCCCGACCTCGCCGAACAGGCGGGCCTGGCCTCCCGGACGGAGCGGGGCACGGTCGTGGACTTCCTGCGGGGGCGGCTCACCATCCCCATCCACGACGGCCGGGGCCGTCTCGTGGCCTTCGGCGGCCGCGTCCTCGGGGACGGCCAGCCGAAGTACATGAACACCCGGGAGACCGCGCTCTTCCGGAAGGGGGAGACCCTCTTCGGCTTCCAGCGCGCGAAGGGCGCGGCCAAGGAGGGGCTGCTGGTGGTGGAGGGCTACTTCGACGTGCTCCAGCTCCACCAGTCCGGCATCGCCCAGGCGGTGGCGCCCCTGGGCACGGCCCTCACCGAGGAGCACCTGAGGCTCGCCGCCCGCTTCACGAAGCGGCTGGTCCTCTGCTTCGACGGGGACGCCGCCGGCCGCCGGGCCATGGAGAAGAGCCTCCGGCTCGCGCTGCCCCTGGGCTTCGACGTGCGGCTGCTGGAGCTGCCCCAGGGCGAGGACCCGGACACCTGGTGCATGGCCGTCGGCCCCGAAGCCTTCCGGGAGCTGATCCGGCAGGCCCCGGACTGGACGGCCTTCGTGCTGGCCCGAGCCCTGGAGGGGAAGGACCTGCGCCGCGCCCCGGACCGCCTGGCGGCCTTCCAGGAGCTCCTGGAGTTCCTGCCGCACCTGCCCGACACCCCCGAGCGACGGGAGCTCTTCGCGAGCCTGGCCCACCAGCTCCAGCTCCCCCGCTCCGAAGTGGAACGCGCGGTCCGGGGCCGGCGGCCAGGGGCGCTTCCTCCCGCCGTGGAGGGGCGACTCGCCCGGGAGGCGACCGGCCCCCTGGACGACCTGCTCCGCCCTCTGGTGCTGCTGGCCCAGGAGCCCGCCACCCGGCCGGCGGTGGCCGCGCTTCCCCACGCCTGGTGGGAGGCCCTGGAAGGCGCGCCCCTGTTGCAGGCCGTGCTGGACGCGGAGGGGGACGAGGCCCTGCTGCCCCCCGGGGCCCTGGCCCAGCTGCGCCGGCTGGAGGGGGAACGCGCCCTCCGGGACGAGGCGGTTCCAGCCCCGGGCCGCGTGTTTTCGCGGCTGGAGAGCGCTTTCGTCCACCGGGAGCTCCAAGCCGTGAACCGGCAGCTCCTGGACCCCCGGATCCTGACCGACGAGGCCCTGAAACGGCGCCTGGAGGACCGGCAAGTAGGACTTTTACGGCGCAAGAGCGACTTGGCCCGGCAATTGCGGGTGACCCTGGACCCAGGTCCCGACGCAACTTGAACCATTTTTCACCTTGCGTGCCAGGACCGGCCCTCTATACTGGAGGATTCCGGGCGCCCGGAAGAATGGCCTTTCTGTACCCTCCTGCGCCCCGAACATCCCTTCCCCCCGAACCGATCCTTGAGGCCCGAATGGTCCAGACGCCCTCCCGCGAAAGCTACTTCGAACTCACCAAGGCCCTCATCTCCCTCGCGCGGAACCGCGGCATCCTCCTGATCGATGAACTGAACGCCTTCCTCCCCGAGGACGCCGGGACCCCCGCGGACCTCGAGATCGTGATGGGCATGTTCAACCGCCTGGGCGTCGGGATCGGGCAGACGGAGGCCGAGGCGAAGCAGGACCGGGAGAACCTCGAGCCCGAGGTCTTCGCGGTGGCCGCGCCGGCGCGCCTCGACAAGGAGCTGGACGTCGACATCGACGGCCCCGACAGCGACAAGTTCAACGACCCCGTCCGGATGTACCTGAAGGAGATGGGCACGGTGCCCCTCCTCAAGCGCGAGGACGAGGTGGAGATCGCCAAGCGCATCGAGGTGGGCGTGCGCAGCGTCATGCGCGCCCTCTCCCGCAGCCGCCTGGCCGCCAGCCTGCTGATCGACATCGGCAAGATGCTCAAGGAGAACCCCGGCAAGATCCGCGAGGTGGTGGGGCTCTCCGACGAGGTGGACGAGGACGAGGACGCCGAGAGCACGTCGGCGACCCAGCACGTGCACCACCAGTTCGAGAAGCTCCTCGTCTTCGACCAGCAGCTCCAGGAGCTGCTGGACCTCAAGAAGCTCGTGGACGCCGGCGAGAAGACCCTGCCGAAGAAGCGCAAGCTCGACAAGGAGATCCTCCGCGCCCGGGCCCGGGTCAGCCGCCAGGTCCGCAAGCTGGGGCTCAACAGCCTCGCCGTCACCCGCCTCGTGGACAAGATCACCCACCACCACAGCCAAGTGATGGCCGGCGAGCGCAAGCTCCGGGAGATGAAGGACCGCCTGAAGAACCCCGCCTTCGCCAAGCTCAAGGACAAGTACACGAAGGAGTCCCACGCCATCAAGGGCGAGCTGGACCGCTTCTTCGCGAAGTACGAGACGAACTCGGAGCGGTTCCACGGCGACTACAACGGCCTCAAGCAGGCGGAGGCCATCGCGCGCGCCGCCAAGGCCGAGCTCATCGAGGCCAACCTCCGCCTCGTCGTCTCCATCGCCAAGCGCTACACGAACCGCGGCCTGCAGTTCCTGGACCTGATCCAGGAGGGCAACATCGGCCTCATGAAGGCCGTGGACAAGTTCGAGTACAGCCGCGGCTTCAAGTTCTCCACCTACGCCACGTGGTGGATCCGCCAGGCCATCACCCGCGCCATCGCCGACCAGGCCCGCACCATCCGCATCCCGGTGCACATGATCGAGACCATCAACAAGCTCATCCGCACCCAGCGCGAGCTGGTGCAGAAGCTCGGCCGCGAACCCTCCAGCGAGGAGATCGCCGACGCCATGGACATGCCGGTCTCCAAGGTCCGCAAGGTGATGAAGATCGCCCAGGAGCCCATCAGCCTCGAGACCCCCATCGGCGAGGAGGAGGACAGCCACCTCGGCGACTTCATCGAGGACAAGACCGTGGTCTCCCCGGTGGAGCAGGTGGTCAACCAGCGGCTCAAGGAGACCGTCAACTCCGTGCTCCAGACCCTCACCGAGCGCGAGGAGAAGGTCCTGCGCATGCGCTTCGGCGTCGGCGAGGAGGCCAGCGAGCACACCCTCGAGGAGGTCGGCAGCGAGTTCGCCGTCACCCGCGAGCGCATCCGCCAGATCGAGTCCAAGGCGCTGCGGAAGATCCGCCACCCGCGGTACTCGAAGACGCTCAAGGCCTTCCTGGGCTGACCGGACCCGTCCTGCGCGCGAAGGGCCCCGCATCCCGGGGCCCTTCGTATCCCAACGCCCGCCGACGCGTCCCTGGTCAGAAACACGGAACCTGAATTGAGGCCTTGAAAGGCGGAGGGAACCGGCCAAGGATGGTGGCGCTCCGACCCGCCATGATCACCTCCGCCGCTTGCCGCTGGTTGCTTCTGGGCCTGGCCTGCGTGGGCCTCAGGTCCGCAGGCCGGGAGGAACCACGCACCCGCCCCGCCATCCAGGTCTTCAGCACCGCCGAGGGGCTGCCCAGCACCACCGTGCACGACATCCGGCCCGACCGGGACGGGCGCCTGTGGATCGCCACGGTCGAGGGCCCGGCGGTGTACAACGGGCGTCGCTGGAGCACGCTGACCCTACCGGGCGCCTCCGGCTCCAAATGGGTCCGGGTCGTGCGCCAGACCACGGATGGAAGCCTCTGGTTTGGAACCGACGACGGCGGCCTCTGGCGCAAGCAGGGCCAGGCCTGGGAGCATTTCGACGCGCAGGTGCTTGGAAGCGAGCGGGTGAACACGCTGCTGGAGGTCCGGGGGCCCGGACGATCCCCGACCCTGTGGGTCGGCACCGGCGGCGGCGGGTTGGCCCGCTACCAGGACGGCGTTTGGACGCGACTCACCCCGGCGGAGGGATTCCCCGACACCTGGGTCTGGCACCTCGCGGAGACCTCCGACGCCGAGGGCCGTCCGGTGATCTGGGCCTGTACCCGGAAGGGCCTCGCCCGGCTCGAAGCTGGTCGGTGGCGGACCTTCACCACCCGGGACGGGCTCCCCGGGGACGAGATCAACAGCGTCGTCGCCTGGAAGGAATCCAGCGGCGCCTGGACCGCGGTGGTGTCCTGCTGGGGTAAAGGCCTCGCCCGCTGGTCCCTGAACCGCTGGGTCCCCTTCGGCGCCGACGGCAGCATGCCGAGCCGCTTTTTCGCGAGCCTCGCCGTGACCCGCGCCGTGCAGGGAGACGCCTCACTTTGGGCGGGCAGCTTCGACGAAGGGCTCTTTCGCTGGGATGGCAATGCCTGGAGCCACATCACCGTGGCCGATGGCCTCCCCAGCAATGCCATCTACGGCCTCTACGCGGACTCCTCCCGGAGGCCGGCGCTGTGGATCGGCACCCGCGGCGGCGGGCTCGCCTCCCTCGACCTCGCGGGGTGGCGGGTGGTGGATCGGAGCCTGGGGCTGCCCTCCGGCGACGTCACAGCCTTCCTCGAGGTCCCGACCCCGGGGGGAGGACGAGAGATCCTGCTGGGCACCTCCAAGGGCCTGGCCGGTTGGGACGGGGCACGCTGGCGCCCGGAGGGGCCCCCTCCCGAGACCGGCATCCACCCCCACGTCTACGCGCTCCACCAGGACGGCCAGGGGCGGCTCTACATGGGTAGCATCAGTGGCGTCGCCGTGCGCGAGCGGGGACGCTGGTCCCTGCTCACCACGGCGGACGGCCTGCCCTCGAACCATGTCAACTGCATCCTGCCCTCCCAGGATGGCGGCCTCCTGGTGGGCACAGGGGCCGGCATCGGCCGGCTCGAGGGACGCCGGGCGCGAACGCTGTCCCTGCCTCCGGAGGTCCCCCAGCCCACGCTTTACGCCCTCCTGGAGACCCGCGACCCCGGGGGCGAGACCGTGCTCTGGGCCGGCACCCGGGGGGATGGATTGCTGCGGTTCTCCAAGGGGCACTGGGCCAGGCTCGGACCGGAGCAAGGCTTCCCTGCCCGTTCGGTCCACGCCCTGCTCCATTCCGTGGACTCCCAGGGCCGGCGCTGGCTCTGGGCAGGCACCTCCGCGGCCGGGCTCCTGCGCCTGGAATTGGATCGGCCCGGCGCCGCCTGGGAACGGTTCGACCAGGAGACCCTTCCAGGTTTTCCCAGCAACGCCGTGGCAAGCCTGAAGCTGGACCCGCTCGGACGGCTGCTGGTGGGAACCAAGCGGGGTGTCGCCAGGCTCAGCCTCGTCGCGGGCCGGCCAGCCGTGGAGACCTTCGCCCTCGCCGACGGCCTGCCAAGCCTGAGTTGCAACACCGCGGCGGCCCTGGTCGATCACCTCGGACACGTCTGGATCGGCACGCCCCAGGGCGCGGCGGTCCTGGATCCGGCCCGGGAGGAGCCCATGCCCCCGCTTCCCCGGCCCTACCTGGACCAGGTCCGGGTGGCGGGACAGTCCTTCCTCCTCCAGCCGGGCGTCGCCCTGGGACACCGGCAGAACCAGCTCGCCTTCACCTTCGGCATCGCCCGGTTCCAGCGGGAGGAATCCATCCGGTTCAGGACCCAGCTGGAGGGTCTCGAAGCCGTCCCCGGCCCCTGGACCCTCGAGGAGACCCGGGAATTCGCCGCCCTGCCCAAGGGCCGCTACCGGCTTGTGGTCTGGGCCCAGGACCACCTCGGCCACGTCTCCGAGCCCGTAGCCTTCCCCTTCGAGATCAAGGCCGCGCCCTGGCGCACGCCCCTGGCCTACCTCCTCTATGCCGCCGCCGCGGCCGCCGTCCTCCTGGGGCTGCACCGCCTGCGCGTCCGCATCCTGAAGGAGCAGAACCGGGTGATGGCCCAGCGGATCCACGAGCACACGGCGCGGTTGCGCCAGAACAAGGCGGAGCTGCAGGAGCTCAACGCCCAGCTCCTGCAGCTCAACCAGGCGAAGAACACCTTCCTGGGCATCGCCGCCCATGACCTCAAGAGCCCGCTGTCCGCCCTGGCCCTCGAGGGCGAACTCCTGTCCATGGGGGGGCTCAGCGAGGCGGAGGTGGCCCAGCGCGGCGCCCAGATCCAGGAGGCCGCCTCCCGGATGTCCCAGCTCGTCACGAAGCTGCTCGACGTCCACGCCATCGAGTCCCGCCGGATGGACCTGGACCTGGCTCCCGTGGACCTCGCCGAGGTTGTGCATGACCTGCGCCTCTCCTACGAGGGCATGGCCCGGGCCAAGGCCATCCGCATCGAGCTGGAGGTTCCCGGCGAGGGCCTGCCCGCCATCGCCGACCCCATGCACCTGCGGGAGATCCTCGAGAACCTCGTGTCCAACGCCATCAAGTTCACCCCGCCGGGGCCTCCCGAGCGCCACCTCTGGATCCGGGCGAGGCGGGAGGCCGCGCGGGCCATCCTGGAGGTGCAGGACCAGGGCCCGGGCTTCACCGAGGACGACAAGCGCCAGGCCTTCGAGAGCTTCGCCCGGCTCAGCGCGCGGCCCACCGGCGGCGAGGACAGCACGGGCCTCGGCCTCTCCATCGTCAAGCGCCTGGTGGAGGCCATGGGCGGCACGATCCTCCTCGTGAGCGAGGCGGGCCAGGGCGCCACGTTCCGCATCGAGCTCCCCCTGCCCCAATCCTGACCTTGGCTTTTCCCGGGGACGCGGCATCCTGATGGAAACGGATCGGGTGGGACGTGCTCGCGAAGGACCAGACGCTGGGGAAGTACCAGATCATCGACCGCCTCGGCGCCGGCGGCTTCGGGACCGTCTACCTGGCCCTGGACACCTGGGTGAACCGCAAGGTCGCCCTCAAGGTGCCCCACCAGCAGCAGGACGAGATCGTGGACCTGCTCAAGGAGCCCCGCATCATGGCGGCGCTCAAGCACCCCAACATCGTCGAGCTCATCACCGTCGAGCGGAAGAACGACACCTTCTTCATGGTGCTGGAGTTCGTCGAGGGCGAGAGCCTGGACAAGCACATCCGCCGGGAGCGGGCCCTGGCCCCGGCGCGGGCCCTGCAGATCGGCGTGGACGTCTGCAGCGCCATCGCCTTCGCCCACAGCCAGCAGATCCTCCACCGGGACCTGCGGCCCGCCAACATCCTCCTCACCCGGGACGGGGTGGCCAAGGTCACGGACTTCGGCACCAGCCGCATCCTGGAGCTCCAGAAGGACGGCTTCGCCCGCACCCGCATCGGCTCCCCGCCCTACATGGCCCCGGAGCACTTCCGCGGGCGCGCGGTCTTCCAGAGCGACCTCTGGTCCCTGGGGATCACCCTCTACGAGATGCTGACCGGCACGGTGCCCTTCTACGACGCGGACCCGCTGAAGATCGCGCAGGCCCTCATGAACCAGCCCATCGTGCCGCCGCACCTGAAGAACCCCGCGGTGCCCAAGGCCCTCTCCGAGGCGGTGATGAAGGCGCTGGCGGTGAACCTGGGCGAACGGTACCTCTCGGCCCAGCAGATGCTCGAGGCCCTGCGCCAGCTCCGGGACGTGGTGGCCAAGGACTCGCGGCCCCTGGGCACCGCGGTGGGGCCGGCCCACACCAGCGGCGCCCACTCGAACCTCGCCCGTCCGCCCGTGGCGACCCAGCAGCGGCTGTGCCGGTTCTGCTACAAGCCGCTCCCCCGGCTGGCCACCACCTGCCCGAGCTGCGGCGAGAAGAACTGAGATGGAACCCGGCGTGAGCGGACCCGCGCCGGCCGCCCCCCGGAGACCCCGGCGCTGGGGAAGGCGGCTCATGTGGACCCTGGCCTCCGGCGCGGCCCTGGCGGCGGTGGGGGCCTGGAGCCTCGGCCGGCCCTCGGTCCAGCAGGCCCTGCTGCGGTACGCGGACGGCCGCCTCCGGGAAGAGACGGGGCTGGGCCTGGCCGCCGACGGGTTCGAGTTCGCGCCCTTCCGCGGCCGCCTCGTGGTCCGGGGCCTCGCCATCGGCGGCGACCTCCTGCGCGCCTCGCGGGTGGAAGTCCGGGCGGACCTCCTCAGCCTCGCCGGATCCGAGCCCCGCGTCCGCCGGCTCGACATCGAGGGGCTGGCCCTCCGGGTCGACCGCGAGCGGCTCTCCCGCGTCAGGCTCAAGCCGAGGCCGGAGCGACCCTCCAGCGTGAAGCTGAGGCTGGACGAGGTGCACGTCCGGGGGGGCAGCGCCGACGTCCGCGAACCCGCCTGGGGCCTGGCCGAGGCGGCCCTGGCCTTCGACCTCGACGGGCGGGGTGAAGGTCCGAACCGCCTCCGCTTCGACCTCAGCTCCAAGGCCCTGGCCGTCCAGGCGAAGGGCGACCGGAAGCGGCAGGAAGGCTCGCTCAGGCTGTCCGGCCGGGCGGGCGAGGACCGGCTGGAGCTGGAGGACGGAATGGCCCGGCTCGGCCCCAGCCAGGTCCGGGCCCGCGGAAGCTACCGCGTGGCCTCGGGGCAGCTGGAGGCCTCGGCCCAGGCGAGCCTCGACCTGGCCGCTCTCCCGCTCGTCCAGGCCGCCGTGGACGGCCAGGTGGAAGTGCACGGGACCCTGGGAGGCACCGCCACCGAGCCGCGCTGGGCCCTGGGCCTGGAGGGGCGCCGCCTCTCCCACCTGGCCCTGCCGCTGCGTCCGGGCAGCCTCGCCCTCAAGGCCTCGGGCCAGCCCGGGGTGGCGAACGTGCACGCCTTCCGGTGGACATCGGAGGACGGGCAGCTGGAGGCCGAGGGCTCCTGGCGGCGTCAGGGCCGGGCCCGGGCGACCTTCAAGGCCACCGGCCTGGAGCTCGGCGCCCTGGCGGAGCGGCTGAAGGTGCCTGACCTCCGGGGGCTCCGGGGCGAAGCCGAGGGGGCCCTCGACCTGCCCGCGGACCTCCGGTCGCCCGCCCGCCTGGATTCATGGAAGCTCCAGGCCAAGGCCCGCCTCACCCGCGGGGGCGCGCCCGCCGGCAGCCTGGACTTCGCGCTGGAGGGCGGCCGGCTCGACCTCTCCCAGCTCCGGCTGGAGCTCCCGGCCCTCTCCCTCGAGGCCCGGGCCGGAGGATCCCTCGGCCGACGCGGACTCCAGTCGCTCCAGGCGAGCGGCTCCGTGGCCACGGAGGCGGGGAAGGTGGCCTCCGTCCTCCGGGCCTGGAAGGTCGCGGACCTGGACATGGACGGCGCGGTGCGGAGCTCGGCGGTCCTGTCCTGGACCCCGGCCCAGGGGCTGCGCCTGGACGGCGGCGGCGCCGTCACCGGGCCGCGGTGGCACGGCGCCACCGCCGAGCAGGTCCGGGCCACGGTCCAGATCCGCGGAAACGAGCTCTACGTCTTCGACATCCAGGCGGACAAAGGGGCGGGACGCGGCGTGGGGGACCTGTGGCTCACCTGGGCCAACCTCCCGCCGGGCAGCACCCAGATGGACATGTGCTTCCGGGCCTTCCGCCTCCCCGCCCGGGAGGGGCTGAAGGCCGCCGACCTCGGGGACCTTCCCATCGACGGGACGGTGAGCGGCTGGGCCCGCCTCGGCGGCCCCTTCGACCGCCTGCTCCTCACCGGCGACGTCCTGGCCGAGGAGGGCCGCGTCTACGGCCTGGACCTCCCGGCCGCCACGGCGAACCTGGAGTTGGACCTCACCGCCGATACCCTGCGCGTCCCCGAGTTCCGCGTGGCGGAGTCGCTGGACCAGCTCTTCATCGGGGAGGGCCTCCCGGGCGGCCTCCTGGCCCTGCGGGGCGACCTGGCCATGGACCTCCAGGCCGGCACCTGGCGCGGGACCCTTCGGGGATCGGTGGATTCCGGCAGGCTCGGCGTGCCCGGCCCTCGCCTTCTGGGCCGGGTGGAGGGAACGCTCCACGGCCCCTGGACCTCGCCCTTCGGCCCGGTCGCCCTGCCCTCGGGCACCCTGGATCTCTCGGGGCTGAGGATCTTCCTCGGCCAGCAGAGCCTCGAGGGCCTGCGGGCCAGCGTCCGGCTGGACCGGGGGGAGCTCACCGCCCGGCTCGAACAGGAAGGCGCCCAGACCCCCCTGCTCCAGGCCTGGGGCTGGGACACCGGCGGGCGCGCGGCCGGGGCCCTGAGGTTCGACCTCTCGCCGGCCAGCGCGGGGACCTCCCGCCTGGCCCGGCGACTCACCGACGACGTGCTCGAGGACCTCGCCCTGGACCTCAGCGCCATCGGGACCTGGGACCCCGCCGGATTGCGCTGGGAGGCGCGTTCGGACCGCCTCGAGGCCCGCTTCAGCGCCTTCTCCCTCCACCAGCTCGGCCCCGGCCGGCTGGTGGGCCGGGACGGCGCGGCGGAGCTCGACCTGGAGCTGGAGGCCAGGGACCAGGCGGTGAACGCCGGAAGCGCGGGGCGGGTGGTGCTGAGGGGCGCCCTGCCCCTGTCGCCCCAGGGGCCCCTGCGCCTCCGGGCGACGGGCACCAGCGAGGTCTCGGAGGTGAAGGAGGTGATGGACCGTCTCCTGGACCTCGATCCCTACAGCCTCCTCGCGGACATGCGGCCCGCGGGACTGGCCCGCATGGACCTCACCCTGGAGGGGAGCTACGCGGCGCCCGAACTCAGGGGGACCCTGGCCCTGGACAACGGCCGGCTGCAGGTGAAGAGCTACCCCCAGAGCATCGAGGACCTCGCCTTCATGCTCCGCTTCGAGGGCCGGGACATCCTGCTGCCGAAGGAGGCGCCCCTGCGGGGCCGGCTCGCCCAGGGCGAGCTCAAGGCCTGGGGCAAGGCCACCTGGACGCCGGGGGACGAGAACGTCCCGGGCGGCCTTTCCGCCTACAACGTGGACGCCCGGCTGGAGGACTTCCAGCTCCGGGACCTGCCCGAGGGCTTCGAGCTGCAGGGCGACCTCGAGGCGACCCTGCGCGGGGACGACGAGAACGGCGGGGTGCTCGCCGGCGTGCTGCGGGCGGACCGCATGCTCTACCGCGCCGACATCAACCTCGCGGACCTGCTCCTCAGCAACACCCTCGGGAGCACCCCGGACCTGAGCGCCCTGGACCCCGACGACCTCCTGAGCCGCATCGAGCTCGACCTGGACCTCCGGCTGACCCAGCCCTGGCAGTTCGACACCAACCTGCTGAAGCTCCAGGGCCGGGCCGAAGGGCCCTTCCGGGTGCGGGGCACCCTCGCCAAGCCCGGGCTCAAGGGCAAGATGTCCCTGGTGCCGGGCGGCCGCCTCACGAACCTCCTCCCCGCGGGCGACATCGTCATCGAGCAGGGCACCCTGGACTTCGTGGACCCCAACACCCTGGACCCGGTGCTGAACATCCAGGGGCGCGTGGACGTCCCGCCCTACCTGGTGAACCTCTCGCTCACCGGCAACCTCAACCAGCTGAGCGTGTCCCCGACCTCCACTCCGAGCCTCCGCCAGGAGGAGATCGTCTCGGTGCTCATCGACCCCGCCACGGCCCAGACGGTGGGCAGCGGGGCCGGCACCACCTCCCAGAGCTCCCTCAACAGCGGCCTCGCCTCCGCCAGCTACGGCCTCATCAGCACGCTGGCCTTCGCGCGCTTCCAGGAGAACCTCCGCAAGACCCTGGGCCTGGACCGGGTCAGCTTCGCCGTGCGGACCGGGTCGGCGGGGACGCTGGAGTCCAACCTCGTCCTGGGGAAGACCTTCACCATCCTGGACCGCCGGATCCCGCTGCTCTACGGCTACCGGCAGGCGGGCGAATCGGTGACCCACAGCGGCCAGGCCGAGTGGCGGATCGGCAACCTCGTGATGCAGATGGGCCTCAGCCGCACCGGAGTCGATCCGGTGAACCCCACCGGGGAGATCCGCTACACCTGGAGCCCCCGCTGGTGACGGGGGTCGCGGACCCGCCGACCTAGCGGGCGACCGCGCGGAAGGCCGGGTCCCGGGCCGCGACGGCGGCCTTCCCGGGATTGAGGGCCTCGGCGACGTCCAGGATCTCCCGGGCCGCGGGATCCCCGCGCAGGGCGAGGGCCCGGGCCATGTGGTAGAGGTTCACGGAGGCGCCGCGGCGGTCCGACGCGGGCTTGGCCTTCCAGTCCGCCTTCCGGGCGGCCCGCGCTTCCGCCAGGAAGGCGGCGCGGGCCCGTCCGGGCGAACCCGCGAGGTCCGCCTCCAGCCCCTCGAGGAGGACCTGGATCACGTGCCCCTTCGGCCAGGCGCCCGCCAGGTCCCCGCGGTAGCCGCGAAAGGTCGGGGCGTCCCGGCGAGCGTGGGCCAGCAGGGCCAGGGTGAGCTTGATGAGCCGGCTGGCGGGCACCTGCACGAGGCCGGATTCCAGCCGTCCCCGCGCCTCGTCGCCCCGGCCCAGCCACAGGAGGGAAAGCCCCGCGGTGAGGTAGGTGTATTCCGCCGAGGGCTGGAGGGCGGAGGCCTGGTCCGCCTCCCGCACCGAGGCTTCCAACTCCCCCTCGTTCTGGAGCAGCACGGCGTAGCGGAAGTGCGCGTACCAGTAGGCGGGCGCGATCTCCACCGCCTGGGCGTAGAGTTCCCGGGCCTTGGCGCGGTCCGCCGGCGCGTCGCTGTAGGCGAAGGTGTCGGCGAGGCCCACCACCGCGTGGTGATCCACCGGGTCCAGGGCCGCGGCCTTCATGGCGGCGGCGCGGGCCTCCTCGAAGCGGGACTGGCGGATGAGCGCCCCCCCGAGGGCCCGCAGGGCGAGGGCGGAGCGCGGGTCCAGCGCCAGGGCCCGCCGGGCGATGGCCTCGGCCTCGCGGAAGTGGGCCATCGCGCTCTCCTGCCGGCCGAGGTGGGCCTCCGTGGCGCCCATGTCCTGCAGGGTCCAGGCGAGGCCCGCCTGGGCGGGCACGTAGTTCGGCTCCCCCTCGATGGCCTCCCGGAAGAGGGTGCGCGCGGCGTCGTAGGCGTCGAGGTTGCCGCGATCCGAGAGCTCGAGGGCCCGGGCGTGCAGTTCCCGGGTGCGCAGGCTCCGCGCCTTCTGGTAGCCCGCCGTCTCCGGTGCGGACGCGGCCGGGGCCGGGGCCTCCAGGCCGAAGAGCCCCGGCAGGCCGGAGGCGAGCGCGTCCTCGAGGCCCAGCAGTCCGCCGGCGGTGCCCGTCGCGGAGAACTCGCGCGGCGACGCGAGGCCCCGGGGGTCCAGGAGCCTCATCCGGACCTCGAGCCGGTCCCCGTCCATGCGGCAGAGGCCGGTCACGAGGAGGTCAGCCTTGAGGAGGCCCGCCAGCGCCGCGAGCTCCTCCGGGGACTCCCCGCCGCTCCAGCGCTTCCCCCGCGCGGCCTCCGCCACCCACTGCCGGTCCAGCACCCGGAGGTCCCCGCGCCGCAGGAGGCTCGTGTTCATGGCGTCCGCGAGGCTCGTGCCGATCCAGCTCCGGCCGGGGTCCCCGGGCTGGAGCGCGACCGGCAAGAGGGGCCACGACCCGCGGCCCGCCCGCGGCGGCCGCGGGGTTCCGGCGGGTCCCGATCCCGAGGACGGCGAGGCCCGCCGCGACGGCCAGGCCCGCGGCGATCCAGGGCCAGGCCCGCCGCGCGCCCCGGCGCGACCGGGCTCCGTTCCGGGGCCGATGCGCCCGACGGCGGTGCCGGGCTCGCGGCGGAGGGCAGCGCGGCGAGGAAGGCCCCCAGGTCGGCGAAGCGGTCCTCCGGCTTCTTGCGGATCATCCGGTCCAGGGCCTCGCAGAGCCCGGGCGACAGGTCCGGCCGCAGGTCCGCGAGCCGCCAGGGCTCGTCCTTCACCACCGCGTGGAGGGTCTCCATCAGCCCCTCGCGGCGGAAGGTGGGCTCGCCCGTGGCCAGCTCCCGGAGCACGACCCCGAGGCTGAACTGGTCCGAGGCCGGGCCGACGGCCCGCCCGTAGGCCTGTTCGGGGCTCATGTAGGCGGGCGTCCCCAGGCTCACGCCGGGCTGGGTGAGCTGCACCATCGTCGGGGCCGAGGCCTCGGCGCCATCCCCCGCCGGGCCCCGCTTGGCGATGCCGAAGTCGAGGATCTCGAGGTGGCCGCCTTCCGCGAGCACCAGGTTCTCGGGCTTGATGTCCCGGTGGACCACGCCCCGCTGATGGGCGTGGTGCAGCGCCTCCGCCGCCTGCCGCGCGATGGAGAGGATCTCCGTCTCCGGATGGCGCCGGCCGAGCCCCTCCAGCAGGGTCCGGCCGTGGACGTACTCCATGGCGATGAAGGGGGTCCCCTCCTCCTCGCCCGCCTCGAAGATCACGGCGATGTTCGGATGGGTCAGCTGGGAGGCGGTCTTGGCCTCGCGGATCAGCGCCTTCCGGGCGGCCTCGTCCCGGCCCTTCAGCAGCTTCAGGGCCACCACCCGCTCGAGCCGGGTGTCCATGGCCTTCCAGACCTGGCCCATGCCCCCTTCCCCCAGCTTCTCGAGCAGGGCGTAGGGTCCGAAGCGGCCGCCGGCCTCCGCCGCCATCTCAGCGCCTGAAGGCGGGGTCCTTGGCCGCCACCTTCCGCTTGCCCGCCGCGAGGGCCTCCGCCGCCGCGAGGAGCTGCTCGGAGGTGCCCGGATCCCCCAGGAGCGCGGCGGAGCGGGCCATGAAGTACAGGTTCACCGAGGCCCCGCGCCGCTCGCTGGCGGTCCGCGCGGCCCAGTCCGCGCCGCGGGAGCCGCTGGCCGCGGCAAGGAAGGTCCGCTTGAGGCCGGCCTCGTCCCCCGCCATGCCCTGGCTGAGCCCGGCCAGCAGGACCGCCGTGTAGTTCTCCTTCGGCCAGGCGTCCCGGAGGTCGGCGTAGACCCCGGCGAAGGCCTCCCGGTCCTTCCGGGAGAAGGCGATCACCGCGAGGGCCAGCTTCAGGAGCTTGGCCGAGGGCACCTGCTGGAGGCCCTCCCGCAGTTCCCGCTCCGCCTCGTCGTAGCGCCCGAGCCACAGGAGGGCGTTCCCCGCCGCGAGCCGGGCGGATTCCGAACTGGGCTGGAGCTCCGCGGCCCGTCGGGCCTCCGCCACGGAGGCCTCGAGCTCCCCGTCGTTCTGAAGGAGCACGGCGTAGCGATAGTGGGCCAGCCAGGAGTCCGGCGCGAGCTCGAGGGCCCGCTGGTAGTGCCGCCGGGCGATGTCCACGGCCGCGGGCCCCTCCTCGTAGGCGTAGGCATCGGCCAGGTAGGTGTGGGCGAGGGCGTCGGCGGGATCCAGGGTCACCGCGCGCTCGGCGGCGCTCTTGGCGTCCTCGGCCTTGCCCAGCCGGTTGTACGCCGCCGCGAGGGCCCGGTGGGCGAAGGCGAGCCGCGGGTCGAGGGACACCGCCTTGGCGGCCTCGGCCTCGGCCTCGCGGAAGTGGTCCCGGGCCTTGCCGGTCCTTCCGAGGTGGCTCTCGGCCGACCCCAGGCCCTGGAGGGACCAGGAGAGCCCCGCGCGCGCCGGAGCGTAGTCCGGCTCGAGCTCCAGGGCCTTGCGATAGAGGGTCACCGCGGCCTCGAAGGCGTCGGCGTTGCCCTTGGAGGCCAGGTCGCTGGCCTTGGCGAAGAGTTCCCGGGTCTGGGGATTGCGGGCCTTGGAGTGGGGGTCCAGCCCCTGGGCCTCCCCCTTGATCCCGAGGATCCCCGGCAGCTTGGCCTGGAGCTCGTCCTCCACCGCGAGCAGGTCCTTCACCTGCCCGTTGACGATGAGCTGGGCCCCCACGGAGCCCTTCGCGGCGTCCAGGGTGCGCACCGTGACCCGGATCCGGTCGCCCTGCACCTGGTAGCTGCCGAGGATCCAGACGTCGGCCTTCAGCTCCCGGGCCACCTTCTGGATGGAGGAGGGCACCTGCCCGGGCCGCTCGCCCATGCGCAGGAGGGCCTCCTGCACCCAGACCCGGTCCAGGACCATCACGTCCCCCCGCAGGCTGAGGGCGGTGGTCATGGCGTCCGCGAGGCTGGTGCCCATCCAGGCCTGCTCCGCGTTGGGAACGGCCTGCTCGAGGGGCAGGACCGCGAGGGTGCGGGCGGCGCGGACCGGCGCGGGATGGGAGCGCCGCCACAGGAACCAGCCGCCGCCGAGCCCGGCCAGGAGGCTCGCGCCCACGGCCCCGGCGAGGAGCCCCCGGCCGGTCCTGGCAGGCGCGGGGTCGCCCGCGGAGCCCGGCGCGGGTTGCGGCAGCGTGATGGCCAGCTGGGATCCGCTGACCTGGATGGCCTGGTGGGACTGGCTGGTGGCGTCGAAGCTGGCCACGAAGGCGTGCAGGTCCGGGAAGCGGTCCTGGGCCCGCTTGGCCATGGCGCGGTCGATGGCCGACGCGAGGGCCGGGGCGAGGTCCGGACGCGCCTCCCGGAGGGGCCTCGCCTCCTGCTTGAGGATGGCGTGCATGGTCTCGACCACCGTCTCCTGCTTGAAGGGATGGTCCCCGGTGGCCAGTTCGTACAGCACGAGCCCGAGGCTGAACTGGTCGGAGGCGGGGCTGGCGGCGAGACCCACCACCTGCTCGGGGCTCATGTAGGCGGGCGTCCCCACCGAGAGGCCGGGAGCGGTGACCCGCACGAGGGTCGCCGCGTCGCCGGGCTCGCTGGGCCGGGCGTCCCGCTTCGCGATGCCGAAGTCCAGGATCTCGAGCCGCCCCTGGGGCGTGACCATCAGGTTGGAGGGCTTGATGTCGCGATGCACCACGCCGCGCTCATGGGCGTGGGCCAGCCCCTCCGCGGCCTGCAGGGCCACCCGCTGCAGGTTCGTCTCCGTCCAGGGCTGCTCCATCATGCTCGCGAGGGTGCGGCCCTCCACGTACTCCATGGCGATGTAGGGCACCCCGCCGATCTCGCCCGCGTCGTAGACCACCGCGATGTTGGGGTGGTTCAGGCGGCTGGCGGTCTTGGCCTCCGCGATGAGGGCCTGGCGGACTTCGGCGCCGGCGTCCGCGACGACCTTGAGGGCCACGGTCCGTTCCAGGCGCAGGTCGTGGGCCTTCCACACGATGCCCATGCCGCCCTGCCCCAGGGACTCCACCAGGCGGTAGGAACCGAAGTGGTCGCCGGCCTTGAGGTCCATTCAGACCGCCGCGGGGGCGGCGTCCACCACGCCGTAGACGTTGTCCCGCTGCCAGGGCTCAAAGCCCGCGGCGCGGATCATGCGGAGCATCTCGGCCTTGTTCACGCTGTAGCAGGTGCCCGCGGCGCTCACCACGTTCTCCTCCAGCATCAGGCTGCCCATGTCGTCGCAGCCGTAGGAGAGGGCGAGCTGCCCGGTCTTGCGGCCCATGGTCACCCAGGAGCTCTGGACGTGGGGAATGTTGTCGAGGTGGATCCGCGCGGTGGCGATGGTGCGGAGGTATTCGGCGTCGGTGGGCTTGGCGACCTTGCCCTCCCACACCGTGTGGCCGCTCTGGAAGGGCCATGCCACGAAGGCCGTGTAGCCGCCCCCGTTGCCCCGGGCGAGGGCGCGGTCCTGCTGCTCCCGGATCACGCGGAAATGCTCCACGCGCTCCGCGAGGGTCTCGGTGATCCCGTACATCATCGTCGCCGTCGTCTTCAGGCCGGCCTCGTGGGCGGCCTCCATGACCTCCAGCCACTTCTCGGGCCCGCCCTTGAGGGGCGCGATCTTGCGGCGGATGCGGGCCACCAGGACCTCCGCGCCGCCGCCCGGGATGGAGCCCAGGCCCGCGGCCTTGAGGTCCTCCAGGGTCTTCTGGAGGGTCTGGCCCGACAGCTTCGCCATCATCTGGATCTCCACGGGCGAGAAGCCGTGCACCCAGATGCCGAGGTCCCTGGAGAGGTATGAGACCAGGTCGAGGTAGTAGTCCCAGGGCAGGTCGGGATTCACGCCGCCCTGGAGGAGGAAGCCCGTGCCGCCGAGGGCCCTGGTCTCCTCGGCCTTCTGGCGCAGCTGCTCCTTCGTGAGGACGTAGCCGCGCGGGTCGCCGGGCCTGTGGTAGAAGGCGCAGAAGGTGCAGTAGACGTTGCAGACGTCGGTGTAGTTGACGTTGCGGTCGATGATGAAGCTGACGCGCCGCGGGTCGTTGTGCCGGTCCCGCACCGCCGTGGCGGCGGCCGCCAGGTCCAGGAGATCCGCGCCCTCCAGGAGGGCCAGGGCCTCCGTCTCGGAGATCCTCGCGCCGCGGAAGGCCTTCGCCAGGGCTTCCGGGACCAGGGCCGGGTCGGCGTTCCGCGGCTCGGTCCCGGCCTCGGCGGCCTGGGGCGTCATACGGCGTAGCCCATGATCCGCAGACAGCGGCGGCAGATGCACTCCTGGCCCTCGATGCCATGGCTGAAGTGCTCCATCGTGTACTTGCACCGGCACTTCTCGCACACCTGGGTGGGCTCGGTGGTGTCCTTCGGGGCGTAGAGGTGGGTCGGATCCGGCATGCGGCGCTCCTGCCTCCCAGCCTATCGCATCGCGTGGGGCGCGGGGCTGCCGCCGGACATGGAAAAGGGCCCCGCGGGGGGCCCTTCTCGAACTCAGCGGAAGGTCAGTCCGCGACGGGCGAGATGTCCCTCGCGGAGACGCGGTCCCGGCTCACCTTGCGGTCGTGGACCTTGTGGGCCTGGGCGTCCAGCTTGTCCAGGGCCTCGCCGATGCTCTTGTACATGTCCGCGGTCTTGCTGCTCGCCACGAAGGCGCCCCGCCGGGTCTTGAGGGTCACCTCGGCCAGGTGCTGGTGGTGGCTGTCCACGCTGAAGATCACGTGGACGTCGATGATGTCGTCGAGGTAGGTGGTCATCTTCTGGAGCCGCTCGCGGGCCGTGGCCCGGAGGGGTTCGGAAACGTCGACGTGGCGGCCGGTGAAGTGGACCTTCATCGCGGGCTCCTTGGGGAAATGGGCCGGGTGGCCCTTGGGGGACTCCAGGATGGCGCGCTTTGGGCGGCCGTCAACGCCGCCGGCGCCGGGCTTCACCGCCTCCGGCGGCGGGAGGCCGGGGGGATCTTCAGCTCCTCCCTGTACTTGTTCACGGTCCGGCGGGCCACATGGATCCCGTCGCGGGCCAGCAGTTGCGCGATGGACTCGTCGGAGAGGGGCTTCGCGGGCTCCTCGGCGGCCACCAGCGCCTTGATCTTGTGCTTCACCACCGTGGCGCTCACGTCCACGCCGCTGTCGGAGCCCAGGGAGGCGCTGAAGAAGTAGTTCAGGTCGAAGAGCCCCTGGGGCGTGTGGATGGTCTTGGCCTTCACCACCCGGCTGATGGTGCTCTCGTGGAAGCCCGTGGCCTCGGCCACGTCCCGCAGCACCATCGGGCGCAGGCGCTCGATGCCGTGGTCCAGGAAGTCCCGCTGGAGGTCCACGATGCTGGCGGCCACCCTCAGCACGGTGCGGTTGCGGTCCTCCACCCCGCGGATGAAGTCCCGGGCGGAGCGGTACCGGTCCCGGATGAAGTCCTTGTCCTGCTTGCCGTCGGCGGAGGCCAGGAAGCCGCGGTAGCCCGAGTTCACCCGGAGCCGCGGGAGGCCGTCGTCGTTGAGGTAGACCCGCCAGCCCCCGTCGTCCCCCTTCAGCACCACCACGTCGGGCTTCACCGTGCGCTCGCCCTCGGGGTCGAAGGCGCGCCCAGGGGCGGGATGCAGGTGCCGCAGGACGCCGAGCGCCTCCGCCAGCTCCTCCTCGGTGCAGCCCAGCGCCTTGCGAAGCTTGCCGTTGTCCCGCTGGCCCAGGATGTCCGAATGGTCGCGCATGAGGCGGACCGCGAGGTCGTCGGGCTCGAATCCGGCGTGCCGGAGCTGGAGCAGGAGGCTCTCCTGCACCGTGAAGCAGCCGATGCCCGAAGGGTCGAACTCCTGGAGGAGCTCGACGAGGGGCGCCAGCTCCTCCCGCGTCAGGCCCAGTTCCGCGGCCAGGGCCTCGAGGGAGGCCTCCTCCTGGCCGTCGGGGTCCAGGCGCAGGAAGCCCTTGGGGTCCACCAGGTCGATGAGCCGCTCCAGGAGGGGTGCCCGCGGGTCCTCCGGGTCCATGGACTGGTAGAGCTGGGCCAGCAGGTGCTCCTGGAGGGTCTCGCTGCTGGACAGGCGGTCCTCCCAGCTGCCCTTCTCCTCGTCGGGGAGGTTGGAGGTCCGCGGGATGTCCTGGTCCCAGGAGTTCTCGGCCCCCATCTCCGTCTCCTGTACCTGGGAGACGCCCTCCTCGGTGAAGTGCTCCAGGTCGGCCGCCGGATCCATCTCCCCGCTGGCCTCCAGGAGCGGCCCCAGGTCCACGGACTCCAGGCCCTCCGGCACCTCGCCGGCCTCGACGCCTTCGGAAGGGGCGTCCGCGCTCACCTCCGAGTCCCGGCCCTCCTCCAGGGCCTCCAGGGTGGGGACCTCGTCCCCCTCCTCCGCCACTTCGAGGAGCGGGTTCTCCTCCAGCTCCCGTTCGATGGTCTGCCCCAGCTCCAGCAGGTTCATCTGCCAGAGCTTGAGCTTGAGCTGCATCGCCGGCGTGAGCGCCAGGGTCTGGGTCTGCGCGAGGCGCTGGGAGAGGTTCGGTCCTAAGGCCATGGTTCCCCGCGTCAGTCCAGACGGAACCGATCGCCCAAGTAAACCCTTCGGATATCAGGGTCTTGCGCGATTTCCGAGGGGGAGCCGTGCTTCATGATCATGCCATCGGCCAAGATATAGGCCCGGTCCGAGATCTGCAAGGTCTCGCGGACGTTGTGGTCCGTGATGAGGATGCCGATCCCGCGGGCCTTCAAGTGGTCCACGAGGGTCTGGATCTCTCCCACGGACTTGGGGTCCACCCCGGCGAAGGGCTCGTCGAGGAGGAGGATCCTGGGGTCCGTCACCAGGGCCCGGGCCAGTTCGCAGCGCCGCCGCTCGCCCCCGGACAGGCTGAGGCCCAGGGTGTTCCGGACCTTCTCCAGGTGGAATTCCGCCAGGAGCCCTTCGCAGCGGGCCACCTGCTCCTCCCTCGGGATCGGCTGCAGCTCCGCCAGCGCCATCAGGTTCTCCCAGACCGTGAGGGTCCTGAACACCGAGGCCTCCTGGGGCAGGTAGCCGATGCCCAGGCGGGCCCGGCGGTGCATGGGCTGGGCCGTGATGTCGGCCCCGGCCCAGTGGATGCTGCCCTGGTCGGGCGCCTCCACCCCCACGACCATGTAGAAGGTGGTCGTCTTGCCCGCGCCGTTGGGGCCGAGGAGGCCCACCACCTCCCCCGGACTGATCTCGAGGCTGACGCCCCGCACGACCGGACGGCCCGAGAAGGCCTTCCGGAGATCTCGGGTCTCGAGCTTCAGGTCGCGTGTCATGGATGCATCCAGCCTATCGCAGCCCGCCGGTCCCCCTGGACCCGGACGGCGCGGTTCACTTCCCGCCGTCCTGGGAAAGGCCCCGCACGCGTCCCTGCCACCGGGCCTGCTGGGTGGCCTGGTCCACCTCCAGCGCCTCGCCCCTTCCCTCGCCCATCCTGCCGCGCAGGGTCACCGCGCCCGTGGCCAGGATACGGCGCACCACGCGGCCCGGGGCCAGTTCGAAGGTGAGGGCGTCCGCCGCCACCTGCCAGCCCAGTCCGTCGCATTCCACCCGTCCCCGCAGGACGATGCGGTCGCCGCGGCTCTCCCCCCGGTCGGCCCGGAGGCTCAGGTCGCCTTCGGCGGCCCTGAGCTGGCCCGAGAGCCCGTCGGGGAAGGCCAGGACCTCCCCGGTCCGCACCACCCTGGGGCCGCTCAGGCGCTCCCGGAGCCGGGTCCAGACGGCGGGCTGGCCCGAGAGCACCCATGTGTCCCCCTCCCAGAGCAGCCGCTGGCCGCGAAGCGTCCCGCCGTTCAGCAGGCTGGCCTGCACCGGACCCTCGAAGGTCCAGTTCCGGGCCGCTCCCCGGCCCCGGCCCGCGGTGAAGGTGCCCTCCGCGGAGCGGCCGTGCACGGGCGCCTCCACCTCCCAGGTCCGTCGTTCCCTGGCCATCCGGATCCGGGGGGAACTCAGCACCCGGGTCCCCCAGGTGAGCACGGCCTGGCCTTCGGCCCAGGCCTCCCCCGGAGGCAGGTCGGCGGGCAGGTCGTCGCCCTTCCCGTCCCGCATCAAGATTCTCGGGCTTTCAAGCTTTGCGATGATTCCTTGAAGTGGCTGCTCCCAGGTTGCCTGGCCCTCCAGCCTCAAACCCGCAGGGGTCCAGCGGGCGCTGCGGGCCCGCAGGGACTCCGGGCCTTCCGGCCCCGGCCTCGCGGCCTCCAGGTCCCGGAGCTCCAGCAGGCCCGGGCCCTGGCCCTGGTCCGGGCGGGGGGCCCGGCCTCCGGAGGCCGTCCCGGCCCACCCGTCCAGGCGCAGGAACGTGAGGGGCGCGGGCCACAGGATCCAGCCGGCGGACAGCCTGCAGAGGCGCGCCTCCACGGTGCCCTCGGGCAGGCTGGCCTTCACCCGCTCGAGCACGCCGTCCTGGAAGCCGGCGCTCGTCTCCACCCGCCCGGCTTCGAGGCCCAGGACGTCCCCGGCCTGGAGGGGCCGCCATCGCACCGGGCCGCCGGCCGTGAGGGTGCCGGAGGCATCCCGCCTCCACCCCGCGGGCACGGACCAGACCCCCTTCCCGGCCTGGTCCGTCCATTCGAGGGGGCCGAGGCCCTCCCAGGCCCCGGCCTCCCAGCGGAGGGCGGGGCCCCCGAGGGGGATGGCGCCGTGCCCCAGGGCCTCGCCCCCCGCTCCCAGCGCCTCCAGCGCCACCGGGCCCTCCAGGGTCCAGACCTCTCCGGCGCGGACGGCCCGGGGGGCTCCGACCCGCCAGAGGGTGCCCTCCTCCAGGCGGGCCTGCAGCCCCCCCAGGGTCACGTGGTCCTGGCTGCCCTCGATGGCGTCATAGGCGAGGGTGAGTCTTCCCCGACCGAAGGATTCCGTGAGGGTGCCCCGGAGCCCCTTCGGGCCGGGGGCGAAGAGGCTCCGGTCCTCGGTGGCCCTCAGCGGGCGGGGGCCCCTCCCCACGAACAGCGCGGTGAGCGCCGTGGCGCCCCCGAGGGCCGCGAGGCCGACGATCCGCCAGGCCCCCGCCTGGTTGCCGGGCCATCGGGAGGTCATGGCGCCTCCTCGAAGGGTTCCCCCAGAGGCCCCTCCACGATCCACCCCCGGCCCCAGCGGGGATGGTCCTGGGGCGAGACCGCCACCCTCAACGGGGCGCCCGGGCCCAGGGCGCCCGTCTCTTCCGGAGGCGAGAACCAGGTCAGGGGCTCGGCCTCGCCCTGCAGGCCGAGCTTGAGATGGCCCGCGCCGAACCGCCTCGGCGGCCCCTCGAGAAGGCCCGACAACGCCACCACCGGCGGAGGGAAGCCCTGGCCGAAGGGTTCAAGCCGCGCGAGGTCGTCCGGGCCGGGGATGACGTCGAGGCGCGCGCCGTCCACGCCCAGCACCGCGGGGCCCGCCGCGACCGCCTGGGCCTCGGCGCCCCGCAGCAGGGCCTGGCGCACGAAGGCCAGCCGGGCGACCTCGAAGGTCATCCCCGCCGCGGCGCGGTGCCCGCCGCCGCTGGCGAGGAAGGGCCGGGCCAGGTCCAGCAGGGGGCCGAGGTCGAAGCCCTCCGGAGCCCGGAGGGAGCACTGGGCGAGGCCGTCCTGCACGGTGCAGACCGCGGTGGGCCGGCCGCTGCGCCGCATGCGCTGACCCGCCACGATCCCGAGCACCCCCTTGTGGGCCGAGGGATCCACGACGAGGTCGAAGGCGGCTCCGTCCGGCGGCGCGAGGGAGTCCACCAGATCCCGCTGGATGCCCCGCCGCTCCGCGTTCAGGGCCTCCACCCGGGCCATAAGGCGCTCGGCCTCCGCGGCGTCCCGCGCGAGCAGCAGCCGCACCGCGTCCTCGGCCCCGCCCATGCGGCCCACCGCGTTCAGCCGGGGCGCCACCCCGAAGGCGATGTCCTGGGCGCGCACGGGTCCGCCCTCGATGCGGGCGGCCCGCAGGAGGGCCGCGACTCCCGGCGCGTTCGCCCCGGCGAGGGCCTGGAGCCCGCGCTTCACCAGCGTCGCGTTCTCCCCGGCGAGGGGCACCATGTCGGCCACCGTGCCGAGGGCCACGAGCTTGAGCAGGCCGTCCAGGAAGGCCGCGTCCGGGCCCCGGGGGACCGGCGCCGCGTCCAGCAGCGCCTGGGCCAGCTTGAACGCCACGCCCACCCCTGAAAGCGCGGGGTTGCCGTAGCCCTCCAGGTGGGGATGCACCACCGCGCTGGCCTCGGGAAGCTCCGGGCCCAGGGCGTGGTGGTCGGTGACGATCCAGTCCACGCCGAGGTCGCGGGAGACCCTCACCTCGTGCACGCTGCGGACCCCGCAGTCCACGGAGACCATCAGCCCGGGCCCGCGAGCCTCGCGGAGTTCGCGGATGCAGTCGAGGTGGAGGCCGTAGCCATCCGAGAAGCGGTTGGGGATGAAGAAGTCGGCCCGGGCCCCCAGCCGATCCAGCACGCGCAGGAGGAGGGCGCACGCGGTGACGCCGTCCACGTCGTAGTCGCCGTAGACGAGGATGGGCTCCCCCCGGGTGATGGCCCCGCGGATGCGCGTGACGGCCGGACCCACCCCGGGCAGGAGGAAGGGGTCGGTGGTCCGGGACCAGGCGGGATCGAGACGCCAGTCCAGGGCCTCGAGGGTGTCCACGCCCCGGAGCCAGGCCAGCCGCGCCGCCCGAGGATCCAGGTCCGCGGCCCGGGCGAGGCGCGCCCACGGCTCCGGCCCGGGGGGAAGGGGCCGCCGCAGCCGCCAGGGTTTCATCCGCCGACGCTGCCCATGGCGGCGTACTTGCGGTAGCGGGCTTCCACCAGGTCCTCGGCGCTCAGGTCCGCCAGCTCGGAGAAGGCGTTGACCACCGCCTCCTTCAGGTTCTGGGCCGCCTCGTCCCAGTTCGCGTGGGCGCCGCCCAGGGGCTCCGGGACGATGGCGTCGATGACGCCCAGCTCCTTGAGGTGGGGCGCGGTGAGCTTGAGGGCCTCCGCGGCCTTCGGGGCCATGGCGGCGTCCTTCCAGAGGATCGAGGCGCAGCCCTCGGGGGAGATCACCGAGTACACCGCGTATTCCATCATCAGCACGCGGTCCGCGACACCCAGGGCCAGCGCGCCGCCGGAGCCCCCCTCGCCGATCACCACCGCCACGATGGGCACGCGGAGCTTGGCCATCTCGAGCAGGTTCCGCGCGATGGCCTCCGCCTGGCCGCGCTCCTCGGCCTCGATGCCGGGGTAGGCGCCCATGGTGTCGATCAGGCAGAGCACCGGGCGCTTGAACTTCTCCGCGAGTTTCATCAGGCGCAGCGCCTTGCGGTAGCCCTCGGGCTTGGGCATGCCGAAGTTGCGGAGGATCTTCTGCTTCGTGTCCCGGCCCTTCTCCTGCCCGAGGACCATGACGGGGTTGCCGTCGATCCAGCCGAGCCCGCCCACGATGGCGGGATCGTCGCCGAAGCCCCGGTCGCCGTGGAGCTCCTCGAAGCGCTCGCAGATCCGCTCGAGGTAGTCGAGGGTGTAGGGCCGCTTGGGATGCCGGGCGAGCTGGCTGCGCTGCCAGTCGCTGATGTCCGCGAAGACCTCGCCGCGGAGCTTCTCCAGCTTCTTCGAGAGCCGCTCGCGCTCCTTGGCCTTCGCCGGGTCCATGTCGAGGGCCCTGATCTGGGCCTCCAGCTCGAGGATGGGCTTCTCCAGCTCGGCCAGGTCCTGGGTGTCGTTGCTCATGGGTCCTCGGGTGGAGGGGCCAGTGTATCGCGGTGCGGGCCGGGGCCGGCCCTCCAGGTCGGTGCATCCTTGCTGCCCCTTCCGGCACACACATACTGGTCCTGCCAGGAGGTCCCATGCACGCCCCGACGCTCTTGCTCGCGCTGCTCCTCGCCCCCGGGCCCGGCGCCGGTCCCCAGGAGATTCCGGAAGTGGAAGGGAAGTCCCTCGCCTCGGTGCCCGGCCCCTTCACGGACCGCTACCCCGATCCGGCCCGGGACCCCACCTACCGGGGCCTCGACGTCCAGATCCGCCGACAGTCCCGCCGCACGGCCTCCATCCCCGCGGTCGCGGTGCCGTCCGTGCCCCTGGCCGTCAAGGACCGCATCGCCGATCCCGCGGGCTGGCGGGCCTACCGCGTGGAGGTGCCGGGGAAGGCCGTGGTCCATGCCCGACTCCGGTCGGACCACGAGGCCTGGTTCCTCGTCCGGACCGTGAACAAGTGGGGGCAGCTGACCGAGGGGATGCTGCAGAACCTGATCCCCACCGGCAATCCGGAAGCCACCTACAAGAATCCCAAGGACGAGGCCGCCGAGGTCTATTTCGTGGTGGACACCCGGGACCTGGGGGCCCAGGGCGAGCCCTTCACCCTGACCTTCACGCGGAAGTGATACCGCGCCGGGCGCGGGGGCCCCTCGGTCCGGGGCGGGATGCCTCACACTGGAGCGGCGTGCGGGCCCCTGGCCCCGCGAACCAGCCATGTCCCCAGAATCCGGCCCCGGGCATCCGCCCTTCCCCCTCCTCGCCCTGAGCGGCGGCATCGCCGCCGGCAAGACCCATGTCGCCCGGCTCCTCGCCGCCCGGGGCTGGACCGTGCTGGACGCCGACGACCTGGCGCGGGAGGTCGTGGCGCCGGGCAGCGAGGGCCTGCGGGCGGTGACGGAGGCCTTCGGGGCGGACGTCCTGGCCCGGGACGGGGGGCTCGACCGGGAGGCCCTGGGGCAGCGGGTCTTCGGCGACGCCGTCGCCCGCACCCGGCTGAACGCCCTCCTCCATCCCCGCATCGAGGCCCTCCGGGCGGCGCGCCTCGCGGCCCTCCCGCCCTGCACGAAGGGCGCCGTGCTCGACGCGGCCCTCTTCGTCGAGCGCGGCACCGCGCACCACTTCGACGCCTTCTGGGTCGTGGACGCCCCCGAGGCGATCCGGCTGGCCCGGCTCCGGGCCAGGAACGGCCTGGACGACGGGGAGGCCCGCCGGCGGCTGCGGGCCCAGGCCGCGGGACCCGAGCGCCGCCTCCACGCCGATCTCGTGATCCCCAACGACGGCCGGGACCTCGGAACCCTCCTCGACCGGGCCGAGGCGGAGCTTCTGGCAGACTGGAAGGTCCGGCGCGCCCGCCGGTGGAGATCCGACATGGACTGCCCCTTCAGCCCCGGCCAGCTCCGGGATGTCCTCCAGGCCCTGCTCTCCCGCGGGGGGAGCTACGCCGAGGCCTTCGTGGAGAAGCGGCGCACGGCCTCCCTGGGCATGGACGACGGGCGCATGGAGGACGTCCTGGCCTCCGAGACCTTCGGTGTCGGCCTGCGCCTCGTGGACGGGGAGACCACCCGCTTCTCGGACCTCATCGCCCCGAGCATCCAGGAGCTCCTGGACGCCGCGCTGACCCTGGCGGCCCCGGGGACCGGATCTCCCGAGGCCGTGCCCGCCCTGGCGGCCCTGGCCCATCCCACGCCGAGCCCCGTGGCCGTGGATCCGGCCACCGTGCCCCTCGCCGAAAAGGTCGCCCTCGTGCGCCGGGCGGAGGCGGAGGCGAGGGCCCACGGGGAGGCCCTGAAGCCCGGGGCCGTGCGGCAGGTGGCCATCGGCTACGGGGACTCCACCCAGACGGTGTGGGTGGCTTCCGCCGAGGTCCGGGACGGGGAATGCCTCGCCCGCCTCGCCTCGGACGAGCGCGTCCAGGGCGTGCTCCGGGCCAGCGTGACCTGCGGGGAGGGGGACGTCCTCCAGACCGGCTACCAGGCCCTCGGCGAGACCCGCGGCTTCGAGCTCTTCTCCGAGGAGGCCGTCCGGCGCACCGTCCACGAGGCCGTGCGCCTGTCCGTCCAGGCGCTTTCCGCCCGCCCGGCCCCGGCGGGGACCTTCCCCGTCGTGCTGTCGAGCAGCGCGGGCGGCACCATGATCCACGAGGCCTGCGGCCACGGCCTGGAGGCCGACCTGGCCCTGGCGGGCATGTCCGCCTTCGCCGGGAAGCTGGGGCAGAAGGTGGCCGGCGAGGGCGTGACGATCATCGACGACGGCACCCTGCCCCACAAGCGCGGCAGCCAGGCGATGGACGACGAGGGGAACCCCACGAAGCGGGTGGTGCTCATCGAGAACGGCATCCTCGTGGGCTACCTCCAGAGCCGCAAGACCGCGCGGCAGATGGGCGTCGAGCCCACCGGGAACGGCCGCCGGGAGAGCTACCGCCACCTGCCCATCCCCCGCATGCGCAACACCTTCCTGGCCCCGGGCCCCGAGGCCCCGGAGGCCATCCTCCGGGACCTGGACCGGGGGCTCCTGGTGAAGCACATGGGAGGCGGCCAGGTGGACACCGTGACCGGCAACTTCGTCTTCGAGGTGAAGGAGGGGTACTGGGTGGAGGGCGGGACGCCGAAGTATCCCGTGAAGAACGCCACCCTCGTGGGCTGCGGACCGGACGTCCTCAAGTCCCTGGCGCGCATCGCCTCGGACCTGGAGCACTTCGACATCGGCACCTGCGGCAAGGACGGCCAGGGCGTGCCCGTGAGCGACGCCCTCCCCACCATCCTCTGCCCCGCCCTCGTGGTGGGCGGCACCGCCGAGCCGCTGCCCTCGGTGCTCTGAACCCATGGACCAGGACAGCACCCAGCACCTCCTCCCCCTGCAGCCGCCGAGCCCGTCGCGGCTGAAGCTGATCCTCGGGGACATCACCACCCTCGAGGTGGACGCCCTGGTGGTGCCCTGCAAGGGTTCCCTCCTGGAGGGCGGCCGGGTGTTCAGCCAGGTCCACGCCGTGGCGGGGCCGGAGCTGATGCTCGCGGCCTTCCTGGAGGGCGACTGCGACATCGGCGAGGCCCGCATCACCCCGGGCTTCAACCTCCTCGCGCGGCACGTCATCCACGCGGTGGGCCCTCTCTGGCGCGGAGGCCGGCGCTCCGAGGACAAGTTCCTCGCCGCCACCTACCGGAACTGCCTCCTCCTCGCCGAGCAGGAGGGCCTGCGCAGCCTCGCGGTCCCGGCCATCAGCACGGGGTCCAAGGGCTTCCCCCTGGACCGCGCGGCCCACATCGCGGTGCGGACCATCCTCGAGTTCCTCCACGACTTCACTCTCCCGGAGCGGGTCCACCTGGTCTGCTTCGACGCCGCGGCCTTCGCCGTCCACCAGCAGGCCCTGAAGGAAGTCCGTCCCCTATGAGCACCGATCCCAACGCCTTTCGAGCCTTCATCCCGGCGAGCCTGGAGCAGGCCCTCGAGGACGGCCTCCGCCACGCCATGGCCCTCGGGGCCGCCGGGGCCGAGGCCTACGTCACCGTGAGCCGGAGCCGCAAGGCCAAGGTCAAGAACGGCGTGCTGGACGATCTCACCGCCAGCAAGCGCGGCGGGCTGGGCGTGCGGGTCCTGCGGGGCGACGGGGCGGGCCTCGCCTGCGGGCTCGCCACCACCACCGACCTCTCGCGGCGCGACTTCCGTGACCTCTTCGCCACGGCCTTCGAACTGGCGGCCCTGGGGGATCGCGACCCCTGGATCCGCCAGGCCCTTCCCTCCGGCGACGACGACCTGCCGGGCCGCTATCGCCCGGAGGTGGAGTCCCTCGCCCCCGAATCCCGCATCGAGCGCGCCCACGCCCTGGAGCAGGCCGCCCGGAAGGCCTCGGAAAAGGTCAGCGCCGTGCGGGAGAGCTCCTGGTCCGACGGTTCCGGCGCCTCCCTCCTGCTGACCCAGCACGGCGTCCGGGCCTGCGACCTCGCCTCCACCTGCAGCGCCGTCCTGGAACTGGCGGTGGAGGAGGACGGGGACCGGCAGGCCGCCTGGCATTGGGACATGGGCCGGGTCCCGGCCGACCTGGACCTCGCGGCCATCGGGCGCGCGGCCGTCCTCAAGGGGGAGCGCAAGCTGAAGCCCGCGAGCCTGCCCGCCGGGCGCTACCGCGTCGTGCTCGACCCCGAGGTCTCGGTGGACCTGCTGGGGATCGTCGCCGACATGCTGAGCGCCGAGGCCGTGCTCAAGGGGCGCAGCCTCTTCAAGGGCCGCCTGGGGGAGCGCATCGCCTCGCCCCTGCTCACCCTGGTGGACGACGGGCGGATGCTTCCCGGGCCCGACGGCCGGGGCGGCCTCGCCAGCGAGCCCTGGGACGCCGAGGGCCTGCCCACGCGGCGCAACGTGCTCATCGAGGACGGCGTCCTCCGCACCTACCTGCACACCCTCAAGACCGCCGCGGAAATGGGCGTCGAGCCCACCGCCAGCGCCGGCCGCGGGATCGGCAGCAACCCCGCCGTCACCACCTTCAACCTCTTCCCCGCGGCGGGCTCGAAGCGCGCCGCGGACCTCCACCGGGACGCCGGGGAAGGGGTGCTCATCACGGAGATCATGGGGCTCCACACCGTGGACCCGGTGAGCGGCGACCTCAGCGTCGGCGCGAGCGGGGTCCGGATCCGGGGCGGCCAGCTCGCCGAGAGCGTGGACAAGCTGACCCTGGCGGGAAACTTCAAGGACCTCCTGGCCCGCATCGTCGCGGTGGGGAACGACCTCACCTGGTACGGCAGCAGCGCCGGCGTGAGCCTTCTCCTGGAGGACCTGGCCCTGGGCGGCAGCTGACCCGGACCCGGCCGGACACCCCCCCGCGCGCCCCTGCCTCCCGCCCTCCGTGACAATGGACTCCCCATGATCCCCGACGCCGCCCTCGCCTACCTCGCCTCGCCCCACCTGGAGCCGGAGCTCCGGGCTGACCTGGAGGCCCTGATGCGGGCCGTGGACGGGGGCGAACCCGCCGCCGCCGAGGAGCTGGCGGACCGCTTCAGCGAGCCCCTGGCCTTCGGCACCGGCGGCCTGCGCGGGGTCATGGCCGCGGGCCTCAAGCGCATGAACAAGCCCAACGTGCGCCGGACGACGCTGGCCCTCGCGGAGGTGGCCAGGCGCCGGGCGCCGGGGCGCTCCGTGGCCCTGGTGGGTTTCGACACCCGCATCAACAGCGGGGCCTTCGCGCGGGAAGCCGCGCGGGTGCTCGCGGCGGCGGGCTTCACCGTCTTCCTGGGCAACCGCCCCCTGCCCACGCCCTTCCTCTGCTTCGCCATGCGGCGGCTGCGGGCGGCCTGCGGCGTCATCCTCACCGCCTCCCACAATCCGAAGGCCTACAACGGCTACAAGGCCTACGACCACCGGGGCGCCCAGGTGGTCGCGCCCTGGGACGTCGAGATCGAGACGGCCATGAACGCTCAGGACCTGGTGCCGGAGCCGCGCTCCGCGGACGTGGACGCCTTCATCTTCCCGATCCCCCTCGACCTCGAGGAGGCCTACCTTCGGCTGGGCCTGGGGCTGCTGGCCCATCCGACACCCTTCGAGAAGGCGCGCCTGCTCTTCACGCCCTTCCACGGCACCGGCTCGGCCTTCGTGCCGGAACTGTTCCGCCGGGCGGACCTGCCCTTGGAGATCTGCGAGGCCCAGAGCGTGCCCGACGGCACCTTCCCCACCGCGCCCCGGCCGAACCCGGAGGAGATCGAGGCCTACGCCGCGCCCCTGGAGGACGCGAAGCGCCTGGACTGCGAAGCCATCCTCGCCAACGACCCAGACGCGGACCGCATCGGCGTGGTCGCCAAGCGACGGGGCACGGCCTGGGAGCTGATGAGCGGGAACGACCTCGCCGCCCTCACCCTCGACTACCTCTGCCGCTTCAAGGGCCTGAAGGGCGTCTGCGTGAGCACGGTGGTCACCTCCGACTTCCTCGCCGAGGTGGCGCGCCACCACCGCCTGTCGGTCATGTGGACCCTCACCGGGTTCAAGAACATCGCCGCCTGCATGGACCGTCTGGTGGAGCTCGGCGAGCCCTACGCCTTCGGCGCGGAGGAGAGCTTCGGCATGCTGCTGAGCCCCGAGCTGCGGGACAAGGACGGCGTCACCGCCGCCCTCGTGGTGGGCGAGATGATCGGGCACTACCAGGCCCTCAGCCTGGGCCCCTTCGAGGCCGTGGAGGCCCTCCAGGCCCGCATCGGCACCTTCCACAACCGCCTGGTGAACCTCGAGGACCCGCGACCGGGCGGCGCGAAGCGCTTCGCCGAGGCCATGGCGCGCATCCGGGCCGCGGGCCTGGCGAAGCTGGGCGGGGAGCGCGTGGTGAGCTGGGAGGACTTCCAGGCGGGGGAGTGGCACGGGGCCCTCTCGGAGGGCGGGGACCACGTGGAACCGATCCTGGACCGGCCCGACCGCCGCAACGTGGCCCAGCCGATCCCCCGCTCCAACGTGCTGAAGTTCCGCCTGGAGAGCGGGGCCTTCGCGGCCTTCCGCCCCAGCGGCACCGAGCCCAAGCTGAAGGTCTACCTCCAGAGCCGCACCGACGTCGCGCTCCTGGACGCCCTCGAGGCCGAGGCCCGGGCCCTCCTCGGCCTGTAGGGTTGGCGCTTCAGGGCGTCAGGGACTGGTTCCGCGTGGCGTAGAAGGATTCCGGCCCGGCCGCCGCGGCCTGGGCGGCGGGGATCCGCCGCAGCGAAAAGGCGCCGGGCCGGCCCGCCGGGCGGGCCCGCCCCGACAGGCCTGCGCCGCCGCGGCCGAGCTCGAAGCCCTGCTCGAGCCGCTCGAGGAGGGAGGCCGGCACCTGCTGCCCCGACTGTCCCAGGGACACGCTGACCACTTCCCCGGACCGGAAGAGAAAGCGCGGGTCGAAGCCCGGGACGGCCCCGAGGTCCGGCGGCATCCAGGTGAAGGCGCCCTTCTCCCCGAGCCAGCGGCGGGAGAAGGAGACGAACCAGTAGGCCTCCTCCAGTCCCGCGCGTTGGGTGAAAGTCGCCTGGTGGGTCTCGGGCGTGGGCTGGATGGGGGCCCAGGCCAGGCCGAGCCGAAGCCGGGCCCCGCCGGCGGCGGGCACCGTGAAGGGCGGGATCGGCGAGGGGAGCGCCGGGGCGAGCGGTCCCGGCGCTCCCGGGAAGGAGCCCACCACCGTGCGCGTGCTGCCCGGTCCGGAGGCCTGGAAGCCGTAGAGGGTGGTCTCCCCGGCCAGCGCGGCCTGGGGCGGGAAAGGGACGTAGGCCGACAGGGCGCCGCCATTGGCCAGGATCACCGTCTGTCCGCCCCGGGTCTGGTACTGCACGGTGCCCTGCAGGGATTCCCCCGCCCCGGGGGCCGGCGCGGTGATGGGCAGGCTCGGCGGGGCCGGGATCCCCTCCGCGCCGAAGTCCAGGTCCCGGGTCGCCGGGGCCTCGGCGTCCCGCTCCCGCTCCACGATGAAGCGCGAGGGCAGGTAGGTGGAGAGGTCCGGGTAGGTGGCCGCCACCAGGTCGCCGGTGCCCCGGATCAGCCGCAGGTCATAGCGCGGGGCGCCAGGGTCGAAGGACCAGAGGCCGCTGTTGGTGCTGATGAGTCCGCCCAGGCCCGCGGTGTTCAGGAGCTGTCCGCCGAGGGGGAAGGTGACCGGGGGCGGGCCCGGCTGGGGATTGCAGAGGAAGGCCACGTAGAGGGCCTGGGTGTCGAAGACCGTCTCGAAGAACCCGTTCACGTCCCAGGACGAGAAGGCGCCGATGCTGCACACCGAGCCGTAGACCAGCCCGAAGCGTCCCGCGGGGTCGGTGACCGGCAGCTTGTAGACGCCCCCCTGCCCTTCCACCGCGGTCCAGGGACCGTCCCCGTCCTGGTAGGCCAGGAAGGTCAGGTTCGTCTGGTCCTGGTTCACGAAGGTCGTCACGGGGAAGACCTTCGCCGCCGGGATGTCGAGGCGCAGGTCGGCGGTCGCGCTCCCGCCGCCGGCGGAGGCCCGGAGCGTGAGAACCCGCTGCGCCGGCAGGGCGGTGTCCGAGGCCCGGAGGGTCAGGAGCGCCTGGACGCTGGCCCCCGGCGCCACCTGGACCCGCGCCGGCTGGAGGTCCCCCGAGAGGTCGCTCCCCAGTCCCTGGCCCTCGAGGTCCACGGTGCCCGCGAAGCCCGGCGCGCCCTGCACCACCACCGTGGCCGCGGCCTTCCCCGCCGGGGGCAGGCGCAGGGAGCCCGGCGCGAGGGCGAGGGAGAAGGGCGCGGCCGTTGGGGCCGAGCCGCCCCCGCCGCAGGCCACCAGGAGGAGCAGGGCGCCGACCGCCAGGGATCCGCGCATCAGCGCGCCTCGAAGGCGGCGCCCGCCACGGCGGAGATGCGTCCCTTGCGCAGCAGGAGGGTCCGCAGGCGCTCCTGCTTCTCGACGATGGCGGCCTTGCGGGCCTTCCCGTCGGGCTGGACCTTCGGCCCTTCCACGGGATCGGTCAAGGTATCGAGTTCGCGGCGCACGGCGTCCAGGGCCTCCCGGATCCGGATGACGCGGATGTCCCGCTTGGTTCCCGAGCCCTTCGCGTCCCGCCAGTTGTTCTCCACCCAGAGGGGTTCGTAGCGGACCTCGCCGAGGATCACCTTCACGGAGCCGTCGGGCATGCGGCACTTGGAGAAGGTGGCCATCAGGGCCGCGCCGTCGCGATTGTCGCCGGCGGCCACGGGGAAGAGGTCCGCCCGCCACATGCGGTCCTGGTTGCTGATGAAGTTGCCCAGGGAATAGGCCACCACGCCCTTCCGCCCGCCCGCCTCCACCAGGTCCATCGGCTGGAGCACGTGGGGATGGTGGCCGAGGACCAGGTCGGCGCCGGCGGCCACCAGGGCCTCGGCGATCTGCCGGTGCCGCTTCGTGGGCTGGTGGTGGTACTCGTCCCCCCAGTGGACGCTCACGATCACGGCGTCGGCCTCCACCCGCAGGGCCTTCACCGCCGCCACGGCGGTCTCCAGCTCCAGCTGCCGTACCCAGGGCTCGTCGGCCTTCCTGTTGAGGTCCAGGTTGAAGAGGTCGGTGTAGCCCAGCAGCCCGACCTTCACGCCGTGGGCCTCGACGATCCGCGGCGCTTCGGCGGCGGCCTTCGTCTCGCCGCTGCCGAGGCCGATCAGCTTCGCCTCCTTCAGCCGGTCCACGGTCTCCTTCACGCCCTGCCTCCCCTGGTCGTAGGCGTGGTTGTTGGCGGTGCTGAGCACCGTGAGGCCGCTGGCCTTCAGCGCCGCGGGGAGCTGCTCGGGGGCGTTGAACTGGAAGGGCCGGCCCGGCCGCCCGGTGGTGGGGGCCACGGGGGTCTCGAGGTTGGCGAAGGCCAGGTCGGCCCCCTTGAAGAGGGGCGCCACGTCGCCCCAGAGGGCCTCGAAGCCGCCCTGGTCCTCGGCGGCCTTCTTCACGTCGGCGTGCATCATCACGTCGCCCACGGCCACGAGGCGGAATTCGCCGAGCACCACCGGGAGGTGGGCGGAGATGGGGGTCCTGTACGGTTCTTTCGGTTCCTGGGCGCGCGAGGGATGGCAGCCCGCCAGGACGGCGGCGAGGAGGGCGGCGCCGGCCGCGCGGAGGGCCGGATTCAGCGGTTCAGCGTCCATGCACGTTCATCTCCGGCCAGTCCTCGGGCCCGGGAAAGACTTCCACCGGGAGGTCCGGCAGGGCGGCCCGGACCTGGGCCGCGAGGGCGTCGAGCTGGACGGCCTTCAGGGGCCGCGCCTCGGCCTCGGGGGTGGGACGGGCCACGGTGTAGAGCTGGATCCCCTGGAGCTGGCCGCCCATGCGGCGGATGAAGGCCAGGCGCTCGCAGTACGCGGCGATCTCGGCCTCGGTGGGCCCCTCGCCCTTCCAGCTCAGGAAGAGGCTCTGGATGGTGACGGGCCGCAGGCGGGCCGTGGTCTCCAGGCTCTCGAGGATCTTCGCGAAGGGGATGGCGGTGCGGTTGATCTCGCGGTAGTAGGCCTCGGTGCCGGCGTCGAGCTTGGCCCAGATCTCGCCGTTGTTGGCCATCAGCACGTCCAGGCCCCGCACCACCTCCCGGGCGGTGAGACGGCTGGTGTCGGTGATGAGCACCAGCTTCACGTCCTCGAGGCCCCGCTGCCACTTGAGATGGGCGATGCGGTCCACGGCGTCGGCGAATTCCGGCGCGGTGGTGGGCTCGCCGTCGCCGCTGAAGGCGATGTCGTTGAGGCGGCGCTGTTCGGGCCGGGCGCCGTCGAAGGGGGCGACGCGGAAGAGGGTCCCGTCGAGGGTGAGGTCCAGGAGGGCCGCCATCTCGCGCTCCAGCTGGTCCAGGTCGATGTCCTGGCGCTTCGCCGGGGTGGTGCGGTCCACCTCGCAGTACACGCAGTCGAAGTTGCAGGCCTTGTCGGGGTTGAGGTTCACCCCCAGGCTCACGCCCTTGGACCGGCGGGACAGCACCGGGTAGCAGTAGTCGAAGTCGGACCAGATCCGCCGGTGGTCCAGGTGCGCGGGGACGAGGTCGCTCACGGCTTCCGCCGCTTCCCGGGCGCCTTGGGGGCGGCCGTCTCGCCCACCCGCGCGTCGTGCTCCTCCTTGGCCTTCCGGAGCATGTCCTCCTTCCAGAGGATGGGCTCGGGGTGGAGGCTGTTGTCCACCGCGACCATGACGAACTCGCCGCTGGTGACGTCCTTGCGGGCGTTGCTCACGGGGTTGTAGACCTTCACCTCGATCTGCACGGTCACCGAGGTGTTTCCGGCCTTGGGGATCGTCGCGTAGAACTCGATGATGTCCCCGGCCCGCACGGGGCTGTGGAAGATCAGCTCCGAGACCTTCACCGTCACGAAGACCCGGTTGTGGCTCACCAGGGCCGACGTGATGCCCGCCACCTTGTCCATGCGGGACATCATCTCGCCGCCGAAGAGGGTCTCGTTCAGGCCGATGTTCTGGTCCAGCACCATTTCGCGGGAGATGAGCATGAGGCTTCCTCGGACCCCCAGTGTAGCGGCGGGCCCCCGGGAAGCAGACGGGGCCGCCCGGAGGCGGCCCCGCGCATCCGCCTGGCCCGGCGGTTCAGGCCTTCGCGCCGAGGCGCTCCGCCAGGGCCCGGCCCATGTCGGCGGGGCTCTTCACCACGGTGATGCCCGCGGCCTCCAGGGCGGCCATCTTCTCGGCCGCGGTGCCCTTGCCGCCGGAGATGATGGCGCCGGCGTGGCCCATGCGCCGTCCTGGAGGGGCGGTCTGGCCGGCGATGAAGGCGACGACGGGCTTGGTCATGTTGGCCTTCACCCAGGCGGCGGCCTCCTCCTCGGCGCTGCCGCCGATCTCGCCGATCATGATCACGGCGTGGGTGTCGGGGTCCTCGTTGAAGAGCTTCAAGGCGTCGATGTGGCTGGTGCCGTTCACCGGGTCGCCGCCGATGCCGATGCAGGTGCTCTGGCCGATGCCCAGGGCCGTGAGCTGGCCGACGGCCTCGTAGGTCAGCGTGCCCGAGCGGGACACCACGCCCACGTGGCCCGCCTTGTGGATGCGGCCGGGCATGATGCCGATCTTGGCGCTGCCGGGCGAGATGATGCCCGGGCAGTTGGGGCCGATGAGGCGGCTCTTGGGGTAGTCGGGCAGGACGCGCTTCACCTTCACCATGTCGAGGACCGGGATGCCTTCGGTGATGCAGACGATGAGCTCGATGCCCGCGTCGAGGGCCTCGAGGATGGCGTCGGCGGCGCCGACGGGGGGCACGAAGATCATGGTGGCGTTGGCGCCGGTCTTCGCGACGGCGTCCTTCACGGTGTTGAAGACCGGGAAGCCCTCGATCTCCGTGCCGCCCTTGCCGGGGGTGACGCCGCCGACGACGTTGGTGCCGTAGTCCCGGCAGCCCTTGGCGTGGAAGAGGCCTTCGCGGCCGGTGATGCCCTGGACGATGAGCTTGGTGTGGTTGCCGACGAGAACGGCCATGGGTGCTCCTGTCTTTCGGATCTGGGTCGGAAGGGGACTACTTCGCGGCGGCCACGACCTTCTCGGCCGCGTCCTTGAGGTCGTTGGCGACGATGAGGTTGTAGCCGCTCTCGGCGAGGATCTTCTTGCCTTCCTCGACGTTGGTGCCCTCGAGCCGCACCACCACCGGCACCGAGATGCCGATCTCCTTCGCGGCCTTCACGATGCCGCCGGCCACGATGTCGCAGCGCATGATGCCGCCGAAGATGTTCACCAGCACCGCCTTCACGGCCTTGTCCTGGAGGATGATGCGGAAGGCGTTCTTCACCGCGTCCTCGCTGGCGCCGCCGCCGACGTCGAGGAAGTTCGCCGGTGAGCCGCCGTGGTACTTGATGATGTCCATGGTGCCCATGGCCAGGCCGGCGCCGTTCACCATGCAGCCGATGGTGCCGTCCAGCTTGATGAAGTTGAGGTTGAACTTGCTGGCCTCGATCTCCTCGGCGGCCTCCTCGTTGAGGTCGCGCATGGCGAGGATCTCGGGGTGGCGGAAGAGGGCGTTGTCGTCGAAGCCGATCTTGGCGTCGAGGGCGATGACGTCCCCCTGCTTGGTGATGACCAGCGGGTTCACTTCCACCATGGAGCAGTCCTTCTCGGTGAAGAGCCGGTACATGTTCAGGAGGAAGGTGACGCCCTTCTTGAAGGTGTCGCCCTCCAGGCCGAGGCCGAAGGCGATCTGCCGGGCCTGGAAGCCCGTGAGCCCCAGGGCCGGGTCCACCGTGACCTTGAGGATCTTCTCCGGGGTCTTGGCGGCCACCTCCTCGATCTCCACGCCGCCCTCGGTGGAGGCCATGAGCGTGATGCGGCTGGTGGCGCGGTCCACCAGGAAGGCGAGGTAGAGTTCGCGGTCGATGTCCACCGGATCGCTGATGAAGACCGTGTGGACCTTGCGGCCCTCGGCGCCGGTCTGCTTCGTGACCAGGTTCATGCCCAGCATCTGCTTGAAGAGCTCGGCCGCCTTGTCGGGATCCGAGGCGAACTTCACGCCGCCGCCCTTGCCCCGTCCGCCGGCGTGGATCTGCGCCTTCACCACCGACTGGCCGCCGAACTCCTTGGTGATGGAGCGGGCCTCCTCGGCGTCCTGGGCGACCCGCCCGTTGGGGGTGGCGACCTTGTAGAGCCGCAGCAGTTCCTTGGCCTGGTACTCGTGGATGTTCATCCGGGCTCCCGTTAAGCAGAACCCCCAGTTTATCCGGCCGCGGGGCCGCGGTCCCGCCCGAAAAGCCCCTCCCAGGCCGCGCTTGAAGGGCATCGTGACCCGGTCCACAATGGCCCACCCGCCCCGATCCAAGCCCCCGAGGACGCCGCCATGGCCCAGTTCGACCGCCTGCTCGCCCACATCGTGCCCCGGAACGCGCGGGCCCTGCGGGTCGAGCCGGGGCAGCCTCCCCACCTGGAGATGAAGTCGGGCCAGAGCGTGCCGCTGCTCCCGGACCCCCTCCCGGCCGTGCTCATCGAGAACCTGGCCCAGGAGATCCTGCCCCCCGCCAACCGCGACGCCTGGACCCGCTCCGGCGAGACGAGCTTCGACTACGCCGCCGGAGGCCAGGCCTTCATCATCCGCCTCGTGCGCCAGCAGAGCGGCATCCGGATCTACGCGGAGGTGATCGAGAGCATCCGCTCGGGAGCCTTCCCCATCCTCCGCACGCCTCCGTCGGGGGTCCAGGCGCCCCGCGCGGCGGAGGCCCCCGCCATCACCATCGAGCCGAACTCGGTGGCGGACCTCACCGTGGAGCTCGACGAGGAGCCGCGGCCCGCCCCCGCGCCGCGGAGCCCGGCTCCCCTCCCCGCCCCGGCGCCGGCCGTCTCCCCGTCGGGGCGCCGCATCGGCCCCGGCCAGCACCCCATGGCCACCCGGCTCTTCGCGGCCCTCCTCCAGCACAAGGGGTCCGACATCCACCTCACCTCGGGCTACTCGCCGATGCTGCGGGTCCACGGGGAGCTCGAGACCCTGGCCGGCTTCCCGCCCATCAGCCCGGACCAGATGCTGGAGATGATGGAGGGCTTCGCCACCGCCGACGCCTGGGAGAAGTTCCAGGCCACCAACGACGCCGACTTCGCCTATCCCTTCGACCAGGGGGGCTGCCGCCTCCGCGTGAACTTCTTCATGGACCGCTTCGGCCCCGGCATCGTGGCCCGGGTCATCCCCAACGAGATCCCGGATCCGGACAAGCTCGGGCTGAGCGAGCCCATCCGCCGCCTCTGCCTCCTGGCCAAGGGCCTGGTGCTGGTGACGGGGCCCACGGGCTCGGGCAAGTCCACCACCCTGGCGGCCATCATCGACCTGGCCAACCAGAAGCGCACCGACCACATCCTCACCATCGAGGACCCCATCGAGTTCGTGCACCCCCGCAAGCGGTGCCTGGTGAACCAGCGGGAGGTGAAGACCCACACCGAGTCCTTCAAGAGCGGCCTGAAGGCGGCCCTCCGCGAGGATCCCGACATCGTGCTGGTGGGCGAGATGCGGGACCTGGAGACCATCGCCATCGCGCTGGAGACCGCCATCACGGGCCACCTCGTCTTCGGGACGCTGCACACCAGCAGCGCCATCGGCACCATCGACCGCATCGTGGACCAGTTCCCCGCGGACCGGCAGCAGCAGATCCGGGTGATGCTGGCCGACTCGCTGAAGGCCGTCATCAGCCAGGCCCTCCTCAAGCGCGTCGGCGGGGGGCGCGTGGCCGCCATCGAGAGCCTCTTCGTGACACCCGCCATCGCCAACCTCATCCGCGAGGGGAAGAACTTCCAGATCACCTCCGCCATGCAGACGGGCCGGGCCTACGGCCAGTTCCTCATGAACGACGCCCTCGTGGACCTCATCAAGTCGAGGACCGTCGAGCCCATGGAGGCCTACATGAAGTGCCCCGACAAGGAGAGCTTCATCCAGGCCTGCAAGCGGTCCGGCATCGACTTCGACCCGCGGGCGGGACAGAGCGGGGAAGCCTAGGTGGAGGTCCCCGGCTGCGCGGTCGTCACCGGAGCCGCCTCCGGCCTCGGCTTCGCCCTGGCCCGCGCCCTCGGCGCGCGGGGCCACGGGCTGGTGCTCCTGGACCGGGACGCCGAGGCGCTGCAGGAGGCCATGGCCCGCCTGGAGGACCTGGGCGTCCGGATCCTGGAGGTCCCCGCCGACGTGGCCACGCCGGGAGGGTGGCAGCAGGCCTTCAGCGCCTTCCAGAGCCTGGGCGGGCCCCTGGCGTGGCTGGTGAACGCCGCCGGCGTCGCGGTCGCGGGAAGCGTGGTGGACGTCCCCGCCGAGGACTGGCGGCGCGCCGTGGAGGTCAACCTCCTGGGGCCCGTCTGGGGCTGCCAGGCCTTCCTCCCCGTGCTGCTCCGGCAGACCACCGGGCGCGTCCTCAACATCGCCTCCCGGACCGCCTTCTCGAGCCCGCCGATGATGGGGCCCTACACTGCCTCGAAGGCGGGCCTCGTGGCCTTCACCGAGACCCTGGCCTCGGAGCTGGAGGGCACGGGGATCACCGCCACGGTGGCCTGCCCCGGCTACTTCAGGAGCGGGCTGGCGAGCCGCATGCGGGCCCACCCCCCCACCCTCGGGGACCTTGCGGCGAGGGTCATGGCCGAGTCCGGCCGGAGCGCCGAGGAGGTCGCCGCCGTCCTCCTCCGGCACGCCGACGCTGGCGACCTCTACGCCATCCCCGGAGGCCAGGACCGGGCCCTCTGGCGCTTCAAGCGGCTGGCGCCGAGGACCTGCCTGCGCACGGTACGGCGGAAGCACTTCGAGGCCATGGACCGGGGCGGAGGCGGGGAGGGCTCAGGCCCGCGCTAGGACGTCCAGGGCCCGGCGGAGCTCCGCCCGGGCCTCCCCGGCGTCCCGGAAGGCCTTCGGGGCCCCATGGCCCGGCAGGACCCAGCGGAACTCGAAGTCCAGGAGGCGCGCCAGGGAGGCGAGCTGCGTGGCCCAGTCGTGCCAGCAGACGCCGCGCCCGGCCCCGAGGCGGCCCTGGGCCGGGTTCCACCAGAGGTGGTCGCCGGTGAAGAGGAAGGTCTCGCGGTAGAGCAGGCACTGGCTGCCCTCCGTGTGGCCGGGGGTGGGGATGAGGAGGAGCTCCTCGTCCAGGGCCACGGGATCCCGCCCCTCCACCGTCCGCTCCATCCCGGGGATCCCTTCGTCGGCGTGGACGACCCGCTCGCAGCCGAAGCGCGCGCGGAAGGCGGCGTGGTCGGCGACATCGTCCCGGTGGCTCAGCACCATCCAGCGCAGACCGCCCAGGGCCTCGAGGTTCCTCAGCAGCGGCCCCGCGGCCCGGGGGCTGTCCACCAGCACGTTGCCCAGGTCCCGGCGGATGAACCAGCTCCAGGCTCCGAAGCTCTTCTCGGACGTGTAGCCGCAGAAGTGGACGCCGCCCTCGAGGGGATGGGGGAAGGCCGCGGCCGCCCGGGCCATGGCGGCCTTGTCCTCCGTCCCGATGCTCGACGTCGGACAGGCCACCAGGGCCATGGCGGCCTTCAGCCGATCCGCCTCCGAGACCGGCTGCCGGGCCACCACGCTGTGGTCCCCGGCGTCGGCGAAGGTCTCCGGGGCGAAGGTGTAGCAGGTGCCGCAGTCGATGCAGCTGCGGTCCACGAAGAAGGCCCCGGGGGCGTTTCCCGGGAAGGCCTCGGAGCGCCTGGCCACGGCCTCCTCAGTCGGCCTGGGCGAAGGTCACCGTCCCCGCGGCCATGTCGGGCACCGCGAGGAGCCTGCGGACCGGGTCCAGGCCCAGGTCCGCGGCGCTCATGAAGCCCCCGCGCCAGAGGGTGGCGCTGCCGTCCTCGGCCACCTTGAAGACCTTCCCGGCCCGGTAGTCGGTGACGTAGCAGTGGGCGCCCAGCCGCACCAGCCCGTCCAGGTTGCCCAGGCGCGGCGCGCCGAAGGGCTCGATGGCCTTGGACCGCAGGTCCACCTTGAGCAGGCGGCCCGGCTCCCTCGTGGCGAAGCCCGGGCCGCTGATGGCGCCCCAGGCGGCCACATAGAGGGTCCCGCCTTCCACCCAGAGCCCGTTGGGGCATTCCAGCCGGCGGTCCGCGAGGAAGACCTCGGCCTTGCCGCCGGGACGCAGCCGGTAGATCACGCTGCGTTCCATGTCGGACACGAAGACGTCGCCCGTCGGCCCCACGGCGATGTCGTTGAGGAAGGTCGCGCCCTGGACCGGGATGCGTCGCACGAGCTGGCCCTTGGCCAGGTCGATCACGTCCACCTTGTCGATGTCGGCGGCGTAGAGCGTGCGACCGACGATGCCCAGGCCCTTGGGGGCGTCCAGGCCCTGGATCCAGGTCTTCTCGACGATGCGGCCGTCCGCGTCCAGCTTCGAGAGGAAGGCGCGGCCGTCCCGGGCGTTGGTGCCCCCGACCAGGTTGGAGACATACCAGCACTTGCCCGCCGCGTCCCAGAGGGCGCTCTCGGGGTTGTTGAAGCCGCGGGTGACCCGGACCGCCGGGGCCTGCGGGGGGGCGGGGGCGGCCGGTCGGGGCGCCTGGGCGCCCAGGAGGGATGCGGCGAGGAGCAGGAACGGGGAGCGCATGGGACCTCCGGAAGCGGCTGCCTCCATTCTGGGCCCCTCCCGGCCGGAATCCACCCGCGCGCCGGGGCGCGGCCCGGGGCCGGAAGGCTCCGGTCAGCCCTGGAAGGCCGCCAGGTGCTCCGCGAAGAAGGCATCCAGGGTCCGCGGCGGCCGACCGGTGACCAGTTCCACGGTCCCGGTGGCGAAGTCCGAGGCGCCGCGGCGCACGGACTGGTTCAGCGCCGTCATGCCGTAGGCGTACCAGGGATCCATGCCCATGCCTCGCATGGCCTGGAAGGCCGCGGCGTCGGGCACGGCGACCACGGGCACCTCCCGTCCCAGGCGGGACGCCAGCAAGGCCCCCGCCTCGGCGTTGGAGAGGCGCTCGGGGCCCGTGAGGTCGTAGACGAGGCCGGCGTGCCCGGGCTCCAGGAGGGCCCTGGCGGCCACCTCCGCCACGTCGCGGGTGTCCACCCAGCCCATGCGGCCCTCCCCCGCGTTGGTGTAGACGGGCTGGCCCGCCTTGATGGCGTGGCTGTGGAAGGCCACCCAGTTCTGCTGGAAGAAGGTGGGGCGCAGGATGGTGAAGTCGAGGCCGGAGGCCTCCAGATGGCGCTCGGCCTGGGCATGGTGGCGCAGCAGCGGGCTCGCCGCGTCCACGCCGGCCCCCTGGGCCGAGAGCTTGACCACCTTGTTCACCCCGGCCACCCGGGCCGCGTCGATGGCCGCGATCTCCAGGGGCGCGAAGCGGGGCGCTGCCGAGAGGAGGAAGAGGGCCTCGACCCCTTCGAGGGCGGCCCGGAGGCTGGCGGGATCGCCGAGATCCCCGCGGACTGCGCTGACACCCTGGCCCGCGAGGGCCTGGGCCGAAGCTTCGCTGCGGGCCAGGGCCTTGAGAGGCGCTCCCGCGGCCTTTAGGGCGGCGACGAGGTGCTGGCCGACTTTTCCGGTGCTGCCGGTGACGAGGATCATGCGAACTCCTGGAGGAGGGTGGAAGGGCGGTTCAGCGGTGGACGACCACGTCGCGGGCCTCGAAGCGCACCTTGGGCAGGTCCGCGTACTTGTCCTCGGGGCTGCGGTAGCCCGCGGCCACGGCGGCCACGGTCCGGTAGCCCGAGCCTTCCAGGCCGAGGATCCGGTCGTATTCGGCGGGCAGCAGGCCCTCGAGGGGGCAGGTGTCCACCCCCAGGAAGGCCGCCGCGGCCATGAACTGGCCCATGGCGATGCAGGCCTGGCGCGCGTTCCACTCGAAGCGGGCCTCCTTCGTACGGTTGGAGATGGCGGAGAGCAGCATGCCCCGGAAGCCCGCGAGGCTCTGGGCGGGCACGCCGCGCACCTCGGCGATGCGGGCCAGGTAGCGGTCCGCGTCAGCCTCCGCGAGGTCCTCGCGCACGGCGAGGACGACGTAGCGGCTGGCCTCCACGGGCTGGGGCTGGTTCCAGGTGGCGGCGACGAGTTCGCGCCGCAGGCCGGGGTCGTCCACCACGATGAACTTCCAGGGCTGGAGGCCGTAGGAGCTGGGGCTCAGCACCAGGGCCTGCTCCAGGGCCTCCCAGGTTCCGGCCGGGATGGCGCGCCCGGGATCGAAGCGCTTGGTGGCGTAGCGGTGGCCGAGGGCCTCGCCCACGGCGGCGGGGCTGGCGGCGGCAGGGGCGGCGGCGTCGAGGAGCGCGGGGGTCATGGCGTCCCTCCTCACAGGGCCCGCGCCACGAAGGCGGCGATCTGGGCTTTGGGCTGCGCGCCCACGAGCTTCCCGACGGGCTTGCCGTCCTTGAACAGCAGCAGCGTGGGGATGCTCTGGATCCCGTAGCCGGCGGCGGTGTCCGGCTGCTCGTCCACGTTGACCTTGGCGATGGTGGCACGGCCCTGGAGGTCGGCGGCCAGCTCGTCGAGGGCCGGGGCGACCATGCGGCAGGGGCCGCACCAGGGAGCCCAGAAATCCACGAGGGTGGTGCCCTGCGCCGTCTGGGCGGCGAAGTCGGAATCGGTGAGGTGCTTGACGAGGGCGGACATTGAAGCTCCTTTCGGGTGCTAGAATCGGCTTCGGAGGTTGCATCCTTCCGGACCGTGACCCAATGTTTAGGTGCTTGCTCTCTTTTGGAAAGTAGGCACTATTTTGGAAGGTAGGTACCCGATGGTAAGAAAAGCGTGCGCCCTGCAACCCAACGTCCTCAGCGACGTCTGCCCCACCCGAAAGGTCCTGGACCTCATCGCGGACAAATGGACCGTCCTGGTGATCTACCTGCTGGCCTCCGGCACCAAGCGGTATGGCGAGCTGCAGCGCGCCATCCACGGGATCAGCCAGAAGATGCTCACCCAGACCCTGCGCCAGCTGGAGGAGGACGGCCTGGTCAAGCGCACCGTCTATCCCGAGGTTCCGCCCCGCACCGAGTACGAGCTCACGCCCCTGGGCACGACCCTGCGGGAGCCCCTGACCGCCCTGTGCGAGTGGGCCCAGGAGCACATGGCCGAGGTGGAGAAGGCCCGGGCGCGGAAGAAGGCGGCCGCCCCGCCGAGGCTCACGGCCTGAGGGCTCAGCGCTCCGCCACCCCCCACCGCGCCACGTCCTCCGGGGTGTCGAGGTCGTGGGCGCCGGGCTCCCAGGGGATCTCCACGACGCCCTCCCCCTGGAGCAGGGTCTTCGCGCCACGGTCCCCGCTGAGGTCCCGGAAGCGCGGGAACCAGCCCTTCCCGAAGAGGGCCGGGACGCCCACGGTGTCCCCGTAGGCGCACGCCACCCGGGCCAGGGGGTCCTCGCCCGCGGCGCGCAGGATGCGGTTGAGGACGCGGGCGTCCACCGCCGGCTGGTCGCAGGTCAGGAAGAGGGCGGCCTCCGTCCCCGGCGGCAGGGCGGCCAGGCCCGTCTGCAGGGAGCTGGCCATGCCCTGGGGCCAGTCCCCGTTGAAGGCCAGGGTCACGGGCAGGTCCGCCAGCACCGAGCCCACGGCGTCGTGGTAGGCCCCCAGCACCACCGCCACGCTCTCGGCCTTCGAGCGGAGCGCCGCCTTCACCACCCGGCGCACCAGGGGCTCGCCCTTCACCTGCAGGAGCTGCTTGGGGCGGCCCAGGCGCACCGAGGCGCCGGCGGCGAGAACGACGATGCCCGTCCTCACGAAGGCTCCGTCCGGGGCATCCGCTCCCGCAGGGGCAGCGGGCGCCGGCCCGCCATCACGGCCTGCACCTCCGCCAGGATGGCCAGGGCGATGGCCTCGGGGCCGTCGCCGCCAAGGTCCAGGCCCACGGGATGGTGGAGCCGGGTGCGCTGGCCGGCGCTCACCTCCAGCCCCTCCGCCTCCAGGTCCGCCAGGAGACGGTCGCCGCGGAGCCGGTGTCCCATCACCCCGACATAGCCCGCCGGAGAGGGCAGCAGAAGGCGCAGGGCCTCCAGGTCCCGGGCGTAGTGGTGGGTGAGCAGGACCACGGCGGTGCGGGCATCCAGGCCCAGGTCCGGGATGAGCGTCCGGAGGGGCCCGGCCCGCACGACATCGGCGGCCGGGAAGCGCTCCCGGGTGGCGAAGGCGGGCCGAGGATCGGCGACGCCGATCCGCCAGCCGAGGACCTGGGCCAGGCGGACGAGGGGGCGGGCGTCATCCCCGGCACCGAGGATCCAGAGCTGGATCGGGGGCTCCACCCGCTCGACGAAGCCGCCTTCCGGCGCGTGGCCTGCCTCGCCCCAGGTCCGGTCCCCGAGCCCGGGCCCCTCCAGTTCCGTCCGCACCCAGCCGCTCCGGCGACCCTGCAGGCAGCCCTCCACGAAGGCCAGCCAGGGCGTGGCGGGATCCAGGGTCTCCACCAGCACGTCGGCCACGCCCTCGCAGCCGGCGCCCGTGCCCCACACCAGGTCCAGGTCCCCGCGCAGGTCGTAGCGCAGCAGGCGGGGCCGCCCGGGATCCTCCCGCCACCGCGCATAGACGTCGGCCTCCAGGCAGCCGCCGCTGAGGGCGCCGATCCGGGGCCCCGAGGCCTGCATGAGCAGGCGCGCACCCGGCCTCCGGTAGCTGTGCCCCTCCGTGCGCACCAGGGTGGCGAGGCCCCAGGCGCCGGGTTCGGGCCCGGTCCGCAGGGCCCGGAGGATCTCCTGCAGCTCCTTCAAGCTCGGCGCACCGTCTCGGGGGTGAGGGGCAGGCTTCGCACCCGCTTGCCCGTGGCGTGGAAGATGGCGTTCCCCACCGCCGGCGCGAGGGGCGGCAGGCCCGGTTCGCCCACGCCGCCCGGGGGCAGGAAGGCGGGATGCTCGACCAGGACCACCTCGATCTCGGGGGCCTCGGGCAGCCGCAGCAGCGGGTACTCCCCGAAGGTGCCCTCCTTCACCCGGCCCCGCTCCACGGTGATGCGTCCGTGGAGCGCCGCGCCGAGGCCGAAGAGGATGCCGCCCTCCATCTGGGCCTTCACGTTGAGGGGGTTCAGGACGTAGCCGCAGTCCACGGCGCAGTAGACCTTGCGCACCTTCACCGCCCCATCGGCCTTCACCTCGACTTCGGCGACCTGGGCCACGTAGGTGCCACAGTCCAGGTAGGCGTGGGCGGCCACGCCGTGCCCCTGGCCCTTGGGGAAGGTCTTCCCGCTCCAGCCGGAGAGCTGCTTCACCCGCTCGAGCACGCCCCGCAGCCGCGCGAGGTCCACCTCCTCGGCGCCGACCTTGCGCTTGCCTTCGCCCTTCAGGAGCTCCAGGCGCCAGTCCAGGGGATCCTTCCCCGCGGCGTGGGCCAGCTCGTCGAAGAAGCACTCCGTGGCGAAGGGGTTGAAGGAGGCGGGCACCGCGCGCCAGAAGCCCAGGGGCACGGGCACGTCGCTCTGGGCCCAGCCCACCTCCAGGTCCGGGATGGCGTAGGGCAGGTCCGCCGCGCCCGAGAGCTCGGCGCCCTCGGGGGGCCAGGGCATCTTGAGGCTGGCCGCGATGGAGGGCCCCGCGAAGCGGTGGGACCAGGCGGCCAGGCCGCCCTTGGCGTCCAGGCCGCCTTCGAGACGGTGCAGGGTGGCGGGCCGGTAGAAGTCGTGGCGCAGGTCGTCCTCCCGGGTCCACTGCACCTTCACGGGGACGCCGGCCTTCTTGGAGCATTCCACCGCGTCGAGCATGAAGTCGGGCATGGCCCGGCGGCCGAAGCCGCCCCCCAGCAGGGTCACGTGGACCTCGATCTGGTCGGCCTTGAGCCCGGTGAGGGCCTGGATGGCCGGCATCGCCCAGCCCGGCGCCTGGGTGGGTGCGTGGATCTCGCAGCGGTCGGCCCGCACGGCCGCGGTGGCCCCCATGGGCTCCATGGTGGCGTGGGCCAGGAAGGGGAAGGCGTACTCGGCCTGGAGGCGCCTGGCGGCGCCCTCCAGGCCCTGGGCCCCCTTCCCCTCCTTGCGGACGGTCTTGCCGGCGGCCTCCAGGCGCTTGGCGAACTGGGCCGGAAGGTCGGCGCTGGCGAAGCCTGAGGCGGGCCCCTCGTCCCATTCCACCTTCAGGGCCTCGCGGCCGGCGAAGGCCGCCCAGGTGTGCTCCGCCAGCACGGCGACGCCGCTCTGGACCTCGAAGACCTGCTTCACGCCGGGGACCTTCAGGGCCGCCGCGGGGTCGAAGGACTTCACCTTGCCCCCGAAGACCGGGCAGCGCTCGATGCTGGCCACCAGCATCCCGGGCAGCTTCACGTCGATGCCGAAGCGGCCCTTCCCGGTCACCAGGTCCGGCCCGTCCAGGCGGCGGCGGCTCTTCCCGTGGCCGGCAAGCTTGCGGAGCGGAGGATCCTTGGGCACGGGAAGCCGGGCGGCGGCCTCCACCAGCTCCCCGAAGGGCGCCTTCCGCCGGGAGCCCTTGTGCTCGACGAAGCCTTCCGCCGTCCCGCATTCGGCGGCGGGGACCTTCCACATGGCGGCGGCCGCCGCCACCAGCATCTCCCGGGCGGTGGCGCCCACCTTCCTGGAGGCCTCGAAGGTGGTGCGGGTGGTCTGGCTGCCCCCGGTGACGCCGAGGTCGCCGAAGCGGGGGGCGGTGGAGGCCTGGGCCACCCGCACCCTCGACCAGTCGGCTCCCAGCTCCTCGGCCACCGCCTGGGCCATGGAGGTGCGCACGCCCTGGCCCATCTCGCTGCGGGTGGCCCACACGGTGACGGTGCCGTCGGCGGCCACCTGGAGCAGCGCGTTCGGAGCCAGGGACGGAGCGTCGGCGGCGGGCGCCGCCCGGCGCCCGGAGGCCTTCAGGTCCAGGGGCACGTGGAAGGCGAGGACGAGGCCGCCCGAGGCCTTGAGGAAGTCGCGGCGGCGGGTCATTTCGCACCTCCCTTGGCGGCCTTGGCCGCGGCGCGGACGGCGGCCCGGATGCGGAGGTAGGTGCCGCAGCGGCAGAGGTTCTCCCCCATGCCGGCGTCGATCTGGGCGTCGGTGGGACTGGGGTGCTGCTGGAGGAAGGCCGCGGCCTGCATGATCTGGCCGGGCTGGCAGTAGCCGCACTGGGCCACGTCGTGCTCCAGCCAGGCCTTCTGCACGGGGTGGTCGCCCTTCGCCGAGAGGCCCTCGATGGTGGTCACCTTCCGGGCGCCCACGTGGGACACCGGGACCTGGCAGGAACGCTCGGCCTGGCCGTCCAGGTGCACGGTGCAGGAGCCGCACTGGCCCTGGCCGCAGCCGAACTTGGTGCCCGTGAGCCCCAGCAGGTCGCGGAGGACCCAGAGCAGGGGCATGTCGTCCGGGGCCTCGACGGCGCGCGAGCGTCCGTTGATGGAAAGGGTATGGACCGGCATGGGCCACCTCGGCGGACAGGGGAGTCGCCCCATGCTCCGCCTCCGGGGCCCGCCGGGCAAGGAGGAACCTGGGGGTGCGCGGCCCCTCCCCGGGAGCAGCGTATGATCTAGACATCACAGGATTTGAACCGTGCCCCTCTTCGTCTTCGTCGTGGACCGCGTGATCTGGGCCCTTTCGGTCCTGCTCATCGTGTCGAGCATTCTGTCCTGGTTCCAGCCCGATCCCCGCAACCCCCTGGTGCGGCTCCTCCACGCCGTCGTGGACCCCCTCCTCCTGCCGGTGCGGGCGGTGCTGCCGCCCACGGGGGGCATGGACTTCAGCCCCATGGTGGTCATGATCATTCTCTGGATCCTGCGGGGCATGCTGGCCCGCGCGGTCCTCTGAGCCGATGCTTAGGAAAAGGCCTGCATGAAATACACGCCCCTCGACATCCAGCGCCGCGAGTTCGAACGCAAGTTCAAGGGCCTCGACGAAGGGGAGGTGCGCGCCTTCCTGCACGAGGTGGCCGCCGAGTGGGAGGAGGTGCTGGTGGAGAACCAGCGCCTGCGGGAGGAGGTCCTGGACCTGCGGGAGCGCAACCGCCAGTACCAGGAGCAGGACCGCATCTTCCGCGAGACGCTGCTCCAGGCCCAGCGCACCAAGGAGGACGTGCTGGACACCGCGAACCGCGAGAAGGACCTCCTCCTCAAGGAGGCCCAGTTCCGCGCCGACGAGATCATCCGGGACGCCCAGGCCCACGCCGTGCAGATCGAGGCGGACCTCCGTAACCTCAAGCTGGAGCGGGCCCGCTTCCTCCAGGGCCTGGAGGCCCTGGTGCTGCGCACCCAGCGCTACCTCCGGGAGGAGGCGCCGGAACTGTTCCCCCCCTCGGACCCCACCCAGCGCCTCAGCGATTCCGACTTCGACAACCTGGACGAGGCCTTCCGGCCCATGAACCGGAAGCGGGCCTGACGCTTGACGAGGGGGACCGCGCGCTCGCTCCGCTCGCTCTCCGTCCCCCTCGTGCTCCCCGCTCGGGTCCAGGCAGAGCCTGGCCCCATCGCCAGCGGTCCCACTCGTGCCTGAGGTCTCAGGTCGAGGCAACTAAGATGCAGGTAAGGGCCTGAATCCTGCCCTGCCCTCTTCTGGAAGGTACGCCATGTCCCGCGCCGTCATCCTCGAAGCCCTCCGCACGCCCATCGGGAAGTTCCAGGGCGGCCTCTCGGCCCTTTCGGCGCCGGAGCTGGCCGCGCCGGTGGTGAAGGAGCTGCTCGCCCGCTACCCCGGCCTGCCGGTCACCGAGGCGATCTTCGGCAACGTGGTGTCGGCGGGCGTGGGCCAGGCCCCGGCGCGCCAGGCGTCCCTGAAGGGCGGCCTGCCCTCCTCCACCTCCGCCCTGACCATCAACAAGGTCTGCGGCTCGGGCCTGAAGGCCATCCAGCTGGCGGCGGCGGGCGTGCTGATGGGCGACCACGAGGCCATCCTCGCCGGGGGCATGGAGTCCATGTCCAACGCGCCCTACCTGATGCCCAAGCTCCGCGCCGGCGCCCGCATGGGCCACACCGAGGCTAAGGACGCCATGATCCACGACGGCCTCTGGTGCGCCATGACGGACCAGAGCATGGGCGCCACCGGCGAACTGGTGAGCCAGAAGTACGGGGTCAGCCGCGAGGCCCAGGACGCGTGGTCCTTCCACAGCCACCAGAAGGCCCTCAAGGCCATGGCCGATGGCGCCTTCAAGGGCGAGATTGTCCCGGTGACGGTGCCCGGCCGCAAGGGCGACACGATCGTCGACGCCGACGAAGGCCCCCGCGCCGACACCAGCCTGGAGAGCCTCGCGAAGCTGAAGCCCGCCTTCAAGAAGGACGGCACGGTCACCGCCGGCAACGCGCCCAGCGTGAACGACGGGGCCGCCGCGGCGCTGGTGACGACGGAGGACTTCGCCAAGGCCCACGGCCTCGCCGTGCAGGCCCGCATCCTGGGCTGGGCCACCGCGGGCCTGGACCCGGAGTGGGTGACCATGGCGCCGGTGCCGGCCATCCAGAAGCTTCTCGGGAAGCTCGGCTGGGGCGTGGGCGACGTGGAGCTGTGGGAGATCAACGAGGCCTTCGCCGTGCAGATGGTGGCCACGGCCAACGAGCTCGCCATCCCCGTGGACCGCATCAACGTCCACGGCGGCGCCGTCGCCCTCGGCCACCCCATCGGCGCCAGCGGCGCGCGGGTCATGGCGACGCTGCTCGGCGCCCTGAAGCGCCACGGCAAGGCCCGCGGCATCGCGGCCCTGTGCCTGGGCGGCGGGAACGCCATCGCCATGGCGGTGGAGCGGGTCTAGCCTGACGGCGTGGATCCGCACGAACAGCTGACCGCCATCCTCCGCCGCGCCTACAGCGGCGAGATGACCGCGGCCCTGGCCTACCGCGGCCACTGGCTGAGTCTGCGGGACGACCAGGAGATCGCCGAGATCCAGCGGATCGAGGCGGAGGAGTGGTTCCACCGCCGCCGGCTGAAGGCCATGCTGGCCGACCTCGGCGGGAAGCCGGACCTCCTCCTCGAAGTCCGCATGGCGATCCTCGGCACGGTGATCCTCATCGGCTGCAACATGGTGGGCTGGTTCATCCCCATGTACTTCGCGGGGCGGCTGGAATCGCAGAACGATCGCGAATATGAGGAGGCGGCTTCCCTCGCCGAAGCCCTGGGCCTGGAGGCCCTCCGTGCCGAGCTGAAGGCCTTCGCCCAGCTGGAGCGGGATCACGAGGCCTATTTCCTGAGGAAGGTCGCCGGCCATCCCGCCCTGCCCTTCTGGAAACGATGGTTCCATTGGGGACCGCCATGACGCCCCTCGTCCCGCCTTCCCAACGCCGCGCCGAAGGCAAAGCGCTCCGCGAACACCTGCCCCGGGAGGCCCAGGCGGAATGGCGTCCCGCTGCAGACCGGCCAGACATCGTTGCGCTGCTGCAAGCCGCCGTGGCCCACCGCCACGCGGACCTGCTGCCCCTCCGCTGGGCCCGCATGGCCCAGTCGCCCTTCTACTTCTACCGCGGCAACGCCGCCCTCATGGCCCTCGACCTGAAGCCCTGGCCCGTCGCCGGCCTCGAGGCCCAGCTCTGCGGCGACGCCCACCTGCTGAACTTCGGCGCCTACGCCAAGCCCGACGGAAGCCTCGTCTTCGACCTCAACGACTTCGACGAGACCTGCCGTGGCCCCTTCGAGTGGGACCTGAAGCGCTTCGCGGCGAGCCTCGTGCTCGCGGGCCGGGAGGCGGGCCACGGGGAGGGTTCCTGCCGCGACGCCGTGGGGGCCGCGGTGCAGGCCTACCGCGAGGCCCTGGACCGATTCGCGGACATGAAGGTGCTCGAACTCGCCCGGGAGGAGCTCGGGCCCCACAACGACGGCGACCACCTGGAGCCCATCTTCGAGAAGGCCCGCCGGGACACGCCGGAGCGGCTGATGGCCAAGGGCGTCGAGGCCGTCGGCGACGGCTTCCGGTTCCAGACCAAGGGCCCCTTCCTGCGTCCCCTGACCGAGGCCGAGGCCACGCCCTTCCAAGCCGCCTTCCCCGACTACCGCGGCAGCCTCGGCCCGGCCCGCCAGCAGGTCCTCGACGCCTACGCGCCCGTCTGCTTCGGGCGCCGCGTCTCGGGCTGCGGCAGCCTCGGCGTCACCGACGTGCTCGCCCTCTGCTTCGGCAACGGCCGGTCGGACCCGCTCTTCCTGGAGTTCAAGGCCCAGCACGGCAGCGTGTGGCGTCCCTCTCCCGCCGGCACCCACGAGGGCCGCCGCGCCGCGGAGGGCCAGCACCGCCTGCAGACCTGGGCGGACCCCTTCCTGGGCTGGTGCCGGGCCGGGGACCGGGACTTCCTGGTCAAGCAGTGGTCCGACCACAAGGCCTCCCTGGACGTGGAAGACCTGGCGGGCGGCGCCCTCGCGCACTACGGCGGCCTCTGCGCCACCGTGCTCGCCAAGGCCCACGCCCGCAGCGGGGATCCCGCGGCGATGGCGGGCTACGGTGGCGAAGGCGCGGAACTCGACGACGCGATGGCCGCCTTCGCGCGGACCTACGCGGACCAGGCCACCGCCGACTGGGAGGCCTTCAGGGCCGCCGCGGCCGCGGGCCGGGTGCCCCTCGCCGAGGTCTACGAATGAGGACGCGGCCGCGGAACCCTCATTCGGCGACGAGGTAGCCCCGAAGGATCAGGGTCGTCGAAAGGTTGCCGGAATTCGGCGGCTGGTACTTCGACCACTGGATGCCGTACTCGCCCGGGATCCGGATGCCGGAGGCGAGGACGAGGGTCTTGGCCGTGGGCGTGGCCGAGGGGTCCAGGCCGATCCGGGCCAGCAGGGCCACGCCCTGGCCCGGCTGGGCCGGGGCGGAGAGGTAGAGGTCGAGGCGGCCCCAGGCCGTGAGGCCCGTGTACAGGTAGTCGATCTCGAGAATCACGAAGGAGTAGCCCTTGGGCGCGAACCAGGACATGGACTGGACCGATCCCGAACTCTGGCCGTCCTGCCAGAACTGCCACTGGGGAGCCCCGCAGCCGGCCCACCAGCATTGGCTCACGTTCAGCGACACGATCTGCTTGGGCGGCACGTTGAGGTGGGTGGCCTGCTGGGCCACCAGGGCCGGGACGAGCAGGGGCGCCAGGGACAAGGCACGAGAGGTTCGCATGGAGACTCCGGGGGTGGTCTGGAGTCTGCTCGCTCGAATGGTCTAGGGAATGGTCCGGTTCTTGTTTTTATGGTTGGACCAATCAACGCCCCAGCCGCGTCTCCAGGAAGCGACGCAGCGCCTCCCCCTCCGCCAGGGCCTTCACCAGCGCGCTGCCCACCACCGGCGTCGCGCCCCAGGCGCGGACCTCCGCGAGGCTGGCGGCATCGCCGAGGCCGAAGCCCACGGCAAGGGGCCGGTCCGTGAGGGACCTCAAGGCCTCCACCCGCGTCCGCACGGGGGCGAGGTCCGTGGCCTGGTCTGCGCCCGTCACGCCCAGGCGCGTCACCACGTAGGCGAAGCGCTGGGCGAAGGGCGCCGCGGGGCCGGGATCCGGCCGGGCGGCCAACAGGCGCCTTGCGCGGTCCAGGTCCGTGGTGGGGGCCAGCAGGGGCACCATCGGATAGCCGGCCTCCCGCAGCGTCTTTTCGAATGCGGGTTCCTGGTCGTCCGGCAGGTCCACCACCAGCAGGGCCTTCACCGGCGTGGAGCGGAGCAGGCTGATGAGGCGCTCCGCGCCGATCTGGAGCAGCGGGTTCAGATAGGTGAAGAGCACCACGTCCGGGGCGTCGGCGCAGCGGGCCAGGGTCTCCAGCACCCGCAGGGGCGTCGCCCCGGCGGCGATGGCGCGGTGGGCCGCGGCCTGGAGCACGGGCCCGTCGGCGATGGGGTCGCTGTGGGGCAGGCCCACCTCGAGCGCCGGAAGGCCCAGGGCCTTCGCCTCGGCGAGGAGGGCCGGCAGGGTGTCGAGGCTCGGGTCGCCGGCCATGAGGAAGGGCAGGAGGGGATTCATCGTCGCGTCCATGGGTCAGAGTCCGAGCCGGGCCTGGTAGGTCGAAAGGTCCTTGTCCCCGCGCCCGGATAGGCCCAGCAGCACGCTGCGCAGGCCCTGCTGGGCGAGCGCCGGCAGCACGCCCAGCGCGTGGCTGGACTCCAGGGCCGGCAGGATGCCTTCGGCCTCGCACAGGGCCTTCGCCCCTTCGAGCGCCGTGGCGTCCGAGGCCCGGAGCACCTCCACCTTGCGGTCCACCGCATGGGCCGCGAGTTCGGGCCCCAACGCCGGATAGTCGAGGCCCGCGCTGATGCTGGCGGTCTCCGCCGTGTGGCCGTGGGCGTCCTGGAGGAGCAGGGTCCTGCAGCCGTGGAGGACGCCCACCCGACCGCCGCCGTGGCCTTCCACCGGCACCCGTGCGGCGTGCTCCCCGAGGGCCTCGCCGTGGCCGCCCGCCTCCACGGCGAAGCGCCGCAGGGGATCCTCCAGGAAGGGCACCAGCAGGCCGAGGCCGTTGCTGCCGCCCCCGGCGCAGGCGATCACCGCTTCTGGCAGCCGGCCCGCCTGCTCCAGCACCTGGGCCCGGGCCTCCTCGCCGATGACGGTCTGGAAGCCGCGCACCAGGGTCGGGAAGGGATGGGGGCCGAGGGCCGAGCCGAGGATGTAGTGGGCCGTGTCGCAGCGGCCCGCCCAGGCCCGCAAGGCCTCGTTGACGGCCTCCTTCAGCGTCCCCTGCCCCGTCGTGACGCCCACCACCCGGGCCCCGAACATGCGCATGCGGGCGACATTGGGCGCCTGGCGCGCCATGTCGGTGACGCCCATGTAGACCGTGCAGGTCAGGCCCAGCCGCGCGCAGGCCGCCGCCGTGGCCACGCCGTGCTGGCCCGCGCCGGTCTCGGCGATGACCTCCGCCTTGCCCATGCGCTTCGCGAGCAGGGCCTGGGCCAGGGCGTTGTTGATCTTGTGGGCGCCGGTGTGGGTGAGGTCCTCCCGCTTCAGCCACAGGGCCTCGAGGCCCAGACGCGCGGCGAGGCGCGGCGCCGGGGTCAGGGGCGTCGGACGGCCCACGAAGTTCCGCAGCTCGGCCTTCAACGCGGCCTGGAACGCTGGATCCCCGACGGCGTCGCGGAAGGCCGCTTCGAGGTCGAGCAGGGGCTGCATCAGCGTCTCCGGCGCGTAGCAGCCTCCGAAGCCGCTCGAGCCGAAGCGCGTCGGGAGGGTGAAATCGGTGATGGTGGCCATGGTCATCCCTTCATCAGTGCGTGGCCCCGCGCCACGAAGGCGCGGACATTGTCCGGATCCTTGATCCCCGGCGACGCCTCCAGCCGGGAGGCCGCGTCGAAGCCGCGGAGGTCGCGCAGCGCCGCCCGGGGCACCGCCTGCATGCGTTCGAGGAGGTTCTCCCCGTCCAGGCCCCCCGCCAGCAGGTAGGGCCCGGGGGGCGGGACCTCCATGCCGTGGGCCTGGCCCGAGCCGCCGGCGACGCCGGTGCGCGCGGGATCCGGCTCCCAGAGGTGCAGGTCGGCGTCCGCTTCGGGCTGACCAAGGCGGTCCGCCCAGGGCAGCAGGACGAAGAAGCCCGCGGCCTTCAGGACGCCCACGACCTCGACCCGCCGGGCCTCGGGGACGTGCGGCTGGATGCGACGCAACCCCGCGGCCCGGGCCAGCGCCAGCATGGGGTCCGCCGCCTCGCCCACGGTGACGAGGACGCCGCGCTCCCGGATCGCGGCGCGTTCCGCCTGCTCGGTGCCGCAGGCGCTGGCGGGGGCGTTCAGCAGGCCCGGGAGGTCCGCCACGTGGCGCGGGCTCGGCGGATGGACCACGAAGCCCAGCAGGTCCGCGCCGCAGGCCAGGGCGTGGCGGGCGTCCTCCAGGCGGGTGAGGCCGCAGACCTTGACGATCCCCCGGGATGGGCCGCTCACGCGTCCTCCCGCGCCGCGGCGGCGAAGATCCGCGCGAGGAAGCCCTTCGGGTCGGCGCTGCGCATGAGGGCTTCGCCGATGAGCACGGCGTCGAAGCCCGCGCGGAAGGCTTCCGCGGCGTCCTCCGGCGTGGCGAGGCCGCTCTCGCGGACCAGCACGGCGTCCGGGAAGGCCTTCCTCAGGGGCTCGGCGCCGGGCGCGCCGAGGGTGAAGGTGGCCAGGTCCCGCGCGTTGATGCCCACGAGCCGCGCCTGGGCCTCCGTCGCGAAGGGCACCTCCGTGAGGTCGTGGAGCTCCACCAGCGGCTCGAGGCCCCGGGCCCGCGCGGCCTCGGCGAAGGCCGCCGTGTGGGCCTTCAGTACCCGGGCGATGAGCAGCACCGCCGCCGCGCCGCAGGCCACGGCCTCGTCGAGCTGGACCTCGGCCAGGACGAAGCCCTTGTAGAGGCAGGGCGGGCCCAGCGCCGCGCCCCGGCGCAGGTCCTCGGCGCTGCCCAGGAAGAGGGCGGGCTCCGTGAGGATGGAGAAGGCCGCGGCGCCGCCCTCACGGTAGGCCTCGAGCCGGGCCAGGAGGGGCGTGCCCGCGGCGAAGGGACCCAGGGAGGGCGAGCCCTGCTTGTACTCGGCGATGACCCCGCCGCGCCGGGCTGCCTTTGAGGCGCGCAGGGCGGCCTCGAAGGGGCCGCCGGTGGCGGGCAGCGCCGGCCGCGGAGAGGCCACCTCGATGGACAGACCCGCCACCCGCGCGGCTTCCAGGCCCACCACCCGCGCGAGGTGGGAGCCTGGCGGCAGCTCCGCCGCGGCGAGGAGGGCTTCGGGCGTGGGCAGCGTGGCGGGACTCACGGGACCTCCGTCGCGGGCAGGGGGAGCGGGAAGCCGATGTCGAGGCGCTGGCGGGCCTCGGCCAGGGTGGCGGGGAGCGCGTCCAGCCCGAGCCGGCGGTGCAGCAGCAGGCCGAGGCCCGCCTGGAGGGCCACGGCGTCCGCCAGGGCCGCGCTGAAGCCGGGATGGGCGGCACCGCCGTGGAAGCCCCGGGCGAGCGCGAGGGCCTCGGTCCGGTCCCCGACCCGGAGGGCGTCCTTGGGGGGCTGGGCGAGGCCCAGCTCCCGGGGCACCAGCACGCCGAGCTCGGTCACCCGGGTGCCGCTCACCTCGACCACCCGGGTCGGCCCCTCGGTGGAGGCCTCGTCCATCCCCTGACCTTCGGCGTCCTTGCCGTGCACCACGAAGGCGCGCGCCACGCCGCGCTTCGCGAGCGCCCCGGCCATGGGCAGCAGCAGGTCCTCCCGGGCCACGCCCAGCAGCATGTGGGCGGGACGCCCGGGATTCAGCAGGGGACCCAGCAGGTTGAAGATCGTCGGGATGCCCAGGCGCCGGCGGATCTCCCGCAGGCGGCCCAGCAGCGGGTGGTAGGCCGGCGCGAAGAGGAAGGCCAGGCGGCCCCGGCGCAGGTCCTCCTTCAGCTTCTGCGGGTCCCGCGTCAGGTCGCAGCCCAGGGCCTCCAGGAGGTCCGCGCTGCCGCAGACGCCGGTGGCGGCGCGGTTGCCGTGCTTGAGCACCGGCACGCCCATGGCCGCGAGGAGCAGGGCCGCCAGGGTGCTGAGGTTCGCCGTGGCCTTCGCGCCGCCCTCCGGGTCCCGGCGGGTGTCGCCGCCGGTGCCCACCACGTCGAGGACGGCCAGGCCGGGGTCGGGGAAGGGCACGGCCACCTCGGCGAGGGCCTCGGCGAAGGCGGCCAGCTCGTCGGCGGTGGGCGTGCGCTGGGCCAGGAGGGCCAGGCAGGCGCCCACCAGGAGGGCGTCCGTGTCCTGGTCGATGAACATGGTCATCAGTTCCTTGGCGGTGGCCGTGTCCAGGGGGCGGATCGGATTGTGGGTGGTGAGCAGGGTCATCTCAGGCTCCGTTCCCCCCGCGGCGCGCACGCGCGGCGAGGTCCAGGAAGTTCTTCAGGAGGGCGGGCCCGTCGGGGGTGAGGATGCTCTCGGGGTGGAACTGCACGCCCCAGCGCGGCAGGCGTCGGTGGACGAGGGCCATGATCTCGCCGCCCGTGCTCCTTCCCGTGACCTCCCAGCAGTCCGGCAGGGTGTCCGGGTCGGCGATGAGGCTGTGGTAGCGGCCGACGGGGAAGCCCGGCGGCAGCCCGGCGAAGAGGCCCTTGCCGTCGTGCTCCAGGGGCGTGGCCTCGCCGTGGAGGGGCTCCCGGGCATGGATCACCTTGCCGCCGCTGGCGGCCACCAGGGCCTGCTGGCCCAGGCAGACCCCGAGGAGGGGCACCTCCCAGTCCGAGCCCGCGACCGCCATGTGGCCGGGGCTCTCGGTGGGATGGCCGGGCCCCGGAGAGAGCACCACCGCCTCGGGGCCCAGGGCCTTCGCGGCCTCGAGGGTGATCGCGTCGTGGCGGACGACCCGCACGGGCGCGCCCAGGGTCTCGAGGGCCTGGACGAGGTTGTAGGTGAAGCTGTCGAGGGCGTCGATGAGCAGGATCACGGGCGGCCTCCGGGAAGCGTCACGCCGAGGGCCTCGGCCACGGCGCCCATCTTGTGCAGGGTCTCCTCGTACTCCCGTCCCGGGTCCGAGGCGCGCACCACGCCGGCGCCCGCCTGGAGCCAGGCCGCGCCCCGCGCGTAGACCGCGGTGCGCAGGATGAGGGCCGTGTCCAGCACGCCGTCGGCGCCGAGGCGCACCAGGGCGCCGCCATAGGGCCCGCGCACCTCGCCCTCGAGTTCGGCGATGCGCCGGGCGGCGCGGATCTTCGGGGCGCCGCTGACCGTGCCCGCGGGGAAGGCGGAGGCCAGCACGTCCAGGGCGTCGAGGCCGGGCTTGAGCGTGGCCTTCACGGTGGTGGTGAGGTGGAGCACGTGGCTCGTGCGCTGGAGGGCGAGGGGCTTCTCCACGCGCACCCCTCCAGGCGTCGCGATCCTGCCCAGGTCGTTCCGGGCCAGGTCCACCAGCATCTGGTGCTCGGCGAGCTCCTTGGCGTCCCGCTTCAGGGCCTCGAAGCGCGCGGCGTCCTCCTCCAGGGTGGCGCCCCGGGCCACGGTGCCGGCGATGGGCAGGGTCTCCGCCTCGCCGCCGGACACGCGCACCAGCATCTCCGGGGAGGCGCCGACCAGGGCGAAGCCGTCCCAGTCCAGGAGGAAGGCGTAGGGCGCCGGGTTGAGCCGGCGGAGGCGGCGGTAGGCCTCCAGGGGCGGCGGCGCGCCAGCCACCCGCACGCGCTGGCTGGGCACGAGCTGGTAGACGTCGCCGTCGAGGATGTGGGCCTGCACGGTGCGCACCATGGCCTCATAGGCGGCGCGGTCCATCTGCGGGACGGCGCGGGCCGCGAGGGTGTGGACCGCGGGGGCCTCGTGGCGGGCGAGGGCCCCCTCCAGGGCCGCCAGCCTGGCCTCCAGGGCGGCGGCGTCCTCCCCGAGGGCCTGCAGCTCCGCCACCTGGTGGAGGTGGTCGATGACCAGGGCCGCGTCGAAGCGCCGGGCCCAGACCGTCGGGAGGCCCAGCGGGTCGCGGGCCGGCAGGGGCAGGCTCGGCTCGAGGGCGCCGAGGGCCTCGAAGCCCACGTAGCCCGCGAGGCCCACCCCGACGGGCGGCTCTTCGCGGATCCGGGGCAGGTCCGGCGCCGGCAGCCGCCGGGCCTCCAGCGTCCCCGCACCCGCGAGGGCCCGCAGGGCCTCCACCCAGCCCCGGCCCGGCGGGTCGAGGCGCACCTCGCCGCGCCCCTCCAGGAGCACGAAGCTGTAGCGGCCCACCCGCTCGCCCAGGTCGCTGGATTCCAGCAGCAGGCTGGCCCCCAGCGGGCGCAGGGAGAGGTAGGCCGAGAGCGGGGTGACGAGGTCCGCGGCGATGAGGCGGCGCAGCAGCAGCATGGGAGGTCCACAAACGAAGAGCCCGGCGCGGGGGCCGGGCTCGGAGGAAGGCGGGGTGCGATCAGCGGGAGCGTTCGCGTCCTTCGTCCGAGCCCGTCCGCCACCACCAGGCCATGGCGGTGCGGCGCGAGGAAGCATGGACGAACGGCGTCATGCCTCCATGTCAACCGGCGCCCCCCGGGCTTGTCAACCTTCGGGTCCGCGCCCGGGTCGGGGCAAAGGCGGCGCCGATGTGCTTTGATGAAGGGTTCCGGAAGGCCCATGGACGAGACCCCGCAGGACGACATCCCCGAAGCCCGGCCCGCGCCGCCCCAGGGCATCCACGCCTTCGACGACGCGGAGGCGCGCCTGCTCCCGCTGGGCCCCTGGGCCTTCCTGCGGCCCGGGCTCGCCGGGGCCTTCGGGGCCACCGGCTGGCAGATCCTGGCCGCCTGGGTCTTCCTCCAGGTGGCCACCAGCGCCGCCTGGGCGGTCCATCTGCGCGGCTTCACGCGCTACGCGGGAGGCTGGAGCGGCCTGCCCCAGCACTGGGGCGAGATGCTCACGGCCCAGGACCTCTGGAACCTGGCGGTGAACGGCGAGATGGGCAAGGCGCCCTTCGGAACCCTGGCTCCGGCCTTCGCGGCCCTCGGCGTCGCCTGGGTGCTCTGGGCCTCCTGGAAGCACCAGGCCGAGGCCGCCGGCCTGCCGGCCCGGCTCCGGGACTGGTTCCTCGGCGCCCTGGACGCGCTCCTCATCGGGCTCGTCCCCCTGCTCCTGCCCTACCTGCTGGCCTTGAAGATCCTCGACGCCGGCGCCGCCACCGGCATCCAGGGCCTCAACTGGCTGGCCTTCGCGGGCAAGCCCCTCCTCAGCTTCGCCCTCGCCTCGGCCCTGGTGGGGCAGTGGGGGCTCTGCAGGCTGAACCGCGCCGCGGCGGCGGGCCTCGGCCTGCTGCCCTTCCTCAACGCCTACCCGCTCCACCTGAAGGACTCCTTCCTGCGCCTCTGGCGGCACCCCGTGCAGTGGACCGCCCTCCACCTCGGCGGCGCGGCCCTGCGCGCGGGGCTCGCCTTCGGCGCCCTCCTCCTGGGCTGGCGCTGGGGGGGCGGCACGGCCGGCCGGGTCTGGGCCCTGCTGGGAATCCAGGTCCTCGCGACGGCCGCGGGCGCCTTCCTGCTCGGCTGGATGCTGCGCCTCACGGCGCGCTACTGGCGGCGGTGCTGGACCGTCCGCCGGGAGCTGGATGCCCTGGAGGCCTCCCGCGACCGGAGCCCCGCGGCGGGGCCGCCCTCCCCCGACGCACGCCCGGAATCCGCCGTGGAGGCCCCTTGATCCGCATCCGCCCCGCCGCCCTCGTCCTCGCCGGCTGCGCCCTCCTCGCCCAGGAGGGCCGCCCCGCCGCGCGCTCGCAGGCCCTGCCCGTCACCGCGGAGATCCCCGACGACCCGGCGATCCTCAAGGTCATCGAGCCCGCGCGGGCCGAGATCGTCAAGACCTTCGACCAGCCCCTGGTGGACTGCCCGAAGGGGCTCTTCAAGGGCCGCGGCACGGACGAGAACCTGCTGGGCTACTGGGTGGCGGACGAGATGCGCAGGCGCGCCTCCGAGGCCACGGGGTCCGAGGTGGCCTTCGCCTTCACCAACCGGGGCGGCCTCCGCGCGAACCTCCGGGCCGGCATGCTCAAGGTGGGCGACATCTTCGAGCTCATGCCCTTCGAGAACGAGCTCGTGGTCATCGAGCTGACCGGCGCCGAGGTGATCAAGGTGGTGGAATCGGGCGTGCTGCGCCGGGGCGGCGAGCCCGTCTCCGGGGTGAAGGTGGCCGTGGCGGGCCCGGCCGAGAAGCCCCGCATCACCGTCACCTGGGCCGACGGCCGGCCCATCGACCCGGCGGCCACGGTGAAGGCCGCCTCCACCGACTACCTGGTGGGCGGCGGCGACGGCTACAAGAGCCTCCGGGAAGGCCGTCGTCCCTTCACCACGGGCCTGCTGCTGCGCCAGATCCTCCTGGACGCCTGCACCGGGCTCGCCCGGCGGAAGGAGACCCTGCTGCCTCCCGCCACGGGCCGCTACGTCTTCGACCCGGTGGAGCTGCAGCAGGCCATCCTCGACCGCAAGCAGGCCCCCGCCTCGAAGTGAGGGAGACCATGGATCGACGCGACTTCCTCTCCACCCTCGGCGCCGGCGCCGCCGCCAGCCTGGGCACGGCCTGCGCCCGCCCGGAGACGACTCCCTCCGGTGCCCGGGCCCTCGCCTCGCCCGCGCCGCCGGAAGCGGGGCGCGTCACCCTCCTCCACACCAACGACACCCACAGCCGCATCGAGCCCTTCGGCCCCGGGAACGGCCAGCTCAGCGGCAAGGGCGGCATGGCGCGGCGCGCCACCCTGGTGAAGCAGCTCCGCAAGGCCCTGCCGAACGTGCTGCTCCTCGACGCCGGCGACACCTTCCAGGGCACCCCGTACTTCAACCTCTACAAGGGGCACCTCGACTACCGCCTCATGAGCATGCTGGGCTACGACGCGGGCACCCTGGGCAACCACGACTTCGACAACGGCGTGGACGCGCTGGTGGACGCCATGCAGGAGGCCACCTTCGACTTCGTGAACTGCAACTTCGACTGCAAGGGCGCCCCGGCCCTGGCGAAGCGCCTGAAGCCCTACGTCATCAAGGAGTTCCCCGGGGTGAAGGTGGGCATCGCGGGCGTGGGCGTGGCCTTCAAGGGGCTCGTGGCCCCCTACAACCACAAGGGCATCGAGTGGATGGACCCCGACAAGGCCCTGAAGCCCGTGGTGGCCCACCTCCGGGAGAAGGAGAAGGTGGACCTCGTCGTCGTGCTCAGCCACCTGGGCTACGACGAGAAGGGCGCGGGCTGGGACGACCTCACCCTGGCCAAATCGGTTCCGGGAATCGACGCCATCATCGGCGGCCACAGCCACACCTTCCTCGACCAGCCCACGAAGGTGGCGAACGACCGCGGCGAGACGCTCATCTTCCAGGTGGGCTTCGCCGGCGTGAACCTGGGGCGCATGGACTTCACCGTGGCCCGGGGCGAGGTGAAGGCCGCCAGCGGCCTCTCCCTGCCCCTCGAGGCCCGGGCTTGAACCGCCCGGAAGGGTTGGACGTCTACCTCGAGGGCGGCTGCCTCGTCTTCACCGAGGCCCACCACCTCCGGCGGGGCTCCTGCTGCGGATCGGGGTGCCGGCACTGCCCCTACGAGCCCCGGGGCTGCGCGGGGAGCACCCGGACCGCGGAAACCTGAGCCCGGGCCTCAGGAGGCGGGGGCGGCGCCGCGCGGGGCGCTCCATCCGTGCTTCTCCATGCGGGCGGCAACCTCCTCGGCAAGGGCCCGCGCCTCCTCCCGGCGGATCGCCTCGGGATCCGGCGCGGGGCCGGCCTGCAGGGGCTGCATGCGCTTCACCACGGCCCAGGCGTCCGTGCGGCCGAGGACGCGGACGGGACCGCTGGCGTCCTGGAACGCGATCTCGCAGGCGATGTGGTTCGGCCGGTAGCCCAGGCGGCGCGCATGGTAGCCCTCCCGCGCGCTGGCGCCGCCCGCGGAGATCGCGCCGAGGACCAGCCCGGTGAGGATGCCGTCCCCCATGGCGGGCAGCAAGCTCTTGCCGGCGCCCAGGCTGTAGCCGGTCCCCAGGGTGTCGCCGAAGGCGCCGCCCTGGGCCGCGGCGGCGCCGGAGGGGCTGGCCTCCACGCTCAGGGTCACCAGGAGCCGGGGCGTGCCCACGGGGACCGGGGCCTCGGCGGGGAGGACCGCCACGCGCCCCGCGAGCTGGCGGCGGATGGCGTCGGCGTAGAGGCCTTCGAGGCGCGTCCGGTCCGACACGCTGGCCGGAAGGCTCAGGGCCACCGCGACGGGGACGCGCCGTTCCGCGACGGCGGCGACTTCCGGCCGCGCGCAGGCCGTGGCGAGGAGGAGCGCGGGCAGGAGGACGGGAAGGCTGCGGGTCGGGTTCACGGGAGCTCCGGGGATGGGGACCCGGGGGATCCCGGGCCGGATTCCATGGGACGGCCTCCCGGCCGCCGCCCCAAGGTCCACCCCGCGGATGGGGCCGGGTCCACCCCCCGCCCGGGCCGGATCCCGGGCCGCGGACCTGCGTCACGGATCCCTGGATCGCCGCGCCAGCGCTTGATCCGCCCCCTACCCCATGGGACGCTGGAACGTTTCCTTGAAGGAGCCCTCCATGGCGAACGTCCAGCTTCAGGTGCCTTCCGGCGGCGCCAAGATCCGCATCGAGAACGGCAAGCTCTTCGTGCCGGACAACCCGATCATCCCCTTCATCGAGGGCGACGGCACGGGCCCGGACATCTGGCGCGCCTCGGTGCGCGTGCTCGACGCGGCGGTCGAGAAGGCCTACGGCGGCAAGCGGAAGATCCACTGGATGGAGGTCTACGCCGGGGAGAAGAGCTTCACCCAGTTCAACACGTGGCTGCCGGACGAGACGGTGGAGGCCTGCCGCGAATTCCTCGTGAGCATCAAGGGCCCGCTGACCACGCCCATCGGTGGCGGCATCCGCAGCCTCAACGTGGCGCTGCGCCAGATGCTGGACCTCTACACCTGCCTCCGCCCGGTGCGCTGGTTCAAGGGCGTGCCCAGCCCCGTGAAGCACCCCGAGAAGGTGGACATGGTGATCTTCCGGGAGAACACCGAGGACATCTACGCCGGCATCGAGTTCGAGGCGGGCACCGAGGGCAACGCCAAGCTCATGGCCTTCCTGAAGGAGAACTTCCCCAAGGACTTCGCGAAGATCCGCTTCCCCGCCTCCGCCGGCCTCGGCATCAAGCCGGTCTCCAGGGAGGGCACCGAGCGCCTGGTGCGCGCCGCCATCCAGTACGCCCTCGACAACAAGCGCAAGTCGGTGACCCTGGTCCACAAGGGCAACATCATGAAGTTCACCGAGGGCGGCTTCATGCGCTGGGGCTACGAGCTCGCCAAGAAGGAGTTTGGCGCCGTGGAGATCGACGGCGGGCCCTGGTGCAAGCTGCCGGGCGGCCTCGTCATCAAGGACGCCATCGCCGACATCACGCTGCAGCAGGTGCTCACGCGCCCCGACGAGTTCGACGTCATCGCGACCCTGAACCTCAACGGCGACTACCTGAGCGACGCCCTCGCGGCCCAGGTGGGCGGCATCGGCATCGCGCCCGGCGGCAACATCAACTACGTCACCGGCCACGCGGTCTTCGAGGCCACCCACGGAACGGCGCCGAAATACGCCAACCTCGACAAGGTGAACCCCGGCTCCGTCATCCTCAGCGGCGAGATGATGCTGCGCTACATGGGCTGGACCGAGGCCGCCGACGCCATCATCAGCGGCATGGACAAGGCCATCGCCTCCCGCGCCGTCACCTACGACTTCGCCCGCCTCATGGAAGGTGCGACGGAAGTGAAGTGCTCGGGCTTCGCGGACGTGATCATCGCGAACCTCTGAGCCGCTGACGGGTCGCGAAGCGCGCGCGAGCGCGGCGGAGCGGGGGCCCGTCCGGCGAACACACGTTCGAGATGTTGCTAAAGGGCCCGCGATGCGGGCCCTTTTCATCTCAATGGAGGAGGCTGCAGGAAGGCTAGAGCCCAGAGCCCAGAGCCCAAAGCCTAGATCTTGAACTTCACCTTCTGGTTCTCGCCGCCGACCTCCACCGCCTGCTTCGCCCCCTTCACGCTCACCACGTGGCTGCCGCGGCTGACCTTGATGGGCGTGCTGCCGTCGCTCTCGACGCCGGTGCTGACGCCGTCCACGCTGACGGTGCCCACGCCGGGGAAGGTCTCCACCAGGATGCTGCCCATCGCGGGCGTGCCCACCGTGGCGGTCTGGCCGGGCTTGACGGTCACCGACCGCGTCTCCCGGTAGAAGACCTTGGGGTTGCTCAGCTCGACCTTGTAGGTCCCCGGAGGCAGCGGCTGGCCCTTGGGCCCCAGCTCCCCCTTGTCGGCGCCGTCGATCCTCACCCGCACCGGGAAGGCGCCGGCCACCTTGAGCACGCCGGCGGCGGTGGGGTCCACGGCGGAGGCGGTGCTGGCGTCCACGAGCTTGAAGACCTCGCCGTCGGGCGACTCGCCGGCCTTGAAGTCCCGGGTGAAGGCCAGTCCCTCCCCCTTCGTGAGGGTGAGCTTGTAGTCGTGCCCGTGCTTCCAGTCCAGGGTGAGGGGCGTGGTGCCCTTCAGTTCGCCGTTGAGGAGCACCGTGGCGCCGCTGGGATCCGACTTGAGGGTCACGGGCTTCACGATCTCCTTGAGGAGGATGCTCTTCGGCAGGTCCGTCGGGGCCTTGAGGGTCCGCTCGAAGGGCTCGAAGCCCCTGGCCTCGATCTTCACCTTCGCGCCGGCCCGGAAGGCGATGGGCACCGTGTCCGTGGCGCCCACCTTCTCGCCGTCCACGTAGACGTCGGCCTTCGGGGGCTGGGTCGCGATGAGCAGGCGGTCCCCGCCCCGGGAAAGGAGGAACCAGCCCCCGGCCGCCAGGGCCAGGACCGCGGCGGCGCCGCCCGCGACGAGGCCGGCCTTGCCGCGGCTCCTCGGGGGCTGGGTGGCATGAGGCGTGTAGACGGTCTGCTGGCCGGCCACGTTCACGATGGGGGCCGCGACCACCTGGGTGCCCATCTTCAGGATCCCGAGCAGCTCCCGCTTCTCCTCGATGTGCAGGTCCGTGGCGCTCTCCATGAGGTCCTTCACGAAGAGGGCGCAGGACTCGTAGCGGTCGGCGGGCTTCTTCGCGAGCACCCGGCTGAAGATGCGGCCCCAGCCGTCGGGGAGCACGCCGAGCACCGGCGGCTTCACCTCCACCGGGGGCTCGTTCACGATGCGGTAGAGGATCGTGTTGATGCTGTTGCCCGGGAAGGGGGACATCCCCGAGAGCAGTTCGAAGACCAGCACGCCGAAGGAGAAGATGTCCGAGCGGTTGTCCACGGTGCCCTCGCGGATCTGCTCGGGGCTGGCGTAGCTCGGCGTGCCCAGGAAGGTGCCCGTCTGGGTGAGGTTGGCGTCCTCGCGCTTCGCGATCCCGAAGTCCATCAGCTTGGGCCGGCCGTCCTCGGTGATCATCACGTTCCCGGGCTTGACGTCCCGATGCACGATGCCGTGGTGGTGCGCGTGGTCGAGGGCCTCGGCGATCCCCGCGGCGATCCTCAGCTTGTCCCGCAGCGGCATGGAGGCCCCGGACTTCATGAGGCCGTCCAGGGGCTGGCCCGCGACGTACTCCATGGCCAGGAAGGGGCCCAGGTCGCTCTCGCCGAAGTCGTAGATGGCCACGATGCCGGGGTGGTTCAGCAGGCCGCTGATCTCCGCCTCCCGCTGGAAGCGCATCATGAACTCGTGCCGGTCGGCCTCGGAGCGCAGGGCGTCCAGCTTCACCGTCTTGATGGCGACCTTGCGCTTGATCCTGGGATCCTCGGCCAGCCAGACGCTCCCCATGGCCCCGGCGCCCAGGAGCTTCCGGACCTCGTAGCGCCCGATGGCCTCGGGCAGCTTCTGCGCATCATTCATGGATCCAGCCTATACGGGCCCCCAGCCCGGTCCAAAAGAAACTTGAAAAAGTCCTTAATTCCTGTGGATTTTTCCTAGCGGCTGGAGACAATTTAAGGATTACTTGCCCGGCGGCAAGCCTCTCCGGAGCCCACCCCCACCATGGACACCTTCAAGGCGCTGGTCCTCGGTACGTACTTCACCATCCTGACGATCCTCTCCATCTACGGCGCCCACCGCCTGTGGATGCTCATCCTGTACTTCCGCCACAAGAAGGACGTGCCGCAGCCCCCGGCCGGCGCCGACGCCTACCTGCCCCACGTCACCGTCCAGCTCGCCATCTTCAACGAGGTGAACGTCGTCGAGCGCCTCGTGGACGCCGTGATCCGCATGGACTGGCCCAAGGAGAAGCTGGAGATCCAGCTCCTGGACGATTCCACCGACGAGACCGTGAAGGTGGCCGCGGCCGTCTGCGAGCGCTACCAGCTCCTGGGCTTCGACATCCAGCACATCCACCGCACCGACCGCACGGGCTTCAAGGCCGGCGCCCTGGCCCACGGCCTGAAGACCGCCAAGGGCGAGGTCGTCGCCATGTTCGACGCCGACTTCATCCCCACCGAGGACTTCCTCCGCAAGGCGGTCCCGCACTTCGCGGACCCGAAGGTCGCCTTCGTGCAGGGCTGCTGGGACCACCTCAACCGGGACTTCAGCCTCCTGACCCAGGTGCAGGCCATCCTGCTGGACGGCCATTTCGTCTTCGAGCACACGGCCCGCAACCGCTCCAACGCCTTCTTCAACTTCTCCGGCACCGCCGGCATGTGGCGCATCTCCGCCATCGCCGACGCCGGGGGCTGGGAGCACGACACCATCACCGAGGACGCCGACCTCAGCTACCGCGCCCAGCTCAAGGGCTGGCGCGGCGTGTACCTGAAGGACATGGTGGTCCCGGCCGAGCTGCCCGTGGACGTGAACGCCTTCAAGAGCCAGCAGCACCGCTGGGCCAAGGGCAACGCCCAGGTGATCCGCAAGCTCATGAAGACCATCTGGAAGTCCGACGCCAGCCTGCACACCAAGCTGGAGTGCTGGTTCCACCTCACCGCCAACTGCAACTACCTGCTGATGGTCGTGCTGGCGGTGCTCATGGTGCCCTGCATGATCCTCCGGGCCGGCACGCCCTGGCAGTGGCTGCTGGCCACCGACGGCCCCTTCTTCCTCCTCAACGCGGTGAGCGTCGGCCTCTACTTCGGCGTCAGCCAGAAGGAGCTCTCCGACAACCGCGGCTGGACCGGTCGCTGGAAGTACATCCCGGCGCTGATGAGCCTGGGCATCGGCCTCGCCCTGAACCAGGCCAAGGCCGTGCTCGAGGGCTTCTTCACCGACGACAAGGAGTTCAAGCGCACCCCGAAGCTGGGCGTGGACGCCACGGGCAAGGCCGTGAGCAAGCGGGCCTACAAGGTGCCCAAGTCCCTCGTCACCTTCCTGGAGGCGGGCTTCGCCCTCTACTACTTCGCGGCCCTGCTCGTCGCCATCTACCTCCGCAAGTGGGCCTCGGTCCCCTTCCTCTGGCTCTTCTTCACGGGCTTCGCCTACATCAGCCTCTTCAGCCTCATGGACGTCAAGCTGTTCCGGCGGCTGGCCATGGAGGAGCTGGAGGACGCCGAGGGCGCCTCCCACCTCGTGCAGTAGGGCATTCGGACCTTCCAAGGCGGGCCCCCGGGCCCGCCTTTCCCTTCCCCCAGGACCATGATCGACCTCCACGCCCACACCTGCTGCTCCGACGGCACCGACACGCCGGAGGCCCTGGCCCTGGCGGCGGACGAGGCGGGGCTGGAGGCCCTGGCGCTGACGGACCACGACACCCTCGAGGGCCTGCCCGCCTTCCTGGCCCAGCAGCCGAAGGTGAAGGCCCGGCTCCTCGCGGGCACCGAGCTGAGCTGCCGCTTCATGGGCCGGTCCCTGCACGTGCTGGGGCTGCTCGTGGACCCGGTGGACCCGGTGCTCGAGGGCCGGCTGCGGGACTTCCGCCGGAGCCGGACGGAGCGCAACGCCCGGATGATCGACCGGCTGAACGGGCTGGGGGTGGACCTCCGCCTGGAGGAGGTCGAAGCCCAGGCCCAGGGCGCGGTGGTCTCCCGGGTCCACATGGCCCTGGCCCTCATGGCCCGGGGCACCGTCCGCAGCCTGCCCGAGGCCTTCGACCGCTACCTGGGCGACCACGCCCCGGGCTACGCGCCCCGGGAGGAGCTGGATCCGCCCACCGCCGCCCGCTGGATCCGGGAGGCCGGCGGCGTGCCCCTGGTGGCCCACCCCGGCCGCTTCGCCGGACGCGGCTTCGGCTGGGACGAGGCCATGGACGCCCTGCGGGCCGCCGGCATGGCGGGCTTCGAGGCCTACTACGGCGAGTACGGCCCCGCCGAGCAGGCCTATTTCCTGGACCTGGCCGCCCGGAAGGGCATGGTCCCCAGCGGCGGCAGCGACTACCACGGCGGCAACAAGCCCCACATCCGGCTCGGGGTGGGCCGGGGCCGCCTCCGGGTCCCCGCCGAGATCCTGGACGGCCTGGAGCGGGCCCGCGCCGAGGGCGACTGGCACTGAGGCGGGTCCCTCGTCCCTGGTCGCGGATCCCTGGTCCCTGGCACGGCGGGGGGATTCCGGAGTGAGCCAAGGACCAGGGACGAGGGAGCAAGGACCAAGTACACTCCCCCCATGGCCCAGAAGCTGCTGCTCGTCGAGGACGACGCCATCAACGTCAAGTTCATGCAGGTGGTGCTCACCCGGAAGGGGGGCTTCGAGGTGGTGGTCTCCGAGGACCCGCTGGAGATCCTCGAGATCGCGAAGGCCGGCGGCCTCGCGGGCATCATCATGGACGTGAGCCTGGCCCGCTCCACCCTGGACGGCGTGAAGATGGACGGCCTGGGGATCACGCGCCTCCTGAAGGCGGACCCCGCCACGGCGGACATCCCCGTGCTCATCGCCACCGCCCACGCCATGTTCGGGGACCGGGAGCGCTTCATCGCCGAGACCGGCGCCCAGGGCTACCTCGCCAAGCCCTTCCACGATCCGGACGCCTTCCTGAACGAAGTGCGCCGGGTGATCCCGAAGGAATGAGCGGCGAGCCCAAGCGCCCTGGCGCGAAGCCGGTCCGCCGGATGCCGGCCCCCTCCGCGGCCAAGGTCGCGGCCTACCGGCTGCTCCTGGAGTACGACGGCTCGAAGTTCCAGGGCTGGCAGCGCCAGGGGCCGAAGCAGAGCGCCGAGGGCGTGCGCACGGTGGCGGGCAGCCTGGAGCACGCGTGCCGGGAGGCGGGCTTCAGGGTGGTCGAGCTGGTGGGCGCGGGCCGTACGGACGCCGGCGTCCACGCCCTCGGCATGCCGGCCCACCTGCACCTGGACCCGAGGGGCGCGCCGGAGGCGAGGGACCTGGCCCGGCTGCTGGACCCCCACCTGCCCCACGACCTGGCGATCCGCGAGGTCCGCGCCTGCGGTCCCGGCTTCCACGCCCGCCACGACGCGGAGGCGCGCACCTACCTCTACCAGCTCGCCCGCCGCCGCACGGCCTTCGGCAAGCCCTACGCGTGGTGGGTGAAGGGGGGCTTCGACCTGAAGGCCCTGGAAGCCGCCTGGAAGGCCTTCGAAGGAAGGCACGACCTCTCGGCCTTCGCGGACCTGGAGCCGAGGGAGGACGGCCGCGTGGCCCTGGATTCGTGCGACTTCGCCGAGGCCGGCAGCCTGGTGCTGCTGCGGGTCAGCTCCAGGCACTTCTTCCACCGCCAGGTGCGGCGCATGGCCGGCGCGGCGGTGGCCTGCGCCACGGGCAAGGCCCGGATTGAGGACCTGGCCCGGGATCTGAAGCGGCCTTCCCCGGAAGCCAACCTCTGCTGGGGCGCCCTGGCGGCCCCGGCGGCGGGGCTCTTCCTGGAGCGCGTGCGCTACGGCGGCGACGGGCCGCTGCCCGCGATCCACCCGATGATCGAGGTCCCATGATGACCATGCCGGTTTGGATGTCGTCTCGAGCGGCCTTGGTGCTGCTCACCAGCACCTCTGCGCTGGTTGCCCAGGACCCCCGGGACGCGAAGTTCCTGGCCCTCGTCGAGGGGCTGCAGCGCCAGCACGCTGGGGTGATCCAGGAGACGGAGGAACTTGGTGCCCAGGGACGCGCCCAGGAATCCGTGCAGCGCCTCCTTTCACTGATCCCGCCGGAGAAACGTACAGCCGCAGAATGCTATTGGCTTGGGAGCCTTCTCTTCGACCTCGATCCGGCCCAGTCCTCGGCGCTCCACCGACGGGCCTATGAGCTGGCTCCGAAAATTCCTGCGGTTGCCTTCGAGTGGGCCCTGGAACAACACCGCGCGGGCCATCACGCCGAGGCCGTGCCCCTCTACCTGAAGAGCCTCGATCCACATGAGGCCGATGGCCGCCAGGCCCTGTTGGCGGACTGCTACATCCGCCTCGAACAGCCGGAGAAGGCTATCGATGCCTGGAAGCGGGCAGATCACGCCAACCATCACAGCGGGATCGACGGCGCCATTCATTGGGTCTATGGCAAACCGAGTCCCTTCATGCGGCGAAGCATCCTGCTCGCAGCAGCACGGAAGGGGGACAGGGAGGCATGGACCCGGCTCATCCAACTGGACTGTGCCTGGGACACCACCTGGTGGCAGGCGGAGCCGAACCTCAAGGCCTTGGAGGCTGATCTGCGGGAGGCCAAGCAGACCCTTCCCTCGGCAGAGGCCCTCGAGCTCGAAACCCTGTCGGAAGTGCTCAGGAACCGGAACCCGGACGTTTCCTGGCTGAAGGAGCTCCAGAGCCGGGGGCCCTGGATCCTGGAGGGGAAGCCACTCCCCAGGAACACCGTCCTCGCGGCCCGCCTTCTGGAATGGGACTTCCGTCGCAAGCTCGAACCCGCCCAGGGCCTCGTGGACAGATTCAAGGACGAGCTCTGGCGACGGGCCCGCTCTGGCGCCACCGAGGCCGCTGACGCGCTTCACATCCTCGCTGGGCTGACCCTTCAGGTGGGCTTGCCCATCGACGAGATGGACCGCTTCGGCTGGCAGCATCTCCGCGATCCGAAATTCGCGCTGAGCCTCCTTTCAGGAAAAGGGAAACAACTGAAAAGCGACGACCCAGACCTCCTGAAGGCCTTGAACGAGTTCCCCGGCAAGGCAGACATCGCGCTGCTGGCAGCCAGGGCCGCCTACAAGGAGAAGAAGCCCTTGAAGGGTCCCTTGATGGCCCTCATCAAGGCGGAATTCACCTCCCTAGAGACTGATGACGCTCGGTACTCCTACGCCCTCAAGGGCTACTTTTCCGCTTTGGCCGAGGCCCTGAAGCAAAAGGATGCTCGATGACCCTCACCCGCGACGAAGCCTGGACCCTGCTCTGCGACTGGACGCCCTCGGAGAGGCTCCGCGTCCACGCCCGCTCGGTGGAGCTGGTGATGCTGGACCTCGCGAAGCGGCTGGGGGAGGACGAACGGACCTTCGGCCTGGCGGGCCTTCTCCACGACGCGGACTACGACCAGTGGCCCGAGGACCATCCGAAACGCATCGTGGCCTGGCTGCGGGAGCGGGGCGAGGAGGCCGTGGCCCACGCCGTCTCGGCCCACTACACCCAGTGGGGCGTGAGCTACGACAGCCTGCTGGACATGGCCCTGCTGGCCAGCGACGAGATCACCGGCTTCGTCACCGCCTGCGCCCTGGTGCGGCCGAACCGGACCGAGGGTCTGGAGCCCCGCAGCGTGAGGAAGAAGCTCAAGGACAAGGCCTTCGCCGCGGGCGTGGACCGCTTCGAGGTGGCCGAGGGGCTGCGGATGCTGATGGAGGCCGTCGGCGGCACCGAGGACGAGCACCTCGCGCGGATCATCGGTGTCGTGCACGGACACCGGGAGGAGCTGGGGCTGCTGCCGCCGGCGTAGAATGGGGCCAGGAGAACCCATGGCCGTCGCCGATTCCCGATCCATCCTGTCCAACGAGCTCTGGGCGCGCACCGGGGAGGACACGCTTTCCCGCCGCGCCTTCCTGGGCCTCACGGGGGCGCTCACCCTCTACGGCCTGGCGCTGAACGCAGGCCTGGCGTGGTGGGCCCTGCAGGCCCAGTTCCGGCCAGGCACGATCCTCTTCCTCGGCCTCGGCCTGGTGCTGCCGATGATCGGCGTCTTCACCGCCAGCCGTGCGAAGTCCATGGGCATGGCGCTGCTGGGCTACCACCTGCTGCTGGTGCCCTTCGGCCTCATCCTCGGCCCCATCCTGGAAGCCTACCTTCGCGTCGGCGGCACCATGCTGGTGATGCGGGCCCTCATGCTCACGGGCTGCACCACGGGCGTGATGACGCTGCTGGGGCTGAGCTACCCGAAGGTCTTCGAGAAACTCGGCGGCATGCTCTTCGCGTCCCTGATCGCCCTGGTCGTGCTGCGCCTCATCGGCATGTTCGTGCCCGCCCTGGGCGCCGCCGGCTGGATCGAGTGGCTGGCCGCGGGCATCTTCACCCTCTACATCGGCTTCGACTGCCACCGCGCCATGGCCATCCCCGCGACGGGCCGCAACGCCGTGGACGTGGCGGTGAGCCTCTACCTGGACATCTTCAACCTCTTCCTCACGATCCTGCGGATCCTGAGCCCGCGGGACTGATGCGGGCGGCCCTGCGCCGAGCCCTGGTCGCGGCCCTGCGCACGGACGCGGAGGCAAGCCTCGGCGACGCGACCTGGACCACCCGCTGCCTCCACTGCCGCAGCGGCCTGACGTTCGACGCCTCCGGCGCGCCCCTGAACGGCGGCACGCTAGAACACGTCGTCCCCCGCAGCTGGTTCGGCAAACGGGCGGCCGAGGCGTTGATCGAAGGCCTCGAGGGCCCCGACGACCCGAAAAACCTCGCCCTGGCCTGTCCCCGCTGCAACCAGCAGAAGGGCAAGGGCCCGGACGCGAAGGGTCCGTCGGATGACCGTTCGCGCGAGATCGTCGCTGCGCTGCAACGGGCCCGCATGGCACGATGGCGCGACGTTGACGGAGCCGAGCCATGACCGTGCCCTTCCGCTTCAAGGCTCTGGACCACGTGGTCCTGCGATGCGTAGACCCCGAGCGCATGGAGCGCTTCTACGTGGACGTGCTGGGCTGCAGCCTGGAGCAGCGGCAGGAGCCCATCCACCTCACCCAGCTCCGCGCCGGCGCCGCGCTCATCGACCTCGTGCCCGGGCGAAAGGCTTCGGAGCCCGGCCGCAACGTGGACCACGTCTGCTTCACCATCGAGCCCTGGGAGTCCGAGGCCCTGATGGCCCATCTCGAAGCCCGCGGCCATCCCGTGCATCCGCCGGCCTCCCGCTACGGCGCCGAGGGGGAGGGACCGTCGGTCTATGTGGCCGATCCCGAGGGGAATGTCGTCGAGCTCAAGGGGCCGGCGGTGACGGGGCCGGTGGGACGGGGCTGAACTATTCCGCGGCCTTCGGGGCCTCGGCCTTCTTCGCGAACAGCAGGCTCACCCCGAACAGGATCCCGCCCACCACGATGCAGCTGTCGGCGATGTTGAAGGTCCAGTAGTGCCACCCCTTGAACACGAAGTCGAGGAAGTCGACGACGTGGCCGCGCAGGAGGCGGTCGAGACCGTTGCCGGCGGCGCCGCCGAGGATGAGGCCCAGCGCCACGCGCTCGAGCCTCGGGGTGGCCTCGGCGAGGAATTCGCGGCCGAAATACCAGAGGGCGGCCACGCCCGCGACGGTGAAGAGGCCCACCCGCAGCCAGTCCGGGGCGCCGTGGAGGGTCCCGAAGATGGCGCCCTTGTTGTAGCCGAGCGACAGGTTGAAGAAGCCGGGGATGACCACCTTCGTCGCGCCTTCCCGGGGCAGGATCGCGAGGATCCAGGCCTTGGAGGCCACGTCCGCGAGGAAGGCGGCCAGGGGCAGCAGGAGCCAGCGGAGGAGGCGGGGGGCGCTCACGCCTGCCCCTTCGCCGCCATCACCTTCGCGCAGCGCAGGCAGAGCTCCGGGTCCTCGATGGTCCCGTGGCCGCCCCGGTGGTTCCAGCAGCGGGGGCACTTCGCGCCGGCGTGGGGGCGGACCTCGATCTGCAGCTCCGGCGCGTCGAAGAACTCGAGGCTGGAGACCACGAAGAGGTCCTCCAGATCCTCGCCCAGGCCGTGCAGCTCGAGCTGGGTCTCCGGCGGCAGCCCGATGCGCACCGCGGCGTCCAGGCTGGTGCCGATGGCCTTGGCGGCGCGATGGGGTTCCATGGCCCCCTGCACCGCCTCGCGCACCGCCCACAGGGCCGCCCAGGCGTCGGACTCGCGGCCCGCGGGCGCTTCGGGGAAGCGCTGGGCGAAGACCGGGCCCTTGGCCGCGGCGCCGGGCAGGTGCTCCCAGGCCTCGTCGGCGGTGAAGCTGAGCATGGGCGCCAGCAGGATGCAGAGGCCCTCGGCGAGGCGGTGGGCCTGGCTCCGGGCGCTGCGCCGGCGCGCCGAGTCCTCCCCGTCGCAATAGAGGCGGTCCTTGATGATCTCGAACCAGCGGCCGGAGAGGTCCCGCTGGCAGAACTCCAGCAGGGCCTGGGAGGCGCGGTGGAACTCGAAGGCCAGGTAGGCCTCGCGGACTTCCCGGGCGAGGCGCAGGAAGGCGCCGTGCAGCTCCCGGTCCAAGGGCGTCCAGTCGGCCTCGGGCACGGCGTCCTTCGCCGGATCGAAGCCGTCCAGGGCGCCCAGCAGGAAGCGCAGGGTGTTGCGGATCTTGCGGTAGGCGTCGGCGGTGCGCTCGAGGATCTCCTTGCCGATGCGGACGTCCTCGTTGTAGTCCACGCTGCAGGTCCAGAGCCGCAGGATGTCCGCGCCGTAGGTCTTGAAGACGTCGTCCGGCGTCACCGTGTTGCCGAGGCTCTTGGACATCTTCTGGCCCTTGGCGTCCAGCACGAAGCCGTGGGTGACCACGGTGGTGTAGGGCTTCTCGCCGCTGGCCGCCAGGTTGAAGAGCAGCGAGCTGTGGAACCAGCCCCGGTGCTGGTCCGAGCCCTCCAGGTAGATGAACTTGCCGTAGTCGGCGCGGCTCAGCTCGGGGTGGGTGTCGCAGACGACGCCGGCGCTGACGCCGGAGTCGATCCAGACGTCGAGGATGTCGGTCTCCTTCTGGTACCGCGACGCGTCGAGTCCCAGGCCCTCGGTGAGGGCCTCCACGGGCAGGTCCGCCCAGGCCTCGATGCCGCCCCGTTCGATCACCGCGGCGGCGCGCGCGAAGAACTCCGGGCGCACCAGGGGCTCGCCGCTCTCCTTGTCGCGCAGCACCGTGATGGGCGTGCCCCAGGCGCGCTGGCGGCTGATGCACCAGTCCGGCCGGCCCGCGATCATGGCGTGGATGCGGTTCCGGCCCGCCGCCGGCACCCAGCGCGTGCCGTCCACGCCGTCCAGGCCCAGCTCCCGCAGGCTCTTGCCGCCGGTGAGGGCCTCGTCCATGGTGATGAACCACTGCTCCGTGGCGCGGAAGAGGATGGGCGTCTTGGTGCGCCAGCAGTGGGGGTAGCTGTGCTGCAGCGCGTCCTCGTGGAGCAGGGTGCCGGCGGCCTTCAGCTTCTCGATGACGATGCTGTTCGTGTCGAAGATGTTCTTCCCCTCCAGGTCGGGATCGTTGGCGGCGGCGGTGAACTTGCCGTCGGGGCCCACGAGCTGGAAGAGGCCCAGATGATGGGCGATGGCGAAGTCGTCCACGCCGTGGTCCGGGGCCGTGTGCACCAGGCCCGTGCCCGTGTCGGCGGTGACGTGGTCGCCCATCAGCACCGGCGCGTCCCGGTCGATCCAGGGATGGCGCGCGGCGAGGGTCTGGAACTCCCTGCCCTTCAGCACGGCCTTCGTGTGCAGCGTGATCCCGAGGGTCTTGTTGAACGTCTCCAGCAGGGGCACCGCCACGACATAGAACTGGTCCATGTCGCCGAGGTGCTCGAAGGCCAGGGCGTACTCCATGTCCGGATGCATCGCGATGGCGCGGTTGCTGGGCAGCGTCCAGGGCGTCGTCGTCCAGATGGGAAGGAAGAGCCGGAAGGCGCCGCCGGGGCGGATGCCGCAGGCCTCCAGGAAGGCCTTGGCCTGGGCCTGGGGAACCTCGAAGCGCACGAAGATCGCCGGACTGGTCTTGTCGGCGTACTCGACTTCGGCCTCCGCCAGCGCCGTCCGCGCGCCGTAGCTCCAGTGGACGACCTTCAGCTTGCGGGTGACGGCGCCGTGCTCGAAGAGCTTCCCCAACTCCCGCACCACGGCGGCCTCGAACTTCGGATCCATGGTGAGGTAGGGCGTGTCCCAGGCGCCCAGGACGCCCAGGCGCTGGAAGCCCAGGCGCTGGGCGTCGATCCACTTGCTCGCGAAGACGCGGCACTTCTCCAGGAACTGGGCGCGGCTGAGTTCCCGGCGCTTGGGGCCGAGGTCCTTCTCCACCGCGTGCTCGATGGGCAGGCCGTGGCAGTCCCAGCCCGGCACATAGGGCGATTCGAAGCCGTCCAGCCAGCGGGACTTCACCACCACGTCCTTGAGGATCTTGTTCAGCGCGTGGCCGATGTGGATGGCGCCGTTGGCGTAGGGCGGCCCGTCATGGAGCACCGCGCGGCCCCGGCCCTTCCCCGCCGCGTTCTCGGCCTTGCGCGCCGCCTCCACGGCCTCGTAGACCTTGGCCGCCTTCCACGCCTCCACCCGCTTCGGCTCCCGCTGCGGAAGGTCCGCCTTCATGGGGAAGTCCGTCTTCGGCAGGTAGACGGGATATTTCTTCTTGGGAGAAGACTCGCTCATCGGCGCCCTCGTGCGTCAGCGGCGGACACCCAAGCCCGCCGGAGTGGAATGTTTAGTTGAACATGCGACGAGGCCGACCGGAAGGTGGAAAACGTTGAGTTGGAAGGGATTCAGAGGGAAGGGGCTCCGTGGATTCCCAGGCTCGGGTCCCGGAACGGGCGGCGACGACTCGCTTCGCGAGTCTGGCACCCGCGCTTGCTTCAGGCCGCGAAGGGCGCGGCCTGAACCAATCACGGGTGCTCTTATGGGACCCACCCCGTCGGACGGGTCCCGGTGATGGATGCGTAGTCTCCGGCAGTTCAAGACGTCACGCCACCCAACCCGAAGCCGCATGAAGGTGGGGGTGAAACAGAGTTCCTCGATTCACCATGCCCTGCGTCCTTCGGGGCATGGTGAATCGAGGAACCAGACCCGAAGGGTCAAGGCCGAACTGGCCGGGACGCACCCTCAAGATGGGCCGACCCGACCTCCCATCGATGGGTGCGCCTCAATCCCCCTTGCACCTCACCCCCATCTGATATATCAATTGCATGCCGCCCCGGAGCCGCCCCATGCCCTCGCCTCTCACCCTCACCTGGTCCGGCGTCTTCCCCGCCCTCACGACCCCCTTCCGGGACGACGGCGCGGTGGACCTGCCGGCCTTCCAGGCCCAGGCCGCGCGCCAGCTCGACGCGGGCGTGGACGGGCTCGTGGTGCTGGGCTCCCTGGGGGAGAACGCCACCCTGGACCGGGAGGAGAAGCTCGCCGTCGTCGGCGCCGCGGCGGAGGCCTGCCGCGGCCGCGCGCCCCTCGTGGTGACCGTGGCGGAACAGAGCACCCGGAACGGCTGCGCCTTCATGGAAGCCGCCGCGACGGCCGGCGCCGACGGCTTCATGGCCCTGCATGGCACCCTCTACCCTTCCGACCCGCGGGAAACCGAAGCCCACTTCCGCACCCTCGCGAAGGCCACGGACCGGCCGATCATGCTCTACAACAATCCGCTCGCCTACAAGGTGGACCTCACGCCGGACCTGCTGGAGAGCCTCGCCGACGAGCCGGCCTTCCAGGCCCTCAAGGAGAGCAGCGGCGACGTGCGGCGCATCACCGACCTGCGCAACCGCCTGGGCGGCCGCTACGCGATCTTCACCGGCGTGGACGACCTGGCCCTCGAGAGCCTGCTGCTGGGGGCCGTCGGCTGGGTGGCGGGACTGGTCTGCGCCTTCCCGGCGGAGACCGTCGCCCTCTACCGCCTCGCCAAGGCCGGCCGCGTGGACGAGGCCGTGGCCCTCTACCGCTGGTTCATGCCCCTCCTGCACCTGGACGTGGGCCCCAAGTTCGTCCAGAACATCAAGCTCGCGGAAGCGCTCGCGGGCACGGGAAGCGAGGCCGTGCGGGCCCCGCGCCTCAGGCTCGCCGGCGAGGAACGGGAACGGGTGGAGGCCGTCCTCCGCCGCGCCCTGGCCACCCGCCCCGCCCTGCCCGTCCTGGCGGAGGTCCCATGAAGGCGCACTTCATCGGCGGCGCCTGGGTGGAGGGCACCCAGGCCTTCGAGACCCGCAACCCCAGCCATACCGACGAGGTCGTGGAAGCCTATGCCCTGGGCGGCGCCGCCGAGGTCGCCGTGGCCGTGGAGGCCGCCCGGGCCGCCGCGCCCCGCTGGGCCGCCGCCACGCCCCAGGCGCGCTTCAACGTCCTCGACGCCGCCGGCACCGAGATCCTCGCCCGCCAGGCGGAGCTGGGCCGGCTGCTGGCCCGGGAGGAGGGCAAGACCCTGCCGGAAGCCCTGGGCGAAGTCGCCCGCGCCGGGCAGATCTTCAAGTTCTTCGCCGGGGAGGCGCTGCGCATCTCGGGGCTGCGGGTGGACTCCGTGCGCCCCGGCGTGGAGGTGACCACGAAGCTGGAGCCCCTCGGCGTCGTCGGCCTCATCACGCCGTGGAACTTCCCCATCGCCATCCCCGCCTGGAAGACCGCGCCGGCCCTCGCCTTCGGCAACGCCGTGGTGCTGAAGCCGAGCGAGGTGGCCCCGGGCTGCGCCTGGGCGTTGGCCGAGATCCTGAGCCGGGCCGGCCTGCCGGAAGGCGCCTTCAACCTGGTCCTCGGCGATGGCGCGGCCGGCAAGGCCCTGGCGGAACACCCGGAGGTGGACGGCGTCAGCTTCACCGGCAGCGTGGCGGTGGGCCGGAGCGTGGCCGCCGCCTGCGCGTCGCGCCTGGCCCGCTGCCAGCTGGAGATGGGCGGCAAGAACCCGCTGGTGGTGCTGGATGACGCGGACCTGGACGTGGCCGTGAACGCCGCCGTGCAGGGCGCCTTCTTCAGCACCGGCCAACGCTGCACCGCCTCCAGCCGGCTCATCGTCACCCCAGGCATCCACGACCGCTTCGTGGCGGCGATGGTGGAACGCCTGAAGGGCCTGAAGGTCGGCGACGCCCTGGACGAAGGCACGCACATCGGCCCGGCGGTGGACGCCCGCCAGTTCCGCAAGGACCTGGACTCCATCGCCCTCGCCAAGGCCGAAGGCGGACGCCTGGCCTTCGGCGGCGAAGCCCTCGAGGGCCCCGGCCACTTCGTGGCGCCCACCCTCTTCACCGGGACCGACAACGCCTGGCGCTTCAACCGCGAGGAGGCCTTCGGACCCCTGGCCGGCGTGATCCGCGCGGGGGACTTCGACGAGGCCCTGGCCCTCGCCAACGACACGGACTTCGGCCTGGTGGCGGGGATCTGCACCACCAGCCTCAAGCACGCCGCCGCCTTCCAGCGCCACGCCCAGGCGGGCATGGTGATGGTCAACCTGCCGACCGCGGGCGTGGACTACCACGTGCCCTTCGGGGGCCGGAAGGGCAGCAGCTGCGGGCCCCGGGAGCAGGGCGCCGCGGCCCGGGAGTTCTACACCGTCACCAAGACCTGCTACACGATGCCGTGATGAAACGCGCCGCGAAGCCCGCCCTCGAGGGCCCCTCCGCCAGCCTGGCGGACCAGGCCTACGCGGCCCTGGAGACCCTGCTGGTGACCCTGGCCCTGGAGCCCGGCGCCGTGGTGAGCGAGCAGGAGCTCTGCGCCCGCACGGGCTATGGCCGCACGCCGGTGCGGGAGGCCATCCAGCGCCTCTCCAGCCTCGGCCTCCTGCGGGTGCTGCCCCGGCGCGGCCTCGTGGTGGCCCCCATCGACGGGGTGGAACACCTGGGCGTGCTGGAGACCCGTCGCGCCCTGGACCGCCTGGTGGCGGGCCTCGCCGCGCGGCGGGCATCCCCCGAGCAGCGGGCCGCGCTGAAGGCCTGCGCCGAGGCCATGGCGAAGGCGGCGGCCCGGTCCGACCTGGCCGCCTACCTGCGGGAGGATGCTGCCTGCGATGCGGTGCTGGAGGCCGCCTGCCGCAACCCCAGCGCGGTGAAGGCCTCCGAGCCCCTGCACATCCACTGCCGGCGCTTCTGGTTCCGCCACCACCACGAGGGCGACCTCGCCGGCGCCGCGGGCCTGCACGGAACGCTGATGAAGGCCGTGGCCCGGGGGGACGAGGCCGGCGCCGCCGCGGCCTCCGACGCGCTGATGGACCACCTGGAGCGCTTCGCCCGGCGCGCCCTGGACCTGGACTGAAGGAGCCGCCATGGCCAAGCACACCTTCGCCTGCATCGACGCCCACACCTGCGGCAACCCGGTGCGGGTGGTCACCGGCGGCGCGCCGCTGCTGGCGTCGCGCACCATGGCCGAGCGGCGCCTGGAGTTCGAGCGGGACTGGGACTGGATCCGCCGCGGCCTGATGTTCGAGCCCCGGGGCCACGACCTGATGAGCGGGACGATGTTGTTTCCCCCCGGGAGTCCCGAGAACGATGTCGGGGTCCTCTTCATCGAGACCTCCGGCTGCCTGCCCATGTGCGGCCACGGCACCATCGGCACGGTGACCGTCATGGTGGAAGAGGGCCTCGTTACCCCGAAGACGCCGGGGGTCCTGCGCCTGGAAGTCCCCGCGGGCCTCGTGGAGGCGCGCTACACCCAGGCGCCTGACGGCCATGTCGAGGCGGTGCGCATCACCAACGTGCCCTCCTTCCTGTTCGCCACCGGCGTCGAGGTGGACTGCCCCGACCTCGGCACCCTGACCGTGGACATCGCCTACGGCGGGAACTTCTACGCCCTCGTGGACCCGCAGCCCAACTTCCCAGGCCTGGAGCACGTCACCGCCGGCGACCTCGTGCGCTGGAGCCCGGTGCTGCGGGAGCGGCTCAACGCGGCCCACGAGTTCATCCACCCCGAGCAGCCCGAGATCCGCGGCCTGCGCCACCTCCAGTGGACCGGCGCGCCCCGCCATCCCGAGGCCCACGCCCGCAACGCGGTCTTCTACGGCGACAAGGCCCTGGACCGCAGCCCCTGCGGCACGGGCACCTCGGCGCGCATGGCCCAGTGGGCGGCCAAGGGGAAGTTGAACGTTGGCGACGCCTTCCACCACGAGAGCATCATCGGCAGCCTCTTCAAGGGGCGCGTGGAGGCGGCCACGAAGGTGGGCTCGGGCGACGCCACCTTCGACGCCATCATCCCGAGCATCGAGGGCTGGGCCATGGTGACGGGCTACAACACGATCTTCCTGGACGACCGGGATCCCTACGTCCACGGCTTCTCGGTGCTGTGATGGGGACCGGGACGCGGGCCATCGTGATCGGCGCCGGCGCGCCGGGCCTCTGCTGCGCCCGGGAGCTGCGGGCGGCCGGCTTCGACGTCACCGTGGTGGACGCCGCCGCACCGGGCTCGGGCTGCTCCTGGGGCAACGCGGGGCTGGTGACCCCCAGCCACTTCGTCCCCCTGGCCGAGGCGTCGCTGCTGTGGAAGGGCCTCAAGTGGATGCTCAACCCCTCGAGCCCCTTCTACCTGCGCCCGCGCCTGGACTTCGGCCTGCTGGCCTGGCTGGGTCGCTTCGCCTGGGCGGCGCGAAGGTCCACCTGTGAGGTCCACACGCTTGTGCTGCGGGACCTGCTCCTGGAAAGCCGACGGCGCTTTGACGGCCTCGCGGAGCTGGACTTCGGCTTCGAGGCCAAGGGGCTGCTCATGCTTCATCGCTCGCCGGAAGGCAAGGCGGGCAATGTCCACGAGGCGGAGCTGGGCCGCAGGCTTGGCCTGCATCCGCGGCTGGTCTCGGGCACGGACCTGGAGGTGCTGGAGCCCAGCGGCGTCATCCAGGCCGGCGAGGCGGTCTTCTGGCCCGACGACGCCCACCTGGACCCGGCGCGCTTCACGGCGGCGCTGGCGGCAGAGGCCCAGGCCAACGGCGTGACGTTCCTGCAGGCCGCGGCGGCGGCCTTCGTGGCCGAGGGTGGTCGGGTGAGGGGGGTGCGGACGTCAGGAGGCGACGTCGAAGGCGACGTCTTCGTGCTGGCGGCGGGCTGCGCCTCGCCGGGGCTATCGAAGACGCTGGGCCTGAAGCTCCCCATGCAGCCGGGCAAGGGCTACAGCTTCGACGTCGTACCCTCGCGCCTGCCGCGCCTGCCCAGCATTCTTGCCGAGGCCCGGGTGGCGGTGACGCCCATGGGAGACCGGCTGCGTCTGGCGGGCACGATGGAGCTCTCGGGCATGGACCTCTCGATCTCGAGGCGCCGGGTGGAGGCCATCCATCGGGCGTCGAAGGACTACCTGGATCTGGAAATGCCGCCCATCCCCGAGCAGCCCTGGGCGGGCCTGCGCCCCTGCAGCCCCGACGGCCTGCCCTACCTGGGTCCCTTCACGCGCTTCCCCAACCTCCACGCCGCCACGGGCCACGCCATGCTGGGCATCGGCCTGGCGCCCATCACCGGCGTGCTGGTGGCCGAAGCCGCGACCGGCGCGAAGCCCACCCTGCCCCTCGAACCCTTCCGGCCAGACCGTTTCGCCTGAGTCGAGGGGTCAGACCCGGGCGAGGTGCATGCCCCAGTGGTAGGGCCCGAGAAAGCACGGCTCGCCCAGGGGTTCGAGGCCGAGGCCGGCGGCGGCCTCGAGGATCGAGGCGGGCGTCGGGCGGGTTTCCATCGCTGGTCCCCGCGGCGTCGCCATGTCCGTGCGCCAGTGGATCACCGCCACCACACCGCCGGATCGGAGGATCCTGGCTGCCTCGGCGAGGAGGGCGCGCCGTCCGTCGAAGTGGAGGAGGTTGAAGATCAGGACGAGGTCTGCGGAGGCCTCGGGCAGGTCCGTGCCGAGGTCGATGACGTCCCGATGCTCCAAGACGACGTTGGCCAGCCCGGCCCGGCGGAGGTTCAGGCCGGTGGTCTCCAGCATCGAGGGCTCGAGGTCGAAGGCGTGGACCGTGCCCTGTATCGCGTCCGCCAGGGGCAACGTGAAGGTGCCGTAGCCGCATCCGATCTCCACGGCGAGGCGGGTGCCCGGCCCGATCGGCAGCCAGTCCAAGATTGCGGGGATGTCGAAGAGGCTGGCCCAGTAGGCCTCGTCGGGCATGCCGCTGTCGGGGACTTTCATCGTAATTCCGTAGCTCCAGTGGGTCGCAGCGTGCGACCCGCTGGTGATCACCCCTCCGCCACCATCACCAGCAGCGTCGCCCCCGTCTCCACGGTCCCGCCCTCCTGCACGGCCACCTTGCTGACCTTGCCGGCGCCGATGGCCTTGAGCTCGTTCTGCATCTTCATGGCCTCCATGATGAGCAGGGTCTGGCCCTCGGCGACGGTGTCGCCCTCCTTCACGAGGATCTTCACGATCTTGCCGGGCATGGGGGAGCTGAGCGTCCCGCCTCCCGCCGAGGCGCCGCTCGCGGCGGCCAGCAGGGCCTTCATGGGGTCCTGGAGGCCGAACTCGTAGGCGCCGTCGTGGAGCGTGGCGCGGTAGGCATGGACGTCGGGATCATTGGACCGCGCCGGGTCGATGCGCACGTCCACCGAGCGTCCCTCGAGGATCACCGAGTAGGTCCCCGGCTCCACCTCCACGATGTCCGCCGGGAGTTGCTCGCCGTCCCACGTCAGCGTCAGCACGCCGTCCTGGCGGGTCAGCTCGACCTCGTGGGTTTCCTTGTTGATGAGGAGGGTGCGCTTCATGGGTTCAGGTCCTGGGATTCAACGTCGAGGGAAAGGATTCACAGCCGGTTGAACTTCCCCCAATGCCGCCAGGCATCGGGACTGCCGCCACCATTCCCCGCGGGTTGCGCCGCGCGACGTTCTTCGGCGTCGAGTTCGGCCAGCATCGCCGCGGCGACGGCGGGCTGGAGGTTCGGTCCGAGCTCCTTCTTCTTCCAGAAGGGCTTGTCCAGCATGCCGGTGTGCAGCGCGCCCTCGCGGAAGGGCTCGTGCTGCATGAGCACCTTGTGGAACTCCACATTGTGGCGGATGCCGCCGATGCGGTACTCGCCCAGCGCCATGTGCATCTTGTCGATGGCCTCCAGGCGCGTCGGGCCCCAGGTGCTCAGCTTCGAGATCATCGGGTCGTAGAACATGGGCACCTCGCTGCCCTCGTACACGCCCCCGTCGTCCCGCACGTTCGGCCCGGCGGGCGTGCGCAGGAAGGTGATCTTTCCGGGGGAGGGCATGAAGTTCTTGTCCGGGTCCTCGGCGTAGATGCGGCACTCCATGGCCCAGCCGTTGAAGGGGATCTGGTCCTGGGTCAGGGGCAGCTTCTCCCCCCGCGCCACCAGGATCTGCCACTTCACCAGGTCCAGCCCCGTGATCCACTCCGTCACCGGGTGCTCCACCTGGAGGCGCGTGTTCATCTCCAGGAAGTAGAAGTTGCGGTCCGCGTCCGCCAGGAACTCCACCGTGCCGGCGCCCACGTAGTTGACGGCCCTCGCCACCTTCAGCGCCGCCTCGCCCATGGCCCTGCGCATCTCCGGCGTCACGTGGGGGCTCGGCGCCTCCTCGATGACCTTCTGGTGGCGGCGCTGCACCGAGCACTCCCGCTCCCAGAGGTAGACGTGGTTCCCGTGGGTGTCGCCGAAGACCTGGATCTCGATGTGCCGCGGCTGCACGATGGCCTTCTCCACGTACACCGAATCGTCGCCGAAGCTGCTCAGGGCCTCGCCCCGCGCCCGCGCCAGGCTGGACGTGAACTCCTCCGGCTTCGTCACCAGGCGCATGCCCTTGCCGCCGCCCCCCATGGCCGCCTTCAGCATCACCGGGAAGCCCATCTTCTGGGCCTCCGCCAGCAGCTCCGCCTCCTCCATCGTCTTCTGGATGCCCGGAACCACGGGGCAGCCCGCCGCGATGGCGACTTCCCGGGCCGCCGTCTTCGAGCCCATGGCGGTGATGGCGTCCGGCCGCGGCCCGATGAAGGTGATGCCGTTGGCCGTGAAGAGCCTCGCGGCTTCCGCGTTCTCGCTCAGGAAGCCGTAGCCCGGGTGGATGGCGTCCGCGCCGCTCCGCCTCGCCACGTCCAGGATCTTCTCCACCACCAGGTAGCTCTCCCGGGCCGCCGCCGGGCCGATGGCGTAGGCCTCGTCCGCCATGCGCACGTGGAGGGCGCCGCGGTCGGCGTCGGAATAGACGGCGACCGTGGGTATCCCCATCTCCCGGCACGTGCGGATCACCCGGCAGGCGATTTCGCCACGGTTGGCGATGAGCACTTTCGTCACAGGCATCGTGAATCCCCGAATTCCGTCATCATCGAACACGATGCGACCCCCCAGCCTATCAAACGCCGCCCTGGCCTTCACGCTGGCCCTGTCCGCCGCCGCCTGCGGGCGCAAGGGCGACCCGGTGCCGCGGCCCCGCACCGCGCCGCAGGTGACCACGGCCCGATGGCTCGACCTGCGGACCCTGGAAGTCGTCCTCCCCTCCCGGGACCTCTCCGGGTCGGAACTCGTGGGCGTCGAGGCCGTCCGCGTCTACTTCGTGCCCGTGGGCGCCGCGCGGCCCAGCCCCGCGGAGGTGCTGGCCCGCAACGAGGTGGTGCTCGAGAAGCGGCGCCCCGACCTCCCCGCGCCGGGGAGGAGCCTGCGGCTGGACCTCTCCGGGCTGCAGCGTCCCGCCGGCTGGGTCGTGGTGGTGGCGGTGCGCGTGGGCAACGTCGTGGGCCAGCCCAGCGCCGTCCTGCCCTGGCTGGACCCGGCCCTGTAGGCTCCACGGAGCCTGGGCACGGGTCGTCCCCGCCGCCCGCGGCTTCGCCCCGGCGGACGGGTCCCCAGACGTGACGGAGCGCACCTTCTCCGCGTCCCGAAGGGATCCTCCCTCACCGCCGTAGCCGAGGCGCGGCAGATCTTTCCACACCCGGGCCGCGGGACGCCCGGGTTCCCCGGAGGCGTTATGCCCACGAAGCCCTTCCGTTCCCTCTCCGCCCTGGTCCTCGGCCTCGCTCCCCTGGCCGCCGGGACGCCCGACTTCAACCCCGTCCTGGCCGTGGCCCACCAGACCTGGCCGGAGAAGCAGCACCTCGCCGTGGTGTGCAACGCCTCCGCCACCTGGGACGGCATCCAGGCCCTGGCCGCCGCCGCCGCCCCGGGCTCCCTCATCACGGTGGTGGACACCCGCACCGCCTCCGCCCTGCCCGCGGCCCTCCGCGTCCTCGAGGCGCGGAAGGCGGACTTCCTCGTCGTGATGCCCACCGATCCCATCTACTTCGACGGCGGCTACCAGGCCACCCTGCTGGTGCGCGGCCTCGCCCAGCGCGGCGTGCCGAGCGTCGGGACCTCCCAGGCCGCCCTGCGGCAGGGCGCCGTGTACGCCATCGGCGAGCGCACCGGCGGCCAGCTCCTGGTCACCGACAAGGTCCGGGGCACCGTCAGCGTGATCCTGCCCAGCCGCACAGCCTCCTTCGCCGCGGGCGCCGCCTACGCCCCGAACACCTCGTACCTCACCGGCCGCGGCGTGCAGGTGAGCGTCACCACCGTCCCCTGAGGCTCCGCGCCCCACGGAAAGGCCCCGCGACCGCGGGGCCTTTCCGTGCCTGGAGCCGGGGGCCCGAGGCTTTTCAGTGCCACTCGGTGAAGCTGTCCCGGTAGGTGCGGCTCAAGGTCAGGCGCGTGCCGTCCCGCATGATCACCAGCAGGTCGCCGCCGCTCCAGGGCTGGAGCTCCTTGATGAAGTCGAGGTTCACGATGGCGCTGCGGTGGATGCGCTTGAAGCGGCTCGGGTCCAGGCGCTCCAGGATGCCGGTCATGGTCTGGCGCAACAGGTGGGAGGTCCCCTCCACGTGGAGGCGCACGTAGTTGTCCTCCGCCTCGATCCACTGGATGGCGGCGGTCTTGAGGAGCACCCAGCCCTCGCCGCTCTTCACCAGGATGCGGTCGGGGTGGGGCTGCTCCGAGCGGCGGCTGGCCACCAGGGACTGCAGCGTCCCGCCCTGCCGGCTGGTCTGCTGGGCGCGGGCCCAGTCCAGGGCGCGGCGGAAGCGGTCCCGGTCGAAGGGCTTGAGGAGGTAGTCCACCGCGTGCACCTCGAAGGCCTTGACCGCGTGCTGGTCGAAGGCGGTGACGAAGAGCGTGGGCGGCATGCGGTCCACGCCCACGGCCTCCACCACGCCGAAGCCGTCCAGCTCGGGCATCTGCACGTCCAGGAAGACCAGGTCGGGCGAGGTGGCCTCGATGAGCTTCACCGCCTCCAGGCCGTTGCCCGCCTCCCCCACCACCGCCACGTCGGACTCCCCCTTCAGCATCTGGAGGATGCGCTGGCGGGCCAGGGGCTCGTCGTCGACGATCAACGCCTTCAGGGTCATGGCAGGGCCTTCCGGGTCATGCGGTCGCCTCCATGGCGGGGCCCGCCTCGAAGGGGAGGCGGATGCGGGCCAGGGTCCCCTTGCCGCTCTCGGAGACGAGGCTGAAGCTCTGCCGGTCCCGGTAGAGGAGTTGCAGGCGCTCCACCGTGTTGCCGGTGCCGATGCCCCGGCGGCCCTGCTCGAAGCCCCGGCCGTCGTCCTCCACCTCCAGCACGAGGGTCTCGCCCTCCCGCCGCGCCCGCACCTGGATGCGGGAGGCCCGGGCGAGGTCCGCCACGCCGTGCTTGATGGCGTTCTCCACCAGCGGCTGGAGGAGGAAGGGCGGGACCCGCGCCTCCAGGCATTCCGGGGGCACGTCCACGTCCACCCGGAGGCGGTCCTGGAAGCGGATGCGCTCGATGGCCAGGTAGCCCTGGCTGAAGGCCAGCTCCTGGCGCAGGCTCACGAACTGGTCGGCGCCGGACTCCAGGGTCATGCGCAGCAGGTCCGCCAGGCGCGACAGCATCCGGTCCGCGGACTCCGGGTCGCTGTGGATGAGGGCCGAGATGGAGTTGAGGGTGTTGAAGAGGAAGTGCGGCTGGAGCTGCATGCGCAGGGCCTGGTTCTGGGCCTGGGCGAGGCGCGCGCCGAGCTGGGCCGCCTCGAGCTGCTGGGCCTTCAGGCGCTGGTGCATCCGCCAGCCGTGGAAGGCGCCGAGCACCGCCCACATCAGCACGAGGTTCACGTGGAAGTAGAGGGTGAAGAAGCGGCGGAAGGCCTTGAAGGGCATGTCGAAGACCTTGGCCCGGTAGGCCGGTTCCGAGAAGCCGATGGCGATGAGCCACACCACCACCAGCCCGGCCACCGCGATGGCCACGCTGCCCAGGAGGTGGACCAGGAGAGTGCGCCATTCGCTCCAGGCCAGGCGCTCGATGGGCCAGCGGTTGGCCATCGCAAGGATCCCGAGCCCCGCCACGCCCCAGGCCAGGTTCTGGAGGATGTTGAGGAGGAGCAACCGCCCGTAGCCCTCCTTGGGGTACATGACCATGTCCATGGTGGCCATGTAGAGCCCCAGGAGCACCCAGGCACCCCAGTAGCCCGACCATGTGCGCAGCTTCGCCGACATGGAGGAAGGCTAGCACCCGGCCCCGAGCAGCGGCCGGAAGGCGGGGGCGAAGCGGCGGTGGCGGGGGCGAACGGGCTGCGGGCTTCCGGCTGCGGGCTTCAGCTCCGGGATGCGAGGCGTCCGGCCCACCAGGCCACGGCGGCGGCGGCGAGCTCGTCCTTGGGCAGCGGGCCGAGGGGCTGCTGGGCGCCTTCGGCGGTGACGGGAATGAGCGTGTTCGCCTGCGCCCCGAAGCCCTGCCCCGCCGCCACGTCGTTGGCGAAGATGGCGTCCAGGCGCTTGCGGCTGAGCTTCTCGGCGGCGTGGGAGAGGTGGGCCTCGCTCTCGGCGGCGAAGCCCAGGAGCCACTGGCCCGGCCGCTTGGAAGCCGAGAGGGTGGCCAGGATGTCGGGCGTGCGCACCAGGGTGAGCTGCTCGGGGCCGTCCTGCTTCTTCACCTTTTCCGGCGCCTTCCGCTCGGGCCGCTGGTCCGCCACCGCCGCCGCGCCCACGAAGCCGTCCATGCCGGGCCAGAGGGCCGCGCAGGCGGCGAGCATCTCGTCGGCGCTGCGCACCTTGGTGACGGGGAGGCCCCACAGCGGGAAGGCCGGCCCGTCGCCGCCGAGGACCAGATGCACCTCGGCGCCGGCGTCGCGCAGGGCCCTGGCCATCTCCACGCCCATGGCGCCGGTGCTGCGGTTGGTCAGCGTGCGCACGGGGTCCAGGTCCTCGCGGGTGGGCCCGCCGGTGACGAGCACCTTCCTCCCGCGGAGCGCCGGATGCCGGGGCGAGGCCAGGGCGTGGACGGCGTCCACGATCGTCTCCACCTCCGCCAGCTTGCCGCCGCCCTCCTCGCCGCAGGCCAGCAGGCCTTCCACCGGCTCGACGAGGTGGTGGCCCCAGCCCCGCAGCGTCGCCACGTTGGCCTGCACCGCCGGGTGGGCCCACATGGCGGTGTTCATGGCGGGCGCCCACAGGACGGGCGCCTTCGTGGCCAGGAGGATGGTGCTGAGGAGGTCCGGCGCGAGGCCGTTGGAGGTCTTCCCGAGGATGTCCGCGGTGGCGGGCACCACCGCGACGAGGTCCGCCCACCGCGCCAGGTCGATGTGCTCGACCACCGGATTGGCCCGCCACTCGCCCAGGTCCGGGTTCGCCCCGAAGACCGGCTGGCCCGTGAGCGAGGCCAGCGTCAGCGGGGTGATGAAGCGCGCGCCGGCCTCGGTGAGCACGCAGCGCACCGCGTGCCCCTGCCGCGTCAGCAGCCGCGCCACCTCGGCGGCCTTGTAGGCCGCGATGCCGCCGGTGATGCCGAGGAGGATGTTCATGGGGCGCTTCCCTTCGGCTTCATCTTGACCCCAATCCCGCGGCCGGGCATCCCGCCTTCACACCGCGCCCCCCAGCCCCAGCAGTTTGCGCACCACGCCGATCTGCCCGAGGTGGTAGCTCTCGTGGCTGAAGAGGAAGGCCAGCACCTGCTCCAGGGGCTGCTCGACCTTGAGGCCGGGGTTCATCGTGGGCCGGTCCCAGTCCGCCACGGCGCGGATGGCTTCCTTCAGGGGCGCGTCGGTGGCCTTGAAGGCCTCCGCGAGGGCGCTGAAGGGCAGCGTGCCGGAGACACCGTCCCCGTGCCGGCCGTAGGGCTCCCAGACCGGGTCCTCGGGCTGGGGACGGCCCAGCAGCTTGTGGATGCCGTGGCGGGTCTTCACCAGGTGGCCGAGGATCCAGGCCGCCGAGGCCACGCCCTCCGCCGGGCGCTTCGCGGCCAGGTCGTCGGTGAGGCCGCGGGCGTTGAGATCCAGCATGAAGAGGCTGCCCTTGAAGCAGCTCCGCCAGAGGTGTCCGCGTTCCATGGCCCGCTCCCGAAAGGCCCATCATCGCGCCGAGGGCCGCCTTTGTGACCCGGCTTGGCCCGGATCCGCGCCATCCTGGCCCATGCCCCTGGATCCCGAGCTCCCGCCCCGCGTCGCGGCCTTCCTCGCGGAGCACCACGTGCTGGTGCTCGCCACGACCCGCGACGGCCAGCCCTGGACCGCCTCCTGCTACTACGCCTTCGACGCGGACGCCGGACGCTTCCTCATCGCCTCCGATCCCGCCACGCGGCATCTCCAGGAGGCCCTCGCCGAGCCGCGGGTGGCCTGGGCCATCCACCTGGAGACGAAGGCCGTCGGCAAGATCCGCGGCCTCCAGGCCACCGGCCGCCTCGCCGTCCTCGAGGGCCCGGATCTCGACGCCGCGAGGACGCTCTACCTGCGGACCTTCCCCATCGCCCGCGTGATGCCGAGGCTGGACCTCTGGGCCCTGGAGCCGGACCACCTGAAGCTCACCGACAACCGCCTGGGCTTCGGCACCAAGCTGACCTGGACCCGCACGCGGGGCTGAAGCCCAGGAATTCCGTGGATCCGCGCGCCCTCCCGTGCTAGGCTCGGGGGTTCCGAGGCCTCCATGACCCGCACCATCGTCCACATCCCCGAAGAGATCGCCAACAAGTACCGCTTCGTCGTGGTGAGCGGGAAGCGCTGCGACCAGCTCCAGCGCGGCGCCTATCCCAAGGTCGAGGTCACGGTGCCCGTGAGCCGCCACGGCCAGCCCCAGGACGCCCCCAAGCTCGCCAGCTTCTGGTCCCAGGTCAGCGTCCGCGAAGTGGAGGAGGGCCGCATCGCCTTCGAGGAACCCGAAGTGATCACCCTCGACTACACCATCGAGGCGCCTATCTCGGTCGAATAGCAGGGCCTGGACCTCCGCGAAGCCCCGCCCCGGCGGGGCTTTTTCGTGGATCCCGCAAATTTCAACACTCGGTGAAATAATGCTTGCGCGAAGACCGGACGCCACCCTACGCTTCAACATTCGTTGAACGCGCCCCCATGCCCGAGCCCCCCGCCAGCCCGACCCCCAAGCCCCCCGGCCCGCGGACCCGCGGCCCCAAGGCCGCCCGCGTGGACACGGACCGCATCCTCGAGGCGGCCCGGGAGGTCTTCTCCTCCGAGGGGCTCCAGGGCAGCTCCATCCGCGCCATCGCCCGGGCCGTGGGCTGCGATCCGGCGCTCATCTACTACCACTTCGACAGCAAGGAGGCCATGTTCCGCGCCCTGCTGGAGCGCAAGCTGGCGCCCCTGTCGGCGGACCTCGCGGCGCTGGCGGACCCGGCGGACCCGCGGCCCACGGCCCACCGGCTCTGGGAGGTGATGGCCACCTACCGGACCCACTTCAGCTGCGACGCGGGCTTCCGCGCCATGCTGCGGGGCGAGATCCTCCGGGGCGCGGAGGGCACGCGGGAGATGATGGCGGGCCACATCCGCCGCACCGCGGGCCACATCTGGGACATCCTCCGCCAGGGGCAGGCCCGGGGCGAACTCCGGGCGGACCTCCACCCGCCCCTGGCCACCTTCTTCTTCGTGCGCACCCACATGGAGGTCCTCGACCTGGTCCCCGTGATGGGGGCCCGCCTGGACCTCGTGGACGCCGCCGAGGCCGTGCCCACGGCGGAGCGCGCCTGGTTCCAGCTCTACTGGCGCGGCGTCGCCGCGGACCCGGCGGCGCCCCTGCCCCCCGGTCCCTGGACCTGAGCGCCCGCCGGACCCGCCCTTCCGTCCCCCGACTTCCGCTGGAGTGCCCATGTTCCGACGCGTCGCGCCCTTCCTGCTGCTGGCCCTGGCCGCCTGCCACCGGTCCCAGGAGCCCGTGCTCAACGGCCGCGTGGAGGCCTACCTCACGGACCTCGGGCCCCGCGCCGCGGGCCGCCTGGTGGAGCTGAAGGTGGTGGAGGGCCAGCGCGTGAAGGCCGGCGACCTGCTGGCCCGGGTGCACGCCGAGGAGCTGGACGCCGCCGTGGACCGCGACCTCGCCGCTCTCCAGGCCGCCGAGGCGAAGTCCCTGGAGGCCGCCAACGGCACGCGCCTGGAGGACATCGCCCAGGGCGAGGCCAAGGTGAAGGACGCGGACGCCGCCCTGCGGCTCGCGGAGGAGAATCTCAAGCGCGCGAGCCGCCTCTTCAAGGACGGCGTGCTCAGCCAGGCTGAGCTGGACCGGGCCCAGACCGAGCGGGACCGCGCCCAGGCCGGGCTCAACCTGGCGTCCAAGGCCCTCGCCGAGCTGCGAGCCGGCCTGCGCCAGGAGCAGCGCAGCGGCGTGAACGCCGACGCCCGCCGGGCCAAGGCCGTGCTCGAGCTGAGCCGGGCCCAGGCGAAATTCACCGAGATCCGCGCCCCCTTCGACGGCGTGGTCGTGCACCGGCTTCGGGAGCCCGGCTCGGTGCTCGGCGTCGGCCAGGGGGTGGTCACCCTGGCGCGGCTGGACACCCTGTGGGTGCGGGTCTACCTGCCCCAGACCCTGCAGGCCAAGGCCCGCATCGGCCTGCCGGTGGAGGTGGCCACCGCGGACAGGCGCACCTTCCAGGCCACCCTGGACGAGGTGAGTAGCGAGCCGGAGTTCACGCCGAAGATGGTGGAGACCCGGGAGGAGCGCGTGAACCTCGTCTACCCGGCCCGGGTGCACCTGAAGGAGGGCTTCGACAAGGGCCTGGTCCCCGGCCTCTCCGTGGACGTGCGCCTCAAGGTCGCCCCGTGACGAAGGCCCCCGTCCTCGCCGGGCCCGGGCTGGGCCCGGCCGCGCCCTCGGACCCCACCCTGCTGCTGCGGGCCGAAGGCCTCGCCTGCACCTTCCGGGGCGGCAAGGAGGCCGTGAAGGGCTTCGACCTGGCCCTCCGCCAGGGGGACCTGGTGGGGCTGATCGGCCCGGACGGCGCGGGCAAGACCACCACCTTCCGCATGCTCATGGGCCTCCAGAAGCCCACGGGCGGAAGCCTGGAGATCCTCGTGCCCCCGGAGCAGGTGGCCTACGTGCCCCAGGTCTTCGCCCTGGCGCCGGACCTCACGGTGGAGGAGAACATGCGCCTCCAAGCCGGCCTCTACCGCCTGGAGGACCCGGAGCCGCGCATCGGCGCCCTGCTGGCCTCCGTGGACCTGGACCGCTTCCGGGACCGCATGGCCGGCGCCCTGTCGGGGGGCATGAAGCAGAAGCTCAGCCTCTGCGTGGCCCTCCTGCCGGCGCCCCGGCTCCTGCTGCTGGACGAGCCCACCACCGGCGTGGACCCCGTGTCCCGCCGGGAGTTCTGGTCCCTGCTCCACGCCATCCACGACGAGGGCGTGGCCATCCTGTTCTCCAGCCCCTACATGGACGAGGCGGAATACGCCCACCGCATGCTGCTCATGCACGAAGGCCGCCTCCTGGACCAGGGCAGCCTCGGGGAGTTCCAGGACCGGATGCCGGGCCTCACGCTCAAGGTGGTGACGCCCCAGCGCCGCGCGGTGCAGACCGAACTCTGGGTCCTCAAGCCCCTGGACCTCTTCGGGGAGGGCGAGATCATCCGGGCCCGCTTCCCGGACCAGGACGCCCAGGCCCTGCTGGCGAGGATCCGCGCCCTGCCCGGCGTGGAGCACGTGGAGCCCTCCGAGGCCACCCTGGAGGACTTCTTCCTGCACGCGCTGCTGGAGGCGGAGACGGGGCCCGGCAAGGCGGAGGCCGCCCATGCCTGAGCCCATCCTCCAGGTGGAGCAGCTCACCAAGCGCTTCGGGGGCTTCACGGCGGTGGAGGACCTCAGCTTCGAGGTGGAGCCCGAGGAGGTCTTCGGCTTCCTGGGCCCCAACGGCGCGGGCAAGAGCACCACCATCAAGATGCTCTGCGGCGTCCTGGCCCCCACCGCCGGCCGGGCCCGGGCCCTGGGCCACGACCTCTTCACCGAGGCCGACGCCGTCCGCGCCCGGATCGGCTACATGAGCCAGAAGTTCAGCCTCCTCGACGACCTCACGGTGACCGAGAACCTGGCCTACTTCGGGCAGCTCTACGGCCTCTCGAACGCCCACCTCAAGGACGCCATCCGCCAGCGGGTGCACGAGCTGCAGCTCAGGCCCCTGGGCGACGTGCTGGTGCGAGGCCTCTCCACGGGCGAGAAACAGCGGGTGGCCCTGGCCTCGGCGACCCTGCACCGGCCCCGCATGCTCTTCCTGGACGAGCCCACCAGCGGCGTGGATCCGCTGCGGAGGCGCCTCTTCTGGGAGGCCATGGACGACCTGGTGAAGGACGGCATGACCATCCTCGTGACCACCCACAACCTCGGCGAGGCCGACCAGTGCGACCGGCTGGCCTTCATCCTAGCCGGGAGGCTCATGGCCTACGGCAAGCCGCGGGCCCTGAAGGAGGGGATGGGCCGGCAGGTGGTGGAAGTGCGCGCGGAGGGCTTCCGCGAGCTGCGCCAGGCGGCGCTGAACCTGCCCGAGGTGCTGGACGCGGAGCTCATGGGCCGGGGCGTGCGCCTCAGCCTCGACGCGGAGACGCCCGCGGAGGCGGTGCTGGGGCGCCTGCGGTCCATGGGCCTGGCCTTCGCCCCCATGGCTCCGGAGCTGCCCAGCCTGGAGGATCTCTTCATCAGCCTGGTGCAGGCTTCGAGGAAGGACGGCTGACATGTGGAACCGCATCCGCGCCCTGGTCTGGAAGGAGCTGCTCCAGCTCCGGCGGGACCGGCTCACCCTGGTGATGATCCTCTTCATCCCCCTCTTCCAGATCACCATCTACGGCTTCCTCAACAACGACGTGAAGCACCTGCACACCATCGTCTACGACGAGAGCCGCAGCCAGGAGAGCCGCGACTTCGTGCAGGCCATGGCGGCCACCCAGTACTTCGACGTCCAGGGCGACGTGGGCAGCGAGGCCGACATCCGCCGCCTCATCGACGCGGGCAAGGCCGAGGTGGCCATCTGGTTCCCGCCGGACTACGCCCGCAAGATCCGCGGCGGCCAGACCGGCGAGGCCCTGGTGATCGTGGACGCCAGCAACGCCACCGTGGCGGGCACGGCCATGAGCGTCGCCTTCGGCGTGGGCCAGGTACGCAGCACGCAGCTCATGTTCGACCGCATGGGCTACGGCCAGGCGAGCAGGCCCCAGACCGCCATCGACCTGCGCATCCGCCCCTGGTACAACCCCAACCTCCGCACGCCGAACTTCATCATCCCGGGGCTGGTGGCCATCATCGTCTCCATGACCTGCGTGATGTTCGCGTCGGCCAGCATCGTGAAGGAGAAGGAGCGGGGAACGCTGGACCAGGTGATGGTCACGCCGGTGCGGCCCTTCGAGCTCTTTCTGGGCAAGGTGATCCCCATCATCGGCATGGCCTACACCCAGATGACCGTGCTGCTGCTGCTCGCCTGGCTGGTCTTCGACGTGCCCATCGCCGGCAGCGTGCCCCTGCTCTACGCCGCGGCCTTCCTGTTCATCCTGGCCATGCTGGGGGTCGGCGTGCGCATCAGCACCGTCGCCCAGAGCCAGGCCCAGGCCAGCCAGATGAGCTTCATGATGTTCCTGCCCATGGTCTTCCTGTCGGACTACATCTTCCCCATCCACGGCATGCCCGTGCCCTTCCAGGTCATCAGCGAGCTCATTCCCGTGACCCACTTCATCCGCATCATGCGCGCCATCGTCATGCGCGGCGTGGGGATCGAGGTGATCTGGATCCACGCCCTGAAGCTGGTGGCGTTCATCGTGGTGATCTGGGCGGTGGCCATCAAGGGGATGCGACGGGCCAGCGCCTGAGGCCGCCCGCCCCTCCGCTACACTGGTCCCATGCCCGGTCTCGCCCGCCCGCTCGCCACCTACCTCCGCGACGAACGCCTGCTCCCGATCGCCGCCAGGGTGGAGGCCGGGGAACGCCTTTCCTTCGAGGACGGCCTGCTCCTCTACGAGACGCCCGACCTCACGGGCGTCGGCGCCATGGCGCACCACGTGCGGCTGAAGAAGCACGGGCTGAAGACGTACTTCGTCCAGAACCGGCGCCTGTCCTACACCAACATCTGCTACACCCACTGCCAGTTCTGCGCCTTCCAGGCCAAGCCCGGCGATCCGCGGGCCTACGTGCTCTCGGCGGACGACATCGTTTCGGAACTGGCCAAGCCCGAGAACGTGGGCGTGCGCGAGCTGCACATGGTGGCAGGGCACTACCCGAAGCTGAAAATCGACTACTTCGAGGACCTCTTCCGCCGCATCAAGGAGCGCTTCCCGGGGCTGCACCTGAAGGTCTTCACCATGGTGGAGCTGGGCTACTACGCCCGGGTGAGCGGCCTCTCCGTCGAGGACTTCCTGGACCGCTGCGTGGCGGCGGGCCTGGAAAGCTGCCCGGGCGGCGGCGCGGAGATCTTCGACGCGGAGATCCGGGAGGCGATCTGCGTGGGCAAGAAGGACGCCCAGGTCTGGCTGGACAACGCCGCGATCTGCCATGCGCGGGGCATCCCGACGAACTGCACCATGCTCTACGGCCACATCGAGGCCCCGAAGCACAAGGTGGACCACCTCCTGCGCCTGCGGGACCTCCAGGACCGCAGCCTGGCCGGCGGGAAGGCCTCCTTCCTGGCCTACATCCCCCTGGCCTACCAGGTGGAGAACAACGAGCTGAGCCGCACCCACGTCATCCACGAGACCACCGGCACCGCCGACCTGCGCGAGATCGCGGTGGCCCGGCTCCTCCTCGACAACATCCCGCACATCAAGGCCTACTGGGTGATGATCGGCGAGGGCCTCGCCCAGGTGGGCCTGAACTACGGCGCCAACGACCTGGACGGCACCCTCATCGAGGAGGAGATCGCCCACGACGCCGGCGCGATGACGCCCCAGATGCTCTCCAAGGCCCAGCTCGTGCGCCTCATCCGCGAGGCCGGCTTCGAGGCCCTGGAGCGGGACAACCTCTACAACACCTTCACGCTGGAGCCGGCGGACGCCTGATGGAGACCAAGGCCGAGCTCAGGAAGCGCGCCTGGTCCAGGCGCGACGCCCTGCCGGAAGCCCAGCGCGCCGAGGCCTCCAAGGCCCTCTGCGCCAGGGTCGAGGCCTTCTGCGTCAGCCGGCGGCTCCGGAAGGTCGGCGTCTTCTGGCCCCTGGGCTCCGAGGTGGACCTGCGCCCCCTCATCCAGGGCCACCCGGACTGGATGTTCTGGTTCCCCCGGGTCGCGAGCACCTCGCCCCCGCGCCTGGCCTGGGGCACCGAGCCCCTGCAGCCGGGCCTCTGGGGCCTCATGGAGCCGACGATCACCCAGCAGTTCACGCCGCCGGTGGACCTGCTGCTGGTGCCGGGCCTGGCCTTCGACGACCGGGGCTACCGCGTGGGCTACGGCAAGGGCTACTACGACACGGTGCTGGAGCGCCTGGGCGAGGACGTGATCTGCATGGGGGTCTGCTTCCAGGCCCAGGTGGTGGACCGCGTCCCCGAGGAG
>JAXLQR010000001.1:0-1506 GCA_046331545.1 Holophagaceae bacterium | reverse complement strand
TGACGCCTGAGGCCAGCGTGTTGCGCAGGAAGATGTCCGCATAGCCGCCCAGGGAGACCACGCCCTCCTGGATGCGGGCGCCGCCGCTGTCGTTGAGGCCGATGACCGGGCAGCCCACCTTCATGGCCAGGTCCATGACCTTGCAGATCTTCTTGGCGTAGGCTTCCGACAGCGAGCCGCCGAACACCGTGAAGTCCTGGGCGAAGACGGCCACGGGGCGGCCGTCCACGCGCCCGAAGCCGGTGACCACGCCGTCGCCGGGGATCTTCTCCACGCCCCAGTTGCGGTGGACCATGAGGGCGTCCATCTCCTCGAAGGAGCCCTCGTCCAGGAAGGCCGCCACCCGCTCCCGGGCCGTGAGCTTGCCGCCCTCGTGCTGCTTCTGCACCCGGCCTCCGCCACCTCCGGCCAGGGCCTTGGCATGCTTGGCCTTCAGCAGCTCGATCTTCTTTTCGAGGGACATGGGGGCTCCCGGAGCAGGGCTGGGTGGGCTGATCGTGGGGATTCAGCCCCCATGTTAGCGCGGGGCGGGCGGACCGGCGGGTCCTAGCGGATGGGCCGGGGCTGGGTCATGGCCTCCAGGCTGAAGGCCTCGTCCAGCTCGGCCTGGCTCAGCCAGCCCTTGCGGAGGATGAGCTCCCGCACGGGGACGCCGGTCTCCAGGGCCTCCTTGGCCACCTCCGTGGCCCGCTTGTAGCCGATGGCGGGCATGACGGCGGTGACGATGCCGATGCTGTGCTCCACCAGGTCCAGGCAGCGCTCGCGGTTGGCGGTGATGCCCACGATGCACTTGGCGGTGAGCACGTTCACGGCGGCGGTCAGCGTGCGCATGCTGGTGGCCAGGGCGTAGGCCAGGACGGGCTCCATGACGTTGAGCTGAAGCTGGCCGGCCTCGGCGGCGAGCGTGATGGTGAGGTCGTTGCCGATGACCGAGAAGGCCACCTGGTTCACCACCTCGGGGATCACGGGGTTCACCTTGCCGGGCATGATGCTGCTGCCGGGCTGCATGGCGGGCAGGTTGATCTCGCCGAAGCCGCAGCGGGGACCGCTGCTGAGCAGGCGCAGGTCGTTGCAGAGCTTGCTGAGCTTCACGGCGGCGCGCTTCACCACGCCGGAGAACATGACGAAGGCGCCCGTATCAGGGGTGGCCTCCACGAGGTTCTCCGCGAGGACCATGTCCAGGCCCGTGATCTTGCACAGCTCCTCGACCACCACCTGGGGGTAGCGGGGATCCGCGCAGATGCCCGTGCCGATGGCCGTGCCGCCCATGTTCACCTCCAGGAAGAGGCGGGCGGTCTCCCGCAGGCGCTGGATGTCCTCGCCGGTGGTGACGGCGTAGGCCTCGAACTCCTGGCCGAGCGTCATGGGCACGGCGTCCTGCAGCTGGGTGCGGCCCATCTTGATGACATCGGCGAACTCCCGGCCCTTGGCGTGCAGCGCGGCCTTCAGGCGGTCCATGGCGTCCAGCAGGCTCTTGAGCATGAAGATGGTGGTGAGGCGCAGGGC